>NZ_CP090981.1:0-2400000 GCF_021513135.1 Vibrio sp. SS-MA-C1-2
AACGGGTAACGGTGAGGTAGCAGTTCTTTGACTTGATTAATATTCAGTGTTTTATTTTCGCGACTCAAAGCAATCATCCTATATTTATAGAGCCTTAATCTAATAATATATCAATTATCAGTAACTCAATTAATGGTCGTATTCTCTTCTTACTTAGTATTATCGCTAATAGGCAATAACACTAATTAACTTAAGTCATAGAATAACAGTATTGATCATTATCACAAAAATCTAATCACTAAATCTAGCTAAAATCATGCCGTGGTCAAACCACCTCAACGTATTTTATTGCATATTAAGCTAACAATTAATCATTATCGAGCTGTTTTTCAACACGTTTAAGACGCTTATGCATATCATCAATCTTCAACACGCGCGCCGCTGTTTTACGCCACTCTTTATTAGTTTGTAATGGAATGCCCGAAGAGTATACACCCGGTTCAGTGATTGGACGCATCACCATCGCCATACCTGTAACCGTGACACCATCGGCAATCGACATATGACCATTAAAGACACTAGCTCCACCAATAAAACAGTGTTGTCCTACGGTTAAACTGCCAGCCATTACCGTCGATCCCGCCACTGCAGTACCTTGACCAATATTTACATTATGGGCAATTTGGCACTGATTATCGATAATAACGTTATCAGCAATAATCGTGTCATCTAATGCGCCACGGTCAATGGTTGTACTGGCACCAATTTCGACATTATTACCAATTCTAACCGTTCCAAGTTGTGGAATTTTAACCCACTTACCACGATTATTAGCATAACCAAAACCATCAGCACCCAATACTGTGCTCGATTGTACTAAACAGTCACTGCCTAACACCACGTTGTGATAAACAGAGACGTTTGCCCATAATTTGGTTCTCGCACCCAGTTGTGCATTCTGACCAATAAAACAACCCGCTCCGACAATCACGTCATCACCCAGTACGGCACCAGATTCAATCACAGCATTCGCACCAATTGAAACATTTTCACCCAACGTTGCATCTTCAGCGATAACCGCAGAAGGTGCGATATCTTGAGCAGGTTTTGGCGTAGTGTCTAATGCTTGAGCCGTCAATGCATAACCTAAATAAGGGTCATTCATGATTAACACATTACCAGCAAAAAACTCAGCATCTGCTGGTTTCAAGATGATCGCCGAAGCTTTACATTCAGATAGTTTCTCTCGATATTTACTGCTTGAGAGAAATGTAATTTGTCCAGCTTGTGCTTTATCTGTACCAGCAAGTGAACCAACAACAACGGAACCGTCGCCACGTAGCTCAGCGCCAATTGTTTCTGCCAATGCTGCTAATGTGATATCAACCATGATTAACCTTTATTCTTTTTATATGACTTAATTACTTAACTTCTTCGATAACTTTCTTAGAAAGATCATCCGCAGGTTTTGCGTATAGCACTGTTTGTGCATCAACCACTAGATCATAACCATCTTGTTGAGCAACTTTACCCACTGCAGTCTGAATTTCCATGAGTAGCTTCTGACGCTCTTCATTTTGACGACGACGGTTATCTTCATCTAAAGCTTTTGCTTTCAGTTTATAATCAGACTCAAGAGAGACAATAGCACGCTGTGCATTAGTGCGGTCGGTGGCACTCATTAACTGACCATCACGTTTTAGTTTATCAACCTTACCTTTGATGTCTGTTTCCATGCGTTTTAGTTCATCAATACGATCTTTAAACTCAGCACGTAGTTTTTTAGACACAGCTTCACGTTGAGGCAACTGCTGGAAAACAGCTTGAATATTGACATAGCCCACTTTTTGCGCTGCTTCTGCCGCATTTGCGTATGCTGAAGCTGATAAAATAATTAACCCAACACTTGCTGCTTTTAAAAATTTATTCAAGGTAATCTCCTAATTATTAAAATGTTTTACCAATTGTAAATGTAAAGAACTCTTCATCATCGCCATCATAAGACTTAATTGGCTCAGCAACGGAGAAGACTAAAGGTCCCATTGGGGACATCCACTGCAATGCAATACCAACAGATGCTCGGAAATTCGTTGGATCAGAATAATCATAATAATCATCTTCGCCAGTTACGACATTACCATTCGATTTGTAATCAAACTCGGTATCCCAAACTGAAGCCGCATCAACAAAGACACTGGTACGGATCTGATTACGATAATCGTCTGCCACAAATGGTAATGGGAAGAACAATTCCATACTCGCTAACGCAATCGCGTTTCCGCCAGTAGAATCATCTGTTGCATAAATATCCGAGTTATTACCAGCAATTCCACCGGGCATTGGTTGACCTTGGCTATATACTGCTTTTGGTCCTGCAGTATTTGAACGGAAACCACGTAGTGTAGAGTAGCCACCCGCATAAAAGTTCTCATAGAATGGTAATAAATTGTCATTACCATCAATTTCACCATAACCATTACCGTAACCTAAGCGTCCACGCATCAATAAGCTAAAGCTATGTGCTTCCGTCAGCGGGAAGTATTGTCGAACATCATATTGAGTCTTGAAGTATTGGGTATCCGAGCCTGGTACCGTCATCTTGAAATAAGCACGTTGATAGTTACCTGCCGTTGGGAAGTAGCCCTTATTCAAGTTGTTACGCGTCCAAGAAACCGTCCAATCATAATCATCAACGATTAATGTTTGACCATTATCGCTTAAATTTCCTTGTTGAGTAGTTTTAAACTCTTGTACCTGATCATATTCTGGTAGATTGGAGATTCGGTTATGGGTATACCCCACACTAAAGTCAAAGTAGTTCAATTCATTAAACGGGAAACCCCAAGTTAATGACGCACCATAGGTTTTGTTCGTATAGTCAACAATGTTAGCATCTGAGGCTTCAAACTGATTATAGAAAACCTTACCACCTAAACTAATACCATCAATGGTAAAATAAGGGTCTTTATATTCTAAGGTAATATTTTGTTGGTAATCATTGGTCATCGCATTAATACCAACTTTATTACCAGAACCTAAGAAGTTATCTTGCTGTAGACCTAACTGGAAGCTAATCCCTGATTCAGTACCATAACCGACACCAAAGTTGACACTACCAGCATTGGCTTCTTTAACGTTATAGATAACATCAACTTGATCGCTACTGCCTGGAACTCGTACCGTTTTCATATCAACAGTTTCAAAGAAACCTAAACGGTTAAGGCGGGATTTGCTTTGCTCTAATGCTTTAGAGTTTAGCCATGCCCCTTCCATTTGACGCATTTCACGACGAAGCACCACATCTTTAGTGGTCGTATTGCCGCTAAATTTGATATTACGAACATAAACACGCTGACCAGGATCAACATTAACGGTTAACTCAACACTCTGTTTGACATCATTGAAGGTCGGAATCGTTTGTACTTTTGGATAGGCGTAACCAGCTTCACCTAATACTTTTTTCACTTTATCTTCAAGAGAGGTGACTTTTGCCGCGTTATAAATTTCATTCGGTTTAAAGTTAACTAATGAGTCAAACTCATCTTCTTTCCCAGCAAGTTCACCACGTAGCTTAATATCTGAAACGGTATACGGTTTCCCTTCAGAGATGTTTAGCGTAATGTAAACGCCACGCTTATCCGGTGAAATTGATACGTTCGTCGAAACAACTTTAAACTTTAGGTAACCACGATTTAAATAATAGCTGCGAAGGGTTTCTAAATCACCAGACAGAACCTGCTTCTGATATTTATCAGAGGCCATAAAGTTCCACCACGGGATATCTGAACGAAGTTGAAATTTACCCGCTAACTCTTCATCACTAAACACGGTATTGCCAACAAAGTTAATTTGCTGAATTTTTGCTGATAAGCCTTCAGTAAATACAAATTTGATATCAACACGATTTCGCGGCAGAGGCGTCACAACTGCTTTTACACTCGCATTATATTTACCAACACTATAATAGAAGTCTTCAAGACCTTTCTCAATTTGGCTTAGTTTCGTGCGATCTAAACTCTCACCCACTTGCATATCGGAAGCGTCTAAGTTTTGTTGTAACTGTTCTTCTTTTAGCGCTTTATTGCCAGAAAATGAGATGTCAGCAATCGTTGCTCGCTCACGAACCGTCACGATCAATCGTCCATTATCTTGGCTCATTTGGATGTTTTCAAAGTTGCCAGAAGAGAATAATGCACGAATCGCATTTGAAATATCTTCTTCAGAAACTTCATCTCCAACTCGAATAGGCATTTTTAATAACGCAGACCCCAAAGGCACGCGTTGCAATCCATCGAATCGAATATCAGTAACTTTGAAATCTTCAGCACCTTGAGCAACTGCACTACCAAATAAAAGTGAAGCTACTAGTAATTTTTTCATCGTCATTGTTGGTCTGATTAGTCCTTGCTCAAAACCGCCTAAAGACGGGTAAAGTCATTAAATAATGCAATGGCCATCATTGCCATTAGCAATACTGAACCCACACGATAACCTACTTCTTGTATTTTTTCTGGGACTGGGCGGCGAATAATAGCTTCTACAGCAAAAAAGAGTAGATGTCCGCCATCCAGTACGGGAAGAGGTAATAAGTTGATAATACCTAAGTTAACACTAATCAAAGCCAAAAAGCCAAGGAAATGTACCAAACCAAATTCGGCAGTCATTCCGGCACCTTTGGCAATTGAAATAGGTCCACTTAAGTTATCTAATGCCACATCGCCAGTGATCAATTTTTTAACCATACTAAAGGTTAAATTAATAAGTTGACCTGTTTTATCAACAGCTTGGCCCAATGCAGCAAATACACCATATTTCTGGTCTATTTTATATTCTTCAGGCCATGGTTCAACTTTTGGAGAAACCCCAATATAGCCGATAGTTTGACCGTTAATATTTTTTGTTTTCGGTGTTAAATTTAACTGTAATTCACGACCGTTACGTTCAACTAAAATAGGAAGTGGGATCCCAGCACTCTGTTTCACCACAGAGACAAACCCCATCCAGCTCTCAATAGATTCACCATTGAGTTTTAATAATTTATCACCCGACTGAAAACCGGCTTCTTTTGCCGCTCCACCATCAATCACTTGAGCTAGCTCTGTCGAGATTTTAGGGCTATAAGGTGTGATACCTAATTTAATTAAACCTGATTCAGTTTCAGGATCAAAGCTCCAGTTCGATAAATCTAACTCTTTATCAATCTGGTAATTATTGTTTTCAGGTGAAACCGTAATGGTCATACGATCATCACCAATTGCACCAATCACCGCCATATTGACAGACTGCCAATTTGAGGTTTTGATACCATCAATCGCTTTTAGTTCCATCCCAGACTCAATCCCAGCTTGTTGAGCAATTGAGGTCGGTGCAACTTCACCAATCACAGGCTTAACCGTCGGCACACCAATGATAAATACGATCCAGTAAGCGGCAATAGCAAAAATGAAGTTAGCTAATGGTCCTGCTGCAACAATCGCACTACGTTGCCAAAGGGGGCGGTTATTAAACGCAAACGGCTTTTTATCTTCTTCAACGGTATCAATACGCTCATCAAGCATTTTGACATAGCCACCAAGGGGGATCATCGCTAAAGTATAAACGGTACCGTCTTTACCTTGATAATTAAAAATGGCTTTTCCAAAACCTATCGAGAAGCGCTCAACAATAACTCCGCATTTACGCGCTACCCAAAAATGACCAAATTCATGAACGGTAACTAACACACCGATAGCAATAATGAATGAGGCAAAGTTCCATAAAATATCGGTCATCCAGTTACCTTTTTAACTTCCTGTTGAGCAATTTGACGAGCAATATTATCACTCTCTAATAAAGAATCTAAGCTAGTTGGTTCGATAAAATCTGATTTTTCTAATACTTGAGCATTTATGCGACTGATATCCATGAAGCCGATCTTTTTATCTAAAAATGCCTGAACCGCAATTTCATTTGCCGCATTAAGCGTGGTAGTGGCAGCTTGCCCTTGATAACACGCATCAATAGCTAATTTTAAACATGGATAACGGTTATAGTCAGGCTGTAAGAAGGTAAATTCACCGACTTGACTAAAATCTAATGGTGCAACATTTGCTTCAACACGATCAGGGTAAGCCATTGTACAAGCTATTGGCGTTCTCATATCGGGTAAGCCCATCTGTGCTAGCACCGAACCATCCTTATATTGCACCATTGAGTGAATAACAGATTGGGGATGAATAATGACACTTAACTGATCTCGACTCGCATTAAACAACCAACGCGCTTCAATATACTCTAACCCTTTATTCATCATGGTAGCTGAATCTACCGAAATTTTTGGCCCCATCGACCAATTAGGATGAGCGATTGCTTGCTCTGGGGTCACTTTGTACAACGTATCTAACTCACTGTAACGAAATGGACCACCTGATCCAGTCAGTAAAATTTTAGATATGCCATTTTCAGCTAAATCACAAACACCAACTTGTTGTTGAACTTCTCTTGGTAAACATTGAAATATCGCATTGTGTTCACTATCGACAGGAAGAATTTCAGCACCACTTTTTTGAGCGGCATCAATAAAAAATTGCCCTGACATCACTAACGCTTCTTTATTGGCTAATAAAATTCGTTTCCCTGCATTAACCGCCGCCATCGTTGGCAGTAACCCAGCAGCACCAACAATTGCCGCCATTACCGTATCAACTTCTGGTAACTCGGCAATATGACACTGACCTTGAATACCAGACAACACTTCCGTTTTGATATTCTCACTATCGAGTTGTTTTTTTAATTGTTGAGCAGATAAATCATCCGCCATGGCAGCAAACTTTGGCTTCCATTGACGACATAACACCAGCATCTTTTCAACATTTGTTCCTGCACTTAATGCAACAACTTGATACTGTTCAGGGTTTTTCTCTACAACTGACAATGTGCTTGCACCAATAGAGCCAGTTGCACCTAAAATCGTTAAATAACGCATAACTTATCCCAACCAAAAATAGAGCAAAGCAAAAACAGGAATTGCAGCCGTTAAACTATCAATACGATCTAAGATACCACCGTGACCAGGTAAGATTGTTCCACTATCTTTAATACCAGAAACACGCTTAAACATACTTTCCGCTAAATCTCCCATCACTGAAGCAACAACAGTGATCGCAGCGATAACAAACATCATGCCTAAATTTGAAAATGGAATATTCATGAGATGAGCGCCAATCCAAGTCACTAAAATAGCGGCAATAGTACCACCTAGCAGACCTTCCAGTGTTTTATTCGGGCTCACTTTTGGTGCCATTTTATTTTTACCAAAACGTTTACCGCTAAAATAAGCACCGCTATCTGCCGACCAGACCAGCAAACAGACTAATAATACAACTTTGGCACCTAAATAAGGCTGCTCTTCTCCACCCATACTCCGTAGCAGTAACATACTCCATAAGAAAGGAAGCATAGTCAGTAAGCCCATCAGTTGACGGAGCAAGTTACTTTTTATCCAATAACGTTGCGAATCTGGATAACCGATAACCAATAGAGAGACGATAATCCACCAAAAACCACCGATTGCTAACATAACATAATGAGAGGCAGTAACGGTTAACAGTGATGGTGCATCAAAAGGGAGGATGAAAAAAGAGAGGACCAATGCGACAACAGGGATAATCATCGATTGAATACGTGAAGGTGCATCTATAAATTGGGTCCATTCCCAGCAACCAATTAAGGTAATCGCTGCGATTGCAATAATAAAAGCATTGAGTGGCAGTAAAAAGATACCGGCAATCACCAATGGAGCAAGGATTAAAGCGGTAATGATTCGTTGTTTAAGCAAAATGCATCCTTAAATTATACTAGTGACTATTTTAACAGCGCTTCTATCTGTTCACTTGTGCAACCAAAACGGCGCTCTCGGTTTAGATACCAAGAAACCGCATTAACAAAACTCTGTTGATCAAAATCAGGCCAATATTGCTCAGTAAAATAGAATTCAGCATAAGCCATCTGCCATAACATAAAGTTACTAATTCTACGTTCACCACTGGTTCTAATCATTAAATCAACATCAGGCAGATCTGACATTGTCAAATTTTCTGCCAGCATCTTTTCGGTAATATCCGATGCTTTTAGCTGATTATTTTCTACTTTTTCAGCCAGCGCCTTTGTCGCCTGTAGAATATCCCATTGACCACCGTAATTTGCTGCAATATTGAGTACCATCCCATTATTACTTGCCGTCAATTGCTCTGCTGATTTTATCTTTTCTTGTAACTTAGCACTAAACCGAGAAGTCTCACCAATGACTCTAAGTTGAATGCCATTTTTATCTAACTTTTTAACTTCACGTCCTAATACAGCAAGGAAGAGATCCATCAATATATTGACTTCTTTCTCTGGTCGTTGCCAATTTTCACTGCTGAAAGCAAATAAGGTTAAGGCTTTAACACCTAGTCTAGCAGCAGTTGAGACAGTTTGCCTGACAGCTTTAACTCCAGCTTTATGACCAAAGACTCGAGCTTTACCGCGCTCTTTTGCCCAACGGCCATTACCATCCATAATCACAGCAATATGTTGAGGAAGTTGATCCTGTTCAATTGAATCTAAAGCGACACTATCAGCCATAATATTTACCTAAATAAAACTAAAAAGCGCCGGCTGTAAGTGATGCAGCTCAGCGCTTCTATAATTAGATCAAGGGAGAGATTAAATCTCTAGTAGATCTTTTTCTTTCACTTCTAATACTTCATCAACCATCTTGATTGCAGTATCGGTGATTTTTTGGATTTCATCTTGAGCACGACGATCGTCATCTTCAGAAATCTCTTTTTCTTTCAATAGTGCTTTAATATCACCATTCGCATCACGACGGATATTACGGATAGCCACTTTGCCACCTTCAGCTTCCGCACGCACAACCTTGATAAGGTCACGACGACGCTCTTCAGTTAGTGGTGGAAGTGGTACACGGATAACGGTACCTGCAGATGATGGGTTAAGACCAAGATCTGACTTCATGATCGCTTTTTCTACGGCTTGAGTCAGGCTCTTATCAAATACTGTAATTGCTAAAGTACGTGCATCTTCAGTAATAATTGAAGCTAGCTGCTTAAGTGGTGTCGCTGAACCATAATATTCAACATTGATACCATCAAGTAGGCTCGGGTGTGCACGGCCTGTTCGAACTTTTGCTAATTGATTTTTAAGTGCTTCAACGCTTTTTTCCATGCGTTGCTTTGCATCAACTTTAATTTCATTAATCATTAGGGTGACCTATTAATCTGGTATTTATCTTATTCTACCAAATGAGTAGAATTAGTCTCTAAATAATCGCTTTAATTATTGATAATCTAACTGAAATGTTACCTTAAACAGGCTTCCAATTAGTTATGGCTGATTAAAGTACCTTCTGGCTCGCCCATCACAACACGACGCAGCGCACCTGGCTTATTCATATTGAAGACACGAACCGGCATTGCGTGGTCTCTTGCTAATGTGAAAGCAGCAAGATCCATCACTTTAAGTTCACGCTCAAGAACATCTTGGTAGCTAAGCTGAGTATAAAGTTCTGCGTCAGGGTTTTTCACTGGATCTTCGCTGAATACGCCATCAACTTTCGTTGCTTTTAGGACAATATCGGCTTCGATTTCAATACCACGTAGGCATGCAGCAGAATCAGTAGTAAAGAATGGGTTACCTGTACCTGCAGAGAAAATAACCACTTGGCCTTGACGTAGTAAACGGATACCGTCAGCCCAATTGTAGTCATCACATACGCCGTTTAGAGGGATTGCAGACATTAATTTTGCGTTCACATAGGCACGGTGTAGTGCATCACGCATTGCAAGGCCGTTCATGACGGTTGCTAGCATACCCATGTGGTCGCCCACAACTCGATTCATACCAGCTTCAGCAAGACCTGCACCACGGAATAAGTTACCGCCGCCGATGACCATACCAACTTGAACACCAAGCTCAACAAGCTCTTTGATCTCTTGAGCCATTCTTTCAAGAACAGCTGCGTCAATACCAAAGCCTTCTTGGCCTTGTAGTGCTTCACCACTTAACTTTAGTAAAATACGCTGATAAGCTGGTTTAGGATTCGTTGTCATTTTTATATACCTTCAGGACTCAGATTACTGGATGGGAGTTATGAAAAGACCGCGAGTATTCACTCACGGTCCTTAATATTATAGCATGTAAATCAGAAGGATTAACCTTTAGATACAGCAGCTACTTCTGCAGCGAAATCTACTTCTTCTTTTTCGATACCTTCACCAACTTCAAAACGAATGAAGTTAGTTACTGTTGCGCCTTTCTCTTTTAGAAGTTGGCCAACAGTTTTAGATGGGTCCATAACGAAAGCTTGACCAGTAAGAGAAACCTCACCAGTAAACTTCTTCATGCGACCAACAACCATTTTTTCTGCAATTTCAGCTGGCTTACCAGATTGAATTGCGATATCAACTTGAATTTGTTTTTCTTTTTCAACAACGTCAGCTGGTACATCTTCAGGGTTAACGTACTCAGGCTTAGATGCAGCAACATGCATTGCAATGTGCTTGATAAGCTCAGCGTCAGCACCAGTTGCGCTAACGATAACACCGATACGTGCACCGTGTAGGTAAGAACCTACAAGATCACCGTCTAAGTAATCTACACGACGGATGTCCATGTTTTCGCCAACTTTAGTGACTAAAGTTGCGCGTTGCTCTTCGAACTGCTCTTTAAGTGCAGCAACATCAGAACGGTTTGCAAGTGCTACGTCAGCAACTTCGTTTGCGAATGCAGTGAAACCAGCATCTTTAGCAACGAAATCAGTTTCACAGTTTACTTCTAGGATAACTGCTGTTTTGCTTGCTTCGTCAGCTTTAACTAAGATAACGCCTTCCGCTGCAACACGACCAGCTTTTTTAGCTGCTTTAGCTGCGCCGCTTTTACGCATGTTCTCAATTGCTAATTCGATATCAGCATTTGCTTCAACTAATGCTTTTTTACATTCCATCATGCCTGCGCTTGTACGTTCGCGCAGTTCTTTAACTAGGGCCGCAGTTACGGTTGCCATGGTTGAACCTCTTTATTAAACAGAAGAAATTAAAAATCAGGGGCCAATATTGGCCCCCTGTTTACCATACTTAGTTAATCATTAGGGCAATATGATTACCATTAACTAAGATACTCAAACGAGCAGGCTATTATTCAGCTTCTACGAAACCGTCTTGCTCAGCTTGAACAACGATGTCTTGGTTGCGACCTTCAGTTACAGCTTGAGCTACAGCGCCAAGGTAAAGGTTGATTGCACGGATTGCATCATCGTTACCAGGAACAACGTAATCAACGCCGTCTGGGTTAGAGTTAGTATCAACTACTGCGAATACAGGGATACCTAGGTTGTTTGCTTCTTTAACAGCAATGTGCTCGTGATCTGCATCGATTACGAAGATTGCGTCAGGTAAACCACCCATGTTTTTGATACCGCCTAGAGACTTCTCTAGTTTATCCATCTCACGAGTACGCATAAGCGCTTCTTTCTTAGTAAGCTTTTCGAAAGTACCGTCAGTAGACTGAACTTCTAGCTCTTTAAGACGCTTGATAGATTGGCGAACAGTTTTAAAGTTAGTAAGCATACCACCTAACCAGCGGTTGTTTACGTAGAACTGATCACAGCTGATCGCGTTCTCTTTAATTGATTCGCTTGCTGCACGCTTAGTACCAACGAAAAGGATTTTGCCTTTACGCTCAGCGATTTTGCCTAGCTGCGCTAGTGCATCGTTGAACATTGGTACAGTTTGCTCAAGGTTGATGATATGAACATTGTTACGAGCACCGAAGATGAACGGCTTCATCTTTGGGTTCCAGTAACGAGTTTGGTGACCGAAGTGAACACCAGCTTTAAGCATGTCGCGCATTGATACAGTAGCCATTATAAATTCCTCTTGGGGTTAGGCCTCCACATATCCCATATATCCGACCCAATGTCATTTAACATTGAGGCACCCCGGTACATGTGTCGATATGTGTGTGATTTAAAATAATTTTGAGTTAGAACTAAATGATGCGGTCTGAAAAAACATACCAACAATCACCTATTCCGGCGCGCTTTATACCATAAAACAGGAGTGAAATACCAGTAAGAAATGCGAAAATCACTATTTAAGAGCAATAATCTACTTAGTTGTTGTCTATTCTCAACACCAATTATTTTGGGTATCATTCTCATATTCATCTATAATAATTTAACAATTAAGCAAGCTTATTGTTTCATCTTAAAGATCACACTGATATTATGCCTCCGAATCAATATTTATAGAGACGCCAAAAATGAGTATCAAAATAAAAACTGAAGACGAAATTGAAAAAATGCGTGTAGCGGGTCGTTTAGCTGCCGACGTATTAATGATGATAGAACCTTATATCAAACCTGGCGTAACTACCGAAGAGTTAGATCGCATTTGTCATGATTATATTGTCAATGAACAAGGCGCGATTCCCGCTCCATTAAATTACCACGGCTTCCCGAAGTCAATTTGTACTTCAATCAACCACGTTATCTGTCATGGTATCCCAAGTACTGAAGATACAGTTTACGCTGGAAAATATGAAAAACCGGGCCTTCTAAAAGACGGGGATATCTTAAATATCGATATTACGGTCATTAAAGATGGTTATCATGGTGATACTTCAAAGATGTTCCTTGTTGGTGATGTCTCTCTTGAAGATAAACGATTGTGTCGTGTCGCTCAAGAAAGCTTGTATCAAGCGATTGAAAAAGTTAAACCCGGTGCGAAACTGGGTGAGATCGGTACAACGATTCAAAAATTCATCAAAAAAGGCAATAGCCGTTACACCATTGTAAAAGATTATTGTGGTCATGGTATCGGTGCAGGCTTCCACGAAGAACCACAAGTCGTTCATTATAAAAATGGCGACAATACTGTATTAAAAGCGGGAATGTGCTTCACCATCGAACCAATGATTAATGCGGGTAAGCATGTATCTATGTTAGATAGTGATGATAACTGGACGGTTTACACTGCCGATAACAAAAAGTCAGCTCAGTGGGAACACACGATACTGGTGACAGAGCAAGGTTGTGAAGTCCTAACATTACGTGATGATGAGACGCTTCCTCGTTTCTTTAAGTAATGAATAAATAGCCACTCAATCAGTTAAATAAATCTTCATGAAACACACTATTGAGATGATTATTCAGATTAAGCCGACCTTTTGTCGGCTTTTTTATATTCGCTTTTTATTATTATTCCCTGCTTATCATTGATGATATTTATCCCCCTTTTCACTTGAAGTCGCGACCAATGAGATCACTGGCCTATAAAATATCTCTTCTTTACCCACGACTAGCAACTCCAATTGCTTTCGGTATATACTTTTCTTAAGAAATTATTTTTAGCTGTTATTTTATCAAGGAACGATAATGCCAAGCTCTCCTAAAATCCCGACTACATTAAATGACCAAGAGCTTAATTGTGACAATCTCAAGCAGTTGCTCGAACAATTTTGGCGCTGGCAACAAGCTCAGTTTTTTACCGGCTGTGATGTTTCCGATTTAGTTCATGCCCGTTCTCATTATATCGATCAACTGCTTTGTCGTTTATGGGATTACTTTCAATTAAGCCAATCAACAAATCTCTCTTTAATTGCCGTTGGTGGTTATGGTCGAGGAGAGCTACACCCTCTTTCTGATGTTGATATCCTAATATTAGCCACGCACTCGTTAACTTCAGATGAAGAACAGCAAGTCAGTCAGTTTTTAACTCTGCTGTGGGATCTGAAATTAGAGGTTGGGCATAGTGTGCGCACACTAGACGAATGTTATCAGCAGGGTGCCAATGACTTAACCATTGCGACTAACTTGCAAGAGTCACGATTAATTACAGGAGAGAAAAATAACTTTGAACAGCTTATTACTTATATCCACAGTGAACACTTTTGGCCAAGTGAAACATTTTTCCAAGCTAAATTAGAAGAGCAACGTCAACGACATGCTCGCTATCACGATACGACTTACAACTTAGAGCCCGATATTAAAACCAGTCCAGGTGGACTGCGAGATATCCACACCCTAGCTTGGATTGCCCGTCGCCATTTTGGTGCAACGAGTCTTTTTGAGATGAGTCGATATGGATTTCTTACCGATGCCGAATATCGAGAATTGGCTGAATGTCAGGCTTTTCTTTGGCATGTCCGTTTCGCTCTCCACCTGCAACTAAAACGTTATGACAATCGACTCACCTTTGCTCATCAAGCTACTGTTGCAGAAAGCTTAGGCTATCACGGTGAAGGAAACCAAGCGGTTGAAAAGATGATGAAGTCTTTCTTTCGTACTCTACGCCGAGTTTCTGAATTGAATAAGATGTTATTGCAACTCTTTGAACAGGCTATTTTGGAAAATCACGACAATGAATATATCACAATTCTTGATGATGATTTTCAGATGCAAGGCTCGTTGATTGAAGCAAGAAAACCCGTTCTTTTTCAAGCCCGTCCTGAAACTATTCTTGATCTGTTTCTTCATATTACCCATAACCCCAATATTAGTGGTATTAGCGCCCCAACATTACGTCAATTAAGAACCGCAAAACGCCGTCTAAATATTAGCTTATGCGAACTTCCAGAAGCTCGAGAAAAGTTTATGGCCCTATTGCGTCACCCCAACGTATTGGATAAAGCGGTACCATTAATGCATCTTCATGGTGTCTTTTCTGCCTACCTTCCACAGTGGAGTCAGATTGTTGGTCAGATGCAGTTCGACCTTTTCCATGTCTACACGGTTGATGAACATACCATTCGAGTATTAAAAAACATCAATAAATTTAATTTAGAAGAGAACAGAGAACGCCACCCCATAAGTTGTCGTATATTCCCGAGTTTAGCGAAAAAAGAGTTACTTTATCTGGCCGCGATTTTCCATGATATCGGTAAAGGCCGAGGCGGAGACCATTCAGAAATTGGCGCAATAGAGAGTTATCAATTCTGCCTCGATCATGGGCTATCTCGTCCTGAAGCAAAATTAGTCTCCTGGTTGGTAGAACAACATCTATTAATGTCAGTGACGGCACAAAGACGAGATATTTACGATCCTGACGTGATCACTGAATTTGCTAAAAAAGTTCGTGATGAAGAACGATTAAGTTACCTACTTTGTCTGACTGTTGCTGATATTTGTGCCACTAACTCCGATCTTTGGAACAGTTGGAAAGCGAGTCTATTAACGCAACTTTTCTATTCAACTCAAAAAGCCCTACGCCGTGGATTAGAAAACCCGCCAGATATGCGTGAACGAATTAGACATAATCAAACTCAAGCCTCAGCCTTATTGATTGAAAAAGGGTTTGATAAATCAGCGATTCAACAGCTTTGGTTGAGATTTAAAGCTGACTACTTTTTACGGCATAACTACCAACAAATCGCTTGGCATGGCGAGCACTTATTACAACATGATAATGAGCAGCCACTCATTCTGGTTAGTCACACTCAATTTAGTGGTGGAACAGAAATATTTATTCATGCTGCTGATCGACCAAGCTTATTTGCTACGGTTGTATCTATTCTAGATAAAAAGAATTTGAGTGTTCATGATGCGCAGGTCATGTCGAGTAAAGATCATTTTGCTCTTGATACTTTTTTAGTGCTTGATCAGAGTGGACAAGCGATTGCAGAAGATCGTCATATTGCGATCATCAAGGCGATTGGCAATGCTCTGACCAATAAACCGAATAAAATTAAGAGTAAAAAAATACCGAAGAAGCTATCCCACTTTAATGTCCCAACTCAAACCAGTTTTATCCTATCAAAAAATAGAAAACGTTCGATGATGGAATTAATTGCGCTTGATACGCCAGGACTACTTGCCAAGGTGGGTTCAGTCTTTGCGGAACAAAAGCTAACCTTACATTCAGCAAAAATCACCACTATTGGTGAACGGGCAGAGGATTTCTTTATTTTAACCAATGAAGAAGGGCATGCCCTCACCATTGAACAGCAAGAGCAACTCACCGATAAACTACAAAAGATTACCAGTGAGAATTGCCATTAAATCAGCTTAGTATTCAATTTTTCTAACCAATCCAAAGCTGGCGGTTGAGGATCGAAGTCAACCCCAGCATCAATATTCAGTCTTGGATAAAGCTCAACCATGGCCATCTGTTGAAATAACGCTTCAACCTTGTCACCGGCACCACAAAAGTTTTGATAACTTGAATCCCCTAAAGTAATTAAGCCATAAGAGAGTTGTGGCAACTGTGGTAATGTATCATTAAGTTGTTGATGCAAGTTTGCCAATGTATCAGGTAACTCACCTTGTCCCGTGGTCGATGTCACAATCAGAACGGTATCATTATTTCCATCTACAATATCTGTAAGTTCAGCGTTATCGTAAAGCGTCACTTGATGCCCTTTACTTGTTAATGTTTGCTCAACATCACACGCTAAATTTTCAGCATTACCAAATACTGAACCAACAAAAATTCCAATCCTAGACATAAATTACTCCGTTCATTACATATTATTTTTTACTTACATTCTTATAAACTCAAACATAACCAAATAATTAATTCGGCTAATAAAATAAAGTTCTTTTATAAACATAGACCTACAAATCTAACAAAGATAGCTCCCAATCAAAACTTTTCATCACATGCAACCAAGTTTCATCAATTCCCGCATCCAATATTATCCTTTCATCAGTGATAGGATGAGAGAATATAAGACGGCTTGCATGTAACATTAAACGATGACATTGATAATTTTCACGGAAAAATCGATTATGTCTCCCTTCTCCATGTTTAGTATCTCCGACAATATGATGGTGAAGATGGTGCAAATGGCGGCGAAGTTGATGCTTTCTTCCCGTCTTTGGTTTTAGTCCAACTAATCCATAACGGCTTGTCGGATAACGACTGACAGCAAATGGAAGCTCAATTTCAGCAATTGGCCAATATTCCGTAATCGCAGATTGGTACTCTTTCTCTTCGGAAGCATGTTTATTGGCAATTTTATCTCGTTCCTTTACCAAAGGATAATCAAGAACCGCCGCCTCTTTCACCCAACCTCGTACTAAAGCGTGATAAAATTTTTCAATCGTATGTTCAACAAACTGCTGCTGCATCTGATTCGCGATTTCACTTGAAAGTGCAAATAACAATACGCCAGAAGTTGGTTTATCTAAACGGTGTAACGGGAACACATGCTGACCAATTTGGTTGCGTAATGTTTGCATCACAAATACGGTCTCTTCACTATCGAGCCAAGAACGATGAACGAGCATCCCTGATGGTTTATTGACCGCCACCAGCCATTCATCTTGATAAATAATCTCTAACTCAATAACAGAGTGAGTATCTTGTAGCTCATCTCCATTATTTGTCATATCTATTGATGATTGATTAATCTCTTCGCTCATTGGCTATACCTCGCCTTTAAATAATTGATCTAATTCTTGAAGGTGCTCAACAATCACCACTTGATACTGATGCGCTTTTAATGCTTCAGAAAAATAAGGGGAAATATCAAATGCTGTTGGTAATGGATGATCGTGTTGTAACATAAAATTTAATTTTGGAATTAATACCCATTGTAGCCATTCAATCGGTGTTAAAGTATCAATACAAAAAGGCTCGACACTTGATAAAGCCTCAATTGAAGGTTGCTGTAACGACCATAAGTCATGGCGCTTTAATAATTGCTCTAGATGAGCTAACTGCTGCTGACAAGCATCTCTCTGTAACATCGCATACTCTAGTTATCTAATCATACTGCTTAATATCATACGCTATCTAACAAAAAAAATGACTATATCCTTTTCATCGTTGAAGCTGTTATCCCTTTCTTATTTTGAAGTCGCTAGGTTGTTGAGTATATTCATTCGTCTCAATCATATAAAATACCTATACTCATGGCTCCTCACTTATCACCGACTAGCAACTCCGATTACTTTAGGTATAATTGAAAAAATTTTGTTGATGATATGATTGGAAAAATGGATACTATAAATAGTTTTAGCTCTCTTCTTACTCAGGCTAACTGCCAATTTACCCTTTTTGATTTTGGTCGAAAGATCACGCCAATTAATCATGAGCAACTGACTGCAATTGAACAAAATAAGATCCCTTATCCGTATCCAATTCAGCGTCATGCCCAATTTGCACTGGCATTTTGGAATCAAGGTGAAACGCCCTGGATCTGGTTCTTACGTTTTCCTTTAGATGAACGTGGATTACTCAATCAAGCATTAACCGGTGATTTTTTGAATTACGTGATGGCTGCGATGGGAACAGATTTAAGCAAAGAACCGTCAGAAGAGGTTAAAGAGCAGCTAGCGAATAATCCTTACACATTTAAACCCTCTGACGACAAGTTAGCGATGTTTAATGCTTTATTAAATCAACAACTAAACCAAGAACCAAGTCAATTTTATCCAGCAGCAAGACAGTATTTATCAGGTGAAGTCGATTGGCAACAATGGCAAAATATTGGCTTACAAGGATTTGCAGATGTTTGCGCTCGTCTTAATCAAGATAACAATGCAACATCGGTCAGAAAAGCACTATCACACCTACCAAATGAACCTCGTTATGCGTTACTGGGTTGTTTAGAGCATATCACTATCCCTGATAAGCTTGCCGTTAGGTTAACAGAGCTGTTTGATCAACAACTGCAGCAGCCAGAGCCCGATATTTTCTTATTAACGGCTTATGTTCGCGCATTAGGCAGTGCAAAAGCTAACTACTTACAGCCTTTGATCTTACAAATCCTAAATACGCCACAGCTTTGTCATCAAGAGATGTTCATTGCCATTTCTGGCCGTGCATGGCTTGGTTTAAATGAGTCAAAAGTTGCCTCTCAATTCTTAATTAAGCTGGCTCAAAGTGGTAATCAAAACTTATTTAATCAACTATTTACTGACCTTGTCATGCTTCCTGAACTAAGAATGTTATTACTCTCTTTAGTTAATCATCAACCTAACCCTGAATTAATCGCAGCAATTAAAAATCTACAAAAAATCGCCACAGAGAGTGGTAAGCAATAATTCATCTCACCCTGAATTTTAAGAACAAGATATATCACTTTATAAGGCACCACATTATGGAAAATGTATGGGGTATGATTATCATCCTTTTTATTGCGATGATTTTCTGGCAGCAACGTCGTCAATCTGAATATGCTCGACAGATCATCCAACAGCACTGTAAAAAAATGCAGTTGCAAGTCATTAGTATCGCATTTGGCCGTCGCCACTTTTTTGATCAACACAGACGCTTTAATTGGCACTCTGAATTTTGTTTTGAGTTTTCCGTAAATGGTCAAGATCTGTATAACGGAAAATTGATGATGAAAGGTTTTAAAGTGGTGCAGTTATACACACCACCTCACCGCATGCCTGATGAAGTCGACCATTAATAAAATCAGTTAACTCAATAAAATAGGATCAATATGAGCCACTCAACATTGATAATAGATGCACTAAGCCACTTACAAAGTAAAGGATTATCACCTTCAGTCGCACGTTTAAAAGGCTTATTACCAAAATCAGTCACCATGCCTGAGATTATCCAAGCGATTCAACACGCGAAAAGTGGCGCAACAATAAAAACAGAAGTGAAAAAAGAAAAAGAACTGACATCGGCTGAGCGAATTGAAATTTTAGAGCAACAGGTTAAAAGCCTTGTTGCTCGTATTGAACAGCTTGAAATTAATCGTGAAAAATAGTGATATTAAGTAGAGACTTAGTCTTTAAAGTCCCAAGATAGATTACTCACTAATAAACATTGATCGCATTTAAAATCAAAAATACCATGAATTGGCGCATCTAATGCCCATTCTCCATCACAAACAGGGCAGCGTCTTTGTTGCTCTGCTTCTTTGCTCTCCCCACCCACTCGATATAGGTAAAGATATGTCGGCGTTTTACTAACAACAGCCATTCGACGACATAGATCCCAACCACGGCGAAATAAGACACTCTGTGGTGAACTCATTTCAAAAAGAGAAGGATGCTCAACCACAGAACCATTCATCTGCAGCTGATCACATGCACTCCAATCCTCTTGCCATTTAATCAATTGCTTTTGGTCACCATTGGCAACCGGAGGCAAACGGTAAAGCGGGATCGGTTCAAAGTCTTCACCACAACGAATTGGAGAACAAGTGTGCAAATGACTAGTAAATAAGATTTGCCAGCTAGGTGCTTCACATTGATCACTGGGATCCGAGTTCATATCCTGCCCAACAATAGTGATTTTAGGTTGTAATAGCCCTGAATCACTCAGTAATTTTAGTGCTCGTTTCACTTGTGGACTATGATTTTTGGGATGCAGACTATTTTGCTCTGGTGAAATAACTCGAGCGATAAAATTACTTCCATTCATCACAATGGGTAATTCCCGCCCGAGAACTTGGCCATTATAACGTAGGCAATCGAGAACAAAATTAATCGCTTTTTCGACTTCACCTAATGAAGTGTCACAATAGATTTCAAAATCCAATTCAGTGATATACATAGTGTTCCTTGGAGTCAAATAATAGGTGCATGACGAAAGATAGATTAAACAACAGGAGTTAGCTGAGAAATAAATTGCGATAGATTGTCCGCTAATACTTGACGTTTTTTAGTCCCAACTGTTTCTAGGAGAATTTCACCCGATTGATTACAGATAGAAATAATCTCAAACTCATCATCCGTTGCTGCAATAAAAACGGTAGGACTGATCTTCAATCGACGCTGCATCACAAGGTGACCCAAAATATTCTCTTGTAGACGTATAAAATCATCCTCACTCCAGATTTGAATGAGTTCACACTGTTGAGAATGCTCGGCAGAAGAAAATTGCACTTGAATTTCCGCACTGTAGAGTCCGCCATAAAAACTTTTGATGTCATTATGGAGTGTTAATTCAATTCCCCGTTCAACATTACTAAAATCTGCAGAAATCTCTCGAGTAACGGGCTGCCAAAATACGCCGTCATCATCTTCTTTTACTAAACAAGGCGAAGCCATACCAAGTACATCTCGATTATAGGGTAACGTTTCACGTTGTTGTTGCCATAATTCAACATATTGTTGGCTTAATGCAATTAATTCTGTCGATCTTAAGTTATCCATGACTTACCTTATCTATAATGAGAACCAATTAACCCGTCAAAATACAAGGTCTGACGATTAAAAATGCTCTCTATTGTAATAGAAAGTACCCATGAAAAATATCCTTAATAAGGCTATTTTTTATAGGTTACTTTATTCCACTATTCTTAATAAAATACGGTATTTTTCACAATTAAAGCTTATATTTTCCAAGATTAATATAGATGAAATTCAGCAAAAATAACTTTTTAACATTTAAGCTACAATAAATTACACCATTATTGTCTCATTTCTAATCGCTAACACATCGATAATCTGGCTCTTATAAGGAACAAAGGGTAAACTAAATAGATTCCTTTTGCTGATACCTAATTATGAAATATCTACTTAGTTTTAAATTGCTGCTGATTCTTGCCCTAGGTTATTCATTACCCGTCAGTGCCGACCATAATGCTCATACTGTCATGTTATTAAATGAAGCAGAGTCAACACTGTATACTGACCCACAGAATACCGTTCAATTAGTTGATGAATTTTTCGCCAATTTAACACCTAGTAATAATCTTAATCAACTTGCGGCGAGTTTCCGTTCTGATGGTAGCCGTCGCATTCGTACGCCTGTTGAAACCCTTCAAGGCTTCAATTTAAAGGCAAAAGCACTACTTCAACTTTCTCATCCTAATGCTGCATTACACGTCATCGATCAAGCACTTATTTTTGCTAACAATAAAACATTATCGCATCAAAAGATCTGCTCATTGTTGATTAAAGCGCGAATTATTGGTCTTTATCAAGACAATATCCCTCTCGCAATGCAAATTATCAGCAGTGCTAATACAAATATTGAATTAATTGGCACAAAAAAAGAGAGGGATGAATTCAAAAGTTATAGTTTATTAATTGAATCACAAATCGCGTTTAAATTAAAAGATTACACAAGAACAGAGTCACTCTACCAACAGTTAAATCCATATATAAACAGTGATATTTCACACCAACTCCAGTTACGTATTGCCCTTTCTCAAGGGATTACTTACACCTCAAACCAGCAATATTTACTGGCAACAGAAAAATTATTAACGGCTTACCAAATAGCGATAAAAGAACGTAATAATTACCAACTGGCCAATATCAATGTTGCCCTTTCTACGCTGTATAAAAAGCAGCAAATATTACCTGAAGCGATTGCACATGCCATTAAAGCCGCCAGTTATTATGAGCAACAAAACTTAACCTATAAATTAAGCAAAACCTTGACCTTACTCGCTGATATCTATCAACATCAAGGACGATTAAACTTTGCTCTAGTTCACTATTTGAATGCAATCGATCTACTTGATCAATCAAAATCAAATGATCAAATCCTCTCGTTAAAAATTCGAATCGCTAAAGTTTATCTCCAACTCTATAACTATACCTTGAGTGAACGTTATATAACTAATGCCATTGAACTAACGAAAAATAGTCATAATGACAAATTATTAGCCCAATCTCATTATGTGTATGCCGGAGTATTGCTCGCAACACAAAAGCCACAACAAGCGATAAAACAGCTAAAAAGTGCATTAACAATGGCAAATCAAGTGAATGCAAAAAACCTCATTATCAATATTGAAGAGCAGCTAATCCTAACCTATGAGTCAGAGAAAGAGTTCGATAACGCATTCGCTATATCCAGAGACTACATTCAACATATTACCGAACAGAGTGATTTATTGAAGAGCGAGCAACTGACCATCTTCAAAAAACAGAACGCGATGCTGACTCAAGATCTCTATATTAAAAAAACAGAGCAACAAAACCACCAATTAACGCTACAACTTGAATACTATAAAAACATTATTATCACACTGGTTGCGCTCATTATCCTATTGGTAGGAGCCATTATAAATCGTTACCGAGCGAATCAAAATTTACATAAAGAGCTTAAACTCATCACCAAAGATCTCTATACGCACCCAAGAAGCAGCTTAAATAATCTACGCTTTTTAAGTGAAAAATTACCTGCATCTCTGAAAAAAAGCAGTGCCAACTTTGAACAATGGCATTTAGGGGAGTTAATTCAAGAACCCAATAAAGATAAGTTAAATTTTGCTTTGGTCAATATCGAGTTTCTTAAACAGATCTATCTTGATTATGGCTATGAGGAAGCATTAAAAATAGAAGAAAAATTTGGTGCTTACTTATTAAAAGAAATACAACAACCGGCTCGTATTTATCATATTTCAGATACGTTACTCCTCTATGTTGAGCCAAGCAATATCAATAAAAATAACGTTAGTAATAGACTCACTCATGCTATAAATAATTTTGAACCCAACCTTTATCTCAACCGAAAGGTAAGCGTCGGTTTAGCGGAGTATCCTTTCCTTCCGCGCGCTTACACTGCAATAAATGATCAGCAATTAATTGATATACTCTTGTTAGCAATGGAAAGTGCTCAAACATTAACTAAAAAAACCAAACAGAATCAATGGATCAGACTGACTGCGATAGATGCAACTCCAGCAGCGATTTTTTCACAAACGCAAACACGAGATGCTTGTCTATCTGCGATTGATAAAGGGTTCATCAAGATTCAATGCTCTAGTAATGAGAAGATAATGTGGCCAACTCGTTCCGATTACCTTATTAACGACGAAAATCAATAAAATTACCCGTCCTCGATAAGAAAATAGCCTGAAAGCAGCAATTTTAAGTAACAAGAGTATACTTATCAGTAGTGATACTATTTGAATAAGGATAGATATGAACTACTTAATAAGCCCAGTTGGTACAATGGATCTGCTCTCTCAACAAGAAGTGAGTCAGCTTCAGTGCACGACCATTACCGATATTTATCGTCTTTATCGTAACTGTTCATTGGCGGTGTTAAACTCTGGAAGCCAAACAGATAACTCAAAAGAGTTGCTCACAAAGTATCAATCATTTGATATTAATGTTCTACAGCAGCCTAGAGGCATTAAGTTAGAATTGATTAATCCACCTCAACATGCCTTTGTTGATGGTGAGATGATTAAGAGTATTCAGTACAATATGTTTGCCGTTTTACGCGACATTATTTATGTTAATATTCATCTCAATCCAATCTCGACAACACTGATTCAAACAAAATCTTCCAGCTCGTCTGATACAACAACGACTATTTTTAATATTTTAAGAAACGCAAAAGCATTAAGACCAGGACAGGATCCCAATCTAGTCATCTGTTGGGGCGGGCATTCAATCTCGGAATCTGAATACCAGTACACGAGAGAAGTCGGCAATGAGCTTGGGCTTCGTGGTTTAAATATCTGTACCGGTTGTGGTCCCGGAGCGATGGAAGGCCCCATGAAAGGCGCCGCAGTTGGCCATGCAAAACAACATATCCATAATGGGCGCTACTTAGGAATGACTGAACCTTCCATTATTGCCGCCGAGCCACCTAATCCAATCGTCAATGAACTGGTGATCATGCCTGATATCGAAAAACGATTAGAAGCCTTTATCCGCATTGGTCATGGCATCATTATCTTTCCGGGGGGACCTGGCACCGCGGAAGAGCTGCTCTTTATTCTCGGAATATTAATGAATGAGAAAAATCAGCATCAAGTATTCCCTCTAATATTGACTGGATCAAAAGAGAGTGAAAATTACTTCTTAGCTTTAGATCAATTTATTTCAGAAACATTAGGCGATGCCGCTAAAAAGCATTATCAGATTATTATTGATGATCCGAATAAAGTTGCTCAAATCATGAAGCACCGAATGGGGGAAGTCAAAAATCAACGCCAGCAAAGTGCGGACGCTTATACTTTCAATTGGTCAATTAAAATTGAAGAAGAGTTCCAACACCCCTTTGAGCCAACACATCAAAATATGGCTGAATTAGATCTTCATCGAGATCAACCACCAGCCAAATTAGCAGCTCAATTACGTCGGGCTTTTTCAGGTATTGTTGCAGGCAATGTGAAAGAAGAAGGGATAGCTGAAATAGAAAAACATGGCCCTTACCAACTATCTGGTGATCCTGAGTTAATGAAAAAGATGGACATATTATTACAAAGCTTCGTCGATCAAGGAAGAATGAAACTTCCCGGTAGTACTTATACCCCTTGTTATCAGATCATTCATCAATGATTATACTCAAAGTCATTGGAGTTGCTAGTCGGCGGCAAGTGAATGAGGCCCCATGAGTATCAATGTACTATATGATTGGGGCGAATGAGCGTTGCCAACAACCTAGCAACTTCAAGTAAGAAGGGGATAAATGATAGTAAGCATTAACCAGATCATACTATTCCCGACACTATGTAATCATAGGGAATAGTGGTATCCTAATTAACCTTAACCGATCCTTAACGATCTGATATTTATTCACTGAAGAACATGAGATTATGTCCATTCACCTCGTTATTATTGATGCCTTAAATTTGATTCGTCGAGTTCATGCGGTACAACAAAATAGTCAAATTGAACAGACTATCAAGGTATGTCGTCAAGCATTAGAAAAGATCATCAATCAAACTCAGCCTACTCATATCGTCGCGGTATTTGATCAAACAGATATTAATAATCGAGGCTGGCGTACAGAGTTACTTCCCCACTACAAAGAAGGAAGAAAACCGATGCCTGAGGAGTTAATGCGAGGAATGGATCAGATCCAAGATGAGTTTTGGCAATTGGGTATCGACTCGCTGCTTTCAGAAGGTGATGAGGCCGATGATCTAATTGCAACAATCGGGTTAAAGGTAGCTAACCAAGGCAGCCAAGTCACTATTATTTCGACTGATAAAGGCTATTGTCAGTTACTCTCTCCGACATTAAGAGTCAGAGATTATTTCCAACAGCGTTGGTTAGATATCCCTTTTGTCGAACAAGAGTATGGCGTTAAAGTGGAGCAGCTAACAGAGTATTGGGGATTAGCCGGCATTAGTTCAAGCAAGATTTCAGGTATTCCTGGAGTTGGACCAAAAGCCGCAAAAGAGCTACTTGGGCTTTACCCCAATATTGAATCGATCTATCAAGCTGATGACTTGGTAAAAAAGTATCGAACCAAGTTAGATGAGCATATAGAACAGGCAAGAATTTGTAAGCAGGTATCGTCATTAAAAACCGATATTGTACTAGGTTTTAACTTGAAAGATATTCGCTACCAATCACAATAATCCATAGCTTATTTTAATAAAGAATAGTGCAATTAAAGTTGCAGCGATTTGGGCTGCAACTTTAAACAACATTGGTGACAATAAAATTAATTACCGTTGGTACGACGAATATGTACCGTTACCTCTTCACGATCATGGTAAAGATGCTTAGCTTGCAGCTCAAACTTAACCCCATTATCAAATAAGAACTGTTTAAGATTAGCAATGTCTTCTTTGACCTCTTCATAACGACGGTTCATTGGTAATTTAAGGTTAAAGATGGTCTCTTTAGTCCAACCTGCAATCAACCACTGGCCCATCAATTGAGAAACACGAGCAGGCTTCTCAATCATGTCACAGACTAACCAAGAGATGTTTTTACGTGGTGGCTCAAACTTAAACCCATCGACTTCATGATGCTTAACTTGTCCAGTATCCATCAAGCTTTGTGCCATTTGGCCATTATCAATCGCGTGAACAAACATTGATCGTTGTACTAGTTGATACGTCCACCCCCCAGGGCAAGCACCTAAATCAACAGCCCACATCCCTGGCGCTAAACGCTCTTCCCATTCTGCTTTTGGAATAAAGACATGAAATGCCTCTTCCAACTTAAGCGTTGAACGACTTGGGGCATCCGCAGGAAAACGCAGACGAGGGATTCCCATAAAGAAAGAAGAATTATTATTCGGTAATGAATAACCGATAAAACAACACCCCGGAGAAACAAAACAGACATGAGCCACAGGCTTCTTCTTATGCTCTTTTGCTAATAATACCCCTTTCTTACGCAGTGCTTGACGCAAGGGAACAGTAAACTTACGACAAAACTTTGAAAGCTCTTTTGCATCATTGGTATCTGGCATTTCAACACGCAAATCACCACATAACGGCAGTTTATCTGCATATTCCATTAAAGGTGAAATCCGATCTTCTGGATCAAGATCTTCAAGAAGCGGAGAGACTGCAACCATCTGACGAGCAAAAATTAACTCTTTAAAGTTTAATTTTTTAACCAGTTTATCGGCATCGCCATCTTGATAACACTCAAAAACAACATAGCCAGTATTTACTTTTAAACGAGGAAAACCAAAAACTTCAAGCTTAGTCGCTTTATCTTGCACTTCTGCGCCACACTCTTTCTCAAAACCGGGACGACAATATAATAGTAGATGATTCATTTTGTTCACTTAATAAATAATAAATTGATTACTCTGAGCGCCATGCAGCAACCATTAATGTTGCCCAGCCGATCAAGAAACAGAAGCCACCCAATGGGGTAATAGGGCCAAACCATTTGATACCAGTCAGTGCTAAAGCATAAAGACTACCACTGAAACAGAGAATACCTAGAATAAAAAATAGTCCAGCTCTCGCCACCAGCTTAGATGGGGAGAATTTCAACCAAACCCCAATCGCTAATAACGCTAAGCTGTGCCACATTTGGTATTCAACCCCAGTATTAAACACACCGATTAAATAAGGTGATAATTGACTTTTTAAGCCGTGTGCGGCGAAGGCGCCTAAAGCTACACTGCTAAAGCCAAACAGACAAGCAGAAAATAGAATCCATTTTGTTTTCATAGTAAACCTTAATACTTATACCCTTCATACTTAAAGTTGCTAGTTGATCAACATCTCTTCTTCACTTGCCGCTTTCGCTAAGAGCCACTGACGAAAAGCAGCTATTCGCCCTGTATCAGACTGTTTTTCCTGGCAAACGACATAAAAAGCGTTTTTGCTGACCAACATCTCATCAAATGGACAAACTAAGCGCCCGGCATCTAATTCAGGTTGAGCTAAAACATTATTGGCAAGCGCCACACCTTGGCCATGAATAGCGGCTTGTAACACCATGGCGGAGTGACTAAAAATAGGACCTTGATTGACATGAAGATCTTGTACTTCATTCTGCTTAGCATACGCTTTCCAATCTTTACGTGAAGTATCATGAAGTAAAATATGTTTGCTTAGATCAGACACTTCTCTTAATGGTTTAGGTCCAGTCAATAAACGAGGTGAACAGACAGGCAGTAAATACTCAGAATACAGTTTATCTACACGTAATCCTGGCCAGTTACCTCGGCCATAATAGATAGCAATATCAACATCATCTGTTAAAGAGCCGTCATCCATATCAACAGCTTTAATACGAACATCGATATCCGGCTCTAACTCATTAAAGCCAGCCAGACGAGGAACTAACCATTGAATAGCAAAACTTGGGGTAAGACTCACCGTTAATGCACCTTTCGCACTTCGAGCTAACACTTTATCGGTAGCCTCTGCCATTGAGGTGAAAATATCTTTTAGATCTAAAAAGAAACCCTGTCCCTCTTCAGTGAGAAGAAGTGAGCGATTTCGTCGACGAAATAACTTAAGTCCTAAAAACTCTTCTAAAACCTTAATTTGGTGACTTACTGCCGCTTGAGTAACAAAGAGTTCTTCAGCTGCGCGAGTAAAACTTAAGTGCCGAGCCGCAGCTTCGAATACTTTTAATGAGTTTAACGGTGGTAATCTTCGGGACATATTGTGTTCACTTCTAGTCTAATTTTTATTGATTAGTTTTTCTTATGCTTATCATTATAAATTGTCCATTGCTCTTATGCCACATAAACTCTATATTTCATCCCGCTCCCAAGACGATTCGTAGTGAAGATAGTAGTATCTCCCTTCTTTTGCTTTGATGGGCACATGTTGTGTTTGTATGTTTGTTTGGCCTTTTGCTGAACTGGTAGCGTTTACTACCTTCAAAAAATTTAAGTAAGATCTAAATTTATTATGGCATCAAGTCTTCTTGATGCTTTTTTTCGTCTCCACTTTATCTCTTCTTTTTCTCTTTCCAGCCTTAAGAAATTGATCTTTAATATACCCAAAGTAATTGGCATTGCGAGTCGGCGGCAAGTGAGTGAGACTCCATGAGTATAGCAGCTCTCAAATTAAAGATTTTTTATCCTAATGATTGCTCTTCTTGTGAATAACGCGCATGATCGAATTCATCGTTTTAATTACAAAAAAGAAAATCATTATGCCTAACTCGACTGTTACTCCTTTTGATTGCACTATTATTCGCAATCAATTCCCTGCACTTTCACAAAAAATTCATGATAATCCATTAGTTTATTTAGACAGTGCAGCAACAACCCAAAAGCCTCAAGTCGTTTTAGATGCTATAACTCGTTACTATTCTGGTCAAAATGCCAGTGTTCATCGCGGAAGCCACTATTTAGCCGCCAAAGCAACAACCGATTTTGAAGGGGCAAGAGAAACAGTCCGCCAGTTTATTAATGCCAGTAGCAATAAAGAGGTGATCTGGACTCGTGGTGCAACAGAAGCAATTAATCTTGTCGCACAATCCTATGGACGCTCAACACTAAAAGCGGGT
Source organism: Vibrio sp. SS-MA-C1-2 (assembly GCF_021513135.1). Taxonomy (NCBI): domain Bacteria; kingdom Pseudomonadati; phylum Pseudomonadota; class Gammaproteobacteria; order Vibrionales; family Vibrionaceae; genus Vibrio; species Vibrio sp. SS-MA-C1-2. Next base: position 29,531 of record NZ_CP090981.1, read on the forward strand.
GATGAAATCCTAGTGAGTGAATTAGAGCATCATGCTAATATTGTTCCATGGCAACAAGTCGCTCAACAGACAGGCGCTGTAGTCATCAAAATTCCGATGCTGGAAAACTGCACCTTAGATATGGATGCATTCTATCAACGATTAAACAATAAAACTAAAATCGTCGCGGTTGGGCATGTCAGTAATGTCACTGCAACAGAAAATCCAATCAAAGAAATCATTGATGCAGCTCATAACGTCGGAGCGATTGCGGTAATCGATGGCGCTCAAGCAGTGGCTCATCACCATGTTGATGTTCAAGCTCTTGATGCTGATTTTTATCTTTTCTCTGGTCATAAGATTTTTGCTCCAACCGGTACAGGAGTACTGTACGGCAAGCAAGAACTACTTGAAGCGATGCCACCTTGGCATGGCGGTGGTAAAATGGTGGACTCAGTCTCATTTGAAGAGACCATTTATGCCCCTTTACCCGCTAAATTCGAAGCAGGAACCCCAAACGTTGCAGGTGCTTTGGCATTAGCTACAGCGATTAATTGGTTGGAATCTTTAGATCGCCAAGGGGCGGAAGCGCATATTAATCAACTTCGAGATAGAGCTCTGGAACGCGTAAAAGATATTGACGGCATGAAGATTATTGGCCTACAACCAAATAGTTGTCTTTTCTCATTTATTATTGAGGATGTGAGCAATCAAGATATTGCGACGTTACTCGATCAACAAGGTATTGCTTTACGCGTTGGCCATCACTGTGCTCACCCAATGATGCACGCTTTAAATATCAAAGGGACTATCCGAGTCTCTTTTGCAATCTATAATAACCAAGATGATGTTGAACAGTTTGTGACCGCATTAGAAAAAGCACTATCAATTTTGTAGAAATATCGCTAAAGAGTGCTTAATATTAAGTGCTCTTTTTTATATTCACTCAACAAGGTCTAAACATGTCGCAACTCTTCCCTGAAAATCCTTTTGGTACCACTATCGATCATCAAGCAGTGATAGCTAAATTTGCTCAATGCCAAGGTTGGGAAGCGCGTTATCGTGAAGTAGTGATGCTCAGTAAAAAATTACCAAAAATGCCTGAAGCGTTAAAACAACAGCAGTTGCTTATTTCTGGTTGTGAGAGTCAAGTTTGGATGACCCATCAAATGATGGATGATAAGTTTATTTTCTGTGCCGATTCAGATGCGAGGATTGTTCGAGGTTTAATTGCAGTTGTTATGGCGGCATTGAATAATAAAACCGCACAACAAATTACTGAGTTTGATCTTGATGGCTATTTTGCACAATTAGATTTGATTAACCATTTAAGCCCCACTCGAGGAAATGGTCTAAATGCAATTATTCAGACCATTAAAAGCTTGGTTAATAATTAAAACATAGATTAATAATTAAAATATAAATTAATCGTTAAAACTGCTGATCTTGATATTTATCTAATAACTTACTGATAATTCGAGAGACAGCAACAAAGCCAAATGTTGCTGTCACCATCGTGGCAGCACCAAAACCATTAGCACAATCCATTCGCTTGCTTCCTTCGGCAGTTGCTTTTGTACTACAAACCGAACCATCAGCTTGTGGGTACTTCAAGTGTTCCGTTGAAAATACACATTCAATACTAAATTTACGCTGAGGGTTTTTGCTAAAGTTATACTCTTTTCGCAATAAATTACGTAGTTTAGAGGCTAAGGGATCTTGAATGGTACGGGCTAGATCAGCAACTTGAATTTGAGTCGGATCAATCTGTCCACCAGCACCACCTGTCGTGATAACTTTAATTTTATTACGCTTACAATAAGCCAGTAGCGCCGCTTTAGGCTTAATGCTGTCTATCGCATCTAACACATAATCAAACTCTTTAGTGATGTACTCAGAGATATTATCTAGGGTAATAAAGTCATCAACCAAGTTAATTTTGCACTCAGGATTGATCAACTTAATTCGCTCCGCCATCACCTCAATTTTGCTCTGTCCAACGGTTCCACTCATCGCATGGATCTGACGATTAATATTAGTGACACAGATATCATCCATATCAATTAAAGTGATCTCACCAACACCGGTACGCGCTAATGCTTCGGCGGCCCAAGAGCCGACCCCACCAATCCCGATAACACAGATATGAGCACGACGTAAAATTTCAATCTCATTGGTCCCATACAGGCGACGCGTTCCACCAAACCGTTGTTGGTAACTATCCGATGCTGGAGTATCAATCTGACGCATAATATTCGTGCTCATAAACAAAAAAAGAGAGGGCGTTTATACCTTCTCTCTTTGGGTTTGTCTATCTCGATCTGATTTGAATTAAAATCGTCTTCTGAAGTAAGAGACGAATTTTGCTTTTAAATCACCGATTTCATAAATGGATCAATTTAGTTAACTAACCAAGGTTGTTCGGTATCACTGCCGGATAACCCCAACTTCCAAGCTCGACCAAAATATTTATTATGTCCAGCTTCCACACCAGCTTGTTCACCAATCCCATAATAGAGATCAAAATGCCCTTTCTTAACAGCTCCGCCGGTATCAAGGACTAGCATTAATTTCAGCTCATATTTACCGTTCCATTTTCCTTGAAGGTCTATTTGTGGAACTTCCGCTAGAATTGGCGTCCCCATTGGAAGCAATGAACGATCCCCAGCAACAGAAGCGCCAGCCACTAATGGGATCCCTGCGGTACCAACGACGGGTGAAGCATCTTTTGCGGCAAAAAAGACAAACGAAGGATTCTGTTCTAAAAGTTCAAATACCGTCTCTTCATCTTGTAACTTAACCCAATCTTTAATCGCCTTTAATGACATATCCTCTTTTGCCACCTCATCACGCTCAATCAAAATTCTGCCAATGCTGACATAAGCTTTATTATTTTTTCCATTATAAGCAAAGTATTCAAGCTTATCGGTATCACCGTAATGAACAAAGCCACTACCCTGAACTTCCATCATAAAGTTATCAATTAACGAGTCACTATACCCCAAGATTAAGCCTTGATTATCTAATGCTCCATCGTAAATCTCCTCACGCGTTGGACAGGTATCGCCACAGTTAGGGTTACCATAAAGTGGATAACGGTACTGCTCATCGGCTTTAGCCCGAATTTCAATCACCGGAGAGAAATAGCCTGTATAAAGCACATTGCCATAGCGATCGGCACCACCCATTTGAGCAATCTCAATCCCATACTGACTTAACGTTGCAGGATCTCCGCTCTCTTTTTTCCACATCTCTAACAACTGGTAAAGATTTTGATAACGCTCAGACATAGAAGGGGACTTATCAAGTACCTGTTTCACCTGCTCAGAGAAAAAGCCACTGTTTAGCGGCGTATTAGTTTTAACAAGTTCAACCTGATTCAAATCATCATCAAATTGACCATCTTGGTATTGCTGCCCTTGTTCTGTTGGGTGACTACAACCAAAAAGTGTTAAAATTAAGGAGATTATTACTCCTTTTTTTACTGTTTTTATCATTTAATTTTATTAATCCATTTGCTCGACAACTGTCGTTTAATAGTCGTAAGAGTGGCAGATAAACCCTGTAATCGCAATGAGTTACCTGATAACAACACACTCTAATTAGACCTTACTCAATAATAATACACCCATCTAAAATGAAAGTTTCAGCCCTATGTTAAAAAAATGTCAAAGATAAAGAATATAACTATTGAAAAACTTGGAATAATTAGTCAATATAAAGGAATATTTAGTCACAATTATTGTAAGTTAAAACAAAACAGGAGATGTTGATTTGAGACTGCGTAGTACAGCCTTAGTGAAGGGATTTCGCCAATCAACCCCTTACCTAAATGCTCATAGAGATAAAACATTTATTATTATCTTAGATGGTGAGTTAACTAGCGATAGTAATTTTAGCCGAATTATTAATGATATATCTATCTTAAATAGTTTAGGGATTCGTCTGGTTTTGGTTTATGGTGCACGACCACAGATCAATCAAAACTTAGTGAGACACAATCATGAAACACCGTATCATCGTGGTATTCGTGTAACAGATAGTTATGCACTTGAGTTAGCAAAACAAGCTGCAGGTCAACTTCAGCTAGACATCACTGCCCGACTATCAATGGGCTTAAACAACACCTCTACAGCAGGATCTCAAATTAATGTTATTAGTGGTAACTTTATCATTGCTCAGCCATTAGGTATCAGTGATGGGGTTGATTTTTGCCATAGTGGACGGATTCGTCGCATTGATATTGAAGGGATCAATCGTCAATTAGAGCAGCAAGCAATTGTATTATTAGGACCGATAGCCAGCTCTGTCACCGGTGAATGTTTTAATTTAACCTCCGAAGAGATTGCCACCCAGCTCGCCATTAAACTTAAAGCAGATAAAATTATCGGCTTTTGTGCAGAACAAGGGGTTCTCGATCATGAGAAACAACTTCACTCAGAACTACTACCCCATGAAGCTGAGCAGTTACTATTTCAGCTTAATCAAGCTGAGTATTCAACCACCAGCCGTTTTCTTCGTGGTGCGATTGCAGCCTGTCGTGCTGGGGTTCCTCGTTGTCACCTATTAAGTTACAAAATTGATGGAGCAATAATCCAAGAGCTATTCAGTTATGAAGGGATTGGTACTCAAGTGGTTATGGAGAGTGCCGAACAGGTTCGTGCTGCCAATATCAATGATGTGGGTGGAATATTGAGTCTAATCCAGCCATTAGAGCAACAAGGTATTCTTGTTCGCCGCTCTCGTGAACAGCTTGAACAAGAGATCCCTAAATTTACAATAATAGAGAAAGATGGTTTGATCATCGGCTGTGCCACTCTGCATTACTTCCATGATGAAAAAATGGCAGAGATGGCATGTGTTGCTGTACACCCCGATTACCGAGATGCCGATCGCGGTGTGATCTTACTTGAACGTTTAAGGCAACAAGCGAAATCGCAAGGTGTTCATAAGATATTTGTGTTAACCACCCAGACGATCCATTGGTTTAGAGAGCAAGGGTTCCAAGAGATCAATGTTGAGCAATTACCCGCGCAAAAGCAGCAGATGTATAATTATCAACGCCGCTCAAAGTTGCTCGCACTTGCTGTTTAATTGACTAATTTAAAACTCTGTAAAACTTGATGCAGTGAAGGGTAAATATGGTGCCCTAACTGCTTAATCTCTTCCGTTGGAGAAACCAAATCAGGGATCTGATAAGCATCCATTTGTGCTGCTACACACGATCTGATGCCATTATTTGAGTCTTCAAATGCAATACAATACTGCGGATCAATATTAAGACGCGATGCAGCTAATAAATAGATCTCAGGATTAGGTTTACTATGAGTGACTTCATCTCCTGTTGTTAACACATCAAAATAGCCTGCTAATCCTGACAACTCTAACTTGATCTGAGCCGTCTTCTTAGGGGAAGAAGTCGCAACAGCAAGACGTATATCTTGAGACTGTAACCATTCTAACAACTCAACAACCCCCTCTTTAACATCGATGGCTTGATGATGAGTCACACTATGGTAACGCTTCTCCCACTCTAAATGAATTTCTTGGTAATCAAAATCTTGACGATATTGAGCTTGATAACCTGCAATTAAGCCCTCTTTCACCCCTTGGCCATTCTTACCAATGATACTGAGATAAACCTCTTCTAAAAAAGGAATATTTATCGCTTCACACGCTTGAGCAAAAATTTCTTTACAGAGTCGTTCTGTATCAAGCAGCAAGCCATCCATATCAAAAATGGCCGCTTTAATCTCTCTTTTTTCTTTAGTCACAAACATTCTATAAAAATCCTAACTTCTCTTGTATAGCCAATAGTTTAGTCGCCTCAAGTATAATGGGTTATATTTAAATTAATAGCTCAACCAAACCACTTGCCCTTTGGGTTTGATTTTTTACACCACGTTCAATCACAGGTTGATGTCCATAAAGATCTAAACGGAATTTCGCACGAGTTACACCCGTATAAATTAACTCTCGTGTAATCACAGGCAAATACGTAGGCGGTAGTAGCATTAAGGTATTATCAAACTCAGAACCTTGAGATTTGTGGATCGTCATAGCAAATACGGTTTGATGCTCAGGAAGTCGGCTCGGTAATACCGCACGAATCGATCCATCTGGCAGATCAAAAAACACCCGTAAACGCTGAGTATTTGGATCGAGAAAAGTAATCCCAATATCGCCATTATAAAGTCCTAAACCGTGATCATTTTTGGTGATCATAATAGGGCGTCCTTGATACCAAGTAGCAGGATCTCGCTCAATTAGTTTCCGTTTTATCAGCTCTTTTTCAACTTTATGATTGATTCCATCAACACCAAAATCCCCTTCACGTACCGCACATAAGACACGCTGTTCAGCAAAAGATTTAAGAATCGCTGCCGGTTGAGCCTGTTGTTGAATTAAAGTGAGATAATTTTGATAGAGATCCGCTGCCTGTATCAGTAATTGTTGATAATTCTCATCACTTAATGGGTGTAGCTCAATATCTTTAAAGCCTTGTAACCAGACTCTTTTTACTTCTGATACTCGACCACTGTTAATCGCTCTCGCTAACGACCCAACACCCGAATTGGCATGAAAACGATAGCTTTTACGTAATAGACATAAGCTATCTCTAATCGCTGCATTTTCCGTTAAGCTAGTTAAGCTACCTTCAGGTTGCTTTAATGTTGGTGATTTTTTCTGTTGTTGCTCAATTGAATCATCATAATTGAATCCAGTTAACTGCTGTAACGTCTTCCGTTGTTCCAAACTATAGCTTTCAGCAATAAAAGCACAAATATCACCGAGTACGGCTCCTGCCTCAACGGAGGCTAACTGATCTCGATCGCCCAATAAAATCAATTTCGCATCAGAAGGCATAGCGAGCAGTAATCGGGTCATCATAGGCAGATCAATCATCGATGCCTCATCGACAATAAGCAGATCCAAATGTAACGGATTATGTTGATTATGACGAAAATCAACTTGCCCAGGAATTGCCCCTAACAGACGATGTAATGTACTGGCTTGAGTCGGAATTAACTGTTTGATCTCATCATCAATGGCTAAAGAATGAATCGCACTACCGATCGACTCTGTCAATCTAGCCGCCGCTTTTCCTGTTGGAGCCACCAGCTTAATTAATAGACGCTGATGCTGTTCTTCAGCTTGTGTCACCAATGCTGCCAGTAACTTGGCAACCGTGGTTGTTTTGCCTGTTCCCGGGCCACCAGATATCACTGAAAATTGACGAGAGAGCGCCACCGCAGCCGCGGTTTTCTGCCAGTTCAAACAATATTCAAGAGGGATTAACTGATCTAAAACCGCTAAATCTGACGCTGTTTCTGCGGCCAATAAAGCTTGATTGACCGCTTGCCAATCAATGGCATCAGGTTGAGTAATATCTAAAAGATCGCAAACAATCGCCTGATGGGATAAAGCCACCTTTTCTGTGGTTATATCCGGCTCAGCGTCTTTAACACTCCTCTCTAAAGCAGAAAGCAGGTAGTTATATTGACGAGCAAATAGCTGATCTAAACGAGCTCTTGCTGAAGCGGTAATAGTTTGAGGTTGACTCATACTATTGAGTTTTTCTGCCACTTGCTGTTCATAAAGCCAATAACGATAAAGGTATAACTTTCCAGCTCTAAGGACTAACGGTGTCGCTTGAGAACCATCACTCACTGCGGCGCTCGAGGTTAAACAAGCAATTAGATCATCATAGGCCAAATAGTTTAATTGCTGTTTAAGTGGGTTAATCTGCTCTGCTGGCTCGCCATTTTTACTTTCGTTAATGTCAGAACAATCATTAGCAAATAAGCCATCTTGTTCAGCTAATCGATCTAAGGCGACGGGTTGCAATAGTGGATGCTGGAGTAAGTTCGCTAACTCTAAGCAGACATGTCCGCCACCCAACTCAACACTGACTAACATCGAACAGAGAGCGACAATATCTCGATTTTTTTTAGATTCATTCTCAACAGTTTGAGCAATAAATTGGCTAAACTGATAATCCAATGGACGAATCATTTGATATTGATGCCATAACTTAATTAACTCTCTCATTATGACTCTCCCTGTTGAATTGTATTGTTATCTTGCTTTGTAGAACGTGATTGTTGAGTCGCTAAGTCATTAGGATAATGTTGTCCAGACATCACTTGATCGAGTTTTTCAAGCAGCTCAAAAGAAGGTTTAGTATAAAAAATTCCGTTGTCACTCTGCTGCTCAATACCACGTAAGAATAGATAGTAAACACCACCAAAATGTTGCTGATAGTCGTAATTTTTAATTCGTTGTTGTAAGAAGCGATGCAGTGCCAATGCATAAATCTGATATTGAAAATCGTAACGGTGATCGCTCATGGCGGCTCTCATTGCTTGCTGGCTATAATCCGCTTTTTCTTCACCTAACCAGTTCGACTTCCAATCAAGAATATAATAACGACCTTGATACTCAAAGATCAGATCGATAAAACCTTTCAGCATCCCACTCACCAAATGAAACTTTAACTCTCCAGCCCCTCTTGATAACGGATCATGCTCTGCAATCACCTTATTGAGCATCGAAGATGACAGTTGGCTAATTGGAAAAACAAACTCCATTTCAGTCAAACGTTGCTTTTTACCAATCGAAGAGAGAGTTAACGCCTCTCCATCGAGAGATTTTGCTAAGGTATCACTAACCAGTTGCACTAAAATTGGCAGCCACTTTGGGTCAATATTATCTCGTTCCATTAAATTGGCGATAATATCTTGATGGTGCTCACTGTCGGTGAACTCGATCTCTTCGAATAGTGAATGTAAAAAGGTTCCCGGCTTTGCCCCTTTTGGAAAGGTGAAAATCGACAGTTCGTTATTTTGATCAACATGGCTTTGATCAAGGTTCGCTGGATCTGTATTTTTCGACTGAAGTGCAGCATCATTACTTTGATCTTCAATATCTAACTTACCAATTTCAAAAGAGGCATCTTTATTGTGTCCTTGCTTAACTAATCCACTGTAACTCGTAATCCACCAGTTATTAGCGATCTGACGTTGTAAAGAGAGTGCCGAAATAGGTTCACTCTCCATTTCTGGCTCACAATAGATACGTTCAATCACTTGTTCTGGTTGAGATATTGCAACTTGAGAGTGTTCAGAAACGAACTTGTTTAATCGACTAGAAAGTAGTGCCGCATCACCCGCTTCACCATTTTGAATTAACCACCCCATCGCAGAAAGGTGGACGCCGCTATCACCTTTGGCTTTCCTGCCATCTCGAATCGGTGCCATACCAATAAAACAACCATAAACTGCACGGGTTAACGCCACATAAATCAAACGGAGATCTTCAGCTAATCGTTCCCTTTCTGCTGCAACTAAGGCATCATCTTGCTGGATATAATCAAGGACTGTCCCTTCATTTGGATTGTGATAAAGCGGTGTTTCACTCTTTCTCGCATTACAAGCAAAAGGCAAGAAGACTAAGTCATACTCTAACCCTTTCGATTTATGGATAGTGACAATTTGTACCAGATTACGCTCAGACTCTAAACGTACTTGCTGATCTTCTGCATTACCATTTGGAGTGCTGATTTTTTCACTTAACCAACGAACTAACGCTAAATGGCTATCAAGTTCTTGGCTCGCCTGCTGTAATAGTTCTCCGACATGAAGCAAATCGGTCACAATACGTTCACCTGATGTCTCCATCAATAAGCGCTCTGCAATTTCGCGACGTGCTAATACTGCACGCAACATTGGCATCACACCACGCTTTTGCAGTAACTGTTGGTAATCATTAAACTCGGCAACCACCAACTCCCACTTAAATTCATCGATATTAAGTTGATCGAGCTGCTCCGCTGAGAGTCCAAACAGCGTTGAAGCTAAAGCACTTCGCAATAATCGTTCATTTTCTGGTGTCATCACCGCCATCAATAGACGATAGAGATCTTGAGCAATAGGTTGTGAAAAGACACTCTCACGGTTAGATAGATAGACACTGGCCACTCCCTGCTTCGCTAATAAGCGTTTAATTAACTGCCCTTCGCTGCCGGTTCGAACTAAGACTGCGATATTACTCGGCTCAATTTTGGTTCGTTGTTCGCCATCCTCTTTCTGTTTCGCTAAATAAGCTTCACCTTGCTCTGATTTTTCTAATAACTGCTGGATTTTAGAGACTGTAGCATTGGCCATGATAACCTGATAATCCCCTTTGCTAATCAGATCTTGTTGTCGATCATCATGCCATAAGGTTAATGCCGGTTGCCTTTGACCATCGAGCGCCCATGATAGGCCATTTGCTTTTGGGTTAGGATTAACAGGATAAAAAGGAATATCTTGATCATAGATAAAAGGAGAATCGGCAAATTGAAACAATGCATTGACCGCATTGACCATATCTTCACTGGAACGCCAATTGGTTCCTAATGTGTAATGAGCTGCAACACTGTTTCTAGCGGCCATATAGGTAAAAATATCTGCACCTCGGAAGCCATAAATCGCTTGTTTTGGATCACCGATCATAAATAGTCCAGACTCACTACTCCCCTGATAAATAGTACTAAAAATCGCGTACTGCATTGGATCGGTATCTTGGAATTCATCGATCATCGCAACAGGAAATAGCTCTCGGATCTTATTAGCGAGTAGATCATCACTGTCTTGTAATAAGGCGCAAGATAACTGAGTCAGTAAATCATCAAAGGAGAGCCAACCTTGACGTTGCTTGGCTTTAATTAACTGTTGACGACATTGAGCGATCGCATCGGCTTGTAGCGCAGACTTAATTTCTGGGGGTTCTTTATATAACTGATCAATTTTTTGAAAAACAGTGTGTTCAGGCGCGGCATCAAAGTCTGATTTCTCTCGCAACTCATCTTGACCAAACTTAGCTAACTTATCGGGAAGTTGAAAGTTAACTGTCTCTTCGTCTGCCCACTCATCAACTGCGGTTAACCATTTTGGTAGCGTGGTTTTACTATAGCTTCGGCGATTAATTTTTGAGTCCGCAAATAGATCAACAAACTCACCTCTAGCTTGTTTCCATTGCTGCTTTAATTGCGTTATTTTTTTGAGTTGCTCAGCGACAAAAGCAGTTAATCCTTGATCTAAACTAGGGGCTTTGACCGCTATTTCTGCGCCTGAAATATAACGATTAATATCCGCTAACAGTGCATTGGGGTGCTGCCAACATTGAGTCACTAAACGCGCTATATCAGGAGAGAGTTCATAGAAATTTTTTCGCCAATAATCCGCGGCAACTAATTGACGAATTTGCAACTCATCGGTAATAAACTCATTATTAAATAGGCTTCCTGACTCAAATGCATTCTGAGTTAACATTCGCTGACAAAAGCCGTGAATGGTATAAATCGCAGCCTCATCCATTTGACGTTCAGCTTGTAACAGAATCGAAATAGCCTCTTTGGGATCATCAATTAACCCCATCAACTGAGTAATGAGACCATCGTGACTCGATTGCTTCTGCAGTGCAATTCGCATTTGATGAATACGAGCACGAATACGATCCCTTAACTCTTCGGTTGCCGCTTCGGTAAAGGTCACAACCAGAATTTGATCAACCGTTAAAGGAACCTGATGTTTAGTATCTTCTTCAGCAATAGGATCACCATGTCCCAATAACAGGCGAAGATAGAGGCTGGCGATAGTAAAGGTTTTTCCCGTTCCCGCAGATGCTTCAATTAAACGGGTACCATAAAGAGGAAAAGTCATTGGATTAAGTTGAGTTGGGGTCATCTATATCTCCTTAAATTTAAATAAACAATGGGAATCTATACCCAAAGTAATTGGCGTTGCTAGTCGGCGGCAAGTGAATGAGGCCCCATGAGTATAGATGTACTATATGATTGGGGCGAATGAGCGTAGCCAACAACCTAGCAACTTCAAGTAAGAAGGGTATAAAGAGCAATTATTTCTCTAGCTTCGCCCACTCATACATCGGTTTGATTAGCGTAATACCATACGCTAATACTTGCTGATAACAACTTTGATCAAACTCTGGCCACACACGTTGGATATAGCTATTACTTCCTTCACCCTCTGACAAATAGCTCGGATTAAAGGTATCTTGCATCTTCTTTTGTACCTTGATGATCGTCTTTTCATCATCTAACCAATTTCCATGCTTATCATAATGTTGTGTTATTCCAGCAAAAGCGGTTTTTGGCAAGTAAGCGAGTGGCGCTGAATGACCTTTAATCATTTCGGTCACTAACTCAGTTAATATCGATTTAGCTTGTTCAGAGCCAATAGGATCGAAACGGTAACACTTGTCTTTACCTATCACTCGGGTTGCTAATTCACTTTCAGAATAACAAGCGTAAAGCATTAAGTGATCAATCCAGCCAGATAACAGATCTTGACCGCGAATATTCCCGACTCGAGAACGTACTAAACCATCGGAAAAATGCCCAGTTAACCAGCCTTCTAAGGTAACGAGTTGGATTTGATCATCATGTTCTATTTGCAGTTCAACCCTCACTTCTAAATCCTCTTTTGGAGAGTGACAAAGAGGCTCTAATCGCTCAAGTAGAGGCGACACTTTTTTCAACTCCTGTTCCAGAGCGAGTTGTGAAAATGAGCCAATAGGTAACGTGCCTGCAGCGACATGTTGCTGGTAAATATCATTTTCAATCTTGATACGATCTTTTTGTCCTAAAAGGGAAACTAACAACTCATTACGAAGCCAGTAACCTTCTAACTGATCGAGAGAAAAAGGTTCAGCGTCTATCAATTCATTCTGTTGATTATCAAAATAGATCTTTAAACGACGATTAAAAAAATACTGTACGGGTAAGCGCCAAAAACGTTGTAGCTCGACCAAATCGATCGTCTCAAAATTGAGCTCTTGTTGTGATAGTGCACTGTGATAAAAAGGATCGGATTGCTCGCCTTCACCTAAAGCGACAGGCAACCACTCTTGTGCATAACTGCCGTGCAAAAAAGAGTCTCGACTGTAAGGGGTTAAACTATGGCTGGTTGAGATCTCATCCAATAATTTATCACCCGCTTGTTCAATCTCTAACTCTCGATCGCCTTGAAGATAAAATGAATGTTGGCAGTATTCTAATAACTCTGTCACCAATACTGATGGGACTTTTTCGCTGTTATCTTGGATTGAACGACCAATATAACTAATATAGAAATAGTCTTGTGCCGCTAACATCGCTTCTAAAAACAGATAACGGTCGTCATCTCGACGAGAGCGATCGCCGGCTTTCCCTCGATTCACCATCAAATCAAACCCAACAGGGGCAACGGTTCGAGGATACACACCATCATTCATTCCTAATAAACAGACCGCTTTAAAAGGAATAGAACGCATCGGCATCAAGGTACAGAAATTTATCTGCCCTGCTAAGAAGCGTTGGCTCACTTTAGCTTGTCCAAGTTTTCCGTGGAAGTAATCAAGAATAATCGGTAAAGAGATCGATTGTTGGTAACCAGAACCAGTAATAGTTTCAGCCAGCTGATGGAGTTTTTCTCGAATCGTAAATAACAGCGATTCATCATCACCATCCACCAATAACATCTGATCAAGCATATTATTAATCGCACTTTGCCACTGTTTCGCGCTCATTTTTGTTGCGAGAGTTTCGCGGCTAGTCATTAATTGTTCAATAAAATCCGCTAACTTTCCGGCAATTTCGGCATCCAACCCCTGTACCGATTCAAAACTGCTCATTCCTTGATATAAGCCAATCTCTTGCGGTAATGCATAACCCAATAACATTCGTTGTAAGCCAAATAACCAACTATTCTGCTTTTGAGCTGGAAGATCAAAACTCTCCGCAGTCCCTTGATCAAGTCCCCAACGAATCCCAGCTTGCTCTACCCACTCTCGCGCTTTAACAAACTCAGTTTCACTAAAGTTAAATTTCGCCATCACCGCAGGCACTTCTAATAGCTCCAATAACTCTGGTGCACTACAACGCAGGTTCGGTAAATTTAGTAGTTTAAAAAAGGCGATTAACAGCGGATTACTGGCTTCGGTGGTCTGATCTGAAATGGCAAAAGGGATATAACGGTGACTTGGTGCATTCGAAAATACCGCTCTGATCGCAGGACTATAGTGATCGATATTCGCTACCATCACCAAAATATCGCGAGGCTCTATCTCCGGATTACTGTCTAACAGTGCCAATAAATTGTCGTACAACACTTCAACTTCTCGCATTGGACTGTGGCATTGATGGATCTGGATCGAGCGATCATTTTTAACTATTTCACGTCTTAATAATGCCTGATTACCGGTTTGCAAAGCGGCATTGATTGATGGGGGATCTTGTAGATTTAAAATATCGTAATGGATCGAGTGTAGTAGCGAGTTCTGTTCAATATCAACAAACGCATCTAACTCTTGAGCATCGAGTTCAGAAAGAAGCTGAATGTTATCTCGCCCTAATTTTCCCATCGAGGCTAAAAGACTATTGCCAATCAGTTCACTTTGCTGATTATGGAGATCAACTTGGTTATCTCCCTTCTTTAACTGTGGTTCTGAACCGATTATCTGGCTTTGATTATCTTGCCAAACCACTTTTTTCCGCGCTTTTGCCGCCAATTTATCTAAATACTTTTGGTCTCTAATGTCCCCCCAATAATAGCGACAAGGGTTAGTAAACATTAAATGAACATCAATGCACTCTCCCAATGCTTTTAGTGCATCAAGATAACGAGGAGGAAGCGCTGAGATACCAAAGATAAAAATTCGTTCAGGAAGCGTTTCACCATGATCACGTTTTAACATCAACTGATCAATAAAGTTTTGGTAAAGATTGGCACGGTGATCCAATTTCTGTCCGAGGGTATCAGTATATTGATAAAGTGCGTGCCAAAGGATCGGCTGCCACTGCTGCTCAGCTTCGAGATCTAACGGCAGTTGTTCTGGATGTTGCTGTTCCCAATTATCAATCCATTCAGGACGATAAACTAAATATTGGTCAAAAATATCGGCAATTTGCTCTGCCAACTGATAACGCTTTGCATCATCATCGGCATCATGAAGATAGTTAGCCAAGGCAACAAATTCAGGCTGTTCTAAATATTTAGGTAATATCTCCATTAATTTCCAGGTCATCGATTCTTTATTAAAGAAACTCCGTTCTGGGATCTCAGGTAAAACTTCGGTGAACATATTCCAGATAAAGGTGGCAGGGAGAGGAAACTCAATATTGGCCGCAATCCCCATTTCTTTGGCTAATGCTAATTTCAACCACTGCGCCATACCGGGGCTTTGAACAAGAATAACTTCATTACCTAACGGGTGAGATAACGGTTCTCTACGGATAAGTTCTATAAGCAGGGATTTTAATAGATCTAATTGATTTGAATGATAAATAGAAAACACGTCATCACCTTGGCGTTCAAATATGAGTATAGATTGTCTATCAAGGAGGAATGACTGTAAATAACTTAATGAGATCAATAAAGATGAAATGAATAGACATAAAAAAAGCCCCAAAGAAATCATGCGTCATATCCAGCATATGAAACACGAAAACGTTGAGGCAAAAGGGTAAATCATTGAATTCTAAGTTATCTAAATGTGTTGATTTTTGTGTGCTTTCTCTTTTAGTTCACTTTAATTAAACTGATATCACACGGCATATCTCGAATTAAAGGCTCAGTCGCTGAAATAAACATTTGATGCAGCATGTTTGATTTATGGTGACCAATCACTAACATATCGACATTATTCTCTTTTATTGCATTTTCCAACTCACTGTCGACATCACCTTTAGCGATTTTTTGTTGGTAAAGAGGATAATCTAACTCAATAATATAGCTTTGCATTTCACTAATAAGTTCATGATGTACATTATCTTCACGCTTTGATAAATCAATATCTGATAGACCAGAGTAAAAGTTAGCAACGTCTAAATCGACATAGATAACGCTCAATAGTGCATTTTCATTTTTAGCTATATTTGCAGCTTTATTTAGTAGCTCTTCCGCATGTTTACCTAAATCAATGGCAACCATTACATGTTTATACGACATAATTATTTCCTCTTAAGTAAATATTAAGCAAAGATACTTTGAACACCGATAGTTAGACCGTAGCCACCAAAAATTAACCAAGCAAATAGGATGATTGCCAGTAAAATTGGTTTAATACCTACACCACGAATTTTATTGAAATTAGTGTCGATACCTAATGCGCCCATTGCCATGGTTAGGAAGAACACTGAACATTTTGTTAGCACATCAACGATAGGCTGTGGAATCACACTGAATGAATTAATACCGGCAACAACAACAAAGAATACCGCAAACCAAGGAATCGTAATTTTACCTTTAGTTCCATCACTATTTGGTGATTTTTTCGCTAAGTAAGCACTTAAACCAATTAAGAACGGAGCCAGTAACATAACGCGAGTCAGTTTGACAATCACTGAAGTCACACCAACATCTTGATTAATTGAGTTACCCGCTGCAACGACCTGCGCAACTTCATGAATCGTTGCACCAGTAAAGATCCCCATGGTGTCATCTGGAATTGCAAATGCATGATAAATCACAGGGTAGATAAACATAGCAATGGTACCAAAGATAACTACAGTTGCGACGGCAACGGCTGTTTGGTGTGGCTTAGATTTTAAAATTGGTTCTGCGGCTAAAATTGCTGCTGCACCACAAATTGCTGATCCTGCAGACGTTAACATACTGGTTTCTCTGTCTAATTTGAAGACCTTCATACCTAACCAAGTACCACCAATAAAGGTTGTCAAAATAATTAAGATATCTACCACTAAACCAGAAAGGCCAACCGCTACAATTTGTTGGAAAGTGATAAAGAATCCATAAAGAATAATACCTAAACGTAATAGTTTTGCTTGGCTAAATTTGATACCAACTTGACTAGTTTTTGGTAGTGCTTTAGGAAACACATTACCGATAACCATACCGATGATAATACAGATAACCAGTGAACTGATTTGATACTCTTTAAAAATAGGAATTTGTGAAATTTGTGATGATGCTAATGCCATCACGAAAGTAATTAATATACCGCTAAGATATTTCATAATAAGAAACCTCAATAAGCTCTAAGTAAAAGGGGGTTTGTTTCTTCAATGAGGGTATTCTATGCTCGAAAAACGTTCAGCGATATTCACTTCTTTGTAATTAGCTTTTAAAGAAAATTTAACCTAAATATGAACAGATAGTCGCTGTAATTCCAATTAATTTGGATATATACCTAAAATAATTAGCGTTGTTAGCAGGCGGTAAATGAATGAGGCCCCATGAGTGTAGGTTTTCTATATGATTGGGGCGAATGAATATCGCCAACAACCTAGCAACTTCAAGTAAGAAGGGTATACTTTCTATATTAACGTTTAATTACATTATTAAGTTCAGTCCTTTCTTATAGTTAAAAATTATTGAAGGATATATAGGGATAATCGATGAATATTGCCTTAAAACAGCTTAAAGTCTTTGTCATGGTAGCAAAAGAGAAGACGATTACCGCCGCATCAGAGAAGCTTTTCCTTTCAAAACCAGCAGTAAGCATGGCATTAACCGAGCTAGAAAAAAACATTGGTCATAAGCTCTTTGATCGTCACAATAACCGTTTATTGATCAATCACCATGGTAAGCGATTATTGCCTTTGGCTGATGAGCTTCTAAAGCGAACATTAGATATTGAATCTCTCTTTTTAGATCAAGATAAATTGGTCGGTAAATTAAACATTGGTTGCAGTGATACAATCGGCAATCAAATCATCCCTTATCTATTGCAAAATTTTCGTTCTGAAACGGGACACGTAAATCAAGATGTGATCATCAATAATACCGCTGCCATCTGCCAAGATATTAGTGAATTTAAATTGGATATAGGCTTAGTTGAAGGAGCGGTATCTAATAACCAATTAATGACCATTCCTTGGTTAACCGATGATATGTGTATTATTTGCCACCCTGAGCATCCATTAAGTAAATTAAAGAGTATGACTCTCAATGATATTGAAGAGCACTCTTGGATTTTACGTGAGTCCGGTTCAGGAACTCGTGACTATTTTATGAATAATTTAACACCCAAATTACACAAATGGTCAATTGCCTTTGAACTAACAAATACTCAAGCATTAATTAATTTTGTCTCTTGTAATTTAGGCTTAGCTTTACTCTCTTACCATTCAGCAAAACATGCGATTGATGATGGTCGAGTGGTTTCATTATCCGTTCCACTAGAGATCTCTCGTCAATATTCACTTGTTTACCATAAAGAGAAATACCAAAGCCCGTTGATTCAAGCATTTATTGAGTATTGTGAGAGATGGGATCTTAAATAGCACTATTAATGGATTGTTTTAAATGAATTAAAATATCTAATTCAAGTTCTCTCTCTTTTGTCTGATAGAGCACTAGACAACACATCTCATCTACTGTATAAAAAGCCAGTAAATTAACTATTAGAGGGTGATCATGGCTGTTATCATCAAATACGTCGTTGAACGCAATGGAGAAGAAAAGATGACTTTTACTTCGAAAGCAGAAGCAGACGCTTATGACAAAATGTTAGATATTGCTGATGAACTATTTACTGTTATTCAAGAGAGTAAATTAGTTGAAAGTGAAGCAACACAAGAAGAACTTTCTCTTTATTTAGCAAAACACAAAGATGACGTACTAGCGGCAATGGGTGTAAAACGTAAGCCTATTGCAAAAAAAGTACCTAAAGAGGTAAAAGCAGTAAAGAATGCCGATGATTCAGAGTCAGAGCAAGCTGCTTAATTGTTAATTCTCAATTAATTATTAATACCTCATCGATCTTACTGTTTAGATTTCTAAGGTTTGACAGTAAGATCGTATCTCTCATTAATTTCACATTATAAAAACCTTCCATTTACAAAAAAACTCCTCTCTTTCTAATAATAACTCTTCAATAATAACCAGACACTAGCTATGATGAGTGCTTACCTGTTTTATCAATAAATTTAAACGATACCCAATACAATTATTGGAGTTGTGATACACAATACAACAGCTTCAACTTAAAAGGTGATATCGAATTATTAAATACGGAGATACTCAAATAATGGCTACCTTTTCTCTTGCTTTTGGTACTGCGACAAAAAATCGTGATGGCAAAATCATCGAAGCTTTCTTCCCACACCCTCAATTAAATCCAGATGCAGCACTAATTAGCTCACTACAAGAAGTTGTAGGTTATACAGCCGGTAATGAAGCGATTGAAGTGGATCATCAACAGTGTGAGGCTATCGCCGCTTCTTTTTCTCAAGCTGGTGATGAAAAGAGTGCTAAATTTGCTCAATTAGCAGCAAAATCAACCCAACCATTAGTGATGGTTATTCTGGCGACAGATGAGAAACCAACGTCGGTTTCAGAAGCATTCTTAAAGCTACAGTTAATCTCTCATCGCTTAGTACAACCTCATCAAATCTCTCTTGATGGTGTTTTTGGTCTACTTCATAATATCGCTTGGACAAATAAAGGTGCAATTGATTTACCTGAACTTGAAGAGCGTCAAATTGAAGCTCGTCTAAATGGTGAGACGATTAGCGTTGATTGTGTAGATAAGTTCCCTAAAATGGTCGATTATATCGTTCCAACCGGCGTTCGTATTGCTGATACTTCTCGCGTACGTTTAGGTGCTCATGTTGGTAATGGTACAACGGTTATGCACGAAGGCTTCATCAACTTTAACGCTGGAACAAAAGGTGTCAGCATGGTTGAAGGACGTATCTCAGCGGGTGTTGTTGTTGGCGAGGGTAGTGATATCGGTGGTGGTGCATCAATCATGGGAACCTTGAGTGGTGGTGGTACCGTGGTTGTTTCTATTGGTGAGAACAGCCTATTAGGTGCAAATGCTGGCTTAGGCTTCCCACTTGGTGACCGTTGTACTATCGAGTCTGGTCTTTATGTTACTGCTGGCTCAAAAGTACGTATGCTTGATAACTTTGGACAAGAGGTTGATGTTGTTAAAGCACGTGATCTTGCGGGTAAATCAGACTTATTATTCCGCAGAAATTCGGTAACGGGTCAAATTGAGTGTCTAAGTAATAAAAGTGCCGTTGAACTAAACAGTGAACTTCATAGCAATAACTAATTGATTGCTAAGTTGATTAAGTAAGAAATCAATATCATTTTAATCAAAAATAAAGGCCGTATTCTTAATGCTTAGAATACGGCTTTTTTAATATTTTAAAACACCTAAACAATCAATTCTTGTGCTTCTTTGCCTTTAAATCCCCATAAAATTAAGATCAAACCCAGAACTGATACTAAGATCATCATCGCACCTAAATGCCAACTTTCACTTACACCAAGATGAACAAGAAGAGTACTTAAGAGTGCAGCAAGCAACATTTGACAAGCCCCTGAAAGCGCTGCGGCACTCCCTGCATTTTTACCATAAGGAAGTAATAACATCGTCTGTGCACATGGAAATGCAATCCCATTCGCCATCGCTAGAAAAAAGTGACCGCTAATGACAAAAACAGGATCTAATGGCGCGACAAATAGCCAAACCCCAGCACTTAATTGCACAATAGGTGAAAGTAACATCATTCTCTTCATACCAATTTTAGGTCGAAAACGATTACTAATTACACCACCAAACATCAAACCAAAAGCTGGAAAAATCGACCAGATGGCATACTGCTCTGAATCCATACCAATCTGACGCTGCATAACAAAAGGAATAACTGAAATCGCGATCACAACTAATAGATAGTTTAACCAACCAATCGTAGCAAAAGAGAGAAAATGACGAGATAAGGCAAAAGAACGATAAGTTATCAAACTATTTTTTAATGATAAATTAGTCACCGGCTTAGTTAATGTCTCTTTAAAATAGATTAACATTAATAACCAAATAATGGTCATATAAGAGAGTAACCCGATAAAAATAGCAATCCAACCAAAATAATGATTAATTAACCCACCAAAAACAGGTGCAACAATAGGGGTAAAAGAAGCAACAATGGTCAGCCATCCCATTGCATTAGCTAACTCACTCCCACTATAACTGTCTCGGATACATGCACGAGCTAATACGGCAACACACCCAGCTCCAACTCCCTGAATAAACCGCCCGATCAGTACCAATTCAAAGTGATGAGCACCAAAGACAATAAATATGACACCGAGAATAGAGAGAGCGAGACCGCTAATAAGTATTGGCTTTCGACCAATAGCATCAGATATAGGACCATAAAGTAGTTGTGAAGGACCAAAACCTAATAGATAGACAGACACTATACCTTGTACGTCTTCTGTTCCTAAATGAAAACTATCAGCGATCCAAGGGAGGGCAGGAAAAACTAGGCCAACACT
The DNA here is from genome assembly GCF_021513135.1 of Vibrio sp. SS-MA-C1-2. Taxonomy (NCBI): domain Bacteria; kingdom Pseudomonadati; phylum Pseudomonadota; class Gammaproteobacteria; order Vibrionales; family Vibrionaceae; genus Vibrio; species Vibrio sp. SS-MA-C1-2. The sequence goes on from NZ_CP090981.1 coordinate 50,806, forward strand.
AAATTGTCCAATACTCACAATTAAGCAGGCAATTAATACCGTTCTTATATTAAATTTATTATTATTATTCATGTGATAATCCTCTCTCTTCTATTATGCCTGATAACAGTAAAGAGTGTCTTACTATCAAGATATTATTTCTATTTATCCAATAAAACTCATATCCAATATTTAAATTTCTTTTAAAGCTGTCACTTTAAATAATTATCTTCACACAAGGAAGAAATATGACGTTAGGTTATGCAACTATTGTTCTGGTGATATTAGCAATATTGATTCCTGTCGCGATAGTTTATTAAATAAAAGAAAATCAAAGCATTAAAGATAATACGCTTTATCAAGTGATAGATGGCAAGGTTGGATTACTGATCGGTTCATTAATAGGTATGACGATTATATACCTAAAATAATTGGAGTTGCTAGTAGGCGGCAAGTGAGTGAGGCCCCGTGAGTATAGATGTATTCTATGATTGGGGCGAACGAGTACAGCCAACAACCTAACGACTTAAAGTATGAAGGGTATAGTCTCTAAACTATTAATGGCTTTCCACTTTATTCCAAATATTGGTTAAATAACGGACGTAAATAGATAACCTGTTTCGATAGGGTAAAACTCATTCCAGATACAACAGCGCCTTTATTTCGATAGACAGCTTGATGTACATTATCCATATAATTACCAAGACCCTGGATTGGAGAAAAATTATAATTAGATTCAAACTTCTTATTCTTAATAAAAATAGAGATATAGCCTTGTCGTTGTGAGAACTGGCAAGATCCAGAATATATTAGATTATTACTCTTTTTTTGATAAATATCACAATAATAGCTAGCAGAATCAGCATAGCTAGAGTTGGCGATAAGAAGAGATAAAAGAAAAAGAAAAGTACGCATGGGATATAGAGAATCTTTCAGTTAATAAGTCATCAAAACACTTTAATACAAATTGATTAAAAGTCAAAACAGTCTGAGTATTCGCTTTTCTACAGACGTAAAAAAGCCCAAGTCGTGAGACTTGGGCTTAGTGTAGTGGCGGAGCGGACGGGACTCGAACCCGCGACCCCCGGCGTGACAGGCCGGTATTCTAACCAACTGAACTACCGCTCCTTTAGCAAAGTGCTTACGCATGATGCTAAATACTTTTATCGTCGCTAACGTGTCAAAGTTAGAAGACGTGCGTTTAGATTTTTCAATCTAAAGCATAAATTTGAAGCCTGGCGATGACCTACTCTCACATGGGGAGACCCCACACTACCATCGGCGCGATTGTGTTTCACTTCTGAGTTCGGAATGGAATCAGGTGGGTCCACAATGCTATGGTCGCCAAGCAAATTTTGTTGTTAACCGCGAATATTCGCGTTTAACGAAATTTGGAAAGTCTGATAATTCGTAATAATGTTCTTAATACTTCATTCAAGTATCTTTTGACTCGTCGAGTCGTATTCTTTTGAGTCCATCAAAACCCTTTGGGTGTTGTATGGTTAAGCCTCACGGGCAATTAGTACAGGTTAGCTCAACGTATCGCTACGCTTACACACCCTGCCTATCAACGTTCTAGTCTCGAACAACCCTTTAGGACACTTATAGTGCCAGGGAAGACTCATCTCAGGGCTCGCTTCCCGCTTAGATGCTTTCAGCGGTTATCGATTCCGAACTTAGCTACCGGGCAATGCCATTGGCATGACAACCCGAACACCAGTGGTTCGTCCACTCCGGTCCTCTCGTACTAGGAGCAGCCCCCTTCAATCTTCCAACGCCCACGGCAGATAGGGACCGAACTGTCTCACGACGTTCTAAACCCAGCTCGCGTACCACTTTAAATGGCGAACAGCCATACCCTTGGGACCGACTTCAGCCCCAGGATGTGATGAGCCGACATCGAGGTGCCAAACACCGCCGTCGATATGAACTCTTGGGCGGTATCAGCCTGTTATCCCCGGAGTACCTTTTATCCGTTGAGCGATGGCCCTTCCATTCAGAACCACCGGATCACTATGACCTGCTTTCGCACCTGCTCGAATTGTCATTCTCGCAGTCAAGCGGGCTTATGCCATTGCACTAACCTCACGATGTCCGACCGTGATTAGCCCACCTTCGTGCTCCTCCGTTACTCTTTGGGAGGAGACCGCCCCAGTCAAACTACCCACCAGGCACTGTCCGCAATCCCGATTAGGGACCAACGTTAGAACATCAAGCATACAAGGGTGGTATTTCAAGGTTGACTCCACCGCATCTGGCGACGCGGTTTCAAAGTCTCCCACCTATCCTACACATGTAGGGTCAATGTTCAGTGCCAAGCTGTAGTAAAGGTTCACGGGGTCTTTCCGTCTAGCCGCGGGTACACAGCATCTTCACTGCGATTTCAATTTCACTGAGTCTCGGGTGGAGACAGCGTGGCCATCATTACGCCATTCGTGCAGGTCGGAACTTACCCGACAAGGAATTTCGCTACCTTAGGACCGTTATAGTTACGGCCGCCGTTTACCGGGGCTTCGATCAAGAGCTTCTCCGAAGATAACCCCATCAATTAACCTTCCGGCACCGGGCAGGCGTCACACCGTATACGTCATCTTTCGATTTTGCACAGTGCTGTGTTTTTAATAAACAGTTGCAGCCACCTGGTATCTGCGACTGCCAGCAGCTTAGGGAGCAAGTCCCATCACCGCCGGCAGCGTACCTTCTCCCGAAGTTACGGTACCATTTTGCCTAGTTCCTTCACCCGAGTTCTCTCAAGCGCCTTGGTATTCTCTACCCGACCACCTGTGTCGGTTTGGGGTACGATTTCTTACGACCTGAAGCTTAGAGGCTTTTCCTGGAAGCATGGCATCAATGACTTCACTACCTTGGTAGCTCGACATCGTGTCTCAGCGTTAAAAAAGGTCCGGATTTACCTAAACCTTCCGCCTACGCACTTGAACCTGGATAACCATCACCAGGCCCACCTAGCCTTCTCCGTCCCCCCATCGCAGTCGTAAAAAGTACGGGAATATTAACCCGTTTCCCATCGATTACGCTTCTCAGCCTCATCTTAGGGGTCGACTCACCCTGCCCCGATTAACGTTGGACAGGAACCCTTGGTCTTCCGGCGAGGGGGCTTTTCACCCCCTTTATCGTTACTCATGTCAGCATTCGCACTTCTGATACGTCCAGCATACCTCTCGATACACCTTCAACCGCTTACAGAACGCTCCCCTACCCAATATAGCAAAGCTATATTGCCGTAGCTTCGGTGTGTGATTTAGCCCCGTTACATCTTCCGCGCAGGCCGACTCGACCAGTGAGCTATTACGCTTTCTTTAAATGATGGCTGCTTCTAAGCCAACATCCTGGCTGTCTGAGCCTTCCCACATCGTTTCCCACTTAATCACAACTTTGGGACCTTAGCTGACGGTCTGGGTTGTTTCCCTCTCCACGACGGACGTTAGCACCCGCCGTGTGTCTCCCGGATATTACTTACTGGTATTCGGAGTTTGCAAAGGGTTGGTAAGTCGGGATGACCCCCTAGCCTTAACAGTGCTCTACCCCCAGTAGTATTCGTCCGAGGCGCTACCTAAATAGCTTTCGGGGAGAACCAGCTATCTCCGAGTTTGATTGGCCTTTCACCCCTAGCCACAAGTCATCCGCTAATTTTTCAACATTAGTCGGTTCGGTCCTCCAGTTGATGTTACTCAACCTTCAACCTGCCCATGGCTAGATCACTCGGTTTCGGGTCTATATCCAGAGACTGTGTCGCCCAGTTAAGACTCGGTTTCCCTACGGCTCCCCTAAACGGTTAACCTTGCCACTGAATATAAGTCGCTGACCCATTATACAAAAGGTACGCAGTCACCCCATAAAAGAGGCTCCCACTGCTTGTACGTATACGGTTTCAGGTTCTATTTCACTCCCCTCACAGGGGTTCTTTTCGCCTTTCCCTCACGGTACTGGTTCACTATCGGTCAGTCAGGAGTATTTAGCCTTGGAGGATGGTCCCCCCATGTTCAGACAGGATACCACGTGTCCCGTCCTACTCGATTTCACTTAATTAGACTCTTCGGCTACGGGGCTATCACCCTCTATCGCCACGCTTTCCAGCGTGTTCACCTAACTCTAACTATGCTTAAGGGCTAATCCGAGTTCGCTCGCCGCTACTGTCGGAATCTCAATTGATTTCTTTTCCTTCGGGTACTTAGATGTTTCAGTTCCCCGAGTTTGCCTCCTATAGCTATGAATTCACTATAGGATACCTAGCTTATGCTAAGTGGGTTTCCCCATTCGGACATGGTTGGTTAATAACGCTTCTTACCAGCTCACCAACCCTTTTCGCAGGTTAGCACGTCCTTCATCGCCTCTGACTGCCAAGGCATCCACCGTATACGCTTAGTCACTTAACCATACAACCCGAAAGGGTCTTATGTATGTTCAAACAACCAAGGTTTTTGATTGTTGATAATCAACAGGGTAATGTTAATTATCGTTTGCCGGACTCAATATAGAATTAACATCAATGATGTTAATTTGAATACAAGACACTTGAATGTGTATTGTGTTGAGAACTCGTTTATTCTTTCGAATAAACAATTATTACTTTTCAACTTATTAATGATTAAAAATCACTAACGAGTTTACTAGTCAGCTTTCCAAATTGTTAAAGAGCATGTCTTTTTCAAGACGAGTGATGGTAAACACCACTTTTTAAATATTCTAGATAAAACACTTAAAAAGTGGTGGAGCTATGCGGGATCGAACCGCAGACCTCCTGCGTGCAAGGCAGGCGCTCTCCCAGCTGAGCTATAGCCCCATCTAGTATTGCTTTCATCTAACTGCTACCACTTCAAGAAGAAGTGGTGGGTCTGAGTGGACTCGAACCACCGACCTCACCCTTATCAGGGGTGCGCTCTAACCACCTGAGCTACAGACCCATTAGATGCTCTCTTTACTTTATTAACTTAATTCAATCTGTGTGGGTACTCATCACGAAATATCAAATCGTTAAGGAGGTGATCCAGCCCCAGGTTCCCCTAGGGCTACCTTGTTACGACTTCACCCCAGTCATGAACCACACCGTGGTAAACGCCCTCCCCGAAAGGTTAAGCTATCTACTTCTGGTGCAGCCCACTCCCATGGTGTGACGGGCGGTGTGTACAAGGCCCGGGAACGTATTCACCGTGGCATTCTGATCCACGATTACTAGCGATTCCGACTTCATGGAGTCGAGTTGCAGACTCCAATCCGGACTACGACGCACTTTTTGGGATTCGCTTACTATCGCTAGCTTGCAGCCCTCTGTATGCGCCATTGTAGCACGTGTGTAGCCCTACTCGTAAGGGCCATGATGACTTGACGTCGTCCCCACCTTCCTCCGGTTTATCACCGGCAGTCTCCCTGGAGTTCCCACCATTACGTGCTGGCAAACAAGGATAAGGGTTGCGCTCGTTGCGGGACTTAACCCAACATTTCACAACACGAGCTGACGACAGCCATGCAGCACCTGTCTTACAGTTCCCGAAGGCACACCTGCGTCTCCGCTGGCTTCTGTAGATGTCAAGAGTAGGTAAGGTTCTTCGCGTTGCATCGAATTAAACCACATGCTCCACCGCTTGTGCGGGCCCCCGTCAATTCATTTGAGTTTTAATCTTGCGACCGTACTCCCCAGGCGGTCTACTTAACGCGTTAGCTCCGAAAGCCACGGCTCAAGGCCACAACCTTCAAGTAGACATCGTTTACGGCGTGGACTACCGGGGTATCTAATCCCGTTTGCTACCCACGCTTTCGCATCTGAGCGTCAGTCTTTGTCCAGGGGGCCGCCTTCGCCACTGGTATTCCTTCAGATCTCTACGCATTTCACCGCTACACCTGAAATTCTACCCCCCTCTACAAGACTCTAGCCTACCAGTTTCAAATGACCTTCCGGAGTTGAGCTCCGGGCTTTCACATCTGACTTAATAGGCCGCCTGCATGCGCTTTACGCCCAGTAATTCCGATTAACGCTCGCACCCTCCGTATTACCGCGGCTGCTGGCACGGAGTTAGCCGGTGCTTCTTCTGCAGCTAACGTCAAGTGGCAAGCGTATTAAGCTTACCACCTTCCTCACTGCTGAAAGTACTTTACAACCCTAAGGCCTTCTTCATACACGCGGCATGGCTGCATCAGGCTTTCGCCCATTGTGCAATATTCCCCACTGCTGCCTCCCGTAGGAGTCTGGACCGTGTCTCAGTTCCAGTGTGGCTGATCATCCTCTCAGACCAGCTAGGGATCGTCGCCTTGGTGAGCCATTACCTCACCAACTAGCTAATCCCACTTGGGCGTATCTTAATGCGCAAGGCCCGAAGGTCCCCTGCTTTGCTCCGTAGAGAATTATGCGGTATTAGCTATCGTTTCCAATAGTTATCCCCCTCATTAAGGCAACTTCCCAAGCATTACTCACCCGTCCGCCGCTCGTCAGCAGAGTAGCAAGCTACTCTCTGTTACCGCTCGACTTGCATGTGTTAGGCCTGCCGCCAGCGTTCAATCTGAGCCATGATCAAACTCTTCAATTAAAGTTTTGTTGTTTCTTTCGAAACGGCTCAACGAATACTGACTTCAAAACTAAATCCAACCTTATAAATAAAGTTAGACTGTAATCTTAAAGCTACTACCATTCCAACAGAATGATAGTGAATTGACTGTGCCAGTATAATTCATAATAAATTATGTCTTACACTGTATTGGTCACTCAGTTCATTGAGTAATCTTTTTGTTGATTCTCGATAACGAGTGCCCACACAGATTGAATAAGTTAAATTGTTAAAGAGCTTGCTAGCTTGGCTAGCGGGAAAAGGATTTTACTCAATTTCCGCATTGAGTCAAGAACTTTTTAAAAGTTTCTTAATCAATGTGTTATCAGCGAGGTTCCCCGTGACAACGAGGACGCATTATAGAGATTGATTTCATCTTGGCAAGTCTTTTTATTAAGAAAAAATCTGACTGCTCTTTTTTTAAACTAATTAATAATGAAAACCTTATTTCAGTCTAAATAACAGACAAAAAGTGGTTTTTTATACGAATAAAAAGAGCTCTTAGTGATAAAATAATAACTAAGGGCTCAAATATCTTACTTAATCAATTATTGGATAGCTAATAATTTACCATCTTCAACAATTAGCTTAATCGGTTTGTTTGGTAGTAACTTACCGCCTAACAGATCTTGTGCTAGATGATTTTCAACCCCTTGTTGGATTGCTCGCTTCAATGGACGGGCACCATAAACTGGATCAAAACCTGCATCTGCAATAAAAGATAGAGCTTCTTCACTAACTTCAAGCTTATAGTTAATCGCTTCTAAACGAGAGCGTAATTGGCCAAGCTGTAAATCAGCAATCTTCTTAATGTTACCCTTATCAAGAGAGTGAAAGACCACACTTTCATCAACACGGTTAATAAACTCAGGTCTAAAGTGTTGAGATACCACGTCCATGACCATGCTTTTTATTTCGATATAGGATGACCTACCAATATTATCTTGGATTAACTCAGAGCCTAAGTTTGAAGTCATAATGACAACCGTGTTTCTAAAGTCTACAGTTCGACCTTGCCCATCGGTTAAACGTCCATCATCGAGAACTTGCAGTAGTAAGTTAAAGACATCAGGGTGCGCTTTTTCAACTTCATCCAATAAAATTACAGAGTAAGGACGACGACGAACAGCTTCTGTTAAATAACCTCCCTCTTCATAACCAACATAACCGGGAGGTGCACCTACAAGACGAGCAACTGAATGTTTCTCCATAAACTCAGACATATCAATTCGCACCATTGCATCATCACTATCAAACATAAACTGAGCAAGTGCTTTACAAAGTTCTGTCTTACCAACCCCAGTCGGCCCTAAAAATAGGAAGGAGCCGATCGGCTTATTCGGATCCGCGAGTCCAGCTCGACTGCGACGAATTGCATTCGATACTGCAGTTACCGCCTCTGATTGACCAATTACTCGTTGATGAAGGTTACCTTCCATCTCTAAAAGTTTCGATTTTTCACTCTCTAGCATTTTCGCGACTGGAATACCCGTTTGGCGCGAAAGTACAGCAGCTATCTCGGTATCAGTCACTCGATTGCGTAGTAAAGTCATCTCTTGACTTTCCGCTTCTGTCGCTAACACTAACTGTTTCTCTAACTCTGGTATTTTTCCGTACTGTAATTCAGACATTAAGTTTAAATTACCAGCGCGTCGAGCTATCTCTAAATCAGTTTTAGCTTGTTCGATTTCGGCCTTAATGTGTTGAGTACCCGATAGTATGGCTTTTTCTGCCTTCCATACTTCATCAAGCTCAGCATATTGACGCTCTTTTTCATCAAGCTCGGTTTGCAAAATGTCAAGACGCTTTTGACTCGCTTGATCATCTTCTTGAATTAGTGCTTGCTGCTCAATTTTAAGTTGAATAATTCTGCGTTCTAATTTATCGAGAGATTCAGGCTTAGAGTCAATCTCCATACGAATACTTGATGCTGCTTCATCGATCAAATCAATGGCTTTATCCGGTAACTGACGATCTGACACATAACGATGAGACAATGTCGCCGCGGCTACAATTGCAGGATCGGTGATCTCAACATGATGATGAAGTTCATAACGCTCTTTTAAGCCACGTAGAATCGCCACGGTATCTTCAACGGTTGGTTCATCTACCAACACTTTTTGAAAACGACGCTCTAATGCTGCATCTTTTTCTACATATTTTCGATATTCATCTAAAGTCGTTGCGCCAACACAGTGAAGCTCTCCACGGGCCAATGCAGGTTTTAACATATTTCCTGCATCCATAGAGCCTTCGGTTTTACCCGCTCCAACCATGGTATGGATCTCATCAATAAATAGAATGATTCGACCTTCTTCTTTACTTAGCTCATTGAGTACCGCTTTTAGACGCTCTTCAAATTCACCACGATATTTCGCACCAGCAATTAATGCTCCCATATCTAAAGAGAGAACACGTTTATTTTTTAGACCTTCTGGTACTTCACCATTAACCACACGTTGAGCTAACCCTTCAACAATCGCGGTTTTACCAACTCCTGGCTCACCAATGATCACTGGGTTATTTTTAGTACGACGTTGAAGAACTTGAATGGTTCGACGGATCTCATCATCTCGGCCAATCACCGGATCTAATCGACCTTGTTCTGCACGTTCAGTTAAATCGATGGTGTACTTATCTAATGCTTGACGACTATCTTCTGCATTTTGATCATTGACACTTTCACCACCACGAATTTGGTCAATTGCAACTTCAACGACTTTGTTAGTTAATCCAAGCTCACGTAAAACTTTACCCAAATCACCTTTGTCTTCTGTTGCTGCTAAGATGAAAAGCTCAGAGGAGATAAAAGCATCCTTACGTTTCTGCGCTAACTTGTCACAGAGATTCAGTAGTGAAATTGTCTTGTTGGATAACTGAACTTCACCACCAATACCGGTGACTTTTGGTTGTTTATCTAATAATTCAGTTAGTTTTGCGCGTAATGTCGCCGTATTGGTATCTGTAATGTTTAAAAGAGGACGAATCGTGCTGCCATCTTGATTCAGGAGAGCGACCAGCAAATGAACTGGTTCTATGTATTGATGATCTCGACCTAAACCTAATGATTGAGCATCTGAAATCGCAACTTGAAATTTATTGGTAAATCGATCTAATCGCATATGATCCTCTTAATATTTGTTAATAAAGTGCTTTCGCTGTTAACTAATATGGGAGTGCTCTTGGCGATTTTCAAGCTTTGATTGTGGAAGTCTGTGCTATTTGGTTAGCCAAATGAGGCTTGCCATTCGTCCAGTTTGACCATCTCGGCGATAAGAAAAAAAGCTATCTTTTTGTTTATAGGTACAAAATTCACCGCCATAGATATCGTGAATTCCGAGATGATTTAACCGCAATTCAGCTAAAAAATAAATATCAGAAAACCACTTTTGATTGGCGGAATCTATCAAATCATCTTCGTGCTTTAACATTTTTGATATGCTATTTTCTTGAGATAAAGACTCAGTGGAAGCTTTCATCGTAAATCCGGCAGCAGCCTTCGGATCTGATGTAATAAAAGCATCTCGAACATCATTGCCCACTTCAAATGCTTCAGAACCAATTGCAGCACCTAACCAAACCATCAATTCAGAAGGCTCAACATCAAAAGTAGCGATTGTCTCTTCGATAACACCATCGACTAAACCTCGCCACCCTGCATGAACGGCGGCAACTTGAGTACCTTGTTTATTACAAATTAACAATGGAAGACAATCGGCAGTCATAATGGTGCTCACGACATTTTTCTGCTTCGTAAAAGAGGCGTCACCATTTGGAAGATCGGTATCGGTTGGCAGATCTAAATTGATCACCGTTGTAGAATGAGTTTGATTTAACCAACGCGGAGGGGTAGGAAGAGTAGCAAGGTTAATTAACTGCTCTCTATTCTCAGTGACATGTTCTAGATTATCTCCAACATGAGCACCAAGATTGAAAGAGTGAAAAGGAGCAAGACTAACTCCATCTTGACGAGTGGTCATCAATGCGTTGACATTAGATGGTGCTGGCCAGTTAGGAGTAATCCACTTCATTTTCACACTCTTCTTATTGTATCCATGACAAATTAATAGATATCGTCTGGATTATCTTTAGTATCTTGTCGTAAAATCGCTGCCAATGACACCATATCATCAGGTACCGGTGCATGCCAAGACATGGTTTCACCTGTAATTGGATGATTAAGTTTTAGCATTACTGCATGCAGAGCTTGACGATCAAACTGACGTAACGCTTGGGTTAAGATCTCTGATGACCCTTTTGGTGGACGAGGACGACCACCATAAGTTTGATCACCCACTAATGGGTGCGATAAATAAGCCATATGTACACGGATCTGGTGAGTACGCCCAGTTTCAAGACGCAAACGCAAACGTGTATGATTACGGAAACGCTCTGCAACTCGGTAGTGAGTAATTGCAGGTTTACCTAATTCATGAACCGCCATATGGGTACGTTTAGTTGGATGACGACCAATCGGCTTCTCAACGGTACCACCAGCGGTCATTTGACCATTGGCAATCGCTTCATATTCACGAGTGATTTTACGTTTCTGTAACGCACGAACCAGTCGAGTCTGAGCTGGAACAGTTTTTGCCACAACCATCAAGCCCGTAGTATCTTTATCTAGACGATGAACAATACCAGCACGAGGAACTTCTGCAATCTCGGGGTAGTGATGCAACAAGCCATTCAATACCGTGCCATCTGGCGTACCGGCTCCTGGATGAACAACTAAACCTCTAGGCTTGTTAATCACTAAGATATCATCATCTTCATAAACAATATCTAAAGGAATATCTTGAGCTAGCCAACGTTGTTCATCTTCTAACTCTGCCTTAACAGTAATAATCTCTCCCCCCATCACTTTCGTTCTAGGACGTGTTATAATTTCACTGTTAATGCTAATCTTTCCTGCTAAAATCCAATCTTTAATACGAGATCGTGAGAAATCAGGAAAAAGTTCAGCAACGGCTTGATCTATTCGTTGCCCTAGTTGACTGTCTTTGACAGTATTTGTTAATTCGATTTGCTGTGCCATAAGAGAACTTTTTTAAAAACGGAGTGACTAATAATCACGCCTGAGTAAAATAACCAATTATTGTCATTGTATCCGTTAATGGTATAAACCGTAATGGATGACTTAAGATTTTTTTTCAAGGATACTGATGCTGTGATGAAACACCTGAAATTTATTCCTCTACTTACCCTACTTTTACTTGCAGGGTGTTCCTCTACAGACAAAGTAATAGTGCCAGATGTACCACCGTCTGAACTTTATACTAAAGCTCAGGTTGAATTGCAGAATGGTAACTGGTCTGAGGCTGTTACGCAATTAGAAGCGTTAGATTCTCGCTACCCTTTCGGTCCTTATGCAAACCAAGTTCAACTTGATCTTATCTATGCATATTATAAAAGTGATGAGTTAGCACTAGGGCAGGCAACCATTGATCGCTTTATTCGTTTAAATCCAACCCATGAGCAACTGGACTGGGTACTCTATATGCGTGGTTTAACGAGTATGGCGCAAGATCGCAACTTCTTACATGATCTTTTCCGAATTGATCGTTCAGACCGCGATCCAGAACCTGCACGTGCTGCATTCAATGACTTTAAACGTCTACAAAAACGCTTCCCAGATAGCCCTTATGGTGCAGATGCAAAACTTCGAATGATCTTCTTAAAAAATCGTTTAGCTGATTATGACTTAGCCACTGCTCAGTTTTACATAAAACGAGGCGCATGGATTGCTGCTATTGATCGTGCAGAGAAAATCCAACGAGATTTCCCAGACACTCAAGCAGCCCGTAAATCTCTTTTAGTGATGGAACGAGGTTATAAGGAGTTAAATTTAACTAAACCTCTCGCTCATACTAAAGAATTAATGCAGTTAAACTCAGTTAAATAATTAACCAACAATTAAAACCGTAAATTTGGTATTTTCTCTTTTGGGTTAATAATCAATTTACGGTTTTTTATTTCCCATCCTCTATACCCAAAGTCATTGGAGTTGCTAGTCGGCGGCAAGTGAATGAGGCCTCATGAGTATAGGTGTATTATATGATTGGGGCGAATGAGCGTAGCCAACAACCGAGCAACTTCAAGTAAGAAGGGGATAAATTGATAACACCAATTAATGCCTCCTCAACACAGTCATCTCTTAACTGATAACGATTCGATAAAACTATGTTTACATCAACATCTTATAGTGTGATCTTGATCTCGTTTTTTTCTGAAAAAACCGTTAATCTGAAAGTATCAAGTTAAGGAAAAAAGATAGATAAATCGTCAAAAATAGATAGAAGAGGAATAATTTATGAAAGTAGATATTACTGGTAAAAACATTGAAATTACTGCTGCTATTCGTGATCGCATTGATGCTCGTTTTGAAAAACTAGCAAAGTGGCAAGTTCCTTTTATCAACTCCCTCGCAGTGCTAAGCATTGCTCCTAGTAATTGCTTTAAGATTGAAGCTTCTGTCTCTACGCCAAATGGTAAATTATTCGCATCAACGACTGATACGGATATGTATGCAGCGATTAATGAAACTTACCATAAGTTAGAACGTCAATTAAATAAGAGTCAACACAAGTCAGAAGCTCGTCGAGCAAGTCATTGTAATAAAGAAGCTCTCTATCAAGAGGAAGTGGTCGAGTAGAGGCTATTAATTTTAGTGTATGACTGAACTCGTCACTTAATCTATTGACAACAATCAAAATCCCTCATAAGGTTAATAGCGTACTATTAACCTTTTTTTATGATAAATACTAAGACAATAAGTAATGCTGAAACTGTTTCGATTTACTCTCTTTTATCCCTTTTTTTACCCGTAATTGGTAGAGAGGCGTGCGCTTGAATCAGAGATTAAATCAAAGCCGTAGCCTCCTTTAGTAGGGGGCTTTTTTATATATATCTAAAATAATTGGAGTCGCTAATAGGCGAACGAGTACAGCCAACAACCTAGCGACTTCAAGTATGAAGGGTATACTCATATTGTTAATTGTACTCAAAGGCAACAAGTCAAACCCGCATCGCAATAGACAATTAACCATTGAGATTAAAATTGAATTAGGCAGGACGCCAAGGAAATGATTATGACGACAGAACAACAATTAGAGCCCAGCTTATCACTTAATGATATACGTCAACGTGTCAGTGAGGTTGACCAACAGATCTTAACTTTATTAGCTGAACGTCGTCAAATTAGTCTTGATGTAGCTAAAAGTAAGATTCAGACCCAGAAGAAAGTTCGTGATGTCGCAAGAGAGCATGATCTATTATTAAGACTCATTAAAAGTGGTGAAGATCTAGGCTTAGATAAGGTTTATGTAACTCAAATATTTAATGCGATCATTGCTGACTCTGTTCTATATCAGCAATCATTTCTGCAACAGACAGAAAACCCTGATAATCAAATGCCAACCACGCGTGTTGCTTTCCTTGGTTCTCAAGGTTCATATTCAAACCTTGCAAGTCGTAGCTATTTTAGCCGTAAGCAGACTCAATTAATTGAATTAAGTTGCCCTTCTTTTAAGAAGATTATTCGTACTGTTGAAGAAGGTAATGCAGATTACGGTGTACTTCCCATCGAAAATACCAGCTCTGGTTCAATCAATGAAGTTTATGATGTTCTGCAACATACATCGCTTTCAATTGTTGGAGAAATCACTCAACCGATTGATCACTGTCTATTAACGACAGGAGAAACGACTCTTAATCGAATTAAGACGCTCTATTCTCACCCCCAACCTCATCAACAATGTAGTGAATTTATCAGTACGTTAGGTAATATTAAATTAGAATATTGTCCAAGTACTGCTGAAGCGATGGAGCATGTTAAACATTTAAACTCTCTAGAAGTCGCGGCGATTGGTAATGCAACCAGTGGTGAGTTATATGGATTAACGCCGCTACAAAAAGAGATCTCAAATCAAAATGATAACTTTACCCGTTTTATCATTGTGGCAAGAAAACCTGTAGATGTGACTCCTCTCATTCCTGCGAAAACCACATTGATTATGTCGACAGGTCAAAAGCCGGGATCATTGGTTGAGGCATTAATGGTTTTCCGTAATCATGAAATTAACATGACAAAATTAGAATCTCGTCCGGTAATGGGTAACCCGTGGGAAGAAATGTTCTACGTCGATACAGAGATCAACCTGCATGATCAAAGAATGCAGATAGCATTAAAAGAGTTAAATAACGTCGCACCTTTTGTCAAAGTGCTCGGTTGTTACCCAATAGAGAATGTGATTCCTGTTGAGATTTAACGCTTAATAAAAGACGTTTACCTAAAATAATTGGCGTTGCTAGTAGGCAAGTAAATGAGGATCCATGAGTATAGATGTTCTATATGATTGGGGCGAATGAACGCAGTCAACAACCTAACAGCTTCAAGTATGAAGGTTGTATACACATTAAAAAAGCCGTTATGATAACCTCTCCTGAAATCATCATAACGGCTTCTTTATTGCTAAAATTTCAACTTAGTTATTTAATCGCCTTAATCAACAACCCAACAACTAGGCATTAAATATTTACTGACGATGAACCGAATCATTCGCTTGCTGTAAAAGAGACTGACTTTCTATTAAGAATTTTTCAGCATAGTCACCAAACCAATCGCCAACTTCATTAAACTCATTAATAAATTTTTGACGATCTTGTTGTTCAACTAATTCAATAGCATCACCGAAACGTTGATGGAAGCGTTTGATCATCGCTAAGTTATCGGGAGATGACATAATGATATCCGCATAAAGTGCTGAGTCTTGAGCAAAGAGTCTTCCAACCATGGCAAGTTCCAATCGATAAATAGGCGAACTTAATGTTACCAGTTGATCTAGCTTTGGATTCTCTTCCACTAAATGTGAACCATAAGCAAAAGTGGTAAAGTGGCGCAATGCTTGAATTAGCGTCATTCCGTGATCATGTTCTGGTGCAGAGATGCCATTAACCGATGCTCCCCAAATTCTGAACTGATCCAATAGCCATTGGTAGGCTTCTGGTTGGCGACCATCACAATAGACGATAACTTGTTTAGCTAAACTCGCCACATCAGGACCAAACATAGGATGAAGTCCGACAACCGGGCCTTGGTGTGCCGCTAACATGGCTTGTAATGGCTTGGTTTTCACTGAGGTTAAGTCGGCAATAATACAATCTTTTGGCAAATTACTTAACTTATCAATAACGGCTTCAGTGGTGTTAATCGGAACAGAAACTACCACCATCCCAGCGTCATTAAGTAATTCATCTGCTCGATGCCAATCACCTTGCTCTAATATACGAACTTGATAACCAGACAACTCAAACATACGAGCAAATAGTTGGCCTAATTGACCCTGACCACCAATAATCGTAATCGGTCTCAACTCAGGATTCAGACATTTAAAACCTGAATCCTTCTCACTGGTATAAGATTCTCGCATAATACGGCGTAAAATATCTTCGATCAGATCCGCAGGGACACCTTGTTTCTCCGCGTCTTCACGACGAGCTTGTAACATTGATGCTTCACGAGAAGGAACATAGATTGGCAAACCATGTTGACTTTTCACCTCTCCTACCTCAGCAACTAAGGCTAAACGACGGACTAACAGATCGATCAGTGCACTATCTACCTGATCGATTTGATTTCTTAAATGATCTAATTCTACAGCCATACTACTCTATTATCCTTTACAGCGATCTGACAAAAATGGCACTAACTCTTGATGAGCATGGCGTAGCAAGGTTTCAGTATCCTGCCAATTAATACAAGCATCAGTGATTGAAACTCCGTATGCCATCTCATCACGCTTAAGATCCGCAGATTGATTCCCTTCATTAATATGGCTCTCTAGCATCAAACCAATGATTGATCGATTACCTTCACGGATCTGCTTAATCGCATCTTCTGCAACTAATGGTTGTCTGCGGAAATCTTTACGTGAATTAGCGTGACTACAGTCTATCATTATTGCTGAATTTAAACCTGCAGATTCCATCTCTTGCTCACACTCTTTAACAGAGACTGAATCATAGTTAGTTTGCTTACCACCACGAAGAATCACATGACCGTCTGGATTACCTTTAGTATTTAATAAAGCGACTTGACCATCTTGATTAATCCCCATAAAACGATGTCCTGATGCCGCCGCTTCCATCGCATTAATCGCTGTTGCTAAGCTACCATCTGTCCCATTTTTAAAACCGATAGGCATTGAAAGACCGCTTGCCATTTCACGATGGGTTTGAGATTCAGTCGTACGCGCACCAATCGCAGCCCAACTAAACAGATCGCCAATATATTGAGGGCTAATTGGATCAAGAGCTTCAGTTGCCAGTGGGATCTCCATTTCTGTCAGATCAAGAAGAAGCTGACGACCAATATGAAGACCTTCTGTAATATTAAATGAGCCATCTAACTGAGGATCATTAATTAATCCTTTCCAACCTACCGTGGTTCTTGGCTTTTCGAAATAAACACGCATCACGATATACAGTTGATCGCTTAACTCTGCAGAGAGTTTTTTAATTTCACGGGCGTATTCTTTTGCCGCATCAAGATCATGGATTGAACATGGTCCACAAACAACTAATAAACGCGGATCTTTCTTTTCTAAAATATTAGCAATCGTTTGACGAGAGTCAGCAATAAACTGCTGACCTTTATCACTCAAAGGAAGTTCTACTTTCAATTGTTGCGGTGTGATTAAGACTTGTTCGTCGCTGATGTGGATATTATTAAGCGTATCTTGTTCCATGATAGTTATTCCCTATTGAGTGCCGTATTTCTTATCGAAAAAGTGTTGGTGTTTATACAATGATGATTATCCTAACAACTCCTATAGATAACTCAATACCCTTTTGTAAAGTTATAATTACCTACTGTAAATATTTAATTACACTTAGTGTGTTTATCTAACTTTAGGAATAAAGAGGTTAAGCTTTGTATTTACTGACTTACAAGAAATAAATATTCAATATTATATATAAATATTTTTTCCAACCAATAACTGTAAAGTTAATGTTACATACTTATATCAACCAATCATTAGAAATCTAAATGCTGTTTTACACCATCTAAAACCAACATTAACAATAGAGAGGAACAGAGAAAATAATGAAAAACAAAGTGATGATCGAGCATTCAGACGTGAGCAATCAATGATAATGAGGTAGAAGGTAGAAGGTAGAAGGTAGAAAATAGAAGATAGAAGATAGAAGATAGAAGATAAAAACAAGAAGTGGAAAGTCAGAGTGTCGTCGGGATAAAAAGTCGTCTTAAGAATAGATCTAGGTATTAATCAATTGGATCAATAAAAAATCAAAGCCAGATAGACTAAAGGCCCGCATAAATGCGAGCCTCAGGCTTTATTTTTCACGATGTTCTAACATAAGCTGTTAGTGGCTTAGCCTAAACGCTCTTTAATACGTGCAGACTTACCAGAACGCTCACGTAAGTAGTAAAGCTTAGCACGACGAACTGCACCGCGACGCTTAACAGTGATGCTGTCAATTTGTGGAGAGTGAGTTTGGAACACACGCTCAACGCCTTCACCGTTTGAAATCTTACGAACAGTGAATGCAGAGTGAAGGCCACGGTTACGCTTAGCGATAACAACACCTTCGTATGCCTGTAGACGGCTACGAGTGCCTTCTACTACTTTAACCTGAACAACCACAGTGTCACCTGGGCCGAATGCAGGTACGTCTTTTTTCATTTGCTCTTGTTCGAGCTGTTTAATGATATTACTCATGTATATACCCTAGAATAAACTGAAACTAATGTATCTACTTGCTCGATTGATACTCACGTATAAATTCGGCAAGTAATAATTCCTGATCGTCAGTCAGAGCTAGGTTTTCCAGAAGCTCTGGTCTTCTTAGCCAAGTGCGGCCCAGCGACTGTTTCATTCGCCAGCGACTAATTGCCTGATGATTTCCGGACTTCAGTACACTCGGTACTTCAACACCATCTAAACATTCAGGACGAGTATAATGAGGGCAATCTAACAAACCATTTGCAAAAGAATCTTCTTCTGCTGACGCAAAATCTCCCAGCACACCCGGAATAAACCGAGCAACGGAATCAACTAGCGTCATAGCGGGTAGTTCACCACCACTGAGCACAAAATCACCGATAGACCACTCTTCGTCGACTTCAGTTTGTATTATGCGCTCATCTACACCTTCATATCGACCACAAATCAAGATTAACTTTTCATTGTTAGCCAACTCCTCAACACCAGCCTGATCAAGCTTTCGGCCTTGTGGAGAAAGGTAGATTACTTTAGCCTCATTGCCTGCGGTCTCTTTAGCTGCGGTGATAGCGTCGCGCAAAGGCTGCACCATCATCAACATACCAGGACCACCACCATAAGGTCGATCATCAACCGTACGATGTCTATCTGTAGTGAAATCACGAGGATTCCAACACTCTACAGATAAAAGACCTTTCTTTACCGCCTGGCCAGTTACTCCAAAATCAGTAATCGAGCGGAACATCTCTGGAAACAGGCTAATTATGCCAACCCACATGATGCTTACCTCTTACTAATTAATAGATTAAAAACCAGGATCCCAGTCAACTTCGATCCGTCGAGCTTCGGCATCAATATGCTTGATAACCTGCTCTTCGAGGAACGGGACTAATCGTTCCTTTTTCCCAAAAGCATCTTTGAGGTTTGCTTTCACAACTAAAACATCGTTAGAACCAGTTTCAAAGATATCGTCAACTTTACCTAGGTCGTAACCTTTGGTTGTAACAACACTCATACCGAAAAGATCTTTCCAGTAGAATTCTTCTTCTGGTAGATTCGGCAACTGATCGCCATAAACACCAATCTCGACATTAGCGTAAGCTTGCGCTTCCTCTCTAATACCTACCGATTGCAATTTACAGACATGTCCTTGATTGTGACGCTTCCAATCTTCAACTGGAAACTCAATCCACTCACCTTTAACTTTTAACAGCCAAGGTTTGTAAGAGAAGATACTCTCAGGAACTTCAGTGTACGAAAAAACTTTTAGCCAACCACGGATGCCGTACGACGCCCCTAGTTTTCCGACAACAATAATTTTGTCATCTTGCTGTTTGTTTGTTTCTACACCCATTGTATTACTCTCTAAATTAAGCCGCAGAAGCGTCTTTAATTAGTTTAGCTACACGATCTGAAACAGATGCGCCTAGACCTTGCCAGTGTGCTACACGGTCAAGATCAATACGACACTTCTCAGCAGAGCCTTGAGCAACTGGGTTGAAGAAACCAATGTTTTCGATGTAACGGCCGTTGCGTGCGCTGCGGCTATCTGTTACAACTACTTGATAAAATGGGCGTTTTTTAGCGCCATGACGTGCCAAACGAATGGTTACCATATCGTCCTCTTTGCATTACTAAAATAAATTGGCTCCAATTTATATCGGAGCCAGTACTGAAAAATAAAGCTCGGGGATTTTACTATTTACAGCATCAATTGCAACTTAATTCGTCGAATTCTGACAATTTTTATTGCATATACTTTAGTTATCACCAAGTTACTGCGAAAAATTATTAAAACTAATACTTAACGACCAGGAAAACCGCCGCCCATACCACCCATTCCGCCCATCATGCCTTTCATATTACGCATCATGTTTTTCATGCCGCCCTTCTGCATTTTTTTCATCATCTTCTGCATTTGGGTAAACTGTTTTAATAGTTTATTGACATCTTGTACCTGAGTACCAGAACCTGCGGCAATACGTTTTTTACGAGAGCCTTTAATTAACTCAGGGCGAGCACGCTCTTTACGTGTCATTGAGTTAATAATGGCTTCCATCTGACCAAACATCTTGTCGTCAACTTGGCCTTTTACATTATCAGGAAGTTGAGACATGCCTGGCAGTTTATCTAACATACCCGCCATACCGCCCATACCACCCATTTGTTGTAGCTGATCTCTAAAGTCTTCTAGGTCAAAACCTTTCTTGGCTTTAAATTTCTTCGCTAACTTCTGCGCTTTATCTTGGTCAACGTTTCGCTCTAAATCTTCAATAAGAGAAAGAACATCACCCATACCTAAGATACGAGAGGCAATACGATCGGGGTGGAAAGCTTCTAATGCATCAGTTTTTTCACCAACACCTAAGAATTTAATTGGCTTGCCTGTAATGTGACGAACAGAAAGCGCTGCACCACCACGAGCATCACCATCAACTTTTGTTAAGATAACACCGGTTAATGGTAGTGCTTCATTAAAGGCTTTAGCGGTATTCGCCGCATCTTGCCCTGTCATCGCATCGACAACAAACAGTGTTTCAACTGGCGTGACTGCGCTGTGGACATCGATGATTTCACCCATCATCTCTTCATCAACGTGTAAACGACCTGCGGTATCGACAATCACGACATCGTAGAATTTCAGTTTACCATGCGCAACAGCATCATTCGCAATATCGACGGGCTTCTGATCGGCAGTTGATGGGAAGAAGTCGATACCGATATCTTCTGCTAAAGTCTCAAGCTGCTTGATTGCGGCCGGACGATAAACATCGGCGGAAACAACTAAGACTTTCTTCTTGTGACGCTCTTTAAGCATTTTACCTAGTTTACCTACACTGGTTGTTTTACCAGCACCTTGTAAACCAGCCATTAAGATAACAGCAGGTGGTTGTGCGCTTAAATCTAGATCTTCATTCGAAGCACCCATCACAGCTTCAAGTTCAGCTTGAACTATTTTGATGAACTCTTGACCTGGAGATAAGCTTTTTGATACTTCATGCCCTACCGCACGCTCTTTGACATTCTTAACGAAGTCACGAACAACAGGTAGTGCTACATCAGCTTCAAGTAGAGCCATACGCACTTCACGCATGGTATCTTTAATATTGTCATCAGTTAATCGGCCTCGACCACTGATGTTCTTTAACGTTTTGGATAGACGATCCGATAAATTTTCAAACATATTATAGTTCGCTCACTATGCGGTAATTGTGTAGAGTATACCGCAATTTTAACAACACTTTAATCTTCAGATAGCTACTCTTTACTCTGCAAGGTATACTGAAGGCTCATTTTAGTAAAAAGTCGATTGATTTATGGAATTATTGTTAGCGATATCAACCGCCACCTTCTACATTTTAGCATTAAGCTTCATTATCCCTGGTTTAACACAGAACCAAGGGATCAATAAGAAGTATGTGCTTATTTTTGCCATATGTGCGCTTATTAGTCACCTTATTTTACTAAAAGATCTTATTTTCTTTAGCCATACAGATCAAAATTTGAGCATGCTCAACGTGGCTTCATTGATGAGTTTCATTTTAGCAATATTAAGCACGGCCATATTAACTCGCATAAAAATGTGGTTTTTATTACCCATCATTTATAGCTTTGCTGCACTAAATGCCTCTGCAGCAACCTTTATGCCAGGTGTATTTTTAACACACTTACAAACTCAACCACTATTGTTACTACATATTTCATTAGCGTTATTCTCGTATGCGATATTAATTTTAGCGACACTCTATAGTATCCAACTTGCTTACCTTGATAATAAGTTGCGATCTAAGAAAGGATTGACGATAAATCCAAATTTACCTCCGTTAATGATGGTTGAACGACAACTGTTTAAAATCATCCTGATTGGAAATAGCTTTTTAACACTCACATTGATCACGGGCAGCTTTTTTATCTATGACATGGTAGCACAAGGGCAGACTCATAAAGTGGTCTTCTCATTTTTAGCTTGGTGCATCTATAATTTAGTCTTATGGGGGCATCATCGTCAGGGCTGGCGAGGAAAAAAGTGATCTGGCTAAATATTATTGGTGCGATCCTGTTAACACTTGGTTACTTCGGCTCTCGCTTTGTGAGTGAGATTATCTTACATTAAGCTTTATCAACCGCGGTTAATATACTCGTCAAGTAAGAAGGGTATCGTACAACCTTAACCGCTATTTTTAATTAACTATAAAGGACACCTTTTGGACACCATATCGACAGAGATTTTACTCTCTATCCTGGTATTACTTATTATTGTTTCGGGCTATTTTTCTGGCTCTGAGACAGGCATGATGTCATTAAATCGCTATCGACTTAAGCACTTGGCTAGTCAAGGGCATAAAGGAGCGAAGCGAGTTGAGAAGTTACTTAATCGTCCTGATCGTCTGATTGGGCTCATTTTAATTGGTAACAATTTAGTTAACATTGTTGCTTCAGCGCTTGCAACAATTATAGGCATGCGTCTCTATGGTGATGTCGGTGTGGGTATCGCAACGGGTGTTCTAACGATTGTGATATTAGTTTTTGCTGAGGTAACACCAAAAACCTTAGCAGCTATGCATCCAGAACGTGTTGCTTATGGTAGTAGTTTAATCCTACAAGTCCTAATGAAGCTACTCGCTCCGTTGGTTCTAATGATTAACTTTATTACTAATACATTCCTCCGTATTTTAGGGTTAAAAAAACCTTCTGACGATGCTGATCATCTAAGTTCTGATGAACTTCGAACTGTTGTAAATGAGGCTGGAGGATTAATTCCTCGTCGTCACCAAGATATGCTGATCTCAATTTTAGATTTAGAGAATGTAACGGTTGAAGAGATCATGATCCCCCGCAATGAGATTGCAGGAATCAATGTTAATGATGATTGGAAGTCGATTGTCCGTCAGTTAACTCACTCCGCTCACGGTCGTATTGTTCTGTATCGAGACCAAATTGATGAAGTCGTTGGCATGCTACGTGTAAGAGAAGCTTACCGTATCATGATGGAGAAAAAAGAGTTTAATAAAGAGACTATGCTAAGAGCTGCTGATGAAGTCTACTTTATTCCTGAAGGAACCCCGCTCAATATCCAATTACTTAAGTTCCAGCGTAATAAAGAACGCGTAGGTCTAATTGTTGATGAGTATGGTGATATTCAAGGCTTAGTGACTTTAGAAGATATTCTGGAAGAGATTGTTGGTGAGTTTACAACCTCTATCTCACCAAGTTTAGCGGATGAAGTGAGCTTACAGCCTGATGGTAGTTACTTAATTGATGGTTCGGTTAGCATCCGTGATGTTAATAAAAGCTTAAATTGGAACTTACCGACTGATGGCCCTAAAACTTTAAATGGCTTAATCATTGAAAAGCTTGAATATATCCCAGAAAGCAAGCAATGCATGATTCTTCATGAACATCGTTTAGAGTTAGTTCATATCTCTGACAATATGATCAAATCAATTAAAGTCATACCCGACTCTTAGAAGTAATATACCTAAAATCATTGGAGCTGCTAGCAGGCGAGCGAAGCTAACACCTAGCAGCTTCAAGTATGAGGGGATAGATATGGTTAGTCTGAAATAGACAACAAATAAAAAGAATACAAAAAAGCGGATGAGCTTTAACAGTTATTGTTAAATCTCATCCGCTTTTTTTATCACTGATTCAATTTATTCTATCGCCAATACGATTCAAATAGATTAACTAAAATTAACCCGTGCGTTACGGAACATTCTCATCCATGGACTATCTTCGCCCCACTCTTCAGGGTGCCATGAATTAGCAACCGTTCTAAAGACACGTTCTGGATGCGGCATCATGATAGTGACACGACCATCTTCATTAGTTAATCCTGTCATCCCATTTGGCGAACCATTTGGATTACTCGGATAATTCTCTGTCACTGAACCTTGGTTATCGACATAACGTAGTGAAACTAATCCACTCTCTTCAAGTTGAGCAAGATGCTGTGGATTTCTCACTTCAACCCGCCCTTCACCATGAGATACAGCAATTGGTAAACGAGAGCCTGTCATTTGATTTAAGAACAGTGAATTGGACTTTTGGATCTCAACCAGACTAAAACGGGCTTCAAATTGTTCAGAATGGTTGCGAACAAACCGCGGCCAAAGATCAGATCCTGGAATCAAGGATTGAAGATTAGATAACATCTGACAACCATTACAAACACCTAAAGCGATCGAATCAGGATTATCAAAGAAGGCTGAGAATTGCTCTCTTAATTGAGTGTTAAAGAGTATTGATTTTGCCCACCCTTCACCTGCGCCTAATACATCCCCGTATGAGAACCCGCCACATGCCACTAGCCCTTGGTATTCACTCAACGCAGCATCACCAGTGATTAATTCACTCATGTGGGTATCTACCGCCTCAAATCCAGCACGATCAAATGCAGCCGCCATTTCAACATGAGAGTTCACCCCTTGTTCGCGTAAAATGGCTATTTTGGGCTTTAGATTTCGATTAACCATCGCGGCACTCACTTGTGGCGAAGCTATATCAAAACTAGGATCAAAAGTGAGCTGGCAATTCAGCCCAGGATCATCAGCTTGCTGCTTGAGTTTAAACTCCTGTTCCGCACAAATAGGGTTGTCTCGAAGTGCTTGCATTTGATAACTGGTTTCTGACCATATACCCCGTAACTCAGAACGAGAACGTTCAATAATGACTTGTTCATTTCGACGAATAATTAAAGAATCACATTGACTAACACTGCCAAGAATATGGCAATGCTCAGTCAAACTATGGCCAGCAAGTAACGTAATAACATGATCAAGATCGCTATCTCTAACCTGAATCACCGCACCTAGCTCTTCATTAAAGAGGATCGCTAAGTTATCCTCTCCAAGATGGGAAAGATCAATATCAAAGCCACAATTTCCAGCAAATGCCATCTCTGCCAATGTCGTAAATAGTCCACCATCCCCTTTGTCATGATAGGCAAGCAGAGAGTGATCTTTAATTAATTGCTGGATAGCAAGATAGAAGTTTTTAAGAAGAGCCGGATTGTTAATATCGGCGGGTTTATCACCCAATTGCTGATAAACTTGACTTAATGCCGTTGCCCCTAAACGATTACGTCCTTCTCCTAAGTCGATATAGATCAGGTTCGTTTCGCCTTTATCAGTGCGTAATTGTGGCGTAACCGTATTGCGAATATCATCAACTCGAGCAAAAGCAGTAATAATCAGCGAAAGCGGTGACGTAACTTGATGATTACCTTTTTCATCTTGCCATGCTGTTTTCATCGACATTGAATCTTTTCCGACCGGAATCGTCAGCCCTAATGTAGGACAGAGCTCTTCTCCTATCGCTTTTACCGCGTCATAAAGTCCAGCATCTTCTCCAGGATGACCAATTGCAGACATCCAGTTCGCGGAGAGTTTAATATGTTTAATATCGCCAATATCGGTTGCTGCAATATTAGTGATTGCTTCACCGACAGCTAAACGTGCAGATGCAGCAAAGTCAAGCAGAGCAACTGGTGTTCTCTCTCCCATTGACATCGCTTCACCGTGATACGAATCGTAACTTGCCGCAGTGACGGCGCAGTTTGCAACAGGTACTTGCCAAGGACCCACCATTTGATCACGAGCAACCAAACCACTCACTGAACGATCACCAATCGTAATTAAGAAACTTTTATCGGCAACAGCAGGCAATTTAAGGACGCGATCAATCGCATCATCAAGGGTGATATTACTGCGATCTAATGCAATTCCTTCCGCTTGTAAGCTAATCGCATCTCGCTCCATTTTCGGTGTTTTTCCTAATAATACATCCATCGGTAGATCGATTGGACGATTATCAAAATGGCTATCATCAAGTTGAAGATGTCGTTCTTCTGTCGCTTCTCCAACAACGGCGTAAGGTGCACGTTCTCGCTGGCAGATCTGATCAAATAACGACATATTCTCTGTTGCGACAGCCAGAACATAACGTTCCTGTGATTCATTACACCAAATCTCTAGCGGAGACATCCCTTGCTCATCATTCGGTACATCACGAAGTTGGAACCGCCCCCCACGTTCACCATCGTCCACCAACTCTGGAAGTGCGTTTGATATTCCACCAGCTCCAACATCATGAATAAATGCAATAGGATTTTCTTCGCCTAACTGCCAACAACCATCAATGACCTCTTGGCAACGGCGTTCCATCTCTGGGTTTTCACGTTGAACTGAGGCAAAGTCAAGATCTTCACTAGATGCTCCAGAGTTCATCGAAGAGGCTGCACCACCGCCCAATCCAATATTCATCGCCGGACCGCCAAGAACAATCAATTTTGCACCAACAGGGATCTCTTTTTTCTCAACATGCTGATCAGAGATATTCCCTAAGCCACCCGCCAACATAATTGGTTTATGATAACCTCGAACTTCGAGCCCATTATGAGAGTTAACTTGCTGTTCATAGGTTCGGAAATAACCTAATAGATTAGGGCGACCAAACTCATTATTAAATGCCGCACCGCCTAATGGGCCTTCCAACATAATATCTAACGCGCTGACAATGCGATCAGGTTTACCAAACTCCTGCTCCCAAGGCTGAACAAAATTTGGAATTTTAAGGTTCGAGACGGTAAATCCAACCAAACCCGCTTTTGGCTTACCACCAATTCCTGTTGCGCCTTCATCACGAATTTCGCCACCAGACCCTGTGGCAGCGCCCGGCCAAGGCGAGATTGCAGTAGGGTGATTATGGGTTTCAACTTTCATTAAGATCTGATTATCTTGCTGATGGTAACCATATTGACGAGAGTTCGGATCAGGATAAAAACGCCCCACTTTCGATCCTGTCATCACGGCTGCATTATCTTTATAAGCAGATAACACATGCTCTTGCGTTACTTTGTGCGTATTACGGATCATCTGGAACAGTGATTTATCTTGTTTTTGACCATCGATGATCCAATCGGCATTAAAGACTTTATGACGACAGTGCTCAGAGTTAGCTTGAGCAAACATCATTAATTCAATATCGGTTGGGTTACGTTCAAGTTTAATGAAGTTTTCCATGAGATAATCAATCTCATCTTCCGCGAGTGCCAAACCTAATTCAATATTGGCTTGTTCCAATGCTTTACACCCAGCACCAAGAATGTCGATATATTGCATCAATTTTGGTGATGACTGTAAGAAAATAGCGGCAAGTTCTGCTGAGTCGAAACAGATCTGCTCCATCATTTTATCGTAAAGAAGAGATTGTAAATCCGTTAATTGCTTTGAGGTGAGAGGCTCTTCACTATCAATCCAATATTGTCGACCACGCTCGATACGATTAATCATGGCTAATCCACAATGATGAGCGATATCAGTGGCCTTTGATGACCAAGGAGAGATAGTTCCAACCCTTGGCGCGACAAATAATGTCATTCCAAAATGGGATTGTTGTTTATCATTTGGGCCATAATTAAGAAGTTGTTCCAACTTAGCCCTATCCGTAGGGACTAAAGGTGTAGAACTATCGATAAGGTGAATAAACTCAACTGAAATATTGGTTATCGGTAACTGTAATTGATGGCAGCACTTTAACAGCTTATGAACTCGAAACTCAGAAAGTGCAGGGGAACCACGCAGAATATCCATGTACATACGTCTCTCATTAACAATTGAAATGTTATTATAAAGTAAAATCAAAAGAGATGTAACAGAAAAAGCAAACGTTTGCGTGTTTTTGTGAGAAAATATATTGAGCACGAAGAGAGACGATATATTTTCAATAAAATCCTCAAATAACTGGATTTTAAGACAGATTAAAAAGAGTTTAAGATGAATTGGAGATAATTAGTTTCTTCTATGTAAAAGCTTTGATATAACTACCCTCACTCTTCTGCGTCACAAGATGGACCGCTATGTTAATAAAACAGAAAAAAATCATCAGCCACTTTCTTCTTATTCTCAGTTCACTCTTGTTTATTGCTGGCTGTGATCAATTCTCTGCACCTAAATCTGATTTAGAAAAAATTCAAGATCGTGGAGTATTACGAGTGGGGACCTTAAATAATCAACTCTCCTATTTTATTGGTGTTGATGGCCCTACAGGGTTAGATTATGAGTTAGCGAAATTATTTGCTAAAAAGCTCAATGTAAAGCTAGAAATGGTGCCGTTTTATACCACATCAGATCTATTCCCAGCCCTAAAACGTGGTGATGTCGATCTTATTGCAGCTGGGCTGACCGTCACAGAAAACCGCCGAAACCATTATCGAGCAGGACCGATCTATTACTACACCTCAGAACAATTGATTTATCGTCAAGGTACTCGCCCACCCAAAAATATTAAAGCCCTATTAAAAAAACCGTATACCTTGTCAGTGGTCAAAGGTTCGAGCCATGAAAATACATTAATTAATCTACAAAAAAAGTACCCAGAACTAACATGGAAAAGTGTCGATAATCAAGATTATGATGCTTTACTCAAAGCCGTTGCCAATAAAGAGTTGGATTTTACTATTGCTGACTCCGTTGATATAGCCTTAGCACAACGAGTCACACCTGTTCTTGCAGTAGCCTTTGATATAACAGACGATCAAGCCGTTTCATGGTTTACCAAACAGCAGCGTGATAGCAGCCTTTACTCGCTGATTATCGAATTTTTTGGCGAAATGAATGAAAATGATCGTCTAGCAAAATTAGAAGAGAAATATTTTGGCTATGTTAATAGCTTTGATTTTGTCGATACCCGTGCCTTTATTCGCGCATTAGATAACAAACTTCCTAAGTGGCAACCTCTATTTGAAAAATATGCTGGTGACTTTGATTGGCGATTAATTGCCGCGGTCTCTTACCAAGAGTCTCATTGGAACCCTCGCGCAGTTTCACCAACCGGTGTCCGAGGAATGATGATGTTAACCCGCCCTACCGCAAAGTCAGTGGGTGTAAAAAATAGACTCGATCCTGAACAAAGTATTCGTGGTGGTGCCACTTATTTAGAGAAAGTATTAAAACGCGTACCTGAAAGTATTGAAGAACATGAAAAGATCTGGTTTGCTCTTGCCTCTTATAATATCGGTTTTGGTCATATGATGGATGCTAGGCGCTTGACAAAAGCACAAGGTGGTAATCCTGATCGCTGGAGTGATGTCAAAGAGCGCTTTCCACTTCTTCATCAAGCCAAATATTATAAACAGACTCGTTACGGTTATGCCCGAGGTCGTGAAGCGGTCAATTATGTCGAGAATATTCGTCGCTATTACCACAGCATTACGGGATGGCAAAATGAACGTGAAAATGCCAATATCCAACAATCAGAGAGTAATGTCGATGAGTTACAAACGATCAATGTTAAACTACCTGATGAGCCTCAAATGACTCAACAAGAAGAATTAACAGCAGAAAATATGACGTCATCTTTAAAAACCAATCGCGAAGACAACCAACAGCAAGTTGATTCCAATAAAAGTGAAAAGAATAAAACTTCGACTAAAATATCACCAACAGCTACAGATGAAAAAAAATAGTTAATTGATGTAAAATTGACCAATTAAGATCTATATTTACAGTGACGTCAAATGAAAAAGTCACTGTACCTAAAGTCATTGATGTTGCTAATAGGCGACAAGTGAGTGAGTCTCCATGATTATAGAAGTTCTATCTCATTGGAAATAAGTGAACAGCCTAGCCGTGTCCAGTAAGATTGGTATCAGAGATTAACAACAACTGAAATCGATAGTCGTCGTTATAACCCAAAGTAATTGGAGTTGCGAGTAGGCGGCAAGTGTATGAGGCCTCATGAGTATAAGTGTACTCTATGATTGAGGCGAGAGAGCGTAGCCAACAACCTAGCAACTTCAAGTAAGAAGGGTATAGTCATCATAATTAATAACCATAATTAATAGGAGTGGATATCTCGATGCGTAACACTCGCAGAAGTATTAAAAATAACATTTCAAGTATGGCACGCCAACAACGTAGAAAGAAACGTAATAATCATCTAAAAGTTTTATGGCGTCATCGAGCGTATGTTTTGCTTCGTTTAGATAGTGTTGATTAATTCATCATTATTTAATCAAACAAATATAATAATGAGTTGACCTGAAAGTTACTCAATAGAGTAAACACAGGCTCTAGAGCGATCATTGTCGATGATTAAGGTTCTGGTGTTTTTTTGCCGCTTTTTTCTGTTCCTTTTTCTCTTTACGACGACGACGGAAAAAGGCTTGTAATTGCGCTTTACATTCGCTTTTTAATAACCCAGCTTGAATTTTCACATGATGATTAACACCCTCATAACTAAGAAGGTTCATCACACTTCCAGCCGCACCCGTTTTAAGATCATCCGTTGCGTAAATCACTTCACCAACCCGACTATGAACCATCGCGCCAGCACACATAGGGCAAGGCTCTAAGGTGACATATAAGGTTGTCTCTAATAAACGGTAATTAGAAAGAACTTTCCCGGCTTCTCTTAAGGCCTGAATCTCCGCATGAGCCGTCGCATCATGATTGGAGATCGTCTGATTCCAACCTTCACCAACAATTTGGCCTTGATAAACAATAACAGCACCAACTGGCACTTCTCCTTGTTGTTCAGCGCGATCAGCTAACTCCATCGCTCTAGTCATAAATCCGTGTTGCTCAGGTGTGAAGCTAATGGGTTCAGGCGTCGCGCCAAGGGCCTCAGAAATACAACTACTTTTATCTTCGGCTTGATTATCTTGTTGTTGGTTTCTAATCTCTGACGTCATTTGTTCACGACAAGAGATTGCTACGATAGGGTCATTGGGATCTAGCTTATTGGTCATCTTAGGTGCTCTAGCTCGATGGTTTTCAAATGGTCGCTTTATAAAGTATGAGTTTATAGATTGTACCCCTAAAGTCATTGGCGTTGCTAGTAGGCGTCAAGCGAGTGAGACCCCATGTGTATAGGTATTCGATATAATTGGGGCAAACGAGTGTAGCCAACAACCTAGCAACTTCAAGTAAGAAGGGGATAGCTTTACATATTGTAGCTTTTACATATTGTAGCTTAGCGCAGGTGAACTGTACCAATCAAAACTACTCTTAAGAAAAATTATTGGTATAATCCGCGCCAATTGTGGTTAATTGATAGAAAAGAAGATGACGAAAGGTTATGCATGCATTGGGTTAGTGAACCCGAAAACACCAGAAAATGTTGGTTCAGTATTACGAGCAGCGAGCTGTTATCAAGCTAACTCCGTTTATTATACTGGAATAAGGTATGATCTTGCGGCTAAATTCTGTACTGTGACGCAAAAGAAACATCTAGATATCCCATTAATAGGTGTAGAAGACCTGAAAGATATCATTCCTCATGATTGTGTTCCTGTCGCGGTTGATCTTATCGAAGGGGCAAAACCTCTACCTAGCTTTAAACACCCGACACGCGCTTTTTATATTTTTGGCCCTGAAGATGGCACTCTTAAAAAAGAGATTACAGACTTCTGTCGTGAGACCATTTATGTCCCTACCGAGGGTTGCATGAATTTAGCTGCCGCAGTCAATGTGATACTTTATGATCGGATGGCAAAAGGCGAGAATTTTTCTGATAACAAATAATATACCTCAAGCAAAAAAGGTATATCCCATCTAGATTTATTTTTAATAAAAAATAGATGATGGTCAAATTAGATAAAGATGAGAGAGCGTGAATAAAACCCTTATTCACGCTCTTTTATTCTTTAACCTAAAACATTAGCCTAAACGGTAATTCGGCGCTTCTTTAGTAATCGTCACATCATGAACATGTGATTCTTTAATACCTGCACCCGAGATACGAACGAACTCAGCTTTGGTTCTTAACGTCTCAACATCAGGAGAGCCCGTCAGCCCCATACTTGAGCGCAAACCGCCCATTTGCTGATGAATAATCTCTTTGACATGCCCTTTATAAGCAACACGGCCTTCAATACCTTCAGGAACTAACTTATCTGCCGCATTATCCATTTGGAAATAGCGATCAGATGAACCCTGAGTTTGAGACATTGCACCTAATGATCCCATGCCACGATAAGATTTATAAGCACGACCTTGATACAACTCAATCTCACCTGGAGCTTCATCAGTACCCGCAAACATAGAACCAACCATCACACAAGATGCACCCGCAACGATTGCTTTACAAAGATCTCCTGAATAACGAATCCCCCCATCGGCAATAATTGGTACACCAAACTCTGCCGCCGCTTCAGCTGCATCAGAAATCGCCGTAATTTGAGGAACACCAACACCCGTAACGATACGAGTAGTACAGATAGAACCTGGGCCAATGCCAACCTTAACGGCATCAACACCGGCTTCAATTAGAGCACGAGCTCCCGCAGCGGTAGCAACATTACCGCCAATAATTTGTAGTTCAGGGAACGCTGCACGAGTTTCACGAATTCGTTGTAGAACACCTTCAGAGTGACCATGAGAAGAGTCTATCAGTAATACATCTACATCAGCTGCAACCAATGCTGCTATACGTTCTTCATTTCCTGCGCCAGCACCAACAGCTGCACCAACACGCAAGCGACCTAAATTATCTTTACAAGCATTCGGTTTACGTTCGGCTTTTTGGAAATCTTTGGCAGTAATCATCCCACTTAAGCAATAGTTATCATCGACAACCAATACTTTTTCAATGCGGTGTTGTTGCATTAACTCCTGAACTTCTTGGTGAGAAGCCCCCTCTTTAACCGTTGCAAGACGAGATTTTGGAGTCATCACTTCGGCAACCGTTTTTGATAAATCAGTAACAAAGCGTACATCGCGACCGGTAATAATCCCGACTAGTTGATCATCAACATCAACCACAGGAAAACCTGCAAAGCCATGATGTTGAGTTAGCTGTTTTACTTCGGTAATCGTAGCGGTAGGTTGAACTGTCACAGGATTAGAGACCACACCCGCTTCGAACTGCTTAACAAGGCGAACTTGTTCCGCTTGCTGTTCAATTGACATATTTTTATGGACAAAACCAATCCCACCCTCTTGAGCCAAAGCTATTGCCAAGCGAGCTTCAGTCACAGTATCCATTGCAGCGGATAACATGGGAATATTTAGAGAGATACTTTTGGTTAAGCGCGTTTGAAGGTTCGCGGTATTTGGCAGAACGGTTGAATGGGCTGGAACTAATAGAACATCATCGAAAGTTAGGGCTTCTTTGGCGATTCGTAACATTGCAACATCTCACTAAGTTTAAGGTTTAAGTTAAGATAAAATATTGCAGAGGGAGTATACGGGCAACGCAAACGATTGGCTAGTGATTTTATCTGATTTTTTATAACATCAAGGGGAAATAGTGATATCTTTGCTATTAAGTTAATTAAATATTAAGAGCTTAATGGTGAATAGTCATACGAATGATAATATTTATACCGTCTCTCGTTTAAATGCAGAGGTTCGTTCCTTATTAGAAAATGAGATGGGTGTTGTCTGGTTATTAGGCGAGATATCTAACCTCTCAATTCCGGTTTCCGGCCATTGGTATTTCTCCTTAAAAGATGCCCGTGCTCAAGTAAAATGTGCCATGTTTAAAGGGAATAATCGTCGTGTGACATTTCGTCCCGAGCATGGCAATCAAGTCCTTGTTCGTGCTCGCCTTTCACTTTATGAACCGCGTGGTGATTACCAACTCATTATTGATTCTATGCAACCTGCAGGAGATGGGTTGCTACAACAGCAATTTGATCAACTCAAAATGCAGTTAGCGGGTGAAGGTTTATTCTCAGAGCAGCGTAAAAAAACACTCCCACTGCATCCAAAATCTGTCGGTATTATTACTTCTAAAACGGGTGCTGCATTATTTGATATCTTAAATGTCTTAAAACGTCGCGATCCAGGATTGAATGTCATCATCTATCCAACTTTAGTCCAAGGAGAAAGTGCAGCGATTCAAATTGCTCAAGCTATTGGCTGTGCCAATGCCCGAGAAGAGTGTGATGTTTTGATTGTTGGTCGCGGTGGTGGTTCACTGGAAGATCTCTGGTGTTTTAACCAAGAGATTGTTGCCAGAACAATTGCTGCGAGTCTAATTCCAATTATTAGTGCTGTTGGGCATGAAGTTGATGTAACAATTGCCGATTTTGTTGCCGATGTTCGCGCACCAACCCCATCAGCAGCAGCAGAACTTGTTAGCCGAGATCTATCTCAACAACATGAAAAAATTAATCAGCTAAGAAGTCAGTTGATTTACAGTTGGCGTCACTTTTCTCAGCAAAATAACCAACAAATTAAACAACTGCAATACGGATTAGAGAAACAACACCCACAGCAGAAGTTACAACAGCAGCAACAGTATTTTGATGATCTTAACCAGAGATTACGGAACTATGCTCCGAAAATGATCCAACAACTCAAACATGATTACAGAGAGATCGAGTATCGATTAAACAATACTAATCCACAGCAATCGATCCAAGATCATACTAAGCATATTGAATCCTTAAGCCGTCAATTGAAAACATTGATCAGCCATCGATTAGAGATCAATAAGACAAATCTCGCTGCACAAGCAGATAAATTAAATACTGTCAGCCCATTAGCAACCCTAGCTCGCGGCTATACGATTACTCGTAATGAGCAAGGAAAAGTCATTAATAACGCTAATGACGTTAAACCTGGAGAGCAATTAACAACAACATTAGCTAGTGGTAAAATAACATCAATCGTTCAATAATCGAAACTAACTAAGAAAAACAACGAATAGATAGATTAATTTTCCAGTGAAATCATCTATTTTAGCGACACAATCAACAAATTTACTTACAAAGTTAAATGTGTCGCTAAATATTATGACTTTTTCTGAAATTCAATTCTAACTTTTGACTTTGATTGTAGCTCGTTACAATGATTGCAGAAGTAACTCACGGCACCGCAAGCCTTTAACTTCTCGACCTGTTGATCACATTTAGGACAAAACGCCACCTTATTAAAATGATCCTGACAAGATTGGCAGTAGTACCCATCACCTTGCCACGTTAACTCTTGCTCACACATTGGACATTGACCCATTTATAACCTCTATTCTCTTTGATCTATTTTAAATTGATTCATTTTTCTGACAAACGTTATCTTTTAACTTTACTCATAGACGTCAAGGATGATCATGATCCTATTTAAGGATCTTCTGCTAATTATAAGATGATCACCTTTTTCAACTATACAGAATGAATATAAATACACTTCCCGAAAGCATAAGTTACATGTGCTGTATTTCAATTTAAAGAAGCATAATATTTCACTTAATAACATTTAAAGCATCATTAACGAGATAATATAAAATAGTAGTTTTCTCAATTATTTCATCTGAATTGTTAAATTAACCGATGTTTTCATAACAATTGCTTGGTTATTGATAACATTTAAACTGACCTCAAGTGAAGGTAGTTGAGAAAAATGGTTAATATGCGTTCCGCCACACGGCATCTTCACAACACCTTCGTCACCTAATTGACAAACCCAATAACGTGAATCAGTCAATGTATCCCCTTCAGACTCAATAAGTACATTAGATTCAAGTGCCAACCACAATATAAGCTGCTGATTTACATCACTTTCAACTTGTTTTATATTTTCAATTATCTCTGTACTATTTAAACCACGCTTACGCAATGTTTTCCCTAAGCGATAATCATCAGTACAACACGTGGGTGCCACACTACTTTTCTCTTGGGCATAGCCATTAAAATCATGATGACCTAACTCATCCACACGTGGTGCATCTTTACGCCAATAATCAGCATCTAATACTTTATTTAATGCTAGTGAAGCCAAATGTCCTGCACTATGTCCACAACTTAGTTGATGTTGATAGTCCAGATCTACATTTAGAGTAATCTGCTGTTGAGTATTGATATCTAGCCATTGATCAACAACATGCACCACCACAAAGATCCATCCCTGTTGATCACGTTTTACAGGAATCGCTTGATCAACATATAATTCGCCAGTCGCTAACTCGATCGCCCCCGTTAATGCGATCTCAACTGAATAGAGATTGTCACCTACCTCAATCGTTCCTTGATCAGAAGGATGATCAGGCCAAATATGACTAACTGGATGAAAAGGCGTTTTATCTGTCACAATATAGGTTTTATTATCTTGCTGTTTAACTAACTGAACTTCAGCTTGTGCCGTTGCTCTGACTGCAGGATCTGGATGACAAAAAAGTATTTTGGTTGGGGTAAATGGCATAATGACTTGCTCCTAAAGCTATATACCGTTCAGACTGAAGTTGCTAGGCTAGATTTCGCAACTCATGGGATCTCATACATCTTCCGCCGACTAGCAACTTCAATTACTTTAGGTATTAATTCTGAATGTTTTCTAATAAAAAGCCCCTCATGGTGAGGGGCTTATTTTTATTTTTTAGTGTTACGATTTTTCACCATTTTCATTAAGCGAGTTCGTTTTCGCTCTTGAGACATGGTTAATTTATTTTTGTTAGTCTCAAATGGGTTATCGCTACTCTGGAACTGAACTCTGACGGGAGTTCCCATCATATTCAATGTCTTACGATAGTAATTGATCAAATAACGCTTGTAAGCACCTGGTAATTCATTAACTAAGTTACCGTGAATCACAACAATTGGTGGGTTATAACCACCAGCATGGGCATATTTAAGCTTCACACGACGACCACGAACCATTGGTGGCTGATGATCATCTTGAGCCATCTGCATAATACGCGTTAGCATTGATGTGCTAATGCGCTTAGTTGCAGAATTATAAGCTTCTTGTACCGACTCAAACAGGTGACCAACACCGGTTCCGTGCAATGCAGAAATAAAGTGAATTCGTGCAAAATCAACAAAACCTAAACGGCGATCTAGTTCCGATTTAACACGCTCTTTCACTTCAGAGGTTAAACCATCCCATTTATTAATGGCAATAACGATCGAACGCCCAGCATTTAGTGCGAAACCTAATAAGCTAAGATCTTGATCAGAAATATTTTCACGAGCATCAATCACTAACAATACAACGTTAGCATCTTCGATCGCTTTCAATGTTTTAACAACGGAGAATTTCTCTACCGTCTCATTAATATTTTTGCGACGACGAACACCCGCTGTATCGATCAGAACATATTCGCGTCCATCACGCTCCATTGGGATATAGATGGAGTCACGAGTTGTACCAGGCATATCATAAACAACAACGCGTTCTTCACCAAGAATACGGTTAGTTAATGTTGATTTACCTACGTTAGGACGACCAATGATACCTAACTTAATTGGTTGATTTTGAAGGCGGATATAAGAAGCTTCTGCTTGCTCTTCCGTCATGGTTGTAATATCAACCTCTTCATCTTCAAACTCAGTCAGATCGATAATCTCACCATTTTCATCAAATTCTTGCATGGACTCTGCAAATGGCGTTAGTGCAAGATCAATTAATGCAGCAACACCACGTCCATGAGAAGCCGCAATTTGGTACATATTATCCATACCTAACTGCCAAAACTCAGCACTTGCCATATCTGGGTCAACACCATCAATTTTATTAACCACTAAAAATGTTGGCTTTTCTCGCTGACGAAGATGCTTTGCAATCGCTTCATCTGAAACAGTTAGACCGGCACGGCCATCAACCATAAATAAAATAACATCAGCTTCTTCAATTGCAGCTAATGATTGGTCAGCCATGTGTGTTTCAACACCATCTTCGGTTCCATCGATACCACCGGTGTCAATCACGATAAACTCATGTTCTTCTAACTGTGCTTTACCGTACTTACGATCCCTTGTTAAGCCAGGAAAGTCTGCAACGAGTGCATCTCTTGACCTAGTTAAACGGTTAAAAAGCGTAGATTTTCCTACGTTGGGGCGCCCAACTAGAGCTACAACAGGAATCATAAAAACCTCATTCTCAGTCTATTTGTTGTTACTATCAATTTAGTATATATCTAAACAACAAACGGCTCTTGACTGGTTCCAGCCAAGAGCCTAATAATTAACTATCACAAAAACCTTTATGGTAATTGCATTAACTTCAAGTCACCA
Source organism: Vibrio sp. SS-MA-C1-2 (assembly GCF_021513135.1). Taxonomy (NCBI): domain Bacteria; kingdom Pseudomonadati; phylum Pseudomonadota; class Gammaproteobacteria; order Vibrionales; family Vibrionaceae; genus Vibrio; species Vibrio sp. SS-MA-C1-2. The sequence goes on from NZ_CP090981.1 coordinate 89,046, forward strand.
TTACGGGTTTGAAGTAAGTATCCATTTGATACAGCAACCGGAGGAACAGCAATTCCATCCCCACCAACATCTTGCTGTGCAACAAAATTACCTGAATCCGGATCTAACCAGTGAAGATATCCTTCCTGATCACCGACAACAACTTTGTTATCAATAACTCTTGGTGCCGTTACATTTCGGTAAGCAAGATCTTGGTTTTGCCAAATCTCTGTACCACTTCGTAGATCTACAGCAACAATATGATCTTTATCTGTTATTAGGTAAACATGATCACTATCAACAGCAAGATCTTTTGCTGAAGAGTAAGTTCGACGCCAAACAGATTGGCCTGAACGCAGATCAATCGCCATTAAACTACCATTATAACCGACAGTAATTAAACGGTCGCCTACTATAACAGGCGTAGCATCAACATCAACTAATCGATCAATTTCTGTTGCGCCTTTTGGGTTACCAATCGGTTGTTGCCAGATATAATTGCCATTTTTAATAAATGCAGCACCTAGTCGACCATTTGCCATTCCCCAGAAAACACCACCAGAAACCGTCACTGCTGAACTATCACCACGTAGAGAGAGTGATGGAATGTCATTATTTAACTTCCACTTCTCTTCACCTGTTTCAGAATCGAGAGCCTCTAACGTACCTTTACTGGTATTAACGATAACTAAACCTTCATCAACCAATGGTGTTGCTAATACTTCACCATCAACTTCTGAACGCCACTCCTCATCACCAGTATCACTATTTAATGCAATGACTTCTGCATTTTCAGTACCGATAAAGATCTTACCGTAACTCGCCACAATACCACCAGAAAGGCGAGCTGAGTTATCATCTTCTAAATCATTGCTCCACTGTTCTTTGCCACTCTCTTCATCGAGTGCAACAACATAACCTTTACGATCAGCAGCATAAACTTTACCGTACTCTACAACCGGCTTAAGTGTTGAGTAGTAATCTTCAATACCATTACCTACACTCTTACTCCACACTTTTTTAGGTGTGAACTGACTATCAACTTTAGGTAAAGGCGAGATCTTAACTGCCGCTTCCTCACTGGCACATCCTGCAAGACCAGTTAGAAAGGCTAATGCCATTACGGTTTTTTTCCACCCCATGTGTATAACCTTTTCTCTCGTGATTGTGTACTAAGCTATACGTTAATGAATTAGAGGTATAATAATAAAATTAATACTTTTAAATCATTTCGTATAAATTCAATGGTTATTGAGCTAAATCATCAATTTTCATCTGAATCACACCTGTTACACCAAACTCTTGAGCTTGATTGTAAGCCTGAAGCGCTTCACTGCTTTTACCTTGACGAGCAAAGAAATCACCTTTTAACTCTTCAACGCGACCTTTCCAGCTTTCATCAGTAATTTTTGCTAGTTCAGCATTCGCTTGTGTGTAATTTTCATCTTCAGCATAAATACGAGCAAGGCGCGTTAAAATTAATGGTGTTAAAGACGCATCTTTATTTGAAGCTTGTACGTCAACTAAAACTTGTTTTGCACCCGCTAAATCGCCATTTTCTACGTAATTTTTAGCCAATTGTAATGATGTTAATACCGCATAATGGCTACTGTTATCTTCAGCAATAAATGCTTTTGCATCGGCAATACTATCATTACTATTTGCGGTTAACTCGGTCACAACTTGATGATAAGCCTGAGAACTTTGCTCATTTGCTCTTAGCGTCTCAGCTTGATAATAGCGCCAACCTGCAAGTGCAGCTAATCCTACAACCGTACCAATAACGACTGATTTTCCATTTTTTTGCCACCAACTTTTGATAGCTTCAACTTGTTGTTCTTCCGTAGAGTAAACGTCCACTAAATAATCCTCTTACATCACTTCAGCAATTTTTGTTGCAACGCTATCTTGAGCAACTGTTACTTGCTCTCCGCCCTGCAGATCTTTAAATGTTACTTGATGATTAGCAACTTCATCTTCGCCTAAAACTAAAGCGACTTTTGCGCCCACTTTATCAGCTCGCTTAAATTGCTTTTTAAAGCCGCCGCCGCCAAAGTGGTTCATCACACGAATTCCATCAATATTTTCACGTAATGATTCAGCTAATTTCATACCAGCAGCCATTGTACCTTCACCTGCGGTAACAATATAGACGTCAACAGTACGACGAACTTGATTTAACTCTAATGCTTCCATTAGTAAGACTAAACGCTCAAGTCCCATAGCAAAGCCAACAGCCGGTGTTGATTTTCCGCCTAACTGTTCAACAAGACCATCATAGCGTCCACCACCACAAACCGTTCCTTGTGCGCCTAAACTTTCAGTAATCCACTCAAAAACAGTACGGTTATAATAATCTAAACCACGGACTAAACGTTGATTAATCGTATATTGGATTCCAGCAGCATCAAGTAGTTCACAAAGACCAGCAAAGTGCGCTTTTGACTCTTCATCAAGGTAATCAACAAGTTCAGGAGCATCGGTTAGGATTGCTTGAATATCTGGATTTTTACTATCTAGTACACGTAATGGATTAGTATGCATACGACGTAAGCTATCTTCATCTAATACATCAATATGTTGTTCTAGGTGCGCAATTAATGCTGTGCGGTAGCTAGCACGTGCCTCTAAAGAACCAATCGAATTCAATTCTAAACGCACATGTTCATGAATACCTAATTCACGCCAAAGACGCGCAGTCATCATAATTAGTTCAGCATCAACATCAGGGCCATTCAAGCCAAAGACTTCAACACCGACTTGATGGAATTGACGGTAACGACCTTTTTGTGGACGCTCGTGACGGAACATGGGTCCCATATACCATAAACGTTGTTCTTGATTATATAACAGACCATTTTCAATCCCAGCACGAACACAACTTGCCGTTCCTTCTGGACGTAGAGAAAGACTCTCTCCATTACGATCATCAAAAGTGTACATCTCTTTTTCAACAACGTCGGTGACTTCACCAATTGCACGTTTGAAAAGATGCGTCACTTCTACGATAGGCATTCTAATTTCACTGTAGCCGTAAGCACTCACTACATTTTTAACGGTATCTTCAACTTTCTGCCAAAGAGGGGTACTTGTTGGTAAGCAGTCATTCATACCGCGAATTGCTTGAATTGTCTTTGCCACGTTTATGTCTCATTAATCAGTGGATAAATATTATTGCAGCACAGTATTCCACTCTGCTGTTTACCTTTAACTTTTATACCCTTCATACTTGAAGCCGCGAGGTTGTTGGCTGCACTTGCTCGTCCCAATCATAGAGTACACCTATACTCATGGGGCCTCACTCATTTTCCGCCGACTAGCAACGCCAATTATTTTAGGTATGTTACTCAGAATCTTCTATAGTCTGAGTTTTAATTCGATTTTCTTGATCAAGAATCGAGGCTTTTGCACGAATACGACTCTCTAGTTGATCAATCAAGTTATCATTATCAAAGCGATCTTTTTGACGCTTTCCATCTTGATAGAATGCGCTGCGTTTATTACCGCCTGCGACACCTAAATGAGAGACTTCAGCCTCACCGGGGCCATTAACGACACAACCGATAATAGAAACATCCATTGGTAGAACAATATCTTCTAAACGTTGCTCTAATTCATTAACCGTTCCAATAACATCAAATTCTTGACGAGAACAAGTTGGACAAGCAATAAAATTAATACCACGAGAACGAATACGCAGGGACTTTAAGATATCAAAGCCAACTTTCACTTCTTCAACAGGATCAGCCGCCAATGAAACACGTAATGTATCACCAATACCTTCAGAGAGTAACATACCTAAGCCGACAGCCGATTTAACCGATCCTGCTCGAGCACCACCCGCCTCTGTGATCCCTAAATGTAGTGGCTGGACAATTTCTTTAGCTAATAAACGGTAAGACTCAACCGCTAAAAAAACATCGGAAGCTTTTACACTTACTTTAAATTGATCAAAGTTTAAACGATCAAGAATATCAACATGACGCATTGCTGATTCAACTAAAGCAGCAGCTGTCGGCTCACCATATTTCTGTTGAATATCTTTCTCTAATGAACCGCCGTTAACACCAATACGAATGGGAATATTCATATCTTTTGCACAATCAACAACTGAACGAATTCGTTGCTCATTACCAATATTACCTGGGTTAATACGTAGGCAATCTACGCCATATTCTGCAACCTTAAGAGCAATACGATAATCAAAATGAATATCAGCAATCAAAGGAATATTACTTTGCTGTTTGATTTGCTTAAAAGCTTCAGCCGCATCCATTGTTGGTACTGAAACACGAACAATATCAGCACCGACTTTTTCAAGTGCAGAGATTTGAGCAACAGTGGCTGCAACATCTGTTGTAAGCGTGTTAGTCATTGATTGAACAGCGATTGGTGCGCCGTCACCCACAGGGACATTCCCAACATAAATACGGGTTGATTGACGACGTTTAATAGGAGAATGATTATGCATGAAACTATCTACTCTTTAATTTGAAAGCTTAAAACGGGCGACTTTACCGCTAGCATAGCGACTTAAATCAAACTTATCACCTTTGTAGGTTAACTCTACATGGTTAGGTGCACCGAGTACAATCTTATAAGGCGCATTTCCAGAAAGATCAATGGTATCACCTTGCTTTTTAATGCCATTGACTAAATTCTTCCCTGAAGCATCTGTAATCTGTACCCAGCAATCATTGCTAAACGTCATCTGTATATCAGAAACAGATGCAACTTCCGCGACTTGGGATGCTATCGCATGATCTTCTGCCGTTGTATCAGGAACAATCGTTTCTGGCGTTGTGGCTTCAGCAGTAACGGCTGTTGAAGCGGTTGCTTTTTGATCGACAACTATTGATGAGTTAACTTCAGAAGTCGTCACTTCAGGTAGTGTGGATTCTTCTTGGTGCTTTTCTACCGCTTTTGCTGCATCATTATTAGTTGCGACAGGGTAGTCACCCAACTGCTGTTGCTCTTGGCTAACAACAGATTCGTCATCAGCATTAACTTTTTCTGACTCAGAGATGGATTCAGTTGATGTTGCAGATTGCGCTTCAACAAGTTGTTGTGTTTCACTAATCGATTCACTTAATGAACCATCTTTATTTTGCCACCACCATGTTGCTGTAATACCGACAACAATAATGACCAAGACCCATGTGATCCCCATAACTCGACTATCATGGCTATCACGGCTTCGTTTTTTCGAAAAACTTTGCATCTCTTGAATTTTAACGGGTTCAGCACCTGAGGCATCAAAAGCTTTTAATACATCATCCGTCTCAACATTTACCAGTTTAGCATAAGAGCGCAAATAGCCACGAGTAAAGGTCGCGACTGGCATCTTATTAAATTCATCATTTTCGATATGTTTTACGACAGAAATATTTAGACGCAGTTGTGTCGCTATCTCTTGTTGGGATAAACCTAATTTTTCACGAGCAAATCTCAATATCTCACCTGGCTTTTGGGTGTTTTGCTCTGTTAACGGTTCATTACTGATATTCTTATCTTCTATTGTCATTTTTATTTATAACCTTTATTAAGAATCTCGGTCTTATTATTGACTATCACCTTCATACAAAAGTGCAGTTATATTGGTGACATTGCCAAGTGCTTTGCTATCTATTGTTCTATTAATGCTAACTGTTTTTTAGCAACAACCAAATGCGGTTCTCGACGTAATGCCCGCTGAAAAAAGTGCGTTGCCGAAGCCATATTACCAGCTTTCAAACTGCAAACACCTGCATTTTCAAGACTTTCCGCTTTATTTTGGTATCTCTCATCTAATACCGCCTTTTCAAAATAAATCATAGCCTCTGTAAATGCCTGCTGCTGACATAAAAAAACACCATAATTATTAAATATCTTACCTGAGAGGGGTTTTAGCGTTAAGGCTTGTTGATATTGTTGCCAAGCTAACTCAACCTCTCCAATATAACTATAATAGTATGCCATAGCAGCAACTGCACGCGAGTATTTTGGTTGATATTCTAGTGCTAGACGTAGATTTTTTTCAGCACTTTGAGGTTGAGCAGTGGTTAGATAACCTAAACCTAAGTCAATTCTAGCATCTGCCGCATCTCTTAGCTTTAAATTATCCGTTGCTGGCGCATTAATTGTCGAGCAGCCCGCTAATAATATAAAAAAGAACCAATAAGTAAACTGCCCTAGCATCTCGTATTATAGTTCGAGTCGTGAGCCGTTTAATTATTGGTTTCATTTTTTGAATCATTATCTGTTTAATCATCGACTTGGTTATTATCGATATCAGTATCATTTAACTTTCGCCTACTCCTTGGCATGATACTTTACTAGACAGTTTTTACCGCAATTGGTTCACCTTTAGCTCTTTTTGCTTGGGTACGCTTTGTTCTATCAATAACGTCACCGACTAGCTGTCCACAGGCTGCATCAATATCATCACCACGAGTTTTACGAACAATAACCGTAAAACCATACTCCATTAATACTTTCGAGAAACGATCAATACGAGAGTTACTTGGCTTATTATAAGGCGATCCAGGATATGGATTAAATGGAATTAAATTAATCTTAGACGGGGTATTCTCTAATAACTTAGCTAAACGATGAGCGTCATCCATATTGTCATTGACATGATCAAGCAGAATGTACTCAACCGTCACGCGACCTCGGTTTGCATTGGATTTAGAGATATAACCCTGTACCGATTGTAAAAAGCTTTCGATATTATATTTGTCATTAATCGGCATGATTTCGCTACGTAGCGCATCTTCAGGCGCATGAAGAGAGATCGCGAGTGCAACATCAATTTGATCACCTAACTGATCGAGTCCAGGAACAACACCTGAAGTAGAAACCGTCACACGACGCTTAGATAGACCATAGCCAAGATCATCTAACATCAGTTCCAGAGCTGGAACTAAGTTCTTTAAGTTAAGTAGCGGTTCCCCCATTCCCATCATAACAACATTAGTAATGGGACGACGGCCCGTCTCTTTTTCAATACCCACTTCTTTGGCTGCACGCCAAACCTGACCAATAATTTCAGATACCGTTAAGTTACGGTTAAAGCCTTGTTGGCCTGTTGAGCAGAATTTGCAGTCTAATGCACAACCTACTTGAGAAGAGACGCAGAGTGTCGCACGGTCGCCTTCTGGGATATAAACGGTTTCAACATCTTGATCGCCAACTTTCATTGCCCACTTAATGGTACCATCAGTAGAATACTGAGCATTCCCCACTTCAGGTGCTTTGATTTCAGCAACATGCTTTAATTTTTCACGCAGCTTTTTATTTAAGTTAGTCATTTGATCAAAATCATCACAGCCATAATGATAGATCCATTTCATGACTTGCTCGACACGGAAAGGTTTATCACCAATTTCAGCAAAAAACTCTTTCATTGCTTTGCGATTTAAATCAAGTAAATTGACTTTTTTAGTGGTCATTGAAGGCCTCATTAAACTGATAAGATAGAAAATATCGATGAATATTGGGTAAGATAACATCTTCGACATGAGAAGTTACTGCTACTCAATAACTCAAGGCGCGAGATTGTACATAATTTATCTCTTTGATGCCAGAATTAGGGTGAATTCATTGGTGATTTTTTGAACAAAAAAAAGAGCCTAGTTAGGCTCTTATCATTTATATTGAATTAATGACTCAATCAAACAGTTTATAGCGTTAAAAAATTCATACAAATAACACCATAACCTATTGATTATAAGGTTTATTTACGCTGAGAGAAAATTTCTTCTGGCTTAAAGAAGTAGTTAATTTCACGTTCAGCAGATGTTGGGCTATCTGAACCATGTACTGAGTTATAACGCATACTTTCAGCAAAGTCGTGACGAATCGTGCCACATGCTGCCTCTTCTGGGTTGGTTTTCCCCATCAATTCACGGTAATCAGTAATTGCATTTTCAGCTTCTAACACTTGAACCATAACCGGCTCAGAGATCATGAAAGCCACAAGATCATCAAAGAAAGGCTTACCTTTATGTTCTGCATAGAAACCTTCCGCCTGTTCTTTTGACATATGAATCATTTTTGCTGCGGCAATATGTAGGCCTGCATTTTCAATTCGTTGGTAGATAGTACCGATTAGATTACGTCTTGTTGCATCGGGTTTTACAATAGAAAGTGTTTGTTCAATCGTCATGATTAAATCCTTTATTATTTTTTATTTTTTATTTAGTAGTAGCTGAGCGAGAGTTCGAACGCCTTGACCTGTGCCACCGACAGCCCACTTGTTACTCGCTGTTTTACGATAAGCCGCACTACAATCGAAATGTAACCAGCCTTTCTTATAATCTTCAACAAAATGAGATAAGAAACCAGCAGCAGTACTTGCGCCTGGAGAGTATTGCCCAGAACTAATATTAGATAGGTCAGCAAAATCTGATGGCAGCATATGACGATGCATATCGGCCAAAGGAAGTTGCCATAATCCTTCATTGACTTGATCCGCGGCTTTTAGGGCTTTATTCGCTAGAGCCTGATCAAAACTAAACAGAGCATGATAATCATTACCTAGTGCTGCTTTTGCTGCTCCAGTTAATGTTGCACAGTCAATAATACGTTGCGGATTATGACTGCTCGCATAAATCAAGCCATCCGCCATCACCAAACGCCCTTCAGCATCGGTATTCATCACTTCAACCGTTTTACCATTTTTATAAGTGATAATATCGCCCAATTTATAAGCTTTACTGGATACCATATTTTCTGCACAGCATAGTACCAATTTAATACGGTAATCGACTCCATTCATAATCGCTAAAGCTAGGGCTGCAGTTGCAATTGCAGATCCTCCCATGTCGGCTTTCATGGAATTCATAAAGCCAGACGGTTTTAAGCTATAGCCGCCGGAGTCAAAGGTAATACCTTTACCAACAATCACAGTATGTACCGGAGCCTCAGGATCTTTAGTTGGATTGTAATCCAGCCTTAACATCACCGGTTTACGCGCAGAACCACGACCGACGGTATAGGTTCCAGTCCAGCCTTCTTCTAATAGATCATTGCCTTTAACCATCTTGAATTTAACTGATTCAGGATCAAGCCCTTTTAGAAACTCAGCAGCGCGAGAAGCTAAACGTTCAGGGCTCAACTGTTCGCCAGTCAAATTAGTAATATCTCTAGCCCAATTAACAGCTACTAAACGTGCATCAAGTTGAGATTCATCTTGCTCAGAGAGAGAGGTAGGCCAAACAATGTCAAGTTCACCAAGTGGAGAGCGAAAGCCTTGAGCAAATACCCAACACTGTTCTAAAGTCCATTTATCACCCGCTAACTCAACGGATTTAATTCCTTGATTAGCAATCTTTCTCGCCGCTTTTTGAACAACATCTTCATTGCTATTTTCGGTTAAATGGATTGTGGCACCACCGTTATTGAACGATACTAATGCATTCGCCCCCCACTGCTCTTCAGCAGCTTGAAGCGAGATAACAACAGGCATATGAGTTGACATATATCCTCTCCTTGAGTGAAAACTAAATAATGGACACGATAAGACAGACTTATCATTTATTATGGTTTTGCTAGTGAATTGACTCTATTCATTTAAATTATTTGATAACTCATTATAGAGTGCACTGCAATCTGAATAAATTCAATATATTAACTCCAATTAAACAAAAAAGGCAAACTGTTAACAGTCTACCTTTTTAGTATTACAACATTATTGCTAATTTAAGGAGTCAGTCCTTAATTATCGCTCAGCACCTTAATCCATCTCTTCTAGCCAACAAGCAACAATAGCTTCTAATACACGTTCATTAGAGTGTTTAGGATCATCATCAAACTCTTCAAGGTCGAGAACCCATTGGTAAAGATCAGTAAAGCGTACGGTTTGAGGGTCAATATCAGGATAAGTATCTACTAACTCAATCGCAATATCTCGAGAATCAATCCATTTTAAACTCATATTGTCCACCTCTTTGTCATAATACTAGTTTCTAATATATACCATCTCTTCAAATAAGAAGGGTATAAATTAGTTCTTTTCAGAAACCATGTTAATAGTATAGCGAGGAATTTCGATAACGAGGTCTTCATCTTCAACTTTCGCTTGGCAACCCAAACGAGACTCTGGTTCTAATCCCCATGCTTTATCTAACATATCATCTTCTAACTCATCACTTTCATCCAATGAATCAAAGCCTTCACGAACAATAACGTGACAAGTTGTACATGCACACGATTTTTCACATGCATGTTCAATATGGATTCCATTTTTTAGTGCAACATCTAAAACAGTTTCACCTGTTGTTGCATCTAATACCATGCCTTCAGGGCATAACTCTTCATGAGGAAGTACTACAATTTTAGGCATTTTTAAATCTCATCTATTGATTGACCAGCCAATGCTCGACGAATAGATTGATCCATTCGACGAGATGCGAACTCTTGGCTCACTTTATCAGCGTTTTTAATTCCATCTTCAATCGCTAACACACTGGTTCCTTGTCGTAATTCGGCAAGTTTAGCAATTGCATCTTCAATTTCTTTTCTCTCTTCAAGGGTAAGCAATGCATCACCATCAGCATCTAGCGCTGCCACTAACCCTTCGATAACACGATCCGCTTCAACTTGCTGTTCGGCTAGTTTTCTTGCATCAAGATCATCTTTCGCAAACTTCATTGAATCTTGGATCATTGAAGCCACTTCATTATCACTTAAACCATAAGACGGTTTCACTTGAATTTCAGCCTGAACGCCAGTGCCTTTCTCCATCGCGGTAACAGAAAGTAAACCATCAGCATCAACTTGATAAGTCACTCGAATATGGGCAGCACCTGCCGCCATAGGCGGAATATCACGAAGAGTAAAACGAGCGAGTGAACGACAGTCATCAACCATCTCTCGCTCACCTTGTACCACATGCACCATCATTGCAGTTTGGCCATCTTTAAAAGTGGTAAACTCTTGCGCTCTTGCTACCGGAATCGCGGTATTACGTGGAATGATCTTCTCTACCAAGCCCCCCATTGTCTCAATACCTAATGAAAGCGGGGTAATATCAAGAAGCAGTAACTCATCATCTGATTTGTTACCCACTAAAATATTGGCTTGGATTGATGCACCTAAAGCGACCACACTATCAGGGTCAATTGACGTTAATGGCTCTTTATCAAAGAAGCGTCCAACCATTTCACGAACAGAAGGAACACGCGTTGAACCACCAACCATGACAACTTCAAGTACCTCATCAGTTGTGATGTCCGCATCTTTAATTGCACGACGACATGACAACAAGGTCTTTTTAATTAATGGCGTAATTAGCTGCTCAAAGGTATCTTTGGTTAATGTACCTTGCCAACCTAAAATATCAATATTCGCTTGTGGTTCCGCAGACAGTGTAATTTTTGCATCCGTTGCGGCATCAATAACTGCACGGGAATCCATCGCTGAAAGCTCGTCTGAAATTCCAGCCTCCGCTAAAATCCAGTCAACAATCACTTGGTCAAAGTCATCGCCACCTAAAGCAGAATCACCACCTGTAGCCAGAACTTCAAATACACCTTTAGAAAGACGAAGTATTGAGATATCAAAAGTCCCGCCACCTAAATCATAAACGGCAATGACACCTTCTTGACCTGAATCTAAACCATAAGCAATAGCAGCTGCCGTGGGTTCATTCAACAAGCGAAGAACATTAAGACCTGCGAGCTTAGCTGCATCTTTTGTGCCTGCACGTTGAGCATCATCAAAATAAGCAGGAACCGTAATCACGACACCTTCAAGATCGCCACCTAATACTTGTTCTGCACGTTTAGAAAGTGACTTAAGTATTTCACTAGAAACGGCAATTGGATTCACTACACCTTGACGGGTAGCAATCTGAGGAAGACCGTTATCAGAGGCAACAAATTGATAAGGCAAATTAGAATAACGTTGTTGAATATCATTGAGTGAACGACCAATTAATCGCTTAACTGAAATCACGGTATTTTCAGGATCTTGTTGCGCTAATGCTCGCGCTGCAATTCCTGTCGTGATCTGCTCATTTTCACCATAATGAACAACCGATGGCATGATCGAATGATCTTGTTCATCGACTAAACAACTTGATTGACCACTACGTACTGCTGCAACTAAGGAATTAGTTGTCCCTAAATCAATACCGACAGCTAATTTATGTTGATGAGGTGCTGCGCTCTGTCCTGGTTCAGCAATCTGTAATAATGCCATTGTTATACCTTATTTTGGATTCTTAGGTTTATGGGATTTTCAACGATGAAAGATATTACCAAAGATCAAGTAGACGTTCTTCCATGTTATCAATTTCTACTTGTAATTTAACGATAAACTTCAGCTTTCGTACCACAATAGTCGCATTGGACCATGCTTTTTCATCCAGAAGTTGACGTAGTTCGTCGAGGTAGGTTTGATAAATCCCTTTCACTTCTTGTCCAAATTTGGCTAATGCTTCATCAGGATTTTCCGTTGATGGGATATCTTCTAAAGATTCACGCAGTTCCATCTGTTGCATTAAGAACATTGGATCTTGCATGGTCACCTGTTCGCCTCGAATATCTTCACCCTTTTCAGCAAGAATATATTCAGCACGTAAAACAGGATCCTTTAAGATCTGAAATGCGTCGTTGATTTGTGCAGCTTTTTGTACCGCTAATAATCGATCACGCTCGGAGGAGGTTGCAAAATTATCAGGGTGAAAATGGCGCTGTAATTCTCTGTATTTTAGAGAAAGAAGACTACCATCAACGTCAAATTGAAATGGTAGCCCTAATAGTTCAAAGTGATTCATAGGCTTTTAGTATTAAAACCTTTTAGCTTGAAAGTTAAACGTTGAAGCTTTCGCCACAACCACACTCACTAGAGACATTTGGGTTATTGAACTGAAAGCCTTCGTTTAGACCTTCTTTGGCAAAGTCTAACTCTGTTCCATCGAGATAAAGCAAACTTTTTGCATCGACAATAAGATTAATATCATCAATTTTAAAAACTTCATCTTCTTCATTAAGCTCATCAACGAACTCAATGACGTAAGCCATGCCCGAACAGCCAGAAGTACGAACTCCTAGTCTCAGGCCGATGCCTTTACCACGATTCTCAAGAAAAGTACGAACGCGGCCTGCTGCCGCTTCTGTCATAGTGATGGCCATCTGTCCAACAACCCCTAAAAGTTAATTAATTATTTATGTTTGTTCTTATAATCGCTAACTGCAGCTTTGATTGCATCTTCAGCTAAAATAGAACAGTGAACTTTTACTGGCGGTAATGCTAACTCTTCAGCAATTTCTGCATTTTTAATCGCAGCAGCTTCATCAAGTGTTTTACCTTTTACCCACTCAGTAATGAGGGAGCTAGATGCAATTGCTGAACCACAGCCGTAAGTTTTAAACTTAGCATCTTCGATAACGCCTTCGTCACTTACTTTGATTTGTAGTTTCATTACGTCACCACAAGCGGGTGCGCCAACCATACCACTACCGATATTTGGATCGTTTTTATCAAAACCACCAACGTTACGTGGGTTTTCATAATGGTCGATTACTTTTTCGCTATAAGCCATGATATCTCTCCTAATATTTGTCTAATTCCGTGAAACAGTATGTTGTATCAACTAATTTCGCGATTAATCAATTTGGTTATCGGTTAAATTAGTGGTGTGCCCACTCAACTGTGTTTAAATCAATCCCTTCTTTGTACATATCCCAAAGAGGTGACATCTCACGAAGTTTTCCTACAGCTTGACGTACACAACTAATTGCGTGGTCAATTTCTTCTTCTGTAGTGAAGCGACCAAAAGAGAAGCGAATTGAGCTGTGTGCTAACTCATCATCTAAGCCGAGTGCTCGCAATACATACGAAGGTTCTAAACTTGCTGAAGTACAAGCGGAACCTGATGATACTGCAAGATCTTTTAGAGCCATGAGTAATGACTCTCCCTCAACAAATGCAAAGCTTACATTTAAATTGTTCGCAACGCGTTGCTCTAGGTCACCATTTACATAAACAGCTTCCATATCCTTGATTCCATCAAGAAAACGTTGACGTAGATCTAAAGAATGTTGATAGTCTTTAGTCATCTCTTCTTTAGCGATACGCATCGCTTCACCTAAGCCAACGATCTGGTGCGTAGGAAGTGTTCCTGAACGCATACCACGCTCATGACCGCCGCCATGCATTTGCGATTCAAGACGAATACGAGGCTTACGACGCACATAAAGAGCACCGATACCTTTTGGTCCATAAATTTTATGACCAGAGATAGAGATCAGATCAACTTTCATCTCTTTAACATCAATTGGCAGTTTACCCGCAGATTGTGCTGCATCAACGTGGAAGTAAATCTTACGTTCACGACACAGCTCACCAATCGCAGTAATATCTTGAATAACACCAATTTCGTTATTTACATGCATGATAGAAACAAGAATTGTATCATCACGCATTGCTGCTTGTAATTTGTTCAAATCAATTAAGCCATTTGCTTCTGGCTCAAGATAAGTCACTTCAAAACCTTCACGCTCTAATTGACGACATGGGTCAAGTACTGCTTTATGTTCAGTTTTGCAAGTGATGATATGCTTGCCCTTCTTACCATAGAAGTGCGCAATACCTTTAATTGCTAGATTGTCTGACTCAGTTGCGCCAGAAGTAAAAACAATTTCACGTGGATCTGCATTTAGCACATCGGCAATTTGCTCTCTCGCGGTATCGACTGCTTCTTCCGCCTGCCAACCATAACGGTGCGAGCGAGATGCTGGGTTACCAAAATTTCCGTCTAAGGTTAAACACTCAACCATCTTTTCTGCAACACGTGGGTCCACTGGGCATGTTGCTGAATAATCTAAATAAATAGGCAGTTTCATTTTTTTCTCCGCGAATATACTCATGTAACGTAAGTATATAGATAAATATAGTTTTTATATCACTTGATCTATCATTAATTGCTTTAATTAAAGAGTTTTATTACTAAAACTCGACAATATTTTTTCATCTTGACGATTAGAAACAAATTGAATTTCATTGTCGTCCATTAGTTCACCCAGTGTAATTCCATCTAGAAAACCACTGATTCGCGCACTAAGGTCTCGCCATAAAGAGTGAGTTAGGCAACGGGAGCCGCCTTGACATCCACCAGCACCATGACACTTGGTTGCATCAACCGATTCATCAACGGCTGCTATCACCATGCTTACCGCAATTTCATTAGGATCTAATCCTAAGCGATAACCACCACCTGGTCCTCGTACACTTGAGACTAAACCCGCTTTACGTAAACGAGAGAATAATTGTTCAAGGTACGATAAAGAAATCTCTTGACGCTCAGAAATATCAGCCAAAGGCACTGGATTCTCTTGCGCATGTAACGCAACATCAAGCATTGCGGTTACTGCGTATCTACCTTTTGAAGTCAATTTCATAGCAAATTCAAGCTCACATTCGTCAATAATGAGCTAAGATTGCCATACCCGACTAAAACAGTCAAGTATTTAACCCTGTAATTTAGTCAACTATTATTAGAATCTATTTTTTCATTTCTCGCTCAAACGAAGTTAATGCACCTCGTAGAATATTCAACTCTTGTCTTTCTGGTCGCGCACGGTTAAATAAACGTCGCAATTTGTTCATTACAGCGCCGGGATGAGCTTGATTAATAAATCCTGAATCATAAAGCGTATTTTCTAAATGCCGATAAAAAAGCTCTAAATCTTCAGAAAGAGGATACGCCTCTTCACCCTTTTCACCTTGATAAGCTTGCGACTCTAACCAAGCAGTTCTTACTTCATAAGATAATGTTTGGACGGCCATCGCTAAGTTCAAGGAGCTGTATTCCGGATTGGCAGGAATATTGACATGGTAGTGACACTTTTGCAGTTCATCATTGGTCAAACCGGTACGCTCACGACCAAAAATAATTGCCACTTTACTACTTTGACTTTCTGCGATTAATTTAGTGCCCGCTTCTCGAGGGTCAAGTTGTGGCCATTGCAAGTGGCGAGGACGAGCGCTACTCCCTACTACTA
Organism: Vibrio sp. SS-MA-C1-2; assembly: GCF_021513135.1. Taxonomy (NCBI): domain Bacteria; kingdom Pseudomonadati; phylum Pseudomonadota; class Gammaproteobacteria; order Vibrionales; family Vibrionaceae; genus Vibrio; species Vibrio sp. SS-MA-C1-2. The sequence continues at coordinate 105,017 of NZ_CP090981.1, forward strand.
ACTGACAATCAGCAATGGCTTCTTCTAATGTAGAGACAACGGTCGCGTTATTCATAATATCACTTGCTCCCGCAGACATCGCAACCGCTTTGCCGTCAATCTCACATGCAGGATCAACTAAAACAAGTCGACTTAAACCCATCACTTTCATCGCACGGGCAGCCGAGCCAATATTACCGGAGTGGGAGGTATTAACGAGAACAATTTTCACTTGATCTAACATAGATAAATAATACTGCTTAATAATTTGGGGGGATAATATTATCATAAAGTAAAGAGATCTGTCCTTTTGATCTTATTGCGCTCTTAGATAAAAGCAGAGAACAAAAAATAACCGCTTTCTTTTTATCTCAATTTTGGTATACTCGCCGCCGCTTTTTTAGTTCTTTAACATCCTTGGGAATATCGTATGCATCCAATGCTAAATATCGGCGTGCGCGCTGCGCGCAAAGCTGGCAATTATATCGCAAAATCTTTCGAAAACTTAGATTCAGTAGAAGCTAGCCCAAAAGGGGTGAATGATTTCTACACTAACGTAGATCAACAAGCTGAAGAGATTATCATCGAAGTGATCCGTACCTCTTATCCTGACCACTCTATCGTGGCTGAAGAGAGCGGTACACACGAAGGTAAAGATAAGGACTATCAATGGATCATCGACCCACTGGATGGCACAACTAACTTCATTCGAGGCTTACCTCACTTTTCTGTTTCTATTGCATTACGCATTAAGGGACGTACAGAAGTCGCTATCGTTTACGATCCAATCCGTAATGAGCTTTTCTCTGCTCAACGTGGTGCTGGCGCTAAACTAAATAACCAACGTATCCGTGTAACTAAAGCTAAAGACCTAGATGGTACTATTCTAGCGACAGCTTTCCCGCATAAAGCGAAACAGCACTCTGAAAGCTACATGAAGATCATGACTGAGTTATTTACTGATTGTTCTGACTTCCGTCGCACTGGTTCTGCTGCACTAGACCTTTGTTATGTTGCTTCTGGCCGTGTTGATGGTTATTTCGAGCTTGCTCTTAAGCCATGGGATATCGCTGCTGGTGAATTAATTGCTCGTGAAGCTGGTGCACTTTGTACTGACTTTGCAGGTGGCAGCAACTACATGACATCTGGAAACATCGTTTCTGGTAATGCTCGCGTAGTAAAAGGCTTACTAACAGCCATCCGTAACAACGATAAAGAAGCGCTACTTAAGTAATCAATACTTAAATTTCGTTTATATCCGTTTTATAAAAAGACCATCTGTTAATCACAGGTGGTCTTTTTTGTTTTATATCGCCTTCTTATTTAAAATAGCTCGTCACTTGTGTTCGCCTACTAGCAACTTCAAGTAAGGAGGGGATAACTAAAAATCAGCATCAACTTGGAAATCCATTCGCTGTTTAGATTCTGGATGATCAAAACTCAGAGATTCAGCATGCAGATGAAGACGACGTTCCCGAGTCCCATACAGATCATCACCAATAATCGGGGTATTTAATCCTAACTGGTGAGCACAATGGACTCTTAACTGATGGGTTCTTCCTGTTTTTGGATAAAGGTAGATATCAGTTTTACCATCAACAATCCCTTTCACTTGCCAATATGTTTCAGCCTGTCGTCCATGTTGATAACAAACTAACTGCTTTGGTCTATCTTCTAAATCAACACGCAATGGTAAAGAGATATAACCTTCACTCTGGATGATCGTACCTTCTAATCTCGCTAAATAACGCTTCTCTACCGTCCGTTTAATAAACTGTTGCTGAAGATTTTTATGGCTCTCTTTCGTCAGTGCCAGCACCATCAATCCGGATGTCGACATATCTAAACGGTGGACAATCAATGGTCCGGTCGCCTCAGGAAATTGTATTTTAATTCGATGATAAACCGAATCATTGATCTGCTTACCAGGAACTGAAAGAAATTCAGCGGGTTTATTGACAATCAACAAGGCTTCATCTTGATAAATAATCGGTAACGTTTTTCCTTCGGCGGGATTAACCAATAAAGGGTTATCATCAACATCCATGCCTTTTAACATATGAGTTAGAATCGGCAAACATTTACTTTGACAAGAGGGATAGTAATTTTTGTGCTTTCTGACTTCCGATTTAGGTGAACTCCCCCACCAAAATTCCGCTAGAGCAATTGGCTTCAACTGATTTTTAAACGCATATTGCAGCAACTTGGGTGCTGCACACTCTCCCGCACCTGCCGGTGGAATTGGCGTTACTGTCTCTTTAAATATCTGATTTAACGTTTGGCTTTCAGCTTGTTGATTCAAAAAGCTATACTGTTCAAATAGTTGATATTGCAGTGCATTCGATAAGGTTTTACGCTGTTGCTTTCTGTTTTTAATCTCGTCTTCAAATTGAGTAATTTCTTGTTCAACCTCATCGATTCTCTGTTGCCAACGCTGCTTTAAGGCTTTTAACTGATTTTTCTCCGTTACACTTTGTCGAGACAGCTCAACCATCAAAGGTTTTAACTGAACTTCATCAATGGCTCCCTCTTGGAATTGCTGTTCTACCTCAGCTCGCGCCAACTTCCTCACTCGTCGCCCTTCAATCATCTGATCTCGATGTTGAGAAAGCGCTTGTTGCTGCTGTTGTGCTATATCAATACTTGCGGCTTTTAGCTCAGCCAACTTAGGACTCTGCTGCAACGTCTCTAACTGAGCAGTAACTTGATTAATCACTTTCTGCTCGGTAAGAAAAAAGTTATCTTCCACCAGCATATCAAACACAGGCGGCACAAAATAAGGGAGGTTATTTTGTTCAGCTAACTTACCTGAAAATGCAGATAAATAACCTAACTCCCCTTGTTGATTCTCTACCACTAACACACCAAACATCTTACCAATTGGAAAAACACTTTCACCTTGCAAACCAAAGTCATGTTGCCAAATCTGCTGTATTTCTAAGTGTTCTTGTAACTCTTGCGTGGCCACAACTGCTAGCGGATGAGGTTGATAATAGAAAGGAAAAGTGAATTTATCAGGAGGCGTTAGCGCAGAGATTGAGGATTTAAAGGGAGTAAATAGAGATGATGGCATAATGATAATCACGCAGAAAAGAAGAAAAGTAAGTGACTATTTTAGCATATAAAAAAAATCCAGCTAATTTTCTGTTCTTTCATTAAGATAAACAGAGAATTAACTGGATTTAATTCAGGTAACGTTATGAATTAGCCGTTAAGGCATATTGTCAAACTCTTCACCTTCTTTCTCAACTTTCACAGGCATTAAGTGTTCACGAGTAATACCAAGTTTCAGAGCAAGTGCAGATGCAACATAGATCGATGAATAAGTACCTACAGTAATACCGATCAATAGTGCTAATGCAAAGCCATGAATATTAGCGCCACCTTGAGTGAATAGGGCAATAACCACGAATAATGTTGTACCAGAAGTAATCAACGTACGACTCAATGTCTGAGTAATAGCACCATTGATAATCTCCGTTGGCGAACCTTTACGTTCACGACGGAAATTCTCACGTACTCGGTCATATACCACGATGGTATCATTGAGCGAGTAACCCACCACCGTCAGTAGTGCTGCCACAATGGTCAAGTCAACTTCAACTTGAAGTAACGAGAAGATACCTAAAGTAATCGTTACATCGTGAGCAAGAGACAATACTGCACCCGCTGCCAAACGCCACTCAAAACGCATTGAAACGTAAAGAAGGATACAGATTAATGAAGCAATAATCGCAAGACCACCCGCTTCAGCTAATTCATCACCGACGTTCGGACCAACAAACTCAACTCGGCGCATCTCTACGCTTTCGCCAGTACCTTGTTGGATGGCATTGATAACTTGTGAACCTAATTGCTCACCTTTGAGATCATCACGAGGACGCAGGCGAACCATCACATCTCTTGCTGTACCAAAGTTTTGAACAACGGCATCACCAAAACCGGCGGTATCTAAAGAGGCACGTACCTTTTCAAGATCTGCAGGCTGTTGAAAACCAACTTCAATTAACGTACCACCAGTAAAGTCTAAGCCCCAATTCAACCATTTAGTTGAAAGAGTACCGATAGCAGCCCCAATCATCAAAATAGAGAAGATGAAAGCCACTTTAGACCAGCGCATAAAGTTGAACGTTTTATTCGTTCTTAAAATTTCAAACATTTAAGCGCCCCTTAGATTGATAGCTTTTTAACACGTTTACCGCCATACAATAAGTTGACGACCGCACGGGTACCAACAATTGCAGTAAACATTGAAGTTAAAATACCAATAGATAGTGTCACGGCGAAGCCTTTAATCGCACCGGTACCTACAGCAAATAAGATAATCGCTGTAATTAAGGTAGTGATGTTAGCATCGGCAATGGTACTAAAAGCATTAGCATAACCTTGATGAATCGCTTGTTGAGGACTACGCCCTTCTCGCAACTCTTCACGGATACGCTCAAATATCAGTACATTGGCATCAACCGCCATACCGACCGTTAATACGATACCTGCGATACCTGGCAAGGTCATGGTAGCACCTGGGATCAACGACATAATACCGATAATAAGAACCAAGTTCATCACTAAAGCTAAGTTAGCAATCAGGCCAAATTTACGGTAATAAATAGCGGTGAATAGCATAACGGCGATTAAGCCCCACACACAAGCTTGAACACCCATATCGATATTCTGCTGCCCCATTGATGGACCAATGGTACGCTCTTCAACAATCGAAATTGGCGCAATTAACGCACCGGCACGAAGAAGAAGGGCTAAGTTGTGCGCTTCAGCTTGGCTATCAATACCCGTAATACGGAAGCTATTACCTAAACGAGACTGAATCGTCGCTTGGTTAATGACTTCTTCATGTTTAGCTAAAACAACATTGCCTTTGCTATCACGTTTACCTGTATCTTTATACTCAGAGAAAACCGTTGCCATTAATTTACCAATATTATCTTTGGTAAATGCTGACATTTTGCTACCACCTTCACTATCTAGTGAGATGTTAACTTGTGGACGGCCATATTCATCAGCGCTAGAACTTGCATCGGTAATATGATCACCGGTTAGAATAACACGCTTTTTAAGTACAACCGGTGCACCATCACGCGTATATTTCACTTCACTAGAACCAGGTACTCGACCACTTGCTGCAGCTTGACGATCAACCGCAGTATCAACCGTACGGAATTCTAACGTTGCCGTTGCACCTAAGATCTCTTTTGCACGAGCTGTATCTTGTACACCAGGTAGCTCAACAACAATGCGTGATGCACCTTGACGTTGAACTAATGGCTCAGCAACACCTAAAGCATTCACACGGTTACGTAAAATGGTAATATTCTGATCAACGGCATAGTCACGAATCTCTTTTAAACGAGCTTCGGTATAAACGGCTTTAAGTGTTGAAGTGCTTTCATCAACGGTAAACACCATATCTTGATGTTTTTCAGCAAGTAGGGATTTAGCTTTATCTAAATCAGCTGCACTACGCATACGAACGTCAACAGAATCTTGTTTCTTATGAATAGCACTATAGCGAAGACGTGCTTCACGCAATTCAGTTCGGAATACATCTTCTTGTTGGCCCATCAACTTATCCATCGCAGCATCCATATCCACTTCCATCAAGAAGTGAACACCACCACGTAGATCAAGACCAAGTTTCATTGGTGTTGCACCGACGGACTCTAGCCATTTTGGCGTAGCAGGTGCAAGGTTTAAGGCGACGATATACTGTTTATCTAAAGCGGATTTAATAATATCGCGAGCACTAATTTGGGTATCGGTGTCAGAAAAACGAGCGAGTACCGTACCCTTTTCAAGAGAGATAGATTTGTAGTCGATGTCATTGCTTTTTAAAGCATCGGTGACAGAATCCAAGGTTTGCAAATCAGCTGATACACCACGTGCACCTGTAACTTGAACCGCTGGATCTTCACCGTAGATATTTGGGAGAGCATATAGAGCGCCGATCGCAATGATCAGCGCTAACATAATATACTTCCACAAAGGATAACGGTTTAACACTGTTATGATCCTTTAGGAGGTTATAGAGATTGAATAGTACCTTTTGGCAGTACTGCAGTAACAAAATCTTTCTTAATTGTTACTTCAGTGCCAGCGCCTAAAGCGATAACGATATAGTCACTATCATCAGAGATCTTAGTAATTTTACCTACTAGACCACCACTTGATAATACTTCATCGCCTTTACCCATAGAAGCCATTAGGTTTTTATGTTCTTTCACACGCTTAGACTGCGGGCGGTAGATCATAAAGTAAAAAATAACAGCAAACAGGCCAAGCATGATAAGTAACTGCGTAGTTTCTCCGCCAGTAGAAGCGGGGCCAGCTGCGTATGCATTAGAGATTAAACTCATTGATATATCCTTTTATTATAAATTATCTAATGGTGGTACGGGTTTTTCACGACGAGCATAAAACTCTTCAACGAAAGCGTCTAATCTACCTTCATCTAACGCATTACGCAAACCTTCCATTAAACGTTGATAATAACGTAAATTATGGACGGTATTCAGGCGTGCGCCTAGGATCTCATTACAGCGATCAAGATGATGTAGGTAAGATTTACTGTAATTCTTACAAGTGTAACAATCACATTCTGGATCTAATGGACCCGTATCTGTTTTATGTTTAGCGTTACGGATTTTAACCACACCGCCAGTAACAAATAGGTGTCCGTTACGTGCATTACGCGTTGGCATAACACAGTCAAACATATCAATACCACGACGTACGCCTTCAACTAAATCTTCAGGCTTACCAACACCCATTAGATAACGAGGCTTATCTTCTGGAAGTTGCGGACAAGTATGTTCTAGTATACGGTGCATATCATCTTTCGGCTCACCAACCGCAAGACCACCAACCGCATAACCATCAAAACCGATATCGGTTAATCCTGCCGCTGAGATATCGCGTAAATCTTCATAAACAGAACCTTGAACAATACCAAAAAGGGCGTTCTTATTGCCTTGTTTATCAAAATGGTTACGACTACGTTTAGCCCAACGTAGTGACATCTCCATCGACTTTTTAGCTTCTTCATGAGTGGCTGGGTATGGTGTACACTCATCAAAAATCATCACAATATCTGAGCCTAAGTCGTATTGAATTTCCATCGACTTTTCAGCATCCATAAAGATCTTGTCACCATTAACAGGGTTACGGAAATGTACACCCTCTTCTGTGATCTTACGGATATCACCCAAACTAAATACTTGGAAACCGCCTGAATCGGTTAAAATCGGACCTTGCCAATTCATAAAGTCATGTAGATCGCCATGTTGACGCATGATTTCTTGACCAGGACGCAACCATAGGTGGAACGTATTACCTAGAAGGATCTGAGCACCCGTTGCTTTCACTTCTTCAGGTGTCATGCCTTTTACAGTCCCATAGGTACCAACAGGCATAAATGCAGGTGTTTCTACTTCACCACGTTCAAAAGTTAAACGACCGCGACGGGCTCGTCCCTCTTTTTTAATTAATTCGTACTTCACAATATCTCCAGATGCTAGATAAACAGTCTAACGCTGCTAGGGTTCGGAGGTCACTATACCATGATATAGATACCCCTGATTCATTCAATTTATGAGCAAGTTCTCATAAAGTATTAAGATTTTGTCTTCGCTGAGATAAACATGGCATCTCCGTAACTAAAAAAGCGATATTTTTCGGCTACTGCATGATGATAAGCTTTTATCGTATTATCAAAACCAGCAAAAGCACTTACCAACATAATCAGAGTCGATTCTGGTAAGTGGAAATTGGTGATCATCACGTCAATCAATTGGAATTCATATCCAGGGTAGATAAAAATATCAGTATCTGAGAAAAACGGAACGAGTGGAGTTCCCTGTTTTAAAGCAGATTGAGCGGCACTCTCTAAAGAACGAACCGATGTCGTTCCAACCGCAATGACTCGACCATTACGTGCTTTTGTGGCATTAATGGCGTCAACAACCTCTTGAGGTACTTCCGCGTACTCAGAATGCATCACATGATCATTGATATCATCAACACGCACAGGCTGGAATGTTCCTGCACCAACATGCAAGGTAACAAATGCCGTTTCTACCCCTTTCTCTTTAAGAGCAGCTAAAATTGCATCATCAAAATGCAACCCCGCTGTTGGCGCAGCGACTGCCCCTGGTTTCTCATTATAAACCGTTTGATAACGCTCTTTATCTGAATCTTCATCCGGACGGTCAATGTAAGGAGGTAACGGCATGTGTCCAATTTTATCAAGAGTCTCAAGTACCGTTAACTCATTTTCAAACTGGATTTCAAACAGTGCATCATGACGAGCAACCATCGTCGCCTCAACTTCATAATCACTATTATCACCAAGAATCAATGGCGCACCAGGTTTCGGTGATTTTGATGAGCGGACATGCGCTAAGATGCGCTTATTATCGAGTACGCGTTCCACCAACACTTCAATTTTACCACCCGATGCTTTACGACCAAACATACGAGCAGGAATCACACGCGTATTGTTGAAAACTAAAAGATCACCGGGCTCAACTAAATCAAGTACATTAGTAAATTGCCCATCCACTAATGTGCCTGAATTGCCATCTAATTGAAGTAGACGACTTGCCGTACGATCGGGTTGTGGGTAACGAGCAATAAGCTCATCAGGTAAATCAAAACTAAAATCTGAAACTCGCATTATAAACACCTCGAATTATGCAAGCGGCTAGTCTAGGGCTGACCACTCGCAAGATCAAGTTTCCAGCGCAAATGTCAGTGAATAATTCCTATCTAATTTCATTATTAATTTTTATTCAGCAATAATCTTATCCCTAGATCGTAAAAAAGTGACTTTTTGTAACAAAGCGCTGGCCTTTGTAAACGACAAACCATTAAAGAGAAAAGAGAAAGCATCATAATAAATCCAATGCTACCACCACCGCCTCCACCGCTACTATCACTTGTTACGACTCGCGCTTCACTCGTTGGTTCAATATCTCCCGCTTGTACTTGATCTATCCAATCCACAAAATAAGAGATTTGGCTATACACACCTGGCACACCAGAAGCACAACCATTTCCATCGCCATAACTGACTAAACCAACAAGATAATCAATACCATTTAGATTATAGGAGAGAGGGCCACCGGAATCCCCATTACAACTATCTTGTCCATTATCAGTACTAGCACATAGCTGAGAGGAATTATCTAGGTTTGACCAACTCGCGCGGCAACTGGAATCAGAAACATAACTTAATGAGACTTCTTGTAAAGTATCGCTCCCGCTATTCGAGTTATTTGTCGTTCGTCCCCACCCGGTAACAACTAAAGCGCGATCTATTGAGCGTAATTGAGAGATCGTAGAGTCAACGGATGTCGTTGCAAGATCAATCGCAGCCACTGAATCACTAAAGACTAAAGGAGAAGAAAGATAAATGAGTGCGATATCATTAATGATTTGGCTACTAGAAGAATAGTAATCTTGATGAACATAGAGTAATTCACCGTATTGAGACGGAGAAGAGTAAGAGAACTCAGTTTCACCATAATAAACTTCAATTTGTTCTGCAGAAGCAGGCGTCATTAAAATGTTATTTACTTCACTCACACAATGAGCCGCAGTCAACACCCATTGTTCAGCGATAATCACACCGCCGCAATAGGTATTTGTTTGAGCGTTACTCAACCAAATTTGCCATGGATGTGCTTCAATGGTGGTATCATTTCCACCGACAATTCTTGGACTAATCATCGCATTAGAGAGTGAGCTAAATAGAAAAGTAGCTGCAAAAATAAATTGAAAAAAACGCGAAACTCCCACCATAAAACCGCACCTCAACAACAAAAATAATTTATTTAGTCACATACCTTTTAATTAAAAAGTATTTACCGAACCTTAACGAAAGTAACAAAACATGACATTAATCATCTGTTTTATCTGCTAATATTAGTAATATCATTGAAGAAAAATTGACATCAAAAATCTTACTAACATTTCAGTATAGGTGGTTTATATGTTTACCGTTGAAGATATGATGACTCCGCACCCCCACACACTCACCCTAGAGCGCCCAATCAGTGATGCAAAGCAATTGATGGCAAAATCTGGGATCCGCCACATTCCAATTATCAATAAGAAAAAAGAGTTAATTGGACTGGTCACTCAGCGTAATATTTTAGCCGCTCAAGAGTCGAGCTTGCAGCAATCTGTCAATCCTGAACAAGATTTAATGATTACCATGGCAGATATCATGTTAGAAAAAGTAGCGACTGTGACGCCTAAAGCCGGATTAAAAGAAGCCGCTCTTTATATGCAGAAACACAAATATGGTTGCCTTCCTGTCGTTGAAGGAAAGCAAATTATTGGTATTATTACCGATACAGATTTTGTAGGTATCGCTATTAATCTACTTGAGTTACAGGAAGAGAGTGAGCCTTTAGCCTATGATGAGTAAAGCGCATAAAATTAGACAAGTAAAACTGGCTGAATAAGGTTAAACAGCCATTGATATAGCACTCAAGTATAAAAACGCTTAAATAATGGCTAAAGCAACTCTTCCACTAACGTCGCGATCTTCTTAAACTGAGCAGTACGGTTAGATGTTGGGCGCCAAACCAATCCGATCTCTCGATAGGCGTCGGTTCCTGGTGGATCGAAGACCAATAAATTTTGATTATCGAGCAGTCCATGTTCAATCGCCATCTGTGGAATAAAGGTCGTTCCTAAACCATTGGCGACCATCTGAACTAAGGTGTGTAAACTGGTTGCGGTAAAAGGATTGATTTTATCTTTTGTCGTTAACTGACACGCTGATACCGCATGATCCGTTAAGCAGTGGACTTTTTCCAATAAGAATACCGACTCATCCGGTAAATTATCATAATGGATCGGCACAGAAATTGAATTTACTTGCTGGCTGCTAATCACCATTTTAAAAGGATCTCGCCCCACAATTTGACTCTCCATACCATGAATATCGATAGGCAAAGCTAAGATCAATACGTCAATCTCACCATGACGAAGAGCAGAGAGTAAATTATCCGTCGTATCTTCTCGCAGTAATAAGTCGAGCTTTGGATATTGTCGGTTAACCTCTTGAACCAGATCGCCCAATAAAAAAGGCGCAATAGTCGGAATACAGCCAAGCCGTAACTTCCCTTCCATCATCTCCCCTTGGCTTCTTGCTATCTCCATCAAATCCTGACTACGCGCTAATAGCTCTCGACTCCGTATGACCACCTCTTCTCCCATCGGAGAAAAAACTAAATGACGGTTATCTCGTTCAATTAATTGACACTCTAAAAGCTCTTCTAAATTTTGAATCCCTGAACTTAGCGTCGATTGACTTACAAAGCAGGCTTTTGCCGCATCGCCAAAATGACGTAACTCGTGGAGCTTAATTAAATAGCGTAACTGTTTGAGGGAAGGCCACTTATTCATAAATTTGAGTTCCTCATCCATTCCAATTGGATATATATTCTGCAATAATGAGACAACCTGTTGTTAACATCAAATAAGATATAAGCAACAGATATCAAACAGGATGCCAACTTATAATAAAGAAGGCTAAAGGAATAACTTAATCGATTTTTTCGATTGCTACAATCTGTTTATTCTTCTTTTTCCTATGAGAGGAGTACGTTATAGTAAACGCAATTGAGAAAGAGACTAGCTTATACGAGCTAGCATTTAATTTTTTTAGGAGTTCAAAATGGTTCTAGTAGGTCGTCAAGCCCCTGATTTTACAGCTTCAGCAGTTCTTGGTAACGGTGACATTGTTGATAACTTCAACTTCGCAGAGTTCACAAAAGGTAAAAAAGCGGTTGTTTTCTTTTACCCACTAGATTTTACTTTTGTTTGCCCATCTGAGTTAATCGCTTTTGATAAGCGTCTAGCTGACTTCCAAGCAAAAGGTGCTGAAGTTATCGGTATCTCAATCGATTCAGAGTTCTCTCACAACGCATGGCGTAACACTGCTATCGAAGATGGCGGCATTGGTCAAGTTAAGTACCCATTAGTTGCTGATATCAAACACGAAATCTGTAAAGCATACGATGTTGAGCATCCAGAAGCTGGTGTTGCTTTCCGTGGTTCTTTCCTAATCGATGAAGACGGTATGGTTCGTCACCAAGTCGTTAACGACCTTCCACTAGGCCGTAACATCGACGAAATGCTACGTATGGTTGACGCATTAAACTTCCACCAAGAGCACGGTGAAGTTTGTCCTGCACAGTGGGAAGCTGGTAAAGCGGGTATGGATGCATCACCAAAAGGTGTTGCTGCATTCCTATCTGAGCATTCAGATGACCTATAATAGCTAACACTCTGTTACGCTTTATAGACCAAAAGGCTTGAGATTTTCTCAGGCCTTTTTGCTTATCTGCGGTATGATTGATTTTTCACATCTATCTACTCAAAAATATAGGTCGTTTCTATGCCTCATTATCAATTAATTTACTCAGCCCCTATTGGTGATCTTCTTATTGTCAGCAATGGTGAAGCCCTTATTCGCGTTGATCATATCCACTCAACAGATCAAGAAATTAATGATGATGAGATCTGCCAACAAGCTTATCAGCAATTAGATCAGTATTTCAAAGGCCAGAGAACCGAATTCGATCTTCCGATCGACCTACAAGGTACACCTTTCCAGTTAAGTACTTGGAAAGCGCTTCAGAGTATCCCATTTGGTGAGACGATCAGTTACGGTGAGCAGGCAAATCGGATGGAAAATCCAAAAGCAGTAAGGGCAGTTGGTGCAGCCAATGGAAAAAATCCAATCAGTATTATTATCCCCTGTCACCGTGTCATTGGTAAAAATGGCAAACTAACCGGATATGCTGGCGGATTGGATCGTAAGGAGTGGCTATTAGACTTTGAAAAGTAACATGAGGTTCAAATGACTCGACTAAATCCTTTATTCAATTAGCTGCTTTAGTCCAGTATGACGCACATCATTTCCCGTCACAAAATAGATAATATATTCACAGATATTCTGGCAACGATCACCCACTCTTTCAATATCATTAATGCTATGAACGAGCGTTAATAACATAGGGATCAGTGCGGGGTTTGCTTGCATCTTGTCAGTCAATAACCCTAAGACTTCACGATGTTTTTTATTAATTTGATTATCAAGTTGGTAAAGTTCAATCGCCGCCTTGTCATCCATACGAGCGAAAGCATCAAGTACTTGATGCAGCATAGAGAGCGCTAACTTCCCTAGATGAAAAAGCGAAACGATCATATCTTGTTGTTGATGAATCGTTTGGTCTGACGCCATTTTAGCAATCTTAACCGAAGCATCACCAATCCGTTCGAGATCAGCGACGGTTTTAATAATTGACATAATTAAACGCAGATCACTGGCGGTTGGCTGACGTTTGGCAATAATTCGAGTACAAGCTTCATCAATGGCAACTTCCATCTCATTGACTCTCTGATCTTTACGGTGAACACGCTGAGCCAATTCAATATCTTTCTGATTCATCGCTTTTAATGCATCATCAAATTGCTTTTCAACCAGCCCACCCATCACCAAAACATGGCTACGAAGGCTTTCTAGCTCTGCATTAAACTGTCCAGAAATATGTCGATTGATCAATAAATTATCCACCTAGAACCTTCTCTCTATTATTCTTGTTATCCGTAGCGACCAGTAATATAGTCTTCAGTCTGCTTATGAGTCGGAGCGGTAAAAATGGTATCTGTATCATCATATTCGATGACTTTCCCCATACTCATAAAGGCAGTGTGATCTGAAACGCGCGCCGCTTGCTGCATATTATGAGTTACTATAACAATAGTATATTTCAGTTTTAAGTCAGAGATTAATTCTTCAATGGTTAATGTTGCTGTTGGATCTAACGCAGATGTTGGTTCATCTAATAACAGAACTTCAGGCTCAATGGCAATCGCACGAGCGATCACTAACCTTTGCTGCTGCCCACCCGACAAACTAAACGCATTTTCATTAAGACGATCTTTGACTTCATCCCACAATGCTGCCCCCTTTAGAGAACATTCAACAACCTCATCCAATTGACGAGGATCTCTTATACCTTGAAGGCGCAATCCATAAACCACATTTTCATAAATCGATTTTGGAAATGGATTTGGCGTCTGAAAAACCATTCCAACTCGACGACGTAAAGTGGCAACATCTAAATTAGGGCGGTAAATATTATCTTCATCAACTAAGACCTTACCTTGGGTTTTACAACTATCCACCAGCTCATTCATTCGATTCAAACAACGTAACAATGTCGACTTTCCACAACCAGAAGGACCAATAAATGCGGTGACTCGATGCTTTGGAATCTTCATATTGATATCAAACAGAACCTGCTTTGAACCATAAGATAAATTCAATCCCTCAATCTCTATTGCGGTATCTTTCGCCAATAGCTGATTGACATCTAATGATTTCTCACCGATTTCAAAAGAGAAAAATGGTCGTTTCATAGCAATATTCTACCTAACTATATAATTGAAAACGGTCACGAAGTTTACTGCGGATCATGATGGCAGTGAGATTTAACCCCACAACAACAGTGATCAGTAATAACGAGGTGGCATAAACTAAAGGTCGTGCAGACTCAACATTGGGGCTTTGAAAACCAACATCATAAATATGAGAACCCAAATGCATAAATTTTCGATCTAAATGAACAAAAGGGAAAGTACTATCGACAGGAAGTGTTGGCGCCATTTTTACCGCTCCCACTAACATTAATGGCGCGACTTCCCCCGCAGCTCGTGCAATCGCTAAGATCAATCCTGTCATCATAGCAGGTGTCGCCATCGGTAATACAATACGCCATAAGGTTTCCGCTTTTGTTGCCCCTAGCGCTAATGAACCATAACGGATTGCAGAAGGAATTCGAGTTAACCCCTCTTCAGTCGTCACAATGACCACAGGCAAAGTTAAGATTGCCAAGGTTAAAGCTGACCATAAGATCCCCGGTGTCCCAAACGTCGGCGCTGGCAATTGTTCGGAATAGAAAAGCTGATCCATCGTGCCACCAATGGTATAAACAAAAAAGCCTAGACCAAAAATACCGTACACTATGGAGGGGACGCCGGCTAAATTGACCACCGAGATACGAATGATTCGAGTGAAGGTATTATCTTTGGCATACTCATGAAGATAAACAGCCGCTAAGACCCCTAACGGCATCACGATAATAGACATTAAGATCACCATAAATACCGTGCCAAATATCGCAGGAAAGACTCCACCTTCGGTATTCGCCTCTCTCGGATTATCAACTAGAAAATGAATTAATTGATGTCCCCAAATCGATAGCTTCCCGAATAGTGAAAGTTGATTCGGATACCAAAAATCAAGGATCTCAGAAAATGGCAGCTTAATTGTTTGACCATTGATATCTTGAACTATCAAACTATCTTGTTTCATTTTCGCTTTGATATCCGTTAACTGACGGATCAACTCAGGACTCATATGAGTTCGGTTTTCAGCCACTAGTTGACGATACTGCTGACGATATTCTTGATAAAGCGCAATTTTACTCGCAACTTGTTGTTCAATATTTTCTACCGTGACGGATTCACCTTGATGAGTCACAGTTTCTGGGAAGGCGTAAACAGGGCCATTTTTTGTTCGGGTAATCGTTGCGATATCTTTAGGTTGAGTCTGCTTTTGAATCTCACTTTGTAAAATAACATCAAAATTGATACTACTTAACTCACGATGTCCAATTCGAATTAATAACCGTTGATCTTCTAAGCCTTTAATATTTTCAACTGAGTAACCCGCCTCTAAAAGTCGTTGCTTAGAGATATCTTGTCGTTTAAAGATCTCACCGACAATTTGCTTTGATTGTCCCTGTTGATCTACCGTGATCTGATAAATATCAGCAGGCCAGAAGTAACTAAGTCCTTTTGTCGCAATCAATAGCAACAGACCAAACACTGCAATCAAGCTAGTTGAGATCATTCCTGCAGTCAGCCAAATCCAAGGATCACCAGAACGGAACCACTTAATCATCATGACTCCTAATGACATCATTCACCATGGGTGTTGTAGGTAAATAAACGAACATATCCAACACCTTCAAAACGTCAAAGAAAAAGTGGGGATTAAAGTGAGCGATATTTTTCACGTAAACGTAACCTCACCATTTCAGCAATCGTATTAAAGACAAAAGTAAAAATAAACAGTAATAATGCCGCTAAAAATAGCACCCGATAATGAGGACTACCAACTTCAGATTCTGGGCTTTCAATTGCAATATTGGCCGCTAATGAACGTAACCCAGAAAAGAGATGACTGTCCATAACTGGCGTATTACCTGACGCCATTAACACAATCATGGTTTCACCTACCGCACGGCCAAACCCCATCATAATAGCCGAGAAAATCCCAGGGCTAGCGGTTAACAAAACAACTTTCGTTAACGTCTGCCATTGCGTCGCCCCTAAAGCTAATGAGCCATTACTCAAGTGTTTTGGTACCGAATAGATCGCATCTTCTGCAATGGTAAATATGGTTGGTGTGACAGCAAACCCCATCGCAAAACCGACAATTAATGCATTACGCTGATCAAACGAGAAACCTAGCTCATTGGTGATAAACATTCTAAGATCACCAGCAAAGAAATAGCTTTCAATCCACGGACTCAAAGAAAAAGCACTCCATCCCCACAATAAGATAAATAACAGCAGCACAATAAACTCAAAGCCTAAAGGAATATTAATCTTAATGACTCGTTTAACAAGATGCCAAAAACCACCAATAACCATAAAAAATAGCGGTAGAGTCAACACGAGAATAACGACTGCCGGTAAATTATTTTCAACATGAGGTGCAAGCCATAATCCGGCTAAAAAACCGAGAATAACCGTTGGAATCGCTTCCATGATCTCAATGGTGGGTTTGATATAACGGCGCACACTGTCCGTCATAAAATAGCCAGTATAAACCGCTCCTAACACACCAACAGGAATAGCGAAAAATAGCGCATACAACGCACCTTTTAATGTTCCCCAAACCAGTGGTGTTAAACTAAACTTAGCCTCAAAATTACTGTCACTCGAAGAGGATTGCCAAACATAATCCGGCTCAGGGTAGTTTTCATACCATACTTTACTCCATAACGAGCTTAATGATATTTCTGGGTATTTATTATTAATATCAAATAACTGCCATTCACTACCTCTCATCAATAGTAAACGCTCACCTGATGGCGACAGCGCTGCCTGAGCTCTATCTTTTCTCGTATCATTAGATAAAGAAAAAAGCTGACGTTCTAATAAAGCGTGATGATTTGTAGTATAAAAACCTGTAAACAATCCATTATCTTGCAGAAGATAAAAGCCTTTACGTTGTGTCTCTGGCAAAACGGTACTAACTTGCGATGCTTGTGCCACCACTTGCTGAGAAGAGGAAGTGTACTGTGACGAGCTAAAATCACGAATAAACGTCAATTTACGCTCTCCATTCTTCAACCGATAGAACCACTGCGAAACCATTTCACTCTCATGAGTCACTAAAAGAGAACTAGCCCCAGAAAGGAGTGATATGGAACTTGGTTCACTGTTGTTTTTTGTCAGGTCAAGAACATCTTGTATAGTAGGTTGTTGACTTAAATCGACGATATAGAGTTGATGACCAGAAAGAAGATAAAGTGTCTCACCATTCGGATCTAACAGTAATGTTTTAATTTGTTGTGGCAGCTTAAGTTGCTGAGAAAGATCTAATATTTTACTCGCGGTTACCTGCTCTCTCGTTATATCCTTTTTATCCGCCTTATTCTTATAAACCTTACTTCTATAAAGTAATAACTGCTTGTCAGAGGTTTGAGCGACAACAACCAAGGAGTTAAGGCTTTGGCTAAATTGCCACTGCTCAATCGCAACACCTGGGGGCGCAATCTGTATCGTTTGTCGTTTTGTATCCTTATCAATTTTATTCTTTAATATCTCAGCACTTGAAGTTAGTGGTCGCTTACTTCCTGGTTCTTTATTTTTAGTACCTTTACCTGTAGAACGTAATTTAGTTTGACTCGATAAATAGATGAATTTTTCTAACTGTGGGGAAAAAAGGGTAATTGAGCCATCAAGACTCGCAACCCCAAGACGTTGAGCAGCTTCATTGTCAGACAATATCATATCGACATGGTTATCTTTATTACCAACTTTTTCCTTCGCTCTGTACTCACTAGTTGTGACTTCATTGGCAATAGCAAAATGAGTGCTTCCTTGGACATAGCTATTACTGGCAATAGCTGTTGTTTGAGCTGTCACTTTTAGGGTCAATACATTATCAACTTGCCCTAAAGTAAAATCAGAATCTTTAGCATGATTTGATTCTATATTGGCATCAAGATCTAAATTTAAAGAAGGTAATTTAAAATAAATTATCTCACCAGCGTGATTCAGTTGATAGCCATAACGTCCACTATTATCAATCTGTGTAATGTTTGACTGAAAAGAAGAGGACAAGTGCTGAGATAATAGTGGGTTATCAGAAACAGAAAATCGCTCTGCAGGTGTCATCGTGGCAGAGGTAAAAATAGGAGTGACAACATAAAGTAGATAGAAGAATATCAGTAGTAGTGTCAGCAAGACTAGATTACCTCCAGCAGAGACACTTTTTGTAGTTAAGAGATTAATCAGTTGTCTTTTTTTATTAATATGTTGCAGCCTATCACGGCTCCCTTTCATACTCGACACCAACCTCTTATTAACTCACTTATTTTGATATAGTTTAACACATAACGGCGTTGAGATTTTTATAAAGTAATAACTCTACATCATTGTAAAAACCGATTCAAAGATCTCGCCAACTTTAGCCTACCAAGTTTATATGACAGAAATATGACATATTACCGCTCAGAAATTAAAAACCTAAATTAGTCCGTTGTTGCTTTAGCATCGCATCAGAAAGAGGTATATAACCATCTTTAACGACAACTTGTTGCCCTTCAGTTGAAAGAACATACTGTAAGAATTTAGTATCTAATTCAGGAAGAGGTATATGAGGCTTTTTATTAATATAAATATAAAGATAACGTGAAAGTGGGTACTTACCGTCTGTGACATTTTCCATTGTCGGTGCAATATAGTCTCGCCCCTGTTTTGCTATTGGCAGCATTTTCACCATTGAGGTTCGATAACCAAAACCTGAGTAACCGATCCCATTAAGCGAGGATGAGACCGATTGAACAACCGATGCCGAACCAGGTTGTTCATTTACATTATTCGCAAAATCACCATGACAGAGTACATTTTGTTTAAAATAACCATAAGTTCCTGAAGCTGAATTACGACCAAAGATCTGGAAGTCTCGCTTCGCCCATTGACCTTTTAAACCAAGGCCACCCCAGCGGGTAATCTTATCATTTAACCCACACTGTAGAGTAATAGAAAAAATACCATCTAATTGTTGAAGGTTAATCCCTTGAATTGGATTATCTCGATTAACAAATACCGCTAATGCATCAATGGCGACTTTTATTTCTGTAGGAGGATAACCATAACGAGTTGTGAATGCGGCAATCTCTTTGCGCTTCATCTTTCGACTCATCGGTGCAAATTGTGCTGTCTGCTCCATTAGGGCAGGAGGTGCAGTAGAAGAGCCGGCGGCTTGGATCTGGATATTCACCGCAGGATAACGCTCTTCAAAGCCTTCTCCCCACAATGCCATCATATTTGCTAAGGTATCAGAACCAATGGAGGATAAATTGCCTTTAACTAATCCTATTTGACCTGAGGGCAGCACTTCAATATCGACGGAATGCTTTTGATTCTCGGCATAGGTAACTTTTGTTGATAATAGAATTGAAAATAATAAAGTTAAAGATAACAAACGAAAAAAATGAGTTAACTTGATCAATTTCATCTACTCACTCGCACCGGTTTTATCTGATTGATGAATAAAACTTTCAGTAACATTAACCAAATTATCAGCAAGAAATCGTGTTTTATCTCCATTCATCAGATTTTTGCTATTAACCAAGACTAAACGCATCGGTAAGGTAAAAGAAAATAGACTTCCTTCCCCCACTTTACTCTCAATATCTAAATGCGAATCATGATGCTCAAGAGCATGTTTAACTATCGCTAACCCTAAACCACTGCCCCCAGTTTCTCTTGAACGCGCTTTATCGACTCGATAGAAACGTTCAGTTAAACGATCAATATGTTGAAGCTCAATCCCCTGTCCACGATCTTGCACCTCAAAACATGCTCCTTGATCAGTCAAATACCAACGAACCTCAATACTCGCTCCTTGGGCTGTATGTTTTACGGCGTTATAGACTAAATTAGAGATTGCACTGCGCAATTGATCATCATCACCAAGCACTGAGAGCGTTTGATCAACATTGAAGGTAATTTGGTGATTATTTTCACCACTTAAAGAATTCGCCTCTTTCTCTAAAATCGCTAATATCTGTGGAATTTTTATCTCTTCATCAAGTTCTAGTTGTGGCGAGGCTTCAATTTTTGAAAGGGTTAAAAGTTGCTGTACCAAACCACTCATACGACTAAGCTGCTCAGTCATCACACCATGCGCCTTATCCCACATTGGCCCCACCAGCATCTCAGGATCTTTAGACATCTCTAAATACCCTTGCAATACCGTCATTGGTGTTCTTAATTCATGAGACACATTAGCAAAGAAATTTTTGCGCATTCCTTCCAGCTGTTTGATCTGGGTGACATCACGCACCACCATTAAATACTCACCTTTACTATAAGGCATAGTACGTAACTCTAAATTGCGATGTTCGTTGATAGGAGAAATGATATCTAAAGGTGAACTGAAATCTCTTTTAGTGAGGTATTTAATAAATTTAGGCTGACGAATTAAATTACCAATGTGTTGTCCAGAGTCTCCCGGCCAGCGGAAACCTAATAGTTCTTGGGCCAATTTATTACACCAAATAACTTGATTATTGCCATCAAAAACGATCACTGCATCAGGAAGAGATTCGCCACCATTTCTAAAACGTCGAACTAAGCTAGACAGCTCTTTTCTGCGTCCACGGTGATGGCGTTGAAGCCGATAAACACCATTAAAGATCGGTTGCCATGACCCCATTCCTACGGGGATCGAGCGATCTTTATTACTCCATAACCAGTTTGATAATTTAAGCTGGTTATACATATACCAGATCAATTGGATCCAAGTCGCAATGAGCAGTAACCAAGGTAGATAACCAACAAATAGACTTAAAAAGAACCAAGGCAGATAAAAGATAATTAACTCTTTTAGCAATCGTTGCCATGATAACCGTCTACCCATTTAACTACTCCGCTTTATTCGTCACGACTTTAATTGCTTTATGAAGATAACTTTAATGATTGCTTATGACTGTTTGGTGGAAAAACGATAACCGGCACCACGAACAGTTTGGATCATCTTATCAAACCCGCCTTTTTCAATCGCTTTTCTTACTCGACGAATATGAACATCAACGGTTCGATCTTCAACATAAACATTCGTTCCCCATACATTATTAAGCAACTGTTCCCGGCTGTAAACTCGCTCTTGATGCGTCATAAAGAAATGAAGTAACTTAAACTCAGTAGGCCCCATATCTAAAGGTTCACCATGGGCAAAAACACGATGAGAACTAGGATCTAAACTTAACCCTTGGACATCAACTGTCTCTTCCAAAACTGTCGGAGAAACACGACGAATAACAGCAGTTAAGCGCGCCAGTAACTCTTTAGGAGAAAAAGGCTTAGTGATGTAATCATCAGCGCCAACTTCTAGTCCTTTGACTTTATCCTCTTCTTCACCACGAGCAGTCAGCATCACTACTGGGATCTTTCGCGTCATCTCATCCCGCTTTAGGTGTTTCAGAATCTGAATACCTGAGCCACCAGGAAGCATCCAATCTAATAGAATAATATCAGGATAAGGTTCAGCAATTTTATCTAAGCCATCTTGATAATCTTCAGCTTCAATGGTTTCGTATCCTTTCTGTTGAAGAATAAAGCTTAACATTTCGCGAATTGCGGCTTCATCTTCGACAATCAGTGCTTTTATCGCCATATTATTTACTCTGTCTATTTTTAATCATTGGATGTCTTTCGATATTATTAGTATCAATTGTTACATTAAGATGACGATACCCAAAGTAATTGAAATGGCTAATCGGCGAATGTTCAACGTTAACACCTTACCGGTTGCAAGTAAGAAAGGCATATAAAATAAATTATTAACCATCAAATCATATTCAACTCATCAAAAAAATGCAAAATTAAACAATTTATCCATTCATTTCATTGACCACATTGCCTAACTACTTTTAATAACCACTCGACTTCGACCACCACCTTGGGCTTCTATCGCAACTTGAGTACCAATTCGCTCGACCAAGGTGGTTACATGAGAAATCACACCAATCTGTCGTCCTTCCGCTTGTAAAGTATCTAAACAGGAGATCGCCATCTCTAAGCTATCGGGATCGAGTGTACCAAACCCTTCATCAATAAAGAGAGAACCAAGTTGTTTAGTATCCGTCGCTAATGATGCCAAGGCCAAGGCTAAAGAGAGTGAGACTAAGAAACTTTCTCCCCCAGAAAGCGACTCCACACTGCGATACTCATCCCCCATATCATAATCAATCACCTGTAGAGAGAGCGGTGAGTTTTCGACAGGTTGTAATCCATAACGGGGAGCTAATTGAGTTAAGTGTTCATTCGCAATCAAGGTTAATTGACGTAACGTTAACCCTTGAGCGATATTTCTAAATTTATTGCCTGATGCCGAGCCTATCAGATCACTTAATTGTAACCACGTTTCACTCTGCTGCTGCTGTTTATTCACCTCAGCCACCAAAGATTGACTCTGAGCTATTGCTTGTTCAGCATTGTCTAACTGTTGACGTAAGGTAATGTTCTGTTCATCTAATATTTGTTGCTGATGCTGCCATGTTTGTTGCTGATCAGGTATTTTATCTGTTGTTAAGTGATGTTCAATCAGCCATTGATTTGCCACTAACAATTTAGGCTGATAATCATTTAGTAACTGTTCACGCTCAGCTAATTTCGCTAATACATTTAATCGCTGTTGAGTTAAATCTTGCAATGTCTTTCTTTGTTCTTCTATCCATTGGGAACTGTATTGCAAGCGAGCCGTTAGTTGAACATCATTAATTGCTAAACCTTGAAGCCACTGTTGCCACTGTTGTTGATACAGACTTTCTTGCTCAACACTTTGCTGGTGTTGCTTAGCTAATGCGGTCGTTTTGGCTAACTCCGCACTTAATGTTTCGCTCTGTTGTTGTAACTGTTTATCGGCCGTCTGTTGCTCTGTTCTCAACTGCGTCAATTTGGCTGCCCATTGATCGCTCTGTTGTTGTGGATCGTCTTCGCCGACTAACGCTATACGTTGCTGTTTCAGCTGTTGCCATTCACTCTGTAGAGTTTGGTGTTTTTGTAACTGTTTCGCTTGATCTTCGGCTAAAAGCGTTAGATGTGTGGTTAACTCGGCTATTTTTAGTTGCAACTGGTTTAACTGCTCAAGAGTGTTAACTTCATTGCTCAACCGCTGTTGGTAACTTGTGACTTGCTGTTGGTATTGAGCAATCATCGATTCATAACCCAACTGTCGTAGCTGTTCGATCCAATGTTGTTGACGCTTTTGTTCTGTGCCCTCTTGCTCTGTAATTTCTTGTTCAGAGCTCTTTTGCTCAGGAATAAGTTGTGAAATGAGCTGTTGGCGGTGTGATAATTGTTCAAGGTAGCCTTGCTGCTGTTCTGCCAGACGTTTTAATTCACTTTGATTAGTCAGTAAAGCTTGTTGCTGCTGGTTTAAATTAGCCGTTAATTTCTGTTCAGCTTGCGTCAATTGTTGCCAACGATTTTGCAGCTCTCGCCCTTGTTGTAACTGTTGCTGAACCTGCTGTAATCCTTGTTGACCTTGGGTTAATTGCTGCAAAATATCCGTTAAAGAAGCCTTCCAATCGATTAACTGCTGTTCTATTTTTGAACTTTGGTACTCAATAATCGTGACATCATTCGTCAATTCTGCATCTGGATTAACTTTAGAGATCACATCAATTAGCGACAATATTAGCTCTTTATTTGACAATTTTAGTGAAGTTAATCGTTTTTGTAATGAGTACTGTTGAGCGATTAATTGTTGAATCGTTAACTCAAGGGTTTGCTGCTGTTGACCCTCTTGCTGAAGTTGTTGCTCGAGATCAGTAACTCGCTGTTGCTGCTGTTGTAAAAGATCACTGATCAACTGCTCTTGATCGCTAACAGGGTGCGTTAATGAACCACATAGCGGGCAAGGCTGATCCTCTTCTAATAGATAACGGTACTGCTCAACTTTTGCATTCGCAAATAATTTAGTTTGGGTTAACTTTGCCTCTTCCAGCTGGATCGTTAACTTAGCTGTTAAAGGCTTTTTTTCTTCAACTTGCTGATGGGTTTCTGCTAATTGACTGCTATTTTTCGCCAGTTCAAGATTTAACTCTTCGATATGTTCAGTAGTAGTTAACCAACGTTCGCCTATTTGTAGAACCTGCTGCCACTGTTTCTCTTGTTGATTCCATTGTTGGATCTGTTGTTGTAATTGACTCTGCTGTTGCAAAAGAACGGTTTGATTAAGCTCAGCCAACTGTTGGTTTACGTCAGTAATCTCTGTCTGTAGTTGGCTACTTTTTTGTTGAGAGTCAAAAATGCTGCGCTCTAATTCTGGCTGTTGCTGATTAAGCTGTTTAGTCTGATTCTGTAACTGTCGCTGCTGTTGATCAATTTGGTTGTATTGCTGTAGATTATCCTTAAATGCACTGAACTGCTCGACAATAGGCGCGAACATCTGATTATTGACTAAATAGCGCTGACTTTCAGCTAAACACTTTTTACTCAGTTGTTTACTCTGCTCTAAAGCGTGGAGCTGTTTTTTATACTCTTCTATTTTGTTTTGTAGTGCATTTCCTTGCTGTTTTGACTCTTCTCCAAGCTTTTGTACTTGTTCTGCTTGCTGCTGTAATAAAATACCTTGTTCTAACTTGGGTTTTATCTGCAACCAAGAGGAGTCAGTCTCAACAAGGTTTGTCATTATCTTATCAACTCTGCCTTGAGCTTGAGATTTATTCGTTGTTGCTTGTTCAATAATTAGCTGCTGCTCCGTCTGCTGAGCAACTAGACTTAAGGTTGTCTTTTGTTGTTGATCACGTTGAGTCTGAACTAATTTAGCGTCTTGAGCGGCTTCAATGTGTGTCAGCTTCTCTCTTAATGGTTCCGCTTGTTTTTCACTGTTTTCAGCGTTAACTAATGCAACCTGTAACGTTTCAATCCCTTGTTGTAACTCGACTTGATGGCTAAATAACGCTTTATACTCTGTTGATTGGGCAATAAGCTTCTGATTTTTATCTCGTAAACTTTTTAACTCAACAAGGTTCTTTTTTATCACTTCAAGTTGTTCTGGTGTCAATAATTCAACCCCGTCACACTGCTTGATTAATTCCGCTAACTTTACTTTTTCTTGCTGTGCTCTTTGATAGGCTGCCGCGGAGATCCGACCATAAATTTCACCACCGGTCATTCTTTCTAGCAGCGTCGCTCGTTCATCTGCACTGGCTTTTAAAAAAGCAGCAAATTCACCTTGAGGTAAGATCACGGCACGACGAAACTGTTCGTAGTTCAATCCGATTAAAGTTTCTAATTTACTTTGAACTTCTTGCTTTTTACCTGCAAATCGCTGCTCAGTTTCGATATTTTCTAACCAGTGTTCAACATTTTGTAATCGTCCATCGGCTCTATTTCTCGCTCGACGAACTTGCCAGTGCGCGCGCCATTTTGTGCCATCATTGGCAATAAAGTCGACTTCAGCGAAACCTTCAGATTGACCTCGAGAAAGAATACTTCGAACATCATTCGCTTTGGTGCCAACAATTTCAGCATCATTCTTTTTACTCGCCTGTAATCTTGGCATTCGATCAAACAGTGCTAGACAGATCGCATCCAATAAGGTTGATTTCCCAGACCCTGTTTTACCGGTAATCGCAAATAAACCCGCATCACCTAAAATAGAATGGGCAAAATCAATCGCAAAAGTATCTTGTAAACTTGCTAAATTCTGACCACGTAATGCTAATATCTTCACGATTTCTCCTCATCTTGTTGTTGAACTTGACTCTCGATTTCGGCAAAAGCTTGAGACAACTCAGGACTGATATCACCTTCAAATTTCTGTTGCCAAGCATAACTAAAGACATCACTCGGTGAGACCTCTGATAACTGTTTTGCCGAGAAGGTCACTGCTTCTTGTCGTTGATAATGAGTGGTGATCTTAGCCAGTCGAACTGACTTCCCTTCTAGTGCTTTTTGGATCTTTTCTCTAATTAAGGTTTGCGGTTGATCAAGTAAAATAGCCACTTCTAAAAAGGGTTGTTGATGAAGCGGTAGCTCTGGCAGTGTCAGCTCATTTAGCTGTTGTAGTACCTCATCTAAAGGCGCTGCTTTGGTTGGTACTTTTAATAGATCGACAACACGATCTAATAAAATCGGCTCGATCTTTAATAATTGATTCTCTTTTAATTCAACAGCAAGCACTTGATGTTTATAGTTACGCTCAGCCAAAGAGAGTGGGATCGGTGAACCGCAATAGCGAATACGATCCTGTTTTGCGACCACTTGAGGAAGGTGAAGATGTCCTAATGCCACATAGCTTAAACAATCAGGAAAGATAGATGCAGGCAATGCATGTTGATTGCCCCCGAGAATTCGACGCTCGGACATTTCTGAAAGTTGAGAAGAGGCCATATAGAGATGTCCCATCCCGATTAAGGCTTGATCTGGTTTAGCGATAGTTTGCCCATAATCGATAACTTGCTGATAGAGACGATCCACTCCTGCAATCAAACGGTCTTGATCTGAAGTTAGCTCTTCATTTCTTAAATCAGCAGAACGTAAAAAAGGCACCGCGGCAACCCAAGCTGCGACTTGATCATCTTTATTGGTCAGTGGGATCAGATAACGAGAAAAGTCCAATTCACCCTCATTGTCTCGATTAATACCACCAATCACATGGAGATCAAACGCTTTTAGTAGTTCATGGGGTGCATCTAGCTTACTTGGCGAGTCATGGTTACCGCCAATCATCACAACATTCAATTTTGGTAACTCTTTAGCGAGACGAGCAAGAAAACGATATAACATTTGCCATGCGCTGGCTGGCGGATTCGCGCTATCAAAAATATCACCCGCAACAAGTAGAGCATCCGACTGATGTTGTTTGAGTAGCTCAATTAACTTATCTAAAAAACATTGATGCTCATATTCTCGAGAAAACCCATGTAATTGATGCCCTAAATGCCAATCTGAAGTATGAATAATCTTCATTGTCCTAAATGCTCTCTCTTCTCATGCAATATTAAAGATTGTACCTGAAATCAGCGACAAACCAGTGCTAATATCATAAGATTATCTTCTGATTTAAAATATAGGCGAAAGGCTCGATGATTTGGTTTAAAAACTTACTGATTTACCGTTTTACAAAAGAGACTCAATTTGATGTTGAACAACTAGAAAGTCAGCTTAACGAATTTCAATTCCACCCTTGTGGTAGTCAGGATCGTCAGAAGTTTGGCTGGACGCAAGCGTTAGGGAAGCATGGCGATGCACTCACTCATACTTGTGAAGGTAATCTTTTAGTTTGTGCAAAAAAAGAAGAGAAGATTCTGCCTCCTGCGGTCATTAAAGACTCATTTGATCAACGTGTCGAAAAGCTAGAAATTGACCAAGGTCGTCCTCTAAAGAAAACGGAAAAAGAGACCATTAAAGATGATGTGGTCATGGAGTTACTTCCTCGTGCTTTTAGCCGTAGCCAAAAAACTTATGCACTTATTTTACCCAAATTGCAGTTAATTTTAGTCGATGCGAGTAGCCATAAAAAAGCGGAAGATCTTCTCGCATTGTTAAGAAAGTCTATCGGTAGCTTACCTGTGTCACCGGTTGAAACTAAAAATCCAGCGGATACCGTATTAACAGAATGGATTAAGGAGGGTCATGCTCCTGCAGGTTTTGAACTTGGTGGAGAAGCGGAATTTAAATCTCTCCTTGAAGAAGGTGGTGTGATCCGTTGTAAGCAACAAGATCTTACTAGCGATGAGATTAAAGTTCATATCGACGCAGATAAGTATGTCACTAAACTTGAGCTTAATTGGCAAAATAGAATGAACTTTATTTTAGCTGAAGACCTCTCTATCAAGCGGATTAAGTTTGATGATGAACTACAAGATCAAAACAGTGATATTGATAAAGAAGATATCGCACAACGTATTGATGCAGACATGTCATTAATGTGTGGCGAATTAAGTGCTTTTTTACCTAATTTATTTGATCAATTAGGTGGTGTTCACGCTTAATTATCTATTTTGTGAAATTTAGAAATAAATAAAGATATATACCTAAAATAATTGGAGTTGCTAGTAGGCGGCAAGTGAGTGAGGCCCCATGAGTATAGGTGTACTCTATGATTGGGGCGAACGAATACAGCCAACAACCTAGCGACTTCAAGTATGAAGGGTATAAACTGCCCGTTTAAATGGATACTAGTTATTCAATTTAAATGGGCAGTTTTCATTTCTCTTTAACTTAGCCACTTACTCATGTAATTATAAATTACTAACAAAAAACACCTGACATATACAATCAATCAGATCTCAGCTTATAACCTACAAATTAAAAATATTATTAAATCTATTATTGATAGTTAACTATCATTAAATATCCTGTGACTGTTACTCTGTTTATTATTAATAAAGTGTTCAAATCAAAATAATAATTAAATATTTAATCATGTTGTACAAGTTAATTTTTAAATATAAATAATCTTTAATAATAGTTCTTATTTAAGGAGTAACGAAAATGAAAATAACCTACTTAATTCCATTATGTTTGCTCATTGCTATGACTGGCTGTCGTGATAGTTCAAGCTATGGTTATTACCCTCCTCATATTCCCCCTGATCCTGGTGGTGAAGGTAAACTGACATTGGAGGGAATAGATAGCAATAAAAATGGATTTCGTGATGATGTTGAGCGTGAAGCTTACCGACTTTTTCCTAATGATCCAGATAAACAAGAAGCAATTAACTTAATGGCTTTTGTTGATACGCAAATTATGTTAGTTGGAAATTCAAAGAATTATAATAAAACATATCAAATAACAACACTTCTTTCTCATGCATCATTTTGCTTTGATAAAAGAATATTCAACTTTAAAAATATAAAAGTTAATAATATGGATTATATTGATTTTAGTAATCACATAGAAAAAATAAATTATAATACTTATCAACGTCGAAAAGCTCTTGATGAATTTGGAGAATTAGTTCACGGGTTGCAAATAGGGCATATTGCTAAGGAGAACGCATGCGATATTATCAAGCAAAGTATACATTACTAATAAGTTTAATATTTTTTGTAACTCTTTAGGAGCTAATGCTCTTAATAGTAATCCATGTAAAAACAATAAAGTTACTAATATTATATTTATTAATGGCGTTAATAACTCATTTAAAAAAGCTGAAAGATCTAGGCACCTCCTTTACCGTGAGTATTTTAACAAATTTAAATTAGATTATAGTTCAGAAAACATTCATTTTTCTTTAGCTTATAATCATAGTTTTGGTTTAAATGAGGATATTGAAGAAGTATTTATACAAAAATCTCAAGAATTAAATTTAATTAATGTTACATCAGATAGTTTATATGAAAAATATATTCAAAATAAAAAACTCAAAACAATGGAAGTGAGTATGATTTAGAAATAATTAACAATTTAGCTTCAATTAAAGCCAGGTATATAAGGCTATTTAATACAAATACTAATATAACCCGAATAGTTGAAACTTCTTTATTGGAAGGTGCTAAAACGGTTATGATTGCTCATAGTCAAGGGAATATTTTTGCTGACCAAGCATATAAAACATTAACCAATATATATAATAATAGTCTTTCTGTTATTGGCGTTGCCTCTGCCTCTAATGATATAAGAATAGATACTCCTTATCAAACAGCTCATGATGATAGAGTTATTAACTATTTAAGATCTAATTTAGGAGCAAGAGAAAGTAATATCGAAAATGATCTTCTTCCTCTTTATGATTATAGAGATACTTTGAACCACAATTTTGATATAGGATATTTCCGTTTTCCATTACCATCTAGAAAAAATATTGATTATTTTTTTTGGAAGGCTATAGAAGAAACGACTCATCCTGAACCACAAGTTAAAGATGGTTTGATCACCGCAACTCTTACTTGGGGAGAAGAACCTGATGTCGATCTCCATGTGATTGAGCCAATGGGTAATATGGTTTTTTATGGCAATAGAGTAGGAGATGTCGGTGAACTAGATGTTGATGATACCTCAAGTTATGGTCCTGAACACTATTATGCTCGCTGTGACTCACTGCTACCCGGAAAGTACGTTTTTGGGGTTAATTACTTTAAGGGAAATAAAAAAGAAACAGCAGAATTGCAGATAAAACTCGATAATGCAGAAGGTGTTTCTACATAGGTAAAAATAATATTACGCTTGATCAAGAAAAAGGTAATGTAGGACGAAATTTTAAAAAACTTATTGAGATAGTCGTCACTGAAAATACGGATGGTACGGCTAATATTTCAGGCTATTTTATCCAAGAAGGTAACAGTGAAGATGAAAATAGCAGTGAAAACCCTCAACTAGCACCATCAAGTTACAAAGATAAATCTACATAAAAACAGTTATATATCATGAAGCACCAACTAGGATGATAAATTATTTATTTCTTCCTATAACAATAACCTTAAAAGTAGCCTTAAATAGCAATGCTGAAATATTTAAAAAACCAAACGCAAAAAACCCAGCCAAAGGCTGGGTTTTTTACTGTCTGCATAAGCAGAGAATTTGAAGCCTGGCGATGACCTACTCTCACATGGGGAGACCCCACACTACCATCGGCGCGATTGTGTTTCACTTCTGAGTTCGGAATGGAGTCAGGTGGGTCCACAATGCTATGGTCGCCAAGCAAATTTTGTTGTTAACCGCGAATATTCGCGTTTAACGAAATTTGGAAAGTCTGATAATTCGTAATAATATTCTCAATACTTCATTCAAGTATCTTTTGACTCGTCGAGTCGTATTCTTTTGAGCCCATCAAAACCCTTTGGGTGTTGTATGGTTAAGCCTCACGGGCAATTAGTACAGGTTAGCTCAACGTATCGCTACGCTTACACACCCTGCCTATCAACGTTCTAGTCTCGAACAACCCTTTAGGACACTTATAGTGCCAGGGAAGACTCATCTCAGGGCTCGCTTCCCGCTTAGATGCTTTCAGCGGTTATCGATTCCGAACTTAGCTACCGGGCAATGCCATTGGCATGACAACCCGAACACCAGTGGTTCGTCCACTCCGGTCCTCTCGTACTAGGAGCAGCCCCCTTCAATCTTCCAACGCCCACGGCAGATAGGGACCGAACTGTCTCACGACGTTCTAAACCCAGCTCGCGTACCACTTTAAATGGCGAACAGCCATACCCTTGGGACCGACTTCAGCCCCAGGATGTGATGAGCCGACATCGAGGTGCCAAACACCGCCGTCGATATGAACTCTTGGGCGGTATCAGCCTGTTATCCCCGGAGTACCTTTTATCCGTTGAGCGATGGCCCTTCCATTCAGAACCACCGGATCACTATGACCTGCTTTCGCACCTGCTCGAATTGTCATTCTCGCAGTCAAGCGGGCTTATGCCATTGCACTAACCTCACGATGTCCGACCGTGATTAGCCCACCTTCGTGCTCCTCCGTTACTCTTTGGGAGGAGACCGCCCCAGTCAAACTACCCACCAGGCACTGTCCGCAATCCCGATTAGGGACCAACGTTAGAACATCAAGCATACAAGGGTGGTATTTCAAGGTTGACTCCACCGCATCTGGCGACGCGGTTTCAAAGTCTCCCACCTATCCTACACATGTAGGGTCAATGTTCAGTGCCAAGCTGTAGTAAAGGTTCACGGGGTCTTTCCGTCTAGCCGCGGGTACACAGCATCTTCACTGCGATTTCAATTTCACTGAGTCTCGGGTGGAGACAGCGTGGCCATCATTACGCCATTCGTGCAGGTCGGAACTTACCCGACAAGGAATTTCGCTACCTTAGGACCGTTATAGTTACGGCCGCCGTTTACCGGGGCTTCGATCAAGAGCTTCTCCGAAGATAACCCCATCAATTAACCTTCCGGCACCGGGCAGGCGTCACACCGTATACGTCATCTTTCGATTTTGCACAGTGCTGTGTTTTTAATAAACAGTTGCAGCCACCTGGTATCTGCGACTGCCAGCAGCTTAGGGAGCAAGTCCCATCACCGCCGGCAGCGTACCTTCTCCCGAAGTTACGGTACCATTTTGCCTAGTTCCTTCACCCGAGTTCTCTCAAGCGCCTTGGTATTCTCTACCCGACCACCTGTGTCGGTTTGGGGTACGATTTCTTACGACCTGAAGCTTAGAGGCTTTTCCTGGAAGCATGGCATCAATGACTTCACTACCTTAGTAGCTCGACATCGTGTCTCAGCGTTAAGAAAGTCCGGATTTACCTAAACCTTCCGCCTACGCACTTGAACCTGGATAACCATCACCAGGCCCACCTAGCCTTCTCCGTCCCCCCATCGCAGTCGTAAAAAGTACGGGAATATTAACCCGTTTCCCATCGATTACGCTTCTCAGCCTCATCTTAGGGGTCGACTCACCCTGCCCCGATTAACGTTGGACAGGAACCCTTGGTCTTCCGGCGAGGGGGCTTTTCACCCCCTTTATCGTTACTCATGTCAGCATTCGCACTTCTGATACGTCCAGCATACCTCTCGATACACCTTCAACCGCTTACAGAACGCTCCCCTACCCAATATAGCAAGCTATATTGCCGTAGCTTCGGTGTGTGATTTAGCCCCGTTACATCTTCCGCGCAGGCCGACTCGACCAGTGAGCTATTACGCTTTCTTTAAATGATGGCTGCTTCTAAGCCAACATCCTGGCTGTCTGAGCCTTCCCACATCGTTTCCCACTTAATCACAACTTTGGGACCTTAGCTGACGGTCTGGGTTGTTTCCCTCTCCACGACGGACGTTAGCACCCGCCGTGTGTCTCCCGGATATTACTTACTGGTATTCGGAGTTTGCAAAGGGTTGGTAAGTCGGGATGACCCCCTAGCCTTAACAGTGCTCTACCCCCAGTAGTATTCGTCCGAGGCGCTACCTAAATAGCTTTCGGGGAGAACCAGCTATCTCCGAGTTTGATTGGCCTTTCACCCCTAGCCACAAGTCATCCGCTAATTTTTCAACATTAGTCGGTTCGGTCCTCCAGTTGATGTTACTCAACCTTCAACCTGCCCATGGCTAGATCACTCGGTTTCGGGTCTATATCCAGAGACTGTGTCGCCCAGTTAAGACTCGGTTTCCCTACGGCTCCCCTAAACGGTTAACCTTGCCACTGAATATAAGTCGCTGACCCATTATACAAAAGGTACGCAGTCACCCCATAAAAGAGGCTCCCACTGCTTGTACGTATACGGTTTCAGGTTCTATTTCACTCCCCTCACAGGGGTTCTTTTCGCCTTTCCCTCACGGTACTGGTTCACTATCGGTCAGTCAGGAGTATTTAGCCTTGGAGGATGGTCCCCCCATGTTCAGACAGGATACCACGTGTCCCGTCCTACTCGATTTCACTTAATTAGACTCTTCGGCTACGGGGCTATCACCCTCTATCGCCACGCTTTCCAGCGTGTTCACCTAACTCTAACTATGCTTAAGGGCTAATCCGAGTTCGCTCGCCGCTACTGTCGGAATCTCAATTGATTTCTTTTCCTTCGGGTACTTAGATGTTTCAGTTCCCCGAGTTTGCCTCCTATAGCTATGAATTCACTATAGGATACCTAGCTTATGCTAAGTGGGTTTCCCCATTCGGACATGGTTGGTTAATAACGCTTCTTACCAGCTCACCAACCCTTTTCGCAGGTTAGCACGTCCTTCATCGCCTCTGACTGCCAAGGCATCCACCGTATACGCTTAGTCACTTAACCATACAACCCGAAAGAGTCTTATGTATGTTCAAACAACCAAGGTTTTTGATTGTTGATAATCAACAGGGTAATGTTGATTATCGTTTGCCGGACTCAATATAGAATTAACATCAATGATGTTAATTTGAATACAAGACACTTGAATGTGTATTGTGTTGAGAACTCGTTTATTCTTTCGAATAAACAATTATTACTTTTCAACTTATTAATGATTAAAAAATCACTAACGAGTTTACTAGTCAGCTTTCCAAATTGTTAAAGAGCTAAAACTTATGTTATCTGTGTGGGTACTCATCACGAAATATCAAATCGTTAAGGAGGTGATCCAGCCCCAGGTTCCCCTAGGGCTACCTTGTTACGACTTCACCCCAGTCATGAACCACACCGTGGTAAACGCCCTCCCCGAAAGGTTAAGCTATCTACTTCTGGTGCAGCCCACTCCCATGGTGTGACGGGCGGTGTGTACAAGGCCCGGGAACGTATTCACCGTGGCATTCTGATCCACGATTACTAGCGATTCCGACTTCATGGAGTCGAGTTGCAGACTCCAATCCGGACTACGACGCACTTTTTGGGATTCGCTCACTATCGCTAGCTTGCAGCCCTCTGTATGCGCCATTGTAGCACGTGTGTAGCCCTACTCGTAAGGGCCATGATGACTTGACGTCGTCCCCACCTTCCTCCGGTTTATCACCGGCAGTCTCCCTGGAGTTCCCACCATTACGTGCTGGCAAACAAGGATAAGGGTTGCGCTCGTTGCGGGACTTAACCCAACATTTCACAACACGAGCTGACGACAGCCATGCAGCACCTGTCTTACAGTTCCCGAAGGCACACCTGCGTCTCCGCTGGCTTCTGTAGATGTCAAGAGTAGGTAAGGTTCTTCGCGTTGCATCGAATTAAACCACATGCTCCACCGCTTGTGCGGGCCCCCGTCAATTCATTTGAGTTTTAATCTTGCGACCGTACTCCCCAGGCGGTCTACTTAACGCGTTAGCTCCGAAAGCCACGGCTCAAGGCCACAACCTTCAAGTAGACATCGTTTACGGCGTGGACTACCGGGGTATCTAATCCCGTTTGCTACCCACGCTTTCGCATCTGAGCGTCAGTCTTTGTCCAGGGGGCCGCCTTCGCCACTGGTATTCCTTCAGATCTCTACGCATTTCACCGCTACACCTGAAATTCTACCCCCCTCTACAAGACTCTAGCCTACCAGTTTCAAATGACCTTCCGGAGTTGAGCTCCGGGCTTTCACATCTGACTTAATAGGCCGCCTGCATGCGCTTTACGCCCAGTAATTCCGATTAACGCTCGCACCCTCCGTATTACCGCGGCTGCTGGCACGGAGTTAGCCGGTGCTTCTTCTGCAGCTAACGTCAAGTGGCAAGCGTATTAAGCTTACCACCTTCCTCACTGCTGAAAGTACTTTACAACCCTAAGGCCTTCTTCATACACGCGGCATGGCTGCATCAGGCTTTCGCCCATTGTGCAATATTCCCCACTGCTGCCTCCCGTAGGAGTCTGGACCGTGTCTCAGTTCCAGTGTGGCTGATCATCCTCTCAGACCAGCTAGGGATCGTCGCCTTGGTGAGCCATTACCTCACCAACTAGCTAATCCCACTTGGGCGTATCTTAATGCGCAAGGCCCGAAGGTCCCCTGCTTTGCTCCGTAGAGAATTATGCGGTATTAGCTATCGTTTCCAATAGTTATCCCCCTCATTAAGGCAACTTCCCAAGCATTACTCACCCGTCCGCCGCTCGTCAGCAGAGTAGCAAGCTACTCTCTGTTACCGCTCGACTTGCATGTGTTAGGCCTGCCGCCAGCGTTCAATCTGAGCCATGATCAAACTCTTCAATTAAAGTTTTGTTGTTTCTTTCGAAACGGCTCAAC
Source organism: Vibrio sp. SS-MA-C1-2 (assembly GCF_021513135.1). Classification (NCBI taxonomy): domain Bacteria; kingdom Pseudomonadati; phylum Pseudomonadota; class Gammaproteobacteria; order Vibrionales; family Vibrionaceae; genus Vibrio; species Vibrio sp. SS-MA-C1-2. The sequence goes on from NZ_CP090981.1 coordinate 140,933, forward strand.
GAATACTGACTTCAAAACTAATTCTTTATAAATAAAGAATGTAATCTTAAAGCTACTATCATTCCAACAGAATGATAGTGAATTGACTGTGCCAGTATAATCCATAATAAATTATGTTTTACACTGTATTGGTCACTCAGTTCATTGAGTAATCTTTTTGTTGATTCTCGATAACGAGTGCCCACACAGATTTCATAAGTTTTAAATTTTTAAAGAGCATATCGACAATAAAGGTTAGCTTCTAACTAACTCTCGGTCACTTCGCTAACCGTTGTTTGCGTTGTGCTCCGTGTCGATGGATGTGCATTATAGGGAGTTCTGATCAGTTGGCAAGGGCTTTTTTGAAATAAATCACACTTTTTTAATCAAGCGGTTAAAAAAGGGGCGTAACGCTGTTTTTTACAACAAAAAACATCAAATCATTCGATTATTTTACTACTTAACTTAAATTTTATCGTTTTATCTCTCCGACTTACTCCTTCTATTCTTAAGAACAACAAGCCATTTTGATCAAACGTTAAGGAACATTCTAAATTAACACCTTTATTTATAGCGCTATTTTTTGTTATATGGCAATGAGTCTGATTATCAATGAGTTCATACATCCCTTTATCTACATAATGAATAACTAACAACTCGTCTTTAAATCGTTTCTCTATGTTTATCATTTGGCTCGATACTCTTAATAAGCTAGAAATAATAATCAATAGAATCGTGATACTTATTATTAATTCTAACAGCGATGCTCCTTGTTGCTTAAAATGCTTTATATTCGTCCTCATATATCACCAATAGAAACTCATCTTTAATATCTGTAATTCTTTTAATTTAAGGTTTGCATCCATAACTTGCTTATCACTTAAGGTAAATTTACCCTCAAAATGCAACTCACCGTCATTCTTTCCAGAGCTGCTCCAAGAACTCTGTCGAACCCCACACAAAGAAAAAGAGAGAGAAGATAGCAAACTATAAATTTGTTGGTGATTGGAATTAGAATTTTGACGAAGAAGATCAACATTCATTTGTTGTTCATCCCACCAATTTCTAAGTTGTTTCTGAATGCAATTAATCTCTCCTATTTGCTGCCAATATTGAGTTAATCCTTGACGGTAAAGTGAAATAGCCTGTTGTTCGTTAATTTGAACAGCAGTGATCTTAATAATAGAGTAAGTAAGAAACAGTGAAAGCATTAAACTCATCAATAAAATAGTCGCTCCTGTCTCTTTTTTCTTTCTAATTGCACATTTACTCAGGAGGTACTGCTCTTTAAAATGTCGATCATTAAAATACACACATATCCCTCCATTTTTAGTTTATTTTATTGACTAAATAGAGTGTTGTTGCTTGAGATATTGTGAATTTATCTTTTTTTAACTCTAGATTTATCATAATAACTTTATTTTTCTGCTTGAAATTTAAATTAGAAACTGAAAATTGACTTGAGTTAAGATCTAACCAATATGCACCATCGCAACGCCAATTATTTAACGTACCATAAGGTCGATAGCGTTCTAGTGTTTGGTTTTTCTCATCCCATCGATACCCCCTTTTATAAGCTGTTGCTGTTGTCGATAACTAAAAAGAATGCAATGAGAGTTAATGATGGTCGGTTGATCATTATATTGCAGCTTAAAGCCTGTTTGAGTCATATCGTGCTTCATTAATGCCAATAATGTCACTATTTCAGCCTGCATATTTAGCCGCATCATTAATTTTGAGTTAAATTTAGATTGAGACTGTAAGGTAGTAAAAAACATTCCAATAAAGAGAGAGAGCAATACTGTCGTAAGCAAAAGCTCATAAAGTGTAAAACCGTGTTGATTTTTGCTGGTCATTCTCATGTTTTATTTATTCATTACTCCATTCTAATATCAAAATATCCCTCTATCTCTAACTTTAAGTTATTAACATATTTCCATTGAATAATTTTTCATTGAAGAGCAGAGTCGAACTTTTCCATTATGGGTGATCCTGATTCCGGCATTAATGTTAGGTTGATTGTTTAATTGGAAGACGAGTCTATAATTTTGACTACTATCTCCAGCATGACGATAGAAGTAAAATAATAAGCCCGGTGTTAATGGACGTTTATCATTTTCGGTATAGCGAGAAAGACTCAATGATGATGTAACAACGAGATCTAGAATATCTCTTTGTTTAACCCGGTCGTTTGATTGGCAATTATTTATTAATAAATCTGGCTTTGGTGAGCTTAATAAACAAGAAGATTCGCTAGATTGCAAAAAGAGGATGTAACGCGGCTGCTTCAGTAGTATCGCTTGTCGACGTTGATGTTGAATAAACGCTTTGAGCTGAATAGCTAAAAGATAAAGTTTTTGTTGTTGTAACACGGTATTAATTTGACTCCAACTGAGTAACATCATCATTGATAAAATCGTTGTCACAACAATAAGCTCTAATAGAGTAAAACCCTTTTGATTTATCGCATCTCTATTTAACATACCTTCATTCTCGTTATTAGAAAAAGTAGATAACTAGTGTGTTGATTTACCTTACTTGCCGCGAGAAGTAACAATATCTTTGCGATCGAACACTCAAAACAAGCTGTAAGAGATACAAGATAATGTTCGAAATCAGGAACTGGGGCGGTAAATCTTAGTTTTATTATTACTGCTATTCACCAAGGAAGTAATTATCTTCGCTTTATTGAATACAAAGATAATTACAAAAATGTTAGCTTTATCTTTAACAGCGAGGTTTTGCCGTTGGTGATTGAGGGAGTGTTTTAATTTTTTCAGCGAGATCTCTAATCCGAGTGTCATGAGAAGGATGGGTAGATAGCAGCTCTGGTGGTTGATTCCCTCCAGCGGCTTTTGCCATATTTTGCCATAAATAGATACTTGCCTGAGGGTTATAACCGGCTTTACTCATGATCTCTAATCCGACAATATCAGCTTCAGATTCTTGAGTTCTACCATAAGGCAAAAGTACGCCATACTGCATACCAAGCCCCAGTGCCCCCATTGTCATATCATGATACTGAGAATACTCTGTAGTTTGTAAGACCACACTCGTAATTTGTAATCCCATATTGGTTAACTGCGATTGAGAGACTCGCTCATTACTATGTTCAGCTAAGACATGCGCTATTTCATGACCAATAACAGTCGCCAGTTGATCTTGCGTTTTCGCCACATTAAGAAGCCCAGTATAAACACCTATTTTACCGCCTGGGAGAGCAAATGCATTAACTTGTTCACTATCAAATACCACCACTTCCCAAGCATCAAAATCTGATTGTTTAGGGATGCTATCTGTAATCGATTTAGCAACACATTGCACATAACGATTAACCTTGGGGTCTTGACTGATTTTGGTGTTCTTTTTTAACTCTTCAAATGATTGAGCACCGAGCTGTGACATTTCAGAGCCTGAGAAAAGTAACACTTGATTTCGTCCTGTCGGTGATGATTCACAACCAACAAGGACAGATGATGCAATAAATGTAGAGATAAGCGCCAAGGATGATCTTAATTTTCTCATATGATTGTCTCCTTACAATAGTGTAGATATATACCCTTCTTACTTTAGGTATATTCTTTCCTTTAGGTTTAATTCGCTAACTTTATTGATTATTTATCACTTTTCAATATACGCTAATTTTTAACTATAAAAAAACCAATGATGACCTTACATATGCAAGATAATCATTGGTTCTTAATAAATACTAATTTGTTGTAATTTTAAGATTAACTGGTTAGGTCATCAAAAAACTTTTTCACACCGTCGAAGAAACCTTCAGATTTTGGCTTATGCTTTTTCGATGCAGCACTACCGTCAAATGATTTTTCAAGCTCTTTCAGTAACGCTTTCTGTTTGTTACTTAAATGAACAGGCGTTTCAACCACTAACTTACAGATTAAGTCACCTACACCACCGCCACGAACAGATTTCACGCCTTTACCACGCATTCTGAACATACGACCAGTTTGTGTCTCTTTAGGTACTTTTAAGCTGACTCGACCATTTAGGGTTGGAACTTCAACTTCCCCACCTAATGCTGCCATCGTAAAGCTAATCGGCACTTCACAATAAAGATTATTTCCATCACGTTCAAAAATTGGATGTTCTTTAACATGAACTTGAACGTATAGATCACCAGCGGGCGCACCATGTTCTCCTGCTTCACCTTCACCAGAAAGACGAATGCGATCACCAGTATCAACACCAGCTGGAATTTTCACAGAAAGGGTCTTAGTCTGTTCGACTCGTCCTTCACCATGACAGCTAGTACAAGGATCAGAGATGATCTTACCGCGGCCATGACATTGTGGACAAGCTTGTTGAACAGCAAAGAAACCTTGGCGCATTTGAACTTGACCGCTACCATGACAGGTAGGACAGGTTGATGCAGATGTGCCTTTCTTAGCACCTGAACCGTCACAAGGTTCACAACCAACTAGCGTTGGAACTTCGATCTCTTTAGAGCAACCACCCACAGCTTCTTCTAAAGTGAGTTCCATGTTATAGCGTAAATCTGAACCGCGTTGCGCTCTTGATTGACCACCTCGACGCCCACCGCCAAACATATCACCAAATACATCACCGAAGATATCACCAAAGTCAGCACCGCCACCGAAGCCACCGCCTCCGCCCATGCCACCTTGTTCAAATGCGGCATGACCATATTGGTCATAAGCTGAACGCTTTTGCTCATCAGTTAATATTTCGTAAGCTTCTTTTACTTCTTTAAACTTTTCAGCTGATTCTTCATCACCACCTGTACGGTCAGGGTGAAACTTCATCGCTAGGCGTTTATAAGCCTTTTTTATCTCTCTCTCGGTCGCAGATTTTTCTACACCAAGCACTTCATAATAATCACGTTTAGACATCGGGAGTATTACCTATTCTAGATATAACCGCGGGCGCATGAGTCTCCTCAAACGCCCGCAGTACTAATAATCACAACTTAATGCGGCTTATTTTTTCTCGTCTTTTACTTCTTCGAATTCTGCATCGACAACGTCATCTTGCTTAGCTGACTGCTCTGCACCTTCAGGTTGAGCCTGCTGTGCTTGAGCTTGTTGTTGTGCCATCTCCATTAGCGTTTTAGACGCTTCGATAAGCGCTTGAACTTTAGCATCAATCGTTTCTTTATCTTCGCCTTTTGATGCTTCTTCTAGTTCAGTAACAGCTGCTTCGATCTTAGTTTTCTCTTCAGCGGGTAATGCTTCGCCTGCTTCAGTGATCTGCTTACGCGTACCGTGAACAAGTTGATCAGCTTGGTTGCGTGCTGCAACTAGCTCTTCAAATTTCTTATCCGCTTCTTCGTTTGCAGCAGCATCTTGAACCATTTGCTCGATATCTGCATCACTTAGGCCGCCAGAAGCTTGGATAGTGATCTTCTGTTCTTTACCTGTGCTCTTATCTTTTGCAGATACGTGTAGGATACCATCAGCATCAAGGTCGAATGTTACTTCGATTTGTGGCGTACCACGTTGTGCTGCTTGGATACCTTCTAGGTTAAATTGACCTAGAGATTTGTTATCTAGTGCACGCTTACGCTCACCTTGGATAACATGAATAGTTACTGCGTTCTGGTTGTCTTCTGCTGTTGAGAATACTTGATTCGCTTTTGTTGGAATCGTTGTGTTTTTCTCGATTAGCTTAGTCATTACGCCACCCATAGTCTCAATACCTAGAGATAGAGGCGTTACGTCTAATAGAAGTACATCTTTAACGTCACCAGCAAGTACACCACCTTGAACAGCTGCACCTAGTGCAACAGCTTCATCAGCATTCACGTCACGGCGTGGCTCTTTACCGAAGAACTCAGTTACTTTAGCTTGAACTAAAGGCATACGAGTCTGACCACCAACAACGATGATGTCGTTTACATCATTAACAGAAAGCTCTGCATCTTTAAGTGCTACACGTAGTGGCTCAAGAGAGCGCTCAACTAGGTCTTCAACTAGAGACTCAAGTTTTGCACGTGTTACTTTGATGTTCATGTGCTTAGGACCTGTTGCATCAGCAGTGATGTAAGGCAGGTTCACGTCAGTTTGTTGTGCAGAAGATAGCTCAATTTTTGCTTTTTCTGCTGCTTCTTTTAGACGCTGCATAGCTAGAGGATCGTTACGAAGATCGATACTCTGCTCTTTCTTGAACTCGTCAACTAAGTAGTTGATCATACGGTTATCGAAATCTTCACCACCTAAGTGGGTGTCACCGTTTGTTGCAAGAACTTCAAATGTTTTCTCGCCATCAACTTCATCAATTTCGATGATAGAGATATCAAATGTACCACCACCAAGGTCATAAACTGCGATAGTGCGATCGCCACCTGTTTTATCTAAACCGTAAGCAAGTGCCGCTGCAGTTGGTTCGTTGATGATACGCTTAACTTCTAGACCTGCGATACGACCAGCATCTTTGGTTGCTTGACGTTGTGCATCGTTGAAGTAAGCAGGAACAGTGATTACAGCACCGGTTACTTTCTCACCAAGGAAATCCTCAGCAGTCTTCTTCATCTTCTTAAGTACTTCAGCAGAAACTTGAGGAGCGGCCATTTTTTCGCCTTTCGCTTCAACCCAAGCATCACCATTGTCTGCTTTAACAATTTTGTATGGCATGATTTCTAAATCACGCTGTACTTCTTCATCTTCAAAACGACGACCAATAAGACGCTTAATTGCAAACAGTGTGTTTTCTGGGTTAGTCACTGCTTGGCGTTTTGCTGGTTGACCAACTAATGTTTCGCCATCTTGCGTATATGCGATGATAGAAGCGGTTGTGCGTTCACCTTCAGCATTCTCAATAACACGAGGCTGATCGCCATCTAAAACTGCAACACAAGAGTTAGTTGTACCTAAATCAATACCAATGATCTTACCCATCAGGTTTTCTCCAAATAAATTATTTATAACGCGATACCAACTCTATTTTGGATGCGCTCTTCGTTCTTCAAGGCTAGATTGACTCGCGTTCAATCTCGTATGGAATATAAATGAGGGCGTTGTTTTGCTTTTCAAGGGGAAAAATAAAAAAACCTACAAAAAAGTGCAGGTTTTTTATCATTCATTTATATTCACTTAATATTTCAATTGATTATTAGTTACTTAGAAACCATAACCATTGCAGGACGAATGATACGTCCATTTAGCTCATAACCCTTTTGCATTACAAGCATGACACTGTTCGGTGCAAGGTCTGGATTTTCTTGAATAGACATCGCTTGATGTAATTCTGGGTTAAAACCATCACCAACTTCAGGAGCTATCACTTTAAGACCGTTTTTATCGACCGTTGATAGTAGTGAACTTAATGTTAGTTCTACACCTTCAACAATCGCTTTGGTTGCTTCGTTCTCTTTATCGGAAGCTTCAATGGCACGTTCCATATTATCAATAACAGGAAGTAGGTCATTAAGGATGCGCTCTAAAGCAAATTTACGTGCTTTATCTACTTCTTGCGTGCTACGACGACGCATATTTTCTACGTCTGCTTTTGCACGAAGTACAGAGTCACGTTGTTCATGAATACGATTTTCACTTTGCTCAAGTGCAGCTTCTAAAGTGGCAAGACGAGAATCAAGCTCTTCATTTTCTATTTCAGCTTGCTCCTCAGAACTTTCCTCAGATATAAATTCTTCTTCAACCACTTCAACTTCTGGCTGTGCATTCTGTAGGTCTTGTGCTGCTTGCTCTTCTGCTACTTTTTTATCTTCAGTGCTCATGGTAACTCCAAAAAAATCGATACAAAAATTCCTGCTAGGTATCACAAATACGAATAACAAGTAGGAATCAAAAACTCTTAGCGATTATTATGGGGACGTTCTCCGCCGAATCAAGCCGAGAAGAGGAACAAAAAGCAACAAATTGCGTTATTGATCGTTATACTTGGAAAAAATGTTGAGATTGGAACATAAATTATGGCTCAAAAATTCAAAACTGTAGCGTTGGTTGGTCGCCCTAGGGATCCAAGTGCAACCACCACTCACCAACAAATCTACAATTGGTTAAAGCAACAAGGGACTGAGATTTTAGTCGAAGATCGATTAATTGACTGCTTTGAATTTGAGTCTTCAGAATTAGCGTCTTTAATTGAGATTGGTCAAAAAGCCGATCTTGCCATCGTTATTGGTGGTGATGGAAACATGCTAGGGGCAGCCCGAGTTCTTTCTCGCTTTGAAATTTACGTGATTGGAGTTAATCGTGGCAACTTAGGTTTTTTGACCGATCTAGCCCCTGATAATTTTAAAGAACCACTGCAAGAAGTATTAACTGGTGACTGCCTTGTTGATCATCGTTATTTGCTTGAATGTGAGATCCATCGCCATAATCAAATAAAAAGTCAAAATTCTGCGCTTAATGAAGTCGTTTTACACCCTTGTAAAATCGCTTGTATGATTGAGTTTGAGGTTTATATCGATAATCATTTTGCTTTTTCACAACGATCTGATGGCTTGATTATCTCGACTCAAACAGGTTCCACCGCTTATTCACTTTCTGGTGGTGGGAGTATTTTAGCACCTCACCTTAATGCGATTAATTTAGTCCCAATGTTTCCACATACCTTATCTAGTCGACCTCTTGTTATCTCTGGTGAGCAGAAAATTAAATTAGTGGTTTCTCCCAATAACCGCGGCACACTAGAAGTCAGTTGTGATGGACAAGTATCACTTCCCGTCTCCCCAGGTGATGAAATCCATATTTACCAAAGTGATGCAACGTTAAACCTGCTCCACCCAAAAGATTATAATTATTACAATGTGTTAAGAAGCAAGCTAGGTTGGTCAAGTAAGCTATTCTAATTATCCACGCATCATCAAATCTTACCCTCTTAAGGCTAAAAAAGTGATTTCGATCGACTTTTTTAGCCTTTTTTGTCAATTTCAACAAAAAAAATGACGATTTAATATTTACTGAATACAAATTGAGTTTATACTGTATATAAAATCAGGTGTTGATTTAAACAGGGTGTAATTATGTTAACGAATCTGACTATCTCAAATTTTGCTATCGTTAAATCACTGGATCTAGAACTCAATAATGGTATGACAACTATTACAGGTGAGACAGGTGCAGGTAAATCTATTGCCATTGATGCATTAGGTCTTTGTTTAGGGGATCGTTGTGAATCTTCGGTGGTTCGCCCAAATGAAGATAAGGCTGAACTTACCGCCAGTTTTTCATTAAAAGATAATTTAACAGCGAGAAATTGGTTAATCGAAAATGATTTAGCCGATGGTGATGAGTGTCTACTACGTCGCATTGTCACTAAAGAAGGTCGTTCTCGCGGTTATATCAATGGCAGCCCTGTGCCAGCATCTCAACTAAAAATCCTTGGTCAGCAGTTAATTAATATTCATGGCCAACATGCCCACCAGCAGTTGATGAAAAAAGAGTATCAATTAAGCATGCTTGATCAATATGCAGGTCATCATCAACTATTGAACCGTTGCCGTAAAGAGTACCAATTATGGCGTCAGATAAAAAATGAACTCAAAAAGCGCCAACAAAATCGTGAAGAAAATGAAGCTCAACGTCAATTAATTAGCTATCAAGTAATAGAACTTAATGAATTAGGCTTAATCGATGGTGAATATCAAGAGTTAGAGTCAGAACATATCTTGCTGTCAAATAGCGGACAACTTGTCTCTTTAACCCAAACCCTACTTAATGTTCTTTATGAATCAGAGGAAGAAAATGCATTGGGGCTTCTTCAACGCGCAACTAACCATCTTGGCGAACTGAATGAGTTAGACAGTTCAACGGAAGAGTTCAATACCATGGTCAATGATGCAGTGATTCAAATAGAAGAAGTTGGACAGAACCTGCAACGTTACTTCAATAATATCGAACTTGATCCAGAAAGATTAAGTTATGTTGAAGAGCGAATAGGTAAGGTGATGTCATTGGCTCGAAAACATCAAGTTCAACCCGTTGAGTTATTTCAACATCATCAAGATTTGTCTCAACAACTAGAAAGTTTAGACAATGGTGATGAAGCCCTCGATGAATTAAAAGAAAATCTTGAAACACAATGGGCTTCTTATCTCAAATGTGCAGAAAAGTTAACTAAAAGTCGTCGACGCTACGCGACAGAATTAAACGAATATATTTCGGCCAGCATGCACGATTTAAGTATGGAAAATGGTCAATTCAATATCGAAATCACTTCAGATCCAGAACATCATGCTACACCTTTAGGGATCGATTTAATTGAATTTCAGGTTTCAACTAACCCGGGGCAACCTCTTCAATGTTTAGCAAAAGTCGCATCGGGTGGTGAGCTTTCTCGTATATCTCTTGCTATTCAAGTTATTACTGCACAGAAAGTTGAAACTCCAAGCTTAATCTTTGATGAAGTAGATGTTGGTATCAGTGGCCCAACAGCCGCGGTCGTCGGACGAATGTTAAGAACTCTAGGGAAATCGACACAAGTTATCTGCGTCACACATCTACCTCAAGTAGCAGGTTCAGGGCATCAACAACTCTTTGTGGCAAAAAAGAGTGATAATAAATCGACAGAGACCACCATGAATTTGCTGACTGAAAAGGCACGAGTAAAAGAGTTAGCTCGTTTACTCGCTGGAGATAAAATTACAGAAACTACCTTAGCCAATGCCAAAGAGTTATTAGTGGCGGCTTAACTTGAAGCAATAGAGAGCCGGGTAAATCGTATTTAATTAAGAAAAAAGAGTAACGGTTCAACTTATCGTACTGAATATCAAAAAAGTTACTCTGGTTGCTTTTACTTCTGTCTCAAGCTTGTTTATTATCTCTACTATTACTATTCATGATTGCTGGGATGCTATGCGTTTAAAAAATGTTGCCGCAATGACAATGGCATTAGCGCTATTGAGTGGCTGTTCGGTTATTGAAAGACTGGTTTATAAGATTGATATCAACCAAGGAAACTTTGTTGAACAAAAGAGTATTGATACTTTGCATGTAGGGATGACAAAGGAGCAAGTGCGCTTTGTATTGGGAACCCCAATGTTGATTGAACAGAGTGACCCTAATACTTGGTATTATGTTTATTACCATAAGCCAGGCCATAATAAGCCAGTACAGAAAAATCTAATTGCGACTTTTAATGATCAAAATAAACTAATGACTCTTACTGGTGATTACCCAATTAGCGATAGCTTTGCTACTCCACTGGAACAGTAACCTCTGAGATACATCAGTTATATCGTTCATACTTGAAGCTGCTAGGTTGTTGACTGCGTTCGTTCGCAGTCGAGCGACAACAATAGCTTTGAGTATAAATATACGCTGGATTAAAAAAGAGGCGCTTGATAATCAAGCGCCTCTTTTATTATCTTAAAGCTATTATTAGTGAGTAGCCAAAGACTTTAACTGCTCTTCAGAAAGCGATAATGTATCATTCTGGTTAATACCAATACCCGCCTTTAATACCACCTCAGCAATCACTTTCGCTTCAAAAAGGGAGTGCATATTATAAGTACCACACTGATACTCATTAAGCTCTGGAATATTATCTTGAGACTCAACATTAAGCACATCTTCCATTGATAACTTCCACGCCTCAGCAACAGACTCTGCTGAGGGCGTTCCTACTAGGCTCATGTAGAAACCAGTACGACAACCCATTGGTGATATATCAATAATCTCAACGTTATCAGAATTTAAATGATTACGCATAAAACCAGCATAAAGATGCTCAAGGGTATGAATACCACGCTCGGTTAACAGATCTTCATTCGGCTTTGTGTAACGCAAATCAAATACCGTAATCGTATCGCCTTTTGGCGTTTGCATGATCTTTGCAACACGTACTGCAGGTGCAATCATTTTTGTATGATCAACGGTAAAGCTGTCTAATAATGGCATTAATGTTCTCCCTTGCCCTTTGTTATTTTTGATAATAAGTGATTTAAGTCTGCCACTGAAATTACTTACTTTTTAAGCGTACTCTATTTGAGCCATATTGACTCGTTAACCGACAGTTACTCTGATAGATATGCAAAATAATCTGTTAAGAATTGATCAAAATCGACACTGTCTTGCTGTTCAATCTCTTGTTGTTTAACCACGGAAAACTTAGCTTCATCGACAAACTGCTGTTGACTATAAAAGGCATATTGATGCTGATTTAATTTCTCTTTATGTTTCGCGGCTAATGGTGAAACGGCACCACGAATCCCACCTTTATCTATGACCTCAGCAAGTAATTGACCTGAACGAGTTAACTCTGGATGATCAAGCATTTCATTTAGTTGATTACAAACATCACTATATTGGGTATTTTGATTAACTTGATCAAATAGCGTTGCAAGTTGTTGTAACTCAGCCATGACATTCTTGCCCCACTGCTGTTGAGTCAAGGACTCTTGATTACAACCAATATTTAACTCTAAGCCAGGTTTACGCCCTTCTAGAATAATCTTGTTCCAATTTTTACCCCAACACTCAAGCTCTACACTATCCATGTCATCAGATGGCGTCAATAAGCACCAGAATAGGAAAAGATCTAAGAAACAGACTTGCTGCTCAGAGATTCCAATCGGGCTAAATGGATCGACATCGAGTGAGCGAACCTCAATATATTCAACCCCAGCTCGTTGCAGTGCGTCAGAAGGCTTTTCATCGGCATTAGTAACACGCTTTGGACGAACAGGCGCATACAGTTCATTCTCAATTTGAAGAATATTGCTGTTAAGTTGACGATATTCGCCATTCTCTTTAACACCTAATTTCGCAAATTCAGCCGATGGCATTTTAATCGCACGCTTAACGCCATCAATGTACTGTTCAATGCTATTAAAGCCAATATTAAGCTCACTTTGCGCACTATTGGTATAGCCTAAATCACTTAAGCGAAGTGCTGTCGCATAAGGCAAATAATAAGCGCCACTTTGGGTTTTGCTGAATTGATGCTGACTCTCCTCTTCTTTAATAAAAGAGGGACAAAGTACTGGAGATGCACCAAAGAAATAAGGAATTAACCAGCCAAAACGGTAATAATTACGAATAACAGAAAAATAAGCATCTGATCGAGAGGCTTTTCGTTCCTCTTCATTCTGCTCACCATAAAGCACATCCCACAACTGCTCAGGGAAAGAAAAATTAAAATGGACACCAGAAATAATCTGCATCGCACTGCCGTAACGGCGTTTTAACCCTTCACGATAAAGAGTCTTCATCTTACCGCTATTTGAAGAGCCATACTGCGCTAACGTAATATCATCTTCATTGCCAATGTAACAAGGCATCGAAAGCGGCCATAACTTTTCGTCAGCTAAATTATCGACAGTGTATTTATGAATATCCATTAACTGATTAAGGAGTGTGTCAACACTAGAACTAACAGGAGTAATAAATTCTAATAATGACTCTGCATAATCAGTGGTAATCCAGCGATTAGTAAAAGCAGAACCTAATGGAGTCGGATGAGGGAGATTAGAGATATCACCTTCACTATTAATTCGTAACGCTTCTCTTTCGAGCCCACGTCCGATTTTACTCAATAAGTCTGAATTGTGCGCTACTTGTTGTAGCTTGTAAGCAAAATCAGTCACAGCCATATCTCTTTGTTAATACTTAATTAATGAAATAAGGATAAAGGGTTATCAACACTAAATCCATTATAAAAGAAAAAAACCGAGTTAATTATAAATTAAACTCAGTTTTTTTGTCTGTAGAGTGAACGCTATTGCACTCTTTTTGTTGCTATTTTGCGCTATGGTTTATCAATAGTTATCACTTCAACCGGTAATTCTAACGGTTTCAACTGTGGCAATAATCTTTCCTTATCGCCAACAACGATGATTTGATAATCTTCCGGTTTAAACCATTTTGTTGCTAATTGGTTAATTTTATCCAATGTGATAGTTGCAACAATCTTATTCTGAACTTCAACATAATTATCTGCAAGTTGATAAGTTTGAATTCGACTTAATAGAGCGGCTTTCTGACTTGGCGTCTCATATTTTAACGCCTCTTTTTGACCGACTGCCATGCGCATAAAGTCGAGTTCTTTTTCAGTTTCACCACTAATTGAGATCTCATTCATCTCATTGATAAACTCTTCAATAGACGCAGCGGTTGCATCGGCTTTTACTTGAGCATCAAAGACAATCGCACCAACCTCTTTGCTTCCTGAAATATAACTTCCTGCACCATAAGTATAACCTTTGTCTTCTCTCAGATTTAGGTTGATACGGCTATTAAAGTTACCACCAAGGACAAAATTAGCTAACTGGATTTGATACAACTCTCCCGTTGCATCATAAGGTAATCCTCGTCTCACCAAACGAACCACACTCTGAGAAGCATTCGGCTTATCAATTAACCAAATCGATTGTGTTTTTTTATCAGCCAACTTCCCTAACTTTGGCAACGCAACGGCTTTACCTTGCCAATCAGAGATAAAGGCCAACTTAGGCAAGAGTTCTGATTCTGTAATATCCCCGACAGCAACAATCGTTGCCCCAACAGGGGTATAGTGTTGTTGATAGAACTGCTTCACATCATCAAGAGTTAATTGACTTATCGTCGATTTATAACCATCAACAGGTTGCCCTAGAATTGATTGACCAAAGAGCAGTTCGCGGGTTGCTTGGCTCGCTTTCCACGTTGGTTTCTGCTGTTGGTATTCAATGCCATCCAATGCTTGCTTCTTAACAAAATCAAAATCAGACTGACTCATTGCCGGTTCAAACAAGCGCTCTTTCACTAATGTTAAGGTTTTATCAAGATTAACAGCGAGAGTGGAAACACTCATCACAGTTGTATAGTTACCCGTTGAAAATGAGATACTACTTCCCAGCTCTTCAAGTTGTGCTGAAATATCTTCTGCCGAATAATTTTTTGTCGCCTCATCCATCATTGCGGCGGTCAGTTGTGCTAAACCAGCCTGCTCTGGCGATTCGTAACGATGCCCTGCGGGAAGAGAAAGCTGAAAGCTTACGATAGGAACCTCTTTAGATTCCGTGCCTAGAACTTTAATTTTATTGGCTAACTCTGCACGCCATAATTCAGGCATTGTAATATTGACCGGGCCACTGGCTTTTGGCATCACTGAGCGATCAAAGTTATCAACGGGTTCACGTAATACAATACTCTTAGCATCGAGTTTTTTATAATCAGGAAGAATACGTTTTGGTGGCTCAAAGTTTTGTGGCGCGGCAACAAGGTTTAATTTTCCTTTTGGTACTACGCTCAAGTTAACCGCAGGTTTATCCGCAATATATTGATTAAAAACACGATTAATATCCTCAACATGAACAGCTTTAAGCTCACTTAACTCTGTTGCTAAATGGTTAGGATTACCAAAGAAGGTTTGATAAGCCGCCAATTGAGATACTTTTCCACTGACGCTTTGTAGCCCATAAATAGCAGAGGCTTCAGCTTCCCCTTTGACTCGATTCAGGGCTTCAATTGTTGTACCTTGTTTTTGAAATTCAACCAATGTTTCCATCACTTTACTGCGTAATCGTTTTAAATTTCCTTTTTCGCTACTGTCTCCCATCGCATAAACATAGAAAGTACATGATAATTCGCCGCAATCACTGTAAGCCCCCGCATCAATCGCATCACCAGTCTTCACTAGATTTTGATACAACAAACTACTTTTACTGCCGCCTAACAATGCTGCTAGCATATCTAAGCTTGATTGATCTTTATCACCCATAAACGTGGTTGGGAATGCCATCATTAGCATTGGTTGACGAATACGATCTTCTAACGTGATAAAGCGATTACTTTCAAGTAAGACCGGTTGTTTTGGTGCATTATTCACTTCAGGTCCTTTAGGAATAGAACCAAAGTACTGATTAATCCAAGCCAGTGTTTTCGCATTATCAAAGTCACCACCAATGGTTAATGTCGCATTATTTGGACCATACCAATGAAGGAAAAAGGCTTTAAGATCGTTAACATTAACCCGATCTAGGTCTTGTACGTAACCAATCGTCTGCCAAGAGTATGGATGATTTAATGGGTATAGCGCTTCTCCAATCTTCTCATACACTAAGCCATAAGGTCGATTATCGTAACGTTGTGCTCGTTCATTTTTTACCGTGGCACGTTGAATTTCAAACTTTTTCTGAGAAACAGCTTCAAGTAGAAAGCCCATTCTGTCCGACTCTAGCCACAGCACTTTTTCTAATTGATTCGCTGGAATCGTTTCATAGTAGTTAGTGCGATCGCGATTCGTGCTACCGTTCAGCGTTCCGCCCGATTCGGTAATGATTTTAAAATGTTGTTGATCGCCGACATGTTCCGATCCTTGAAACATCATATGTTCAAAGAAGTGAGCAAAGCCCGATTTCCCTACCTCTTCACGGGCAGAACCAACATGATAAGTCATATCAACATGAACAAGAGGATCAGAGTGATCCTGTGCAAGAACAACCGTTAAACCATTCTCCAATTGATATTTAGAATAAGGAATAACAATCTGATTGCTATCATTTGCAGTGACCGTTTCAAGTAATTTCACTCCTGGTGGTAACGGCTGTTTATCATTACCTTGAGAGAGAAGGTTACAGCCACTTAAAATAAGAGCTGAAAAAAGAAGTAGGCAGATCTGTTTAGTGCTTTTCCATCTATGGCTCACATGAGACTCCTAAAGTATTCCTAAAATAATTAACCCAATAAAACTATAGCGCAGTAATTTACCAATAAAGATCAGTAATAATACCAACCAATGATTCATTCGTAGCCAACCCGCAGCAACACAGAGTGGATCACCAATGATTGGTAGCCAACTTAATAATAGTGCCCAATAGCCATATTTATGTAGCCATTGCAGTGACTTTTTACTCAACTTGGATTTTTTACTGCTATTTGAAGAGTTTTGATCTTGAAATTGCTCTTTATTAGGGATCAACCGGCCCAGCCAGTAGTTAGTTTGACCACCCAATGTATTGCCTAATGTTGCCACTAGAATTAAGATCAATGGTGAAAATGTCTGTTGTGACAGGAGTGCAATAAGCAGTGCTTCAGAACCACCAGGGAGCAATGTTGCACTCAAGAACCCAGTAGAGAAAAGCGCCCAAAGCCCCCCATCAGTTAATAACCAATCAAACATAAAAAAAATCGATACTCCCTTATTCGTTGAAGTAAGAGTTTATATCATAGGATCAGTTCAATGAATTCTTTCAAATTAAATAAACAAAGCTCAACTCGACTATTTTCAAAAATAGCAAAGTTAAGCTCTCATTATCGTATTAAGTATGGAGTAAATTCGATTAGCTTACCCGACTAATGCCAATAGAACACCAGCTGCAACAGCAGAACCAAGCACTCCAGCAACGTTTGGCCCCATTGCATGCATTAAGAGAAAGTTCTGTGGATTCGCCTCTAAACCGACTTTATTAACCACTCGAGCCGCCATCGGTACAGCAGAAACGCCAGCTGCACCGATTAATGGATTGATTGGCTCATCACTGTATTTTGCCAGCAATTTAGCCATTAATAGTCCACCCGCAGTACCAATACTAAATGCCGCAGCACCTAATAATAAAATACCTAGAGTTTCAAATTGCAAAAACTGCTCAGCCTGTAATTTTGAACCCACCCCCAAGCCTAAAAAGATGGTTACAATATTAATTAACTCATTTTTTGCCGTACTAGAAAGTCGATCAACTACCCCACACTCTTGCATCAAGTTCCCGAAGCAAAACATTCCAACCAATGGCGTTGCTGCGGGTAAGAAGAAGATCGTCAAGAGCAGCACCACTAATGGAAAAAAGATTTTTTCTGATTTGTGGACATGTCGCAACTGCCGCATCTCAATCTTTCGTTCAGCTTCTGTTGTTAATGCTTTCATGATTGGTGGTTGAATGATAGGGACTAACGCCATGTAGCTATAAGCAGCAACGGCGACAGCACCTAAAAGATCCGGTGATAACTGACTGGCTAAAAATATAGCGGTTGGGCCATCTGCACCACCTATAATGGCAATCGATGATGCATCCGCAAGAGTAAACTCCATACCAGGAATCGCATTTAATAGAATTGCACCAAATAGCGTGGCAAAAATTCCGACTTGAGCAGCCGCACCAAGTAGCAGTGTTTTCGGATTGGCAATCAATGCACCAAAGTCGGTCATCGCGCCAACACCCATAAAAATCAACAACGGAAAAATACCCGTTTCGATCCCCGCATAATAGATGTAGTAGAGTAATCCCCCTTCATCAGTAAAGCCGCCACCTGGAATATTCGCGAGAATTGCGCCAAAACCAATCGGTAATAACAGTAATGGTTCAAAACCTTTGCGAATGGCTAAAAATAATAACCCGCATCCAACAGTGGTCATCAACAACTGACCAAGAGTAAAGTTAGCTAACCCTGTTTCACTCCATAAGATATATAATCCATCCATGTTATACCCTTATGTGATTGTAAGAAGTGGAGAACCGACAGAAACGCTCTCTCCTTCCTTAATATGTAATTGTTGAACTACACCTGCATGAGCCGCCCTCACCTCAGTTTCCATTTTCATCGCTTCAAGAATCAATAGAACTTCGCCCTCAGCGACATGCTGTTGGGGTTCAACCATCACCTTGAAAATACTGCCGGTTAGTGGTGCTAAAACAGGTTCTGCATCATGGATTGCATTGGGGTGAACTTTTTTAGTGACTGTTGGCGCTTCGGTTATCTCATTGATTGCACCTTGAGGTCCAATTTCAACATTAAATAGCTGTCCATTCACTTTCACGCTGTAATTTTCAATGCCTTGCTCAACTGAAGTATCAATATTAACAGGGGTAGCTTTAGTACTAGGCGCTGTTTTATCATTTAAGGCAACAGGTTTTGGTTCAAAAAAATCAGGATTATGGCGATGATTAAGAAAGTTAAGCCCGACTTGTGGGAAGAGTGCATAGGTTAATACATCATCAATTTCATTATCAGCTAAAGATACTGACTCCGTCTTCGATTTCTCTTTCAGCTCGGCAGTGAGAGTTTCAAGTTCATCAGCAATCAAATCAGCAGGACGACAAGTAATCTCCTCTTCTCCTGCTAATACACGTTTTTGCAATTCAGGGTTTAATTCAGCCGGTGCTCGACCATACTCCCCTTTCAAAATTCCAGCTGTCTCTTTCGTGATGCTCTTATAGCGCTCGCCAGAAAGGACATTAATTACCGCTTGAGTTCCCACGATCTGAGAGGTTGGTGTCACTAAAGGGATAAAACCTAAATCTTGGCGAACTTTGGGGATTTCAGCCAATACTTGATCCATCTTATCAGCCGCACCCTGCTCTTTTAACTGACTTTCCATATTGGTCAACATCCCCCCTGGAACTTGGGCGATTAGAATCCGTGAGTCGATTCCCTTTAGTTGTCCTTCAAATTGATGATATTTCTTACGGACTTCCCTGAAATAGTCAGCAATAGGTTCCAGAGCATTGAGGTTTAATTGAGTAGAGCGAGGTGTTTGATCTAACATTGCGACGACACTCTCTGTCGCTGCATGGCCATAAGTCTGACTCATTGAGGAAATAGCGGTATCAAGGATATCAACCCCAGCTTCAACGGCCTTAATTGCCGTTGCCATCGAAAGCCCAGTCGTCGCATGGCAATGAAGCGCCAACGGAATATCACAACTGGCTTTAATTTTTCCAATTAACGCCTCAGCTTCATAAGGTTTCAATAGACCAGACATATCTTTAATACAGAGAGAGTCACAGCCCAGATCTTCTAGCTGTTTAGCAAGATCGACCCAGCTATCTAAGGTATGTACCGGACTTGTGGTATATGAAATCGCACCTTGTGCATGAGCACCCACGTCTCTCACCGCTTGTACTGAGGTTTGAAAATTTCGCACATCATTCATGGCATCAAAAATACGGAATATATCCATGCCATTATGGTGCGCTCGCTCAACAAACTTAGTGACGACATCATCACCATAATGTCGATAACCTAATAAGTTTTGTCCACGCAGTAACATCTGCATTGGCGTTTTTGGCATCGCTTTTTTCAGTAAACGAAGACGCTCCCATGGATCTTCACCTAAATAGCGAATACAGGCATCAAATGTTGCCCCACCCCAAGTCTCTAAAGACCAGTAGCCAATATTGTCTAACTTCTCGGCTATCGGTAACATATCTTCAATTCGCATCCGAGTTGCAAACAAGGATTGATGTGCATCCCTTAATACCACATCGGTAATTGACAGTTGCTTCGGGGTATTTGAGATATTATTGTGCAGAGACATAATTTTAAACTCCTTTTATAAAATTAGTGGTTCTATCGCGACTAACTACTTTTTTATCTGTTATTTCTATACTGTTTCACTGCAACACTAATAGCTGCAACCACATCAGGAGAAAGCTCAGATTGAGTTGGAGAGGACGAATTAACCGGTATCGGTTGTAGCTCTCCAATTTTAGAGGTGATTATTTTTGTTTGAACTCTTAAAATAACAATTAATAGTGCTAAAAATAAAAAAACAACACTCATGCCAATAAGCATTAAACTTAGAGCGTCTAATAACAACGTTGCCATATTGTATCCTTACTTGCTCACATTGATTACATTTTATACATAACTATCATGATGATATTTACAAGTCAATTTTAATAATTCAAAAAAAAATACAATAATGATTATAAAAAGAGCAAAAATGGAATTTCAGGCAAAAAAAAACCCAATCGTTAGATTGGGTTTCTTAATATGGCGCGTCCTGGAGGATTCGAACCTCCGACCGCCTGGTTCGTAGCCAGGTACTCTATCCAGCTGAGCTAAGGACGCAAAAAGGTATTACGATTAAACAGATAGTGACTTAAACTAAAAATCTAATGATTTACATTAACTTCTTATTTCAATAAATGATTATCTATCTAATTTTAAATAGTGGCGCGTCCTGGAGGATTCGAACCTCCGACCGCCTGGTTCGTAGCCAGGTACTCTATCCAGCTGAGCTAAGGACGCACAAGATGTTTCAATTAAACAGACAGTTATATTAACTAAGAACCTAACAACTAGTATCAACCTCTTGTTTGATAACTCTTTGTCTCTCTAATTTTTAAATAGTGGCGCGTCCTGGAGGATTCGAACCTCCGACCGCCTGGTTCGTAGCCAGGTACTCTATCCAGCTGAGCTAAGGACGCACAAGGTGTTACTTTAGATAACGGTTAGAAACAAAAAAGCCTCCATCTAAAAAGATAGATACTTTAAAGATATTATCTAATTTTAAAAATATGGCGCGTCCTGGAGGATTCGAACCTCCGACCGCCTGGTTCGTAGCCAGGTACTCTATCCAGCTGAGCTAAGGACGCGCAGGGTGTTACTTTTAAATAATGGCGGTGAAGGAGGGATTCGAACCCTCGATACGGCTACAAACCGTATACTCCCTTAGCAGGGGAGCGCCTTCAGCCTCTCGGCCACCTCACCGCAAAATATGGCGCGTCCTGGAGGATTCGAACCTCCGACCGCCTGGTTCGTAGCCAGGTACTCTATCCAGCTGAGCTAAGGACGCATATTTTGCTATATAAAAAGTTCAGTTAGTTGCTAACTAAGAAAACTCTTTATTCTAAATTGTGGCGCGTCCTGGAGGATTCGAACCTCCGACCGCCTGGTTCGTAGCCAGGTACTCTATCCAGCTGAGCTAAGGACGCACAAGTTGCAAGAAATGGCGGTGAAGGAGGGATTCGAACCCTCGATACGGCTACAAACCGTATACTCCCTTAGCAGGGGAGCGCCTTCAGCCTCTCGGCCACCTCACCGTCTTGCGGAGGCACATATTACTGTTAGCTGAAAATAAGTCAAACACTTTTTAGTAAAAAAAAGAGATATTAAGCTTACATGCGCATTAAACAATCAAAGCGCGAGTTATTTACACAAATTTTCATTCATAACGAGATAATTATCATCTAACTCATTATCGAAAAATCATTTATTGTTAATCTGTAATGTGAAAAATATTTAATTACTTTTCGATAAACTGAAATTGTAAAAAACTATCGATTACCTTAATTTAAGATATAAACAGACTTGAAAAGTTAGATCGGGTGGAATTGGATCCAACGAAATCTCCACCTCAAATGAAGAAAATATAAAACTTATACCTAAAATAATTGGCGTTGCTAGTAGGCGGCAAGTGAGTGAGGCCCCATGAGTATAGGTTTTCTATATGATTGGGGTGAATGAATACAGCCAACAACTTAGCGACTTCAAGTATGAAGGGGATAACGGCTTATAAAAACAAAAGGCCAATCATAAGATTGGCCTCAGCGTTTAGTAATTACCTGAAACAGGTGGATTACCATTTTTTTCTGCTTGTATACGCATGTAGATTTCTTCACGGTGTACAGAAACCTCTTTTGGTGCATTTACACCGATACGTACCTGATTGCCTTTTACGCCAAGTACAGTGACAGTTACTTCATCACCAATCATTAATGTTTCACCGACACGTCGGGTTAGAATTAGCATTCTAGTGCTCCTTGAGTTAATTCTCGAATTAATAAGATTCCAATTATTACCGAAATGCAATAGGTGCATATTTCGATAAGTTACATATATCTGTAAATTTCTCCGCTCAAGAAACAGCGAGAAGTCGCGCATTATCTGAAAAAACGCTAAAAATCACAAATATTTTATTCATAATTTTTAATAATTAAGATTGCTTAACTAATCATTGATATTGCTTAAACGTTTATTTCAT
This sequence comes from Vibrio sp. SS-MA-C1-2, assembly GCF_021513135.1. NCBI lineage: Bacteria > Pseudomonadati > Pseudomonadota > Gammaproteobacteria > Vibrionales > Vibrionaceae > Vibrio > Vibrio sp. SS-MA-C1-2. The sequence continues at coordinate 163,541 of NZ_CP090981.1, forward strand.
CTCGACATATGGTGGATTAAAATATTTTTAGCTAGTTAATAAAATAAGCTAGGATGAAATCCATTTCATATTCCTCTCAATCAACTGTCAATTTGACGATCGATATCGTGGCATACTCATATCTTACTTAGCAAATTTCAATCAGTTCAAATAAGACCTATTCAGTAGTATAGGTCATATTTTGATTCTACTTATACATCACAGAAGAATCATTACCAAGTTACCATAACAATAATATAGGTCTGATTATCATAACCTTCTATAGTTTTTACTATTGATTTGCAATTTATCTCTAATTTTTATTATATTAGCTTGGTTATCCAAGCAGTTAGCTGCCCCCTCCACAGGTTAAACTTCAACCAAATATAGAGCAGTCAGTTCACTTTTTACTACCTTTTCTTGCACTTTCTCTTGATTATAGCTTTTCTGCTAACCAAGGCGTCACACTCTCTAATGCTGTTGGTAATGCGTCAGGGTTTGTACCGCCAGCTTGTGCCATATCTGGACGACCACCACCTTTACCACCGACTTGTTGAGCTACCATGTTAACAAGCTCTCCGGCTTTCACTTTGCCGATAAGATCTTTGGTTACACCAGCAATCAAACCTACTTTACCATCCGCGTTATTGCCCAACACTACGATGCCTGAACCCAATTGATTCTTTAAATCATCAACCATGCCACGTAGCGCCTTATTATCAGCACCATCAAGCTTAGCGATAAGGACATTAACACCATTAATTTCCACTTTTTTATTGATAAGTCCCGCACTCTCTTGAGCCGCTAACTTATCTTTAAGCTGTTTGATCTCTTTTTCTAATGACTTCGCTTTCTGTTGCATCTCATCAACTTTACTCTCGGTTTGAGCTTGTTGTTGATAGAATGCAGAAATTGCCGCATCAGCTGTGACGGCTTCAATTCGACGGATACCTGCAGCAATACCGCCTTCAGATACAATCTTAAAGAGACCGATATCACCAGTACGAGTTGCGTGGATACCACCACAAAGTTCCGTAGAGAAATCACCCATTGATAACACACGAACTTGATCGTCGTATTTTTCGCCAAACAGTGCCATTGCACCTTTCGCTTTTGCCGCTTCAATGTCCATGACCTCAGTCGTTATTGCATTGTTCAAGCGAATTTGATCGTTAACAATACGCTCTACTTGCGATAACTCTTCTGGCTTAACGGCTTCAAGGTTAGAGAAGTCAAAACGTAAGCCTTCAGCCTTAACCAAAGACCCTTTCTGCGTCACATGCTCACCAAGAACTTGCTGTAGTGCTTCATGTAATAGGTGAGTGGCAGAGTGATTCAATGCACTGTTATGACGACGTACAGAATCAACAGAAGCTTCTACTTCGCTATTTGTTAGTAATGAACCTTGAGCAACTGAACCCTTATGAATAATACCGTTACCGAGCTTCTGAGTATCAGTGACAATAAACTCGCCACCCGCAGCAGAAATCGTACCAGCATCACCAACCTGACCGCCTGACTCAGCATAGAATGGCGTTGAAGTAAGAACGACTACGCCCTCTTCACCTTCGTTTAATTGGTCTACTTTTTCACCATTAAGGTAAAGCTCAGCCACCGTTACTTTATCAGACTCTTGGGTGTAACCCGTAAACTCAGACTCAGTCTCAACTTTTAGTGCTTCATTGTAATCAGTCCCAAAGTTACCTGCTTGACGAGCACGTTCACGCTGCGCTGTCATTGCTGCTTCAAAGCCATCTTCATCAATAGTAAAGCCGCGCTCACGAGCAACATCATTGGTTAAATCAGCAGGGAAACCGTAAGTATCATAAAGTTTAAATACCGTTTCACCATCAAGCACTTTACCGTCAACTTTCTCTAATGCATCAGCAAGAATCGCCATTCCTCGATCAAGTGTTCGGCTGAAATTTTCTTCTTCAATTTTCAGAACTTTTTCAACTAACTCTTGTTGCTTCTTAAGCTCAGTACCGGCAGTGCCCATCACTTCAGCAAGAGTGCCCACAAGCTTATAGAAGAATGCATCCGTTGCGCCTAATTTATTACCATGACGAACCGCACGGCGAATAATACGACGTAATACATAGCCACGGCCTTCGTTTGACGGCATAACACCATCAACGATTAAAAATGCACATGAGCGAATATGGTCAGCCACAACGCGTAAAGATTGATTGTCTAGATCGTCAGTACCAATCACTTTAGCAGCCGCTTTGATCAATGTTTGGAAGACATCGATTTCGTAATTTGAGTGAACATTTTGCATAATTGCAGAGATACGCTCAATTCCCATCCCTGTATCAACAGATGGCTTAGGTAGCGGCTCCATTGTACCGTCAGATTGACGATTGAACTGCATAAATACGTTGTTCCAGATTTCGATGAAACGGTCACCATCTTCTTCTGGTGTACCTGGACGTCCACCCCAAATGTGATCACCATGATCATAGAAAATCTCAGAACATGGACCACAAGGGCCTGTATCACCCATCTGCCAGAAGTTATCAGATTCAAAAGGTTTACCACCCTCTTTATCTCCAATACGGATGATACGATCAGCTGGAATACCCATTTCTTTATTCCAAATTTCAAACGCTTCATCATCAGTTTGATAGATCGTCACTAATAGACGCTCTTGTGGCAGCTTTAGGGTTTCAGTTAAAAATTCCCATGCAAATTTAATCGCATCTTGCTTGAAGTAGTCTCCAAAGCTAAAGTTACCAAGCATTTCAAAAAATGTGTGGTGACGAGCAGTAAAACCAACGTTTTCTAAATCGTTATGCTTACCACCAGCACGAACACAGCGCTGAGCCGTAGTTGCACGGTTATAATTGCGTTTTTCAATGCCAAGAAAAACATCTTTAAACTGGTTCATTCCCGCATTAGTAAACAGTAATGTTGGATCATTAGCTGGAACCAGTGAAGAACTAGGAACAATCTGATGTCCCTTACTCTCAAAGAATTCTAGAAATGCGCGACGGATCTCTTCTGTGGTCATGTACATTGGCTATTCCTGACTCTGCTCGTGTTTAATCTATTAAATGTGGTGGGCATTCCCGCCACAACTCATCGATACGCCATTGTTGGCTTAATCGCGATGATTCTATGACAAATTATATACTCAAGATAATTGGAGTTATTAGTCGGTGACAAGTGAATGAGTCCCCACGTGTATAGATATACTATATGATTGGGACGAACGAGTGCAGCCAACAACCTAGCAACTTCAAATATGAAGAATATAAGTAAGATAAATTTTCTGGCGCTAATTGTAAAATAACTAGGCAGTAAGGGGGAGTGTTTATCGAAATAAAAATCAAATTTAACGGCAAAAGCGGAATAATTAGGGCAATTATCCGTTAATCTTCGCCATTTAAAGCATAATTGATTTGATCAAAGTTGAATCCTCTCGATTGTAAAAAGCGGATCCGACGAGCTTTCTCTTTATCTGAGTCAATTTCGCGACTAAATCGACGCGCTAAAGTCTCTTTGGCTAACTCAAACCAGTCTTGATCATTCTCTTGTGTCGCTATTTCTATGATCTGGTTTTCAACGCCTTTCTGTTTTAAGGTCTGTTTGATACGATATAAACCATGGCCTTTGCTAATCCCTGATCGTACAACTAACTCACTATAGCGACCATCATCAAGCCAACGATGCTCAAAACAGAACAAAATCGCCTCATCAATCTCTGATGAAGCGAAATCACGAGTTTGAAGCTTAGTTCTAAGTTCGTACTCACTGTGGTCACGGCGAGATAAAATATTCACCGCGACCTGTTTAGCTGTCAGCTTAACCATATTACTCTGAACTTAAAGCGCTAAAGCGACAAGATAGATTTAAAATGCTTCACCATCTTTTGCTGCTGCTTTATCATCAGCGCTCTCTTCTACTGGCTTAGTCAATAAGTTCGCTCGTAGTGTTGTATCAATTTCATTGGCAATTTCAGGGTGGTCTTTTAAAAACTGAGAAGCATTGGCTTTACCTTGACCAATCTTATCGCCTTTATATGAGTACCATGCACCTGCTTTTTCAACTAGTTTCTCTTTGACGCCAAGGTCAACCAGCTCACCGTAACGGTTAAAGCCTTGACCATATAAGATTTGTGTTTCAGCCTGTCTAAATGGTGCGGCAATCTTGTTTTTAACCACTTTAATACGTGTTTCGTTGCCCACAACTTCATCGCCGCTCTTCACTGCACCTGTACGACGGATATCTAAACGAACAGAAGCATAGAATTTAAGCGCATTACCACCTGTTGTTGTTTCTGGATTACCAAACATCACACCAATCTTCATACGGATCTGGTTGATGAAGATACACATACAGTTTGATTGTTTTAGGTTACCGGTTAATTTACGCATTGCCTGACTTAACATACGAGCCTGAAGACCCATATGGCTATCACCCATCTCACCTTCAATTTCAGCTTTGGGTGTTAATGCCGCAACGGAATCGATAACCATGACATCAACAGCACCAGAACGAGCTAAAGCATCACAAATCTCTAGTGCTTGTTCACCGGTATCAGGCTGAGAAACTAATAAAGTATCAACATCCACACCCAGTTTTTTTGCATAGATAGGATCAAGGGCATGCTCAGCATCGATAAAAGCACAGGTTTTACCTGAACGCTGAGCGGCAGCAATAACTTCTAAAGTTAATGTTGTTTTACCTGAAGATTCTGGACCATAGATTTCAACAATACGTCCCATTGGAAGACCACCCGCACCCAGTGCGATATCTAGAGATAAAGAGCCTGTTGATACAGTTTCAATATCCATAGTACGGTTGTCACCCAACTTCATAATCGAGCCTTTACCAAACTGTTTTTCAATTTGGCTAAGTGCTGCGTCTAACGCTTTTTGCTTATTGCTATCCATGTGATGCTCCAATGAGAAACTTAAATATTCTGACAGTTAATTGAAGTATACTGTCTATTCATACAGTGTCTAGTGTTAAATCAATTTTTTTAACGATTAACTGAATTAATAATAGTTTGTAAATGACTTTTATTATAGTTAAAAATTTAAATTATAATTTTTAATCAATTGATTTTATAAGATTTAACTCATTGACTCACTGATAACCACCAGCCCATTTAATGCTTCGACTACCGCCTGATAACGTACCACTTTCCGATCACCTTCGAGCAATAAACAGCGACTAATGACTTGACCATTTCGTGCTGCCCAAGCAAACCAGACTGTTCCTACAGGCTTATTCTCTGTACCACCACCAGGACCAGCAATACCACTAATTGCTACCGATATATCACCATTAGAGTGACGGAGTGCTCCTATCGCCATCTCTTCAACAACCGACTGACTCACGGCTCCATGGTCAACTAATGTTTGATGTTGTACGCCAAGCATCTGCTCTTTTGCTTGGTTAGTATAAGTGACAAAGCTACGATCGAACCAAGCAGAACTCCCCGAGATATCCGTAATAGCAGAAGCAACCCCACCGCCAGTGCAAGACTCTGCCGTTACAGCAACCAAATGATGTTGCGCTAAATATTTTCCTAAATGTTCACTCGCTTGCTCAATTTGTTGTTGATAATCACTCATCATTTATCTCCTATTTCATCACAGTATATATATCCTTCTTACTTGAAGTTGCTTGGTTGTTGGCTATATTCATTCGCCCCAATCATATAGAAAACCTAGACTCATGGGGCCTCATTCACTTGCCGCCTACTAGCAACTCCAATTACTTTGGGTATAAGAAATATCTTACTTACCTTTCTCTGCCTGATCTTATCACACACGATTGATTTTGTTGCTTGCTATCAGAGCACAAAAACGTATCCTTAACCTTGCCGTTTTTGGTAAGATATCAACCTTCAACGCTTTATTGATTCTTTGTTGATTATTTATTAACTCCTTGCAATAAATAGGCCCAATACTTTGACCGCTCAATCTCTCGCACAACATACTCCGATGATGCAACAGTACCTGAAACTTAAAGCCCCGCACCCTGACGTGTTGATGTTTTATCGTATGGGTGATTTTTATGAGCTCTTTTTTGACGATGCGAGACGTGCTTCTCAATTATTAGAGATTTCATTAACTAAGCGCGGTAAAACTAACGGTGAGCCAATTCCTATGGCAGGGGTTCCTTATCATGCCGTTGAAGGCTATTTAGCCAAGTTGGTACAGATGGGCGAGTCTGTCGCGATCTGTGAGCAGATTGGTGATCCTGCCACCAGCAAAGGCCCTGTTGAGCGTAAAGTAGTCCGAATTATTACCCCTGGTACGGTCAGTGATGAAGCGCTATTACCAGAAAAACAAGATAACTTACTTGCGGCAATTTATCACCAAAAAGGGCGATTCGGTTATGCGACACTAGATATTACATCCGGTCGTTTTCAGCTTTCAGAACCGAAAGATCAAGAAGCGATGTTAGCGGAATTACAGCGAACATCCCCTGTTGAACTGTTATTTCCTGAAGAGTTTACTGAGATCCAATTACTTGAGAGTCGTGTGGGTAATCGACGACGCCCAGAATGGGAATTTGATATAGCCACCGCAAAGAAACAGTTAACTCAGCAGTTTGGCACTCGTGATCTAGTCGGTTTTGGTGTTGAGGATGCAGATCTGGGTTTAGCCGCAGCAGGGTGTTTAATACAGTATGTCAAAGATACTCAGCGTACAGCTCTTCCACATATCCGTTCGATTACCATGGATAAGCAAGATAATACGGTTATTTTGGATGCTGCTACACGCCGTAATTTGGAATTAACCATCAATCTCGCGGGAACCTACGATAACACCCTTGCTGAGATCCTAGACCATACTGTTACCTCGATGGGAAGCCGATTATTAAAGCGTTGGATCCATCGCCCTATTCGTGATCATCATCAGTTAAATCAACGTTTAGATGTTATTGAAGAGCTGCAACAACAGATGCTATTTAGCGAGATTGCTGCCGTACTTCGTCAAATTGGCGATATTGAGCGGATCTTAGCGCGTCTTGCTTTGCGCTCAGCTCGACCTCGAGATCTTGCTCGTCTCCGTAATGCATTGCAACAGTTACCTGAGCTACAAACTCTGTTATCTGAGTTCTCTCACTCTCACCTCAAACAGTTAGCTGTTGACGCTGCGCCAATGGATTCACTGTGCCAATTATTGGTTAATGCTGTTAAAGAGAATCCGCCAGTGGTGCTTCGTGATGGTGGCGTCATTGCTGAACACTATAATGCCGAACTGGATCAGTGGCGAGCACTGGCACAAGGTGCAACAGATTACCTTGATGAGCTTGAAATAAGGGAGCGTGAGCAGACCGGTATTGATAGCCTCAAAGTGGGTTACAACAATGTTCATGGTTATTTTATTCAAATTAGCCGTGGTCAAAGTCATCAAGCTCCCGCACACTATGTTCGTCGTCAAACATTGAAAAATGCCGAACGTTACATTATCCCTGAGCTAAAAGAACATGAAGATAAAGTTCTGCAATCTAAATCTAAAGCACTGGCCTTAGAAAAACAGCTTTGGGAAGATCTTTTTGATCAACTACTTCCTCACTTAGCTGAACTACAATTGGCTGCCGCAGCTTTATCGGAATTAGATGTGTTAACCAATCTGGCTGAACGTGCAGAAAGCCTGCAGTATTGTCGTCCAACGTTTACTGAAGAGACGGGGATCAAGATTGTGGCGGGTCGTCACCCAGTGGTTGAGCAGGTCATGAATGATCCCTTTATTGCCAACCCAATAGATCTCTCTCCTAAACGACGTATGTTGATTATTACCGGTCCAAATATGGGGGGTAAATCAACGTATATGAGACAGACAGCCCTGATCGCTTTAATGGCTCACATTGGCTCATTTGTCCCTGCTGATTCTGTATCTATCGGCTCAATTGATCGTATATTTACTCGAATTGGTGCATCAGATGATCTGGCATCGGGTCGTTCAACGTTTATGGTTGAGATGACTGAAACGGCGAATATTCTTCATAATGCGACATCGAAAAGCTTAGTGCTAATGGATGAGATCGGACGAGGAACCAGTACTTATGATGGATTATCTCTCGCGTGGGCCAGTGCTGAATGGTTAGCTGAAAAAATTCAAGCATTAACCTTATTTGCGACTCATTATTTTGAGTTAACTGAGCTACCACAAAGTATTGATGGGTTAGCCAATGTTCATTTAGATGCTTTAGAGCATAACGATGAAATTGCCTTTATGCATACCGTCCAAGAGGGAGCAGCGAGTAAATCGTATGGCTTAGCGGTTGCAAGTCTTGCCGGTGTTCCCAAGCAGGTCATTAGTAAAGCAAAAAATAAATTAGCGCAATTAGAGTCTCATGGCACTATCGAAGAACAAGATAAGGCAGTAGCAAATAAAGCCAAAACTAAGACAAAAAAAGCACAAGACTCAAATACTAAAATGGGCAGTAAAAGTGTCGATCCAAGTAACCAACTCGATCTACTTAGTCTTTATCACAGTGATGTTGAAGATGCGCTTCGAAGTGTCAACCCTGATGAGATGACACCGAGAGATGCCCTTAATGAGCTATACCGTTTAAAGGCATTACTAGGTAAATAGAGCCTATATACCCTTCATACTTGAAGTCGCTAGGTTGTTGGCTGTACTCGTTCGCCCCAATCATATAATACACCTATACTCATGGGGCCTCACTTGCTTGCTGCCTACTAGCAACTCCAATTATTTTAGGTATATATAAAATAAACGAATAAGAGTGTCGATAAAAACTGAAAAGGATTGATCTAAGATCAATCCTTTTTTAATGGTATTTTAAGTTGAGCTTTATCTTACTCTTCAAAAAGCGTCTCAATACTTAACCCTTGCTTAGTCAGGATCCCTTTTAACTGCTTCAAACCTTCAACTTGGATCTGACGTACTCGTTCTCGAGTCAAACCGATCTCTTCACCAATTCGTTCTAAGGTGGTTGCTTCATAACCTAACAAGCCAAATCGACGAGCAAGTACTTCTTTCTGTTTTGGATTTAATTCTGATAGCCAATCAATAATCGAGGCTTTAATATCATCATCTTGGGTACATCCCTCAGGGCCAACATGACGATCATCCGCAATAACATCGAGCAGACCGGTCTCATTTTCACTACTGACAGCGCTATCGACAGAGCTGATACGTTCATTGAGTTTTAGTAAATGGGAGACTTCATCAACCGGTTTATCTAGTTGGGTGGCGATCTCTTTCGCGGTAGGACTATGATCCAATTTTTGAGAAAGTTCCCGTGCAGTGCGAAGATAAACATTCAGCTCTTTTACGACATGGATAGGAAGACGAATGGTGCGACTTTGATTCATGATCGCCCGCTCAATGGTTTGTCGGATCCACCATGTTGCGTAAGTTGAAAATCGAAAGCCCCGTTCCGGATCAAACTTTTCAACCGCACGAATTAAACCAATATTTCCCTCTTCGATTAAATCTAGTAGCGCTAAACCTCGATGATGATAACGACGAGAGATTTTGACAACTAAACGGAGATTACTTTCGATCATACGTTGGCGAGCGGCTTTATCTCCTCGTAAGGCACGACGGGCATAAAGCACCTCTTCATCGGCAGAAAGCAGAGGTGTAAAGCCAATTTCACTAAGATAAAGTTTGGTTGGATCAGAGGCGATAGAAGAGTTCGTTGTAAAGCTGTCAGATCCTGACTTTGAACCTTTCAGAGATTGATCAAATTGATTATCAGTTGAAGTAGCTGTATTGGTACGGCGCATAAGTGGATCCCTCTTTCAAGTTACCTAACCCATCTAATCAGCCGATCCTAGGGTAAATACCTCGTTGGATTGACTGACTTACCTTTATATCGAATTTCAAAATGTAATCGAATATCAGTTGTTCCGCTACGACCCATTAATCCGATCTTTTGACCGGCTTTAATTGACTGATTTTCCTTAACCAAGATCCGCTCATTATGAGCATAAGCTGTAAGGTAATCTTCATTATGCTTAATGATGATTAGGTTTCCATATCCCCTTAGTGCATTACCTGCATAAACAACTTTACCGGCAGCAGCCGCATTTATCGCTTGCCCACGTCTGCCTGTTATATCAATGCCTTTATTGCCCTGCTCTGATGAAGAGAAACGAGCAATAATCTTACCGGTTGTCGGCCAAACCCATTTATCAACTTTGCCTGACTTGGTTGTCACAACAGGGTCAATAGGCTTAGTTACCGACTTGTTAACATTTTGTTTGCTTTGTTGAGCGTACTCTTTTGCTTGATTAGGATCAACTTTTTTCTGATCTTTTTGCACTGGTTTCACTGCAACAGGTTTGGTTGTCGGAGCTTTAACAACAATGACAGGCTTAGATTTCGGTTGGCTTTTTGGCTTAGGTCTAGGCTTTACATAAGGCTTAGCAGGACGAGGAGCCCAGAGTTTAAGCTTGTCTCCAGGATAGATTGTATAGGGCGATCTTAGTCGATTATAACTGACAATTTGTTGAACACTCTTACCTGTCACATAACTAATAAAGTAGAGGGTTTCGCCTTTTTTAACTTGATAATAACTGCCTCGATAACTTCCTTTTTGAATTTGGCCATAATCAGGACCAATACCAGAAACAGGAGCAGGACCACTAGAACTACAACCTCCCAGCAGCAGCAAACTGCAACTGAGAAAAAGATATTTCATTCTGTTTCCTGCTCTCATCATAAAACCTTAAGCTAACTCACCAGCCACTAGAGGCACAAAGCGAACATCTTCGATATCTTCCGATAGAAAACGCTCACCTTTCCTAGTGATCTTTTTTAATACCTGTTGATCATTGCCAACGGGAATAATTAAACGGCCACCATCATTGAGCTGCTCAAGCAAAGCTAATGGAATTGTGGCTGCGGCTGCCGTTACGATAATCGCATCAAACGCACCTTTACTGCGCCACCCTTCCCAACCATCAGCATGACGAGTTGAAACATTGTAGATATCAAGCTGTTTAAGCCGGCGTTTAGCGACCATTTGTAAGGTTTTAATTCGCTCTACCGAATAAACATGCTCAACAAGTTGAGCAAGAATCGCAGTTTGATAACCCGAACCAGTTCCAATCTCCAGCAATTTCGTTTTTGGGGTAAGATCAAGCAACTCAGTCATTTTTGCCACAATATAGGGCTGTGATATCGTCTGACCTGAGCTGATCGGTAAGGCATTATTATCATAGGCTTGATGAGCAAATGCAGGTTCAACAAATTGATGTCGAGGTACTGTCGCCACTGCCCGTAACACCTGAATATCAGTGATGCCTTGTTGTTGCAAAAAGGACACTAATGTGTCCATTGCACTCACTGCTTGCATGATAATTGATTCTCCTTACTCTCTAACCACTGTGCCACTTTCGCTATATCTTCATATGCCGTTAAATCTATCTTTATCGGGGTAATAGAAACATAATTATTCTCTATCGCAGTAAAGTCACTATTCGCCTGTTCTTTATTAATCTGAACAGTAATACCTTTACCAGCAGCACCAATCCAGTAAGCGTCTTCACCACGAGGATCTCGCTGCTTCACCATATTCAAAATATGTTCTCTTTGACCTTGATGAGTAACTTTCACTCCTGCCCATTCAGAACGTGGACAACTAGGAATATTAATATTTAAAATTCTATCCGTTGGCAAGGGAGTAGATTGAATATTTAACACCAATTCTCGAATATAGTTCGCCGCATCAGAAAAGTTACCTCGTCCAACCAAAGAGACAGCTATCGAAGGGACACCAAAAAGATACCCTTCTGTGGCCGCGGCAACCGTACCGGAATAGATCATGTCATCCCCTAAATTCGCGCCATGATTAATGCCAGAAATCAATAGATCAGGTTTATTTTCAAAGACTTCATTAAGAGCAAAATGAATACAGTCTGCAGGATTCCCTTGAACAGAATAGATCTTATCTTCGATCTGACGAGCTTTTAAAGGCATTTCTAACGTTAACGAGTTAGAAACGCCACTTTTATTACGATCGGGAGCTACAATCGTCACATCAGCAATATCTGAAAGTGCGGCGGCTAAAGTATTTATTCCTACAGAAAACACACCATCATCATTACTTAATAAGATCTTCAAACTTATTCCTCAGTCTCTTTAATCAACATCAGCTCGCGAACAACAGACGTTGCAAACGAGCCAGCTGGAAGAGAAAAGTTTAGTTGTAAACAATCATCTCCATGCTGTGTCCAACTTAACTCTTGCAATTGTAGCAACAACTCTCTGCGCTCTTGACGCATACGGTTATCACGGATTAAAGCCAATAACTCGGGTTCCTGCTCAATGATCGATAACTCTAACTTTTCAGCATCATCTTTAGTCGGTAACTGATTATCACCCGTTAAAGGACCTGTAATGTCAGCCGTATTATTATTGACTTGAGTTTGTAGACAATCTAGATTCTCCGCGGTTGCTAATGTTCCACGATGATCGGTTTCCGATTGTAATAGATCCCCCAATAACACTTGTTCTACTGTATCATCGGTTAGGCGTTGAGAAAGAATCTGATTAAAGATCCAAGATCGAGCAGCAGAAAGGTAGAAACTTCGCTTACTTTTATCTCGAATATTAATTTCTTTACTGCCCCAACGACGTGCTTGAACCACATTATTACCTTGATGACCAAAACGCTGTTCACCAAAATAGTTAGGGACTCCACGCTCTTTTACTTGCTCAACACGTTGGATAATATCTTCAATTTTATCGACTTGAGTCAAATGAAGTTCAAAACTATTTCCGACTAAATCCCCTGGGCGAAGTTTTTTGTCATGACGGGCAGTTTCTAATACTTCAATTCCGGGGTGTGTGGCGACAAACTCTGTCAAATCAGGATCATCTTTACCCGGCAAATGCACACTTAACCACTGTTCAGTGACGGCATGGCGATCTTTAAGACCAGCCCAGCTGACATCTCTCGATTTGACGCCACAAAATTTACCGAGTTCATTAACCACGTACTTGGTATTTTCTCCTACTTTACGGATCTTCACCATAAAGTGTTCACCTCGGTTGGCAAATTCAAAACCTAATTGCTCTTTTACTACAAAGTGTTCAGGCAACTGTTTAATTAACCCAGCCGCAACAGGCTTACCTAACATAAAAGCAAAATTATCAAATGAAATAGTCATTAATTATCCTTACAAATCAGAGCAACCGCTTCACAGGCGATTCCTTCTTTGCGGCCAGTAAAGCCTAAACGTTCAGTAGTGGTCGCTTTCACATTAACATTATCCATATCGGTCATCAAATCAGTCGCTATGGCTTGACGCATTGATTCAATGTAAGGAGCCATTTTCGGAGCCTGAGCAATAATAGTGACATCGACATTGCCAACTTTATAACCTTTATCTTTCACTGAATTAAACACCGACTTTAATAGATCTCGGCTATTTGCACCTTTCCATTTCTCATCTGTATCAGGAAAATGTTTACCAATATCTCCGGCGGCAATCGCGCCTAATAACGCATCACAAAGTGCATGAAGCGCGACATCACCATCAGAGTGCGCAATAAGACCTTGTGAATAAGGAATAGCAACACCACCGATAATAACCGGACCTTCACCACCAAACTTATGGACATCAAAACCATGACCTATACGAATCATTTTACTGCCTTATTATTTAATATTTTGAGATAGAAAGAAGGTTGCTAATGCTAAATCTTCCGGTTCCGTTATTTTAATATTATCACTATAGCCTTTAACCAATTTCGGAGCCTCACCTATCGATTCAATCGCAGAAGCTTCATCAGTAATTATCGTCCCTTTTTCCATCGCCAGCTCTAATGCGTTAATCAATTTTTTCACTGGAAACATCTGTGGAGTTAAAGCGTGCCAAAGATCAACACGATCAATCGTGGTTGAAATCCTATCTTGATCACCTCGTTTCATGGTATCACGCACAGGATAAGCCAGAATCCCCCCGCTGAGTGAGAGCCTGCTTCCTCAATTAAATGGTCAATATCCGAAAGACGAACACAAGGACGAGCGGCATCATGCACCATAACCCAATCTGTTTTCACTTGATATAAACCGGCCAATACGGAGTCTGCTCGCTCTTTACCGCCAATGACAGTTTTAACATTGGCATAGTCTTTTAACGGAAGACCAATGTAATGGGGATCATCTGCGCTAATAGAGATAATAACTCGATCAATTTGAGGGTGTGTGAGCAGCTTATCGACAGTATGCTGCAAGATAGTTTTCTCGTTAATCGTTAAGTATTGCTTTGGCTTCTCAGCTTTCATTCTACTGCCAATCCCTGCTGCAGGAACTACGGCGGTTATTTGGGTTTTATTATTCATGTGAGGCAACTGTTTATCTAAAATAATATTAAGTACAAATGATGATTAACTCTCGGTATACCCTTCTGACTTGAAACTGCTTAGTATAATGGCTAATGATGAGAGACGTTTTATCAATTTAGCTTACCGTTCTTTATCAAACCAAGTTGAGTTCTTATCTGAAATAATACGGTAGAAAACTTCATCTTTTTTAATTAATCCAAGCTGATTACGCGCTCGTTCTTCAATCGCTTCATCGCCAGAACGGAGATCTTTAATTTCGGCAAACATCTGTTGATTACGTTGTTTTAATAACTCATTGGCGGAAGTTTCTCTTACCACATCATTTTGTACTGCAAAGTAATCTGAAATGCCATTTTTACCATAAATGAGTGTCGCGACAAGCCAACCGACGATAATAAGTAAAAATAAATTCAATAACCGCATAATTTACCACCAATTTTCATCAAATTCAGACGCCCTTTTTATAACATGACATTTTATACTACTTTAGCATTTGCTTCTTTTGTTTTGTCATTAGAAACAAATTATTAAGCTTAATGAATGATAGTTGAGTATTGAGTACTTTTTGAGACAGCGAACCAAATAAGTTACGACCTTCTCACCGTCAAACATGAGCATGGTACTTTAAAATAGAGACAAAAATAGAGACAAAAAAAAGCCACTCGATTGAGTGGCTCTCTTATTCAGACTTAAGCGTTAAAAATTAAGCTTGGCCTTTAACTTCTTTAAGACCGTTAAATGGTACTGCACCACCTAACGCTTCTTCGATACGGATAAGTTGGTTGTACTTAGCAACACGATCAGAACGGCTCATAGAACCAGTTTTGATTTGACCTGCAGCAGTACCTACCGCTAAATCAGCGATAGTTGCATCTTCAGTTTCACCCGAACGGTGAGAGATAACAGCCGTATAACCAGCATCTTTAGCCATCTTAATTGCAGCTAAAGTTTCAGTTAAAGAACCGATTTGGTTAAGTTTGATTAGGATTGAGTTAGTGATGTCTTTCTCAATACCTTCAGCAAAGATCTTAGTGTTTGTAACGAATAGATCGTCACCAACAAGCTGAATTTTGTCGCCAAGTAGTTCAGTCTGGTGTTTGAAACCATCCCAATCTGACTCATCAAGACCATCTTCGATAGAAACGATTGCTGGGTACTTAGCAACTAGGTCTTCTAGGAAGTGGTTGAAACCTTTAGAGTCGAACTTCTTACCTTCGCCTTTAAGGTCGTAGATACCTTCTTCTTTGTTGTAGAACTCAGAAGCAGCACAGTCCATAGCAAGAGTGATGTCTTTACCTAGAACGTAACCAGCAGCTTCTACCGCTTCTTTGATTGCTTCTAGAGCCGCTTCGTTTGACTCAAGGTTAGGAGCGAAACCACCTTCATCACCAACTGCAGTGCTCATGCCTTTAGACTTAAGTACTTTAGCTAGGCTGTGGAATACTTCAGAACCCATGCGAACAGCTTCTTTGATTGAAGCAGCGCCAACTGGCTGAATCATGAATTCTTGAATATCAACAGTGTTATCTGCATGCTCACCACCATTGATGATGTTCATCATTGGAAGAGGCATAGAGTACTGACCAGCAGTACCGTTTAATTCTGCGATATGAGCAAAAAGAGCCATACCTTTAGATGCTGCTGCCGCTTTCGCTGCTGCTAGAGAAACAGCTAGGATTGCATTAGCACCAAAGTTTGATTTGTTTTCTGTACCATCTAAATCGATCATTACCTGATCAACATCAGCTTGTGCAGTTGCGTCTTTACCAACAAGCGCACCAGCGATTGGACCATTGATAGCACCAACTGCTTTTAGTACACCTTTACCTAAGAAACGAGACTTATCGCCATCACGTAGTTCTAAAGCTTCACGTGAACCCGTTGATGCACCAGATGGAGCCGCAGCCATACCAACGAAACCACCTTCTAGGTGAACTTCAGCTTCTACAGTTGGGTTACCACGTGAATCGATGATTTCACGACCTAAAACTTTAACGATCTTAGACATTTTATATCCTCTTTATTATGTATATATCCAAAGTTTATTAAAGAGTATGGTTGCCTAATATCACTATCCTTGGCTACCACACTCTCAAAGAAATCTATTTATAACGTTTATACTCTTCACACTTGAAGCTGCTAGGTTGTTGGCTGTATTCGCTCACCGACTAACAACTCCAATTATTTTGAGTCTATTATTTATTAATCTCTTTACGCTGGTATTTACCAGCCGCTTCTACAAAACCTTCAAACAATGGATGACCATCGCGAGGAGTAGAAGTAAATTCTGGGTGGAATTGACAAGCCACAAACCATGGGTGGTTCGGGATCTCAATAATTTCCACTAATTTCTTGTCAGCAGATAAACCTGACACCATTAAACCTGCATCAGTAACCTTCGGTAAAAGGTTATTGTTTACTTCATAACGGTGACGGTGACGCTCATGGATCGTTGGCGCATTATATAGCGCTCTAACTTTTGAGCCTTCAGCTAAGTGACAAAGTTGTGACCCAAGACGCATTGTACCACCAAGATCAGACTTCTCAGTACGTTGTTCTACTTGACCTTCGCCATCAACCCACTCTGTAATCAATCCTACAACTGGGTATTCTGTATCTTTAGAAAACTCAGAAGAGTGTGCGCCATTTAAGTGTGCAACATTACGTGCAAACTCAATCAGAGCAACCTGCATCCCTAAGCATATACCTAAATATGGAACATTGTTCTCACGAGCGTATTGTGCGGCAAGAATTTTACCCTCAACACCACGATCACCAAAACCACCAGGAACAAGAATTGCGTCCAAACCATGCAGTACATCAGTACCTTTTGACTCAACATCTTGCGAATCAACATACTTGATCGTCACATTTAAACGATTTTTTAATCCTGCGTGTTTTAGAGCTTCATTAACAGATTTGTATGCATCAGGTAATTCAATATATTTACCGACCATACCAATCGTGACTTCACCTGTTGGGTTAGCTTCTTCATAGATAACTTGTTCCCACTCAGAAAGATCAGCATCAGGGGCTGAAATACCAAAACGCTGACAAACTAAATCATCAAGGCCCTGTGCTTTAATCAACTGTGGGATTTTGTAGATAGAATCTACGTCTTTCATAGAGATAACCGCACGTTCTTGAACGTTACAGAACAGAGCTATTTTAGCGCGCTCATTAGCCGGAATAATACGGTCTGAACGACAAACTAAAACGTCAGGCTGGATACCAATAGAAAGTAACTCTTTTACAGAGTGCTGAGTCGGCTTCGTTTTCACTTCACCCGCTGCAGCTAAATAAGGAACGAGAGTTAAGTGCATAAACATCGTATTTTCACGGCCGATCTCAACCGCTAATTGACGAATAGCTTCCATAAATGGCAGTGATTCGATATCACCAACCGTACCACCGACTTCTACAATCGCAATATCATGACCAGCAGCACCGGAAATAACTCGCTCTTTGATTGCATTCGTAATATGAGGGATAACCTGAATAGTTGCACCTAGGTAGTCACCACGACGCTCTTTACGAAGAACATCTGCGTAGACACGACCAGCCGTAAAGTTATTACGCTTAGTCATCTTGGTACGAATGAAACGCTCATAGTGGCCTAAATCTAAATCCGTCTCTGCGCCATCTTCCGTAACGAATACTTCACCGTGTTGAGTTGGGCTCATTGTGCCGGGGTCAACATTAATATATGGGTCAAGCTTCATCATCGTGACATTTAAGCCACGTGCTTCTAAAATCGCAGCTAATGAAGCAGCAGCAATACCTTTACCTAGAGAGGATACAACCCCACCAGTTACAAAAATATAATTCGTTGTCATGTCTAACCTGAAGTTTGGCGAATGAAAGAAGGTTTGTTTTTTGAAACAATTGGACGGGTGATTAGTATACTGGAACCCTCGATATCACACAACGGAAATGTGACCTTTTTCATACTTTCCGCTCATTTTGTTTAACCCGTTCCCACTCCAAATCCATCTCTTGTAGGCTACTTTGTTGTAATGATGAACCTTTTTCGTTAATGGCTTGTTCCACAAATCGAAAGCGTTGTTCAAATTTACGATTAGCCTTCAATAATGCTTGTTCGGGGTTGACGTTTAAGTGGCGAGACATATTCACAACAGCAAAGAGTAAATCGCCCATCTCTTCTTCAATTCGAATCTGATTCAGGGTTTCAGCTTCTGCCTCTTCCATCACCTCGTCGATCTCTTCATGGACTTTAGCGACCACAGGTTCGAGATGATCCCAATCAAAACCATACTTTGAACAACGCTTCTGAAGTTTCTCTGCTCGCATCATAGCGGGCAGTGAAGCAGATATATCATCTAAAATACTGGTCAATCCTTTTTCTTGACGCTCTTGGCTTTTTAGTTGTTCCCAATCTACATTTTTTGGCTCGATTACTTGATCATTTTTATCTTTGAACACATGAGGATGGTGACGAATTAATTTACTATTAATAGCTTCAGCAATATCGTTAAATTCGAATTTACCCTCTTCTTTACCGATCTGGCTATAAAAGATAATTTGATAAAGTAGATCGCCAAGCTCATCTTTTACATCCCCCCAATTTTGACGAGAGATCGCATCTGCCACTTCATAGCTCTCTTCGATGGTATAAGGGACCAGAGAATCAAAGGTCTGCTGTTGATCCCACGGGCAACCTGTTTTTGCATCTCGTAGTTGTGACATCAACGCTAATAACTTATCTAACTGGTCTCGGTTATCACTCATTACAAATCCTCTTTATGTGTATAGGCGATACATCATCATGATTTAATTTTCATAAAAAAATAGGCCACTGTTATCATATGATAGTGACCTAATCTTATATCGATTAACTTTGGCTCTGAATCATTTAAATAGCATGCAAGAAGATTAATAATCGATTGAACAGTTAATGAAGACGATACGCTTCTGCAATATCATTGATATTCTCCACTCGATTAATCACTCGACCTAACACTTCAATATTGGGCAGTTCTAAATCAAAATCAAAAATCGAAACCCGTTGACGATAATCAACTCGACTCTTCATTCCTGCGACTTTCACTTTTTCATTACCGAAGAGTGTGGTGAGATCTTTCAATAAACCATTACGCTCATTAGCGATTACGCGCAAAGTAATATGGTAACTACCATGACTGCTGCCCCACACTGTATCAATAATTCGCTCGGGTGCATGATGACGCAGTTCATTTAACTGCTCACAATCACGACGGTGTACCGATATTCCTCGACCTTGAGTGACATAACCACAGATATCATCTCCCGGTATCGGCTGACAGCAACGCGCTAAGTGGTTCATCAGGTTATCCACCCCTTCGACCACAACAGCATCTTTATGAGGCTTTTTGGGAGAGAGGGTTTTCAGATCACTCTCTTGTAATTGTTCCAACAGCTTTTTATCTTCTTCTTCAGCGGTTGGCTTATTAATCAAAGAATTTAAGTGATTAATGACCTGATTAATTCGTAAATCACCACTACCAATCCCAGCAAAGAACTCTTCTAAACTATTAACATTAAATCGCTTCAGTGAGTTTTGTTCGACATCCTTCATGGTGCCATTTATTTTTGACAGCTCAGTTTCTAAGATCTCTTTACCGGCAATGATATTTTTATCACGACCTTGCTTACGAAACCACGCATGAATTTTAGAACGAGAGCGACTTGAGTGGACAAATCCTAAACTTGGGTTCAACCAGTCACGAGATGGGTTGGGTTCTTTTTGAGTAATAATATCAACTTGATCGCCCATACTGAGTTGGTATGTGTAGGGAACAATACGTCCTCCAACTTTTGCACCAATACAGCGATGCCCCACTTCAGAATGAATATGATAAGCAAAATCTAATGGGGTCGCGCCTGTAGGAAGATCAATGACGTCCCCTTTTGGTGTGAATGCATAAACGCGATCATCAAACACTTGGCTTCGTAATTCATCTAACACTTCACCACTGTCTGACATCTCTTCTTGCCAGTCTAAAAGTTTTCGTAGCCAGATGATTTTCTCATCATAACCACTGCGTCCACCTGTTGAGCCTTCTTTATATTTCCAGTGGGCAGCAACCCCTAATTCAGAATCTTCGTGCATCTGTCGAGTACGAATCTGAATTTCAATCGATTGACCACCCGGACCTAAAACAACCGTATGAATAGATTGATAGCCATTGGGCTTTGGATTTGCGACATAATCATCAAATTCATTTGGTAAATGACGGTAATGAGTATGAACGGCACCAAGAGCTGCATAACAATCTTGTAAACGATCCGCGATAATACGTACCGCTCGCACATCAAATAACTCATCAAAAGCAAGATTCTTTTTCTGCATCTTGCGCCAGATACTGTAAATATGTTTTGGCCGGCCACAAACCTCTGCACGAATATCGAGTTTCTTCATCTCTTTTGATAATGCGGAGACAAAGTTATCAATATATCCTTCTCGATCGATTCGACGTTCAGACAGTTGCTTTGCGATCTGTTTATAGGTATTTGGGTGTTGATAACGGAAGGTGTAATCTTCAATTTCCCATTTTAACTGACCAATACCAAGACGGTTAGCTAATGGCGCGTAAATATTGGCACACTCTTTAGCGGCAGCTTGACGAACATCATTATCCGCATCTTTGACTTCGCGAAGATGACAGATGCGCTCAGAGAGTTTAATTATCACACAGCGAAAGTCTTCTACCATGGAAAGTAGCATCCGCCGGATGTTATCAACTTGAGTGGAAGACGATGACTCATCTTGAGTCGCATTCAGTTGACGAATAGCGGCCATCACTTCGACACCATCCAGCATTTTGGTGATTTTCTTACCATAATGCTCATTGACCCACTCTTCATCGATCATTTTAGCATCGAAGAATGGAAACAACAGTGCAGAAACAAGGGTTGCTCTGTCCATACTTAATGTAACAAGAATCTCAACCATTTCCCTGCCTCGCCATAATAGCAAGGCACCTTGTTGATCATCATCAACTAACGTCAAACATTGTTTATAAGTCTTTACTAAGGCATTCGCGACTTTCTTATCTTGTTGAAGCGTCTCAATCCAACTTGATAATTCAAATGTTTCGCTCTCTTGTAAATGTGCGCTTCGAACTGCAACCATATCCTTTCCTGTCTCTCAACTCGAACTAGAGAGCGATACCCATCTTACTTTTAGGATAGCTATCACTCCACCAGCAAATCATTTATCAATCGGTAATGTTAATCTCATTACTCGTTATTATTTAATCAGTATCTTTCTAACTTAAAATAGCGTTACGCTTGATACTTGAAGTATGTTAGGCCAGATTGATAACAGTTACCGCTAGCTTCATTCGCCCCAATCATCTAGTGCAGTTATACTCATCTGCTCTCGAGTACTTGTCGCCGACTAGCTACGCCAATGATGAGTATATCTTATGGGTAGCGACTTCAAGATTATTATCCTAATATGTACTTCCTTAATTTTAGGGTAATAATTTTAATTTACTATTTTTTATCGCTTTTTTGTAAATAGTGCCATCGACTCTAAATGCCCAGTCTGAGGGAACATATCTAGCATACCTAATTGGCTGATTTGATAACCTGCTGTTAATAGTAACTGGCTATCTCTTGCTAATGTGGCTGGATTACAAGACACATAGACAATTTTCTCAGGTTTTAATTCAACAATATGAGACATTACCCCTGCAGCTCCTGCTCTTGCTGGATCTAAAAGGACTTTATTAAACTTGGTCTCTAGCTGTTCTGCTGGTAAGAATTGCTGATCTAAATCGGTATGATAAAAATGACAATTGGTTAATCCGTTAATTGCAGCATTTTTTTGCGCGCGGTTTACCATTTCAGGCACACCCTCGATACCAACCACTAACTCAGCACGCTTAGCGATAGGTAGGCTAAAATTACCTAAACCACAGAATAGATCTAAAACACGATCTTGTTCTGAAACCGCCAGCCAATTTAAGGCTTGTTCAACCATTTGATCATTGACGACTTTATTAACCTGAATGAAATCTTGTGGCTCAAAGTCTATCTGACAATCGGAAATTCGATAATAAGGACGATCCCCCACTAAATGTTCCACTTGTCCACTCTCAGCAGAAAGGTAAATCGTCAAATTATGCCGCGTTGAGAAACGAATAAGTTCAGCTTTATCATCCTCAGATAATGGGACTAAATGACGTAATAACATAATATTGACATTATCAGCCGCCACAAGTTCCATATGCCCAAGATCTCGATAACCTTTTAATTGTTTTAATTGCTCTTTTAATGGCTCAATCAATGTCTCCAACGATAAAGCGAGTACTGGGCAATGAGTAATATCGACAATTTGATTGCTCTTTCGTTGGCGATAACCTACTTTTCCTTTGTAGATACTGATTCGAGCACTACGACGATAATGCCATGAGTCACTCATGACAGGCTCTGAAAGAATCGTCTCGACATCCAATTGTTGCTGAGTCAGTTTCGAGATCAGCTGTACAAGGCTCTGCTGTTTACTGGCAACTTGGGCTTGATGCTCAAAGTGCTGCAAGTTACAACCACCACACTCGCCATAATATTGACAACCTGCTGGTACGCGTTGCTCGCTCGGAGTTAACACTTTAATTAATTTTGCTTTGGCGTACTGTTTCTTTTCTTCAACTAACTGAATAAGTACTTCTTCTGTAGGCAGTGCTCCTTCAACAAATACCGCTTTTTTATTAAGACGACCAATGCCAATCCCTTGATGATCAAGACGTTCAATCATGATGGGTTTATGTTTTGTATCTATCTTCTTTGTTTTTTGAGGCTTAAAAAAGCGTGCCATGATGTCGATTCTCATTAAATTTAGGTTGATTGAGCATGTTTGATTGTCGAATGTCAGTAAATTCTTTAAGCTGATACTCTAAATCAGGCTATATTTTCCCATATATTTATTATTTTGTAATCAAACATGACTAAATACGGACTAAGAGCGCGAGTTATTACTTTAACTTTAGCGCCAACATTGATCATTGGGCTGTTTCTGAGCATCTTTTTTACTTTAAATCGCTATCAAGATTTGGAGCAGCAACTTATTTCAACGGGTACCAGTATTGTTGAGCCTTTAGCCATGTCTACAGAGTATGGTATCTCAACTCAAAATCGCGAGTCGGTTCGCAAATTAATTAGCTACGTTCACCGAAAGCATTCCGAATTAGTCCGAAGTATTGCGGTGTTTGATAGTAACAACAAGCTCTTTGTTACCTCTAACTTCCACCGTAATTTTGAAGCCTTAATGGTGCCAGATATTCAAGATATCCCCAGTTTTGTCAATATCTCGCAAGTTAATGACACCATGATCCTTAGAGCCCCGATTTTAGCAGAAGCGACGCTATCAAACCCTCGTGCCAAAGCAACAGGAAAAGTATTAGGTTATGTTGCATTAGAGCTCGATCTGTCGAGTGTTAAGATTCAACAGTATAAAGAAATCTTTATTGCACTTTCTGTTTTATTAGTTGGTTTTATTCTCTCTGGATTCTTTGCCTATCGATTAATGCGAGATGTCAGCACGCCAATAACCAATATGAGCAATGCCATCGATCGCATTCGTCGAGGTCATATCAATGTTCGGATAGAAGGCGAGCTTCCCGGTGAACTTGATTCCCTCAAGAAGGGGATCAATGCGATGGCAATTTCGCTCTCTGAATACCATTTAGAAATGCAGCAAAGTATCGATCAAGCGACCTCAGATCTCCGTGAAACCTTAGAACAGCTTGAAATACAAAATATAGAACTTGATATTGCTAAAAAACGTGCCCAAGAAGCCGCTAGAATTAAGTCTGAATTCTTAGCCAATATGTCCCATGAATTAAGAACGCCACTAAATGGAATTATTGGTTTTACCCGTCAAATATTAAAGACATCGCTCAATCCAAGTCAATACGACTATTTGCAGACTATCGATAAATCATCAACCAATCTACTGCATATTATTAATGATATTTTAGACTTCTCGAAGTTAGAAGCAGGAAAACTATTGTTAGAAAGTCTGCCTTTTAACTTCCAAGAAACCCTTGAGGAGGTGACTCGACTGCTTGCACCCGCTGCCCATGATAAAGGGCTCGAGTTAACAGTTAATATCGATCCTAAAATACCTCAAGGGGTGATTGGTGATCCATTCAGAATCCAACAAGTTCTCACTAATATTATCGGTAATGCGATTAAATTCACCGAAAGCGGTAACATTGATATTTCCATTATTTGTAAGCAAATTATGGATAAAAACATTACCCTACAATTTGTGATCAAAGATAGTGGAATTGGGATTTCTGAACGCCAACAGACTGAATTGTTCCAAGCATTTAGGCAAGCAGATACCAGTATCTCTCGTCGTTATGGTGGAACGGGTTTAGGTCTCGTTATCACCCAAAAAATTGTTGCCGAAATGGGTGGAGAAATCGGACTTAAAAGTCGATTACACCAAGGTTCGACTTTCTGGTTTACCGTTTCTCTTATCGAAACAGAAGTACCCGATGTTAATCCCATTAATCGCGAGCAATTCAAAGGAAAAAAATCTTACTCATTGAACCTAATTATCAAACTGCAGCCATTATCCAACAACAGCTTTATCGTCTTGGCATGCAAGTGACTTATCGCTCACAATTAGTTGAACCTCTTGAGTATCATCATCATGCTATTCTAGGCATTAACTCAAAAGATGAGATAGAGTACGAACAGCTACAGCAAGATATCAAACAACTCAAATTAATTAGTTCTAATCTGGTGGTTGCAGTACCAAGTAATGCGCTCTCTCTTTATGACCAACTACTTAAAGAAGGCGTTAATCATTGTATTACTAAGCCGATAGCTGAACGTCGCCTACTTGAATCCCTTGAAGAACCGCTACTATTAACGATATCTGAAGAGAGTAAATTGGAGACTAATTCTCAGGGTCGTCAAACACCTAAGTTACCTATTTCAATTATGGCTGTCGATGATAACCCTGCAAACCTTAAATTAATTGAAGCACTGTTAAGTGATTTAGTAGACAACATTACGACTTGTGATCGCGGTCAAAAAGCCATCAATTATGCAAAAGATCAATTATTTGACCTTATCCTTATGGATATCCAAATGCCAGAGATGGATGGCGTGACAGCATGTAACCGAATTAAAGCGTTAGAAGGAAAGCAAGAAACGCCAATTATTGCCGTCACAGCACATGCTATCGATGGTGAAAAGGAACGTTTAATAGAGGCAGGTATGGATGATTACCTCGCTAAGCCAATCGATGAACATATTTTAGAAGCGATGATCTTAAAGTGGACAGCAAATAACAGTGAGATCAATCCACAATCAAAACTGCTCGAATCCAAAGTCAATTTAACCACTCAACAAAATATCAAGAGTGAGACAAATAATCCGACGGTCATTGACTGGGCAGCAGCACTTAAAAAATCAGCAAATAAACCGAATTTAGCGAAAGATATGTTGCAAATGCTCACAGATTTCTTACCCGAGGTCGAGCAAAAAATTGAGCTTTATTTAGAGGGGGATGAAGTCGAGTTACTTGCTGTTATTCATAAACTTCATGGTAGCTCTGCTTATTGTGGCGTACCTCGCTTACAAAAACTCTGCTTTGATGTAGAAAAAGCCCTAAGGCAACAAGAAACAGCCTCAGACATTGAACCTGAATTACTTGAGATTTTAGATGAGAGTTATAAAATCACTCAAGAAGCAAAAAAATACTTACTTTAATTTATCTTTAACTCTCTAAAATAACCGTCGCAACGGCATACTGTTTTTCATCAGCAATCGTCAAGTGACAATGCTTACCTTGGCGTTGCTGAAACAACTCAAGTGCTTTATCGCTTAGTATTAATAAAGGCTTACCCAACTCATCATGGTTGACTTGAAAGTCTTGAAAAGTCACACCACAAGCAATGCCGGTTCCTAATGCTTTCGATGCTGCCTCTTTCACTGCAAAGCGCTTAGCTAAATAACGAGCAGGAAAATGAGTCTCTTTAAACCTAGCACGTTCATTCGGATGAAGGATTCGCTCCGCAAAGCTATCATCTTTTTGTCGCCTTAATACTTTTTCTATTCGGGATATTTCAACAATATCTGTCCCTAAACCTATCAGTGCCATAACTTCTCCTAAGGTACTTTCAAATATCTTAACGACGGTTTTTACGTAATAGCGGCAAAAAGAGTTCTCGACTCTTCAATGGCTTTGAACCTAAGTAAGGTTTTAGTGCAATTCGAGTAAAACGTTTTGCGGCTTTTAACTGGCCTGATGTCATAAATTGTCGATTAGAAATAGCCCTTAAATCTTCCCCAGTAAAGCTCAAATTACTCGCTTTGAGTGAAGCAATAAAACCGTGTTGTTCACGATACAGGTACTTCATTTTATCATCAATAGGATCGCCTGTAGCGGCGCAGTGAAGAAAATCAATGCCATAACCAAGGTGTTGTAATAAGGCGAGCTCAAAACGTCTTAATGCGGGTTCAGGGTTGGTTGATTGTGCCAACTCTTTTAACACATCGAGATAATTAAGAAAGAGGTCTGGGTAACCTGTTTCACCTCTGATCACCCGACTAATCACTTCGTTAACATAAAGTGCAGAGTAGAGATTTAGACCCGAGAGTGGGATCGCAAGACTAATAGGTTCAGCATGCCGTAAAGTGCGCATTGAACCTTTTCCCGACCATTTCATCAACAGAGGAGTAAAGGGTTGTAGAGCCCCTTTTAGGTTAGAACGTTTAGCGCGAGCACCTTTGGCGAGAATTGACACTCGACCATGCTCTTCACTAAAAATATCGAGGATTAAACTGGTTTCACTATAAGGGCGTCGATGGAGCACAAAGCAACGTTGTAGTCCTTCCATTGTCTCTCTTTGATTACGCTATAAGTCGTTAAGTATCTATACCTTTATTGCTTTAGGTATAAAAGAAAAAAGGGTGTTGGAATTACTCCCAGCACCCTATTTTTTATTTAAAGATCGTCGATATAACCGAGACTACGCAGTGCGCGTTCATCATCAGCCCAACCCGACTTCACTTTAACCCAAAGTTCTAAGTAAACTTTGCGATCGAATAACTCTTCCATATCAAGACGTGCTTCACGGCCAATCGTCTTAATTTTTTCGCCTTTAGTACCAATAACCATCTTCTTCTGACCTTTACGTTCAACAAGAATTAGACCATTAATATCAAAGCCGTCAGTCCCTGGGTTGTAATCGAAACGTTCGATCTCAACCGTCACCGAGTAAGGTAGTTCATCACCGGTAAAACGCATTAGCTTTTCACGGATGATCTCAGATGCCATAAAGCGTTGTGAACGGTTTGTCACATACTCTTCTGGGAAGTGATGAACAGCAACAGGAAGATGCTCTCTCACCAATTTCTGAACGACATCAAAGTTAGTTCCATGTTTCGCTGAAACAGGCACAACATCAACAAAGTCCATCTTATCAGCCAGATGTTGTAAATGAGGGAAAAGGATCTCTTTCTCACGAACATTATCAACTTTGTTAACCAATAATACGGTTGGCAATTCACTCTTAATTAGTTTATTAAGCACCATTTCATCATCGTCAGTCCAGATAGTACCGTCGACTAAAAATAGAACCAAATTCACATCACTTAATGAGCTGTTTGCCGCTCGGTTCATCAAACGGTTGATCGCTCGCTTCTCTTCAATATGAAGACCTGGTGTATCAATATAAATCGCTTGATAATCCCCTTCAGTATCAACACCCATAATACGGTGACGAGTGGTTTGAGGCTTACGCGATGTGATTGAAATTTTCTGACCTAAAATACGGTTCAGCAGGGTTGATTTACCAACATTTGGTCGACCAACAATGGCGATAAAGCCACAGTGTTGCGGATGCTCTTCTACTGTCATGATTCCAACTGTTTTAATGCTGTTTCTGCTGCAGCCTGCTCAGCCTTGCGTCGACTACTGCCTTCACCAACTACAGGTTTATCCAAACCTGAAATCTCACACATAACGGTAAATAATTGATTATGTGCCTCACCTTTTACTTTGGTCACTTCATAACTTGGAAGCGGTAAACGGCGGCCTTGCAAACACTCTTGCAGGCGCGTTTTTGGATCTTTTTGGTTAATTCCAGGCTGTATCTGCTCTAAACGAGAGTGATACCAAGCTAAGACGACTTTACGAACGATCTCAACATCACTGTCTAAATAGACGGCACCAATAATCGCTTCGACTGCATCGGCAAGAATTGAATCACGACGGAAACCGCCACTTTTTAACTCTCCAGGCCCTAGCAATAGATGATCGCCAAGATCAAACTCACGCGCTAATTCAGCCAGTGTATGGCCACGAACGAGTGTTGCACGCATACGACTCATATCACCTTCATTCACTTTAGGAAAACGGTGATATAACTCATCAGCAACCACAAAACTTAAGATAGAATCGCCTAAGAACTCCAATCTTTCATTATGTTTACTGTTAGCACTACGGTGTGTCAGTGCTAATTTTAAGCGAGATAGGTCATTAAATTCATAACCTATCTGACGTTGTAATTTTTCTGTTTTAAGAGATTTCATTTTATCTCGATTATTCAATACCACCGATGCGATTAAATCTTACACCAGTAGGAACCCATGATGGCAATGCACTATCTTGAGCTCGGTCAAATTCAAAACTGATCCAGATCCCGACCGCTTTACCAACAAAGTTAGCTTCAGGAACAAATCCCCAATAACGACTATCAGCACTATTATCACGGTTATCACCCATCATAAAGTACTCGCCTTGAGGAACAACCCATTCGTTGACACCTGGTCGTGGTTGGTACATTGAAGTACGGTCACCACGACGTGGATTAACAAGAATTTGGTGTGGCACATCACCCAACTGCTCTTTTGCACTAATTAAACGCGTCATACCATCAGAAAACTGGCTCTCTTTAACATCAGAGATGGCCACTTTAGTACAGGCTTTCTCTCCTGGTTTTTTAATACAAATCTGCTTATTTGCATAAACAATTGTATCGCCAGGAAGACCGACCACACGTTTAATATAGTCAATTTTAGGATTTGGTGGGTATTTAAATACCGCAACATCTCCTCGTTCAGGCTTTCCAGTTTCAACTAATGTCGAACGGAAAACGGGATCATGAATACCATAAGAAAACTTCTCAACCAAGATGAAATCACCAACCAATAATGTTGGCATCATCGAACCGGATGGGATCTGGAACGGCTCATAAATAAAAGAACGCAATATCAATACAAACGCGATAACAGGAAACACCGAACTCGATGTTTCGACCCATCCCGGTTGAGGGGCAACGGTTGATAATGTTCTATCATCAACCTGACCCCCTGACTTCTCACGCGCAGCGTCAATTTTGGCTTTGCGCTTTGGAGCCCAAGAAAACTTATCTAGCGCCCAAATAATTCCGGTTATTACTGTAATAATCACCAAAATCAGTGAAAAGTTATTAGACATTGCTGTTCCCTTTTTTCTTTTTTATTGCAAAAATTTACTTATCTTTACCAACATGAAGGATCGCTAAGAACGCTTCTTGAGGCAGCTCAACGTTACCGATCTGCTTCATTCGTTTCTTACCATCTTTCTGCTTCTGTAGTAGTTTTTTCTTACGGCTAATATCACCACCGTAACATTTTGCCGTTACGTTTTTACGGAGCTGTTTAACGGTTGAACGAGCAATAACTTGGTTACCAATCGCAGCTTGAATCGCAATATCAAACTGTTGACGAGGAATGAACTCTTTCATCTTCTCAACCACGCCACGTCCACGCCCTTGAGCATTTGAACGGTGAGTAATAATTGCTAGCGCATCAACACGATCACCATTAAGTAAAATATCAACACGTGTCATGTCTGATATTTCATAATGATGGAAGTTATAATCTAACGATGCATAACCACGTGATGTTGATTTCAAACGGTCAAAGAAATCAAGAACCACTTCCGCCATAGGAATATCATACGTTAATGCAACTTGGTTTCCGTGATAGACCATATCAACCTGAGTACCACGTTTCTCAATACAAAGGGTAATAACATTACCTAAGTACTCAGACGGAACAAGGATATGACAACGAGAAATTGGCTCACCAATCGTCTCAATATCATTAACCGCAGGCAGTTTTGCAGGGCTATCGACGTAGAAGACTTCACCCGTTGTGCGCTTTACCTCATAAACTACGGTTGGCGCAGTGGTAATAAGGTCAATATTATATTCACGCTCTAAACGCTCTTGGATAATCTCCATGTGTAGCATGCCTAAGAAGCCACAACGGAAACCAAAACCAAGTGCTGCAGAGCTCTCTGGCTCATAAAACAGTGACGCATCATTTAGGCTTAGTTTACCCAATGCATCACGGAAGTTTTCATAGTCATCAGAAGAGACTGGGAATAAACCCGCATAAACCTGAGGCTTCACTTTTTCAAAGCCAGGTAATGCTTCTTCACTGCCATTTTTAGCATGCGTTAAGGTATCACCCACTGGTGCACCTAAAATATCTTTGATACCACAGACTACCCAGCCTACTTCGCCAGTATTTAATTGTTGTGTATCAATCTGTTTTGGTGTGAAGATACCAATACGGTCAACACCCCAAACTTGGTCCGTACTCATTACTTTGATTTTGTCATTTTTCTTTAATACGCCATTTTTAATACGTACTAATGAGACAACACCTAAGTAGTTATCAAACCAAGAATCAATAATTAGTGCTTGAAGAGGAGCGTCAGGATCGCCCTCTGGAGCAGGTACAGCTTCTACAATTTTTTCAAGCACATCATCAACACCAACGCCTGTTTTCGCACTACAGCGAACAGCATCAATAGCATCAATACCAACAATGTCTTCAATCTCTTCTGCTACACGCTCTGGCTCTGCCGCCGGTAAATCGATCTTATTTAAGATTGGCACAACCTCAAGATCCATTCCGATAGCGGTATAACAGTTTGCTAGCGTTTGTGCTTCAACACCCTGACCAGCATCAACCACCAGCAGCGCGCCTTCACAAGCAGCTAGCGAACGAGAAACTTCATAAGAGAAATCTACATGTCCAGGAGTATCGATAAAGTTTAATTGATAGTGTTCGCCATCATTTGCTTTATAGTCAAGGGTAACACTTTGTGCTTTGATAGTGATCCCGCGCTCTCGCTCTAAATCCATAGAGTCAAGAACCTGAACGTCCATTTCACGATCGGATAAACCGCCGCATACCTGAATTAATCGGTCGGATAGTGTCGATTTGCCGTGATCGATATGGGCAATAATTGAAAAGTTGCGAATATGCTTCATGAATAGATGTGACTAACCCGTAAGTTGATAAAAAGCTGTTATTAGATCAAGTTGACGGATTCTAGCGGATTTGTCTGCTACTCGCTATCATCACTTTCAGTTTTCGTTACTGAGCAAAGCTCAATGGGTTCACCCA
The DNA here is from genome assembly GCF_021513135.1 of Vibrio sp. SS-MA-C1-2. Lineage (NCBI taxonomy): Bacteria > Pseudomonadati > Pseudomonadota > Gammaproteobacteria > Vibrionales > Vibrionaceae > Vibrio > Vibrio sp. SS-MA-C1-2. The sequence continues at coordinate 195,250 of NZ_CP090981.1, forward strand.
TGATACGAATTAACTGTGGTTTATAGTGATTTAACGATTCTTGACGACGAGCAAATAAACGCGCGAACCATAGGCCAACTCCCAAACCTAGAGCTGCTAATAATATAACAAAACCCTCACCATGTCCCAATAAATGCACAAATAGCCATTGACCAATCGCAGTACCGAGAATTAATGAGAACAGGGGAACTAAATATAAGAGTAGCGCAGAATTGATCATACTGCGTTCAGAAAGTCCAATCTCGACTAAGTCACCAATCTTAACTTTCTGTTTTGTTTCTATTTGTAGGATATGTTGTCGACCAGAAACAACCTTAGAGACAATACCGGTTCCACAACTATTTTGCGAAGCACAGCTGCCACAACTTGTTTTCTGTTGGCAGCTCACTTCGATACGATTTGAGTAGGTATTTATGACAGTTGCCATCGCAGTAATCATTTTATATCTCGATCTAACTTATCTATTGAGCACTAAATATAACAGAGTTTGCGATTCGTTGAGCTGTCATTGGTGGAAGATCGCCAACAACAATGACTTCCTGCCCTTCTTTCTCAATACTTTGTAGTGTTCGACGACCTTCTCGAAGTAATTTGTTTTTCATCGATAAGTTATCGGCTGGTGCAACATAGACTGAGAAACTAAAAAGACCATCATTAAACATCATACTTTCGACTTGACGAGAACTTCCCATCAAACGATGACGATTGTTAGCGACGCTATTAAAACCTTTAGGTACCCAAGAAACGTGCCAGTTAAGATCAGACTTCTCAACTTTAGGTGCTTTCATTGCTGGAGGGAATTTAACTTTCTCTAAACCAGAAAGAATATTAATTACTTTAGGGCTAATCGCATAAGAAACCACACGATACTGTTCTAGCGGTTCGCCATCACGAGCCAAAAGATCGGCTCTAAGTACTAAATTCGACGTCTCATCAATCCAAACAATGTAGGAGTAACGCATCCCATCTTTTGGGGCTATGCGAATAACTCGACATGTTGAACCCGCTTCTCGAGAACGTCCCATTGAGATAAATTCATAATGTTGACTTATCTCGGCAATATTAGTATTCAACAATGTCGGAGTCGCTCCCGTCATTGATGAACTTTCGATGGTAAAAGGCTCCGTTCCTGGCTCGAAGTAACTCACCTCACTACCACGCTGAATGGCCTCTCGGGGAGGACCAGACAGGTAAACTAAATGAGCTAATTGTTTACCTGTCTCCACTGCATGACGGTAACGAACAGGCTCTACACCCTGTTTTTTCACTAAGATATAGGAGATCTCATAATTGAGCTCTTTACCTGCCACTTCCGCTTTTTCTAACACAGCTTGAGGCGTCTCTTTAACAACAGGTGCAGCCACTTGTTGTGGTGGCGCTTGTTCTGCCATTGCCATTGGTGCAAAAACTATTCCACCAATAAGAGCAAATGTACCTAAGAATCTTTTTTTCATTACGGAACCGTAGTCGATAATGGGCTTACATCTGACTGTTGTTGATTATTTAATCGTAGTTGTAATTCGTAATCTTGCAACAGGGCATTAATACGTTGACGCTGCTCCATTTTTTGCTCTTCTGATGGAGAGTGATTAAGCGTATCACTACGCGTTAAGCTAACGGGTTCTGCATTACCAACTAAAGGAATTGTATTTAAAACGGGTGGTTGAGCAGTTGCAATTGTTCCATCGACACTATTATATTGTTGAACTCCAACAATAACAGCCATTGAAACACATGCCGCAATACCCACTTGAGTCAATTGAGCAAACCAAGCTGGTCGGCTCCACTTTGCTTTCTGTGGCTGCGGTTGCTCTTCCAATCCTTGTTGAGCATAAACTGTTTTATTTTCAGTAAACGGATTGTTTTCAGAAAACAATGGCATTACCGTTTTGTCATCGACTTGATTAAGCGTATGAGCAGGCTCATCATCTAATAAAAGTGCGATATTGTTAGCAAAATCCTGATTAACTTGAACAGGATCTTCGTTACGCATCACATCACCAATTAAATGGTAATTATGCCAACGAGCTTTTAACGCATCATCTTGCTTCAACGTCTCAATTAAGACTGAGTCGAGGCATTCGCCATCTACCATTGCAGATAGCGCTTCGCTATTTGTGGTTGTCTGTTTATTTCCTGACATGATATGCACCATATATACAATCTTTATTGTTACATTAAGGCGTGTATTTTTTTATCTACACTCTCTCTAGCTCGAAATATTCGTGATCGGACAGTTCCAACAGGGCAATCCATAATGACCGCAATCTCCTCATAACTTAAGCCTTCAAGCTCTCGTAAAGTAATTGCCGTTTTCAGATCCTCTGGAAGTGCATCGATCGCATTGAAGACCGCTTTTCTTAATTGTTCTGACAACATAGAGTTCTCAGGGTTCGATATTTCTTTTAAAGCGTGACTTCCTTCATAATATTCAGCGTCTTCAGCATCAATATCACTGCTTGGCGGTCGGCGTCCTTGAGCAACCAAGTAATTCTTCGCCGTATTAACAGCAATTCGATAAAGCCAAGTATAAAATGCACTTTCACCTCTAAAGCCCGGCAATGCGCGGTAGGCTTTAATAAAGGCTTCTTGTGCTATATCTGGAATATCACCTTGATTATTGACATAACGGGACACTAGATTGCAGACCTTATTTTGATATTTTATTACCAAAAGATTAAAAGCCTGTTTGTCTCCGTTTTGCACTCGCTCAACTAATGCTTGATCCGTTACTTGCTCGCTCATTCGAGCACCTACTCCTAAAAAATGGTGATGATTTATAAAACTCTCAATAAAAAACACAAACTAACTATTCATCGTATCATCGTACTTTGGTAAATTATTATCACGTTGAGTAATAAATAGTGTGTTGATTAATCAATTGTACCTTGAGCGAAACACAAAATAAGACTAGTCAGTTGTCATTTAGTTCAACAATTCAACAAAAAAAATAGATGTTTGGCTCTAACAACCTGATAATTTGGTACTATTAGGCAGAAAGCTTTATCATTTGGCTGCATTCTATGCAAAAAAATAGTAAAACAATAAAAAATAAACCAAGTTAGAGTATCACATTACTCGATTTTTGTGCTTTATTAGTAACAACTATTGCCGTTGTTACTCGAAGGAATGATTTAACAATGAAAGATTATCAAGAATATCAATGCGATGCCCTTATCGTTGGTAGTGGAGCTGCGGGTCTCTCTCTAGCACTACAAATTGCTGACTCTGCGAAAGTCATTGTTATTAGTAAACAGAAAAAGAGTGAAGGATCAACTTATTACGCTCAAGGCGGTATTGCAGCTGTATTCGATGAGACTGATAGCGTCACTTCCCATATTGAAGATACTAAAATTGCAGGAGCAGGATTGTGTGAAACTGAAACCGTTAAATTTATTGCAGAAAATGCTAAACAATCAGTTCAATGGTTAATTGATGGTGGCGTACCTTTCGATAAAGATGATAAATACACTCAGAGCAATCCTAAATACCACCTAACCCAAGAGGGCGGACATAGTCATCGTCGAATTCTCCATGCTGCGGATGCAACCGGTATGGCGATGCAAAACTCCCTACAAGATAACGTACACAATCATCCGAACATTCAGGTTTTTGAGAGCTGTAATGCCCTTGATGTTATCTGTAGTGACGATAAAAATAAACGCGTTATCGGGGCTTATGTTTGGAATAGAAGCCAAGAAAAAGTTGAAACCGTCCATTGTAAGACGGTTATTTTAGCGACAGGCGGAGCCTCAAAAGTTTACCAGTACACCTCAAATCCTGATGTATCGTCTGGTGATGGTATTGCAATGGCATGGCGTGCAGGTTGCCGAGTTGCCAACCTTGAATTTAATCAATTTCATCCCACTTGCCTGTTCCACCCTGATGCGAGAAATTTCTTATTAACCGAAGCACTTCGTGGAGAAGGCGCATACTTAAGACGCCCTGATGGTTCTCGCTTTATGCCCGAGTTTGATGATCGTGCCGAATTAGCACCGCGAGATATTGTCGCTCGCGCCATCGATTTTGAAATGAAGCGTTTAGGGGCTGACTGCATGTTTTTAGACATTAGTCATAAAAATCCTGAGTTTATTACGCATCACTTTCCAACCATCTATGAAAAATTATTAACCCTGGGTATTGATATGACCAAGGAGCCGATTCCAATCGTTCCCGCGGCTCACTATACTTGTGGTGGTGTAATGGTAAATCAACAAGGTGAAACGGATATTCCGGGTCTGTTTGCTATTGGAGAAGTAAGCTACACCGGTCTTCATGGTGCCAATCGAATGGCATCAAACTCACTGCTAGAATGTGTCGTTTACGCTCACTCTGCAGCAGAGAAGCTAAAAGAGTTACTGCCTAATATTAAGATGCCTACAGGAATCCCGACTTGGGATGAAACTCAAGTTCAAAGTTCCGATGAAGAAGTTGTTATCCAGCACAATTGGCATGAATTGAGACTCTTCATGTGGGATTACGTTGGGATTGTTCGTACCGATAAACGTTTAGAGCGCGCAATGCGACGTATCGACATGCTCAATAAAGAAGTCTTTGATTACTACAGTTACTTTAGAGTTTCTAACAACCTATTGGAATTAAGAAATCTATTACAAGTGGCTGAATTGATTGTCCGTAGTGCGATGTCACGTAAAGAGAGTCGTGGGCTGCACTACAATTTGGATCACCTGAATAAACTAGACGATCCAAAACCAACGGTTTTAACGCCAGATAATTACGTCGCTCAGTAACGCTGACCTTAGAGTCATAAATATTGCTAGTAGGCGGAGAATAGCTAGTAGGCGGGAAATAAATGAGGCCCCCATGAGTATTGATTAACTATATGATTGGGGCGAACAAGTATAGCCAATAACCTATCACGGTCAAATAAGATCGGTAGATTAAGATTGATTATGATAGATACCGACAAAGTAATCTTACATGTCGATAACTCGCTGTATCACAACTATCTTGCCAGATAATCAGGTAAGGCTTTTTATTATCATCCACTCTTACAATAATAAGTAATGAACTGATAAAAACGGGTTTCACCTGATACCAACGATAATTCCATTGTAATTCTCCTATTAAAGTTAATAAAAGAGATTCTTGTCGATCTCGTTGTTGTAGATAACAGGTGTAGCCTTCATTTACAGCCAGTAATATTACAATACCTTTAAAGCTATGAATACCGAGTAAAACACTCTCCTTAAAGAGTTGAAAAAATAGTGGCTGTATTTCTGATACAGGAGGGATAAATAATGGAAAAGGCAGTAGAGCAATCACAAAGATCACTCCACTATATACGCCCAACGTTAGCCATTGCGCATAACTTGATGGCTGAAGGTGAAACCTAACGTAACTTGCTTTCGTTGTGAGCAATAATTTGATCAACCATATTTGCTAAAGCAGGATCTTCACTACGTCCATGCTTCATGCACCACGTAAAAAGATCAGGATCATCACACTCTAAAAGCTTCACAAAATCTTGTTGGTGTTGTTCTGTCAGTGAATCAAAACGCTCATCAAAAAACGGCATAATAATCACATCTAGCTCTAACATGCCACGACGACAAGCCCATTTAATTCGCGCTCTCTGTTCTGCTGTAATCATTGTTTTTCTCTCATTAATAATAAAATCTTGCCTGTTGGACATAATATCACGAAACTATTATCTCGCATCTGCAATACTAAATATTACGAGACAGTTATCACTATTACTGACAAATTCATGATGACGTATTAACATGATAAAAAATAGCTAACGGAAAGAGAGCAGATGATGAAAAATTGGGCGGAACTCCTTAATACCGCGTCACAATGTAAGATGTTAAGCACAGACGCGATTCCAGAGCTGGCAATTATCCCATTACCAGATTTGGTTCTAACAACTTTAGTCGGTGATGATACCGTCTCTTACTTACAAGGACAGGTAACTTGTGATGTAACAAGTATTGAAAAAGGATCTGTCACGCAAGCCGCACACTGTGATCCAAAAGGAAAGATGTGGTCCAATTTCAGACTGTTTCATTTTAACGATGGCTTAGCTTATATACTGCATCGCTCAGTGGCTGAAAAGCAGTTAACCGAACTAAAAAAATATGCCGTATTTTCTAAGATCGCCATTGAGCATAATGAAGAGATAAAACTGTTCTCGATCGCAGGATCACAAGCCAAAGTTGCATTGAATGATCATATTTCAGAGCACGATGTGACACCTTATCAAAGCGGTGTCATTGTAAAAATAGATGCAACTCGCTATCTTGTCGCACTCCCAGAAAGGGAAGCACTGACATTAATCAATAGTCTGGATACTGGCACCGTGAGTTCTCCCGATTTGTGGCAATTACTCGAGATCCAAGCGGGTATCCCTCAAATAGAAGCATCAACCAGTGCGGAATATCTCCCTCAAGCATTAAACCTTGAACAGTTAGGTGGCATCTCATATGAAAAAGGATGTTATACCGGACAAGAAATGGTAGCTAGAGCTAAGTTTCGAGGAGCCAACAAGCGTGCGATGTATTTATTGATGGGAACAACGACACAATCTCCTGTTATTGGAACAACGATTCAACGCAGCGTCGGAGAAAACTGGCGAAAAGGGGGGATATTGTCGCAAGCTATCATTTTAATGACGGTTTAACTCTACTTTTAGCTGTTTTACCTAAAGAGATCGAGCCTGAAACGAAGTTCCGTTTAAACGAAAACGATAGTCACGAACTTCAGTTACAATCTTTACCATACAATCAAACTTCTGATTAATCATTATTTATGAAATAAGAGTGTTGTCATCCCTTCACTCTTATTCGTATAAAATAGTGGAAACGTCTACACTAATAACATAATTAACTTCCATTCTCATCCTTAAAAAAATTATCGTTAATCGTTATCTTTTTTATCAGTAAATAATGCCAACCTCATCACAGCACCTTAATCACCATTCTTGTATGATCCTGACGAAAATTGACAACCTAAAGGACAATAAAGTGAGAATGTTTAAACAATATATTCCTAGTTCTGTTGCAAAACATATCAGTCGATTATTTAAAGGTAGATTATATATAGATGGTAGAGGGGGCTATGAATTTAATCATGGTCAACTCCAGATCCCAGCAAACCCTAAAGAGCATCATTACCTCACTGTTAAAGAGGTCAATCAAGAGATAGATAGATTGCGTTCGCACTAATATCTACAGAAGTCACCCTAATACTGACAAGGTTTAAGCTTCTCTAAGCATGATCCATAGACTGTACAGAATTAAGATGAAAAAATAGAGCAAGTAAAGTATCAATACTTGCTCTATCAATAAAAGTCGTCAGTAAGTATCTCTTTTAGCAAGTATCACTTTTTAGCTAAAATAGGCAACTCACCTTTTTCTCCCAATGCTCGTCTTAACAACCCATATTTGACTGGTACCGCTTTATCCGTCACCGTTAAACCCACGCCTCGAATCAACTTAGCCACGGGATTATCACCCGAAAATAACGTTTTAAAGCTCTCCATTGCCACAATCATATCCGCAGCTTCACTTTTACGCCAACGTTCATAAAAACGAAGTTGTTCTTGGCTGCCAATATCTTCTCCGGCTTGCCAAATCTTCTCAATTTCTTGAACTAAGGAAGCTGCATCGAGTAGACCTAAATTAGCCCCTTGCCCTGCTAATGGGTGAATGGTATGAGCAGCATCCCCCACTAATGCAACACGTGATTTCACAAAATCTTGGGCATAGCGCATCTTTAGAGGAAAAACTTCACGTTGACTTACCACATGACACAACCCTAAGCGATGATCAAAAGCTGCGGTTAAGTATTTATTAAACTCATGGTCTTCTAAATCAACCAGCATTTCCGCTTGTAGGGGAGAGGTAGACCAAACAATAGACGATTGATTTGAGTGACTTAATGGTAAAAATGCTAATGGTCCATCAGGACGAAATATTTGACGAGCAATACCGTCATGAGGTTCAGAAGTTTCAATCGTCGCCACAATCGCACTGTGGCCATAATCACGCTCGGTAACTGGAATATCACACTGATTACGGAGCCAAGAGTTTGCACCATCAGCACCAATAACCAATTTAGCGGTAAGCGCAGAACCATTATCTAACGTTAACCAAGCTTCATTTTCACCAAAGGCAATGGTTTGACATTTTGTCGGCATCAGTAATGTGACATTACTCTGTTTTTTAACCACATCAAGGAGCGCCAATTGGACAATACGGTTTTCAACAATATGTCCTAAATTTCGATGGTTAACTGCTTCGGCATCAAAATTAATCTTGGCAAAACTATCTTGCTCCCAAACTTCCATTCCTTGATAAGCCGAGCTTCGACGATCGACAATACCTTGCCATGCTCCTACATTCTCTAAAATGCGTTGGCTACTATGGCTTAACGCTGACACTCGGGTATCAAACTCAGGTTCTATTTTACTTTCTGGCTGATATCCTTCAATAACGGCAATACGAAGTGAACTATCTTTTAGCCCCGCCGCAACAACAAGACCCGCCATGCCGCCACCAATAATGGCGATATCTACATTCAACATATATTTTCCATTTATGATGAGACCAAACCCATCGCTTGTTTTATTAGTGGCTGTTTTAATGTTGAACAGCTCTCCATTGCCATTAGTCCAAGGTTTCTTCCAACAACTAATGGCCAATAATTATTTGCAAAGAGATGAACTAACCCTGAGGTTCCATTAATGGTGACCTCTTTATCTCGTTGACGACACTCTCGATATTGACGCAAGGTTTGATGACATCCAATATCTTGCTGCTGATTTAGCGCTTCGACAATCACGTCAGCTAAGTCTGTCACATCTCGTAAGCCCAGATTAAACCCCTGCCCTGCAATAGGGTGTAGTGCTTGAGCAGCATTGCCTATTGCCACAGCTCTATGTGTAATTGTCGATTGATTGGTGTTTAAAAACAGAGGATAAGCATCACGACGACCTGTTTTTTTTAATTTACCGAGTCGCCAACCAAATGTTTTTTGTAGTTGATTTAAAAATGCCTCATCACTCCAACTCATCACTTTTTCAGCTTGTTCAGGAGGGAAACACCAAACCAAAGAGCTTCGTTGTTGAGACATCGGTAAGAGTGCAACAGGCCCATGAGTGGTAAAGCGCTCAAATGCCTGTCCTTGATGAGGAAGCTCTGTCTCAATATTCGCAATCACTGCAACCTGACCAAAATCGTAACTTGAACGTGTCATGCCTAATTGTTGAGTCGTTTGAGAGTAAGCACCATCTGCAGCGACAAACAGTCGACTCTTTAATTGCTGACCAGAATAAAGCGTCACCGTCGTTGAAGTGTTATCTCGCGTAATTGTTTCTACCCGATCAGGACAGAAAAGAGAGATCTTATCAGAGGCAGTTAACTGGTTAACACACACGCGACCAACATCATGAAGCTCAATAACCGAACCAAGGGAATCAACCCCCTGATCTTGCGCAGAGATAGTAACATGGCCAAGATGATGGCGATCGGTAATATCGATATCTTGAATAGGTGTCGCAAAAGGATCTAATTCACCCCACAGACCGACTCTTTTCAACAATTTTATGGAACCATACGAGAGTGCGATAGAGCGGCTATCAAATCCTGCAAGCATATGTTTATCATAGGCATTAGCTTCTATTACCGCAATCGTTAAACGTCCTTGACTTAACTTATCTAGCGCCAAAGCTAATGAAGCGCCAGCCATTGCACCACCTGAAATAATAATATCAAATGACGACATCTCTGCTCCTATTAAAAAGATCGATGGTTATTAAAAGTCTTCACTATACCCTTCTTACTTGAAGTTGCTAGGTTGTTGGCTACGCTCATTCGCCCCAATCATATCGTACACCTATACTCATGAGGCCTCATTCACTTGCCGCCGACTAGCAACGCCAATTACTTTGGGTATATTTAAAGTAATCGCTGACTATTCAGACGCTTGTTCAGAACGTTTTTGACCAAACTCAGTATGACAAGTTAAGGCGCATACGCGAACATGCTCAATCACCTGCTCAAGAAGGTTTGCTTGCTCTTCCAAATCAGATTCTTCATCGATACCTAATTGTGCGATCTGTTGCAGGTCAGCAAAGATCTCTTTGATCTCATTCGGTGCTGAATCTAACTTTAATCCTGATAAGCCGATACCCGACATAAAATGATTGACCCATTGAGTTAATGCTTCCGCTTGGTCGACCAACTGCTCCATATTACCCTCTTCAGTAGGAAGCAGCAGTGTTAATGAGAATTCACCTTCATTAAGCTCATCTACCGTTGCTTGATACAGCTCAGTTGCAACTTGCTTTGCTGTACGAGGCCAAGCCATACCTTCATTAGTATAATCATTTAACAGTGGTTGCCAGCTGTTATCTAGTGGTAAGCCACCACTAATCATCCCCGTCAATAAACCATGCAATTCTGCAGGCATGACAGCTAATCCATCCGTTTTTAATGCCGATTCCACTGCGATGTATTCTGGAAGTGTTGTTTTGCTCATGAAAAATAAACCTCAGGATCAATAATAAAATAAAAATAGTCACGCTATGCTATCACTTGGTCGTACTATGGTAAAATACCTAAATAGTAGAGTGGAACTAAATCACTAAATTTGCTGACTCTTTCCGCTTAACTCATTATTTTGAACAGATAATCGTCAACAATAAGCTAAGATCTCTCTAGGGACTTGCATGTTAATAACGCTTTTCCTATAGTTACGTCATCACTCGGCAATTATCATTAATATTCAGATGGTTATTTTTAGAGAAATAAATCGATTAATTATTGTCTCTTCTGTATTCAACGAATGTAATCGCATTACTGGTGTTTAAACAAGATTGATGAAAATTAATTGAAGGGTATTAAGCCAAGGAGCATTTAATAATCATGACTACTCAAGCAATTCAGATTGAAGTAATGGGACGTTCTTTACGAGTTAACTGTCCTGCTGGGCAAGAGCAAGCCTTACAAAATGCTGCCGCTGAGTTTGATTCTCGCATAAAAACACTGAGCGAACGAACCAAGATGTCGAATAGTGAGCAATTATTGATCTTTGCTGCATTAAATATTTGTCATGAACTGCAAGATTTACGAGCAGAGCATGCTGCTATTAACCATAATATGAATACTCGTATTGAGTTATTACAAAAAACTATCGAAACAGCCTTAGTACAGCATACCAAGGCAGATTAATTGCATTATATTATTACTATAAAATAATGCTGTCGAATCATCTTAACTAAGTTATATGAAACAAATAAAAATGACTATTTTATATCCATTTTGCTTATAAACTAATAAATCAAGTCAGAGATATCAGATAAAATTAAAGAAACACTAGTAAAATTGACATAATACGAGTAGATTAATACTCAGTTAGTCGCAGTTCAAAGTGCCTTAAAAATAGACTTTAGCTCGATTAACATAGAATAGATGATAACGTTGGAGTGCCAACGTCATCGACAAAATTGTTTCTGGGGTGTTCGTCAGTGGGTTTATGTCCCTGAGCCGATAATCATATACCCAGGGTTAGTACTTCGTTACTATTGAGCATGCTCAGTCCGCTGAGAAGCCTACGGTAACATTGCTAATCCGCCTTGAACCTAATGGTTCAAGGGCTACGATCCTCAACGGCATCCCGGAACAATCCCTTTTTAGACACTTCTATTTAGGAGAATAGGTGACTTTTTCATTAGAACAGGTTAATCCGTTCATTCCTCCAAGTTCAACACCTCAAACAATTAGAAAGCTAATTCGTCAACAACGACGACAACTCTCCTCTCAACAACAACAACAAGCCAGTGATTTAGTTCTTCAACGACTTCAATCTTCACCGAATATCAAGCAAGCAAAGCATATTGCCATATATTTATCAGTTGATGGTGAACTTGACACCCTTCCAATCATCACTTGGCTCTGGCAACAAAATAAGCAGCTTTATCTTCCGGTTCTAAATCCTGATAAACCCAATCAGCTCCTTTTTCTTCACTACACGCCAGCAACTAGACTCATTTTGAATAAATACCAAATTCTTGAGCCTAAATTGATATCTGACGACATATTCCCTGCTGAGCAATTAGACATCGTTATCACACCTCTTGTGGCATTTTCACCTAAAGCTGAACGGTTAGGTATGGGCGGTGGTTATTATGATCGCTTATTAGCACCTTGGTTAAAAAATAAGAGCGGTGCGATCCCCATTGGCATTGCCCATAACCTACAACTCATTGACTCATTACCATCAGAGCCTTGGGATGTCCCTTTGGCTGAAGTTATGACGCCAGATAAACATTGGGTATGGTAATCAAAGATCTCCGTTTAAAATCGGTATATAATCAACTCATTAATTCTCTATCAACCACGACAATTAAATAGGTATCTGCAATGACTCAAGATGAAATGAAAAAACTGGCTGGCTGGGCTGCATTAGAATATGTTCAAGATGGCAGTATTGTCGGTGTCGGTACTGGCTCTACCGTTAACCATTTTATTGATGCACTTGCGACAAAAAAAGCTCAAATCAAAGGCGCGGTATCTAGCTCAATAGCATCAACTGAGCGTCTAAAAGAGATCGGTATCCCTGTTTTTGATTGCAACGATATTACTGGTTTAGATATCTATGTTGATGGTGCTGATGAAATTAATCGTGCATTTGATATGATCAAAGGCGGCGGTGCTGCATTGACCCGCGAAAAGATTGTTGCGGCTATCTCTACAACGTTTGTATGTATCGTTGATAACACCAAAGAAGTGGACGTATTAGGTCAATTCCCTCTCCCTGTTGAAGTGATACCAATGGCAAGAGAGCAAGTAAGCCGTGAGTTAGCAGCATTAGGCGGTCGTCCAGTCTACCGTGAAGGCGTGATGACAGATAATGGTAATATTATCTTGGATGTTCATGATATGCAGATTACTGAGCCTAAAGTATTAGAACAGCAGATTAACAATATCACCGGTGTTGTTACCAATGGTCTATTTGCTCACCGTGGTGCTAACGTATTGTTAGTGGGTACACCAAATGGCGTTGAAACGTCAACACTATAATTCTAGCCCCAGCTTAAAGCTTAAAGCTTAAAAATGTAGTATCGATATTCATTCTCTTATTCGTATCGATGCTACCTTCTCTCTCTCATCTTGTTAAAAAACGCCCCTACTCACGTGCTTATCTCACATTTAGAGTCACCTTAAAAAAATCAATAATTTATCAACTATTTTGTTACTTTGATCTCATTTTTTTGATAAATTGATGATAGGTTAATCACATATTAAGCAATCTGTTGCGATTTGGTGTGGTAATAATTGAGTTTTTAAGGATAAAAACAGCATGTCTAAAGTATCACTCGAAAAAGAAAAGATAAAAATTGTTCTTCTCGAAGGACTTCATCCTTCATCTCTGGATGTTCTCCATAACGCAGGTTACACGAATATTGAGAGTTACCCTGGTGCTCTTAATGGTGCTGAATTAGAGAGTGCGCTTGAAGATGCCCACTTTATCGGCATTCGTTCACGTACCCAATTAACAGAAAGTGTATTAAAGAAGGCACCTAAGTTAATGGCGGTTGGTTGTTTCTGTATTGGTACAAACCAAGTCGACTTAAGTGCCGCAGCGAAACTTGGGATCCCTGTCTTTAACGCTCCGTTTTCCAATACCCGAAGCGTCGCTGAGTTAGTTTTAGGTGAAATATTACTATTATTACGTGGTATCCCAGAAAAAAATGCCAAGGCTCATCGTGGTGAGTGGATGAAATCTGCCTCTAACTCTTATGAAGCGAGAGGAAAAAAGCTAGGGATTATCGGTTATGGTCATATCGGAACACAGTTAGGGATTTTAGCTGAAAATCTAGGTATGCAAGTGATCTATTACGATATTGAGAATAAACTCTCTTTAGGGAACGCGACTCAAATCCATAGTCTTAATGATCTTCTAAATCAATCTGATGTCGTTTCTCTTCATGTTCCAGAAACCGCAGAAACTCAAGATATGTTTGGTGAAGCGCAATTTAAGATGATGAAGCCCAACTCAATCTTCATTAATGCCGCTCGCGGCACAGTTGTCGTTATCGACGCACTGGTCAATGCATTGGAAACAAAACATATTGCTGGTGCCGCTGTCGACGTATTCCCTACAGAACCATCAACTAACAACGATCCTTTCTTATCAGCATTAATTCCATTCGATAATGTATTATTAACGCCACATATCGGTGGTTCAACCCAAGAAGCGCAAGAAAATATTGGTATTGAAGTCGCGGGTAAGCTCGTTAAATACTCTGACAATGGCTCAACACTTTCTGCTGTCGATTTCCCAGAAGTATCACTACCACAACATAAAAACTGCTCTCGCCTACTCCATATCCATAAAAATCAGCCCGGAATTCTAACTCAGATCAATACCATATTTGCTGAAGAGCAAATCAACATTGCCGCTCAGTACCTACAAACAGGGCTAAATATTGGTTATGTGGTTATTGATGTTGAGACTGAAAGATCAGATGAAGCATTAACGAAGATCAAAACGATTGATGGCACAATCCGTGCGCGTGTTCTTCATTAATATTAACAATTTAGAGTAATAAAAAAGGTAAGTTATTCTGTAATAACTTACCTTTTTCTACATCAGATAATTACCATTAAGATAGATATACCCTTTGTATTTAAATTTTAATATAAAATTAAAAATTATTTGCGATTCTCAACTTTAAAAATCACCTCAATTCGATCCTCAAATGTCATAACCGAGTCTTGATAGCTATTGTCTGCTGACATCTCCATTACTTTTGCACTGCGATACATAATCGGGCGAATATTATTGACTTGATAACGAACTTGCCATACCCCATCAAGATCAAGATTAAATCCTTTTGCAATACTTTGTGCTTTTGTCGTCGCATCAGCAATAGCGGCCATACGAGCTTGCTCTTCAAACTTATCTCGTTGGCTAGATTTTAACGTGACTTGATTAATTTCATCAATTCCATCACCTAGTGCACCATCAATTAACGGATTAAGCTGGTTTAAATCGTTGACTGTGACTGTGATTTTTCGACTGGCGACATAACCCTCTTGTTGTCGAGGTTTATCTTTTGGATAGCTATATTGGGGCTGTAACGAGATGTTGGCTGTTTGATATTTATCTCTCGCTAAACCTAACTTTTCCATCCGTATTGAAAATGCAGTTACCGCACTATCAACGGCATCTTTTGCCTCTGTCGCACTATTCTTCGTTGCTAACACAGTGACAACAAACTCTGCCATATCAGGCTTAGCATTCACAGAGCTGACGCCCACGGTTTCAATATGAGGGAAAGTCAGGGCAGGTTCAGAAAAGGAAGAGAAAGAGATAAACGGAGTGGCAACTAATACTAATGAGAGGAGTTTTTTATACATGAAAACAATCCTTTTATAATCATATGAATCTAAAATAATTTAGCATTTAAACAGTCTCTTTGATACTAGGAATTTAATACTAGAAATTTACTCCTAGTCACTAGATGCTAGAGGTTGAATGCCTGTACATTATTGACACGTAGTTATCTCATTGTATATAGAAACACGCTTTTAAGGTGTATTAAAAAAAGAAAAAGCCGATAACTCACTCCCTTTCTAATTGAAAGGGAACAAGTTACCGGCTTTCTATTTAATCGACTAAGCTTTAAAATTTAAAGTATTAGTAATTAAATCTTAGCAATTATAGTACGTCAATTGCGTTAAGGTCTGCGAATGCTTTTTCAAGACGTGCAACCATAGACGCTTGACCAGCACGTAACCATACGCGTGGATCGTAGTATTTTTTGTTTGGCGCAGCTTCACCCGTTGGGTTACCGATTTGACCTTGTAGGAAGTCATGGTTTTCAGCTTCGTAAGTACGGATACCGTCCCAAGTTGCCCACTGTGTATCAGTATCGATGTTCATTTTGATAACACCGTAACCGATAGACTCTTGGATTTCAGCTTCAGAAGAACCAGAACCACCGTGGAATACAAAGTTTAGAGAGTTAGTTGGTAGACCAAACTTCTCTGAACAATATGCTTGAGAATCACGTAGGATAGTTGGCGTTAATACAACGTTACCAGCTTGGTAAACACCGTGTACGTTACCGAAAGATGCAGCGATAGTGAAACGTGGGCTAATTGCGTTTAGTTTCTCATATGCGTATGCAACGTCTTCAGGAGAAGTATAAAGCTCAGATGCGTCCATGTGAGAGTTATCAACGCCGTCTTCTTCACCGCCAGTACAACCTAATTCGATTTCTAGCGTCATGTTCATCTTCGCCATGCGCTCTAGGTACTTACCAGAGATAGCGATGTTATCTTCTAGAGACTCTTCAGAAAGATCGATCATGTGTGAAGAGAATAAAGGCTTGCCAGTTTGTGCGAAGAACTCTTCACCCGCGTCTAGTAGACCGTCGATCCAAGGAAGAAGTTTCTTAGCCGCGTGGTCAGTATGCAGAATAACTGGAATACCATAGCTTTCAGCAACAGCGTGTACATATTTTGCACCTGCTACAGCGCCAAGGATTTGTGCACCTTGACCTTCAAGTTTAACGCCTTTACCAGCGAAGAAACCAGCACCGCCGTTAGAGAACTGAACAACAACTGGAGATTTAACTTTAGCAGCTGCTTCAAGTACACCGTTGATTGTATCAGTATTTACTACGTTTACAGCAGGAAGTGCAAAGTTGTTTTCTTTAGCTACTTCAAATACTTTCTGTACGTCATCGCCAGAAATAACACCAGGTTTTACAAAATCGAAGATCTTAGACATGAGGATTAATCCTATTTAATTCTATCGTTTAAAGTGAAACTTTACGTTTAAAAATCAAAACGCTTGTGTGCAGCTTCTAGATTCTAGCAATAAACCGAATATGCCACAACAAACGAAAAAGGGTGAAATGTCATCATTTCACCCTTTTAAAATCATTATGCTTTTGCACGCTCTTCAAGCATTGCAACGGCAGGAAGTACTTTACCTTCAACAAACTCAAGGAATGCACCACCACCAGTAGAGATGTAAGAAACATCAGACTTGATACCGAACTTGTCGATAGCTGCTAATGTGTCACCACCACCTGCAACAGAGAAGCCTTCAGAAGCAGCGATCGCTTCAGAAATGCCTTTAGTACCGGCTTCAAAGTTTTTAAATTCAAAAACACCAACAGGGCCATTCCAAAGAATAGTTTTAGCACCTTTTAGGATTTCAGCTAATGCCGCAGTTGAATCAGGACCTAAGTCAAAAATCATATCGTCATCTTGAACTTCAGAAACGTGCTTAATTTCAGCTTCTGCGTTCTCATCGAATGCTTTTGCACATGCTACGTCAGTTGCAACAGGGATTGCACACTCTTTCATTAGCTTTTGAGCAGTTTCAACTAAGTCAGCTTCATATAGTGATTTACCAACATTGTGGCCTTCAGCTGCAATAAATGTATTTGCAATACCACCACCAACAACAAGCTGATCAGCGACTTTAGATAGAGACTCTAACACATGTAGCTTAGTTGATACTTTTGAACCACCAACGATAGCAACTAATGGACGAGCAGGGTTGTCCATTGCTTTACCTAGTGCTTCAAGTTCGTTAGCCAGTAAAGGACCCGCACAAGCAACAGCTGCGTTCATACCAACACCGTGAGTTGATGCTTGAGCACGGTGAGCTGTACCGAATGCATCCATCACAAAAATATCACAAAGCGCAGCATATTTCTTAGATAGCTCTTCGTCGTTCTTCTTCTCGCCTTTGTTAAAACGAACATTTTCAAGAACAACAAGCTCACCTGCATTTAGCTCTAGGCCATTAAGGTAATCTTTTGCTAGCTTCACTTCACAATCTAGTGCGTCGTTTAAGTAGTTAACAACTGGAGCTAAAGAGAACTCTTCTGCGTATTCACCTTCAGTCGGACGACCTAAGTGAGAAGTAACCATTACTTTTGCACCAGCAGCTAGGCAGTGCTTAATTGTTGGGATTGATGCAAGAATACGAGCATCAGAAGTTACTTTGCCATTTTTAACGGGTACGTTAAGGTCAGCACGAATAAATACACGTTTACCTGCTAGTTCCAGGTCAGTCATTTTGATTACAGACATTGTAAGTCCTCTTCCAAAGTTAGCTAAATATAAAAATTTCATTAGAGCATAATCACATACTGATTAAGCTCATACCAATTTCATGATAGAAGCCGTTTGATCACCAAACCACTTCTCAATATTCATCTATTTGCTCAATAAGTCTATAGTGAGGTTGACACTATTTCCAACTCAATTTCCACTATAAAAAAAACATTATCTTAAATGACTTATTTGCTTCTTAAAGCTTTAATAATTTGTTAATAAAAACAACGCTGCATAATGTACACTGTTATCACTTATATTGGGATTGATTTATGTCATTAAGTTTCACTTTTTTATGAAAAATAACATATCAAATTCAAAATCAGCGATAAATCCAGATCATTTTATTGAAAAACCAGCAAGATTGTTGCTTCCTTACATATTTTAAACCAAAAGATAGAAAATGTAAGTAAAATAAGAGTGCATTTTTCAACTATAAATAACCAGAAAACTCGATGTATACCTAAAATAATTAAAGTTACTAGTAAACGACAAGTGAATGATGCCTCATGAGTATAAGTGCACTATATGATTCGGACAAACAAATATAGCCAACAACCTAGCGACTTAAAGTGAAAATAGGATAATAAGGAATGACTATGTATAAAGTATTAGCATTAGATTTAGATGGAACCGTTCTGAATTCAAAACATGAAATCAACCCAGAACTTAAAGAGGCAATTCAAAAGATAAAGCGTCATTATCATGTGATGCTAGTCACAGGTCGTCATCACACTTCTGCTAAGCCTTATCATGATGAACTTGGGCTAGATACACCAATTATCTGCTGTAACGGAACGTATATTTACGATTTTGCAAAAAATGAGGTGCTATTTGCGAATGCGATTGAAAAAGAGAGTGCCTTTAAGTTTCTCGATCTTTCTGACCAATATAATATTAACTCTGTTATCTATGTCACCAATGAAATGGTGCATTTAAAATCTAAACCTATCGACTTTTTATCTTATCTTGAGGGCTGGGCGCTTAACTACCCTGAAAATGATCGTCCACAAGTCATCCGTGTTGATTCATTAAGAGATAATATAGAACCGGCTGAATATGTTTGGAAGTTTGTTGCAGAGGGTGATATAGAGGCGATCAATCAGTTTTCAGAGCTAGACTTTATTAAAGAGAATTTTAATGGTGAACGATCTTGGGTCAATCGAGTAGATTTTGCAAAAAAAGGGAATACTAAAGGCGTTAGATTGCAACAATATCTCGATATGATATCAGTCTCCGCTGCAGAAGTTGTGGCGATCGGTGATAACCATAACGACATATCTATGATTGAATTAGCCGGCATGGGCATTGCGATGAATAATGCTGATGATAAAGTAAAATCGAAAGCAGACCGCATTTGTACCACCAACTCAAATGGTAACGGGATCTCATTACTTCTTGATGAGTTATTTTTAGTATCATAAATTGTCCCTACAAAATACAAAAAAAGCTGAGGGATAATTTCATCATCACCCACTCAGCTTCTATTTTTCATCACCGCTTAAATCATTAAGTGGTGATTGTCGTTTTGGTCAGCTAACTAATCTTTAAGTCGATTAGCTTAATAGCTCTTTTGCTGTCTCAACAACGTTTTCTGTTGTGAAGCCAAACATCTTGAATAGCTCACCTGCGGGTGCAGACTCACCAAATGTTGTCATGCCGATAATACGACCATCTAAACCAACATACTTGTACCAGAAGTCAGCAATACCCGCTTCAATCGCAACACGTGCTGTTACGTCTGAAGGCAATACTGATTCACGGTATGCAGCATCTTGTGCATCAAATAACTCTGTTGCTGGCATTGAAACCACACGTACTTTATGACCTTCAGCCGTTAATTGTGCGTATGCTTCTGTTGCTAGCTCAACTTCAGAACCTGTTGCAATCAAGATTAGCTCTGGCTTGCCTTCACAATCTTTTAGGATGTAACCACCCTTTGTGATGTTCGCTACTTGCTCTGCATTACGATCTTGCTGTGCTAAATTTTGACGAGAGAAGATCAATGATGTTGGACCATCTTTACGTTCAATTGCATATTTCCAAGCAACGGCTGATTCAACTTGATCACATGGACGCCATGTGCTCATGTTTGGCGTTAAACGCAGTGAAGATACTTGCTCTACAGGTTGGTGTGTTGGACCATCTTCACCAAGACCGATTGAGTCATGGGTGTAAACCTGAATGTTCTGCACCTTCATTAGGGCAGCCATACGCATTGCATTACGCGCATATTCCATAAACATAAGGAATGTTGCACCGTAAGGAACAAAGCCACCGTGGAGTGCAATACCGTTCATGATCGCCGTCATACCGAATTCACGTACGCCGTAGTGGATATAGTTACCGGAGAAATCACCCGCTTCAAGTGATTTAGAACCTGACCACATGGTTAGGTTTGATGGAGCTAAATCCGCAGAACCACCCATAAATTCAGGTAAGATCTGACCAAATGCTTCTAATGCATTTTGTGAGGCTTTACGTGATGCGATATTCGCAGGGTTTGCTTGAAGATCTGCAATGATTTGTGTCGTTTTCTCTTCCCAAACTGCAGGAAGCTCACCATTTATACGACGCTTAAATTCAGCAGCTTCTGCTGGGTAAGCGGCTGCATACGCTGCAAACTTCTCATCCCATGCGGCTTCTTTCGCTGCGCCTGCGACTTTTGCATCCCACTCGCTATAGATATCAGCAGGAATTTCAAATGGGCCGTATTCCCAACCTAGAGCTTTGCGTGTTGCCGCGATCTCATCCGCACCAAGTGGCGCGCCGTGACAATCGTGTGTACCAGCTTTATTTGGTGAACCAAAACCGATGATCGTTTTCGCACAAATTAGTGTTGGACGAGGGTCAGCTTTTGCCGCTTCAATTGCTGCATTTAATGCATCGCTATCGTGACCATCAACCGCTGGAATAACGTGCCAACCGTAAGCTTCAAAACGCTTAGGGGTGTCGTCAGAGAACCAACCTTCAACTTCACCATCGATAGAGATACCATTGTCATCCCAGAATGCAATTAACTTGCCTAGACCTAACGTCCCAGCCAGTGAGCATGCTTCATGAGAGATACCTTCCATCAAACAGCCATCGCCCATGAACGTATACGTATAGTGATCAACGATATCATGACCGTCACGGTTAAACTGATCTGCCATCGCTTGTTCAGCAATTGCCATACCCACAGCATTAGTAATACCTTGACCTAATGGGCCAGTCGTTGTCTCAACACCTGGCGCATAACCGTACTCTGGGTGACCCGGCGTTTTTGAGTGTAGCTGACGGAAATTCTTTAAGTCATCAATTGATAGCTCGTAGCCTGTTAAATGAAGCAGTGAGTAAATCAACATTGAGCCATGGCCGTTAGATAGGATAAAACGGTCACGATCAGCCCAGTTCGGGTTTTGTGGGTTATGGTTCATGTGGCTACGCCATAACACTTCTGCGATATCAGCCATACCCATTGGTGCACCTGGGTGACCAGAGTTTGCTTTTTGTACTCCGTCCATGCTTAGTGCACGGATTGCATTTGCTAAAACCTTACGAGACGACATGTCTACTCCTGAGTAAAACTCTCTAAAAAGAAAATTGATGACATATTTATGTAAATAATTAGCTTCGTATTTAATTATTCATATTTTATTTTACGTATAAACATTCATAAACTCAATAGCTTAATGATTAACCAGCTAAACAAATAAAAAGCTAACACATTGATATAAAAGAAAATGGAAAATAACAGCTCAAACTAACATTACAATTTTTTATGTGTGATTGATCAAAAAAATTTGATTTTTTCACATTCAGAGTTAAAATAGACGTCTAGATGTCAGAACATCCAAAAATCACGTTTCTGACAATGACCTTATTTTTTGCACTCTAATAGTGGAGCTATTCATGGCTAATCATCTATTTACTTCTGAATCAGTATCAGAAGGCCATCCAGATAAAATCGCTGATCAGATCTCTGATGCAGTACTAGACGCAATTATTGCACAAGATCCAAAAGCACGAGTTGCGTGTGAGACATACGTTAAAACTGGTATGGTGATGGTAGGTGGTGAAATCACTACCTCTGCTTGGGTTGATATCGAAGAGCTAACACGTAAAACAGTTGCTGAAATTGGTTATACTCACTCAGATATGGGCTTTGATGCTAACTCTTGTGCCGTATTAAACACAATTGGTAAACAGTCTCCAGATATTAATCAAGGTGTTGATAAAGCAGATCCTAAAGAGCAGGGTGCCGGTGACCAAGGTATCATGTTTGGTTATGCGACTAACGAAACTGACGTATTAATGCCTGCACCAATTACGTACTCTCACCGTCTTGTACAGCGTCAAGCTGAAGTTCGTAAAAGCGGTACCTTAGAGTGGTTACGTCCAGATGCTAAAAGTCAGGTGACGTTTGCGTATGAGAATGGCCAAATTGCAGGTATCGATGCAGTTGTTTTATCAACTCAACATGCTGAATCTGTTTCTCTTGCTGACCTTAAAGAAGGGGTAATGGAAGAGATCATCAAACCAGTACTTCCATCAGAATGGTTAAAGAAAGAGACTAAATTCTTCATTAATCCAACCGGTCGTTTTGTTATCGGTGGCCCAATGGGTGACTGTGGTCTAACGGGTCGTAAGATTATCGTTGATACCTACGGCGGTGCAGCTCGTCACGGTGGCGGTGCATTCTCTGGTAAAGATCCATCAAAAGTTGACCGTTCAGCGGCTTATGCTGCACGTTATGTTGCAAAGAACATTGTTGCAGCAGGTCTAGCTGATCGTTGTGAAATCCAACTTTCTTACGCTATCGGCATTGCAGATCCAACATCAATCATGATTGAAACGTTTGGTACTGAAAAAGTTGCTCACAACATCATCATTGAAGCGGTACGTCAGCACTTTGATCTACGTCCATATGGTCTACAAGAGATGCTAAATCTTCTACAACCAATCTACCAGAAGACGGCTGCATACGGTCACTTTGGTCGCGAAGAGTTCCCTTGGGAAGCGACAGATAAAGCCGCGACACTACGTGCATTCGCTGGTCTATAATTATCGGTAAGTTGTCATTCATCATTTAATATTCAATGACAAAAAATCGATATATACCTAAAATAATTGGCGTTGCTAGTAGGCGGCAAGCAAGTGAGGCCCCATGAGTATAGCTGTACTCGAACGAGTGCAGCCAACAACCTAGCAACTTCAAGTATGAAGGGTATTAAGGGTGGCTTAGGCTGCCCTTTTTTATATCTGCTTGTCTCCCATCTTAATTGCCGTCTTTCTCACAACACCAAGCATTTGAAGTCTATTTTCGTTAATAAAAAAAGTGCTAAAAAATAAACGCTAAAAGGCAGATAACACAATAACCAAAAATGAAAATAAAATAGGCGCTATAATCCTCCCCTCAAGCATAAAAAATTAGAGTTTATTTAAGATAATGCCATCGTCTCCTAATCACCTCATAGACCATTCACTAACCCTCAATCAACAGCATTCATTGCAAAAAGTTGAACAGTGCCTGGGGCTGGTTAATCAAAAACTCAATTTGTCTTTACCTATGCCAAATGTTCAATTTAATCAAAGAGGAAAGATCGCGGGCACCGCTCATCTACAAAAGTGGGAAATCCGGCTCAATCCTATTTTATTAGCGGAAAACAGTACTGATTTTATCAAACAAGTGATCCCTCATGAAATTGCCCACCTCATCGCCTTTCACCTTTACGGTCGAGTTCGTCCTCATGGTCATCAGTGGCAATCAATTATGCGCGAGATTTTTCAGCTTGAACCTAAAACTACTCATAATTTTGATATTACCTCGCTACAAGGCAAGCTCTTTGATTATCAATGCCAATGTCAACAGCACCAATTAACTGTCCGTCGCCATAATTCTATCCAACGGCAGCAACGTCAATACCGATGCAGACAATGTGGTTGTGAACTGCAATGGCTCAAAAATAAGATCATCAATTAATAATCTAATTTTCTAATAAAAAATAGCAGCACAAACCTGACAACCCTTTAGGCTTAACCGTTAGCTTCAACATAAAAATAGGAAATACAAATCTAACAAGGGAGTTATGGATGAATTGGGATCTGATTTTTTTACTCTTTATTATATTTTCGGTTATTACGTTTGCAGTTTATGTTTTATTCATCAAGCAAAAACCATTAAACATAGCGGGTTACCCTTTATCTAAGTTGCAATTTTTAATATTAATCTTATTTATATTACTAATACCTTGCTATAGCTTATCGATTATCTTCAATCAAACCATCGATGTCTCATCTCCTCCTCAGGTACAACAAATCACCGTCATTGATAGTGAAAATCAAAATATTAAAGAGATTCAACAGCAATTACAGAAAGATCAAAATAATGGAGAGACTTGGAGCAAACTTGGCAGAGCCTATTATGATAATCAACAATTTAATAGTGCCTTGATGTCATTAAAACAGAGCCAAGAACTCACGGGAGAAAGAGTGGAGTCATTAACCTTAATGGCGGACATTTATTACTACCAGCAACAGAATAGTGAACAACTGGCAAAAACATTAATAGATAGAGCATTAACGTTAAACCCAAACTATTCAGCCGCGTTACAACTCAAAGCTAAAATTTTAATGCTAGAAGGGAATGATAAAGAGGCAATTGAGTTATGGTCTCAATTAATAGATCAACCAGAGTTTCCTCACCCAGTTCAAGAACAGTAGTGAAAGATCTGAGATAAAAAAGCCAATTTGACTCAACTCGAGGTCTCCCAAACTGGCTCTATTTCTAGTTAACAAATAACGATTTACTCATCATTATTCATTTGGGTAGCTTGCCTCACGCTCTTTTGCTTGCTTATCCCACTCAGTCGCCATCTCTTTTAAGAAAAGGTCTTTCTCTTTTTGCAGTTTATCCACATCTAAACCAACGACAACTTGCGCTTTCGCTTTGGTAGAAATATCCGGAATTTCAACTTCTCCCGTCACACCTTTCGTCGCTAAAAGACGAATAAGCGATGTTCTGGCATCTGTCGCCTTATCAATAGCGGTGCCTAGAAGTTGCAATCCAACTTGCGGAGCATGCATTGCGATACCATGAGAGGCGGTTGCATAGTCCCAACGCCACTGTGCATGACGAATATCCTGTAGAATCGGACTCATCTCATCCTCAGTTGCCCCAGCATCCCATGCGGCTTTTGCTTCAAAATGAGCTGCAATAATTTGCTTTTCAGCCAACATTTTTAACTCTGCAATACGTGCTTTTCTCTCTTTAAGCGTTGTTTGCATATACTCCTGATCTTGGTCATGACAATTGGCACAAGTGTTGTCAAAGTTTTCAATTGGGTTTTCTATGATCTTATGATTAGTAAACTCATCCCCCTTGTCATTGACCTCTTTTGGCATATGACAATCGATACAGGTCACATCATTTTTACCATGATTACCAAATATCCACGTTTCATACCCTGGATGTTGGGTTTTTAGCATTGGCGCTTTCGAGATTTTGTGCTGCCAATCGGCGAATTCAAGATTGTCATAATACTTCTCCATCGCCTCAGCCGTTAAACCTTCGTCCCAAGGAAACTTAACAAATCCCTTACGTTTGTCCGTTTTCTCAAAATAGTATTCAACATGACATTGAGCACAAACCATCGCACCTTTTGCAACTAAATCAGCTTTATCAAATGGTGTACCAATCGATTCAAACGCACGCTCAACATAAGGACGATTTATTGCTAACTCAGGCTCGTCACCAAATTTTTCACTGGCGGTATTATGGCAATCAGAACAACCAATTGAGTTAACGATCTCTTCTCCTTGGCTTGCCCATTTACCTGCAAAATAGCCATCTTCTCCTTTTTCAGCAATCACTCTTGCGACATCAGGGCTCTTACAGCTCCAACACGCCATCGGCATGGGTCCAGAATTTTTATCCACTGGCCCACCGGTACGTAATGTTTCCCTTAAATCGACAATAGAGTAGGCATGACCTCGTGCTTTATTGTAATCTTTTGCAAAGCCATAACCTGCCCACATAATGACATTATTCGGATTTTCCGCTAATGCATCCGTTATCTTTTCACTCTCTTTAGTTGCATCCCAGCTCTGATATTGCGAAACATGTGTCTCGGCAAATTGCTCGTTTCTTGGCTCAATCGCTGGTTTATTTGCCATAACAGCTCCAGAAATTAACAGGCCAGCGAAAAAAGCAACCAGACTAGCTGCACTTTTTCTATATTTAATCGTCACAATCATCACCTTTAATATTATTAATTAAAAACAATTTTAAAAATTCACAACCAACAAATAAGAGCGGTAAAAGATAAGGGTAATATTATAAAAACTTTTAAATACTGGTTGAGAAATAACTTAATCGCACAATCATTTATATATTGAATCAAGAAAAGATAAAACATATTATTTAAATTTCAAAAGTAACATTGATTATTATCATTTTGCTTTTATGTTTTATATTTAAAAAGAAATAAGAATAAATAAAACAAACAATAAATAATACAAACAAGCCGATTTAATGGTGACAAACTAGTAATAAAAATATAACTTATCGAATATCGTTCTCTTGCCTAATTTCAAAAGTGCTCTTATACGTATTATATAATCACACCGACTAAGGTATTAATATGATAATAATAAATAATGAATTAAAAAAACCGATATATTTAATCTTATTTCTTATATTTAGCTTTTTCTCTCTTCCTTCATTTGCCGATAACTCAAATACTCAGCCTCAAGAAACAATAATAAATAATAATTCAACAACAAGCACTTCCCCTGAAACCAATCGCATTGAAACTCAAGAACACGACTCAAAAATAACTGAAAAACAGCAAGCTAAAACACAATCAACAGAAGAGAAACAGAAAGGAACAGCACTAAATATAGCCAATAAATCAGTGGCAAAATGTGTCCGTTGCCACAAGAAATCTGGAGGTGGAAAATTAGAAGGTAATCATAAAGATGCATTTCAGTTAACCACTAAAAAAGGTGTGAACTGTATTGATTGTCACACTAAGCCAACAAAAATATCCACTCATCGACGTTCATCACCCAACGTTATCAAGTTCAATCAACAGCAACTCAAAGATCAAGCAAAGGGTTCAGCAGCATCCGATGAGAAATTGTCTCAAATATTCAAACAAAATGACCGTTGTATTCATTGTCATGAGCCACTTCAATTACAAAAAACGAACTGGACCCATGATGTTCATGGTAATAACTTAACTTGTAGCTCTTGTCATAAGATACACCCTAAAGATGATCCAGTAATACAGTTAAATAAAAAAGGAAAAATAGCGAGTTGTAAAGCTTGTCATCTAAAAAACTAACGATGATTACCGGTTAATCCTTAGTATTTAACATTTAAATACATACATCTAAAATAATTGGCGTTGATATTCAGCGAATCCAGAAGACAAGCTAGCAACTTCAAGTATGAAGAGTATAGAATAATAAGAGATAAAAAATCATGAATAAAAGCTTAATTAAAACCATCCCTCTTCTTATTGCAATTATCATTTCTTTATTATTATTAATTATATTTGTAATTTCAAATCGCCCAGAACTTTCTCCTCAGCAAAGCACTGCTATTCCTGACTTTAAATTAACCTCGCTCTACCAATCAGATGATTCTACATTAGATAGTCATACATTAGATAACACACTTTTTATTGGAGAGTGGCAACTCCTCAATGTCTGGGCATCTTGGTGCTCTACTTGTATTGCAGAACACCCTTTTTTAATGGAATTAAGCCAACAAGGTATTCCTATTATTGGCCTTAATCATCAAGATCTGAAAATGGATGCAAGACAGTTTTTAATTCAATTTGGCAATCCTTATCAAGAGATCATCTTTGATCCAAAAAGGGAGTTAACAGAAAAAATTGGCGTTTTCAGCACCCCTGAAAATTTTTTGATCAACCCTGACGGCGTGATTATTTACCATCATTCAGGTCTCCTTAATACTAAGATTTGGCGCAAATACTTTTTGCCTCACTTCTCTTCTCAAGATCAAACTCAAGAATAAACTATTGATGATATTACCTAGCTGTAACCTTGATACTTTCTTTATCTTTTTACTTTTGAGTCCCCTTCTTAACCTGCCGCTACTAGGTTGTTAATTTCTTTAGCCCCCTAGAAATATCCCCTTGAGACTTTGAAGCTACTAGGTTGTTGACTGCGTTCATTCGCCCCTATCAATACGGCTATACTCATGGTGTCTCACTCACTTGCTGCCTACTAGTAACGCCCATTATTTTAGGTATATATTATTAATTATAAATAACGATTAAACAATTCGTCACCTTTATCCTTAAAAGACTATAATTCGAAAGGTTTTGTGTGAACTCTTTCCAAAGTCATAATGATTTACAGTTATTGTCATAAGTAATATTGGAATCAAGTTCAAATATTTCAAGAAAATGTTAGGCTTGAATCTTATTGTAGTTAAGGAGAATTGCATGATGCGTTTAACCATTTTAGCTCTTTTATTGGCGATCCCTTCGCTTTCAGCTGTCGCCGCTCCACCTTCCTCTTTCAGTAAAGCCAAAAAGATTGCAATCAAGATCTATCAAGATCACCCAATAAGTTTTTATTGTGGTTGTGATATTGAGTGGCACGGTAAAAAAGGGGTTCCACAGTTTGACAGTTGTGGCTATGAAGTTCGTAAACAACTCAAGCGTGCCAGCCGTATTGAGTGGGAACATGTGATGCCAGCTTGGCAATTTGGTCATCAACGTCAATGCTGGCAAGATGGTGGGCGAAAAAATTGTGGCAAAACCGATCCTCAATTTAAATTTATGGAAGCCGACCTTCACAATCTCACACCCACAATTGGTGAAGTCAATGGGGATCGTTCTAACTATCGATTCAGTCAATGGCGTGGCAATAAAGGCGCCTTTTATGGTCAATGTGAAATGAAGGTTGATTTTAAACGCCGTCAAGCCGAGCCACCAGCAAGAGCAAGAGGTGCGGTTGCCCGTACTTATTTGTACATGGCCAAACAATATGACCTACAATTATCTAAAGCTCAACGTCAATTAATGAATGCGTGGGATAAAACCTACCCAGTTGATGCTTGGGAGTGTGAAAGAGATCGTAGAATTAAGAAAGTTCAAGGTAACAATAATCCCTTTGTTTTATCCGCTTGTGAGAAAGCAGGTTTATCAAGCTTCAATTAATGGTATCTTAATGCTCCTAATTAAAAAGTGGAAAACCACTTAAAAACCTATCCCTCAAAGCGCTTGGCGTTGCAAGTCAGTATGTAAGTGCAACACCAATCGCTCTTTGTATATGAGGGGAAATAACCGCGACTTATCAAGAAAGTGATATTAACGATGCGAATGCCTAGAATTTACCATCCAGAGTCATTAAAAAATCAGACTGACGTTCAATTAAGCGATGATGCTGCCAATCATGTCGGCAGAGTGCTCCGTATGCAAGTTGAACAACAAATTATGCTATTTGATGGTAGCCACTATCAATATCCCGCTATAATTACCGCGGTGAGTAAGAAATCTGTAAGCGTAAAAATCCTAGAATCAGTCGAGACATTTAATGAATCGCCACTTAATATCCACTTAGGGCAAGTTGTTTCTCGTGGTGATAAGATGGAATTCACAATCCAAAAAAGTGTTGAATTAGGCGTCAATACCATTACTCCATTGATTTCTGAACGTTGTGGCGTGAAATTAAACGCAGAACGTTTTGAGAAAAAATTACAACAATGGCAAAAAATTGCTATTGCTGCTTGTGAACAATCAGGCCGTAATGTTGTGCCAGAAATTCGTCCTATTATGAAACTTGAGGAGTGGTGTGCGGAACAAGATGATGCACTTAAGCTCAATTTACATCCAAGAGCAAAATATTCGATCAATACTTTACCTTCCCCTGATGGTAAGATCCGATTATTAATTGGCCCAGAAGGTGGTTTATCTGCCGAAGAGATCTCGATGACTGAGCAGTATCGGTTTGAAGAGACCTTATTAGGACCAAGAGTGTTACGAACGGAAACAGCCGCCATGACAGCAATTACCGCACTACAAGTCCGTTTTGGCGATTTAGGTTAATTTAGGAGAAACAAGAATGATCAAACTCGGTATCGTGATGGATCCCATTTCATCGATCAATATCAAGAAAGACTCAAGCTTTGCAATGATGCTAGAAGCGCAAAGTCGTGGTTGGGAAGTGCACTACATGGAGATGAGCGATCTCTCCCTAGAGCAAGGAAAGGCAACCGCTCGCACTCGCACTGTCACTTTAAAACAGGATCCTGACAACTGGTTTGAATTCACTTCAGAGCAAGAGATCGCACTTTCTGATCTTGATGCCGTATTAATGCGTAAAGATCCTCCGTTTGATACTGAGTATATCTACGCAACTTATATTCTTGAACGTGCTGAAATCGAAGGTGCGTTGATCGTTAATAAGCCGCAAAGTCTTCGTGATTGTAACGAGAAACTATTTACCGCATGGTTCCCAGAATTGACTCCGACGACGTTAGTTTCTCGTCGTGCTGACAAGATCAAAGCATTCCACCAGCAACACGGTGATATAATCTTAAAGCCCCTTGATGGCATGGGTGGCTCATCGATCTTCCGCGTGATGAAGGGTGATCCAAATGTCTCGGTAATTATCGAAACCCTAACGGCAATGGGTGAAAACTACTGTATGGCACAAACGTTTGTTCCTGATATTAGTAACGGTGACAAGCGTATCCTCGTGGTTGATGGCGAACCAATGCCATACTGCCTAGCTCGTATTCCAGCGAAAGGAGAAACTCGCGGTAATTTAGCAGCAGGTGGTCGCGGTGAAGCGCGTCCAATCAGCGAAACAGATCGTAAAATTGCAGAAACCGTTGCCCCAGTATTAAAAGAGAAAGGGTTAATTTTTGTCGGTCTTGATGTTATTGGCGATAAACTCACTGAAATCAACGTAACGAGTCCAACTTGTATCCGTGAAATTGAAGCAGCTTTTGATATCTCCATTACTGGGAAGTTAATGGATGCCATTGAGCGTCGCATTGCGAATCAATAAAGAACAAGATCAATAAGTAACAAGTTAGCGAAAATTTATTCAATTGCCCTAATAGCGTCTGCTGTTTGGGCAATCTCTCTCTTCTCTTCACCCTTCTCTTCTCTCCTACCGACTTTTAAACTCACTTTTTCACGCTAATTCAAGTAAATTATTCCAATTCGCCCTAAACCAAATAAACTCAGTCATACTTTAACTATACCCAAAGTAATTGGAGTTGCTAGCAGGCGGCAAGTGAATGAGGCCCCATGAGTATAGATTTTCTATATGATTGGGGCGAATGAATATCGCCAACAACCTAGCAACTTCAAGTATGAAGGGGATATCGAACTGAAAAATGGTCGCTAAACATAACACCAGAATATATTGACGCGATAACGACAAATAAAAAAGAGGCCATTTATATCCGTTCAGGAGAACCTGTTTTCAATCATCAAGGGAGTCTGTTATGAATTTAACCAATCATTTCTTAATCGCCATGCCAAGTATGGAAGATCCTGCATTTAAAAATAGCGTGGTTTATATTTGTGAGCATGATGAAAAGGGCGCAATGGGGATCACCATCAATCGCCCTATCAATATCTCCGTCAGTAATATGTTAGAGCAAGTCACCACCAGTAAACCTGTCTATAACGAAGCGTGTCACAATCTAGAGCAATCCGTTTTAAGTGGCGGACCTGTCGCCTCAGACCGAGGTTTTATTATTCATAATGCCGTTGATAGATTTGATTCAACGATGAAAGTTACCTCTTCGATATCAGTCACTACCTCAAAAGATATTTTAGAAACTCTAACGACAAATGATCAACCGACTCAATTTATTGTTGCATTGGGCTATTCGGGTTGGGATGCTGGACAATTAGAACAAGAGTTAGCAACAAATAGTTGGTTAACTATCAGCGCCGATCCTGATATTCTATTCAGTACTCCCATTGAGGAGAAATGGAAAGTTGCCATGAGTCAATTAGGCATAGATACCGTCAATTTATCATCTCAAGTAGGGCATGCATGAGCCAAGCTAGAACAATTATCGGATTCGATTACGGCACCAAAAGTATTGGTATTGCAGTCGGGCAAGAGTTAACAGGCACCGCTTCGCCATTAAAAGCGATCAAGGCACGAGATGGTATTCCAAATTGGGATCAGATCGAGCAAATATTAAAAGAGTGGCAACCAGATTTGATCGTTGTCGGTTTACCTACCGATCTCCACGGTAAAGATCTTGAAACCATTACGCCACGAGCTAAAAAATTTGCTAATCGTCTATTTGGTCGTTTCGGTTTTCCTGTCGAACTTCATGATGAACGATTATCAACCGTAGAAGCTCGATCGGAACTTTTTGACCGTGGTGGTTACAAAGCGTTAAGTAAAGGCAATGTTGATTGCCAATCAGCCGTCATTATTATTGAAAGCTGGTTTGAAAATCAGTATGGAGAGTAAACTTCTTCTCATTAATGCTTATTTACATCACTAGATAAAACCTATACAACAAAAAGTTAGATTAAATCCTATGTCAGTTATTCAAAGTAACATCTCAAACACGCTTACAGAAATTAAGCGATTGAGTGAAAAGTATCAACGTTCAGTAAATTCTGTTCAGCTTCTGGCGGTCAGTAAAACCAAACCTATCTCAGCGATTGAAGATGCGATTAACGCTGGACAGCAGCACTTTGGGGAAAACTACGTACAAGAAGGCGTAGAGAAAATTATCCATTTTACGACGGTAATAACTGACAACACCAAAAAGCCATTAACTTGGCACTTTATTGGCCCTATTCAGTCCAATAAAACCAAGCCGATTGCAGAAAATTTTGACTGGGTTCATTCCGTCGATCGACTAAAAATTGCCAAACGCCTTAGCGATCAACGTCCAGAGTCAATGCCTGCATTAAATATCTTAATTCAGGTTAACACCTGTCAAGAAGTGTCAAAGTCTGGTATTCACATTGATGAAATACCTGAATTAGCCAAAGAGATTGCAACACTACCTCATATTCAATTACGAGGGTTAATGGCGATTCCACAAGCAACCACTGATTATCAGCAACAACATCAACAGTTTTTAGCTCTATCTAATGCATTTTCAGAACTGCAACAGCACTACCCTTCTATTGATACTCTTTCAATGGGAATGAGTGGCGACATGGAAGCAGCCATAGAGACAGGAACGACGATGGTCAGAATTGGAACAGCTATTTTTGGTGCTCGAGATTACAGTAAATAAACCCCTAAAATAGTTGAAGTTATTAGTCAGTGCGGTAAGTGAATATTGCCCAGCCTCTAATAACATCAAGTAACAAGATATAACGCGACGAATAACCGTCATGAACCTTGGTGCCTAGCCCAAGAGAAACTATAGGAAAAGTCATGGAACAGAGAAAAATTGCCTTTATTGGCGCAGGGAATATGGCTAAATCGATCATTTCAGGTTTAGTGAATAGCGGTTATCCAAGTCAACTTATTACGACATCTAGTCCTAATCGAGCGAATCATCCTCAACTACAGCAACAGTTTGGTATTAATACTACTGATGATAACCATGATGCGGTCTTAGAGGCTGATGTGGTTGTCCTTGCCGTGAAACCTCAAATGATGGCTGACGTTTGCCAACCTTTCGCCAACATTGATATGAGAAATAAACTGATTATCTCTATTGCTGCGGGTGTCAGCTGTGGCCGCTTTAATCAACTCTTTAAAGCTGATTTAAATCTTGTTCGTGTGATGCCCAATACCCCATCATTACTTGGTGAAGGTATGAGTGGCCTTTTTGCAACAGAAAAGGTCAATAAAGCGGATCGTCTTTATACTGAAGACCTATTAAATGCCGTTGGTAAAAGCTGCTGGGTAGAACAAGAGAGCGAGATTAATAATATTATTGCCGCGGCAGGCAGCTCTCCTGCATATTTTTTCTTGTTTATGGAAGCAATGCAGAAGGAAGCTGAAAAATTAGGATTTGATCAACAAACAGCTCGTCTTCTTGTGCAACAATCCGCTTTAGGGGCTGCTCAGATGGTGATCCATAATCCAGATTTAGAGATCAGCACACTACGCCAGCAAGTGACATCGAAAGGTGGCGCGACCCATGAAGCAATCGAAGTTTTTAATCAACATCAACTTTCTGATACTGTAGCAGAAGCGATGCAAGCGGCCATTGTTCGTGCAGAGCAGATGGAAAAATTATTTTAATTAAAAATACCTTAAAGGGTGAACATGAACGCACTATTTTTTCTAATTAACACTGTATTTGACCTCTATCTTTTAGTGGTTTTACTTCGCTTATGGCTACAGTTTGCAAGAGCGGATTTCTATAATCCTTTCTCTCAATCGATTGTTAAAGTGACTCAACCTATTCTAGCGCCAATGCGTCGTTTTATTCCAAGTATTGGACGTTTCGATACCGCAACCTTTGTCTTAGCTTTTGTGGTTGCATTAGGTAAAATCTATCTCCTTCAAGCGGTTGCTGGAAATTACGTGGTGCCGTTTACCATGGCGAGCTTTATCGCGTTTGGAACGGTTATTAAACAAATTTTCCAAATGATTTTTTGGGTATTGATTATCCGTGCAATTTTAAGCTGGGTAAGTCAAGGTCGCAGCCCAATTGAATATGTAATGCACCAGCTAACAGAACCATTCTTAGGTCCAATTCGTCGCGTACTACCATCATTAGGTGGCTTAGATCTTTCTGTTCTAGTGGCTATTTTAGTCCTTCAGTTCTTACAGATTTTAGTCACTGATCTCTTTGGTCAGATCATGATGTAATGAGTGCGGTCACACGGAATCATCACGATCTTATATTACGACTCTATATTCAACCGAAAGCAAGTCGGGATAAGATCGTAGGTCTCCATAACAATGAGATAAAAGTGGCGATTACCGCTCCTCCTATTGATGGGAAAGCGAATAGCCATTTAACTAAATTTTTAGCGAAACAGTTCAAAGTTGCCAAAAGTAAACTGGTAATAGAAAAAGGCGAACTGGGTCGACATAAACAGATTCGAGTTATCGATCCACCAAGGATTCCTCCTGAGATTGCCGCTTATATTTCGGAATAAAGAGACAACTCTTGAAATAAAAGCGACCACTCGGAATAGAGCAGTACATTGACGATAAATTCAATCGACACACTTTTGCCATTAATTATCTCAGTGATTATTTTAGTCATTTCCCAGATAATTAATGGCGTTTTTAATTAACAATATCCCCAACATCACTCAAGTAAAAGGGTATATACCCAAAGTAACTGGGGTTGCTTGTCGGCTAACGAGTACAGTAATTACTGTTATCAACCTAACCAGCAGCTTCAAGTAAGAAGGGGATAAAGGAGTCATCATGACGCAAGTAGTCTTAGCAACAGGTAATCAAGGTAAAGTTAAAGAGATGGCAAACTTGCTTTCTGAGTTTGGTCTTAATGTGGTTGCACAAAGTGAATTTAATGTCTCATCAGTCGAAGAGACTGGCACGACCTTTATTGAAAATGCGATTATTAAAGCCCGCCATGCCGCTCAAGAGACAGGACTGGCAGCGATTGCAGATGACTCAGGGTTAGAAGTTGATTTTTTAAAAGGTGCCCCTGGAATTTACTCTGCACGCTTTGCTGGTGAAGGTAGCAGTGATCTTGAAAATCTAGAGAAGCTATTAACCGAACTACATGGCGTTCCAGCTGAACAACGTACCGCACGCTTCCATTGCGTTCTGGTTTACATGGAACATGCAGCCGATCCAACACCGATTGTCTGCCATGGCGTATGGGAAGGCGCTATTACCGAACAACCCAATGGTGAAAATGGTTTTGGTTATGATCCTGTCTTTTGGGTTGCAAGCCATCACTGTAGCTCTGCGCAACTTCCCCCTGAAGTCAAAAAACAGTTATCTCATCGAGGACAGGCACTGCAGACATTATTTGGCCACCTAAAGGGCAAGCTATGATTCAACCACCGCCGCTAAGTCTCTATGTTCACATCCCTTGGTGTGTGCAAAAGTGCCCTTATTGTGACTTTAATTCTCACGCTTTAAAGAGTGATCTGCCTGAATTAGATTATATTGATGCGCTGCTCGACGATCTCCAACAAGATTTGACTCGTTACGATTTACAAGACGATCACCGCTTACTTCACTCGATCTTTATTGGTGGTGGAACGCCAAGCTTGATCTCTCCTGAAGAGATTGGTCGTCTATTAAAAGGGATTGAAGCGTTGATTCCTTTTGAAGATAATATCGAGATCACCATGGAGGCAAACCCCGGCACAGTTGAAGCCGAACGTTTTCATCGCTATCAACAGCATGGTGTGACACGAATTTCTATTGGCGTTCAAAGCTTTGAGCAAGAAAAATTAACCGCCCTTGGTCGTATTCATGGCCCAGAGGAAGCGATCAAGGCAGCTAAACTGGCTCATCAAGGTGATCTAACTAGCTTTAACTTGGATCTGATGCATGGCTTACCCAATCAGAGTGCTAAACAAGCGCTTTCTGATCTTCAACAAGCAATAGATCTTAATCCTCCACACCTATCTTGGTACCAGCTAACCATCGAGCCTAACACCCTATTCTATTCAAAGCCGCCCACTTTGCCAGATGATGATGATCTATGGGATATCTTTGAATTAGGCGATAAGTTACTGACTGATGCGGGCTATCAGCAGTATGAAACCTCAGGTTATAGTAAACCCGGTTACCAATGTCGCCATAATCTCAATTACTGGCGTTTTGGTGACTACCTCGGGATCGGTTGTGGTGCTCATGGTAAGATTAGTTTTGCTAATGGCGAGATCATCCGCACGGTAAAAGTGAAACATCCACGTGGTTATCTTGAGCCAAATAAAGCTTACTTAGCGCATCAAAATGACGTTGCGAATAAAGAACGCCCTTTTGAGTTCTTTATGAATCGTTTTAGGTTATTGGAACCTTGTCCCAAAGCTGATTTTAGTGCAACAACGGGCTTACCATTAACCATGGTGGAAGATGCAATCGAACAAGCGATTGAGCAGAAATTAATTGCTGATTTAGGGGATAGTTGGCAGATCACCGCTCATGGAAAACTGTTTTTAAATGACCTATTGAGTCTGTTTCTTGCAGCAGATGAAGAGTAGAGATAACCTAAGAGTTTCTCTCTCTATTTGAAATTTATAGAGTTGGCACTATAAAGTAAATAGTACTAACTCTATATCTTCTGATTTGATCAATGTTTTTAAATATACCCTTCTTACTTACCGCCTACTCGCAACTCCAATGACTTTAGGTATAGATTAAACACTTAGAAAATAGAACGCCCAATACGCTGCGCCAGTTTCTCTAAAATCATGGTTCCGGCTAATGAGTTTCCTGAAGGATCTAATTCCGGAGACCAAACTGCAATCGTCATCTCTCCTGGTACAATCGCAATAATACCGCCACCGACACCAGATTTCCCCGGCATTCCGACGCGATAAGCAAACTCTCCAGCACCATCATACAAGCCACAAGTCGCCAATAGTGCATTAACCTGCTTAGTTTGAGTTGCTGATATCATTCTCTCTTCAGAACCAACACAAACGC
The DNA here is from genome assembly GCF_021513135.1 of Vibrio sp. SS-MA-C1-2. Taxonomy (NCBI): domain Bacteria; kingdom Pseudomonadati; phylum Pseudomonadota; class Gammaproteobacteria; order Vibrionales; family Vibrionaceae; genus Vibrio; species Vibrio sp. SS-MA-C1-2. The sequence continues at coordinate 232,923 of NZ_CP090981.1, forward strand.
CTTTATTAGCAAGATAAGAGAAGGTTTTGGCTAAATCTGTACAGCTCATTCGTAGCGCACAAAAATGAAAATAATTTTGTAAAACAGGGAGCACTTCATTACTGAAATTACCAAAAGATCGCATTAAATATGCAATAGAGGCATTACGATCACTGTGTTCCATTTCAGAAGCGGCAACTACACGATCATAGCTAATTTTTGGATCTTGCGCTAACTTACGCACCAACTCAAGCATAATATGTCTAGGGGCTGCTAGTCGACTTTGTAATAAGTCACACACCACCAACGCACCCGCATTGATAAAAGGGTTTCGAGGGATCCCGCGCTCCATTTCAATCTGAATCAAAGAATTAAAGGCATGGCCAGATGGTTCTTTTCCTACTCGTTTCCAGATTTCATCCGGTTCATAAATAGTCATCGCTAAAGTTAAGCTTAATGCCTTAGATATCGATTGAATAGAAAATAGTTCATTCGCGTCTCCAGCTTCAAAGAGTTCACCGGCATTGGTATAAACGGCGACACCCAGTTTATTCGCAGAAACTTGAGCTAATGCGGGAATGTAATCAGCGACTTTCCCTTGACCAATAAGAGGACGAGCTTCATCGACGATCTCTTGCAGCAACTCAGATGTTAATTTCATTTCCTACCCTCTAGCGAGACAATAGCTTTAATATCAGATATATAAAAAGGAATTTAAATAGATGAAAAGTATAAAAATTTATATCATGATCTTGTCAGACAAAAAAGCCAGCGTCATGCTGGCTCTTAATATTGATGCTCAGTAAACTAATTGTAGCCCATACTCATCACAATTGGAGTGGCTAAATTAGCTATTTGATTACCGTCTTGTCTTACTCTGTTCGAGCAAATTTAATATCCCAAACACCATGACCTAAACGATGTCCACGCTGTTCAAATTTAGTCAACGGACGATCATCTGGACGAGGGATATAGTCACCATCTGTCGAAATATTACGGTAGCCCGGCGCAACATTCATCACTTCGATCATATGCTCGGCGTAGTTTTCCCAATCTGTAGCCATATGGAAAACACCACCAATGGCAAGTTTTGAACGGATCATCTCAGCAAAATGCGCTTGAACGATACGACGCTTATGGTGACGCTTTTTATGCCATGGGTCAGGGAAGAACAGTTGTAAAGTCGCTAGGCTCTGTTCTGGAATCATCTTCTCGAAAACTTCAACAGCATCGTGACACATCACGCGTAAATTAGTCACACCCGCATCACGAGCCGCCATTAGACAAGCTCCTACACCCGGTGTATGAACTTCGATACCGACAAAGTTTTTCTCAGGGCTATTTTTTGCCATCTCAACCAGAGACGCACCCATACCAAAACCAATTTCAAGAACAACTGGATTATTGTTACCAAAAACCGAGTTCCAATCTAAACGCTGATCTGAGTAATCAAGACCCATTGTATCCCAGCACTCATTCATTGCTTGTTCTTGGCCTTTGGTTAGACGACCTTCACGACGGACAAAGCTACGTATTTTACGTATTACTTTACCCTCTTCTGTTACTTCATTGTTCGTTACTTCAGACATAAAATTGTTGCCCATTTAAAATAGAGGAAAACCTAAGCAGATCGCGCATTATCCAAAAATTTGTCAAAGGTGCAACCCTAGCATTGCTCAAAAGCCTGCTTTATGCTGCAATCATACCATCATAACTATTAATAATAGTGGGAAGCAGTGAATTCTACAGTAAAAAATAACAGTTTTTCAGACCGTATCTTAACTTGGTATGAGCAGTATGGGCGAAAAACCCTCCCTTGGCAGCAAGAGAAATCCTCTTATCATGTATGGCTATCAGAGGTGATGTTGCAACAGACCCAAGTCGCCACCGTTATCCCCTATTTTAACAACTTTCTTGCTAAATTCCCGACGATTACTGATCTGGCCAATGCGGATCAAGACGAAGTTTTACACCTTTGGACTGGGCTTGGTTATTATGCTAGAGCGCGTAATCTCCATAAAACAGCGATAACGATCCGCGATCAACATCAAGGACTATTTCCCACTGATTTTGAACAGGTTTTAGCATTATCAGGGATTGGGCGTTCGACGGCAGGGGCAATTTTATCTCTCTCTCAGAAGCAGCCTTATGCTATTTTAGACGGCAATGTAAAACGGGTGCTGGCGCGTCACTTTGCTGTTGAGGGTTGGCCGGGGAAAAAGGCGGTTGAAAATCAATTATGGCAACATGCTGAAGAGTTAACACCAAAGACTGAAGTTGAAAAATATAATCAAGCAATGATGGATATGGGGGCGATGATCTGTACCCGATCGAAACCTAAATGCCAGCTCTGCCCTATTGCTACCACTTGCCAAGCCAATGCAGAATCTCGTCAATTAGATTTTCCGGGGAAAAAGCCCAAGAAAATCACTCCCGAGAAACAGGCATACTTTTTAATTATAAAATACCAAGATCAAGTCTGGTTAGAACAGCGCCCTCCTGTCGGTTTATGGGGCGGATTATGGTGCTTTCCTGAAACGGAGAAAGACGTTGATCAGCTAATCAATCGTAAAATTAGCTCAAATATTCACTATAGTAAAAAACAGTTGATTGCATTTAGACATACTTTTAGCCATTTCCACCTCGATATCATACCAATATTAGTGGAAGTGGAACAACAACCGTCAGTAGTGATGGAAGCCAACGTAGGGATTTGGTATAACTTAACTCAACCACCAGAAATTGGCTTAGCTACACCAGTACAGCGGTTATTAACCTCTCTGCTACTTGAGTCGAACTAAACTGTTTATCCCCTTCTTACTTGAAGCTGCTAGGTTGTTGACGGCGTTCATTCGCCCCAATTATATAGAACATCTATACTCATGGGGTCTCTTTCACTTATCGCCTACTAGCAACTCCAATTACTTTGGGTATACTTGAAATTATTTATTAGAAACATTCGGATCCAAAGGATCAATAAACGTTAAAATCAAATTGGGAGAAAGATTATGAGTCGCACGGTTTTTTGTGCTCGTTTAAAGAAAGATGCTGACGGTCTAGATTTTCAACTTTATCCAGGCGAGTTAGGTAAACGTATTTATGACAATATTTCTAAAGAAGCATGGGCTGAATGGCAGAAAAAACAGACTATGCTTATAAATGAAAAGAAATTAAATATGATGGATCCTGAGCATCGTAAACTATTAGAATCCGAAATGGTGAGTTATCTTTTCGAAGGTCAGGATGTCGTAATTGATGGCTATACTCCGCCATCTGAATAAGATGAAAGGACGAAATAACGGTTGTTCTGCAACCGTTTTATATTATGAGAAGATTATTACTACTAGTAACGATCCTACTACTCAATAGCTGTAGTCGAGAAACCGTTTCAAACCTCTATGACGTTGACTACGCTCCAACAAATCGCTTCGCTAAAAACCTCGCTCCGACTCCCCCTCCCGGACAATATGAAAAAGATCTTGATGCTCTTGACCGCTTAGTTCAATCCTTTTCAGGTGAGATCCGTCAACGTTGGGGTGATAATAATGTCCTTATTGCAGGAAAACGAGACTATGTAAAATATACCGATGATTACCAAAGTCGCTCTCATGTCGACTTTGAACGGGGTGTTATCACTATTGAAACCGTCGCAACAACAGAGCCAAAAGAGCATTTAAAACAAGCAATTGCCACAACCCTCCTCACGCCGTACAACCCTGCTGACGTTGATCTATTTAGTGCATCTTCAATCAAATTAGAAGGGACGCCTTTCTTACTTGGGCAAGTTGTCGATCAAGATGGAAAAACCATTACTTGGTCTTGGCGAGCTGCCCGCTTTGCTGATTACTTAATAAGTCATAAACTCAAAACTAAAGCAATTCGTTATCAAAAAGCCTTCTATGTTGAAATTCCGATGATTAAAGATCATTACAATCAGCGTCGCTATCAATATGCCAACATTGTCAAAAGTGCTTCGAGAAAATATGGGATTGCTGAAGATCTCATCTATGCGATTATCAAAACAGAAAGCAGCTTTAATCCTTATGCAGTGAGCCATGCAAATGCTTATGGATTAATGCAAGTGGTACCAAAAACGGCTGGACGTGATGTTTTTAAGTTAGTAAAAAAACGTTCAGGACAACCCTCTCCTCAATATCTTTTCGACCCCGCTAACAATATTGATACCGGAACCGCTTACTTTTACATCCTAAAAAATCGCTATTTAAAGAAGATTAGCGATCCTATTTCTCTCGAATACAGCATGATTTCCGCTTATAACGGCGGCGCAGGTAATGTATTAAAGACCTTTCATCGAACAAATCGATCTCGTGCGATGAACAATTTGAACAGTTTACAACCAAATCAGGTCTACTGGGCTCTCACTAAAAAGCATCCATCGGCAGAATCTCGTCGATATTTACAAAAAGTAAAAAAGTATCAACGAGAGTTTTAAATCAAAATCAGCTAAATTATTGAGAGAAAATGGTTCTTTTTTCCCCTTTTTGCATGTAAAAGCAACAAACAACATAAAAAATGAAAAAAAAACAAGAAAAGTGTTGACGAATAACCAGAAAATCCGTTTAATAGCGCCTCGTTAGCCCGGATAGCTCAGTCGGTAGAGCAGGGGATTGAAAATCCCCGTGTCGGTGGTTCGATTCCGCCTCCGGGCACCATATTTTAGGTGCTTGATGAAAATCAGACATCTTAGGATAATTCCCCTTTAGTTCAGTTGGTAGAACGGCGGACTGTTAATCCGTATGTCGCTGGTTCAAGTCCAGCAAGGGGAGCCAAATAGTGTTGCTAAGTTAACCCTTAGTAATCAGAGATATGTGCCGACTTAGCTCAGTAGGTAGAGCAACTGACTTGTAATCAGTAGGTCACCAGTTCGACTCCGGTAGTCGGCACCATTCTTTAGCAAACGTTGTGGAAGTACTATTTATAGTGATAAAACAACATTGCGAAAAGTTAGATTTAATTATCTACTTTTTGCCTCGATAGCTCAGTCGGTAGAGCAGGGGATTGAAAATCCCCGTGTCGGTGGTTCGATTCCGCCTCGAGGCACCATATTTTAGGTGTTTGATGGAAATCAGATATCTTGGGACAATTCCCCTTTAGTTCAGTTGGTAGAACGGCGGACTGTTAATCCGTATGTCGCTGGTTCAAGTCCAGCAAGGGGAGCCAAATAGTGTTGCTAAGTTAATGCTTAGTAATCAGAGATATGTGCCGACTTAGCTCAGTAGGTAGAGCAACTGACTTGTAATCAGTAGGTCACCAGTTCGACTCCGGTAGTCGGCACCATTCTTTAGCAAACGTTGTGGAACTGCTATTTATAGCGATAAAACAACATTGCGAAAAGTTAGATTTAATTATCTACTTTTTGCCTCGATAGCTCAGTCGGTAGAGCAGGGGATTGAAAATCCCCGTGTCGGTGGTTCGATTCCGCCTCGAGGCACCATATAATTCCCCTTTAGTTCAGTTGGTAGAACGGCGGACTGTTAATCCGTATGTCGCTGGTTCAAGTCCAGCAAGGGGAGCCAATTAAGAAAGCCAATCTTCGGATTGGCTTTTTTTTGCTTAAATTTTACGACGACACACAAAACAATAAATCTCCCCTTCCCGACTCGTTGCTCTTCTCTGCTTTGACTCTCTTCTTTCGCTATTCGAAAAGTTAGCTATTGCCAAAAATAGATGATTAATAAGGCAAGTACGATAACTAAAATTCTCAACGGTGTGATCTTCGATGACTTTTTACTGCTACAGCCACCACTTTTACAACACCCCATAATTTCACCCCACTGTTTTTATATGCTACAAGAATAATACCGTTAACCTTATAATTTCAACTCATTTAATAACTATTAACTCTATTCGCAACTATAATTCGGTTATCATATGCCCAAAGTAATTGGAGTTGCTAGTAGGCGACAAGTGAATGAGACCCCATGAGTATAGGTGTACTATATGATTAGATGATTAGGGCGAACGAATGCAGCCAACAACCTAGCGACTTCAAGGGTAAGGGTATATATGATTGGGGCGAATGAACGCCGTCAACAACCTAGCCGCTTCAAGTAAGAAAGGTATAGTGAATTAAATAAAAATCATTGATACCTTCACACCTCACTTTTTATATGGAAGGAACTATTTTGTCTAAACCTTTAACAATAGAATCAAGACACTGGATAATTATTGCCGCATTAGCCATTGCCGCTTATGCCTGTTATCAGCTAATCGCACCTTATTTAGGTTCCATTATTTTGGCCTTCATCATATCGATTCTTTTCCAACCCATTCATGATGTGATCAATACGAAACTGATTAACAAGCCAAACATTGCCTCGGTTATCTCTTGTATCCTACTCACTTTTATTATTGTCATTCCGATGATGTTTGTATTTTCTGCCATTGTGCAACAAGGTATCTCATTCTCAAAAGATAGTTACCTCTGGGCAAAAGCCGGTGGTGTCAAAGAGATCCTTGCTCACCCATATGTTCACTCAACTTTGACCTTCATTAATAATAAACTTCCTTTTGAATCGATCAATAATCAAGAAATAGTGCAAAGAGTCGCAGAGTTTGCTTCTCAGCTAGGTGCAAAAATGTTGAACTTAAGTGGTCGCCTACTTGGAGACGTGACGGGAATTATTGCTAACTTTGGTTTAATGTTATTTGTTCTTTTCTTCTTATTAAGAGATCACAACAAAATTGTTCATGCTATGCGCCACGTTCTTCCTCTTTCTCGTTCACAAGAAGATATCATCTTAACGGAAATTGAGAGTGTCGCTAAATCAGCTGTTCTCGGATCTTTTTTAACCGCATTAGCGCAAGGGTTTGCTGGAGGTATCGCAATGGGGATTACCGGCTTCCCTGCTCTATTCTGGGGAACAATGATGGGTTTTGCTTCATTTATTCCATTGGTAGGGACAGCATTGATTTGGCTGCCTGCAGCAATCTATTTGTTATTAACCGGTCAAATGATGATGGCTGGCTTTATGGTCATTTGGGGCATTGCGGTTGTTGGTTCAATTGATAACTTACTCCGCCCTCTTCTAATGCAAGGTAGCTCTTCAATGAGTACGTTGTTAATCTTTTTCTCATTATTGGGAGGGATTCAACTTTACGGTTTACTGGGCTTAATTTATGGTCCAATTATTTTCGCCGTGACCTTAGTTCTATTTAGACTCTATGAAACGGAGTTTCATGACTTCTTAGTCTCGCAGGATAAATCTTAATCCACTCTGATTTTTACTCCTTAGTACTTAAAATAGTTGGAGTTGCTAGTAGGCGGCAAGTAAATTAGGCCCCATGAGTATAGCTGTTCTATATGATGGGGCGAATGAACGTAGCCAACAACCTAGCAACTTCAAGTATGGCAAGGATAGAAGTAACTGCTGACATCATGGTTTATATATGGTAAAAATCCCCCTTCAAACATCCCGATAATGTAGAAAATAATGACAACCTATTCCCCTGCAAGCCAAATTGTTGAGCGTCAAATTGAGTATTTTAATGATAAAAAAGTTCTTATCGCTGGTGAAATAGGTGATGACTTTGCTCTTGAACTCGATAAGCACTGCCACTCTGTCACACTGTTTACAACTAACTATAAGCAATATAAAGAGATCAGCAGTTCCTCAACAATTCACTGCTATTTTGGTGCCCAACTCGAAGAAGCATTAGATATCGACGTTATTCTTCTCTACTGGCCTAAAGCAAAAGCTGAAGCTGACTACTTACTGCAAATGCTATTAAGTAAGTTAAAGTTAGGCGTTGAAGTTTGCATTGTTGGTGAAAATCGTAGCGGTGTAAAAAGTGCAGAAAAGATATTTGCCCCGTATGGCCCACTCACTAAGTATGACTCAGCACGTCGTTGTAGCTTCTATTGGGGTCTATCAGAGCAAAAACCTGAACCATTCAATCTTGATCAGTGGTTTAAAGAGTATCAAATTACCATTGCTGGCGAAACATTAACTATCTGTACTCTGCCGGGTGTATTTAGTCACGGTAGCTTAGATTTAGGGACAGAACTATTACTCGATACAGTACCGAAATTAAGCGGTAAAGTTCTCGATTTTGGTTGTGGAGCAGGCGTGATTGGTTCCGCGCTAAAACGTCAAAATCCGGGTATTGAATTAGAAATGGTAGACATTAGTGCGCTCGCTATTCAGTCAGCGAAAAAAACACTACAGGAAAATGGCTTAGAGGGAAAAGTTTACCCTTCGGATGTCTACTCAGATACAGATAAAAACTACCGCTTTATTATCAGCAATCCGCCGTTCCATGCCGGCTTAAAAACCTTTTATCGTGCAACTGAAACCTTAATTCAGAGCGCGCCTCAAAAGTTAACTCGAAGTGGTGAAATGATCATTGTGGCAAATAACTTTCTCCAATACCCACCTATTTTTGAATCGGCATTTGGTCACTGTAATGAGCAAGCTAAGACCAATAAATTCCGAATTTTAGCCAGCAAAAATGCTAGGTGATGCAGACGTAATTAACAATTATTAAATTTTCACGCCAAATTCTGGCGTGAAAGTAGTAAAAATTAAGAATTCCACCTAACATCTGCTACAATCGATATCCAAATTTTTTTATCTTATAAATCGATAAACTATTTAATATAGAACTCACGTCAAGTAAAAGAGGTTTTAATGAATTCCGCTCTTCTTTATCAGCAACGCCTTGAACTGCTACCTTGTATTGCTCATCGCCCAGAAGATCTTGAAACACTCTTAGACGCTAACTCGTTTCGTGAACGATTACATAAAGAGATAAATAGTGCTAAAACGCGTATTTATCTGGTCGCACTTTATCTACAAGATGATGAAGCTGGTCGCGCGATTCTTGATTCACTGTACCACGCTAAACAGAAAAATCCTGAACTTGATGTAAAAGTACTTGTTGATTGGCACCGTGCGCAACGTGGTTTAATCGGAGATAAAAAGTCAGATGGTAATGCTGGGCTTTATCGTGAATATGCAGAAAGATTTCAGCATCAAATTGAGATTTTAGGCGTTCCTGTTAAAAATAAAGAAGTGTTCGGTGTTTTGCACCTGAAAGGTTTTATTATTGATGGCACTGTTATCTACAGTGGCGCGAGTCTTAATGATGTCTATTTAGCACAAAAAGATCGTTATCGTTATGACCGCTATCATGTCATTAAAAATCCTAAGCTTGCTGACTCTATGGCAAACTTTATTACTGATCTTTTAGTCAACAGCAATGCGGTTAATTGCTTAACTCAAGCAGATCGACCGTTAACTAAAGATTTAAAACCCGCGATTAAAGAGTTAAGTGCGACTCTATCTCGTGCTCACTATGATTTTATGGCTGACGATATCGCAGAAGACCAAGTCGGTTTAACCCCTATGGTTGGACTCGGTAAGCGCGGCAATACATTAAATAATAATATTCAATATTTAATTGCCGGTGCGCAGAAAGAAATAATCATTTGTACTCCTTATTTTAACTTGCCAAAAAGTATCAATAAAGAGGTGAAACACGCGCTAAAACGTGGTGTGAAAATTGACTTTATTATTGGTGACAAAGAGGCAAATGATTTCTTTATCTCACCAGACAAGCCATTTAAAACGATTGCAGGTCTTCCTTATCTTTATGAGGTCTATCTACGCCGCTTCGCTAAAGCTAATGAAAAAGCCATTCAAAGTAGCCAGTTAAATATCCACTTATGGAAACATGATGCTAATAGCTTCCACCTTAAAGGTGTGTGGGTTGATCGCAGTTATATGCTTATTACGGGTAATAACTTAAACCCTAGAGCTTGGAAACTCGATCTTGAAAATGCTATTTTACTGCATGATAAAAACCATCTATTAGAAAAGCAAAAGCTAGAGGAGATTGATTGTATTATGACGCATACTACTCGCCTCAATAGCTATAAAAAAATTGCCGATATTAACACCTACCCAGAGCCGGTTCAGAAGCTCTTGAAGCGAATTCATCGCTTTAGAGCGGATGCATTATTGAAGCAGATAATGTAGTCACAAACTGTAGAAAAGGAGTTTTTATCATGCAACATTCTAAACTTATCGCTTCAATTGATGTGGATCCACAAAAAACCTTCACACCATTATGCCCAAATGAGTTGCCTGTCCCTGAAGGTGACTTAATTGGTGCAGCTCTCAACGCTCAAGCTGATCTCGCGCAACTACGCGTGCTAAGTAAAGACTCTCATCCTAAAGAGGCAATATGGCGAGTAGATAGCCCTGTAGAGATGCTACAGCCTCTTGACCATAAGAATGCTGACCTAACTTGGGTTTCACATGGCGTTCCCGGTACTGTCGGTTTTGAGACTATCGCAGATATTCCAGCTGTGACTGAATACGATTACGTGGTGTGGAAGGGTATTGAAGCCGACCTTCATCCTTATGGTGCTTGTTATCATGATATTGAAGAGAAATTAAGTACTGGGTTAATTGAATGGTTACAGATTCGAAAAGTTGAGATTGTTCTGGTTGGTGGTTTAGCGACTGATTATTGCGTCAAAACAACCGCCCTACAATTACAGCGATCCGCTAAGTTTAATCAAGTAATTGTGAATTTAGAAGCCAGCCGTGGTTTAGCACCAGAAACTGTAGAAGCTGCGATTCACGAGATGAAACAAGCAGGTATTATCATTGTTAAACAGACCGCTGAGATTAAAGCATTGATTAATCAGAGTTAATATTTAAGTAAGTAAGCTTAAAAAATCAAAATGTCACTCTAACGCTAAATTTAGAGACAAAAAAAGCGCTGATAAATCAGCGCTTTTTTTATTTGAATAGATTCGAGTCGACCTATGAGCCGGGTTCTGTTCCGCTTGCGCGGTGATAGCCATTCCTCTAGGCCAGCAATCACTCACTGGCTCAAGCAACCTACCCGTTCCCAACGCGGGCCGCGCCATTAGGAACCTATTTGGTCTTGCTCCGGGTGGAGTTTACCATGCCACGAACTATTACTAGCCGCGCGGTGCGCTCTTACCGCACCCTTTCACCCTTACCTGTTCTCACCAAAGTGAGTCATCGGCGGTTTGCTCTCTGCTGCACTGGTCGTAGGCTCACGCCTCCCAGACGTTATCTGGCACCCTGCCCTATGGAGCCCGGACTTTCCTCCCCTCTGTCAATATCCCCGAAAGGATCACAACAAAGCAGCGACTATCCAGTCAACTCGAAGCAGGGATTCTATAACAAGCAGAAGAGAGAATCCAATGATTTGTCCGCGATCAAACAGAAATAAAACTAACTGTTGAATAACTCAGCAATTAAAGATTCTCCAATCCCCACTTATAAAGGGCATTCTTTTTCTCACCATAGATTTCAGCCGTTAATGCCGCTGCTTTTTTCAATGGTAACTCTTTAACTAAAATCTTGAGTGTATTCATCGCATCTACCGATAAACCTTGTTCGGCTTGTTCACGATACCCTGCAACCATCAATACCATCTCTCCACGTTGACGATTATCATCTTCCTCTAACCACGGAATTAGCTCGCCAAGTGGTGCTTTATGAAAAGTTTCAAAGGTTTTTGTTAACTCCCGCGCTAAGCAAACTTCACGTTCTTCACCTAACACTGACAACATATCTGCTAATGAGTCCATAATACGATGTGGTGACTCATAAAAGATTAATGTTCTCGGATCTGCTTCTAATGCAGCAAACACATCTCGACGCCCTTTACTTTTTCCCGGCAAGAAACCTTCAAAGCTAAAACGATCAGAGGGAAGCCCAGACGCACTTAATGCCGTAATAACAGCACAAGGACCGGGAAGAGGAACAACTCGAATTCCGGCATCACGACAACGGTTAACTAAGTGATAACCAGGATCACTAATTAATGGAGTTCCAGCATCAGATATTAGTGCAATAGAGGCACCTTCTTTCAGTTTTGAGACAACCATGTCAGATTTATGCTGTTCATTATGATCATGTAGCGCAAATGTACGTGTTTTTATGCCAAAATGAGAAAGTAATCGACCACTATGACGAGTGTCCTCTGCTGCAATAAGGTCAACATGGGCTAAAATAGTTAAAGCCCTCTGGGTAATATCGGATAAATTACCTATTGGCGTTGGGACAATGTACAATGTTGCGGTATCGACTACGCCAGAACTAGTATCGCTCATTTGTTTAAGGTCTCTCTAGAGGTTAAATAGAGTGCAAATTATTAAGGTAAGCCAAAGCATATGCTCCAATCCCTTTTAAATTGCCTTCATAAGAAAGGTAAAAGTGTAACACGAGTTGCCACTTCTGTAGCTATCGCTCTTAGTATAGCTGCATGTAGTTCAACAACATCACCCACTGCAGATATTTCTGCGCCGATTAATCAGTCTGCAGACGTTTATCTCATGCAGGCACAAGGCGCAACAGGAACTGAAAAAATTAATTGGCAGATTCTTGCCGCTCGAGCCTATATTGCTCAAGGTGATCTCGCTCAAGCTGAACAAGCATTAAAACAGATCCAACTGCAGCCATTAACACCCGCTCAAAGTATTGAGTGGCAAATGGCAAGCGCACAGATCTCATTAGCTAAAAGTGATCCTCAACATGCACTCTTCTTATTAAACTTGAAAAGTGATGGCTCACTACAACCAAACCAATATGTTCGCTTCTATCAACTTCAAGCGACAGCTTTTAAGCTAAATAATCAACCGAACAGGCAGATCCAAGCATTAACAGATAGCGATCTATATCTGCCTGACACTGAAAAACAACAAAATTGGCAAAATGTTTGGGATCTTCTCTCTACACGCTCTCTCAACGAACTCCAAACCTTTCCTTTTAGTGCCAATGATGATGTTCTTCGCGGTTGGGTACAGTTAGCCATTCTTGAAAAAACGTATAATACTCGTCCCGCTCGCTTGAAAAAAGCGGTCGATGAGTGGCTTCAAGCTTCTCCTTATCACCCAGCTAATCAGCACTTACCAACACAACTCGCAAGCTTAATGGCGTTGGATCTTGCTCGTCCAACCCACATTGCACTTTTGCTTCCTTTATCGGGTAAATTAGAGAAACAAGGAACCATTCTTCGTGATGGTTACTTAGCTGCGATGATTGATGATAGCCAGCGTGATGATGAGGTTGAATTAGAAATTTATGACTCAGCGGCGATGGATATTCCAACCCTCTATCAAAAGCTACAGAGTGATGGTACAGATATTATTATCGGTCCACTTCTGAAGTCTAAAGTTTCTCAGTTACTTGAAATTAATGATAATCAACTGCCTATTTTAGCGCTGAATAAACCAAACCAGCTGCCTGCTAATACCAGTAATAGCTGTTTTTATTCGCTTTCACCAGAACAAGAAGCAAAGCAAGCGGCTAACTATATTTTCACTTCAGGTAATCAATACCCTCTGATCTTTGCACCGAGTAGTGGCTTTGGTCGACGCACAGCCACCGCCTTTATTGCAGAATGGAAACAGTTAACCGGTCATGAACCAACTATTCAATACTTTGCGAGTAAATCAACCTTACAGACAGAGGTAAATAAAGCACTCGGCTTAACCGATAGTGAAGCACGTATTGAACAGATGAAAAAGTTGATGGATATCGAGTTAAAAAGTGAAACCCGTAACCGTCGTGATACCGACTCTGTGTATATGATAGCGACAACTTCAGAGCTAACACTTTTAAAACCATTTATTGATGTTGCAATTAGCCCTGACGCTACCAAGCCTAAACTTTATAGTAGCTCGCGTGGTTATAGTAATAATCTATCACCAGAGCAGATTAAAGAACTTTCAGGTGTCAGCTTTACTGAGATTCCATTAGTCGTTAAATCGGTGACAGATATGACACCATTGCGTGATGCCAGTATCGCCTTAGCAAGGCTACGTGCAATGGGGATGGATACTTACCTACTGACTAATCATCTTAGTCAAATGAAAATTTCACCCGATTTAACATTACCGGGTGAGACGGGGAAGCTCACCCTCAATGATCAGTGTGTCGTTCAGCGTCAAATGAGTTGGGTTCAATATACTGGAGAAACGATTGCTCCGATGGCACAGCCGTAAGCTCGGTCAACACTATGAACAACAAGCCCTTGAATACTTACAGTCTCAAGGGCTGATTTTTATTGAGCGAAATTTTCATAGCCGATTTGGCGAAATAGATCTTATTTGTCAGCACCATAACACGTTAGTCTTTATTGAAGTTAAATACCGCAAATCAAATCGCTATGGTTCTGCCCTTGAATCAGTGACTCCGACAAAACTTAAAAAACTCTATAAAACCGCCCTCTATTGGCTGCAGAAAAATCGCTATTCTGCAACAAATAGCAGCTTACGTTTCGATCTTGTTGCTATTGAAGGAAATCCATCTAAAATAACATGGTTACAAAACATTATGATAGAAGGGTAAGTCCATGCTAGATAGCATTAAAGCAACATTTACAGAGAGTATTCAAACTCAAATATCTGCAGCCGAAGCACTGCCTGATGTTTTATCCAAAGCGACTCACGTTCTGGTCGCCAGCTTACTAAATGGTAATAAAATTATCTGTTGTGGTAACGGTGGTTCTGCTGCTAATGCTCAACAATTTGTTTCTTGCCTTCTTAATCGTTTTGAAACTGAACGACCAAGCCTACCAGCAATGGCACTCACCGCCGATACCGTAACCTTAACTGCCGTTGCTAATGACTATAATTACGACGAGATTTTTGCCAAACAGGTGAGAGCATTAGGCCACCCTGGCGATATTCTTCTTGCTATCTCAACTAGCGGTAATAGCCGTGATGTATTAAAAGCGATGGAAGCGGCAGTAACTCGTGATATGAAAATTATCGCGCTGACGGGTATGGATGGTGGTGAGATGGCAGGGTTACTCGGGGAGCAAGATGTTGAAATTCGCGTTCCATCACACCGTGTATCTCGTATTCAAGAGAGCCATATGCTTATTGTTCATTGCCTCAGTGATCTTATCGATCAAATTATCTTCCCAACCCACGATGGAGAGTAACGAGTGAAGAAACTCATTGCGATTGTCCTTTTAGCCTCCACATTACAAGGGTGTGTTGGTGTATTAGTTGCAGGCGCAGCAACCTCAACTGCAGTTATTGCGACGGATCCCCGTTCAACGAAACGCCAAACACAAGATCAACAAATTGAATTCAACATTACTGGTCTTACGGCAAAGGCTCCGTATCAAAATAAAGCAAGGGTAACCAGTGTCAGCTATAACGGCACCGTCTACCTCTTTGGTCAAACGGTACACCAAAACTTAAGTCAGCAGGTGGAACGTCAGGTTAGAGGGATGGATCATGTGAACATTGTCCATAATCAGATCCGGAATACCAAGCCAGTGTCGATTGCTCAAATCAGTCAAGACTCATGGATCACCACCAAGATTAAAAGTAAATTCTTAGCGAATGAAGAGCTAAAGAGTATCAAAATAAAAGTAGTCACAGAAGATCAAGAGGTTTTCTTGATTGGTGATATTACTGCTCCTCAGTCAAAAATAGCGATTGAAATTACCCGTAATGTTGATGGAGTAAAACAGGTGATTAATGCCTTTACGATTATTCAATAATTAGCAAAATCGTCTTATGAAAAGAAACTAAAAACAAAAAACGCAGCTCTTTAGGCTGCGTTTTTTATTTTTAATATCGATAACCATTAAGGCTAGCAATACTTATTGACGGCTACTTAACGACTCGAAGTGAAGGACGTCCTTTAGGAGGTGAAGGTGGTGGTGGTGGTGTATCGTCACCATCCTCATCACTATCATCAAGTTCTGTCGCTTCAACAACATGAACACTACTTACTGGAGCTTCAGATTGAGGCTCCTCATAGTTGACATCAATCTCTTCATAGCCTGGTTCTGGTTCAAACATCGTCCCAGCACCATTCTCTCGTGCATAGAGAGCCATAACGGCATACATTGGCACCATTACATTCTGCGGACGACCGCTAAAGCGAGCGTTGAATTGAACTGCATCATCAGAGATAAGCAAATTACCTACCGCTCTTGGTGCAATATTCAATACAATTTGACCATCGCTAACAAATTCCATCGGAACTTGAACACCCGGAAGTGTCGCATCAGCAACAAGGTGTGGTGTTAAGTCGTTATCGACAATCCAATCATAAAAAGCTCGCACTAAATATGGTCGGCGCGGAGTCATTTTATCAATATCCATTACTGTCCAGCTAATCTCATTTCGCGTTCAGCTTCAGTTAGTGAAGCTAAGAATGAGTCACGTTCAAATACGCGAGCCATATACGCTTTCACTTCTTTAGCACCAGCACCAACTAGCTCAACGCCGTAGTCAGGTAGACGCCATAGTAGTGGAGCCAAATAACAGTCAACCAAGCTAAACTCATCACTCATAAAGTAAGTGAACTCAGCAAAGATTGGAGCAAGTGCAAGCAGTTCTTCACGTAGACGTTTACGCGCTTGTTCTGCTTCAGTTGCATTGCCTTTCTTAATTTTTTCAGCCAGTGAGTACCAGTTGTTTTCGATGCGATACATCATTAAACGACTATTACCGCGAGCAACAGGGTACACAGGCATCAATGGTGGATGAGGGAAACGCTCATCAAGGTATTCCATGATGATACGAGACTCATAAAGTGCAAGCTCACGATCTACTAATGTAGGAACTGATTTATACGGATTAAGTGCAATTAAATCTGCAGGTAGATTATTAGGATCGACGATCTCGATCTCAACACTAACCCCTTTCTCCGCTAGAACGATACGAACCTGATGACTATAGATATCAGAAGCATCTGAAAACATAGTCATTACAGAGCGTTTGTTGGCAGCTACAGCCATTAACCCCTCCAAATTTCTCTCAAAAATACCGAATAGATGGTCAACAAAAAATAATGGAGACAATAAAGTCTCCATTATGCGACCCTAACCTATAAGATTAACCGATCAATGGACATCACGCCAATATTCTTTCTTAAGTAATACCGTTAAGATGAAAAATATTGCTAAAAATCCTAAAACCCACCAACCCATTGCGTTACGTTCAAGCTGAGAAGGATCGCCAGAGTACTCTAAGAAGTTAACGATATCGCGAACCGATTGATCGTACTCTTCTTGGTTAAGTTCACCACGACCATCCGTTGTGATCTTAGTTACCTCTGTTTCAACACCATCAACCATCACTTTGTCATGAGTTAAGGTTGGAACACCTTGTAACTCTTCAAGTGCATGTGGCATCCCTACATTTGGGAACAAGGTGTTGTTAACACCAAATGGACGACTTGGATCTGAGTAGAAAGAGCGTAAATAAGTGTATAACCAATCAGCGCCACGAACTCGTGCAACTAATGTTAAGTCAGGTGGTAATGTACCAAACCACTTCGCAGCCATCTCATCTGGAATCGCATTTTCCATCAGATCACCAATTTTCGCATTTTGATCAAAAATTAGATTTTCTTTCATCAATTTAGGTGAAATATCTAAATCATCGGCAATACGTCCATAACGCTGATATTGCGTTGAGTGACAAGCAAAACAGTAGTTCATAAACAGTTTTGCACCACGTTGCAACGACGCTTTATCAGTTAAATCATTATTAGCTTGGTCAAGATGTACATGACTACCACCAGCAGCAAACACAAGTGTCGGCAGTAGAGCGAACAACATTACAATTATTTTTTTCATTTGAATGTAACCCTCTCTGGAAGTGGTTTTGTTGCTTCATTCTTACTGTACATAAACAGCAATACGAAGAACATAAAGTACGCAATACTAAAGATACGAGATAGTAAGGTGTACTCTGGTGTCGCAGGTAACGCACCTAAAATACCTAACGCGATAAATGCCACAACAAACTGAGCAATGTTTGCTAGATGGATTTTGCTACGGTAACGGAAAGAGCGCACTTTACAACGATCAAGCCAAGGAAGAAGGAACAGAACGACAATCGCAGCCCCCATCGCAGCAACACCTAATAACTTATCAGGTACCGCACGTAAGATGGCGTAGAATGGCGTAAAGTACCAAACTGGCGCGATATGGTCAGGCGTCTTCAGTGGGTTAGCGGCTTCAAAGTTCGGTCCTTCTAGGAAGTATCCCCCCATTTCTGGGTTAAAGAACAGAACATAACTAAATAGAATTAAGAAGCCTGCAACACCGATCATATCCTTCACAGTAAAGTAAGGATGGAATGCAATGGCATCTTTCGGCCAACCGTTCTCATCTTTAACTTTCTTAATATCAATACCATCAGGGTTATTTGAGCCAACTTCATGTAACGCTAAAATATGAAGGGCAACAAGCATAACAAGAACAAGAGGTAGTGCGATAACATGAAGTGCAAAGAATCGGTTTAATGTCGCACCAGAGACAACATAGTCGCCGCGGATCCAAAGGGTTAAATCATCACCAATAACGGGAATAGCACCAAAGAGTGAAATGATAACCTGAGCACCCCAATAAGACATCTGTCCCCAAGGAAGTAGGTAACCCATAAAGGCTTCTGCCATCAGAATCACGAAGATCAACATACCAAATAACCAAAGTAGCTCACGAGGTTTCTGGTATGAGCCGTAGATCAAACCACGGAACATGTGTAAATAGACAACAAAAAAGAATGCAGATGCGCCAGTGGAGTGCATATAACGCAACAGCCAGCCATACTCAACATCTCGCATGATATATTCTATAGAGGCAAATGCACCTTCCGCAGAAGGGTTATAGTTCATCGTTAGCCAGATACCCGTAATGATCTGATTAACTAATACCAACATCGCTAATGAACCAAAGAAGTACCAGAAGTTTAGGTTCTTTGGTGCTGGGTATTTCGCCATGTGGTCATTGTACATTGCGGTTAACGGAAACCTGTCGTTAACCCATCCTAGTAACTTGCTCATTATGCCGCTCCCTCGTCAACACCAATAATTACATTACTCTCATCAAGGTAACTATGTGGTGGCACAACTAAGTTCAGTGGTGCTGGTACTCCTTGGAATACTCGACCTGCCATATCAAATTTAGAACCATGACACGGACAGAAAAACCCTGAGTTAACACCGGTTACTTGTTGGCTAAACGTATCTGGCAAATAAGTTGGAGAACAACCTAGGTGGGTACAAATACCAACAGCAATAAATGTTTCAGGCTTTATCGAACGATAGATATTTTGTGCATAATCAGGTTGTTGAGGTTCTTGTGATTCAGGATCTCGCAACTGATTTTCTAGTTCTTTTAATTGATCAAGGACAACTTGAGTACGACGAACGACCCAAACAGGTTTGCCACGCCATTCAACGCGAATCAACTGCCCTTCTTCTAATTTACTAATATTAACTTCAACGGGTGCCCCTGCGGCTTTTGCCTTGGCACTTGGATTCCAAGATTTTACAAAAGGAACCGCAACCGCCACTGCCCCTATACCACCAACAACCGAAGTTGTTGCGGTTAGAAAACGACGACGACCGTTATTTACTGGCGTACTGCTCATCCAACTCTCTCCCATGTGCTCCTGCGTGGATAAATATCATTCCTTTGCATTTAACGAGCTTACGGCTAACTTATGATAATGAAAACAACACTAAATCCAGTTACGTAAGTGTTGTTTTTCTGAATGAATGATAAATAAAATGCTACTTTTTGACAAGGTAAAGCTACCTTTTTGCAACAAATCCGTGCTATTAATCATTCATTTACAGAATCTAATCGTCAATATCGTAATATTCCGCAGAGTTTGAAGGGATAACTCACAAATCAAGAAAGGAAAAATAGAAATAGGTAGGGAGAGAATAGTGAAAAACCACCCCACTCCTAGTCAATAATCATTGAACTAAGAGGAGGTGATTTTGTACAAGCAAAACACTAATTGGTTTGGATTGTATACTCTTTCTGAAATAAAAGTCGCTTATTTGGACGATCACTTGAACCTCTGCTCACCACTTCATAAACAGAAATAGTACGCGTTAATGGTTGAGTATACTGTTGTTGACCAATCAACCGTGTTTTTTCATCAGAGCCTCTATGGATAGTTTCATAAAGAGATACCGTCTGCTCTATTGAGCCCTCTTTAACAGAAAAACCTGTAGAAACAAATTGCTGCGGTCGATCATTACTCATACCGACTGAACGAGTATAATACCCATCTTCAGTGGCTGTCTTAGTCACTAATTTGCCATTGCTAGCCGTTACAGAGAACACATCCGTTGAACTGCTATCAAGTTTCACCCATTGGTTTCCAAGTTCAATATTCTTTGCACTTAAAATTTCATCCCATGAGGAATCACTTGTTAGACGATCTGAAGCATTAACAGATAACGAAGCAACAGTAATCAATAAACCAGTAATAATTTTCTTTAACATCATCAGAGCCTTAAAATATAAATAGTCAGTTTTCTATATCACCACTTTAATAAATCCTCATTAAAGTCATCATACAACCCACTATGTGATTTCGGTTGGCATCTATTCCTTGGATAGCCTGATGACTTGAGTATAAGTCAATAATTAACAATTATCACAATTTTAATTCACCTTTATCACAAAAATAAAACAAAACTTCTTTGGTAAATCAATTAGATATAAAATAAATGAATATGAGAGAGGCGGTATAAACAAAGCTAATGGTATGAAGATCTATATTTAAAATTAAGACAAGAATGAAGATTCTGAACAAAAAGAAGGTATATCGCAGATATAAAAAAAGTCTGACATAAATGCCAGACTTTTTTGATGCCACAGAACCAGTAAAAAATACTGGTGCGTAATATTAACGCTTAGAGAACTGTGGACGACGACGTGCTTTACGTAGACCAACTTTCTTACGTTCAACGCGACGTGCGTCACGTGTAACGTAGCCAGCTGCGCGTAGAGCAGGACGTAGAGTTTCATCATATTCCATCAATGCACGAGTGATGCCGTGACGGATAGCGCCAGCTTGACCAGAGATACCACCACCAGAAACAGTGATGTATAGGTCTAGCTTTTCAGTCATTTCTACTAACTCAAGTGGTTGACGAACAACCATACGAGCAGTTTCACGACCAAAATACTCTTCTAGAGTACGCTTGTTGATAACGATGTTGCCGCTTCCCGGTTTGATAAACACACGAGCAGCAGAGCTTTTGCGACGACCAGTGCCGTAGTATTGATTTTCAGCCATTGCCATGATTCCCCGATTAGATGTCTAGTACTTGCGGTTGTTGAGCGGTATGCTTGTGCTCAGTGCCAGCATATACTTTCAGCTTACGGTACATAGCACGACCTAGAGGGCCTTTTGGTAGCATGCCTTTAACAGCTAGCTCAATAACCATCTCTGGCTTACGATCAATCAGCTTTTCAAAAGAGATTGATTTTAGACCACCAGGAAATTCCGAGTGACGGTAGTACATTTTGTTCGCCGCTTTGTTACCTGTTACAGTAACTTTTTCAGCGTTGATAACAACAATGTAATCACCTGTGTCAACGTGCGGAGTGTATTCTGGCTTGTGCTTACCACGTAGGCGTGAAGCAATCTCAGTCGCGATACGACCTAGAGTTTTGCCTTCAGCATCTACGATATACCAGTCGCGTTTTACGCTTGCTGGTTTAGCAACGAATGTTTTCATGCTAATAATTACCCGATAATTCAAAAAAAAGTTCACTTTAAAGGAGCATTAAATGCCCCCACTGTTTAAGGTCCATTCAACACCCCTTCGAGTGGTGGTACCCTCGGCATATTGCCTTCACAGTAACGGTGGGTCGCGAGATTATAGGGAAGAGTGAAGAAAAAATCACCTTTTTTTAGTAATTTTTTTCATAAACCGTCAAAAATTCTCTTTTATCATCATTAAGCCAAATGTTCTGACTGCAGATAAGCTTCACTCGACATCTCATAAAGCCTTGATTTACAACGATCAAACTCAAAGCTCAAGCCACCTTGTTGATAAATATCATTTAATTTAACTTCAGCAGAAATAATCAAATTTACACGACGCTCATAAAATTCGTCAACTAAAGCAATGAATCGTCGAGCAGCACTATCATTTTCACTTCCCATCATCTTTACATTAGCTAAAAATACCGAATGATAACGCGAGGCGATTTCAATGTAATCCAAGGCACTTCTATCTGACTCACAAAGGGCTGAGAAATCAAAAAATGCAACCCTATCGCTCTCTTTTTCAATTCTAATCTGTCGATTATTAATCTTTATCTCACTAATTGGATTAACAGGAGCGATAATAATCTGAGTAAAATAATCATCCAATTGATTCGCAACATGGTCAGTTAATGGCGAAAAATAGCTCTGTTGATACTTTTCTACCTCTAGACGATGATCAACCCCACTATTCACTGACAGTACATCACAATAATGATTAATCGCGGCGATAGCAGGAAGGAAACGAGCTCGTTGTAATCCATTACGGTATAAATTGTCCGGTTCAATATTTGAAGTAGCCACCAGAATGACACCGCGAGAAAAAAGTGCTTGAAGTAAAGTACCTAGAAGCATCGCATCGGTAATATCTGAAACAAAAAATTCATCAAAACAGAGCACATCATATTGTTTAGCAAATTCATCTGCCACTGACTCTAAGGGATCAATACTCCCTTGCCGTTGGTTAAGTTCTTGATGAATCATCAACATAAACCGATGAAAGTGGATTCTTAGCTTTCTCTCCGTCGGCAGTGAGTGAAAGAAAATATCAACAATATAAGTCTTACCTTGACCGACGCCACCATATAAATAGAGCCCCTTTACTATTTTGTCAGTTTGTTTTTTTGATAAAAATAAGCTATTTAATAAGTGTGGAATGAATTTTTTATTCTCGGCTTTTGGCTCAAAATTAATAATGTTTTGATACAGTTTATCGAGTGCTTTTACGGCATTTTCTTGCGCTGCGTCATAATAAAAATCATCACGTAAAAGATCTTGTTGATATTGTTGCAAGGGAGTCATTAAGTGAATATCCTTTTCATTCTTAATCGCGAGAATTGTGAATTAAATCTAGTGGATAGTATTAAGATTTTCTATCTCCATGTATAGTGGCAAAACAATTCAATCATAAAAAAATGCAATCTTTACTTAAATTAAGGAGAAACATATGGATTTGGTTAATGGTCTTATCTTTTTTGTTGTCGGTGCATTACTCGGCTTCCTCATTGCTCGTCTTACCAACAAAAACGCAGCTCAACATAAAGAGCTAAAGAAAGAGCTTGATAAATCACAATATGAACTTGAACAGTATCGCCAAGAGTTAGTTGATCACTTCTCTCACAGTGCAGAATTAATGGATAACATCGCAAAGAATTACAGTAAACTATATAAGCATATGGCTAAAACGTCTGAAGATTTAATGCCAAACCTACCGGCTCAAGATAATCCATTTATCGACCGTATCCCTCCAATTCCAGAAAGCCAGCAAAAGTCCGTTGATGTGACACCTGAAGAACAGAAAAAAACAGATGAAGCTCCTAGGGATTATGCAGCAGGTGCAACCGGTCTATTAAAAGATGAACCCGCTGAAGTTATTGACATTAATAGCGTTGCAAAAATAAACACTGAAAAAGAACAGCAAGAAGCTGAGACGGTTCAAGCACCCAGCGATGAAATAAAAAATAATATCCCAAAAGAGGCAAAATCTAGCTAATCGCCCATGTGTGCTTATCTAGTAACCCCTCTAATCTTAATCATGCCACAATTTCAGTTTATGGCTGAGACTGTGGCATAAGCTGTTTAGCCTCAAATTTTTCTCTCTTCCAACATACCTCAACCCATCAACTCACCCAGAAAGCCCGTCAAAATTTGCTTTCTTCTCTTCTTTTTATTTCAATGTTATCCTTTAACAACATATTAAAAACATTAACCTTAAATAGAGCAAATATACAATGTGGAAATATATCATTAAGACATTGATCGTCGGCCTTATTGCTGCCGCTATATTGTTATTTGCTTTTCCTTCTCTTCGCTACTCAGCTTCAAAAGTGACCCATACCGTAGAGCCTATTTTACATCGTGATTCAGATAAACCTCTTTATCTCTCACTCAATTATGGTGTACGCCGTGCCGCACCAGCTGTCGTTAATATCTACAGTCGTCGCTATAGCAGCAGTAACAGTTTAAAGCTAACGACTGAAGGCCTAGGTTCAGGTGTTATCATGAATAGTAATGGTTATATTCTGACGAACTACCATGTTATAGCTCAAGCTGATCAAATCATCGTGGCATTACAAGATGGACGAGTATCAACAGCACAATTAATTGGTAAAGATAAAATCACTGATTTAGCCGTACTCAAAATTCAGATGGATAATCTCCCAGTCATTCCACTTAATAATGATTACCAAGCGAATATTGGCGATATTGTGCTAGCCATCGGTAACCCCTACAACCTGGGACAAACAACGACCTTTGGTATCATCTCGGCAACAGGGCGTAATGGCTTGAGTTTTGGCCAGCAAGACTTTTTACAAACAGATGCTGCGATAAATAAAGGGAATTCAGGGGGAGCGTTAGTCAATACTCAAGGTGAGTTAGTGGGCATTAATACCGCGTCTTTCCAACAGACTAATAATACTGAAACCTACGGTATCTCTTTTGCCATTCCATTCAAACTAGCCAACAAGATAATGAAACTGCTTATCGCTGATGGTCGAGTGATCCGTGGTTATATTGGAATTACAGGGCGTGATATTAATCCTGTTATGGCTCGAGTTTTTGATATTCAAGAAGTACAAGGTGTCATTGTTTCTCGTGTAGATCCCAATGGTCCAGCAGAAAAAGCAGGCATAAAGCCTCAAGATATTTTGATAAAAATAAATGGTAAAACGATATCTGGGATGCATGATGGAATGGATAAGGTAACAGAACTTCGCCCAGGAACAACCGCAAAGTTATCTCTTATACGTGATGGTAAAATGATGGAAATTAATGTTCCGATTCAAGAAGATCCAAGACGTTAGATTAAGAAATATTAAATAAAAAAAACCAGATTAAATGTGCTTCATTGAAAAATAGAGAAGCAGACTTATTCTGGCTTTTTAATATGAGTCGCCTTATATGGCGCTCATTTTTCAATCATTATTACGATTATTCTGGTTGCTCATCTTCTGATGCGTCAGCTTCTTCATCGGCTTCTTCACCATCATCGAAGTAAGTACCCCAACCATCATATTCAATATCAAGCTTTTCAGCTAAGTCAATTAACTGCTCAACTTGTTTATCAATCAACTCAATAGAAAGTGGGCTCTCCATAGTTGCATCAAAACAAAGTACTTTGCTGCCATCTTCCAATTCAACTTCTTCTGCTTCAAAAACTTCAAAGCCAAGTTTAAATGCTTCAACCGCTGCATCTTCTAACACAGAGAAATCAAGAGCAGATAAGTGATGTTCAATCGGATAAAGCGCATCTGGCTCGCTTCCATCTTCAAGTAACGCTTCTACAATTTCACGCGTTTCTTGTTTCTGCAATTCACGTAGTTCGTCATAAGTGATGAATTCATCATCTGCAAAATGTTCTGACATTGTCTTCTCCAGTGTGAGATATCAAGCATAAAAGTAAACTGGCGAGCAATATCGCATGGATTGAGCAATATTGCTACTGATGAAAAGTAGTTTAGCTCGATTTGCTTGCTATTCAACCGAGTTCAACAAGATAAGATAATCGAAAAAGAACATGAAACAAATAACATAAATTCAACAAATAACTCTCTTAGCCTATTGATAAAAGCAAAACAAGAGAATATTATCTCATAAATAACGATTAAATATTCACTACGTTACGGACTTAATTTTAATGATATAAGGATAGATATCTATGGCTTTTAACCTCAAAAATCGTAATTTTTTAAAGTTGTTAGACTTTACACCAAGAGAAATTCAACACTTGATTGAAATGTCCGGTGAACTGAAAAAAGCAAAATATAATGGCTATGAAAAGCCATGCTTAACAGGAAAAAATATCGCGTTAATCTTTGAAAAAAGTTCAACAAGAACACGATGTGCTTTTGAGGTTGCCGCGTTTGATCAAGGTGCTCAAGTCTCTTATATTGGCCCGTCTGGTTCACAAATTGGAGCAAAAGAGTCAATGAAAGATACCGCCAGAGTACTCGGTCGTATGTATGATGGCATTGAGTATAGAGGCTTCGGTCAAGATATCGTTGAAGATCTCGGTAAATATGCAGGCGTCCCCGTTTGGAACGGTTTAACAACTGAATTCCATCCCACTCAAATTCTTGCTGATTTTTTAACAATGTTAGAACATCGTAAAGATAAACAACTCCATGAAATTAAATTTGCTTATTTAGGTGATGCAAACAATAACGTAGCAAACTCTCTGATGGTCGGTGCCGCTAAAATGGGAATGGATATTCGATTGGTCGCCCCTCAACAATTTTGGCCTAATGATCAACTGGTCTCTGAATGTAAAAATATTGCCCAAGAAACTAATGCCAAAATCACCTTAACTGACGATATTCAAGAAGGTGTTTCTGGTTGTGATTTTATCTATACCGACGTTTGGGTATCAATGGGTGAGCCAGCAAGTGCTTGGGATGAACGAGTCGCATTAATGAAACCATTCCAAGTCAATGCTGAGTTAATGATGGCAACCAACAACCCCGATGCTAAATTTATGCACTGCCTACCTGCATTCCACAATGATCAAACCACCATCGGTGCAGAAGTGGCTGAAAAGTACAACATGAATGGCTTAGAGGTGACCGATGAGGTCTTTGAGTCTGAGTCATCGATTGTTTTTGATCAAGCAGAGAATCGAATGCACACCATTAAAGCCGTCATGGTCGCGACATTAGGTAGTTAAACGATTTATACCTAAAATAATTGCAGTTGCTAATAGTCGGCAAGTGGGTGAGGCCTCATGAGTATAGATTTTCTATATGATTGGGGCGAATGAATATAGCCAACAGCCTAGCAGCTTCAAGTAAGAAGGTGATAGACTTATTCGCGAAAAAAGGTAACGAGTAAATTAGCGTCAATAAAAGCTAATTTACTCAATTTCATGCATAGCAATCGATTTCGCTTATACTTCATATGCGCGTCTCACTTCAAACACCATTAAATAAATAGTCGATCCAAAAACTTGCCTTCGTCAATTTTATCCGTATAATTTTTTAAAATTCACAAAGAGAGTCAACAATGCTACGCCGTAAATTTAACACAGCGCATTCACAGCCAATGGTCTATTGCTTTTCAGTAGCTCATTTGATGACTTTTTTTGATAAATAAACCTCCTTATTTCAGGAGGTTTTTTTTTGCCTAAAAAACAGCACGCAGACATCTTAAAGAATGTAATTTTTAGATAAAGGAGAAGATAACATTATGGGTAATTCATTATATCAGAAGCATATTATCTCTATCCCTGAGCTTTCTCGTCAGGAGTTAGAAAAAATAGTTCAGTTAGCCGGTGAGCTAAAGAGCACACCAAATCCAACATTACTTAAGAATAAAGTCGTTGCGAGCTGTTTCTTTGAGCCATCAACCCGAACTCGCCTCTCATTTGAAACCGCAATCCAACGCTTAGGTGGCACTGTGATTGGATTTGATAATGGTGGAAATACGTCATTAGCAAAAAAAGGAGAAACGCTGTCAGATTCAGTTCAAGTTATCTCTTCCTATGTCGATGCTTATGTGATGCGTCATCCTCAAGAAGGCGCAGCTCGTCTTGCTTCTGAGTTTTCAAAGGGAGTGCCGGTTATCAATGGTGGAGATGGTGCTAATCAACACCCTACTCAAACGCTACTTGATCTATTTAGTATTTATGAAACCCAAGGTCAATTAGATAACCTTCACGTCGCATTTGTCGGTGATTTAAAATATGGACGTACGGTTCACTCACTGACTCAAGCATTGGCTAAATTTGATAATGTAAACTTTTATTTTATTGCTCCTGAAGTCCTTGCAATGCCAGATTATATCTGCGAAGAGCTGGATGAGCATGGCATCAAATATAGCCTGCATAGCAACATGGAAGAGGTTGCTCACAAGTTAGATATTCTTTATATGACACGTGTTCAAAAAGAACGTTTTGATGAATCAGAATATGCACATATTAAATCAGCATTCATTTTGACAACAGATACACTAAAAGAAGTAAAAGATAACCTAAAGATCCTTCACCCGCTTCCTCGTGTCGATGAGATAGCTGTTGACGTTGATAAAACGCCTTACGCTTACTACTTCCAGCAAGCTGAAAATGGAGTTTACGCTCGTGAAGCTTTACTTGCATTAGTATTAAACCAAGATCTTTAAGGAGAAATAGTCATGTTAAAAGAAAAAAAACTACAAGTCGAAGCAATCAAAAATGGCACCGTTATCGACCATATTCCTGCTTATGTTGGGGTGAAAATCCTGAAGTTATTCAAACTCCACAAGAGTGATGAGCGTATTACCATTGGCTTAAATCTTCCCTCTTCCGCATTGGGCGCTAAAGATATTATCAAGATTGAGAATGTTTTTATTACCGAAGCTCAAGCTAATCAGTTGGCTCTTTATGCGCCAGATGCAACAGTAAACCAAATTGATAATTATAATGTTGTTAAAAAGCTTCCTCTTCACTTGCCACCACAAGTAGTTGGTGTCTTTGAGTGCCCAAATACCAATTGTATTACTCATGGTGAGCCCGTAGAGAGCAGCTTTAATGTCTTAACAAAAAAAGAGAGCACACAGCTTAAATGTAAATATTGTGAGAAAGTATTCTCTCGTGAAATCATGACGGAAAGACGCTCTTAATTAAAGCTCTGAGACTCCCTGGATTAGATAACAACCAGCCCATCGACATTGATGTTTGCCATCATATCGTTTGGGCTGCCTGACTTACCACAAACAAAACAGCTCGTCACCACTCAACTATCACCTAGTACTCTTTAGTATCATGAATAGTCAATATCATCAAAATCTAAATTAAAGGCAATTTACAATAATAATATTTTTTGATATAAATCTTATAGTTAAGTCAATTAAAGACCATTTATGAGATATAGCCCTTTGATCTTTTTTCGATTTAGTCGCACACTATTCTGACTGATAATAAAATAGATTATTCACCCAACACTTATTCATTTTAAAAAGGAAATGTTATGACCAAAGTACTTCATACAGAACAAGCTCCTGCAGCAATCGGCCCTTATGTTCAAGGTGTTGATTTAGGTAATATGATTTTGACTTCAGGTCAGATCCCAGTGAATCCAGAAACAGGTGAAGTGCCTGAAGCGATTGCTGCTCAAGCTCGTCAATCTCTAGACAATGTCAAAGCCGTGGTTGAATCTTCAGGTTTAACAGTTTCTGATATCGTTAAAATGACGGTATTCGTCAAGGATTTAAACGACTTTGCTACTGTCAATGAAGTGTATGGTCAATTCTTTGATGAGCACAACGCACCTTATCCAGCACGTTCTTGTGTTGAAGTTGCACGTTTACCAAAAGATGTGAAAATTGAAATTGAAGCAATTGCGGTACGTAAGTAATTAACTTTTATTTAGAGTCGCAGCCAAATGAATTCTATTTGGCTGCTCTCTCCTATAAAAGCAATTAACCCGATTATTAATCTAAATAACGTTCTGTTAAATCAACAACTTGACTTAACCAGGGTGTGAATTTATGGGGTTCACTCTTTAGTGTTGCCAACAACTCATCAACTTGCCACCAGCAATAGTTCATCACTTCATGAGGATTGGGCTGTAACTCCACGCTATCACCGTCGGCAATTAAGATATGATCTAATTCATGCTCAATCAAACCGCTATCAAGTTTTGCTCGATAGATAAAGTGGCCAATATTGATTAATGGCAACGGCTTCTTAATACCTAACTCATCAAACAGACGCTGCACTCCCGCTTCTTGCAAAGACTCTTGATATTGCGGGTGTGAACAACAACTGTTTGCCCACAATTCCGCACAGTGATACTTCTCTATCGCGCGCTGTTGAAGAAGATATTGACGCTTCCCTTGTCGATAACGGTAGAGCATTACAGAGAAAGCAAGGTGGAGATCTCCATCTTGATGCGCCGCTAATTTCTCTTTATCGCCAATGACTGATCCATCAGTTTTTACTAAAACAACTCGACTTCTGTCTTTGGTTATCATAATTAGCTCGTAATAAAAAAGGCATACAAATGTGTATACCTTAACAATAATATTATTTAATTTTATATGAAATTAGCGCTTATTTCTAATTTTCACTTCTTCATTCAGTTCATCTAGCTTAGCTGCCATCTGCTCTCGACACTCAGTTGCAAAGGCTCTTGCTTCTGTCTTTTCATATTGAGTGCTATCAATTTCTGGCATCATTTCAACAATCACATGGCCATTGTCCCAGCGATTCAAATTGATATGGTCAGTAGAACTACAAACAATTGGAACCAATGGAATTTTAGCGGCAATCGCTGCATGAAAAGCCCCGGTTTTAAATGGTAATAGACCTCGTCCACGAGAGCGAGTCCCTTCTGGAAACATCCAAACTGAAATTGATTTTTCTTTGATCTGCTTAACAACCTGATCCATCGTGCCTACAGCTTTACTTCGATTGGCACGATCAATCAAAATATTCCCAGTGATCCAATAGATAACACCAAAAAATGGCAACCAAACTAAGCTTTTCTTACCGACGGTGACGACTTTTGGTACCACAGCACCTGATATAGTAAATAGATCCCAGTTATTTTGGTGGTTACCAACATAAATACTTGGTGAGCGCTTATATGCATCTTCGGGCAAACGAAACTCAAGCTTGATACCAAATACACGTGACATCTTGCTAAACCAACGACCAAAAGTAAAAACGTGTTTTGGATTTCGAGGGCTTAACATACAATATAAGGTGCCAAATATAGACGTCACGATCGCAAAAATAGCGACGGCAATCAGGCGTAATATTAAAATCATTTGTAACTCCTAAATGTCGAGAAATTCTTTATCACTCTGCATATTTGCTGAACGATTAATCTTCAACCTGTTAATAAGCAATCGTCGATAAGAATCAATATCGCTCATAAAATTAAACCCTATTAGTCCAATTAATAGGGTTGAAAATAAAAATGTTAATTGGTGTAACTTTAACCTATTCAGAGCTTGAAGCTGGATCAGCAACCTCTAACTTTGAAACTCGTTGTAAGCCTCTTGGCAGCATAGTTCCACGACGCCCTCGATCGCCTCTAAAGTTATCAAGATCACTCGGTTTTAGACCTAATTTTCTTTTACCTGCATAGATAGTCAAGGTTGCCCCTTTTGGTAACACCAATAGTTGCGTTAAGAACTCTTCGCGACTCTTCGATCTCGCACCTGGAATGTTAATGATCTTATTCCCTTTACCTTTACTGAGTTGAGGTAAATCTTTAATTGGGAACAGTAACATTCGCCCTTCATTGGTGATCACTAATATATCATCACTATTAATGTCATTCACTTTTGTTGGCGCTAATACTTCAGCATTTTCAGGGGCGGTTAATAGGGCTTTACCGTTTTTATTTTTAGAGATCAAATCCCCTTGTTTACAGATAAAACCATAACCTGCATCAGATGCCATTAACCAGTGTTGATCATCATCGCCCATAACAACATGTTTGATGGTTGACCCAGCCGTAAGTTTTAAGCGTCCCGTAACAGGTTCCCCCTGACTTCTCGCTGATGGTAAAGTGTGCGACTCCAACGCATAACTGCGTCCATCACTACCAACAAATACCGCAGGATTGTTACTCTTACCTCGAGCGTGATCATGATACTTATCACCCGACTTATAACTTAATGTTGTTGGGTCAACTTCATGGCCTTTGGCGTGACGAATCCAGCCTTTATCTGATAGAACAACCGTAATCGCTTCAGATGGGACAAGATCTCGCTCTGTTAATGCTTTCGCTTCCGCACGTTCAACAAGTGGAGAGCGGCGATCATCACCGTAAGTTTCTGCATCGGCTTTTAGCTCTTTCTTTAGCAGCGTATTCATTCGACGCTCAGAACCTAATAGCTTCTCAAGATAATCACGCTCTTTACTTAATTCATCTTGCTCAGCACGGATCTTTACTTCTTCGAGTTTGGCTAACTGACGAAGTTTAATCTCTAAAATTGCTTCTGCTTGCGTTTCTGATAACTCAAAACGAGACATTAACTCGGCTTTTGGATCATCTTCACTGCGGATAATATCAATCACTTCATCGATATTCAGAAAAGCCGCTAATAGGCCATCCAAAATATGAAGTCGTCTTGAAACTTTATCTAAGCGGTACTGTAATCGACGACGCACTGTTTCACGACGATATTGTAACCATTCAGTTAAGATCGTCACTAAGCCTTTCACTTGTGGACGATTGTCTAAGCCGATCATATTGATATTAACGCGATAGCTTTTTTCTAAATCTGTTGAAGCAAAAAGGTGATTCATCAACTGTTCACTATCAATACGATTAGATCGTGGAATGATCACAATACGTGTTGGATTTTCATGATCGGATTCATCACGAAGATCTTCAACCATCGGCAGCTTTTTCGCGCGCATTTGATTGGCGATCTGTTCTAGTAATTTTGCACCAGATACTTGATGAGGCAATGCAGTAATGATGATATCACCATTATCTTTATGCCAAACCGCACGCATTCGAATACTGCCTTTACCATTTTGGTAGATCTTTTTTAGATCTGATTTTGGGGTAATAATCTCAGCTTCAGTTGGGTAGTCGGGGCCTTGAACATACTCCATTAAATCTTCAAGCGTTGATGACGGCTTATCAATCAGAGAGATCGCAGCATTAGCCACTTCACGCGCATTATGTGGAGGAATATCTGTCGCCATACCCACAGCAATTCCCGTTACGCCATTAAGCAGAATGTGCGGTAGACGTGCAGGTAACATTTGCGGCTCTTTCATGGTGCCGTCAAAGTTTGGATTCCAATCGACAGTGCCTTGACCTAGCTCACTAAGAAGAACTTCTGAGAACTTAGAGAGTCTTGATTCGGTATAACGCATGGCAGCAAAAGATTTTGGATCATCAGGGGCTCCCCAGTTTCCTTGACCATCGACCAATGGATAACGATAAGAGAACGGCTGCGCCATTAACACCATCGCTTCATAACAGGCTGAATCACCATGTGGATGATATTTACCCAATACGTCACCAACGGTTCTTGCTGATTTTTTATATTTCGCAGTGGCAGAAAGCCCCAACTCAGACATCGCATAGATAATACGACGCTGTACTGGCTTTAAACCATCTCCAATATGAGGCAATGCACGATCCATAATGACGTACATTGAATAATTAAGGTAGGCATCTTCGGTAAACTTACGTAACGGAAGCTGCTCTACACCATCCATTGAAATTTCTGACATTTCGACTCGAATTCCATAATTAAATAATCAACTTGTTGGTTTTATACAGCATCACTGACAAAATAATGTGCTTATTGTATCCAAGAAAAACCAACAAGAAGAGTGAAAAAATTGATAAGTAATTTAAGGTTTCATTGATTAAACCTGTGCTAAATCACCATTGCTTTGTAACCAATATCGACGATCTTCTGCTCTTTTCTTACCCAGTAGCATATCCATCATTTCAATGGTTTTCTCTTCATCATCAACGGTTAATTGCACTAAGCGACGAGTATTTGGATCCATCGTGGTTTCACGCAACTGCAGTGGATTCATCTCACCCAGACCTTTGAATCGTTGCACGTTAATCTTGCCACGTTTACCACTCAACCGTTTTAATACCCCATCTTTCTCTGCATCATCAAGGGCATAAAAAACTTCTTTACCACAATCGATACGATAAAGTGGAGGCATCGCAACATAAACATGCCCGCTATCGACTAAAGCTCTAAAGTGACGAACGAATAACGCACACAACAGTGTTGCAATATGAAGCCCATCTGAATCCGCATCGGCAAGAATGCAGACTTTGCCATAACGTAACCCACTTAAGTCTGGATTATCAGGATCAATACCAAGAGCAACAGAAACATCATGGACTTCTTGAGATCCTAAGACCTGATCAGCAGAGACTTCCCATGTATTTAAGATCTTTCCTCGTAGTGGCATAATCGCTTGGAATTCACGGTCACGAGCCTGTTTTGCTGAACCGCCTGCCGAATCCCCTTCCACTAAAAATAGCTCGGTCTTAGATAAATCTTGTTGTGAACAATCCGTCAATTTACCAGGAAGTGCTGGTCCTGAAGTCACTTTCTTTCGTGCAACTTTTTTGCTGGCTCTCATACGACGATGTGCCGCAGCAATACAGGTTTCAGCTAATAGCTCTGCAATTTGTGGTTTTTCATTTAACCATAAGCTAAAGGCATCTTTAACAATACCTGAGATAAACGCTGCACATTGACGCGACGAAAGGCGCTCTTTAG
The DNA here is from genome assembly GCF_021513135.1 of Vibrio sp. SS-MA-C1-2. Lineage (NCBI taxonomy): Bacteria > Pseudomonadati > Pseudomonadota > Gammaproteobacteria > Vibrionales > Vibrionaceae > Vibrio > Vibrio sp. SS-MA-C1-2. The sequence continues at coordinate 267,169 of NZ_CP090981.1, forward strand.
TCTGACCGGCAAACTGAGGATCTTGCATCTTTACGGAAAGTACGTAAGCACAACGATCCCAAATGTCGTCAGCCGTCAACTTTACACCACGAGGTAGCAAGTTTCTGAATTCACAAAACTCCCGCATTGCATCCAATAAGCCTTGGCGCAGACCATTAACGTGAGTACCACCTTGTGCTGTTGGGATCAAGTTAACGTAACTTTCAGTGATCAGCTCACCACCTTCAGGCAACCAAATCACCGCCCAATCTGCCGCTTCTGTTTCTGTAGCAAATACACCGGTAAATGGGTCTTCTGGTAATAAGGTATAACCCTTAACACCATTGGCTAGGTAATCTTTTAAGCCATCTTGATAACACCAACGGTGTACATCACCGCTATTTTTATCGGTAAAAACAATCTCTAAACCCGGGCATAAAACTGCTTTCGCTTTAAGAATCGTCATTAAGCGAAGTACGGAGAATTTTGGAGAGTCAAAGTAACTGGCCGTTGGCCAAAAATGAACGCGCGTTCCTGTATTTCTACGGCCAACAGTTCCAGTGATCGTTAAATCACTCACTTTCTCGCCATCTTCAAAGGCAATATCATAAACTTGGCCGTCTCGTTTAACGGTCACTTCTACTCGTGCAGAAAGAGCGTTAACGACGGAAATACCAACCCCATGTAGACCGCCAGAGAACTGATAGTTACTGTTAGAGAATTTACCACCCGCATGCAATTTACATAAGATCAGTTCAACACCAGAAACCCCTTCTTCAGGATGAATATCAACCGGCATTCCTCGCCCATCATCAATAACTTCTAATGATTGATCTTTGTGGAGAATAACTTCAACTTTGCTGGCAAAACCAGCTAAAGCCTCATCGACACTGTTATCGATCACTTCTTGTCCCAAATGGTTAGGACGAGTAGTGTCTGTATACATCCCTGGACGACGACGCACAGGATCTAAGCCATTAAGAACCTCAATGGCCCCTGCATTATAATTTTGTTCTGTCATAATTTAATTGGTCACTATATCTAGATATATAGTCAATAACACTCGAGATAACAGAATTTACTGTCTTACCTCAAGGCCTAAGAATATTTAAATTAGCTGTATAATATCGTTATAAGCTAAGGAATTGAATGATTTTGGCAGGATAACGTTCAAAATTAACAAAACTGTGGTCTCCTCCCTCTTCTACAGTTTGTCGGGACTTTGCATATTTTTCAACTGCTTGACGATAATCGAGGACTTCATCTTCCGTTTGCTGCAACAACCAAAATTGCTCTGGTTGCTCAATGTCACCAATATCAAGTGTACGAAGTTCGCCAATATGTTCCGTTTTTAAGGTATAAATTTCATTAGTATACGGGTTCTGTTGCTCACCTAAGTAGTCAGATAATAACTCATAAGGACGTACGGCAGGATTTATAACCACCACTGGAATTTGATAATGGGCATTTAGCCAAGTTGCTAAAAACCCCCCAAGAGAGCTACCAACTAAACCAATTTTATGAGTGAAACGATACTGTTCAATAATTTTAATTAACTGTTCTGCTGCTTGCTGAGGGTAACTGGCTAATTGAGGTACACAGACGTCAATATCTGGGTGATATTGTTGGCAATAGTCTGTCATTACTTTTGCTTTATGGGAAAGTGGCGAACTATTAAAACCATGAATATAGAGTAGTAGTGATGGCATATTAATACCCTGATGATTGAAAGTTGGGTTTAAATTGATCACCTTCCAATCGCTCTACCGACGTTTGAATCGATCCATCTGATTTTAACTTAATGATACGCCAACCAGGATTCTTATTATCTAATGCAAAGTCATTCGAATCAGGTAAAAATTGAACACAGGTTGAGGGTGAAGCAAGGACTCGAACGCCATTAACGTAACAATCTAATTTTTGATGAATATGACCACAAAGAACGGTATTCACATTATTAGCTTGAGTTACGACATCCCAAAATGCATCACTATTTTTCAATTGATGCTGATCAAGCCAAGCACTTCCAGCAGCTAAAGGGTGGTGATGAAGTGAGATGAAAGCATGACGATCAGAGTGCTGAGCCAATATTTTTCGTAAAAAACGTAATTGTTCATCAGAAAGTTCACCATGTGGCGTTCCTTCAACCTGACTATCTAACAATACCACCAACCATTTATCACCCGCTAAAAAGTGCCGTTCATCATGAATACAAGGTGAGGTTAAAACTTGTCTCATATAAGGCTGATAATCATGATTACCTGGCAACCAAAAACAAGGCGTTTTCCAGCGAGAAAGTCCGTGATAAAAATGTTGATAGGAGACAATCGAGTGGTCTTGGGTGATATCCCCAGTCGCGAGGATCGCATCAAAATGGCACTGACTTTCATCAATTGCATCTAATACAGCATAGAAGCTTTCATGGGTTTTGACTCCCAATAACGAACCTGCCTTATCTTCAAACAGATGGGTATCTGTAATCTGAAGTAAAACAATATCATCAGCTGTTTTTGGCAATATAAAATCGGACAATGCTAGCAACCTTTACTCTTTGAATTAAACAATGATTCTGCACGGGTCCCTCGTTGCAGATACAGCCTTAACCAATCAGCTAATAACTGGTTTACTTGCTGCTTTTCATCTTGTTGATACATCTGTTTATTTGGATAGTCATACCTTGGTTTTAGTCTTGGTAACTGCTGACTAGAGCAAACTTCCGCGACTCTTGCATCATGATAAAGTCGGACTAAAAATCCAGGTAACTCTAAATTCACTTCGCTTTGATAAGGCGAAATATTGACTAAAGTAGTATATTTTGTCACTTCAATAATAGTCAATATATAATAGTTTTGTTCGACTTTATAATAACAACATGATGAAGGTTCACTTTTTTTTGCAATAAATTGACCAACTTTGCATAATTTGTCTCATACAAACGCATCAATGCCGGTAAATCGACATGATAATCTCGTTTTATGATCAATTTATGACTCCTTATGTGACGATTAGGTATAACCGTTCTAATTGCCCATCATAATGTTAAACAGGCTATTAACCTTGATTGTGGTGATTGAGCTGTAACCACTGCAGACTAATAATCGATGCTGCATTGTCTATCTTACCAGAAATAACCCATTGATACGCTTCTTCTCGATCAACAACATGGACTCGAATATCTTCATTTTCATCATCAAGACCAAAGATTCCACCCGCAATAGAGCTATCTACGGTTCCAATATAGAGTGCAATTCTTTCATCACAACCGCCAGAACTTGGGTAATATTCAGTGATTTTTTTTAAATCTGAAACGTCAATCCCAGCTTCTTCTTGGCATTCGCGTGCCGCGACTTCTTCTGTTGATTCTCCAGGCTCAATCATGCCTGCAACAATTTCAAACTGCCACGGCCTTTCACCTTCAAGCGCACCAGTACGAAACTGTTCCACTAAAACCACTTTATCCAAAACAGGATCGTAAGGAAGGAGCGCTACCGCATCGCCACGCAAAAACATCTCACGTTCTACCTCGCCGCTCCACCCACCAGCAAACAAACGATGGCGAAATACATACTTAGTCATTTTAAAGAATCCTTGATAGAGATCCTCTTTACGCAATATTTCTACATCATTCTTATCGTAGCTCTCACTATCTAATAACTGACTCATCCTGCTCTCTCCAAAAATCACCGTAACATTTACTGTACCCTTACTTATAAACCATTAATCTCAAAAAGTGAACAATATCTCTCATTGACATCCAGTAAAGTAAATCTCTTATTTTATTAACAAGTTATAAATATAGAGGTTTCTATGAGAAATTATCTCTCTTGTTTTTTATTCATTACCCTATCATTAAATTCTTTATCTGTTTCTGCTGACGATATTGCCACTATTTATCACCAAGCAAAAAATAGTGATCCTGTACTATTAAAAGCTGCAGCTCAAAAAGAGACGGCATTTGAAGCGATTAATGAGTCTCGTGCTGCGCTATTGCCACAAATTAACCTTAATGCTGGACTGAACTTTCTCCGTAGCAATACAGATATGAGTAATAATCAAAATCTCACCACTGGCATTAGCTTAAATCAACAGATCTATAATCAAGCAAATTGGATCAATTTAGATTTAACTGAACTCAATGCTCGACATAGTGATGCACTTTATGCCGTTACCCAACAGCAACTAATCCTCCGTGTTGCCAATGCCTACTTTGCTGTTTTACAAGCTACGGATAATCTATCATTCATCCAAGCCGAAAAAAAGCAGTCGCTCGTCAATTACAACAAACTAAACAACGATTTGAGGTTGGTTTATCAGCGATTACAGATGTCCACAGTGCTCAAGCACAATTTGACACGGTATTGGCCAATGAAATTATTGCAGAAAATACCTTAACTAATAGCTATGAAGGGTTACATGAATTAACGGGTATTGAATATAAGAAAATAAACCTGCTCGACACTTCGCGTTTTTCTACTCGCCAAGAAAATGATTCAATCTCCACTTTACTTTCACTGGCTGAACAAGAAAACCTCTCATTATTAGCCGCGAAAATAGCCCGAGAACAAGCAAAAAAAAATATCGAATTGGCAAGCTCTGGACGATTACCCGTCTTGTCGTTTAATGCTGGTTATGATTATGGTTACTACGATTATCAATCAAGAGATTCAAATGACAACCATAATCTCACTGCAGGCGTAAATGCAACACTTCCTGTTTATACCGGCGGGGCCACCAACTCAAAGGTCAAGCAAGCGCAATTAAACTATGTTGCTGTGAATGAAGATTTGGAAGCTCAATACCGTTCGGTAAATAAAAACATCCGAGCCGCCTATAACAATATTAACTCCAACATTAGTACTATCCGTGCTTATCAGCAGTCAGTGATCTCAGCAACCAGTGCTTTAGAAGCGACACAGGTAGGGTTTGAAGTCGGTACGCGCACGATTGTTGATGTCTTAGATGCGACTCGTAGCCTTTATGATGCTAATCGGAAACTTTCTAATTCTCGCTATGACTATATTCTAAATATTTTGTCCTTAAAGGAAGCAATTGGCGAACTTTCTGAACAAGATATTATGATGATTAACGCTGGCTTACAGTGAGGTTTAAATTTAAAAGGCAGATTATGAGTTGCTAGTCGCCGTAAGTGAGTGAGGCTCCATGAATATAGATGTCCTATACCCAAAATAATTGGAGTTGCTAGTAGGCGGCAAGTGAGCGAGGCCCCATGAGTATCGCTGTACTCTATGATTAGGGCGAACGAATACAGCCAACAACCTAGCAACTTCAAGGATGAAGGGTATATATGATTGGAGCAAGTCAACGTAGCCAACAACCTAGCAACTTAAAGTAACGTCAATAAAAAAGGAGATATCGATAAAAATTATTGATTTAATTAATAATCTTTTCTTTTACCTTCCAGGAACACCCTATAATCAACACCAAAATTAAAAAACAAATTATCATCAACCTCGTAACAATACCTATTGGGATATGAAAAGGTTTACGATACAATCTGGTTATTATTTTTTTATTAATTATTAATATGAGTCAGATAGAACCCCCTAAATTCTCCTATAGTTTCTTCCATCCCAAGTATCTACCCATCTGGTTAGGTGCTGGTTTTATGTTTCTGGTTAGCCTACTACCTTATCGCTTTCAATATCACTTAGGCCGTCAACTTGGCAAAGTCATGATGAAACTAATGCCTCGCCGAGTCGCAATTGCCAGAACTAATCTTGAACTCTGTTTTCCAGAAATGGCAGAACAAGAAAAAGAGAAAATGGTAAAAGATAACTTTAGCAGTTTAGGTCTTGGTCTATTTGAAACGGCAATGGCTTGGTTCTGGCCTGACTGGCGCGTTGAAAACAATGTGACCTACAAAGGTTTAGAGCACATAAAAGCTCTACAAGATGAAGGAAAAGGCGTCTTATTGATCGCCATTCATTCCTTAAATCTTGAGTTTGGTGCCCGTGCATTTGGCATCAAAAATCCAGGTGTAGGCGTTTATCGAGCAAATAAAAACCCGTTATATGACTGGATTCAATTCTCTGGTCGTGTGCGGTCGAATAAATATATGTTAGACCGTAAAGATGTCAAAGGAATGCTCAGAGGATTACGTAAAGGGGATATCTTATGGTATGCACCAGACCATGACTATGGTCCGCGTCGCAGTACTTTTGCCCCACTGTTCGCCGTAGAAAAAGCGTGTACAACAACAGGTACCTCTTTGTTAGCTAACGCGAGTCGCTGTGCGCTAGTGCCATTTACCATTGTACGCAATCCAGATGGTCAAGGTTACACAATGGAAATTGAACCACCATTGGATAAGCTACCTCGTCACGATGATACATTAGCGGCGACACAAGTTAACCAAGCGATTGAACGTTCAATTCTACGAGCCCCAGAGCAGTATATGTGGCTTCACCGCCGTTTTAAAACCCGTCCAGAAGGCGAAGAGCATTCTTATCCTAAAAAGAAAAAAGATAAGAAGAAAGCTAAGAAAAAGAGTATTTAACCGTATAAAAAAGAGCCAGTTTTCAGCGAAAGATTGGCTCTTTTTTTATGGACTAATTTTATTACTTTTTACTTTTTACTTTGTAACCAAGATAGCCACAATTTAGAGATCGATTGTCGTTGCAGTTCAAACTCCGGCTCTTGAACTACCGCTTTCACCCCTCTTAAATTAAGATGATGAATTTTATCTCGTAATAAGCAATAACTCTCTTGTAATTGATTAACATCCGCCTTATCTAATAGATTACATTTAGCAACTGCATCTAAAATACGAATATTATCTTGCCATTGGGTCAAGTCAGGATATTGATGGCTATAATTCAAGACAAGATATTGAGTTAAAAACTCGATATCGGTAATCCCTCCTACACCCTGTTTAAGGTGAAACTCACCTTCATGGCTTGAATCTAGATGACCTCGCATTTTTTCGCGCATCTCAATCACTTGTTGCTGTAACGCTCCATTCTCTCTTTGACGAGATAATATTTGATGACGAATCGCAGCAAACTGTTCAGTTAATTGTTGATTACCATAAACGACCCTCGCTCGAACCAGCGCTTGATGCTCCCATGTCCACGCTTCTTGTTGTTGATATTCAGAGAATGCATCCATCGTACTCACTAATAGGCCAGAAGAACCTGATGGACGAAGCCTCATATCTACTTCATATAAAATACCGCTGTTAGTCCGAGTAGAAAAAAGATGAATAATGCGTTGTGCGAGACGAAGATAAAACTGCTTGCTATCAATCGACTTTTTACCATCAGTCTGATCTTGCGAAGGACAATTATGAAGAAAGACCAAATCTAAATCAGATCCATATCCAAGCTCCCAGCCCCCGACTTTTCCATAGCCAATCACTGCAAAGCCGCGATTACTACCTTCGTCCCCCTCTCTTAATGATTGCAGGTAACTAGGCTCACCATATTTAAACTTCATTTGATACCAAGCTTGATTAATCACAGCACTGATAATAGCTTCAGCTAACAGGGTTAAGTGGTCACTTACCTTCATCAAAGATAATGCGCCCACGGTATCCGCAGCCGCAATGCGCAATAATTGGATCTGCTTAAATTGTCGAACCCCTTCCATTTGCTGTTCCATATCATCTTCAGGTATTCGAGTTAAAAACTCGGTTAATAATCGCGAATACTCTGTTGGTGAGATAGGGTTATAGAGCTGATTAGGATCAAGCAACTCATCAAGTAGAACAGGAAATCTCGTCAACTGAGAGGCAATCATCTCACTAGCAGAACACAGCTTCACCAGCTGAGAAAGTGCTGCAGGATGCTCAGTTAACAACTCTAAATACGTGGTTCGAGTTGCAATATTCGTCACTAATTTAATTAGCTGGCTTAATAGTTGGCAGTGATCCTCTCGTGGCAAAACCTGAGAGAGTAGCATCGGCATCAATCGATTAAGGACTTCTCGTCCACGGTGCCCGACTGTACGTTTAATTAATTCAAGGTAAAAGTCAAAGATCAAGGTTGCCAATTGCTCGACACTTTGTTGACTGGTTATCAATAATGGTGGCTCAGAAAGGGCATTTTGGAGTAGGTCAGGTTGCTCAGCTAGCTGCCAAATTTCATTATATATCACATCGTAATGATGGTTATCGTCCTCATCTTCGCTACCGATAATCGTTTCAAAAACTTGGTGAACCGCATCCATATGATACTGAACCTTATCTCGAAGACCTTTCCAACCGGTTTCATTCATTCCTTGAGCTAAACGCTGTTGGTTAAGCTCATTATCCGGTAAAGTTTGACTCTGTTTGTCATCAATCCCTTGTAATAAATTCTCTAAGCGACGCAAATAACAGTAAGCGGCTTTTAATTGCTCAACCTGTAAAGGCGCCAGCAAATGCAACTTTTCGACCGCATCAAGGGTTGAAAGCAAGCTTCGTCCTCTCAAGGTAGGTTCTCGACCGCCACGGATCAATTGGAAAGATTGAGCAATAAACTCGATCTCTCGGATCCCGCCTGCGCCAAGTTTAATATTATTATCAAGTTTGCGACGACGCACTTCACTGCTGATCATCGATTTCATTCGACGTAGAGATTGAATGGCACTAAAGTCGATATAACGGCGAAAGACGAAAGGACGCAACATACTTTGTAACTCTTGGTAAGCATATTGTGTCTCATCGCCCATTACTCGCGCTTTGATCATCGCATAACGTTCCCATTCGCGACCTTGCTCTTGGTAGTAATCTTCTAATGCGGCAAAGCTCATCACTAAGGGACCACTTTCACCAAAAGGGCGCAGTCGCATATCAACACGATAACAGAAACCATCAAAAGTCTGTTGATCTAAAGCTTTAATTAATCGTTGTCCCAATCGAGTGAAAAACTGAGCATGGCTAATGGAGCGTCGAGATCCTTGAGTTTCACCATTTTCTGGATAAGTAAAAATGAGATCGATATCAGACGAGAAATTCAGTTCACCACCACCGAGTTTTCCCATCCCAAGGATCAACATAGGTAATGGTCCACCTTGCTGGTTTTTTGGTGTCCCCCATTGTTGACAACAGTGTTGATAGAGCCATTGATAAGCTTCCATAATCAGTGCTTCAGCGAGCTTTGAAAGATGACTTAAACTTTCAACTAAACTCCAATTTTGTTGAATATCTTTCCAACCAATCCAAACCATCTCTTGACGTCTAAATCGACGTAATCGTCTTAAAAGATCATTTTCATCACGGCTCTGAGCTAATTGTTCACGTAATATTTGTCGGTAATGGTCTTGATGAGTCGTGTCGTCATAATGGTGTTTCAACCACTCAACTAAAGCGGGATCTTGAACTAAACTATCAGCAATAAAATCACTCATCCCTAACGCGAGTTTCAGCTGTTGATCAAATTCAGGAATAGACTCAGTGAATGTTTGTTGCAACTCAGAGGGTAGACGGTTGAGCGCTTTTTCCGTAGCACTAACAATCAAAGGAAATAACATAATTTAAGCTCCTGCTTTAATCAACAAAGTATCCTCATACCTTATCACGAACTGTTTATTAAGTGCTCGGAATAGAAAGAAAAGTTATCAACTCAATTATTTACTAGACCTAAAATCATTGGAGTTGCGAGTAGGCGAACGAATACAGCCAACAACCTAGCGACTTCAAATAAGAAGGGTATATACTACTGATTATCTTTCTCAAATACTGAGTCTTAATATAACCATACCGATATGAAAAAAGTTAACATTATACAACTAGGGCTGCGGCCTCTTAACATTCTAGTTTTTATTCTCTCGATCGTTTCTATTGGTATCGTTATTTCGTTACTGTTTATTCCACGAGATAACCCCTCTTACCGCCTATTACTTTTCTTCGATACTATTATTTGTGCCATCTTTTGGCTGCAATTAATTGTTGATTTCATTCGTAGTGACGATAAAAAGCATTTTTTGCAAACCCACTGGATTGATTTTCTCGCCAGTATCCCTGTCATAGAGGCATTCCGTTTTGCTCGCGTTTTTCAGATCTTAAGGATCTACAAGTTGATCAAAGCATCAAAAGGGATTTGGGTTCATCTTGCCAAATTCAAACGAGAGACGACTCTCGCCGGTATTTTATTGCTCTTAACGATCTTACTTACATTAGGATCTAGTTTTGTATTATTTGCTGAACACAACACCGATGGTGCGAATATTACAACCGCAGGAGATGCATTGTGGTGGGCATTTGTCACGGTATCAACGGTGGGTTATGGTGATTATTATCCGGTAAGTGCACTAGGGCGTATTTTTTCCGTCATCATCATCATTGCCGGTGTAGGTATTTTTGGTATGGTTTCAGGCTTAATCACTAGCTACCTATCAGAAAGCAATCATGAACGAGAAGAAGCATTGAAAAAGCTGATTAGCCAGCAGCAGCAGATGCTAAAACAGCAACAACAGATGGTAGAAAGGCAAAATCGTCTATTATCTAAATTAGAAGAGCATAATCAAAATAATCAGAGTCATAATGGACAATAAAAAGCCTGAATAATCCTATTATTATTCAGGCTTAAGTCTACAAACGTGTATTAATGAAAGGTTAATGCCAATAAGGTTGCTGATCGATACCAATTAAACGGCTTAAATCAAGGGCATGAAGCAGATACCCCTCTTTACGACTTAACCATTTCATCAATTGCTGATAATCATCTTTATCATCGAGTTCATTGGCGATGGTATGAAGTAATCCTAGAAAGGTGAGATCATCCATTCCTTTCATCACATCAAGCCATGGTAGACGGAATTGCGAGCGCTCATCATCTTGATAGAGCCTAGCAAAAAATAGCCCCGTTAATAGATTACGGTCTAGTTTGCTCCATTGCTCTAAATAGACGTCACGCTCAATCGTTTCTGTATCAGAAAAAACATTCAACAGATGTGACCATGATTTCTCTAACATCTTATCAGCGAAAGGTTTAATTGACGTTTGAAGCTGACGACGAATTTTATTATCGATGAACGGTTGCCAATCACGAGTTAAAATCCAGCGGCTTAAATCTAAAATCAAGCCACAGTAACGCCCTGAGGTCATTAACAAAGCAATTTGCTCTTCGGTTGGTAATGCAGTACGTCGCTGTTTAAGTTTGGAAACAATTAATTTCTGACCGTTCAGTTTTTTTAATTGCTGTCCTTTTTCTGCTAACAAGAAGTTAATCTGTGATGCTTCATCCAACCAGAACAACTCGTCTTTCAACCACTGTAATTCTTGACGAATAAGCGAACTAGAACGGTTAGGAATCAAATCAGCAAAAATGGTATATGCTTGGAGAATAAAATTAATTGAGTTCTCTATTTGATATAACGCTTGACGATCATGCTGTTCAAAATAGATCTGCTCATGCTTAAGCCAATGTGATAATGCATGCTCAAGGGTTTTCACAAAGCTCTCTTCGATACTTAACGTGTTATCAAGAGGCACAAAGGGAATTAAACTCACTTCCTCAGGTTTCGTCGCAAAAGCTAAACGGTAACCTCTGGCAGCTTTGCTCAAATTACCTAAGCGCATACCGCCACTTTCAGAAATCTGATTAGCCAAAGAGAATAATGCATCAGTTTGTCCTGAGATCAACTCAAGCTCAATTTCAGAGATATCATCGGTCTTATCACCACTGCGAACTTCACCTAAATCAAAAGCCATCTCAATGGTGCTTCCATCATCCATCTCAATCAACCATTGAGTACGCTGAAAGTTAGTCGTAAAGAGAGGAGAAAGCATCGTTTGCAGCTTTTCAATCTCAAAGGATTGAGGCCATGCATCTGATGAGATTAGTGAAAGATCTAACTGATGACTTGATAGATCATCATTATATTCTGGTCGTTGATGTAAGCCAGCGACCACTCTACCCGACGTTTTCAAAGTCTGAATATAGCGTTCGTCAATCTGGCGAATACGCAATCCAATATCATGTCGTCGTAGTTGGTGATCATCTGTATCAAAGTAGGTATTTGATAGCATGCGACTGCTTTGTTTTAAAATTTTAGCATCCGCAATTTTGTCGATTAGCTTATCAGCAATATCAGGTGAAACGAAGAATTTAAGTTCTATCTCGGTTTCCATAATGGTATCCATAACTAGTGATATCGCCAGCATATTATGTCATCGCCATATCGGCAAGTATTCGTCGATTCTTTTTGCCACAAATTTGAACTGAGTAGCACGGACATTTAACTGGATATCATCAATCTTTGAATTAGAATAAACTTTTTTTATTTTTTTAAATCTACGATCTTTTTTGATTCAAAAGAATAAATCCTCAATTTCCACACATTTGATACAGTTAAGGTAATAACAAAAACAGCACCTAAATATAACTATAAGCTATAATTCTTGATACTTATTGACGGCACTGTAATAAAAAAATAACAACAAGACGATACTGATCAAAGAACCATCAAAAACGATTAGATAGTTTGCACTAAAATTGTTCCCTTGATTGATTGAATACGTTAGTATGCGCGTCCTTACAACCATTGCTGTATTTTGTCTAGAACAACGTAGGTAGCTATGCCTGTAAATACAATCATGGGACTTTTTGCTAAGTCACCAATAAAACCATTGCAAAAACATATGGCCACTGTGAATCAGTGCTGCCTATTGCTCATTCCTTTTTTCAAGCTTGTAAAAATAGCTCATGGGAAGAAGCAGCTGTAATAAGAGAACAAATTACTCAATTAGAGCATGATGCAGATGCGTTAAAACGCAAAATCAGATTAAACCTGCCAACAGGTTTATTTATGCCTATTGAACGAACCGATATATTAAGCCTTTTAAGTCAACAAGATAAGCTTGCTAATCTTGCTAAAGACATATCTGGTCGAATATTAGGTCGAGAATTACAGATTCCTGAGCCATTATTTAATGACTTTATGACTTATGCAAAACGCTGCACTGATGCTTCAGAGCAAGCTTTACTCGCAATTAATGAGTTTGACGAGTTACTAGAAATGGGCTTCTCTGGACGCGCTGTAGAATTAGTTGAAAAGATTGTTCATCAAGTCGATGTGATTGAGGACGATACCGATGAGTTACTTCGTCATCTCTGTCAAAATTTAATGATGATTGAAGATCAGCTCAATGCGGTTGATGTGATTTTTTTATACAAAGTATTGGAGAGCATGGGTGCTATTGCAGACCAAGCCCTTCGAGTTGGTTCTCGATTAGAGTTGATGTTAGCTCGATCTTAATCTAAAAATTGTCTTATAAAACAGGGTATTATAATGGATATCATATCGAATTACGGCACTATTCTAATTATAGTTGCAGGTATTTTTGGTTTCCTTATGGCAATCGGTATTGGCGCAAATGATGTTGCTAATGCGATGGGTACATCAGTTGGTTCTAAAGCTTTAACTGTAAAACAAGCAATCATTATCGCCATGATCTTTGAGTTTGCAGGTGCGTATCTTGCCGGTGGTGAAGTAACCGATACAATTCGTAAAGGGGTAATTGAAACCTCTTATTTCACTGCAACGCCTGAAATACTTATTTACGGTATGATGTCGGCACTTCTTGCTGCGGGTACTTGGTTACTGCTTGCTTCTTATATGGGATGGCCAGTATCAACGACTCACTCTATTATTGGTGCAATTATTGGCTTTGCTTGTGTCTCTGTTGGTCCTCAAGCTGTTGATTGGCACTCTGTACAAGGTATTGTTGGTAGCTGGTTAATCACTCCTGCAATTTCAGGGCTCTTTGCTTACCTGATATTTATTAGTGCTCAACGACTAATATTTGATACTGAAAATCCACTCAAAAATGCCAAGCGTTATGCACCTATCTATATGTTTATTACCATGATGGTGATTGCATTGGTGACAATCAAAAAAGGATTAACGCACGTTGGTATCAATCTTGACGGTACAGAAACCTTCTTTGTTTCCTTAGCCTTATCTTTAATGATCATGATTTTTGGCTATATTTATATCAACAAGAAATATGCAGATGACTCTGCTGTTGATAACAATGGTTTTGCCGGTGTTGAACGTGTCTTTAGCTTATTAATGGTTGTGACGGCTTGTGCAATGGCGTTTGCCCATGGCTCAAATGACGTAGCCAATGCGATTGGCCCACTTTCTGCTGTTGTTTCTACCATTGAAAATATGGGGGATATCGCTGCAAAAAGTTCAATTGCTTGGTGGATTTTACCTCTCGGCGGTATCGGTATTGTTGTTGGTCTTGCGACAATGGGTCATAAAGTAATGGCAACTGTCGGTACAGGTATTACTGAATTAACGCCAAGTCGTGGGTTTGCTGCTCAGCTAGCGACAGCCTCTACAGTTGTTCTAGCATCAGGTACTGGCTTACCTATCTCAACAACACAAACGCTTGTTGGCGCAGTATTAGGTGTTGGCTTTGCCCGTGGTATTGCCGCATTGAATCTAGGTGTTATTCGAAATATCGTAGCATCTTGGATTATTACGCTACCTGCGGGTGCATTGTTAGCCATCATATTCTTCTATGGTATGCGCGCTACTTTTGGTGTTTAATCCGTAAAAAGTTGTCAAATTACTGTCAAAGAGGGAGGCTTAGCCTCCCTCTTTGTTGCTTAACAGAGAAAAACTCCTTAGGATAGTCTCTATTTCCATCAACCGTTTTATCAAAGGATAAAGTTGTGAAGTATCTACTTACTATTTTGCTATTAACGATAAGTGTTGTTTTGCCAGCACAGGCACAAACAAGATATATCTCAGATAGCCTATTCACTTATATGCATTCAGGTCCAAGTAATAAATACCGTATCATCGGCAGTATTAACTCTGGTGAGAAGGTCAACATGCTAGAAGCGGATAAGGCAACAGGTTATAGCAAAGTATCAGATAACAAAGGCCGTACAGGCTGGGTAAAGTCTGACTTTATCGCTGTCACCCCAAGTTTAAAAATTCGCTTACCTAAGCTTGAAAAAGAGCTAACACAGGTTAAAAGTGCATTAAATAATGCACAAGCAACTGCAACTTCAGATCAGCAAGGTTTGAAAGATATGGTTGCATCAAAAACACAGCAAATTAATGATTTAGAAAAAACTAACCGTTCTATCAATGAACAACTAAATAGTGCTCAAGTTGAGATGCGTCAATTACGAGCCCGCCTTGACACTCAAAAAGATGATCTGCTGATGCGTTGGTTTACTTACGGCGGTATTGTTGCGGGTATTGGTCTGCTTCTTGGATTACTACTACCACACATTATCCCTCGTAAAAAGAAACAGAATGGCGGCTGGTAAGCGAATAAGTTAACGAGTTAAGCTCCTCCTTACGAGTTAAAAAGCGCCTCAATATACGTGACTTTAAATAGTTAACAGTATATTGGGGCGTTTTGTTCAAAGAGACTGATATTTAAAGTACCCAAGAAGTAAAATAGCATCTGCCTTAATAACTCTGCCACTCTGATAATGCTTCCATAGAAATTAACTCGCCTTGAAAGCGAATAATCACTTGCCGTGGTTCAATCCTCTCTAAGATGACTCCTGATGCAATTACATCCCCTTGCTGTCGTTCAACCCCATTCACTTTGACCCAACGATTGTCAACGTCAGAAGCGTAAAGATGAGTTTGTAGATTAAGGCTAGGAAGCTGTGCTTTAGTATCCTCACTTAATTGAGATATCGGCTTCACTACCAGATCCTCCTCAACATCCGTATCACTATTACTCATTGCCTTTCTTACTTGTGCAGCCAACTCTGGAGAAAGCTCTGAATAATCCAAGTTGTTTAAATTAAACTGATCTGACTTTTCGATTGATTGCTGATCTTGATAAATATACGGTTCATCAGCCGAAGAGCTAACTTGACCTCTTCTTTTTGTCTCTGAATTTTGCTCTGTAACTGGATGTTTAACTTCAGGATGGTAATCACCACCATGAATGGGTAAGGGTTCGGTCTGTAAGCTAGGAAAAGACTTCACAGCCAAAACAATCGGCAATACCACATTTTCTCCCGCTAAATGACGACCTGTTCTCTCAGCTGTTTGTATCGCAGTTAAATCGACCGCCTCTGGATTTTTTAAACGTGATGATGGCGACAAAGGTGAAGATAAAGGATGAGAAAACGATAAGAGTAGAAAAACGCCCCCTAGCATTAAAACAAGTAATAAAATAAATAACAGGAGATATTTACCCCACGGTTGACGATATTTTACTGTTTGTTGTTGCCAAGCCGTAGCTTGAGTAATAGGACGTTCACTCATATTCAATTTATTAATCAGACTCATCCTACTTACTCCTCAACCATTATCATGGGGTTTAATGTTGGTCCTGGCAATTCAAGTGCAGAATCCAACATCATTAGGGTCAATGGCCCAGCAATTCCATCATCAGGAAGATGTGAAAGTCGCTGGAAAGCTTTTACTCTTTCTAGTACCGGTTGATTAAAGCGCGACTTTGCGGTTACATCTAAACCAAAGAGATCGATAAGATGTTGATCAAGCCACTGTACCCCTTCGCCTTGTTGACCATAACGGAGAGAATTTAACGGTGCAAATGGCGATCGCCAAAATACTTGAGCCTCACCAGTCCAATGTTGTTGGAACCAGTTTAAGTCAATTTGAAATCGTTGGTCAGCCAACAACAACTCTACACTTTGATTCGATAGTTGGTAAACAACCGCATAAAATGGTTGTTGATCATTATCATTAATCGTCGCAATGATTGGTCGATTTAATCTTGCTAGCTGTTCAAATGTTAATTCGGTTTGATAACAACTTAAGCCAATTTTTTGGGTGTTATTACACGTCGCCTCTGAAAGTGTCGGTTCAAATCCCCACAATCTAAACAGATCTCTCATTCCATCACGGACAAACCGATTTTGATTAATTGCAGCATTAAACACCGGCTCTCGATCTTTTTCGGGTGGTTGATGATTGGCTGTAAGCTCAGCTTTAGATTCAGACGTCTGTAGTTTCGAAGAGGGTAACATCGCTATTTTTTCGGTTGATAAATGCTCAGTTTGATCTATCGTTACCCCTTTATTGTCATTAAATAAGTCCAAAGTTCGCTCCGATTGAGAGAAGAGTAACCCACTTCCCCCTGCGACCACTCCCGACAATAGTAAAGCAGCAAAGATACCCGATAAGCTTAATGGTCGATATTGTACTTTATCCATCACCTCTGACGTCACACTCGCTTGTTGCCACTGCAAAACATCACGACAGGCATTATCAGCAAAATCACGATTAATCTCTTTTACACCTTGTTGATAAGCAAGCATCAGCGCTTTATCACAACAAAGATTAATCAAACGAGGCACACCCGCCGTGTATTTTGCAATGAGCTTAATGGCACTCTGATTGAATAGATCCGTCCCCCCACCAACTCGACTTAATCGATACTGGATATACTGACGGACTTCACTTTCAGTCAATGGAATCAAGTGATAGCGAACGGTGATCCTCTGGGCTAATTGACGTAAATTGGGCTGTTGTAATAACTGTTGTAGCTCTGGCTGACCAATAAGAACCACATTGAGTAACTTATGGCTTGCTGTCTCAAAGTTAGTTAAGAGTCTAAGCTGCTCTAAAGCTTCAGCCGTTAAATGCTGAGCTTCATCTACCAGCAAAATATTCTTGATCCCTTTTTGATGGTTATTCAATAAGTGCTGATACAACGCATCATTATACGTTTTAATGCCACTATTTTTTTCAACCTCAAGACCATACTCATCACAAATTGTTTGTAATATTTCAATCACAGAAAGTGCTGGATTTAAAATGAGCGCCGCTTCGGTCTTCTGATCAAATTGCGCGATAAGAGCACGAGAGACGGATGTTTTTCCAGTCCCCACTTCTCCGGTTAATAAGGCAAAACCACCACTATGCGCCAATCCATGAGTGAGATGATTTAACGCCTCTTGATGTCGCTCACTTAAATAGAATAATTTAGCGCTTGGCACGATTGAAAAAGGGGCTTCATCGAAATTAAAATAGTGGTTATACATATAATTTGGTTAACTATCCTAGAGAAATACCAGAACATTAGTGTACCCTGTAGAGATAAGTTAACCTACTTTATTTAGAGTGATTTCCCTTGCAAATATACCTTGTTGGCGGCGCCGTCCGCGATAAATTACTTCATTTACCCATCAAGGATCGTGATTGGTTGGTTGTTGGAAGTACCCCAGAAGAGATGCTGGCATTAGGCTATCAACAAGTGGGTCAGGATTTTCCAGTCTTTCTTCATCCTAAAACTAAAGAAGAGCATGCACTAGCACGAACAGAACGAAAATCAGGCTCAGGCTATACAGGGTTTATCTGTCACTTCACACCTGACGTGACATTAGAAGAAGATCTATTGCGTCGAGACCTCACTATTAATGCCATCGCAGAAGATAAAAAAGGCAATATCCATGACCCGCTTAATGGCCAAATTGATCTAGAAAAGCGAATTTTGCGTCATGTCTCTCCGGCATTTATTGAAGATCCTTTACGTGTATTACGAGTTGCTCGATTTGCTGCTCGGTTTGCCGATCTTGGCTTTACCGTGGCTGATGAAACATTAACACTAATGAGTGAGATGTCTCAAAATGGAGAACTTTCCGCCCTAACCCCTGAGCGAGTTTGGCAAGAGTGGCAAAAATCACTGACCTATTCTCGTCCCGATATTTTCCTTAGGTTATTAGAGCAAACTCAAGGGCTATCGGTGGTATTACCTGAATTGAAATTAATGCCAGCACAGCTAGAAACGACACAACTTGCGGCAAAACAGAAGATGTCATCTCCTATCGTACTAGCGACTCAACTCTATCAGTGTTCAGAGTCTGAGATCAAAGCGCTTTGCTCACGAGTTAAAATTCCCAATGAATATCGAGATCTCGCGCTTCTTGTGGCTGCCCATTATCAACAGATTAATCAATTGCCAAATATTTCTGCGGAGCTTATTGTCGAATTATTAAATCAAATTGATGGATGGCGAAAACCAGAAAGGGTGAAAGAGATTACCAAAAGTTGTCAATTAATCGCAACGATTAACTCATCGAAGCAATCAAACACTGAGTCATTATTAATCAAATTACTTGATGAGGCAAACCAAGTTGCCGTTCAGCCGATTATCGCGGCAGGATACCGTGGACCAGAGATAAAAGTGCAATTACAACAGCAGAGAATAGCCGTCATCGCTAAAAAACTGAATCAATAGTCCGCACTATATCCAAAGTAATTGGCGTTGCTAGTCGGCGGCAAGTGAATAAGGCTCCATGAGTATAGGTGTACTGTATGATTGGGACGAATGAGCGTAGCCAACAACCTAGCGACTTCAAGTATAAAGAGTATAATAAAAAAGGCCGAAAACTCATTCAGTCTCCGACCTTTTTTGATTTTTTACCTAACTAGAATCGACTAGGCAGAGCAGATTAACGAGTCAGTAAAAAAGCAAATAGACCAATACCTAAAATTAAGCGATAAATCACAAATGGGTACATGCCGACTTTAGTGACAAACTTCAAAAAGAGATGAATACAGGCGTAAGCCGATAAGAAAGAGACCACAATCCCTAACGCTAAACCACTCCATTCAATCGCCACATCACTCACGGCCAGTTTTAACCCTAAATAACCGCCAGCCGCAAGAATAATTGGAATCGACATCAAGAAAGAGAAACGAGCAGCCGCTTCACGAGTTAACCCCATTTTTAAAGCCGCAGTAATCGTAATACCAGAGCGAGAAGTACCTGGAATCAATGCAATCGCTTGAGCTATCCCGATATATAACGCCTCTTTCCAACCCACATGGTACTCATCATTTACCTGTGTTGAATGCTTATCCACTTGCCAAAGTAATACACCAAAAACAATGGTTGTTGTTGCAATCACATAAGCAGAACGCAGATAAAGTTCAATAAAATCTTTTAAAAACAGTCCTAATAAACAGGCCGGAATGGTGGCAATAATAATCATCCACGCCAATTTAGAGTCACGACTGTGTTGCTTTTTAAATAAGGATCCAAACCAAGCAGATAACAGGGTGATAACCTCTTTTCGGAAGTAAATTACAACCGCGGCTAAGGTTCCAACATGAACAGCAACATCAAAAGAGAGCCCTTGATCTGCCCAGCCTAAAACCTCTGACGGTAAAATTAAATGAGCGGAGCTAGAAATGGGAAGAAATTCAGTCAAACCTTGAATTAAAGCTAAAAAGAAAGCTTCAAAGTAACTCATGTTACATCCTTATATTTTGTAAGATAATGATTGATTTCATTACCACAGAATGAAATCGCCGCTAATCTACCTTTTCCAATAAAAATCAACAAGAGTTAATGACTCAAAAGTGCGACTATCTAAGCGAAAATTGCGCCATTCTTCAGATAAATTGTTATTTCTTGCACTTAAAATCCGATCTGGTTGCAGTTCTGAAAGTGGCTTTAAAACAAAAGCAAATTTAAAAATATCAGGATGAGGTAATGGTAACTGAGGATCGACAAGATCATCAAACAACAGGAGATCAAGATCCAAACTACAATGATCGTTATCACGCTGACGATCACATAAAGTTTCTATCTGTTTTAACTCTTGTTTTAATTTTGAGATCGAAAGAGTGGTATTAAGACCAATCACCGCATTATAATAATTGGCACTCTTTTGTGTACGATCAATACTCTCATACACAGAAGAGCAGACAAGCTGCTCCCCTAATGCTTCTAGAGCTGAAAAAGCCCTTAAGAAGTAGAACTCTTGCTGGAAGTTAGAACCTATCGCAATAAATGCTTGGCTCACTCTTGGCCTCTTTCAATCACCACACCGACAGCTTTTGCATTCACAACCGCGCCGGGTTTACTGACTTTAATTTTCACCCAAGGAACCGAGAATTCAGTGCGGATAAGATCGGCGACTTCTTCTGCAACACGCTCAACAAGCAAAATAGGTTTACTCTCTAGATGATGAGTGACGGCTTGACTTACTTTGGCATAATCTAGCGCTTCTTCAACATTATCACTCAAACCCGGCTTCTGATTATCATGCGCCATCTCAATATCAAGCACTAATTTTTGCTTAATGGTCTGTTCCCAGTCATAAGCACCAATAGTACAAATTGCCGTTAATTCCTCAATAAAAACTCTATCCATGTTGTCTTTCTCATAATGTTTACAGGTCGGATACCCTATTCATTTAAATGGGCGTATATTAATCTCATTAATATACTCAAAGTCATTAAGATATACATTAAATTTCTCAGATTGGATAATTGTATATTATGATTGAGCATATAAACTAAAACGCTGTAACAAATGAACAAATAATTTTAGCTTCTTTATTTTAAACAGGACATGCCATGACACCACTGGCTCTCGTCGTGATAATCGCGGCTTACCTATTGGGATCTATATCTAGTGCAGTACTTATTTGTCGCCTATTTAAATTGCCCGACCCTAGAGATAATGGTTCAAAAAACCCAGGTGCAACCAATGTCTTGCGTTTAGGTGGAAAAATGCCTGCCGCCTCCGTTTTAGTCTGTGATCTACTTAAAGGGTTAATTCCTGTTTGGGGTGGCTATTTTCTTCACTTGAACCCTTTTATTCTCGGCATTATCGGTATCGCTGCCACACTTGGACATATTTATCCCATTTTCTTCCATTTTCGTGGTGGAAAAGGTGTGGCAACGGCATTTGGTTCGTTAGCGCCAATCGGTTGGGATCTATCAGGATTGCTGTTGTTGAGTTGGGGATTGATTGCCTTAGTAAGTGGATTCTCATCTCTTGCCGCTATCGGCACGGCAATTCTTGCACCGTTATTTACTTGGTTTTTCAAACCTCAATACACCATGCCCGTCGCGATGTTAGCCTGCATTATTTTATGGCGTCATCAAGATAATATTCGTCGCCTTTGGGATGGTTTAGAAGATAAAATCTTGCATAAAAAATCAGATAAGAAGTAATTTAAACCATCAAAAAAAGACAATAATGATAATAAAAAAGAGGATGATAGTATTTACTTACTATCACCCTCTTTTTCTTTTAAATACAAGTAATAACTTCTAAAATAGTTATTTAATTGGTTGTAGTTGATCAATCGGCCAACGTGGGTATGCTTTTACAGCTAAGTCCGTCACTTCACTATTTTTCAGACGTTGCATTCCAGCATAGGCAATCATCGCACCATTATCGGTACAAAACTCAGTTCTCGGGTAGAAAACTGCACCGCCTAATTTTGTTGTCATCGCTTCAAGTTGTTGTCGTAAGTATTTGTTCGCGCTCACGCCCCCTGCAACCACCAGACGCTTCATTCCTGTCTGCTTTAATGCTCTACGACACTTAATCGCTAATGTGTCTGCTACAGCCTCCTGGAAAGCAAAAGCGATATCCGCTTGAGTTTGATCATCATCATCATTTGCTCGAATTGTATTGGCCGCAAATGTTTTTAGACCAGAAAAACTAAAATCAAGCCCTGGGCGGTCCGTCATTGGACGAGGGAACTTAAAACGACCAGCAGTACCTTGTTCAGCTAGTTTTGATAACCTAGGGCCTCCTGGGTAGTCTAAGCCCAACATTTTTGCGGTTTTATCGAAGGCTTCACCTGCCGCATCGTCGACAGACTCACCTAAAATTTGATAATCGCCAATATGATTGACTTGAACCAACATGGTATGACCACCAGAAACTAACAATGCAACAAAAGGAAATTCAGGTGGTGTCTCTTCCAACATGGGCGCTAAAAGGTGTCCTTCCATATGATGAACAGCAACCGCTGGAATATTCCATGCATACGCTAAACTACGGCCAATCGTCGCCCCAACAAGAAGAGCTCCAATTAAACCCGGTCCCGCTGTATACGCAATACCATCGATATCATCTGAAGTTAAACCCGCATCCGCTAAGGTTTCTTTTATCAATGGAATGGTTTTTTTAACATGATCCCTTGATGCTAATTCAGGAACAACACCACCATAATCTGCATGAAGTTTGACCTGACTGTAAAGTTGATGAGACAATAAACCTTGTTCATCATCATAGATTGCAATACCTGTTTCATCGCACGATGTCTCGATGCCTAAAATTCGCATGACCGCCTCAATATATGCATTAATTGCCCCAATATTAACGCTACAAACAAAAATTAACCAGTTCGATTACAACAAAGCTTTACAAATACCCCTAATTCAGATTAAAATTCCGCACCATTTTTAGTCAAGCTGGCTACTAGATCGTCAGCACTAACCGAACAACCCCTGAGGTGAAAGGCACATGCCAGTAATTAAAGTACGTGAAAACGAACCATTTGACGTAGCGCTACGTCGCTTCAAACGTTCATGCGAGAAAGCAGGTATCTTATCTGAAGTTCGTCGTCGTGAGCACTACGAGAAGCCAACTACAGTACGTAAGCGCTCTAAAGCTGCCGCTGTTAAGCGTCACCTAAAGAAATTAGCTCGCGAAAACGCACGTCGCGTACGTCTATACTAATTTCTGATTTTTCAGAATTTTAAAAGTAGAGAACGTGATATGGCTTTGATCGAGCGTCTTAAAGACGAACAAAAAACGGCAATGAAGGCGAAGGATAAACCTCGTCTTGGCACAATTCGTCTTGCGTTAGCAGCAATCAAACAGTTAGAAGTTGATGGTCAAAAGACCCTTTCTGACGATGAGATTATTGCTGTTTTAACCAAGATGGTTAAGCAACGTCGTGATTCTGTTGAGCAGTTTACTGCCGCAGGTCGTGATGATTTGGCCGATGTTGAGAAAGCAGAAATTGTTGTTGTTGAAGAATTCTTGCCTCAAGCACTGACTGACGAAGAAGTTAGCCAGTTGATTGCAGATGCAATATCTTCAACAGGAGCTAATGGAATGCAGGACATGGGTAAAATCATGGGCGTCTTAAAGCCTAAGATTCAAGGCCGTGCCGATATGGGTAAAGTTAGTCAGCTTGTAAAAGCTAATTTAGGCTAACTTAATCCATCTGCCGACAAGCCGTGCTATCCTTTTTGGAATGCGCGGCTTGTTTGTATCTATACAAAAGCTTTTCTAGCGCTTTTTTTAGATAAAAAAGATCCATTTTTAGCTTAAATATCAAGTAATTGATATCAAATAACCACCTCCATTTTAATCACCACTTTATAGTAGGTAACCCCATTATGGCAGGACGTATTCCTCGCACATTTATCAATGATATTATTGCCAGAATCGATATCGTTGAACTAATAGATTCGCGAGTTAAGCTAAAAAAACAGGGTAAAAACTTTGGTGCTTGCTGCCCTTTCCATAATGAAAAAACCCCCTCTTTTAGTGTTAGCCAAGAGAAGCAGTTTTATCACTGTTTTGGTTGTGGCGTACACGGAAATGCTCTCGATTTTATTATGGAATTTGATCGTCTTGAGTTTGTTGAGGCGGTAGAAGAGATAGCAAATACCCTTGGACTTGAAGTACCAAGAGAAGCTGGTGGCAGTTATAGCGGACCAAAAGCACAAGAGAAACGCGATCTTTACCAGTTATTAGGCGATGTCAGCCATTTTTATCATCAACAACTTCAGCAACCCGCCGCTCAAATCGCTCAACAATACTTAGCGGAGCGCGATCTGGCTCAGAGTAGTATTGATAAATTTAACATTGGCTATATTGCTGATCGTTGGGATACGGTACTGTCAAAATTTGGTACCACTCCTGATAATCAAAAATCTCTCATTGATACTGGTTTACTGATTGAAAACGATCAAGGACGTCGTTATGACCGCTTCCGTGGTCGAGTGATGTTTCCGATCCGAGATCGTCGTGGACGAGTTATTGCGTTTGGTGGTCGTGTCATTGGAGATGGAACGCCAAAGTATCTCAACTCACCAGAAACCCCTGTTTTCCATAAAGGTAAAGAGCTTTACGGTCTTTATGAAGCCCTTCAAGTTAGCCGTGAACCTGAAAAATTATTGGTGGTTGAAGGTTATATGGATGTTGTCGCCCTCGATCAATTCGGCGTTGATTATGCTGTTGCATCATTGGGAACATCGACAACGGGTGACCATATCCAGTTACTATTTCGTCAAACAAGTACTATTATTTGTTGTTACGATGGTGATAGAGCTGGACGAGAAGCAGCATGGCGTGCAATGGAAAATGCACTACCTTATCTACAAGATGGTAAACAACTGAAGTTTATGTTTTTACCTGATGGTGAAGATCCTGACAGTTACATTCGTCAACACGGTAAACCGAGCTTTGAAGAACAAGTCAGTAGTGCGATGCCACTGTCCACATTTCTCTTTAATAGTTTAATGACACAAGTGGATAGCTCATCTTTAGAAGGTCAAGCAAAGTTAACTACGCTTGCTGTTCCTTTGATCGATAAAGTGCCCGGTGGAACTTTAAGACTTTATTTGCGCGATATGTTAGGAAAAAAATTAGGGTTACCTGATGAAAGTCAGTTACAACGATTAATTAATAAGCAACCATCAAATCAGCGCCAACTGCCTAAAAAGACAGAAATAAAGAAAACACCGATGCGTCAAGTTATCGCATTATTGATACAAAACCCAGAATTAAGTCAGTATTTAGATCCTCAAGAACTAATAACAATAGACTTTCCTGGTATACAATTATTAACGTCACTAGTTGAAAAGTGTCACCAACATCCCAATATTACTACAGGTCAGCTCCTAGAGTATTGGCGCGATGATTCTCACGAGCCGCTAATCGCTAAATTAGCCGCCTGGGATTTGCTGATCAATAAGAGTAATATTACAGAAGTATTTGCAGACTCATTGGACAAAGTTTATGCCCAGTGCGTCGAAAAACAGATAGCACAGCTGCAAGCGAAAGAGAGAACTGTCGGTTTATCAACCGAAGAAAAGCGAGAGTTACAGTTACTAATACTGAACAATCTCGACTAAAATACCTGACGCGACTAAAATATAGTCAGCAAGCGAAATATTTGTTATTATTGGCGGTTTGCGTTTTCAGCATACTAAATTCCTCACCCAGACCAGAAGTTGGATATCGTCTATGGAGCAAAATCCTCAGTCGCAGCTCAAATTACTTGTAGCTAAAGGTAAAGAGCAAGGCTATCTGACCTTCGCTGAAGTTAACGACCATTTACCCGATGACATCGTAGATTCAGATCAAATAGAAGACATCATTCAGATGATCAATGACATGGGTATCCAAGTCGTTGAACAGGCACCGGATGCCGATGATCTAATGATGTCAGAAGGCGTTGCAGATGAAGATGCAGCCGAAGCAGCAGCTCAAGCCCTTTCTAGCGTTGAATCTGAAATTGGTCGCACAACTGACCCAGTACGTATGTATATGCGTGAAATGGGAACAGTTGAGCTACTTACTCGCGAAGGCGAAATTGATATCGCGAAACGCATTGAAGATGGTATTAACCAAGTTCAGTGCTCAGTGGCAGAATACCCAGGTGCAATTTATCACCTACTAGAACAATTTGATAAAGTCGAAATTGAAGAAGCTCGTCTTACCGATATCATCTCAGGTTTTGTTGATCCTAACTCGGACGAGACAACCGCACCAACAGCAACTCATATCGGTTCTGAATTAAGCGAAGAAGAGCTTAAAGATGAAGATAGTGATCTTGAAGATGGTGAAGATGACGAAGAAGAAGATGATGGTTCAATTGATCCAGAATTAGCACGTGAAAAGTTCTTAGAGCTTCGTACGGCTTATGATCAAATGCAACTGAGTATCTCTGAAAATGGTCGTTTTGCACCAGAATCAGAAACTAAAGTTGCCGAACTTGCAGAAGTATTCAAACAGTTCCGTCTAATTCCAAAACAGTTTGACCACCTTGTTGGTTCAATGCGTACTATGATGGATCGCGTTCGTACTCAAGAACGTCTTATCATGCGTATGTGTGTCGACCACAGTAAAATGCCAAAGAAAACATTTGTTACCCTATTTGCAGGTAATGAGTCGTCAGAAGATTGGTATGAAGCTGCTGTTGCAACTGGCAAACCATTTGTTGATAAGATGTCAACATTTGAAGATGATATCAAACGTAGTATCGCTAAATTAAAGCAGATCGAAGAAGAAACTGGTCTACCTATTGAGCGTATCAAAGATATCAACCGTCGCATGTCTATCGGTGAAGCAAAAGCTCGTCGTGCGAAAAAAGAGATGGTTGAAGCAAACTTACGTCTTGTTATCTCAATCGCGAAAAAATACACCAACCGTGGTTTACAGTTCTTAGATCTTATCCAAGAGGGTAACATCGGTCTAATGAAAGCGGTTGATAAGTTTGAATATCGTCGTGGTTATAAGTTCTCAACTTATGCTACATGGTGGATCCGTCAGGCAATTACACGTTCAATTGCCGACCAAGCACGTACGATCCGTATCCCTGTACATATGATCGAGACCATTAACAAACTAAACCGTATCTCTCGCCAGATGTTGCAAGAGATGGGTCGCGAGCCTCTTCCAGAAGAGCTTGCGGAAAGAATGTTAATGCCAGAAGATAAGATCCGTAAAGTCTTAAAGATTGCAAAAGAACCGATTTCAATGGAGACGCCAATTGGTGATGATGAAGATTCACATCTAGGTGACTTTATTGAAGATACAACACTGGATCTTCCAATCGATGCGGCAACTGCGACAAGCTTAAGAATGGCAACCAATGACGTTCTTGCTGGTTTAACGCCTCGTGAAGCGAAAGTATTACGTATGCGTTTTGGTATCGATATGAATACCGACCACACGTTAGAAGAAGTGGGCAAGCAGTTTGACGTTACTCGTGAGCGTATCCGTCAGATTGAAGCGAAGGCGTTACGTAAACTACGTCACCCAAGCCGCTCTGAAGTACTACGTAGCTTCTTAGACGAGTAATAATTACTCTACTAAATGGCGATAAAAAACGGGCTTAATGCTCGTTTTTTTTTACCTATTTTTCAATGATATCAATTTTTATTGCGATTATTTTAATCTCGATTCACTTTTTTTATATAAACAGCCATAAGTGCATAAAAAGTAAACGATAGATGCGATTTTTATAGTAGACAAGCAAGATCTCATCCCCTATAATCTATGACCATATATGGCCCCTTAGCTCAGTGGTCAGAGCAGTCGACTCATAATCGATTGGTCCGCAGTTCAAGTCTGCGAGGGGCCACCATATATCAAGGCGTTAGAAGAGTTTCTCTTCTGACGCCTTTTTTCATTTCTGTATTTATAGCATATTTATAGCAATTGAACTTTTATACCTTTCTCACATAATTTAAGTAAATTACAACACTGATATAAATGTTCCTATATGATTAAATTTTAATTTATTATCAACTTAAAGGTTTGATCAATATTTATGGATAACATGATTTCATTGGATGATTTGTATATCGCATATAGAAAAGCTAAACAAGATAGTTTTTATGACAAAATGAATCATGATTCAATAAAGTACGCGATTTATGAGCAAGCTTTAGAAAAAAACCTACAATCCCTTTTTGATAGAATTACCAATAAAGATGACAATTGGTGGAGTGATTCTAAATTTATTGGTAAATATTTATATGTACCTAAATGCATTAAATTAGATAAGTGGGGTGATATATCTCAATCACACTTTTATACCTCATCCCCAATGTCTGATTGGGAAAATCAATACGCGAAATCACGGAAAAAACTAGATGCTGAATATAGGTTGATTATTGCTGCCACTGTAAACTACCAGATAATATCTGCACTTTGGATTATAAAAGTTGGCTATAAATTTGAACTAAAGCTCAATCACTCAACAACATATGGTAATAAATTAAAGAAAATAAAATCACAAAAAAGTGGTAAATATGCTATTAATTTAGACTCTCTAGGGCTATTTGAACCATATTTTCAAAACTATCAGAAATGGCAACAAAATGGTATTAATGCCATGAAAAAGCTGTTATCTAACAAAAAAAATGTTACTGCGATTACAATGGATCTTACTCGCTTTTATCACAATACATCTCCTACATTCATTCTACATAAGACTTTTCTAAAGAAAATTGATGTATCATTGACTTCAGAAGAAAGCAGTTTTACGAAAAAATTCATTGATTCTATTGAACACTGGTATAGAACAACTCCTGACTTTCAAGAAAGACAGCAAGGAGCTCTGCCTATAGGATTATCCGCATCAAAAGTAATATCAAATATAGTATTATTTGAATTTGACAATCAAGTTAACAATCAATTTAAGCCTGCTTACTACGGAAGGTATGTCGATGATATTTTCATTGTATTCGAACAAAAAGGTAATGTCGTAAACAAAAGTGCTGGAGAAGCATTGTCTCAAATAAGAAAAAAAATACCATCGATGCACTTCAACAAAGAAAGGACAAAACTACAAATTTCATTCCCATATACTCAAGATTCTGACCTTTTCTTCAGAACAGAGAAACAAAAAATTTTCACATTATCTTCAGAACATGGACTAGAGCTAGTAAATCAAATAGAAGAAACACTAAAAGCTAATTCTAGTGAATTTAGGTTGCAACCTGAAATTCCTAAAACAGCTATATCAATGGCCAAAAAAACACACTTATTATCTGACAGCTCAATTCTCATCACAGATGCTTTACGAGAAGCTGATTCAACATCATTGAAAAGGTTCAATTTCTCTCTTTTACTAAGGTGTATTGATACATATACATTGAATCTAAATAAAAAAGCATGGCAAAAAGCTAGATATGAGTTCTATAAATTTATCAATAAGTACTTACTCATACCTCAAGGTGTTTTTGATTTCTATATGCATTTACCCAAAGTATATAGTGTAATGATTAGGAATAATGACTACAGTGAAGCACAAGCATTTATCTATAATTTGAAGAGAGCTTTAACCCTAATTCAAAATACAACAATGATGAATGGCCATAATAAAAATAAATTTATCAAGTTTAAGTATTACTTAAAAAATGCCCACTTAGAAGCCGCTCTTACATCATCCTTAACCAAGAATAATTACACTGAAACAGTACACCTGCAAAGAAACATCGGTATCATCTCTAGCGAACTGATTGATAAAAAGACCGTACTAAAAAAAGAACTAATAGATAAAATCAGAACCTTACTAAAAAATTCTGACCTTGGTTATAGCCCTTATAAAGAAACATGGTTTAAACAAGCTCAAAAAGAAAATACATCGCCATATCGATTAAACTTACCTCACAATATTATCGATACATTAAGATTAACGGCAATACAGAGCTTTCTCATTGATGCTAAAAAAGTTGATCATAATTGGAAAGCTTTTGCATTCCCAACAAGACCATTAACTGTTCCACAAATAGCTGAAAGCTGTTCATTAGCATTGGAGAAAGACGGTAAACTACCCACTTATATAATGGCTCTTCGAGGAGCTAGAGTTTGGAAACATAATCCAATAGGCTATAGTCAGAATAAAGATCCATTAATTAACATTCCTAATAATAATTCTGGATGTATCCATATTGCATTAACAAATTTTCAAGTAACAGATGATCAGTATAGGAATGCATTATTAAGATTACCTGATAGATCAATAGAGCGCTTTGAAGAAATAAATTCATTAATTAATAAAATATTAAAAGAAAAGTCAGAAAAAAAGGTAAAGATTGATTATGTCGTTTTTCCTGAGTGCTCAATACCTCGACGCTGGGCCTTCAATCTAGCTAAAAACTTATCAAATCATAATATTTCTTTAATTTGTGGATTAGAGATCTATCAAAAAAATAATTTTGTTGTACATAATGCCAGCTTAGTTTCTCTTGCAACAAACTGGCCTGGTTATAATTCTCACTTTACTTTTACCCAACATAAATGCATGCCAGCACATAAGGAAGCTATTGAATTAGAAAAAGCACAAAAAAAACTATATAAACCATCATTACCTATAGAAACTCATCCAATATACAAACATGGTCATCATTTTTTTGGATTAATTATTTGTAGCGATCTAACAAATCCAATAAATAGAGTTCATTATCAAGGTAAAGTAGACTCTTTGTTTGTTTTATCATGGAACCAAGATATAGAAACATTTAGTTTTTTAATAGAAAGTGCTGCTCATGACATTCATACAAACATTATCCATGTTAATAATCGAGAATATGGAGATAGCCGAATTAGAACCCCCATGCGAAAGACATATCAAAGAGACTCAGTTCGACTAAAAGGTGGGATTCAAAATTATTTTGTAATAGCTAAGTTAGATACTATTCCATTAAAACAGTTTCACAGAGACATCAATAATATTGAAACTGAAACCATATTTAAACCAAAACCAATTGGTTTTGAAGTATCACAAGAAAGAGGAATCATAGATTAAGTTATGAGCTCAGATATTTGCTTCAATACATCAGTATTACCAATATTCGATCCTACTTTTTGGGAAAGTATAGCTACAGGAATGACAATAGCAGGAGTAATAATTACAGCTATTGCAGTTGGAGTTGCTTACGACCAACTAAAAAAAAGTCAGAATCAAAGTGCTATGACTATTTATCAAAGTTATTTAGAACTTTGTGTTCAACACCCCAAATTTGCAGAAGGCATGAAGAAACCTCCATATAAGACATCTGATTACAAGCAGTATCGATGGTTCGTTAATACTACCTTGTATAGTTTTGAGCAGGTCTATTTAATAAAAAAAAGTGATCCACAGTGGCTGAAAACATTAGAAAATCAATTGCAATATCATAAAGTAGCAATCAAAAGTTCTAGTTCATTGAAAGAAGATCAATGGGATAAAAAGTTTAAAGAATTTATTAAAAAATCCATCAACTAATCTGATAAATACACTTATTCACAGAACTCCAAGTTAAAAAGCAAACTTTAGCTTGGATTCTAGTGTCCAGTTGTTCACCCTTGTTTCGATGTTTTTTCCAAAAGCAGAAACCCCTTTTAAAGTCTTAACCAGTTCATTTTCACTATATTGACCACTTTTAATAACACCAGTGTCAGCATCGTAAGCCCATTCATAATAAGGCTGAATCGCTTGATCTTTTCTTCCACAGAAAACCCCTCCCATAAGTTGTAAATATTCTTTCCAATTACCTGTATCTGCTGATTTGAAAATTTTCTTAGCCTTTTCTGGCAACTTAATTGCACTTTGTAAGCGTCTTAACTCTCGCCATACTGTTACCGAACAACCACCTAATTGCTGAAACTGTCGAATCCCCCAACATGATGCCCAAGCATCAACTCTTGCAGCAGCTTCAGTTGGGTCTTCACCATAAATACCTGTATCTAAATCACTACCATCAATATTTTTTGATATATATTTCGCAATATAACCAGTTGCAGACCCTTTAGCAGGATCTATTTTCACCTCAGTAAAGCGGTGTTGTTCAGCTCCTTTTTCCTCTCTATCTTCCTTCATAATGTACTCTCTCATTATTGATACCATTTCTTCATAATGCTCTTTCTCAACAAAAAGAAGTAAGTGCCAGTGAGGAGTTCCATCATGCTGAGGCTCAACAACACGAAAACCATAAAATCGAATATCAAGACGATTTAATGTAGCCCGAATTAATTGCCATTGCTTATTAAGATATTTCTGCCCATCTAGTGGCGTATATCCTCCCCATTTATGGTTTACATCACCAGACTTTGCATAACTGCGATGATATTTTGAAGGACAGGTAAAAGTTAAAAAGGTAGCTTCATGCCCTAACTCTTTAGCTAGATCTTCAAATCCTCTAGCTCGCATCATAAGCTCCCCCTTTCTTATTGTGGGATCTGACACACCTTTCTGGGATAGCTCTAATAAAGTAAAGCTATCTCCATCCTGATTAGTTGCAATGGTATTTTCTAAGTACTGTTCTTGATATTGCTTTTGTCGTATACGAGCTTGAAGTGTGATATTTGAGCAATATAGACTCTTCTTTTTATTTACTTGGTTTAAGTGATGAAGAACTATCTCGATATTTTTTCGCATAGATTTTCTTAATCGCCTTAACCACCACTTAGGATCACAGTATCTTGCTAACTCCCCTTCTAGAGAGTAAACATCTTCAACTGAGCTGATACCATGATCCTTAAGAATCAAACGAATATTATCAACAGCAATAGAGTCTATTAAGTACATCTCTCTTAACTTCAAACACTGCTTTGCAATATTTTTTGCTTTCTCTCTTAAATCATCTTCATGTAGGTTTAGCTCTAAATTCCTAAGTGGAATAGATAACTTCTCAGTCAGATTTTTAACTGTCACTCTCAAAAAAGAGTTACGCTCAAACTTAGAATGCTTACTTAAATACTCATTAAGTAGCAGTGATTGGATCTTAAACGGAAATGGTTTTAAATATTTAAAGACAAAGCTTTGATCATCCCTATCAATAGAATCGAGGCAGATAACAGAACTTATAACCCCTTCCATACCAACTCCCGCCCTTTTGCTGATATAGAGAACTGATCCCACCGAATACCATAATCACAGATAGCCATATATTGAATAAGCCCTAATTTATAGAGCTTCTGTATAGTTGGTTTAAATATTCGAATAGGTGATCGACTAGATGTTGTAAGTTTTATATCTTTAGGAAAATAGTCGGAATAGAGAGAAACAGTATTGTTTTCATTAAACCAAGTCATTAAGGCTTTTTGATCTTTAGTTAACTTCATTTAAAGCCCTCCTAGCCCAAATGAGTTAACTTAGCTTGGTTATCTAACCAAAGATCTAAATCTTCTCTTAGATACCTAACTGCTCGACCAATCTTAATGAATGGAGGAGCAACCGTTCGATTCTTTCTATTACCTTCCATTCTGGATTGACGAAGAAAAGAACGGCTCATCCCGATATATGTAGAGGTTTCTTGTTCTGTTAACGCTCGTTTACTTTGCATAGTAATACTCTATTGTTGACTAATGAGAGTATTAAACACTATGAAACCCTACTATGAGGCTCACTATGAAGCTAGCTATTAAGCTTTTTTCTTATCCTACTAATATGGTTAGAAAACGTTGATTTCTTTTGCGTTATAACTGCATCACCAGAACCAAAATAAGTAATAAAATCAGCATTCATGTCATAAATCACTAAGTCGATATCAAGCTCTTTGGCTTGAAAATTAAAGTCTTTACGAAGGAGATTCCAAGCCTTAGGTGCATTGATATCAGGATATGAAATTAAGACTCTCTCAATAATTTGTATTATTGGGTTAGTTTCAATACTTTCCACATCTCCATTAACAAATTGTTTTGTTGCTTTTGGTATATTAAAAACAGCTCTTAGTTCAGCTATATCAATACGAATCTGATCACACTTTAAATGCAGTGGTTCTTGATAAACATAATCCTTATCATCCCTAACAAAATCAGGATGAACTTTAGCATCCCTCATCGCATCAAATTGCTTACACATAGAGAAGAAGTTTACAACGTGATTTTTTGTCTTCTGGATATTATTTTGACCAAACTGAATGCTACTAGTAGCAAGGAATTCTTTTTGAGGTACAACTGAACTATTATGAGTTAATTGTAGCTTGGTTAATGGATTAATCCCAAATTGCTCAGTAATAGATTGCCAATTTAAGATATTTTCAGGTTCTTGAATCACAAAGGTTCTGATTGTTAGAGGATTATTTTTTTGAACATAATACTTGGAATCTTGATTAGATAAGCGAATAATGCCATTGTAGTCAAAAGTAGCACCTATCTTTTTTTCATTATTATCCGAAAAATAAGCCCCTAAAGAGCTCTCGTTTATCAATGCTGAAAACCTAAGCTTACCTCGTAATACAGCATCTTGAATATCGTATTGATTCAAGCCAACTGTAGGTTCAATTTCTTCAAGGTATAAAAAGCGTCTTTTCATATAAATAATAACAGTCCATAGAAATAAAAAAGCTCACTAACTTAGTGAGCTTCCTGGTTTAATCATTTTTCTTTATAGGTTTAACATGATTATGGTTACATAACCTATTAGGTTTATTTCTTATTTCTTAAAAAATGAGCTGCTGACTCATAACTTTTATAAGATCTTGTAGTCCATCCTCCAGAGTTAGTATGAGGCTTATAAACACGGCCTTTAATCCAAGCATCATAGATAGGTAATACTCTTAAGCAGTAATCATTATTAATACCTCGAGAACTACCATTATGCACATCTCTAGGGCGACCTGATACAGATTTAACACTTTTAAAACGATCAATATCAGCCTTAAATTGAAATGCCATTTCAATTGCATCCAACTGTCCATTTTGCTTAGTCCCTGCACCATTGGCCACAGCTAACCAAAATTTCATCGCCGTTTCACCATCCCTCAGAACAGACAATATAATTGCACCTAAGAAACCAGCATTAAACAAACTCGGTTTAAACTTATATTCATCAAGAACTCTAACCATATGCTGGCATTCAGGAGTTCTTAACTGAGATCTAAAAGTTTCATCACTCATGGATCCACCATTGTTAATAGCAACCTCTAAAGCTGTTCTCATGCCTCTTTTTGTAAATAAACCAGAATTTTGAGGTTCATAACCAAGAGAGCCTCGTGCAGACCCATACACATGATCAGTAGTTGTTTCGACTGAGCGCCTACTATCTAAAGCGTTATATAATTGCTCACTAAATAACACATCATCGATATGAAAAACTGTCACCATCAAAGTTGATGGCATATCTCGATGCCCTTCTCCCCATGCTTGTGCTCTAGTATGGCAATCAACCTTAACTAGCTCACCATCTGGTAACATAGCTACAGCAGCAACAGAATGAGTTGGAAAATGCTTATTTAAGTGCTCTTTGAGTGCTTTTTGTAAGCGTCCTTGAGTAAATCGCTGAACACTATTAATTTTTGTTATCTCTATAAAATCATGAGTCTTCATAATCATAGTAGATATCCAAATACCACTTAGTTCATCGTACATTGAAATATAGTTGTCTGAATATTTATTTAGATCTATCATAGGAGAATCCTCTCTATCTGCATGCTCCAACATGCATAGGTTAGTATGGGTGCTCAATAAGGGGAGAGTTCTCTCTCCCCTTACGTTTTCACAAATAGAATAGGTACTTTAAAGTACAACTGTCAACAACCAAAACACAACTTAAACAAAAAACAGCCTCCAAAATAACACGCAAATCATTGTTAACAAACAATTAAACCGATATTTTTACCTGGACGCGAAAAAAACATAAAGCGTGACACATGTCACATTATCCAATTAAATTAACGGCTACTGCTTTATGTTCTGGCGCTAAGTGTGCATACCTTAAAGTCATTTTCAGGTCTGAGTGACCAAGCAATTATCTAACCGCATTCAAGTCCATGTCAGTCATAACTGACTGACTCGCAAAGTAATGCTTTAAATTGTGAGAAACACAACAATACCTTTTAACAAATAATCCAATAAAAACAAACATTTGATTAAATTTAGAGCTTAAATCACATTTAAGTCAGAAAAAGATTAGAAATCAAAAATATATATTTAACTACTTGATAATAATCAATATAATCGCGTCGAATATTTATTCTAATAATAAAAAAGGATTTTATAGCTATGAACCGTTTTACTCCATTAAAAGCAATTTCACTGCTTGCTCTTCTTGCCTCATCTACAGCTTCAGCAACAACAAACAACTATAACTTTGTAAGCTTTGCTGCTGGTTATTACGAAGCTCGCCATGAAGATTATAATATCTCTGAAGACGCAACAGACATTTTTGTACAGGGTTCTAAACTATTAAATAAAGAATTAATTTTTACCGGTGATTATGAAGGAAGTTTTGTTGATCAAGATAACTATGATGTTCAACAACATTTAATTAGAATGGGATTAGATTATCGAGCAGAGTTGACTTCTAATCTAGATTTATTCTTTGGTGGTAAAGTTGGCTATGTTTACTCTAAATTTGAAGCGGAACATAGTTCTTATGAGGACGACAGTAGTGATTTTATTTATGGCCCACATATTGGTCTAAAATCAACAATTAATAAATTAGAACTTAACGCAACTTATGGCTATTACCTTGGGGCTGATGATGATGTTAATGAGGCTAAAGCTGGTTTCATTTACAATATTAATAAAAAAGTAGGGTTCGGGTTAAGCTATAGATATCAAGAAGCCAGTGATTTATATTCGAACACTTACTTAGCTGAAGTACGATTGAAGTTTCAATAAAATAAGTAAAGCTCGCGACTTGTACTATATGTTACTTTGCGTGAGCATCTATCACCAAGAGTCTAAACTATATTTAGACTCTTTTTACCTAATGAAGCAGTATCATTATCACCAATAAAAATACAAGTCTACTATCATCAATCTCACAAATGCTTCTGTGAGTCAGCTATCTATGGTTTAAGCTAAATACGCTTTCAATATCATCTAAATTATCCCTTAGTCATCTTAAATCCACCCTCCTTGTGGTTAATATTCAACCACTCATTAGGTTAACCGATTAAGTTAACGGCTGCTGCTTTATGCTCTGGCGCTAAGTGGGCATACCGTAATGTCATCTTCAAATCACTATGACCAAGTAGTTCTCTAACCGTATTTAAGTCCACGCCAGCCATTACAAGCTTGCTAGCAAAGTGATGCCTTAAGTCATGAAAATTGAAATTATCAATGCCAGCTTTCTCAATTAGCTTCAACCATGGCTTTTTTATATCCGTTAATGGTTTATCTTCTTGTGCTATGAAAACAAATTTATGATATGAGTTTTGTTGTCTCCACAACCTTAACGCCTCTAAAGCAGAGTCATTTAATGGCACAATTCTCGATTTTTTCGATTTGGAGTTTGTTGCCCTTACTTTTAAGTACCTTTGTTCAAAGTAAATATCGCTCCACAGCAAAGAAAGCAGTTCTCCACGTCTCAAACCTGTGTTGATCGCTGTAATAATAATAGGTTCAACATAGTCAACAAACCTGACACCATCAAAAGATGAAAAAAGTACATTACCTCTAATTTCCCGATGTTTATTTGCTGACTCTCGTTTTTCTCGTATAGATTGATCTCTATATTTAACTTCATCAAATAAACGTTTCTCTTCTAACGAAGAAAGATATCGGATTCGAGTATTATCAGCTTTAATCACTTTGACCGCTTTTAAATTATGGGATTCGATTAACTCCCAATCAACGGCACGAGATAAAGCTCCTTTTAATGTATTAATAGAGTAGTTAATAGTTGAAGCAGCTCGACCAAGTTTTACTCGTTCAGATTTCCATTTTTCAATATCCCATGCTGTAATTTGATCTAAGTCTTTATGTAATAGGTGAGAGAATTGACTTCGTAAGTGTTTAAAAATTTTAGCTGATGTTTTAGGGTTACGGCTTTCTAGGTAAGGGAAATACTTTTTAGTAAGGAAGGTGTCAAAATTTAAAAATGATTTTCTTTTATTATCTTGTCTTGCCTCTTTTCTTTGCTCTTGAACATCACTACCTTGAGCAACTTGGCCTAACTTAACTTTAGCCAAGTCTCTTGCCTGTGAAGGGGATAAATCAGAAGCTAAACCAAGCTTATGATTTACTTGCTTACCATCTAAACGGTAGTAAACATAGTAAACAACTTTTCCTGATTCAAACTTCAAAGCATGAAAGCCAGAAACCTCAGTATCATTTATTCTTTTATCGCTAACTGATAAAGCTTTTAATGCACTGCTAGTTATCTTCTTTTTTATTGCCATAATAATATATCTTTCCACCCCGCTGCATTTATAGCATATTTATAGCAAAACAATCAGATAACTACAAACTTCAAAGAACAATAAAAAACAAAAATAAAAAATAAAAACCAATCAAAACAGTGTGTTATTAATATACCATTGTTTATAGCTGTTCATTAAAAGACATTAAAATATAGACTCATAATCGATTGGTCCGCAGTTCAAGTCTGCGAGGGGCCACCATATATAGAAAGCCTGATGAAGAGATTCATCAGGCTTTTTTCGTTTCTATACATCTATACCCAAAGTAATTGAAGTTGCTAGATTACTGACAGCCCTCACCCTTCTCAAATATTAATATTACGTAATCAACTCCTTTAATCCAACTGAGAGCGATACAGTGGCTTTTTCTTCTAATAATGTCCTTCTCTAAGAAAAATCAAACGAACCACGCTTATACAAGCAATTAAAGGCTTTAACTAAATCAAACAATCAATAAGAAGATAGAAGATAGAAGATAGAAGATAGAAGAGTCTATTTGAATGGAAATTCAATCCGAGTATCAAAATCTTTTTAGCATCGATGTTAAAAGAGCTCTGAGCCGTCGGATTTTTATCGACAATGGAAGATTATGAACATAATCAGATCTGTAACTAGTGTGGATTTACACTCCATCTAAAAGTAACATCGTACAAACCATAAGAAAATCTAATGAATAAAATAAAAAATCTTATCTATAAAATTACAATTGTTAATAAAATGAGAAATAAATCTCTTTTTTAGAATGTTTTCAAGTTTATAAAATAATATCAATAGTTCAAAACTCAAACTAACCAAACCAAAAATTACAATTCAACATTCGCATTATAAAAAACTGATATAACGACTTTTGGACCATTCATCTTGCTTATAATATGAACTAGCTATTTATACTATAAAAAACCAAGAATGAACGTTCATTCATTCAGAATTAAGTGTATTTATTTACATCAACACGAACTAAGAATACTCGTCTTTTTTACAGCCGCAACCGATGCCATCATTGCTTATTTTTCCTACTATTCTGATTTCTCATTTATACCTTGTTAATCAGATGACCCAACGTCAAGAAATTTAACATTTCATCGTCAAGTTAAGACATCAAATTTCAAAATATCTCTTTTAACATTATAAATAAAATATTTTGAGTGCATGAGGAGAGAAAATCGACTGCTGTTTATAATTTGTATCTTCTGGTCTGTGTCTATGCGGCACAATCGATACTAACTCTATGTACAGAATTACTCACTCCTCCTTTAACTAGAACAACCCACAGACTACTCACATATAGGTATCACTATTCATTTACACTAAACATGCCACTACGACGCACTAGAGCGGATTTAAGTGTATCAAACTAGATTATGGTAACTATCTATAAGCTTGATCTTAGGGATGATTAGATACCTATTGGCTAGCGACCAAGTAACTATTAGTTGTAAAGGCATATTTCAGTTATAAATATCGACTTCGTCATCGGAAGTATCAAAATTAAACAGATAAATATTAAGTTAACTTTAAACCTTATTCGTAAAATATAACTTAAGTCCTAATAATGATAAAACATAAAGCAGAGATCAAGTGAGAAATATAAAGTTAACAAATTAAAAACAAACATATAAATCAAATAGAATAAGGTATCGGTAGAAATAATCTAGTTTTTAAAAGTGTGACCTAGCTGTCTATTGTTAAGTTTATAAGCGTTGATTATTGTAAGCAAATATATGAAAATATGATTTATCAACTGAATAGATAAAAACAGTCGATAAAAGATTAAATTCCATATTAAACAAACTTAACCTTAAGGTATTAACCATGAACAAAAATGCAAAAATCGGCGCTATATCAACACTTTTTGGCGTAATCGTAACAGCTAAAGTGTGTACATCACTATCAATCTTTACCATGAGCCTAGTTTCAATTCTAGATTAATCATTATTTTAATTAACATTTAAGTAAGAATAGAAAATATATCTTTAAGTTTTCAAGTTGATAAATTGATTTGATAACAAACCCTTTTAATATTTTTATTCACAACTTAAAAAAAGCCTCTATTCAAATATGAATCGAGGCTTTTATTTTATATATACAATATATTTTGTTTTATATTATTAACTATATTGATCTAAATCAATATAATCACCTTGATTTCATGCTTACCCATAAGAAGGTGTTACATTTAAAATCGTTAATATATGAATAACTGCAGTCACGACACCAAAAGAGAGGACTAAGTAAATTAATCCATTCCCACCCCAAACTTTAAAACCTTTATTAGGAAATTGTTGTTGTCGACTCTTTATCAATAATAGAGCGGGAATAATACAAGTCCAAATAGTTGCCACTGCACCGGCATAACCAATAGCAACAACAAAACCAAATGGGAAAAGCAATGACATAACCAAAGGAGGTATAAAGGTTACCCCCCAACTCTTACCTCTACCTTGCTTATTATTATCAAACTTAAAATAGTCGGCTAAAAAATCAAACAACCCTAACCCTACCCCGATAAAAGATGACAAGATCGCCGCCATAGAGAAGGCATCAATCGCTGCTTCTACAGACTTAGAGTCAATCACCTCACTTAACGCTTTCAACAATGCATCAACATTGCCACCTTCTGCAATGACTGGGATAAAATCAACTCTGGGTAAATTACCAAAAATACTGAATAACCAAAGTGAATAGTGGGATAACGCGATAACGGTTCCCCATAAAATCGCTAAGCTGGCTTTGTGTTCATCTTGATAATAAGCGCGCATTGAACTGACAGAGTGATGATAACCAAATGAGGTTAACGCAACAGGAAGCATGGCGATTACGTAAGGAGCATAACTTTGCTCTACCCCAGCAGAATCGAACAGTGTGGTTAAATTCACTTCCAGCATCAAACCTGAAATACCAAAAATAAAACTTAATACCATAAAGATAATCAGTAATACGGCAATACGATCAACAGCACGTGTTGAATGCCACACGAAGAGAGAGAATAGAGCAACAAACAATATTGAAGCTAATCGTCGATCAACACCAAGTAATTCAGCCAATATCAAACCAGAGGAGGTAATGTAAGCATAAAGAAGAATTGCGCCGACAAAATAGACCGCAATGTTATTGATCAGATTTATGGGTTTACCCAGTAGATCTTGAGTCACGGTATCAAACGAGGCTCTTAAATTATAATGCTGGAAAACTTCTAAAAGCATCCAGCCTGAGAACGTCATAATGATCATGGTTAATGTAATGGCGAAAAATGACCAGAGAGCCCAAGCTCCAGCACCTGCACTAGGGAGTCCCAACATCCCAGCTCCAACACAGACACTCGCGATAATACAAGCACCACCAAAAATTGAGGGAGATAGTTCTTTTTCCATAAGTACTCACTTAACTCAATAAGGGCACTGTTCCCCGACTTACTTAAAGCTATCTACCTCAAGTGGCTATGGATATCTCTTATGTTGTTTAAATTTAAGCTGATACAAAACGACAAAAGATCGAAAAGTGCCAAAAATAATAGAAAGTAGGCAGTATTAAGAGGAAGATGCTTCCTCTTATATCTAAAGTCATTGGGGTTGCTAGAGGGTGACAAGTGAGCCGCCCCAATCATATGGCTGTTCTATATAATTAGGGTGAACGAACACAGCCAACAACCTAGCGACTCCAATCAAGAAGAGAATAAACTGCCCGATTATTGTTCTTGCTGATAATCATCTAACGATTAAAATTTGAATACTATCGAGAACTTATCTCTAACAATATTATTTAATCAATTTCTTTTAAATGAGCCGTAAAATGACGTAATACAGACGGTTCATAGGTAAATGTTAGCCCTTTGACGTTAGCTGTGTTCTCTTTGACCTTTTCAAACGCTTCAATAATAAAATCCATATGAGTTTGAGTATAGGTTGCGCGAGGAATGGTTAAGCGTAATAACTCAGCTGGCGATGAGTATTGCTCTCCCGTAGCAGGATCTCGTCCGAGTAATAGAGAGCCTATCTCAACCGCTCGAATGCCGGCAACTTTATAAAGTTCACACGCAAGAGCATGAGCGGGAAATTGCTCAGCAGGAATATGTGGAAGTAGTTTGCCTGCATCAACAAAAGCAGCATGTCCACCCGCTTGCTGGCAAATAATTCCAATCGCCTCTAAACCATTAACTAGGTATTGAATCTGGCTAATTCGATAGGCTAACCACTCTTGCCTCATCCCATCATAAAGCCCCACAGCCAAGCGTTCCATTGCTCCACCTTCTAGGCCGCCATAAGTAGGAAAGCCTTCTTGCACCACACAAAGAGTTCGACACTCAGTATAAACATCAAACATCGACTGATCTTTGAAGCAGAGAAGTCCCCCCATCTGTACCATGGCATCTTTTTTAGCAGACATGGCTAAACCATCAGCATATTGATAACTCTCTTTGGTGATCTGCTCAATGGTCCAGTCTTGATAACCGACTTCTCGCTGTTGAATAAAGTAGGCATTCTCAGCATAACGAGCAGAATCCATAATCACCGGAATATCGTACCGTTGGGCAATTTGGTAAACCGCTTTAAGGTTAGCAATAGAGACTGGCTGACCACCCGAAGAGTTACAAGTAATCGTGCTAACAATATAAGGAACATTCTTAGGATCGGCGGTGATAATCGCCTGTTCTAATATCTCAAGATCAAAGTTACCTTTAAAGTCTTCATTTATCGCAGTATCAAACGCATTTTCCGTGTAAACATTCTTAGCAACACAGCAGTTCATTTGAGTGTGACCTTGGGTGGTATCAAAAAAGTAATTTGATAACGCCACCATTTTATCTCGTTCTAGCCCCTTCTCTTTTTCCCGTTTTGCAATCAATGTTGGGATGTAAATCTGCTCTGCACCTCGACCTTGATGAGTTGGAATTGTTAATTGATAACCAAAAATATCTTCAACGGCTTTTTGCAACGCATAGTAACTACGACTACCACTATAAGCTTCATCTCCCATAAACATTGCCGCTTGCATCTTTTGAGTTACCGCCCCCGTTCCGCTATCGGTTAAAAGGTCGATAAAAATATCGTCACTATCAAGTAAAAATGGATTCATTCCCGCTTTTATAATCGCTTGTTCACGGTATTCTCGCGTTGTTCGTTTTACCGGCTCAATAACTCGGATACGAAATGGTTCAGGTAGGTGTTTAAAGTTTTCCATTATAAAAATCTCACTCTGTTTTTAATTCAATTTAAATATGTCATTTCAATCCCAATATGAATTGAAATGAAAATCTTATGGATCAATAACAAGTGAGTTCAGAGGAAAGAAGAAAGTGAGGATAATATCTTCGTTAAACCAACGTTTCAGGTAGGGAAGATTACCCCAATAATAAGGTTGTTGATTTGCTAAAATTCGTAATAATATCCCAGTCATAATAGGGCTAAAACCATCCATAGTGATTACGTTTACAACACGAATACCAAAGAAATTCGATATATATACCAATAAATAATAAGTTCAGTTTAGCTCTGCTATTATTACGCCTAGTTGCACAATATTTCATCATAAAATGAGTTAATTTGAGGCCTACTAGACAATTTCGGCCCTATCTCAGACTTAATTTTGTCAAATGATCACAATTTAAGGTGCTCTTAAGTTTGATGTGAAATCAAAATGTAGTTCACGATCAACTATAAAAATGATGAATATCTACCAATTAAAGTTATTCATTTAGGTGAATATGTGACTTATCTCAATTTTTACTGTTACAAATCAATATAAAAATATTTATTGTCACTATAATGACGCAAAAATTTTTATATACCCTGTTAGATATAAGATGAATCTTGACTGATTTACAGTCTAGATTGTGATACCATTCACAGTATAAAATTTACTGTTACAATCATTGTTTCAGATTTATTATCAGACTAACGTCGCTTAGTTATAAAATCGTCCGGAGAATATCTCAAATGAAAAAGACCAAAATCGTATGTACGATTGGCCCTAAAACTGAATCTGTAGAGAAGCTAACTGAACTAGTAAATGCTGGTATGAACGTGATGCGTTTAAACTTCTCTCACGGTGACTTCGCAGAGCACGGCACTCGTATAGCGAACTTCCGTAAAGTAATGGAAGAAAAAGGTGAGCAACTAGCTATCCTTCTTGATACTAAAGGTCCAGAGATCCGCACT
Source organism: Vibrio sp. SS-MA-C1-2 (assembly GCF_021513135.1). Taxonomy (NCBI): domain Bacteria; kingdom Pseudomonadati; phylum Pseudomonadota; class Gammaproteobacteria; order Vibrionales; family Vibrionaceae; genus Vibrio; species Vibrio sp. SS-MA-C1-2. The sequence continues at coordinate 311,838 of NZ_CP090981.1, forward strand.
ATCAAATTAGAAGGTGGTAACGACGTTGATCTAGTCGCTGGTCAAGAATTCACATTCACAACTGATGAGTCTGTTGTTGGTAATAAAGATGTTGTCGCTGTAACTTATGCTGGTTTTGCTAAAGACCTAACAGCCGGTAATACAATTCTTGTTGATGACGGCCTACTTGAAATGGAAGTTATCGCAACGACTGAAACTGAAGTTAAGTGTAAAGTGCTTAACAACGGTGCACTAGGCGAAAATAAAGGTGTTAACCTTCCTGGCGTATCTGTTCAGCTTCCAGCATTATCTGAAAAAGATAAAGCTGACCTTAAGTTTGGTTGTGAGCAAGGTGTTGACTTCGTTGCTGCATCATTCATCCGTAAGCAAGATGACGTTAAAGAAATCCGCGAGCTTCTAAATGCTAACGGTGGCGAAAGCATTCACATCATCTCAAAAATTGAGAACCAAGAAGGTGTTGATAACTTTGATGAGATCCTTGAAGCTTCTGATGGCATCATGGTTGCACGTGGTGATCTAGGTGTTGAGATCCCAGCAGAAGAAGTTATCTTCGCTCAAAAAATGATGATCGAGAAGTGTAACCGTGCACGTAAGATGGTTATCACTGCAACTCAAATGCTTGATTCAATGATCAGCAACCCACGTCCAACTCGTGCTGAAGCGGGTGACGTTGCGAATGCAATCATGGATGGTACTGATGCGGTTATGCTTTCTGGTGAAACCGCTAAAGGTAAGTACCCAGTAGAAGCAGTAACTATCATGGCGCAAATCGCTGAGCGTACTGATGGTTCACTAAAAGCAGAGCTAGGTTCACGTTTAGACAGCTCTCGTTTACGTATCACTGAAGCAGTATGTAAGTCTGCAGTAGACACAGCTGAGAAGCTAGCTGCTCCACTTATCATCGTTGCAACAGAAGGCGGTAAATCTGCACGTTCAGTACGTAAGTACTTCCCAACTGCAAATATCCTAGCGTTAACAACTAACCAGAAGACAGCTGCACAGCTTGTTCTGACTAAAGGTGTTAAGCCAGTTATCGTTGAGAAGTTTGAAAACTCAGACAGCTTCTACATCCGCGGTCAAGAAATTGCTCTTGAGCAGAACCTAGGTAAGAAAGGCGACATCGTTCTTATGGTTTCTGGTGCGCTAGTTAGCTCTGGTACAACAAATACCTCTTCTGTACACGTACTTTAATTTTCATTAAGTGCAAATACTAATGTATTTCATATAGATTGAAATAACGTATAAAAAAAGGAGCCTCTGGCTCCTTTTTTATTGGCTATGATTTTTATCACTTATACCCTTCATACTTGAAGTCGCTAGGTTGTTGGCTGTATTCGTTCGCCCCAATCATATAGTACACCTATACTCATGGGGCCTCACTCACTTGCCGCCTACTAGCAACTCCAATTATTTTAGGTATAGAACCAAATAATAAACACGATAAAAAGAGTGCTAAGCTCTAAATAAACGCTCTAGGGTCTTAACGAACGCTCTCCACGAGCCATACCAACAATCCCACTTCGTGCGACTTCAATGACATCCGTAAGGTCTTTTACTGCATCAATAAATGCATCCAATTTTTCACTACTACCTGTCAGCTGAATCGTATATTGAGTGCTGGTAACATCGACAATTTGGCCACGGAAAATATCCGCAGTACGCTTCACTTCTGCACGAGCAAAGCCACTAGCGCGCAATTTAATCAGCATCAATTCTCGCTCAACATGCGCATTATCAGTGATATCATTCACTTTCAAGACATCAATAAGCTTATGAAGGTGCTTCTCTACTTGCTCCAAAACACGCTCATCACCTTCAGTGGTAATATTAAGACGAGATAGCGTAGGGTCATCGGTAGGCGCAACCGTTAGTGATTCAATGTTATAACCACGCTGAGAAAAAAGCCCAACAACACCAGATAATGAACCGGGTTCATTTTCTAATAGAACTGAAATGATCTTTCTCATGATGTTTTCTCCGTTTTACTCAACCACATGTCACTCATTGCACCACCTCGAATCTGCATCGGGTAGACATGTTCTGTTTCATCCACTGAAATATCAACAAAGACTAAACGATCTTTCATTGACAGTGCGCGTTCTAATTCAGATTCTAACTTAGCTGGGTCACTAATCTGGATCCCAACATGACCATAGGCTTCTGCGATCTTAGCAAAATCAGGCACAGAATCCATATAAGAGGAGGAGTGGCGACCTTGATAGATCATATCTTGCCACTGTTTTACCATCCCTAAGAAACGGTTATTCAAGTTTATGATCTTAACAGGGATATCGTATTGCATTGCTGTTGATAGCTCTTGAATATTCATCTGAATACTACCATCACCGGTAACACAAACCACGACTTCATCAGGCAATGCCATTTTAACACCCATTGCAGCAGGAAGACCAAAGCCCATGGTTCCTAAACCACCAGAATTGATCCAACGACGTGGCTTATCAAACGGGTAATAGAGAGCAGCAAACATTTGATGCTGACCAACATCTGACGCAACATAAGCATCACCACCCGTCAGCTTGTGCAGCACCTCAACAACTTGTTGCGGTTTAATACGTTCACTGCTCTTCTCATAACTTAAACTATCACGACGACGCCAGCCTTCAACCATTGACCACCATAGAGCTATCGCTTCTTTATCATTACTGGCATCTTGCTCAGATAGTAGTGTTAACATGTGATCCAGTACCTTATCAGCTGAACCCACTATCGGAATATCAGCATTAACCGTTTTCGAGATTGAAGATGGGTCTATATCGATATGCAAGATCTTGGCATTTGGGCAATATTTTTCTAGGTTATTGGTGGTTCGATCATCAAAACGAACACCAATACCAAAAATAAGATCCGCTTCATGCATTGCCATATTAGCTTCATAACAGCCATGCATTCCTAACATACCTAAGCTATTTTTATGACTGGCAGGAAACGCACCCAATCCCATTAATGTGCTGACAACGGGAATATTTAATGATTCTGAAAGTTGTAAGATCTGCTTATCACACTCAGAAATAATTGCACCGCCACCAACGTAAAGTACTGGTCGCTTAGCGGCAAGAAGCGCTTGTACTCCCTTCTTCATCTGGCCTCGATGTCCTTTAACCGTCGGGTTATAAGATCGCATTTTGATCTCTTCAGGATACTGATAAGGATGAGTTAAAGTAGGATTCAGCATATCTTTTGGAAGATCGATAACCACAGGGCCAGGACGACCTGTAGATGCGAGATAGAATGCTTTTTTAATGGTTTTCGGAATATCTTTAGGATCTTGTATTAAGAAGCTATGTTTAACGATTGGGCGAGAGATCCCCACCATATCACACTCTTGGAATGCATCATTACCGATTAATGAGCTCGGAACTTGTCCTGATAATACAACCAGTGGGATAGAGTCCATGTAAGCGGTCGCAATACCGGTAATCGCATTGGTTGCACCAGGACCTGAAGTCACAAGTACCACACCAACATCACCTGTTGCACGAGCATAACCATCCGCCATGTGAACAGCTGCTTGCTCATGACGAACTAAAATATGTTCAATATCACTCTTCTCATGAAGCGCATCATAGATGTCGAGTACTGAACCACCAGGGTAACCAAAAATATGTTTTACACCTTGGTCGATCAAAGAGCGAACAACCATGTCGGCGCCGGATAACATTTCCATTATTATTTGCCTCCAAGCTAAATAGTGGCACCTTAAGTGCCATTTTCCGTATATTCAGTCAATATAGACGCGATAACGCCTTATTTCTGAATAATCCCCTCAATAATGTTACTATCAAGAGACACAAAGTTAATTTACTGTAACTTTTTACTGCTTTGTTTGTCTACGGTTATTGCGCTTTTTTGGCAAAAATATCATCAATTCTCGCTAAACATCGTTCCCTTTCTTAATCTCGCACTTTTCTCTACTTTTTATTTCGTTACTTTTTCAAATAAAAAATAACGAAACAGAGATAACTAGGCAGAGTTTAAACGAAAAAAAGAGCCACTATTGGGCTCTTTTTTATCCTATACTTCGTCTCTACTTTCAGCTATTTAGCTATAGCTCTTTTTCTTAGCTTTATCATCATGGTACATTGCATCAATCACCTGCTTGTATTTATCATGAATCACTTTACGACGTAGTTTAAGTGTTGGTGTTAACTCACCTTTGTGCATCGAAAACTCTTTCGTTAAGAGGGTAAATTTCTTAACTTGTTCAAATTTTGCTAATTCACCTTGCATTTCATGAACGCGCTTTTCAAACATCTCAATAATTTGACTATGTTTAACTAGCTCCATACGGTCATGATATTTAATGTTTAACTCTTTTGCGTACTCTTCTAATGTATCAAAACAAGGAACAATTAACGCAGAAACAAATTTACGGGTATCCGCAATCACAGCAATCTGCTCGATAAAGTGATCTTTACCAATTTTACCTTCGATAAGTTGTGGTGCAATATACTTACCATTAGACGTTTTCATTAACTCTTTGATGCGATCAGTAATGAATAAATTGCCATCTTCATCAAAGTGGCCAGCATCTCCGGTTTTTAAGAAACCATCAGCAGTAAAGGTTTCAGCTGTCTCTTGTTCTCTTTTGTAGTAGCCGCGCATAACCATGTTACCGCGAACTAAAATCTCATTATCTTTACCAATTTTAACTTCAGCACCATCCATTGTTAAACCGATGGAGTCTGGATTGAAGTTCTCATTACACCAACAAGAAACTGTAGCGGTTGTTTCTGTCATACCGTACCCCAGTTTGACATTAATACCAATCGCATGGAAAAAACGACCAATTGAAGGATCAAGCTTGGCACCACCACATGGCATAAAGCGAATATTACCACCTAATAACGCACGTAATTTACCTAAAACTAACTTATCAGCAAGATCGTAGCTTTTTTGCAGTAGTAAAGACGGTTTTTTACCTTGTTGACGACTCACAGCCACTTTCGCGCCCATATTTACCGCCCAAGTAAATAATGCTTTGCGAATAAATGGGGCTTTAGAAACCTTGTCATGAATCGCTGAATAAATTTTCTCATAGAAACGAGGAACCGCACACATCACGGTTGGACGTACTTGTTCTAATGCTTGACGAACACGAGCCGTATTCTCTAGGTAACAGTTAGTTGCACCACGGTGAAGAACATAAGCCGTCCATGCACGTTCAAAAACATGAGATAACGGTAAGAAAGAGAGTGAAACATCATCTTCCTGCAGTTTTAAAGTTTTATCGTGACTTTTCAGCTGATGTGCAAAGTTACTGTAATCTAGCATCACCCCTTTCGGCTCTCCTGTGGTACCAGAGGTATAGATAAGGGTTAATAGATCATCGTTGTTCATATCATCAAGACGCTGTTGGAACGCTTGACGAATCGCGTGATCATCACTAGAAACTTGCTCGATAAACGGTTGCCATAAGCGCCCTATTTCACAATTACGAAGATCAACGTTCTCTTTCATCGCCACAATTAATTCTAATTGCGGGCACTGGGAAATCATCTCTAATGCTTGGTCGTATTGGGTTTGGTCACCCACAAATAATATTTTTGCATCAGCATTATTGATGATAAACGCAGCTTGATCTGTTGTATTTGTTGGATAGATAGGTACTGTCACGCCACGGACTTGAAGTGCTGCAAAATCAGCGATTGTCCACTGCGGCATATTATTGGCAAAAATAGCCACCTTATCTTGTGGGTTTACGCCCACAGAAAGTAGAGCTAATGATAACTCATCCATCTTCTGACCAAATTGAGTCCATGTAATCCCTGTCCATTTACCGCGCACATTATGGCGTAACGCATCACGCTCTCCCTGTTGCTTGGTCTGAATTCTAATACGGTTTACTAGGTGGAAATCAAGATTAGTCATAAGTCACTCTACTTCAAAATTTTAAGCGTACAGATGTAAGCTATCTATGCAATGACGGTAATATTTAACTCTCATAATTGCAATGTTAAATATCACTTAAACCTAGTTAATGCAGAAAGGATCCCAATTATTAGCCTCGTTTGAACTAAAAAGCAGCAGATTATAACTTTAATGAAACATCTGGCTAAACCAGTCAGATGCAAACTGGTCTGAAGAGCATGCAGCACCACTAGCTTTTTATTACAAAAACAGCACTAATAGGTGGTAAAAAGCAACATGTAGTAAACAAATCGTTAAATAATGCTTGACTAGTTTATTGCATATCGGTAGTTTTTATCTCCATACCTAGTGTTATTACGTGGCATTCACCTGACAGGATAGAACTTTAAACATGTTTGCTAATTTTCCAGCTCTACTCAAGCCTCTCCTCCTCATCGTGAATAATTCGCGCGGATAGGTCATAAGTTGGATATACCACTAAAGATTCTAAAAAACCCGCGCAAATAGCGCGGGTTTTTTTATATAGGCTCGCGAAAAAAGCTCATTATGAGTTATGGATGCGCGAATAGAGTAACAGCTAAGCCAAAAAGGACATCAATCATGAACAATGACCAAGTTATTATTTTCGACACAACGTTACGTGATGGAGAGCAAGCTCTATCTGCAAGCTTAACGGTAAAAGAGAAATTACAAATTGCATTCGCCCTTGAGCGTCTTGGTGTTGACGTGATTGAAGCGGGTTTCCCTGTTTCATCTCCCGGTGATTTCGAATCCGTTCAAACAATTGCACGAGAAATCAAAAACAGCCGTATTTGTGGCTTATCTCGCGCAGTCGCAAAAGATATCGACGCCGCGGCAGAAGCATTAAAAGTCGCTGAAGCTTTCCGTATCCATACCTTCATCTCAACGTCAACCATTCACGTTCAAGATAAATTACGTCGTAGCTATGATGACGTGGTTGAAATGGGTGTCGCCGCAATCAAACATGCTCGTCGCTATACCGATGATGTTGAGTTCTCATGTGAAGATGCAGGTCGTACTCCGATTGATAACCTGTGTCGTATGGTTGAAGAATCAATCAAAGCAGGCGCTAAAACAATTAATATTCCCGATACCGTGGGCTATACCGTACCGGGTGAGTTTGGTTCGATAATCACCAACCTATTTGAGCGCGTACCGAATATCGATCAAGCGGTAATTTCTGTTCATTGTCACGACGATTTAGGCATGTCAGTAGCCAACTCTATTTCAGCCGTTCAAGCAGGTGCTCGTCAAATTGAAGGGACGATTAATGGTATCGGTGAGCGAGCAGGTAACTGTGCGCTAGAAGAAATTGCGATGATCATTAAAACTCGTGCCGATCTATTAGGTGTGACAACAGGTTTAGATTATCAACAACTACACCGCACCAGTAAATTAGTGAGCCAACTATGTAATATGCCAATCCAATCCAATAAAGCGATTGTCGGCAGCAATGCATTTAGCCACTCCTCAGGTATTCACCAAGATGGCATGATCAAAAATAAGAACACCTATGAGATCATGACGCCTGAGTCTATCGGTCTAAAACATCAAGCATTGAACTTAACCAGTCGTTCAGGTCGAGCTGCGGTTAAACAGCACATGGATGATATGGGCTACAAAGACAATGATTACGATTTAAATACGTTATACGATAACTTCTTGAAGCTAGCGGATCGTAAAGGCCAAGTTTTTGATTATGATTTAGAGTCGTTAGTTTTCTTCGCTAATTTAAAAGATGAAGATGATTTCTACAAAATTAACTACTTAAGCGTTCAGTCTGGCAGCGTGATGGCAACCACCAGCATTAAGCTACAGTGTGGTGATGAAGAGAAGTGTGAAGCCGCAGTCGGCAATGGCCCTGTTGATGCACTTTATCAATGTATTTACCGCCTAACGGGTTACGAAATCGTACTAGATAAATTCCATCTAACCGCAAAAGGTGAAGGTGAAGATGGCCTAGGCCAAGCAGATATTATTGCCAACTACCAAGGCCGTAAATACCATGGTACAGGCTTAGCAACAGACATCGTTGAAGCATCAGGCCAAGCACTTCTGCATGTTATCAATGCTATCCATCGTGCCGAGCAAGTTGCTGAGAAAAAACAAATTAAATTACAAGCAGAAAAAATTCAGTCGGAGACAGTGTAAAATGACAAGGAACTACAATATTGCGATCCTACCTGGTGATGGTATCGGTCCAGAAGTGATGGTTGAAGCTCAAAAAGTATTAACCGCTATTGAAGAGAAGTTTGATTTTACTTTCACTTCTAACCAGTTTGATGTGGGTGGTATTGCTATCGACAACCACGGCACGCCACTTCCTCAAACAACTATTGAAGGTTGTGAAGCATCAGATGCTGTACTATTTGGTTCTGTTGGTGGCCCTAAATGGGAGCACCTAGCACCTAATGATCAACCTGAGCGTGGAGCCTTGCTTCCTCTTCGCAAGCACTTCGAACTATTTTGTAACCTGCGTCCTGCACAAATCCATACCGGTTTAGAAGGCTTCTCTCCACTACGTGCAGATATTTCTGAGCGTGGTTTTGATATCGTGGTTGTTCGTGAACTGACTGGCGGTATCTATTTTGGTCAGCCAAAAGGTCGCGAAGGCGAAGGCGCAAATGAAAAAGCATTTGATACTGAAGTTTATTACCGCTACGAAATTGAACGTATTGCTCGCATCGCATTTGAGTCGGCTCGTTTACGTGGTAAAAAAGTCTGTTCTGTCGATAAAGCGAACGTACTTCAAAGCTCTATCTTATGGCGTGAAGTGGTTGAAGAAATCGCAACAGAGTACAGCGATGTAGAGCTAAGCCACATCTATATTGATAATGCGACCATGCAGCTAATCAAAGACCCTTCGCAGTTCGATGTGATGCTATGTTCTAACATCTTCGGTGACATTATCTCTGATGAGTGTGCGATGATTACAGGCTCAATGGGAATGCTACCGTCTGCAAGCTTAAATGCGAAAAACTTTGGTCTATACGAACCAGCAGGCGGTTCTGCTCCTGATATCGCGGGCAAAGGTATTGCAAATCCTGTGGCACAAATCCTATCTGCAGCTCTGATGCTTCGTTATAGTTTAGGTGAAGAACAAGCGGCTCGTACAATTGAGCAAGCAGTTTCTTCAGCACTTGAAGCGGGCGAATGTACTGCCGATCTTGCTGGTGACCGTCAAGCGCTATCAACAAGTGAAATGGGTGATCGCATCGCGCATTATGTTCGTACTTGTTAATTGAAAAATAGCAATTAACTCGCTATTCATTTAAATAATTTGTCGCTGTTGACGATGGCTTAAATAATAAGAAATAGAAAAAAGTCACACAGCAATAGCGACAAATTAAAGTTAAGGAAACAACATGTCTTCTACCTTATACCAGAAAATTTATGACTCTCATGTTGCCGTTGCAGCTGAGGGCGAAAATCCAATTTTATATATCGACCGCCATTTAGTTCATGAAGTCACTTCACCACAGGCTTTCGATGGTCTACGTGAAAAAGGGCGTCAAGTTCGCCAAACAAGCAAAACATTTGCAACCATGGACCACAATGTTTCAACGGAAACAAAAGATATCTCTGCCAGTGGTGAAATGGCACAAATCCAAATGGAAACATTGGCAAAAAACTGTCAAGAATTTGGCGTTACGCTCTATGATCTAAACCACCCTTACCAAGGTATCGTCCATGTCATGGGGCCAGAGCTAGGGATTACACTTCCTGGTAATACTATTGTTTGTGGTGATTCTCATACCGCAACCCACGGTGCATTTGGTGCATTAGCTTTTGGTATCGGCACATCAGAAGTTGAACACGTTTTAGCCACACAAACCCTAAAACAAGCCAAAGCAAAAACCATGAAGATCGAAGTTCAAGGTAAAGTCGCTAAAGGCATCACAGCCAAAGATATTATCCTAGCAATTATCGGTAAAGTCGGTCACGCTGGCGGTACAGGTTACGTGGTTGAATTCTGTGGTGAAGCCATTACCGATCTTTCTATGGAAGGTCGTATGACGGTTTGTAATATGGCGATCGAATTAGGCGCAAAAGCGGGCTTAATCGCACCAGATCAAACGACATTCGATTACTTAGACAATCGCAAATTCTCGCCATCAGGTGATAACTGGTTACAAGCTGTCGATTACTGGAAAACATTAAAAAGTGATGATGACGCAGAGTTTGATGCCATTGTTACCCTTGATGCAAAAGAGATTGAGCCTCAAGTTACATGGGGAACAAATCCTGGTCAGGTTATCTCAATCACGCAATTAATCCCAACGGCAAGCTCTTTCGCTGATCCTGTGGAACAAACCTCAGCAACCAAAGCGCTTAACTACATGGGATTGGAGTCTGATCAATCACTTACTGACGTTAAGATCGACAAAGTCTTTATTGGCTCTTGTACTAACTCTCGTATTGAAGATATGCGTGCAGCAGCGGCGATGATCAAAGGCGGTAAGGTTGCCAATCATGTTCAAGCATTAGTGGTTCCAGGTTCAGAACAGGTAAAAGCTCAAGCTGAATTAGAGGGTTTAGACCGTCTATTTATTGAAGCTGGTTTCGAATGGCGTCTACCGGGTTGCTCAATGTGCTTAGCGATGAATAATGACCGATTAGGTCCTCATGAGCGTTGTGCATCCACCAGCAACCGTAACTTTGAAGGCCGTCAAGGTCGAGATGGACGTACTCACTTAGTGAGCCCAGCAATGGCAGCCGCAGCGGCAATTGCCGGTCATTTTGTTGACATTCGTGAATTAGAAGAAGCTTAAGGATAGGAGCAGTTACCATGTCTATTACCGGTTTTAAACAACACACAGGTTTAGTTGTTCCTTTGGATACAGCAAACATCGATACTGATGCCATTATTCCTAAGCAGTTCTTACAAAAAGTAACACGCACAGGTTTTGGTCAGCACTTATTCCATGATTGGCGTTTTCTTGATGATGCAGGGACAGAAGCCAATCCTGAGTTTGTAATGAATAAAGCGCGTTATCAAGGTGCTTCAATTCTATTGGCTCGTGAGAACTTCGGCTGTGGTTCATCTCGTGAACACGCACCTTGGGCATTAGCAGATTACGGCATTAAAGTGATGATCTCATCAAGCTTTGCCGATATTTTCTATGGCAACTCAATCAATAACCAAATGGTGCCAGTTCGCCTAACAGAAGAGCAAGTTGATGAGTTATTCAACTTTGTTAACTCAACACCGGGTGCAGAGATCACCGTGAGCCTAGAGAGCATGACTGTCGAAGCTAACGGAAAAACGTATTCATTTGAGATTGATGAATTCCGTCGTCACTGTTTGCTGAATGGTTTAGACAACATCGGTCTAACTCTACAGCATGAAGAGAAGATTGCTGCATTCGAGCAAAATATCCCTGAGTTTTTACGCTAAAAATAAGTCGCTTAAAAACAATCAGCCCTGATAGATCATTTTCTGATTTTAAAGTCGAGAAAACGTCTATTAGGGCTTTTTTTATTGAATGATTCTTATCTTCAAACTGGTATTTAGTCGTGAGAAACTTTACACTGATTATGTTCTCATTGGGGGGCTTTAAGCTGAGATCGGACAGACCGGAACCCATTGAACCTGAACCAGATAATGCTGGCGTAGGAATTGAGACTAACCTTGAATCGCAACTGTTTATGGTAAGGAAAATAAAACCATAAATCCACATTGCCCTCCTCAAGCTCAACGCTATGCCTCTAAATTTAAGTCCTGTTTTAATGGCAATTTAAATAATCAGAGGAAGATAAAAAATGAATAAAGCACTGACTAATAAGATAGTTACAGGCACTCTACTTGCCACCACCTGTTTACTAACAACATCAGCAATGGCCGAAACAGAGCAGCCGACCCTCACTGTTTATACTTATGAATCCTTCGCGGCAAGTTGGGGACCCGGCCCAAAAGTTAAAGCTGAATTTGAAAAACAGTGTGGCGGCTGTACTCTAAACTATGTCACTCTCGATAGTGGCGCGGCAATGTTAAACCGCCTGCGTTTAGAAGGTAAAAGTAACAAAGCTGATATCGTTTTAGGTTTAGATAATAACTCGATCACCGAAGCCGAAAAAACCGGACTCTTCACGCCAAGTCATGCCGATTTATCCAAGTTAGACTTACCAATAAAATGGGATAACCAGACCTTTATTCCTTACGATTACGGCTATTTTTCATTTATCTATAACAGCGAAAAAATGAAAACACCACCAGCAAGCTTTGCAGAACTACTATCAAAAGATAATGATTACTCGATTATCTACCAAGATCCAAGAACATCATCGGTAGGGCAAGGTCTACTGCTTTGGATCGAGTCGATCTATGGCGATCAAGCACCACAAGCTTGGCAACAGATTGCCGATAAAACGGTGACCGTAACCAAGGGGTGGAGTGAAGCCTACAATATGTTCCTAAAAGGAGAATCAGATTTTGTTCTCTCTTATACTACCTCTCCGGCTTACCATATCATTGACGAACAAGACGATAAATACAAAGAAACGACCTTTACTGAAGGTAACTATATGCAGATTGAAACGGTTGCTAAAGTGGCAGGAACAAAACAGTCAAAGCTTGCTGACCAATTTATCAATTTTGTTCTCACTAACGATTTTCAACAATATATTCCAACAGGTAACTGGATGTACCCAGCAACCGATGCGCCACTGCCGAAAGAGTTTGATCAATTAGTCACGCCATCTAAGCCGCTACTTTTAGATTCAGAGAAAATTGCTAACAGTCGCAAACAGTGGGTTCGTCAATGGCAACAGGCAGTTAGTCAGTAGTGGTTTCTAATAGTAAAATTTGGCCTGGTATCACCATTACTGGGCTTATTCTATTGCTGATTGGTGCTGCAATTACGCTACTTTTCAGCCATAGCTCTCTCAATGATATCAGTCAGATCTGGCAAGATCCCTATATCCGTCACATCACTCAATTCAGTTTCTATCAAGCTGGGTTATCGGTGCTATTGAGCGTACTGCTCTCAATTCCTATTGCACTCGCACTTTATCGTCGTCAATTTTTTGCGAAAAAGCTGTTATTACGTGTTTTTGCGATGACCTTAGTGTTACCTGTTTTAGTGGCGGTTTTTGGTCTATTAGCGATTTATGGTAATAGCGGGCTAATTAATAAACTGTTTGACAGCAAGTTTAATATTTACGGTTTAGGTGGCATCTTATTAGCCCATGTCTTTTTTAATGCGCCATTGTCTGCTCGACTGCTTATCCAAAGCTTAAATGCAATTCCCTCTCAACAACACAAATTAGCATCTCAACTTGGATTAAACAGTTGGAGTAAATTTAAATTTGTTGAGTGGCCAGTGATGAGACAACAACTTCCTCATATTATCGGCTTGATTTTTATGCTCTGCTTTACCAGCTTTGCCACTGTGATGTCTTTGGGGGGAGGGCCAAAATCGACCACCGTTGAGTTGGCAATCTATCAAGCAATCCGCTATGACTTTGATTTAGGTTATGGCGCACTGTTGGCGATTTGGCAGATGCTACTTTGTGGAACCGTTGTCCTTATCTCGCTCCGCTTTGCTAAATCGATAGCGATTGATAGTCAGCAAGCCCTAGAAAAACCCACTTTTATTGATAGTCCAACACTTAAGATCTGGGATAAATTCTGGATTATTATCGCCTCTATTTTAGTCTTCCCTCCACTAATCGCCATTGTCTACAGTGGACTAAACAGTCAACTGTGGCTGCAGCTACAACAACCTGCACTTTGGTCTGCGGTGTATCACTCTCTGACCATTGCTTTCGGTGCAGCACTGTTTGCTCTAGTATCAGGCGTTACCATTCTATTGACCAGTCGACATTGGCGCTTACAGAAGAAAAACTTACTTGCTGATGGTATCGAACTTGCTGCGACCTTAATTTTGGTTACACCGGGTTTGGTGATCAGTACCGGGTTATTCCTATTGATTCGCTCTTTTAGTGATATTTTCTCTTCTGATCCATTTAGTTACGCGTTTACTATTGTAGTGTTAGTCAATGGATTGATGGCATTACCTTATATTGTAAAAAGCTTAAATCAGTCGATGCTCCATATCGCTCAACAATATAATCCATTATGTGAAAGTTTAGGGTTATTTGGTTTAACACGCCTGTATTTGATTGAGTGGCGAGCACTAAAAGCCCCTATAGCCAATGCTTTTGCGTTAAGTTTTGTCCTTTCCCTTGGGGATTTAAGTGCAATTTCTCTATTTGGTAGTCAAGACTTTACCACCTTGCCGCTCTACCTTTATCAATTAATGGGCAGTTATCAGATGGAGGGGGCTGCCGTGGTTGCATTACTCTTATTACTGGTTTCATTGGCTATATTTTCACTTATCGAGAACCAACTCACTCAGCCACAAAAACCGTAATCTATATATAGCGTTGCTACTAGGCGGCAAGTGAGTGAGGCTCCATAAGTATATTGTGTACTATATGATTGGATCGAGCGAGTGAGTGCAGCTAACAACCTAGCAACATCAAGTATGAAGGGTATATAAACTTAGATGACACAACTTTGTGATACAGGAAAAAATAATGTTAGCCGTTAAACAACTCAACTACCGTTATGATGACTTTGTTGTCGATTTTGACTTCACAGCAAAAAGTGGTGAGATCACTGCGATATTAGGCTCAAGTGGTGCAGGAAAAAGTACCTTATTAGGGTTGCTATCAGGTTTTATTGCGCCAGATTCAGGAAAAATAGAAGTCTCAAATAGAGAGCTCTCAACCTTAGCTCCTCATAAAAGACCCTTATCTATTCTGTTTCAAGAGCACAATATTTTTCCCCATTTAACGGTGTTTGAAAATATCGCCCTAGGTATTTCCCCAACCCTTAAATTGACTGAGCCGCAGTGCGAATTAGTCAAACAAGCCGCAGAAAGTGTCTCTATCGAGCAATACATTTCACGCTTACCTGAACAGTTATCGGGAGGACAAAAACAACGTATTGCATTGGCGAGAGCCATTCTTCGTCAACGCCCTCTCCTATTATTAGATGAGCCATTCTCAGCCCTTGACCCAGCGTTACGTAATGAGATGCTATCTCTGGTTCGCCAATTAGCACAGCAGCAAAAGATGGTGGTATTAATGGTGACTCATTCGCCAGATGATGCATTGAAAGTCGCGAGCCATTGTTTATTGATTGATAATGGAAAAATTGCAATGGAAGGGAAACCAGAAGATCTATTGAATGATCAAGATAATCAATTTATTCGTCGCTATCTTGGCTAATCAATTCTTTTGGTATGACATGATTGAGAACGGTATTATCTTAATACGTAAAATGAACCCATAAAAAAAGCGATGATAATTTGCTGATTATCATCGCTTACTCATTTATTGGCTCTCTTTACTGATACAGTAAGTTACTGAGTGCCACCAACCGTTAAGTTATCAACTTTCAGTGTTGGCTGACCTACGCCCACAGGTACGCTCTGTCCCGCTTTACCGCAAACACCAACGCCTTTGTCGATAGAGAGGTCATTACCCACCATAGAAACTTGCTGCATCGCTTCAAGTCCATTACCAATTAAGGTTGCCCCTTTGACTGGACGAGTAATCTTGCCATCTTCAATTAGGTACGCTTCAGAGGTAGAGAAGACAAATTTACCAGACGTTATATCAACCTGACCACCACCAAAATTTGGTGCATAAAGACCATGCTTAACCGATGCGATCATCTCTTCTGGTGTACTTTCACCCGGTAGCATATACGTATTGGTCATACGCGGCATTGGCAGATGAGCATAAGATTCACGGCGACCATTACCCGTTGGATTCACACCCATTAAGCGAGCATTCAGCTTATCTTGCATATAGCCCTTTAAGACACCATTCTCGATAAGAGTATTATATTGACCCACCACACCTTCATCATCGATATTAATCGAGCCACGACGATCTTGCATGGTACCATCATCAACAATAGTACAAAGTGGGTTGGTCACTTGCTCACCGACACGACCAGAGAACGCTGATGACCCTTTACGGTTAAAGTCACCTTCTAATCCATGACCAACGGCTTCATGCAATAAAACACCCGGCCAACCCGAGCCTAGAATTACCGGCATGGTTCCCGCAGGCGCGGCTTCAGCTTCTAAGTTTACTAATGCTTGGCGAACCGCTTCTTCGGTTAAGTTAAGAGCAATAGATTGACCATTCTCTTCGATAGCAAGAAAACGCTCATAACCATAACGACCACCTGCACCCGAGCTGCCGCGTTCACGTTCACCATCTTGTTCCACCAATACACTGATTGAGATACGAACTAATGGACGAATATCTGCGCCATAAGTGCCATCAAGGGCTGCAACAAGCACCTCTTCATACACGCCACTTAGACTTGCATTTACCTCTTTAACACGAGGATCTTTTGCTCTAGCATGACGATCAACTTGTTTTAACAGTTCAATTTTATCTTCTTTGCTAAGTGATCCTAATGGATCAATCGGCGCATAAATACCGGAGGGTGTAACAGGCGCAAACGCTTGTACTCGACCATGTTGTCCTTGACGCGCAATACCCCGAGCCGCAATTGCACTCTGATTTAAGGCCGTTTGATTAATTTGATCTGAGTAGGCAAAACCGGTCTTCTCACCAGAAACAGCACGAACACCAACACCACGGTCGATATTAAATGAGCCATCTTTAATAATGCTATCTTCTAAAGAGAGCGATTCATGCCAGCACGATTGAAAATAGATATCAGCATAATCAACATGACGCTCAGCGATCAATCCTAATGTCTGCTGCAAACTATCTCGGCTCATGCCAGACTGTTCTAACAGAGTATGTTCAACTTTATCTAAACTCATAACGCTCTCTTTTTATCATTACCGTTACGCTTCATCATAACGATATTTTTATATTTTTGATGAATAAGCCAACTAAGGTAGCTATACCGAATATCTGACCATGTTCGTTATCTTTTTAATTAACACTAAAAGTTTTACTTACAGTGAAAGTGGCTATGTTGATGAATCGGCATATTAGATCGAATCGTATCAACCATCGTTAAGTCAATATCAGTAATAATTGAACCAACGCCACTCTCTTGGCAGGCAACAATCCGTCCCCAAGGATCGACAATCATCGAATGCCCCCAAGTATCCCGCCCTTCACCATGATTTCCCCATTGTGCAGCAGCAATAATCCAACACTGGGTTTCAATGGCTCTCGCTCTTAATAAAGTTTCCCAATGCGCTTGTCCAGTGACTCGAGTAAAAGCAGCCGGAATCGTAATGATTTTTGCATTTTTTTCACGTAATAGACTATAAAGCTGAGGAAAACGTACATCATAACAGATAGATAAGCCTAATTTACCAAAGTCAGTATCCGCAACAATGGCTTGATTCCCTTTAGTGAAGGTATCTGACTCACGATAGTTATTATGTTGATCGGCAATATCAACATCAAAGAGGTGAATTTTATTATAGTGTTGAGAACACATGCCTTCAGGGTTAAATAATAAACTGGTAGACGTAATGTCGCCATTTGTCTGACGAATAGGAAATGAACCCACCACTAACCAGATACCGAGTTGTTTTACCGTAGTCGATAACTGTTGCTGCAAAGGGCCATTATTTAAAGGCTCTGCATGTTTTTGATAATCCTCTTTCGAACCAAAAACCAAGCAATTTTCAGGTGTCACTACAAGCTCAGCACCTTGTAACTGAACACCTTTTAGGGCTTTCTTTAAATTCGATAAGTTCAACTCAGGATCTGCACCTGAATTCATTTGAATTACACCTACCTTTGTCATCATCACCTCCCTCTGTAGCTATATATTTTTACTGTCATTTTTCTGCTTTACTCTCTTTTTCTAAAGCAGGTAATTTAACTTTAGCCTGTTTTCTTGAGAGTTCTATAACATCTGGATTATCAAATGGGCCTTTTATCTGATAATTCACTTGAGTAAAGACATCTAAGACAGGATCAAGGGCTGCGGTAACAGCAAAAACAACCAACGCAGTGGTAGGTGTAACCGCAAATGCGGTCAGAACGGGAATACCTGATGTTAAATCGGGAACAAAATTCACCCGAGCATCCACCAATTGTGTACTCAGATTCGCATTACCCTTAATCGTCATCTCACCCGCTAGCGCATCCATTGTTATATCATTACTGGTTAAAATACCGTTATCAATCTTAGCCGTGCCTTTAATGCTAGAGAACACCAATCCCTTATCAAAAATACCAGAGAAATCGAGTTGCAGTTTTCTAACAATCGAGTCGATACTAAAAACGCCTAAAAAGTTTCCTGCCCCACTGATACTAGTTATCACACCTTTACCAATATCAGTTTTAACATCTCCATTTAAGGTTTTGACATCTACTCCCCAAGGTGTTCCTTGCCATTCTGTATTGGCGCTAATATTAAAGGGTGCATTCTGAATACCACTTGAGATGCCAAATCTCTCCATCACTTCAGAGTTATCTTTTCCTGAAAATTTAAGATTTAATTTTGTATTATTAATCCCATTCTTAATCATCCACTGGCCATTAGACTCAATCTTAGTAGTACCGCTATTAATAACAACGTCACTCCAGCTTAATTGATTATTTTTATTAGTTAAATTAGCTTTTAAATCACCGAGTAAATAGCCCTGTAGCCAAGCATCTTGAATATGAATATTCATCGAGGGTAATTTTGCCATTAACATCTTTTCAAACTCTGTCGCTTTAGGATTAGATATTGACTCTTTAAAGTTAATATCTTGACCACTATCTTCGGCATTATCTCTAGTCGCCTCAATGCCTTTAAGAATTAAAAATAACTTCGATAACTTGATATCAATGGGTTTGTTTTTAGAAACATTCACCAAACCTTTGATTTCTGAACCATTTAAACGCAAAGCCCAATCACCATTACTTTCAGTCGCTTCCCCTTTGAGATTATGCCAATCAAGAGTCGCAGCAGTAAGGTGCTCTGTATTCAGTGTGATATTATTGATGGTTGGTAAAGTAATCAATGACTTACTGGCTTTAGGCCCTGAATGGTCTAAATCTCGGCCTACAACTTGCCACCAGTCATCTAACGAAATTTCGGGAGTATCAATAATAACGTCATTACCTTGATGATTCATTTTAGGTTTTTCATCTGGCTCACCGACCACTAATAAGCTGTGATTAACGCGAATTTTTGGCTGAGAAATATCATAATTAACGTAATAGTTTAAATTCGGCTGTGAGACATGAGCGGTAATATTCTCACTGTCACCCGATACAGTGACATTAAACATCTGCTTATCACCAATGGTTTTATTCAGTGGTAACGGTAGTGAACTTCCCATTTTGGTGGTATCTGCAGCAAGATCCAGATCATAAGTAAAACCAATATCTCTTAGGTGGACACCAACACCTAATTTCCAATCTGCATCACCACTAAATTGGCTAAAAACATAGTTATCTAAAACGGTATTTAATTTTGGTAGATTCCAATCACCATGAAAATTTAAATTAATGTCATACCCTTTATCAGCGCTATCTCCAGTAAAATTGAAATCAACGGGTTGGTTTAGCAAATTGCCTGTCATCTTATTGGCGGATATTTTACCGCCATCAAAATGCAGTTGACCCACAACATTTTTCAACTCAATTCTAGGGCTTTGCAGAGTCACGTTATTGCTTGGTAGGTTCGCCATCCCTTTTACGCTGACTGCACTACCATCAAAAGGAATATCTAACTTAAATTGACTATTTACAAGCCCTACAACATCGACTTGAGTGAGTGCTGCCCCCACGCTGCCGACTAATGGTGTTGACATCATATAACTATGAACATCGCGCCCTTTACCTTTAACAGAGGCATTAAGCAGCAAGTGTCCATTACCGGCAAGCGCTGGAATTTCACCATGAATACGAGTCGCAGTCACATCTTGTAATTTCGCGTAGTGGCTGTCTAAATAGAGAGCCTTATTTTGGAATAACAGATCGAGCTGCATATCATTCAGTGTTGGCCAAGCAGTATCAAAACCAAATTGAGTCTGCTTTAACCCCACTTTTGCCTGAAAAATACCATCATGCTTCTGATACGGAAAATCACTTAAATCACCATACCAAAGCAATTGAGCCGTTTTAACATTCCCGCCTTGGATCGCTTTTGATAAATAGTTCGTCAATCCCCGTCCGAGGGCGCGAGTGGGTAAATAACGCCATGTCTGCCCTGCATCATTAAGATCAGCTTCGGCATAAAAAGAGAGTTTTGCCGGTGATTGTGTTGGAAAGTCCAGTTTAAACTCACCATTAACGTTAAGGTCCGGGGTTTTCAATGCAACATGATCACTCCATAACCCCCAGCCTTGCTGTTGATTATGATACCAATGGAGTTTCACATCGCTTTTTTTAATATTAAGGGGAGCTTGAAAAACATCACCATAAGGAAGTGTATCATTCGCTAAATGCAACGAAACAAACCCTCTATTTGGAGTCCCTTTAACTGTAGCTGAAAGATGTTTAAACCCCGGGAGTAACCCCCATTGGTTCATCCCACCTCGATCGATATTTAATGAAAAGTGAGGCGCTTTATCTTTGATATTATCAACTCGAATATCACTGATATCGCCTTTGATATCGAGGGATTTTAACGTCGATTTTAGATCGCTTTGATTCGGTAAAAGGCTAAATAGTGGCGATACGCGATCCATATTAATCGCGGCAATATTTAATTTCTGTTCAGTCTTAGACCAAAGAAGGTTAATTTTAGGCTGCGGCCAAGACTGACCATCGGTTTTTATCTGTATATTTTCACTCTGTAAATGCCATTTATTGCCCTTTGGACGGAGTAATAAAGTACCGCCATCGATCGTTAAATCATGAGTAGTAAAATCTTGCCATATCAAACGACTCGGTTCTA
Organism: Vibrio sp. SS-MA-C1-2; assembly: GCF_021513135.1. Lineage (NCBI taxonomy): Bacteria > Pseudomonadati > Pseudomonadota > Gammaproteobacteria > Vibrionales > Vibrionaceae > Vibrio > Vibrio sp. SS-MA-C1-2. Next base: position 332,608 of record NZ_CP090981.1, read on the forward strand.
ATTTAACTTGTGCTTGTTTGATCTGTCCATGCTTCAAGTCTAACCATAAGTTAAAACTGGCATCGCCAAACTTGACACCTGAATCATCTTTTAACAGAGCCGACAACCAAGGTTCAATAGAGAAATGATTAGCCTCAATAAACACTTTACCGTCAGTATCACGCAATCGACCTGGGGTTTTTAAGTCAGCGCGAACAGATAATAAATTTTCATGGGCGCCGGCAATACTGACTTGTCCTTGGACTAAATGACGCTGAAATTGGTTAAACCAACTCAACGAAGGAATATTGATGGTGCTCACTTCACCATTCGGGGTTTGAAGTGTTAATGAGGAGTCTTTTAATGAAAAGCTCCCCATTCGTGCAAGAAAGAATTCACGTAGCTTATCAATGGTCGCTTGATTATCGCCATTCGACTTTTTGCTTTTTCTTTTTGGGATTGCCGTTAAATCGAGATGTAAGCCTTCTAAACGAACAAGATCAAAGCGAGGGTAAAGATTGGTAATTGTCGGCCAAAATGCGAGTTTTAAACTAACACTATCAATTTTTGCTATCGAAGTTGTAGCATGACTTTCATGAACATCAATCCCTTTAAGCACCAGAGCTGGGCCAAACTCTTTCCACTCACCATTAACCTGATCGATGGAGAGAGAGAAGCCTGTAATATCTTCTGTCCATTGGGTAATCTCTTGCTTATGCTCTGAAACATAAGGTAGTGCGACGCGTAAGGTTGTAACAACCACAGCAGATAAGGAGAAGAGAATTAAAGTTAGCCAAACAATAACTTTGACTAACTTAATAGAGATATGTGTTATCAAAAAACGATGCTCCGCACCAAAAATCACAGCTTAAAAATAAGCAAATTACTATACTCATCTCACCGAAAGCGACAAGGCTAAAATCGATGAGCATAGTGAACATCATTCAGCATATTTAGAGATCAACTGAGCACAATTAGTGATCTGAGTATAGAGACAAAAACATTAATTACATCATTACAACATCGAACTGCTCTTGAACATAGAGAGGTTCAATTTGAATTTTAACGTCCTTATCAATAAACAACTTTAACTCTGCCAATGCATGAGACTCTTCACCATTTAATGCTTCAGCAACTGATGCTGAGGTATAAACTAAAAAGCGATCTGCATCGTAAGCTTTATTTACTCGAGTGACTTCGCGTAATATTTCATAACAGACACTTTCAATGGTTTTTACTGTTCCTCGGCCATCACAAGCGGGACAATCACCACACAGAATATGCTCAAGACTCTCTCGAGTTCTTTTTCTTGTCATTTCAACCAAGCCTAGACGAGTAAAACCGTTAATGTTCGTTTTAACACGATCTTTTGCTAACGCAGTTTCAAGGGAATGAATCACTCGCTCGCGATGTTCATCACTTACCATATCGATAAAATCAATAATGATAATGCCACCTAAGTTACGTAATCTAAGTTGACGAGCGATTGCTTGCGTCGCTTCGATATTGGTATTAAAAATCGTCTCATCCAAATTTCGACGACCAACAAAGGCACCGGTATTGATATCAACTGTCGTCATCGCTTCAGTTTGATCGATAATTAAATAACCGCCAGATTTAAGTGTGACTTTACGATCAAGAGAACGTTGAATTTCACTCTCTGTCTCATACATATCAAAGATAGGTTGTTCACCACCATAGTACTCTAGCTTATCACTTAACTCAGGAACAAACTCTTCGGTAAACTCTTTAATGCTATTAAATGCAAGACGAGAATCGACACTGATCATCTCTAACTCTGTTCCGACAAAGTCACGTAAAATACGTTGAGCTAACCCTACTTCACCATATAACATACTGCGTGTTTTACAACGAATACGACGTTCAATCACTTTACTCCAGAGGCGCTTTAAAAATTCAGCATCTTGAATCAACTCTTTCTCTGTTGCACCTTCTGCAGCAGTACGAATAATAAAGCCACCGAGATCATCACAACAAGTTGAAACCACTTTTTTTAAGCGTCCACGCTCAGCTTCACTGGCAATACGCTGTGAGACACCGACATGACTCGCCCCCGGCATAAAGACTAGATAACGAGATGGAAGAGTAATATCAGTTGTTAAGCGAGCGCCTTTTGTACCAAGGGGATCTTTAACCACTTGAACCACGATATCTTGTCCTTGACGAACTAATTCACTGATATCACGGACTTGGAACTGTTTCTTTTCTGTTTCAGCAACACATTCTGTATGAGGGACAATATCTGAAGCATGGAGAAAAGCGGCTTTGTCTAAACCAATATCAATAAAAGCGGCCTGCATTCCAGGTAGGACACGGCTCACGCGCCCTTTATAAATATTGCCAACGATACCTCGTTTCGCTTCTCGCTCGACATGGACCTCTTGCAAGATCCCACCTTCAATCATCGCGACCCGAGTTTCACTTGGTGTGACATTTATTAGTAATTCAGCGTTCATAATTCACCTCACTAAACTGACAGTTGCCTACCAAAAAGGTAAATAATTGAAAACTATGAGGCCATAATTATACGATTATCACTGCTGTTTAGTTTAATCTTTAAAGTTAGAAAGCAATTGATCGGTTTCCAATAAAGGAAGACCCATCACTGCATAGAAACTGCCGTCAATGCGTTCAACAAATTTACCACCAATGCCTTGAATCGCATAACTTCCCGCTTTATCTTGCGGTTCTCCACTTTCCCAATACGTTTCGATTTCACTCTCTGTCAGTGATCGAAACCAAACTTTCGTGGTCACTACTTGAGTTTGCTGCTGTTGTTGATTAACAATCGTCACCGCCGTTAGCACTTGATGTTCTCTTGATGATAAGTGTCCTAACATTCTTTTTGCGTCAGATAAATTTTGAGGTTTCTCTAAAATTATATCGTCGATAACAACAATGGTATCAGCACCTAAAACAGGGATAGTGTTGGTTTTAGGTAAACTGTTTAATCCGGCTACCGCTTTATCAACAGATAGACGTTTTACATATTCTGTTGGTGTTTCACTTTCTTGATGCTGCTCTTCCACATCGACACGGAGCACTGAAAAATCCACACCTAATTGAGTTAATAACTCACTACGTCTTGGTGAACCAGAAGCTAAATAAAGTTCCGTCGTTGCTAATGTCATGACTATTTCACTCCAAATTTACGACGAATACGTCGAAGAAATAGAAATACCCAAGGCCATAATAAGAAGTTAATCAAGATAGCCCAAAGAGATTGTGGATCAAATTGAATATTCTGCATCATATACTCAGCCCAAAACTCAATTACTTTTCCGGCTAAGGTCAATAGTCCGATAACAAAAGCTTGTTGCCATAATGCCATATTTCTTAATAGTTGAAAATTTAATGCGACAATATAAGCAATAATAGCCATTGTCAGGCCTCTTGTACCAATGGTCGCACCTAAAGTAAGGTCCCAAATCAAGCCAAGAAACAGTGCCGAGCCTATATTAATCCGATGAGGCGTTGCCATTACCCAATAACACATAATGAGCATGACCCAAGATGGGCGGAAATTCTCTAACACGCCGGGCCATGGCATTATCTGTAAAATTAGCGCAATAAAAAAAGAGACCCAGATAATAAATTGATTATATGCCCCACTTCTAGCCATTTATTGTTTCTCACTTTTATTGATATCTGGAACTGCTGTGGTGTGATTAACTTGAGAAAGAGTGTTTTGAGAACCCACCTCTGAAGATACAGCTTCTTTTGTCACCTTATTTTCTGCTCTTTGCTGATCTTTATCTTTAGACCAAACCAATAATACGTACCTTAACCGATCAAAGCTGACCGCAGGAACCGCTTTTACTGTTGCAAATGGTTGAGAACTATTAAACGAGAATGAAGCAACAGAACCAACGGGATAACCTTCAGGGAAAGTACCGCCAAGCCCTGATGTCACTAATTTATCCCCAGCAAGAATATCGGCATTACTCGGAATGTGCTCAAGTTCTAATTCTTCGCTATTACCACGCCCAGAAGCAATGACTCGAATATCATTACGAACGATTTGAACAGGAATAGCATGAGAGCTATCGGTGATCAGTAATACTCGGCTATTGTGTGCTGCCACTTTAACGACTTGACCAACGACACCTTTCTCATTGATAACCGGCTGACCTTCATAAACATCATCAATATAACCTTTGTTGATCATAATTAAACGACGATAAGGGTCAGTATCCACCGCCATCACTTCAGCCACCATTTTTCGCTCATCACGGATAATGGGAGAGTCTAGAAGGTCTCGTAATCGTTTATTTTCTTGTTTAAATTGGTCTAGCAACAGAATATCGCTGTCAGCTTTTAACAGTTTAATTTTTAATGCTTGATTCTCAGCAAGTAGCTTTTTATGTGTACTCAATTGATTGGAGAGTTCATCTAATGTTGCTCGGGGAGTATTGGCAATATATTGGAGAGGAGCAACAAAGGTATTGAGGTAGACACGAATACCAACAAAAGCATTAAGACGACTATCGGCCAGCATTAAGCCGACCGACAGTAATATAGCTAAGAACAAACGAAGTTGTAGAGAGGGACCTCGACCAAAAATCGGCTTCATTGGTTAAATACCTGTTTGTCTATATACGCAAAATAATTGATGTTGTTAGTCGGCCGCAATTGAGTCTAGCCTCATGAGTATAGATATTCGATAGAATAGGGACGAAGAGCCCATACTTTTATAAATCTAGCCTAACAACCTCAAATATAGAGGGTATCACTATTTAAATAATGCAATTCACTTGGTTCTTAATTTTAAAGAAACCAAGTGAATAATACTGAGCGATTTATTCGTCAGTAAAGAGATCACCACCATGCATATCGATCATCTCTAACGCTTTGCCGCCACCACGAGCAACACAGGTTAAAGGTTCTTCAGCAACAACAACGGGAATACCTGTTTCTTCTGTTAATAAACGATCCAAATCTCGAAGTAATGCACCACCACCGGTTAGAACCATACCACGTTCAGCAACATCAGAGGCTAATTCTGGAGGGCTCTGCTCTAGGGCAACCATCACAGCAGAAACAATACCCGTTAGTGGTTCTTGCAGCGCTTCTAAGATCTCATTTGAGTTTAGATTAAAGCTACGTGGAACACCTTCGGCAAGATTACGACCACGAACTTCAATTTCGCGAACTTCATCCCCCGGATAAGCCGAGCCAATTTCGTGCTTAATACGTTCCGCCGTTGCTTCACCAATTAAGCTACCATAATTACGACGAACATAGTTGATAATCGCTTCATCGAAACGGTCACCACCAATGCGAACCGATGATGAATAAACGACACCATTAAGCGAGATAACCGCCACTTCCGTTGTACCACCACCGATATCGATCACCATTGAGCCTGTTGCTTCTGATACTGGAAGACCAGCACCAATTGCAGCAGCCATTGGTTCATCAATCAAATAAACTTCTCTAGCACCTGCGCCTTGTGCAGATTCACGAATGGCACGACGTTCGACCTGAGTAGAACCACAAGGTACACAAACTAAAACACGAGGGCTTGGACGAAGAAAACTATTATCGTGCACTTGCTTAATGAAGTGTTGTAGCATTTTTTCTGTCACATAAAAATCAGCGATAACACCATCTTTCATTGGACGAATCGCTGCAATATTGCCAGGAGTACGTCCTAACATCTGCTTAGCTTCATGCCCAACTGCCGCAACACTTTTTGGAGTACCAGCTCGATCTTGACGAATAGCGACAACGGAAGGCTCGTTAAGTACAATACCTTGGCCTTTAACATAAATTAACGTGTTTGCAGTTCCTAAATCGATAGAGAGATCGTTAGAGAACATACCACGAAGTTTCTTAAACATAATCCTGAATGTATCCTGCTGGTTATGGGCGGAATAATTTTAAATAAATAGATCAACCACAGCAGAATCACTGATCATGCTATGGTTGATAATCTGTTTTTTGAGTTATTATATCTCGCTAAAACGAAAAAAAGCGAGATTCTTGAATCTATCGTAAGGTTAACATAAAACAGAGTAAAAATTGTCAACTTCACGCAAACATCTTTTAAAATATAACTACTTTTTACCCCATCTTGAACGAGATAACTTTTTCACGGCACGCTTCTGTTCATAGAGAGCCACTTCTTTCCCAACGTAATGACCTTGTAACCCTTTAACATCTAAAGATTTTAAGGTTAACCACTCTTTTTCCGTTTCAACACCAACTGCAATAACCTCGGTTTTACTGTCACTACATGCACCCACCATACTTCGAATAAAGAGGCGATTTTCTGGACGTTTATGAATACGGCGAACTAAACTGCGATGTAGTTTAATATAATCGACCTTAAGTTCTTTAATATATTGCGTATTTACGATCATACAACCCGCTTGATCGACCAGTAATTTGCATCCAAGCCCAACAATGAGACGAGTAGCCGGACGAACCGCTTCTAATTTATTAGAAAGGCTCCCTTCTGCCATCTCAATATGAAGACGTGAACGAACACTTTTTGGTAGTTGTAATAACGTATCTCGTAGCCAAGTAACAAAATCTTGATTAATCAGTGTCTCAACTGACATATTGACTGATAGGTTTTCATTAGGTTCCGCTTTTAGCATCCCAATCGCTTCAATTAATACTAATTTATCGAATTTTGCCGTTAAACCCACTTGTTCTAATGAAGAGAGAAAATGACCCGCACGAATAATTTCACCCTTTTCATCCTTAATTTTCGCTAACAACTCATAATGCAACAGGTCTGTGCCGTCATTAATCAATACTTTTTGTTTATGGAAGAATAGACTGCGATTATCCAATACCGTTTCGAGCAAAGTGCGCCAACGGACATTGCCTCGGCTCTCTTTTAGTTCATGATCTTTTTTAAAGGCATACCAACTATTTGACCCTTGTGTTTGGGCACTACGCAGCGCCATTTCAATCTCTTCCATTAACTGAATTTGGCTCTCACCATGTTGATAATAGGTCACGCCAATATGGCACCAGTTATCTCGATTTAACGGTTTTGGTGGATCTAAACGGTCAATAGAGGTCATCAACTGATTTATCAATAAAGTCACTTCTTTAGTGGCATGTTGCGGCATAATTATCGCAAATTGCGACACATCATAGCGAGAAAGAATCGCTTCAGGGTAACGATGAATAATCGTTAATAGCGTTTTATGGCAGTTTTGAATGAAATAATCTTGAACGGTTTTATTATCCACAAACTCTAGGGCTGCCCAATCGGTGATCCGTAATAAAATCACTGCACCGTAACAACCATCATCTTCCAGAATCGTATTTAGTTGACTGTCAAAAAGGCTTCGATTCGATGCGCCTGTCAGTTTATCCATAAAGGTTTGGGTACGAATAAAAGTATCAAAGCGGCTGCGCTCTTTTCTGGCATCTTTCAACTCTGCAATATAGTAATCCAGAGCTCGACTGGCAGTTTCTGGCCACTCTCTCTCATCACGAGTTTCATAGCCATCAATTCTTCCCGCTAATAACATACGACCACGATGATCTAAAATTTCAGCGCCAACTAACTGCTTGCGTAACCAGTTAAGCCCCCAAAATAGACTGATTAAAATAACTAAAATCCCCACAGTCCAATAAGACATCGCACTTAACGAGTATTCAAGTTTGCCATAATATTGATAAGTTCCAACTTCGAGTATCAATTCAGGATGATTAGCAAGCTGCTGGTTAAGCTGGTGAAACTCATGGCCACTCGCCATATTGAATTGATGTTCAGCATGATAGAGCACCTCACCATCGCGAAGAATATCCACACTCGTGATTCGATTAATCTCTAAAAATTGAGGTATCCATTCATTTAATCGCGCCAAACCATTGGGTTTTTGTAGCTCTTGATCAACAACCAATGCAAACTCAGAAAGGAAATGGTGGATGTAACTTTGCCCTAGTTTTTCTAAACCAACGGCACCACCGACAAAAATTACCAGCATTGCGCCGACAACAATCAAAGTAACAAAAGTGGCAAGTCGATTAGTGAGGGTAACAGTGACCACTTGGCTCATAGATGATTAGCCTTTGATCGAATTTTTAGTGAATACATCTTTTTACACTCCTTGTAAGTAAGATCTTAATGTCAATATTTTGTCAAAACTTTCCTTATATAATATAGCTTGCAATTGCAAGGAACACTACTTAAGAAAGCCTATACCCTTACTTTATACTTGAAGAGACTATGTTGTTAACTTCACTTGTGTCAGTCATATTTATTGAGTAATTAAAAAATATTACAAGGCCCTTTATCGACGGCTTTAAATTACTCAATTATCATCTACCTAATAAATAGTTGTGATATAAGCGATTTATTTAATAAACAACAATTTAACTCCTGTCAGACTACACGTATACTCATCAAACTCTTTTTTTAATCATTTTAATATTATGCCTCAATCAAATCATCACCCGGTTATGGGTGCAAGCTGGATGTTAATCGCGGGATTAGCATTTGCCATCGTCAATAGTCTTGTTCAAGTCGCGAGCATCAATTTTGGTGTCTCATCTACCACGGTCGGTTTGATCCAATATGCCATCGCACTTATCGTTATTCTGCCTTACCTGAGAACCTTGGGGATCCGAAACTCGTTAAAAACTCAAAAATTTGGTATGCATTTATTCCGTGTGTTCCTTTCAGTTATCGGCATTCAACTTTGGCTTTGGGCGCTCGCTTACCCGATCCCTATTTGGCAAGGGATCGCATTACTGATGACCTCTCCTTTATTTGCCACTATTGGCTCTGGGCTATTCTTAAAGGAGAAGGTCGGTAAAGCACGTTGGGGGGCAACATTAATGGGCTTTATCGGCGCAATGATCATCTTAGAGCCATGGTCTGATGGGTTTAGTTGGGCAACACTCCTTCCCGTTGGCGCCGCATTCTTTTGGGCATGTTATTCATTAATGGTGAAGAAGATGTCTGCGGATGATTCACCATCAACCATGGTCGTTTATCTACTAATTCTAATCACGCCATTTAATATCTTTTTAGCGATTCCTGACTGGAGTATGCCAACAGGCGATGGGATTTGGTTAATACTTGTGGCAGCGGGTGCGATGACGGCGCTTGCTCAATGGTCAATTGTCAAAGCTTACTCGATTGCAGATGCATCATTTGTTCAGCCATTTGATCACGCAAAGTTGCCCTTAAATGTCTTAGCTGGTTGGATGGTTTTTGGTTGGGTTCCGCCGGGAAGATTATGGCTCGGTGCTGCAATTATTATTATATCTGTGGCGTTTATTACTCAGTACGAACGAAAAAAGAGATAAAAAAACCCAGCAACTAGGCTGGGTTCTTAGTGTTGGGCAAATCAAATCGTTATACCTGTATTACTTGGAGTATAGCCTCTGATTTGAACCCATCACGTTATTAAAATCGGTTTAAGTCTTTACTTAAAATGGAATATCGTCATCGAAATCCATTGGTGGCTCATTGTACTGCTGAGGAGCAGATTGAGGCTTTTGCGGCGCACTTTGTGGTGCTGGAGCGCTTTGCTGTTGCTGCTGAGGGGCATAACCTTGACTCTGTGGTTGAGCTGAAGGCTGTTGTGGTTGTCCCCAACCTTGATTTCCTTGCTGCTGTTGTCCCATGCCACCTTGAGGAGCACCTTGACCTGCACCACGGCTATCTAACATCTGTAATTCATTCGCGATGATCTCTGTTGTATAGCGATCAGCGCCTGATTGATCTTGCCATTTACGTGTCTGTAAACGACCTTCTAGATAAACCTTAGAACCTTTTTTTAAGTACTCACCAGCAATTTCAGCTAGACGACGATACATAGTGACACGGTGCCACTCTGTTTGCTCACGCATTTCGTTGGTGTTCTTATCACGCCATGTTTCAGAGGTTGCTACGGTAATATTTGCAACCGCACCACCATTAGGCATATAACGAACTTCTGGATCATTCCCTAAGTTACCAACTAGAATTACTTTATTTACACCACGACTGGCCATAACAGCTCCAAATATTAATCAATCCTATTGCAAATTATCTCTACTTTGCAATCTTGGTTATATTTTACATACAACCACTAAAAATAACACCATCAAATCGAGATACAATCGATCAGAATTGCATCTATCACACAATTTGGCGACTTGATTTCAAGACGTTTCACTAAAACGTGTTATCAATTCAAGGGCTAAGCTTGTTCTTTCTTGGCTAAGTTATTCCAAATGATCAACAATGAAAGAACTAATAAGCTAGATAAAAGATAAATTCCCACACTTCCCCACTGTTGATACAACGCACCGCCAATCACCCCCCCAAGAAAGCGCCGATAAACTGACTCGTACTGTACACACCGGATGCACGGCCTTTGGCTCCAACTGGTGCTAACTTTGTGAGTAATGAAGGCATTGATGCTTCTAAATAGTTAAAGCCAGAAAAATAGAACCATCCTGCCACACCCAATAGCCAAATAGATGAAGGGTTAAACAACAAGATAACTAAGCCAATGAGCAACATAATTAACGCAATTTGATTCGCTTTATTCTGGTTTTTCTTTGCCATTTTCATTAATGGGCCAAGTACTGCCAAAGCACAGAAAAAAACAGGAAGATAAAAGAACCAATGATGGTCGGGGATTAAACCGTGATCCACCAACTGCAAAGGCAACGTAATAAATAGTGCCGTCATCATTAAGTGGATAACAAATACGCCGTAATCAAGTTTAAGTAATGAGCGGTTTTTTAAAACATCACCTAATGTCCCTTGCTTTACTTTACTCGCTTTGTGTTGTTTGGGTTCTTTTGGCACCCACCAGCAAACCACAGCAATTGCAGCAATCGCCATTGCGGCAATGGTATAAAATAGACCACTTAAACCAAAATTTGCCGCTAAAAGTGGGCCAACGATCATTGAAATAGCAAATGACATGCCAATAGATATTCCAATGATTGCCATCACTTTTGTGCGTTGAGACTCTCGACTTAAATCGCCAGCTAAAGCTAAAATAGCGGCAGCAATCGCCCCACACCCTTGAATAGCTCGGCCAATTACCACGCCGTAAATCGAGTCAGAAGAGCCAGCGATAACACTACCTAATGCAAAAAGAAGTAGCCCTGCAACCATCACTGGTTTACGACCAATTTTATCAGATAATAGCCCTGCAGGGATCTGCAAAGCAGCTTGAGTCAGCCCATATGCGCCAATGGCTAAACCAATCCACATTGGGCTGACCCCTTGTAAATCTGAGGCGTAAATAGCGATAACCGGCATAATCATAAATAACCCCAACATCCGTAATACAAATACGGAAGCCAGCGAGGTAGCGGCTCTAACTTCAATCGGATTCAAAAGAACTTCTCCAGTAAAATATAAGGTACTCGTCTTATCTTAACCCTATTTTGTAAAAATTTGTTAATCCGTTTGCTGATGTTGAACAATAAACTTAAATCACACTCACTACGATAAGTTATCCATTTATTTAATTTTTCTATTTATGATCAAGTCAATCCGTCATATTATAGAAATAACAGTTCTTTGACTGAACAGATACCCTTATTTTTTTAATGGATAGATAAAATGATAAAAAAATGTCTTTTCCCTGCTGCTGGTTATGGAACACGCTTCCTTCCTGCAACAAAATCAATGCCAAAAGAGATGATGCCGATCGTCAACAAACCTCTTATTGAGTATGGCGTTGAAGAAGCGATCAACGCGGGCATTACCGGTATGTGTGTGGTAACAGGGCGTGGTAAACAATCATTAATGGATCACTTTGATAAAAACTACGAACTAGAGCACCAAATTAGCGGCACCAATAAAGAAGTCCTTCTTGATGATGTTCGCCACCTTATCGACTCAGCAAGTTACACTTACATCCGCCAGCGTGAAATGAAAGGTTTAGGTCATGCAATTTTAACTGGACGCGATCTTGTTGGTGACGAACCTTTCGCCGTTGTACTTGCCGATGACCTTTGCGTCAATGAAGAGCGGGGTGTATTAGAGCAGATGGTGGGTTTATATAAGCAATTCCGTTGTTCTATTGTAGCCGTTGAAGAAGTCCCAGCAGAGGAAACTCACAAATACGGTGTTATCTCAGGCGAAGAGATCCGTGATGATATCTTCCGTGTGGATACCATGGTTGAAAAACCAGAACCAGGCACAGCACCAAGTAACTTAGCGATTATTGGTCGCTACATTCTGACACCTGATATTTTTGATATTTTAGAAAATACGCCTCCAGGTAAAAATGGTGAAGTTCAAATTACCGATGCACTATTAGAACAAGCTAAAAGTGGCTGTGTCTTGGCATATAAGTTTAAAGGTCGTCGTTTTGACTGCGGTAGTGTTGAAGGCTTTATTGAGGCAACTAACTTTGCTTATGAGAATATCTACTCTAAAGATAAGCATGCTGAACTTGCGAAAAAAAGCACTAAAGAAAAGAAATAATCGTTAAAAGAGTATATCTAAAGTAATTGGAGTTGGTAGTCGGCGACAAGTAAATGAGGTCCCATGAGTATAGGTGTACTATACAATTGGGGCGAATGAACGATGTCAGCAACCTAGCAGCTTCAAGTATGACGCGATAGGTGGATTTTACCTTTAAGGTGCAATATATTAGCGATGCTTAAAGTAGAAATCACAAACTGTTCCAAACTAAAGATGACTCACTGACTATTTAAGATGTTGTCATAACATTCAAAATAGTGTGATTGAATGAAGGATTGTTATGAAAATAGATACCATGGCGAAAGCCTTTAAAGAACTCGGCCACGCTACGCGTTTAAATATATATAAAAATGTGATTAAAGCAGGTGTCAACGGCACTCCTGTTGGCTCAATTCAAGAAGAATTATGTATTCCTGCGTCCACGCTTTCACATCATATTTCGAGTCTAATATCTGCTGGACTTATCTCTCAACGTCGAGAGGGACGTGTTTTATACTGTGTTGCAGAATATGATTGTTTACAGTCTGTTATCGATTTTTTACAAGAAGAGTGCTGCATTAAAGATCAATAACTAGCACAGCAAATGAAACAACTCTCTGTTTCAATTCAATTTCTTAAATTCGATCACACTTCTTCAACCTAACTGGTCGCTAAGCGCTGCCAGTTTAGTCCAAATTAAATCATATTTTTAGCTATCTTAGCTGATAAGACCAGTATTTTGCTGCGATTTGTTGTTAATTCGCTATAATCGTCAGCTACAATACAAAATATCTACATCAAAAAGTCTTACTTGCTAATTTTAGTTTTTACTGGCAAGTTATTGACAAACACTAGCAAAAATCGTGAAAAAATGTAGCGAAAACATCAAATATTGCGGTTAAGTTGGCGGAATTTAAGAAAACAATTCATCAGCTTCCAGTAATAACAGAGAAATCGCACTCATCGCTTTTGTTAATAATTTGCAACATTAGCTCAATAATCTGATGCTGATGTAGATATTAATTAATAGAATTCAGAAAATGTAGAGCCATTTAGATGATAAATACCTATGCATTTTTACTCACGCCAACGAAGCTTCGCAAAATCGTTGGATGTTGATATTCCATTTATAGAAGTGCAGCTAGTCAATGTGCACGCACGAGAACTTTTGTTTTCTCTTCCCAACTATCGGATAAAATAGTCGAGAAGCTAAAACAAATAGCGATGAATTTGTACTGAGTGTTGCGACACGTCGTTTCAATCAGTTAATCCTCATAATATAGATAAGAGTAGATACGATGGATATTCGTAAGATAAAGAAACTAATCGAATTGGTAGAAGAGTCTGGTATTGCTGAATTAGAAATTTCAGAAGGTGAAGAGTCAGTACGCATTTGTCGTGCAACTGCACCTATCGCAGTACCGGCTCCAGTCGCTATTGCAGCAGCACCAGTTGCACAAACAGCTGCTCCTGTTGCCGCAATTGAAGAAGCGCCAGCAGAAGTAACAGGTCACAGCGTTCGCTCTCCAATGGTCGGTAGTTTCTACCGAGCGCCAACACCTGAAGCTAAGCCATTCGTTGAAGTAGGACAGCAAGTCAATGTTGGTGATACTCTGTGTATTGTTGAAGCCATGAAAATGATGAACCAGATCGAAGCTGATAAAGCAGGTGTGGTTAAAGCTATCCTTGCAGAAGATGGACAGCCGATTGAATTCGATCAAGCACTTGTTATTATCGAATAATTAGAGGCACCTTATGTTAGATAAAATTGTCATCGCTAACCGAGGCGAAATTGCATTACGTATCTTACGTGCATGTAAAGAGCTCGGTATTAAAACTGTAGCTGTTCATTCTACTGCTGACCGCGATTTAAAGCATGTATTACTTGCTGATGAAGCAATCTGCATCGGTCCTGCTCGTAGTATTGACAGCTATCTAAATATCCCTCGTTTGATTAGTGCTGCTGAAATTACAGGCGCAGTTGCAATTCACCCTGGATATGGCTTCCTTTCAGAAAATGCAGATTTTGCTGAGCAAGTTGAACGCTCTGGCTTTATCTTTGTGGGACCTAAAGCGGAAACTATCCGTTTAATGGGTGACAAAGTTTCTGCTATCAATGCCATGAAAAAAGCCGGTGTTCCTTGTGTACCAGGCTCTGATGGTCCATTAAGTAACGATGAAGCTAAAAATAAAGCATTTGCAAAACGTATTGGCTATCCAGTCATCATCAAAGCCTCTGGTGGCGGCGGTGGTCGTGGTATGCGTGTCGTACGTAGCGAAAAAGATCTTGCTGAATCAGTTGCAATGACTCGAGCAGAAGCGAAATCCTTCTTCGATAATGATATGGTTTACATGGAAAAATTCCTAGAAAATCCTCGTCACATCGAAGTTCAGGTTCTTGCTGATGGTCAAGGTGGCGCAATCCATCTTGGTGAGCGTGACTGTTCTATGCAGCGTCGTCACCAGAAGGTTGTTGAAGAAGCTCCAGCACCAGGTATTACAGCAGATATGCGTAAGTATATTGGTGAACGTTGTTGCCGTGCTTGTGTTGAAATCGGCTATCGTGGTGCAGGTACTTTCGAATTCCTATATGAAAACGGTGAGTTCTACTTCATTGAAATGAATACCCGTATTCAGGTTGAGCATCCAGTCACTGAAATGGTAACTGGCGTTGACTTAATTAAAGAACAACTTCGTATTGCAGCCGGTCAACCATTATCGTTCACTCAAGATGACATCCAGATCCAAGGTCATGCTATTGAGTGTCGTATCAATGCAGAAGATCCAGTGACATTTATGCCGTGTCCAGGTGAGATAAAACGTTTCCATGCCCCTGGTGGTTTAGGTGTACGTTGGGAATCACACATCTACACTGGTTATAAAGTACCACCGCATTATGATTCAATGATCGGTAAACTTATCTGTTATGGTGAAAACCGTGATGTTGCGATTGCGCGCATGAAAAATGCCCTTGGCGAACTCGTTGTTGATGGTATTAAGACCAACACACCATTACAGATGGATATCATGAATGATGAGAGCTTCCAACACGGTGGCGCAAACATTCACTATCTAGAGAAGAAACTTGGACTTCAATAAGTTAACCTATTAGCTTGTTCATATTCAAAATTTCTTTTTAGAAAGATAAATAGCGATAACAGTAGAAATACCTACTTTATCGCTATTTTTTTATCCAAAATTAAGGGCTGATCACCCAATCTTTTATTCTAATATGCTGGATTTTTCTCAGTGGGTTTCACTAAATAACCCCCTATTTGTCCGATAAATATCTAATATATTTTTTACATTCTGTTATCGACATACGATCAAAATTAGACTACTTTAGTCAACTTTTATAAATCTCTTTGATTGACAACTCAATATCATTTCTCTTTTATCCATCGGTTTACTAAGAGTGAGAGTTGATATGTTGAGTTTGACTCATCATATTTAATCGTCATCGCGTCAATAATTTAGTTAAAATGGAGACTCACAATGGAGACGTTAGACGCTCGTTATCGTCAAGCCAACAAAGAAGCACTATGGTCTGTCGCCTTAGCTGTTGGTTATTTTGTTTGGTGGTATGCCTCTGCCTATGGTTTAGCACCCGCAGCAGGCGATCCTTTAACCCTATATTGGGGGGTTCCACTTTGGTTTTTAATGGCATGTATCATTGGCCCCATTGTTTTTATCCTTCTCTCTATCGCCATGGTGAAATTTATCTTTAAAGATATGTCATTAGAAATAACCCCTCTCGACAATGACAATAGAACAATTACCAAGGCAACAGAAATGAAAATGGAGAAGAGAGATGAATAGTGCCGTTATTATCCCTTTAGTTATCTACCTTTTTGCCGTTTTTTCGGTCGCGTTTATTACCAAACGTCATCAAAAAAGTGGGGGGTTTCTTTCTGAGTACTTAATTGGAAACCGCACCATGGGAGGCTTTGTGCTTGCCATGACGCTTGCGGCGACTTATACCAGTGCAGGTTCATTTATTGGTGGTCCAGGTGCTGCTTATAAAATGGGGCTCGGCTGGGTACTATTGGCGATGATTCAAGTTCCAGCTGCATGGTTAACCCTTGGCGTATTAGGTAAAAAGTTTGCGATTGAAGCAAGACGTCATAACGCCCTAACCCTCAACGATATGCTCTATGCACGTTATCAGCACCGTGGCATTGTGATCTTTGCTTCACTCTCTCTGCTATTAGCCTTTTTCGGCACCATGGTGGTGCAGTTTGTGGGTGGCGCACGTCTACTTCAGACCATTACCGGCCTCTCTTATATGCATGGTTTAATGATCTTTGCGATCACCGTAGGACTTTACACTTCTATTGGTGGTTTTCGTGCCGTTGTAATGACAGATACCATTCAAGGGATTGTGATGATCCTTGGTACGATCGCCTTATTAGTTGGAATCATCCATGCTGGCGGCAGTATTGGTGAGTTAGTTACAAAGCTTCATACTATCGATCCTGATTTAGTGACTCCAACAGGCCCCGACGGATTTTTAAGTCAGCCCTTTATGCTCAGTTTTTGGGTATTAGTCTGTTTTGGTGTTATCGGCCTTCCTCATGCAGCTATCCGTTGTATGAGCTACCGCGATACCAAATCACTTCATAAAGCCATTGTATTAAGTACGATTGTTGTTACGCTTCTGATGTTTGGTCTTCACTTTGCGGGAGCATTAGGCCGAGCGATTATTCCTGAAGTTGGCAGCCCAGATCAGATCATGCCGCAACTCATGCTAACGGTACTTCCTCCTGTCGTTGCTGGGATCTTTTTAGCCGGTCCAATGGCAGCATTGATGTCGACTATCGACTCGATGTTGATCCAAGCTTCTGCAACGTTACTAAAAGATCTTTATATCAACTACATCAACCCTGAAGCAGGAAAAGGCGAGTTAGCAGAAAAACGCCTACCGAAGCTATCGACCTTTGTCACCGCTATTTTTGCTCTATTGGTCTTCTTAGCAGCAATCAATCCACCGGATATGATTGTCTGGCTTAACCTCTTAGCATTTGGTGGTATGCAGGCTGTCTTCTTATGGCCTCTGGTATTAGGTTTATATTGGCAGCGTTCATCAGCAACAGGGGCTTTCTTATCAATGATTACCGGTCTCGGCAGTTATGCACTATTTGCCATTATTAAGCCTGACTTTGGTGGTGTCCATATTGTCGTTCCATCACTGATTATCAGTTTACTGTTCTTTGTTGCAGGTTCTTACTTTAAGCCCAATCAAGTAAAAGAAGTTGAAGTTATCGCCAAGTAACAAAGAATTAGCGTACTTGTACCGTTTTTTATAAGATAGAAGAAGAGCAGGTGATGATAAGTCAGCTGCTCTTTTTTATTAACACGATTAACACAATACCCCTAAAATAATTGGCGTTACTAGTTGACGACAAGTGAGTGCAACCAACAACCAAGCCATTTCGAGTATGATAGGTATAAACAAGGCAAAGTTGAATAAGAATTGCACTATCCCTTTATTGATTAAAATCTGTTAGAATCCCCTCCAACTTTTTTTTGACCAACTTGAGAGACAAGTAACCATGCCTTGGATCCAGATAAAATTAAACGCCACAGCAGAAAATGCCGAAACATTAGGTGATTACCTGATGGAAGAAACTGGCGCACTTTCTGTTACATTCTTAGACGCACAAGATACCCCAGTATTTGAACCAATGCCGGGAGAAACACGTCTTTGGGGCGATACAGATATTGTCGGCTTATACGATGCAGAGTCTGACATGGCATGGGTGGTTGAAGCATTAAAAAATAGCCCACTTCTTGACGATAACTTCGCTCATAAAATTGAACAGCTAGAAGATAAAGACTGGGAACGCGAATGGATGGATAACTTCCACCCAATGCAATTTGGTGAGCGTCTATGGATTTGTCCAAGCTGGCGTGAAGTACCCGATCCTGAAGCCGTTAATGTCATGCTAGATCCTGGTTTAGCATTTGGTACAGGTACTCATCCAACAACCGCTCTTTGTCTACAGTGGTTAGATGGTCAAGATTTGACCGGAAAAACGGTGATCGACTTTGGTTGTGGCTCAGGTATTTTAGCGATTGCCGCAATAAAACTAGGTGCAGAAAAAGTGATCGGTATTGATATCGATCCACAAGCGATTCTTGCATCAAAAGATAACGCAGAACGTAACGGCGTTGCTGATCAATTAGAACTTTTCCTTCCTCAAGATCAACCTGAAAATTTACAAGCTGATGTTGTTGTCGCAAATATTCTTTCAGGACCTCTCCGTGAGCTTGCGCCTGTTATTAAGAGTCTGATTAAGCCACAAGGTGCACTTGCTATGTCTGGCGTTTTAGAGAGCCAAGCAGAAGGTGTTGCAGAACAATACCGCGATGAAATTAATTTAGATCCCGTCGCAACTCGCGAAGAATGGTGTCGAATTTCAGGGCAACGAGCTGAAAAATAATTTTCATTAAACAGCCTCATAATTGCTTGTTTTTCATACTGTCAAACAAAAAATTAGCAAAATGGTCATTTATTGTTCTTTTCAGTTGGCTAAAAAATGCGTACAATGCGCGCCCTTACTGAGCAGTACGGTAATGACAATTGAAAATCGGTTCGTATCAACTAAATAACAATTTGATTCTTGCTCCTATGGCTGGTGTCACAGATCGTCCCTTTAGGGATCTCTGTATGCAGTACGGTGCAGGAATGGTCGTTAGCGAAATGATGTCGTCTAATCCCGACGTCTGGCGCTCAGATAAATCGAAAAGTCGAATGATTCATGTAGATGAGTCAGGGATTCGTTCCGTGCAAATTGCCGGTTCTGATCCACTTGAGATGGCTCTAGCGGCACAGTATTGTGTTGAAAATGGTGCACAGATTATTGATATCAACATGGGATGCCCAGCCAAAAAAGTGAATAAAAAGCTTGCTGGTTCGGCGTTATTAAAAGATCCCAAACTGATTGAGCGAATCCTCAAAACAGTGGTTGATTCAGTAGATGTCCCTGTGACACTAAAAACTCGCACAGGTTGGGATAAGGATAATCGAAACTGCGTAGAGATAGCAAAACTAGCTGAACAGTGTGGCATACAGGCGTTTGCACTTCATGGGCGAACACGAACTTGTATGTACAAAGGTTTAGCTGAATATGATTACATTAGAGCAGTAAAGCAGGCTATATCACTCCCGGTGATCGCCAATGGGGATATTGATTCTCCACAAAAAGCTCGTGAAGTCTTAGACTACACTGGCGCTGATGCTCTGATGATTGGACGTCCTGCACAAGGTCGCCCATGGATTTTCCGGGAAATCCAGCACTATTTAACTACTGGTGAATTACTTCCTGCCATGCCTTTAGGTGAGGTACGAGATATTTTACTGGGTCATGTTAAAGCACTGCATAATTTTTATGGTGATTATAAGGGCCTTCGCATTGCGCGTAAGCACGTGGGTTGGTACTTATCACAACAAAACCAGATCGGGAATTTTCGCCGTACTTTTAATGTTATTGAAGATGCTTCCGAGCAGCTTGATGCATTACAAGAATACTTCGAAAACGTTGCATAAATATAAGATGAGCTAATAGAGATATGTTCGAACAAAACTTAACTTCTGAACCATTAACAGTCGCAACTGTAAATTCACAAGATCAAGTAGCACAAAAGCCGCTACGTGATTCTGTTAAAGCATCACTAAAAAATTACCTAGCCCAGTTAAATGGCCAGGACGTGAATGAGCTTTATGAGTTGGTATTAGCTGAAGTAGAACAACCACTTCTAGACACAATTATGCAGTACACTCGCGGTAACCAAACTCGCGCAGCAAACATGATGGGTATCAACCGTGGTACTCTTCGTAAGAAGCTAAAAAAATACGGCATGAACTAATACATTTAGCTTAAGCTATTAATTTAAAAAGGCTTTTCTCTTTTAGGGAAAAGCCTTTTTTGTTATTTAAACTCGGAGATTAACAGAGCGTTAACAACACCAATACCTTTAATGGTCTCATTCTTCAACATGTTAAATCCGATATAAAAAATAGACCTAATCACCATGAATTGGATGATTAATGTACAAAATATAGAGCCAGTTATACTCTCAATTAAAAATATCCAGTAACCTGCGCTCAAATTAATCAGCCTCTGTTTCATAGCACTTGATAATTATTGAACTATATTAATATATGGAAATGATTATAGAAGGAGAATTGAAATGCGTTCATTTGAAGAACAATTAGAACAGATGACACTAAAAGCATGGAACATTATGCGAGAACTAGAAAAAAACCCTAAAAAAGAGTATAAAAAAAAATCAAGCTCATCAACACAAGAGGGGATAAATAAATCATCACAGTTACACACAGCCTCTGAATAAAATAGATATGCTTTATAATAAATCAGTGTATTGTGATGACTTCTGATTGATTGTCACTAGTTATTAATAATTATGGTGCATTATTAATAATAGTCTTATATTAACAACGTCCTCTTTTTGCTCTATATCAATTAATTCATTAATATTGTCGAATATAATGCATCCTTTATTATTTATTGGGTTTCGTTTTATGGAAAATATTGAATCGGTATTAAGCATTATCAATAAAGTCGAAAGAGTCAATCATGTCGATTTATCTCCATTAAAAGAGTATATCAACACTCATCAAGCTGATAGCTTACAAGCATTCTCATCAATCAATAGCGATGACTCTCTTGATACTCGATACACGAAATTAATCCCCTTTTTTCCTGGTTATAATAGCGATGCTCAGTTCTTAATTGAAGCATCCGTCTTATTGTAATTGTTTCCATGAAAAATCATTACCCTAACGCAATGATTTAAAAGATTTTAAAAAAAGATCAAGATCACAATTATCAATACAATGTTATTAGGTTGATAATAAAAAATTAAAATCCTGTATTTTATTGATCACTGTCAATAAAAAAACATAGGTAAACGTTAACATATCCCTACTTTCTTCTTTAATGGATTATCGAAGTTAGCGCATTCTAGTTTCACATAAAAAGGCTACCTTAAACCGTAGCCTTTTTAGCTCTTCTTATTCCAGTTTCAATCCACAATACCAATCTATTCCTCTGCAAGTTGAGTAATAAATCTTACTTGAAGTGACTAAAATATCGACGTCGAAAGCGCCTCCTGAAAAAGTGATGTAAATCTCATATTTAACCATGTTAATAAAAAATAATTTACATCATTAAAAAAAGGTCATAATCTAAAATCGAAATAGATTAAATAATGAACAATAAATCTAGGGGATTATGATTATGATTTTAGATGAATTAATTATTTTAGCTGCAGGAGCTTATTTTCTTTATCGCTGTTGGAACCGAGACGTCTATCAATCAGCAGCTTTCATTTTATTATTAGAAGACGGGATGACGATGAAAGAAGCTCAAGCACGCTCTAAAGCATGCAGAGGAGAAAATGACCCCAAGGTGATGAAGTTTATCTGGAGCCACAAAGAAGGAAAAACAGACATCTTAAAGTGTGCGAAAAAACAAGGATTGAAAACAGCACTCTGGTAAATTAAAAGATAAGTCAATATCCTCAAGATAATTGGAGTTGCTAGTAGGCGGCAAGTGAATAAGACCTCATGAGTATAGGTGTACTACATGATTGGGGCGAATGAGCGGAGCCAACAACCGAGCAACTTCAAGTATGAAGAGTATGATGTCTCTACCTATTAAACAAACATCTTATTGTAAATAATTTCACCGAAAACGTTTTTAATCGCTGACTGCGCCTCATCCTCACCAATATTTTTCGCTAACAATTGCTGAAGGCGTACGACTGCACCACGTGAATATGGGTTTGTGCCATCTTTAAGGATGTTATCTAACAGCATTTTGACCACTTCTTTAAAAAGGTGACTATCTTCATCACGATAAGCTTTTAACCAAGAGTCAATAAACCCTTGTTTAGAAGTAAAATCTAGCAACGGCATAATCATAGGGAATACCTTTCCTTGAAGTGCCGTTGCAAACATAATATTACTCGCATAGTAAGCTTGTATGCTGCTTTTACGAACATTGAACTCTTTCGCTAAACGATCATAAGTCACGGCTCCCCACCCTTCTGTCATAAAAATAGAGAAGATACGATCATCCATTCGCTGTTTCTTTTGTGCTTTTTCTTCCGCTGTAATTCTCGCCATTATATAAATCCATTGAAAGGTAAGTAAGTGCATTGTAACATACATTATACGTTCTAGTACTTAATGATAAGTATCTTCAAAGTGAAATTATATAGGCTATGCTAAAAATTCAGAATCACAATAGGGAAAAGAAATGAATAAAAGGTTAATTGTCGCCTTGCTCAGTCTATCTTTTATCGTAGGTTGCTCCACAACACCACCGGTAAAAAAAGCACACTTCACTAGCTATGATGACTTCCGAGACGGCGACCAAAACGGTGTTGATCTAGTTTGGTCTCGTAAAGATATCTTAACTGCCGAACAACTTCATGCCATATTTAGCAGATACGACTCGATTCTATTAGATCGAATTTGGGTTGTTGTTGATGGTAGCCAATTAACCGATAATGAAATTAAAAAGCTCAGTATTTATCTACAAGACCGCCTTGCTCAGAAATTGTCTAAATATAAAAAAGTGGTTGATGCACCATCCCCCACTACTCTACGCGTCAGTATCGCAGTGAGCAATATTGAGACCCCAAATCCGATCCTCGCAGTAACCAGTAGCGTCATGCCTGTTGGCTTAGGAATATCAACCATCTCTAAAATTGTCACTGGGGAGCACACCAACGTAGGTAAAGCAACTATCGAACTAATGGTATCAGATTCAACAACCAATCAGCCTATCATCGCCGCTATCGACTCCCGCGCCGGTAATAAAGACTTTTCAACCATGATTGATTCTCTTGATGATGCAAAAGATGCTATTAATTGGTGGATCGATCGACTTGGTGACATTCTCGATAATGCACGAGAAAAAGCAAATCAATAAAACTATACCCAAAGTAATTGGAGTTGCTTGTAGGCGGCAAGTGAATGAGGCCTCATGAGTATAGGTGTACGATATGATTGGGGCGAATGAGCGTAGCCAACAACCTAGCAGCTTCAAGTAAGGTTGATCTAAATCTTTCATCAAACTGACTCAATTTTGCCATCATTTTGTCATAAAACTCCGCTTAAATACTGTTATACCTAGGTCATTGAAGGCAAGCAACAAAAGAGGATCAACAGTGAAGCGAAAATGGAAACCAAGAGCCAGAGTAAACTTCTTTTGGCATCTAAAACTAAATCAATCAGCAAGTAGTCAATGAGTTTGATGAAACGATAAAATAAGGAGAAAGAAGATGGATGTTATCGTGATACTAGAGAGTGGTGAAATTGGTATTGTCGAAGATTGCTTGCGCCCATGCGCCTTACATAATAAAGAGGTGGAATGTTGGGTTGAAGAGGGATCAGCAAGGCACGGCTTAGTCATTAAACTGGGCATTGTTCGTGCCATTATTTAGTCCGGCTAAAAATCTAACTACAACCACAAAGCATGCCAAAAAAAGAGTGCCAACGTCATACTTAAAATTGGCGCTCTCAATTATTTCCATTAAGATCTACAATAAAATCAATATTATAACACCGTTGATCGTTTTAATTCGACTTTAGATTGTTTCTTTGAGAAATACCCAGCCACAATTGAGCCTGAAATATTGTGCCAAACCGAAAATAAAGAACCCGCTACTGCCGACGCTGGCGTAAAGAACTTTAGTGCTAAAGCCGTTGCTAGACCCGAGTTCTGTAATCCCACTTCAAATGCAATAGTACGACATACCTTCTCTTCAAAACCCAGAGCTTTAGAAATGAAGTAACCCGCCGTGAGACCAAACCCATTATGTAAGATAACGGCAAGCATCACGATAGGGCCAACCGCTGCTAATTTACTTCCAGTTAGCGCCACAACAATGGCAACAACAAGAATAATCGCAACCATCGAGACAAGCGGTAACAAAGGCTCAATGCTCTTTACTGCCGAATGGAAAAAGAGATTAAGTAATACACCGACTGTGACAGGTAAAAAAACAATTTTGAATAAACTCAGGATCATTCCCATCACTGGAATATCAACACTCTGCCCCATAATCAGTTCAATAATAAATGGCGTTAAAATAACTCCCAAGAACGTTGATAGCGCTGTCATAGTAATAGAAAGAGCCACGTCCCCTTTTGCTAAGTAACACATCACATTTGATGACGTACCACCAGCAACCGTCCCCACTAAGACCATACCTAATGTTAGTTCAGGAGAGAAACTCAACATTATACTGATCAATAAGGCCGCAGCAGGCATTACCGTAAATTGCAGCACTAACCCTAAACCGACTGCTTTTTTATTTTTAATCGCAGCTAGAAAGTCAGTAGGTTTGAGCGTTAATCCCATCGCGAGCATGATAATCGTCAACAAAGGGACAATCATCGCGCTTTGGGAAGAAAAAGGGGCTGGAACAAAAAAAGCAATTCCCGAACAAAGAATTGCCCAAAGAGGGAACAAAGTAATAATTTTAGCTAACATAGGTAGAACATCCGTGTGATAACAACTTCCATGGTTACAACCTACAAACCGTTATAACCTTAACAAGTTGCCAACATAACAAGGTTTACCACCAATCGCCAACATATATTTCAATTTAGTTCATTTTAGTTATGAAGATTCAGAATATATCACTACACATAGTCATTCAGGCTAATAATATTCTTGTTGTTAGTTCTTAACTTAACAGTTGATTAATATCCAACTAGGCAATATAGGTAGTCATTAAAGCCTATTCTATTTTATACCGACTTTGAAATTGTCACTCATTTAAAGTTAGGGTGACACTTCATCCAATTATTTAAGGCTTCATATTAGTAAAAAATAGTCACAAAAAAGGTCACTGTGTAGAATTTTAAGTGACCTTTGGTTTGGAAGTGTTGAATTTAAGGTTATTCAGCGATTAAGTATAAGCTCAAAAAGAGGATTGAAATTGAAGAGCAAATCTTTGCCGCGGCAACAATCTTAAACATCGTATTAATGGCATGAATTTTCACATTACTGAGCATAAATTCTCCTTAATAAATTTTAACTTTCCTTTATTTCCTAATTAAGAATACGCCTGTTTTACCTATAAATCTCTTTTCAAAGATGATCGTGATCAACAAAATAAACGATAATAAAAAACAAATAAAAAACATTAAACTCAATAAGACATACGCATCATATATACCCAAAGTCATTAGAGTTTCTAGTGAGCGGCAAGTGAATGAGACCCCATGAGTATAGATATACTATATGGTTGGGACGAATGAGCGACGCCAACAACCTAGCAACTTCAAGTAAGAAGGGGATAAAACTAACCACGTCCTCTTCTTAACTCTTTCACCCAATGATTCAAGTGTGTCACTTGCTCTTTTGATACCGAACTTTGCCCATACCCCATCTCGGCAATATCTTGAATTTCATTCTCGATCGCATAATAAATATCTTCACTGACTAACGGCGAATTATCGGCATTCAGGTCATAACCAAAGCTCTTGATTCGAGAAACAACAACCTTTTTTAAATATTCGGTAGAAACAGTTTTTTTAAGCATAGTCACGACTCCTATTCTCAAACAAAATAACGACTAACATAATCGATTCCCCTAAATGCTAATGTAGACCACTCGGCGATAAATCGTGTTATTTCTTTGTAAAATTGGGAGAAAATTAAAATAGAAAAAAAGAGGGGCATCATCGGGTTATCAATATCTAGAAATAAAAAACCACCCAGTAGGCGGTTAAACTAGCAAGAAATACACACACTAATTAACCATGGTTTAACTGTGGCCTTTCTCATCTGACGGTTAAATAATGATATTTATTACAAAATATACGATAAAAAGAAATGTCGGGGACAGTTTATTATCGTATTAATACTTTGCCAAAGTTGTTTCAATTCAACCTGTAAAAGTATATGAGGGGAGGATTGATGTTAATAATATTGATCGTATATAGATGGTGGGTTAAATAACATCCATAATTATCAATGCAGTTCAGGTATCTATATTAATAAACTATCCATTGAATAATAGATCTATTTTTCACTCAACTGACAAATAATAAGAGTAAAAAATCATCACCTTAATCTTGACTATACTTAAAGTAATCAAAGTTTCTACTCAATGGCAAATAAGTAAGACCTGTAATTAACAGCTTCAAATGTAAGTTATATAGCAATACTCAATAATCAACTAATGTACTTTATAACTATTTCAATGTGTTATGATAAAGAAGAATCTCCATTCCATTCGCTTTTATCAATCCTTCGGCTTCTAGTTCTTTAAGTGTACGGCCGACGGTTTCTCTGTTTCTTAATATAATACCAGAGAGAGTAATGCGAGAAACTTTAACGATTCGACCCTCAGGGTGTGTTATTGCTAAATTTTTTCTTGAAAGGTAAATAAGAGTTCCAAGTAACTGTTGTTTTGTCGACTCATAGCGGTATGAAATCGCTTTGTTAAATAGACTTTGTTTCTTATAAATCACTGTCGTTAGAAGGAAGGTGAGAAACTCAGGATCTTCTTTTATACGTGCAATAGGGAGCTTGACGATGGTACAGGCATTCATCGCTTTCACTTCTAATGGATAAGCGTTAACACCTAAACAAGCTTCTTCACAAAAAAGTTCTCCATGACTCAAAACGTCAAGGATAAGCTTTTCACGTTCTTGCTCTTTTTGGATAATAACCGCCCCTTTGTAGATAATATAAAGGCTATCGGTTTTATCCCCTTCGGAGAGAATAACATCATTTCGTTTATACTCTTTTGTCTCACCGAGTTGTATCCACTTTCTTAATAAAGCATTCATTTCACACCTACAATCGCTACCGCTTTATCATTGAAGTTATTATTACAATGCCTATTACCAAAAAACGATACGATGACACTCTAATCTATTTATTTATGGTTATTTTTTATGAAAATACACTTTTTACCGTGCAATCTTCATACAAAAAAATTAAATTAATTTAGTTAACTAAATATTTTGATATTAAATTTCAATTAACTAGGTTAATTTAATTAATAAATAATTCCTCATCGTAAAGTACTTTTCTCTATAATTTATATTGATGCTTGTTAAGGTATAATTGTGATTATCTATTGTCTATTAACGATTTAATCTTTTGTTTTAAAATGCGATATTATTGACAATTTTGGATTCAAAAACTTGCTACATCACACTTCTTTTTGCCTTATTTCTCCTTGCTTCTCTTCTGTCTAAAACTTTCCTTGGGTAAATTAATAACCCCCATACGGCAACATAAAGGAAAAGAATGATTAACAATTAATTAAAATTGGGTTAACGTAAGAAAATTCCTTACGTTAGTAGCAATAAGATGTATAATTGCCACCAAAAGATACCCATAAATAGGTAAATGGATTTTGCTAACTTATCCTCTAAAACATATTCCTACATCTCAAGCATCTCTTGCTATGGGTGTGATGGGACTAGGTCTTGCATGGTCACTCTATTTTCCATCTACCGCTATCGTAATGCGCCCTCTTTGCGCCATTATCGCGGTATTTCTTTTGGCCCCTGTATTAGGAAAATACCTTCGCTTTCCAAGCTTATTCTTTAATGATCTTCGACACCCGTTAAATGGGAGTTTAATGGCACCGATGACGATGTGTTTATTGGTGATAGCCGATTACCTTACGTCATTGAATACGTTAGTCGCTCGGTTTATCTGGTATCCCGCCATGACGATACACATTTCAATGATGATTTATTTCTTCTATTATCAATTAAAGAATTTGCGTTTAACCAATCTGTTACCGAGTTGGTTTCTTTATCCTGTCGGAGCAATCAGCGGCACATTAGCAGGGCAAGAGTTGGGCCATTATCAGTTTACGGAGTTGATGACTTATCTCTGTATTTCAACTTACTTTGTGATGTTACCGATTGTTTTACATCGCCTCTGTTTTATGGGGCGCTTACCTAGACCCGCTCGACCTACCTTAGCAATTATGGCTGCACCCGTTAACTTGTCATTAACAGCTTATATGGTAAACAATCCTTCTCCCGATCCTATTTTAGTGGGTGCATTAGCGGGAATCGCCATTACCATGACGCTATTGGTTTATCTCTGCTATTTTTACCTACTTTCTCAACGCTTCCACCCTTCAATTGCAGCTATCACTTTTCCGTCTGTAATCAGTTCGGTCGCGATGGGACAAATCACCTTATGGTTTGCGCAATATCATTCTCATTGGACTTGGCTACATCGCTTAGGCTTTATTGAATTAATGATTGCGACAGGTTTGGTGCTTTGGGTTTGTTGGCTCTATATCCAATTCTACTTTCCTAACAATAAAAAAAAGCACGCAGTTCAACACAGTTAATCTTTAATTGTGCTTTTTTCATACCTGATACTTCCCGATTAAGTACTCTCTTTTCGCAAAGATGATACAGAAAAGCGCTATTTATTAGATAGAATCAATATTATCCCTCTTTAAAATAGTCATCTCTCCTCTATCTTGTTCGGCATGATATTCGTCAATTCGGATTAAATCTATTAGATGGGGAGGTATATGAACTAGAAAAACTTTAGATTCAATGCCCTACAAACACGCTTCAAGACTTGTCGCTCAAAGATAAGAGCCCTCTTAACAAGAGCACCATTGGAGATAAGCAAAGAACCAATAAGAATTAAAACAAATCAGAATAACAATCTGAAAATAAAGAGTGGAAAATAAAAAGTAATAACACCTAGTTATGATCACCCAGTGCAGTCAAGATCGAGCAGTTTGTTGCATCTTCATCGACCTGCCCACAGCAGGCATCATTGATTTTTTTAAAGCAATTTTGATCTTAGTAAGCTCTGTAATTTTCTCATCAATGGTATCTAACTTCGATTGTGTTATTGCTTTCACTTCTGCACAACTATGCTGACTCGCTTCCAGCTGAATCCCAAGCAATTCTCGAATTTCATCTAAACTCAAACCAACCTTTTTAGCGCGAATAATAAATAGAATTCGCGCGAGATCATTTTCACTGTAAAGCCGGTAACCATTCTGGCTCCGTGCACTCGGTTTTAGTAGATTATTTTTCTCATAAAACCTTAATGTATCAGCACTCACATGACATTTTTTCGCTAATTCTCCGATTAAATACATCGTCTCTCCAAAGAAGTTAAAATAAAAAGCAAACGTTTGCTTGAGTGTTGTGGATTTATAGTTAGAATAAGGATATGTTTAAAATCTGCACCATCTAACCGTTAGATGATAGAGTGACCAGTAAAGTAATAAGTAGTATCAAACATCGTTAAAAATATAGTTAACAGTATCGTTAAAAGGAACTTATATTTATGGAAAGCCACCGCCCTATTCGCCGCGCTTTGATTAGCATATCAGACAAAACTGGGATTGTTGAGTTTGCCCAACAACTCCGCGAACAAAATATAGACATATTATCCACTGGGGGCACTGCTCGCTTATTACTTGAAAATGACATTGCTGTCACGGAAGTCTCAGATCATACTTTATTTCCCGAAATGATGGATGGGCGGGTTAAGACTCTACATCCAAAGATTCACGGTGGAATTCTTGGTCGTCGTGGTAAAGATGATACCGTGATGGCAGAACATCAAATTACCCCTATCGATCTTGTTGTCGTCAACCTTTACCCTTTTGCTGCCACCGTCGCTAACAAGGACTGTCCTCTTAAAGATGCGATTGAGAATATTGATATCGGTGGCCCTGCAATGGTTCGTAGCGCAGCCAAAAACCACAATGATGTGACGATTATCGTTAACCATCAAGATTACCCGCGTGTTATTGCTGAAATGTCAGAAAATAACGGCTCAGTGACGGATGAGACTCGCTTTGATTTAGCGGTTGCTGCTTTTGAACATACCGCCGCTTACGATGGCATGATTGCTAACTATTTTGGTAGTATTATTGAAAAAAGAAAATATCAAGCCGAAAATCAAGATATTGAAAAAACAGAACATAATGAGGACTGTCCTCGTTATTCCTCTAAATATTTCCCACGTACTGTAAATATGCAATTCCATAAACGCCAAGATCTTCGTTATGGTGAAAATAGCCATCAGAACGCCGCGTTCTATCAAGAAGCTAACCCGCAAGAGGCATCTGTTGCGACGGCGACGCAATTACAGGGCAAAGCACTCTCTTATAACAACATAGCTGATACCGATGCAGCATTAGAGTGTGTGAAAGAGTTTGTCGAACCAGCGTGTGTGATTGTAAAACATGCCAACCCTTGTGGTGTGGCATTAGCTGACGATATTTTAACGGCTTATAATCGTGCTTATCAGACAGATCCTACGTCGGCATTTGGTGGCATTATCGCCTTTAACCGTGAATTAGACGTAGAAACAGCGCAAGCCATTGTTGACCGCCAGTTTGTAGAAGTCATTATTGCCCCAACGGTTTCAGAGCAAGCGGCAAAAGTCATTGAGAGCAAAAAAATCTTCGTCTGTTAGTTTGTGGTCAATGGGATAATCCAACGACAGAGAAAGAGTTCAAACGCGTTAATGGTGGATTACTGGTCCAAGACCGAGACCAAGGCATGGTGACTCTGGATGATTTAAAAGTGGTGAGTCGTCGTCAACCGACCGAAAAAGAGTTAAGCGATGCGCTATTCTGCTGGAAAGTGGCTAAATTTGTTAAGTCGAATGCGATTGTTTATGGCAAAAATAAGATGACCATCGGCGTGGGTGCAGGACAAATGAGTCGCGTCTACTCAGCAAAAATTGCAGGGATCAAAGCAGCAGATGAGAAGCTAGAAGTTACTGGATCTATTATGGCGTCGGATGCTTTCTTCCCATTCAGAGATGGTATTGACGCAGCGGCAGAAGCGGGAATTAGCTGTGTTATCCAACCTGGTGGCTCAATGCGTGACAATGAAGTGATTGAAGCGGCGGATGAGCATGATATGGTCATGATTTTCACGGGTATGCGTCATTTTCGTCACTAATATTTCAACGTATTCAATGATAAAGAACAATCCTTATTTAATTTGAACAGATCGACCTCTCAGGAGAGATGAATGAATATTTTAATTATAGGAAGTGGCGGTAGAGAGCATGCTTTAGGTTGGAAAGCGGCTCAATCCTCATTGGTTGAAACAGTGTTTGTTGCACCTGGAAATGCAGGGACAGCCCTCGAATCTAAACTTGAAAATGTTGACATTGCGGTTGAAGATATTGACCAATTAATTGTATTTGCTAAAGAGAAAAATATTGGCTTAACGATTGTTGGCCCAGAGGTTCCATTAGTACTCGGCGTAGTTGATCAATTTCAGGCCGCTGGCTTAGTCATTTTTGGCCCAACACAAGCGGCGGCTCAATTAGAGGGGTCAAAGTCATTTGCTAAAGATTTTCTTGCTCGTCACCAAATCCCGACAGCTGATTATCAGAATTTTACTGAAATTGCACCGGCGATTGCTTACCTTCAAGATAAGTCATTCCCAATCGTTATCAAAGCCGATGGGTTAGCTGCGGGTAAAGGGGTTATTATTGCAGAATCTCTTACTGAAGCAGAAACGACTATCTACGATATTTTGGCCAGTAACCTCTTTGGTGATGCCGGTCACCGAGTCGTGATTGAAGAATTTCTTTCCGGTGAGGAAGCGAGTTTCATCGTCATGGTCGATGGTGAAAATATTCTTCCAATGGCAACAAGCCAAGACCATAAACGCGTGGGTGACGGTGATACAGGTCCGAATACTGGTGGTATGGGTGCCTATTCTCCTGCACCTGTTGTTACTCCTGAGATCCACCAGCAAGTGATGGATAAAATCATTAAACCTACCGTTGAAGGGATGGCTAAAGAAGGTATGCCTTACACAGGCTTTCTTTATGCCGGACTAATGATTTCATCATCAGGGGTTGCGAAGGTTATCGAATATAACTGTCGCTTTGGTGATCCAGAAACCCAACCAATTATGATGAGAATGCAATCAGACATAGTTGAACTCTGTTTAGCGGGTGCTCAAGGGGAGTTAAATACCGTAGAGTCTCGCTGGGATTCAAGACCAGCCATTGGTGTAGTATTAGCGGCGAAGGGATACCCAGGTAGTTATGTTAAAGGTGACCTGATCTCTGCGCTACCGATTGACGATGGAATCACGTCTATTGCTGATGTTTCCATCGATGATATCAAAGTATTCCATGCAGGCACTCAACTATCTAATGGTCATATTGTCACAAATGGTGGTCGCGTTCTTTGTGTAACCGCTCTTGGAAAAAATGTCTCTGAGGCTCAATACAACGCATATCGTGTTATTAGCCATGTGAGTTGGCCAACTAGTTTTTATCGCTCAGATATAGGTTACAGGGCGATTGAGAGAGAAGTTGCAGCTTAATAGCTCAGAGATTCAAGCTAAGTTATAGCAAAACCAAACATAAACGAGAGCCAACCCATACAAGTGCGCCCCTTATTTGAGTTAAAACTTCAATAAGGGGCGCACTTTATATTCTTCAGATTCGAAGTTGCTATGTTGTGGACTACGTTCATTCGCCCCGATCAGATATCATGATCTCTCACTCACTTACCGCCTACTAGCAACTCCAATTATTTTAAGTATATATCCTAAGCGTAATAAGATAAAAAGTGAGATTAAGTCTCTTCCTTTTCAACCAGTTCTGGGCGAGCAATACAGGTTGCACTGTGATCAGTCGCTAAAAGTTGCTCTATTTTCAAGTCACTGCCCAACTCAATTAACTTCTGTTTTTTGTCTGCTATCACCACTAAATGATAGAGTTTATTTTGCGCCTCAAGTGTCATTACTTCATTTTCAACCGTTGAGTTCTCAAAACTAACGGAGATGACTTCTCCATCACAAGTTGAGAACTCTCCATTATGGAAAAAAATCTGATACATGGCGCGATTTTTCTTATGCTCTTTATCGATAAACGCTAATGCATATTGATAATCTTTTTTAATTTTTGAAAACTGTGTCGCTTCTAAAGGTAAGCGAGATTCACCAATCTGATAAAATTGGTAGATTGGTTGATTTTTATTATTAAAACGAACATGGAGAGAAAACGGTTGGCTCTGGCCATGGCTGATCACTTCTCCTTTCTGCTTCACTTCGCGTAAAACTTTGCCTTTCCAACGATAGCTACTTTCAGAATAACTATAATCCATGGAATGTTTACTGACAGAGAGGTAAGTAGGGTTATTGTTTTCACTATCGAGCCAGTAAAGATCAGTACCGCTATGAGAGTTTTTGCCTGCCGTTTCTACAATCGTTATGGCTTTTTTTATTTTATCAGCTCCTGATGAAGCACAGCCAGTAAGAAGTAATAGAATGCAAATTGAGAGAATTTTTTTCATGGAAGGCTCCGCCAAGTAAATACCTGACGGAGTATAAATTATTTTAGCGCATCTTTCAGTGCTTTACCTGATACAAATGCAGGAACATTTGCAGCAGCAATTTGGATCTCTTTACCCGTTTGAGGATTACGTCCAGTACGAGCTGCACGATGATTAACTTTAAATGTACCAAATCCAATTAACTGAACTGGGTCACCATCTTTTAGTGATTCGGTAATACCTTCAAGTGTTGCTTCTAGGGCAGCTTTTGCTTGTACTTTTGATAGATCTGCTTTTTCTGCAATTTGATCAACTAACTGAGTCTTGTTCATAGTTTTTTCCTTACTATGGTTGTTCTTATGGACTAAAACACTCTAATCCAAAATAAGCCTATGTGGCAAAGGTTTGTCACTATTTAACTATTTAATTGCCGTTTTTTTCGTCACAAAGTGAAGAAGATCTCATAATGTAACAATTTTCACACTTTATGATGCTCAATATCGAGACCAATCGTAACAGTGAAAACGAGAGGTTTTGTCACTGCTACGTTATACAATATGGCATAAAATCAAAATTAAATTTGGAATTCAATTCCAATATTACTAATATTTTCAGCACGTAACTCATCGCGAAGCGAGCGGATTAGCTCAATATCTCGGCTCTCAGCTTCACGCAATGGACGATAAATAGCCCACTGAATATCCCATTCTTCACAAACCGCTTCATTCTCTTTCGCATTATCATTAGTGATTTCAATACCCGTTTGCATACTCTCTAATTGCGCAACGGTTCCTGCTGAAATTTGGCTCACTTCGATGACTTGTTCTAGCATATCATCACGATCAAGTAACGCATGAAGTAATGTCGATAGCCCAACACAAGCATCAATCGCAGGGTAGACACCGTAGAAATCAAAATCATCAGGGCTTGGTACTAGCTCTTCTAATTTTTCTAATTGGCGTTCAAAGTTAATTTTTGCGTTTTTAACAGTGAGTAACTCCCAAACACTATCTAAAATCACCCGATAAGCGCGGTTGTCGGCAAATTCTGTCTGTTGGCAAAATAACGCATAATTAGGATACATACGCTCACAAAGCGATGCCATAAAAGTGATATGCTGCCAAGGTTCAAATTTTTCAATACGTAAGTGGATTGGATTCTGTAACATAAATGACTCTACGATATGGCTGGATCAACAGGATGATGCAGTGTACTTGATAACGCTCACACTAAAAAGGAACCTTTATGAACAAAGTGGCAATAATATCAAACAATTCCAAATATCATGATCTATTAAGCAAAAAAGCACTGCCTGAGTTAATGATTACGACGTCAATCGCTGACGCTAATATAATACTAGCTGATCCTCCCCAATTAAAAAACACCCTAACGCATTGCTCAAAGCTATCATGGATTCAATCAACCTATGCCGGGATTGATGCCATCCTTAATGAAGTACCAAATCACGTCACCTTGACCAACGTAAAAGGGATCTTTGGTCAACCGATGTCTGAATATGTATTTGGACAACTGCTCTCCCTGACTCGCCACCAGAATGAGTATAAAAAAAATCAAAATCAACAGCTGTGGCAAAGTTACTCTTATCAGACTTTGTCTGATCGCCGTATGGTCATAATAGGGACAGGCACTATTGGACAAGAGATCGCCAAGGTGGCAAAAGCATTTAATATGCCAGTAGTTGGAGTAAATAGATCTGGGATCATAACAAGGACAGGCTTCGATATTGATGCTTATGTTAATCCCTACTTTGACGAAATATTGCCTTTTTCTGAATTAACTCAACAGCTAAAACCGCAAGACATTATTGTCTCGGTGCTTCCATCAACGTTAGCAACACGTGATATTTTTGATACTAGTTTCTTTTCTTCATGCCTGAAATCAATTTTTATTAATGTCGGTAGAGGGGACAGTCTTGTTGAAGACGCGCTTTTAACTGCAATAAAAAAGGGACAGATTTCACATGCTATTTTAGATGTCTTTAAGCAAGAGCCGCTACCTGAAGACCACGCCTTTTGGCATCACCCCAAGATCACTATCACACCACATATAGCAGCGATCAGTAGTCCTGAACAGGTCATTGAAATATTCAGTCGAAATTATTTAAAATGGTGTCAACATCAACCGTTAGATTTTGTGATTGACCTAAAGACTGGGTATTAGAAAAATAAAAAGCTCAGAGTATTTCCATTTATTGAGAATAAAGGAGATAACTCTGAGCTTATTTTAACGGTACTAATCTTTTAATCGTATAATCGATTAACAACGCTTACTTATGATAAGGCTTCGATAATTCATGTACCGCTTCAACAAATACACCGGCATTTTCTGGCGGTACATCTAGGTGAATACCGTGACCAAGGTTAAAGACATGCCCCGTGCCTTCATCACCAAACCCTTCGAGGATAGTACCGACTTCTTGACGGATACGTTCAGGGGAAGCATACAACATAGACGGATCCATATTGCCTTGTAATGCAACTTTGTCACCAACACGACGTTTTGCATCTTGGATATTAATTGTCCAATCAAGGCCAACAGCGTCACAACCTGTTGCTGCAATCTGCTCTAACCACATACCACCATTCTTAGTAAATAGCGTGACAGGTACGCGACGACCTTCATTTTCACGGATTAGCCCATCGACAATTTTATGCATATAGCGTAGGGAGAACTCGTTATAATCACGAGGAGTTAATACGCCACCCCAAGTATCAAAAACCATCACAGATTGCGCACCCGCTTTGATTTGAGCATTTAGGTAGCTAACAACACTGTCTGCCAATTTATCAAGAAGTGCGTGTAGGATCGCTGGATCTGCATACATCATCTTTTTGATTTTAGTGAATGCTTTAGAACTGCCACCCTCAACCATATACGTTGCGAGTGTCCATGGGCTTCCAGAGAAACCGATTAGAGGCACTTCACCCTTAAGGTCTTTACGAATGGTACGTACTGCATTCATTACGTACTGTAGCTCGCCTTCTGGATCTGGGATGCCAATCTTATCGACATCAGCTTTACAAGTAATTGGACGTTCGAATTTAGGACCTTCGCCAGTTTCAAAATAAAGACCAAGACCCATCGCATCAGGAATGGTTAAGATATCTGAAAATAGGATAGCAGCATCTAATGGAAAACGACGTAAAGGCTGTAAGGTAACTTCACTCGCCAGTTCAGCATTTTTACATAGCGACATGAAATCGCCAGCTTCTGCTCTTGTTGCTTTATACTCAGGTAGGTAACGGCCCGCTTGGCGCATCATCCATACAGGGGTGTAATCTACTGGCTCTTTTAATAACGCACGTAGATAACGGTCATTTTTCAACTCAGACATTGCAAACTCCAATACAATTTAATCTCGTTATAATATCACTCAGAAAAGTGAAAGTAATAAAATCCTGATGAATTATTAAATTATATTTCTGCACTATGATGCATGTCATATATGACTAACAAATAAACTCTGATTCATATCCTGTAATAATTGATATAATTCGTGGCTTGCAGTTGTTCCAATTTACTGGCAATCTTAAAGATATAGTCAAGATAGTGCTAATGAAATGTTAAAGTAGACTATCTCATATTTGTAATCTGGTCATGAGGATATGGTCATGCTAAAAAAAGTCGAACAAGCCCAGCAAACATGGGGCGGAAATAATGAAGTAATCGACCAGTGGTTAGAATCACGTCAAGAATTACTTATCGAGTACTGTAAAATTGCTGGATTACCACCATTTGCAGCGGCTAAAGGGCAATTACCTAGCGCAAAAGATATTCAGTTATTTTGCCAATCGTTAGTTGATTACATCTCAGCAGGGCACTTTAAAATTTATGATATGGTGATGTCACATTGGGACACAATTGGTTTCACCCCGACCCAAGATATCTCTAAAATATATGCAGACATTACTCTGATTACCGATCCTTTATTAAACTTTAATGATCGATATGTTGCCGCTTCTCAAGATAACTTAGAGAACTTTGATATTGAAATTTCTCATATTGGTCAATTACTTGAAGAACGCTTTAGCTTAGAAGACTCACTATTAGGATTAATTGCGCCAAGCCTACCAAAAAATAAGTAAACGTCTTCATACAAACATATAATCATTGGATGCAGCTAAAATACTTGGTGTTATTAGTAAGCAGTAGCAAGAGAGGCCTCATGAGTATAGATGTATTATATGATTAGGGCGAACGAGCGACGCCAACAACCTAGCCGCTTTAAGTATGAAGGGTATAGAGTGATTATATCACCGTAAATAACGAAAGGATGCCTAAGTGCATCCTTTTCCATTTTATGAAGTCATTGCACCACCTTTAACTCAATGAAGCAGAAGTAAAGGACAGGCACCAGTAATCAGTTATTTACCTAAGCTTATTTAGACTTTTTATTAAGGACAGTCCTTAATATATAGTGTGAAATCAATTCCAAAAATTTTTCTGACCAATTGTAAACTTTAAATATATTTTGCATCCAATTCATATATTCACATAGTTGATAGTTACTTTTCTCTTTAATTCGTTACCTTATGTTTAAATAGTTTAATGATAGAGGTTATTGGTCATGACAATAGCGA
The DNA here is from genome assembly GCF_021513135.1 of Vibrio sp. SS-MA-C1-2. NCBI lineage: Bacteria > Pseudomonadati > Pseudomonadota > Gammaproteobacteria > Vibrionales > Vibrionaceae > Vibrio > Vibrio sp. SS-MA-C1-2. The sequence continues at coordinate 370,921 of NZ_CP090981.1, forward strand.
GACGTAATTTAGTATCAATAGATGCAACACCTTATTATCATTGTGTTTCTCGATGTGTTCGCCGTTCATTTTTATGTGGTTTTGATCATTTCAGTCAAAAAAGTTATGAACATCGTCGTCATTGGATCGAAAGAAAAATCAGTGAGTTATCGCAGATTTATTGTATCGACATTTGTGCTTACGCAATTATGAGTAATCACTACCATTTAGTTTTACACTTAAATCAGAGTAAAGCGGTAAAATTGTCTGATATCGAAGTCGTCGAACGATGGCAACAGCTACATCATCTACCACGAATTGTTGAAAGATGGTTAGCATATCAATTGATTACACCATCTGAAAATGAAATATGCATGGCGTTAATTCAAGTATGGCGAGAAAGGTTGGTTAATTTAAGCTGGTTTATGCGTGAATTAAACTATGAAATTGCCTTAAGAGCCAATAAAGAAGATGATTGTAAAGGGCATTTTTGGGAAAGTCGTTTCAAAAGTCAGGCCCTATTAGATGAAAAAGCGCTTATTGCCGCTATGGCTTATGTCGATTTAAATCCAGTAAGAGCTGGAGTAAACAATCAATATCAGGAGGCTGAATTCACATCAATAAAACTAAGGCTTGAGGTAGAAAGAAGTCCATTAAAGCCAAGATCCTTTCTTTATCCATTTGTCGGAACCATCACTAAAAAAGATATCCAAGGTATCCCTTTTAACTTCATAGATTACATTGAATTATTAGACTGGAACAGACATCAGGAAAATACAAAAACTCCCTTACCCTCTTCTCCGCAATCATCTCCATTGAAACGACTAGGTATTAATGAAAAAGCATGGGTAAAAGTCTCAACTCGATTAGAGCGATTTAAATCAACAGCGGTTGGAAGTTCAAAGCATATAGAAAAATTGAAGCTTTATTTACAAAAACGGCGAATTAACCTGCTCCAACTCGATTATTAACATTCCATAAAAAACATTATATTGTTCAAAATGACACATATACAATAGTTTTATTTTAGAGCTAAGCTAACTTCAACCTCCTTTCCTTTCAAATTACTTACATTATTTTTAATTTAATTAACTCAAATTTATCCATCTAGAACTAACTTTGTTATTAGGATAAGTAGGACTGTCCCTTAAAAAGAAAACACTTTTAAAGAGCAAAAAAAAGGGCACCATCTCTGGTGCCCTTTCTATATCGATTAAATTATTGAATAACTAAATCGACCTATTTATCTCTACGAATCGCTTCGCTGATAAAGATAAGCTTATTGATTGCCACCTAGGCCAGCATTCAATAGTGCAGCTAAGTCTTGTGCTGCTTGCTCTTGATCCACTTGTGGTTCAACAACAACTTCAGCTTCTTGGCTACGCTTACGCTCTTGGTGGTACGCAAAACCAGTACCAGCAGGAATTAGACGACCAACGATTACGTTTTCTTTCAGACCACGTAGATCATCACGCTTACCAGAAACCGCTGCTTCTGTTAATACGCGAGTCGTTTCCTGGAACGAAGCTGCCGAGATGAACGATTCAGTTGCAAGTGACGCTTTAGTAATACCTAATAGGTCACGGCTGAATGTACAAGGCGCTTTGCCTTCTGCTTCAAGCTTACGGTTTTCGATGTTCACACGAGCAAACTCTAGCTGCTCACCTTCTAGGAAGGTTGAATCACCTGGAGTCACGATAGTTACCTTACGTAGCATCTGACGAACGATAGTTTCAATGTGCTTATCGTTAATCTTAACGCCCTGTAGACGGTAAACTTCCTGAACTTCGTTAGTGATGTATTCAGCCATCGCATTAACACCACGTAGACGTAGAATGTCATGTGGAGTCTCTGGACCATCAGAGATAACGTCACCCTTCTCAACCTGCTCACCTTCGAACACGTTTAGCTGGCGCCATTTCGGAATCATCTCTTCGTATGCATCACCTTCAGCAGGTGTGATTACTAAGCGACGCTTACCTTTAGTCTCTTTACCGAATGAAACCATACCTGAGATCTCAGCAAGAATTGCTGGCTCTTTAGGTTTACGAGCTTCAAACAAGTCAGCAACGCGAGGTAGACCACCGGTAATATCTTTTGTACCGCTCTTCTCTTGAGGGATACGAGATAATGTGTCACCCACACCAACATCAGCACCATCTTCAAGTTGAACAAGTGCTTTACCAGGTAGGAAGTATTGAGCTGGCATATCAGTACCAGGGATCATTACATCATTACCATTCGCATCAACTAGCTTAACAGTTGGACGCATATCTTTACCTGCCGAAGCACGCTCAGCTGCATCTAGAACAACCATTGAAGATAGACCAGTTAGTTCATCAGTTTGACGCTGTACTGTTACACCATCAACCATATCAACAAACTGAATACGACCTGCCACTTCTGTGATGATCGGCATTGTATGCGGATCCCAGTTAGCAACAACAGCACCAGAAGCAATCATATCGCCATCACTGAAGCTTAGCGTTGAACCGTAAGGAACTTTATAGCTCTCTTTAGTACGACCGAACTCATCAATGATAGTCATTTCTGTTGCACGAGAGGTAATAACTAGCTTACCTTCTGTGTTAATAACGAACTTAGCATTGTGAAGTTTCAGCGTACCTGGGTTCTTAACCTGAATACTGTTTTCAGCAGCCGCACGAGATGCCGCACCACCGATGTGGAACGTACGCATGGTTAACTGTGTACCTGGTTCACCGATAGACTGTGCAGCGATAACACCAACTGCTTCACCTTGGTTAACCATGTGACCGCGAGCAAGGTCACGACCGTAACAGTTTGAACAACAACCGAAGTCATTTTCACACGTTACAACAGAACGAACCTTAACTTGGTCAACTGAGTTCTCATCAAGAACATCACACCATTTCTCATCAAGAAGTGTATTACGTGGCGCAATAACTTCACCAGATAATGGGTGTAGAACGTCAACAGCAACAACACGACCTAATACACGTTCACGAAGCGGTTCTTTAACATCACCACCTTCGATTAACGGCATCATTGTCATGCCTTCATGTGTACCACACTCAGTACCAGAGATAACAACATCTTGAGCAACGTCTACTAGACGACGAGTTAAGTAACCCGAGTTTGCTGTCTTAAGTGCTGTATCCGCAAGACCTTTACGAGCACCGTGAGTAGAGATGAAGTACTGTAGTACGTTCAGACCTTCACGGAAGTTCGCTGTGATTGGCGTTTCGATGATAGAGCCATCTGGCTTAGCCATCAGACCACGCATACCCGCTAACTGACGAATCTGAGCAGCAGAACCACGAGCACCTGAATCGGCCATCATGTAAACGCTGTTGAAAGACTCTTGTTCTTCCTCTTCGCCATCACGGTTGATAACTGTCTCTTTAGACAGATTATCCATCATCTCTTTTGCTACCTGATCATTGGTCGCAGCCCAGATATCGATAACTTTGTTATAACGCTCACCGGCTGTTACAAGACCTGACTGGAACTGTTCCTGAATTTCAGCAACTTCTGCTTCAGCTTCTTCGATCTTAGTATATTTCGCCGCTGGGATTACCATGTCGTCGATACCAACAGACGCACCAGATAGTGCCGCGTAAGCAAAACCTGTGTACATAATCTGGTCAGCAAATACAACTGTATCTTTTAGACCTAGTTTACGGTAACACTCGTTAAGAAGTTTAGAAATCTGCTTCTTACCAAGTTTCTGGTTAACTAGTTCAAATGGTAAACCTCTAGGCACGATGCTCCAAAGCATTGCACGACCAGCAGTGGTTGCTACCATCTTAGTTTCAGTTGTTTCGTTGCCTAGCTCATCACGGATAGTTTCAGTAATACGAACCTTAACGCGTGAGTGTAGTTCAACGTTCTTCGTGCGATATGCTTTTTCTGCTTCTGCAGGGCCAGCAAGGTACATGCCCTCGCCTTTAGCATTAATCTTTTCACGGGTCATGTAGTAAAGACCCAATACAACATCCTGAGAAGGTACGATGATTGGATCACCGGACGCTGGAGATAGAATGTTGTTTGTAGACATCATCAGGGTACGTGCTTCTAACTGTGCTTCTAGTGTTAGAGGTACGTGTACCGCCATCTGATCCCCATCGAAATCGGCGTTATATGCCGCACAAACTAGTGGGTGAAGCTGAATCGCTTTACCTTCGATAAGAACAGGTTCAAATGCCTGAATACCAAGACGGTGAAGTGTTGGTGCACGGTTAAGCATCACTGGGTGTTCGCGAATCACTTCGTCTAGGATATCCCAAACAACCGGTTCTTCACGTTCAACCATTTTCTTAGCAGCTTTGATCGTTGTCGCAAGACCACGAAGCTCTAGCTTACCGTAAATAAATGGCTTGAATAGCTCAAGTGCCATCTTCTTAGGAAGACCACACTGATGTAGACGTAGGTATGGACCAACGGTGATAACCGAACGGCCTGAGTAGTCTACACGCTTACCAAGTAAGTTCTGACGGAAACGACCTTGCTTACCCTTGATCATATCAGCAAGAGATTTCAGAGGACGCTTGTTAGAACCTGTAATAGCTCTACCACGACGACCGTTATCAAGTAGTGCATCAACAGACTCTTGCAGCATACGTTTTTCGTTGCGAACAATGATATCTGGAGCAGCTAGGTCTAATAGACGCTTCAAACGGTTGTTACGGTTGATCACACGACGGTAAAGATCATTAAGATCTGAAGTCGCGAAACGGCCACCGTCTAGAGGAACTAGTGGACGAAGATCAGGTGGTAGAACAGGCAATACTTTCAGGATCATCCATGTTGGATTATTTCCTGATTGTAAGAATGCTTCTACAAGTTTTAGACGCTTAGTGATTTTCTTACGCTTAGTTTCAGAGTTTGTCTCTTCTAACTCTTCACGCATCACTTCGATTTCATGCGCTAGATCCATGTTGTCTAGCAGAGCATTGATCGCTTCAGCACCCATTTTTGCATCGAACTCATCGCCCCACTCTTCAAGTGAATCAAGATACTGCTCTTCAGTCAGCATTTGATTACGCTCGAGATTGGTCATGCCCGGATCGATAACAACAAATGATTCAAAATAAAGTACACGCTCAATATCACGTAGCGGCATGTCCATTAACAGACCGATACGAGATGGCAGTGACTTCAGGAACCAGATGTGAGCCACTGGAGATGCAAGCTCAATATGGCCCATACGGTCACGACGGACTTTAGTTTGAGTTACTTCTACGCCACACTTTTCACAGATAACACCGCGATGTTTTAGGCGCTTGTACTTACCACAAAGACATTCATAGTCTTTAACTGGACCAAAGATACGAGCACAAAAAAGGCCGTCACGCTCTGGTTTAAAAGTACGGTAATTAATGGTTTCTGGCTTTTTAACTTCACCAAAAGACCATGAACGAATCACGTCTGGTGATGCTAGACCGATTTTGATTGCATCAAATTCATCAGTCTGCTTTTGCTTATTCAGAAACTGGAGTAAGTCTTTCACATTCGGCTCCTGGAGGTAACCCATGAATGAAGGTGCTTGTAGTGAACAAGCACCTACATACTACTACCGGAGAAGAATAAACCTAATGGTTTATTCGTCGTCCAACTCGATGTTGATACCTAACGAGCGGATTTCTTTTAACAGTACGTTAAATGATTCCGGCATGCCTGGTTCCATGCGATGATCGCCATCAACGATATTTTTATACATCTTAGTACGGCCGTTTACGTCATCTGACTTAACGGTTAGCATTTCCTGTAGAGTATATGCAGCACCATATGCTTCAAGTGCCCACACTTCCATCTCACCGAAACGCTGTCCACCGAACTGAGCTTTACCACCCAACGGTTGCTGCGTAACTAAGCTGTACGACCCAGTTGAACGGGCGTGCATCTTATCGTCAACTAAGTGGTTCAGTTTCAGCATGTACATGTAACCAACAGTTACAGGACGCTCAAACTTATCACCAGTACGACCATCAAATAGCTCTAACTGACCAGATTCTGGTAGGTCACCTAATTTCAGTAGCTCTTTAATTTGAGCTTCTGGCGCGCCATCAAATACTGGCGTTGCAATTGGTAGACCACCACGAAGGTTTCCAATCAGTGTATGAACTTCATCATCAGATAATGCTGCGATATCGATCTTCTGACGCGTATCACCAAGATTATAAACTTGCTGCAATAGATCACGGAACTTGTGAAGCTCTTGCTGCTGTTTCAACATCTTGTTGATCTTGTCACCGATACCTTTCGCGGCTAGACCCATATGAGTCTCAAGGATCTGACCGATGTTCATACGTGATGGTACACCCAGTGGGTTCAACACGATATCAACAGTCTGACCAGTCTTGTCGTACGGCATATCTTCAACAGGGTTAATCTTAGAGATTACACCTTTGTTACCGTGACGTCCCGCCATCTTATCACCAGGCTGAATGCGACGCTTAACCGCTAGGTAAACTTTAACATTCTTCAATACGCCAGGTGCTAGATCATCAGCTTTAGTAATCTTACGACGCTTGTGCTCTAACTTCTCTTCGAACTCTTTGTTAAGTTCTTCACGTTGCTCATGAAGTTGCTCTAGCTGCGTTTGCTGCTCTTCGTCTTGTAGAGTCTGAGCTAACATGGTGTTTAAATCCATGTTTGCTAGTTTTTCTTCAGAGTAACCTGCTGTTTGAAGTAGAGATACAGCACGCGCTTTCAGACCACCGATGAAGATTTGATGTTCTTCGGTTAAATCTTTCTTCGCTTCTTTCAGCTGCATTGCTTCAATTTCAAGCGCGCGCTTATCTTTTTCAACGCCTTCACGAGTAAATACTTGTACGTCAATGATCGTACCAGAAATACTGTTAGGAACACGTAGAGAAGAGTCTTTAACATCAGACGCTTTCTCACCAAAGATAGCTCGTAGTAATTTCTCTTCTGGTGTTAGCTGAGTTTCACCTTTAGGTGTTACTTTACCAACCAGAATATCACCGCCTTTCACTTCCGCACCGATATAAACGATACCAGATTCATCAAGCTTAGACAGTGCAGCTTCACCCACGTTAGGGATATCCGCTGTAATTTCTTCACTACCCAACTTAGTATCACGAGCAGTACAAGATAGCTCCTGAATGTGGATAGTTGTGAAACGGTCTTCCTGAACAACACGCTCAGAGACAAGGATTGAATCCTCGAAGTTATAACCATTCCAAGGCATGAATGCGATACGCATGTTTTGGCCAAGTGCCAATTCACCAAGGTCAGTTGAAGGACCATCAGCAAGAACATCACGTTTCACAACACGCTCACCAGGCATCACACATGGACGCTGGTTAATACAAGTGTTCTGGTTTGAACGGGTGTACTTAGTTAAATTATAGATGTCGATGCCAGCTTCGCCAGGAATTAACTCATCTTCGTTAACTCGTACAACGATGCGAGATGCATCTACAGATTCAACAATACCACCACGTTTAGCAACCGCAGTTACACCTGAGTCAATTGCTACTGCACGTTCAATACCTGTACCCACTAGCGGCTTATCAGCTCTTAGTGTAGGAACAGCCTGACGTTGCATGTTCGCACCCATTAAGGCACGGTTCGCATCATCGTGTTCTAGGAACGGGATTAGCGATGCAGCTACAGATACAACCTGGTTTGTTGCAACATCCATATACTGAACATTTGCACGAGGGTGTAATCCTGACTCACCTTTTTGACGAGCAGTTACTAGCTCTTCATCAAAGGTACCATCTTCAAGAAGTGCCGAGTTCGCCTGAGCGATAACATATTGGCCTTCTTCGATAGCAGATAAGTAATCTACTTCTGCTGTAACCACACCATCAACAACACGGCGATACGGCGTCTCTAGGAAACCATAATCATTACACTGTGCGAATGCAGATAGTGAGTTAATTAGACCGATGTTCGGTCCTTCAGGTGTTTCGATCGGACATAGACGACCGTAGTGAGTAGGGTGTACGTCTCGAACTTCGAAACCAGCACGCTCACGTGTTAAACCACCTGGACCCAATGCAGAAATACGACGTTTGTGCGTAACTTCTGATAATGGGTTGTTCTGATCCATAAACTGCGAAAGCTGTGATGAGCCAAAGAACTCTTTCACTGCTGCCGAAATCGGCTTCGCATTAATTAGATCAGATGGCATAATTGCATCTAGATCACCAAGACTTAAACGCTCACGCACGGCACGTTCTACACGAACAAGGCCAACACGGAATTGGTTTTCAGCCATCTCACCAACGCTACGAATACGACGGTTACCAAGGTGATCGATATCATCGACTTCACCGATACCATTACGGATATCGATTAGCTTGCGCATAACTTCAATGATGTCATTTTTATCTAAGATACCAGGGCCTGTCACTTCATCACGCAGTAATGAGCGGTTGAACTTCATACGACCTACAGCAGATAGATCATAACGATCATCGCTGAAGAACAGGTCGTGGAACAACTTCTCTGCTGCATCATTTGTTGGTGGCTCGCCTGGGCGCATCATGCGGTAAATTTCCCACAATGCAGCCATGCGGTCTTTAGCATCATCAACGCGCAATGTCGTTGACATGTAAGGACCTTGGTCTAGTTCATTGGTAAACAGTGTTTCAAACTCTTTAAATCCAGCTTGAGACAGGTTAGCAATGCTTTCTAAACCTAATTCTTGGTTTGCAGCAACAATCAGTTCGCCAGTGTCTTTATTGATATAGTCACGAGCAGATACTTTGCCTACAACATATTCAACAGGCACTTCGATATTCTCGATACCATCTTTCGTCAATTGACGAATATGGCGAGCGGTAATACGACGACCTTGTTCTACATAAGTTTTACCGTTAGCTTTGATGTCGAATGTTGCTGTTTCGCCACGTAGACGTTCAGGAACAAGCTCCATGACTAAGCCTTGGCCAGTAACTTGGAATTGGATACGCTTGAAGAACAGATCTAAGATCTCTTCATCTCTTTCAAACCCAAGTGCACGTAGCATGATAGACGCCGGTAATTTACGACGACGGTCAATACGTACAAATAAGTTATCTTTTGGATCGAATTCAAAGTCTAACCATGAACCACGGTAAGGAATCACTCGTGCATTATAAAGCACTTTCCCTGAGGAATGAGTCTTACCCTTATCGCTATCGAAAAATACACCAGGGCTACGGTGTAGCTGTGAAACGATAACCCTTTCAGTACCATTGATAACAAAAGTACCGTTGTCTGTCATGAGTGGAATTTCACCCATGTAGACTTCATCTTCTTTAATGTCTTTAACAGTTTGAGATGGCGCGTCTTTATCGTATGTCACTAATTGCAACTTCACACGCAGTGAAGCAGAATAAGTCACACCACGGATCTGACATTCTTTAACATCAAATACTGGTTCGCCAAGACGGTAGCTAACATATTTTAGCTCAGAGTTACCGTTATAGCTTTGAATAGGGAATACGGAACGAAATGCTGCTTCAAAGCCATGTTGGCCTTCCGGATCCTGCCCGATAAACTTTTCGAAAGAGTCAAGCTGGATAGACAGCAGGTATGGTACATCCAGTACTTGTGGACGTTGACCAAAATCCTTGCGGATACGCTTTTTCTCGGTATAAGAGTAAACCATAGGGTTCCTCAGCTCGCTGATAAGTGACCCAAACTATCCATTCATTTCTCTTCATAAAGCAAGAAAGAGCGGGATAGTAGACTAACAACACTATTTGTGTAGGGATAGTATAGAGTAATTTATACTATCTTTGCTGAACGACACCACTAAAAATAGTGTGAAAAATGACATCGTCCTACAGCGCAAAAAGGCCGGTGGTTAATAAACCACCAGCCATAGCCGGTAAGGGCTAGGAAGCTAAGCTATAATTACTTAACTTCAACTGAAGCGCCAGCTTCTTCAAGCTGTGCTTTAAGAGCTTCAGCTTCAGCTTTGTCAACGCCTTCTTTAACAGCAGCAGGTGCGCCGTCAACAAGTCCTTTAGCTTCTTTAAGACCAAGGCCAGTCGCACCGCGAACAGCTTTGATAGTAGATACTTTGTTAGGACCAGCAGCAGTTAGAATTACGTCGAATTCAGTTTGCTCTTCAACAGCTTCAGCAGCACCGCCAGCAACAACAGCAGCAGCAGCAGTTACGCCGAACTTCTCTTCCATTGCTTCGATTAGTTCAACAACTTGCATTACAGACATTTCTGCAACTGCGTCTAGGATTTGATCTTGTGTAATAGACATAACAATTCTCTTTTAAGTCAACAATTAATTTAATTAGCAACCAGAAGTGCAGGCTTATGCCGCAGTCTCTTCTTTTTGGTCGCGAACAGCAGCGATAGTACGTACCAGCTTGCCAGCTGAAGCTTCTTTCATGCACATCATTAGGCGTGCAATAGCTTCGTCGTAAGTTGGTAGTGTCGCTAGAATTTCAGCGTCAGCAATAGCGCCTTCGAATGCAGCGTTTTTGATCTCAAAGTGCTCATTCTCTTTAGCGAAGTCTTTAAAAAGACGCGCTGCAGCACCTGGGTGCTCGTTAGAGAATGCAATTAGAGATGGACCTACGAAAGTCTCTTGAAGACATTCGAATTCCGTACCTTCTACTGCACGACGTGCTAATGTGTTACGAACGACTTTCATGTAAACACCAGCTTCACGAGCTTGTTTACGTAGAGAAGTCATTGCGTCAACAGCAACACCGCGAGAGTCAGCAACAACTGCAGACAGGGCACCATTGGCTGCTTCGTTAACTTCAGCAACAATTGCTTGCTTGTCTTGAAGATTTAAAGCCATTGGATTTTTGCTCCTGGATTTTCCGGATAAAACCGGTAGTTACACCACTCAAAACTAAAATTAGTCAGAGTGAACTTACGGTGCAGATCCAAGATAGAGATAAATCAATCATGTTCTGGCACCGTCTACGTAGGTAATATTAAGTTCAATGAACGCCTACGGTCTTAGACGGAAGCTAGTAAACCAGCTTCAGCCATAAATAAGGTCGCAAATTATACACTAATTTGCGATCTTTGCAAATTATAGTACGGTAGTGTTCAGAACAGTCTGATCTAACGCAACACCTGCACCCATAGTGGTAGAGATGCTTACTTTCTTAATGAAAGTACCTTTTGCAGAAGAAGGCTTAGCTTTCTTCAGTGCAACAAGTAGAGATTCTAAATTTGCTTGAAGCTTATCAGCTTCGAAATCAACCTTACCGATAGTAGTATGGATGATACCGTTCTTGTCGTTACGGTAACGAACCTGACCAGCTTTAGCATTTTTAACTGCTTCAGCAACGTTAGGAGTTACAGTACCAACTTTCGGGTTTGGCATAAGACCACGTGGACCAAGAATCTGACCAAGCTGACCTACAACGCGCATTGCATCTGGAGATGCGATAACTACGTCAAAGTTCATTTCGCCTTTCTTAACTTGTGCCGCTAGGTCATCCATACCGATGATGTCTGCGCCAGCTTCTTTTGCAGCTTCAGCGTTTGCACCCTGAGTGAATACTGCAACACGGATATCACGACCAGTACCGTGTGGTAGCACAGTTGCGCCACGTACGTTTTGGTCTGATTTACGTGCATCGATGCCTAGGTTTACAGCAACGTCAACACTTTCAGTGAACTTAGCAGTTGCTAGCTCTTTAAGAAGTGCGATAGCTTCGTTGATTTCATACTCTTTAGTAACATCAACTTTGTCGCGGATTACGCGCATACGCTTAGTTAGTTTAGCCATTATATTAACCCTCTACCACTAGGCCCATTGAACGAGCAGTACCCGCAATAGAACGTTTCATCGCTTCAACATCAGCGCCAGTCATGTCCGCAGCTTTAGTCTCAGCAATCTCTTGGATTTGAGCGTCAGTTACAGTACCCACTTTTTCAGTGTTTGGACGACCAGAACCAGACTTAACGCCAGCAGCTTTCTTAAGAAGAACAGCAGCAGGTGGAGTCTTAGTAATGAATGTGAAAGAACGGTCACTATATACAGTAATGATTACTGGAGTAGGTAGACCTTTCTCAAGAGAATCTGTTTTTGCGTTAAACGCTTTACAGAATTCCATGATGTTAACACCGTGTTGACCTAGTGCTGGACCAACTGGTGGACTTGGGTTTGCTGCACCAGCTGCAACTTGCAGCTTGATATAAGCTTCTACTTTCTTAGCCATTTTATATTTACCTAAATTTGGGTTCGAACGCTAATCCGTTAATAGATTAGCTCCCCGTCTAACGAAAGGGCGCGAAATTATATGCTAATTTCACACTCTTGCCAATACTGTCATTGCTGTTTTTTTGATCAGTTCTTTTCAACTTGGCTGAACTCAAGTTCAACCGGTGTTGCACGACCAAAAATAGATACAGAAACTTTCACGCGACTCTTATCGTAATCAACTTCTTCAACGGTACCGTTGAAGTCAGCGAATGGGCCATCAGTAACTCGAACCACTTCACCCGCTTCAAACAGAGTTCTTGGACGAGGAGATTCGCTCGCTTGCTTAAGACGATTCAAAATAGCATCCGCTTCTCTATCTGAAATCGGTGCTGGACGGTCAGACGTTCCACCAATAAAGCCCATAACACGTGGAATACTACGTACTAAGTGCCAAGACTCATCGTTCATAACCATTTGAACAAGAACATAGCCTGGGAAGAATTTACGTTCACTCTTGCGGCGTTGACCTGCGCGCATTTCAACAACTTCTTCAGTCGGTACAAGTACCTCACCAAAGTACTGATCCATGTCATGCATTTTGATATGTTCTTTTAACGATTGTGCAACTCTTCCTTCAAATCCAGAAAATGCCTGCACAACGTACCATCTTTTTTTCGGAGCTTCACTCATCAGTTTCTACCTCACACGCCGGTAATTAGGCGAATTAAACGCACCATGATGCCGTCTATACCCCAAAGGGCTAACGCCATAACAACAGTGACTGCCAATACAATAAGAGTCGTTTGTAATGTCTCTTGGCGGGTAGGCCAAACAACTTTACGAACTTCCATGCGCGATTCATGTGCAAATGCAATGGTCGCTTTACCTTTTATTGTGGTTGCTGCAACACCTAATGCTAGTGCAATTAACACGACTACACCAGCAACACGGATAACAACAGACATATCACTGTACAGGTAATTACCTACTACCGCTGCACCAGCAAACGCAAAAGCAACTAGCCATTTAATGGCATTTAATGCGCCGCTTTCGCTTGGAGTTTCGGTATTCGATTTCATATAACCAACCTGTAACCAATCTAAAAATTATGACAAAGCTAGGCTTCATCGCTCGCGAAATTAATTGTAAAAAAAACCCGAAATTGTTCTTAACACTTTAATTCTGTTGAGTTTTTAGTCAATCAATGTCTTTGCTCTTGTTGCTGTTTGTTCTGTTTTTATACAGAAATAAAAGACAACGCAGAAAAAGGGCATCAAATGATGCCCTTTTTTCTAGTGTTTAGTCAAATCTTATTCGAAGATTTTAGCAACAACACCAGCGCCTACAGTACGACCACCCTCACGGATAGCGAAACGTAGACCTTCGTCCATTGCGATTGGAGCGATTAGTGTAACAACCATTTGGATGTTATCACCAGGCATAACCATTTCTACGCCTTCTGGTAATTCGATAGTACCAGTTACGTCAGTTGTACGGAAGTAGAACTGTGGACGGTAGCCTTTGAAGAACGGAGTATGACGGCCGCCTTCATCTTTAGAAAGTACGTATACTTCTGATTCGAACTTAGTATGTGGGTGGATTGAACCAGGCGCTGCTAGTACTTGACCACGTTCAACGTCTTCACGCTTAGTACCACGTAGAAGTGCACCAACGTTCTCACCAGCACGACCTTCGTCTAGAAGCTTACGGAACATTTCAACACCAGTACAAGTCGTAGTTACTGTCTCTTTAATACCTACGATTTCTACTTCGTTACCTACGTTTAGGATACCACGTTCGATACGACCAGTTACTACTGTACCACGACCCTGGATTGAGAATACATCTTCAATTGGTAGTAGGAACGGTAGATCTACTGCACGCTCTGGCTCTGGGATATAAGTATCTAGTGCTTCTGCAAGCTCAACGATCTTATCTTCCCACTGCTTTTCGCCTTGTAGTGCGCCAAGAGCTGAACCTTGGATTACTGGTAGATCATCACCTGGGAAGTCGTACTCAGATAGAAGTTCACGAACTTCCATTTCTACTAGCTCTAGAAGCTCTTCATCATCAACCATGTCACATTTGTTCATGAATACGATGATGTAAGGAATACCAACCTGGCGACCAAGTAGGATGTGCTCACGAGTCTGTGGCATTGGGCCATCAGTCGCTGCTACTACTAGGATACCACCGTCCATTTGAGCAGCACCAGTGATCATGTTTTTAACATAATCGGCGTGTCCTGGACAGTCAACGTGTGCGTAGTGACGAGACGGAGTATCGTACTCTACGTGTGAAGTTGCGATTGTGATACCGCGCTCGCGCTCTTCTGGAGCGTTATCGATTGATGCGAAATCTTTAGCTTCACCACCGTATACTTTTGATAAAGTAGTACAGATTGCAGCTGTTAGGGTAGTTTTACCGTGGTCAACGTGGCCGATTGTACCTACGTTAACGTGCGGTTTCGTACGTTCAAATTTTTCTTTAGACATGGTTTGTCCCTTCTAAGCACGGAAATCGGTGGCATTATGACCACACGACCAATTAAGGTTTCTTGAGTATACACTAAAAATGTTTGAATTGTCTTGAGGCTAGAGATGTACTGATCCTTAATCGAAATAAGTTCCCTCTAGTCAAGGGGACGCTCAAGTTTTGAGGTCTATCAGCACATCTTATAAAAGATGTGGAGCGGGCAGCGGGAATCGAACCCGCATCATCAGCTTGGAAGGCTGAGGTAATAGCCATTATACGATGCCCGCATCTCGAAACTCGTAGCGCTATTCAAACAAAATAGATGGTGGAGGGGGAAGGATTCGAACCTTCGAAGGCGGAGCCGTCAGATTTACAGTCTGATCCCTTTGGCCACTCGGGAACCCCTCCACGAGTAAAATTTGGTGCCGACTACCGGAGTCGAACTGGTGACCTACTGATTACAAGTCAGTTGCTCTACCTACTGAGCTAAGTCGGCTTAATTGCTGCGCATTCTATTAAAACCGTTTTTACCTTGCAAGCATTTATTGATAAATAATCAATTTTTTCTCATCAGCCGCCCAATATTCATACAACCCAGTTCGCAAATATACTGATTTGATACAATTTAATTACTTTTATTAGGATCAAAATGGTATATTCTCCCTCCTATTTTTTAATAACTTCGATAAATGATTGATAACATGATGACAACGCCATACCTCTCTTTTAATCGTCAGCAGTGGGCAGAACTTCGCAACACGGTACCAATGACATTAACTGAAGAAGAACTTGATGCATTAAGAGGAATTAACGATCGTATTTCTCTTGATGAAGTTGTTGATATCTATCTCCCACTATCTAGATTATTAAACCTCTATGTGCAAGCTAAGCAGCGCCGCACAATAGTTCAAGAAAAGTTCCTTTCTACTAGCGAACCTAAAATTCCTTACATAATCGGTATTGCTGGCAGTGTTGCTGTTGGTAAAAGCACCACCGCAAGGCTTTTGCAGACGCTATTAACTCGTTGGCCTGAGCATCCAAAGGTAGAATTAATTACCACTGATGGTTTTCTTAAGCCAAATAAGGTACTTGAAGAGCAAGGGATTATGGGGAAAAAAGGCTTTCCTGAATCTTACAACATGCATCAATTAGTCAAATTTGTTAGTGATATAAAATCGGGAAAAGAACAGGTACACGCCCCAGTTTACTCTCATCTGGTTTATGACATTATTCCAGACCAAACTAAAACAGTTGAACAACCAGACATTCTCATTATTGAAGGGTTAAACGTCTTACAAAGTGGGATGGATTATCCTCATGATCCACACCGGGTCTTTATCTCTGACTTTTTAGACTTCTCCCTCTATGTGGATGCAGAGGTCGAACTATTAGAGAAATGGTATGTAGATCGCTTTATGAAGTTTAGAGCGGGCGCATTTACCGATCCAAACGCCTATTTTCACCACTATACAAAGTTAACGGAAATAGAAGCCACAACTAAAGCTAAATCAATCTGGGCAGAGATCAACGGTAAAAACTTGCTGCAAAATATTTTACCGACCAAGGAACGCGCAGATTTGGTGCTAACCAAAGGTTCTCATCACGCGATTCAACAAGTTAAACTTCGCAAATAAAGTTGAATTACTTTTAAGACAGTTTGACTAGATAAGTCTCATAAAAAATAGGCTAGGAAAGTTAACATCTCTCCTAGCTCATCGACTCAATAGCAAACTCGTTGAGAAAACCGCTAACAACCTCTTAGGGAAATTTCACCACCAATGAAACTTTTCACGCCATCATCAGTTTCAAGCAGTAATGCCCCACTCTCATTAATTCCTTGCGCAATACCAAAGACCTCTTGATGACCCATCACAATTTTCACTTCTCGACCTTTAAAGTTATCAAGTTGATTCCATTGCTCAGTAAAACCTGCCAGCCCTTCTCGTTCATATCGTTGAAGATAATCGGTTAAATGGGTAATGATATGCGCCGCTAATTGATTACGGTCAATTTGAGTATCACAAGCATCCACCAAGTTACTCCATGGCTGGGTGATGATACTCTGCTGATCGGTATCAGGCATTGAGACATTCAAGCCTAAACCGATAACTAAATGCGCAGCATCACCAGTTTGTCCTCGTAACTCAACCAGAATCCCCGCTAATTTTTTATCTTGATGATAAATATCATTTGGCCACTTGACCATCACATCTTTAGCCCCTAGTTGACGAATCGCCTCTGTTACCGCAATCCCAACAACCAAACTTAAACCCATTGCAGCGGCAATACCTTGATCTAAACGCCAGTACATCGACATATATAAATTAGAACCAAAAGGTGAAAGCCATTGACGTCCTCGACGCCCTCGACCACTCTGCTGATATTCAGCCAAACAAACTGCGCCCTTCTTACTCTCTGCAATATTATCCAACATATATTGATTAGTAGAGTCAATAACAGGCGAAAGCGTTAACTGAGGACATTGAGGTGCTAATCTCGCTATAATTTCACCGTCTAACAAGGTAATTGGCTGAGTAACTCGATATCCCTTTCCTTGAACTCGTTCTAACTCAATGCCCCAGCTTTCAAGGATCCGAATATGCTTACCAATCGCTGCACGGCTAATCCCAACCACTTCACCAATTTTCTCACCGGAATGAAACTCACCGTCACTCAATATCTCAATTAACTTTAATCGTGTTGTATGGTCAGCCATAATCTTTTAACTCTTCCTTTATTTTTTGGCTAACAGCTCAGACAGTGAGGTTTCACGATCCGCAGCCATAAAGCGAACTTCATGCTCTAATTCTATTGAAAATTTTGTCTTCACTTGCTCAACCACAAAGCTGGCAAGGTCAATAATATCTTGTGCTGTCGCAGTGCCTGTATTGGTCAGTACTAATGCTTGTTTTGGGTGAACTTGTGCACCACCAATCTGTTTACCTTTTAAACCAGCTTGATCAATCAACCAACCTGCTGCGACTTTAACACCACCTGTAACAAAGTGATGTGGCATCGTAGGGTAATGAATCAATAGTGTATCAGATTGAGCTTGAGTTATTACTGGGTTTTTAAAAAAGCTTCCCGCATTACCGATCTGTTTAGGATCAGGTAATTTACTTTGACGGACTTGGCAAACGGCATTAAATACCTCTTTTGCAGTCACAACTTGGTTATCAAAATGATTAAGCCCTGCATAGTTGAGAGTAGGTTGCCACTGTTTAGCGAGTTTAAAACCGACTTGGACAATCACTTTATTGCCCTGTTTATCTTGTTTAAATCGAGACTCACGATAACCAAACTGACAATCTTCATTCGATAATCGAGTCACTTGCTGACTATCTAGATCCAAAAGATCGACATAATGGCAGACATCTTTTATTTCAACACCATAAGCACCGATATTTTGAATGGGTGAAGAACCAACACAACCCGGAATTAATGCCAGATTTTCTAAACCGTTATAACCATGTTCGACACACCATGTAACAAATTGATGCCAATCTTCACCGGCTTGTACTTCTAGATACCAGTTATCAGTATCCTCAGAGACGTTAATCCCTTTTAAACGGTTGAGAATAACCACACCACGGTAATCTTGGGTAAATAGCAGATTACTTCCTTGACCAATATAAAGCTTTATTTGATTTTTATAATCGTCAGCGTGCCAAATAGCCAGAAGATCAGCCATTGATTCTGCTTCAACAATTGCCGCCGCTTGGGCAGAGATGCCAAATGTATGATGTGGTGCTAGATCGGTATCAGATAAAATTTTCATTTTAAAATAGTGATAAAGTAACAGATAGATTATTCTAGCGTATATTTCAATTTCTCGCAGTGTTAACAGACTTATGTTTAATGATAAATTCTCAGATTATCGCTTTCATCTTCTTGAACCTCTTCGTTTCCCATTGGTGACTCGCCTCTATAAGAATCATTACCCCGCTGGCAAGCCGAAAAAAGATGAAACTATCTGGATAGGAGAGTCTAACAAAGGGATTGTCAGTGCGGTTCGCTATAAACGGGTCACCGACTCTATTCAGCTATTAACGGGAATGTTGGTTATACCAGAATTGCGAGGTGAAGGCGTTGCTGATCAACTGCTGATTGCCACTAAGTCCGTAACGGAAGAGAAAATCTGTTACTGCTTTGCTTATCGCTATTTAGTTCCCCTTTATCAACGTCATCAGTTTGTTGAAATCAATGCTGAACAATTGCCGCCAGAGTTAGCGTCACGCTTTCACTCATACTGTCAAAGTGGCAAAGATTTAGTGCCGATGATTTATCAAGCTTAAATAATGAATGACAGAAATAGCAGTAAACAAGAAAGAAAAAAGGAAAGGAAGTTAGGAACGAGTCGCGACTTTTTGTCTATTAGCGCTTTTGTATTTTTCTATTTCTTCATTTTCTAGTCAATAAAATACAAAAAGGGAGCCGAAGCTCCCTTTTTTACGCTGTATAAAAATCGTCGATATTATTCGAAGATTTTAGCAACAACACCAGCACCTACAGTACGACCACCCTCACGGATAGCGAAACGTAGACCTTCGTCCATTGCGATTGGAGCGATTAGTGTAACAACCATTTGGATGTTATCACCAGGCATAACCATTTCTACGCCTTCTGGTAATTCGATAGTACCAGTTACGTCAGTTGTACGGAAGTAGAACTGTGGACGGTAGCCTTTGAAGAACGGAGTATGACGGCCGCCTTCATCTTTAGAAAGTACGTATACTTCTGATTCGAACTTAGTGTGTGGGTGGATTGAACCAGGCGCTGCTAGTACTTGACCACGTTCAACGTCTTCACGCTTAGTACCACGTAGAAGTGCACCAACGTTCTCACCAGCACGACCTTCGTCTAGAAGCTTACGGAACATTTCAACACCAGTACAAGTCGTAGTTACTGTCTCTTTAATACCTACGATTTCTACTTCGTTACCTACGTTTAGGATTCCACGTTCGATACGACCAGTTACTACTGTACCACGACCCTGGATTGAGAATACATCTTCAATTGGTAGTAGGAACGGTAGGTCTACTGCACGCTCTGGCTCTGGGATATAAGTATCTAGTGCTTCTGCAAGCTCAACGATCTTATCTTCCCACTGCTTTTCGCCTTGTAGTGCGCCAAGAGCTGAACCTTGGATTACTGGTAGATCATCACCTGGGAAGTCGTACTCAGATAGAAGTTCACGAACTTCCATTTCTACTAGCTCTAGAAGCTCTTCATCATCAACCATGTCACATTTGTTCATGAATACGATGATGTAAGGAATACCAACCTGGCGACCAAGTAGGATGTGCTCACGAGTCTGTGGCATTGGGCCATCAGTCGCTGCTACTACTAGGATACCACCGTCCATTTGAGCAGCACCAGTGATCATGTTTTTAACATAATCGGCGTGTCCTGGACAGTCAACGTGTGCGTAGTGACGAGACGGAGTATCGTACTCTACGTGTGAAGTTGCGATTGTGATACCGCGCTCGCGCTCTTCTGGAGCGTTATCGATTGATGCGAAATCTTTAGCTTCACCACCGTATACTTTTGATAAAGTAGTACAGATTGCAGCTGTTAGAGTAGTTTTACCGTGGTCAACGTGGCCAATTGTACCAACGTTAACATGCGGTTTCGTACGTTCGAATTTTTCTTTAGACACGATCGTGTTCCTTCCTAGTTAAGAATGTCCGGCACCAATGCCGAACTTTCCAAAGAGAATAAATTAGTATGCAGAGCGGGATTGTACAATCCTGTCTGCAACGTTCTTAGGCACTTCAGCGTACTCACTAAACTCCATAGAGTAAGAGGCACGACCCTGAGTTGCAGAACGCAGGTCGGTTGCATAACCAAACATTTCAGATAAGGGTACTTGAGCTCGTATGATTTTCAAGCCTGCTGGACCTTCATCCATGCCTTCAATCATACCACGGCGGCGATTTAAATCACCAACAACGTCACCCATCCAGTCTTCAGGAGTGGTTACTTCAACTTTCATCATTGGTTCAAGAATCACAGGATCAGCTTCTAGCATACCATTTTTAAATGCCATCGCACCTGCAATTTTGAACGCCATTTCTGATGAGTCAACATCATGGTAAGAACCGTCGTACAGTGTCGCTTTAATGTCTAGTACTGGGAAACCAGCTAGCACACCATTGCCCATCTGTTCTTCGATACCTTTGGCGACAGAACTGATAAATTCTTTCGGTACTGAGCCACCCACAATTTCGTCAACAAATTCAAAGCCTGAGTCTTTTTCGGATGGTTCAAATTTAACCAACACGTGACCATATTGGCCTCGACCACCAGACTGTCGAACAAATTTGCCTTCAACGTCAGAGTTTCCGCGAATCGTTTCTCGATACGCGACCTGAGGTTTACCGACATTACATTCCACACTGAACTCACGACGCATGCGATCAACGATAATATCAAGGTGCAGTTCACCCATACCTGAAATTAACGTTTGACCAGATTCATCGTCAGTTTCCACACGGAAAGATGGATCTTCTGCTGCTAGTTTACCTAGTGCAAGTCCCATCTTATCCTGATCAGCTTGAGAACGTGGTTCTACCGCAATCTGAATAACAGGCTCAGGGAATTCCATACGCTCAAGAACCACTTTATGATTCTGGTCACATAAGGTTTCACCTGTGGTCACATCTTTGAGACCAATTGCTGCTGCGATATCACCCGCGCGAATTTCTTTAACTTCTTCACGCTTGTTTGAGTGCATCTGAACAATACGACCAATGCGCTCACGTTTCATTTTCACTGAATTATAGACAGTGTCGCCGGTGTTTACCACACCTGAGTAGACGCGCATAAATGTTAGCGTACCAACAAATGGGTCTGTAGCGATTTTAAACGCGAGGGCTGCAAATGGTTCATTATCGTCAGCGTTACGCTCAATATCTTTTTCGTGATCGTCCAAGCCTTTAATAGCTGGAACATCAACCGGTGACGGAAGATAATCTACAACGGCGTCTAGTACTGCTTGAACTCCTTTGTTCTTGAACGCTGAACCACAGGTTGCAAGGACAATTTCATTATTCAATGTACGAGTACGTAGAGCTTGCTTGATTTCATCTTCAGATAGATCTTCACCTTCAAGGTACTTATCCATTAACTCTTCAGATGCTTCAGCCGCTGTCTCAATTAAATTCGTACGCCACTCTTCAGCAAGATCAAGCATATCTTCAGGAATGTCTTTATAGGTAAACGTCGTACCCATATCTTCATCATTCCAGTCAATTGCCTTCATCTTAATGAGGTCAACAACCCCTTTGAACTCGTCTTCCTCACCAATATTTAATTGAATTGGAACAGGTGTTGCGCCCAGACGATTCTTAATTTGGTCTATTACACGTAGGAAGTCTGCACCCGTACGATCCATTTTATTAACGAATACGATACGTGGGACTTGGTATTTATCAGCTTGACGCCATACAGTCTCAGACTGAGGTTCAACACCTGACGAGCCACAGAATACAACAACCGCGCCATCAAGCACACGCAATGAACGTTCTACTTCAATCGTGAAGTCAACGTGCCCTGGAGTATCAATGATGTTAATGCGATGATCGGTGAACTGAGCTTCCATACCACGCCAAAAGGTTGTAGTAGCAGCAGAAGTGATAGTAATACCACGTTCTTGCTCCTGCTCCATCCAATCCATGGTTGCAGCCCCGTCATGTACTTCACCAATCTTATGAGAAAGACCAGTGTAGAACAGGATTCGCTCGGTAGTTGTGGTTTTACCGGCGTCTACGTGCGCACAGATACCGATATTTCGGTAGCGCTCAATAGGAGTTTTACGAGCCACGATTTTATTCCTCTAACCAAGGCATGAGCCTTAGAAATACGAGAAAAGCACAGCCTATGTAACATAGGCTGTGCTTGGTAGTTATTACCAGCGGTAATGTGCGAATGCTTTGTTCGCGTCTGCCATACGGTGAACGTCTTCACGTTTCTTAACAGCAGTACCTTTGTTGTCAGACGCGTCTAGCATTTCATTTGCTAGGCGTTGCGCCATTGACTTCTCACCACGCTTACGCGCAGCTTCTACTAACCAACGCATAGCTAATGCATTACGACGTACAGGGCGAACCTCTACTGGAACCTGGTAAGTAGAACCACCAACACGGCGAGATTTAACCTCTACCGCAGGGCGAATATTTTCAAGTGCTTGTTCGAATACAGCTAGGTGCTCTTTACCAGAACGCTCAGCAATGATGTCTAAAGCGCCGTATACAATCTTTTCAGCAGTCGATTTCTTACCGTCAACCATAATAATGTTGACAAATTTTGCCAGCAGTTCAGATTTGAACTTAGGATCTGGAAGGATCTTACGCTGGCCTATAACGCGACGACGTGGCATGGATATATCTCCGTTGTCTTCTTCAGGTTATCCAAAACTTTTCAGTTTTTTCAAATTAAATTAAATGTTTGGCCTTACTTAACGGAAACCATTAAGACTTAGGACGCTTAACACCGTACTTAGAACGACCTTTCTTACGGTCATTTACGCCTGCACAGTCAAGTGCACCACGAACGGTGTGGTAACGCACACCCGGTAAATCTTTAACACGACCACCACGGATTAGAACAACACTGTGTTCCTGAAGGTTGTGACCTTCACCGCCGATGTATGAAGTAACTTCAAAGCCGTTAGTTAGACGAACACGACATACTTTACGTAATGCTGAGTTCGGCTTCTTAGGAGTGGTAGTATATACACGAGTACATACTCCACGTTTTTGTGGACACGCAGCTAGTGCAGGCACGTTGCTTTTAACAACTTGCTTTGCACGTGGCTTACGTACCAACTGGTTAATAGTTGCCATCAAATAGCTCCTGGATGTACTGTCATAAACACATGAAAATACCCTCCTGAATAGAGGGACGCGAAATTTTAGGCTTGTAAGGGGAAGGTGTCAAGAAATATACAATAATGTTTTGAATATTTTTGTGAATAACTCTGTTAATAAGCCGTATAAAAGCTCTGTTCTTTTATTACTGACTTACCAAGTTACTGTTTTATCAAAACGAGCCGTCAACCCAACAAAACCTTTATAATCAACACGCTTAAAACTTTGCTCAATTTTATCCTCTAGCCCTCGTGCTTCTAGGTCTGGGGTTAAAATATATATTTCTAAATTGCTGTTTTTTAGCAGTGTTGCGCACTCAGAACCGCTCAATCCAGCATAAATACCGTCTTGATAAAGCAGGATCGCATCCTGATTGCTGCTATATTGTAAACATTGCTTTACTAATTGCGATTGAAATGGTGATTTTTTTATCAGATGTAACATGATATTCCTTTAGAATCGCAGTAATTGCTTACAACTGTTTAATTTTAGCGCGATCTCGGCGATTGAACAAGTCATCACATCGACAAGAAGATCCTGTTGATCTATCCCGCGTTCATCTAAAGATTGCTGACAAACATAGAGCTGCTCTACATCATAGAGTTCTAGCATTTTAAACAACGAGATATAGTCACGAGAAAGGATCTTTTCAGGATCTTGTTGTTTTAGGAGTTGGAAAATTCCATCACCTAGAAACAGTAATCCAATATTTTCACTGTACGCCGAAGTCGCTAAAACTGCATCTAACCCTTCTCGACCACTTGTTATACCATGAGGGGCAGAAGTGAAAATAAAACCAACATCAATCTGGGTAGTCATACTTTTAAACTCGATTTATGTTCTATATAGGGTGCTAACCTACTCAGGTATATACCCTTCTTACTTGAAGTTGCTAGGTTGTTGGCTACGCTCGCTCGCCCCAATTATATAGCGCACCTATACTCATGAGGCCTCACTTGCTTGCCATCTACTAGCAGCTCCAATGACTTTGGGTATGGATAACTTAAGTATAAATATTCTTGGACTAAAAATTTACAATTAAAATTGGATCACACGATCGCATTTTAAAAGCATTTCAGCCATTGAGCCTAAACCTGATTGAGTAAAATGCTCCGCTAAATTGCCATGAGGTTGATGAAGACTCTTTGCTTCATCATCGCTTAAAATTCCTCGACGAAGCGCTGCTGCAACACAGGTTTGTAACTCAACTTGATGTTCAGAAGCAAGCTTTTGCCATCCAGCAACAATATCAAACTCATCACTAGCAGGAGCCGTAAACTCCGAACCATTATAAACACCATCTTGATAGAAGAAGATTCGATCTAATTGATGCCCTTCTTCAATGATCGCTAAAGCAAATTGATAGGCCGCTCTTGCTTGCTGAGAACCATAGGCTGAGCCATTAACCACAAGCCCGTAGTGTAAACTCACTTATCACTATCCTCAGTTTTTCGCTGACGAATATAAAGATAAACCGTATGCTTGGAGATATCTAAGCGATCAGCTACACGATTAATCGCATCTTTGATATCAAAAATCCCTTTTTCATACAGATCCATCACTATTTGACGGTTCTTCATATTATTCGATACCTCTTTATCTGCTGTCACATCTTCGACCGTTCGCTCGACGGTTTGATCCACCAGTTCATCAACATCACTAGCAAAATTAACCGTTGAAGCCGCTTTACTTGCCTCTTCATTAGGCATAAATGCAGCGAGAACTTGAGAGAAAGGCGCATCAAGATTAACGTTGATACAAAGCAAGCCAATGATTCGTTGATCACCATTACGGATCGCGACAGTGATCGACTTCATTAAGGTGCCTGTCCCACCTTTGGCTCGGGTAAAATAAGCACGAGAAAAGTTACGCTCAGATCCTTCAATATCTTTTAGCATACGTAAAGCAAGATCGGTAATCGGAGATCCCACCGTACGCCCGGTGTTTTCACCATTGGCAATTTTAATTGCAGATTTATCTAAATCATCAAGAGAATGAAGAACAATTTCACAATAAGGACCAATTAAAGCGGCGAGACCATCAACAACGGCTTCATAGGAGTGTAATAGATGGTAATCATGCTGACTAAAAACAAACCCTTCAGCTAATTCTTGCTCAAAAATGGCATCTGTATCGTTTTCAATTTCAGACATAATGACTATCCCTTACAAATAAATGATAATTTTTCAAATTTATCTGTAAGTCTATCAGATATTCCTGCGAGATAAAAAAAAGACCCAGTATAAACTGGGTCTTTTTAATCTTTAAATAATTTATCTATACCCTTCTTACTTGAAGTCGCTAGGTTGTTGGCTGTACTTGTTCGCCTACTAGCAACACCAATGACTTTAGGTATATATGCCAACTAAATAAGAGAGCTAATTATTTAGCTGCTGCTTGTGCTGGCTGACCAATTTTCAGTAATTCCACTTCAAAGACTAACGTTGAGTTTGCTGGGATTGCTGGTGAATCTTGCTCGCCGTAAGCAAGTTGTGGTGGGATCACAAACTTAAACTTAGAACCGACAGGCATTAACTGAACGCCTTCAGTCCAACCAGGAATAACGCGATTTAATGGGAATGTTGCTGGTTGATTACGATCATACGAGCTATCAAACTTAGTACCATCAATGAGTGTGCCCGTGTAATGAACTTCAACAGTATCCGTTGCTTTTGGTTTAGCCCCTGTACCCATTGTTTCAACTTTGTACATTAAGCCAGAATCAGTTGTTTTTACACCTTCTTGCTTAGCAAAATCGGCACGGAAATCATCGCCTGCTTTAACTGCGGCTTGAGCTGCTGCTGCTGCTTTCTCTTGTGCTAACTTAGCAACACGAGTATCTAGTGATTTCAATGTATCTTGTAGTTCTTGATCTGTTAGTTTCGTTGTGTTGTTGAATGCATCTTTAACACCTTCAAGCACCATTTCTTTCTTAAGATCTAAACCAATTTCAGCTTGCTTATCTAAGTTTGCATTTAGATATTTAGCAAGTGATGCACCGATAGCATAAGCGGCTTGGTCATCTTCTGATGCGAATGCTGCTTTTTCTGCACTTGCTGCATCTGTAGTTTTAGCTGCTGTCTGCTCAACTTTTGCTGCTGGTGCTGGTGCCGCTTCTTGTGCTTTCTCGTCGTTACAACCTACCGCTAATAGAACAGTTGCTGCAAGAAGGGTCATTTTTAGAACAGGTTTCATTAAACTCTCCAGATCTTTTATTTCATCGAAAATAGATACAAAGAGGTCACATTAATAGGATAAATCCTGAATGTAGCCAACTTTTGCATTGAATTTTAATTAGTTCTATCTATTTCTCATTGATAGTTTTTTATAACAATCAGCAATAAACAGAACATCATCATAAATAAACTATAATTTTATACCCTTGGTCAACAATAAAAACAAAGAGTTCATTATTAATCTATTTATTATTGTATTTAGTGTATTACATCTAAAGATAGCATTTTATTTCTATCTTTATACCATCATATTAACTAAAAATATCGTAAATAATCGTGATTAAGGCATACCTTAACAACAATTGCTGATGATTCAACCGTTATACCCTAAACCTCATAATGAATTAACATTTTATGGTTAAAATATGTAAATTTACTGGCTAAGATCTTAAAGCTGAAGCAATGAAAGGTGAATGCTTTTGCTATTTTTATCCATAAAAACCCTTTATGATACCTAAGATTAAAACAATCAATCGCCATAAAAATGAGTCTTAAACTCGATGGTCGCTAACTCAATGGAAATAAAAATGAATAAAGACGCACTCTTTTCCCAACAAATTGATTCATTAGAATATAAAGTTGCCTTTCAAGAGCAGACCATTGAAGAGCTAAATGATGCGCTGACTCAACAGCAACTATTAATTGATAAAATGGCGGTTCAGTTAAAATATTTGGTTGATAAACTAAAAGAGATGGAACCATCAAACATGGCATCAGCAAAAGATGAAACACCGCCTCCACACTATTAATGCCTAACCTTATCAATCTAAACTAAATATTCAGATACAAAAAAGGAGACCATGCTAGTCTCCTTTTTGCTAATTACTTTTATCAATCACTTATTTATGAAGTGAATGATGATAAAGAGGATTAGTGACTGCAGCCACAACCGCCTTTACCTTCGCCACCACAGCAGCCTTCTTTCTCTTCGTGACCATGATCGTGATCACCACCGCCACAACAACCACCTTCTTCTTTATGAGAATGGCCATGAGATAGTTCTTCTTCCGTCGCAGCACGAACCGCAATCACTTTCACGTCAAATGATAGTGTTTGTCCTGCTAGCATATGGTTACCATCAACAACCACTTCATCACCATCAACTTCAGTCACTTCAACTGGAATTGGACCTTGGTCAGTATCAGCTAAAAAGCGCATACCAACTTCGATTGTGTCAACACCTTGAAATACTTCAGCAGGAACACGCTGAACCATCGCATCATGGTAGTCGCCATACGCTTCTTCTGGAGTAACCGTCACAGAGAAAGTATCACCTTGTTCACGGCCTTCTAATGCTTTTTCTAGACCAGAGATTAGGTTGTTATGACCATGCATATAATCTAATGGTGCTTCTGCTGTTGATTGATCAACAAGTGAACCATCTTCACCTTTAACTTCATAAGCAAGGCTTACAACCATATCTTTTGTAATTTTCATGTCGACTCCAGTTGGAATAAATAATCAGTAACAACGAAATTAGCGATCTATTTTGATCGCTGATTTTCGCTATTGTCAGTAAATATATACCTAAAACAATGGGAGTTACTAGTAGGGGAATGATGCAGTCCCTACTTCAATAAACCTAGCCTAGCAACTTCAAGTAACAAGGATATAATATCACTTTATAGCAGAATAATATCCTATCCGACCTCTCTATGCTATCAGGGCGTAAAAATCCCGATAACTTGATCGGAAACTTCCGTCGATGGTTCCTTACTTTTTATTGTGGATTTCATTGAACGCTGATCTTGATGTTCACAAGCAACACACTCTATATGCTCAATATTTTCAATTGACCACCAACGTAATGTGTCTTCTTTTTGACACGCTGGGCATGTTGCGCCTGCAATAAATCTTTTTCTTTCCATTAGAGCTTCCTTTGCTTATTTTTTAATCTACATTCCAATGATGATATTTATCTTTATCACTGCGCATTTCTCGATCAAAAATTTCTTCTAATTCTTTTCTTGCTTCTTTGGTTCTAGAAGCTAACGCAACATCTTCATTATGCTCTGGTGTAAATTCACGTAACAGTTGAGAATCGAGTCGATGAAAATGCTCCTCTGCTCTTTTTGCTCGATAAGGGTGCATGCCTAAAGATGTTAATGTTTTTCGACCTAAATCTAGCGCCCCTAAAAAGGTTTCTCGAGTATAGCCATCAACATTATGATTTAACAATTGATGCGCATCAACCCGGCTTCTTGCTCTTGACAGAATTTTAAGGTGAGGAAAATAATGCTGACAAATTTCAACGATTTTCATCACATCATCGGGGCTATCGCTACAGATAACGATAGCTTCTGCTTTATCCGCTCCTGCCGCACGTAACAGATCAAGCTGAGTCGCATCACCATAAAAGACTTTATAACCAAATTTTCTTAGCATTTGTATTTGACTAGGATCCCTTTCCAAGATCGTCAGTTTAATTTTATTGGCATAAAGAAGACGTCCGATAATTTGACCAAAACGGCCAAAGCCCGCAATAATAACCCGAGATTCGCGACCAACCACGTCGCTATCGTGAGACTGCACTTCGTCACTATTGAGTTCTCGAGCAAACCAACGGTTTTGTAATAACAGTAAAATCGGTGTCGTTACCATTGATAAACTGACAACCACTAATAAAAAGCTATGAAGTTGAGCATCTAACGCTCCCTCTGCTCTTGCTGCAGTAAATAAGACAAACGCAAATTCACCTCCTTGGCTTAAGATCACCGATAATTGACTTCTTGATTTAGAACCAATTTTCCATAAGCGAGCAAGTCCATAAAGTACCGCCATCTTAATGGCAATCAGCGCAGCAACACAGCCAAGAATAATCAACGGTTGTTCAACAAATAATTCTAAATTAACCGTCATTCCTACTGAGATAAAAAAGAGACCTAACAGCAACCCTTTAAAAGGTTCAATCGCAATCTCAAGCTCATGGCGATATTCACTTTCAGCCAATAAGACCCCAGCAAGAAAAGTCCCCAGCGCCATTGAAAGCCCTAATTGTTCCATCGCAAGGGCAATGCCTATCACCAAAAGTAAAGCCGCGACATTAAACAGTTCTCGTACGCCACTTAATACTACCCAACGAAACAACGGACGCAGCAAATAATGACCCGCAACAAGCAAACCTAAAAAGCCAGCAAGCGTCCAGATAAATTCAATCCAATCACCACCACTGCCACCCGCAAGGATCGGTAATACAGCTAGCATTGGAATCACCGCAATATCTTGAAAGAGGAGAATAGAAAACCCAGACTGTCCCGATTCAGAGCCTCCTAACCCTTGTTCATCAATAATTCGTAACGCAATTGCTGTTGAAGAGAGCGCAAGTCCCATTCCGATGATCAGAGCTTGCTGCCAACTTAACAACATCCCAGCAGCCACGGTAATTGCAACTGCAATCATAGCAATCAACACCGTAGATATCACCACTTGCCCTCCCCCTAAACCCAGGATCGGGCTTCTCATCTTCCAAAGCGTTTTAGGATCAAGCTCTAAACCAATCAAAAATAGCAACAGAACCACACCAAATTCAGAAAAGTGCAAAACTGCATCAACATCATCAATTAATCCCATCCCCCAAGGACCAATGACAATGCCTGCCATGAGATAACCCAATACAGAACCAAGCCCTAAACGTTGAGCAATAGGAACCGCAATCACCGCAGCAGAGAGGTAAACCACAGTAGCATGAAGAAAACTCTCACTCATGATAAGTCCCCTTCAATAAATAACGGATTATCTAGCCATTGATAGTAGCTGTCACAATGAGCTTTTCTCTCTTGTTCACCAACACTTCTCGCCCAATAGAGAACAAGAGGCGGTAACCACTCCATACGACAAAGTGCGGCGGTTAATTCGAAAGGCTGTAAAATTTCATTGAGGGAGTAACGGTTATAGCCACTTGAAGTAAATGCTGTTTTTGCACCGCCTGTCGTAATCACTGAACGCCAATATTTTCCCATTAGTGCATCACCACTTTTTCCATAAGCAAAGCCTTGCCCAAGCACCACATCTAACCATTCTTTCATTAATGCGGGACACGAGTACATATAAAGAGGATGTTGAAAGACAATAATATCGTGAGCATTGACTAATGCTTGCTCACGGACAGTATCGATAAAAAAGTTGGGGTACTCGGCATAAAGATCATGCACGGTAACGTGGTCTAGCATTGAAATATGCTTAATCATCTCAGCATTCGCCACAGAATCTTGTGGGTAGGGGTGAACATAGATAACAAGAACTTTCGGTTTGGGCTTTCCTTTCATATAAATCCTTTTGATTACGCCTTTAACTCCAATCGGTCTTTTTACTGCTCTACATTTTTCTTATGCAGCACAAAGCCTGAAAACACTCTAACAAAAATGTTACGTTTTCGTCTGGATATTTTTACTTTTTATTCATATTTATCGCTATTTTACTCTTTCTTTATGCCTAAAATAATTGGCGTTGCTAGTAGGCAGCAAGTGAGTGAGGCCCCATGAGTATAGGTGTACTCTATGATTGGGGTGAGCGAGTGCAGCTAACAACCTAGCAACTTCAAGTATGAAGGGGATATTCTCAATTTCATTGGAACTTTAGTTAAGCAACAAATAAGAAGAGTATAGTTTCTATTAGTATCAATATCGCCACTGAGCCATGATTAGTATAAAATCAGCAGCTAACTTCTCCTTTAACTGTCGATGAGTATGATCACTTTTTCAAATATACAGCTATTACGAGGCGGAAAACCGCTACTGGATAACGCATCCGCTGTCATTCAACCCAACGATAAGCTCGGCTTAGTCGGTAAAAATGGGTGTGGTAAATCATCTCTTTTTGCTCTGTTAAAAGGAGAGCTTTCTCTTGATGCGGGAACCGCGAAGCAACCTCACCATTGGCAATTAGCATGGGTTGCCCAAGAAACACCGGCACTTGAACGTCAGGCCATTGAGTACGTTATCGATGGAGATAGAGAGTATCGAGGTTTAGAAGAGCAACTTGTCATTGCCGAACAGAAAGATAACGGCACACTGGTTGCTGAGCTGCATGGCAAACTTGATGCGATCGGTGGCTACACCATTCGTTCTCGAGCCGCAGAACTATTAGATGGCCTCGGTTTTTCTCAAGAGCAGATGAGTTGGAATCTAACCCAATTCTCTGGTGGTTGGCGTATGCGTCTGAACTTAGCACAAGCCCTACTTTGTCGCTCTGACCTTCTTTTACTTGATGAACCCACCAACCACTTGGATCTCGACGCGGTAATGTGGCTAGAACGCTGGCTGCAAACGTACCCTGGTACACTACTACTTATTTCTCATGACCGAGATTTTTTAGATCCTATCGTCAATAAGATTATTCATATTGAAGGTGGAGATCTGAATGAATATACCGGTAACTACTCCTCTTTTGAAACTCAGCGTGCAGAAAAACTCGTTTTACAGCAAGCACAATTCCAGAAGCAGCAGCGCCAAATTACGCATATGCAGTCTTATATCGACCGTTTCCGTTATCAAGCCAATAAAGCGCGCCAAGCACAGAGTCGAATAAAAGCGCTAGAGAGAATGGAAAAGGTATTGCCAGCTCAGCTTGATAATCCATTTAACTTTCAATTTAGAGAGCCGGATGCCCTACCTAATCCAATTCTAATGATGGACGATGTGGCGATTGGTTACGATGATGTCGCGATCTTAGAGAAAATCCGTCTTAACCTTGTGCCGGGAAGTCGTATCGGTCTACTCGGTCGTAATGGTGCAGGTAAATCAACCTTAGTTAAATTGCTTTCTAATGAGTTAAAACCTCAAGGCGGTGAGTTTAACTATTCGCAAGGGGTGAAAATTGGTTACTTTGCCCAGCATCAATTAGAAACATTACGTCCTGAAGATACCCCTGTTCAACATATGATGCGTGTCGCGCCAAAAGCAACAGAACAACAACTTCGAGATTACTTGGGCAGCTTTGGCTTTTTAGGGGATAAAGCCCTCGAACCCGTAGCTCCATTTTCTGGCGGTGAAAAAGCACGTTTGGTTTTAGCTATTATTGTTTGGGATAAGCCGAACCTCTTGCTACTCGATGAACCAACCAACCACCTCGATCTTGATATGCGCCAAGCGCTAACCATGGCTTTGCAACTGTTCGAAGGCGCGATGGTGATTGTCAGCCACGATCGTTACTTACTACGTGCAACAACGGATGAGCTCTATCTGGTCCATGATAAACAAGTTGTCCCATTTAATGGGGATCTTCATGATTACCACGTTTGGTTAGGTGAACAGCAACGCTTAGAGAAAAAAGAAGCGCAACCGAAAGAAAAGTCGTCAGTGAATAGTGCAGCGGCTAAAAAAGAGCAAAAACGTTTAGACGCTGAATTTCGAAAGCAGACAGCACCAATGCGAAAGCGTATTACTCAACTGGATAAATTGATTGAAAAAGAAGCTGCTGCATTAATTGAAATAGAAGCCATGCTTGCCGATAGCGATATTTACCAAGCGGAGAATAAAGCCCAATTAACCACCGCACTTGCCAAACAGATAGAGATTAAATCTGCCCTAGAAGAGAGCGAAATGGAGTGGCTCGATCTTCATGATGAATTAGAAGAGAAAGAACAAGCGTTCACTAACAATCAGTAAGCAATAAGATTAACGTTAAATTTATCATGAATAGAGCTCATCTAATGATGGGCTCTACTTTTACTATGGAGTTACTATGATCATCCCTTGGCAAAATATTCAACCAGAGACATTAGAAAACATTATTGAACAATATGTTCTTCGTGAAGGGACAGATTACGGTGAGAATGAAATATCTCTGAAAGATAAAGTATCGCAAGTCAAAAACCAGCTAAAATCAGGGGAAGCCATTATTATTTTTTCTGAGTTGCATCAAGAGATTAACATTAAACCTAAATCTGAATTGAATTATGCTGAAGATAATGAGTCTTATTAAGTGTTATTGTAATAATCAGTAACACGATGTCATAAGATTGCAAAGATTCTCAACATTATAGAGCAATCCCTCGTCAGTAAATTAAGCTATAAAAATGCGGCAAGAAAATATACCTAAAATAATAGAAGCTGCTAGTAGGCGGCAAGTGAGTAAGGCCCCGTGAGTATAGATGTACGATATAATTGGGGCGAACGAATACAGCCAACAACCTAGCGACTTCAAGTATGAAGGGTATAGACCTCTCAACGAATAAGAGAACATATCGATTAAAGGAGTTATCATGTCAGCTAAGCATCCTATCATTGCCGTAACCGGTTCTTCAGGCGCAGGAACTACCACCACCAAAGAAGCCTTCCGCAAAATGTTTGCCGCCCTTGATATTAACGCAGCATGGTTAGAAGGCGATAGCTTCCACCGATTTACTCGCCCTGAGATGGATAATGAGATCCGTAAAGCCAAAGCACAGGGGCGCCATATCAGTTATTTTGGTCCTGAAGCCAATGACTTTCGACAATTAGAAACCTTCTTTCAGCAATACGGAGAAGATGGTACAGGAAAGTACCGTAAATATCTCCACACCTTTGATGAAGCGGTTCCTTACCAACTGACTCCTGGTAATTTCACCCCTTGGCAGCAATTACCAGAAGAGACTGATTTAGTTTTTTATGAAGGTCTACACGGTGGGATTGTTCACGATGATATCGATGTCGCTAAAGAGGTCGACTTATTGATCGGCATGGTTCCGATCGTCAATTTAGAGTGGATTCAAAAGAGTGTTCGAGATATTCGAGAACGAGGTCATTCTGCAGAAGCCGTTCAAGACTCGATTATTCGTTCAATGGATGATTACTTAAACTACATTACGCCACAGTTTTCGAGAACTCACATCAACTTCCAACGGGTTCCAACCGTTGATACCTCTAATCCACTTAATGCGACTGCGATTCCAACTCTTGATGAAAGTTTTGTGGTAATCCGCTTTCGAGGAATAAAACAGGTCAATTTTCCTTACCTGTTAGCGATGATTGAAGGCTCTTTTGTCTCAAGTCACGATACCTTAGTGGTACCAGGAGGCAAAATGAGCTTTGCGATGGAGTTAATTATGCGCCCATTAATTGAGAAACTAATCACTCATGGCAGTATTCACTTATAAGTAAATCGTGTACCGTTCTTACTTTAAGTCTATATTAATGCAATTTAAGCGTGCCAAAATGATGAGCGTCAAATCAATATTACTCGCTATTTCAATAGGCTTCACATTTCTGAATGTAACTTAAATGAATCTTCGTGATCCCACGCACATTTTTGACGCATTAATAACCAGTTATGCCGTATTAAAATCAAGAAATAGTTTACAAAAAAGGATAGAATCTTACGGTAAATTATCAGCACACTTGCTATCTACCTTATTAACGATAAATATCACTTTCAGCTCTGAATAGAGGAAATATAAGTGACATTCGAATTATAGCTAGATGACGAAGCAAATCATGTAGAGGAATAAATAGATATGGTTTTAGGCAAACCTCAGACAGACCCTACTTTGGAGTGGTTTTTATCTCACTGTCACATCCATAAGTATCCGTCAAAAAGTACATTGATCCATGCTGGCGAAAAAGCTGAAACACTTTACTTCATTGTAAAAGGTTCAGTTGCAGTTTTGATTAAAGATGAAGAAGGTAAAGAGATGATCCTTTCTTATCTTAATCAAGGGGATTTCATCGGCGAACTTGGCCTCTTCGAAGAAGGCGCAGAACGTACCGCTTGGGTTCGAGCTAAAACGCCTTGTGAAGTCGCTGAAATCTCATTCAAGAAGTTCCGTCAATTAATTCAAGTTAATCCAGATATCTTGATGCGACTCTCGGCGCAGATGGCAAGCCGTCTTCAGACAACCAGCCAAAAAGTCGGTGATCTTGCATTCTTAGATGTAACAGGACGAATTGCACAGACACTATTGAATCTTGCAAAACAACCTGATGCGATGACTCACCCAGATGGCATGCAGATTAAGATCACCCGTCAAGAGATCGGACAGATTGTTGGTTGTTCTCGTGAAACAGTGGGTCGTATCTTAAAGATGCTAGAAGAGCAGAACTTAATTTCAGCTCATGGTAAAACGATTGTTGTTTACGGCACTCGTTAACCGACAAAACAGAAAGAGATGAGATAACGATCTCCTGATTGGATCTTGCTCACTAAATAAAAAACCGCAGCTTAGCCTGCGGTTTTTTATTGCCTATAAATAAGTATCCCCTCTTCAGAAACTGATTAATAATCAAACTATAAAGTATAAAAAAACCTAAAGACCACCTGAATATTCGACTAAGATCACAATATTTTTATTATTATGAAAAAAAATTATTAGATTCAATTATGAAACTTTAAAACCCATAAATGGGATTACTAGCAATATATAAATTCAAAACCAGTAAAATTACCAGTATAAAATATCGAAAACAGACAAAAGAACAATATATAGCAAAATAACAAAATAACTTATCAGACATCATTTTTCATCAATAAGTCCTTGTTTTATATTCATTTATGTTTTTTTATTATTTTTTTTGAACTATTTGACACTTTTATAAACACCAGACAATATAGCTGCAAAGTGATTGTTTTGGTTAGTAAAACACTTTTTGTTTTTTACAAAACAATCGTTATCAGGGAAATGGAACGAATGCTCATTTAGCGATTTAGCTTTTGACATTCCGATAACTAATAAAGGCATGGGAAACTCATGAAAAAGACTCTTTTAGCTCTAGCCGTACCAGCTCTTCTAGCGGCAGGCTCTGTAAACGCTGCAGAAATTTATAACAAAGATGGCGTAACTGTTGATATCTTCGGTGATTTAGACGTTCAATACTACCAAGATAAAGATAAAGATTTAGATGCAGAAATCCGTATTGATGATGCTGATTTCGGTTTCGGTCTTAAGTACCAAGTAAACGACATGCTTGCTGTTGGCGGTAAATTAGGTATCGACGGCGATGCAGATAACGAAGATAACAAATTTGTTCGTGATGAAGCATTCGTAGGCCTACACTTCACTAACTACGGTATTCTTACTTTTGGTGAGCAGTACACAGTACTGGATGATTCTGGCATCGGTGGTGATTACGAGTTCGGTTATGCTGGTTTTGTTGATGACCAAAATATGTATGGTCAGCAAGTTGTAAAATACGTATACGACAACGGTGGCATGTTCTACGGTGCAGTAGCATATAATGCTTATCAAAATGGTACTGGCGGCACTAGCAATAATGAATTAGATGAAGCAGATAAGGGTTTTGACGGCGACTACGATATTGATGGCCGTATCGGTTTCCGTATGGAGAAATTAGATGTAACTCTTTACGGTGGTTACTCTGAGAAGAAAAAACTAGGTGAAATGGATAATGCTGAAATTACAATCTATGACCTTGAAGTTCGTTACCAGTTAATGGATAACATAGGTTTAGCTGCTACAGCGTCGGGTTCAAACACTGATGCTGATGGTTCAATGTCTAAAGATGTATATATGTACGGCTTAACTGGTACTTATACTATGGATAAAGTTGTATTTGCAGCTGGCTATGGTTACCGAGATACTAATTGTGACGATATGGACGCAGAAGATTCAACAGAAAATAATGGCTATATCAATGCCACATATAATTGGACTTCAAACGTTTGGACTTATGCAGAACTTGGCTTTACTGATGCTAAAGATGAAGATACTGGCTATGTTGTTGGTATGGGCGTAAGCTTCTAATAATAAATTATCATATGACATGATATACTGAAGCCACTATATATTAGTGGCTTTTTGCTTTTTAGCCATGATAAAAAATGGAGAACAGGATGTTTAAAAAAATAATTCTACCCCTGCTAATCATGCTGCCTGTTTCCACTATGGCTGCAGAAATCATTCTGCCAAATAGTGTTAACTTAATGGCATTAGATGGCAAAAAACTCAAAGATAAAGATCAGCTTGCTGACTTAGCTGCGGGTAGTCATCAATTAATTATCGAATACTCTCAACCGTTAAAGAGAGGTTCAGCGAAGTCTTCTTATACTTCAGATCCATTAATTTGGAATATTGATGTTAATGAAGGTAGCTACAAGCTTAGCCATAAATACTTTGCTAACTATACCGTTGCAGCAGGCGCATTCTCAGGCAATAAAGTCGGCTGGGCCGTTAGCCATAATGATGGCGAAAAAATGCCCCTTGAGCTTCCTGTACTGCCGAGTAAAGGTGGCTTTATGGCTTACAATGATTTAGAAGAGTTAATTACTAAATATAATCAAAAGCATGGCTTAATGCTTGTTGAGCCTCAAGCAATTGATACTTCAGCAGTGACAACTGCAGCAGTGACGACGACAGCAGCGATCACAGCAACAACGGCTACAGCCAAATCTACGGCAGCGAAAAAAATAGTGCCACCAAATACCGACAAAAATGCACTAAAACAGCTACAAGCTTGGTATTTAAAAGCGACACCAGAGCAACGTAAGGAGTTCCGTCGCTGGCAGATCGATCAAGATTAATCTCTGACTCAAAAATAAAAATCACTCATAAAAAAGAGTTAAAAAATAGGCCGCTGATGGAATACCATTAGCGGCCTATTTGTTAATGACCATTTTTATAAATTTAATTAACTATACAGACTCAGCGTGTTTCACTGACTCCACTTCGATTAATTTAGCGATAGCATCACCCAATTTAGCGACACCATTAATAATCTGTTGCTCATCAATAATTAATGATGGTGTAAAACGTAACACATTCGACCCTGCCACTAAAATTAACACCCCTTGTTCTGCGGCAGCATTCATAATATCAACCGCACGCCCTTGCCATTGCTCATTGAGTACCGCACCTAACAGTAACCCTCGACCACGAATGTTTTCAAACAGTTGATATTGATTGTTTAATTTTTCTAATTCACGCTCAAACCACTGCTGACGAACCATTACACCAGATAGTACCTCAGGCTTGGAGGTTTCATTAATAACCGCTTCAGCAACCGCACAGGCCAATGCATTGCCACCATAGGTTGTGCCATGAGTTCCCGGAGTTAAGTGTTTGGCGATATTCGAGGTTGTCATCATGGCGGCAATGGGGAAACCACCACCTAATGATTTTGCGGTGGTTAAAATATCCGGCGTCACACCACACGCTTGATAGGCATAAAAAGCGCCAGTTCTGCCATTGCCTGTCTGCACCTCATCAAAAATAAGTAGCGCATTATGCTGTTCACACAAGGCTTTAACGCCTGCTAAAAACTGAGGTTCCGCATCGATAATTCCGCCCTCGCCTTGCAATGGCTCCATCATAACGGCACAGGTTTTATCTGAGATATGTTGAGAAAGTGTCTCTAAATCATTATAAGGAAGGTGAGTGATCTCCTGTGGTTTAGGGCCAAAACCTTCGGAATAACTTGGCTGTCCACCCACGGTAACAGTAAAGAAAGTACGACCATGAAACCCTTGTTTAAAGGCAATAATCTCATTCTTCTGCTCACCGAAATTTTCTAGTGCATAACGACGCGCTAATTTAAGTGCCGCTTCATTGGCTTCAGCCCCAGAGTTTGCAAAGAAGACTTTTTCTGCAAAAGAGAGCTCTGTCAGTCGCTTGGCTAAACGTAATGCCGGTTCGTTAGTCATAATATTACTCACATGCCACAGTTTTTGTGACTGCTGCTGCAATGCATTAACCATCACGGGATGACAGTGGCCTAAGCTGCTCACCGCAATACCGCCAGCAAAATCAATATACTCGGTTCCTTGTTGATCCCAAACCAACGAGCCTTTACCTTTGGTCAAAATCATCGCCATTGGGGAATAACATGGCACCATGTATTGATCAAAATCCGCACGCTTAACACTCTGTCCCATCTCTCTCTCCTTGAGTTATGCTTTTATTCTCAAAAGTTACTTCTCTATTGATATTAGTTCATCGTAACTAAACTATTCATTCATAATAACTAAACAAGAGAGAAAATAAACAAAAAATGAGTATCTATGCTTATTTTATGACTTTTTATATAAAAAAGATCTAAAATACTAACGATTAATAAAATTGGCTAACAGTGCTAAACCCTTTTCTGTCTTAATGCTTTCAGGGTGAAATTGCACCCCTTCTAAATCCAAGGTTTTATGACGAATTCCCATAATCTCATCTTGTTCATTGTTTGCGTTATAGCTCCACGCGGTAATCTCAAAACAATCCGGCAAAGATTGCTCTTCAATCACTAAAGAGTGATATCGAGTCACCGTTAATGGATTTGGTAAATCAGAAAATACACCTTGTTGATCATGATGAATCGTTGAGGTTTTGCCATGCATTACCTCTTTAGCTCGAATGATATTAGCACCAAATGTTTGTGCCATTGCTTGGTGTCCTAAACAGACGCCAAGAATCGGTAACTTGCCTGCAAAGGTTTTAATTGCCGCTAAAGAGATCCCAGCTTCATTGGGTGAACAAGGTCCAGGAGAGATGACTAGGTGGGTGGGATTTAGTTCAGCGATACCCGCTAAATCAATTTCATCATTGCGAATCACTTTTACCTCAGCACCTAGCTGACAAAAATATTGGTAAAGGTTATAAGTAAAAGAGTCATAATTGTCGATTATCAATAACATAAAAAATCTCAATACTCTGAATATAAAATTTGAACACTCAGGAAAAAATGGCAATAAAAAAGGCAAGTAAAATTGCTCTTACTCACCTTGATTATATGCTTGTCGTTACCTTTAATAGATACCGCTGCGTATTAAAAATTAACGAGGACGGCCAACAAAACCAACGGCTTTATACGCTTTTTCTAACGTAATAGCGGCATGAGCTGAGGCTTTTTCTGCCCCTGACTTCATCACTTGATCAAGGAAAGCTCGGTCATTACGGAACTGCTTATAACGCTGCTGTAAAGGCTCTAACATCGCAACAACTGCATCAGCGGTGTCGCCTTTTAGATGACCATACATTTTACCTTCGTATTCTGCTTCTAATGACTTGATATCTTTGCCTGTCACGCCAGAAAGAATCCCTAACAGATTTGAAACGCCCGGTTTGTTTGCAATATCAAATTGAACACGAGGTGGCTCTTCTGAATCAGTCACCGCACGTTTAATCTTCTTCACAATCGCTTTTGGATCTTCAAGCAAGCCTATCACGTTATTACGGTTATCATCGGATTTCGACATTTTCTTTAGGGGATCTTGTAGGCTCATTACGCGCGCACCAACACTTGGGATATAAGGTTCTGGCACTTGGAATGTTTCACCATAAAGATTATTGAAGCGATGAGCGATATCACGAGAAAGTTCTAAATGTTGCTTCTGATCATGTCCAACAGGCACTTGCTGCGCTTGATAAAGTAAAATATCCGCCGCCATCAGAACTGGGTAGCTAAATAGACCTGCATTGATATTTTCAGCATGACGCTGAGACTTATCTTTAAACTGAGTCATGCGGTTTAGTTCACCCATTTGAGTATAACAGTTCAATAACCAACTCAACTGAGCATGCTCTGGAACATGAGACTGAATAAACAAGGTGCTCTTTTCTGGATCAACACCAACAGCAAGACAAAGTGCTAATGCATCTAATGTTGCTTCATGAAGCTCTTCGGCTTTTTGGCGTACCGTAATGGCATGTAGATCAACAATACAGTAGTGACAATTGTAATCATCCTGCATCTGTTCCCATTGACGTAATGCGCCCATATAGTTACCAATACTCAATTCACCAGATGGCTGGACGCCACTCAATACAATGGGTTTACTCATGATAAAGTTTCCTTAAAGGTAAATAATTGCCGCCACTAATAAAGTAAACGGCAAGTTTTAAATAGTCTAATTGATAGTACTGTAACTCGATTAACCGAGATTGAGAACATCTAATAGTTGATTAAATTGTTCACAAACAAAGGTTGGCTGACTTTCCGCAATTGGTACACCGTAGTTATAACCATAAGTGACGCCAATTGAACGACATTTTGCATTCTGTGCCGCTAAAATATCATTTTTAGAGTCGCCTACCATCACCGTTTGCTCAGGCTTAAAGTTAAACTCATCCATCAACCAGTTTAGTGCCATTGGACTTGGTTTTTTCTCTGGGAAATCATCGCCACCAACAACATGACAAAAGAAGTCCGCTAACCCTTGTTCTTCTAACACCGCAGCCACAAATTGTGATGGCTTATTGGTCAATAGCGCAATTTTTATCCCTTGAGCTTTCAATGTTGTTAAGGTTTCGATCACTCCAGAGTAAACTGTCGTTGCACTATGGTCACTGGCACCATAATGACCATTAAAAAGATCCCGTGCTCTATTCTGTAATTCAGGATCAATATCTGGATTTGGCGTTACACTTTGGCTCAATGCGCGGGCAATCAATAAGTCCGCACCATTTCCAATCCAAGTTGCCGTCTGTTCAACGGTTACCGATGGATAACCAATATCTTGCATCGCTAAATCAACGGCATTAGCAAGATCAGGGACGCTATCGACCAAAGTACCATCAAGGTCGAAAACGATAAATTCAGGTTTATTCATTATTGGTAATATCCAAGGTTATCTATTTTATAACGCTATTTAGTCGCGTTTTCTAACTCTACACGCATTTCATCAATCACTGCTTTGTAATCAGGTTGATTGAAAATCGCAGAACCTGCTACAAACATATCGGCGCCGGCGGCTGCAATCTCACCGATATTATCGACTTTAACACCACCATCAACTTCAATACGAATATCGTAACCACTTGCATCAACAATCGCACGAACTTCTTGGAGTTTATCAAGCGTAGAAGGGATAAAGGATTGACCACCAAAGCCCGGATTAACCGACATCAGAAGAATGACATCAATCTTATCAAGTACATAATCTAAATAATGTAGAGGCGTTGCAGGATTAAACACCAGCCCAGCTTTACAGCCGTGATCTTTAATCAACTGGATAGAACGATCTAAATGTTCGGTTGCTTCAGGATGGAAAGTGATAATAGAGGCGCCGGCTTTGGCGAAATCTGGGATAATACGATCAACCGGCTTAACCATTAAATGAACATCGATAGGCGCAGTAATACCATAATCACGTAGTGCCTGACACACCATAGGGCCAATTGTTAAGTTAGGGACATAATGGTTATCCATTACATCAAAATGAACAACGTCCGCGCCTGAATCTAATACTTTCTGTACATCGTCACCTAGACGAGCGAAGTCGGCGGAGAGAATTGATGGTGCAATCAAAAAATCTTTCATAATTAAGCCCTAATCAAAACATATTATCGGAGTGAATATTAGAATAATTCTACTCGAAATCGATTGCGCTGTCTTAATGGATTTATTGATTCTGATCAGAAGTTACAAAGAAGAAGATGTTATCTATACGATTTCGGTTTTATCCGCATGGAACAGTGCCAATAACTCATTGACTTTATTACGGCTTCCACCATTACGACTAATCGTACGCTTCACTTTAACCACAGAGAGATCGGCACCATGATAGAGGCGACGAGTTAAGGTCGTATCGTGGTTAGAAATTAAGACAGGGATACCACGAACCGTTGCCGCTTTCTCTGCAATATCTGCAAGCGCAGCTTGGTCATCTAATGAGAAGCCATTACCGGTATAACTGGTAAAATTTGCAGTATTAGAAAGAGGCGCATAAGGAGGATCGCAATAAACAACCGCGCCTTTACGTGCTCGACGAAACGTCTCGGCATACCCTTCACAGACAAATGTCGCTTTCTTGGCTTTTTCTGCAAAGTAGAGTATTTCTTTCTCTGGAAAATAGGGTTTTTTATAAGAGCCAAATGGGACGTTAAAACCGCCTTTCTTATTATAACGACATAAACCATTGAAGCCATGACGATTAAAATAGAGAAAAAGGATCGAACGACGATAAGGATTATTAGTGGCGTTAAACTCTTCACGCAGCGCTAAATAAACCTCTTTCTGATTATATTCAGGGGTAAAGAGTTTTTTAGCGTCCGAAATATACTGTTCAGGTTGCTGCTTAACAATATTATAGAGATTAATAAGATCAGGATTAATATCAGCAAGGAGATAGTGATCATAATCGGTATTAAGGAAAACAGAGCCTGCACCAACAAAAGGTTCAACCAGCTTTTTAGCCGCAGGAAGATGATGACTGATATCTTCGACTAAGGAATATTTTCCTCCAGCCCATTTTAGAAAGGCACGATGCTTTTTCATTCAGTCTATACTCATCTCTAATTTAATAAATGGGGGCGGATTGTACCCTATTTTACGGGATTGTTGTGTGAATCAGAATATTTTTTATAAAAATTTATAGCCAATAATAATGATAGAGAAAAAATGGATGATTAGTTATTAACTTGTTGCTCATCCATCATCGCATCAAC
This sequence comes from Vibrio sp. SS-MA-C1-2, assembly GCF_021513135.1. NCBI lineage: Bacteria > Pseudomonadati > Pseudomonadota > Gammaproteobacteria > Vibrionales > Vibrionaceae > Vibrio > Vibrio sp. SS-MA-C1-2. The sequence continues at coordinate 414,912 of NZ_CP090981.1, forward strand.
CACTTTATCAGGCACGACAATACGCTGACTATGTTCAAGATTACTCTCAATTGTCACCCCTTTCTCAGGTAACATTTGAGGTAAAGATTGCTGTTCAACCGTATCTACCGTTGGCTTGTTTGAAGTTGTCGATTGACCATCAAGATTAGATGTTGGCACTATTTGAGTACTGCTGAGCGCAGACTCTGTCGTATTAATCTCGGACTGAGAAACTGCGGGCTCTGCCGAATCATCATCATTAAAAGCAAGCCAACTTGAAACAACAATAATTAACAATACGATAACTGATAATAGCTTCTGTTTCATTTGACCCTCTCTTAATAATATTCATGCTTACTAATAAGTATATCTAACAATTAAGCATTCGCATTTTAGCTGACGATGCTCTGGCTTCTAAATATTTATCGAGCAATAAATTTCAACTAATCAACTAATCAATAATATTATGCTGAAAGATGACGATTAATCACCGACTTTAATAGTTCACTCGGCGTATTATCAACCACTTTTGAGCAACCAATCGATGTAGGAAGTACTAATCTTAATTTCCCAGATAGCACTTTCTTATCTCGCATCATATGCTTAATAAAGCTTTCATAAGTCATTTCTTTGGGTGCTTTTATCGGTAGATTTGCACCTTTGATCAGTGCTTTCATTGTCTCTGTTTGAGATTCAGAAATCAGCCCTAATGCTTGAGATGTTTCAGCAGCTAACACCATACCAACCGCAACCGCCTCACCATGAAGCCAATTACCGTAACCCATCTCAGCTTCAATCGCATGACCAAAAGTATGACCTAAGTTCAATAAAGCACGAACGCCAGCCTCTTTCTCATCATCGGCAACAACATCCGCTTTAATTTGACAGCATCTTGCAATTGCATAATTTAATGACGTTTTATCAAAACTCATTAATTTATCCAAATTCTGCTCTAACCAATGAAAGAAAGGTTGATCAATAATAATTCCGTACTTAATAACCTCAGCCATACCTGCTGAGAATTCACGCGGCGGTAGTGTCGTTAAGCTATCAATATCAATCACCACAGCTTGAGGCTGATAGAACGCACCTATCATATTTTTCCCCAATGGATGATTAACACCGGTTTTTCCACCAACAGAAGAGTCAACTTGAGAAAGAAGGGTTGTTGGAACTTGGATAAACTTAACACCACGCTGATAACTTGCCGCAGCAAAACCAACAAGATCACCAATCACACCACCACCTAAAGCAATTAAAGTGACATCTCGACCATAATTTCCTTCTAACAAGAAAGTCATGATCTGATTAAAGGTCTCTAGGGTTTTGTATTTCTCGCCATCAGCTAACTCTAATAGTGCGACTTGACACTGACGCTCATTCAAAGTCTTAATTAGCTGCTGACTATAAAGGGGGAGACTGTCTCATTGGTGACAACAACAACGGGGTCATTAGCATCAATGTGACAGAACAACGCCGAATTGCTTAACAACTCGGCGTCTATTGAGATGGGATAGCTGCGATCTCCAAGGCTAACACTAATCTTTTCCATGATTTACCTATCTCATTGGGTAGTTTATATCGTACTAACAGAACAAATTAACGCTCTTCTAGCATCTTAATAATCTGGTTTGCCACTACTTTTGCACTCTGATCATCTGTACGGACAACATAATCTGCCACATCTTCGTACATTGGGTTTCTTTCAGCTGCTAACGCTTCAAGAACTTCGCGAGGTTGATCAGTTTGCAGTAACGGGCGCTTTTTATCACGCTGTGTACGTGCTAACTGCTTTTCAATGGTTGTTTCTAAATAGACAACAATACCACGTGCAGAAAGACGATTTCGGTTCTCTTTACTAATTACTGAACCGCCACCTGTTGCTAGAACAATGCCTTGTTGTTCTGTAAGGTCGTTAATGACACCTTCTTCGCGAATACGGAAACCCGCTTCACCTTCAACATCAAAAACCCAGTTAATATCTGCACCAGTACGCTCTTCAATTACACTATCAGAGTCTAAAAACTCCATATGTAGTTGTAGTGCCAGCTGGCGACCAATTGTACTTTTGCCGGCGCCCATTGGACCAACAAGGAAAATATTTCTTTTTTCAGCCATTTTCAGCCATCAATTATATTTGGAATGCCAAAAAACCCCCAGGGTATCTTACGATTTACATACCCGAGGTACCAAATTCCTCACACTGCTTGTGATAAGACAAGAAATTATCTCAAGGTTATACCCACCTTGGCAAGTAATTTACTCAAGATAGTCTAAATCAATGCTAATTTCCTAGCTTCACAATAGTCGGTGTAATAAAAATCAGCAATTCTTTTTTTCACTTTGTTGATATTTTCGCTGAAAAAGAGCACCAACTGCAGGAATATCTGCCAATATAGGGACTTTATCGACACCAGACAAACTCTGTTGCTGATAAATACCACCTAGGATAATAGTTTCTCGATCTTTAGCAAAAACTTGGGTATTGATCCTTTGAGTGTTGATAGAAACCGCTTCACCGGTTCCAATTTTAACGGTATTCCCTACCCGATCTTGTGAAATTGCCAAATTTAATAACAAATATCCATCAAATGTCACTCGCGGAGTCACCTCTAAGCTTAATACGGCTTTTCGAAAAGTAATGCTGGTTGCGCCACTTTCTGTTGATTCTTGATAAGGAATTTCAGTTCCTTGTTCAATGGTGGCGGTTTGGTTATTCGCGGCCAATAATCGAGGACTAGAAATAATTTCAGCTCGTGACTCCGCCTCCAAGGCTGAAAGCTCTAAATCTAGAAGTACATGTTTTCCAAGACTAGCGAGCTGAAATGCAATTGATGAGGACTTTCCGCTATTGGCACTAAGATCGACATTTAAATGGCTTTGAGGATCAAAATCACTTCCCGATTGATTCGCATAATTACCTTCAATACCGCCAGAAATAGCAACAACAGGAGATTTAACCGAAAGGCCCCAACGAACACCAAACTCTTCAAGTACGCCTTGATCGACAATCACAATTCGAGCATCAATAACAACCTGTTTAACTGCAATATCTAATTGTTTTATCAGTTTTTCAGCACGTAAAATATGTTCAGGTGTGGATTGTATAATCAGACTATTTGTTCGCTGATCAACACTCATTTTACTGTTAACCCCAAGAATAGCCATTTCTGCAATGACCTTCTTTAATTCATTAGCAAGACTATATTTTATTGGGATTAGACGGATCTTTTGTTGTGATTGAGGTTGGTTCAATACTTCAGAGTGACTAATTATTGGTGAATTCAACGGATAAATATGCCAAATACCATTGCGTTCTACTTTTGCTAATTTTGCAGATATCAAGATGGCATCTAGCGCCATTATCGGCGAGCGGTCTCGAATATCTAAAGTAATACGACCGGAAATATCATCACTGATAATAATATTTAATCGTCCTTTATCAGCAATGCTTTGAATCGCATGATGAATGGGGATATTATCAAACTGTAGGGAAATATGTGTATTTGTCGACGGTAACTCATCGTTCGCCAATGCTGAATTTAAAATAGAATTATAAAAAAAAGAGACGTTAAAAAAATAAGAATTAAAAGCAAAAGAACAACAAATAACTATCAATATCACTGTAATTCGAATCATTTTAACCTCTCCTTATCGGACCTGTTCTTGGAACTCTCCTTGGTCTCGCCCTCTTTTTTATCTCGACTATTGATATCAATTTCATTTTGATAGAAGCCTGCACGATATAAAATCTGCGGTTGTAAGCAAGATTGTTGAAACTTAAAAATCAACCGATTTTTATTCAACTCACTCAGTTGCCACTCTGTTAAGGGTAATTTATCTTGTCGTTTTAACCAGTAAGCTCCTTGTTCATCATGAGTTAAATAAGCGTAGTTTTGAGCACTAAAATGAATAAATCCTCGGTACTGCCAACCTTCAGGTATTAAAATGGACTGGCAAACCTCTGTCGAATTCGCCTTATTCATCACTGCATTATTTTGGCTTTCCATAAAATCACCAAGGTTAGACATATCTTCAATATTACGGGCAGGATAAAAAAGAAAAGGATTATTTATCACCTTAAAATGATCCTCTCCAATATCGATAGCCATTTTAGCGTCTATCTTGACTTTTAACTCCTGATACTCAAACAACTGCTTATTTAGCGTATCTAAGAAGGTATATTTCTGCTTTATTTCTAAATCAGATAAAATCGAAGGTGAACTATTTTGTTCAACCTTTTTGTCTGGAAGTCGCGCCATTAAACTCAATGTTACTTTAAAGTGAATATCTCCAAAGCGATTAGGTACCAACGAGAGTTCAATTATAGACAAGCCACTATTTTCACTTAAATATTGACTTAATTCAGTCATAAAGTGGTTCAAATCTAGGTACTTGCCACTCAATGATAGTTGTAAGTTACACTGCTGAAATAAGTCATTATTCGCTTTACAGTTTAACCATCCTAGTTCAACAACAACTAAGTCATACTGAGTCATCATCATCTGAATTGTCGAGGAAATTAAATTTTGTCGCTCATTAACAATTAAACCTAATTCAATTACGTCAATATCTTGATATTTTTCGTTAATTTGTTGAGTTAGTCGCACCATCTTTTCCGTCAAGATCTGCTGGTCCTGCTGTCGACTGATCTGTTGTTTTAATTGCTGTCGCTCGAGAAAAACTGGACTTAACCACAACCAGATAAAAACCAGACTCAATAGCAGGTAAAAGAACAGCAAAATAAAAACGCGATAGAGCCTCTTAAGTTGCAACCACGCTTGGAAAGCCGTCAAAAGCTGCTTTTTTGCCACAATAAAAGCGTGTTGAAGTTTAAGGTAATAAGCCGATCCCAATGAGTCCAGTCGATTAACCATCCGCTATCCACCTTCCGACACTATTTCTGAGTATTGAACCTCAGAATATTGGATCTCAAAATAAAGTTCAGCCCGAACAGTCTGATCTTTTTGAGTCACTTTATCTATCTTCACTTGATTAATACTCTGACTCGTCTCAAACGTTTCAATCAAATCAGAGAGTGGGTATTTTTGATTAAACTGTAGAGTCAATTTCACTTCTGAAACTCGCTCATCTCGCCGAGAAAATACTAAATTTTCAATTGTTATACCTTTATATCCACCTCGATTAAGCCATCGCCAAAAAAGCTCAAGATGATGTATTGATGTGATATGTTGATCCGCTATCATCAGCTGGCTATTTAGGAAATCTAATCCTTGCTGTTGTTTCACCAATCCTTGGTACGCTTGTTGATATTGAGGAGGATCTCCAGCTTGTTGTTGATGCTGTAAATATGCAACCTCTTGACGCCACTCATTACCAAGGAGGAAAATAGACAACAATAACAGACTGATAATCATAAAAAATTGAATTAACTGACGATAAAGCTTAAAAATAATTTGCCGCTGTCGCCAGTTAATAAAATTACAATACTGCGGAGATTGAGAGATAGTGTATGAGAGGCCATCATCAACAAAAGAGGATAAATATAGCGGGGTCTTATCTTGATACCAGATTGTAATTTTGTTTTCTGTCACTTGCGGAATTGACGTAGACAACAATTGAGCCGTCATCGACTGCCAATGAATATCAGTAATAAGACAAAAAATCGGCAAAAGAGAAAAATCAACGTTAAAATAAAGTGATTGCATCTGTAGTTTTTTCGCCAGCCAGTCACTCTTCTGCTTTGCATTGCCAATATTAACGAAATCTAAAGAGAGTAAATCAGGCAACGGTTCATAGTGATAAAATGACCAACTGTTCTGATTACCAACATAAAGGTATAACATCTGATCTTTTAATATCACAAATAACAACGCCCCCTCCTCTTGTTGCTTTTTATCTTTTGTCCTTATATCTGATGGTCTTTTATCTTGTTGTAATACGATTTTTTGTCGATACGTTTGTTGTAAATAATAGTGATAAAAATCACGTTGAACAGCAATTGCCTCCACCTTATAACCTGCACTTTTAAATGCAGTTAATAACCGTTTAAACCATTTAGCTTTAATAACAAAAAGTATACGCTGTTGATTTTGATAATGGCTAAATTCAGTGACTATCTCATCATTAGGGATTAACTCATCGCCTTGACGTTGAGCCAATTTATATTGTTGTTCATCGGTCAATATTGTTGGGATAATACGTTGAACACTAATAACTTGATGATCAGATAAAAATAATAATATTTGATAATCATTGATCTTCTTGTTCAGATAACTATTTAAGTGACAACTAATCGATTCAAACAAATCACTTTTAAAATCAACGAAATGAAAACCGCCATTTATATTATCATCACTATTTTCAATCACTTTAATTTGATTAATTTCAGGTAAGAGCGTTAAAAAAATCCGCTGTTTTTTTCTCATTTTCCATTTCCTCCGATCATCCTTAATATTTTTCACATTACTTACAGATAAAAGCAGGTAAATAACGTAAAATTAAAAGAGAAAAGAATAAGTAGATTGATAACAGATTCGTCTCCGATCACGACACATTAATGGGATATTTCCGGTGAAGTTCATAAAACGCTTTATAATTTTTACAATCATTTGCGCCATTTTGGGCGTTGGCTCGATAATAGGTCTCTATTTTTATCTAAAACCTAGCTTGCCAACCGCGGTAGATATTGAACAATTACGTAATGATGAAATGCATACTCCTATGCAGATCTATACCAAAGATGGTGTATTGATCTCGCAGTTTGGCGAAAAGCGACGCATCCCCCTCTCTTTAAATAAAATACCTCTTGAGATGCAACACGCCTTTATTGCTACTGAAGACAGTCGCTTTTATGAACATATCGGCATCGACCCCATCGGTATTATTCGTGCGATCTATGTTGCTGGAACATCTGGCCATGTTAAACAAGGGGCAAGTACCATTACCCAGCAATTGGCTCGTAACTACTTTTTGACCAATGAAAGAACGCTAACGCGCAAAATCAAAGAAGTCTTTATTGCGCTTCATATTGAACAAGTTTTATCAAAAAATGAGATTTTAGAACTTTACCTCAATAAGATTTATCTCGGTTATCGTGCTTATGGTGTTGGAGCCGCTGCACAAGTCTACTTTGGTAAGGATGTTGACCAATTAACCTTGAGTGAAATGGCCGTCATTGCAGGCTTACCTAAAGCCCCTTCAACCATGAACCCATTGTACTCATTAAAGCGTGCAACAGAACGTCGTAATGTGGTGTTATTCCGTCTTCTAGATGAAAAATACATTACTCAGGCACAATACGATCAAGCCCACAATGAAGCCATTGTTGCTAGCTATCATGAAACAGAGATCAAACTACAAGCTCCCTATGTTGCAGAATTAGCAAGACAATGGGCGATTGATAATTATGGTGAAGCCGCTTATACCTCAGGTAAAAACATCTACACCACCATCGATTCAAAACTACAAGCCGCAGCTCAAAAAGCGGCGGTAGAGAATCTGCTTAGCTATGATATGCGTCATGGTTTTAGAGGAGAAGTCAGTCGAGTTTGGGAAGCAAAAGATAAGCCATTCAGCCAAGAAGATATTATCGAGTTCCTTGGAAAACAACCAAGCTACGGCGAATTAAAACCCGCCGTTGTCGTTGCTGAGGATCCAAAAGAAAAGTCGGCGACTGCTATCATTAAAGATGGCAATAAAATCACGATCCCTTGGGATGGTTTAAAATGGGCTCGTCGTTATATTACCGATAAAAAACAGGGTCCCGCACCAAAAACTGTCGCCGAAATCATTGAACCCGGCGATCAAATCTGGGTACGTGAAGTTAATGGTCACTGGCAGTTAAGCCAAGTCCCAAATGCCAATACCGCTTTTGTTGCACTTAATCCTGAAAATGGTGCCGTTGATGCATTGGTGGGAGGATTTAACTTCACCCACAATAAATTTAACCGAGCCACTCAATCAATTCGTCAGGTTGGTTCTAGTATCAAACCGTTCCTTTATTCTGCCGCACTAGATCAGGGAATGACATTGGCAACGCTGATCAATGATGCCCCGATAAATAAAGTCTACAAGAGTGAAGGAACAACTTGGCGTCCAAAAAATTCACCACCAAAATATAATGGTCCAACACGTATCCGTATCGGCTTAGCGCAATCTAAAAACGTCATGGCGGTACGTACTCTTGAACAAGTTGGGATCCAAAATGCCATTGATTATTTAACCCGCTTTGGCTTTAAGAAAGATGAGTTACCTAAAGCGCTTTCTTTAGCCTTAGGAGCTGGTAGCTTAACACCATTAGAAGTTGCACGAGGATTTGCGGCGTTTAAAAATGGGGGTTATCTTGTAGAGCCGTTCTATATCGACCATATTACCGACGCTAATCATCAAGAGGTTTATAAGGCAAATCCAACAGTCATCTGTCAAACTGATTGTCAACAGATTGAGCAAGATTACCTCGATAAATATGGCAAGATCGATGGTGATCAGCGAGGTATTGAAGATAAAGCGGAAATTGACACTGAGGTTAAGACATTTAATGAGACTGATCTTTCAACTCAAGCTCCTAACTCTCAAGTCGCAAACACGGATGATCTGACAGCAACAGAGCAACAGCCTCGTTACGCGCCACGTATTATTAGTTCACAAAATGCATTCCTAGTTCGCGAAATGATGGAGAGCAATATTTGGGGTGGCGGTAACTGGCGAGCAGGAACAGGCTGGAATGGCACAGGTTGGCGAGCTCAAGTTCTAAAACGCCGCGATATTGGGGGAAAAACAGGAACCACCAACGATTCAAAAGATACTTGGTATAACGGCTTTGCACCCCACCTTGTTGCAACAGCTTGGGTTGGCTTTGATGGTCATAAAGCATTAGGGCGTTCAAGCTACAACAATAACCTAGATAAACACCAAATCTATGGGGGCGAGTCTGGAGCTAAAACATCTGAGCCTGCTTGGATTGATTTTATGAAGGTGGCGTTAAAAGATGTTCCTGCAGAGAAGAAACATTTACCTGCTAATATCGTTCGTGTTCGTATCGATAGAGCCACAGGAAAACTAACTGAAGCCAGTGATAGCACCTCTCGTTTTGAGTATTTTATCAAAGGAACTGAACCAACAGAGTATGTCACTAAAGACCTTGGTAGCAGTAACGTTTTTGAATCTGATGATGGTGAAATTGAAGAGTTATTCTAAAGTGATTTTTTAATCCATATCATCAAACAGGAGCCACTCAATTAATTTGGGTGGCTCTTTTTTTGATTTAAATCACTCAATATTTAAGATTTTCATCTGATCAACAATGGTTTCTGCCAGCTTTTCATAACGACTTTTCAAAGGGGATCCTGGACGATAAGCTAACGTTATTGATCTTGATGGTGTTGGGTTGACCGCTTTCAAATAACGAATGTTATCTCCACATCGATCTTGCATTACAGCCAGTTTAGGAAGAAGTGTTATCCCTGCATCTGCTGCAACCATATTTCTTAATGCCTCTAAGCTGGTTGCCTTAAACTTATGTTCATCTTTTGCTCCTGCAGCAAAACAAAACCCTAAAGCCTGATCGCGAAGACAATGGCCATCCCCTAACATTAAAACAGTTTTTCCATTGAGCTCACACATATCAATTTCTTGATTTGTTGCCCATTGATGATTACTCGGAACAGCCAATTCCATCGATTCATTATAAAGAGGAATTTCAATAAAAGCTTGGGTCTCTTCTACTGCTGCAAGAATCAGACAATCGAGCTTACCTTCGTGCAATTTTTTCACTAACATATTAGTCTGCTCTTCATGAAAAAACAGTTCTAAATCTGGGTACAGTTCACGTATCACAGGAACAATCCAAGGAAGTAGATAAGGACCAACGGTAGGAATAAATCCAATATGGATTGGGCCACTCATACTCTTGCCTTGCTTAGTTGCCATCTCGGTGAAAAGGGAAACCTCTCGTAATACATTCTTTGCCTGATCCACTAACTCCAAGCCCTTGTCGGTAAATAATACTTTACGACTGGTACGCTCTAATAGTGAAACCCCCAACTCCTCTTCGAGCTTTTTAATTTGTCCGCTTAAGGTTGGCTGACTAACGAAACACGTCTCGGCCGCTTTTCTAAAATGCCGCTGTTCCGCTAAAGCGACAAGATATTCCAAATCCCTAATATTCATAATTTACATTCCATAGATTTAAGCTATTGAATCAATAATACCAAACGATTAGCCCAATCGAAATAGTTAATAGATAATAACTCCATCAACAACGCAGAACAAAACAGAAATAGAGAGTATTAATCGTCATTTAAAAGCTAAACTTAAAATGACTATGCGTTGAAATTAAACATTATTTTAAATTTTATGGAGTTCTATTATGTCTACACAATTAGTATCAAAAGAAGGTCAAGCGGTTCCACAAGTGACTTTTCACACTCGCCAAGACGATCAGTGGGTTGACCTATCAACTAACGAGCTTTTTGCCAATAAGACCGTCATCTTATTTAGCTTACCAGGCGCATTTACCCCAACTTGTTCATCTAGCCATTTACCTCGTTATAACGAACTTGCTTCAACATTTGCTAAGTACGGCGTTGACGATATTTTGTGTGTTTCCGTTAACGATACTTTCGTGATGAACGCTTGGAAACAAGACCAAGAAGCAGAAAATATCACCTTCATTCCAGATGGTAATGGTGACTTTACAAAAGGCATGGGAATGCTAGTTAATAAAAGCGACTTAGGTTTCGGTGACCGTTCATGGCGTTATAGCATGTTAGTTAAAGATGGTGTGGTAGAAAAAATGTTTATCGAAGCACAAGAGCCAGGCGACCCGTTCAAAGTTTCTGACGCTGATACGATGCTAAATCACATTGCACCAAACCATAAAGCGCAAGAGTCTATTACTGTATTCACTAAGCCTGGCTGCCCTTTCTGTGCAAAAGCCAAACAAGCACTAACAGATGCTCACCTTCAATATGAAGAAGTGGTATTAGGTAAAGATGCAACAACAGTCACATTACGTGCAGTAACAGGAAGAACAACGGTTCCTCAAGTATTTATCGGTGGTCAACACATTGGTGGTAGCGAAGATTTAGAAAGCTACCTAGCTAAATAACTTATCTCTTAGTGATTAAATTGTTTTTTACGGCAGTTAGTCTCAAACAATAGATTAACTGCTGATAATCACTCTGCCGGGACACATTGAATACCCTATTTACAACCCAAAGGAAAAAAAGAGATGAAAAGTTATAATGTAGATGTTGCTATTATTGGTGGTGGAACGGCAGGTTTAGGTGCTTATCGTGCAGCAAAAGAGCACTCCAATTCAGTTGTTATGATTGAAGGTGGTGAGTATGGAACAACCTGTGCTCGTGTTGGCTGTATGCCGTCAAAATTATTAATCGCTGCTGCTGAAAGTGTTCATCAGATAGAGAAAGCGCCAGGATTTGGTGTCTATCCTCAAGGTGATATCGACGTCAATGGCAAAGAAGTCATGGCACGAGTTAAAAGTGAACGTGACCGTTTTGTCGGCTTTGTATTAGAAGGGGTAGATGAGATCCCTGAAACAGATAAGATTCAAGGTTATGCTAAATTTGTCAGCGATAATCAGCTTATTGTTAATGATCAAAAAACCGGAACCCAGCATGAAATAACAGCAAAACGTATTGTGATCGCAACCGGTTCACGCCCAGCATGGCCCGCAATTTGGAATAGCTTAGAAGAGCGCTTGATCATCAATGATGATGTCTTTAATTGGGATGACCTTCCTGAATCAGTCGCCGTATTTGGTCCTGGTGTTATCGGTTTAGAATTAGGGCAAGCATTAAATCGCCTAGGTGTTGATGTCTTAATGTTTGGTGTTGGCGGTCAGGTTGGTCCATTAACCGATCCTGAAGTGATGGCTTATGCAGATAAAGCGATGAATCAAGAGTTCTATCTTGATGCTAATGCGAATGTTGAATCGATGGTAAAAACCGATAGTGGCGTAGAAATTAGTTATATCGATAAAGAAGGTGAATCTCGTTTAGCGTTAGTCGATTACGTTTTAGCGGCAACCGGACGACGTCCCAATGTTGACAAATTAGACATTGAAAATACCTCATTAGAGCTTGATAACCGTGGTGTTCCCACTGCTGACCCATATACAATGCAAACAAGTGTTGACTCCATTTTTATTGCTGGTGATGCAAGTAATCAGATTCCACTCCTTCATGAAGCGGCTGATCAAGCAAGAATCGCGGGCAGTAACGCAGGACAATTCCCAACCATAAGAGCGGGACTACGTCGCAGCAAAATTGCCGCCGTATTTACCGACCCACAGATTGCAATGGTCGGTGAAAGCTACAAAGAGATCACCACTCGCCTTGATACATGTGGCTGCTTTGAGACAGGTGTCGTCTCCTTTGAAAACCAAGGTCGTTCTCGTGTCATGCTAAAAAATAAGGGAATGCTTCATCTATATGGTGAACAAGGAACGGGGCGCTTCCTTGGTGCTGAAATGATAGGTCCAGATGCAGAACATTTAGCACACCTGTTAGCTTGGGCTCATCAACAGAAAATGACGGTTTCAGCGATGTTAGATATGCCTTTTTATCACCCAGTAATTGAAGAAGGTGTCAGAACGGCATTACGAGATCTCAATGCTAAGCTTCATTTAGGCCCTGAGATGATTAAACACTGTTTAGATTGTGGCCCAGGCTGTTAAGAACAACGCTCTGTTCATACTGAATAAAAAAGCGCGAATATGTTGGAACAATATCCACCATACCCGCGCTTTTTTTATACTTTTCTTAATCCGAATTTATTAAAAAACGTATTGAAAAACTTATACCAAAACGCCTTTCAACGTTCAGATCAAAACTCACTTCAAGTAAATATTAAGCGACATTCTGCTTAATCACGACACCAGAATTATCAAGGTAGATTTCTAACGCCACTTCATCACACACTTTTAGGTGTGGGCACTGTTGACATGCATCAAGAATCTTCTCAGGTAGTAGTGATTTCGCCGTCAACTGGAAGCCTTGCTTCATAAAGAACTCAGGAATACGAGTCAATACAAAGACCTTCTTAATACCGTGCTGTTTAGCTTTCGATAATAAGTGCTCAACAATCGAAGTCCCTTGAGACTGCTTCTGCCAACCCGCTTCAACCCCTAAAGAACGAATCTCAGCCAGCTCAGAATCATAAGTAAAGAGTGAACCACAACCTGTGACTTGACCATACTTCTCTGCCACTGCAAATGAACCAATATCACGCACCAATTCATTACGCTGCCAAGGTAGGTTTTCACCCATTCCGGCCCAGTAAGCCGCCATGCTCTCAATCGCTTTAAGATCATCAAGACGCGCACCACGAATCTTCACTTCTGAAGAGTAACGCGCTTCGATACGTTTTTCTGCTTGCTCTACTGCATAATCGACTTGATTTGGTGCAACACCACCCAAGGCGCTACGCTTCTCAAGACAAGACTCAATCGTCAGAATTGGGTAAACATCATTATCAATAACAGGAGAGAACTCTTTTAACTCAGCCAAAGAAAGCTCTTCTAGTGCACAGCCTTTTTCAATGGCGGTAACAACGGCAACGCCAACAATGTGGTGTGCTTCTCTAAACGGAATACCTTTGGCAACAAGGTAATCAGCAAGCTCCGTCGCATTGGCATACCCTTGCATTGCCGCTTCTAACGTTCGTTCTTTATTAACTTTGATACCATCGAAACAGAGAGCGGCCATTTCCATACACTCATGCCAAGTATCAAGTGCATCAAATAGACCTTCTTTATCCTCTTGCATGTCTTTGTTATAAGCTAAAGGAAGCGCTTTAACCGTCATCATCATCGCAGTCATCGAGCCGTAAACACGACCACATTTGCCACGAATTAACTCTAATGCATCAGGGTTTTTCTTCTGTGGCATCAAAGATGAACCCGACGTTACGGTATCTGCCAACTCAATAAAGTTAGACTCACCCGAGTTATAAAAAATCATATCTTCAGAAAGACGCGAAAGGTGTAACATCGAAATAGAGGCAACAGAAAGCAGCTCCATGACATGGTCACGATCAGACACAGAATCTAAACTGTTACGAGTCGCACGATGGAAACCTAAGTTTTGCGCTAACTGCTCACGATCAATTGGATAGGCAGTTCCTGCCAGTGCACCAGATCCTAATGGACAGGTATCTAAACGCTGAAGTGCATCTTCCAAACGTGAATAGTCACGCTCAAACATCTCAACATACGCAAGACACCAATGAGCAAACGTCACTGGTTGCGCACGCTGTAAGTGAGTATAGCCAGGAAGCACCGTCGTTTGATGTTGACGAGCAACAGAGGTTAATTGACTCTGAAGCTTATTCAACATCAGAAGCAGTTGTTGCCCTTGTTGACGACACCAGAGCTTTAGATCCGTCGCGACCTGATCGTTACGAGAACGACCAGTATGTAACTTTTTACCTAAATCCCCAACTTGATTGATCAGCTGCTGTTCGACCCAGCTATGAATATCTTCTGCACCTGATTGTAAGATCTGTTCTGGATCTTCCATCACCGCCAATTTCAATTCATTTAATGCCAGTTCTAACTGCTGCTGTTCATCTTCTGTCAACACGCCAACCTGACGTAGGGACTTTGACCATGCAATAGATCCAACAATATCTTGTTCCGCTAAACGGTAATCAAAACGAAGTGAATCGTTAAACTGTTTAAATCGGATATCTGCTGCTTGACTAAAACGTCCGCCCCATAGCGCCATATTCCCTGCTCCTGTCCTTTTGACTATTTCTTAGTAATCTATTTTATTTGTATGTTGACGCACTAATTATGAATTTTTGGTTTCATTCAATGCGCGGATACGGCTAGCAAGTGAATAAAGACGGATAAAACCACCAGCATGGCTGTGATCATAAACATCGTCTTCACCAAATGTTGCAAACTCTTCGCTATATAAGCTGTTGTTTGAACGTTTCTGCACTGCCGTTGCTTGGCCTTTATAAAGCTTAATCACCACTTCACCTGAAACATCTTGTGCAATCTCATCTGCCGCAGCAAGAATTGATTTACATAGTGGTGTGAACCAACGACCATCATAAACTAAATGAGAGGCTTTTAATCCTAATTCTTGACGGAATTCATAAGTATCTTTATCTAAAACAAGCTGCTCAACGGCACGCAATGCTTCCATCATGATCGTGCCACCCGGAGTTTCATAACAACCACGAGATTTAATACCCACTAGACGGTTTTCTACGATATCGATACGGCCAACACCATGTTTTACACCTTTATCATTGAGATAAACTAAAGACTCATAAGGGGTCATCGGCTTACCATCAATCGCAGTTACCGCACCTTTAGTTACCGTTACCGTCACGCTTTCTGACTCATTAGGCGCTAATTCTGGATCGACAGTCCATACCCAACAAAGCTCGTTAGGTTGATTCCAAGTATCTTCTAACACACCACCTTCTGTTGAGATGTGCCATGCGTTTGCATCACGCGAATAGATTTTCTCAAGCGTCGCTGTTGTTGGAATTTCACGTTCAGCAAGATAATCAAGCAGTGCTTCACGGCTACGAAGATCCCATTCACGCCAAGGTGCAATAACGGTTAACTGTGGAGCAAGTGCAGCATAAGTGCTTTCGAAACGAACTTGATCATTACCTTTACCCGTACAACCATGGCAAACCGCATCCGCACCTAATTCAAGGGCTAAATCAACCTGCGCTTTAGCAATGATAGGACGTGCCATTGATGTTCCTAAAAGATATTTACCTTCATAGATAGCGCCAGTTTTTAGCGTTGGGTAGATATAGTCAGCAACCATCTCTTCTTTTAGGTCAGCGACATAGCAAGATGATGCACCTGATGCTATTGCCTTCTCTTCGATACCACATAATTCATCATCGCCTTGACCTACATCGGCCACGATTGCAATCACTTCACAACCATCATAGTTCTCTTTTAACCATGGAATGATCGCTGATGTATCAAGACCGCCAGAGTAGGCTAATACCACTTTTTTAATTGAACTCATTATTACTTCTCCTTGTATGCCATGATGACGGTCTGTCCGTGTACTGGCTAAATATTTATATGCTATTCACTGATACCATTGAGGTAATAGTGATTAAATTATGCAGAAAACAGAGTGCCTATATTTTCACCCTGAAATTGTTCACCTTTAAACAGTGCCGTTAACTTTTCAGGATAACGCCACGTTGCAATTTTTATCGGCTTACCGAGTGCATGACTTGCCTCAAATGCCGCCTTCACTTTAACTAGCATGCCATCACTAATCACACCACTTTCAATTAATTCATTCGCGTAATTGGGAGATAACGATGGAATTAACTCACCATTACCATCCAGCACGCCCTGAACATCCGAAAGTAGAACTAACTCGGCATCCAGTGTTGCAGCGATAGCAACCGCGGCTTGGTCAGCATTCACATTCATCAGCTCACCTTGGCTATCGATACCAATAGAACTAATGATTGGTAGTACGCCAGTGGTTAAAAGTTGCTGTAAGACGTCACTGTTACCGGGAGAAACTTTCCCTACCGAACCTAATTCAGGATCTAACTGCTCAACCTGACAAAGCCCACCATCCGCTAAACCTAAACCAACGGTCAACAATCCACTTTTAATCGCGACACCTTGCAGTAACTTATTTGCTGTTCCCGCCAATGCACCAGTGACATAAGGAATATGCTCCGCAGGCGTTACACGTAACCCTTGTTTTTTTACCGTCTCAAAAGACAGCTTGTTCATTAGGTCATCAACTAAATAACCACCACCATGAACGATAACTAATGGACGAGAAGAGTGCTGTTGATAATCTTTAATTGCAGAGAATAACTGTTCTAATACCCCTTGGTTAGAGAGGACCGCGCCACCTAATTTAATCACTAAAGGTAAATGACTCATCATATATCTCCCTTATAAAAGCCCAGCAGTTGGCTCAAAACCAAATCGAATATTTATGCACTGAACTGCTTGCCCTGCTGCACCTTTCAAAATATTATCAATTGCCGAAACCAAAATCAGGTGTTCCCCTTTCTGCTGCCAGCCAATATCACAATAGGGTGTATCTACTACGTGGTCGATAGCCGGTGCTTGTTGCCCTTTTAAACGGACTAAATCTGCATCTTGGTAAGCTTCAGTTAAAATGTTAGAAACTTGTTCAATCGTAACATTTTTATTCAGCTTACAGCTAGTTGTTGCCAGAATTCCACGTTTAAAATTACCTAAATGAGGCGTAAAGATCACATCACAATCCAAATGTGCAGCAATTTCTGGCTGATGACGGTGAGTAAAAATACCATAAGGTTGTAAACTGACTTGGCAAAAACTATTATTTAGCCCTGCTTTACGTCCAGCGCCTGAAACACCACTCACCGCATTAATCACTGGCCATTGATTTTTATCAATTAAACCTGCATCAAGTAGCGGTTTTAAAGGTAGTTGTGATGCCGTAGGATAACAACCTGGAACAGCAATCAATTGAGCTTCTTTGATCTGTTCTTGATTCCATTCGGCTAGACCATAAACCGCTTGTTCCAACCAATTTAATTCTTGGTGTTCAAAACCATAAAACTCTTGATAGAAAGATTCACTTCTTACTCGGAATGCGCCAGAGAGATCAAAAACCACACACTGTTTCGCTAAAAATTGATCGGCAATATCATGACTAACTTTGTGCTCAGTTGCTAATAGTACGATATCAATATCTGCTGCAATTTCAGCAATATCATTTAATGGCAAAATTTGTTGCTCTACCACGCCAGATAGTTGAGGATAGAGTTCTGACAAGCACTTATTTTTATCGACACTTTGCTGAGAAACATAAAGCCCTGAAAGTGTCAGGTTTGGATGTCGGTTAACGATTTTTGCTAACTCAGCTCCGGTATAACCACTTGCTCCAACAATTGCTGCTTTTAACATATTGATATCATTCCGTTGTGAATTTTATTCTAAATGCGACTTTTTTATTGACTATTTGATTTGGACTGTGAATATAGTAATCACGATAACTACACCAAGTAATAGATAACAATCATCGTCGGAGAGAGAGGTGAGAGATACACTTTAGTTGGTTCATAGAATCAAAATCCTTTTATACTCATATGAAATCTAATTTAATAACAGACTCTGAATAATGCTTTTTTATTCATTGATCTTGAATTATTATGTTTTTACCTGTTATTTGTTCCGCTGTCAACTATGGATATAGACAAAAATGCAATTTCCTACTTTTAACCACATTTACCACACCTTAATTTCTACCTCTTCCATTAGTTCTCCTGACCAACGTTGGGATCAAGGAAACCAAGAGGTCATTACTCATCTTGCCCAATGGTTAGAAGATCTTGGCTTTGCGGTTGAAATCGAAGAGGTTGAAAAGGGCAAAATGAACCTCCTAGCTAAGAAGGGTGAAGGTACAGGTGGACTGCTATTAGCCGGTCACACTGATACTGTTCCTTACGATGAAGGGCGATGGGATTATGATCCACTGGCGTTAACTGAAACTCATGATCGCTTTTATGGTTTAGGAACTGCGGATATGAAAGGTTTCTTTGCCTTTATTATTGAAGCAGTCAAAGAGTTTGATCTCTCTGGTCAAACCAAACCGCTTTATGTCTTGGCAACCTGTGATGAAGAGACGTCGATGCTTGGTGCTCGCCACTTCACAGAGAGCAGTACCATCAAACCTGATTATTGTATTATTGGCGAACCAACAAGCTTAAAACCTATCCATGGCCATAAAGGTCATATTGCGCAATCTATTCGTGTCACTGGTAAATCAGGTCACTCATCAGATCCGGCTAATGGCATTAATGCGATTGAGATTATGAACGAGGTGATGTTCGCCCTTATGCAATTAAAACAGCGCCTAATCAAAGACTATCATCATCCAGGATTTGCTATTCCACACCCAACCCTAAACTTAGGCCATATACATGGTGGAGATAGCCCAAACCGAATCTGTGGTTGTTGTGAATTACATTTTGATCTCCGTCCACTACCAGGATTAAGTATTGACGGTTTAGAGAATCAAATCCGTCAATCTTTAGCTGACATCGAACAGAAATGGCCAAATTTACTTTCGATTACCCATCTCCATGAACCAATCCCAGGTTATGAATGTGCTGGAGAAGAAACTTTTATCCGTGATTTAGAGATCATTACTGAACAAAAATCAGAGACCGTTAACTACTGTACCGAAGCACCTTTCTTACAACAGCTCTGCCCAACATTGGTTCTTGGCCCTGGTTCAATCAACCAAGCCCACCAACCAAATGAATATTTAGAACATAAGTATATTCAACCAACAATTGCTGTTTTACAGCAAATGATAGGTAAATATTGCTATAACTAAGTATAAAAAGTAATCAACAATAGAGTGATCCAGAGCAATTATCTGCATAATATTACTCTATTTGTTTGATAATAATCATAAAGTGGTAGTTTCTTTCTTACAATTGATGTAATAAATGGGCTAGGATGTAATCAAATACCAAAATCAGTGACGGAGTTCACTGATTTGTAGTTAATTTACGAGATGGATACGATATATGAATTCTAGGTATGAAACGCTAAAAAGCAATGTCAGCATGTTAGGCCATTTATTGGGTAATACAATTCAGGATGCTCATGGCAAAGAGTTACTTGAAAAAGTAGAAAAAATCCGCAAACTTTCTAAATCTGCTCGCCCTGGAAATCCTGAAGATCAAGAGCAACTAGTCGGTGAGTTAAGAGATCTTCCTGATGATCAACTTCTTCCCGTCGCTCGTGCATTTAGTCAATTCTTAAATCTAACTAGCATAGCCGAGCAATACCATACTATCTCTCGTCATTGTGAAGAGAATATCTGCAGCCCAGACTCCATTGATGCTCTCATCGGTAAACTGCAACACAAAAATATCACTCAAAACGAAATCCATAATGCGATTAATGAATTGGATATTGAGTTAGTTCTTACCGCTCATCCAACTGAGATCGCTCGTCGTACGATGATCCATAAGCTGGTTGAGATTAACAAATGTCTCTCTATCTTAGAGCTCAGTGAAATATCTCCAAAAGAACGCAAGAAAACTGAGCTACGTCTTGAGCAGTTAATTTATCAATCTTGGCACTCTGATGTTATTCGCAAACAACGTCCAACTCCCATTGATGAAGCAAAATGGGGATTTGCGGTTATTGAAAACTCATTATGGCAAGCCGTTCCTGAGTTTGTTCGTGAGCTTGACGATAAATTAACAGAACGTTTAGATATTAAGCTGCCAATCGATGCTCGCCCAGTTCATTTCTCATCTTGGATGGGCGGTGATCGTGATGGTAACCCGTTTGTAACGTCAAAAGTGACCCAAGAAGTTATCTTACTCTCTCGTTGGAAAGCCGCAGAGTTATACCTTAATGATATTCAAGAGTTAATTGATGAGCTATCAATGACTCAGTGTAATGAAGAACTGGCAAACTACAGTGAAAATCAACACGAACCTTACCGTGCGGTATTAAAAATACTCCGCACGCAGCTAAATAACACCTTAACGGTAATTAATGCTCAGCTAAAGAATGAACATGCGCCTAATCTTGAAGTGATTACTCATGTTGAGCAGTTATGGGAACCTCTTACTCTCTGTTATCAATCACTGCACGATAGCGGCTTAGGCATCATCGCTAACGGTCAGTTACTCGATATTATCCGTCGTGTACGTTGCTTTGGTATTAATCTGGTTCGTTTAGATGTTCGCCAAGAAAGTACTCGTCATTCAGATGCGATTGCAGAACTAACTCGCTATTTAGGTCTTGGTGACTACAACCAATGGAGTGAGCAAGATAAAATTGCTTTCCTTGTTAAAGAACTTTCATCAAAACGGCCATTACTACCAAGAAACTGGCAACCATCACCTGACATTCAAGAAGTTTTTGACACCTGTAAGATTATGGCAAAACAGCCAAGAGAAGCATTTGGCTCTTATGTTATTTCAATGGCCAGAACCGCATCAGATGTCTTAGCCGTTCACCTGTTACTACAAGAAGCGGGTTGTAACTTCCGTATGGATGTTTGCCCGTTATTTGAAACATTAGATGATTTAAATAATGCGAAATCTGTAATGTCTCAACTATTGAGCATCGATTGGTATCGTGGTTTTATTAAAAACTTCCAAATGGTAATGATCGGTTACTCTGATTCAGCTAAAGATGCCGGTGTGATGTCTGCGGGTTGGGCACAATATAGTGCAATGGAAGAGTTAGTGACGGTTTGTGAAGAAGCTAATGTGAAACTGACTTTATTCCACGGTCGTGGTGGCACGGTTGGTCGTGGTGGCGCACCAGCTCATGCGGCACTACTTTCTCAACCACCAGGAAGCTTAAAAGGTGGTTTACGTGTAACAGAACAAGGTGAAATGATCCGCTTTAAGTTAGGTCTTCCTGATGTTGCGATCAATAGTCTATGCCTTTACACCAGCGCTATTCTTGAAGCCAACTTAATCCCGCCACCAGAACCTAAGCAAGAGTGGCGTGATTTAATGGAATCACTCTCCGCAATATCTTGTGAAGCATACCGAAAAGTTGTGCAAGAAGAACCTGATTTTGTGCCTTATTTCCGAGCAACAACCCCAGAATTAGAGTTAGGTAAACTACCACTAGGTTCTCGCCCTGCAAAACGTAATCCAAACGGTGGCGTAGAGAGCTTACGAGCAATTCCGTGGATTTTTGCATGGAGTCAGAACCGTTTAGTTCTTCCTGCATGGTTAGGTGCTGGTGAAGCGATTCAATACTCAATTGATAAAGGTCACCGCCAGTTACTAGAAGAGATGTGTCGTGAATGGCCATTCTTCTCAACTCGCCTTGGTATGCTAGAGATGGTTTATACCAAGACTGACAGCGAAATTGCTCGCTATTATGATGAGCGTCTTGTTGAACCGCAGTTCTTGCCACTTGGTGTCAATTTAAGAGAGCAGCTAACAAAAGATATTAAAGCAGTATTAACTATAGAAAACACAGCAAGCTTAATGGAAGAGAACCCTTGGGGTGCTGAATCAATCCGACTACGTAATATCTATACTAAGCCATTAAATATGTTACAGGCCGAATTACTCTACCGTACTCGACAGCAGGATGAACTATCTCACGAGATGGAAGAGGCATTAATGGTAACAATTGCAGGAATTGCAGCAGGAATGCGTAACACTGGCTAATAAACCCAGTAATTTAATCTGAAATCTAGCGCATAAAATGGTCTTATCAATTGGTAAGACCATTTTTTTGATCGAAAACTGTCGAAATATCACATTTTATGAAGAAAGTTACTCGATATCATCTAGAGTTCATGTACTACATTTAAATATAATGTAATATATCTTCTTGTTATTATAGGGATTATTAAAAAGTAGAAAGCAAGGATTGCTTATAAAAGTTATAGCAACAAGTGTAAACGATGAGATTAATTAGATTAATCACTGACCACACCTGTTACTCCAACTTTCCAAGATTCAGGCCTATGTATCTTGTAGATGGCCTTAGTGATTTACAGCTAAAACTTAAAAAATATAAAGTTTGAACTCTCTTAATATTCCCCTTTATTCAAATTTTCTTTTTAACTTTAAATCAATTATGGATGATAGATAAATGTCACTACCTCACGTAATACTTACAGCACTCAGCAAAGATGCCTCTACTGGCTACGATATCACTAAACAATTTAGCCAGAACATCGGTGAATATTGGAAAGCGAGCCACCAGCAGGTTTATCGCGAGCTAAATAAAATGGCAAAATCAGGACTGGTAACTTGCGAACTACAACCACAAGATGGTAAGCCAGATCGCAAAGTTTATTCAATTACTGAACTTGGTCGTCAGAATCTACAGGAGTGGTTAAAAAAGGAAATCTCTTACCCAACGATTCGTGATGAACTATCCGCTAAATTATTGGCTTGTAGCGTTAATGATTCAGAACCAATGCGTAAGCATCTACTGAAATTTATTAATGAATCAACACAAACGCTTGCACAATATCGTGCGATCGAAGAGAGTCAGTACAGCAACTATAAAATGCTCGATCGTCAAGCACGTTTAGATCGTCTAACACTACGCCGTGGTATTCTACAACACCAATCGTGGATCATCTGGGCAGAAGAGTCTCTAGAAGAGCTTAGTGCTATCGATAGCTACGAAAACAGCACGGCTAACGTTGCATAATTTGACTTTTCATCGCTCGTTTTCATTATTAATAATAAAAGCTAGAGCCAATGAACAGTCAAAAATGAAAAAAGTCAGGGTGATCAATTGAATTGATTAACCTGACTTTTTTTGTATTTACCCACTCTGATATCACTTGATTGGATAATACCGAACTAATGAGCTTAAACCGTTGTAATAATCTTTGGCGTCTCAGTGACTGATGGTTCAAGCGATAGCTCAGGTCTCACGCCTAACATATGACAGATAGCATAAGTGAGTTCAGAGCGGTTTAAGGTATAAAAATGGAAATCTTTCACGCCTTCACGACTTAACACTTTGACCATATCAATCGCCGTATTAGCACCAACAAGTTGTCGTGTTGTTGGATCATCATCTAAACCACTAAACTGAGTCTGCATCCATGCAGGAATTCTGACATTAGTCATTGCTGCAAAGCGCTGTAACTGCTTAAAATTAGAAACAGGTAAAATGCCCGGAATAATTTCCACATCAATTCCTGCAGTGACACAGCGATCTCTAAACCGTAAGTAGCTTTCAATATCAAAGAAGAATTGAGTAATCGCACGATTTGCTCCAGCATCAACTTTACGTTTTAAGTTAATTAAATCTGCTTGGGCACTTTTTGCTTCAGGGTGAACTTCAGGATAAGCCGCCACCGAGATATCAAAATCAGCGATATCTTTAAGTAGAGCAACAAGATCTGACGCATATAGCTCAGGAATAGTACTATTTTGCGGAAGATCGCCACGAAGTGCGACAATATCACGAATCCCACTCTGCCAATAATCTTTCGCTAATGTTCTTAATTCATCTTTTGAAGCATCAATGCACGTTAAGTGAGGCGCGGCAATTAACCCCGTTTGAGATTTAATATCTTTAATAATCGAGTGGGTTCTTTCGCGCTCACCAGAATTAGCACCATAAGTGACCGAGACAAACTTAGGTTTTAGAGATTTAAGCCGATGAACAGATTGCCATAATGTCTGCTCCATCTTTTCATTACTTGGAGGAAAAACTCAAAAGAAACATTAATATCACCATTAAGATCGGCGATATTCTGATTTAATGCATCTAATTGGCTTACATGTGAATACGCCATAATGATCATCCTTAATTTATTGAAATGCCAACGTCCTTACAAATCATTTTAGACGTCTATATGGCTACAACATTACGCGATGTAGAGAGGATGTCAATGCTCATTGATAATAAAAATAACAAAGATGATTAATATCCTTAACAATCACTCTGTTTTTAAAACTACGATTAAAGAGCATCAGTAGTCGATACCCTAAATAATAAGATCGACTAGTCTGCTGTTGCTTGAAATACCGCAGAATGAATATGAGAGACTAAACGATCGGTATCACTCGTTGATAGTACGGCAATCAGACTTAATTCAGTTTCACTCATCGCGATAAAGTCGACAGACTCTTGGGCTAACTGCTGATAAAAGAAGTGGCAGTGGTGCTCATTCTTACTCACCCCCGCACCAACAATCGCAATAAGATCACACTGCTCTTTTATAGATACTTCGCCATCAATACTGCTTTTTACGATAATATCGTGCACATTCGCCATTAAATCCTGCTTATAAGCGACAGAGATAACCTGTTGTTGTTCATCGGTATGCAGCACTAAAGGAGAAAGTTGATGGTGAGCTAATAACTGCTCTAGTTCTATCTTATTATGGGCGAAATCGTGACTTTCAGGAATTTGAATATCGATCACCGCAATATTATTTAATGCCGTCACTATTTTCGCCCCACATCCACTGGCTAATATTCTTTCAATCTTCGTTGAGCCAACATTAGGACGATGACTGCTGCGCAGCATTAAATCTGTCGTGCTTTGGGCAATAGGCTGTAATGTACGATGATGAAGGACAGGAGCGCCTAAGCGAGCTAACTCATTCGCTTCATCCAATCGCAATAACGGTAATAGGCAAGCATCATTCACTTTGCGTGGATCGGCACTGAAAACGCCGGCAACATCACTCCAAATCGTCACTTTTAAGACCTCAGCTAATGCACCAATAACCGTAGCAGAGTAATCAGAACCATTACGTCCTAAAAGTACCGTTTCTCCCGCTTGATTCTGCGCCATAAAGCCCGTAATCACAATTCGATGGCCATGATGCTGAGTCAATTGCTCCATCAATAGAGGCCAAGATAACCCACGATTCACCTCAGGCTGAACCGCTTTCTCAGCACGTAAGAAGAGTCGTGAATCTAACGTCGTCGCAGGAAGTTGATTTACATTAAGTAATGCACTCAACAATCGAACAGACCAGCATTCACCAAACCCAATAATCGTTGCGGTTTTTGATTCAGAAAGTGCGCGATTCTGATAACTTTTCAGTTCGGTAATGTCACTCTGTAGTCGAGTAGTGAGATCTTTCGCTTGCTCAATCGGCAATAACTGCTCAATTAAACCCTTTTGGAATTCATAGAGTTGAGTTAATTGCTGCTCAGCAAGATCAGGGTGTTCAATACGCGTATCTAACCATGCAAGCAGACGATTAGTGGTGTCACCAGCAGCTGAAACTACGATAAGATCATCGCTAGTCGAGAACTCAGTCAAGATAGAGATAACACGCTGAAAACAGATAGGATCAGCAAGGCTACTGCCACCAAACTTATGCAGCTCTCTGGTTGCGGTAGGTTGAGACAATATCGTAGATTCAGTTAGCATGGTTTTGTCCTATTGAATTGCTTTATTTAATGCTTGAGTTAAATCTGCCACTAAATCATCACCATCTTCTAAACCTACAGAGAGGCGTAGCAGCATTGGTGACAATCCAGCTTCTTCTTGAGCTTCATCTGACATAGCACGATGCGTCATGGTACGTGGATGAGCAATCAGACTTTCAACACCACCTAATGATTCAGCCAGTGAAAATAATTTCAGCTCAGAGATAAATGTTTTTAATTGTGTTTCGCTGCCATTAAGCTCAAAGCTTATCATTGAACCAAAACCCGTTTGTTGTTTTTTCGCAATTTCATGGCCAGGATGCGTCACTATACTTGGATGATACACTTTTTCGACCAAAGCGTGTTGATCTAACAAAGTTAAAACTTTAGCGGCATTCTCTTCATGACCTCTCATTCTCACGGCTAAGGTTCGAATACCACGTAGTGTCAAATATGAGTCAAATGGTGAACTGGTTGCGCCAATGCAGTTACCCATAAAAATTAGCTGTTCAGTATCTTCAGGCGTTTTAGAAACCACCACACCACCCACGACATCTGAATGACCATTAATGTACTTTGTTGTGGAGTGAACAACTAGATCCGCCCCTAAAGTTAATGGCTGTTGCAATAACGGAGAGAGGAACGTGTTATCAACCACCACTCGGCAATCAGTTAATTGTTTCGCTTTTTGGCAGATATCAGCAATATCAACAACACGTAACAGCGGGTTTGAGGGCGTTTCTAACCAGATCATCTTTGGGTTTTGTGCCAATGCTTGTTGCCACGCCTCTTCATCACTCTGATCGATAAAAAGAACCTTAAAATCACCCTTTCTTGCTCTGACATCAAACAGACGATAAGTTCCGCCATAACAATCATGCGGCGCAATAATAAGATCGCCAACAGAGAGTAACGAAGCTGCCAAGTTAACGGCAGACATACCACAATTGGTCACAACCGCACCGTCGCCTTGCTCAAGGTCAGCTAAGGTTTTAGCCAATAAGGTACGGGTTGGATTACCTGAGCGTGAATAATCATACTGAGGAACAGAACCAAACTCAGGAAAACTATAGTTAGAGCTCAAGTAAATAGGTGGAACAACCGCGTTATGTTGCGTATCAGATTCAATACCGGTTCGAACGGCAATAGTCGCTAGTTTTTTCTCTTTCATGAGTTATCCCTTCCTCATTAATAAAATATTAATATACTCAAAATAAATTACCCTAATTAAAGAGTAAAACATAACATTACCAGCTTTATTTAAACCGTCAACAATCTAGACGTCTATATGTCTTTGCTTAAAGCGAGAAATACCGTTAAAATTCATCATATCGAAAAAATGGCAATCGTTATCTGGACGAAATTGCCTCAAGTAACCCAAATGATTGTAGAGAAGGTGTAACATGGCTGAATGGAATGGCGAATATATTAGCCCGTATGCGGAACATGGAAAGAAAAACGAGCAGGTAAAAAAAGTCACTGTTTCAATTCCATTAAAAGTATTGAAGATATTAACGGATGAGCGCACACGTCGTCAGGTGAATAATTTACGCCATGCAACCAATAGCGAGCTGCTCTGTGAAGCTTTTCTTCACGCCTACACCGGACAACCTTTGCCAACGGATAATGATATTCGTAAAGATCGTATTGAAGACCTTCCAGCAGAAGCAAAAAATATGATGAATGAAATGGGATTACTCGATACAGATACAAACGAATAATTAGTCTTAGTACCAGATCTTGAACAACTAACGACTCAACGCTTAAATGACAGATAAAAAAAAGGATGCATCAGCATCCTTTTTTTATGTATTCGGGTAAAATTACTTTTTACCAACCATACCGAAACGCTTGTTGAAGCGATCAACACGGCCACCAGTATCAACAACACGTTGCTTACCAGTGTAGAATGGGTGACATTTGTCACATACGTCTAGGTTGATGCTTTTACCTAGAGTAGTGTTGAATTCAAATGTGTTACCGCAAGAACATTTTGCAGTTTCTGCAGTGTACTCAGGATGGATACCTGTTTTCATGGTGTTACCTCAATATAAAGGCCGTACCGCTCTTCCGATCCAAAGCCGGACACCGTACGTCATTAAAAAAATTTACAATATGTAAGGCGCAGGATTGTAATCAATTGCTCAATTTCGATCAACTATTTTACTGCTTTTTATTTCCCTATCTTAACGATTAATGACTTATTTACCGGTTTCACCTTAATTTATCTCTGTTAATATAAAAGAGATAATACAATACCCTACTTTTTTCACTTTTATTGACTGTTAGGTAGCCATATTTTTTATGCCCAATATCGCCCATGTTGCTCTACCTGTACCTCTTGATCGCAACTTTGATTACTTAATTCCCCAACATCTTTCTACAGTCATTGGTGGACGAGTATTAGTGCCATTTGGACGACAAAAGTTGGTTGGTATTGTCATTGCGGTTGATGATAAAAGTGATTTCTCCCTTGATAAGCTAAAACCCATTATTGACGCATTAGATCAACAACCTATTTGGCCAGAAAAGCTCTATTCTCTTTTGCGTTGGGCAAGTCATTATTACCACTACCCTTTAGGTGAAACCTTTGCCAATGCACTTCCGAGTTATCTTAAAAAAGGGAAACCTGCCACACGCAGTTCGCTTCGTTTATGGCGATTAACAGAACAAGGCAGAGAACAACCATTAACCGCACTAAAAAGAGCGCCAAAACAAGTGGCTATTTTAACTCGTTTGGCCAATCGTCCCGTTGAGCATCAACAGTTGATAGAAGAGGAGATCAGCACCGCTACTTTAAAGGCTGTTGAAAAAAAGGATGGGTTGAGTCTTTTTCAGAAGCGGCTAGCGATTGTCAATGGCATAAGTACCTTGCTGTTACAGAAGAGAAACCAAGGTTAAACCACGAGCAATCATTAGCGGTCGCAACCATCAATGCACAAAACAGTTTTGCTTGTTATCTATTAGATGGTGTGACAGGTTCAGGGAAAACAGAGGTTTATCTTAATGTCATTGAGTCTGTGCTCGCAAAAGGTCAACAAGCGTTAGTATTAGTCCCGGAGATAGGCTTAACACCGCAAACCATTAGTCGCTTTCAGCGCAGATTCAATGTGCCAATTGCCGTTATTCACTCCGGTTTAAATGATACCGAACGTTTTCAAGCTTGGTTAGATGCCAGAGATAATCAAGTTGGAATAGTATTAGGTACTCGCTCTGCCCTCTTTGTTCCTTTTGCTGACCTTGGTATCGCCATTATCGATGAAGAACATGACAGCTCTTACAAGCAACAAGATAGCCTACGTTATCATGCTCGAGATCTGGCAGTATTTCGGGCTAACCAGCATAAAGTTCCTATTATTTTAGGCTCAGCAACGCCGAGTATTGAAACCTTACATAATGTTCAAACAGGTAAATATCACTCCTTAGTTTTATCACAACGCGCCGGAAATGCGATTGCTGCTACTTATCAGATCATCGATGTCAAAGGTCTCTATCTTCAAGCTGGGCTTTCTGCACCTATGTTGGCTGAAATGAGAAAACATCTTAATGCCGGTAATCAAGTGATGTTGTTCTTAAATCGTCGAGGCTATTCACCGACGATTATCTGTCATGAATGTGGTTGGATTGCAGATTGTCCACGTTGCGATACTCACTACACTTATCACCAACATAATCGTGAACTCTGCTGTCATCATTGTGGTATTCAACGCCCTGTTATGCACCAGTGTGGTAGCTGTGGTTCAACACAATTACAGCCTGTAGGTGTCGGGACAGAGCAGTTAGAACAACAACTGAATGAGCTTTTCTCTGAATATAAAACGATTCGTATCGACAGAGATAATACTCGCCGTAAAGGAGAGTTAGAAAGCCATCTCAATGCGATTCATAATAATGAGTATCAGATCCTGATTGGTACACAAATGCTAGCAAAAGGTCACCACTTTCCCAACGTTACATTAGTCGGTTTAATTGAT
This sequence comes from Vibrio sp. SS-MA-C1-2, assembly GCF_021513135.1. Classification (NCBI taxonomy): domain Bacteria; kingdom Pseudomonadati; phylum Pseudomonadota; class Gammaproteobacteria; order Vibrionales; family Vibrionaceae; genus Vibrio; species Vibrio sp. SS-MA-C1-2. The sequence goes on from NZ_CP090981.1 coordinate 444,725, forward strand.
GTAGATAGCGCGCTATTTAGTAGCGATTTCAGAGCACCAGAAAGATTAGCTCAACTCTTTATTCAAGTGGCCGGTCGTGCAGGAAGAGCCAGCAAACCAGGAACCGTATTACTGCAGACTCATCAACCTGAACATCCATTATTACAGACACTATTAACGTCAGGCTATCCTGCATTTAGCCAAACCGTGCTACAAGAAAGACAGCAGACAATGCTGCCACCTTACGTCCAACTGGCACTTTTTAGAGCAGAATCAAATGACAGTGACAGTGTTGAGCAACTCTTACAGCAAATCAAAGGGATCTTTCAAAGTCACCCGTTATACGATGTTAATACGCCCGTATTAGGTCCAATTCCAGCCCCATTAGCGCGTCGGGCAGGAAAATATCGTTGGCAACTGATCCTCCAAACCCCTAACAGAACAAAAATGCAGCAAATCATTGCCAGCGCTAAGCCTGCGATTAGTTTGCTTCCTTTAGCTAAAAAAGTACGCTGGACGATTGATATCGATCCACAAGATATGAGCTAAGTTACTGAAAATAAAATATTTCACATATTAAAAAATTAATAATTTCTTTATAACGAGATCGGGATCACATCAAAAATTGACGTTATGTTAAGCAATTCATGTTTAGAATTATCGACAATTGTTAGTATGGTGTTTCAATAGCACATAAAACAACCATATTAAATGTGGGCTTATTATGCAGGTTTATATATAGAGGAATGATAATTATGGCGACAATGAAGGATGTTGCACAGGTAGCTGGCGTGTCAACAGCAACCGTATCTAGAGCATTAATGGATCCAGATAAAGTTTCAACATCAACCCGACATAAAGTAGAGCAAGCGGTAATTAATACGGGTTATTCTCCTAGCTCATTAGCCCGTAACCTACGCCGTAATGAATCAAAAACTATTCTTGCACTTATCCCTGACATCTGTGATCCCTACTTTAGTGAGATTATTCGTGGTATTGAAGATGCAGCGATGGATCATGGTTATTTAGTCTTATTAGGTGACAGTAGCCAACACACCACCAAAGATAACGCCTTTGCAAATCTCTTTTATACGAAACAAGCTGATGGGATGTTACTTCTTGGTTCAGATCTTCCTTTTGACATTAGCAAGCCTGAGCAAAAAAACTATCCACCACTGGTGATGGCTTGTGAATATAATCCAGAGTTGGAGATCCCAACCGTTCATATCGATAATTTAACCGCAGCATTTGAAGCTGTTAATTATCTCACTCAAAAAGGTCACACACGTATTGCGACGATTATGGGGGCATCTTCTGCCTCTCTTTCCCATTTCCGTCATCAAGGGTATGAGCAAGCACTTCATCGTTACGGTATTACACCAAACCCAGAGTATATTTTTGAAGGTGATTTCAGTTTTGCTTCAGGTGCTCACGCTGCATCAACATTATTGACACTTCCCGAGCCACCAACCGCTCTATTTTGTCACAATGATATGATGGCCATTGGTGCAATGCAGCAAGCAAAAAGACTTGGTATTAAAATTCCTGAAGAGCTTTCCATTATCGGCTTCGATGACATTACTTTTGCTGAGTATTGCGAGCCAGCATTAACAACAGTATCACAACCTCGATACGATATCGGTAGAGAAACCATGTTAATGTTACTGGATATCCTACAAGGAAAAGAGGTGAGTAAAGGATCTCGTTTATTAGATGCTCAATTAGTGATTCGAGAAAGTGTATCAACTCCGATAAGCTAATGATATTTAATTTATATCGGCACTAGTCAGTATCGATATAAATGACTATTATTAGATAAATCACACTACCGATAAGATATGTTAAAGCTGAGTGGCAACTAAAGATTATGTACGTCGTGGTCGTGCAAAAAAGAAAACTACCACAAAAAAAGTAGCGCTAAAAAGAAGCAAGTCGCAACACAACGTCGAGTCTCGATCAAATTTATTCTCTTCGCTGTTATTCTCCTCTCCCTTTTTTGTTATGGGCTCTATTCGTTGACTCAATCACCAGCACCACAGATTGAGGATACCCCTGTTCCTGTCAAAGAGGTATCTAAACCCAAACCAAGCCGACAAGAGAGTGACAATTTACCACCCAAGCCGACTGAAAAGTGGAGCTACATTGAAGAATTAGAAAACAAAGAAGTGACAGTAGAAGCGGTCGATAAGACAGGCTCCACCCATCGTTATTTGATGCAATGCGGCGCTTATAAATCCAAAGATCAAGCCGAACAACGTAAAGCAATGATCGCCTTCCAAGGATTAAACAGTCAAGTTAAAGCCAGCACTGGCACAAAGGGAACGTGGTATCGTATTATTTTAGGGCCATACCCACAAAAGCGTAAGGCTGAGCAGGATCGCCACACACTGCAACGAGCAAAAATCACCCCCTGCGCTATTTGGTATTGGGAATGGGATTAACTCAAAATCGAACCACCATAAAGATTAGTTTGACTAAATAAGCGAATAAATGGAGCATTAATTGCTCCATTTTTTATTTCTCCTTTCTGTTGCCATTGAAATATTCAACATTGCCCCAATCTTACAGTTATAGACAAAGCTGGATTCCACCAGAAAAAAGAGTGAGGTTATTTCGTGACTACTATTGTATCTGTACGTCGCAATGACAAAGTGGTCATTGCAGGTGATGGGCAAGTTTCCCTTGGCAACACGGTAATGAAAGGCAATGCGCGTAAAGTTCGTCGTCTCTACAACAACAAAGTATTAGCTGGATTCGCTGGCGGAACAGCGGATGCATTTACCTTATTCGAACTATTTGAACGCAAGTTAGAGATGCATCAAGGTCATCTAACTAAAGCGGCGGTTGAGCTCGCCAAAGAATGGCGAACCGACCGCATGCTTCGTAAACTAGAGGCGATGTTAGTGGTTGCCGATCATACGGCCTCTCTCATCATTACAGGTAACGGCGATGTTGTTCAGCCAGAGCACGATCTTATTGCGATTGGCTCAGGTGGTAATTACGCCCAAGCAGCGGCAATGGCATTATTAGAAAACACCGAATTAGATGCGCGAGTTATCGCAGAAAAAGCATTAAAAATTGCCGGTGATATCTGTGTATTCACTAACCATACTCAAACTATCGAAGAACTCGATAGCAACCAAAAATAGGGTTTACCAATATGTCTACAATGACTCCGAGAGAAATCGTCCACGAACTTGATCGTCATATTATTGGTCAAGCAAACGCTAAACGTTCCGTTGCTATCGCGCTGCGTAACCGTTGGCGTCGTATGCAATTACCCGTTGAACTTCGTGCAGAAGTCACCCCTAAAAACATCTTAATGATCGGTCCAACCGGTGTGGGTAAAACTGAAATAGCTCGCCGTTTAGCCAAATTAGCAAATGCACCATTTATAAAAGTAGAAGCGACAAAATTTACCGAAGTCGGTTATGTCGGCAAAGAAGTTGAGATGATTATTCGTGATCTGACCGACTCAGCGATTAAACTAATCCGTCAACAAGAGATGGATAAAATGAGCTTCCGCGCAGAAGAGAATGCCGAAGAGCGTATTCTTGATGCGCTTCTTCCACCAGCACGTGATGCATGGGGAAAGAATGAGAAAAGCGATACTAACTCTGCCACTCGTCAAGCATTCCGTAAAAAGCTACGTGAGCACCAACTAGACGATAAAGAGATCGAAATGGACATCGCAGCACCACAAGTCGGTGTTGAGATTATGGCGCCTCCTGGTATGGAAGAGATGACCAACCAACTTCAAGGGATGTTCCAAAACCTATCTGGCGATACCACTAAAAAACGTAAGCTAAAAGTAAAAGAGGCGTTGAAACTGGCAACAGAAGAAGAGGCTGCGAAATTAGTCAACCCAGAAGAGCTAAAAGAAAAAGCGATCGATGCAGTAGAAAATAGCGGTATCGTCTTTTTGGATGAAGTTGATAAGATCTGTAAAGGATCGAACAATAGCGGTGATGTTTCTCGTGAAGGTGTGCAGCGCGACTTATTGCCACTTGTTGAGGGTTGTACCGTTTCGACAAAACATGGCATGGTGAAAACAGACCATATCTTGTTTATCGCCTCAGGCGCTTTCCAAGTTGCCAAGCCATCAGATTTAATTCCTGAATTACAAGGTCGTTTACCGATTCGTGTTGAGTTAGAAGCACTAACCAGCAACGACTTTAAACGTATCTTAACTGAACCAAATGCTTCACTAACGGAGCAGTACCAAGCCCTAATGCAGACTGAAAATGTTGATATTGAATTTACTCAAGACGGCATTGAACGTTTAGCCAATGCCGCTTGGCAAGTAAATGAGAAAACAGAGAATATCGGTGCTCGTCGTTTACATACTGTGATGGAACGTCTAATGGAAGAGATCTCTTTCGATGCAACAGAGCAAAGTGGCTCAACGATCACTATCGATACCGCTTATGTTCAGAAGCAACTTGGCGAATTAGTTGAAGATGAGGATCTCAGTCGCTTTATTCTTTAATTTAATTATATTGGGGTTTTTTAACTGAATTAAGTGGTGATTTACCACTTAACTATCATTTAAAAGGACGATTAATAAAAATGACATGTTGTTATGATTGATATAGATCATAAACATGTCATTTTTTTATGCGCCTAACTTCATAATAAGTCCTGAAATATTATGATTTTTTACTAATTTATCCTGTAATTCTTACTATTTATCACTTTTTTCAATAAAAATGGGTTATTTTCTCGCTAAATTTGCTCATTAGGTCAAAAATAACAATAATACCCGCTATTAATTTTTTGAGAAAAGATCTTATGCAATCAACATTCGCTATCTGGCTTGATGCCGCAAGACCAAAAACGTTGCCTCTTGCAATTGCCTCAATTATTACCGGCAGTGCTATCGCTGCTTGGCAAGCTCACTTCTCTCTTTCCATCGCAATCATGGCTCTGATTACTGCAATTTTGCTCCAGACCCTTTCAAACTTAGCTAATGATTATGGCGATGCAGTTCAAGGAACTGATAATGATGATCGCCTAGGCCCACAACGTGCAATTCAATCCGGCTTGATTACTCAAACTTCGATGAAAAAAGCCATTGCCTTTACGATCGTGCTGACTATCATCAGTGGTCTCTATCTAATTAGCTTAGCCTTCTCTAATCCAACAGATATCTTCGGTTTTATCTTGTTGGGGGTTTTTGCCATTATCGCCTCCATCACTTACACAATGGGGACTAAACCTTATGGCTATCGAGGGCTTGGGGATATTTCAGTTCTGATATTCTTTGGCTGGCTTGGTGTTGCAGGGACTTATTACCTACACACAGGTTATGTTGATATGTCGGTTATCTTACCCGCGACAGCTTGCGGATTATTAGCCGTTGCAGTACTTAACATCAATAACTTAAGAGATATTGATAACGATAAAACCTGTGGGAAAATGACCTTAATCGTCAGAATGGGGCCAACCTGGGGACGTAAATACCACGTTATTTTACTCTCAACTGCCGTTATTTGTTTGGCCTTATTTGCAATAATAGAGATCCATTCACCGATTGGCTGGCTATTTATTTTTGCAATTCCAATGCTGATAAAGCATGGCCGAGCGGTATACCAATCAACAAACGGAGAAGCAATCCGACCGATGATGGGAGTCATTGTAAAGTGTGCATTGATCACTAATATCTTATTTTCTATCGGGCTGGTTCTTAGTATTTAACCTTCTTTTCACTGAAATGATCACCAAAGTTCAACGATTATTGCACCATCAAATAGAATCAATGTGATTAATGTAGAGTAACCACAGTGTTTGCATTGAAAAGCAGAGTAGCAAGGTTATACTTTTACTATACCTAAAATAATTGGCGTTGCTAGCCGTCAGCAAGCGAGCATCTTCAAGTATGAAGGGTATATACATTCATCGCATTCTCTTGCAACAATAAGAAGTGAGTTTATGGAATATAATACCTCGGCACTCTGTGATATCTATCTTGACCAAGTTGATGTGGTTGAGCCCATGTTTAGCTCTTTTGGTGGTCGAACGTCCTTTGGGGGACAGATCACCACCATTAAATGCTTTGAAGATAACCTCATACTCAATGAAACCTTAAACCAAGATGGTGAAGGGCGTGTTTTATTGGTCGATGGCGGTGGTTCATTGCGTCGTGCACTTGTTGATGCTGATATAGCACAGTTAGCCATGGACAATAATTGGGAAGGGCTGGTGATTTACGGCTGTGTTCGAGAAGTTGATTTTATTGACGAGTTTGATATTGGCATTAAAGCACTCACTTCTATTCCGGTAGGAGCAGACCAAAATGGTGTCGGTGAAGTCGATGTTCCCGTTAACTTCGGTGGCGTAACCTTTCTTCCTGAAGATTTTATTTATGCGGACTCCACGGGTATTATCCTCTCTCCTGATGCGCTAGATAGCGATGAAGAAGATAACATTGCAGATGAAGAAGAATAATCTTCATTGGTACCACTGATTACAAATAGATAAGTAAGTAGACTTAAAACAATTGGAGTTATTAGTAGGCGGAAAGCGAGTACGACTCTATTAGTATAGGTGTACTATATGATTGGGGCGAACGAGAGACGTCAACAACCTAGTAGCTTCAAGTGTGGAAGTATAGATAAACAAGCGGAGCCAACTGGCTCCGTTTTTGTATCACTCAGACTTTAGTGAGCACTTCGACTCCGCATCCAGAGAGTGAGTAACGCCCTCTAAATACGAGATAGCGTTATACTCTTAAGTGAAAAGAGTCTGTTTATTCAACGTCAGCCATTTTACCTAGCAAACCTTGTAAGCGATCTTGCCATGCTGCATGCTCTTGTTGCATCTCTGCATTGGATTGCTCTAAGTGAGTTTTATTTTCACGCAGCGCGCCAGCTTCTTGCACTAACTCTTCGTTTGCACTTTTGAGCTCTTCAATTTCCATTTGTAGTAGTGCTATGGTATCGACTGCCATTTGCACTTTTGTTTCCAATTTTTCTAATACTTCAAAAGTCATAATCTATCACCTGAATAACTTCAACAATTCACAGTAAAGGATTTTTATTAATCCCACTTCAATACCATCGAGATAAATACTCAACTTAGACTTCAATGACTGAATCGTTGAGGCTAACACCGCGAAACCTTCAATCAAGAAAACATAAATTAATATGCTCACCAATACATCCTGTTAAAAGAGAGGTGAACATCAAAAAGCATCTATCTCATTGAAGTATACTACCAATATTTAAATGATAGTGAACTTTCTTTAAGATAAAAATGACTATTTACTGACATTTCTATTACCAAATTTTCAATTATTATTTTCTATTTAAATATTGATATTAAATCACGCCTCATTTAGCCCCAATTGATTAATTAAAAGTTCTTATTTCTCGAGACCATTCACAGAAGAAAAAATAAACACCTCCCTTTAATCTTAAATTTTTCGCAAAGTGATGATGATCAATTTCGTTCGCGCACTTTTTCTCTACCCTAGCCAAGATGGAATTATAAGCAACTGATTTAATAATATTTATTTATAATAATTAAAGGAATTAATATGAATAAGATAGAGAAAAGAACACTTATTGGCGAGTGTATTGCCGAGTTTATCGGCACTGCATTATTAATATTTTTTGGCGTTGGCTGTGTCGCTGCCCTGGTATTAACCGGTGCTGAATTTGGTCAATGGGAAGTCAGTATTATTTGGGGGCTTGGTGTCGCCATTGCCATTTATTGTACCGCTGGGGTTTCAGGAGCACATATCAATCCTGCCGTCACGATTGCGTTAGCTGCATTTCATGGCTTTGATCGTAACAAAGTCCTTCCTTATATTGGCTCGCAACTACTTGGCGCTTTCTGCTCTGCGGCACTCATCTACTCTCTTTATAGCTCTCTCTTTGCTGAATTTGAAGCCACCGAAAATATTGTTCGCGGCAGCATAGACGGTTTAGCTACCGCTGGAATCTTCTCAACCTATCCACATCAAGCTCTTTCACTTTTTGGGGCTTTTGCGGTTGAATTTGTGATCACCATGGTATTGATGTTTGGTATTTTAGCCTTAGGTGATGATGATAATGGGGCAGTTAGAGGCCCATTAAATCCATTACTAATCGGTATTCTTATTGCGGTCATTGGCGGATCATTAGGGCCCCTAACCGGCTTTGCCATGAATCCTGCTCGTGATTTTGGTCCTAAACTTTTTGCTTTCTTTGCCGGCTGGGACAGCGCATTAAGTGGTGGGAAATCGATCCCTTACTTTATCATTCCAATTTTAGGTCCTATCGCTGGTGCCTCATTTGGAGCATGGGCTTATCCGAAGTTTGTTGGTCAATATCAACCTAAAAAAGGAGGGTGCACGATCCCTAATCAATGTGATGAGCAACAAGCCACTCAATAAGTTATGCCTTTGGAATAACTCGTCGGCGAACAAACGCAATCAACAATCTAGTGACTTCGAGCAGCAAAGGGATAAAAACCAATTTAGAGATAGATCCATAATTTTATAAAGGATGATTTTGTTATGACTGATAAAAGATACATTATTGCACTTGACCAAGGAACAACCAGTTCTCGCACCGTAATCCTCGATCACGATGCCAATATCATTTCCACAGCACAGCGTGAGTTTACTCAGATTTATCCAACAGCAAGCTGGGTTGAACATGACCCGATGGAGATTTGGGCAACACAAAGTGCCACCTTAATTGAGGCGATGGCACAAGCAGGAATAGAAGCTTATCAAGTTGCAGGTATAGGTATCACCAACCAACGCGAGACCACAATTGTTTGGGATAAAACCACAGGAAAACCAATTTATAATGCGATTGTTTGGCAGTGTCGTCGTACCGCAGAAACTTGTGAGCAGCTAAAAAAACAGGGATTAACCAATTATATCCAAGAGAATACTGGATTAGTCGTCGACCCCTATTTCTCGGGAACAAAAATAAAATGGATTTTAGATAACGTCGAAGGTGCCCGCGATAAAGCAGAAAAAGGTGACTTGCTATTCGGTACTGTCGATACTTGGTTAATCTGGAATATGACCCAAGGGCGAGTACATGTCACCGACTATACCAATGCTTCTCGCACCATGGTCTTTAATATTAATACCCTACAATGGGACCAAAAACTCTTAGACGCATTAAACATTCCACCCTCTATGATGCCAGAAGTTAAATCCTCCTCTGAAGTTTACGGTCAAACCAATGTTGGGGGCAAAGGTGGCACGCGAATCCCAATTTCAGGCATTGCGGGAGATCAACAAGCGGCGCTCTTTGGTCAAATGTGTGTTGAGGCTGGACAAGCAAAAAACACTTACGGCACGGGTTGCTTCTTATTAATGAATACCGGAAAGGAGAAAATCACCTCGCAAAATGGATTACTCACCACTCTGGCTTGCGATGAAAAAGGTGAAGTCGCTTACGCTCTAGAAGGGGCGGTGTTTATGGGTGGCGCTTCTATCCAATGGTTGCGCGATGAGATGAAATTAATCACTGATGCCAAAGATTCAGAATACTTTGCCAATAAAGTCAGCTCTTCGAATGGCGTTTATGTGGTTCCCGCTTTTACCGGATTAGGGGCGCCTTATTGGGATGCTTATGCCAGAGGAACCATTTTAGGGTTAACACGAGGATCAAATGCGAACCATATTATTCGAGCAACGTTGGAGAGTATTGCATATCAAACTCGAGATGTACTTGATGCAATGCAGGCAGACTCTGGTATCCAACTCACCCAATTAAATGTCGATGGTGGTGCCGTTGCCAATAACTTCTTAATGCAGTTTCAATCAGATCTATTAAAAACAGAAGTTGTTCGTCCGAAAGTCACCGAAGTAACCGCTCTTGGTGCCGCTTATCTTGCTGGTCTCTCTGTTGGTTTTTGGCAAAATATAGATGAGTTAAAGAATAATGCGGAAATTGATACTTTATTTGTTCCCGTTGAAGATGACGATAAACGCCAAGAACGCTATAACGGCTGGCTTCGTGCAGTTAATGCTGTTCAATCTTGGTCTAAAAAATCTTAAAGCAAAGTATGCGGTAGTATCAAGAAAAGCATAATCGACACCGGAGAGAATAAGTATTTAAAATGCTTAGTTCTCTCCTCTTTTCGACTCTGGAACAAGAAATAAAATCGTCTTCTACTATCCTATTAAATAGCTGCCCTTATAAAGTCCATACTTCATGTTAAAAAATCAACGTTTAAAGCATCAACTCTATGTCATTATCTTCGGTACTCATACTCGATCTGGTCGTATTTTTGATATCGCTTTAATTATCGCTATTGTTAGCTCTTTAGTGATTTTAATTCTAGAATCACTACCTAATGTCGTCGCTAATTGGTCAACCGAATTACACTATATTGAGTACACTTTTACTGCACTCTTTACCATTGAATATCTATTGAGACTCTACTGCTCACCAAAACCGAAAGCTTATGCCACCAGCTTTTACGGAGGGATTGATCTTCTCGCAATACTTCCAACTTATATCGCTATCATCTTCCCTGATGCCGCATTTATGGGCGTCATCAGACTGCTACGAGTCATGAGAATATTTCGAATTCTTAAGCTGGTTCGTTATCTACAAGATTCAAACCTCCTACTACGCTCACTGTTATTAGCTCGACGTAAAATTCTAATCTTTTTTAGTACCGTTGGGATTTTAGTCACTATCTTTGGTGCATTAATTTTTATTATAGAAGGGCCGGAGAATGGCTTTACCAGTATTCCTCAAAGTATCTACTGGGCAATAGTGACAATTACCACCGTAGGTTATGGTGATATTGTGCCACAAACGACACTAGGAAAAGGGTTGGCATCGCTTACTATGCTGCTGGGTTACTCCATTTTAGCCGTACCAACGGGGATAATTACGGCTCAGATAAACAATGAGATGAACGTCCATAAAGAGTTAGTTAAGTGTCCCAATTGTAATCAATCAGGTCATGAATCAGATGCCATTTATTGTAAATTTTGTGGTAGCGAACTTGCTGAGCCAGACAACCGAGTCATAGATGGGGATAACAGTTTGAAATAAAAGCTGAATTCTAGTTAAAATAATTGGAGTTGCTAGTCGGTAAACGAAGGGAGCCAACAACCTAGCAACTTCAAGTAAGAAGGGATAGAACGCTATTGACGCCCCGCCAATAAATGCTCTTCAATCATATCAAGGAAAGGGCCACCAAAACGTTCAAGTTTTCGTTCACCTACACCATTAACCGCTAACATTTCGCCTTCAGACATCGGTAGCATCTCGGCCATCTCCATCAAGGTTGCATCATTAAAGACCACATACGGTGGGAGATCTTCTTCATCAGCAATCGCTTTTCGTAATTGACGTAATTTAGCAAACAGCTTTTTGTCATAGCGACGATTGGCCATTTTATCGGCTTTACTACTACGAGGCGTCACGCTTAACCTTGGCACAGCAAGTTCTAATGCCAATTCACCACGTAGTAGAGGACGAGCCTCTTCTGTTAATTGTAGAGTTGAATTGCGCGTGATGTTTTGCCCTAAAAAGCCCCGGTGAACCAATTGACGTAAAATACTCACCCAATGCTCATGACTATACTCTTTGCCGATACCATAAGTGGTGAGTTTATCGTGTCCGAGTTCGCGAACACGGTGATTATTCATGCCTCGCAGCACTTCAGCCACATAATTAATCCCGAAACCTTGATTGACACGATAGACACAAGAGAGTGCCTTTTGTGCCTGTTCTGTTGCATCAAACTTCCGTGGCGGATCAAGACAGATATCGCAGTTACCGCAAGGCTTTTCGCGGTATTCACCAAAATAGTTCAGTAATACCTGACGACGACAAGTTTGGGCTTCAGCAAAATCGCCCATTGCATTGAGTTTATGGTTCTCTATCTGCTTTTGTGGCCCATCTTCTTTCTCGTCTAACATTCGACGCAGCCAACCAATATCCGAAGGATCATAAAGCATCACTGCTTCAGCTGGCAGACCATCTCGCCCTGCTCGTCCCGTCTCTTGATAATAGGATTCAATATTGCGAGGGATATCATTATGGATAACAAAGCGTACATTGGGTTTATTAATTCCCATACCGAACGCAACTGTCGCCACCACAATTTGTAGGTCATCACGCTGGAACTGCTCTTGTACTTTGGCACGTTCCTCGACAGGAAATCCCGCATGATAAGCACCCGCAGCAATATAGTTATCTTTTAACTTTGCGGTGATCTGTTCAACTTTTTTACGGCTACTGCAATAGATGATCCCACTTTGTCCTCGCTGCCCTTTTAAGTAATTGAGCAATTGAGCCATCGGCTTATGCTTTTCCATCAAGGTATAGCGAATATTTGGACGGTCAAAACTGCCTAAATAGAGATGCGGAGCATGCAATTTAAGGCGAGAGATAATATCTTTACGTGTTGCATCATCAGCCGTCGCGGTTAACGCCATCATCGGAACAGCAGGAAAGAGGGTTTTCAGCTCACCTAATGCTGCATATTCAGGGCGAAAATCATGCCCCCATTGCGAAATACAGTGCGCTTCATCGATGGCAATTAACGATAAATGTACGGACTCTAACCGCTCAAGAAAGTCTCGCATCAAGACACGTTCTGGTGAGACATAGACTAGCTTTAATTCACCACGATGCATCGCATTATAGGTCGCGATTAACTTATCTCGATCAATGGTTGAATTAATACACGCCGCAGCAACACCGTCAGCATTAAGTTGATCAACTTGGTCTTTCATCAAAGAGATCAATGGTGAGATAACTAAAGTTAATCCATCATTCATCAGTGCGGGAACTTGATAACAGAGAGACTTACCGCCTCCTGTTGGCATGATGACCACACTGTCCTTGCCATTAGTCACTTGGTCAATGGCATCTTGTTGACCTGCACGAAACGCTTGATAGCCAAAGACGGTCTGCAAGATATCTAAACTTGGGTTGGTTGGCGCCGATGTACTATTTAAATCAAGAGCAGAAGTCGTCAAAGTGAAATACCATCAAAGAGAGTTTAAAAGAGTAAGCAAATAAAAATAAGCCGCCCATTGTAACGGTAGTCGGCTATTGCGCCAAGTAACAGTTCAGATCTTCCTAAAGTCAGATCTCATCGCTATCTATTTTCACGACACCGCAATATACTAGCAATCTATTATTTTTATGTAAGTTATTAACGATGGAACAACAAGATAGAACCAAACAAGGGATATTTTTAGCACTTGGCGCCTATACAATGTGGGGAATTGCGCCAATCTATTTCAAAGCGATCTCAGAAGTCCCTGCATTAGAAATTTTAAGCCATCGAGTTATCTGGTCTTTTTTCTTCCTCATTTTAATTATCTCAATAGGTAAAAATTGGCACCATGTTGCCAATGTTTTTAAGCAGCCGAAAAAAGTCGGGCTTCTTTTCTGTTCATCAATTCTGATCGCCATTAACTGGTTAGTCTTTATTTGGGCGGTTAATAATAATCATATGCTAGATGCCAGCCTTGGTTACTTTATCAATCCATTAATCAATGTGTTATTAGGAATGATTTTCTTGGGAGAGAGGTTACGAAAATTACAGTGGTTCGCGGTATTATTAGCCGTCATTGCCGTGGCGATAGAGCTGATTAACTTTGGTTCACTGCCTTGGGTTGCCCTGACGTTAGCCTGCTCTTTTGCTTTTTATGGTTTGCTACGTAAAAAAATCAATATTGATGCTAAAAGTGGATTACTGCTGGAAACTATGATTTTATGGCCAGTCGCCAGTATTTATTTGTTCTTTTTTGCTCACTCATCAACCTCTGAATTTAGTGCAAACCCGATGATGCTCAATATTTTATTGATTTCAGCAGGGGTCGTTACCACTTTGCCTTTACTCTGTTTCACTGCTGCAGCGACGCGTTTAAAGCTATCAACGCTAGGCTTCTTCCAATACATTGGTCCAAGTTTGATGTTCTTATTTGCAACGCTAATTTATAACGAGCCATTAACCGTAGAAAAAGGGATCACCTTTATCTTTATTATCGCGGCACTTGTTGTCTTTACCAGTGACAGCATTATTGGTCATAAAAATCGAAAAAACATCAAAGCAGCAACTGAAAGCTAGAGAAAACATGTAAATCTTCACAAATAATAAAAAAGCACCCTACGGTGCTTTTTTATTTAACGATAAAGAACAGCATTACATCGGTGTAAGGTTTGCGTATTGTGTCACTAACCACTTAATTCCTTCACCATTAAATGCAACTTGAACACGGCTCTGCGCGCCTGTACCTTCAAAGTTGATAATGGTACCTTCACCAAATTTAGCGTGACTCACTCTTTGTCCTAAATTGAATCCAGTTTGGTTAAAGTTAGCGTTCTGTTTGGTATTGCTAAAACGGCTATCGCTCGATTGAGTTCGACTCACCTTTGCCTTCATTCGTACTTCTTCAACGAAGTGTTCAGGGATCTCTTTAATAAAGCGTGACGGCTTATGGTACATCTCTTTACCATAAAGACGGCGCATCTCAGCATAAGTAAGGTAAAGTTTCTCCATCGCACGGGTCATCCCCACATAACAGAGACGACGCTCTTCTTCTAAACGTCCGGCTTGCTCAACCGACATTTGACTTGGGAACATTCCCTCTTCAACACCGACCATAAAGACCAGTGGAAACTCTAACCCTTTTGCACTATGGAGGGTCATTAGCTGTACCGCATCTTCAAATGCATCCGCTTGCCCCTCACCCGCTTCCAAAGCTGCATGAGATAAGAATGCCAATAACGGACTCATATCATCCGCCTCTTCTGGCACTTCAAACTGACGAGTTGCCGTGACCAGCTCTTCCAAGTTTTCAATACGAGCTTGGCCTTTCTCGCCCTTCTCTTGCTGATACATCGCTTTAAGACCCGAATTATGGATCACTAAATCGGTCTGTTGGAAGAGAGCCATTTCTCGACTGTCATCTTCTAGTGCATCAATCAATTCAATAAAACGACGCAGAGAGTTTGCAGCACGTCCCGCTAACACTTGTTCATTGAGTAAAGCAACACAGCTCTGCCACATGGTTTCACCACGATCTCGAGCCGCTTTACGAATCGTCTCAAGGGTACGATCCCCTAAACCACGAGTTGGAGTATTCACAATACGCTCAAAGGCAGCATCATCATTGCGATTACCGATTAAACGAAGATAAGCGAGGGTATCCTTGATTTCTTGACGATCAAAGAAGCGCATGCCACCATAAATTCGATATGGTAACCGCTGTTGCAGTAAAGCCTCTTCCAGTACACGTGACTGTGCATTACTACGATAGAGAATGGCACAGTCGGTTAATGTGCCACCAGAATCAAAGTGAGATTTAATTTTACTCACCACAAAGCGGGCTTCATCTAACTCATTAAATGCAGAGTAAAGTGAGATAGGATCACCATCAACGCCATCTGTCCAAAGCTCTTTACCCATTCGCTCGGTATTATTAGCAATCAGTTCATTAGAGGCTTTTAGAATGGTACCTGTTGAGCGGTAGTTTTGCTCAAGGAAAATAGTCTCAGCTTGATGGAATTCAGTGACAAATTTCTGAATATTTTCAATTTTTGCTCCACGCCAGCCATAGATCGACTGATCATCATCTCCAACAATCATCACACAGCAGTCTTTACCTGCCATCATTCGTAACCAAGCGTATTGAATATTGTTGGTATCTTGGAATTCATCCACCAAAATATGTTGGAAGCGAGATTGATAATGTTCACGAATATGCTTTTTATCACGTAAAAGTTCATGAGTCCGTAGCAGTATTTCCGCAAAATCCACTAACCCTGAACGATCACACGCTTCTTGATAAGCGGTATAAATTTGTAACCACGTTTTTGCCACCGGATCATTATATGGGTCGATATGACGAGGTCGTAATCCTTCATCTTTCTTCTCATTAATGTACCAAGCAGCTTGCTTAGCTGGCCAATGTTTCTCATCAAGATTTTGCGCTTTGATCAGTCGACGTAATAAGCGCATCTGGTCATCAGAGTCTAGTATTTGAAAATCTTCAGGAAGGTTGGCATCCAAATAGTGAGCACGCAAAATTCGGTGACAAATACCGTGGAAAGTGCCATTCCACATCCCCGCTGCACTGCCACGCATCAACTCTTCAATACGCCCTTTCATTTCAGCAGCGGCTTTATTGGTAAAGGTCACTGACATGATTGCATAAGGTGACACTTGTTCAACTTGAAGTAACCAAGCGATACGATGGACAAGGACGCGAGTTTTACCACTCCCGGCTCCGGCTAAAACAAGATGATTTCCTAAAGAGGCGGCCACAGCTTCGCGCTGTTTATCATTAAGGCCGTGAAGCAAGCTTGATACGTCCATCATTATTCACTGGTTATTTGTACATGATTGTGAGTATATACCGAAACCCCCTAGCGATGCGAGTAGGAGGCGGTATTCTTATCTATTACAATCTGGTTTACCCCGATCGTTTTATTATATTAGATACCAGAACCACCAAAAAAGGTGTTATTAGGATGATTAAATTGTTGATCCATCTCTAAAGAGGGCTTTTCAGTATCTGGACGACCGATAATCTTGGCAGGAACACCAGCAACCGTGGTGTGAGCAGGTACAGGCTGTAAAACCACAGAGCAAGATCCAATCTGAGCCCCGATACCGACTTCAATATTACCCAACACTTTAGCCCCAGCTCCAATCATTACGCCTTCACGAATTTTAGGGTGACGATCGCCGGTCTCTTTTCCTGTTCCCCCTAAAGTGACATCTTGCAAGATTGAGACATCATCATCAACAACCGCGGTTTCTCCAATCACAATTCCCGTTGCATGGTCAAACATAATTCCTTGGCCAATTTTCGCGGCAGGGTGTACATCCACTTGGCAAGTCACTGAAATCTGATTTTGTAAGTAAACAGCCAGGGCAAAACGCGATTCTCCCCAAAGGTAATTCGCAACCCGATAACCTTGTAGCGCATGGAAACCTTTTAAATAAAGCAATGGTGTTGCACACATGCCCACCGCAGGATCTCGAGTTACGGTTGCTTCAATATCTGCCGCAGCCGCTTCAACTAAACAAGGGTTCTTTTCATAAGCTTCTTCAACCACTTCACGAACCGCCATGGCTGGCATGGAAACTGTCGCTAACTTATTTGCTAGAATATAGCTTAAAGCTGCGCCTAAATTATCATGCTTGAGAATTGTCGCATGATAAAAACTGGCTAGCATTGGCTCTTCTTCAGCTTGCTCTCTGGCTTCTTGACAAATCCGTTGCCAAGTTGTTGTCCCCAATTGACACTCTGACATATCTAATACTCCTGTAACATAGATTAACGACGCCTTTCACCTAATAACTGTATTGCAACAAAGAGAAGATTTCTAATAAAAAATGATTTAATTGAAGAGATTAGCAATGAACAACGGCGGTATTCTTATAATCTTAATTTTTAACAGATAAAAAAATAGCGTAAGAACAAAAATTCTCACGCTATCTCTATCATTCAGTAATTTTGAGTTAAACCTTGAACGGTTGAAACAATAGTTAAGATTCGTCTTTCATCTCGCGAGAAAGCAGATCTTTCACCACATCATCGGTACGCTTACCTTGGTAAAGAACCAGATAAACCTGCTCAACAATCGGCATATCGACCTGATAACGTTGAGCTAAATTCCAAACCTCTTCGGCGTTACGATAACCTTCCACAACCTGACCAATGTCATTTTGTGCAGTTTCAACATCACAACCTTGCCCTAACGCTAAACCAAAGCGACGGTTTCGAGACTGATTATCGGTACAGGTTAAGACTAGATCGCCCAATCCTGCCATCCCCATAAAGCTCTTTTGATCCGCGCCAAGTGCAACACCCAAACGAGACATTTCAACTAAGCCTCGTGTGATCAGTGCTGTTCTGGCATTCGCACCAAAACCAATACCATCAGAGATACCAGCCGCAATCGCAATCACATTTTTAATCGCACCACCAAGCTGTAGAGCAATAAAGTCATGATTTCGATAAACGCGCAGTGATTTACTACAGTGAATCTCTTTTTGCAAATCACTGACAAATTGTGGGTCATTCGATGACACTGCAATTGCCGTAGGAAGTCCAGCGGCTAACTCTTTCGCAAAGGTCGGCCCAGAAAGAGCCGCTAATGAAATCTGATCACCAAGGATTTCTGTCGCCACATCTTGAAGCAGACGCCCAGTATGTGGTTCTAAACCCTTTGTGGCCCAGCAAAGGCGCGAGTCTTCTCGTAATACCGGTTTGATCTGTTTGAGTACTAAACCAAAAACATGGCTTGGTACAACAACTAACAGATCTCGGCTCGCCGCTACTGCACTCTGAATATCGCTCTCAATCACTAATGAAGCTGGAAATGGTATCCCAGGTAAAAATGCGTTATTACAACGATCTTGCTCCAGTGTTTCCATATGCGCTGGATCATGTCCCCATAGCACCACTTTATTGCCGTTACGGGCTAAAGCAATCGCTAATGATGTACCATAAGATCCTGCACCCAGTACTGTGATGACTGCGTTTTCAGATTTCATATTCTGCCTTTTAAATTAAGCTTCTTCGTTTTGCTCAGTTTGTGCTTGCTGCTGAAGGTAGTTCATGAACAATGCATCAAAGTTTACTGGCGCAAGATTAAGTTGTGGGAAAGTACCCTTAACAACTAGGCTTGAGATAGTTTCACGCGCGTATGGGAATAAGATATTTGGACAGAACGCACCTAGACAATGAGCTAGTTGGTTTGCTTCCATACCTTCGATAGCAAAGATACCACCTTGCTGAACTTCACATAAGAATGCAGTATCATCTGCATTTTTAACGGTTACAGTTAGACGAAGAACAACTTCAAATACGCCTTCAGCGAGTGCACGGCTTTGAGTATCTAGATCTAGGTTTACATCTGGATTCCACTCTTTTTGAAACATATCTGGAGAGTTTGGCGCTTCAAAAGAAACATCTTTTAGGAATACACGTTGGATTGCAAAGTTTTGGTTCTCGTTTGCTGTAGCTGCTTCAGCCATGATCAAATCCTTCTTTCTTTTCTATTTAAGTATGAATATTTTGGCTAATTAACAAAACTAACCTAGTGAAAATTATTTCTTCTTCTTGCTACGAACAAGCGGCATGCTCGCTTCATTCCAAGAAATTAAACCGTCTTTTAAAACAGAAACCGAGGTGAAACCCGCTTTAGTTAGCTCATCGGCATTAGCAATCGATGTCTGGCCTGTTTTACATACCACTATAATTGGGGTATTTTTATGCTTTTCAAGCTCACCAAATGTATTGTTTTTAATATCACTTGGCAAAATGTGGTGAGCGCAAGCAATATGCCCTTGACGATACTCATCACGAGAACGAATATCAACAATTACACCTTCTTCACGGTTAAGAAGACGTGTTGTTTCTGCTGGAGAAACAATCGTATACGTTGCTGATTTTTGTTTAACATATGTCACGAGAATCGCAACAAAGATACCCACCCAAGCTAGCGATAAGATAGGGTTAGCGGTAAAAAAGGTAATATATTCTTGCATAGTCTGTTTGGCTCGACCTGTTATAGTGAGTGTAATATTTGGAATCAGAGTATACTAGGTAATCGTCTCAAGTACAGGGGATGATTCTCATTCCGCGGCGTTCCTCACCTATCAACAATAGAAATTCCCTTGATTAAGATTAAAATCTAATAAAATTACACTTTGAATTGGTTACTTTTTCCCTAAAAAAAATTAAACCATACTTTTTATCTGGTATTTTCATGTTAAAAAATGTCTAGTGGTGACGTCATTACAGTGATTCATCAACAGTAAAAGATTAAGACTTCATGTTCCTATACCTGAAATACAGGCATCTACCCCTAAAATAATAGAAGCAACTTTTTTACTCCTTATCACCTATAATTGAAAGGTGCGACTTCCTGATCACTAAGATTGCGTTATTGTTGTAATATCTTCTATCGGTATCACATCAATATGTAGTAAAATTACGGTAATTTGAAAATTTTAACCTTTAAGTTGTTATTTTTATTATTTAAGAGGCCTATTATGTCTACTGCTAAAAAAACACTAGCACTTGTTATTCTTGATGGTTGGGGTTACCGCCCAGACCTGCAATCTAACGCAATCGCAAATGCGAAGACTCCTGTTATGGATGGTTTGTGGGAAAATGAAGCGCACACCCTAATCTCAGCATCTGGTCTAGATGTAGGTCTACCTGATGGTCAAATGGGTAACTCTGAAGTTGGACACGTAAACATAGGCGCTGGTCGCGTTGTTTACCAAGAGCTTACTCGCATTACAAAATCAATTGCTGATGGTGATTTCTTCGAGAACGAAGTATTAACCACCGCCGTTGATAAAGCAGTTTCTGCTGATAAAGCTGTACACATCATGGGTCTCCTATCTCCAGGTGGCGTTCACAGTCACGAAAATCACATTGCAGCAGCGGTTGAGCTTGCAGCAAAACGTGGTGCAACAAAACTTTACCTTCACTGCTTCTTAGATGGTCGTGATACACCACCACGTAGCGCATTAGCTTCTCTTGAGCGTTTCGATGCACTATTCAAAGAACTGGGTCAAGGTCGCACCGCTTCTTTAATTGGTCGTTACTTTGCAATGGATCGTGATAATAACTGGGATCGTGTACAGAAATCTTACGAGTTATTAACGGAAGCAAAAGGCACATTCACTTATGAGAATGCCCCTGCAGCATTAGAAGCCGCTTATGCTCGTGATGAAAATGATGAGTTTGTGCAAGCATCTGTTGTTTGTGCAGAAGGCCAAGAGTCAGCAGCTATTGAAGACGGTGACGCTGTTATCTTCATGAATTTCCGTGCTGACCGAGCTCGCGAAATTACTCGTACATTTATGTCTGATTTTGATGGCTTTACTCGTGCAAAAACACCGGTGCTGGCTGACTTCGTGATGTTGACTGAGTATGCTGCAGATATCGATACCGCTATCGCATTCCCATCATCAACGTTGAGCAATACATTAGGTGATTGGTTATCTCAACAAGGAAAAACTCAATTACGTATTTCTGAAACAGAGAAGTATGCTCACGTGACGTTCTTCTTCAATGGTGGCATTGAGAATATCTTCCCAGGTGAAGAGCGTGAATTAATCAACTCACCAAAAGTTGCGACTTACGATCTACAGCCTGAAATGAGTTCACCTGAGTTAACTGAAAAACTGGTTGCAGCAATCAAGAGCAACAAATTCGACATGATCATCTGTAACTATCCAAATGGCGATATGGTTGGTCATACGGGTGTTTATGATGCAGCAGTCAAAGCTTGTGAAGCAGTTGATACCTGTATTGGCCAAGTTGTTGAAGCAATTCGCTCTGTTAACGGTGAGCTGCTGATCACTGCCGACCACGGTAACGCAGAAGTGATGGTTGATGCTGAGACAGGTGTCGCACATACGGCACACACAAATCTTCCTGTTCCACTAATCTATGTTGGTGATAAACAAGGAGAATTAGTATCAGGTGGTAAGTTATCTGACTTAGCTCCAACCATGTTAACTTTAGCGGGTATGGAAATTCCTGCTGAGATGACTGGTAAGTCGCTGTTCAATCTGAAATAATCGCTCCATGCGAGAGATGATTTCAAGATTCACCCCTACATTTCACGCCGGTGCTTTTTGCACTGGCGTTTTTCTGTGTCTGTTAACCGCACCGAGCTTTGCCAATAAACAGCTCGATGGCATGAAGCAAGAGATTGAACGCCAACAGCAACAGATCAATGTAGAGGAACGGAAATATTCAGATCTTAGGAAAGATCTAAAATCTCAAGAAATCAAAATCTCGACGGTTGCTAAAGACCTTCATAAACAACAACAACAAGTCTCCGAAATTAACACCCATATCAATAAGCTTACCGATAAAAGATCCGAACTTAACCAAGAAGTCATTGCGCAAAAAGAGCTATTAAAGCAACTTATTGATGCACAATACCGCCAAGGAAAAAGTGATGGACTGCAACGCTGGTTAGGATCAACACCAGCTGATCAAGTTGACCGATTAGCGATCTATGCAGAAGCACTAAGCCAAGCCCGCATTGATGCATTAATCTCCTACCAAAAATTGACGCAAGAGTTAGAACGTAAACAAGCAGAACTCAGTGATAATCGCGCGAAACAAGAACGTTTATTAACCAAACAACAGAAAGAAAAACGTAAGCTTGAATTTGAACAGGCAAAACGTAAACGTACATTAGGTGAAATCACTAAACGCGTTAAACAGAATAAAAGCTACCTTTCAGAGCTAAAACAGAGTGAATTAGCCCTAAAGAAAGAGATGGAAAAAATCGCAAAACTTGCTGCACAAGCACCGGTTTCGATGAAAGGGTTGAGCAATCAAAGACGTAAATTACCTTGGCCTGTAAAAGGCCGTGTTATTCATAACTATGGTGAAAAGCAGTCTTCAGAGCTACGCTGGAAAGGGGTAGTCATTGCAAGCAGTTCAGGAACCTCAGTGAAAGCCATTGCGCCAGGCAAAGTCGTCTTTGCTGATTGGCTCAGAGGTTATGGTTTAATGCTGGTGATCGACCATGGTAAAGGCGATATGAGCCTATATGGTTATAATCAAACATTACTAAAAAAAGCAGGAGATACGGTTCAACGTGGGGAGAACGTGGCATTAGTCGGTAATAGTGGTGGTCAATCTCAATCAGCGCTCTATTTTGAAATCCGCCGCAAAGGAAAAACCACCAACCCTAAATCTTGGTTAAAATAACCATTATCATTGAATGCTATGAAAAGTAACTTGTCGTTCAGACTATTTGTAACGCCCCTCCAACTCATTAATCTTTTCACGCCCTTTCATTGATGTAATCGGCTTCACGATCGACAAAATCTGTAACACACCTTGATTAATCACCTGCTCAGTAATTCGAGCTGTTGGTGAGTGTGCAATTTGATAGCTTACCCAACTCGATGCGACAATCTTTAATGTATTCGTTAAGGTTAGGATTTCACCTTCATCTAAGGTTAAAAACCCCACCTGTTGTAACGACATCAGCAGGCAGATCAAATTATTATGTAGATGTTGTTGAGCGCTTAAATAATCCGCTTTCAATTGCTTATCACGACTTAAAATGTCGGGTAAGTTGGCGTAGAAAAAGCGGTAACGCCACATGATTAAAAAGATCGCATCAACGTAATTCGCTAAACCATCAATGGTCTCATCAGGATTGGATTGAGGGACAAAGTGAGTCTGCAAGTCATGTGCATAATTATTAAAAATCGCATAGATAATTTGCTCTTTATTACGGAAGTGATAATAGAGGTTTCCAGGGCTCATCTCTAAACTAGCAGCAATATGATTAGTAGTAACATTACGTTCACCGCGCTCATTAAACAGGTCTAAAGCGACTTGCACTATACGATCTTTTGTTTTCATTTCCCTACCTTTATCCGTACCTATTCGATATATAATAATACTTACACGTCGTATCTAGTTATACTCTTCTTACTTAAAGTCACAAGGTTGTTGGTTACGTTCATTCCAGTCATATAGCATGCCTATACTCAGGAGACTTCATTCACTTGCCGACGACTAGTAACTTCAATGACTTTTGGTATATACCTAATTAAACATCCATTGAATTATTATCAATGCTTATATCTGTACCCTTCATACTTGAAGTCGCTAGGTTGTTGGCGTCACTCACTTACTGCCTACTAGCAACTCCAATTATTTTAGGTATATTAAGATTTCCATACACAAATCGTGTAAATATTCTTATCTTAATTAAATATAGATTCGATAAAACTGAATATTTAAAGAAATAATACGCTATTTTTATCATGATTAATATTAACTATATGAGTCAAAATAGTATAATTAACAGAACTCTTTCACTAGGATGCTCCCATGTTATTTCGTTGGATATATACATTTCTTATATCTCTTGTTGCCCCAATACTGCTTTATAGCCTTTATAAAAAACGACCAGGAAAACCTACGTTTGGTACGCGTTGGAAAGAGCACTTTGGCTTGACTCCAAAGTTAACAGATCAGAGTGAAAATCCACCAATCTGGATTCACGCAGTTTCAGTTGGTGAGTCTTTGGCGGCGATTCCATTAATTAAAGCCTTAAAGCAAGCAAATCCAAATCAAACCATTGTGGTAACCACCACCACCAGTACCGGAGCTGAGCAAATAGCACGTTTAGGTGATCTGGTTGAACATCGTTATATGCCCATCGATCTTCCTTTTTGCATCAATGGATTTCTTAAAAAAATAAAACCTCAAAAACTATTAATTATTGAGACTGAGTTATGGCCCAATACGCTCCACTATGTCCATAAACAACAGATCCCTATTGCGATTATCAACGCACGCTTATCGCAAAAATCTGCAGATAATTATCAAAAAATTCATTCTCTATTTCGTCAAATCACCCGCAACATTGATCATCTACTTTGCCTACATAAAGAGGATGAAGACCGCTTTTTAAGACTAGGGGTTCCACAAAATAAGTTAACAGTGACGGGCTCGATTAAATTTGATATCGATATCAGTGAAGAGGTGATGAAATCAGGACATATACTGCGTCAACAATTAGGTGCAGAACGACCAGTTTGGGTAGCAGCAAGCACCCATGAAGGCGAAGATAAGCAAGTTTTATCGGCATTCAAAACAATTTTACAGCAACACTCTCATGCGCTATTAATCTTAATCCCTCGTCATCCCGAGCGATTTAATGACGTATTCCAACTTTCAGTCGAATATGGGTTTAACACCGTTCGCCGTACAATAGAAAATAGCCCAGAACAACTTAAGCAGAGCCAAGTCTATTTGGGAGATACCATGGGTGAAATGTTAAAACTGATTGCCGCAGCAGACATTACTTTTATGGCTGGTAGTTTAATTGGTGAGAAAGTCGGTGGTCACAATATGTTAGAACCCGCAGCATTAGCGAAACCGATCATTACTGGCCCGAGCTTTTTTAACTTTAAAGATATTACTCAGCAGCTTCAAACCGCTGGCGCATTAATGGTAATCAATGATAGTCAGCAGTTAGCAACTGAAATAAGTAGCCTTTTCAAGCACCCTGAACGACAAAATAGCATGGGAGTTGCGGGATTATCTGTTGTCAACAAGAATCAAGGTGCAGTAGCAAAAACCATTACGGCAATTCAACAACTTCAAGTAACAACAAAATAAAAACGTAGTGTTGAGAGACTCAAGTAAGAAGATTATAGCCATCCACAAGTGCTTGCCAATCAGGCTCACTCCAGTGAATATTTCGTTTTCCTTGCTCCTTAATAAAAGAACGTTTTAAGCGAGCAAGGTTATCACTTTTCCATCCTTCACCGCTCTTTTCACCACACTTATCAAAGTCAATAATCCAAACTTGTTGTTGATCATCTAACAAAATATTATGGCTATTAAGGTCGGTGTGGCATACACCAAGATCGTGCATTTTACGCACCATTTCACCGATTTTGACATAAATATCATGAGATAAAGGCGCTAACTGTAATAAGCCAACTAAGTCTTTTCCATTTGCAATCTTTTCAACCAATAAATCAGCACGATAAAATAGACCTGACTTAATCGCTCGACCCGCTACAGGCCTAGGAACTCGAACACCACCTTCCACCAGCTTTTCCATTAAGGCTAATTCTTGAGCTGGACGAGTCTGCTGCCAATCACTAAAAATATAACTGTCTTTGATAAACCGACCGAATAGTCCACCACGACGATAGTGACGCAGTGCCATCTCAATACGTTCTCCGCGCACAAACCATGTTGTTCCACGACCTTGTGCCGAGCCAATTACCCGATTTTGTTGTTGCCAAAACTGAGGTTCAAAACAGACCGCAGGATCTTCTGTTAGCAAATCTCGATTGAACCAAATCACTTGATTTCCTATTGTCTGTTGCTCCACTGCAATCTACTCCTCATCATATTGGCTGACTTAGTCTTAAATTCATCTTACTTGAAGTTTAGCTTGTTATCGTTTGGGCAATCCTAGCTATTTCAAATAATAAGATAATAAAGAGGATATTTTACAATTGAATCGGGCAACTGCATAATGCAAAACAGTAACTTTTTATCCTCGTCGTTTGAATAAAGGCAGATATCAATGACAAACCGTGTAATTTATCCCGGCACTTTCGATCCTATCACCAATGGTCACGTAGATTTAATTGAACGTGCAGCAAAAATCTTCGATTCTGTTGTCGTTGGCATTGCATCAAGTCCAAGTAAGAAACCTCTGTTCGATTTAGCGGAGCGAGTTACTTTAGCGCAACAAGTGACCTCTCATCTCGATAATGTTGAGATTGTCGGCTTTTCAGGTTTATTGGTCGATTTTGCTCAAGAGTATCAAGCCAATATTTTAATCCGTGGGGTTCGAACTATCTCGGACTTTGAGTATGAATTTCAGCTAACCAATATGAATCGCCGTTTAATGCCTGAGTTAGAGACGGTCTTTTTAACACCATCGGAGGGCAATGGTTTTATCTCTTCCTCTATCGTCAAAGAGATTGCACTGCATGGTGGGGATATTAAGCAGTTTGTTGATCCAATTGTCGAACAACAAGTCATGGCTCGTTATACTTGAAGTTGCTAGGTATATAAGAAAAACTAGAATTGAAAAAAGTGCAGAAAGTATAAAAACAAAAAAGGTCATTAAGCGGAACACTTAATGACCTTGATTTTATCGAAATCTAACTCAACAAAAAGTGATCGATAACTTAGTGGTTATAATACTCACGGAACCAAGCGACAAAATTCTTCATCCCTTCTTTGACACTCACTTGAGCTTTATAACCCGTCGCTTCAAATAGGGCTTCAGTATCGGCATAAGTGGCATGAACATCACCCGGTTGCATTGGCATGAAGTTCTTCTTCGCTTCGATACCTAATTCACTCTCTAACGCTTCAATATAGTCCATCAACTTCACTGGGCTACCATGACCAATATTGTAAACACGATAAGGGGCAGAGCTTGTCGCAGGAGAGCCCTCTTCTACCGTCCACTCTTCATCTCGAGCTGGGATCACATCTTGAATACGGATAATTCCTTCAACAATGTCATCAATATAAGTAAAGTCACGGCTCATTTCGCCATTGTTGTAGACATCAATTTCACGACCTTCTACGATGGCTGAAGCAAACTTTTGCAGTGCCATGTCTGGGCGTCCCCAAGGTCCATAAACCGTAAAGAAACGCAGACCTGTTGTTGGTACATCATAAAGATGAGAATAAGTATGAGCCATCAACTCGTTGGCTTTTTTGCTTGCTGCATAGAGAGAAACAGGGTGATCAACCGAGTCTTTAGTATCAAATGGCATCTTTTTGTTTAAACCATACACAGAGCTCGATGATGCATAGACAAGGTGCTTCACTTTATTGTGGCGACACCCTTCAAGAATGGTTAAATGTCCCACTAAATTGCTGTCAGCGTACGCTAACGGATTATCAATCGAGTAACGAACGCCAGCTTGAGCGGCTAAATGAATGACACGATCAAATTGCTGCTCGGCAAATAATTCAGCCATCCCTTCACGATCCGCTAGATCTAAACGGAAAAAAGTAAATAACGGATTGGCGATACGTTCTAAACGTGCCTCTTTTAGGCTCACTTCATAATAATCATTCAGATTATCAATCCCGATCACTTGATGCCCTTGAGCACAAAGACGATCAACCACAGCACTACCAATAAAACCGGCTGCACCTGTTACTAAATACTTCATAATTTAAACCTTTTAGCTTCTGTAAGACAATTTACAGATGACGAATGGATCACTTAGTTATTACAGATACGATAAAAGAGCATAAATAACCAAGAAGCTTAACTGTAAGTCAGTAATATAATTAGCTTATCATTTAATTAACAAAATCAATAACTCGCTCGGTACTATTTTTGGTCAATGTTATTGATAAATAGATTAAATATTATTTAATCTACTTTAAAATGAATCAATTACCGTAATATAACCACATTAATTGCATTGTGAATCGATGAGCGCCGTCAACAACCTAGCAGCTTCAAGTAAGAAAGGGATAGATTATTTTTGGCATTCAGCACAAAACACCGTCGCACGTTGACCAATTTTGACCTGCTCAAGGATCTCACCACAAACCGGGCACGGCTTACCCCCTTGACCATACACTTGCAACTGTTGAACAAAGTAGCCCGGCTTACCATCAGCTTGAGTAAAATCTTTTAATGTTGTGCCGCCTTGGGTAATTGCTTTGGCTAGAATCGTTTTGATCTCATCAAGAAGTAAACTCGCTTCTGCTTTGCTGAGTTGATTAGCGGGTCGTCTTGGATCGATTTTGGCAGAAAAGAGTGACTCATTGGCGTAAATATTCCCCACCCCAACCACCACGCTGTTATCCATAATCATCTGTTTAATGACACTCTTCTTTTTTTGCAATTTTTGATAAAAATATTCTAGGTTAAAATCGTCCTGTAACGGCTCTGGCCCTAATTTAGATAGAACGGCGTGCTCTGTACCCAAATCTTGCCATAACCACGCTCCAAAGCGACGAGGGTCGTTATAACGGAGGACTTTACCATTATCCATCACAACATCAACGTGATCATGTTTAGCAACGGGAGTCGCTTGATTAACCACTCGTAAACTCCCCGACATTCCTAAATGAATAATTGCGCTGCCAATATCTGTCTCAAGGATTAAATATTTTGCACGACGGGAGATATGACGTATCACCTGCCCTTTCAGTAACTGCAACTCATCAGGAATAGGCCAGCGCAGTTGATGATGACGTAAAATAACATCCGTGACACGATGAGACGTTAAATGCGGTGTAATCCCCATTCGACTCACTTCAACTTCAGGTAACTCAGGCATGATTCATCCTTTTTCAGTCAAAAAATTTATCACTGTTAATCGTTTATATCTAAAGAATCTATAGATCAATTATATGATTGAGGCGAAAAAACATCACCAACAACCTAGCAGCTTCAATTAAGAAGAGTATATAGGTCTAGTAATGACAAGCA
This sequence comes from Vibrio sp. SS-MA-C1-2, assembly GCF_021513135.1. Classification (NCBI taxonomy): domain Bacteria; kingdom Pseudomonadati; phylum Pseudomonadota; class Gammaproteobacteria; order Vibrionales; family Vibrionaceae; genus Vibrio; species Vibrio sp. SS-MA-C1-2. Next base: position 473,653 of record NZ_CP090981.1, read on the forward strand.
TAAAAGATAGCTAGATTCTCTGAATTGCAGGTATAAAAAAACCTAGCACAAGGCTAGGTTTTTATTAAGAAGTGAAGATCAATTACTTGATTTTAGCTTCTTTATACATAACGTGCTGACGAACAACAGGATCAAACTTTTTGATCTCCATTTTTCCTGGCATGTTACGCTTGTTTTTATCTGTAGTGTAGAAGTGTCCAGTACCAGCAGATGATACTAGTTTAATCTTTTCGCGAATACCTTTAGCCATTGTCTAACTCCTATACTCGCTCACCACGGGTACGTAAGTCAGTAAGAACGACTTCGATACCCTTTTTATCAATAATACGCATGCCTTTAGCAGATACACGTAGTTTTACAAAACGTTTTTCGCTTTCTACCCAGAAACGATGAGTTTGCAGGTTCGGCAGAAAACGACGCTTGGTGGCATTATTTGCGTGAGAGCGGTTATTACCCACTACTGGACGCTTGCCAGTTACTTGGCATACTCGTGACATTACTGTCTTCTCCAAATCGTTTCAGCTCGATATCAACCTTGGCGGCTAAAACCTAGTTATCAATTGCTTATTCAATTGATAATATAACCAAGGCTATCAAAGGTCGCGCATTATACTAACTCAAGGCCATTTGCTCAAGTCCCGAGCAGATCCTTTCTGCACTTTTTGATCATTTTTTTTCACTTTTCATCAAAAAGTGATTAAATTTCAACCAAATAAGCAAAAAAAATTAAACCCAACCTCTTTCAGCAAAAGAGACAACTTTCCCCTCTCCGACTACAAAATGGTCTAAAACACGGATTTCGACTAACAATAACGCATCAATAATGGTTTTTGTTATCCGTCGATCGGCTTGACTAGGTTCTGCGATTCCCGAGGGGTGATTATGCGCTAAAATGACCGCCGCTGCATTTTTTTCTAACGATAATTTGATTATTTCTCTCGGATAAACGGTTGCACTGTTGATTGTTCCCTCAAAAAGTTGATGATAACTGATGATTTGATGTTGATTATTGAGCAATAAAACAGCAAAAACTTCTCTTTTTTTATCTCGAAGTTTACTGATTAGATATTTTTTAACCTCTTCCGAACTGGTATAAAATTTACCCAAATCGATGGACTGCGCCAAATAACGCTCAATAAATTGATGGATCGCCTGTAACTGAACAAACTTGGCAATACCAATTCCTTTAACACTGCATAGAGCATGTTGCTCTGCCAATAAAAGTCCTCGCAAAGAGCCAAATTGCTTCAACATTAAGTCTGACAACTGTAATACATTCATCTCTTTCGTTCCGGTATGAAGAAAAAGTGCCAGCAATTCAGTATCTGAAAGAGAACTCGCGCCATGAGAAAGTAGCTTTTCTCTCGGCAGCATCTCTTGTGGCAGATGTTTGATCACAAAAAACCGCCTTATCGATAAGTTAACAAATAAAAAGATCACTCAATGAGTCGACTCATAAATGAAACAAATAAAGAATAAAATTTAAAAATAAAATATCGATAAAGTCAGAACAAAAATAAGAAAAAAAATAGATATTCCAACGAAAGACAAATAAAAATATAGATAAGTTATCGAATACAAACAGTAACCTTTGAGTTCCGTCGCAAAAACAGAGTGAACTTGAAGCACTGATCAATATGTCAAGATATGGTAAAATCCTTACATTGTTTGGCAGGTACTCATTTGATAGGTACTAAAAGCTCGAAGGTAAACATCATGCAAACGGAAATCATACAAACATTATCAGGTAAAAAAGTCGTTTTAGGGATCAGCGGGGGTATCGCTGCCTATAAATGTGCTGAACTCACTCGTCGCTTAATCGAGCGTGGCGCAGAAGTCCGTATTGTTATGACACATGCAGCAAAAGAGTTTATTACGCCTCTCACTATGCAAGCAGTCTCAGGCCATCCTGTCGCAGATAGCTTACTCGATCCTGCAGCAGAGCTTTCTATGGGACATATAGAACTGGCTAAATGGGCTGATATTGTCATGATCGCTCCAGCAACGGCCGATATTATTGCGAGAATCTCAGCGGGTATGGGGAATGACCTTCTTTCAACTATCTGTTTAGCGACCAATGCCCCTATCGCCATTGCCCCTGCAATGAATCAACAGATGTATCTCAACGTTGCAACACAAGAAAATTTAGCAACTTTAATCCGTCGCAAGTTTATTATCTGGGGCCCTGCAAGTGGTGAACAAGCGTGTGGTGATGTAGGACCAGGACGCATGTTAGATCCAATGACCTTGGTGCATCATGTCGAAACCCATTTTTCAGAACAATCCACTCCTCAAACGCTAGCTGATATAAATGTCGTCATCACTGCAGGACCAACTCGTGAAGCTATCGACCCTGTCCGTTACTTATCTAACCAAAGTTCAGGGAAAATGGGCTTTGCTTTAGCGGAAGCGGCAATCAACGCAGGTGCGAATGTCACCTTAATTAGCGGCCCAGTTAACCTAGTGACACCCAAAAACAGTGTGAGAATTGACATCGATAGTGCAGACGAAATGTACGAGGCTGTCCACAATCAAGTAGGGAAATGTGACATTTTCATCTCTTGTGCCGCTGTTGCTGATTTCCGCCCAGAACAGATTTCAGAACAAAAAATGAAGAAAACTGACGGCAATGATCAGATGATAATTAAGCTAGTAAAAAACCCTGACATCGTTGCAAGCGTTGCTAATTTAAAGGAAAATCGTCCTTATACCGTTGGGTTTGCCGCAGAAACTCAAGATGTTAGTCAGTATGCCAAAGGTAAACTGGCACGTAAAAATCTTGACTTAATTTGTGCCAACGACGTCTCATTACAAGGGCAAGGGTTCAATAGCGAATCTAACGCATTACATCTATACTGGCCGCAAGGGGATAAACCATTGCCTCTTACATCAAAGAGAGAGCTCGGCCAGCAACTTATTACTGAGATTACCTCTCTCTATCGTGGAGCTAAAAAATGAAAAATATCGATCTGAAAATTCTCGACCCTCGTATTGGTGAGCAATTTCCACTTCCAGCTTACGCGACAAGTGGCTCAGCGGGACTTGATCTCCGTGCTTGCCTTGACGAAGCATTAACCATTAATCCTGGTGAGACTCATCTTGTTCCAACTGGATTGGCTATTCATATTGGTGATCCATCACTGGCTGCGACCATTCTTCCTCGCTCAGGCCTTGGTCACAAACACGGTATCGTCTTGGGTAACTTAGTGGGTTTGATTGATTCAGACTACCAAGGACAGCTAATGGTTTCTGTTTGGAACCGAGGTAACGACAGCTTTACCATTGAAGTTGGTGATCGTATCGCTCAGCTGGTTTTCGTTCCTGTGGTACAGGCGCAATTCAATATTGTTAACGATTTCGATGAATCTGATCGCGGTGAAGGCGGATTTGGTCACTCTGGGCGTCAATAACGCTTCCAATAGCATTATTCATTGATAATAAAAAACAATAAAAAATTAAGAGAAGTGCGGGCGATAAAAGCTGCACTTCTCTTTTTTAAGAGAATTACTGATTATTTTAGTGATTATACTCTACCCTTAAAATATTGAATGTTACTCACATCAGACATCCAATTATAATAAGCAGATACAATAAAGTAGATAGGAATGAGGGTTTACTAACCATGGCTGGTAATAAAAAAAATAGTCGCCGTGATGATATTCTTCAAGCATTGGCTCAGATGCTAGAATCTAATCAAGGAAATCAAAGGATTACAACAGCCAAATTAGCGGCTCAAGTAGGTGTATCAGAAGCTGCTCTCTATCGACACTTCCCAAGTAAAGCTCGGATGTTTGAAGGGCTCATTCAATATATTGAAGATTCATTAACATCAAGAATTAATCTTATTCTTGATGATGAAAAAGATACCATGACTCGCCTACGACTCATTCTTTTGCTTATTTTAGGCTTTAGTGAAAAGAATCCGGGGCTTTCTCGAATTATGACTGGTCATGCGTTGATGTTTGAACAGGAGCGCTTACAGGCTCGTATTAATCAGCTATTTGAGCGTATTGAAACTCAAATAAAACAGATTTTACGTGAAAGAAAAATTCGTGAAGGAACGGCCTTTGCCATCGATGAGTCAATCTTATCGGCACAGCTTTTAGGCCAAGTTGAAGGGAGTTTATCTCGCTATGTTCGTTCTAACTTTAGATACAAGCCAACGGATAACTTTGAGCAGTATTGGGAACTTCTCTCTCTACAGATAAAATAGTTTCGCTATTTGACTAAACGTTGCAGTCAATCCAACTGCAACGTCAACTTATACAGAAAATTGAATCAAGTTAAGCTACACCATACTCTGCGCGATAAGCCGTAACTGAAGCCAGTGAGTCTGCCATGTCGCCACGCTCTTCAAGATAGGCGATTAAATCATTCAGTGTCACGATAGAGATAACTTTACAGCCAAAGTCACGCTCCACTTCTTGAATGGCAGATAACTCACCTTTACCGCGCTCTTGACGATCTAAAGAGATAAGCACACCCGCTAAATCTGCATCATTCGCTGCAATAATTTCCATCGATTCACGAATCGCCGTACCTGCTGTGATCACATCATCCACCAGCATCACTTTACCCGTCAGTTCACTTCCGACAAGATTGCCACCTTCACCATGATTCTTTGCTTCTTTGCGGTTAAAGCAATACGGTAGATCAATATCATGATGCTCCGATAGGGCAACCGCAGTTGTTGTCGCGATTGGGATCCCTTTATAAGCAGGGCCAAAGAGTAGGTCGTAATCAATGTTAGCATCGACTAACGCTTCTGCATAAAACCGACCTAATCGTGCTAAATCACGTCCTGTATTGAACAGCCCAGCATTAAAAAAGTATGGGCTAATGCGGCCTGACTTTAAGGTAAATTCGCCAAACTTTAATACTTGCTTCTCTAGAGCAAACTCAATAAATTCACGTTGGTAGGTTTTCATATGTACTCCGTAATTATCTTTACTATTATCCCTGTGCCATTTTTCAGGCAAAAAAAATGACTCTCAATGAGTCATTCTTAAACACTAAATTAGTCAGCCAATGCGGCCTTCTGTTTAGTAATAATATCGTCAATGCCGCCCTTAGCTAGCGCCAGCATTGAGATTAATTCTTCATGGCTGAAAGGTTCTGCTTCTGCGGTACCTTGCACCTCAATCATTCGACCATCTTCCGTCATGACCACATTCATGTCGGTATCGGCATCTGAGTCTTCTAGGTATTCAAGATCACAGATTGGCTCACCTTTATAAATACCCACAGACACTGCCGCGATCATCCCTTTTAATGGACTCTCTTTTAACTTGCCTTGCTCAACCAATTTATTAATCGCATCAGCAAGAGCAACACAAGCACCCGTAATCGAAGCGGTACGTGTTCCGCCATCGGCTTGGATAACGTCACAATCAACCGTAATGGTGTAATCGCCTAACTTCTTAAGATCAACCGCAGCACGAAGACTACGCGCAATCAGACGTTGGATTTCCATCGTGCGTCCACCTTGCTTACCTGTCGAAGATTCACGACGGTTACGAGTGTGAGTTGCACGCGGTAACATTGAATATTCAGCAGAGACCCAACCCTGTCCTTTGCCTTTTAGAAAGCGTGGCACACCCTCTTCTACCGTTGCGTTACACAACACTTTAGTATTGCCAAACTCAACCAATACAGACCCTTCTGCATAAAGGGTAAAGTCTCGGGTAAATGTGATATCACGAACTTGCTCGGCTACTCTTCCACTTGGACGCATGGTGCTCTACCTATACTGAAATTATATGTGCGGAGGATTATACTGATTTAAACCGATAATCGCCATTAGCAAATGAGATGAGATCGACTTATCTCGTGACTTTATAGACCTAAAATAATTGACATTGCTAGTAGGCTGCAAGTGAGTGAGACCCTATGAGCATAGGTGTACTCTATGATTGGGGTCAATGAGCGACGCCAACAACCTAGCGACTTCAAGTCAGAAGGGGATAGTGTCTATTATATCTTCACCAAGTAATTGCTATTGCAAGCAAACGAATGAATGAATACCACCAACAACCTAGCAACTTCAACTCAGAAGGGTATATAATCATGCCATACATTAAAAAATTAAGGGTTAAAGCTGATGATTCATAGTATGACCGCCTACGCACGCCGTGAAGTAAAAGCGGAATGGGGTTCGGCCGTTTGGGAAATCCGTTCGGTTAATCAACGTTACTTAGAGACATTTATCCGTCTTCCTGAGCAGTTCCGCAGTTTAGAGCCCGTGCTTCGGGAGCGTTTTCGTAAGCGTCTTGCTCGCGGTAAAGTTGAATGCCATCTGCGCTTTGAAGCCAACGCAGCGACACCTAAAGAGTTAAAAGTGAACGAAGCTTTGGCTCAACAGGTGATTAATGCCGCGAAAACCATTAAAGATCTTTCTGGCGAAGGCAGCATTAACCCCTTCCAAGTTCTTCAGTGGCCGGGCGTTATGGAAGCGGAAGAGCAAGATTTAGATAGCATCAATAAAGATCTTCTTGTTGCTTTTGATCAAGCATTAAACGACTTTATTGCCGCACGAGCAAGTGAAGGTGAAAACATGAAGGCGCTTATCGATCAGCGTCTAGAAACCATCACCATCGAAGCCGCTAAAGTCCGTCAAGCAATGCCTGAGATCATCAATTGGCAGCGTGACCGTCTTAATAAGCGCTTTGAAGATGCGAAAGTCGATTTAGATCCAACCCGCCTAGAGCAAGAACTTATCTTACTGGCTCAAAAAGTGGATGTAGCTGAAGAGGTGGATCGTTTAGACTCTCACGTCAAAGAGACAACCGCAATTATGAAGAAAGGTGGAGCAGTTGGTCGTCGTCTTGACTTTATGATGCAAGAATTTAACCGTGAATCAAACACGTTAGCATCAAAAGCGATCAATACAGACATCACCACCTCTGCGGTTGAGATGAAAGTCCTTATCGAACAGATGCGTGAGCAGATCCAGAATATTGAGTAGTATTGTTAATTGCTTCCCTAACTCTATACCTAAAATAATTGGAGTTGCTAGTAGGCGAACGAATGCAGCAACAACCTAGCAACTTCAAGTATGAAGGGTATATATAACAATAAAAAAAGCCGCTTATATAGCGGCTTTTTATGGTTCTAATTGAATGAAAAAAGTATATAAAGGTATTTTAACCTTTTAACTGCTCTGATCTAAAATTTCATAAAACTCGGTGCTTTGATAAACCATCTTTAAATACCCTTTACCGGCATCTAATCCTTTTAAAACTAATGAGACGGTTCCCTGATCTTGACCAAACCCTGCGGTATAATAACCACAGTCCATATACTTTAAGCACTGATAGAATTGATTACTATCATCATAAACACTCATACCAACTCTTTCGAAATTAGCCGCAGGCTGACCATAAGTATGGATTAGCTGATTTTTATATTGATTAAATTCGGCTTTACCTTTAGTACCATCTGGATCTTCAGTAATATCTTTTCCAAAAATCACCACTTTAACTAATTCGTGACTTTCTTTATCAAAAACACCGTAATACTGTTCTGCAAATGGTAACTTTGTATCAGGGTTAATCGCACACGTTTCGAAGTTATCAACACTACAACGTGTGGCATGTAGATCACTCTTCTTTTCGCCCCAATGTAGACCTATTGGCGCTTGTATCTCATGAGTAACTTGAGCTTCAAGAACTTGAGAATTAACATCTGCCATCACTGGCTGTACAAAAGAAAAAGCACTGCCTAAAACAAGAGCTGCACCGGTATAACGAGAGAATGTATTGATTAATGTTTTCATAAGGTTAATTTTTAGTAATCTTTTAAATTGAATTCGGATGGTTTTTATTATTCACCTATACAATATTCCATCAATGTAACTTAGAAGGTGACTACTTAGATTTACCTTTATCTACGCACCAAATCGGTTATTGTCCAGAGTTATAACTCTATTATACAACCCACTTCGCATTTCTCGTTTTTATATAGTCTTTTTAAGGTGAGATATTAATTTTCAAGTTTATGGACTTAAAAAATAGAGGGTAATGGGCTTTAGCTCATATAAAAACAGGAATGGATATCAAAAAATTCTGCCAAAATAAAATAAGCCACTAAATTTAGTGGCTTTATTTGATAAGTAATCTCATTTTCTAGCGGTGTGGAAACTAAAATATAAAAATGAGTATTAATCTATCTTTGTAATTATATTGTTAATTATTTTCTAGCTGTTCAACAATTTCCCCAGCCGCAATACGATGTCCTGATGTCGTCGGATGGATCTCATCAAAAAAGAGATAAGATGTTGGTGCAAGGCATTCAGGTAATAGCGCCGGAGACTCAGACGTCAATAGATAGTTACAAGCATCGGTGACATTGGTGAAATTATATTCTGCAGGATTCGCAACAATATCGTTTAATAACCCATTCAAATCAAAAGTAGAAATAGAGGCTTCTGGGAATGCGGTTTTCAAGCCATTAATTTGTTCATTCAGCATTGCATTATAGGCTGTTGTTAACAACGTTGCAGATTGATCAATATATTTTGCTTGGAATCGTTCAAAGAAATTATCAGCCTCAGCAAGGGTTGCTTGCTTAATTAACTGTGTTTCAGGAATCAATCCAATATCAGGAGTATTAATTAAGACGATGCTCTGACTACCGGAATAAAGTAATTTTCCTAACTGAGTCGCCACCGATGATGCTGCTTGATAAAGTGATTGATAAGCATCAATCCGAGTCGCACTATTTTCAGGATCGAAAATACGCTGCTGGATTAAACCACGAGCATAACGAACATCATTACCTCCGATCGTCAGCATATAAAGTGCATTTGGATCTGCGACACCATTATTCGCCAATAAATATGCATTAACTTGCGTTGGTAAATTGATATCTGGGGTATTTTCATTCCCATCTTCATCAATAGAAACTGCACCTGCGACCGCATAGTTAGTACCCACATTCAATCCAGCTAAATGAAGAGATGGATAAAGTACGGCTTCTTCACCTAATAATTGTTGAGTGACATATTCAACAATAACCGGTCCATTAGAGAATCGTTCCCCATAGGTTAATGACCCATCAACATCGACCTCATGTAAATTACCAACATCAGAAAGGCTATCACCAAACACATAAATATTAGAATATTCAGTCTCAGCAAATACTGTACCACTCAATAGGGAGCCAAATAATAGTGAGGAGGCTAGTATGACTTTATTTGTAGTTTTCTTTGTTGTTTTCTGTAACTCATTCATTGTATATCCCTATATATGATTAATTGCATCTTTTATTCTAGACAAAAAGTGGGCAGATATATCGTTTTGGGTTAAGCACTATTGTTATTTTTATTAACCTCAACTAATTTTAAACAGAATTAAATTAATATAAGTGCATTTAAACATGAAGGATTTAGTCTTTTTCGATACCTACTATTTACCTCTTTTCTTTGAAATATTACTGGTCTCTATTGGTATCTGGTTTGTTGCACAAAAAATATATATGCCACGACTCATTAAACTGAATGTGTGGCACCCTTCACTCTGTAATTTTTCTTCCTTTGTGATGACGTTGTTTGTCGTTTTTAATTTCTATTTCCAGATGGTGTAGTATGTCATTGACCAAATTTATCATTCCAATCATTCTTGTTATCTCCGCCATATTTTTAGGTCACAGTATCTGGAACACCTATATGTCAGCCCCTTGGACACGAGATGCCAAAGTGCGAGCAGAGATCATTCAAGTTGCCCCTAAAGTGTCTGGTCAAATTATTAAGATCAATGTTAGTGATAATGATTTTGTCAAAAAAGGGACGATAATTTTTGAAATTGAAGCAACAGATTATGAAAATAAAGTTAAAGAGGCTGAAGCGACTTTAGTACAGTTAGAAGCTTCACTTGCTCAAGCAAAAAATAATTATAATCGAGATAAATTACTGCTGCCAAAACGATTGATTTCAGAAAAACAGGTCACCAATGAAAAGCTCGATGTTGATAGCCAACAAGCCTCTTATAATGAAGTTCTTATCGATCTTGATGTGGCTAAATTAAATTTAAAACGTACTAAGATTATTGCACCTGAAGATGGTTACATTACAAATTTACAACAACGTGTTGGTAATTATATTAATGTAGGTCAAACCTTTGTCGCTCTCGTAGAGGCGGATTCTTATTACATCCTCGGCTATTTTACTGAAGCCAAAATTAAAAAAATCCAACAAGGTCAATCTGTTGAAATATATCCCTACACCAGTGACAGTGCTCTTTCAGGTACAGTTCAAAGTGTTGGACGTGCTATTGTTGACCAAAGCTCAGATCAAACCGGTTTACTGCCAAATGTACAGCCAACGATTCCATGGGTTCGTTTAGGACAACGCGTTCCAGTTCGCATTGCTATCGATAAAGCCGTTGTTGAAAGCAATCGTCTCATTGCAGGTACAACGGTTTCACTCAAGGTTCAAGAGTAGAGCGATGCTGAATCACTGGAGTGATAAAGATGCGACACTCTTTGCGATAAGGGTTTCGAGTAGTGTTATTCTAACTTGGCTAATCTGCCTTCAATTAAGTACTACTGCAACCAGTGCTGCGATGATCTCCATCATTATTATTTTGGTGTCTGGTAGTAATGGAGCCGGTTTAATTAAAGCCTTTGCACGAGCAATTGGGACGGTGTTAGGTTGCGCTTTTGTACTGTTTGTTGCTTCGTTCTCATTAATTGATAGCTGGCTATTTAATATTTATCTGATTATATGGATAGTACTCTGTATAGGTTTAGCCGGTTCTTTCCCTAATAGTTCAACTGGATATATGTTTGGTATGGCGGGAATGACCGCTTCGATTGTTGGCTTTCCACTCTCATTTTCACCTGAAATCGTCTCCGCTTTTAATAGTGTTCAAGCTCGATGCTTTGGTATTCTTATTGCGATTGCCATTTCAGTGATAACGACAACTATTTTACCTTATCAAGACGATATTAAGCGCTTAATTCCGATAAAAAGAGCAACATTAAAATTTATCTCGTTAATCTTTTCAAATAATAATCATCAAGAATCTCAACGAGGACTATCGCAATATTTAGCCTTATTAGGTCGAAATAAACAGTTACCCATTGATAGCTTAGTCGGGAGCAAAGCCTCTTTAGAACAGATCAAATCACAACGTGACTCCCTCTTCTATTGCGTCTCTATTGTTATCGCCTCTTTTAAAATCAACCGAATGCTAAAAGAGCTTGAAACACCAACAACACGCGAGCAACTAATTTCAGTTATTGATAAAATTCAAAAGCAGGGTGAACAAAATAAAGAGGGATTAATTCGCCAGATTTCACTGCCCAATAATCCGATGCAAGCCAAAATATTACAACACTCACTCTCTATTTTAGTTGATAATTTGATCTGGTTAAATTCGAATAAAATCGAGATCACTTCAACCACGTTTACTATGCAGATCACCCAATTCTTTAACCATAATGATTTCAAGACTCTATTTAGAAATATGCTGAGAGCCTCATTATTATTGTTGACTATCTCCTATTTTTGGATTGAAAGCCAATGGAGCAGTGGTATGAATGCAATGTTAATCACAGGGATTATGTGTTCAATGAATGCAACAAGCCCGAATGCTGATATTGGTAACATTGTCGCACTAAAATCCCAATTAATTACCATTGTTATCAGCTTTACCATTACGTTTGGTATTATGCCAATCGCACCGCCACAAATCTTTTTTACTGTTATGTTTCTTTATCTATTGGTGGTCAGTTATGAGTTCATAGCTTGTCGTACAGCCAATAAGCTAATTTGGATGTTTATGTTGATCTATTGGTCGAGTTACGTTCCATTGACCAATGTCCCCTCTTTTGACTTCAATAGTTACATCAATAATGCGACAGCCAATATTTTTGCCATTACTTTAATTATTGTCTTTTATAAGTTGGTTCCACAGCGTCAAGACAGTGACATTATTCTCGATACATTACGCCGATCTTTAAAGAAAATTAAAAAGAATAATTACTTCTACCCTGAAAATTACGTTAAATCAGATTTTATTCTTTCTGCTTACCCGGTATTAATGAGTCAAAGCCACACCAAGCCTTATTTGAATCGAATCTTATCTTTGAATGCCTGTTTAAGGTTGAATGAGTTATCATTACTTGATGATTCAGAAAGAGTGATTATTCAAAATCTTGCCGATTCATTAATTCATGGTGGATTGGTTGAAAAGCCGCTGTACCAATTACAACAGATCGCCAGAAAAAACATGGATAATTATCAAGATAGTGACAACTATGAGGCCTATAGTCTCTGGTGGCAATTAAGTTCGGCATTGTCTCAACTTAATAAATATTGAAGTAAATACTCAATATCAATCCGTTTTTATTACTTTGAGTTATTTCTTTTCTGGAAGTTCTGAACAATAATTAACTGATGTTGGTCAGTTGTCAGTTTAAATTATGGTCGGTTCGTGATAATCTTCGCGCCCTTCTGGCAAAATCACTCAATGAATGGTAACAACAATGAGCAAGGGTACTCTTTATATTGTATCTGCACCTAGTGGAGCAGGTAAATCTAGCCTTATATCGACGCTGTTGGAGACAAATCCAACTTACGATATGAAAGTGTCTGTATCACATACAACGCGTGAAATGCGTGTGGGTGAAGATGACGGAGTCCACTATCACTTTGTTGGCAAACCTGAATTTGAAGCGTTAATTGCTCAGGGTTCTTTTCTTGAATATGCAGAAGTCTTTGGTAACTACTACGGAACTTCTCAAGTTTGGATTGAAGAGACACTAAATAAAGGCATTGATGTCTTTTTAGATATTGATTGGCAAGGTGCTCGTCAAATATGCCAGCAAATGCCTCAAGCAAAAAGCTTGTTTATCTTACCGCCGTCACAGGAAGAGTTAGAGCGTCGTCTCAATACTCGTGGTCAAGATAGCCAAGAGGTGATTGCTAAGCGCATGAACGAGGCACGTTCAGAGATTTCTCATTACGATGAGTATGATTACATTATCGTAAATGATGACTTCGATGCTGCACTAATGGATTTAAGAGCCATTATCCGTGCAGAACGATTGAAGCAAAATAAACAAACTGCAAAATATGCGAGTTTGTTAAAAGGACTACTGGCAGAGTAGCCTTTATATACTGTACAATTTCTAGTTTAAACCATCATCATTGGAGTTTTTCATGGCACGCGTAACAGTTCAAGATGCAGTAGAGAAAGTTGGCAACCGTTTCGACTTAGTTTTAGTAGCCGCTCGTCGCGCTCGTCAAATGCAAACTGGTGGTAAAGATCCTCTAGTTCCAGCAGAAAACGATAAGCCGACTGTAATTGCTCTTCGTGAAATTGAAGAGAACCTAATTACTCAAGATATCCTAGATGCTCGTGAGCGTCAGGATCAACAAGAACAAGATGCCGCAGAGCTTGCTGCTGTTAGCGCAATCACTGGTGGTAATAGTTAATTCTAGAAGATAGGATTGAAGTCACCCTTGTATTTATTTGATAGTTTAAAAGAGATCGCATCAACTTACCTTTCAGAGAGTCAAATTGAGTCTCTGAAAGATGCTTATATTGTTGCGCGAGATGCACACCAAGGCCAAACCCGATCAACTGGTGAACCCTATATCATTCACCCTGTTGCCGTTGCACGGATCCTTGCAGAGATGCGTCTCGATAATGAGACATTAATGGCAGCGTTACTACACGATGTTATTGAAGATACAGAAGTCTCAAAAGAGGAGCTAGCTGACCGCTTTGGACAACCCGTTGCAGAGCTGGTTGATGGCGTCTCAAAACTAGATAAAATCAAGTTTCGTGACAAAAAAGAGGCACAAGCGGAAAACTTCCGTAAGATGATTATGGCGATGGTGCAAGACATCCGCGTCATTCTTATCAAGCTTGCCGACAGAACTCACAATATGAGGACGCTGGGTGCACTTCGCCCTGATAAGCGTCGTCGTATTGCTAAAGAGACGCTGGAGATCTTTTCTCCCCTTGCCCACCGTCTTGGCATCCATAACATCAAAGTAGAGCTTGAAGAGCTTGGCTTTGAAGCCCTCTACCCCATGCGTTACCGTATTTTACGAGAAGTGGTCAATACTGCTCGTGGTAATCGTAAAGAGATGATCCAAAAAATTCACTCCGAGATTGAAGGTCGTTTAGAAGACTCTTCGATTAATGGGCGTGTTGTCGGTCGAGAAAAGAACCTATTTTCCATCTATAACAAGATGAAAAATAAAGGGCAGCGATTCCACTCGATTATGGATATCTATGCGTTTCGAATTATTGTCGATAACCTAGATACCTGCTACCGAATTCTTGGTCAAATGCATAGCCTTTATAAGCCCCGCCCGGGTCGCTTTAAAGACTATGTTGCCGTACCCAAAGCCAATGGCTACCAATCTCTTCATACCTCAATGATCGGCCCTCACGGTGTTCCTGTTGAAGTGCAAATTCGTACCGATGACATGGATCAGATGGCGGATAAAGGGGTTGCCGCTCATTGGGCTTATAAACAAGATTCTGATAACTCTGAAACCACCGCACAAGTAAAAGCACAGCGTTGGATGCAGAGTATCATTGAGTTACAACAGAGTGCCGGCAGCTCATTTGAATTTATCGAAAATGTTAAGTCAGATCTGTTCCCGAATGAGATTTTTGTCTTTACACCTGAAGGTAGAATTATCGAGCTACCTGTTGGGGCAACGGCCGTCGACTTTGCTTATGCCGTACATACTGACGTCGGTCATTCTTGTGTTGGCTCTCGCGTCAATCGTCAACCTTACCCACTCAGTAAGCAGTTGAAGAATGGTCAAACCGTCGAGATTATCACTTCAAAAGGGGCTCGCCCGAATGCGGCATGGCTCAATTATGTAGTGACATCAAGAGCGCGAGCAAAAATCCGCCAGCTCCTGAAAACCGTTAGCCTACAAGAGACGATTACTCTTGGTCGCCGCCTGCTACGTCATGCATTAGGTGAAACCAAGCTTGATGAGATCCCACAAAAGAAAGTCGATGAAGTCTTAACTGAGTTTAAATTAGCCCATGTTGATGATCTTCTCTCTAAGATTGGCTCCGGCGAAAGAATGAGTATTGTGGTAGCACGTCGTCTATTAGATAGCTACGACAGCGAACTCAATGCCAATGATGATAAGCTCCCGATTCGTGGTGCAGATGGAATTCAGCTCACATTTGCTAACTGCTGTCATCCAATCCCTGGTGATCCCGTTGTCGCTCATATTAGCCCGGGTAAAGGGTTAGTGGTTCACTATGAAGGTTGTGCGAACATTCGTGGCCACCAGCGTGAGCCCGATAAATATATGGCGGTTGAATGGTCGAATGCACCAGAGCAAGAGTTTGTTTCTGAGCTAAAAATCGACATGATCAACCACCAAGGTGTATTGGCTGATTTAACTAATGTGATTGCTAAAACGGGTTCCAATATCCAAGGTTTATCAACTGAAGAGAAAGATGGACGCCTGTATCAAATTACGGTGCTACTAACCGCTAAAGATCGTGTGCATCTTGCGAAAATTATTCGTCGAATTAGAGTCCTCTCGAATGTGGTTCGAGTCGGCAGACAGATAAATTAAGCCTCTCGTCAGTCAGCTTCAATAGCTAACGATAAAAACTGATTAATAAGCGCCTTTTTTGGGCGCTTTTAACGTTATTAAAGAAGAACAATTATGACTCCTGACCGTTTCGAACGCATCCAAGACGTTCTTACCTCACGCCAACCTGATCTTACTGTTTGTATGGAAGAGGTTCACAAACCCAATAATATTTCTGCCATTATTCGTACTGCTGATGCTGTCGGTGTTCATCGTGTTCATGCGGTTTGGCCTAAAGGCAGTAAAATGCGAACATTAGGGCATACTTCTGCAGGTGCAAGAAACTGGGTCGATGTTAAAACCCATAACGACACAGCGAGTGCTTTTCGTGAACTAAAAAAACAGAATATGCAGATTTTAGTCACCAACTTGTCAGAGAAAGCCGTTGATTTTCGAGAGATTGATTACACCAAACCAACCGCCATCGTATTAGGGCAAGAGAAGTTCGGCATCAGCGAAGAAGCGCTAGCATTAGCCGATCATGATATTGTGATCCCAATGGTCGGGATGGTGCAGTCTCTAAATGTCTCTGTCGCTAGTGCATTAGTTTTATATGAAGCACAGCGTCAACGCCAGAATGTAGGCATGTATCAGAGAGAGACAACGGCAATTCCAACTGAAGAGGTAAATCGTCTTTTATTCGAGCGAGGTCACCCTGTTTTAGCTAGAGTTGCAAAACGTAAAGGGCTACCATGTCCTGAGTTTGATAATCAAGGTCAAATAGTGGCTGATGATCAGTGGTGGCAACAGATGCAATCCGCTAATATCAAGTAAAAGAGCGAACAAGCCAAGGAGTAACTTCATAATGAGTGGACAATTATTAGATGCACTCCCTCTCACCTCATTAGCTGGCGTGGGTGGGAAAACCGCAGAAAAAATGGCAAAAATTGGACTCAGTAGTATCCAAGACCTGCTATTTCACCTGCCCATTCGTTATGAGGACCGCTCAACAGTTCATCCAATGAATGAGCTTATTCCGGGGCAATATGCGACCATTGAAGGTGAAATACTCAGTAATAATACCATCTTTGGTAAACGTCAGATGTTGACAGTCAAAGTGAGTGACGGCCTGAATGCGGTCACTTTGCGCTTTTTCCACTTTAATGCCGCGATGAAAAATAGCCTTGCAGAAGGTAAGTACATCAAAGCTTATGGGGAAGTAAAAAGGGGAAAAGTCGGATTAGAGATCATGCATCCTGACTACAAAATCACAACTCAACCCTCAAATGATCAGACGGGAATCGATCCTGATAGCACCTTAACCCCAGTCTACCCGACCACCGAAGGATTAAAGCAGTTAACACTCCGTAATTTAACCGATCAAGCATTAGAGTTATTAGAAAAAACCTCGGTTAGTGAACTGCTTCCCGATGAGCTCTATGATCAACAACTCTCACTCACCCAAGCATTGAAAATCCTACATCGTCCACCTTCGGATGTCTCAACAGAAGATCTAGAACAAGGTAAACACCCTGCTCAGCGCCGTTTAATTATGGAAGAGTTGTTGGCACAAAATTTATCGATGCTGGCCTTAAGAAGCCAAAATCAACAACAAAATGCTCAACCATTAAAAACCAATATCGCTTTGGAGCAGCAATCATATACTCAGCGACTATTAAACTCACTCCCTTTTACGCCAACCAATGCGCAACAACGCGTTGTTCAAGAAATAGAGTCAGATCTTGCCAAAAGTTCACCCATGATGCGACTCGTTCAAGGCGATGTGGGATCAGGGAAAACCTTAGTTGCCGCGTTAGCCGCATTAACTGCGATAGAAAACGGTTTTCAAGTGGCGCTAATGGCACCCACGGAACTGTTAGCTGAACAACATGCCAATAACTTTACCCAATGGTGTACGCCATTAGGTATTAACGTTGGCTGGTTAGCAGGAAAACTCAAAGGCAAAGTCAGAGAACAAACATTAAGTGCCATTGCTAGTGGCGAAGCGCAGATGGTGGTAGGAACTCACGCCCTTTTTCAAGAGCAAGTTGAATTCCATAATCTCGCGTTAGTGATTATTGATGAACAGCATCGTTTTGGTGTCGATCAACGGTTAGGTCTGCGTGAAAAAGGAATCAAACAAGGTTATTTTCCACATCAGCTCATTATGACTGCGACGCCGATCCCACGAACACTCGCAATGACCGCTTATGCAGACTTAGAAACCTCTATCATAGATGAATTACCACCAGGTAGAACGCCGGTCACCACCGTTGCCCTTCCTGATACACGACGAGCAGATATTATTAATCGCGTCCGTCACGCCTGTTTAGAAGAGCATCGTCAAGCCTATTGGGTCTGTACTCTGATCGATGAATCTGAAGTTTTAGAAGCACAAGCGGCTGAAGAAACGGCAACCGAATTGATGGCTTCACTACCCGATCTTAAAATTGCGCTAGTTCATGGTCGAATGAAGCCAGCAGAAAAACAGGCGGTAATGGCAAAGTTTAAACAAGGTGAGACCGATCTGCTTGTCGCAACAACCGTCATTGAAGTCGGCGTTGATGTCCCAAATGCTAGCTTAATGATCATTGAAAACCCAGAGCGTCTAGGCTTAGCCCAACTTCACCAGTTAAGAGGCCGTGTTGGTCGTGGATCCGTCGCCAGTCACTGTGTACTGCTTTACCATGCCCCGTTATCAAAAACGGCGCAAAAGCGTTTAGGTGTCTTAAGAGAGAGTAATGATGGCTTTGTGATTGCACAGCGTGATTTAGAAATCAGAGGTCCCGGTGAAGTACTAGGAACGAAGCAAACCGGTATTGCCGAGTTTAAAATAGCTGACCTTATTCGTGACCAGCACCTAATTCCAGAGATACAGCGTTTAGCGCACTATTTACATGAGAGCTACCCAACCAACGCGAAGGCAATTATCCATCGCTGGTTAGGACAACGAGATGTCTATTCTAACGCTTAGTATTGATATAATAAAAAAGTGAGCCAGTTTCCTGACTCACTTTTACTCTTTTACTCTTTTATTCTTTTATTCTTTTAAATATTCAGAGCAGATCAGATCAAAACGAACAATTAACCTACATTGGGTTTACTCTTCACTTTATATGATTTTTGCACTGCAATAGAAAAGTTCACCTGCACTCGTAAACCGCCTGCACTACGATTGGTTATTAGCACTTCACCGCTGTGCTGATCGATGATTTTGCGTAAAATTGCCAAACCTAAACCACTGCCATTTGAGCTACCTCGGGCACTGTCTCCACGAGTAAAGGGTTGAAATAAATGCTCTAAGTTTTCTTCAGCAATACCCGGTCCATTATCTTCCACCATAAACCAAGCATGCTGTTGGTCTACCGTCGTTCCTGAACTAATTTTGATCCAACCGTTGCCGTAACGCGCAGCATTGACAACAATATTTGAGATCGCTCGCTTAATGGCAACTGGATTACCCACCACTGGCGAAGGGATATCGCCAAAATCTGTTTCTATCTCTCGCTCAACACTATTTTCAGAATTTGCGACATCATCGAGTAAAAGATTGAGATCAACATCCTCAACATCTTGTTCTTGAGAGGATCGGAGATAGTTAATAAATTGACTAATAATCTCATTGCTCTCTTCAATATCTTTATTAATGCTCTCGGCTAAATAGCTATCTTCTGGTGACATCATTTCCGTCGCCAGTCGAATACGAGTCAGAGGTGTGCGTAAGTCATGACTAATCCCTGCCAATAATAGTGCACGATCCTCTTCATGCTTTTGAATGCTTTCAATCATCTGATTGAACGAGTACGTTACCGCTTGAATTTCAGACGCCCCCTTAACAGGAAGTTGTGCTGGAATTTTTCGCTTACCCACCTCTATTGCTGCCTTTTCTAACTCAACTAATGGCCTGTTTTGACGGCGAATAAACATCCACCCCCCAACAACAATAAAGAAAGTTATCAGCAAGCTATAAAGAAAGAATGGCGTAAAATCATCAGGCTGCAACTCAGATAACGGTATTCTGATCCAGTAATTAGGTAAAGATTGAGTCTGAATCCATAGGATATAACTTTTTTGACTCGACGCGAGACGTACTTCCGTATTGATCCCAACTTGACGACTCATCTCTTCACTTAAGTAATCAATCTCTCTCGCATGGTTAAACTCCCGAGAATCCATCACCTCATTTTGACTGTGAAGAGTTACCCCTAGCTCATCAAGTAGCTTTCTTCTATCAACCTCAAGCTGACTATGATTGGTTAAACTCAAGCTACTTTGATTGGGCTCTTCCAACATCAATTTCACCTCATAAGAGAGGATATGATTAAACTGTTTGAGACTAGGAAGAATCGCGTAATTAAAAATAGCAAGATAAGTCAAAACCTGACTGACAACCAATAATACAATCAGTAGTAAAAAGGTGTGGGCAAAGGTGGTTCTTGGACGCATTTTTAGTCCGGTAGGCATAAGGGTATCCTGCTAGGTTTAAGGTGGAAAGTAGAAGGTAAACTTAATGTTTCTTTTCCCACATAATAAAAAGCCTACTCATATACCCTTCATACTTGAAGTCGCTAGGTTGTTGGCTGCACTTACTCGCCCCAATCATATAGTACACCTATACTCATGGGGTCTCACTCACTTGCCGCCTACTAGCAACTCCAACTACTTTGGGTATATAAAAATCAGTAGGCTTTTTAAAATCAATTTAGACACTTTCACCATCAGGAACGAAGACATAGCCCAAGCCCCATACGGTTTGAATATAACGAGGGCGACTCGGATCTTCTTCTATCATTCGGCGTAATCTTGAAATCTGAACATCGATAGAACGCTCCATTGCAGAATATTCTCTACCACGTGCCATATTCATGAGCTTATCACGAGACATTGGTTCACGAGCATTCGTCACCAATGTTTTCAATACAGCAAATTCCCCCGAAGTCAGAGGCATTGGCTCATCATTCTTGAACATCTCACGAGTTGCTAAATCAAGACGAAACTCGCCAAAAGTAACAGATTGAGTATCAGAGCTTGGCGCTCCCGGCGCTTCAATATTCTGACGACGCAACACAGCACGAATACGGGCTAATAGTTCGCGAGGATTAAAAGGTTTTGGAAGGTAATCATCCGCTCCAACCTCTAATCCAACAATACGGTCAACTTCATCGCCCTTTGCTGTTAACATCAGGATCGGTAATTCATTATTCATATGACGTAAACGGCGACAAATTGAGAGTCCATCCTCGCCTGGCAACATCAAATCTAACACCATCAAGTGGAAATTCTCACGAGCGAGCAGCCTATCCATCTGTTCTGCATTTGCTACTGCTCTCACTTGAAACCCTTGTTCAGTAAGGTAACGTTCTAACAGTGCGCGCAAACGCATATCATCATCGACAACTAGAATTTTATGGCTATCTTGCATCTTAACCTTCCTTCTATTTTATTGTTATAATTTATTATTTCACATATAACACATTAATAATTATTCTATTTTCTTTTTACACAGATAGTTTTTATTAATTGCTATTTTATTAGAAAAGCAAATAGAATAATCACTACAGGAGCAATCTTAACTAAAAATCACGAAAGCCAATGCCTTTATCACTATTAAGAAAAGTTACTTCTGTTATATTCTCTTTTTAGTTATAAGTTGCCAAGTAAAATATCCCTTCAAGTGTAAATAAATAGTCAATTTTCAACATCAAATCACAATAAACAATTTACCTGCAATCCTCTATTTTATCTTAGACACTATAATTAATCATCTTTCGCAGCGATTAGACGAAATAGACAGCGAACCTGACTATTTGTTTCGTATTATGTAATATTTAGTCACACGTTATATTGCATAAATAAAAAATAGGCTTAAGCTAAAATTAAAAAAAACAATTAAAATAAATAGTTAAGATCTCATCTAAAAATCAATGAACGTTGCGAGCACGCAGCAAGTACAAGCAAACAGATGGTAAACAAATGAAAACCAACTTGATCACTCGTGAAGGATACGAAAAATTACAGCAGGAGCTAAATGACCTCTGGCGAGAAGAGAGACCTGAAGTGACTAAAAAAGTCACTTGGGCAGCCAGTTTGGGTGATCGTTCTGAAAATGCGGATTACCAATACAATAAAAAGCGACTACGAGAGATCGATAGACGTGTTCGATACCTACGCAAAAGATTAGAGATTGTCATCATTGTTGACTACTCACCACAACAAGATGGTAAAGTCTTTTTTGGCGCTTGGGTTGAAATAGAGAATGAACAAGGGGAGGTAAAAACCTTTCGTATCGTTGGGCCTGATGAGATTTATGGCCGCAATGATTACACTTCCATCGACTCGCCAATGGCAAGAGCCTTACTAAAGAAAGAGGTCGATGATGAATTTGAGGTGGTAACACCATTAGGCAAAAAGCTGTGGTTTATCAACTCGATTAAATATTAGCAATATATTGCACCGTGAAGTTTCACTGTGGACTATGGAGAATAGAAAGTAATTATGAGTCAATCAATTAGTCAAATTATCGCTCAAGAGTTAAATGTTCGTCAGCAGCAAGTTGATGCCACAATTCAACTCCTTGACGATGGCAACACCGTTCCTTTTATCGCTCGTTATCGTAAAGAAGTCACAGGGGCACTTGATGATACTCAACTCCGAAATCTATCATCTAGACTCATTTATCTGCGTGAACTCAATGATCGTCGCCAAGTCATTATTAAGTCGATTAACGAACAAGGTAAATTAACCCCAGAACTAGAACGTGAAATCGCCAATGTTGACAGTAAAACACTATTAGAAGATCTCTATTTACCTTATAAACCTCGTCGTCGTACTAAAGGTCAAATTGCAATAGAAGCAGGGTTAGAGCCTCTTGCAGACTTACTATGGCTGCAACCTGAAAACGAGCCTAACAACAGCGCAAGTCGTTACATCAATACAGAACTGGGGATCAATGACGAAAAAGCAGCACTGGATGGCGCACGTGCAATTTTAATGGAGCGTTTTGCAGAAGATGCAACGTTACTGGATAAGATCCGTCGTTATCTTAATCAAAATGCAGAGCTTCAAGCTAAAGTTATCCCAGGGAAAGAGCAAGAGGGTGCAAAGTTTAAAGACTACTTTGAACATAATGAGCGCATTACTCATGTCCCATCTCATCGAGCTTTGGCAATGTTTCGTGGTCGAAATGAAGGTTTTTTACAGCTCAATCTTAATGCGGATCCAAACCAAGAACCAACGGTTAAAGGCTCTTATTGTGAACTCATTATTGCTGATCACTATAAAGTTGAATTAGGTCATAATTCAGCAGATTTATGGCGTAAACAGGTCATTAGTTGGGCTTGGCGTATCAAAATCCTCACTCATATGGAAACGGAATTAATGGGCACGCTCCGTGAAAATGCGGAGCGAGAAGGGATTAATGTCTTTGCTAATAATCTTCAAGATCTCTTAATGGCAGCCCCTGCGGGCCCTAAAGCAACATTAGGTTTAGATCCAGGCTTACGAACTGGCGTTAAAGTTGCAGTGGTTGATACCACGGGTAAGTTGGTTGCAACCGATACTATCTATCCTCATCAACCTCACAATAAAGTTGCTGCATCTGCACATTCGATCATTCAACTAATTAAAAAGTTCGATATTTCACTGATTGCAATTGGTAACGGTACAGCCTCCCGTGAAACGGATAGCTTTGTCGCTCAAGCATTAAAAGAAGCTGGCTTAAAAGTTCAAACTGTTATCGTCAGCGAAGCAGGTGCATCGGTCTACTCAGCCTCTGAACTTGCAGCCAAAGAATTTCCGGATTTAGATGTCTCTCTTCGTGGTGCCGCTTCAATTGCTCGTCGTCTACAAGACCCCTTAGCTGAACTAGTGAAAATTGAGCCTAAAGCGATTGGTGTCGGTCAATATCAACATGATGTTAGCCAGTCACTATTAGCTAAACGCCTTGATGATGTGGTTGAAGATTGTGTTAATGCTGTCGGTGTTGATCTCAATACAGCCTCAGCGCCTCTATTAACTCGCGTCGCAGGTCTCAATAAGACACTGGCACAGAATATTGTCAATTATCGAGATGAAAATGGTCGCTTCGATAACCGAACGCAATTGAAAAAAGTCGCTAGATTAGGTCCAAAAGCATTTGAGCAATCCGCTGGATTCTTAAAGGTGATGGGTGGAAAAAACCCACTTGATGCCTCTTCTGTTCACCCAGAAGCTTACCCCGTCGTAAAAAGTATCGCTCAACAAATTGGTAAAGATATTTCAGCCATCATTGGCAATAGTCCATTGTTAAAGAGTTTAAACCCGAATCAATTTATTGATGATAATGTTGGACTATTAACCGTTGAAGATATCATTAAAGAGTTAGATAAACCGGGACGGGATCCTCGTCCAGAATTTAAGACTGCGACCTTTAGTGACGGTATCAATGAGATTAAAGACTTAAAACTGGGGATGATCTTAGAAGGTGTTGTTTCTAATGTTGCCAACTTTGGCGCATTTGTCGATATCGGCGTTCACCAAGATGGCTTAGTCCATATCTCAGCTCTCTCTGATCGCTTTATTTCCGACCCTCGTGATATTGTCAAAGCTGGTGATATTGTTAAGGTTAAAGTGATGGAAATCGATATTGCACGAAAACGTATTGCTCTCACCATGCGTCTCAGTGATGAACCTAATCAAGGTGAAAGCCAAGGTGAGCATAGAGGTCGAAACCAAGGTAAAACCACCTCACCTCAAAACAATAATAAAAGAGAGAACAAATCCTCTCAGAGCAATGGACGCGGCAATGTTTCAGCACCACAAAACTCAGCTTTTGGGGGCGCATTTGCTGATGCCTTTGCTAAAGCTAAAAAGCGTTAAATCTAAAAGTATTTAAAGCTTAAGAGATAATCATCAAGCCACTCCACTTTTATCATCAATATCAGAGATAAAATGGAAGTGGCTTTTTATTTTGAATGAAACCCCACCATTTCTTTCTACCAGCTTTCAAGTTTGATTCCATCAAATTTTACTTATCATTCGCTTAACTCACTCATCAAGTAATCTAATACCAATAAATAATGAGATGCTAACGGCAGTGAAAATGACCAAGATAAAAACCAAAAAATTAATATTAAAATACAGGGGATGGGTGAAAATTGCTGTATATCGCCTTTTTTCCCCTTACTGTTTACTTTGCCAAAGCGAATTAACCATCAAAGAGCGGGATTTGTGTCATTACTGTTTAAACCTTTTGCCCGACCATCCTCGTTGTCTCTGTTGTGGTTTGCCTCTCCCTTCTAATCAAGAAAAATGTGGTGAATGCTTAAGATCTCCCCCCTTGTGGCAGAAACTTTCTTGTATTGGTGATTACACATTTCCTCTTGATAAATTAATTCAACAATTTAAGTACCAAAAACAGTTCATTTTAGCCCCCTCACTTGCTGAGCTTCTTATCCCATGGATCCAAGAGAAGCCACAAGCATTACTCCCTGTTCCCATGCACTGGCAACGACAACTATTAAGGGGGTTTAATCAAAGTGAACTTTTAACACTAGAGATTGGCAAAAGAATCAATCGCCCGACTTTATGTCATCACCTAATAAGAGCAAGAAAAACAACACCACAACAGGGACTTTCATCCAAAGAACGAAGAAAAAACTTACATCAAGCATTTGAGTTAGTTAAAGAGATAAACTATCAACATATCGCGATTATTGATGATGTTGTTACCACAGGCACGACCATCAATGAAATGATTAATTTATTAAAAAACAAAGGAATAGCAAGAATTGATGTCATTTGTCTGTGTCGAACCGCAAAATAAGAGAACAGGGTCTACTTATCAAATAAAAAATAGGGTATAACAGTGTTATAGAAACAGATATGAAGAATCGTGGAAATCTTTTCGATTCGGAGTATAATAAATAACCCACTAAATAACTCAGGTATATCATTGTGTCTCAGATTATTATCACTGACAGTGCTCAAACGCACTTCGCTAAACTTCTTGAACAGCAACCTGAAGGGACGAATATTCGTGTTTTCGTTGTAAACCCAGGCACGCCAAACGCAGAATGTGGTGTATCTTACTGCCCACCAGAAGCGGTAGAAGCAACGGATACTAAACTTGAGTTTGATAGCCTTATCGCTTTTGTTGATGAGCAGAGCCTACCTTTCCTTGATGATGCAGAAATCGATTTTGTGACTGACAAAATGGGCTCTCAGCTAACGCTAAAAGCACCGAATGCAAAAATGCGTAAGTTAGGTGATGATGCAACGTTAATGGAGCGTGTTGATTACGCTATCCAAACTCAAGTGAACCCTCAACTAGCTGGTCATGGTGGCCATGTAAACCTTGTTCAAATTACTGAAGATGGTATTGCTCTTCTTCAATTTGGCGGCGGCTGTAATGGTTGTTCAATGGTTGATGTGACGCTTAAAGAAGGTATCGAAAAAGAACTTCTTGTTCAGTTTGAAGGTGAGTTAACTGCAGTTAAAGATGCAACTGAGCATACTGCTGGCGAACACTCATATTATTAAGATTTAGTTAAGCTGAACTAAATTAAGCTTAAATACTAAAGATTAATGACTAAAGAGCCCAGATTATCGTA
Source organism: Vibrio sp. SS-MA-C1-2 (assembly GCF_021513135.1). Classification (NCBI taxonomy): domain Bacteria; kingdom Pseudomonadati; phylum Pseudomonadota; class Gammaproteobacteria; order Vibrionales; family Vibrionaceae; genus Vibrio; species Vibrio sp. SS-MA-C1-2. The sequence goes on from NZ_CP090981.1 coordinate 499,768, forward strand.
GTGACTTATTACGATAATCTGGGCTCTTTTTTATCGAATATTGACAACCGATACTCAAAATCATTGTAGCCGTGACTGTTATAAATCTAGCCTAATCACTCCAAGCAGGAAGAGTAAAAAATTAAAAGAGGGCACAAACCGATATACCGATAAATATCACCATACCTACATAATTATTATTTAAAAAGGCACGGAAACAAGCATTTCGTTCTCTACGCTGAATCAACATCTGTTGATATACAAATAACCCAGCAGCAATTAACAATGTCCAGTAATAGAAGGTACCCAGTGCCATCATATAACCAATTAACACTAAGATAATTAACGTTAAAAACTGTAAAATACCGACGACCATTTTATCTCTGCGACCAAAAAGGATTGCCGTTGATTTAATCCCTATTTTTAGGTCATCATCACGATCGACCATCGCATATAACGTGTCATAAGCAATCGTCCACAACACATTCGCTAACAGCAAAAGCCATGCAACAGGCGGTAATGAATTCGCTTCAGCAGCAAATGCCATCGGAATCGACCAGCCAAACGCCAAACCTAACACTAATTGCGGCATATGAGTAATGCGCTTCATAAAGGGATAACAAAACGCTAATCCCAGCGCAATCACTGAAAGATAGATAGTTAACGTATTCAATTGTAAAACCAATACAAACGCTAAGACAACTAAAGCGAAAAATAGCAGTAGTGCCTCTTTCGGTGAAACCAATCCAGAGGGAATAGGTCTTTGAGCGGTTCGTTTTACATGACCATCAAAATTACGGTCAGCATAATCATTAATCACACATCCAGCCGAGCGCATGACAATGACGCCAAGAGTGAAAATAATGACATTTTTCCAATCTGGGTGCTCTCCAGCCGCTAAAAACAGTGCCCATAGTGTCGGCCAAAGTAGTAAAAGACTACCAATAGGTCGATCCATTCTGGTCAATTGTAAATAAGCTCTCGCTTTAGTCATGACCATTCATTATCTCCTGTCCCATTTGTTGATTATCCTTTTCGTAAATCGGTGCATGAGGTAAAAAGAGTTCCGCCACTAACATGGGTTTATTATTAATCCATAATCTTGAGCGACGAGCCCACAATTTTTTATTCGAGGTAGGGTCTGGGAGGATCGTAGCAACTTCAATCTCATCTCGACGAGCAGTACTATGAGAAAATATTCTCAATCCCAATAAATTATCACCTAAGTCCAAAATATCTTGTTCATCATTGGTGAGAGTTGCGTGGGGAATTAATGTTCGAGCAATGACCCAAGGCTTTTTATCACCAGAAATCACCACTTCTCGTACAAGACAACTGACATTTCCGAGCCAAGCCTGATCATTAGGTGCAAGATGCTCAACAGATTGTTGATTGATAACTTTAACATCTAAATGTTGACAGTGCTTTTGTAAACGAAGAGAAAGGGAGGTCGAGTCTAATAACCAATCGGAGAGTATTGCAGACTCAATAGAGCTATCTTGAGCTGAACACCAAAGTGCTTGTTCTAAGTGCTCAAAGTTTAATAATTTGGTTCTATTCATGGTAACAATACAATCTCTAGCAACGAAAATTGTCACTAGTTGTTAAAACTAGCCACATAACTGCTATCTATTGTATCAAGCTTGGAGAATAAGAAAATCATCGATTATCTTATTCTCCACAATTAAATAAAAATTTTGATTCTTTAATTAGCTGGCAAGTTGCAGTGCATTGACTCTTTCGTCGATATAACGATTAACTTCAGCAATCTCTTGCTCTGTTAAATAGAGACCTAACTTGCTGCGACGCCACAATAAATCATCACCACAAGTGACAAATTCAGAATCAATAAGGTAATCAATTTCACGACTAAAACAGTGTTCGCTGAATGGACGACCCATCTCACTAACTTGCTCAGAAACAATATCCCAAACACGGCTACCGTAATTTGTGACCAATCGAGTGGCCATTGAGGAGGAAATCCAAGAACATTTATTGACCACATCTAGAATCAACTGACCTCGAGAACTTGTAAAGTCTCCACCTGGAAGCGGTTTTTCAGCAGTCCAAGGTTGTCCCATTTCTGGGAAATGAGGCGCAAGCTTCTTCATCGCAGATTCCGCAAGTTTTCGATAAGTAGTTAGCTTGCCACCAAAAATAGACAGAATAGGTGCACCGCTCTCATCTAACTCTAAGGTATAATCACGGGTAACTGCTTGTGCTGAACTTGATTCATCATCACACAACGGACGAACACCACTGTAATTCCAAACAATATCAGAAAGTTGTAACTGTTTCTTAAAGTACTGATTATAAATGTCTAATAAATATGCTTGCTCTTGATCATCAATAGTAACCTCTCTTGGGTCACCTTTATACTCGACATCGGTTGTACCAATAATCGAGAACTTATCCATATAAGGAATAACAAAAACAATACGATTATCCGCATTTTGCAGAATATAAGCTTGGGGTTCAGCATGGACTTTTGGAACTACAATGTGCGAACCTTTGACTAAACGAATATTACGCGGCGATTCTAATTCAAGTGAACTATCAAAGAATTCTTTAACCCAAGGGCCGGCAGCGTTAACCAATGCTTTAGATTGACGAACAAAAACCTTACCCGTACGTTGATCCTTAATCGTTACATGCCAGATACCTTCTTTTTGTACGGCATCTTCGACTTTACAATAGTTACGAACTTCAGCACCTTGCTCCGCACAGCTAATCAGATTTAAGATCACTAAACGTGCATCATCAACCCAACAATCTGAATACTCAAACCCTTTAACAATTTCAGGCTTTAATACAGACTCAGCACCGAAACGTAACCCTTTACTTGAAGGTAAGCTTGCACGTTTTGCTAAATTATCATAAAGAAAAAGACCGGCACGAATCATCCATGCAGGACGAAGATGAGACTGGTGTGGAAGACGGAAACGTAACGGGTGGGCAATATGAGGTGCTTTTTTTAATAACACTTCGCGCTCAGCCAATGCTTCACCGACTAAACGGAACTCATAATGCTCTAAATAACGCAGACCACCATGAATAAGCTTTGAACTTGCCGATGAAGTCGCGCTTGCAAAGTCATTCGCATCATAGATACCAACACTCAAACCACGACCAGCAGCATCAGCAGCAATACCTGCACCGTTAATACCACCACCAACAATAATCAAATCTAAGATGTTATTTTGTTCCATCATTCCACCAGAAAAATGTTCGAATGCTCAATAAAAGCGTTATAACGAACATAATAGCTGATGATTTCGAAAATAACATCTTTTTTCAACTAAATTATGTGAATTTATTGTGACGCAGTATGCATTGTAGTGAATAGATTTACTCGTAATAAGGTTTATCCCCGTTTGATAGGAAATATTGAACCTAATTTATTCAATAATAAAAATTGGCGAGAAAAGATTAAATAAATAGAAAAGAATAAAGGAATAAACTTAAAATAATTAGAGTGGCTAGTAGGCGACAAGTGAATGAGTCCCCCATAAGTATAGATGCACTATACCCAAAGTAATTGGAGTTGCTAGTAGGCGACAAGTGAATGAGATCCCATGAGTATAAATGTTCTATATGATTGGGGCGAATGAATGCTGTCAACAACCTAGCAGCTTCAAGTAAGAAGGGGATATATGATTGGACGAACAAATAGAGCCAACAATCGATATTGAATATCTAAAATGTTAGCCCAATATTTAATTAACAATCACTAACTTCATATCACTGTCATCGACGATACTGGCTAATGACTCAGGTAGTTCATTATCAGTAAATAACATATCTAATTCAGTTATAGAGCCTAAATTTACCATTGCATTTCGACCAAATTTAGTATGATCAACACCTAACATGACACAACGACTGTTTTCAATAATAGCTTGTTTAATGCGAACTTCATGATAATCAAAATCTAGCAGTGAGCCATCAAAATCAATACCACTAATACCAAGTACACCAAAATCCAAACGGAATTGAGAGATAAAATCTAAGGTTGCTTCTCCAAAAATACCACCGTCTTTATTTCTCACTTCCCCACCAGCAACAATCACTTTAAAATCATCTTTACTAGAAAGAATATTGGCAACATTTAGGTTATTGGTGACGACACGCAGTCCTTTATGATCAAGCAGTGCCCTAGCAACGGCTTCTGGCGTTGTACCAATATCAATAAATAGTGTTGCTCCATCAGGAATATAACTCGCCATCGATTGAGCAATATTATCTTTTTCAGCTAACTGCATTCCTTTTCGGTCATGATAAGAGGTATTAACCGAACTAGAGGGAAGCGTCGCGCCACCATGATGACGACGAATTAAGTTATCTTCAGCCAGCTCATTAAGATCGCGACGAATCGTTTGTGGACTAACTTGAAAGTGTTCCACCAAGCTTTCTGTATTCACATAACCATGACTTTTAACCAGGTCAATAATTTCTTGATGACGCTTATTCTGTTTCATTTAAACTTGCCTTCCGAGTAATCTAAATGCTTAGTTAATTTTATTTTTTTGATGACGCACACTATCAAATAATGCGATTAAACAACCAGTAACTAGCCCACCAAGATGCGCCATATTTGCGAAAGAGTAATCTAATGGCTGCATAAAACCAAAGACTAGCCAAAATAGCATAAATCCAGCATAGGCATTAGGAAGAAAAATCCCACGTTCTGGTGCTCTCTTTCCTAATAACCACATATATCCCATTAATGCATACACAACACCAGATAAGCCACCAAAATTCACACCACTAATCCAATATTGCGCAAAGCCTGAAATTAAAGAGGAGAGTAAAAAGAGTTGAATCAGTTTACTGCTACCTAACTGCTGTTCAATCTTCCCACCTAAGAACCACCACCATAATCCATTAAACACAATATGCATTAAAGAGAAGTGGAGAAGAGAATGGGTAAACAGACGCCACACTTGCCATTTTTGCTCTGCAAGTGAAGGAAAATGTAGGGCTGAAAAAATCGGATCTGCAAACCCTAACCACCATAATCCATAGATCCCAAAAGCCGCTATCAAGATAAAGATCGTAAAAGGTCCAGCTTGGCTGGTGACCATTTTTGTTAACTTTTGATCACCATAATTAAATTTTGCAGTACGGGACTCAGCAAGATCCCAAGAAGCGGCTTGATACTTTTTATCGTAAGGTTTAGCGAGAAACTGTTCTAATTCTGCTTTAACTTCGACAAGATATTGATCATCACTGAGCCAAATGGCAATCCCTTCACTTTCAGCTGCCATATCGAGTTTTATGCCGCGAGAGGCCATGTAATCAATAAATGCTTGAGCGATTCGAGGATTATTTAACACAATGATACGTTGCATAGCTTACTCCGAAGTGACAAAAGGGTATCCGCGACGCCAAGCTTCAAAACCACCATCAAGGCTATAAACGGTTTCATACCCTTGGTTAATCAAATACTGAGCTGCGCCTTGGCTGCTATGACCATGATAACACATCACAATCACCGGTTGTTCAAAGTCCACTTCATTGATGAAGTCGATCATCGTTTCATTGGTTAAATGGAAAGCCGATTCTGGATGACCAGCTTTAAAGCTATTTGGATCTCGAATATCGACAAGAACAGCGCCAAGCTCACTCTCTTTTAGTAATTTCACTGCATCTTCAGCTGAAATATGCTCAAATTGATCCATATTATTTTTCTCCTATTTTAACTCGATCCAACAACTGTACACTTATTAGCCAGCTGTGGAAAAATCTGTGAATTGCGTTAATAAGCGATGATCCTTAATTAGGATCCACCATATATAGTAAGGATCTATGCATATCCTGTGGATAAGGATCTTTTTTTTGGTAATAACTCCATTATGATCAATTATCATAGATAATAAAAAACCAGCATAAATGCTGGTTATCTTTAGACTCAATGTAAAATACAGTCTATTTATCACCAATCAAAATCATTTTTTAACATCTTTCATCCTCAAGCTCTGAGTTAAATTAAAGATGAAAAGATTACGATTCGATGTCACCAATGGTTAACTTCAGCTTTTTCATTGCATTCTTTTCTAGCTGGCGAATACGTTCGGCTGAAACACCAAACTTATCCGCTAACTCTTGCAACGTTGTTTTTTCACCATCGGCTAACCAACGTGAACGGATAATAAATTGGCTTCTTTCATCTAAAGATGAGATTGCATGACTGAGTCGATTCGTTGCATGGTCATCCCAATTTTCATCTTCAATGGTTGTCGCTAAATCAGAGGTTTTATCTTCAAGAAAAAGAACCGGTGCACTAACATTCTCTTGGTCATCATCATCAGTCGGCAGATCAAATACCGGATCTTGTGCTGACATTCGTGATTCCATCTCTTTAACATCATTGACGCTAACACCAAGCTGTTCCGCAACCATGTCGACTTCATCATTACTGAACCAGCCCAGACGTTTCTTCGACTTACGTAGATTAAAGAATAATTTACGCTGTGCTTTGGTGGTGGCAACTTTGACAATACGCCAGTTTTTAAGGACGTACTCATGAATCTCTGCTTTTATCCAATGAACGGCAAATGAAACTAAACGGACACCCACTTCTGGATTAAATCGCTTAACCGCTTTCATCAAGCCGATATTTCCTTCTTGAATCAGATCAGCAAGCGGTAACCCATAACCAGTATAACCACGGGCAATATGCACGACAAAACGCAGATGTGACAAAATTAAGCGTTTTGCCCCTTCAATATCCCCCTGATAAAACAGGCGTTCTGCGTACTCTTTCTCCTCTTCAGCACTTAGCATATCGAACTCATTGACCGAGCGAATATAACTATCAACACCATTAGTAGGAACCAGAGTCATTGAGTACATATCATTACTCATCCAAACCTCAATCTAAACAAAAATAAGATCCATACCGAAATATTCTTTCAAGACATTTCAATTTTAGCCGCAACAATTTACGCAAAAAAAGTAGAGTTGCAAGTAAATTGTATAAAAATGTTAGCTCTGCAGCCCAAATAACTGACGATCTATCATTAATTATAGAGCAAAAACCTTATTTTTTGATGGCCGCACTATCCCTCTATTGACTCAAGAAGACACGCCGACCAACAAAAATTAAACAGGTTCAATCTCTTTCAAATGACGAGATGATGCCATTTTAGCCGCAAACCAGCTGATAAATAACACCAATAACAGTAAAATAAGTGCCTCATCAACAGTAAATCCAATTAAAGTAAACGCATTATTATAGAGAGAGGCTAATCGAGACACCGCACTTTCTAGCACCAACGAAATTCCTAGAATAATTCCATTGGCGATAACAACACCCAGGACACCATACCAAACACCCGTATAGAGATAGGGACGTTGAATATAATTATCAGTAGCTCCCACCAGCTTCATCACTTGGATTTCATCTCGATGATTAAGTACTTGCAGCCTCAAGGTGTTACCGATGATTAGAAAGAGTGACACTACCATTAGAGATCCAAAAACAATCGCAAGGTCAGTCACTAATTTTTGAATCGCTTCTAGTCTCTGTAGCCAATCACTATCGAGTCTAACCTCATTAACACCACGTAGATCAGCAAGTTTTGCCACTAATTGCTTGGCATTGCTGCTATCTTGCCACTCAACAGAAGGAGTAATGATAAAAACTGCAGGTAATGGATTATCTTTTAATAGAAACAAGGCTTGTTCAAAACCCGCCTGAGTTCGAAACTCATTTAACCCTTCGTCAGGCGACACATAACGCAAACTGTTAACCTCTGGCCACAATTCAACTTGTTGCTTAAGCTGGTTTTCCGTTTGAGAGGAGAGGTCATTATCGAGATAAACCGTCACTTGAGTTGGAGTCTGCCACTGATCAGCAATAAAATTAATATTCTTTGCCAATAGATAAAATGTTGCTGGCAATGCAATAGATAAAGCAATCACCGAAATCGTTAAGATATTCCCTAAAGGGCGATGAAATAGCGCTTTTAATGACTGCTTTGCATGTTTGAAGTGTTGACTAAAATATCCTATCGATTGAGTCCGTGATTTACCCATTATTCACCTCAAAAAGATGTCCCTGTTGCAAATCTAATCGACGATAGTTACGACTATTAAGAAGAGAAGTATCGTGAGTTGCCAACAAAACAGTCACTCCAACTCGATTAAATTCTTCAAATAAAGTCAGTACCTGTTGTGATAGCTCGGCATCGAGATTTCCTGTCGGCTCATCTGCAATCAGAACCAACGGTTTATTAACAACGGCTCTGGCAATTCCTACCCGTTGTTGCTCGCCACCAGAAAGCTGAATCGGCAAACAGAGCGCTTTATCCAATAGACCCACTTTATCTAAAGCTGCACTGACTCGCTTTTTCACTTCACCTTCATCACTCCCTTCGACCCGAAGAGGAAGCGCGACATTGTCATAAACCGACTGATTCATCAGTAACTTATGATCTTGAAAGATGATCCCAATATGACGACGCAAAAATGGGATCTCTTTGCTCGGAATTCGAGAAATATCATGACCATTGAACATCACCGAGCCATCACTTGGTCGTTCAATCGCACAGATAAGTTTCAACAAAGTACTTTTACCGGCACCTGAGTGACCGGTCAAAAAAGCCATCTCCCCTTTCGCTAAATGGAAGTTAACTCTTTGTAGTGCCGTTGCGCCACCTCGGTAGGCTTTGCTCACTTGTTGAAACTTAATCATCCTTAGTCCTCGTCACTAAATAGTGCGTCAATAAAGTCATCGGCATTAAATGGACGTAGATCCTCAATACCCTCACCTATACCAATATAGCGAATAGGAATCGAGAATTGATCAGCTAATGCAAAAATAACTCCACCTTTTGCCGTTCCGTCTAATTTGGTTAAGGTAATTCCCGTAAGTGGAGCAACATCGTTGAAAAGTTGAGTCTGACTAATTGCATTCTGTCCCGTTCCTGCATCAATGGTTAACATCACCTCATGAGGTGCATTAATACCGCTTTTTTGCATTACACGAACAATTTTACGCAACTCTTCCATTAAATTGCTCTTATTTTGTAGACGACCCGCAGTATCCGCAATTATCACATCCACCTTACGGGCTTTTGCTGCTTCAATTGCATCAAAGATAACTGATGCACTATCAGCACCCGTATGTTGAGCGATAACTGGGATCTCATTACGTTGCCCCCATACTTGAAGCTGCTCAACTGCCGCGGCACGGAACGTATCCCCTGCGGCTAACATGACGGACTTTCCTTCACTTTGGAACTGCTTTGCTAATTTACCTATCGTGGTGGTTTTACCAACACCATTAACCCCAACCATTAAAATAACGTAAGGCTTTTTATCTGCATCGATAACTAATGGCTGTTCCACAGTACTTAAGATCTCGGCTAACTCTTCTTTAAGAAGGTCGTACAGAGCTTCACCATCTTTAAGCTGCTTTTTATTGGCTTTTTCCGTTAGGCTATCAATCACTTTAACGGTGGTATTCATCCCTACATCGGCGATTAACAGTTGCTCTTCTAGCTCTTCAAACAGATCATCATCAATTTTTTTTCCACTAAATAAGCCAAAAAACCCAGACCCAATATTGAGCTTTGTTTTCTGTAAGCCACGCTTTAATCTAGCAAAGAAGCCTCCTCGCTCTGGTTTTTCTTGCTCTTTTATCGCAGCCACAACCGGAACTTCAATCTCTTGTTCAGGTTGCATATTGTCGTTATCTGCGGCAACATTATCTGGCTCTGGCTCTGGCTCTGGCTCTGGCTCTGGCTCTGGCTCTGGCTCTGGCTCTGGCTCTGGCTCTGGCTCTGGCTCTGGCTCTGGCTCTGGCTCTGGCTCTGGCTCTGGCTCTACAGTTTTAGCATCAGCCATTGAAGTGTCAACAAGGTTATTACTTGCTGTATCACTGTTTTCTTCCGTCTTTGATGACTCTTCATCACTGTCTACAGGGAGTTGCTCTGAAGCATCTACTTGTTTTTCATCTTCATCATATTTTTCATGGCCAAAACCTAACCATGAAAATAAACCTTGTTTCTTTTTGTCTGCCATTAGCAAATCCTAACGCTTGATTGGTACAATTAAGTATATAAAAACTGGCTTATACTACCATTTTCTAGACGGTCTAAATATTTTATGACAAAACCTCGTACATTTTCTGCCCCAAAAATACAAATAAAGGGGAAAAAAGCAGGTCCTATGGGTCAAATTCGTATCATTAGCGGTCAATGGAGAGGAAGAAAACTCCCGGTCCACGATGCGCAAGGGTTAAGACCAACTACCGATAGAGTAAAAGAGACACTATTTAACTGGTTAGCCCCAGATATTCGTGGTGCTCGCTGTTTAGATCTCTTTGCCGGTAGCGGCGGTCTTGGATTTGAGGCGCTTTCTCGTTTTGCTGATTCAGTTACCTTTATTGAAAAAGATAAACAAGCAGCGAATCAACTTCGTAGTAACGCTGCAGCGTTAAAATCAACGGCTGCAGAGATTATTCATACAGATACACTAGCGTTACTGAGCCAACCTTGCTCAAACCCTTATGACATTATATTTATTGATCCTCCATTTCGAAAGGATCTCCTTGATCAGGTTATCGAATTATTAGAGAAGAATCACTATTTATCCCAAGATACCCTGATTTATATTGAAGCAGAAAAAGAGTTAGGGGAAATTATTACGCCACCAAGTTGGCATTGTTATCGAGAAAAGAGCGCAGGACAGGTCGCTTTTCGTCTCTATCAAAAAGAGGAACTGTAAATGGCGATGATATTTAACTGGTTTGCCAAGGCATGTATGTTAGCGGTTTGGGTGATGGGAGGGATTAATATTTTCAATCCAATGCCAGGTGTCGCGAGTATCGCTTTTAACGCTATGCTGATATTTTTACTCTTTATTCACCTTTTGCAGCTTTGGGTGATCGACATGGCGGTAAAGTCTAAAAATCAAAAATTATCCGTGATTGAAAATATTTCGGTGGTCTTAATGGGCACATTTGCACTGCTGGATATTAAGAAAAAATATCTCTCTGAAGATCACAAATAGATAAAATCAATTCAAAAAGAAAAGAGGTCGTTATCTTATGATAATGACCTCTTTTTTTGATGATCTCAGATGCGACCAAAATAATTGATGATGGTGATTAATTGTGATGACAAATACGATTGGGATCAGATAGCAGCAACTCACCATCCTTTGTTACTTTGCCTTTACCAATAAAGAACTCAATTAATGCCTCTAAAGATAACCCTTGCTGGCTACAGGTATGGAACTCTAAATTCTCACCATGCTCACTTATCATTTTAGCTTGCAGCGCCGCTAGTGTTAAAGGCTCTTTCGCATCAATCAATGTATTTAAAACAATATGGCCATGAAGTTTCGTTGTCATTATATCTATCCTTATAAAGTTCAGTAGGCTCTCTCTATTATTCGCCTGTTCACTCAGTTCAGCAATCACAATTTTTAACTGTTTGATTTTCTAGATCAATGAATAATCAAATACCGCAATAATATCAACAAAGAGAAACATAAACAGAAAATCAGACCCAAATAGTCATGCTAGGTCATAAAAACCAGTTTAGTTTAAGCCCAGCCCTCTAAATAGAAGAAATTGACATAAAAATAACTATCAACGAAATATCGAACTTAAAAAACCACCAACACCCTGATAAATAACAATAAAAACAAGATCATGTAAACTTATTGTCACGCTTTATCAAAGAAAAAATACAATTTCCCTATCAGAAATCACTATCTTATGATGTTTTTTTGTTCATTCTCAATAAGTTAAGGCAAAAGTCACAACAAAAAAAGCTATAAAACCAATTCAAACAACAAATAAAAGACCAAAAAGGCAAAAATAATATTAAAATATTTTATTAACAAAAATAAAACATAAAATGAAGAGAGATAATGATTTAAATCGATTATAAACAACAACTTATCAGGTAAAACCCATTGGGAACACTTGCATACCCGATGGGAAAAAATAAAACAAGAAGTAAACTATGTCATAGAACAGTAAAAAAAGGCCATATAAATGTTTTTTTTGCTATTTTTCTCGTTCTAGACTTGCGTAATAGCCAAAAACAGTGCTATTCTACTTGTCAAGCGATGATGTTTAACAAAGGAGCAACGTTATGATGAGTTCATCACAAAAACAGGGATTAATGATGATAGCAGTAGTATTTGGCCTAATGACGTTGCCAATGATTTACTAAATCTCACCCAATAAATACAAAAAAAGACGCTATTTCAGCGTCTTTTTTTGTTTCTGAAGGAAAATATAAGTTTATCGCTAACTAAAACTAATCAAGTGCCAATGCTGAATATAGAACCAAAGTCCAACCAAAGAGAGGCTAACAACTAACCAAAACACCACTCGCCAGATTAATCGTTCAGCTCTTGGTGTTAAAATATTTTCACAATAATCACAAGCTGCTATAAATTGCTTTCTATTGTCTAATTGATAGCCATCTTGGTGAACAACTTTATTTCTGACACTCGCAATAAAGCGTAATTTACCAATAACATCATGGGGTAACCTTTTTTCACAACTGTTAATTAACTGATGTAACCCTTTTCCTTTTGCATGGTAATGCTCTTTCAATAAAAATTCTAAATGACGCGTTTTCGTCACAACCATCTCTATTTCAGCCATCCAATCTCCTTCAGTGTTGTTTGATATAACTTATTAAAAATAACGTTATTTATCGCACTTTTAAACAGAGTAGAGCATATTTATTTTTGTTACTCTTCTTGCTGTCTCAAAAAAGAAAAATGAAAATATTCTTTTTTTAACTTAAGTATCGTTTTTATCTCATGATATCCTGTATATACCTAAAGTAATTGGAATTGCTAGTAGGTGGCAAGTTAGTCAAAGATCATGAGTATAGATGCACGATATGATTGAGGTGAAAAGCGTAGCCAACAACCTAGCAGCTTCAAGTATGAAAGGTATATACGGTAGATATAATCATGTTTAGAGCCACGCTCTGCTCAACAAAAAACGATGAAGTGATATTATGACCCAACTATCTAAAGAAGAGAGCTTTCAGCAAACGATAAACACCACCATTGCAACCTGCTGGAACCAACGCCAAACCGGAATATTTCACGGTATTGAAAGTAAAAAAATATCTTGGATGAGCTTAACCGGTTTTAATAACCAACAAGCGGTTATTATCGTTAATGGTAGAGTGGAAACAACGGAAAAATATCAAGAGTTAGCCTATGAGTTAACGAGTGCAGGTTATGATGTTTTCAGCTTAGATCATCGTGGACAAGGTCTCTCTGAGCGTTTAGATCAGAATAGTGAATTAGGGCATGTCGAACAATTTGATAATTATGTTGAAGATCTAAGAAAATTTTTTGACGAGATTATCTTACCCAAAAAATATCAGCAACATTTTATTATTGCACACTCAATGGGTGGCGCTGTCTCTTCTCTATTAATGGCAAAATACCCAACATTAATTGATGCTGCAGCTCTTTGTTCTCCGATGCATGGCATAAAATTACCTCCTTTTACTTCTCTAGGGGTTGAGCTATTAAGCAAAACACTCGCTAACTATATCCAACCAACGTACGCCTTTGGTCAGCAGGGTTACCACAAGAAACCATTTTCAGAAAACCAGCTAACTCATAGCCAAACTCGTTATCAGTGGATGTTAGACCTCTATGATCAATACCCTAACACACGCTTAGGTGGACCAAGTTTCCGATGGATATGGCAAGGAATAGAAGCAGGAAAAAGTTGCCTGAACTCAGCAAAGCAGATAAAAACCCCTCTATTACTACTACAAGCTGGCGGTGATCAAATTGTTGATAATTTAGCTCAAAAGCAATTCCAAAAAAATATCAATGCCGCTCAAGGTCAATGTGAGCTTAAGGTTATTCCAGAAGCCAAACATGAACTTTTAATAGAAGCAGATAAGTACCGAATTCCTGCAGTAGAGGCTATCTTAACGTTTTTAGAACAACAAAAAATAACGCCATAATCAAGATTCCTAAAATAATTGGAGTGGCTAGTAGTTAAAATAGATTCAACCATTACGACTATAAATCTAGCCACTTTAAGAATATTTAATATTAATCAAAGGATGAAAATTAATATGTACAAAGTTGTCGCTTCAGATATGGACGGAACATTACTCACGTCAGAACATAAAATTGCGCCTTTTAGTCAATCGGTTTTACAACAACTCCATCAGCAAGAGATTGATTTTATCTTTGCGACAGGTCGTCACCATATTGACGTTCTCTGTTATCAACAGCAGATTGCAATTCCAAATTACATGGTGACCTCTAATGGCGCAAGAATACATGATCCACAAGGCCAAGAGATCTATGCTAAAAACCTTGATCCAGAGATTATTATAAAACTGATTAACCTTGTCAGTTCGGATCCAAATATCACCATTCATCTCTACTCAAGCCATCACTGGTACATAAACAGAACGATTGATAAGTTTGAAGACTTCCATAATACCTCTGGGTTTAACCCTGAAGTTTTTGATATCAACAATCCACCCGTCGAGAATATTGCAAAAGTATTCCTGATTGAAGAGAATCTCGATGACCAATATCTAATCCCATGGGAAGAGAAAATTGAACAGTTATTTGGTCAACGAATTCAACTGACATTCTCAATGCCATCATGCTTAGAAATTATGGCTGAGGGTGTTTCAAAAGGCGCTGCATTACAACGTATTTGTGAATTAGAACAACTTTCACTCGAGGATATAATTGCTTTTGGTGATGGTATGAATGATATTGAGATGTTGGAGGAAGTTGGTAAAGGGTTGATTATGGGAACAGCCTCAGATCGCGTTAAAGCTACGCTACCAAACCATGAAGTGATCGGTTCCAATAATGAAGAAGCGGTCGCTCACTATCTTAATGATAATCTGCTTATCCCATTACAAAAAAACAGATCGAACTAATCACTCAAAACCTTGCCTAACCCCAAGATAAAAAAGTAATAAATCAGAACTAAACCATCCCTAACTTAGGAGAAAAAACGTGGCTTCAACTTCACAGACTGTTAGCTTAGGGATGATTATTCTTCTCTTGGCGGGGTGTTCATCGTCTTCAAATCAACAGCAACAAACTCAAGCTAATCACATATCTAACCAAGCAATACCCCTGACATTAAGCGGTCATATCCATATCGATAGCTTACAGGCCTATTTTCAACCTTGTGATAGCGACACTCATTATGGTTTGCAATTAACAGAGGCTCAACAAGAACACTTACGCCAACGAATCAATACTACAATGGGCTCAGCTCCAGAAATATACACCGAACTCATTGGCGACTTTACACCGAGTAAAAATAACCATTATGTCGCTGCCATCAACGTTAAACACTTTAACTGGTTATCTAACCGCGAGAATCGTGGCTGTCAGCGTCCATTACATAACTTTAAAGCCTTTGGTAATGAACCGTTTTGGTCATTAGTGAATGATAATCAACAAACGCTTTCCCTCAAATTATTAGGGGAAAAAAGTCAACCATTTGAATTATCAGAAAAATTAGATTTAAACAGGGTTGAGCCATTAACGCCTATCACAATCAAAGCAGATGATCTTACCGTTCAGCTAGATGCAAAAGCCTGTTTTGATCCCATGAGTGGCGATCAATACCGCTGGCAAACTGTGGTAACCGTCGATGATAAACGCTTTGCTGGTTGTGCGATGCCAAGTAACCAAGATTTTAGCCAAAAATGGGTAGGTAAATATTTTCAACAACAAAATCCACAGCAAAAAGAGAATGTATTTACCACACTAGAGTTGAAAGCGGATCATACTGCCGTTACCACTTATAACTATGCTGATAATAGTCAATCAGTGGTTGAACATGGTGTTTGGCAACAGTTAACTACCAATAAAATTTCTTTACTAACAACTAGCTACCGTAATATAGATTTTGTTAGTGAACGCTTATTTACTATCAATGGTAAAACACTTTCAACGCTGCATGAAACTATCAATGGCAAACAATACCCTATAGCCAATGGTGGATTGCAATTGGTTGCGCCGGAATAAAGCACCTTAAAAATCAACTTAAAATCACCTTAAAAATATGCCACACTGGAGAGAAGAAAAATTAAAAAGTTAGCGAACTCTCTATGTCTTGTCTCCGTTGTGGTTTAACCGAATACTGTATCTGCGATGTTGAACCACAAATATCCAGTAATATCACTTTTGCTCTACTTACCCATGAGCGTGAACCGAAAAAACTCACCAATACTGGGCGTTTAATTCAACGTACAATTTCAGAATCTCACACCTTTATCTGGCAAAGAAAAACACCAGCTCCACAACTATTAGCGTTGATAAATAATCCAAACTATCAGCCTTTTTTGCTCTTTCCCGATCCTGATGCCAAGTTATTATCAGCATCGACACTTTCACTAACCTCGACAGAAGCCACTCTCGATCAGAACAAAAAACCATTATTCATTATTTTAGATGGTACATGGCAAGAGGCGAGAAAAATGGTCAGAAAGAGTCAATGGCTTTCTCATGTAACAAAAATAACGATTGAGCCATCGATCAAATCAATATACTCATTAAGAAGAAATCAACAGGACGGCAATCTTTGTACGTGCGAAGTGGCAGTAGAATTACTAAAAATAACCCAACAACCTAAAGCTGCTGAGCAGTTAATGGATTATTTTTCACAATTTATAATTAGCTATAAACAGGACAAGGGCCAGCCTATAGACTGTTAGCCATTAAATCATAAAAAAAGCCTATTGATGTTAGTAATCACTTACCATCAATAAGCTTTTAAATCATAAACTTAGCATAAAGACGCATTATTTTTTAAACATTATTTCTTAAACATCGCCGCTCTTAAGTTAGCAATGTGGCTTTTTCCGCTCTCCATTCGCTGCTCTGCTGTCTGTTTTGGCTTTTGACGTTCCCAATTAAGATCATCTTGTGGCAGTTCTTCTAAAAATCGGCTTGGCTCAGGTTTAATTAATTCACCGAACTGACGACGCTCACGGCAGAGAGTAAACACTAACTCTTTTTGAGCACGAGTAATACCGACATAAGCGAGACGACGCTCCTCTTCAACATTCTCTTCATCAATGCTGGTCTGGTGAGGTAATATTCCCTCCTCCATTCCGATCAGATAGACATAAGGAAACTCTAATCCTTTTGAAGCGTGTAAAGTCATTAGCTGTACTTGATCACTCTCTTCATCATCTTCACCTCGTTCCATCATATCTCGCAAAGTAAGCCGTTGAACCACCTCTTTTAAGGTTTTAACCTCTTGGTCATAATTATCACCCTCTAGATCAGCCACAATCCAACCATAGAGATCAGACACATTTTTCATCCGCATCTCAGCCGCTTTAGGACTGGTTGAGGTTTCATAAAGCCAATCTTCATAATTAATATCACGGACTAATGAGCGCACCGCATCTACCGTATCACCGCGCTCTGCATTGTCGGCTAATTCAACAATCCAACGAGTAAAACGACGAAGAGATTCTAAACCTCGACCTGACAGATGTTGTTCTAAACCAATTTCAAAGCTCGCTTCAAATAAACTTTTACCACGCATATTGGCATAACTGCCGAGCTTCTCTAAGGTCACAGGCCCTATTTCGCGTCGAGGCGTATTCACGATTCTTAAAAAAGCGTTATCATCATCAGGGTTAGTCAATACTTTCAAATAAGCCATCATGTCTTTAATCTCGACTCGAGAGAAAAAAGAGGTACCGCCAGAAATTTTATAAGGGATGCGATTTTGCATTAATGCTTTTTCAAACAGGCGAGATTGATGGTTGCCACGATAGAGGATCGCGTAATCTTTATATTGAGTTCGTCCCACAAAGTGATGAGCAATCAGCTCCCCAATCACTCTTTCTGCTTCATGCTCTTCATCTTTTGCCACCAGCACTTTTAGTTCACTGCCATCAGGAATTTCAGAAAAGAGCGTCTTCTCAAAAAGGTGGGGGTTATTAGCAATTAAAATATTAGCAGAACGCAGAATACGACTAGTCGAGCGATAATTTTGCTCTAGCTTGATCACCCGTAAACTAGGATAATCCTGTTGTAATAACATTAAGTTTTGCGGACGAGCACCACGCCATGAATAAATAGACTGATCATCATCCCCCACTACCGTAAAACGTTCACGGGCTCCCGCTATCAACTTAACCAACTCATATTGACTGGTGTTGGTATCTTGATACTCATCGACGAGTAAATATTGAATGCGCTTTTGCCAGCGTTCTCTGACTGTCTGGTTCTGTTTTAAAAGCAAGACTGGCAGCGTAATAAGATCATCAAAGTCTAATGCATTATAAGCACGCATCTGTTTATGGTATGCCGCATAACAAGCTGCAAACGTATGTTCTTGCTCTGAACTTGCGGTTGCTTTTGCTTGATCTGGGTTAAATAAGTTATTTTTCCAATTAGAGATCGTCGTCATTAATTGCCTAAGAAGATCTTTATCGTTATCTAGCTGCTCTTCGGTCAATTCTTTTAATAATGCCAACTGATCTTGATCGTCAAAAAGAGAAAAATTAGCTTTTAAAGCCAGCGCCTTATGTTCTCGTTTAATAATCTCTAAACCTAAGGTATGAAAAGTCGAGACAATCAAGCCACGAGACTCTTTTTTTCCTAAGGTTTGCCCCACACGCTCTTTCATCTCTCTTGCGGCTTTATTAGTAAACGTGACCGCTGCAATTTGACGAGGTTTATAACCACATTGCTGAACTAAGTAAGCAATTTTATTGGTGATAACACGTGTTTTACCTGAACCCGCTCCAGCCAGAACTAAACAAGGTCCTGAAATATAGTTCACAGCTTCATTTTGTCGAGGGTTAAGTCTCATAACGATCCTACTTATTATTTAATCTGGCGCTACTTACGATTAACTATTGTAAACAGATCTTATTGGCTGTCTATTCGTTAATGACATCATTTATTTTTATTATTAACACTTAAATACCAATACTGACTATAAGTTAATTATATCAATAAGATAAAATTAACTCGATGTTAAACGACACCAAAATAACCACACAAATATGCAATCTTATTTACAAATATTAAGACCTTTAGGGTTGTAGTTATAGATTTTGTTGATACCATAATGAATGAACATTCATTCATGGACGGAACTAATGAGCGACAAACGCCAAAGGATTCTAACCGCAACAGAAGCGCTACTGGCAGAACATGGTTTTCATGGTCTATCAATGCAAATGGTAGCAAAAAAAGCAGATGTTGCGATTGGCACTATCTATCGTTATTTTTCTGACAAAGATGATCTTATTGAGCAACTTCATCAACACCTCATAGCAATCATTGCTACCGAGGTCCAGAAAAATGTCACTGATGATCTTTCATTAAAAATGCAGTATCGCACTATGTGGCTAAATACTTGGCATTTTACTAATTCGAATCGATCACCAATGTTAACCAGAAATCAGTTTAAAAACTTGCCATGTGGTAATAAGCCCACAAGAAAACAGACTGAGATCCAACACTTCGATAAGGTAAGAAATTTCTATAATGAAGGTCTTGAGCTTGGCTTGTTTAAACCCCTTCCTATAGAAATTTTAGCGACATTAAGCCTAGAAACTAGTGCTTCACTTGCAAGAAAACAGGTTCAAAATATTGTTGAGGTTACCGAACCAGAGCTTGATTTAGTTATTGAAAGCACTTGGCAAAGTATTCTTAAATAAAATAAATTTAAATTAAGGAGTTTTATTCCATGAAGAAGTGGACCTTCGTAATGTTATTAGTGGTATTACTGCTATTTGGTAGTGTAATTGGTTTCAATATGTTTAAGCAGAAAAAAATTGCTGAATATATGGCGAATATGCCTGAACCCGAGTTCCCTGTAACCATTATTGAGACAGCAAAAACAGATTGGATTCCAACCATTGAAGCGATCGGCTTTATTGAACCAAATCAAGGTGTCACACTCACCTCTGAAACTAGCGGTATTATTGATAGCATCGACTTTGAGTCTGGTGCGACAGTAAAGGCTAACCAACAATTAGTGACGCTAGATTCAACGGTTGAAATAGCGAATTTAAAAAGTGCTGAAGCAAGAAAACCAGCTGCACGAGCTAAATATCAACGCTATCAAGGTCTCTATAAAAAAGGCTCGATCTCTAAAGAAGCATTAGATGAAGCAGAAGCAGATTACAACTCTCTTGCTGCCGATATCGAAGCCCTTAAAGCAACCATTGCCCGTCGTACTATTGCAGCACCATTTTCAGGTATCGTAGGTATCCGTAATGTATTCTTAGGTGAATATTTACAGCCAGGTACAGATATTGTGCGTCTTGAAGATACGAGTGTAATGCGCCTGCGCTTTACCATTCCACAAACAAAAATCTCAGCGATTCATTTAGGCCAGCAAGTTAAAATTGTTGTCGATTCATACCCCGATATGATGTTCACCGGTTCAATTAACACCATTGAACCTGCCGTTAACTTCCAAAGCGGTCTAATCCAAGTACAGGCTGAGATCCCAAATAATAACGGCAAATTACGTTCAGGTATGTTCGCACGCGCCAATGTTATTTTACCGACTATTCACTCGCAAGTTGTCATTCCTCAAACGGCAATCAACTTTACCCTTTATGGCGACAATGTTTATGTTGTTTCTGAAAAAGAGGGCGAGCGTCGTGTTTCTCAACGTGTAGTGAAGGTAGGTGAACGTATCGGTTCTGTTGCGCACGTCATTGAAGGTTTAAAGGTTGGCGAAACGGTTGTGACAACGGGACAAGTTCGTTTAAGTAATGATGCAAAAGTGCGTATTGTTGAAAGCGATGCAACTACACCACCAGCTGAAACACCGATGCTGTAACGGGAGGCGATATGCGTTTTACTGATGTATTTATCAAACGACCGATATTAGCGATCTCCATCAGCTTCTTGATTGCTCTGCTTGGTATGCAAGCTCTATTCAAAATGCAGGTGCGTGAGTACCCAGAGATGACGAATACCGTCGTCACGGTTACGACCAGCTACTACGGTGCAAGTGCTGACTTAATTCAGGGGTTTATTACTCAACCTTTGGAACAAGCCGTCGCTCAGGCAGATAATATTGATTACATGACCTCCCAATCGGTATTGGGGACGTCAACAATTACCGTCAATATGAAGTTGAACACCGATCCGAATGCGGCACTGTCAGATATCTTGGCAAAAACAAACTCTGTTCGTTCTCAGCTACCTAAAGAGTCTGAAGATCCCACCGTTACAATGTCGACCGGTTCGACAACGGCGGTACTTTATATCGGCTTTACCAGTGATGAATTAGTATCAAGCCAGATCACCGATTACTTAGAGCGAGTTGTCAATCCTCAACTTTTCTCTGTTAGTGGCGTATCTAAAGTTGATATCTATGGCGGTATGAAATATGCCCTTCGTGTTTGGTTAGACCCAGGCAAAATGGCGGCATTTGATCTGACGGCAACTGATGTAATGTCAGTACTGAATGCCAACAACTATCAGTCAGCAACGGGTCAAGCGGTTGGTGAGTTTGTACTTTATAACGGCAGTTTAGATTCTCAGGTCTCATCTGCAGATGAACTCAGTAATCTTGTCGTTAAAAGTAAAGATGGTGATGTTATTCGCCTTGGCGATATTGCTAAAGTGAGCTTAGAAAAGAGTCATGATGTGTATCGTGCTCGTGCGAATGGTCAAGAAGCCGTTGTTGCAGCAATCAATGCGGCACCAAGTGCGAACCCGATCAATATCGCAGCTGATGTCTTGGATATGTTACCTCAAATAGAGAAAAATCTACCAAGCAACATCAATATGAATGTAATGTATGACTCAACGATTGCAATCAATGAGTCAATTAATGAAGTTATGAAAACCATCGCAGAAGCGGCATTGATCGTTCTTGTGGTTATCACTCTCTTCTTGGGTTCATTCCGTGCTGTTATCATCCCAATCGTCACTATTCCGCTTTCACTGATTGGTGTTGCGATGGTGATGCAGATGATGGGTTTCTCATGGAACTTAATGACACTGCTTGCGATGGTACTTGCTATCGGTTTGGTTGTTGATGATGCTATCGTTGTTTTAGAGAACGTTGATCGACACATTAAACTGGGTGAAACACCCTTTAGAGCCGCGATTATCGGTACTCGTGAGATAGCCGTTCCTGTTATTGCAATGACCCTAACATTAGGTGCCGTATATGCGCCAATCGCGATGATGGGTGGGGTAACCGGTTCACTATTTAAAGAATTTGCATTAACCCTTGCAGGTGCAGTTTTTGTATCAGGTATTGTTGCGTTAACGCTCTCTCCAATGATGTGTTCTCAAATGCTTAAAGCAAATGCAGAACCAAATAAGTTTGAGAAAGCGGTACACAACTTCCTTGATAAGATGACGAACCGTTATGCGCGTATGCTCACTGCGGTAATGAACCGTCGTCCTGTTATTATTGCATTCTCTATCTTTGTATTTGCATCACTACCAATTCTGTTTAAGTTTATCCCTAGTGAATTAGCCCCATCAGAAGATAAAGGTGCTGTAATGTTGATGGCAACAGGTCCATCAAATGCCAACTTAGATTATCTGCAAAATACCATGGACTCTGTGAGTGATGTGTTATCAGCGCAACCTGAAGTTGGTTATGCCCAGATATTTACCGGCGTACCCAACTCAAATCAAGCGTTTGGTATCGCATCGATGGTTCCTTGGAGCGAACGTGAAGCAAGTCAGGCTGAAGTAACAAAACGAGTAGGTGAACTAGTTAAAGATACTCCAGCAATGAAGGTAACGGCATTCCAGATGCCAGAACTTCCTGGTGCTGGCTCAGGTCTACCGATTCAATTTGTTATCACTACTCCGAATAGCTTTGAAAGCTTGTTCCAAATTACATCTGATATTTTAACAGAAGTAAAAACAAGCCCACTCTTTGTCTATTCAGATCTAGACCTTAATTACGATTCGGCAACGATGAAAATTAAGATCGATAAAGATAAAGCGGGTGCTTATGGCGTTACGATGCAGGATATCGGGATTACATTAAGTACCATGATGTCTGATGGTTATGTTAACCGTATCGATTTAAATGGTCGATCTTATGAAGTTATTCCTCAGGTAGAACGTAAGTATCGTTTAAACCCGGAGTCAATGAACAGTTATTATGTTCGTGCTGCGGATGGATTTGCCGTTCCATTGAGTAACTTAGTGACTATTGACGTTGTAGCAGAACCTCGTTCTCTTCCACATTTTAATCAATTAAACTCAGCAACTATTGGTGCTGTACCTTCACCAGGTGTTGCTATGGGTGATGCTGTGGCATGGTTTGAAGATATCGCAGCCCAGAAGTTACCAAATGGCTATAGCCATGACTACATGGGTGAATCTCGCCAATATGTAACAGAGGGTAGCGCTCTATACGCGACCTTTGGTTTAGCGCTTGCGATTATCTTCTTAGTATTAGCGATTCAGTTTGAATCAATCCGAGATCCACTGGTTATCATGGTTTCTGTACCATTGGCGATTTGTGGTGCATTGATTGTTCTTGCTTGGGGTACCGCCTCAATGAACATCTATTCTCAGGTTGGTTTAATTACCTTGGTTGGTCTAATTACTAAACACGGTATTTTGATTTGTGAAGTAGCAAAAGAAGAGCAACTACATCACGGAAAGAATCGTTTAGATGCCGTCATGGAAGCTGCGAAGGTTCGTCTTCGCCCAATATTGATGACAACCGCAGCAATGATTGCAGGTCTGATCCCATTGATGTATGCGACAGGTGCGGGTGCCGCTCAGCGCTTTAGTATTGGTGTGGTTATCGTATCAGGATTAGCGATTGGTACATTGTTTACATTATTTGTACTGCCTGTTATCTACAGTTACTTAGCAAGTGAGCATAAGCCACTGCCAGTGTTTGAAGAAAATGAAGAGACAAAGTAAGTCATAATAACCACTAAAAGTGTAACCAAAGAGGTGTTAAATTCGAATTTAACACCTCTTTTTTCTAGAGATTATTATATTTCATTATCTCGACCTAATTTAACGGCAACTATTTAACGACAAGTGGGCGGTTATTGCATAAAATAGTCGTCAATATCAGAGGAGATTTCTATGTTTGATCCAAAAAAATTAGAGCAAGTTGCTAAACAGATCCACGAAGCAATGCCAAAACCCGTAAAAGATTTAGGTAATGATGTTGAGCTAAAAGTTCGCCAAGTGATTCAAGCTCAAGTGGGCAAATTAGATGTAGTTAACCGTGAAGAGTTTGATGTTCAGACTCAAGTTCTACTTCGTACTCGTCAGAAAGTGACCGAACTAGAAAAAAAACTAGCAGAGATTGAAGAAAAAATTGCTGGAAAAAGTGCAGAATAACAATTTCAGTGTGAGACATCTGCAACAAAAAAGCCTCTGATAAGAACTCAATACAATTGATAACTTATCAGAGGTTTTTTTCATCCATCGCATAATAAAAAAGGCTAAACATCAATCATGTTTAGCCTTTTCATTTTCTATATTTTAACTAATAAGATTAGTTCTTAGCTGCCTACAGCAATATCTTTCATATCTGTCATGTAACCACGAAGCTCTTGACCAATCCACTCAACAGGGTGATTGCGAATACTTTCGTTCACTTCAATCAGTTTACGATTATCAACACTGTTATCTGCATTTCCTAGACCTTTACCAATCACATCAGTACCGATATTTGGCATAAATAGGTCACGAAGCATTGGTGTTGCTACGTTAGCGAATAGGTAGTTACCGTACTCAGCAGTATCAGAGATAACCACATTCATCTCATATAGACGCTTACGAGCAACGGTATTAGCAATTAACGGTAGCTCATGTAAAGACTCATAGTATGCAGACTCTTCAATGATACCCGATGCGGTCATCGCTTCAAACGCTAGCTCAACACCCGCTTTAACCATTGCAACCATCGCAATACCGTTATCGAAGAACTCTTGCTCAGAGATCTCTACATCAGACTCTGGATAGTTTTCAAATGCAGTTTGACCCGTCTCTTCACGCCATGTGAATAGATTGATGTCATCGTTATTCCAGTCAGCAATCATTGTTGATGAGAATTCACCAGTAATGATGTCATCCATGTGCTTGTTATAAAGAGGACGCATTAGTTCTTTAAGCTCTTCAGATAGATCAAAAGCACGAACTTTTGCAGGGTTTGATAGACGATCCATCATGTGAGTCACACCACCAAACTTCAATGCTTCTGTAATTGCTTCCCAACCGAACTGCAGTAATTTACCTGCGTACTCAGGAGCAATACCATCGTCGATCATTTTCTCATAACAGACGATAGAACCCGCTTGTAACATGCCACAAAGAATCGTTTGCTCACCCATAAGGTCAGATTTAACTTCTGCTACAAAAGAAGACTCTAAACAACCCGCACGGTGACCACCAGTACCCGCAGCCCAAGCTTTTGCGATATCCCAACCTTCTTGTTGAGGATCGTTCTCAGGGTGAACGGCAATCAGCGTTGGAACACCAAAGCCACGCTTATACTCTTCACGCACTTCTGTACCAGGACACTTAGGCGCAACCATAACAACAGTGATATCTTCACGAATCGTTTGACCCACTTCAACAATGTTAAAGCCGTGAGAATAACCTAAAGCAGAACCTTTTTTCATCAAAGGCATCACAGTTTCAACCACATCAGAGTGCTGCTTGTCAGGGGTCAAGTTAACAACAAGATCCGCTTGTGGAATTAAATCTTCGTAACTACCAACAACAAAGCCGTTCTCTTTTGCATTTTTATAAGATTGACGTTGCTCATCGATAGCAGCTTGACGTAGTGCATAAGAGATATCTAGACCAGAATCACGCATGTTAAGACCTTGGTTAAGACCTTGTGCACCACAACCTACAATAACAACTTTCTTGCCTTTTAAGTAATCAGCTTCTGTCGCAAACTCGGTGCGATCCATGAAACGACACTTACCTAATTGTTCTAACTGTTGACGTAAATTCAAAGTGTTAAAGTAGTTAGCCATAGTAAACTCCATTATTAAATAGCTACGATAAAATTATAAGGTTTCAGCTTGTTACTGAATTAACATTATCCTAACCTAGCCTTTATGTTGCGTAAAGTGATATATTCACAATAACTTATTGCTAAAAATGCAACCACTATGAATTTAAAGCATCTCGAACTATTTTTACACCTTTCTGAATCAAAAAGTTACAGCCAAACCGCCCTACAGATGCACATTAGTCCATCGGCATTAACTCGAATAATTCAGCGTCTTGAGCAAGATGTTGGCGAGAAGTTATTAATTAGGGATAATCGACAAGTGCAACTCACGATTATAGGGAAAAGGTTAGTTCCTGTTGCTATTGAGATGACTCAGCGTTGGAATCAATTTATACAGGATCAGGCAGAGGATAAAAAAACCTACAAGGCAAGTTAACACTTTTCTGTTCTGTTACAGCGAGTTATAGCCATTTACCCAAAATACTGGCTAAATTTAATCATCACTATCCTCAAATTGAGATCCAGTTAATTACTGGCGATCCCGCTCAATCGATTGATAAAGTCAATGATAATAGCGTCGATATTGCCATTGCGGCAAAGCCTGAGCACCTCTCGCATAACAGCCTATTTATTCCAATAGAATCTGTAACGATGTCTGTTATCACTCCTGTCGCACTACTGAATAATCAATCCGATGATCTATTAGCAGGGAGGTGGGAAAAAATTCCTTTTATCTTGCCAGAACGAGGAGCTGCGAGGGAGAGCATTGATAAATGGTGCCATCAACAGCAGATTATTCCAACCATCTATGCACAAGTATCTGGACATGAAGCGATTGTCAGTATGGTTGCGTTAGGATGTGGTATTGGCATTGCACCAGATATCGTTATCGACAATAGCCCAATGAAAGATAAGATAAAAAAGATAGTGGGTGAACCAGTTGAACCTTTACAACTTGGACTCTGTTGCAGACAACAACGTAAAAAAGAGCCTTTAATTACTGCATTTTTAGCGCTATTTGATCAGTAACCACAACTCAAATACCAGTAAAAATTGATTTTTTAAGTATTAATTTTATTATTACTGAGTGGTTAAACGAAAATATTGACCGCCGCAGAACCATCAATCTAGCTTCACTTTTCTACAGACGTAAAAAAGCCCAAGTCGTAAGACTTGGACTTTGCTGTTTATCAATGAAGGTTGCGGAGCGAACTAACGATCCTTAAAAAAGAACCCGCGCCCCCGGTGTGACGGCCGCTGTGTTTTAAATAAATAGCTAATCAACTGAACGACCGTACTACTCGATCGCTTCAGTTACTTTGTTAATTGCCGATATAACATTGAATATCAGAAAATGTTTAGGCGAGATAAAGTGAAGTAATTAGTCATATTATAAACTTCATATGTTATTTTCTACAGACGTAAAAAAGCCCAAGTCGTGAGACTTGGGCTTAGTGTAGTGGCGGAGCGGACGGGACTCGAACCCGCGACCCCCGGCGTGACAGGCCGGTATTCTAACCAACTGAACTACCGCTCCTTTAGCAAATTGCTTACGCATGATGCTAAATACTTTTATCGTCGCTAACGTGTCAAAGTTAGAAGACGTGCGTTTAGATTTTTCAATCTAAAGCATAAATTTGAAGCCTGGCGATGACCTACTCTCACATGGGGAGACCCCACACTACCATCGGCGCGATTGTGTTTCACTTCTGAGTTCGGAATGGAGTCAGGTGGGTCCACAATGCTATGGTCGCCAAGCAAATTTTGTTGTTAACCGCGAATATTCGCGTTTAACGAAATTTGGAAAGTCTGATAATTCGTAATAATGTTCTCAATACTTCATTCAAGTATCTTTTGACTCGTAGAGTCGTATTCTTTTGAGTCCATCAAAACCCTTTGGGTGTTGTATGGTTAAGCCTCACGGGCAATTAGTACAGGTTAGCTCAACGTATCGCTACGCTTACACACCCTGCCTATCAACGTTCTAGTCTCGAACAACCCTTTAGGACACTTATAGTGCCAGGGAAGACTCATCTCAGGGCTCGCTTCCCGCTTAGATGCTTTCAGCGGTTATCGATTCCGAACTTAGCTACCGGGCAATGCCATTGGCATGACAACCCGAACACCAGTGGTTCGTCCACTCCGGTCCTCTCGTACTAGGAGCAGCCCCCTTCAATCTTCCAACGCCCACGGCAGATAGGGACCGAACTGTCTCACGACGTTCTAAACCCAGCTCGCGTACCACTTTAAATGGCGAACAGCCATACCCTTGGGACCGACTTCAGCCCCAGGATGTGATGAGCCGACATCGAGGTGCCAAACACCGCCGTCGATATGAACTCTTGGGCGGTATCAGCCTGTTATCCCCGGAGTACCTTTTATCCGTTGAGCGATGGCCCTTCCATTCAGAACCACCGGATCACTATGACCTGCTTTCGCACCTGCTCGAATTGTCATTCTCGCAGTCAAGCGGGCTTATGCCATTGCACTAACCTCACGATGTCCGACCGTGATTAGCCCACCTTCGTGCTCCTCCGTTACTCTTTGGGAGGAGACCGCCCCAGTCAAACTACCCACCAGGCACTGTCCGCAATCCCGATTAGGGACCAACGTTAGAACATCAAGCATACAAGGGTGGTATTTCAAGGTTGACTCCACCGCATCTGGCGACGCGGTTTCAAAGTCTCCCACCTATCCTACACATGTAGGGTCAATGTTCAGTGCCAAGCTGTAGTAAAGGTTCACGGGGTCTTTCCGTCTAGCCGCGGGTACACAGCATCTTCACTGCGATTTCAATTTCACTGAGTCTCGGGTGGAGACAGCGTGGCCATCATTACGCCATTCGTGCAGGTCGGAACTTACCCGACAAGGAATTTCGCTACCTTAGGACCGTTATAGTTACGGCCGCCGTTTACCGGGGCTTCGATCAAGAGCTTCTCCGAAGATAACCCCATCAATTAACCTTCCGGCACCGGGCAGGCGTCACACCGTATACGTCATCTTTCGATTTTGCACAGTGCTGTGTTTTTAATAAACAGTTGCAGCCACCTGGTATCTGCGACTGCCAGCAGCTTAGGGAGCAAGTCCCATCACCGCCGGCAGCGTACCTTCTCCCGAAGTTACGGTACCATTTTGCCTAGTTCCTTCACCCGAGTTCTCTCAAGCGCCTTGGTATTCTCTACCCGACCACCTGTGTCGGTTTGGGGTACGATTTCTTACGACCTGAAGCTTAGAGGCTTTTCCTGGAAGCATGGCATCAATGACTTCACTACCTTAGTAGCTCGACATCGTGTCTCAGCGTTAAAAAAGGTCCGGATTTACCTAAACCTTCCGCCTACGCACTTGAACCTGGATAACCATCACCAGGCCCACCTAGCCTTCTCCGTCCCCCCATCGCAGTCGTAAAAAGTACGGGAATATTAACCCGTTTCCCATCGATTACGCTTCTCAGCCTCATCTTAGGGGTCGACTCACCCTGCCCCGATTAACGTTGGACAGGAACCCTTGGTCTTCCGGCGAGGGGGCTTTTCACCCCCTTTATCGTTACTCATGTCAGCATTCGCACTTCTGATACGTCCAGCATACCTCTCGATACACCTTCAACCGCTTACAGAACGCTCCCCTACCCAATATAGCAAAGCTATATTGCCGTAGCTTCGGTGTGTGATTTAGCCCCGTTACATCTTCCGCGCAGGCCGACTCGACCAGTGAGCTATTACGCTTTCTTTAAATGATGGCTGCTTCTAAGCCAACATCCTGGCTGTCTGAGCCTTCCCACATCGTTTCCCACTTAATCACAACTTTGGGACCTTAGCTGACGGTCTGGGTTGTTTCCCTCTCCACGACGGACGTTAGCACCCGCCGTGTGTCTCCCGGATATTACTTACTGGTATTCGGAGTTTGCAAAGGGTTGGTAAGTCGGGATGACCCCCTAGCCTTAACAGTGCTCTACCCCCAGTAGTATTCGTCCGAGGCGCTACCTAAATAGCTTTCGGGGAGAACCAGCTATCTCCGAGTTTGATTGGCCTTTCACCCCTAGCCACAAGTCATCCGCTAATTTTTCAACATTAGTCGGTTCGGTCCTCCAGTTGATGTTACTCAACCTTCAACCTGCCCATGGCTAGATCACTCGGTTTCGGGTCTATATCCAGAGACTGTGTCGCCCAGTTAAGACTCGGTTTCCCTACGGCTCCCCTAAACGGTTAACCTTGCCACTGAATATAAGTCGCTGACCCATTATACAAAAGGTACGCAGTCACCCCATAAAAGAGGCTCCCACTGCTTGTACGTATACGGTTTCAGGTTCTATTTCACTCCCCTCACAGGGGTTCTTTTCGCCTTTCCCTCACGGTACTGGTTCACTATCGGTCAGTCAGGAGTATTTAGCCTTGGAGGATGGTCCCCCCATGTTCAGACAGGATACCACGTGTCCCGTCCTACTCGATTTCACTTAATTAGACTCTTCGGCTACGGGGCTATCACCCTCTATCGCCACGCTTTCCAGCGTGTTCACCTAACTCTAACTATGCTTAAGGGCTAATCCGAGTTCGCTCGCCGCTACTGTCGGAATCTCAATTGATTTCTTTTCCTTCGGGTACTTAGATGTTTCAGTTCCCCGAGTTTGCCTCCTATAGCTATGAATTCACTATAGGATACCTAGCTTATGCTAAGTGGGTTTCCCCATTCGGACATGGTTGGTTAATAACGCTTCTTACCAGCTCACCAACCCTTTTCGCAGGTTAGCACGTCCTTCATCGCCTCTGACTGCCAAGGCATCCACCGTATACGCTTAGTCACTTAACCATACAACCCGAAAGGGTCTTATGTATGTTCAAACAACCAAGGTTTTTGATTGTTGATAATCAACAGGGTAATGTTAATTATCGTTTGCCGGACTCAATATAGAATTAACATCAATGATGTTAATTTGAATACAAGACACTTGAATGTGTATTGTGTTGAGAACTCGTTTATTCTTTCGAATAAACAATTATTACTTTTCAACTTATTAATGATTAAAAATCACTAACGAGTTTACTAGTCAGCTTTCCAAATTGTTAAAGAGCATGTCTTTTTCAAGACGAGTGATGGTAAACACCACTTTTTAAATATTCTAGATAAAACACTTAAAAAGTGGTGGAGCTATGCGGGATCGAACCGCAGACCTCCTGCGTGCAAGGCAGGCGCTCTCCCAGCTGAGCTATAGCCCCATCTAGTATTGCTTTCATCTAACTGCTACCACTTCAAGAAGAAGTGGTGGGTCTGAGTGGACTCGAACCACCGACCTCACCCTTATCAGGGGTGCGCTCTAACCACCTGAGCTACAGACCCATTAGATGCTCTCTTTACTTTATTAACTTAATTCAATCTGTGTGGGTACTCATCACGAAATATCAAATCGTTAAGGAGGTGATCCAGCCCCAGGTTCCCCTAGGGCTACCTTGTTACGACTTCACCCCAGTCATGAACCACACCGTGGTAAACGCCCTCCCCGAAAGGTTAAGCTATCTACTTCTGGTGCAGCCCACTCCCATGGTGTGACGGGCGGTGTGTACAAGGCCCGGGAACGTATTCACCGTGGCATTCTGATCCACGATTACTAGCGATTCCGACTTCATGGAGTCGAGTTGCAGACTCCAATCCGGACTACGACGCACTTTTTGGGATTCGCTCACTATCGCTAGCTTGCAGCCCTCTGTATGCGCCATTGTAGCACGTGTGTAGCCCTACTCGTAAGGGCCATGATGACTTGACGTCGTCCCCACCTTCCTCCGGTTTATCACCGGCAGTCTCCCTGGAGTTCCCACCATTACGTGCTGGCAAACAAGGATAAGGGTTGCGCTCGTTGCGGGACTTAACCCAACATTTCACAACACGAGCTGACGACAGCCATGCAGCACCTGTCTTACAGTTCCCGAAGGCACACCTGCGTCTCCGCTGGCTTCTGTAGATGTCAAGAGTAGGTAAGGTTCTTCGCGTTGCATCGAATTAAACCACATGCTCCACCGCTTGTGCGGGCCCCCGTCAATTCATTTGAGTTTTAATCTTGCGACCGTACTCCCCAGGCGGTCTACTTAACGCGTTAGCTCCGAAAGCCACGGCTCAAGGCCACAACCTTCAAGTAGACATCGTTTACGGCGTGGACTACCGGGGTATCTAATCCCGTTTGCTACCCACGCTTTCGCATCTGAGCGTCAGTCTTTGTCCAGGGGGCCGCCTTCGCCACTGGTATTCCTTCAGATCTCTACGCATTTCACCGCTACACCTGAAATTCTACCCCCCTCTACAAGACTCTAGCCTACCAGTTTCAAATGACCTTCCGGAGTTGAGCTCCGGGCTTTCACATCTGACTTAATAGGCCGCCTGCATGCGCTTTACGCCCAGTAATTCCGATTAACGCTCGCACCCTCCGTATTACCGCGGCTGCTGGCACGGAGTTAGCCGGTGCTTCTTCTGCAGCTAACGTCAAGTGGCAAGCGTATTAAGCTTACCACCTTCCTCACTGCTGAAAGTACTTTACAACCCTAAGGCCTTCTTCATACACGCGGCATGGCTGCATCAGGCTTTCGCCCATTGTGCAATATTCCCCACTGCTGCCTCCCGTAGGAGTCTGGACCGTGTCTCAGTTCCAGTGTGGCTGATCATCCTCTCAGACCAGCTAGGGATCGTCGCCTTGGTGAGCCATTACCTCACCAACTAGCTAATCCCACTTGGGCGTATCTTAATGCGCAAGGCCCGAAGGTCCCCTGCTTTGCTCCGTAGAGAATTATGCGGTATTAGCTATCGTTTCCAATAGTTATCCCCCTCATTAAGGCAACTTCCCAAGCATTACTCACCCGTCCGCCGCTCGTCAGCAGAGTAGCAAGCTACTCTCTGTTACCGCTCGACTTGCATGTGTTAGGCCTGCCGCCAGCGTTCAATCTGAGCCATGATCAAACTCTTCAATTAAAGTTTTTTTGGTCTTTCGACCGGCTCAACGAATACTGACTTCAAAACTAAATCCAACCTTATAAATAAAGTTAGACTGTAATCTTAAAGCGACTACCATTCCAACAGAATGATAGTGAATTGACTGTGCCAGTATAATTCATAATAAATTATGTCTTACACTGTATTGGTCACTCAGTTCATTGAGTAATCTTTTTGTTGATTCTCGATAACGAGTGCCCACACAGATTGAATAAGTTAAATTGTTAAAGAGCATTGACATCGCAGTCGTTATCGCTAACAGTTGCGAAGCAAGGAGGCGTATAATACAGCTCCCTAATTTTAAGTCAAGAAGAAATTTTAATTTATTTTCAATTCCTATTTGAATCGAATCTAAAACGTCTTATTGACTTTCCTCAAAGAATGAAACACCGCGTTTTGACGCTTAGTGGCTTATCACTTAAGAGGTTGGCTATTTTACTTAACTAACTCTTGCTGTCAACCGCTTTTTTCATTAATTAAGTTATCTTTTTAAAACCTTACCGAATCGTTTAACTTGCTCTATTTGCTCGTTATCTGTGTCGGTGGATGCGCATTATAGAGAGATGAACAATCTTGGCAACCTTTTTTTGAAAAAAAACAAAAGAAAATAACCAATTGCCTAGAATTTATTCATCTCAATCTATTTTTGTTTAAAACACCATCAAATTAGCTATTTTTTATCATATCAGCAAAGCGAGTCACTTCATTCCAGTCGGTATATTCAACCTCTTTTGTTGTATCGGTCTCTCCACCTGTAATTTTCATGATAAGACGAATCATAAAACGATCGAACCAACTATAGCGAGGATAAAACAGAGCACCAGCAATAACCGATTGGTATTTAGGCGTCCATGGTGACTTTTGCAGAAACTTCTGCATATAAGCATTGGTCTCAGGTTTATTCTTCCCCTTTTTACGTGCAGTCAAATTAACACAGAAGAAACCCGCCTCTTTTTCAGTCAGGATTTGTTGATACTGTTCGATAAATTGATACAATTTTTTATTTAGATGACCATATCGAATAGAACCTCCTACAATAACTCTACTATATAGAGAGAAGTCCAGGTTTGTTGCTGTATGTAAATCGATAACCTCACATTCAAACGTTGTTGAGAGTG
Organism: Vibrio sp. SS-MA-C1-2; assembly: GCF_021513135.1. NCBI lineage: Bacteria > Pseudomonadati > Pseudomonadota > Gammaproteobacteria > Vibrionales > Vibrionaceae > Vibrio > Vibrio sp. SS-MA-C1-2. The sequence continues at coordinate 533,797 of NZ_CP090981.1, forward strand.
TTGCTTTCATATGATTAATAATCTTAATCGTTTGACCGTCAGTACTAGAGTAGAGCAATAAAGCCTTTTCCATTGAGTTACGTTCTCCAAAAAGTAGGGGTAAATAGTACCAATAATGTAAATATTTCTAATCGACCAAATAGCATTGCTATTACCAAAATCCATTTTGCTGAATCATTCACCTCTCCGAAATGAACGGCAACTCCACCCAGCCCTGGACCTAAATTATTTAATGTCGCAACCACGGCTGAAAATGCCGTTAACTCATCTATTCCCGTAGCGACTAATGCCAACATACAGATGACAAAAACTAAAGCATAAGCAGAGAAGAACCCCCAAACAGCATCAACTACCCGCTGTGACAATGGCTTATCACCAATTTTAATGGTGTAAATCGCCCTTGGATGAATCAATCGCTTTAATTCTCGCGCACCTTGTAGAAAAAGGAGATAGATACGAATCACCTTCATTCCACCACCAGTCGAGCCAGCGCATCCACCAATAAAAGAGGAGAAAACTAATAGTACAGGCAAAAATAGTGGCCAATCAGAAAAACTCGTCGTCGTAAAACCTGCTGTTGTCGAGATAGAAACGGTTTGAAACAGCGCCTGATCGATAGTCATCCATTCCGAACTATAGCTATTGTGTTTAAGTAACATTAAGAAGGTAATCAAAAAGAGTACAATTTGGAAAACAAAAAAGACTCTTAACTCAGGATCTCGCCAATAATATCGCAGATTGATACCGCGATGAGTAAATGCGGCAAAGTGGAGGGTAAAGTTACAGCTTGAAATTAATAAGAATACCACTGTAATCATATTGATTGTGGGACTATTAAAATATCCCATACTAGCGTCATGAGTTGAAAACCCACCAATCGCAATTGTCGAAAAACTATGGCTAATGGCATCAAAAGGCGTCATACCTGCAAACCAAAACGCACCAGCACAAGCAATCGTTAATGCAAGGTAAATATACCAAAGTGCTTTTGCTGTTTCAGCTATTCTTGGAGTGACCTTATTATCTTTAACTGGCCCTGGGATTTCTGCACGATATAACTGCATTCCCCCAATACCTAAAACGGGTAGAATCGCAACAGCTAAAACAATAATCCCCATCCCGCCAAACCACTGCAATAATTGACGATAAAATAAAATGGCTTTAGGTAGATGATCAAGCCCAGTCAGCACTGTAGCCCCAGTGGTTGTTAAACCTGAAAAAGACTCAAAGAAGGAATCAGTTAAAGAAATATCTGGGCTTTCTGAAAGGAAAAAAGGTAATGAACCCGCACTACCAATAACCGTCCAAAAAAGAACAACAACTAAAAAGCCATCTTTAGCTTTTAACTCTTTTTTATGATGACGATTAGGTAGCCATAAGATCCCACCACAGAGGAGTAACAAAAAGAAGGTATAAACGAAAGGAAGCCCTGCACCATCTCGATAGATAAAAGCGACCAACGCAGGCGCTAGCATAGTGACACTAAATAGTGCCAATAATGTACCTATAATTCTAATTATCGAGCGGGTTTGCATCTTGTATCCATACTGTAAGCATCCTAAGTAATATTATTTATGACGGTTAATCTTGAGCAATATTAATTTCGCCACGGCTTCGATTATGGAGCTCAAGGATAAAATCATCAACCTTTGTTGCGGGTATCGCCAGAGTAAAATGAATATCTATGACATAATCGACATTTATCATTGAGCCTTGATACTGTTCAATCAGTTGCTCAATCAAATTAGAATAGTGATAACCGGCAGAAAAGACCAGTTCGACTTGTGGGATCTTTAACTTGGTCTCTAATTGTTCTAATCCTTGTTTTACACCACCACCATAGGCTTTAACGAGCCCACCTGTACCCAATTTAATGCCCCCAGAATATCGAACAACCACTGCCGTCAACTCACCAACACCAGATCCAGAAAGCTGAGCTAAAATAGGTTTTCCCGCGGTACCTGATGGCTCACCATCATCACTAAAGCCCCACTTCATTGAGTCAGTAGGTCTACCCGCAATAAATCCCCAACAATGATGACGAGCTGTTGGATGGCGCTCTTTAATCTGCTGGATAAAAGATTTCGCCTCTTTAATACCGACAGTATGAGAAATATAAGTAAGGAATCGACTCTTTTTTATCTCTTCTTCAAAAAGTACGTCTTGAGCTGGGATGAAATAAGGGGTATCTGACATAAAAAATTAACTCATAATAATGAGTCTAAATATTATCATACTCCCCAATCACAGGCTTGTATTCTATTAAGCCCACTAGCGTTCTCAAACACCATGGCCAGAAAAAGCATTAATAGCTTAATCTCAAAGTAAAATAAAAACAGTTTTATTTAACTCGCTGTTAACATTGGTGTTGAAAAAAACAACTATCGGGTTCAGACTGTTATTACTGGTCATGCCAGTTCATGACTCACCCACTCCAGTAATAATATTCAAGGAGATGAAATATGATTTATCAAGGTGAAACGATAACGGTATCTTATTTAGAAGAAGGGATTGCTGAGTTATCTTTTAATAGTCCAGGATCTGTCAATAAACTCGATATCGCTACATTAGAAAGCTTAGATGCTGCATTAGATCATCTATATCAGGAAACATCACTGTCAGGACTACTGTTAACAAGTAGCAAACAAACGTTTATTGTCGGTGCGGATATTACGGAATTCTTAGGATTGTTTGCTAAACCCCCAGAAGAACTCTCTCAATGGCTAGCTTATGCGAATAAAATATTCAATCGGTTAGAAGATCTCCCGGTTCCTACATTATCTGCAATCAATGGACACGCTTTAGGTGGTGGATGTGAGTGTATTTTAAGTACAGATTATAGAGTTGCTGATACCAAGGCAACGATTGGGCTACCAGAAACAAAGTTAGGCATTATGCCAGGGTTTGGTGGTACAGTGCGCCTGCCTCGCCTTATTGGTGCCGATCCGGCAATGGAAATGATCACCGCAGGAAAAATAAAAAAAGCCAATGACACATTAAAATTAGGGTTGGTCGATGCTGTTGTCGAACCAGAAAAACTTCATCAATCTAGCCTAAAAATATTAAAACAAGCGATTGATGGAAAGCTAAACTGGCAAGCTAAGCGAGAACAGAAAAAATCGCCCTTAACTCTCTCGCCAATTGAAGCAGCAATGAGTTTCAATGTTGCTAAAGGTATGGTGGCAAAAGTAGCAGGGAAACACTATCCTGCACCGATTGCAGCCGTCACTACAATAGAGCAAGCCGCAACCTCTTCAAGAGATGAAGCTTTAAACATTGAAAATAGATATTTTGTCCAGCTTGCAAAGTCAGACGTCGCTCGCTCCCTTGTGAGTATTTTCCTTAATGACCAAGTAATCAAATCAAAAGCCAAGCAAGCAATAAAACAAGGAAAAGTGAGTAAAAGAGCCGCAGTTATTGGTGCTGGGATCATGGGGGGTGGTATCGCCTACCAATCAGCATTAAAAGGCGTCCCTGTCTTAATGAAAGACATTGTTCAACCAAGCTTAGATTTAGGCATGCAAGAAGCCATAAAAATCCTCTCGGCATCTGAAAAGCGTGGTTGGATTGATAGTAAAAAAATGGCTTCCATTATCGCGACAATCACTCCGACTCTCCATTATGAAGGAATCGAAGGGTGCGATATTGTTGTTGAAGCTGTCATTGAAAATCCAAAAATTAAAGCGGCAGTATTGGCTGATGTAGAAAAGAATGTGACGAAGGAAACGGTGATCACCAGCAATACCTCAACCATCCCTATTAATCATCTCGCCACCAGCTTATCTCGTCCTGAGAACTTCTGTGGTATGCACTTTTTCAACCCTGTTCATAAAATGCCATTAGTTGAGATTATTCGTGGTGAAAAAACCTCCGAGCAGACGATTAATCAAGTGGTCGCTTACGCAGCCAAAATGGGTAAATCACCCATAGTCGTCAATGACTGCCCAGGGTTCTTTGTTAACCGAGTACTTTTCCCTTACTTTGCCGGATTTTCACTATTAATGAGCGAAGGTAGTGACTTTAAACAAATCGATAAAGTGATGGAAAAAGAATTTGGCTGGCCAATGGGCCCTGCTCTCTTATTGGATGTCGTGGGTATTGATACCGCACACCACGCACAAGAAATTATGGCGCAAGGCTATCCTTCTCGGATGTCAAAATCAGGACGCGATGTCATTGATGTTATGTTTGATAATACCCGTTTTGGTCAAAAAAATGGCTTTGGATTCTATGATCACAGTAAAGATGCCAAAGGGAAACCAATTAAAACGATTAATCCTAGCACTTACTCATTATGTGCTGAAATTGTCACCCAACAACAGGATTTCAATTCTCAAACCATTATTGAACGAATGATGATTCCGATGATTAATGAGGTTGTTCGCTGTTTTGAAGAAGGGATAATTAACTCCCCTGCTGAAGCCGATATGGCACTAGTTTACGGCTTAGGATTTCCACCATTTAGAGGCGGTGTATTCCGTTACCTTGATGATATAGGACTCACTCACTTTGTCGAATTAAGTCAAAAATATCAACATTTAGGTGAAATATACCAAGCACCAGAAGGATTAAAAGCTAAAGCCTTAGCTGGGGAGAGCTACTATAACACCCCAACTGATAATCATACTTCTTCTAACCAAATGACAGGGAGTAAATAGTGATGAATAATGTTGTTATTGTTGATTGTGTTCGCACTCCAATGGGACGTTCAAAAGGCGGTGCGTTTCGTCATGTTAGAGCTGAAGATCTCTCGGCGGAATTAATGAAAGCGCTATTAGCCAGAAATCCAGCGGTTGATCCTAATCAGATAGAAGATATCTATTGGGGTTGTGTACAACAAACGTTAGAGCAGGGATTTAATATTGGTAGAAATGCCGCATTATTAGCTGGATTACCAAAATCGGTTGCAGCGGTAACGGTTAATCGACTTTGTGGTTCTTCTATGCAGGCAATCCATGATGCTACAAGAGCAATTATGGTTAATGACGCTGAAATTTGCTTAGTGGGTGGTGTAGAACACATGGGGCATGTCCCGATGAATCATGGGGTTGATTTTCATTCTGGTTTATCAAAGTCTGTCGCAAAAGCAGCAGGGATGATGGGATTAACCGCTGAAATGTTAGCGAAAACCCACCAAATTAGTCGTCAACAGCAAGATGAATTTGCCGCGCGATCTCATCAACGAGCTCATATTGCCACTCAAGAGGGTTATTTTGCTAACGAGATTGTTCCAATCCAAGGTCATGATGCCGACGGTGCTTTAACGTTAGTCGAACATGATGAAGTTATCCGTCCAGAAACAACCGTTGACTCTCTCTCTACACTGCGCCCTGTTTTTGATCCCGTAAATGGAACAGTGACTGCAGGAAGTTCATCCGCGTTATCTGATGGCGCTTCCGCAATGTTATTAATGAGCGAACAGAAAGCCAAAGCACTCGGGTTACCGATTCGAGCAAGAGTTCGTTCGATGGCTGTTTCAGGTTGTGATCCATCATTAATGGGATATGGTCCGGTTCCGGCGACTAAAAAAGCGTTGCAGCGAGCTGGCCTTTCAATGGCAGATATCGATATTGTTGAACTTAATGAAGCCTTTGCTGCACAATCTATTCCTTGTGCAAAAGATTTAGGTTTACTCGACCAACTTGATGAAAAGGTCAATCTTAATGGTGGGGCTATCGCGCTTGGTCACCCATTAGGTTGTTCAGGTAGCCGTATCGCCACGAGCTTAATCAATATTATGGAACGCAAAGATGCTAAGTTAGGTCTAGCAACCATGTGTATCGGTTTAGGTCAGGGAATCGCAACCATTTTTGAACGTGATTAATTATTTTCAATTTATTAATAATAATATGAAAAAAGCAATATTCAGATCAACCTAAAATAGTAATAGCGTAGCAGTTCATCAAACCGATGGACTGTTACCTATTTTATTGGCTAAGAATAAAGTACTTCACCACCTACAACATGCATAAAAATCATGTATAAAATGATAAAGTTTCATTTTGTTCATAGCTATTCTCATACTACACTTAATATAATCAGTTGAATCCTTAAATATCTCCTTCTTATTTTGGATATATTTTGGTTTTTACAAAATCTTATACCCAAATAATTGAAGGGTATATTTTCCGTTATACCATTAGGGAGTTACCCCATGTTTAAAGCCCTCGTTCTAGAACAACAAGATAAAATCACTCAAGCTTCTGTTCAAACTATTGATGAAACAACACTACCTGAAGGTGATGTATTAGTGGCGGTCGATTACACCTCACTTAACTACAAAGATGGTTTAGCGATTACAGGTGCTGGGCGTATTATCCGTAACTTCCCGATGGTGCCAGGAATCGATTTAGTAGGTAAAGTTTTAGAGTCTCAAGATGACCGTTATCAAGTTGGTGATGAGGTTGTTCTAACGGGCTGGGGCGTGGGTGAAACTCATTGGGGTGGCATGGCTGAGAAAGCTCGTTTAAAAGGTGACTGGTTAGTACCAATGCCCGCTAATTTTGATGGCAAAAAAGCGATGATGGTAGGAACTGCTGGCCTAACGGCAATGCTTTGTGTTCAAGCTCTTATTGATGCTGATATCAAACCTGAAGATGGCGAAGTTCTGGTAACGGGTGCTAGTGGTGGTGTCGGGTCTGTTGCCGTATCTCTACTCGCTAAACTTGGTTATACCGTCGCTGCTGTTTCTGGTCGCGTTGAAGAAAATGGCCCATTATTGACTAAACTGGGTGCATCTCGTGTCATTGAACGTAGTGAGTTTGAAGAACCTGCTCGCCCACTAGATAAACAACTTTGGGCTGGCGCTATCGATACCGTTGGTAGCAAGGTGCTCGCTAAAGTACTTTCTCAAGTAAACTATAATGGCGCTGTTGCGATTTGTGGTCTAGCTGGTGGCTTCGATCTCCCTACCACCGTAATGCCATTTATTCTACGTAATGTTCGCCTACAAGGTGTGGATTCAGTGATGTGTCCACGTGAGAAACGTATGGCTGCATGGGATCGTCTGGTTGAGCTTCTTCCTGAGCAATATTACCAACAAGCATGTAATGAGATTTCTCTAGAACAAGCGCCTGAAGCAGCAGCAAAAATCATTAAAGGCCAAGTAACGGGCCGTACAGTGATCAAGCTTTAATCATGACTAAAGTCATACCTTTATTGTCATAACTTAAGATCTATAAATAAAAAGCGAGCCTGAGGTTCGCTTTTTTATTTTGAGCATCAAAGAGAGAACCTAGTCATTAATATCGTCCTTGTTCTATCATTTCACTACACAACTTTTGAATTAACTCCCGCAACCAAATATGAGGAGCAGAGTGCTCACTTCTCGGGTGCCAAAGCAGTGAATAATCGAACGGTTTAAAATCTATCGGTAAAGCTTTTATCACAAGCTGATAACGCTCCGCATAAAGATAGGCTAAATCAGCAGGGACAGTAATAATCAAAGGCATTTTATCCACTAACGCCATGGCGGCTTCAAGGTAAGAGGCTCGCAACATAAGGCGCGGTTTCTGATCGAGAAAATGATTATCTATCTGTTGTTTGACTCCATCACTAATTGCGATCATTGCTTGAGGTAAAGATAGGTAACTCTCAATCGTAATTGGTTCATCTACCAATGGATGGTCTTTTGCGACCAAACAGAGTACACCAACCTCCCCTAAACTAAGACGCTGAAGCGGAGATATATCACCAATAGGGTGACAAACTGCCATATCAACTTTATCGTGAGTTAACTGTTCTAGCATCCGCTCTTGCTGCAAAGGGATAAAACGTAACGATATATGTGGTGCTTGCTGATAAATCTCTTTTAATGCGATTGGTAAAATAGTTTGGATCGCATAATCACTAGCTGCAATCGTAAAGAAATCTTCACAGGATTCAGGTGCAAAAGTATTGGGCGTTAATAACGTGCGCAATGCTTCTAATGGTTCATTGAGTTGCTGACTCAGAAGTAACGCCTTTTCTGTTGGAACTAACTGACTCCCTTGACGGGTAAATATCGGATCGGATAATAGAGTACGCAGTCGAGACAACACTCGGCTCATCGCAGATTGACTTAAATTAAGTCGATACGCCGCCGCTGTCACACTGTTCTCTTCTAGAAGCACTTTTAATGCCACCAGCAGGTTCAAGTCTTTACGATAAACCTCTTCTATATCCATCTTTCCCTCTTTTTGATTAAATCGATTTTATTTGAACGGTTTCGTCAATGATCTCTACACCCAAAGTAGTTGGAGTTGCTAGTAGGCGGCCAATGAGGGTGCCCATAAGTATAGGTATTCTCAGCCAACAACCGAGCAACTTCAAGTAAGAAAGAGATACATCGTAATATCAAACGATTTTAGGATATATATTAACGATGGTTTAAATCTCGGGCAAGAATCCGTATTATATTGTCTTTATGACTCCACTTTACCGACGGTGACACAATGAGCTTAAACTCAGAACCAACTCAAACTTTAGATGCTATTGGACTCCGCTGTCCGGAACCTGTGATGATGGTACGAAAAACAGTCCGTAAAATGACAGATGGTGAAACATTATTAATCACTGCAGATGATCCTTCAACAGTCCGAGATATTCCAAGTTTCTGTCGTTTTATGGATCACACATTAATTGATTCTCAGGTTGAAACATCACCTTTTCAGTTTTTGATCCAAAAAGGCGCTTAATTGCTTCAAAGAGCTAAGTATGATTCCCCAAAATTGATGACTCTTTTAGCTGAGAGCGCTAGTTTTTTTCCAGCATTTATCTAAAGTTGGCAATATAACGATAAAATAGCGTTCAAATCACTATTCTCTCACTATTTTAGTCGATTATTTAGCCCTTCTACTACTCCATTGTCACCGAGCAAGGTATACTCGTTAGTTACATAAAAAATTTATTAACCACACACCATTTCGCGAACCTAATGATGCAAAAATTCGATATTAAAACGTTTCAAGGCATGATCCTCGCGCTGCAGGATTATTGGGCCCAACAGGGTTGTACTATTGTTCAACCTCTAGATATGGAGGTTGGTGCTGGCACCTCTCATCCTATGACATGTCTGAGAGCACTAGGTCCTGAGCCTATTGCTGCAGCTTATGTTCAGCCATCTCGTCGTCCAACAGATGGTCGTTATGGTGAGAACCCTAACCGACTACAACACTATTATCAGTTCCAGGTGATCATCAAACCATCACCGGATAATATCCAAGAGCTTTACCTAGGCTCATTAGAAGTACTAGGTGTTGATCCTCTTGTCCACGATATTCGTTTCGTTGAAGATAACTGGGAGAATCCAACATTAGGCGCATGGGGTCTAGGTTGGGAAGTTTGGCTAAACGGCATGGAAGTGACTCAGTTTACTTACTTCCAGCAAGTTGGCGGCCTAGAATGTAAACCAGTAACCGGTGAAATTACTTACGGTATCGAGCGTCTTGCGATGTATATCCAGGGTGTTGATTCTGTTTACGACTTAGTTTGGACGGATGGTCCTCTTGGTCGAGTGACTTACGGCGATATTTTCCATCAAAATGAAGTTGAGCAGTCAACTTACAACTTTGAACATGCTGATGTTGATTTCCTACTGACCTTCTTCGATCAGTGTGAAAAAGAGTGTAAAGAGCTACTTGAATTAGAAACTCCGCTTTCTCTTCCTGCTTATGAACGCATTCTAAAAGCCGGTCATGCATTTAACTTATTAGATGCACGTAAAGCGATTTCAGTCACTGAGCGTCAACGCTATATCCTGCGTATTCGTAACCTAACCAAAGCGGTTGCGGAAGCTTACTATGCATCACGTGAAGCCCTAGGTTTCCCAATGTGTAAAGATAAACAGGAGAAGTAAGATGGCGAAGAATTTCTTAATTGAACTGGGTACTGAAGAGTTACCACCAAAATCACTACGTACACTAGCTGAAGCCTTTGCTGCTAATTTTACCGCAGGTTTAGACAGTGCAAATGTCGAATATGGTGATGTTAAGTGGTACGCCTCTCCTCGTCGCCTTGCGATTAAAATTGCTGATCTAGCAGAAGGCCAAGCAGACAAAGTCGTTGAAAAACGTGGACCTGCAATTAGCGCCGCATTTGATGCAGAAGGCCAACCGACGAAAGCAGCACTAGGCTGGGCTCGTGGTAATGGTATCGATATTGCTGATGCTGACCGTCTAAAAACAGACAAAGGTGAGTGGTTACTATTCAAACAAGAAGTGAAAGGTAAGCCCGTTCAAGATCTTGTGATTGATATTGCAGCGACAGCCCTTGCTAACTTGCCAATTCCTAAGCCGATGCGCTGGGGCGATAAAGAGACACAATTTATTCGTCCAGTGAAAACGCTAACTGTTCTTTTCGGTGAGCAACTGATCGAAGGAACTATTTTAGGTGTTGCTTCTGATCGTGTAATTCGTGGTCACCGCTTTATGGGCGAACCTGAATTTACAATCGACAGCGCTGATCAATACCCAGAGCTTTTAGAGCAACGCGGTAAAGTGATGGCGGATTATGAAGCGCGTAAAGCGATCATTCTTGCTGATTCTAAAAAAGCAGCAGATGCTGTCGGTGGTATTGCTGACCTTGAAGATGAATTAGTTGAAGAAGTGACATCGTTGGTTGAATGGCCAGTTGTTCTAACGGCTTCATTCGAACCTGAGTTCTTAACCGTTCCTTCTGAAGCACTGGTCTACACCATGAAAGGGGATCAGAAATACTTCCCGGTTTATGATGCAGAAGGCAATCTAGTGCCTAAGTTTATCTTTGTTTCGAACATTGAATCGAAAGATCCTCGTCAAGTTATCGAGGGTAACGAGAAAGTTGTACGTCCTCGTCTTGCCGATGCAGAGTTCTTCTTTAATACTGACCGTAAGCGCCCACTGGTTGATCGTCTACCTGAGCTAGAGACAGCGATCTTCCAGAAACAACTTGGCACAATTAAAGATAAAACTGATCGTATAACTGAGCTTGCTGGTTATATTGCTGAGCAAATTGGTGCAGATGTTGAGAAATCACAACGCGCAGGTTTACTAGCAAAATGTGATTTAATGACGTCAATGGTCTTTGAATTCACCGATACTCAAGGCGTGATGGGCATGCATTATGCACGTCATGATGGTGAAGCAGAAGAAGTTGCATTAGCACTAAACGAGCAGTATATGCCTCGTTTTGCGGGTGATGACTTACCTTCTACAGCGGTATCATCAGCGGTGGCTATGGCAGATAAGATCGATACTTTAGTCGGTATCTTTGGTATTGGTCAAGCACCGAAGGGGTCAGATCCTTTTGCACTACGTCGTGCTGCATTAGGTGTACTACGTATTATCGTTGAAAACGAATACAAGTTAGATCTGATTGACCTTATCGCAAAAGCAAAAACGTTATTCGGTGACAAACTGACTAACAAAAATGTTGAAGCTGATGTGATTGACTTTATGTTAGGTCGATTCCGCGCTTGGTACCAAGATCAGAATTTCAGTGTTGATGTAATTCAAGCGGTACTTTCTCGTCGTCCAACTAAACCATCTGATTTTGATAAGCGTGTTAAAGCCGTTTCTCACTTCAGAGAGTTAGAGGCAGCAGAATCATTAGCCGCAGCCAATAAGCGAGTTGGTAATATCTTAGCGAAATTTGATGGTGAATTATCTTCTCAAGTTGATACTTCTCTATTAACTGAAGCCGAAGAGATCAAATTAGCAGCAAGCGTTGCAGAAAAAGTTGCTCAACTAGAGCCACTATTTACAACAGGCGATTATCAGCAAGCACTCACTCTACTTTCTGAGTTACGTAACGACGTTGATGCTTTCTTTGATAACGTGATGGTAATGGCAGACGATTTAGCGGTAAAAACTAACCGTCTAACGCTATTAAACCAGCTTCGAGAGCAGTTCTTAAATGTTGCCGATATTTCTCTACTACAGAAATAATCTTTAACAAGAAAACATGCTGAGAAAATCGAGCCCAATGATAGATATTATCATTGGGCTTTTTTATGACTATTTTTGAGTTAAAGGAGAATACATAGTTAAATAGCCGGTATAAAAAAAGACCGCCAGAGCGATCTTTTTAATTTCTTTATTGTGATAAAAACTAGATTAAACGTCTAAGTTTTCTACACGAAGTGCATTTTGCTCGATAAAGTTACGGCGAGGTTCTACTTGATCACCCATTAAGGTTGAGAATAGCTCATCAGCTGCAACCGCATCGTTAATCGTAACCTGCATCATACGACGAGATTCTGGATCCATTGTGGTTTCCCATAATTGATCAGGGTTCATCTCACCCAGTCCTTTATAACGCTGACGGTAAACACCACGACTACTCTCTTTAATCAGCCATGCAACAGCATCATCAAAGTTAGCGACCGATTGTTTACGCTCACCACGTTGTACAAAAGAACCTTCTTCAAGTAAGCCATCAAGCGCTTCAGCAAGAGAAGCCACCTTGTTGTACTCACTTGAGTGGAAGAAGTCACCGCTTAATAGGTGTTCATACTCTACACCGTGGGTACGAACTAAAATCTTCGGTAAGTAGATATTCTTCTCTTCATTGAATGCAATCTCATAACTGTAGTGACTTTCACCACTTTGAGACTCAACCAATCGTTCACTCAGCGCTTTAGTCCACTCATTCATCTGATCTTTATCGTCCAGCATTTCAGCCGTTACACGCTGTAATTTGGCTAGCTGATTCAGAATCGCTAATGGGTAGTGACGAGACATACGTTCAATCAGTTTGTTAGTCGCATTAAATTGAGTCACTAGAGACTCTAAAGCCGTACCAGATAGTGCTGGAGCATCCGGATTAACAAACAGTGATGCATTATCAAGAGCTAAAGCGACTTGGTATTCAAGCATCGCTTCATCATCTTTAATATACTGCTCTTGCTTACCTTTTTTCACTTTGTAAAGCGGTGGCTGTGCAATATAGATATAGCCACGTTCAATCAGCTCTGGCATTTGACGATAAAAGAAAGTCAACAGTAGCGTACGGATGTGAGAACCATCGACATCGGCATCGGTCATAATAATAATATTATGGTAACGAAGCTTATCTGGGTTGTACTCATCACGACCAATACCACAACCTAATGCGGTGATTAAGGTTGCCACTTCTTGTGAAGAGAGCATCTTATCAAAACGCGCTTTTTCAACATTTAGGATCTTACCTTTTAACGGCAAGATAGCTTGGTTTTTACGGTTACGCCCCTGCTTGGCTGATCCGCCAGCAGAGTCCCCTTCCACAATATAGAGTTCAGAGAGTGCAGGATCTTTTTCCTGACAATCAGCAAGCTTACCAGGAAGACCTGCTAAATCTAATGCACCTTTACGACGTGTCATTTCACGTGCTTTACGAGCTGCTTCACGAGCACGGGCTGCATCAATAATTTTGCCACAAACAATCTTCGCTTCACCTGGGTTCTCTAATAGGAACTCACTCAATTTTTCACCCATGGTTGATTCAACCGCAGGCTTCACTTCTGATGAAACTAACTTATCTTTGGTCTGACTTGAGAACTTAGGATCGGGCACTTTGACCGACACAACGGCAACCAAACCTTCACGCGCATCATCACCTGACGTCGATGCTTTGGCTTTCTTCGAGAACCCTTCTTTATCCATAAAAGAATTAAGAGTACGGGTTAATGCTGAACGGAAGCCCGCTAAGTGAGAACCACCATCACGCTGAGGAATATTATTGGTAAAACAGTAAATTCCCTCTTGGAAACCATCATTCCACTGCAGAGCAACTTCAACACTGATGCCATCTTCACGCTCAGTATTAAAATGGAAAATCTTTTGGTGAATAGGCGTTTTATTGCGGTTTAGATGCTCAACAAACGCTTGAATACCACCTTGGTACTGGAAGTGATCTTGCTTATCTTCTTCACGCTTATCAACTAAACGGATAGAAACGCCAGAGTTTAAGAAAGAGAGCTCTCTTAAACGCTTAGCTAAAATCTCGTAATGGAAAGTGACATCAGAGAAGATCTCTTCACTTGGCCAGAAACGGATAGCGGTACCTGTTTCATCACCTATTTCACCAATCGGTGCAAGTGGCGCTTGTGGATCACCCAGTGAGTAATACTGCTGGAATTTTTCACCATTGCGTTTAATCGTCAGCTCAAGCTTATTTGATAAGGCATTAACAACAGAAACACCAACGCCGTGCAAACCGCCAGATACTTTATAAGAGTTATCATCAAACTTACCACCAGCATGGAGTACCGTCATAATAACTTCAGCTGCAGAGACCCCTTCTTCAGGGTGAATATCCGTCGGAATACCACGACCGTCATCTTGAACAGATACGGAGTTATCTTCATGAATGGTGACGATGATATCTGTACAGTGACCAGCAAGAGCTTCGTCGATAGAGTTATCAACAACCTCAAAAACCATATGGTGTAAACCAGTACCATCATCTGTGTCGCCGATATACATACCCGGACGTTTACGAACGGCATCTAGTCCTTTTAAGACCTTGATACTCGATGAATCATAATTATTGGACATTGAGTTACTCTCGCTTTAAAAATCCTTGGTCTATTTTGCCATGTTCCACGTGAAACATCTTGCTATTTTCTATATTCATTTCAGATACATGATCAGAAGAGATACAGCTAACAAATACTTGCGCTTGAATCTGCTTTAGCTCGCTGGCTAACAGTTCTCGTTTATGATTATCAAGCTCAGAAGCAAAATCATCTAATAGGTAAATACACTGCTTACCGGTTATCTCTGTCAAGTGTAGTCCTTGAGCTAAACGAAGAGCACAAACTAATAATTTAAGCTGTCCACGAGATAACACATCTTCAACAGGCATACCTGCTACTTTAATCTTTAAGTCTGATTTATGCGGACCACCAAAGGTATACCCTAGCTGTTGGTCTCGCTCAAAACCAGATTGTAAATAAGTAAGATAGTCACTCTCTTTATCCCAACCTCTTGAGAAGCTTAAAGAGAGCTCTATTTCCGGTAAAAAAGCTTGGCACAGCTCCAATACCTTAATTTTTAGGGTTTCCACATACTCTTGTCGCCACACAGATATTTGCTCAGCCAGTGGCGCTAGTTGATCATCCCAATACTTTAATTGGTTATATTGAGTGCCGGTTTTTAATAACGCATTACGTTGTTTATTTAACCGTTTAATCCGACTCCATATAGTATAGAACCTAGGCTCAGCATGGAACACCCCCCAATCAACAAATGCACGCCTAAATTTAGGGCCGCCAGTTAATAGTGAGAAACCTTCAGGTGTTATCAACTGTAAAGGTAGAACTTGAGCCAATTGCGCTATTTTCTGCCCTTTCTCACCACCTAACTTAACATCGGTACTTCCGTCACGAGCACGACGAATTCCAATTGGAAATTCACCTTGCTGTTGATCACTCATTTTACCATGAAGAATAAACTCAGGTTGTTGATGACGAATCACACGATTAGTTAGCTGGCTACGAAAAGAGCGACCATGTCCAAGGTAGTAAATGGCTTCAAGAACACTGGTTTTTCCGCTGCCATTCGCCCCAACTAAGAAGTTAAATTGAGAAGAAAACGCTAAATCACAGCTCTCAATATTGCGAAAATCTTTAATCAGTAGCCGTGTTAATGCCATTTGATACTCAAGTAGAGATTATAAACGGATCGGCATAACGACATAAAGCGCATCATCGTTATCACAGTCTTCAATCAAAGTACTGGTGTTTGCATCACTTAAGGATAGCTGTACTTTGTCACATTTTAGCGTATTTAAGACATCTAAAACATAATTGACGTTAAAACCAATCTCTAATTCATCACCTTGGTATTCAATATCTAAAAACTCTTCGGCTTCTTCTTGCTCTGGGTTGTTGGCGGTAATACGTAATTGATGCTCTGAAACATTAAGACGAATACCACGAAACTTCTCATTCGACAGGATAGCTGCACGAGAAAAGGCTTTTTTTAGCTCTTCACAACCTGCAATTAGCTGTTTATTGGTATTTTGTGGAACAACTCGGCGATAGTCTGGGAAACGACCATCGACTAATTTAGAGGTAAATGTGAAGTTATTAACGACAGCCCTTAAATTTGAATGACCAATTTGCAGGGTAATCATCGCATCAGCATTATCTAACAGACGAACTAATTCAAGCACCCCTTTACGAGGCAAAATAACTTGCTGTGATGGTACTTCACTTTCAAGGTTAGTATGAGCAACGGCCATTCGGTGACCATCAGTAGAAACCGCGCGTAAACAGTCGCCTTCGGTTTCAAACAGCATACCATTTAAAAAATAACGAACATCTTGATGCGCCATTGAAAACTGTGTGGAATCAATTAAGCGGCGTAATTGGTTTTGAGAGACAGGAAACTCAACAATACTCTCCCACTCTTCAACATTAGGAAAATCTGTCGCCGGTAACGTCGTTAATGAGTAACGGCTTCGGCCAGAGCGAATAAGAAGACGAGAATCTTCTAATACGATGGCAATATCTGCGCTATCAGAAAGACCTCGACAGATATCAAGAAACTTTCTTGCAGGAACCGTGGTAGCACCGTCTTGGTATTCACCTTCCAGTTCAATATGGCCGACAAGTTCAACTTCTAGATCGGTGCCAGTTAAGGAGAGCGTGCCCTCTTTTACCACCATCAATAGATTACCTAAAATAGGCAATGCAGGTCGACCACCAAGAGCGCCAGAGACCTGTTGAAGAGGTTTTAATAATTTTTCGCGTGCGACAGTAAATTTCATATTTAAGATGATAATGTTCTAATTAAGTTGGAATAATCTTCTTTGATGTCGTGACTCTCTTCTCGTAATTGAGCGATTTTGCGACAAGCATGAAGTACCGTTGTATGATCTCGACCACCAAATGCATCCCCAATTTCAGGCAAGCTATGGTTAGTTAACTCTTTCGACAAGGCCATCGCCATTTGACGGGGGCGAGCAACAGATCGAGAACGACGCTTTGATAATAAATCAGCCATCTTAATTTTATAATATTCAGCGACAGTTTTCTGGATATTATCGATGGTAACTAGCTTTTCTTGCAGTGCTAATAAATCTCGCAACGCTTCACGAACAAAATCAATCGTAATTGCGCGTCCTGTAAAGTTAGCATTGGCGATAACACGGTTTAATGCACCTTCAAGTTCTCGAACATTCGATCTTAATCGTTTCGCAATAAAAAATGCCACTTCATCAGGCAGACGAATTGCATGATCCTCAGCCTTTTTCATTAGGATCGCCACTCGAGTTTCTAATTCAGGCGGTTCGATCGCCACCGTTAATCCCCAACCAAAGCGAGATTTAAGACGATCCTCAACCCCATTGATCTCTTTAGGATAACGATCCGAGGTTAATATAATCTGCTGATTACCCTCTAAAAGTGCGTTAAAGGTATGGAAAAATTCTTCTTGAGAGCGCTCTTTATTAGCAAAAAACTGAATATCATCGATCAATAACGCATCGACACTACGATAGTAACGTTTGAACTCTTCAATGGCGTTATTTTGTAATGCTTTTACCATATCTTGTACAAAACGTTCAGAATGCATATAGACCACGCAAGCATCTGGTTTACGCTCCATAATCGCATTACCAACAGCATGAAGTAAGTGTGTTTTACCTAAACCGGTTCCACCATAAAGAAACAATGGATTATATGCAGCCCCTGGATTATCAGAAACCTGACGCGCTGCAGCTAAGCCAAGTTGGTTCGACTTACCTTCAACAAAATTAACAAATTGATGCTTCGGATTAACGTTAGAACGATGAGGAATAGAAGGACGTGGGGCACTCTCCTCCTGATACCAGCTTGGTACTTGGGCTGGTGCCTGATTACGACTCATGTTTTGATTAGACCTAGGAATATCTTGAGGCACTTCAGGTCTAACAGGAATAGATACCGGTTTACTGCCCACCTCAAAACGGAGTAACGGGATATCGTTACCACAGAATTCATTCAGTAAACGGTTAATATTATCTAAATACTTATCCCTAACCCAATCAAGTACAAACCGGTTAGGAGCGAATAGCGTCAAAGTCTTATCATTAAGCTCCGCTTGTAGCGGACGAACCCACATACTAAATTCTGTTGCGGATAACTCATCCTGAAGACGTTGAAGACACTGCAACCAAAGCGAAGATGACACGTAAGGCTCCACCATATCAATATTTTAAAAAGGGAATCAATTCTATACTTGTCAGCTAAAGATCACCAGCAAGAAGATCATTAAAATGGACTTTTTGATCAAAGTTATTCACATAAAATGCACAGACAAGGATTGGATCTTCAATAATTGTCCTTATTTACCCACATTTTTATAAACATCACACTTTTCTACTGTTAATTTTAGCGGCAATCATTAAGAAAATAAAAATATTAATTAGTTTAAATTAATAAATAGCTGGTTAAAAAAACAACTAATTCCAATAAAAATGGCTTTTTATCAGATTTGATCTTATAAGATCCTTGCTCCAAATCGATAAGAATGTATAATTCGCGCCCGATGTGGCTATTTAATGCAAGTTTGATTTGACTCTAGTAGCAGCAATGATTACAATTCCGCCTCTTTTTTAAAGGGTGCTGAATATTTTCGTTCACATCATATTTAAAAAAATTACTGATCAGTACATTAAGGTAGATATCATGAAACGCACTTTTCAACCTTCTGTTCTGAAGCGCAAGCGCTCTCACGGCTTCCGTGCGCGCATGGCGACTAAGAATGGTCGTAAAGTACTAGCTGCACGCCGAGCAAAAGGCCGTCAGCAGCTGTCTAAATAATCTCAACAAAGAATATTTGTGTGATTAAGCTAGCTTTTTCTCGGGAGTTACGTCTGTTAACTCCCGAGCATTTCAAAAAGTCTTCCAGCAACCTCAACGTGCTGGCTCTCCCCACTTGACTATCCTTGCTAAGGAAAACCAACTAGATCATTCGCGTCTAGGTTTGGCTGTACCTAAAAAGCAGATAAAATTAGCTGTTGATAGAAATCGCTTTAAACGTCTTACACGTGAAAGCTTTCGTCATCAACAACACAAACTCCCTAATAAAGATTTTGTCGTTATTGCTAAAAAAAGTGCCAATGAGCTATCTAATGAGGAGCTAACTCAATTATTGGATAAGTTATGGCGTCGTCTAATTCGCCTTTCGCGTGGATAGCGATAAAGCTCGTTCGAGGCTATCAACTTTTTATTAGTCCTCTTATCGGGCCACGCTGTCGATTCACCCCAACTTGCTCTCAATATGCGATCGAAGCCATAAAAATGCATGGTGTATTAAAAGGTGGTTGGCTTTTCTCCAAACGTCTACTAAAATGCCATCCTTTAAACACAGGCGGGTTTGACCCGGTTCCTCCACCTAAGCACCCTAAAAACAGAGATCACTAACAATGGAATCCCAACGTAAAATTCTATTGATTGCACTGCTGTTCGTATCTTTCTTGCTATTTCAACAATGGCAAGCAGATAAAAACCCGCAAACTCAAACAGCAGAGCAAACTCAAACAATTAATGGCGAAGTTCCTAACCATACCGGTCAAGACTCACAGCCAATTACCACAACAAGTACATCAGGTAATCTAATTACCATTAATTCTGATGTTTTATCACTAACTATCGATACTGTTGGTGGTGATGTTCTTACATCTAAATTATTACAGTACCCATTAACAAAAGGCTCTGATGAACCTTTCGTTTTACTTGATGGTGGCCCAACTCATAACTATATCGCACAAAGTGGACTGATTGGTGCTAACGGTATCGATACAAATGCTGGTCGTGCTAACTACACAGTTTCTGCAAAAGAGTTTGATTTAGGCGATAAAGACCAGATCTCTGTTCCACTAACTTATAGCAAAGACGGCATTAACTATACTAAAACGTTTATCATCAAACGTGGTAGCTATGCAGTTGACGTTAAATACACTATCGATAACCAATCTTCAGCATCAGCAACAGTTCAAATGTATGCACAGCTAAAGCAGAATATTGATAGCAAAGGCAGCTCACTAACGATGCCGACTTATAATGGCGGCGCTTACTCAAGTGATGACACGCGTTATAAGAAGTACAGCTATAGCGATATGGAAGATAAAAACCTTTCTATCAGCTTAAAAGAAGGTTGGGCAGCGATGCTACAACACTACTTTGCTTCAGCTTGGATCCCTCGTGGCGATGCAGAGAGCAACCTATATACGCGTACATCTAACGGTCAAGGCTATATTGGTGTTCGTATGGCCCCAACCACAATTGCAGCGGGTCAAACGACAAGCATTGAAGCAACATTGTGGACAGGTCCTAAACTACAAGATCAGATGGCAGCAACGGCAAACAACCTAGACTTAAGTGTTGATTATGGTTGGTTATGGTTCATCGCTAAACCACTGCACTCGCTACTAGACTTTATCCATGGTTTTGTGAGTAACTGGGGTGTGTCAATTATCATCTTAACGTTTATTGTTCGTGGTGCTATGTTCCCACTAACAAAAGCACAGTACACTTCAATGGCTAAAATGCGTATGTTGCAACCTAAGTTGCAAGAGATGCGTGAGCGTATTGGCGATGACCGTCAGCGTATGAGCCAAGAAATGATGGCACTGTATAAGAAAGAAAAAGTTAATCCATTAGGCGGTTGTTTACCTATCGTTCTACAGATGCCGATCTTCATTGCACTTTACTGGGCATTAATGGAATCTGTTGAGCTACGTCATGCACCATTTGTTGGCTGGATTACTGATTTATCAGCACAAGACCCGTACTACATACTTCCAGTATTAATGGGTATCTCAATGTTCATGATTCAGAAAATGAGCCCAACAACAGTAACAGATCCAATGCAGCAGAAGATCATGACATTCATGCCAGTCATGTTCTCGTTCTTCTTCCTGTTCTTCCCATCAGGATTGGTTCTTTACTATCTATTCTCTAACATTGTGAGCTTAATTCAGCAGACGCTAATTTATCGCTCTTTAGAGAAAAAAGGCTTACATAGTAAATCATAATTTTACTTTGCTAGGCAGCTAGAGCTGTAAAAATACAAAGGCGACGTCATGTCGCCTTTGTTGTTTTTGTGGTTTTACTTTACACTTTCATTACGATTTATATTCTGAAATATACCTAACGTCATTGAAGTTGCTAGTAGGCGAATACACGCAATCAACAACCTAGCGACTTCAAACGAAGAAGGGTATAAGCCTTATCAGCCGTTACGAGTGATTTTATGATTGAAAAAATTGAAACAATTGTCGCCCAAGCAACCGCAACTGGACAAGGTGGTGTAGGCATCATTCGCGTCTCAGGTCCATTGGTCAAACAAGTCATTGCCGAAGTCGTTGAGAAAGAGTTAAAGCCACGCTATGCCGATTACTTGCCTTTTAAAGCTTCCAATGGTGACGTTATTGACCAAGGCATCGCGCTTTATTTCCCAAATCCTCATTCGTTCACAGGCGAAGATGTTTTAGAGCTACAAGGTCACGGCGGTCCTGTCATTATGGATATGTTGATTAAACGTATTCTAGAGATCCCAGGTATCCGTACCGCTCGACCTGGTGAATTTTCAGAGCAAGCTTATCTCAATGATAAACTCGATTTAGCGCAAGCTGAGGCAATTGCTGACTTGATAGAAGCAAGTTCAGAGCAAGCAGCCAAATCAGCATTAAAATCTCTTCAAGGTGTCTTTTCACAGCGAGTGAATGAGCTGGTGGAGTCACTTATCCATCTTCGCATCTATGTTGAAGCCGCCATTGATTTTCCCGATGAAGAGATCGACTTCCTTGCCGATGGCAAAGTCGCAGCTGCACTTCAAAAAATTATTGATAACTTATTAGCGGTACAAAAAGAGGCGAATCAAGGCGCGATTATGCGTGAAGGGATGAAAGTTGTGATTGCTGGTCGGCCAAATGCAGGTAAATCTAGCTTACTCAATGCACTTTCTGGTCGAGATTCAGCGATTGTGACTCAGATAGCAGGAACCACCAGAGACGTGCTAAGAGAACATATCCATATCGATGGCATGCCTATCCATATTATTGATACTGCAGGCTTACGAGAAGCCTCAGATGAGGTTGAGCGTATTGGAATCGAGCGAGCATGGCAAGAGATTGCCGAAGCTGATCGCGTCTTATTTATGGTGGATGGTACAACAACAAGTGCGACTTTACCTGAAGAGATTTGGCCAGAATTTGTCGATAAGCTGCCAACTAATGTCGGAATGACCGTGATCCGTAACAAAGCGGATATTACCGAAGAATTATTAGGCTTAGAAGAACAGCAAGGTAATACGCTAATCCGTTTATCAGCCAAAACAGGTAATGGTGTTGATGCTCTTCGTGAACACTTAAAGTCTTGTATGGGTTATGCAGGAATGTCTGAAGGAGGCTTTATGGCCCGTCGTCGCCACTTAGAAGCCCTTTCTTTAGCAATGGAACACTTGGATATCGGTCAACAGCAGCTTGAAGGCTACATGGCAGGAGAATTGCTAGCTGAAGAGTTAAAGATGGCCCAACAAGCATTGGGAGAAATTACCGGGGAATTTAGTTCTGATGATCTATTAACCCGTATTTTCTCATCATTCTGTATCGGTAAGTAATAAAGCACGTATAAAATATAACGCTTCACTCGCCATGAAAATGATAGAGCCTTAGATACTTCCATATCTAGGGCTCTTTTTTTATCACTGAAATCAACAGTGTTAGAATCATAATATATCTATATTAATTTAAAGCTGTTGAGTCTATATACTATTAATATTAAGGCTAGATCTCGTCGCCTCAATCACTTTTCGTCGACTAACAACACCAATTATTTTGGGTATAAATACCATTAAATTTAAGAAAAAAGGATAAAAGAATGTCAAAAATATCGATTATTACTGGCAGTACATTAGGTGGATCAGAGTATGTTGGTGATCATATTGCTGAAATTTTAGAGCAAAATAATCATCAAATTTCTATCCACAATCAGCCTAATTTGACTGAAATATCTCTCGATTCTATCTGGTTAATTGTCTGTTCTACCCATGGAGCGGGTGATTATCCAGACAATATTCTTCCATTTATTGAGCAATTAAAAGCCCAGACGAAGCTTGATATCTCTTATACCATCATTGCAATAGGAGACAGCAGTTACGATACATTTTGCTTAGCTGGTCATCAATTTTCTCAATTATTAAGTAAAAAAGGGGCAAATATAATCGCTCCATTAACTGAAATTGATGTTTTAAACACTCCAATCCCAGAAGAAGAAGCTGAAATTTGGCTCCATACTCAGATTGAAAATGGTATTTTCGAGTAAAAAATAGTGAATTTAATAAAAAAAGTTATGCTCAAATGAACTTTTTTTAATCTTTTTTCTGTGGATAACTATAGATCTAACCGGTGATCAACCATTAGTTATCCCTTTAATAAGATCTACCCCTCCAACCCCCTGTTGATAACCCTCTATTTTGATCCCAGCTATTCACCAGAAAGATCCCAAAATACACACACATTATGATCCTCTATAACACCATGATCATTAGGATCTTTTATCGCTTTTCCACAGGATCGTGGTTTACTAATAATAGATCTAATAAAAGATCTCTATATAAAGATCTTATATATATTAAGAGATTAGATATTTCTGATTTCTTAACGATCGAAGTAGGTTTTCAGTTGAGTTAAAACAGGATAGAATGCCGCCTCTTTTACCTCGATCGTCTCCTTTCTAATTTATACCAGAGGATAAATTATGTTTTACCAAGATCAATTTGATGTCATTGTTATTGGTGGTGGACATGCCGGCACTGAAGCAGCGATGGCTTCTGCACGCATGGGAAAAAATACCCTACTTTTAACCCACAATATTGATACCTTAGGGCAAATGTCCTGTAACCCAGCAATTGGTGGGATCGGTAAAGGTCATCTGGTCAAAGAAGTTGACGCCCTTGGTGGCCTAATGGCTAAAGCGATTGATTTAGGGGGCATTCAATTTCGTACCTTAAATTCATCTAAAGGTCCAGCTGTTCGCGCAACTCGAGCTCAAGCTGACCGAGCTCTCTACCGAACTGCTGTTCGTACTGCATTAGAAAACCAGCCTAACTTAATGATCTTTCAGCAAGCTGCTGATGATCTTATTGTTGAAAACGATAAAGTCGTTGGTGTTATCACTCAGATGGGGCTTAAATTTAGAGCTAAATCTGTGGTATTAACCGTAGGTACTTTCCTAGGTGGTCAAATTCATATTGGCATGAATAATTATGCCGGTGGTCGAGCTGGCGATCCACCGTCAAACTCCCTTGCTCAACGTTTACGAGAACTACCGTTACGTGTTGATCGTTTAAAGACAGGGACACCTCCTCGTATTGATGCACGTACTGTCGACTTCTCTGTCATGAAAGCTCAACATGGTGATGATCCTTGTCCTGTATTTTCATATATGGGAAGTCAGAAGGATCATCCTCAACAGATCCCATGTTACGTGACTCATACCAATGAAAAAACCCATGACATTATTCGCAATAATCTAGATAGAAGTCCAATGTATGCGGGTGTAATTGAAGGTATTGGTCCTCGTTACTGTCCTTCTATTGAAGATAAAGTGATGCGTTTTGCCGATAAAAACAGCCATCAAATATTTGTTGAACCTGAAGGCTTAACGACCCATGAGCTTTACCCAAATGGGATCTCAACCAGCTTACCATTTGATGTTCAATTAGAAATCGTACGTTCAATGGTAGGATTTGAAAATGCCAATATTATGCGTCCAGGTTATGCGATTGAATATGATTTCTTTGATCCAAGAGATTTAAAACAAACATTTGAAACTAAGTATATTAGTGGTCTTTTCTTTGCTGGCCAGATTAATGGTACTACAGGTTACGAAGAAGCCGCTGCTCAAGGTTTGTTTGCAGGATTAAATGCGGCACGTTATGCATCTGATTTAGAAGGTGTCACTTTACGTCGAGACCAAGCTTATCTTGGGGTACTTGTTGATGATCTATCAACACTTGGAACCAAAGAACCTTATCGAATGTTTACTTCTCGTGCAGAATACCGTTTAACTTTACGTGAAGATAATGCCGATATTCGTTTAACGGAACTTGGTCGTGAATTAGGTTTAGTCGATGATGCTCGTTGGCAACGTTTTAACCAAAAGATGGAAAACATTGCTCAAGAACAACAACGTTTAAAAAGCATTTATGTCCAGCCTAGTAGTGAACAAGCTGAACAATTAAATCCAAACCTAAAAACACCAATGGCAAGAGAAGCGTCTATTGAAGATCTTCTTCGTCGTCCAGAGACAAATTATAACGATCTTATGAAAGTTGATGGTTTAGGTCCTGGAATCGAGGATCGACAAGCGGCAGAACAGATCGAGATCCAAGTTAAGTATCAAGGGTATATCGATCGTCAACAAGATGAAATTGCCAAATCTTTGCGCCATGAAAAAACCAAGTTACCGGTTGATTTAGATTATAAGCAAGTTAAGGGTTTATCGAATGAAGTTATTGCTAAGTTGACTGATGCCAAACCTGCAACAATGGGGATTGCCTCTCGAATCTCAGGCATTACGCCTGCCGCTATCTCTATTCTGCTTGTTCATTTGAAAAAGCAAGGCTTACTAAAAAAGGGTGAGTAAATGAAACAGAAGTTAAAAGCACTGATTGAGCAAACAGAGGTAACCGTGACAGAAGAGCAACTAGATAAATTAGTTGCTCTGGTTGAGATGCTACATAAATGGAACAAGGCATATAACCTAACTTCCGTTCGTGATCCCAATGAGATGCTGACTAAACATATTGTAGATAGTATTGTTGTTAGTCCATATCTTAATGGTAATACCTTCATCGATGTTGGTACGGGTCCTGGATTACCAGGCTTACCTCTGGCAATCATTAATCCAGATAAACAATTTACCTTATTGGATAGTCTGGGAAAACGTATTCGTTTTATCCGCCAAGTTGTACATGAGCTAGGATTAAAAAACGTCACTCCTGTTCAGAGTCGAGTTGAAGAATTTGAGAGTGAAGAAGGGTTTGATTTAGTCTTGAGTCGTGCATTCGCTTCAATGAGTGACATGGTGGGTTGGTGTCGTCATTTACCAACAAAAGAGCATGGTCGTTTCTTAGCACTAAAAGGGGTTTATCCTCAGCAAGAGATCGATGAGTTACCAACATGGTGTAAAGTTGAAAAAATAGACCACCTACAAGTTCCTCAACTTGATGGTGAAAGACATCTTGTTTTGATTAAAGCCTCTTAACTCTCCTCCTAATTAAACTACCCATAAGTGTATATCCCTATTTTATGGGTAGTTTGATTTATTAATATATATTCCTTTATATTGATGAACTTAACTAGTTTCATATGTTGATAATGACCACCTCTTTTTGGGTGTTTATTTTTGGCAGATATGTTTTCATATTTATTGATTGGCAACCTTTATCGGTAAGATTAAAATAATATTTACCAATTATATTTAATTTATTTTTATATAGTCAAAAGTAAAAGAGAACAGAAACAGAAAAGCGTTTCTGTCATTGATTGCTTATATGTAAGTATCGATAAATAATTTATTCATTATTAACGTGTTATTTTTACTTACAATTATGTATAACCTCTTAATTATTAAGGTATTATTATTGCTTAGTAATGTTTTTACTATATAAATGTACGTATTATCTATAATTATTCATCTGGAATAGTTGCAAATAGGTAACTCAAATGTATAATTTGATTGGAAACTTTATTGTAACAAGGGAAGTTCAAAGTTACCTTTCTACGATAATCAAATTGATAACATTAATTGTTAAGGTGTGGTGAGTATGTCTGGAGAGCGATCTCTCGTTTTTATTACTGTAGCTTTTCAATTGGTTATATCAATCGTTACAGCATCTATCTGGTTTGTAACAAAGGGATCTGTAACAGGCTATTCCGCCATAGTTGGGGGTATTGTTCACATTATTCCGTACTTAGTGGCAAGTCTCATCTCTTTAGCCCATAAAGCAAAAGACGAGAGTGCTTACCAATTAGTCATGGATGTGTATTTGGGAGTGTTTGCAAAAATAGCCTTAACGGTTATTTTATTTGCATTGGTTTATATATACATGGATATTCATATTATCTCACTGTATGTGACTTACCTACTTTCAATATTTACACAGTGGATAGTATCTATTTTTTACAACAACCGTTACTAGGAAAACTAATGGCTGCAACAGGAGAAGTCCTTACTTCGCAAGAGTATATTTCTCACCACTTGACGCATTTGCAAGTGGGATCTGGTTTTTGGGCTATTAACCTGGACTCAATCATTGTTTCGGTTGGGTTAGGTGCGTTGTTTATTTGGCTATTCCGCCGTGTTGCTGTGACTGCAACCAGTGGAGTTCCGGGTAAACTTCAGTGTTTTGTAGAAATGATCATTGAGTTTGTTGAAGGGTCAGTAAGAGACATTTACAACGGAAGTAGTAAATTAGTTGCGCCGTTGGCGTTGACGGTCTTTGTCTGGATCTTCTTAATGAACTTCATGGATTTAATTCCAGTTGATTTTCTACCTCATGCCGCTCAATTATTAGGTGTGCCTTACCTGCGAGTTGTACCTTCTGCTGATGTTAACATTACGATGTCTTTAGCGTTAGGCGTGTTTGCTTTAATTATAATCTATAGCATTAAAATTAAAGGTGTGGGAGGCTTCATTAAAGAGCTGACACTACAACCGTTTAACCACTGGGTATTTATTCCTGTTAACTTGGTCCTTGAAGGGGTTACTCTACTGTCTAAACCTGTTTCACTTGGTCTACGTCTCTTCGGAAACATGTATGCTGGTGAATTGATCTTTATCTTGATCGCGGGTCTATTACCTTGGAGTATACAATGGTTATTATCAGTGCCGTGGGCAATTTTCCACATTCTGATCATAACTTTGCAGGCTTTCATCTTTATGGTACTGACGATAGTTTATCTATCTCAAGCATCTGAAGATCATTAATTAAAATTTAAATTAAACGCAATGCGTTTTTACTAGTTAAAAATTTGGAGTAAAAGTATGGATATGGGACTGTTGTACTTGGCAGCTGGTCTAATGATGGGTCTTGCGGCAATCGGTGCTGCGATTGGTATTGGTATGTTAGGTGGTAAGTTCCTTGAAGGTGCTGCTCGCCAACCTGATCTAATTCCTCTTCTACGTACTCAATTCTTCATTGTAATGGGTCTTGTAGATGCGATCCCTATGATCGCGGTAGGTCTAGGTCTGTACGTAATGTTTGCTGTTGCCGGTTAATCAACCACACTTGAACTGAACGTACGCTATTTGTTTTTAATTACAAGAGGATTTGCGCTGTGAATATCAACGCGACTCTGCTTGGCCAAGCATTAGCTTTTGTTATTTTTGTCTGGTTCTGCATGAAGTATGTATGGCCACCGTTAGTTGCTGCTATTGAAGAACGTCAGAAAAATATCGCTGACGGCTTAGCATCTGCTGAACGAGCAACAAAAGATTTGCAACTGGCACAAGCTAACGCCTCTGATCAAATGAAAGAGGCAAAACGCTCTGCTGCTGACATTATAGAGCAGGCGAATAAGCGTAAAGCTCAGATCATTGATGAAGCTCGAGATGAGGCTGAAGCTGAACGAGTAAAAATTATTACTCAAGGCCAAGCTGAGATAGAAACAGAACAGAATCGAGCTCGTGATGATTTGCGTAAGCAAGTTGCAACACTAGCCATTATCGGTGCAGAGAAAATCATTGAGCGTGAGGTTAATGCCGCTACGCATCAGGATATTCTTGATAAAGTCACTGCAGAACTTTAATACGAGGGGCAAGCAACATGTCGGAAATGACTACTATCGCACGCCCTTACGCTAAAGCAGCTTTTGATTTTGCCGTTGAGAATAAATCGTTGGATAAGTGGGCAGAAATGCTAGCTTTTTCCGCAGAAGTAGCCAAAAACGAAACGGTTCACCAGCTTTTAGATGGGGCGTTAACTCCTGAAAAAGTGGCTGAAATATTTGTTAGTGTTTGTGGTGAACAACTCAACGAACATGGTCAGAACTTTATTAAAGTGATGGCTGAAAGTGGGCGTCTTTTAGCACTACCCGAAGTCTCAGATCAGTTTATCTTGCTATGGCAAGAGTTAAAACATGAAATGGATGTCGATGTAATTTCTGCTGTTGCGTTATCAAAAGCGCAAGAGAAAGAGATTGGTGCGAAATTAGAAAAACGCTTAGAGCGTAAAATTAAGCTGAATTGCAGTGTAGACGAAGCCCTGGTAGCAGGGATTATTATTCGAGCCGGAGATTTGGTCATCGATAACTCAGTACGAACTAAGCTAGCTCGTCTGAACGATGCACTGCAATCTTGATTTGGGGATTGGAGCAATGCAACTTAATTCCACGGAAATTAGCGATCTGATCAAACAGAGAATTGAAAAATTCAATGTTGCTACAGAGGCGCGCAATGAAGGTACTATCGTTTCAGTAAGTGATGGTATCCTTCGAATCCATGGCCTTGCAGATGTTATGCAAGGGGAAATGATTGAAATTCAGGGCAACCGTTATGCTCTAGCACTTAACCTTGAGCCAGACTCAGTAGGTGCTGTTGTAATGGGCCCATATGCCGACCTTCGTGAAGGCATGAAAGTTAAAAGTACTGGACGTATTCTAGAGGTTCCTGTTGGTCCTGGTCTACTTGGTCGTGTTGTAAACACACTAGGTGCTCCGATCGATGGTAAAGGTCCTGTAGATAGCGATACGTTCTCTCCGGTTGAAGTGATTGCACCTGGTGTAATCGCACGTAAATCGGTAGATCAACCAGTACAAACTGGCTATAAAGCTGTCGATGCAATGATTCCAATTGGCCGCGGCCAGCGTGAATTAATCATCGGTGACCGTCAGACTGGTAAAACAGCCCTTGCGATCGATGCAATTATTAACCAGAAAGATTCTGGTATTAAATGTGTTTATGTCGCGATTGGTCAGAAAGCATCTACGATTGCGAACGTTGTACGTAAGCTTGAAGAGCATGATGCACTGAAAAATACAGCGGTTGTTGTTGCATCAGCATCAGAATCAGCGGCTCTACAATACCTAGCACCATACTCTGGTTGTGCAATGGGTGAGTACTTCCGTGACCGTGGTGAAGATGCACTGATTGTTTATGATGATCTATCTAAGCAAGCGGTAGCATATCGTCAAATCTCACTACTTCTTCGTCGTCCACCTGGTCGTGAAGCATTCCCTGGTGATGTATTCTACTTACACTCACGTCTACTAGAGCGTGCAGCTCGCGTAAATGAAGAGTATGTTGAGAAGTTTACCAACGGTGCGGTAAAAGGTAAGACTGGTTCTTTAACAGCGCTTCCTATTATCGAAACTCAAGCTGGTGACGTATCTGCATTCGTACCTACCAACGTAATTTCGATTACTGATGGTCAGATCTTCTTACAGACTGAGCTATTCAATGCTGGTATTCGTCCTCCTGTAGATCCGGGTATTTCGGTTTCTCGTGTTGGTGGTGCAGCGCAGACTAAGATCATGAAAAAGCTATCTGGTGGTATCCGTACCGCACTAGCTCAGTATCGTGAACTTGCCGCGTTTGCTCAGTTCTCATCAGATCTTGATGAAGCAACGAAGAAACAGCTAGACCATGGACAGAAAGTAACAGAATTAATGAAGCAGAAGCAGTATGCACCAATGTCTGTATTTGAACAGTCAATGGTTATCTTTGCTGCAGAAAAAGGTTATTTAGTTGATGTTCAACTAGATAAGCTAGCTGACTTCGAAGCTGCGTTACTTTCTTATGCGAAGGGCAAATACGCTGATTTGGTTAAACAAATCGATGAGACGGGTGCTTATAACGGAGAAATCGAAACTCAATTAACTACGTTAATGGACGATTTCAAAGAGACCCAGACCTGGTAATGCGTAGGTGGCCTAAATTAGGTCACCCTTTAATCGGAGAGTAACAATGGCCGGCGCAAAAGAGATTCGTAATAAGATCGGAAGTGTACAAAATACACAGAAGATCACT
This sequence comes from Vibrio sp. SS-MA-C1-2, assembly GCF_021513135.1. Taxonomy (NCBI): domain Bacteria; kingdom Pseudomonadati; phylum Pseudomonadota; class Gammaproteobacteria; order Vibrionales; family Vibrionaceae; genus Vibrio; species Vibrio sp. SS-MA-C1-2. The sequence continues at coordinate 564,758 of NZ_CP090981.1, forward strand.
TCGGCAATGCAGATGGTTGCTGCTTCTAAGATGCGTAAAACGCAAGATACTATGGAAGCCAGCCGTCCTTATGCGACCACAATGCGCAACGTGATCGGTCATGTCGCTAACGCAAATCTAGAGTATAAACATCCATACCTAGAAGAGCGTGATGTTAAGCGAGTAGGTTACATTATTATTTCAACTGACCGTGGTCTTTGTGGTGGCTTAAACATTAACTTGTTTAAAAAAGCCCTCACAAGTATGCAGGAGCAGAAAGCTGCTAATGCAGACATTGAACTAGCACTAATTGGTTCAAAAGCGACGTCGTTCTTTAATAGTTATGGCGGCTCAGTGGCTGCTCAAACGTCAGGATTAGGTGATACACCTGCTCTTGATGATTTGATCGGTACTGTAGGCGTAATGCTAGAGAAATATAATGAAGGCCAACTGGATCGCTTGTATATCGTTTACAACCATTTTGTAAATACGATGGTACAAGAGCCAGTGATCGATCAACTACTGCCTTTGGTTAAGTCTGACGACAAAGAGATGCATCGTAAACACTCTTGGGATTACCTCTATGAGCCTGAACCAAAAGCGCTTTTAGATAAGCTATTGGTTCGCTATATAGAGTCTCAAGTTTACCAAGGAGTGGTGGAAAACCTCTCTTGTGAGCAAGCTGCTCGAATGATTGCGATGCAAGCAGCAACAGATAATGCAGAAGACTTAATAGATCAACTGCAATTAGTTTATAACAAAGCACGACAAGCGGCGATTACGCAAGAGCTGTCTGAGATTGTTTCTGGTGCTGCTGCAGTTTAATGCAAAGGTTAATAAATTTAGTTTAGAGGATTAACGATGGCTACAGGTAAGATCGTCCAGATCATCGGTGCGGTAGTCGACGTAGAGTTCCCACAGGAATCAGTACCACAAGTATATGATGCCCTGAATGTTGCTAACGTTGAAAACAGATTAGTATTAGAAGTGCAGCAACAACTTGGCGGTGGCGTAATACGTGCAATCGCTATGGGTTCTTCTGATGGTTTACGTCGCGGTTTAACAGTAGAAAATACTGGTCGCCCAATTGAAGTACCAGTAGGTACTGAAACTCTAGGACGTATTATGAACGTTCTAGGTGATGCAATTGATGAATGTGGTGATATTGGCGAGAAACAACGCTATGCAATTCACCGCGAAGCTCCGAGTTACGAAGAGCAGTCAAATGCAAATGAACTATTAGAGACAGGTGTTAAAGTAATCGATCTGATTTGTCCATTCGCAAAGGGTGGTAAAATCGGTCTATTCGGTGGTGCTGGTGTAGGTAAAACCGTCAACATGATGGAACTTATCAACAACATCGCACTAAAACACTCAGGTCTTTCTGTATTCGCAGGTGTTGGTGAGCGTACTCGTGAGGGTAACGACTTCTACTACGAAATGCAGGAAGCTGGCGTTGTAAACGTTGAAAACCCTGAACTGTCAAAAGTTGCCATGGTATATGGTCAGATGAACGAGCCACCAGGAAACCGTTTACGTGTTGCCCTGACAGGTTTGACTATCGCTGAACGTTTCCGTGATGAAGGCAAAGACGTACTGCTGTTTATCGATAATATTTATCGTTATACCCTAGCGGGAACAGAAGTATCTGCACTTCTTGGTCGTATGCCTTCAGCGGTAGGTTATCAGCCTACACTAGCTGAAGAGATGGGTGTTCTTCAGGAACGTATTACATCAACGAAGAGCGGTTCTATCACCTCTGTTCAGGCTGTATACGTACCTGCGGATGATTTAACGGATCCATCTCCAGCAACTACCTTTGCTCACTTGGATGCAACGGTTGTACTTTCTCGTGCAATCGCATCTTTAGGTCTTTATCCTGCAATCGATCCACTAGATTCGACTTCACGTCAGCTAGATCCATTGGTTGTTGGTCAAGAGCATTATGACGTTGCTCAAGGTGTTCAACAGACACTTCAGCGTTATAAAGAACTTAAAGATATTATTGCAATCCTAGGTATGGATGAGCTTTCTGAAGAAGATAAGCTTGCTGTATCTCGTGCACGTAAGATTGAGCGTTTCTTAACTCAGCCTTACCACGTAGCAGAAGTATTTACTGGCGACCCTGGTGTTTATGTATCACTAAAAGAGACCATCCATGGCTTTAGTGGCCTATTAGCGGGTGAGTACGATGACATTCCTGAACAGGCATTCATGTACTGTGGCTCTATTGATGATGCATTAGAGAACGCTAAGAAGCTTTAAACCTGAGTAGGAGGCGACATGGCAGCGATAACCTTCCATCTGGATGTTGTCAGTGCAGAAAAAATGATGTTTTCTGGTCTGGTTGAAACAATTCAGGTGACAGGTAGCGAAGGTGAGCTAGGAATTTATTCTGGCCATACTCCGCTGCTGACCGCCATAAAGCCTGGGATGGTTCGAATCGTTAAACAACATGGACACGAAGAGATTATCTACCTTTCTGGTGGGATCTTGGAGGTTCAGCCTAGCTCAACTACTGTGCTAGCTGATACCGCAATCCGTGGTGAAGATTTGGATGCAGCCAAGGCTGAGGAAGCAAAAAATCAAGCTGAATTGATGATTCAAAATCAGCATGATGATATTAACTTCACTCAGGCGGCTAGTGATTTAGCTAAAGCGATTGCTCAGTTGAAAGTTATTGATCTGGTTAAGAACAGACGATAATTTATTGCTAAGTAACGTCAAAGGCAGCTCTTCGGGGCTGCCTTTTTGTTTTTCTTATCGCATAATTTATCTTTAAATAGAAAAACCTCCTTCTCCAGTCTGCGCTCTCTTCTGTATCTGGATAAAAACAGCGTATACTTATCTTCATCATTATTGAGGCTATTTATCTCAATCATCAAATTCATTATTTACTTCAGAAAAGTTAGTTAAAGGACTCACCATGAATTTTAGTGTTGTTATTCTTGCAGCGGGTAAAGGGACTCGTATGTACTCTCAGTTGCCTAAAGTGCTACATACCTTAGCGGGTAAGCCAATGGTGAAGCATGTGATTGATACATGTAGCCAGTTAGGAGCCGATAATATTCACCTAGTTTATGGTCATGGTGGTGAATTAATGCAGCAAACATTGGCGGAAGAATCGGTTAATTGGATCTTACAGAAAGAACAATTAGGTACTGGACATGCCGTTAAGCAAGCCGCTCCTGAGTTTGCTGATGATGAGCAAGTGTTAGTGCTTTATGGTGATGTACCACTGATTAGTGAAGAGACTTTAGAGCAGTTATTAGCGGCACAACCTGACGGCGGCATTGGTCTACTAACGGTGGTACTGGATGATTCATCAGGCTATGGTCGTATTGTTCGTAAAGACGGTGAAGTCGTCGCCATCGTTGAACAAAAAGATGCTAGTCCAGAACAGTTAGCGATTAAAGAGATCAACACCGGTGTATTAGTGGCAAGCGGCGGTGATTTAAAACGTTGGTTAGCGGCATTAGATAATAATAATGCACAAGGTGAATTCTACCTTACTGATATCATTGAGATGGCACACAATGACGGTAAAGCGATTAATGCGGTACATCCACAAAGCCCTGTTGAAGTGGAAGGGGTGAATAATCGTGTTCAGTTAGCAAAACTAGAACGAGCTTATCAAGCTCAACAAGCCGAAAAATTATTAGAACAGGGTGTCATGCTAAGAGATCCTTCTCGCTTTGATCTTCGTGGAAAACTTCAATGTGGACAAGATGTCGAGATCGATATCAATGTGATCATCGAAGGTGAAGTGACGATCGGCGATAATGTGATCATCGGAGCAGGATCTGTGCTAAAAGATTGTGAGATTGATGACAATACACTGGTGCGTCCATATAGCATTATTGAAGGTGCAACGGTCGGTGAAGATTGTACGGTAGGGCCATTTACTCGTCTTCGTCCTGGTGCTGAGCTGGTGGGTGATTCTCATGTTGGTAACTTTGTTGAGATGAAGAAAGCGAAGTTAGGTAAAGGCTCTAAAGCGAATCATTTAACCTATATTGGTGATGCGACCATTGGTGAGCGCGTCAATATTGGTGCAGGTACCATTACGTGTAATTATGATGGGGCAAATAAGTTCCAGACCATTATAGAAGATGATGTATTTGTCGGTTCTGATTCACAGCTGGTTGCACCTGTTACTGTCGGTAAAGGTTCAACGATTGCAGCTGGTAGCACGATCACTAAAGATGTTGGTGAGAATGAATTAGTATTAACTCGTACCCGTAAAGCGACAACGGTAGCGAATTGGAAGCGTCCAACTAAAATCAAATCATGAATATTTAATTTTTCATGAATAAATTTTAGATAAAGAAAAAGGGATATTTGACTATCCCTTTTTTTGTATCGCTATTTTTAATGGCTATTTGGCAAGAAAGAATTGATAAGATGAGCTATTTGTCTCATCGTTATATTGATATCCCAACTCTTTTAAATGGCGAGAAAAGCGCATTAAATCTTGCTCTTGTAGTTCAAAACCACACAACACGCGACCATAGTCTGCGCCGTGATTACGGTAATTGAATAGGCTGATATTCCAGTGACTACCTAAGGTCGATAAAAACTTCACTAACGCGCCAGGATATTCTGGGAATTCGAAGCTGTAGAGTCGTTCTTGCAATGGTTTTGCTGGACGACCACCTACCATATAGCGAATATGAAGCTTTGCCATCTCATCATCAGACAGATCGGCAACCGGGTAGCCCGCCTCTTGCAGATCGGTAATGATCTGGTTCAGCTCGCTCTGTCCACCAGCAAGACGAATACCGACAAAGATATTTGCTTGGCTATCATCGGAGTGACGGTAGTTAAACTCAGTGACGGCACGACCGCCAATTATTTGACAGAACTCTAAGAATGCTCCTTGTCTTTCCGGAATCGTTACCGCTAATAGACCTTCACGCTTCTCTCCAAGCTCACAACGCTCAGAGACATAACGTAAACCATGGAAGTTCAAGTTAGCGCCAGAGAGAACACAGGAGAGATTCTTATCTTTTAGCTGGTGGATATCGGTATAACGTTTTAACCCCGCTAATGCCAAGGCTCCAGATGGTTCTGCGATAGCGCGAGTATCCTCAAAAATATCTTTGACTGCTGAGCAGATTTCATCACTGCTTACGGTAATGACATCATCAAGGTACTTTTGACATAATCGGAAGGTTTCACTGCCAATCTGTTTTACGGCAACACCATCGGCAAACATACTGACCTGGTCAAGAATGGTCGGGCTTCCTACCGCTAATGCTGCTTTCAAACAGGCCGAATCTTCAGGCTCGACCCCAATCACTTTAATTTCAGGCATTAATTGCTTAATTAGAACGGCAACGCCAGCAGCTAAACCGCCACCGCCAACAGGCAAGAAGATATAATCTAACTGACTGTTTTGTTGCAGTAGTTCCATGCCAATGGTTCCTTGCCCAGCGATCACCCTAGGGTGATCAAAAGGAGGAATAAAAGTATAGCCATGGAGCTCAGATAACTCTTGTGCTTTGGCTTTGGCTTCATCAAAGTTAGCACCATGAAGAATCACGTTGCCACCAAAATCAGCCACCGCACTGGTCTTAATTTCAGGGGTGGTTAATGGCATAACAATCGTTGCCTTAATTCCTAATTTATGACCAGAAAGTGCTACGCCTTGCGCATGATTTCCTGCTGATGCCGCGATAACGCCCGCTTCTTTTTGCTTAGACGTTAACTGTGCCATCATGCTATAAGCGCCACGTAGTTTAAAGGAGTGAACCGGTTGACGGTCCTCTCGTTTAATCTCTATGTTGTTATCTAAGCGGCTCGATAACTTCCCCATTTTTTGCAATGGTGAAACAATCGCTGCATCGTAAACCGGTGCACGTAAAACTTCTCTTAAGTAATCGGCACCGGTTAATAGTGCTTCCGTCTGCTGATTAATGCTGGGTGATTGGGATTGTGCCATTAGATTACCCTTCTAGTTTACTGCGGTCTCTCACTGCACCTTTATCAGCGCTGGTTGCTAGGTTCGCATAGGCTTTTAGGGCTAAAGAAACAAAACGCTGACGGTTAACCGGTTTCCAACCATTTTGATCTAACTGGTTAGCACGTTGTTGTAACTCATCTTGTGCAACGTCTAATTCAATTGAACGATTTGGAATATTGATCTTAATGATATCGCCCGTTTTCACGAGTGCGATGACACCGCCACTAGCCGCTTCTGGAGAGACGTGACCAATAGAAAGTCCACTTGTACCACCAGAGAAACGGCCATCAGTAATCAATGCACAAGCTTTACCTAAGCCCATCGATTTTAGGTAAGTCGTTGGATAAAGCATTTCTTGCATACCTGGGCCACCTTTAGGGCCTTCGTAGCGAATGACGACAACATCACCTGCTTTAACGTGACCATCTAAAATACCTGATACTGCATCTTCTTGGCTTTCAAATACAACGGCTGGACCAGTAAAGATTAAACAGTCATCATCAACACCTGCCGTTTTAACGATACAACCATCAACAGCAAGATTGCCAGAAAGTACGGCTAAGCCACCATCTTGACTATAAGCATTCTCTTTTGTACGAATACAACCATTTTGACGATCATCATCTAACGTATCCCAACGACAATTTTGTGAGAATGCTTGAGTGGTACGAATACCTGCAGGACCTGCACGATAAAAGTCTTTGATTTCTTGAGATTCAGTGACGGTAATATCGTATTCTGCTAACGTCTCTGTGATTGTCTGACCCAATACGTTATTTACATTAGTATTAAGAAGACCGGCACGATTCAGTTCGCCAAGGATGCCATAAATACCCCCTGCACGATGGACATCTTCCATATGATAAAGTGGTGTGGATGGGGCGACTTTACATAAGTTTGGAACATTGCGAGAGAGTGCATCGATATCACTCATATTGAAATCAATTTCTCCCTCTTGTGCCGCAGCTAGTAGATGAAGAACGGTATTGGTTGACCCACCCATTGCGACATCTAGAGTCATCGCATTTTCAAACGCCGCTTTATTGGCGATATTGCGAGGTAAAGCTGTTTCATCATCCTGCTCATAGTAACGTTTCGTTAATTCAACGATACGTTTACCAGCATTGATGAAAAGTGTTTCACGGTCAGCGTGAGTGGCAAGCAGAGATCCGTTACCTGGCTGACTTAAACCTAATGCTTCTGTTAGGCAGTTCATTGAGTTTGCGGTGAACATACCAGAACATGAACCACAAGTTGGACACGCTGAACGCTCCACTTGCTCACTCTGCTCATCTGAAACACTAGGATCGGCACCTTGAATCATCGCATCAACAAGATCAAGCTTGATTATTTGGTCTGAAAGTTTGGTTTTACCCGCTTCCATTGGACCGCCTGAAACAAAGATTACGGGAATATTTAGGCGTAAAGAAGCCATCAACATTCCCGGGGTGATTTTGTCGCAGTTTGAGATACAGACCATCGCATCAGCACAGTGCGCGTTTACCATATACTCAACGGAATCCGCAATTAGCTCACGAGAAGGTAGCGAATAAAGCATGCCACCATGGCCCATTGCGATACCATCATCAACGGCAATCGTATTGAACTCTTTGGCAATACCGCCTGCTTCTTCAATCTCTTTTGCCACGAGTTGACCTAAATCTTTTAGGTGGACGTGACCAGGTACAAATTGTGTGAATGAGTTGACTACGGCGATAATGGGTTTACCGAAGTCTTCATCTTTTACACCCGTTGCACGCCATAGTGCACGTGCGCCAGCCATATTACGACCATGAGTTGTTGTTGCTGAACGATATTGTGGCATCTCTATATTCCTTTATTTTTGTCTCAATTAGAGCGAAAATTATTTATTAGCAGGCTTATTTTCAGGGTAAACGTAATCTAACCAACCCCATTTATCTTCTGTAGTGCCATTAAATAGGCCAAAATAAGCGGCTTGAACTTCTGTTGTTATTGGTCCACGCTTGCCTGAACCTACTTCAATTTTATCAATAGAACGAACCGGCACGATCTCTGCTGCTGTTCCTGTCATAAAGACTTCATCAGCAAGGTAAAGTGCTTCACGAGCAATGTTTTCTTCACGAACTTCATAACCCATGTCACGAGCCAGAACCATAATTGAGTCACGAGTAATTCCTGGCAAGATTGCACTGGTTGCTGGTGGTGTAAATAGAATGCCATTCTGAATAACGAAAATATTTTCACCGGCACCCTCTGAAAGATAACCATCAACACTAAGCGCAATACCTTCATCATAACCATGACGACGAGCTTCACCACCAACAAGTAGAGATGATAAGTAATTACCACCTGCTTTTGCTGCAGTAGGAATGGTATTGGGTGCGGCACGATTCCAACTTGAGATCATCGCATCAACACCGTTTTCTAGTGCTTCATCCCCTAAGTAGGCTCCCCAAGGAAAAGCGGCAATAATCAGTTCCATCGCTGTATTTTCTGGAGGACAAACACCTAAGCCTACATTACCAACAAAACCAAGAGGACGAATATAAGCAGATTCTAATTTATTTTGACGAAGGGTTTCACGGGTTGCTTCCATGATCTCTTCTTCAGTATATGGAATCGGAAAACGATAGATTTTTGCTGAATTTTTTAAACGTTTTGCGTGCTCAGGGTGACGGAAAACGATGGGACCATTTGGAGTGTTATAACAACGAACACCTTCAAAAACAGACGTTCCGTAGTGCATTGCATGAGTAAGAACGTGAACATTTGCTTGGTCCCATGGAACCATTTCACCATTAAACCAAATATAATCTGCTGTCTTTGCCATTGTGAATCTTCCTTATGCACTATGTAGTGTTGATACGTTTACGTTTGTGATGTCCCAGAGTTTTTCTATTTGATTAGTAATTAAACTAATTGGACGATCACTCTCTACGATAATTTCAATTGCGGCTATTTTGCTCGCTTGATTCTGTGTTGCCAGAACTTGCTTAATTGCAAATCCTCGGTGACGAATAACACGTAAAACACGCTCTAAAAGTACGGGGCGGTCATTAGCCGCAATCTCTAAAATATAACGTTGCATTATTCATCCTCCAACATGTTCTGATTTGCGGCACCTGGTGGAACCAGTGGCCATACATTTTCTTCCTCTGAAATCGCGACATGCAGTAAATATGCAGTCTCGCTTGCCAGCATCTCTTTTAATGCGGGTTCAACTTCTTCTTTTTTGGTGATGGTTTTACCCGGAATATCAAAGGCTGAAGCTAAGGTGACAAAGTCTGGATTATCATCAAGAATTGTCTCACTATGGCGACCATCAAAGAAGAGTGATTGCCACTGTCTTACCATGCCTAAACGTTGGTTATCAATCAAGACCATTTTAACGGGAACTTGACGCCTTTTTATTGTTCCAAGCTCTTGAATGTTCATCATAAATGAGCCATCACCAGTAATCAAAATTGATTGATCTTCTGGTCGAGATACTTTTGCACCGATAGCGGCAGGTAGACCGAAGCCCATGGTGCCAAGTCCTGCGGATGTTAGGTAGTTCTGTGGTGATCGTGGTTGAATATGTTGAGCTGCCCACATCTGATGTTGGCCTACATCAGTAGAGATAATTGAGTTTTCAGGCATCATATCTGAAAGTTGTTTTAGTAGCAGTGGCGCATAAATTAACTCACCAGGGTGATCATAACGCCACTTAAACTCTTGACGAATTTCAGAAACATGTTGTAACCAAGGGGAGATATCATGATTTAGAGAGAGTTGAGGTAAAACCACATTAAGATCACCGCGTAAGCTGGTATTTGCCGTACGTAGTTTATTAAATTCAGCAGCATCGATATCGATATGGATAACTTTAGCATGTGGAGCAAATTCATCTAATTTGCCTGTGACTCGGTCATCAAAGCGCGCACCAACAACAATAAGAAGATCGGTTTCTTGTACTGTCAAATTTGCTGCTTTAGTGCCATGCATCCCGATCATGCCTAAATAATAAGGGTCATGACGCTCAATCGAACCTAAGCCTTTTAATGTACTGACTGATGGCATTGGATTATTAGTCAAGAACTTACGAACGGTATCGGTGGCAAAAGAGAGTTGAACTCCGCCACCCACATAAAGCACTGGCTTTTGACTTTCAGCTAATAGTTGTTTCGCTTCTTCAATCGATTCAGGGGCTGCAATTGGCTTTGGTACCGGTTCAAACGTCGGAAGTGTCGTTACTGGAGCTGGAGCAACTTGAACATCTTTAGCGATATCAACAAGGACTGGGCCAGGACGACCTGATTTAGCAACTTCAAACGCTTCTGCAATCGTCGGTGCTAATTCATCAATATCTGTGACTAGATAATTATGCTTGGTACAAGAGAGGGACATGCCGATAACGTCCATCTCTTGGAACGCATCAGTACCAATAAGAGGGCCAGCAACTTGTCCTGTAATGGCAACCATAGGTATGGAATCCAGAAGCGCATCAGCAAGACCTGTGACTAAATTGGTGGCGCCAGGGCCTGATGTTGCTAAACAGACGCCAACGGTTTGACTTGCTCGTGCATAACCAATCGCAGCCATCGCTGCACCTTGTTCGTGGCGGGTAAGAATATGCTCGATCCCTCCATCATAAAGCGCATCATAAATTGGCATAATTGCGCCGCCAGGATAGCCAAATACAGTAGAAATACCTTCTTCCTGTAGTGCTTTAATTACTAAATCTGCGCCTCTCATTTTTTACCTCTATATCCTTATCTGGTACTCATTATTTTATTTCATTGTGATGACTCATTTGACCATACAAAAAAACCCCCATTCTTAGAGTGGGGGTTTTCGCTGTTATTTCTTATTTTCGCACAGCACCCCTATCGCGATGAAATTATCACCACGATGACTCGAATCAGGAGTAGAGCTGTTTGTGCGAAAATTTTCATATTAATCCGTCAAAATTATGTAAATCAACTGTATAACATTAGTGGTAACACAGAGTTGGCTCCCATGACAAGGAAAAAAAACTTTTTATTGGTTTTTTTTTATGCATGATTAATGAGGTTTTAGCTATAAATTAAATGATAACAGTGTGTTGCAGTTGTTTTTTATTGTGGGTTTATCGTTGGTGATTTTTATTGTATTTGAAGTTGAAAAATAATATTTATAACAATTATGAATAGATTGTGAATCATTAATGAGAAAAAGTAGACGTTATTGGTGAGAGTTAGCTGTTTCTATTACTTTACTGCTTTTCTGGGAGGATAAATGTCATTAGCGATTGTTTATAGCCGAGCCTGTGTGGGGGTGGAGGCACCAATGGTTACAGTGGAAGTTCATCTAAGTAATGGGATGCCAGCTTTTAATTTAGTTGGACTGCCTGAAACTACCGTCAAAGAAGCGAGAGATCGTGTTCGTAGTGCGATCGTTAATTCAAATTTTGAGTTTCCATCGAAAAGGATCACCGTCAACCTTGCCCCTGCCGACCTACCCAAAGAGGGAGGACGTTTTGATCTTCCTATCGCGTTAGGGATATTAGCAGCCTCAGGACAACTGCCAACATCTCGATTAGTTCATCATGAGTTTATCGGTGAGTTAGCGCTTTCTGGGGAGGTACGCTGGATTAAAGGAGTATTGCCTGCTGCGATGGCTGCAAAACAAGTCAAGCGCTGTTTAATTGTTCCTGATGATAATCGAGCTCAAGCTGCTTTAGTGGCAAAAGATAACCATAAGTCGACCTCTAATCTGATTAGTGTTGCGGCTTATCTTGCTGGACAGGGGGAATTACAGTTGGTTGAGTCTTCCCATGTGGGTATTGTCTCTAGCCAATCTAATAATAAGAATAATAATAAAGATATGCAGGATATTATTGGCCAGCAACAAGGAAAACGAGCAATAGAGATTGCCGCAGCGGGTGGACATAACTTATTGTTGATTGGTCCACCAGGAACGGGAAAAACCATGTTAGCGTCTCGATTGATCGACCTTCTTCCTGATATGAGTAAAAAAGAGGCGTTAGAAACTGCAGCGGTGACCTCATTAACCGATAGCCAACTCGATATTAATAATTGGCGACAACGACCTTTTCGTACCCCTCACCACTCAAGCTCTATGGCGGCATTAGTTGGAGGTGGGTCTATTCCTCGCCCAGGAGAAATCTCATTAGCACATAATGGGATTCTGTTTTTGGATGAGATGGTTGAATTTGAACGTAAAGTATTAGATTCATTAAGAGAGCCATTAGAGTCTGGTGAGATTGTTATTTCCCGAGCCAATGGTAAAACCCGTTTTCCTGCTCGATTTCAATTGATTGGTGCATTAAACCCATCACCAACAGGGTTCTACGAAGGTAATGCGACTCGAACCAACCCTCAAGCTATTTTACGTTATTTAAGTCGGTTATCTGGTCCGTTATTGGATCGGTTTGATCTCTCTGTTGAAATTCCATTATTACCGAAAGGGGTGTTAGCAAAAGGGGGAGTGGTGAGCAACAGAGCGAAAGTAGTGCTGATATTGCGACTCGAGTTAGTCAAGCTCGGGAAAAAATGTTAACAAGAAATGGAAAAATTAATGCTCACCTTTCAGTACAAGAATTGAATAAACTTGCTCTATTAACCGAAGATAATGCGATATTTTTAGAGTCGGCAATTCATCAATTAGGACTCTCTGTTCGTGCCTATCATCGCATTATTAAAGTGGCTTTAACTATTATTGATCTTGCGGGAGAGGAGGTGATAGAAAAGCGTCATTTAGCCGAGGCTTTAGGATATCGAGCGATGGATCGATTATTAAAACAGTTAACCTTATAACGGATATTTATACGGAAAAAGTCGATTTTATTTTTGTAATGAGTTGAAAATATTATCTATATAATCATAGAAAAAGGAGCCTGTTGTGGCTCCTTTTTTATGTTTTTTTCTTTTATATTTGGACTACAGCGTTAATAGGTAATTAACGAGGTCAAAATATTCTGCTGTTGATTTGATGTTGTTTGTCACAACAAGGTATTTGTTATTAACAACAATAGCTGGAACACCCGTTAAACCTGCATCCTGGAAGCTTTTATCAAAACGTTTAACCATTGAGCTAACCATGAAACTATTGTAAGCACCATCAAACTCTTCACCTGTAACACCGTTATCGATAAACAGTTGGCGAACGTCTGCATCATTGCGTGGTGGTTGACGTAGATCTTGAATACGATGGAATAATATTGGTGTCATTTTGCTATCAACATCAAGAACAACGCTGGTTGCGTATGCTTTGCTGATCATTGGAGCTAGTGCGCCACCCATGAATGAAACATGGTTTTTATTAAACTTAGTATTTTCTGGAAGTGTTTTTTTCAGCTCGCCAATGATCGGTTCAAATGATTTACAGTGAGGGCAAAATAGTGAAAAGTATTCAGTAACTTGAGATGTTTCAGACTTTGGTGTACTTAACACTTTATAGTAGTCACCTTCAGAGAACTTTGCTGCTTGCACAGAAAGTGAGAATATTAAGGTACTGGCTAAAATAAGTAGTTTCTTTAACATTGAATGTATAGCTCCATTATTATCAATAAATAATTACCATTGAGGTGTTAATTGTAGTGGGGGTTCTGCAATTGCAGAGAGTTGCTCTTTAATTGCAAGAACTTGACCTTCCCAGTACTTTGGGTCTGCAAACCAAGGGAATGCCATTGGAAATGCAGGGTCTTGCCAGCGACGAGCAAGCCACGCCATATAATATACCATTCTAAGACCACGTAAAGGTTCGATAAGTTTCAACTCTTGATGATTAAAGTTACAAAATTCTTCATAGCCTTCGAGTAAAGTCTCCATTTGTAACATCTTATCTCCTCTGTCGCCATTTAATAGCATCCAGAGATCTTGTACTGCCGGGCCATTTCTGGCGTCATCAAGATCGACAAAGAAGGGGCCATCGCGCCATAGAATATTACTTGGATGGCAATCTCCATGTAGGCGCATATGATTAATTTCACTCGGCCATTGCTGTACTATCTCTTTAATCAGTAGATCAAGATCGTTAAAAAAGGCATTTTCGATATGTGATGGAATGAAGTTTGAGTTTTCCAGTATTTTACGCGGTTGATAGAGGTATTCATCTAAACTCATGGTGGGACGATGAATAAATGGCTGTTGTTTTGCCACGCTATGAATTCGCCCCATATAGCGGCCAACCCACTCTAAGTGATCCAGATTATCCACTTCAAATTGTCTTCCCCCCATACTCGGAAATAGGGCGAATTTATAACCTTGATGATTGAATAGAGTACTCCCTTCTATTGAAATTGGTGCGGCAACAGGGATTTCATGATCGGCGAGTTGTTGGGTGAACTGATGCTCTTCAATAATCTGTTCAGAAGACCAACGCTGTGGACGGTAGAATTTGGTAACATAACGTTGCCCATCCTCAGCAGTAAATTGATAAACGCGATTTTCATAACTATTTAATGCTAGTAGCCCTGATTCGGCACGAACACCGACACTTTCAAGTGCAAACCATAATGCGTCAGGTGTTAAATTAGTAAAGCTAAAGTCTTGTTGGCTCATCGTTATTACTTCACTTTATTGAATATTTTTATACAGTATACAAGCAGAAAAATGTCTGTGGTAAAAAAAATCTTCTCTATAAAAAAAAGAGCCAAAGCACGGGCTTTGACTCTTGAATTGATGAACGTTGTTTGACGTTATAATTGCTTAATGAAGCGGCTCTCTGTCATTAGTTGTTCATCACCATTAGATAGGCTGAACTGAATTATCGTGACGGGTTGTTTTAAGTCACGGGGTTCAACGCCAATACTAATAGGAAGTGAGAATACTTCACCAGCTCGTAGATCGACTTTTTTCTCGCCATACCATTGATACTCAGGGAGTCCTGTTATTGATAGTTCAAAGGTTTGAGGGTGCTGTGTTTTATTGAGTAGTTTTAATGTATAGCTGTTTTCCACTAAACCTTGGCTATTCTGTTGTGATAACTGATTTCTATCTCGAATCACATCTAATCCCATTGGCTCAATAGTCAATAGATGTGAGATAAAGAGTCCTGCCATTAGTATTAATATTGCGCCATAACCTAATAATTTTGGTCTTAATACTTTTGTTTCGATACCAAGTAGACGATGTTCTGTGGTGTAGTTTATTAACCCTTTTTTGTAGTTCATCCGCTGCATAGTGGTATCACAAGCATCAATACAAGCACCACAGTTGATACATTCATATTGAAGTCCATCTCGAATATCGATACCAGTTGGACAGACTTGAACACAGAGATCACAGTCAATACAGTCCCCCAATCCTAAAGTTTCAGGATCGGTTTTTCTTGATCTTGGGCCTCTACTTTCACCACGTTTCGCATCATAACCAACAATAAAGGTGTCTTGATCAAACATTGCAGATTGGAAGCGAGCATAAGGACACATATGGGTACAGACAATCGAACGCATCCAACCTGCATTGAAATAAGTACAAGCAGCAAAAAATAGGATCCAAAATGTCGGCCAGAATGTGCTATTTAAGGTGATAAAATCGGTGATAAGTTGTTTAACAGGTATAAAGTAACCCACAAAGGTAAGCCCTGTTATTAACGCGACAAAAATCCATGCTAAATGTTTTAATAACTTTTTCTGTAGTATTGAGCCCGTTAACGGCAGTTGATCCTGTTTCTTTCTTTTATTGGCCGCGCCCTCTATTTTTTCTTCAAACCAGATATAGATAAAGGTCCAGACAGTTTGTGGACACATATAACCACACCAAACACGTCCTAAGAAGGTGGTTATAAAAAACAGTGCAAAAGCGGCAATCATAAACAGTAATGCAAGCAAAGTGAGATCTTGCGGCCATAGAGTCACGCTAAAAAAATTAAACTTTTGACCGCCAATATCTAATAAGATCGCCTGTCTATCCCCATAGTTAATCCAAGGGATAAGTAAAAAAAGCAACATAAAGAACCAGCCGACTTTTTTTCTTAATTGCTGGTATATCCCTTTCGATGCGCGAACATAGATGTGGTTACTTGAAGAGTGATGACTCTTTGGGGATTTTGACTCTTCAGTAATATCTTTAATTTTAATCCGTTCTTTGCTCATAACATCCCTTGTAATGACAAAAAGTGGTATTGACTCTTTGTCTAACTGACTTGTTGTTTTAATGTAATAAATCGGTTCGATTATACATTATTTGTTAATTATTATGATGCGAGCGGTGTGGTATTTTTTGAACTATTTTGCTGGATTTTAGAAGGGTCTTAGTTGTTTATATACTCAAAGTAGTTGGAGTTGCTAGTCGGCGGCAAGTGAATGAGGCCTCATGAGTATAGGTGTACTCTATGATTGGGGCGAATGAGCGTAGCCAACAACCGAGCAATTTCAAGTAAGCATGATATAGAGCTCTTATTAGAACAAGAGCTCTCTATAATCTGAATCAGGTGATGTCAGGGTTACTCAGTGATAATACCGCGAGCCTTAAGAATCGCCGTTTTAAAGTCATCTTCTTGATCTTTTGCTAGCCCTGGAATCATCTCATCTTTTTGGCTATTTCTCATTTTTAGATGATAGATTAAAACATCATCGGTTAACTCTTCTAATGGGCCTTCATATTTCGCTTCTTCAGCCAACTTAACTAAAAATTGAATAAGGTTAAGATCTGAATCTTTTTGCCACTCAGGGTGGATTAATTCGATTAACTCATTAACGCGATGACACTTCATTGGGAAAATCCTTATTGGTTTATCTCCCTGCAATAATAAAGGGATTAGATTAGGTGAGCAATGATAATTTGCGACGAGAAAAACGAACAAGGGTTCATAATTGATACAGATTTTTATTAGTTAATCCGAGCTATAGCACAACAGCAAAAAAACTTAATCTAACTTAATTGTTACTTTCTGCTTTTTTGAGTTAAAGAAGTAATCAAGAAAGGTATATCGATATAGTTTTCAGGTAAGAGAACTATACCCATGAGTGATTTAGAACAATTGAGGATATTATGGATCATGGAATACAGTTAGCTGCGTCTAATCGAAATTTATCCTACCAGCTAGCAAAAAAATTAGGGATAGGTATTTTAACTGGCAAGTTCGATCAAGAAGGTATTCTTCCTGGAGAATTAGAACTCTGTAAAAAACATAAATTAAGCCGTACCGCTGTCAGAGAAGCGATTAAAATTTTAACCGCAAAAGGGATGGTCTTACCGCGGCCTAAAATTGGAACTCGTGTTCTGCCGCAAAAGTATTGGAACTTTCTCGATTATGACCTGCTGTTATGGATTGGAGTCAGTAAGAATTCTCAATTATCAGCAGAGTTTGAAAGATTACGAAGAGTCATCGAACCTGAGGTTATATATCAATTTGCAATAAACGGTGATGGTCAGCAATTAAAGCAACTGACTTTACTTCTCGATAAAATGACAAGGTTTAAAGAAGAGAAAGATCAACTGCAATGGTATCAAACCCAAGTTGAGTTTTATCAACTAATTTACCTTGAAGCGAGAAATCGTTTTTTTATCCCAATTGGCAATCTATTCCCTCTTATTTTCCCTAAAAAAGATTTTCGAACGAGCAACTACCAACTGACTGTTTATTTTCAGCTTGTTAAAGCGATACAAGAGCAACAACGAGATAAGATTCAGGAGTGCTGTTTAACATTATTAAAATGAGACATATTTATCCTGTCTATTTACTCAGTTTTGTATCAGAATAGTATAAGTAAAAGGGAGGATTTATGTCTTTATTTAACAAAGCAACAGCATCTCTTTCACTGGGCACCACCCAAGTTGATGCGACAATTGAACAGTCAAATATTATCCCGGGAAGTCATGTTGAATTAAAAATTCATGCTCAAGCGGGTAGTGAAGAGCAAGAGGTTAGCCATCTTGTTGTTAGCCTTTGTTGTCAATATATTGAACAACAAGAGATTGAAGAGCGAGTCAAAAAAAGCTATGCCTTAACGCAATGGCAACTACCTTATGCTTTTAGATTAAATGAGAATGAGCAGCGAACGTTTGATGCCATACTCTCTTTGCCCCCTAATACACCGATTACGATTGGTGATGCTCAAGTTTGGTTGGAGATTTCTTCTAAGATAGAAGACAACTTTGATCCCAAAGAAAAAGATCAACTAACGATTCGCCCTGATTTATTACAAGATGCTATTTTTGATGCTTTGGAAAGTGAAGGGTTAAGAATTCGTAATGTCGAGTGTGAAGCTGTCTCTGGATTCGCACTTCCTTTTGTTCAAGAATTTGAATTTGTTCCTGTTGCTGGGCCTTTCCATGGTTTATGGAGAGAGATCGAAGTGGTGAGTTATCATGATGATCAGCAACTTCATTTCTGGTTTGAAGTCGATCGACAATTAAAAGGGATGAGAGGCATGCTTTCTAGTTTAGTGGATCGTAATGAAGCACACTATCATCTCTCTATTTCAACGAAAAGTTCCCCGCAAGATGCAGCTCTGCAAGTGGTTAACTTCTTACACCATGAGCTTTAACCGATAATATCACATTGAGCTTACACTTGTACGCTCAATGTGTCATACTCTGATTTTATTACAGAGATGCCCTAAAGCAAGATGAGGGTATTATCGTTTACTGATGAGTCGGATGTTATGGTCAAAGAAGAGAAAATAAACACCATTACCCATGGTATTGGCGTTATTTTAGGGGCGGTTGCTTTAACACTACTGGTCATTAAAAGTATCTATAATGATGATTCTGCCCAGACTATGATTAGCTATGTCGTTTATGGGATTAGCTTTATTTTACTGTTTCTTGCTTCAACGGTTTACCATGCAGCGACTGAACCTAAGCTTAAAAAGCGGCTAAAAACCGTCGATCATTGTGCAATCTTTTTATTAATAGCGGGAACATATACGCCGTTTTTATTGATTGCATTAAAAACACCATTAGCCAATTATTTGATGATCGGGATCTGGGCAACTGCCTGCATCGGGATTATTTTAAAACTGTTTTTTATTGATAAGCTAAAAAAATCATCTTTAGCGATGTATCTGATTATGGGATGGTTATCCGTGATTGTGATTTATCAATTAGCAGGCGTGATGAGCTTGGGTGGATTGGTATTATTATCCGTTGGTGGAGCCATTTATACGGTTGGTACGATATTCTATGCGATTAAAGCTATCCCTTATAACCATGCAATTTGGCATCTATTTGTTTTAGGTGGGGCGATTTGTCATTTTTTTGCTATCTACCTTTACGTTGTTCCTGTGATCTCATTTTAATGCCAGAGTTATCATCATCACTAAAAATAGAAAGGTGTTATACCCTTCATACTTGAAGTCGCTAGGTTGTTGGCTTCACTCGTTCGCCTACTAGCAACTCCAATTATTTTGGGTATAGCTTATGGTTAATACCTTTTTTGATTTTAATGGATGAAGAGTTAGTTTTTCCAAAAAGCAGGAAAGAATAGCACTAGAACCGTTAATATCTCCAAACGACCCATCAACATTCCAATACTTAACACCCATTTTGCTACATCTGGTAGGCTGGCGAAGTTACCAACAGGGCTAATAATATTCCCCATTCCTGGGCCAACATTGGCAACCGCGGTAATTGCACCAGTAATACTAGTGGTGGGATCGAGTCCTAAAGCACCCAGAATAGCAGCAATCACGACGATTGTTAGAATATAGGTAATTCCAAATGCGACAACAGAGCGAACAATATCTTCTGTTACAGGGCGTTTATTGTATCGTTGAACAAAAACGCCTGATGGGTGAATTAGCTGCATTATCTGTTTTTTCAACAAGGCAAACGCGATTTGAAAACGGAATATCTTTATCCCGCCAGCGGTTGAACCTGAACATGCTCCCATCAATAAAACAAAGACAAAGATGATACTTGGGAAAGCCCCCCAAGCCGAGAAATCACCCAAACCAAATCCTGTTGTTGTCATGACCGATATAATATTAAAGAGCGAGATACGGACTGCATCTAACCATTGGTATTGATGTGTTTCAGTTAGCCAAATGGCGATAGTCAGTGAAGATATAATCACGATATAGAAGTACCCCCTCACTTGAGCATCTCTAAATAGTAAGTTGACCCGTTTTTTACGTAGAGCTTGAACAAAGAGTAAAAAGGGTAGCCCACCAGCAAACATAAAGATAATGGCTATCCAGTGTGCAGAGTTAGAGAAGTGATTCATTGAACCATCGGAAGTCGAATAACCTCCTGTTGATAATGTCGTAAAAGCATGATTGATCGCTTCAAACCACGTCATCCCCGTTAAAGAGTAGCCAATGGTACAAAGTAGAGTGAGTACCACATAAACCAATACGATATTTTTAGCGACATTAGCGGTTCTTGGTGAGCTTTTTTCTGACCAATCTGATGACTCCGTTTGGAATAGGCGCATACCACCCACGTTGAGCATGGGTAAAATTGCTACCGCCATCACGATAAAGCCAACCCCCCCAACCACTGTAAGGTACTTCGCCATAAGAGGATGCTAGGTGCCATTGAATCTAAACCACTGAGTACCGTTGAACCAGTAGTGGTGATCCCTGACATGGTTTCAAAGTAGGCGTCAGTAAAGCTAATGTGGTTAATGAAAACAAAGGGGAGGGCAGCGAAAGCACTGGCAATCGTCCAAACTAATGTCGTGAGTAAGAACATCTCTCTAACACCCAATGAAAAGTTCTTAGTTTTTCCTGCGGTTAAGAAGACAAAAGCAGCAAGATGGGTGATGATGACCGCGGAACCAAAGTCGATAAAACCCGGTGTGCCAGTCACTAATGCCATGATTGTTGGAATGTACATAAAGAGAGCTAGCTTTGATAAAACTAGCCCAATGACGAAAAGGATCGGACGAAAATGGATCATAATTATAAAAAGAATGAACTAGGTTGGAAAAGGCGCTCAATATCTGGCACGTATTTTTTATCAACGAGGAACATCACAACATGATCATCTTGTTGAATTTCAATCTTATTATGAGCAATAAATACCTCTTGTCCACGAACAACGGCCCCGATGGTTGCGCCAGGTGGTAATCGAATATCACCAATCGTTTTTCCTACCACTTTGGATGTGTTTTTATCACCATGTGCAATCGCTTCAATCGCTTCTGCAGCACCACGGCGCAGAGATGAGACATTGACAATATCCGCTTTTCGAACATGGGTTAATAGCGCCGAAATGGTGGCGTGTTGAGGAGATATCGCGATATCAATGCTGCCTCCTTGTACTAAATCGACATACGCGCCGCGCTGGATCAGTACCATCGCTTTTTTAACGCCCATCTTTTTGGCGAGCATGGCAGACATGATATTGGCTTCATCATCATTCGTTACGGCAATAAAGACATCGATTTGTTCGATATTTTCTTCACTCAGTAATTCTTGATCAGATGCGTCACCACAAAATACAATGGTATTATTCAGTTTTTCTGAAAGATGTAATGCACGGTCATGATTTCGCTCAATCAGCTTAACTTTGTAATCATTCTCTAACCTAAAAGCTAAACCTGCACCAATATTACCTCCACCAACGATCATGATACGTTTATAGGGCTTCTCAAGTCGCTGAAGTTCGCTCATTACAGAACGAATATTGATACTTGCAGCGATAAAGAATACCTCATCATCGGCTTCTATAATCGTTGTTCCGCGTGGTCGAATTGGGCGACCTTGACGGAAAATTGCAGCGACTCGAGTATCAACATCAGGCATATGCTCACGTAATGTTGAAAGAGCATTTCCGACTAATGGACCACCGTAATAGGCTTTCACTGCCACCAATCCAACACGATTACCCGCAAAGCTTTCAACCTGTAACGCACCAGGGTACTTCACAAGTTTATCGATATAGTTGGTCACTAACTCTTCTGGTGCAATCAAGTGATCAACAGGAACAGCATCAGGCTGGAATAGACGATCCTTCTCTTTTAAATAACTCGGAGAGCGAATACGAGCAACGCGGTTTGGGGTGTTAAAGAGAGTAAATGCTAACTGACACGCCAACATATTGGTTTCATCAGAGCTGGTTACTGCAACTAACATATCTGCATCCTGAGCACCGGCTTCTCGTAGTGAACGAGGGTGGCTTGCATGACCATGTACAACGCGAAGGTCATACTTATCTTGTAATTCCCTTAAGCTATCAATATTTTGGTCAACGACAGTAATGTCATTATTCTCACCAACCAAGTTTTCTGCCAGCGTACCACCGACTTGACCTGCACCCAGAATGATTATCTTCATGATTTAAACCGATTATCTAATGATTTTAGTTAGCTGCTTTAATTTGCTGCTTTAGTTAGGACAGCATAATAGAAACCATCCATATCTTCTTCACCTGGTAATATTTGTCGTCCAGGCTGTGACTCTGTCCCATTTTCTAATTTTGCATCTGCGGTTCGTTTTAAGAAAGCGGATACTTGATGACTGTTCTCTTGTGGAGTAATCGAACAGGTAGCATAAACTAACTGGCCACCCGGTTTTAGCTGTTGCCACATCGCATCAAAAATCTCTTTTTGTAACTCAGCTAGAGCTGCAATATCTTCCGCTCTACGTAGCCACTTAATATCAGGGTGACGACGAATAACTCCTGTCGCTGAACAAGGCGCATCTAGAAGGATACGATCGAACAGTTCATTTCTCCACCATTGCTCTGGTTTTCTTGCATCTCCACAGATCACTTCTGCTTCAAGATTAAGGCGCGCTAAATTTTCATGGACGCGAGTTAATCGAGTTTCATCACAATCAATAGCGACAACTTGAGCTGTTGGTTGACGCTCTAAAATATGAGCCGTTTTGCCACCTGGAGCCGCACAAGCATCTAAAATTAACTCACCTGCTTGTGGTTTTAGGTATTCAACAGAAAGCTGAGCTGCTGCATCTTGTACCGAAACCCAACCATCAGCGAAACCTGGCAGTGAATGAACATCACAAGGTTTCGCGAGCTTTAATGCATCTGTTGCTTGTGAATGCAAGGTTGTTTCAATTCCTGCTTCTGTCAGCAATTGACGATATTGGTCACGAGTATGGTGTTTACTGTTTACACGAAGCCACATTGGTGCCTTGGTGTTATTGCTGGCTGTGATTTCTTGCCACTGCTCGGGATAGCTACTCTTTAATAGTTTTAATAACCAACCAGGGTGACCATAACGACCTGCATCATGACTAATGGCGGCTTGATCGAGCTGCTCTTGACTGCGCTGATAGTTTCTTAACACCGCATTAATTAATCCTTTTAAACGAGGGTTTTTCAAGGTTTTTGTCGCATCTACCGTTTCAGCTACTGCTGCATGAGCAGGAATTCGCATATATTTTAATTGATAAATACCAACCAAAATAAGGTGATGAAAAACACGTTGCTTTCCTTTTAATGGTTTATCCATCAATTGATTTGCAACAGACTCTAATTGCGGTAACCAACGAAGAATACCGAAACAGATCTCTTGAAGTAGAGCGCCATCTCTTGGTTGGATCTGTTGTTGAGCAGCAGGAAGAGCATTAGAAAGAGATTGGCCTTGATCGACCACTTGATAGATAACCTTGGCAGCAGCTGCGCGAACGTTCATCACTATTTTCCTTTCGGAGGTAAATTTGGAGAGCAAGAGAAAGAAACTATACTTAGAAAATAAGATTTATAGTTTCCATCTCAATTGATGACTTTTCTATCTTGTATTGTTACTCGTTATGACTTTTTGAGTCTCAAGATAAAAGAGTGAATGATTTAAGCGATTATAGCGTTAACGTCAAACCATTCTTTACGAGAGTTGAGTACATCTGCACTCGACATCGCTTTTTTACCGGGCACTTGGATCTTAAGAAGATTTAATACACCTTCTCCGGTCGCCACTTGAATGCCTTTCTTATCTGCAGCTAAAATTGTGCCAGGTTGTTGGTTATGTTCAACATCTAAAGCTTCAGCTTGCCAAACCTTTATCGTTTTATCGGCCACCGTGAAGTGGCTAAATGGCCAAGGATTAAATGCACGAACACAGCGCTCAATCGCAGCTGCTGGCATTGTCCAATCAATTTTAGCTTCTTCTTTACTGAGTTTATGGGCGTAATTAGCCAGCTCATCATCTTGCTTAACTGGTGTCGCGTTGCCATCTACAATATCTGTTAGGCAATCCACTAAAGCAGTAGGCCCTAATTCAGCCAGTTTTTCATACATGCTACTGCTGGTATCGGTTGCGTCAATCGGTAAGGTGGCTATTTTTAGCATATCCCCCGTATCTAGACCGATATCCATCTGCATGATTGTCACACCGGTCTCTTTATCACCCGCCCAAATTGAGCGTTGGATTGGTGCAGCACCACGCCATTTAGGAAGAATAGAACCATGAACATTGATACAACCTAGTTTTGGCGTATCTAAAACTTCTTGTGGTAATAGTAGTCCGTAAGCAACCACAACCATGAGATCAGCATTAAGTTCTGCAAGTTGCTGCTGTGCTTCTTGGTTTCTTAGTGATGCCGGTTGATAGACAGGAATATCATGTTCAAGTGCTAAGCTTTTTACTGGACTAGCCGTTAATTTCTTACCACGTCCGGCAGGGCGGTCTGGTTGGGTATAAACGGCGATAATTTCATGCTGAGAAGACAACAACGCCGCCAAATGACGGGCGGCGAAGTCTGGGGTACCAGCAAAGACAATACGTAATGATTTGCTCAAGGTAGCCTCTATTATTGGTGTTTATCGTTAAAACGCTTTAGTTTTTCAAGCTTCTGTTTAATACGTTGACGTTTTAATGGCGAGATGTAATCAACAAACAGTTTACCATCTAAGTGGTCAATTTCATGTTGAACACAGATTGATAAAAGCTCATCAGCTTCAAATTCAAACTCTTTACCATTACGGTCTAGCGCTTTCACCTTAATTGTTGAAGCACGAGGAACTAAAGCTCGAGAACCTGGAACTGAAAGGCAGCCTTCTTCAATTCCATCTTCACCATGAGTTTCCGTGATTGTAGGGTTGATAAGAACAAGCTGACCGCTGCGGTCTTCGCTGTGATCCATCACGATGATGCGTTGATGAATATCGACTTGCGTTGCAGCAAGGCCAATACCCTCTTCTTCATACATAGTGTCAAACATATCGTCGATGATTTTTTTTGTTTCAGATGTCACGGCTTTTACAGGTTCTGCCACTGTACGAAGACGCTCATCTGGGTAAATTAAAACGGATAAAAGTGCCATAAGATCTCAAAATATTGAACTGAATCGAAAGAAATAAATTGCTATAAGGTAGATTCTAGACATTTTAGTGCCCAAATGACAGCATCAGACAGGATATTTTATCAATCTAGTTTAAAAAATAATCAAGCCTCTCTGACTGTCGCGAAAAGAGAGACAAATAGAGGGAACTGACATGGGGTGTCCTAAGGAAACAGAATTAGCATTGTGGTTGGCTCTCACTTTTGCACCTAGAATTGGCCCTGCTTTTATCAAAAACTGGCTAAATTGTTATTCTATCAATGATTTGATGGGGGCTGATGCCGGTAGGTTATTACAGATAGGCTTTAACCAACAACAAGCGAGTGCCATTATTAAACCGGATATGCGACGGATTGAGCACTGTTTGGCATGGCAGAATGAGTACCAGACAATTATAACCACTACTGATGCTCGTTACCCTCCTCAATTAAAGCAATTAACCTCTGCTCCGCCGCTTCTTTTTGTTCGAGGTCGTTGTGCTCTGCTCTCTGAACCACAAATAGCTATTGTCGGCAGCCGAAATTCTAGTGTGAGTGGACGAGAGAATGCGTTTTATTTTGCGAGAAAATTAAGCGAACAAGGCTATGGCATTACCAGTGGATTGGCTTTAGGAATTGATGGTCAGGCTCATCGTGGTGCGCTTCAAAATAGTGCAATTCAAGGTACAGGAAAAACAGTTGCAGTTTTAGGGGCCGGATTAAATCATATTTATCCCAAAAGACATCAACCATTAGCGGATGAAATTGTTGAAACTGGAGGCGCGGTAATTTCTGAATTTATTCCTTCAACACCCGTTAATGCTGTCAATTTCCCTCGTCGAAATCGCGTTATTTCAGGCTTATCTTTAGGGGTTCTTATTGTTGAGTCTGCAGTGACTAGTGGTTCATTAATTACTGCGCGTTATGCATTAGAGCAAAATCGAGAAGTTTTTGCTATTCCTGGCTCTATCCATAATCCCTTATCAAAAGGTTGCCACGCTCTAATTAAAGAAGGAGCAAAATTAGTTGAGGATATTGAAGATATTTTTGTTGAAATTGCGCCTATAATAGCCAGTTCTAGTAGTAAACAGCGCGCTATTAAAATGGTAAACTCAGACCTATTGTCGCCATTATGTCCTGTTTTGGATAATGTGAGTGATGAAATGACGCCTGTGGATATCATTGCAACACGATCGAACATGTCGGTCAGTGATGTCATGATGCGCTTATTAGAGCTGGAGTTAGAGGGGTGGGTGCTCGCCGTTCCCGGAGGCTACGTTAAAACGAGGAGTGGCAATTAATGATGGATATTTTGATGTATCTATTTGAAACATATATTCACAGTGACGTTGAGTTATTGATGGATCAAGATGAGTTAACTGATGAGCTAACTCGTGCAGGCTTCCAAGAGAATGAAATATATAAAGCTTATGACTGGCTAGAGAGTTTGGCGGGATTGCAAGAAAATGAAGGACAAAGTTATCTTACAACCCCTTGTTCAAACAGGTCATTTCGTATTTATACCGAAGATGAAATGTACCGTATCGATTGTGAAAGTCGTGGTTTTATGTTGCACCTTGAACAGGTGAAAATTCTTGATTCAGAACTACGAGAGATGGTTATCGATCAAATTATGGCTTTGGATACTCAACAATTTAGTTTAAATGACCTTAAATGGATTGTGTTAATGGTATTATTTAACGCTTCTGGTTATGAAGGCGCTTACCAGCAGATGGAAGATCTTCTTTATGATGGTGATGACGCGTGGCCTTCTCACTAATGTTACCTATGTGAAATAATGAGTAAATGATGAGTGAAAATAATCGAACCCCACTTTTTTCTATGCATGAGCATGCGCTAAATGACAAAATTTGTCCCGTATGCCAAGGCCAATTATCTATTCGTCATGGAAAAAATGGGCCATTTCTTGGATGTGAAAATTATCCATCTTGTCATTATATCGGCTCGTTAAATCATAATGACGGCCATATCGTCAAAGAGTTAGATATTCCTTGTCCAGAATGTCAGCAATATTTAGTTTTACGTCAAGGACGTTACGGTATGTTTGTTGGATGTTCAGCGTATCCTGAGTGTCATCATATTGAGCCTATCGATAAGCCAGATGAAACTGAAATTCCATGCCCTGTTTGTCATAAAGGGGAACTGATCGAGCGTAAAAGTCGTTATGGTAAGCGGTTTTATGCTTGTAATTGTTATCCTAAGTGTCAGTTTGCTATTAACTTTAAACCAGTGCTAGGTCATTGTCAGGAGTGTGGTTTTGGGGTGTTGATGGAGAAAAAACTAGCCTCAGGTATGAAATTACAGTGTGCAGATAAAAAGTGTCATCACTATCAAACTCCAGAGTCATCTTCTTTTTAATAAAAATTCAAAATAAGGTCGATTTTTATCCACGTTCGATCCTATAATAGTGAAGCAAACGTTTACGTGGCCGTTTAAACTGCCTAATTTAAACTATTATGGACGATAAATAGATGAATAAACCTTTTGTTGCAATCTTAATGGGATCTGATTCCGACCTTCCTGTCATGATGTCTACTATTGATACGCTAAAAAAGTTTGATATTAGCGTTGAGGTTAAAGTGACATCTGCTCACCGTACTCCTGCTGCAACTCATCAATATGTGACAGATGCTGAAGAACGAGGTTGCCAAGTCTTTATCTGTGCTGCTGGATTGGCTGCTCATTTGGCAGGTGCTGTTGCTGGGATTACAACGAAACCCGTTATTGGTGTTCCTATCGATGCCGGCCCATTAGATGGTATCGATGCGCTTCTTTCAACGGTAATGATGCCGGGTGGTGTCCCTGTTGCAACTGTTGCAATTGGTAAGGCTGGCGCTAAAAATGCAGGATATCTAGCTGCTCAAATGCTATCTATTGCCGATCCTGAACTAGCTCAGGCTGTGAAAGCAGAACGCCAGAAGAATGCAGAAGAAATTATTGCGAAAGATGCTGCTTTACAACAGCAGTTATTTCAGTAAATTAATATACCCGTCTTACTTGAAGTTCAGCCATGTTGACCGTAATCTCAAGTAATGTGTGTGTATCGTGGTTTTCATCTCTGCTATTCGTCTTCTTTTATGAGAGACCTTTAGTCTTGAGTTTAAATAGATAACCACTTGTTTCATAAAAGACGCCAATGTGCGTCTTTTTATTTATCTGTAGAGAACATCATCATGAGTAATATTAAACAATCAGTCGCAGCACTATCAGAGGGTGGCGTTATCGCTTACCCCACTGAAGGCGTTTTTGGCCTAGGATGTGATCCAGATAATCAAGATGCGATTGAAAAGTTGTTGGCCATTAAGCAGCGACCAATTGAAAAAGGGCTGATTTTAATTGCTGCTAACTATCAACAACTCCTCTCTTATATAGATGAGAGCCAGTTGAGTGTGGATCAGTTATCTCAAATTAAACGTAGTTGGCCGGGAGCCGTGACTTGGATTATGCCTTGCCAACCTCATTTGTCTAACCATTTAACGGGTGCGTTTAATAGCTTAGCGGTGCGAGTCTCCGATCACCCTATTGTTCAAGAGTTGTGTTTAGCTTTAGATAAACCCATTACTTCAACCAGTGCAAATTTAACGGGGGAGCCTTCTTGTATGACAACGGAAGAGGTGGCAGAGCAGTTAGGTGATAAGTTAGATGCTATTGTGATGGGGAAAACCAGTGGCCGTCGCAAACCAAGTCAAATTATCGATGCAATGACAGGGAAAGTGTTGAGAGAAGGTTAGTCTCAAAACTCAATAAGTATTTTAAATAGGAATTAATAATATGGATCGATATGTTGTTGTTGGCAATCCCATAGGACATAGTAAGTCGCCTTTTATACATACATTGTTTGCCCGTCAAACGATGCAGAAAATGGAATACACATTACTTGAAGTCCCTATCGGTCAATTCAATCATAATATAGACGCATTCTTTAATAGTGGTGGGCGCGGTTGTAATGTAACCGTACCTTTTAAAGAGGACGCGTTTCAGTATGCCACTCAGTTGACAGAACGAGCTCGCTTATCTGGAGCGGTTAATACATTAAAGAAACTTGATGATGGCGGTGTTTTAGGTGATAACACCGATGGTGAAGGTGTTGTTCAAGATCTGCTTAATCATCAAATATCCCTTAAAGACGCTAAGATTTTAATGCTTGGAGCTGGTGGTGCAGCTAGAGGAGCTCTTTACTCAATACTGCAACAACAACCTAGCCACGTAGTGGTTGCTAACCGCACTTTTTCTAAAGCAGAAACGTTAGCAGATCTATTCTCTCAAACCGGTCATATCGAAGCTAAATCATTTGAAGCTCTTGCTGGTGAGAGTTTTGACTTAATTATTAACTCAACAGCATCGAGTTTAAATAAACAATTACTTCCTTTACCTGAATCTATTATTAGTGACCATTGTGCAGTTTATGACATGATGTACTGTCCTGGGTTAACTATCTTTAATCAATGGGCGTTAGATTTGGGAGCAAAAAAATCGTTAAATGGTTTAGGTATGCTAGTTGGACAAGCTGCTGAAAGTTTTATGTTGTGGCGTGGTATTCGACCAGGTACAAAACAAGTCTTACGTGAATTAAGAAAAAACTTAGAGGGCGTATAATGAACCAATCGATTCTTTTTTCTGATGATTATCGTTGTCTGCCAAATTTAAAGGCGATTAACGTGACCGCTCACCAAGGTGGATATCAAATCGACTGCTTTGTCTCTTTTGCTTGGCTTTTTTCGACATCCTCGGGTATTGATCATTCGGAGAGTGATGAGTCTCAAATATTAATATGCTTTAAAGCGTTGTGGTTTGACATTGAAGAAGAGCTTGAAAATCTCATTGAGGATGAATCATTTAATAGTAAAGGTGAGATTTGGTTATAGAAAGAGGAACACTAACAAGTAGAGAGATAGGAATCGATGGGAAATAGCGTGTTTATTGATCAAAAACAGGTCATTTGATTGATAAATGAGCTTTTGAAACTATTTTTACAAAAAAGGGTTGCCAAGTTTATTCATCTCTCTATAATGCGCATCCACCGACACAGATAACGAGCAAATAGAGCAAGTTAAACGATTCGGTAAGGCTTTAAAAAGATAACTTAATTAATGAAAAAAGCGATTGACAGCAAGAGTTAGTTAAGTAAAATAGCCAACCTCTTAAATGATAAGCCACTAAGCGTTAAAACGCGGTGTTTCATTCTTTGAGGAAAGTCAATAAGACGTTTTAAATTCGATTCAAATAGGAATTGAAAATAAATTAAAATTTCTTCTTGACTTAAAATTAGGGAGCTGTATTATACGCCTCCTTGCTTCGCAACTGTTAGCGATAACGACTGCGATGTCAATGCTCTTTAACAATTTAACTTATTCAATCTGTGTGGGCACTCGTTATCGAGAATCAACAAAAAGATTACTCAATGAACTGAGTGACCAATACAGTGTAAGACATAATTTATTATGGATTATACTGGCACAGTCAATTCACTATCATTCTGTTGGAATGGTAGTAGCTTTAAGATTACAGTCTAACTTTATTTATAAGGTTGGATTTAGTTTTGAAGTCAGTATTCGTTGAGCCGGTCGCCTTTTTACAAGAGCGGCCAAAAAAACTTTAATTGAAGAGTTTGATCATGGCTCAGATTGAACGCTGGCGGCAGGCCTAACACATGCAAGTCGAGCGGTAACAGAGAGTAGCTTGCTACTCTGCTGACGAGCGGCGGACGGGTGAGTAATGCTTGGGAAGTTGCCTTAATGAGGGGGATAACTATTGGAAACGATAGCTAATACCGCATAATTCTCTACGGAGCAAAGCAGGGGACCTTCGGGCCTTGCGCATTAAGATACGCCCAAGTGGGATTAGCTAGTTGGTGAGGTAATGGCTCACCAAGGCGACGATCCCTAGCTGGTCTGAGAGGATGATCAGCCACACTGGAACTGAGACACGGTCCAGACTCCTACGGGAGGCAGCAGTGGGGAATATTGCACAATGGGCGAAAGCCTGATGCAGCCATGCCGCGTGTATGAAGAAGGCCTTAGGGTTGTAAAGTACTTTCAGCAGTGAGGAAGATGGTAAGTTTAATACGCTTGCCATTTGACGTTAGCTGCAGAAGAAGCACCGGCTAACTCCGTGCCAGCAGCCGCGGTAATACGGAGGGTGCGAGCGTTAATCGGAATTACTGGGCGTAAAGCGCATGCAGGCGGCCTATTAAGTCAGATGTGAAAGCCCGGAGCTCAACTCCGGAAGGTCATTTGAAACTGGTAGGCTAGAGTCTTGTAGAGGGGGGTAGAATTTCAGGTGTAGCGGTGAAATGCGTAGAGATCTGAAGGAATACCAGTGGCGAAGGCGGCCCCCTGGACAAAGACTGACGCTCAGATGCGAAAGCGTGGGTAGCAAACGGGATTAGATACCCCGGTAGTCCACGCCGTAAACGATGTCTACTTGAAGGTTGTGGCCTTGAGCCGTGGCTTTCGGAGCTAACGCGTTAAGTAGACCGCCTGGGGAGTACGGTCGCAAGATTAAAACTCAAATGAATTGACGGGGGCCCGCACAAGCGGTGGAGCATGTGGTTTAATTCGATGCAACGCGAAGAACCTTACCTACTCTTGACATCTACAGAAGCCAGCGGAGACGCAGGTGTGCCTTCGGGAACTGTAAGACAGGTGCTGCATGGCTGTCGTCAGCTCGTGTTGTGAAATGTTGGGTTAAGTCCCGCAACGAGCGCAACCCTTATCCTTGTTTGCCAGCACGTAATGGTGGGAACTCCAGGGAGACTGCCGGTGATAAACCGGAGGAAGGTGGGGACGACGTCAAGTCATCATGGCCCTTACGAGTAGGGCTACACACGTGCTACAATGGCGCATACAGAGGGCTGCAAGCTAGCGATAGTGAGCGAATCCCAAAAAGTGCGTCGTAGTCCGGATTGGAGTCTGCAACTCGACTCCATGAAGTCGGAATCGCTAGTAATCGTGGATCAGAATGCCACGGTGAATACGTTCCCGGGCCTTGTACACACCGCCCGTCACACCATGGGAGTGGGCTGCACCAGAAGTAGATAGCTTAACCTTTCGGGGAGGGCGTTTACCACGGTGTGGTTCATGACTGGGGTGAAGTCGTAACAAGGTAGCCCTAGGGGAACCTGGGGCTGGATCACCTCCTTAACGATTTGATATTTCGTGATGAGTACCCACACAGATTGAATTAAGTTAAAAAATTAAAGAGAAGATGTGCCCAACACATCAAAACACTTAGTCCCGTTCGTCTAGAGGCCTAGGACACCGCCCTTTCACGGCGGTAACAGGGGTTCGACTCCCCTACGGGACGCCACTTTCTTCTGGCTTTTGGCCTGAATAAAGAAGGGTCGTTAGCTCAGTTGGTAGAGCAGTTGACTTTTAATCAATTGGTCGCAGGTTCGAATCCTGCACGACCCACCATTCTATCTCACGATGGAATTAAAACTATCGTGGGCGATTAGCTCAGTTGGGAGAGCACCTCCCTTACAAGGAGGGGGTCACTGGTTCGAGCCCAGTATCGCCCACCACTTTTTAAGTATTTTTATTTAGAATATTTAAAAAGTGGTATTTATTATCACGGTCTTGAAAAAGACATGCTCTTTAACAATTTGGAAAGCTGACTAGTAAACTCGTTAGTGATTTTTTAATCATTAATAAGTTGAAAAGTAATAATTGTTTATTCGAAAGAATAAACGAGTTCTCAACACAATACACATTCAAGTGTCTTGTATTCAAATTAACATCATTGATGTTAATTCTATATTGAGTCCGGCAAACGATAATTAACATTACCCTGTTGATTATCAACAATCAAAAACCTTGGTTGTTTGAACATACATAAAGACCCTTTCGGGTTGTATGGTTAAGTGACTAAGCGTATACGGTGGATGCCTTGGCAGTCAGAGGCGATGAAGGACGTGCTAACCTGCGAAAAGGGTTGGTGAGCTGGTAAGAAGCGTTATTAACCAACCATGTCCGAATGGGGAAACCCACTTAGCATAAGCTAGGTATCCTATAGTGAATTCATAGCTATAGGAGGCAAACTCGGGGAACTGAAACATCTAAGTACCCGAAGGAAAAGAAATCAATTGAGATTCCGACAGTAGCGGCGAGCGAACTCGGATTAGCCCTTAAGCATAGTTAGAGTTAGGTGAACACGCTGGAAAGCGTGGCGATAGAGGGTGATAGCCCCGTAGCCGAAGAGTCTAATTAAGTGAAATCGAGTAGGACGGGACACGTGGTATCCTGTCTGAACATGGGGGGACCATCCTCCAAGGCTAAATACTCCTGACTGACCGATAGTGAACCAGTACCGTGAGGGAAAGGCGAAAAGAACCCCTGTGAGGGGAGTGAAATAGAACCTGAAACCGTATACGTACAAGCAGTGGGAGCCTCTTTTATGGGGTGACTGCGTACCTTTTGTATAATGGGTCAGCGACTTATATTCAGTGGCAAGGTTAACCGTTTAGGGGAGCCGTAGGGAAACCGAGTCTTAACTGGGCGACACAGTCTCTGGATATAGACCCGAAACCGAGTGATCTAGCCATGGGCAGGTTGAAGGTTGAGTAACATCAACTGGAGGACCGAACCGACTAATGTTGAAAAATTAGCGGATGACTTGTGGCTAGGGGTGAAAGGCCAATCAAACTCGGAGATAGCTGGTTCTCCCCGAAAGCTATTTAGGTAGCGCCTCGGACGAATACTACTGGGGGTAGAGCACTGTTAAGGCTAGGGGGTCATCCCGACTTACCAACCCTTTGCAAACTCCGAATACCAGTAAGTAATATCCGGGAGACACACGGCGGGTGCTAACGTCCGTCGTGGAGAGGGAAACAACCCAGACCGTCAGCTAAGGTCCCAAAGTTGTGATTAAGTGGGAAACGATGTGGGAAGGCTCAGACAGCCAGGATGTTGGCTTAGAAGCAGCCATCATTTAAAGAAAGCGTAATAGCTCACTGGTCGAGTCGGCCTGCGCGGAAGATGTAACGGGGCTAAATCACACACCGAAGCTACGGCAATATAGCTTTGCTATATTGGGTAGGGGAGCGTTCTGTAAGCGGTTGAAGGTGTATCGAGAGGTATGCTGGACGTATCAGAAGTGCGAATGCTGACATGAGTAACGATAAAGGGGGTGAAAAGCCCCCTCGCCGGAAGACCAAGGGTTCCTGTCCAACGTTAATCGGGGCAGGGTGAGTCGACCCCTAAGATGAGGCTGAGAAGCGTAATCGATGGGAAACGGGTTAATATTCCCGTACTTTTTACGACTGCGATGGGGGGACGGAGAAGGCTAGGTGGGCCTGGTGATGGTTATCCAGGTTCAAGTGCGTAGGCGGAAGGTTTAGGTAAATCCGGACCTTTTTTAACGCTGAGACACGATGTCGAGCTACTAAGGTAGTGAAGTCATTGATGCCATGCTTCCAGGAAAAGCCTCTAAGCTTCAGGTCGTAAGAAATCGTACCCCAAACCGACACAGGTGGTCGGGTAGAGAATACCAAGGCGCTTGAGAGAACTCGGGTGAAGGAACTAGGCAAAATGGTACCGTAACTTCGGGAGAAGGTACGCTGCCGGCGGTGATGGGACTTGCTCCCTAAGCTGCTGGCAGTCGCAGATACCAGGTGGCTGCAACTGTTTATTAAAAACACAGCACTGTGCAAAATCGAAAGATGACGTATACGGTGTGACGCCTGCCCGGTGCCGGAAGGTTAATTGATGGGGTTATCTTCGGAGAAGCTCTTGATCGAAGCCCCGGTAAACGGCGGCCGTAACTATAACGGTCCTAAGGTAGCGAAATTCCTTGTCGGGTAAGTTCCGACCTGCACGAATGGCGTAATGATGGCCACGCTGTCTCCACCCGAGACTCAGTGAAATTGAAATCGCAGTGAAGATGCTGTGTACCCGCGGCTAGACGGAAAGACCCCGTGAACCTTTACTACAGCTTGGCACTGAACATTGACCCTACATGTGTAGGATAGGTGGGAGACTTTGAAACCGCGTCGCCAGATGCGGTGGAGTCAACCTTGAAATACCACCCTTGTATGCTTGATGTTCTAACGTTGGTCCCTAATCGGGATTGCGGACAGTGCCTGGTGGGTAGTTTGACTGGGGCGGTCTCCTCCCAAAGAGTAACGGAGGAGCACGAAGGTGGGCTAATCACGGTCGGACATCGTGAGGTTAGTGCAATGGCATAAGCCCGCTTGACTGCGAGAATGACAATTCGAGCAGGTGCGAAAGCAGGTCATAGTGATCCGGTGGTTCTGAATGGAAGGGCCATCGCTCAACGGATAAAAGGTACTCCGGGGATAACAGGCTGATACCGCCCAAGAGTTCATATCGACGGCGGTGTTTGGCACCTCGATGTCGGCTCATCACATCCTGGGGCTGAAGTCGGTCCCAAGGGTATGGCTGTTCGCCATTTAAAGTGGTACGCGAGCTGGGTTTAGAACGTCGTGAGACAGTTCGGTCCCTATCTGCCGTGGGCGTTGGAAGATTGAAGGGGGCTGCTCCTAGTACGAGAGGACCGGAGTGGACGAACCACTGGTGTTCGGGTTGTCATGCCAATGGCATTGCCCGGTAGCTAAGTTCGGAATCGATAACCGCTGAAAGCATCTAAGCGGGAAGCGAGCCCTGAGATGAGTCTTCCCTGGCACTATAAGTGTCCTAAAGGGTTGTTCGAGACTAGAACGTTGATAGGCAGGGTGTGTAAGCGTAGCGATACGTTGAGCTAACCTGTACTAATTGCCCGTGAGGCTTAACCATACAACACCCAAAGGGTTTTGATGGACTCAAAAGAATACGACTCGATGAGTCAAAAGATACTTGAATGAAGTATTGAGAATATTATTACTTAAACAAAAAAGTTAATTATCAGACTTTCCAAATTTCGTTAAACGCGAATATTCGCGGTTAACAACAAAATTTGCTTGGCGACCATAGCATTGTGGACCCACCTGACTCCATTCCGAACTCAGAAGTGAAACACAATCGCGCCGATGGTAGTGTGGGGTCTCCCCATGTGAGAGTAGGTCATCGCCAGGCTTCAAATTTATGCTTTAGATTGAAAAATCTAAACGCACGTCTTCTAACTTTGACACGTTAGTGACGATAAAAGCATTTAGCATTATGCGTAAGCACTTTGCTAAAGGAGCGGTAGTTCAGTTGGTTAGAATACCGGCCTGTCACGCCGGGGGTCGCGGGTTCGAGTCCCGTCCGCTCCGCCACTACACTAAGCCCAAGTCTCACGACTTGGGCTTTTTTACGTCTGTAGAAAATAACATATGAAGTTTATAATATGACTAATTACTTCACTTTATCTCGCCTAAACATTTTCTGATATTCAATGTTATATCGACAATTAACAAAGTAACTGAAGCTATCGAGTAGTACGGTCGTTCAGTTGATTAGCTATTTATTTAAAACACAGCGGCCGTCACTCCGGGGGCGCGGGTTCTTTTTTAAGGATCGTTAGTTCGCTCCGCAACCTTCATTGATAAACAGCAAAGTCCAAGTCTTACGACTTGGGCTTTTTTACGTCTGTAGAAAAGTGAAGCTAGATTGATAGCTCAACAATGAGATAGAACTTTTTATGGATAAAGAAGCACTAATAGAGTTGATTCTTGAGTCGTTGTTTAATTGATAAATCATTTATTTATAATAATTGATTTATTGTAGTAGATATCAAAAATGATTTTATTTTAGTTATTGCCTTTTTTACTCTACGATCTTATTTAGATATATACCCTTCATACTTGAAGTCGCTAGGTTGTTGGCGTCGCTTATTCGCCCCAATTATAGAGTACACCTATACTCATGGGGCTTCACTCACTTGCCGCCTACTAGCAACTCCAATTATTTTATATAGGTAAGTTAACCCCTTATCACTCGATTTTTTTATATTGAGATTGCTTTAAGTTGGTTTCTTTTTTTTAAGTATTTTCTTATTTGATTATTATTTTTTAGCCAGTTTTTTCTATTGAATTGCACTATATTGATAGTGATCAAATATAAAAGATAACATTGATATTTTAATAAAAACTTATCAAGCTGATTTAAAAGGTATTTATTATTAGTATTAATAATGGTTGAATTTTGAGCTAGTATTTTTGTTTTTTTTATGAATAATCGTCTACTCTTTTTCGTAATAGCGTTACATATTATCTAATCGAACTTATATTTAGATGGTTTTTATAACGATATTTTAAGACATAAATTACAAATAAGGTTTTATAGCTATGGGTCAATTAACCGTTTTAGGTTTTATTGCAGTGGGTGGTGCATTTGGTGCTTGTTCTCGCTTTCTTATCTCTGAATTCTGTGTGATGTTATTGGGACGTGGTTTCCCATACGGTACACTAACAGTGAATATTTTAGGCTCATTTATTATGGGACTTTTGATGTCGGCAATGGAGCAAGGCATTATTGCTTCTTCACCTTGGCGTCAAATTATTGGATTAGGCTTCCTTGGCGCTTTAACCACATTCTCAACGTTCTCAATGGATAATGTTGTTCTGATGCAGCAATCAGCATTCTTAAAAATGGGATTAAACATCATTCTTAACGTAACTATCTGTGTGTTTGCTGCATGGGCTGGTTTCCAATTACTAACTAAATCATAAGCCTCCCTCCCTAAGTTATAAACGATAAGATAACAGGGTAGTCAATTTATTTGATTATTGCTGTTATCTTAATTGTGCTAACCTAAATGACTGCTTTCTTTATCGTCAATAGCAACAATTTTATTATTTTTGTCATAAGGGATATATAATGAGTGTTTTACGGTTACCTGATAAGTTTATTCCTCTGTTAATGAAGATTGAACCACTGCTTTCTATTGCTGATCAATTTAGTCTTGGTGAGCAAGTTGAAATAGAGGTAAGTGATGGAGATTCTATCGTTCTCACAGGTAGTCAAATTCAGACCTCTATTATGTTTGATAACCGAGCACTTCCTAAAAAAGAGCACTTAGTGATACAAGATAGTTGGATTGCACCTTATCCAAAGATTGATACATTAATTGCTAAAGTAGAAGAAAATCCTAATCTGATTATTAGTAGCTTCCCGCTTTCTAATGAGGATATTGTTGATATCTGGTTTAGTGGTGGACAACTTCGAATGCTAAAAAGCCATCCAACTTGTCGAACTGAAGATCATCGAGCAATGCTTTTGACCGCACTGGCACTCTCTTTTTCCCTTGATGATTCACTGGTACTTGCTCGCGCCTTTTCAAATAATATTGCACATAGTAACAGTGATGAGATAAAAAAAGTTTCATGGCCTGTTAACTTAGAATTGTTTCCTAAATCGTTTTACAATAAATCTGACTCAACTTTAAATCAATTACATCAGATTGCAGAAGAGACCTGTGCTTTCCCGAGCCTACTTGAGCCTAACATTGGTTTGAATCCGGTCGTAAGCAGTCTAGAAGAGTTGGAAGCTTTTTTTAAGTTGGGCGTTAAAACGGTTCAATTTAAGCCTGAAAGTGAAAGTGTAGAACAAAAGATTGTCGCCGCGGTTGAGCTCTCTGAAGAGTATCAAGCCTTTCTCTTTATTTGTGACCATTGGCAATTGGCATTAAAACATAATGCATATGGTGTTCATCTTCATCAGAAAGATCTCGATAGTGTTGATCTTTTACAAGTAAAACAAGCAGCTGTTAGGTTAGGGATTTCGATTAATGGGTATTTTGGAGTCATAGAAGCATTGCCTCTTCGTCCAAGCTATATCGCATTGAAGCATAGATTCTCAACGGCAGAAACTGATCCAGAAGGGATAAATCATTTAGCACTTTATCGTCAATTGGTGAAAACAACTCCAACGTTAGCAATTGGTGGGATTAATTTAGAGAATGCAGATCGAATTTTTCGCACTGGTGTCGTTGGCTTTACGATTGAGC
Organism: Vibrio sp. SS-MA-C1-2; assembly: GCF_021513135.1. Taxonomy (NCBI): domain Bacteria; kingdom Pseudomonadati; phylum Pseudomonadota; class Gammaproteobacteria; order Vibrionales; family Vibrionaceae; genus Vibrio; species Vibrio sp. SS-MA-C1-2. The sequence continues at coordinate 603,744 of NZ_CP090981.1, forward strand.
ACGCTTTAAAAGAGAGTAAAGATCTTAAGCAGACGGTTGCTGCGTTTAACGCCATTATGGCTTGAGTTCGTGTCGAATAATGAATAAAAAAAGAGCTGTGATTTAGCCATCACTGCTCTTTTTATATTTTTTAAATAGTTAACTAATAACTAATAGCCGCTGTTGCCTGCTCTAGCCATTTTAGTTCATCCCCACTTATTAATGGACTTAGATCATCCCACACCATCTGATGATAATGATTCAACCAAGTTAATTCTGGACGATTTAGCATATCGACATTGATAAGGCGCTTATCAATCGGAGCACGAGTAAGTGACTCGAATCCTAGCATTGAATTGTCACCATTGGTTTCAATTGCTACCACTTGCTCTAAATTCTCAATACGAATACCAAATTCATCGGCACGGTAGTAACCCGGCTCATTCGATACCACCATTCCTGCTAATAATGCGGTGCTGTTATATACTTTAGATATACGTTGTGGCCCTTCGTGAACACTTAAGAAGTGACCAACACCATGACCAGTACCGTGATCGTAATCATAACCACGAGCCCATAAGTGTTGACGAGCGAGTACATCAAGCTGAGAGCCAACAGTGCCTTGTGGGAAGCGGGCACTTGCTAGAGAAATATGCCCTTTTAGTACGAGCGTAACCTGTTGCTTCAATTCATCACTTGGCGTGCCAATAGCAATAGTACGTGTGATATCTGTTGTTCCATCTGGGTATTGACCACCTGAATCAACAAGATAAACACTGTCCATCTCTAATCGGCTTGGCTCTGGTTGGTTCTCATGATTATAGTGACACATTGCTGCATTACCGGCTGCTGCTGAGATGGTATCAAAACTTAAGTCTACAATAGTCTCATCAAGACGACGGAATGCTTCTAGCTTATCAGCCAGTACTGCTTCATCGTGTAGATTACCTGCAGCGACCTCACTATCAAGCCATGCTAAGAAACGACTCACCGCAACACCATCACGGATATGACATGCTTTCATACCTGCAATTTCGGTCGGATTCTTTGCCGCTTTTGCTAATAGACAGGGATCTGCACCTTCAATAATTGTTGAGCCAGCATCAACTAAAATTTGACTTAACCAAGCGTTGCTATTTGCCGAGTCTACTAAGACTTTGTTACCAGCTAATGAAGTTAACCCACTTTGCAGCTCTGCTGGTGACTTAACGGAAACACCAGTTCCAACATGAGCTGAAAATTCGCTAGGTAAACGATCAGCATCAATATAGAAATCAACGTCACCTTGACGATTAATCACGATATGAGAAAGCAGAACAGGCAAACGAGAAACATCTTCACCACGGATATTAAGTAACCAGCAAATCGTATCTAGTTGTGTTAGTAATGCAGCATCTATACCTTTAGCTTGAAGCTCTTTTGCCACATTTTCGCGCTTGTCACTCGATGATTGACCGACATACTCTAATCCCATTAAACGCGCTGAAGAAAGTAGTGGCTCAGGGCGATCTCGCCACAATGTATCAATTGGATTCTTTTCTAATGAAACCAGAGAGAGTTTACCTCCAGTACTCTCTTTTGCCTTCGCTAACCACGCCGTACTATGTAGACGAGGATCAATGGCAACTGAAGCATTGGGAGCTAAATTTTGTTCTAGCCAACCCAATGCTGGCTCTTCGATTAGATGACGGTATTCAAAAAGCGGAGACGGTACTTGCTTTGTCACTTGAACAACATAACGACCATCAACAAAAATGGCTGCTTTATCTTGAGTTACTACTGCTGCGCCAGCTGAACCAGTAAATCCAGTTAGCCAATGTAAACGCTCATTGTGTGCTGGAATATATTCACCCAAATATTCATCTTCATGAGGAATTAAAATCGCATCAAGATTGTTTTCAACTAGCCATTGACGTAGCTCTTCGACTCGTTGAGTAGTAATTGCTTCCATAAAAGTAAACCTTCTATTTTATAAAAAATGGGTGATTGATAGTGATTAACCTTTTAGGTTAAACTTTATTCTATACCTTTATACCCTTCTTACTTGAAGTTGCTTGTTGGCTTTATTCATTCGTTCAATCATATAGAAAACCTATACTCATGGGGCCTTGCCTATTAGCAACTCCAATTACTTTAGGTATATATCGATGTGTTTTTATTAAGGTGACGAGATTACTGTCTTCTATTTAAAATAACATCCTTGTTTAATCTTCTAACCTATTCTTTTTTTAACTTATCTGCAATTGAATATCGAAATTAATTTAACTTTCTCCTATTACCCAGTAGACTTGCCGCGAATGAATAAGGAGATGTATGAACACAACACAATCACCCTCATCAAAGTTAATTATTTTGATGATTATGCTGGTGCTATTTAGCCCACTAGCGATTGATATTTACCTACCTGCACTGCCAATGATGGCGGAGAGTTATCAGGTTGATTTAACAAATATTCAAGATACCGTGACGCTATTTATTTTTAGTTTAGGGTTAGGGCAGTTATTTGCAGGACCTTTGGCAGATCGTTACGGTCGTCGCCCGATTGCACTGATTGGTGCAGTAATTTATGCCGCTAGTGCACTGCTAGCATGGTGGGCGAAAAGCTTAGATCTAATGTTATTTGCACGATTAATTCAAGGCTTTGGAGCATGCTGTACTTCAGTCGCTGCTTTTTCTGCTGTTCGTGATAGTTTTGGCCCTGAGCGTAGCGGTCGCATGATTAGTTATTTAAATGGCGCGATCTGTTTTATTCCTGCTTTGGCTCCGTTATTGGGAGGATGGTTAAGCTTCCACTTTGGTTGGCGTTCAAACTTTAGTTTTATGTTTGGTTATGGCGTAATTGCTGGCGTATTGTTGATGATCTTTTTTAGTGAAACTCGTCCTACATCAACGCAATCGCAAGGTAAGTTAATTAGTTTAGATCGCTATTTAGTCGTTTTAAAGTCACCGGTTTTTCTCTTCCATGCTTCTCTATGTATGTTAGGAATGGCAGTGATTTTATCTTACGTTACCGCAGCCCCTTCATTTTTGATTGTCAATCTTGGCTTAGATATGCAGCAGTTTAGTATCTGGTTTGGAATTAATGCCGTAATAAATATTGTGGGTTGTCTATTGGCTCCACGCTATATTGATAAATTTGGTAGCCGTAATGCATTAACTGTAGGGTTAGTCTTGGTACTGATTGCAGGAGCATTAATGTTTATCTTTAGAGAGGTAAATACTCCTCTCGCATTTATGGGGCCAATATTTATTACCTCGGTGAGCTTTGCACTGATTATGGGGGCTTCAGCTGGGCGAGCATTGGCACCTTTTGGTGATTGTGCCGGTACTGCAGCCGCATTATTAGGGTTATTTCAGATGAGTGGTTCAGGTCTATTGGTTGGGATTACTCAGCGTTTTGGTTTAACCGATAGTCTATTGCTAACAGCTCAAATGTGGCTGTTATTGCCTGGATTGATTATTCTCTGGAGTAAATCTGGTCAACGTTGGCACCCTCAATCGGTGATTAGTTCTTAGTCGATTCAAGCTAAGATGAGAATTAGTTTAAAATAATGGCGCTGAAGATTTTAATTGAAATCGTAGCGCCATTTTTATATCTAAAGAGAAGTAATTATTTTTCCTAAAGCTTTTTTCTTTAAAGGGATTTTTCTTTAAATTTCAGCTGCTGGATCACCAAACCACAAACAATCAAACCGAGTCCAATTAACGTTGATGGATAAATTTGTTCTCCAATAATCTGGCTTAATAGCAGCAATGAAATAAATGGAGAGATAAACACCAAATTACTAATACGGGCTGTATTTTGTGTTTTCTTTAATGCCGTTAACCAAAGAACAAAGGTAATTCCCATCTCAAAAAGTCCAACATAACTCACTGCAGCCCATCCTTGCCAAGGCACAGAACTCCATTCCCCCTCATACAAACTAACAGCAATAGAAAAAGGTAATGAAAGTGCAAAGCCTAGTAACAAGCTTAAAATAGGGTCGGCACTGTTTTTAGCATTTAATATCCAATAAAGTGCCCAAAGTAAGGTAGAAAAAAGCGCCAACCCTACGCCTAGTGGACTATCAAACTGAAGAGCCAAGAGATCGCCTTTGGTGGCAATCACAATCACACCAAAATAACCTAATGCACAGGCTGCCCAGTCTTGTTTACGGATCTTTTGACCAAGAAAAACCGCCGCCATTAAGGTTAAGGTAATTGCCCAACTGTAATTTAAAGGTTGAGCTTGAGAAGCTGGAAGTAACTCATAGGCTTGAAAAAGGACTAAGTAATAGGCAAAAGGGTTAATTAATCCTAGAATCAAAAAATAGAGAGGACGCTTTTTAAATGTGGTTGATAGTTGGGATAACACGCCCTTTTTAGCGGCAATTATGACTAATGTAATCACCGAAACCGCACTCGCACCGACTAACATTTGGCTAGGGGTAAAGTATTGCAACGTAATTTTAAATGCGGTAGCAACGGTTGACCAAAGTAAAACTGCAGCCAAACCATACCCTAAAGCAGAGCGCTCATTCATGAGGTAATAAATCCTAATAAGTTTAATTTTAAGGTGTTAGTCTATTACATTTATTGAATATATGCCCTTCTTACTTGAAGCTGCTAGTTAGACTAGGTTTGTGAAAGTAATGGGTTATACGTTCGCCCAATCATAGAGTACATCTATACTCATGGGGCCTCACTCATTTGCCGCCTACTAGCAACTCCAATTATTTTAGGTATATATTCATGGAGACTTACTCACTTGCCGCCCACTAGTAACTCCAATTCATTTGGGTATAAGGTATTAAATCTTCGGGGCAAATTTAACTGATTTTTATCGGTGATTTTATCAATGACGACAAATCACACTTTTATCGATTTATTTATAAAGAAATCATTATAATAGTGAAATGGTACTGGACATTTATCCAGTTCATTTATACCTTTTAGGGATTAAAGATAGAATTGAGAGTATTCATGTCAAATTGGTTAATAAGTAATGGAATGAGTTTAGAGGTCGGTTTAATTGGTTTTGGTGTTGCAGTTTTTATTGTCAGTTTATTGCTCGCGCGTTGGTCGATAAGCCAAAAAGCGAAAGAGCAACAACGTTGGGCTGAGCGTCAGATCGAAGAGATCAAAAATCTAACCCAACAACAGATTGATCATTATCAACAGCAAAATGATCAACAGCAAGAAGAGATCGATCAGCTCGATATGGAGCGAGATCGTTTGATGGCGGATCAACGACAAATGCATGGCAAGCTTACGGCAGCCATAGAAAAATTACGGATATTTGATCAGTTACGTCAAGAGAAGCTCGATCTAGAAAGTAATTATCGTTTATTACAACAAAGTCATGCAGAACAAGATGCTCAACATCGTGAACAAGTTGCTCGCTTTTATGAGCAACAACAAAGCGCGAATGAAAAAATCGCCTTATTAGAGAATGCAGAGTTGCGATTAAAGAGTGAGTTTACTAATTTAGCTAATGAGCTATTTGAACAGAAAACCCAATCTGTCGATGAACAGAATAAGGTAAGTTTAGATGGTATTTTAACTCCGCTTAAAGAGCAGTTAGAAGGTTTTAGAAAACAAGTAAATGATGGTTTTGGTGATCAAGCAAAAGAGCGTCATACCTTAATCCATGAGATAAGAAACTTACAACAACTCAACGATAAAATGTCCCAAGAGGCTCTCAATCTAACCAAGGCCCTTAAAGGTGATAATAAACAACAAGGTAACTGGGGAGAGATGGTCTTGAGTCAGGTACTTGAAAGCTCAGGTCTAAGAGAAGGGTATGAGTATGACACTCAGGTTAATCTTGATAGTGAGCAAGGTAAACGTTATCAACCTGATATTGTGGTGCATCTTCCTAATGATAAAGATGTCATTATTGATGCAAAAATGGCACTAGTCGCGTATGAGCGTTATTTTAATGCTGAAAGTTTTGATGAGCAAGAAACGGCACTGAATGATCATGTTGCTGCACTTAAAGCCCATATTCGTGGGTTAGCAAAAAAAGATTACCAATTGCTGAATGGCGTTAATAGTCTTGATTATGTCTTAATGTTTATTCCGGTTGAGCCTGCATTTCAAGTGGCCATTTCAGCCGATCCCTCATTAGTGAACCAAGCCCTTAATCACAACATATTATTAGTTAGTCCGACAACATTAATGGTGGCACTTCGAACCATTAATAATTTGTGGCGGCATGAAAAACAGAATCAAAATGCTCAAATTATTGCAGAGCGTGCCAGTAAGCTTTACGACAAGGTGAGGCTGTTTGTCAGTGATATGGAGAATATAGGTTTAGCGCTTGATAAAGCGAATGGGAGTTACCAGAGTGCAATCAATAAGTTATCAACAGGTAGAGGGAATGTCATTCGTCAAGCTGAGAGTTTTAAGCAGTTAGGTGTTGAAGTAAAACAAGATATACCCAACAGATTGGTCGACAGATCAAATCAAAGCTAGAGCAAAAGCGCCCCATACAGTACACTAGCAAGGTTATTAAGGGGAGATAAAATGACTGATATCATGGAAAACAAAACAGAAGATACAACACACTTCGGTTTTAAAACCATTCAAAAAGATCAAAAAGAAGAGATGGTTGCAGAGGTGTTTCACTCTGTAGCGGCAAAATATGACATTATGAATGATTTAATGTCATTCGGTATTCACCGTGTTTGGAAACGTTTCACTATCGATTGTAGTGGCGTTCGCCCGGGTCAACGAGTACTTGATCTTGCAGGAGGAACCGGTGACTTAACGGCTAAATTTTCACGTATTGTCGGTGATAAAGGTCAAGTTGTCTTAGCGGATATTAACAACTCAATGTTAACCGTTGGTCGTGATAAATTACGTGATATTGGTATTGTCGGCAATGTAGAATATGTTCAAGCTAATGCGGAACAGCTGCCTTTCCCTGATGATTACTTTGACTGTATCACTATCGGTTTTGGTCTGCGTAATGTAACCGATAAAGATCGTGCGCTACGTTCGATGTTTCGTGTATTAAAGCCCGGTGGTCGTCTATTGGTGCTTGAGTTCTCGAAACCGATTCATGAAGTGATCTCAAAAGTCTATGATCAATACTCATTCCACTTATTACCAAAAATGGGTGAAATGATTGCTAATGATGGTGAAAGCTATCGTTACCTTGCTGAATCTATTCGCATGCATCCAGATCAAGATACGTTAAAAGAGATGATGGAGCATGCGGGATTTGAGCAGACAAGTTACTACAACTTAACTGCAGGTGTCGTTGCACTTCACCGTGGATATAAGTTTTAAGGAGCTGAGCTAGGGATGCCGATAGATACATTTGCTGTTGGAGTTATTGAGACTGGCTTTAATCAGTTATTAAAAGAGAGCGCTGATACTTCTCGCTTAATGATGAAATTAAAAGGCAAGATTTTAGCGGTCACTGTTGTTGAACTTGAAAAGCAGCTCTTTTTTGTTTTCAGTCATCAAGTCGATATTTTAACCAACTTTGAAGGTGAGCCAGATTGTCGTCTGACACTTAATCTTTCCATTTTGCCTGAATTACGTGATAAAAATAATATCACTCAACTCATTCAACAAGGCAGATTGGTTTTAGATGGCGAGTTGCAAACGGCACAAGATTTCTCGTTATTGCTTTCGATGATTAAGCCCGATATTGAAGAGTTACTCTCTCGTTATACGGGTGATATTGTTGCGCATAAATTAGTGCGTAGTGCAAAACAAGGAAAGCAGTTTATTGAATCTCAACATCAAAAGCAGGTGGCAAGATTAGCCCGTGTTGTGACAGATGAATGGCAATTAGCGCCGAGTCGACTCGAAGCTTTATATCACTTTGATCAGATCGAAGATATCAGTGAAAAAGTATCAATCCTTGAAGCACGTCTCAATAAAATAAGTGAGACTCTATGAGACCCGCTGAATTAAAGCGATTATATAAAATTACCTCAGTGTTGCTCACTTATGGTCTTGATCAACTTCTTCCTGAGACAGAATTAACAGAAAAAGCCGCTTTTTTTCGCAAAGGATTGTTCTGGATTAAAAACTGCCATCAAGAGAAAGCCTTGGGTGAACGCCTTCGTCTTGCGCTACAAGAGTTAGGGCCAGTTTGGATTAAATTCGGTCAAATGATGTCAACGCGCCGTGATCTTTTTCCTCCTCATATTGCGGACGAACTCGCACTGCTGCAAGACCAAGTCTCTCCTTATGATGGTGCCGTCGCTAAGAAGCAGATAGAGCAGGCATTAGGTGGACCGATTGAAAAGTGGTTTGATGATTTTGATATTAATCCTTTAGCATCGGCATCTATCGCGCAAGTTCATACCGCAACCTTAAAAGAGAGCGGTGAAGAAATTGTATTAAAAGTTATCCGCCCTGATATTAAAAAAGTGATTCAGGCGGATATTCGGTTAATGTACCGTTTGGCTCGTATGGTCTCTAAGTTTCTACCTGAGACTCGACGTTTACGCGCTGTTGAAGTGGTACGAGAATATGAAAATACACTTCTCGATGAACTTAACTTACTACGAGAAGCGACCAATGCGACGCAACTTCGTCGTAATTTTGAAGGTAGCCCAGTTCTTTATGTTCCTGCCGTTCATACCGACCTCTGTCGTGAAAATTTATTGGTTATGGAGCGAATTTATGGAATTCAAGTATCAGATATTCCTGCTTTAGAAGCCAATGGCACCAATATGAAGCTTCTGGCTGAGCGTGGTGTTGAAGTCTTCTTTACTCAAGTTTTTCGTGATAGTTTTTTTCATGCTGATATGCATCCGGGGAACGTCTTTGTCTCTTATGACCATCCAGAAGATCCACAATGGATTGGCTTAGATTGCGGCATTGTTGGGATTTTAAATAAAGAAGATAAACGTTATCTTGCCGGTAATTTATTGGCTTTCTTTAATCAAGATTATCGAACGGTGGCCGAACTTCATGTTGCATCTGGCTGGGTTCCTGCTGATACCAATGTTGATGAGTTTGAATTTGCTATTCGTACCGTATGTGAGCCTATTTTTGAAAAACCATTAGGTGAGATCTCATTTGGCCACGTTTTACTTAATCTTTTTAATGCTGCTCGTCGCTTTAATATGGAAGTGCAGCCTCAATTGGTCTTACTTCAAAAGACATTACTTTATATTGAAGGGCTTGGACGACAGCTTTATCCTCAACTAAACTTATGGGATACAGCTAAGCCTTTTTTACAAGATTGGATGGATCAACAATTAGGACCACAAGCCTTTGTTACTAAAGTAGTAGAGAAGGCGCCGTTTTGGTTGGAGAAAATTCCTGAGCTTCCTGAGCTTATTTACAATAATTTAAAACAAGGGCAAGAACTTAGTCATAAGATCGACTCAATATCGCAAAATTATGTTGCACAGCAGCAGAGACAGAGCCAAGGTAAGTTTTTCTTTGGTATTGGTGCTACAATGTTTATTTGTACCGCAATTATAAGTAGTTATGCTGAGGTGGTTCCTATCATCTTATCGGTTATCGGTACTGTAAGCTGGATTATAGGTTGGCGTTTTTATCGACGCTGATGGTTAACTTTGAGTTGAGTCATTGTTACTTGTTATATGAATGAGTACACTTAGCAAACATTTTTGATTTACATTAAATATCGTGGGTCTCTCCACACTACTATAGAGGTAATAAAATGGGTGGTATTAGTATTTGGCAGTTGCTGATTATAGCGCTAATTATTGTATTGTTATTCGGTACAAAAAAACTACGTACATTAGGTGGAGACTTAGGTTCTGCAGTTAAAGGCTTCAAAAAAGCCATCAGTGATGAAGATGCTGCTGCTGCAAAGAAATCTGATAAAGATGCTGATTTTGATCCAAAACAGATCTCTGAAGAGATGAAAGAAGAATCAGAAAAAACTAAATCTAAAGACAAAGAGCAGGTTTAATCTGTGTTTGATATTGGCTTCTGGGAGTTAGTGCTGATCTCCGTCGTTGGATTGGTAGTTCTTGGACCTGAGCGTCTACCTATTGCAATACGTTCTGTTGCAAAGTGGGTGGGTGCTGCACGTAGCATGGCAAATTCAGTAAAAGATGAATTGAGCCAAGAGTTAAAAATTCAAGAGCTACAAGAGAATCTCAAAAAAGCCGAAAATATGGGGATGAAAGATCTTTCTCCGGAGTTACAAGACTCTGTTAATGAGTTAAAGAAAGCTGCGAGTGAAGTTCAGCGTCCATATAGTGAGAGTGCTAGTTCTACGACTACGGCTCAAACTGCAGAATCGCCAGAGCCGAAAGCGGCAAAACAAGAGAAATCTGAGTAATTATGTCAGCTGTCGAAGATACTTTACCTTTAATCAGTCACTTGCTAGAGCTAAGAAACCGTTTAATGCGAGCAATTGCTGCTGTTGTGGCAGTTTTTCTTGTCATTGTTTGGTTCGCTAATGATATTTATGCATTTATTTCTGCACCTTTAATATCAAAGCTACCTGCGGGGGCATCGATGATTGCAACAGATGTTGCTTCACCGTTTTTTACACCAATAAAACTAACTTTAGTGGTCTCCGTTTTTATTGCTGTACCGGTGATCCTATATCAAGTTTGGGCATTTGTTGCTCCTGGTTTATATAAGCATGAGAAGAAGCTAGTGATGCCACTGCTTTTTTCTAGTTCGCTACTATTTTACCTTGGTGTGGCATTTGCATACTACGTGGTATTTCCATTAGTCTTTAGTTTCTTTACTAAAGTTGCTCCGGTTGGGGTAGAGGTTGCTACTGATATTGCGAATTATCTCGACTTTGTTCTTGCGCTCTTTATGGCATTTGGTATTGCCTTTGAAATCCCAGTCGCGATTATTTTATTGTGCTGGACAGGGGTGACAGATATTGAAAGCTTAAAGACAAAACGACCTTATATTGTTGTTGCTGCATTTGTCGTTGGGATGTTCTTAACACCACCAGATATGATTTCACAAACTCTATTGGCAATTCCAATGTGTCTGCTATTTGAAATTGGCTTGTTTTTTGCTCGTTTCTATACCAAGCCTGAAGAAGATGAAGTTGCTGAGTAACACCTTATTTTCAATAAAAAACCGACACCTTGTTGTCGGTTTTTTTCTATCTGAGATTTGAGCCATTAATCCCCTTCTTACTTGAAGTTGCTAGGTTGTTGGTTATATTCATTCGCCCCAATCATAGAGTACTCCTATACTCATGAGGCCTCATTCACTTGCCGCCGACTAGAAACTCCAATTACTTTGGGTATAGTGCTTTGGTTATTCGTTATTTTTATCAGATATTTTTTCTGTTTATCTTTATCACTTCGCGGTAATGTATATCATTAATTTTTAGTTAGGGACTTATCATGATTGATAGCCACGCGCATATTTATGGTTCAGAGTTTAATGACGATCGCGATGAGGTTGTCGCTAGAGCTAAAAAACAATCGATTGAAATGATCTTACAACCCAATATTGACTTAGAATCTATCGAGCCAATGTTAGCGACGGAAGCAAAGTATCCCGGATTTTGTCGTTCAATGATGGGACTGCATCCTTGCTATGTCGACGGTAATGTCGATGAAACGTTAGCGATTATTGAATCGTGGTTTGATAAACATAATTTTATTGCGGTGGGTGAGATTGGTATCGATCTTTATTGGGATAAAACCTATCAAGCGGAACAAGAACACGCTTTTGTGACTCAACTTAATTGGTCTAAAGCACGTAATTTGCCTGTTGTTATCCATACCCGTGATTCCATTGATCAGGTACTTTCGTTATTAGAGAAAGAGCAAGATGGCTCTTTAACGGGGGTTTTTCACTGTTTTGGCGGTACGCTGCAACAAGCGCAGGCGATTAATGCATTAGGCTTTCATCTTGGTTTAGGCGGTGTTTCGACCTTTAAAAACTCAGGCATGAATGATGTTTTACCTGAGTTGGATTTAAGTAGAGTGATTCTCGAAACCGATAGCCCTTACCTTGCTCCAGTGCCTAATCGAGGCAAACGTAATGAGCCTGCTTATACACAATTGATAGGTCAAAAACTCGCAGACAGCAAAGGGCTTACCTTAGCGGAAATTGATCGCATTACGACAAAAAATACCAAGCAGCTTTTTAAGTTATAAAATAGATATTTATCGTGTGATGCGCTAACTAGCATTATCATCACACTCTGTTAATTTAGAAGGTCATTCGATCTTCAAAACGATAATAATTAAAGAGGTTATTGTGACTACTCTATCTCATGGAATGTTTCCAGCGCGCCGTCCACGTCGCTTACGTAAACACGATTTTAGTCGTCGTTTAGCGGCAGAGAATGTATTAACAGCAAATGATTTAATCTATCCAATGTTTGTTCTTCCGGGAGCAGAACAGCGTGAGACGATTGATTCAATGCCGGGTATTGAGCGTTTGTCTGTTGATTTATTAATTGAAGAAGCAAAGTACTTAGTCAAATTAGGCATTCCTGCAATTGCATTGTTCCCTGTTGTTGGGCAAGACGTGAAAAGCTTGCTAGCCGAAGAGGCATATAATCCTGATGGTTTAGTCCAAATTGCCGTTCGTACGTTAAAGAAAGAAGTGCCTGAGCTTGGGGTTATCACTGATATTGCGTTAGACCCATTCACGACACATGGTCAAGATGGCATCATTGATGAAAGCGGCTATGTATTGAATGATGAGACGACAGAAGTTCTCATTAAACAGGCGCTTTCTCATGCAGAAGCGGGGGCAGATGTTGTTGCACCTTCAGATATGATGGATGGTCGAATTGGTGCTATTCGTGATGCATTAGAGCAAGCTGGATTTATTAACACTCAAATTATGGCGTACTCAGCAAAATATGCATCTCATTACTACGGACCGTTCCGTGATGCAGTCGGTTCTGCGGGTAACCTAAAAGGTGCAGATAAGAAGACTTATCAGATGGATCCAGCCAATGGTGAAGAAGCGATTCACGAAGTGGCAATGGATATTCAAGAAGGTGCGGATATGGTGATGGTTAAGCCGGGAATGCCATATCTAGATGTCGTACGCCGTGTTAAATCTGAACTGCAAGTTCCTACTTTTGCTTATCAGGTTTCTGGTGAGTATGCGATGCACAAAGCGGCTTTCCAAAACGGTTGGTTAAAAGAGCGTGAAACGGTTCTTGAATCACTGCTTTGCTTTAAGCGAGCTGGTGCTGATGGCGTATTAACGTACTTTGCTAAGCAAGTTGCTGAATGGCTGGTGGAAGACGCTAAAAAGTAAACTAGATCTAATGTGACGAGATGTATATTCAAGACTCTCAATCATAAAGAATCAAAGCCTAGAGTTATTAACCCTAGGCTTTTTTATTTACACTGATAATAAGCAGAAATAATAATTAAATTTTATCTTGATACTGCTTTGCAACTTTACGTTTGATCCAAGTCTCATTGATAAACAATGAGAAGAAGATAATCCCGCCACCAATCATTAAACGCGGTAGATCGACATCTCGATTCCAGATAGCAATATTTACAATTAACCCCATTGGCACTAATGCGTTATTCATAATCGCTAATGCCCCAGCATTGACCAAGCAGCCACCTTTGTTCCAAAGAAAGTAGCCTAAACCTGACGCGATAACCCCTAAGTAGATTAATATTCCCCATTGAGTCGAGGTGGTTGGCATTTTGTCGAAACGTCCAAATAGTAAAAATCCAATTGTCGCAACCACTAATGCCCCAAGATAAAACCAACCAAAAATCGCTTTTTGTGGTAAGTGAGTTTGTTGCTTCTCCATTAATGATTTATATGCCACTTGCCCTAGTGCGAAACAGAAATTAGAGCCTTGAACCACCATAAAGCCAAATAAAAAATTGTTATTAATGTCAGAAAATTTAATTACAGCAGCACCAGAAACAGCAATCAACGCAGTGAGAAAGTACCAAGCAGAGAAACGTTTATGGAGTAGATCATAGATAATAGTGACATAAATGGGGGTGAAAATAGTAAAGAGGAGAACTTCAGGTACCGTTAAATAGAGAAAAGATTGATAGTAAAAGCAGTACATTAATCCTAGTTGAAACCCACCAATGGCCATCAGTTTAATTGCAAGAGGTCGAGGTGTCTCTTTAAAGCGTAAAAATGGCAAAAAGATAACTGCAGCCAAAGCAATGCGAATAAATACTGAAAACCAGGCATCAACTTGGCCTGAAAGATAAACACCAATTAAACTAAAAGAGAATGCCCATAATAGGGTGGTGAATGATAGGTACAGCATGCTTTGTCCATTTAGCCAGTTTGAATAAGTGGACAAAGCATACATTGTAAACATTTTAATATCAAAAAGGTTTACTTGTTTTCATTGAATAATAAATTACTTGAACGGAACAACCAGTAAATGAGTTGTCGAGCAGTCGATCAATTGACGAGATGTAGAAAGTAACTTACTCCAAAAATCTTGATGGTGACCGCAAACAACTAAATCGATAGAGTATTCTTTTATCGCTGCACAGACCTCATGAGAAAAATCACCACTGCTTAATAATGTTTTATGGATTGGGTAATCAATCTTACTGGTAAAGTTATTTAGCTGCTCTAGCGCTTCTTCTGCAACCTTGTGCTGCGTTTCTGCCAAGTTGATATCGATAAAGCCGGTATATAATTCGGCGTAGTTTACATCAATATGAATCAGAGAGAGTTTAGCATTAAGTGGTTTTGCTAATGCGGCGGCATGTTGGATTAACATTTCACTCTCATCAGAGAGATCTACTGCCACTAATATATGCTGATATGCCATCTTTAACTCCTTTTTTGATGGAAAATAAAATGCTCAAAACTTTTTTTTGTCTATTTTATAAACTATTTTTAATATGTTATCACGATTTATTAGAAAAAAGTGTAGGTTGGATCTCAAGCTAATTGTTTATTTTGTATGAGTTTTTTATTATTTTGATTTAACTCAACAAAAAATAGTTTGATTTGATCGTTATTATTTTTATTAAAATAGTTGAGTTACTCTGGATAATCAACAAGCCTTGATTACACTTATAATAAAGGAGAGTAGGTAAAGTTGGTTATTTGCTCAATTAATTTAGTATCAGATGAGAAAAATAAAAGGAGTTTGTACTTAACCAAAGTTACATTATTCACTCATCTCACCAAAATCTTATTTGGGAGGTTTATTATGTTTAGCATGAATTCTCTATATTTAGCATTGTTTGTTGTGACTGTCATTAATGGTGCCCGTTATGTCAGCACGTTACGTACACTTCTTCTGGTGATGAGAGATGCCGATCCACTGCTGTATCAATCGGTTGATGGTCGTGGTTTCTTTAGCAGTCAAGGTAATGTCTCTAAGCAGATCCGCCTATTTCATTACATCCGCAGTCATCAATATGTTAAGCATCATAATCCTATTTTTATCTCTAAATGTGACAAAGTACGCCACCTATTTGTATTAACAACATTTTTAGTACTTATCCTAGTATTTACTCTTCCTATGGTCGCATAGTACAAACTAGTAGCATGGTTATTGCCTTTGAGATTAGGTACACTAACGATAATCAATAAGTAATATACCAAGTTAATAAAGGGGTGCATTGAGCATCCCTTTTCTGTTTGTTTAAAGGTAACCTGAAGATGGCTAAAAATAGTGATACCTCGACCTATGACGTTATTGTCATTGGGGCGGGTGCTGCTGGATTGATGTGTGCAGCTCAAGCCGGAAAGCGTGGACGTCGTGTTCTTATTTTAGATCATGCAAAAAAGCCGGGGCGTAAAATCCTTATTTCCGGTGGGGGGCGTTGTAACTTCACTAACTATGATGTCACGCCTGCAAATTATCTTTGTCAGAACCCTCACTTCGTTAAGTCTGCTTTATCGCAATATAGTCATTGGGACTTTATTGCCATGATCTCTGAGTACGGTATTGAATTTGAAGAACGCTTGCATGGTCAGCTCTTCTGTATCGACTCAGCAAAAGAGATTGTTGATATGCTATTGCAAGAGTGCAATCAGCCAAATATTGAGCAACGTTACCGTTGTAATATCACCGATATCAGTAAAACAGAACAAGGCTTTCAACTTGATGTGAGCGGCGAGATGCTTGAGTGCGAATCTCTGGTTATCGCAACCGGTGGTTTATCAATGCCAAAATTAGGGGCGACACCGTTTGGCTATCAAGTTGCCGAGAAGTTTGGTCTTTCTGTGTTACCAACGACTGCTGGACTTGTGCCATTTACTCTACATAAAGAAGATAAAGAGAGTTTGGCTGAACTGTCGGGTATTGCGATCCCAGTAGAAGTGACTGCTGAAGATGGTACTCAGTTTAGGGAAGCGCTGTTATTTACTCATCGTGGCTTATCAGGCCCTTCGATATTACAAATTTCATCCTATTGGCGAGCAGGGCAAAAGGTAACGATTAACCTCTCTCCTGATAACGATATTGAAAGTTTTATTGAGACGATAAAAGAGAAGCGTCCAAATCAAAGCTTAAAGAATACCCTTGCTCAATTGCTCCCAAAACGTTTAATTGAAGCGTTGATTGATCGTAAAGAGCTGGTGGATAAACCATTAAAACAGCTAAATCATAAAGAGATTGCACAAGTGATCACCACGATTGAAATGTGGGATATTGCTCCCAATGGCACAGAAGGTTATCGCACCGCCGAAGTGACATTAGGTGGGGTTGATACCGATCAATTATCATCAAAAACCATGGAGGTTAAGTCAGTTTCTGGCCTCTACTTTGTGGGGGAAGTGATGGACGTAACAGGTTGGTTAGGCGGTTATAATTTCCAGTGGGCGTGGTCATCTGGTTGGGTTGCTGGGCAAAACGTTTAACGAATTGGCTCTTTTCTGAAAGAGAAAAATTAAAAAGCCCCAAATAGCCGAGTGTTATTTGGGGCTTTATTTCTTAGCCGTTTAACTAGTTAATTATTTTTAGTTTTTACTTTTATTTAGTCATAAACTTAATGGTTGCGATGATCTCATCGTTACTACAATCCATACACGTTCCTTTTGGTGGCATCGCATTGAAGCCATTAAGTGCATGTTGAGTTAATGTATCCATACCTTGTGCAATACGTGGTGCCCATGCTGCTGTATCACCCATTTTTGGTGCACCTGCTGCGCCAGTGCTATGACAAGCAACACAAAAAGTATTATAAACTTGCTCACCGGTTCTTGGTGCTGCTGGTACGTTACTTTCTTGTGCTGGTGCGTCACTCGTTACATATACAGAGCTCACTGGTTTAATTCGTTGTTCGATAGCATCATGTGACATATCAGACGCAACCGCTTGGGATGTGAAAATAAATAGTGCAGAGATCAATAAAATAGCTTGGCGATATAGCTTTTCCATAAGGTTACCTTACAATTCCTATGTAGTAGAGTCATCTGCAACAAATGAAGGATATATTTATCCGAGTGATGTGCAGAGTTTTATTATTTTTACGTTTGCATCAAATTGATAATCATAAAGAATTTATGGCTATCACTCTATGATGTAAACCTGACGTTATTATATATGGAACTATTATTTACATAAACCCTTACTTATGACCTATTTTGTCTGAAAAGTAATCGAGTTGTAGGAAAATAGACCATTTGCAAAAAAAAACACAAAAAAGACTAGACGTTGGTGTCGGATATCCGTATTATCCTTTCCGCCGACAGGACAAGCGCCTGTAGCTCAGCTGGATAGAGCGTTGGCCTCCGGAGCCAAAGGTCGAAGGTTCGAATCCTTTCAGGCGCGCCAGTTGGACTGGTCGGAGTAAAGAAACATTGGTGGCTATAGCTCAGTTGGTAGAGTCCCGGATTGTGATTCCGGTTGTCGCGAGTTCAAGCCTCGTTAGCCACCCCATACATAGTTAAGTGGATTTTAAATCGGCTTAAGACAAAAAGATTATCGGTGAATAGCGCAGCTTGGTAGCGCATCTGGTTTGGGACCAGAGGGTCGGGGGTTCGAATCCCTCTTCACCGACCAATCAAAAAAGCCTCATTAGCTATAATGAGGCTTTTTTACTTCTAATTTTATGCCTATGCATATGAAGTAAAAACAATGGTGGCTATAGCTCAGTTGGTAGAGTCCCGGATTGTGATTCCGGTTGTCGCGAGTTCAAGCCTCGTTAGCCACCCCATACATAGTTAAGCTGATTCTCAGTCAGCTTAAGTAAAAAAGATTATCGGTGAATAGCGCAGCTTGGTAGCGCATCTGGTTTGGGACCAGAGGGTCGGGGGTTCGAATCCCTCTTCACCGACCAATCAAAGAAAGCCTCATTAGTGATAATGAGGCTTTTTTATTTTTATGCTTTTATCATTTCTATTTCTATGCAATGACGATTTTTCTGTAGCAATTACGTTGTAATAAACACTGTTTTCTCTTCCATATAGCCTCTTCTTTATTTCACTATATTTATTGTTAATTCTTGATCTCTGTCAAAGTTTTATCTCGGTGTTATCTTATTTATGCGATATTAAATATTGCAAGCTTATTTGATATTAAAAATAGGCGGATAGTTTTGTGATGTCTATCAATTGGCGATATTTTATATCGTCAAATTATGATTAATTGGTGTTATGTTTATTTAATGTTAACTAATGTGGTATCTTGTGGTTATTTTAACCAGTTTGTTTATTTTAAGCTTAAATAGCTGATAAATAAACCACTGTTGACCTCAAGTCCTTTATATTCAGTGCCTTATGTGCTTGTTGTTATCCATTTCCTATGCGCATCTTTATTCTGCTTAGCTTACTCTTTGTGATATAAATCTCTTTAAATGTTGCATATTTGTCAGATTTTTGACAAATTAATAGGGTTTTAGTCTTGAGCTAACTTAATGTTTACTCTTTTTTGCTTATTTATCTTTGAGTTAAGTAAGCCGAAGTTAGACATCTTCAAGATGAATGAAATGGATATGGACATGACTCAATACATTTTTAATGATTAAAAGTATGAGTCTTTTATAACAATGGAGCCCTATAATGAAAAAAGGCATATGGAAGTTAAGTGCTTTACTACTTGCTTCATCAGTTGCGACTGGTGTTCAAGCTGCAAAGACACTTGTTTATTGTTCTGAAGGATCACCGGAAGGTTTTAACCCAGCACTTTATACTGCGGGTACAACTTTTGATGCAAGTTCTCGTCAAGTATTTAACCGTTTAGCGCAATTCAAACGCGGTTCTACAGAAATCGTTCCTGGTCTAGCGACCTCTTGGGATATCTCTGAAGATGGTAAGACTTATACTTTCCACCTTCGTGAAGGTGTGTCATTCCACACCACGAAAAACTTCAAACCTACTCGTGACTTTAATGCGGACGATGTAATCTTTACATTTATGCGTCAGAAAGATGCGTCTAACCCATACCATAAAGTTTCTGGCGGCTCATATGAGTACTTCGCTGGGATGGAAATGGATAAGATCATCGAATCTATCGAGAAAACGGACGATCACACTGTTGTGTTCCATCTTTCACGTCCTGAAGCACCATTTATTGCAAACATCGCGATGGATTTTGCATCTATCATGTCAAAAGAGTACGCAGACAAAATGTTAGCGGCAGGTACGCCTCAAAAGCTAGACATGAATCCTGTTGGTACTGGCCCATTCCAATTAGTGGGTTATAAGAAAGATTCAACGATTCGTTTCCAAGCGAACGCAGATTACTACGAAGGCAAAGCACCAATCGATCGTCTAGTATTCTCTATCACTCCTGATGCTTCTGTTCGTTATGCGAAGCTACAGAAGGGTGAATGTCATATCATGCCTTATCCAAACCCAGCGGATATCGCACGTATGCAGAAAGATGAAGAAGTGAATGTTCTGAGTCAAGAAGGTCTAAACGTTGGTTACTTAGCGTTTAATACTCAAAAAGAACCATTTACGGATGTTCGTGTTCGTCAAGCATTAAACATGGCAGTTAACAAGCCAGCGATTATCGACGCGGTGTTCCAAGGTTCTGGCACAGCGGCTAAAAACCCAATCCCACCAACAATGTGGTCATATAATGATGATGTAAAAGATTACGCTTATGATCTAGAAGCGGCAAAACTTCTTTTATCTGATGCGGGCTACAAAGACGGTTTCACTATGGATCTATGGGCAATGCCTGTACAGCGTCCATATAACCCGAATGCTCGTCGTATGGCTGAAATCATGCAAGCTGACTTCGCTAAAATTGGCGTTAAAGCAAATATCGTGACTTATGAGTGGGGTGAGTACCTTAAGCGTAGTAAGAACGGTGAGCATGATGCAGCACTATTAGGTTGGACGGGTGATAATGGTGATCCAGATAACTTCTTAGCGGTTCTACTAGGTTGTTCAGCTGTTGGCGGTGGTAACCGTGCACAGTGGTGTTATGAACCTTTTGAAGAACTAATTCAATCAGCTAAAGTAACGTCAGATATTGCAGAGCGTACAGCGCTGTATGAGCAAGCTCAAGTTGTATTCAAAGAGCAAGCTCCTTGGGTAACAGTGGCTCACTCGGTTGTATTTGAACCAGTGCGTAAAGAAGTGATGAACTATAAAGTTGACCCATTTGGCGGTCACATCTTCTACGGTGTAGATATAAAAGAATAATCTCTTCTGAACCTTGCGGCCGCCTGATTGCGGCCGCCTATTTTTGATCTACTTTGAGCACAACTCTATGCTGCAATTTATATTCAAGCGTCTTGCCTTAGTCATTCCGACTTTTATTGGTATTACCTTACTAACCTTTTCTTTGATCCGAATGATACCGGGTGACCCCATTGAAGTTATGGCGGGTGAAAGAGGGGTATCCCCAGAACGTCACGCTCAACTAATGAGTGAGCTAGGATTAGATAAACCACTATTTGAACAATATTTTGTCTATATCCAAAACTTATTACAAGGTGATCTTGGCACCTCTTTAATTACCAAAGAACCCGTACTTAGTGAATTCTTTACCCTTTTCCCTGCAACTGTTGAATTGGCTCTAAGTGCCGCTATTTTTGCGATTGTTATTGGTCTTCCTGCTGGCATTATCGCAGCGGTGAAACGTGGGTCATTCATTGACCATACGGTTATGACTGTTTCACTCACTGGGTACTCAATGCCGATCTTCTGGTGGGCATTGCTATTAATTTTATTCTTCTCGCTGGGCTTAGATTTAACCCCTGTTTCTGGTCGAATGGATGATGCAACCTATTGGATCGATGAAGTCACTGGCTTCATGATTATTGATGCATGGTTATCGGGTGAAGAGGGAGCGGTTGGAGCGGCTATTCACCACTTAATTTTACCCGCGATTGCTCTTGGTACTATTCCATTAGCCGTTATTGCTCGTATGACTCGTTCATCAATGCTTGAAGTACTCGGTGAGGATTATATTCGAACGGCGCGTGCAAAAGGCTTAATGGCATGGCGTGTGGTATTAGTGCATGGTCTACGTAATGCATTGATCCCTGTTATTACCGTTATTGGTTTACAGGTGGGTATTCTTCTGTCTGGTGCGATCTTAACTGAAACGATTTTTGCTTGGCCGGGGATTGGCAAGTGGCTCATCGAATCGATTGGTCGCCGTGATTATCCGGTTGTTCAAGGTGGTATTTTATTGGTTTCAACATTGATTATTGTTGTGAACCTGATTGTTGATATTTTATATGGTGTTGTGAATCCTCGTATTCGTCACACGAAATAAACGTTTTAAACGGAATTAAAGGTTTAAACATGTCTGATAATATTAAGACTATAGACACGGAAGTTGAGGTAGCGCCAGTACAGCCTACAAACTCAACGCCAGAGATGGTGCCACTGTCTCCATTTGCTGAATTTTGGCTCTACTTTTCACAAAATAAAGGCGCATACGCTGGGCTTATTTATATTGTTTTAGTGGTTGTTGTGGCTATCTTTGCGAGCTTCATTGCTCCTCATGATCCTACAGAGCAGTTTCGTGATGCACTACTTCAACCGCCAGCATGGAGTGTTGGTGGTAGTTGGGAATTTATTTTAGGCACCGATGATGTCGGGCGTGATATTCTTTCTCGTCTTATTCATGGTGCTCAGTTATCGCTATTGATTGGCTGTTTAGTCGTTACGCTATCATTGGTTGTTGGCGTATTTATGGGCTTAGCAGCAGGTTACTTTGGTGGCATGATTGACTCTGCGATCATGCGTGTTGTCGATATTATGTTGGCACTACCAAGCTTACTATTAGCGATTGCGATTGTGGCGATTTTAGGTCCATCGATATTTAACGCTTCATTAGCTATCTCATTTGTTTCACTACCACACTATGTTCGTCTAACGCGTGCCTCTGTATTAGCAGAAGTAAACCGTGATTATGTGACGGCTTCTCGTGTTGCTGGGGCGAGTAAAATGCGCCTTATGTTTGTGGTTATCCTACCGAACTGTTTAGCTCCGTTGATCGTTCAGGCAACGCTAGGTTTCTCTACCGCAATTTTAGATATGGCTGCACTTGGCTTCTTAGGTCTAGGTGCTCAACCACCAACACCAGAATGGGGCGTAATGCTAGCAGATGCTCGTCAGTTCATTAACTCAGCATGGTGGGTTGTGACCTTCCCGGGTGTGGTTATTCTGATAACAGTATTGGCTTTTAACCTGATGGGTGATGGCTTACGTGATGCACTTGATCCAAAACTAAAACAATAAGGATATGACAATGGCTATTTTTGAAGTAAACCAACTGTCTGTCCACTTTGGTGACCAATCATCACCATTTAAAGCAGTGGATCAGATCAGCTATCACGTCAATGAGGGTGAAGTTCTTGGTATTGTAGGAGAGTCTGGATCTGGTAAATCAGTAAGTTCTTTAGCTGTGATGGGGTTGATTGATTATCCTGGGCGCGTAATGGCCGACCAGTTACACTTTGATGGAAAAGATCTGTTATCGCTGTCTGAGAAAGAGCGTAAAAAGCTGACAGGTTCAGATATCTCAATGATTTTTCAAGATCCAATGACCAGTTTGAACCCTTGTTTTAGTATCGGTTATCAGATCATGGAAGCATTAAAAGTTCACTTTGGTGGCACAAAATCGTCACGAAAAGAGAGAACGATTGAGCTGCTAGACATGGTGGGTATTCCTGATCCTCGTTCACGTTTGAACATTTACCCTCACCAATTATCTGGCGGTATGAGTCAGCGTGTGATGATTGCGATGGCGATTGCTTGTAATCCCCGCCTATTGATTGCTGATGAACCAACAACGGCGCTGGATGTAACCATTCAGGCTCAGATCATTGATCTGCTGCTAAATCTGCAAAAAGAGCAGAATATGGCGTTGATTCTGATTACCCATGACTTAGCTCTCGTTGCTGAAGCATGTCATCGTGTCGTGGTGATGTATGCAGGTCAGATTGTTGAAACAGGCCCTGCAAATGAGATATTTAAAACGCCGAAGCACCCTTATACTCAAGCGCTACTGCGTTCTCTTCCTGAATCTGCAATTGGTGCAGATCGATTAGAGTCTTTAGCCGGTGTGGTTCCTGGTAAGTATGACCGTCCAATGGGCTGCCTGCTTAATCCTCGTTGTCCTTATGCAACAGATAAATGTCGTAGCGAAGAACCTTATTCTCAAGGGCCAACTGAACGTCGAGTTAAATGTCACTATCCTTTAGATGATCGCGGGGAGCCAACAGTATGAGTGAAGTCGCAATACCGTTATTAGATGCGGTAAACTTAAAAAAACATTACCCAATTAAGCAGGGGATGTTTAAACCTGATGCGTTAGTTAAAGCATTAGATGGCGTCTCGTTTAAATTAGAACGTGGTAAAACATTAGCGGTAGTGGGTGAGTCTGGTTGTGGCAAATCAACCCTTGGTCGACTACTTACGATGATTGAAGAACCAACGGGCGGGGATTTAACGTTTCATGGTCAAGATCTGCTAAAGCGTGATCCTGAATCAGATAAACTGCGTCGTCAGAAAATTCAGATTATTTTTCAGAATCCATACGGTTCATTGAATCCACGTAAAAAAGTGGGACAGATATTAGAAGAGCCGTTGATTATCAACAGTGAACTGAGTGCGGCAGAGCGTAAGTCACGCGCCCTTGCTGTTATGAGTAAAGTGGGGTTGAAGACTGAACATTATGATCGTTATCCGCATATGTTCTCTGGTGGTCAGCGTCAACGTATCGCCATTGCACGTGGTTTAATGCTAGAACCTGATGTAGTGATTGCCGATGAACCTGTTTCTGCGCTCGATGTGTCGGTTCAAGCTCAAGTGCTGAACTTAATGATGGATCTGCAAGAGGAGATGGGACTTTCTTATATCTTTATCTCTCATGATCTTTCTGTGGTTGAGCATATTGCCGATGAAGTGATGGTCATGTATTTAGGTCGCTGTGTTGAGAAGGGAAGTAAAGAACAGATCTTCTCAAATCCACAACACCCTTATACACAAGCACTACTCTCAGCGACACCGCGTTTAAATCCAGACCATCGTGGCGAGCGTATTAAATTAACCGGTGAGCTACCAAGCCCATTAAACCCACCAAAAGGGTGTGCGTTCCATGCGCGTTGTCGTTATGCCAATGATCGTTGTAATAATAACCAACCGGGTTTAACTCAAAGCCAAGGTGCGGAAGTTTCTTGTTTTGCAATAGAAGAAGCTCGTATTAATGGTTTAGAACAACAAGCGAGCTAATCGTTGACTGATAACGGCTTTAACTGAAGATGTAAACTAGTCAGAAGTTATCCCCGGATTGTTGATGAATATAAGCAAAAGTACCGATGAAAATTTCATTATGTACTTTTGCTTTTTTTATGTGATAAATCTCTCATTTTGTATTTTTATAGTAAATATTTCTCTTTATGTTATTTTAATTGGGATTTTTTTCTATAATTTGTTTTGTTGTGGGAAATAAAGCAAAGTTCTTCTCTTCACTCTCCTTTAATATATTACCTGTTGTTTCCAGTACAGAACTTCAATTACTGGTACTTAAGTGCAATGGCACAAGATTAAACAGAGATAGTTTATCAATTAGATATGGATGAGGTGATGAGATGAATAGAGCAAACTGGGTAAACTTTATCGCAAAGGTTAAGCAAGATGTTGTTCCGGCTTTAGGTTGTACTGAGCCAGTTTCTGTTGCCTTAGCTTCAGCTTTAGCCGTAGAGCAATTAGATCAAGTTTCACCTAATACGATATCTGCCACTATTGATTCTATCGCTGTTTTTGTCTCTCCTAATTTAATGAAAAATGGCATGGGAGTTGGTGTACCTGGTACGGGAATGGTTGGTCTACCTATTGCTGCCGCCGTTGGTGCGATAGCTGGAGATACTGACGCTGAGTTAGAAGTATTAAAAAACATTACTGATCAAGATGTAGATGTCGCTAAAAAGCTTCTAACGGAAGAACGAGTGACCGTTGCGGTTGCTGATGTCAGTAATATTTTATATGCAAAAGTAACCGTCAATCGTGCAGGGCACTTTGCTACTGTAACCATTGCAGATAGTCATACTAAAGTTCTCTCTATTGAAGTTGATGGCATGACCACCTATATCGCATCTACTGTTGAAATTTGTGATCTGGTAGAGACGCCTAAACCTACTGTTTTTTCTGATTGCAGTGTGGATGATCTTTATGATTTTGTACTCAATGTCGATTTAAAAGAGATTGAGTTTATCTCTCAAGCCTACCAATTAAATAATGCACTCTCAGCAGAAGGCTTAAGTCACGATTATGGCCTTCAAGTGGGGGCAACGTTTAAACGCAATGTTGATCGTGGTCTATTAGCAGGTGGTTTATTAACGGAAGTCTTGATTCGAACCTCAGCCGCTTCTGATGCGCGTATGGATGGTGCAATGCTCCCAGCAATGAGTAACTCGGGTTCTGGTAATCAGGGAATTGCTGCAACCATGCCTGTGGTGGTGACAGCGGAGTTTATTAAAGCCTCTCATGAGCAGACGGTTCGTGCTCTGATGTTATCTCATCTAATGGCGATTTATATTAAAAGCCATCAAAATAAATTATCTGCTCTTTGTGGTGCAAGTACCGCATCAATGGGGGCGGTAACGGCGATTACTTGGTTACTAGGCGGTAATCGAGATCAGATGAATAACGCGATCAATAATATGATTGGTGATGTTTCTGGTATGGTTTGTGATGGGGCAAAAACTGGCTGTGCAATGAAGGTGTCATCTTCAGCAAGTGCGGCAGTGAAAGCCGCATTAATGGCGTTAGATAATATTCGAGTTACGGGTAATGAAGGGATTGTTGCTGATGATGTTGATCACTCGATTGCAAATTTATCAGCATTAGCCAATGGTTCAATGACCCAAACTGATGCTCAGATTTTGGATATTATGGTTCATAAAGCATAAGGTTTGTGCTGATTAAATTTTTGTTTTAACAGGTAGGAGGGAATATCCTCTCTCCTATTCACCCTCTTACTACTTCTTCTTTCTCTCGTTTTTTTGTTTTTATTTTATTGATAATTAAGTGTTTTTTATTTATTAATTATACGCCTTATTGTCAATTAACTTACTTTTCATACTTGAAGTCGCTAGGTTGTTGGCTGCCTTCGTTCGCCCCAATCATATAGTGCACCTAGACTCATGGGTCCTCACTCACCCACTTGCCGCCAACTAGCAACGCCAATTATTTTAGGTGTATGTGCTCTATTCTTCAGTATTAACAGAATAGTTTTTGTTATCACCATTTATTTGTTATTAATTTATGTCATTATAAATAGTAATTGGAAATCATGTTTAAACGCAGGAAAGCTATGTCACGGATAAGACGCCATAATCAAGAGTTAATTATTTCAGTTGCAAGCCAACTTTTTGCAACACAAGGATATGCCGCGACTAAAATTGTTGATATTGCCAAAAAAGCGGATATCCCGAAGGCTAATATTTTTTACTACTTCAATTCTAAAGAAGCACTTTATCTCTCAGTCTTAAATACCATTACTAAACCATTATTAAGTGCATCACAATCACTTGAAAGTATTGATGA
Organism: Vibrio sp. SS-MA-C1-2; assembly: GCF_021513135.1. NCBI lineage: Bacteria > Pseudomonadati > Pseudomonadota > Gammaproteobacteria > Vibrionales > Vibrionaceae > Vibrio > Vibrio sp. SS-MA-C1-2. The sequence continues at coordinate 630,579 of NZ_CP090981.1, forward strand.
TCCTGTCGAAGCATTAAATCGCTACATTATTACAAAGCTTAATATTTCTCGTGATTACCCTTATGCATCAAAAGTTTTTGCTAATGAAGTGATTTCAGGCGCTAAGTCACTGCCTGTTGATATTCATCAACAACTTTTAGGGCAATCAAAGATGATTGTTAATAAGTTTAAGCTATGGCAACAACAAGGGTTAATGGATGATATTGATCCGCAGCATCTAATATTTATGATCTGGGCAATGACGCAAACCTATGCGGATTTTAGTTGGCAGATTTGCTCGGTGATGGGTAAGAGTGAATTGGATGAGATTGATTTTGAGCGGGCTGCGGAGTTAATTATTAAACTGGTGATTAATGGCTGTAATATAAAAGCGATGCCGACTGCTTAAAATTAGCCTCATCGCTTTTTTCTTTTGTTTATGCTGCCAACTTGAAATTTATTTTTAAAAATAGGCATTATTTATTAATATAAAAGTAATCTAATATAATGATTTATTATGTTTTTCTCCTACCTGTAACCTAATATCTTTTCTTGTTAATTATTTCTTCCTTAGTTTATTTCGCTATTTTTCTGCATTTCATTGCTTATGTAAGGTGATCTAAATGCAATTATTGTTAATATTTTGTTGATATTTACCTCATTTAGAGTTAATTTCTTGACCAGTGGGTCAAGAAATTGTCGTGATGGACAAGATTATATTGTAAGGAGGAAGCTTGATTTCATTCCTATTGAATCAAGAGCTCAAGGTTGAGAATGAGCTATCACCGAATATGACGGTGTTAAATTACCTAAGAATAAACGTAGAGAAAAAGGGCACCAAAGAAGGGTGTGGGTCTGGTGACTGTGGTGCATGCACCGTTGTTGTTGGAGAGGTGATTGATGGCGAATTAAAATATAAAAGTATCAATTCATGCCTAACGTTTGTCACTTCCTTACATGGTAAACAGTTAATTACCGTTGAAGATCTTAAACAAAATAATGGTAGCTTACACCCAGTCCAGCAAGCGATGGTTGAATTTCATGGCTCACAATGTGGTTTCTGCACACCTGGGTTTATTATGTCGATGTTTGCCCTTGGTAAGAATCGTCCTAATGCTAACAAAGAGGATGTGATTGAATCGTTAGCGGGGAATTTATGTCGTTGTACGGGGTATCGTCCAATTGTGGATGCGGCACTCTCTCTTAGTAGCCAGCCTGATTTAATTGATCAATTTACTCAGCTTGAGCAACAAACAATTGATCGCCTTATTGATATTGATAAGCAACCAGCCTCTCTTGCTTATAAGGGGTTAAAAGCCTTTATTCCTCGTACTATCGATGAACTTTCTCAGTTATATCAGCAAAATCCAAAAGCAAAATTATTGGCAGGAGGGACAGATCTCTCGCTTGAAGTGACGCAATTTCATCGTGAAATTAAAACACTTATTTCGGTCAATCAAGTCGACGAGATGAAAACATGCCGAGAGAGTGAGCACGCTTTACATCTTGGTTCAAATACCACAATTAGCGATGCTTATTCACTACTCACTCAACACTTCCCTGATTTGAAAGAGTTACTTCATCGATTTGCTTCTTTGCAAGTTCGTAACCAAGGCACTATTGGGGGCAATATTGCTAATGCTTCTCCGATTGGAGATATGCCACCGATATTACTTTCTCTCGATGCTGAAGTGAAATTACGTCAAGGCGATAAGGCTCGTACGATTCCACTCTCTGAATACTTCATTACTTATAAAGTCACCTCTTTGAAAGAGAGTGAGTTTATTGAAGAAATTGTGATTCCTAAGCCTGAAGAAAACGCTAATTTTAACGTTTATAAACTATCAAAACGTCTTGATGATGATATCTCTGCGGTTTGTGGGGCTTTTAATCTTCACATTGAAAATAACAAAATTGTCCGTGCTCGTATTGCTTTCGGTGGGATGGCAGGGATTCCTCAACGTGCCGTTAACTGTGAAAAAATCTTGACTGGTGCGAGTTGGAGTAATGAAACAATTGAGAAAGGCATGGCGGCGTTAAAAACGGACTTTAAACCGTTAGATGACTTCCGAGCCAGTTCTGAATACCGAACGTTAACGTCGATTAATATGCTACGTCGATACTTTATCGAGCTGAATAATCAGAACAATAAAATTGAAACGAGGGTCACGTCATATGTCTAATGCAGCAAAAAATTCATTGAGTTATGACGAAATGCTCAAGATTGCCAACAAAGATTTAAAAACCGGTGTGGGCAAAAGTGTTAAACATGATAGTGCGCCAAAACAGGTAACAGGGGAGGCGGTTTATATCGATGACCGTTTAGAGTTTCCTAACCAGCTCCATGTTTATGCTCGTTTAAGTACTCAAGCTCATGCGAAAATTACCAAGATAGATCTTAGGCCATGTTATCAGTTTGAAGGTGTGACGATTGCGATTACCAGTGAGGATATTCCTGGTCAGCTTGATATTGGTGCTATTGCGCCTGGTGACCCACTATTGGCAGATAAATACGTTACTTATTATGGTCAGCCTGTTATTGCTGTCGGCGCGAAAGATCTTGAAACTGCTCGTAAGGCGGCTCATGCGGCAATCATTGAGTATGAAGCTTTAACGCCAGTGTTAGATGTCAAAGAAGCATTAGAGAAAAAACTGTTTGTTACTGAGAGTCATCAACAGAAAAGAGGCGATTCTGAGTCTGCTTTGAAACAAGCGAAAAATATTATTGAAGGCGCACTAGAAGTTGGAGGACAAGAGCACTTCTATCTTGAAACTCAAGTTAGCACCGTCATGCCGACTGAAGATGGTGGGATGATTGTTTATACTTCGACTCAAAACCCCACTGAAGTTCAAAAGTTGGTCGCAGAGGTTATTGGCGTGCCAATGCACAAAATTGTGGTCGATATGCGCCGTATGGGAGGGGGCTTTGGTGGTAAAGAGACCCAAGCTGCTGCACCTGCCTGTTTAGCTGCGGTGATTGCCCATCTTACTCGCCGCCCAACAAAAATGCGTCTTCCTCGTGTTGAAGATATGATGATGACCGGTAAGCGTCACCCATTTTATAATCAGTATCGTATTGGGTTTGATGATAATGGCGTGATTCAAGGTGCCGATATTACGGTATCTGGTAACTGTGGACATTCGCCTGACCTTTCTCGATCTATTGTTGATCGCGCCATGTTTCATTCCGATAACGCTTACTACCTTGGCGATGCTACTGTTACGGGTCATCGCTGTAAGACTAATACTGCGTCAAATACGGCATATCGTGGTTTTGGTGGTCCGCAAGGAATGATGACCATTGAACACATTATGGATGAAATAGCACTGACCTTAGGTAAAGACCCTTTAGAGGTGAGAAAAGCCAACTATTATGGCGGTGAAGGTCGCAACATCACGCATTACTATCAAGAGGTTGAAGATAACACTCTGCCAGAGATCACTGAACAGCTAGAGCAGAATGCAGATTATCATCAACGTCGAAAAGAGATTGTACGATTTAATCAAGAGAACCCAATTTTAAAGAAAGGGTTAGCGATTACACCGGTGAAGTTTGGTATCTCTTTTACCGCGACTTTCTTAAACCAAGCGGGTGCATTGATCCATATTTATACCGACGGCAGTATTCATCTCAATCATGGTGGTACTGAGATGGGACAAGGGTTAAATATTAAGGTTGCTCAGATTGTTGCTGAAGAGTTTCAAGTTGATATTGATACCATTCAGATCACGGCAACCAATACTGATAAAGTCCCTAATACCTCGCCAACTGCTGCATCTTCAGGAACCGACCTGAATGGTAAGGCGGCACAAAATGCAGCGTTGACAATCAAGCAACGTTTGATCGATTTTGCCATGGCACACTTTAACGTCACCGATGAACAGGTGAGCTTTAAAAATAATATGGTGCTGGTGGCTGATCAGATTTTCACTTTTACTGAGTTTGTTCAGTTGGCTTACTTTAATCAAGTTTCATTGTCGAGCACGGGCTTCTACCGCACACCTAAAATTCACTATGATCACGAGAAAGCGCGTGGTCGACCATTTTATTACTTCGCTTATGGCGCATCTTGTTCTGAAGTGGTCGTTGATACCTTAACGGGAGAATACAAAATTCTACGTGTTGATATTCTTCATGATGTAGGAGCATCTCTGAATCCAGCATTGGATATTGGTCAGATTGAAGGGGCATTTGTTCAAGGTGCCGGTTGGCTGACGACAGAAGAGTTAGTTTGGAATGACCAAGGTCGTTTGATGACCAGCGGTGCAGCAAGCTACAAGATCCCCACTGTTGCTGATATGCCCATTGAATTTAACACCCATTTATTGCAGAACCGCGCTAATCCAGAAGATACTGTTTTTAATTCTAAAGCAGTGGGAGAGCCTCCATTTATGTTGGGAATTTCAGTCTGGAGTGCATTGCGAGATGCGATAGCCTCGGTCGCAAAAAAAGGAAAAGTAGCCAAGTTAAATACCCCTGCAACACCAGAGCGTGTATTGATGGCCATTCAAGATGTGACGACAGAAATGGAAACAAAAGAGTCGGAACAGACAGCCTAATCAATGAATGAGTGAGCAGTCAGTCATAAGGATAGAGGAATGCAAAAAGACAATTGGATACATGAACTTGCAAAACTAGAGTCACAAGGAGAAGCTTGTGTCATGGTAACCGTTCTGGAGGAGCGAGGCTCGGTTCCTCGTGGGGCTGGAACAAAAATGCTAGTGACTGAAGATCGGTTAATTGCAACTATCGGTGGCGGACATCTTGAACATATTGCGACTCGAATGGCGCGTGAAATATTAGCAACCAATCAAGACAAGATGAAAGTTGAACGTTTTAACCTTGGCGCTCGTTTAGGTCAATGTTGTGGTGGAATGGCAACACTCTGCTTTGAGCCGATTGGCACCAATAAACGTCATTTAGCTATTTTTGGCGCAGGTCATGTGGCTAAAGCGTTAGTCAATGTCGTCGCCACCTTGCCTTTTGAAGTGACATGGATTGATCAGCGAGCTGAAATGTTTTCTGACCCTATTCCTGAAGGGGTTAAGACGGTGGTTACCGATGATCCTATTGCTGATGTCGTCGACCTGCCTGTCAATAGTTATGTGCTGGTTATGACCCATAATCATCACCTTGATTTCGACCTTACTCGTGCCATTCTTGATCGTGGAGATAGCGTCTATTTTGGCGTAATTGGTTCAGAAACAAAACGGAAAAAATTTGATGCTCGATTAGAGCAACGGGGTTATTCAACAACCCAGTTAGAGACCATGACTTGCCCGATTGGAATGAGTACGGTAACAGGAAAGCTTCCAGCTGAGATTGCTATCTCTGTTGCGGGTGAGCTGATTGCACATTACCAAGGGGTTGAGATCAAAAAGAACAAGACGATTGAGATGGTTGCATAATTTATTCTCTTTATTTTTATTCATCGCAAAATGTATAAAAAATTAGCACCATAATTAATATTAAAAATTATCGTAATAAAAGAGAAGATCAGAATATTAAGGAGTTACATATGCAAACGAAACAGGAAGCGTTTCGCGCTAGCATCCTACATAGCATTGCCGATCCAAAAGATGTGGGAATTGAAAACTCTTATGAGTATTTTGACGATGGTGTGATTGTTGTTGCTGATGGACATATCGTTGATATTGGCTCTGCTGATGAGGTTCTTGCGCGTCACTCTAGTCAAATGTCAGTGACGGATTATCAAGATAAATTGATCACACCAGGTTTTATTGATACCCATATCCATTACCCGCAAACAGGGATGATTGCCTCTTATGGTGAGCAGTTATTAGATTGGTTAGAAAACTATACTTTTCCAGAAGAGCGTCGTTTTAAGAATCCGGTTTATGCCCATCAAGTCGCCAAACTTTTTTTAGATGAACTTGCAAGAAATGGCACCACAACCGCTTTAGTTTTTGGTACGGTTCATAAAGAGTCCGTTGATGTTTTTTTTGAAGAAGCTGAAAAACGACAAGCACGTATGATTGCTGGCAAGGTCTTAATGGATCGTAATGCTCCTGACTATTTAACAGATACCCCAGAATCTGGTTATTTAGAGTCAAAAGCCCTTATTGAAAAATGGCATAACCGAGGACGTCTGCTCTATGCGGTGACGCCACGTTTTGCTCCTACTAGTACACCAGAGCAGTTGGATACAGTAGGTAAATTATTAGAAGAGTATCCCGATGTTTATATGCATACTCATCTTTCCGAAAATAAGAAAGAGATCGATTGGGTTTTAGATCTTTTTCCTCAGCGAGAAAGCTATCTTGATGTTTATGATCATCATGGGCTTTTACATCCTCGTTCTGTTTTTGCTCACGGTATTCACCTTTCTGATTGTGAGTGCCAACGTTTAGCGGAAACAGATTCAGCGATTGCATTTTGTCCAACATCAAATCTATTTCTTGGTTCAGGCCTTTTTAAATTACCAAAACTTGAGCAGTTTAATGTTCGTGTCGGTATGGGCACAGATGTTGGTGCAGGAACCAGCTTCTCTATCCTCCAAACAATGGGGGAAGCGTACAAAGTGATGCAGATGCAACAAGAAAAATTACACCCTTTAAAGTCCCTCTATTTAGCGACATTAGGTGGTGCGAGAGCATTACATCTTGACGATAAGATCGGTAATTTATCTATCGGAAAAGAGGCAGACTTTGTGGTTCTTGATCCTGAGGCGACTCAGTTGATGCGCTTTAGAATTAAACAGGCTAAAACTCTTGAGGAAAAATTATTTGTCTTGATGAGTTTAGGGGACGATAGAGCAGTGAGTAAAACGTATCTATTCGGCAATAAGGCGTTTGATAGAGACGGTGATAATGTTGATATTAAAGCGCAAGCAACAACATTGGCGAGTTAATTGTAGCAATCAACAACCTCGCGACTTCAAGTCTGAAGGAGATAGAAAAAAGCCACTTAACTTCAGTATCCCTTAGATATCAGTTAAATGGCTCTATTTATTATTTGCTTTATGATTTAGCCATTACTGGCTTATGTCATGGTAACGAATTCTTCAGAGCCTGTCGGGTGAATAGCAACAACACTATCAAAATCAGCTTTTGTGGCGCCCATCTTCATAGCAACACCAAAACCTTGAATCATCTCATCGACGGTATAACCGATGCCGTGTAGACCAACAACTTTCTCATCTTCACCTGCACAAACAAGTTTCATGCGACATGGTTGACGATGTTGAGTCACCGCGGTGTACATTGCTGTAAAGCCAGATGTGTAGACTTTAACGTTCTCTTTACCGTGTAGATCGATAGCTTCAGCTTCTGTTAAGCCGATGGTGCCGATTGGTGGGTGGCTAAATACAACCGTTGGGATTAAGTTGTAATCCATTTTAGCTGTCGGCTTATTGTTGAATAGACGCTCTGACAGTTGACGACCCGCTTTAACTGCAACAGGTGTTAGTTCTACGCCACCTTCCATAATGTCACCAACACAGTAAACACCTTTGATATTGGTTTCTTGGTATTCATCAACTTTGATATAACCACGATCATTGGTTTCAACACCGGTCACACCTAAGTTAATGGTATCGGTTGCTGGATGACGACCAATAGCCCAAATAAGGGTGTCTACATTCTGACTCTTGCCATTTTCAAGGTGCAGAGTTAGGCTACCATCCGCTTCTTTGACCACTTCTTTTGGCGTTGAGTGAGTATGAAGAGTTGGACCTTCTTGCTCCATTACTTCAACTAATGTATCGATAATCATTGGGTCAAAGCTACGAAGTGGGGATTCTTTACGACAGAATAGATGAGTATCTGTCCCTAATGCGCTTAATACGCCTGCAATCTCAACGGCGATATAACCTGCACCGACAACAGCAACACGCTTTGGTTGCTCATTTAGCTCAAAGAAACCGTTTGAATCGATACCATACTCAGCACCTGGCACGGCAGGTATAGTAGGACGACCACCAACAGCAACCAGAATATGGTCTGCAGTATATTGCTCACCATTCACTTCAACCGTTTTTGCATCAACAAAGGTCGCAAAGCCATTGATAACGTCGATCTTGTTCTTTCCTAAAACACGATCATAAGATTGGTGAATGCGACCAATATACGCTTCACGATTTTCAACCAGTTTTTCCCAGTTAAAACCGTTCAGTTTCACATCAAAACCGTAATCTGGACCGTACATCTTAATGGCTTCAGCAATTTGAGCGCCATGCCACATCACTTTTTTTGGAACACAACCGACATTAACGCAAGTGCCGCCTAAGTGTTGAGCTTCAATCAGCGCAACTTTTGCGCCATGCATTGCAGCTCGGTTCGCTGAGGCAATGCCGCCGCTACCACCACCGATACAGATATAATCAAAATGCTTTGTCATGAAATTACTCCATTTTCTTTAAATTATTTTATACCCAACATCATCGCTATTAGTTTGTGCATTAAGGGCACTGATACTATCGCTGTTTAAAGTCAGGTGGGCATAGTACGGTTTAATTTTATATCTACTTTTCAAACACTCGCTTTACTCTGGCACAATCCATTTAACGGTGCAATGACCTTCTTCTGGTGCGATCATTTGTTGTAACCAAGGTAAAATTGTTTTCATCTGTTGCTCTAGTTTCCACGGTGGATTAATAACAATCATTCCCGATGCGGTCATTCCTCGTTCTGTGCTGTCAGGGCTGACACCGAGTTCAATCTGAAGAATTTTTCTGATCCCAAGCTTTTCTAGCCCTGTTGTAATGAGATCAATATTTTCTCGTTGCACAACCGGATACCAAATTGCGTAAATACCGGTAGCCCAACGTTTATAAGCTTGGCCGATAATATTAACGACTTCACGGTATTCCGTTTTCACTTCATAAGAGGGGTCGATAAGAACTAAGCCTCTGCGCTCTTTTGGCGGTAAACTTCCTTTTAGACGAGTAAAGCCTTCTTCATTGAACATTTTAACTTGGCGATCACCACGAAACTCTTGGCATAACAGAGGGAAGTCCGTCGGGTGCAACTCGGTTAACATCATTCGGTCTTGAGGGCGAAGTAATGCACGAGCAATTTTTGGTGAGCCAGGATAATAACGTAGGGTATGGTTCTCATTTAGTGCAGAAACTGCCTGTAAATATGTCTCTACCCCTTCTGGAATTTGATTTTTCTGCCATATTTTAGCTATGCCATCTTTATATTCGCCCGTTTTCTCAGACCATTCATGGTTGAGATCGTAACGTCCGACGCCAGAATGCGTATCATGATAAACAAAGGGTTTATCTTTCTGTTTGAGCGCTTCAATAATAAGGCTCTGTACAATATGTTTAACAACATCGGCGTGGTTGCCAGCATGAAAACTGTGGCGATAACTAAGCATGAATCATAATCCTAAGTAGGTGTCTTACCGTTATTATTACCTATTCATTAGCAAGATGCAGCAATGAGACAGATTTAAGTTTGTATCTTTACCATTGAATTTTAGTCTAATCGTAACCATCTATGATAAATAACTGACAGATAAGGAATTTAGAATGACAAATCCATTGCTTACATTTACTGATCTTCCGCTCTTCTCTCAGATAGAGCCTCAACATGTAAAACCAGCGGTAGAGCAAGCAATTGCTGATTGTCGTGCCAAAGTAGAAGAGGTGTTAGCTAACAATGCAGCGCCAAGTTGGGAAACTATTTGCCAGCCTCTCGCTGAGGTTGATGATCGCTTAAGTCGTATTTGGTCACCCGTGAGCCATTTGAATTCAGTCATGAATAGTCCTGAGTTGCGTGAAGCGTATGAAAGCTGCCTTCCTTTGCTTTCAGAATACGGAACTTGGGTGGGGCAACACAAAGGGTTGTTTCAAGCTTATCAAACAATTAAGAGTAGTGAGCAGTTTGCGTCATTAAACCAAGCTGAGAAAAAGTCGATCACCAATGCACTGCGTGACTTTACCCTATCTGGTATCGCATTAACGGCGGATAAACAGCATCGCTATGGTGAAATTACTAAGCGTCTTTCTGAGCTAGGCTCAACTTTTAGTAATAATGTATTAGATGCCACCATGGGTTGGAGTAAACATATTACCGATGAATCACTGTTATCTGGTATGCCTGAATCAGCAATGGCTGCAGCACAAGCTGGTGCTCAAGCTAAAGATCTTGACGGTTGGTTATTGACCTTAGAGTTTCCATCATACCTTCCTGTGATGACCTACTGTGATAACCGTGAACTACGAGCTGAAATGTATCAAGCCTTTGTGACTCGTGCTTCTGATCGTGGTCCACACGCCGGTCAGTGGGATAACAGCGACATTATGGCTGAGGAGTTACAACTTCGTCATGAGCTAGCTCGACTACTCGATTTTAATAATTACAGTGAAAAGTCATTGGCAACCAAAATGGCTGAAACACCGGATCAAGTATTAACCTTCTTGAATGATTTAGCGGTGCGTGCAAAACCACAAGGTGAAAAAGAGGTCGCGGAATTAACGGCGTTTGCTGCTGAACATTATCAAGCTACCGAGTTACAACCGTGGGACTTCACCTATTACTCAGAGAAATTGAAACAGCATCAATATAATATTTCTGATGAAGAGCTACGCCCTTACTTCCCAGAGCAAACGGTCGTTTCTGGTCTATTTGAGGTCGTTAATCGAGTCTTTGGGATGACGATTACGCAACGTGATGATATTGATGTGTGGCATGAGTCGGTCTCTTATTACGATATCTTTGATCAAAGTGGTGAATTACGAGGCTCTTTCTACTTAGATCTCTATGCTCGCGAACACAAACGTGGCGGGGCATGGATGGATGAGTGCCGAGTTGGTCGCACAACCATTAACGGTGAACATCAAACACCTGTCGCTTATTTAACCTGTAACTTCAATAAGCCGATTGGTGATAAGCCTGCACTCTTTACTCATAACGAAGTGACGACACTGTTCCACGAGTTTGGTCATGGTATTCATCATATGTTGACTAAAGTCGATGTGCCAGCGGTTTCAGGGATCAATGGAGTTCCTTGGGATGCGGTAGAGCTACCAAGTCAATTCTTAGAAAATTGGTGTTGGCAGGAAGAGGCACTGTCGTTTATTTCTGGTCATTATGAGACGGGCGAGCCGTTACCAAAAGCCTTACTTGATAAGATGTTTGCGAGTAAAAACTTCCAAGCGGCGATGTTTGTACTACGTCAGTTAGAGTTTGGCTTGTTCGATTTCACGCTACATACTAACTACGATCCTGAGTTGGGTGCAAAAATCCTTGAAACGTTACAGCAAGTTAAGTTGCAAGTTTCAGTGGTGCCTAGCCCTGAATGGAATCGCTTCCCTCACGGCTTTAGTCATGTTTTTGCTGGTGGGTATAGTGCCGGTTACTACAGCTACCTTTGGGCTGAACTGCTCTCTGCAGATGCATTCTCACGCTTTAGTGAAGAGGGAATTTTCAATGAGGAAGTTGGGCAAGACTTCTTACATGCCATTCTTGAAATGGGGGGCAGTGAAGAACCGATGGAGCTATTTAAGCGCTTCCGTGGTCGTGAGCCGCAAATCGATGCGTTGCTTCATGATAAAGGAATTGCTTAGTTATTAAGGTTTAATAAACTGAGTTAAAAACGTAAAGCCTCACTGATGATTTCTCGATAGTGATATTACCGAGATGTCATGGTGAGGTTTTGTATTGATTCTTTTGTTCTACTTCTATTTCATTGCACTATTTACATAGATATCAAAGCGGTTCTTTTTAGTTGCAATAACCGTTGATGGCTGAATGTTGGCTAAGGGTTCAGCATAATCAGGGCGTTTAACCACGACGCGTTTTGTGGCTAATTTCAATGCAGGTTCCAGTAGCCCATCGGCGTCAAGATCCGCACCCACTAAGGTTTGAAATACCCGCATCTCTTTTTTTACTAATGCTGACTTTTTCTTATGGGGATACATAGGATCAAGATAGATAACATCGGGCTTATCATCATGCTCTTTTAGCTGCTCAAGGCTAGAAACATGAAGTAGAGAGACACGCTCTCTGACCCATGAACCGATTTCTGGATCGTCTTTGGCTCGTCGTAATCCATCATCCAACAGTGCCGCAACAACAGGATGACGTTCAAACATCTGCACTTTACAGCCGAGGGAAGCAAGAACAAAAGCATCTCGACCTAAGCCTGCTGTGCCATCTAATACCGTTGGAACCACGCCATTTTTTAATCCAACCGCTTTAGCAATGGCTTGACCTTTACCGCCACCAAACTTACGTCGATGATTTGATGCACCAGAAACCCAATCAACAAATATCGCACCGAGTTTAGGCTCATCTAACTTTTGTAGTTCAAGGTGAGTTGGAGTTAATACTAAGGCAAAATCATTGGTTTCATCATCGACAAGTTGCCAACGTTCAGCAAGTTGTTCGAGCTGTTGTTGATGCTCTGGTTGTTGACTAATAAGGCGGATCTGCACAAAAAACTCCAATTAAGATCAAGACAGAAACGATTATATACCCAAAGTAATTGGAGTTGCTAGTAGGCTGCAAGTGAATGAGGCCCCATGAGTATAATGTGCTATATGATTGGGGCGAATGAGCGACGCCAACAACCTAGCAACTTCAAGTAAAAAGGGTATAGCATTAATTACCATTGTGGGTGATATCCATACTATGGTGCTTGATGAGTAAGCTTATTGGGTTTTGTAAGATATTTAAGATGCTTTAAGATAAATTGTGTTTATCCCTTCCGTTATCTCTGTTAGCTTTAAACATTACAGCAGATAAAAAATGGATTGAAAATGGCGATGGATAGCGAGTACAAAATAGATGATTTAGACCGACAGATTTTACAAGCTTTAATCGATGATGCTCGAACACCTTATGCTGAACTTGGTAAGCGGTTTCATGTTAGCCCTGCTACTGTCCATGCTCGTGTTGAAAAAATGCGTTCAGCAGATATTATTGAACGAACTAATATCGTCGTTAATGAGAAAAAGCTCGGTTATGATGTCTGTTGTTTTATTGGTATTAATTTAAACTCTGCTCGTGATTATCAATCTGCTATTGATAAGTTGAATCAACTCGATGAAGTGGTGGAAGCTTACTATACCACTGGCGCTTATAATATTTTCGTCAAATTAATGTGTCGCTCTATTGAGGAGTTACAAGCGGTATTAATCGATAAATTACAAGTGATAAAAGAGGTGCAATCTACCGAAACACTTATCTCTTTACAGAATCCAATTAAACGTAGTGTTCATCCATAACTGCTGAGGTTTGTTGCTGGCTTAAAGCGGCTAAATGGTGATTTTTTCTTTTAAAAAAAGAGCTAAAAGATTGACTCTTATAGCTCTTTTTTTGACTAATAACGTTACGTTAAATTACGTTATTTATCTGCTTTTTCTCGCTCTTTCTTTTCAAGTTTGTCTTTCTCAAGTTCTTCTTGTTCTATCTCTTTACGGTTCATGACAGCATGGATAGTAAGTTTTATTTCAGGAGAGATAAGGTCAGCTAAAATTGGCAGAATCGTATCCACTTTTTTACTGACTATATCATTATCTTCTGTGATGTATCCTTCTTCTCTTTGTGTATTGATGAGGAGTGAGAATACCGCCTTATCAAAGAACTCTGGCGCATTAATACCATGTAAACGACTTAAACGCTGGGCGAGAACAAGGCTTTCATTGGTGAACTCTTTGCGAGAGAGTGTTGGCTTGGTTTTGAGTAATACAAACCCGATATTATAACGTTGTAAAGTCTCGTTAATGGTGGCGCCAAGAAGTTGAACGGTACCGATATTGGCTCTGTTCATCGCAATTTTGTCGCCATTTTGCCACAATAATTCTTGGGTAATTAACTCATCAATATAGTGATCTACGACACTTTCAAGTTGCTCTTTTTCAACATTTAAGAATAATTCCGCCTTTACAAATGGATAGAGTAAAGAGACCTGCTGTTGAATCTCAGCGCGACTTAATTCGTCATGGGAGATAATAATACGAGCAATTAATGACGGCAGTGCAAATAGGTGGATAATATTATTACGGTAATAAGTCATTAAGATCGATTGGTGACGATCCAGTGAATAAATATCCCCAAGAGAATCGTGCTCAACGACAAATTTATCCATACCCGTCGCATGCTTAACTAACTCTTCAGCACTCCCTTCAGGAATCGTCACATTATTAGAGTAAGAGACATTTTTGAGTAGTTTTAGATAGCAATCGACTTGTTCAATCAACTCTTCTTTACTTAACGCTCGCTGACGAGAAGAGAGAATAGCCAAGGCGGTTAATGTCAGTGCATTTGCTGCTGCTGCGTCATTAATATGGGTCATCATTTTAACCGCAAGATCATTAACGACAGGGTTTAACCATGTTGGTTTTTGCGGCTCAATAGGATTAATGTCATTGTTCCAATCTGGCGCATTTTTATTGAGGTAATGGTTAACTGAGATTGGCTCACCAAAGTTCACGTAGCCTTGTCCCAAGTTTCTTAATTTACGAATGGTACGAAAAACTTGGCCTAGATTCTCTTTCTCTTTTTTCTTACCTTGTAGCTCTTTGGCGTAAGTAGAGACTTCCATTACATGTTCATAGCCGATATAGACTGGGACCAATGTGACAGGGCGATTTAAGCCTCGTAACATCGCTTGGATTGTCATCGACAACATACCCGTTTTGGCAGGAAGTAAACGGCCGGTACGTGAACGCCCCCCTTCACTAAAGTACTCAACAGAGTAACCTTTGGTGAAAAGTTCGGCTAGATATTCACGAAATACCGTTGAATAAAGCTTATTGCCTTTAAATGTTCGACGAATAAAGAATGCGCCACCACGACGGAAAATTTGTCCGGCAGGGAAGAAGTTTAAGTTAATTCCTGCAGCAATATGGGGAGGAACAAGTCCTTCTTCAGAAAGAATATAAGAGAGTAGTAGATAGTCCATGTGGCTACGGTGACACGGCACATAAACGATTTCGTGACCATCTTGTGCCAGACGACGAACTTGTTCAGCGTTGTTAACATTAATCCCTTGATAGAGACGGTTCCACAACCAACCTAAAATACGAGAACCATAACGGATCAAGGTATAAGAGAAATCAGTGGCGATCTCTTCCATCATTCCATGAGCTTCTTTACGTACTTTCTCTTCTGGTACGCCACGAGATTTTGCTTCATCTTTGACGACTTTATCAATTGCTTTTGAGTCAAGAAGGCGCTCAAATAGTGCTTGACGATCAGGTAGTTTAGGGCCTGCTGCCGCAAGTTGTTGACGAGAAAAGTGAATTTGAGCCACACGAGCTAGTTTGTTGGCAATAGACTCGTCAGTACCGTGACTATCAGCCATATAGCGCAATGAAACTGGTGGGCTTAAACGGACGACTGAATCTCGGCCTAAGGTTAATATTGCCCAGAACTTTTCAATCCCATTGAGCGCTCGAAGTCGTGGTGCTGGATTTGATTCATGGCCAGGTTTTCTTCCCCACAAGATTGAGGTAGGGACAAGTTGAATATCCAATTCAGGATCTAATTGATGGTAATCGAGTAGCTGACCAAAAATCTGCTTTGACTCTTTTGGCAGCTGTTTGTCGGTACCAAAAATACTCGGGCCATTCGCAATGAAGACATAACGTGGCAGTGACTGTTCACCAATGACAATTGGAGTCAAAGGATCCGGTAATCCCAATATCTTAGCTTTTTTTGCAAAGCCAAAAGATCGGTGGGGGAGTTAAAAGGCAAAGCATAAACAATCGGCCGCGAAAGATCTAACCCGAGATCAGCAATTGGATCAGCAGGGATAGGTTTGCTTTTAACCATCAATGATAAGGGCAGATTTAATAGCGGAAAATAGATCTTCTGCCAAAGAGATAGCTCATGTTTGGGTTGCGGCATGATTTTTGTTTTACCTTTTATATTCTTATATTTTCATTTCAAGGATATCAGAAAACGACTAACACATTGCAGCATAATTGGCTTAATTTTCTTAATTTCCACAACTAGATCACAACCAAGTTTAGTTAACTTGAATAAATAATCGACGATAGCGCTTTTCAATAACAGTAATACTGGATATACTCACAAGTAACTGTATAAAAAAACAGGTGAAGTGATGAAGCCATTAACCCCAAGACAGCAACAAGTTTTTGATTTAATCAAAGCAAAAATTGATTTTTCTGGAATGCCACCAACTCGTGCAGAAATTGCTAAAGAGTTGGGTTTTCGTTCAGCGAATGCAGCTGAAGAACATTTAAAAGCCCTTGCTCGCAAAGGCGCGATTGAAATTATTCCCGGCGCATCTCGTGGTTTGCGTTTATTGATTGATAATGAGGTTGCAGAACCCGAAGGCTTACCATTAATTGGTAAAGTTGCCGCAGGTGAGCCAATTTTAGCTCAAGAGCATGTAGAAGCGCATTATCAAGTTGATCCAAACTTATTTAAGCGTAGTGCAGATTTTCTATTACGTGTAAATGGAATGAGTATGAAGGATATTGGGATTATGGATGGTGACCTGCTTGCTGTACATAAAACTCAAGAGTTTCACAATGGCCAAGTTGTTATTGCCCGTTTAGATGAAGAGGTTACGGTAAAACGTATTGAGCAAAAAGGGCAAATAGTCTATCTTCATGCTGAAAACCCTGAGTTTGATCCGATTGTCGTTGATCTTGCTAATGAACCTTTCACTATTGAAGGTTTAGCCGTTGGTGTTATTCGCAATGCAGATTGGATGTAAGACGCTGAATTACAGTTTACAGTTAGCGTTATGGCATTTGTAAATTATTCTGGGTAACTGGCGAGTAATATCAATTCACTAGAATATAATCATGCTGTCTCACTGCTCTATTTTAGAGTAGTTAGGCAGTATTTTTTTTGTCTGTTTTTAAATTCTTAGTGTTCTATACCCAAAGTAAGA
This sequence comes from Vibrio sp. SS-MA-C1-2, assembly GCF_021513135.1. Taxonomy (NCBI): domain Bacteria; kingdom Pseudomonadati; phylum Pseudomonadota; class Gammaproteobacteria; order Vibrionales; family Vibrionaceae; genus Vibrio; species Vibrio sp. SS-MA-C1-2. The sequence goes on from NZ_CP090981.1 coordinate 647,401, forward strand.
AGGGTATATCCCCCAAATGATTAGCGTGGTTAGTCGGTAAACTAGCGATATCAACAACCGAACAGTTTTAAGTATGAATGGGAGTGTTTAAGTAAATATGATCTCTGTTATTAAAGACATTAAATTGCACCGCCATGTTTTTTCCCTTGCTCTTCCAATGGTGTTGTCCAATATTACGGTTCCACTTTTGTCATTAGTGGATGCGGCGGTGATTGGTCATCTTGATAAATCTTGGTATCTCGGTGGCGTCGCGATTGGCGGTTCGATGATCAGCATGGTCTTTATGTTGCTGCTCTTTTTACGCATGGCAACAACAGGATTAACCGCTCAAGCTTTTGGACGAAAAAACAGTCAACAGATAGCCGTGATGTTGCTGCAAGGTGTCACGTTAGCGTGGATTTTAGCTGGGATCTTATTGTTGATACATCAACCTTTAAGCCAGCTTATTTTCTCTTTGAGCAATGCCAGTGAACAAGTGATCTTTTATGGTCAACAATATTTTGAAGTTCGGATCTGGAGTGCTCCCGCCGCACTTGCCAATTTAGTGATTATGGGGTGGTTGTTGGGAACTCAAAACTCTCGCTACCCTATGTGGTTGCTGATTTTTACTAATTTAGTCAATATTCTTCTCGATCTATTGTTTGTGATGGGATTTGGCTGGCAAGTGAAAGGTGCTGCTTTTGCTTCTGTGATTGCGGATTACAGTAGCTTTGGTTTAGGGCTCTGGTTTGTCGCAAAACAATGGAGAAATTTAAGTCTACCTTCATGGAAAAAGCAAATTTCTGCGATATTTACTAATATTGGACAGCTACTTCATCTCAATAAAAATATCATGCTACGTAGTCTCTGCTTACAAGTTGTTTTTGCTTTTATGGCATTTCAAGGGGCGGCGTTAGGGGATGATATTGTGGCAGCAAATGCGGTATTAATGAGCTTTTTGATGATGATATCTTATGCTATGGATGGTTTTGCTTATGCGATGGAAGCGATGGTGGGCAATGCCGTCGGCGCTAAAAATAAGAATCAATTAATCCGTGTGATGCAGAGCAGTACTTTTTTGTGTTTGATTATCTGTTTAGTGATGAGTGTGATTTTCTTTATTTTTGGTGATCAGCTGATTGGTTTGATTTCAAATATTGCTGAAGTGCGGCATGATGCAGCGATTTACTTGCCTTGGTTAGCGATTTTACCTTTGGTATCTATGTGGTGCTTTTTGCTCGATGGTATTTTTGTGGGAGCTGCAAAAGGAAAAGAGATGCGAAATAGCATGTTTATTGCCACGATAAGCTTTTTTATTGGTTGGTGGTTATTGCAAGGGTTTGGTAATCATGCCCTTTGGTCTGGCATGTTGATCTTTATGGCGATGCGAGGAGTGACATTGGGGGGCGAGTTTTATCGTCAGTGGCAGACTGGACGTTTTATCGCAGAATAAATCTGATTAAAGCATTGATAATTTAAAGCTGATAACTAAGAACTAAATATAGAAAGTTGAGAACAGAATATATCTTTTCATAAGATATTATTTCCTGTTCTCGACTCTTTTTTTATTAACGGACTGACAGTGGTTAAATGTGACTAATTGGTCATCATTAACGTTAACTTGTGATAGTCAACTCCCATCCTAAGTCTGTCATTCGGTCTAACTCTAATTCTAACTCTGCATTCATTAACGGATTATTTGCCAACCAAGTCTCTGGTAGCGTTATTTGCATCTGTTCACCGACGGTTTTTATGGTCACCTTCGGTAATTTATCCTTATCTCGACGATGAGATAAAATAACAGACAGACGCAGTAGTTGAAGAATACGGTCGGCACTTAGCTTTGATATCGCATGCTGATTAGGAAGAGGAGTAAAACTCTCCCTATAGCGACGAAGTAGCTCAGCTAAGAGCATTTTTTGAGCTTGAGTAAAGCCGGGTAAATCTAAGTGTTTAATCAAGTAAGCGCTGTGTTCACCATCATTTTTATAGCTGATGTTCATTCCAATTTCATGGAGAAGTGCAGCGGCATGAAGAAGACTGGCACCTTGAGATTCAGGGATCCACTCTTCTTCGCATTGCTTTAATAGTGCCTGACTAAAATTAGAAACCAACTCACCATATTGACTGTCGAGCTGATAGCGTTGTTGTAAGCTGGTTAATGTTCGCTGGCAGATATCTTGATGACGCATATCAGAAATCATCTCATAGACGATCCCTTCACGAATCGCACCGCCAGCGAGTGTCATTGCATTTATCTCAAATGTCTCGAAAATAGCAATCAAAATAGAAAGACCACTTGGGAAAACTAACGCACGCTCTAACGTTAGTCCTTCAATATCAAGTTCTAATAACTGCTCATACTCCATCGCTTGACGTTGTAGACGATAGAGTTTTTTCAGGGTGATAATTTCATCCATCCCTTGAGCGAGCATTATTTCCTGCAGTGCTTGTACCGTTCCACTTGCACCGATACAGACATCCCAACCTAATGAGGTATATTCAGAAACAATCGGTTGTAACACCTTTTTTGCCGCCGTAATAGCACGTTCAAAATTCTCTTTGGTTAGTCGTTGGTCGTTAAAGTACTGCTCAAGCCAAGTCACACAGCCCATATGGAGACTGTTGAGCGCTTCAGCTTGAAAGCCTTTACCAATGATTAACTCTGTACTCGCACCACCGATATCGACGACAAATCGGTTATCTTTACCACCAGATGTATGCGCCACCCCTTGGTAGATCATACGTGCCTCTTCTTTACCTGGGATCACATTAATTTTATGTCCCAAGATCTCTTCAGCAGGCTCGATAAATTGTTCAATATTGGTTGCGGTTCTCATCGCAGCCGTACCAACAATTTGAATATTTTCTGATGGTATATCTTGCAGACGTTCTGCAAATAGGCGTAAACAGTGCCAGCCTCGTTGCATTGCTTCTTCGCTAAGTTGGTTCTTACTATCTAGTCCCGCCGCTAAACGGACTTTACGTTTTATTTTTGCAACAGTTTGAATGCTGCCATAAACCTGACGTACCACAAGCATGTGGAAACTATTTGAGCCTAAATCGATGGCAACATAGAGAGAAGGAGACGTCTGCATATAATCACTTACTTATTAGCGTTGTTGTGGCGCGGCTGACGACCACGGTTTTGTGAACGTGGATTATTAGAACGACGTTGCGTATTTGGTCCACGACGACGTTGAAGACGCAGTGGAGCCGGTAAATCGTCTAATAAAGCCGATGAATTATAGCCTGATACCGCAACAGTATGCCCAATATAGGCTTCAATTGCTGGAAGGTTCAGTGCATATTGCTCACAAGCAAAGCTGATTGAGTGTCCACTTGCGCCTGCTCGACCTGTACGACCAATACGGTGAACGTAATCTTCACAGTCATCAGGTAGGTCATAGTTAAAGACGTGAGTTACCTGTGGAATATGAAGACCACGAGCGGCAACATCGGTTGCTACAAGAATATCTAAATCACCTTTAGTGAACTGCTCTAAGACGCGTACACGCTTCTTCTGAGGTACATCACCAGTTAGTAGACCAACGCGGTGCCCATCAGCGGCAAGGTGTCCCCATACGCTTTCACAAACATGTTTGGTGTTAGCAAAAACAATCGCTCGATCTGGCCACTCTTCTTCAATCAGTGTTTGCAGTAGACGCATCTTCTCATTGTTTGATGGGTGGAACAGCTCTTCTTGGATTCGGTGTCCTGTTTTTTGCTCAGGTTCAACTTCCACATGCTCTGGCTCGTTCATGTGCTCAAACGCTAACTCTTGCACTCGGTAAGAGAGGGTTGCAGAGAACATCATGCTTAGACGTTGCTTCGGTTCTGGCATACGACGGAACAAGAAACGAATATCTTTAATGAAGCCAAGATCAAACATACGGTCAGCTTCATCAAGAATAACCGCTTGAATCGCTTTTAGATCGAAAACACCTTTTTTGAAGAAATCGATAATACGACCAGTTGTACCAATTAAGATATCGACGCCGTCTTGTAATTTCTTCTGCTGTTTTTCGTAATCTTCGCCGCCGTAAGCTAAACCTGCTTTTAAACCGGTCGATTCTAATAACGGAGCTGCATCATTATAGATCTGAATCGCAAGTTCACGAGTCGGAGCCATAATAATTGCGCGCGGTTGATTATCCTTGCGACTTTCATCTGCTGGATGAGTCAATAAATGGTTAAAAGTAGCAGTAAGGAAGGCTAAAGTCTTCCCAGTTCCCGTTTGGGCCTGTCCTGCGATGTCTTGGCCAGCGAGCAGTACTGGCAATGCTAAGGCTTGAATCGGGGTGCAATTATGGTACCCTTTTGACTCTAAGCCCTTTAAAACTAAAGGATTTAACCCTAGTTCAGCAAACTTTTGCTCTGTGATGTGTGTGTTTTTCATTTATATAGAATATCAGCTTAGACTTGCAATACGAAACTGAATCATTTGAAATAGGGGAACAAATTGCTAGATAATCATAAAATAGTATCTTAAAACACACATTGGAGTGGAAAATGAGCGACAATATTGTACATCTAACTGATGATAGTTTTGAAAACGATGTGATCAAAGCTGAAGGACCAGTACTAGTAGATTTTTGGGCGGAGTGGTGTGGCCCTTGTAAAATGATTGCTCCTATTTTGGATGAAATCGTAGAAGAGTACGCAGGTAAATTGACAGTAGCTAAACTGAATATTGACCAAAATAGTGCAACAGCACCTAAATTTGGAATTCGTGGAATTCCAACGCTATTGTTATTTAAAGATGGCAGTGTTGCAGCAACGAAAGTTGGTGCGTTATCAAAAACTCAACTTAAAGAGTTTCTTGACGCAAACCTGTAACAAAAAGTGATAAAACCGTATGCAAAATTCCATTGTGTACGGTTTTATACACACAATGACTAGACGTTAGCCAATTTTGATGATAACTTGTTGCGCGTATTTTAGACGAAAACAGATAACACTTTCTTAACCCCATTCAGGGTTATATTTTTTCTTAACTTATATAGACCTCTTATCGTGACCGACAAAAAACCTACCACTATGAACCTAACAGAGTTAAAAAACCGTCAAGTTTCAAATTTAGTTGCACTTGGCGAAAGCTTGGGCTTAGAAAATTTGGCGCGCCTTAGAAAGCAAGACATCATTTTTTCCATTCTCAAGCAACATGCTAAGGGTGGTGAGGATATTTTTGGTGATGGTGTCTTAGAGATTCTTCAAGATGGTTTTGGTTTCTTACGTTCAGCAGATTGCTCTTACCTTGCTGGACCAGATGATATTTATGTTTCTCCAAGCCAAATTCGTCGTTTCAATTTACGTACTGGTGACAGCATTGCCGGGAAGATTCGTCCGCCAAAAGATGGTGAGCGCTATTTTGCCCTGCTAAAAGTGAATCAAGTTAACTTTGATAAGCCAGATAATGCACGTAACAAAATTTTATTTGAAAACTTAACTCCACTACATGCCAACGAGCGCATGGTGATGGAGCGTGGTAATGGTTCGACTGAAGATATTACCGCTCGAGTTTTAGACCTTGCTTCTCCAATTGGTAAAGGTCAACGTGGTCTGATTGTTGCTCCGCCAAAAGCGGGTAAGACCATGTTGCTACAGAATATCGCTCAAAGTATTGCTTATAACCACCCTGAGTGTGAGTTAATGGTATTACTTATCGATGAACGCCCAGAAGAAGTAACTGAAATGCAACGCCTTGTTAAAGGTGAAGTGGTTGCCTCTACGTTTGATGAGCCAGCATCTCGCCACGTACAAGTTGCTGAGATGGTTATCGAAAAAGCAAAACGTCTTGTTGAGCATAAGAAAGATGTAGTTATCCTTCTTGACTCCATCACCCGTCTTGCTCGCGCTTATAACACCGTTGTTCCTTCTTCAGGCAAGGTTCTAACTGGTGGTGTTGATGCAAATGCTCTACACCGTCCTAAGCGTTTCTTCGGTGCAGCACGTAATGTTGAAGAGGGTGGCAGCTTGACTATCATCGCAACAGCACTTGTTGATACCGGTTCTAAGATGGATGAAGTGATCTACGAAGAATTTAAAGGTACAGGTAATATGGAACTGCATCTTTCTCGTAAAATTGCTGAGAAGCGTGTCTTCCCTGCGATTGACTTTAACCGTTCTGGTACTCGTCGTGAAGAGCTACTGACTAAGTCAGATGAGCTACAGAAGATGTGGATCCTGCGTAAGATTGTTCACTCTATGGGTGAAATCGATTCAATGGAATTCTTACTAAGTAAGCTATCAATGACTAAAACAAATAATGAATTCTTTGACGCAATGCGCCGTCAGTAATCGTTATATTTAGGGCTAATTTAAACCTAAAATAGCCTTAATTTAAAACGCTACAATTTAACCAATTTGATTAACGATTTCGTTATTGAGTTGATTTAAATTGTGGCGTTTTTTGTTTTTGTGTCCTAAAAATTATGGGTAAAAGAGGAAAAAGACTTAAATAATCATTTTTCTTTACTAAATTCTGGTTATCAGGGCTGAACAAGGGTTAACAAAACGTTATACTGGTAAAAATTATTACGTTAATTGGCTAACTCATGAAATTCAGCGATTTGAGAGATTTTATCTCCTACCTTGAGACTAATGGGCAACTTAAGCGCATTAGTCAAGAGATTGACCCTCACCTTGAAATGACAGAGATCAGTGATCGTACCTTACGAGCTGGTGGACCGGCCCTGTTATTTGAAAACCCAAAGGGCTACAACATTCCCGTTTTAGCTAACCTATTCGGTACACCCGAGCGTGTTGCGATGGGGATGGGGCGTACTGAGGTAAAAGAGCTACGTGAAGTGGGCGAGCTATTGGCGTACTTGAAAGAACCTGAACCACCAAGCGGATTTCGTGATGCGGTAGATAAACTGCCCGTCTACAAGCAAGTTCTCAATATGCCTGTTAAGCGACTACGTAATGCCCCTTGCCAACAAATTGTATTGGAAGGCGATGACGTCGATCTTGATAAGCTCCCTGTTATGCATTGTTGGCCAGATGATGTTGCACCTCTTTTTACTTGGGGATTAACCGTCACTAAAGGGCCATTGAAAAAACGTCAAAATCTTGGTGTTTATCGTCAGCAGAAGTTGAGTAAGAATAAGATTATCATGCGTTGGCTTGCTCACCGTGGCGGCGCGCTTGATTTTCGTGAGTGGAAGCAAGAGCATCCGGGTGAAAAATTCCCTGTATCTATCGTCTTTGGTGCGGATCCTGCGACTATTTTAGGGGCAGTGACACCGGTGCCTGATACGCTTTCTGAATACGCATTTGCGGGTCTATTACGTGGCAGTAAGAGTGAAGTGGTCAAATCTATCTCCAATGATTTAGATGTTCCTGCTGGTGCTGAAATTGTCTTGGAAGGATATATCGATCCCGATGAGTTTGCGGATGAAGGACCTTATGGTGACCACACGGGTTACTATAACGAGATTGAGCAACATAACGTCTTTACCGTGACTCATATGACGATGCGAAAAGATCCTATCTATCACAGCACATATACAGGACGTCCACCGGATGAGCCTGCAGTATTAGGGGTGTCTCTTAATGAGGTTTTTGTCCCGATCTTAAAAAAACAATTCCCTGAGATTGTTGATTTCTACTTGCCACCTGAAGGTTGCTCTTATCGTATGGCGATTGTGACCATGAAGAAGCAGTATCCAGGGCATGCTAAGCGTGTGATGATGGGCGTTTGGTCTTTCTTGCGTCAGTTTATGTATACCAAATTTGTGATTGTTTGTGATGATGATGTTGATGCGCGTAACTGGCAAGATGTTATCTGGGCAATTACGACACGTATGGACCCAAGTCGTGATACCGTTTTGATTGATAATACACCGATTGATTCGCTCGACTTTGCTTCTCCAGTGGTTGGCCTAGGCTCTAAAATGGGGCTTGATGCAACCAGCAAAATTGGGACAGAAACCGATCGTGAATGGGGTATTCCTATTGTTAAAGATCCTGACGTAACAGCAAAAGTCGATGAAATGTGGAAAGATCTAGGGATTTTTGATTGAGCTATCAAGTCACATTGATCGGTCGTGAGCAAGATAGTACGACAGAGAAAGAGTTAGAAATAAGAACCGTTTTTAATGTATCGGAAGATCAGACTCTTCTTGATGCGGCATTAAATGCTGGGATTAATTGGCCAAACCGTTGCCAAATTGGTGCATGTGCCAGCTGTTTATGTCGGATGATTTCTGGTGAAGTTCACTACGATCTTGCGCCAGTATTAACGGAAAAAGAACAACAACAAGGATGGGTTATGGCTTGTTTAGCACAACCTAGAACAGACATTGAAGTCACTTTGCTAGATTAATATCTTCATTACTGTAGTAAGGCGAACACTGTAATAAGACTAATCGTTGCAGTAAGACTAAAAGTAGAGCGGTGGATTCTCCACCATTGAGGATGAAATGACTATTGAGTGTAAAGTAGAGCTAATTGAATCTTTAGCAAGTAATACCTATCGAATTATTTTGAAGCCAACAGAAGCGGTTTCGTTTAAAGCGGGACAGTATTTATTAGCGGTTTTAGGCGAGAAAGATAAACGTGCTTTCTCCATTGCAAATAGCCCGTGCCGTGAAGGTATCCTTGAGCTTCATATTGGTGCCGCTGATCATAACCCTTATGCACTCGAAGTGGTTGATAAAGCAAAACAGTGCTTAGAGAATGAAGAGCTTTTTGTTATTGACGGCCCTCATGGTAGTGCATGGTTAAAAGAGGAGAGTGATAAACCTCTTCTATTAATTGCAGGCGGTACTGGCTTCTCTTATGTTCGCAGCATTTTAGATCAGTGTGTGAGTCGAGGTTTAACTCAGCCCATTGCTGTTTACTGGGGCGGGCGTGATAGTTATCAGCTTTATGCAAGCAAAGAGCTACAGAGTATTGCTGATCAATACGATAATATTCAGTTTACTCCTGTGGTTGAAAACCCAGATTCTGAGTGGTCAGGTAAAGTGGGAAATGTACTAGAAGCGGTGATGGAAGATTTTGATTCACTGGCTGACCATGAGATCTACATTGCCGGTCGTTTTGAGATGGCGGGTGCAGCAAGAACGTTATTTACTGAGCAACGTAATGTCACTCGCGATCAGATATTCTCTGATGCATTCTCTTTTATTTAAGAATTAGCTTAGATGTTGAGATAAAAAAAGACATTAATTTCGATATAGAAGTTAATGTCTTTTTTATATAGATTAATGTATTAAATCATTCTTTAGCTGATTTTTTGCTGCATACCAATTCTTGATATTTCAGCGGCACCCTGCTTATCATCTAGCTTTTCTAATACGGTAGCTAGGCTGGCATAATCATTAAGATCGTGCCCAAGTTCGATCGCCTTCTCTAAGTTTGTTTTCGCTTCACCCCATTGACTCTCTTTCATATAAAGTAGAGCAAGAGAACGATAAGTCTCAATACTCTTCTCATCATACTTAAGCATTGCGGTAATACGCTGAATTAATGGATGGTAATCCTTTAAGTTTAATGATGCTGCAAGAGTGATTAGGCGCGGGTCGATAATCTTTTTCATGCTGTCACGAAGAATCATATACGCATCTTCATCTGCATCTCGTAATACCATTTGCTGAACAAATACGACGATAAGCTCAACATTATGACGCTTTTTACGAGGCAGATCGTTCCAGTAGCTTAATAAACCTGCACTACCAGATTGATGAGCTATTTGAGTCATCTTACCGCTGTATGCTTGCGTGCTAAGGGTTAGAGCTTCTTCTTGTGTTACTATTTGATTTTTCTCAAATGTTGGCAATGTTTCAATAACTGAACTCCAGTCTTCTAGCTGTAAGTAAACCTGTTTTAGTAGCTTTAGAATGATTGGATTTCTAACGTGATTGATTTTTAGTTCATTTAAGGTCGCTAATGCTTGCTCAAACTGGCTGTTGTCGATCTCTAATTGTGCGCGAGTTAATCCGACAGCAAGAATATTATTACCGCTCTGTTCAGACGCTAATTTTAGGTATTCATCGCGCTGGTAGACGTCACCACGACCTTGAGCAGCTTCTGCGGCAACAAGGTAATTAAGTAATGGAGCATCACTGTGAGAGGCTGATTTTGCTGTAAGTTTTTCTGCTTGTAGCCATTCACCTTCACGTAATTTCACCATGCCTAATGCGGTATTGGTTCTTGATTTACGTGCTTTACGACCAATAAACCAGCTACGAGTTGAACCACCGACAGAGAAAACCCGCTTCAGAATCCACTCTAAGACAAAAAGTGCAGCTAATAACGCTAAAATGAAAATCGCTAACGTTGTGACACTCATCTCAACGGTTTTATCTGCAATTGAGATAAGAACATAACCTTGATTACCGGCTATTTCAGGGGCGATCACTAAACCAGCAATGAGAGTTGCGACTAAGAGGAATAGTTTAATCATGCTGGATCCTCCGAGCTACCGATAGTGAGCACTTTATTGCGTAGACGTTGGCTGATAACGTCAGTAATAATTGGTTGGCTCTTTAGCTCAGTCGGGTAAGTTACTTGGATCTGCTGCTTCTCTAACTGTTCCAATGTTGCAATAAAGCTTTGGACTTTAGGATCATCTAAGTTGTAGAACTCTGATGCCCACTCTTTTGCCATGGTGAGTGATTGACGATAAAGGTCGCCTTGCTCACGGTACACAGACTTAATCGCCGTTTCTAACTTCGATTTTAGATTTTCTTGCAGATAGAAATCTTGTTTCGGAGAAAGCAGCGGTGTGACACTACCATCACGAGTTCGATAAGTGATGAAGCTGTCCATAAACTGTTTGGCTGAGGTTTGTAGGTTCTCTTTCCAATCTGCTGCTGATGTAGAAACAGCTTTATCTTCAGTCGCTAGAGCGTCAGGAAGAAGGACACTCTTCAGAGGTAAAGCATCAATCTCTTGCTCAAGACTACTTAAACGAAGCACTAAACCGTCACGGTCAATCACAGGAATTGCACGTAGCGTTGTGATGTCTGTAGCGAATGCTTGACGAAGATTAGTTAAGCTTGGATCATTAAGTTCAGCGATACGCTTGTCTGCGGCAAGAAGTAGTTGACTCGCGCTGGCTAAGTCATGCTCTAACCACAGTTTTCTGCCCGCCATTTTAACTAGATAATCTGACTCGGTTAGCAACCAATCACTTGGGCTATGGCCTTTAGATTCAGCAATGCTGCGCTGAATGCTAGCAATATCGGCTGATTGCTGTTCGATCACAACGCTATTTTTGGTTGTGCGTTCTGTTGAAGCGGCTAACGTATTTTGGGTCTGTTTTAAGCTTGAGCTCAACTGGCCATTTAGCTCACCTTTTAGCTGTGCTAACTCTTGTTTTAGTACCGATACCTGTTCTGCTTGAGCGGCTACTTGTTGTTGACCCAAGTAGTAAAGACCGCCACCAATCGCAATAGCAAGAGCGATAGCCACAATACTGAGTTTATTACCAGACTGTTTCGGTGCGGCAGGAGCGGTGGTCTTTGGTGTTGTTTTTGCTGTTGATGCTGCGGCACTTGATGACGGAGTCACCTTTGGAGTAACAGAATCTGTCTTAGTCTTGGCAGACTCGTTCACATTACTGTTTGGTTTATTCACAGCTTTAGTTGTCATCGATGAAGCTTTGTTAGATGGTGTAGAAGGCTTTTTGCCTTCTGGTTTATCTGTTTTTTTAATCGATGATGCTAGCTTATTATCTGCTTTCGCATCAGATTTGTTGGTATTTTTCGTATCAGTCATTCGATAATCCCATTCTGCTTATCATCACGTAATACGGTTATAAGCGTACTATTAGCAGCACTGCCAACCGAAGTTATTGAAGTAAAACCTAATTGTTTTGCTTGTTGTTTTATTCGCTCACTTGGAACATAAAGGCGACAACCGTGTAGCCATTGCTGTAACGCTGAGCTTAAGTTGCGATTAAGAAAAAGTAATTGTTCACCACTGGTTACGACAACCGTTTTTACCGATTGTTGCCAGTGTTGCGCTAATTGATCGAAATCTCTTTCTAACCATTTTCGTTGATAAGTTTCGCAATATTGAACATCAATTCCTTGTTCTTCTAGTTGCGTCTTAATTAGTTCTCTTCCACCGTTACCTCTTAAAATCAGGGCTTTTCCAGTGGTTGTATTTTTCAGTGCCGCTATCTCAAGTAACCCTTCGCTAGTCTGTTGCTGTTGAGGTGCAACGACCTTGCATTGAGTCATTTGAGAGAGTGCTTGTGCTGTTTTTTGGCCAACAGCATAGTAGTTTACCTCTGTCGGCCAACGGCTATTTTGACTTTTCAGCCAACTATCCGCTTCTTTGACTGCATTGACACTGACTGCGATCAGAAAATCTTTCGATCGTAATGTATCGAGTTGGGATTTTAACTGATTTAACGCTTTTCCGGGCATAATTGAGAACAGAGAGCAGTAGGTCGCGGGGATATTTTCTCGCTGCAACTCTGCAACTAACTTTTTTGCCTCAGATTTGGGACGCAGTATTAATACAGACATTATCAGTTATTCGTGTTCACTGTAGAGTTTTTCTAGGATCTCTTTGGCGCCATCAGCAAGTAGCTGTTTTGCTAATGTGACACCTAACTCTTCAGCATCTGCTTGTGCACCACGAATTTCACCGCGAACCATTTTGCTGCCATCGGGTTCACCGACGAGGGCGCGCAGCCAAATATCATCACCTTCTAATAGTGCATAGCTACCAATTGGAACTTGGCATCCACCTTCGAGTGTTAAGTTCATTGCTCGTTCAGCAAGAACACGGGTTGCTGTTTCTGTATCATTTAGCGGAGCTAATAGATCAATGATTCGCTGGTCATCTAGGCGGCATTCAATACCCACTGCGCCCTGACCAACGGCTGGAAGTGATACTTCTGGTGCTAGAGATGATTTGATGCGAGATTCAAACTCTAAACGTTTAAGTCCAGCGCAAGCCAAAATAATGGCATCGTATTGGCCTTCATCAAGCTTACGTAGACGAGTATTCACGTTGCCTCGAAGATCTTTGACAACTAAATCAGGGCGGAGTGCACGAATCTGACACTGACGACGCAGGCTTGATGTCCCAACCACGGCTCCTTCTGGAAGCTGGTCAAGGCTGTCATAGTTATTTGAAACGAAGGCATCACGTGGATCTTCACGCTCACAAATGGTGACAAGTCCTAACCCTTCAGGGAAATCGACAGGAACGTCTTTCATTGAGTGAACCGCAATATCGGCACGATCTTCTAACATTGCCACTTCAAGCTCTTTAACAAACAGCCCTTTACCGCCCACTTTTGCTAGAGGCGTATCAAGAATAATATCGCCTTTAGTGACCATTGGAACGAGTTCTACTGTGAGATCTGGATGAGCTTGTTCCAGTTTAGCTTTAACAAAATATGCTTGCCATAATGCCAATGGGCTTTTACGGGTTGCAATTCGAACTCGGTTTTCCATGATATCTACCTACAAACTAATCAATAATAGCTAATCCTACCACTGGTTAGAATCTGATGATAATGCAAATGGACAACTCAGCTATCTACATCATAAGATAAATTTACCTTCTAAGTGATAATGTGACGCAGATCACGTATTTGTCTTAAGGTAAAAACTGTTGTTTTTGACTCAATAAAGATCCTTTTTTAATTTCAAAAGGAGAGCTTTATGGCTAGAAACTTTACCTATAATCAGAGAAATGTTACATTGGTCACGTTTTAAAATCATAGATAAGATACCTCACCTCACATATTTACGTTGTTGATGGTTATTGATTCTCGCTTTCTTCTGGATGAACATTTTGCATACACATATCAGGAAATTGATTAGTAAAGTTGATGCACTCAATAGCAAACGGATTGCTCGAGCTGAATTAGCCATGCCTTCACAAGGGAAAGAGGTTTTTCGCCTTTTGCCTGCGCTATTCCATTTTAATCATCCTGAGCTCCCAGGTTACATCTCTGAAACAACTCCCCATGGTATTGATCTGTTTGAAGCAACAGATGAGCAGAAACTATTTATTGATCGTCATTTACAGATTGAAAATAGCGTTGAAGGCCTGACGCCACCAGAAAATGAGATTATTGGCCTTTATGCAATGGGCAGTACCTCATCAATGGGGCAAACGTTGGGCAGTGATTTTGATATCTGGGTTTGTGTGAACACCTCAATGTCTAGTTTGTATCGCAAACAGTTAGAAGCTAAGTGTGAGCAAATCTCTCTTTGGGCAATGAACCAAGGAGTGGAAGCAAACTTTTTCATTGTCGATCCTAATCGGTTTAGAGAACAAACTTCTGACACTATGTCAGGTGAGAATTGCGGCTCTGCTCAACACTATCTATTACTTGATGAGTTTTATCGTTCTGTTGTGCAGTTAGCTGGACGTCGTATTTTATGGTTTATTGTTCCGCTTGAAAGTGAATTTAAATACGATATCTATTTAAAAGATATTAAGAAGAACTTTGCCTATGACCAAGATCGTTGGGTCGATTTTGGTGGATTACCACAAATCCCAGCTGAAGAGTATTTTGGTTCTAGCCTTTGGCAGCTTTATAAAAGTATTGATGCGCCTTATAAATCGGTATTAAAAGCCTTGTTATTAGAAGCTTACTCTTGGGAATACCCCAATACCGATCTGATCAGTATCGATATTAAACGCCAAATCTATGCTGATTCACAAAGCCAGACTGAAACCTGTCTCGACTCTTACTTTTTGATGTTACATAAAGTCACTCATTATTTAGAAACGATTGATGATCAACGTCGACTTGATCTGGTTCGTCGCTGCTTCTACTTTAAGACAGAAGAGCGTTTAACTCAGCAGCCTGGTAAAGGTTCGATGCCTTGGCGACGTGAAGTTTTACAAGAATTAGTTGATGAGTGGCAATGGTCGCAACAGACACTAGAAGAGCTTGATAATCGTGCTTATTGGAAGGTTGAACAGGTACGCGTTGCTCATAATGAGTTACTTGAAGCGTTAATGTTGAGTTATCGCAACTTGATTCGTTTTGCTCGCCGTAATGATATTACCTCTACCATTAGCCCTGAAGATATTAGTATATTAGCCCGTAAACTTTATGCTTCATTTGAAGTTCTGCCGGGTAAAGTGACCTTACTTAATCCTCAAATCTCTTTAGGTCTTCATGAGGATTCATTAACCTTGATTCAAGTCGAAGAGAATCGAGGTAATACTGCTGGTTGGTACCTCTATAATTGTGGACTTTCTCCTTATGAATTGATTGGTCGAGCACCATTAGAGCATAATCGCTATGCCAGCAAGTTGGTCGCTTGGGCATTTTTTAATGGCTTATTGACCGAGTCAACTCAGCTTCATAATGTGGTTCGTCAAGCGGATCTAGACATTGATAAGTTGTATCAATTTGTTGGCGATATTCGAAATACTTTTTCAATTAATCGCTCTCAACCGAGTTTGCAAGATTTAGCCAGTCCGTGTGAAATTCGTCAGCTCTCTCTATCGATTAATTTAGAGAATGACCCTACGACAGAGCTAAAGTCGCGTCATGCGGCGGCGGAATCGAATAAAATTGATGTGCTCTCATACGGTGAGCAGCAAAAGTCATTAATTGGCAGTATTGATCTCATTTACCGAAATTCGTGGAATGAAGTTCGTACTTTAAATTTTAGTGGTGAAAATGCACTCCTAGATGCATTGAAAACAGTGTTAGGAAAAATGCACCAAGATGCGTTATCTCCTGAATCGATTGATGTGTTCTGTTATAGTAAAAATATGCGAGGTTTAATAAAAAACTACGTATATCAACTGTTAACGGAGTGCATTGAAATGCGATTGAAGCCAGTTGACCCAACTCATCGTCGTCGTTTTAAAGCGATAAAAATTGCTAATCAAACCTTTGGTCTCTTTTTTGAGCGTCGTGGTGTTTCGGTGCAGAAACTAGAAAATTCTGTCGATTTTTATCGTAGTATTTCCACCAATAAGCTCAATGGTTCTACTCAAGTAAAAGCCAATGATAATGTTAGCTATCAATTGCCTGATGTCGTCGATAATTTTGCCAGTGAAGGGTTGATTCAATTCTTCTTTGATAATCGAGGTGACAACTTTAGTCTCTACATTTTGGATGAGACGAATACCTTAGAGACCTATCATCAATGTACCGGTGAGAAAGAGGAGATGGTATCAGAAGTTAACCGTTTTTATACTGCTTCACAAGGGGGGATGATAATGCTAATTTCAACTTGCCTCAATTTTATGACATCTTTTATGACGATGAAAAAAATCCAAGCATTATTCCTTATCGTACCGGTAATGGTCGACCATCAGAGTGTCGAAATAAAGAAGAGAATCGTGTGGACGCTAGTTTAAAACTTCAAGCTGATTAGTTTTTCTGAATTCTTTTTCAAGGTATCTTTTTTAAAGATAAGAGTTTAAAGAGCCCTCATAATGATTGATAAAGCAGTCATCATGAGGGCTCTTTTTATTGTATCTGGCTCTATTTTTATACCAACCTGTAGGTGAGGGTTACTCTTCCCACTCAATCTCTTCGTCGGAATGTACATCACACGCTTTTTTTACTGCGTTGACAAATTCTAATCCAGAGCGTGTACATAACCATTGATCATTAGAAAGTTGAAAGTGGTATCCGCCTTCTTTACTTGCTAGCCAAATCTCATGCAGTGGTTCTTGACGGTTAATAATTACTTGGCTGCGATTTTCAAACTCTAGGGTCATCACATTCCCTGTGGTTTCATAATCGATGTCAGCACCTGAATTATCAATCATCTCTTCAATGGCCATCAACTGTTTATCGACAACTTGGTGAAACTCAGTATCATTCATCTTACAAAGTCCTATTGCTTTTCATTTTGTTAATGCGATTATAGTAGTCATTAACTTTATAATCACTAGTGGTAAGAGAATGAATAAAATTATTTTAGCAATATTAGTGACATTTACCCTCTCATTAGCGGGTTGTGGGCAATCTGGGCCATTATATATGCCAGATAAAGGCGAACAGCAGAAATAATATTGAATAAGTAATGAAAACAGGCAACACTGAAATTAGGAAAGTTGTCTTTTAATATCAAGAACAGGGAAGAAACGTGGATTATTTTAATTATAAGGATGATGGTCAGCTGTGGGCTGAAGATATCTCAATACCTCAATTAGCTTCACAATATGGCACACCCCTCTATATTTATTCTAGAGCGACATTAGAACGTCATTGGAAGGCATTTGATCAGGCTGTCGCTGAACATCCACATCTTATTTGTTATGCCGTTAAGGCAAATTCAAACCTTGCGGTATTGAATGTATTGGCTCGTTTAGGCTCTGGCTTTGATATTGTCTCTATGGGTGAGTTAGAGCGTGTGTTAGCGGCGGGAGGGCGTGCGGATCGCGTGGTATTTTCTGGCGTTGGTAAAACCGTTGAAGAGATGCAACGTGCATTAACCGTCGGGATTAAGTGTTTTAATGTTGAGTCTGAACCCGAGCTCGAACGCTTAAATCAGGTGGCTGGAGAAATGGGCATTAAAGCGCCGACGTCTATCCGTATTAATCCTGATGTTGATGCTAAGACTCACCCTTATATCTCTACTGGATTGAAAGAGAATAAATTTGGTATCTCATTTGAACGCGCGCCTGATATTTATCGTCATGCTGCAACATTAGAGAACCTTAATGTTGTCGGTATTGATTGTCATATTGGTTCTCAATTGACTGATATCGAACCATTTATTGATGCAACAGACAGACTTCTGACATTAATCGAGATACTATCTGAAGCTGGGATTTCAATTAAACATTTAGATGTGGGTGGGGGTTTAGGGGTACGCTATTCTGATGAAGTCGCTCCAACTCCTTCTGAGTATGCTTCTGCATTAATGTCTCGTTTGAGTGATTACCCTGAACTAGAACTCATTTTTGAACCGGGACGCGCAATTGCGGCTAATGCCGGGATTTTGGTGACCAAGGTTGAGTATCTGAAACCAACAGAAGATAAAAACTTTGCAATTGTTGATGCTGCAATGAATGACTTAATGCGTCCGGCTCTTTATCAAGCGTGGCAAGAGATTATTCCTGTCGTACCAAGAGAAGAATCCACGAAAAGCTATGATATTGTTGGTCCAATTTGTGAAACAGGGGACTTCTTAGGAAAAGATCGCGATTTAGCGATTCAACCTGATGATCTATTAGCGATTCGCTCTTCTGGTGCGTATGGATTTACTATGGCCTCTAACTATAACTCCCGCTGTCGTCCAGCTGAAATTATGGTTGATGGTGCTGAGAGTCATGTTGTTCGACAGCGTGAAGAATTACAACAATTATGGCAGCTAGAACAGTTGTTGCCAGAGTAGAGAGAGTATAAACAGCATGCAAATCCATTTTTCTAAAATGCATGGCTTGGGTAATGATTTTATGGTGGTGGATAGCGTGACACAAAGCGCTTTCTTCTCACCGGATTGTATCCGTCGGTTAGCAGATCGTCATACTGGAATTGGTTTTGATCAGTTATTGATTGTTGAACCGCCTTACGATCCAGAAAGTGATTTTCACTATCGAATCTTTAATGCGGATGGTAGTGAAGTGGAGCAATGTGGTAATGGTGCTCGCTGTTTTGCTCGCTTTGTACGTATGAAAGGGTTGATTAATAAGAATGAGATCTTTGTGAGCACTAAAGCCGGAAAGATCACTTTGAAGATTGAAGATGATGGTCAAGTCACCGTTAATATGGGGGTGCCTGTCTTTGATCCAAGTAAAGTTCCTTTTAAAGCGAAACAGAAAGAGAAAACCTATCTATTAAGAGTCAATCAATCAACGCTATTTAGTGGTGTGGTCAGTATGGGGAATCCACATTGTGTTATTACTGTTGATGATATAAATACAGCTGATGTGAAGCGACTTGGACCTCAAATTGAATCTCACGAGCGTTTTCCACAACGCGTTAATGCTGGCTTTATGCAGGTTATTAATAAGAATGAGATCAAGTTGCGCGTTTATGAACGTGGAGCTGGAGAGACTCAAGCTTGTGGAACGGGAGCGTGTGCTGCGGTTGCCGTTGGACAATATCAAGGGTTCTTAGGCAAAGATGTAAAAGTGACGCTTCCTGGTGGAGAGTTACGAATCCGTTGGCAAGGTGAGGGTGAACCGCTTTATATGACAGGGCCGACAGCGCATATTTATGATGGACAAATTGTATTATGAGTAACGTCGAGTCACTGTTAGAACCACATCAATTGGCTCAGCTTAATGAAGAGATGATTGTTGAATACTTGATGAATCATCCTGATTTTTTTGCCCGTTATCCTGATGTCGTTGCTTCGTTACAGATTTCCCATCAGCAACGAGGTGCAATCTCTTTAGTTGAACTGCAACAAGAGAGATTACGAATCAGAATTAGTGAGTTAGAAGAGGAGGTGACGCAGTTTATGTCGATCGCCTCTACCAATGATCGTCTATTCGCTCTGCTAGCTGAAACGCAACAACAACTTTTTACTACCACTAATCTTCATGAGATTGATAAAGTTTTAACTCAGTTAGCGGATAAGCTTAATTTGACCGCGGCAATTGTTCTCTTTGATGCCCCTGTTGCGGAGTATCGCTTAGACCGAAATGAGTATCAGACATTAAAAGCTACTCGCTTTCCACAAAATGCACTGTACCTTGGACGCTTACGTCAGCGAGAAGCTTCTCTGTTTTTTGATGACAGTGTTGAATTTGGTTCTGCTGCCCTGCTTCCTCTTGGACATAAACAAGAGTTGGGCATTATGGCTTTTTACAGTCCTGACGGGGCACATTTTCAACCCAATATGGATACGTTATTTTTGGCTCAACTTGCTTCAGTCGTTAGTTATCTTATTTCATCTTGGAGTCGTTAAACGATTATGTCGACTATTGCCTCAAGCCTAGAGAAGCCCTTACTTAAGTTTTATACTTATCTTCATGCCGAGCGAGGATTAAGTCTCCATACCCAACGAAATTATCAACGCCAGTTAACGGCTATCGCTGAATTTTTAACAACATCTGAACTCTCTTTATGGCAACAAGTTGATGCGGCATGGGTACGACAAATTGCCAGTAAAGGAATGAGGGAAGGATTAAAGGCCAGCAGTATTGCGATGCGTCTTTCTGCATTACGAAGCTTTTTTGATTTTTTAATCAGAGAAGGTGTATTGAGTGCAAATCCAGCTAAAGGGGTTTCAGCACCAAGACAAGAGCGTCGTTTGCCAAAAAATTTAGATGTTGATGAGATTGGTCAATTACTCGACGTGACCGAAGATAATCCATTAGCGATTCGTGATCGTGCAATGATGGAGGTGATGTATGGCGCGGGTTTACGTCTTTCTGAGCTAGTCGGCTTAAATATCAAAGACATTAACTTCAGAGCGGGTGAATTGATTGTCACCGGTAAAGGGGATAAACAGCGATTAGTTCCATTTTCTGGTGAAGCAAAAGAGTGGCTCAATCGTTGGTTAAAGGTGCGAGGTGAACTTGCCGATAGCGGTGAAGTCGCACTTTTTGTTTCTAAGTTGGGTTCGCGGATCTCTAATCGTAATGTTCAAAAAAGAATGGCGGAATGGGGGCAGAAGCAAGATGTCTCTAGTCATATCAATCCTCATAAATTGCGTCACTCTTTTGCGACTCATATGTTGGAGTCGAGTGGTGATCTGCGTGCCGTTCAAGAGTTATTAGGGCATGCTAACTTATCAACAACTCAGATCTATACTCATTTAGATTTTCAACATCTCGCTGATGTTTACGATAAAGCTCACCCACGAGCAAAACGTAACAAGTCTTAAATTTTATTGGAGCTAAATCTTATGCATCTTTATCGACCACTGAATACCATTCGCGCTATGACGTTTGATCTTGATGATACTCTTTATGACAATGGGCCAGTCATCACCCGCGCTGTAAAGAACATGTGGGACAATTTAGCTCAATTACATCCGATTAGCCAACAGCTTTCTCATGAACAGTGGATGATGATTAAAGATGAGTTAGGGGAAAAGTATCCGATGTTACGTCATGATGTGACAGCTTGGCGACAGCAGTTTCTCTATCTTGGCTTGATTCAGAGTGGTTATCTTCCTCATCAAGCAGAAACAGCGACTCAAGAACTGATGACTCGCTTTATGGATGATCGCTGCCGGATTGATATGCCAGATGAGACTCACTATGTACTGGGGGAGCTCGCAAAGAAAATTCCATTGGTGGCGATAACCAACGGTAATGTCGACTTTAAACGGATTGGATTGGCGGATTATTTTCAGTTTGCTTTAATGGCGGGTGTAGATGGTATATCGAAGCCGGCCCCTGATCTTTATAACAGAGCCTCAGAGCTGTTAAATATTAAGCCTAATGAGATCCTGCATATTGGTGATCATCTAAAAACCGATGTCGCAGGTTCAATTCAAGCGGGTTATCAAGGGTGTTGGTTTAACGATCAGCAGCGTGATGTAAGAAAAGATAAACATGCCTCTTTGTTGCCCCACTTAGAAATTAGTTCTTTGACGTCGCTATTAGATCTGGTTTATCCCCCTCATACTTGAAGTCGCTAGGTTGTTGGCTGCACTCGTTCGCCCCAATCATAGAGTACACCTATACTCATGGGGCCTCACTCATTGGCCGCCGACTAGCAACGCCAATTATTTTAGGTATCAGTCAGTAGATTAATAGAAAAAAGAAACAGCCCAGATAAATGATTTATCTGGGCTGTTTTTTATTCATTTGTTATGGAGTGATTTAAACTGCGTGATTAAAGCCGAGTTGACGCCACGCTTCATAAGCAATAACGGCTACGGAGTTTGACAAGTTTAAACTCCGGCTACTTGGGATCATTGGGATACGAACACGCTGTTCCATTGGTAGGCTTTCGATAACATCAGCAGGAAGCCCTCGAGTTTCAGGACCAAAAAGTAAAACGGCATCTTGGTCAAATTTTGCATCAGTATGGAAGCCCGTAGTCTTGGTCGTACAAGCAAACAATTTTTTTCCTTTCGTTGCTGCTAGAAAAGCTGCAAAATCAGGATGACGAACCACATTATCGAGATCACGATAATCTAAACCTGCACGGCGTAATTTCTTCTCTTCTAAATCAAAACCTAAAGGCTCGATTAAATGCAGTTTTGCTCCCATGTTGGCGCAAAGACGCATGATGTTTCCAGTGTTTGGGGCTATCTCTGGTTCATAAAGGGCGATCTCAATCATGGTTATATCAACTTGCAAGTAATGGATAGATAGCCACTATTTTATTGACAGTGGCGTGGTGTGGCAACTCATTTAATTGTCGGCAAGGTAATTTCAATCCGTAAACCACCTAATGGACTTTTACTGGCTAAAATTGTTCCTTGATGCTGGATAATTGCATTTTCTGTGATGGCTAAACCTAAGCCAGTACCACCTGTTTCACGATCTCTGGCAGTGGATACTCGATAAAAAGGGCGGAATATCTCTTTTAACTCTTGCTCAGGAACACCTAATCCATCGTCATCAATGGTAATTTTTAGTTGATGGTGCTCAGTGGTAAAATCGATATTAATTTTATAATCACTGTATTTGATGGCATTACGAATGACATTTTCGAGTGCGCTGACCAATAGGTTTAGATTACCGCTAATTAAGGTCTGATCAAGCTGGTGGTAGGTGAGTGTTTTATCTAACTGTTCGGCTTCAAAAAGGGCATTATCTAGCATCTCTTGCCACAGTTCATTAATGGTGATTTGTTCACGGTTTTGGTGGTTATCAACCTGCATTCTTGATAAAGAGAGTAGACTCGCGATCATCTTCTCTAAGCGTTCGGCTTCTAACTCGATGCGGGTTAACTCTTTGCTCTCTCCTTGTTTTCTTACAGCCAGTGCCGTTGCCATTCGCAAGCGGGTGAGCGGTGATCGCAGTTCATGGGAGATATCAGAAAGAAGGCGCTGTTGGCCAGACATCAATTGATTGATTGAACTGACCATTAAATTAAAGCTAATACCTGCCTGTTTAAATTCAGTGGCTCCTTTTTCTAAATCTGGATCGGTCGATATCTCTCCTTTGGCAACCCGTTCAGCAGCAACTTGTAATCGGCGAGCTGGAGTACTTAATGCCCACGCTAACCATAATAACAAGGGAGTGCTGACTAACATGGTTAATAGCAGTAGCGAAATTGGGCGATCTAACACTTGATAGATAAACGGCATGGAAGGTTTACTGCTATGGCTAAAGTAAAACCATACGGGTTCATTGCTTACTTCAGTTTTAAAAGGGCCTGAAATTAAAAAGCGGCCATACCCTTTTTGTTGTGGTGAATTAGGATTATCTGAAAGAGTGATAAAATTACGAACAGCTCTGATTTTTCCCTGATACTTTTTACTATGATGACTGTGTTCAGTTTTAGGTTTACAGCAACTATATAACTCACCTTCAGAATTTGAGACATAAATTGAGAGTTCACCATTGCTTCGCTTTTGGGCCTCCTTTTGAATCCGCTGAATATTTTTTAATAGAGGCTGATCTGGGTCTAAACGATCATGGATATTATTGGTAATTAAGCTAAATTTTTCGATCTGTTTTTGATTAATTAACTGCTGATTTCGAGGATCAAAATGAGGTGCAACAGTGATGGCAATCAACACAATAAGAAGTGTTAACCAGAATATGGCAAAGATCTGGCCGTATAAATTAGAGACGCGCGGAAGTTTAATCATAATCAGTTTATCTTACTCTTCAATTAGCATATAGCCGCGACCACGTAAGGTTTTGATACGATCTTTACCATCTTCTCGTGGAGGAAGTTTTTTTCGGATATTCGAGACATGGACATCGATTGCACGATCAAAAGGCGCAAGATGTTTACCTAATACATTTAAGCTCAAATCTGATTTAGAGATAATAGTACTTGGATGATTAATAAAATAAGTTAGAAGAATAAGCTCCGTTGAGGTGAGGTCGATGAGTGTATTTTGGCAATAGACTTCTTGTTTACCAAGCTCAATAGTAATGCCTTGATAAGTAATCGTATCTGTATTTGATTGGTTTTCTCGTTGCTGACTTCTGCGCAAAATAGCTCGAATTCTGGCTAATAATTCACGGTCACTAAAAGGTTTGGGCAAATAGTCATCGGCCCCTAATTCAAGACCTAAAACGCGATCAATCTCATCCCCTTTTGCAGTTAACATGAGCACGGGGGTTTCATGCTCTTTACGTAGCTGACTTAACATCTCTAAGCCGTTCATATTTGGCATCATGATATCTAATAATATCAGGTCAACGTCGGGTGTTAATGCGGCGAGTCCAGCCTCTCCATCATTGGCTTCAGATACCGTAAATCCTTCGAGGGTTAAGATATCATTTAACAGTGAAGTTAACTCAATATCATCGTCGACTAATAAAATATGACTCATCTTTTCATCCTCAATATATGACACTCAATAACAGTACTTAAGCGTAGTTTTCTCACTATAAGATATCGTGCAATGGAGGGATAATGCTACTTATTTTTTATTGCTTTACGCTTCTTTACGTAGGTTGTACATCTCTTTACATTGCAAGAGGTAGACTATCTCCATCGCTTAAATATTAAACAACTGTAATCCTAAATAATGACAATTTAAAAAGAGGGTATCGTAATGAAAAAGATCAATAAAACATTAATCGCAGCATGTATTCTTCCTATTGCTTTAGGCTCGACCGCTGTCTTTGCTTATAACAATTCAAATCATCACAATTCGAATTCTGGACATTCAACTAATTACAGCAGTGATTGCGGACAATCTCATGATGGCTATAACCATAATGGTCATAATAAAATGTCGGATAACCATAATGGTCATAATAAAATGTCGGATAGCCATAAAGGAAACAGAAGTCACAATGGGTTATATGGGCAGTTAAATTTAACGGCAGAGCAACAGGGTCAGATGGAGACGATACGCAATAGTTATCAGCAAGAGATGAATCAACATCGAGATGCATTGAGATCACTTCGTCAAAACGAGCGAGATCAAATTCAACAAGAGCAGTTTGATGAACAAGCCGTTACTGACTTAGCCAATCAAATTGGAGCGATTCAAGTTGAGCGTAAAGTAGCAAAAGCAAAATATCGTAATGAGATGTTTAATCTACTAACACCAGAACAGCAGCAACAGATGAAAAATAGTCGAGGAAATAATAACCACTATTAATTTACTTGCACTGTCATCTTAACCGCAATGAACATAAACATTCATTGCGGTTTTTTTCGTTTAATTTATTGGAGTAACATTCCATTGATTGAGATAAAAAAGCTATACTTTGCATAATAACACCTTATTTGAGTGATTGATTAATATGACAAATGGATATGCAAAGTGGGTTCAATTAGCAGCTATTGCGGCGATATGTGTCGCGGGTGTGTTAATGGTGATGAAACTATTTGCTTGGTGGAATACAGGTTCCGTGAGTTTACTGGCTTCTCTTCTTGACTCAATTCTAGATATGGCGGCCTCACTGGTTAATCTTTTAGTGATTCGTTATGCCGTGCAACCCGCCGATAATGAACACAGTTTTGGTCATGGTAAGGCAGAATCTTTAGCCGCATTGGCTCAGGCAGCCTTCATATCTGGTTCTGCTATCTTTCTGATTCTTAATGGCGTTGAACGTTTAATGCGTCCAGAGCCATTACAATCACCAGAATTAGGGTTGATTGTCAGCAGTATTGCGGTTGTGATAACGGCGATATTGATACTATTTCAAAAGTGGGTAATTGCAAAAACGGATAGTCAAGCGATAAAAGCGGACTCTCTTCATTATCAAACCGATCTCTATATGAATATTGCGATTATTATTGCATTAGGGTTGAGTTGGTTTGGGTGGCTTTGGAGTGATAGTGTTTTTGCTATTTTAATTGGTTTTTATATTTTATTTTCAGCAGGAAAAATAGGATATGACGCGACGCAATCCCTATTGGATCGACAGTTACCTTTTGGTGAACGAGATAAAATTATCGAGTTAACATTAACGATAGAGGGTGTTCAAGGGTTGCATGATCTCCGTACTCGTCAATCCGGTGCAGTTAAGTTTATTCAGCTTCATTTAGAGTTAGATGACTATATGCCATTAATCGAAGCGCATAAAATTGCAGATAGTGTTGAAGCAATATTAGGTCGTCATTTTGTTGGTGCTGATATTATTATTCATCAAGATCCCTTATCGGTTCTTATTGCTGAAAAAGAGAACGATTGAGCAGATTTAAGACTATTATTAATAATAAATTAAATAGTGATGACTTATATCAACTAAATAAGTAAATAAAGTTGTAATCCGATGACAGAAGTAAGAAAATTACATTATTCAGTCTCATAAATGTTGATTATTTACATGATAATTTTCTTCTTTATGCTCGATTTTTTTAGTTTCTAATAATTAGAGGTAACCATGACTCGTAAGATTAACAAGATTGGTGTATTAACTAGTGGTGGTGACGCACCTGGAATGAATGCTGCTGTTCGTAGTGTTGTTCGTGCTGCATTAACGGAAGGCATTGAAGTCTGTGGCATTTACGATGGCTACCAAGGTTTACATCAGAATCGCATTGAGAAACTAAATCGCTCAAGTGTTTCAGATATCATTAACCGTGGTGGTACGTTCTTGGGTTCTGCTCGCTTCCCTGAGTTTAAGGATGAAAAAGTACGTGAACAAGCTATCCAAAACATGAAAATGCACGGCATTGATGCATTGGTTGTTATCGGTGGTGACGGTTCATTTATGGGTGCAAAAAAACTAACTGAAATGGGCTTTCCATGTATTGGTCTACCAGGCACAATCGATAATGATGTTGCAGGTACTGACTACACTATTGGTTATATGACCGCGTTAAATACCGTTATCGATGCGATTGACCGTTTACGTGATACTTCATCTTCTCATCAACGTATATCGATTGTTGAAGTTATGGGTCGCTATTGTGGTGATTTAACGTTGATGGCTGCAATTGCAGGTGGTTGTGAATATATTATCACTCCTGACGTTGGCTTAGATAAAAATAAACTTATTTCTCACATCAAAGATGGCATTTATAAAGGTAAGAAGCATGCAATTATTGCCATTACTGAATTAATGACAGACAGTAATGAGTTAGCTAAGTTTATTGAAGAAGAGACAGGCAGAGAAACTCGTGCAACGATTCTTGGTCATATTCAACGTGGTGGACATCCAACAGCGTTTGACCGAGTACTTGCTTCACGTATGGGTGCATATGCGGTTGATCTTCTTCTTAAAGGTGAAGGTGGTCGTTGTGTTGGTATTCAGAATGATGCCATGGTTCACCATGATATCATCGACGCAATTGAAAACATGAAGCGTCCAGTGAAAACTGAGCTTTATGAACTTGCTGAGAAATTATTCTAATCTTGATTGTTTTCAAGTAGAAAAATTTAATCATAAAAAAGGCGACTATTAGGTCGCCTTTTTTTATGATTAAATGTCACGATGGCGTGACACCTAATATTCTTTAAGAAGAGATTACTTCTTAGCTTCAGCTGCTGCTTTAGCGATAGCAGCAAAGCTAGCTGCATCTAGAGCTGCACCGCCAACTAGCGCGCCATCGATATCAGGCTGTGCGAAGTAAGCTTCAGCATTTTCTGGCTTAACAGAACCGCCGTATTGGATAACAACGTTTTTAGCAACTTCAGCATCTTGATCAGCAATGTGAGCACGGATTGCTGCGTGGATACGCTGTGCGTCATCAGCTGTTGCTGCTTTACCTGTGCCGATAGCCCAGATTGGTTCATAAGCGATGATTGCACCATTTAGCGCTTCAGCACCTTGAGTTTTGATAACTGCATCGATTTGACGAGCACATACTGACACAGTTTCACCCGCTTCATTTTGTGCTTCAGATTCACCGATACAAAGAACTGGCGTTAAACCGTTCTCTTTTAGGAATGCGAATTTCTTAGCAACAAACTCGTCTGATTCGTTGTGGTATTCACGACGCTCAGAGTGACCAATGATGATGTGAGAAGCACCAAAGTCTTTAAGCATTGCAGGAGAGATATCACCTGTGAATGCGCCGCTTAGGTTAACGTCTACATTTTGTGCACCTAAAACGATTGGGTTTACTGCTTTCTCGATTAGCTGTTGAGCTAGATCTAAGTACATTGCAGGTGGTGCAATAGCAACATCAACACCTTCAACACCGTTAAGTTCAGCATCTAGACCTTTGATTAGGTCAGTTACCATTGTTTTGCTACCGTTTAATTTCCAGTTACCCATAACAACAGGACGACGCATAATAGTTCTCCAATTAAATGTAAATAATTAACCAATTTAAGTAAAAATATAACAGGTTTTGACCACAGATATAATGTTTAAAATCATAAATGTGGTTAGATACACATAGTTTATAATAAAAACAAAAAAAATGAGTAAGATTGTTTACTTTTACATCGTTTTCGATTGATATATAAAGCTGGTTTTATTATCGATCATTAAGGACAATGATTATGCCACATTTGATTATGGAATATTCAGATCCTGTTACAGAACGGATGAATACCGTTTCGCTGCTTGAAGATCTTCACTTAATTGCGGTTGAGAGTGGTTACTTTAACAATGAGTTAGTGGTCTCTCGTAGTTACTCGGCACATAACTGGTTTGTAGGTAGTGCGCTAGAGAGAGAAGATTTTATCCATTTAACGTTAAATACGTCCTTGAGTTTAGATATTGGAGAGAAAAAACAGCTAATTGCTCGTTTTATGACCCAGTTACAGCAGCAAGCTGAAGGAATTACTAGCCTCACGGTAGATATCAATGCCACATAATTAAGAAATAATAAATAATCTTCTGTTTCATTAGGGATAGATCTCTTAATATAAGCGCATATATTCCCTTCATACTTGAAGCTGCTAGGTTGTTGACTGCGTTCATTCGCCTCTATCATATAGAACACCTATGCTCATGGGGCCTCATTCATTGGTCGCCGACTAGCAACTCCAATTATTTTGGGTTTACCTATTTATATTTATAGAGATTAAAGAAGAATGACTAAATCAGAGTGGCTATTTTCATTTCGTGGTCGAATTGGCCGTCAACATTATTGGACATGGTTTGCCATCTATTATATTGCGATGACGGCATTGCTATTTTTAGGTGCACAACTGCCTAACCCAATGCTGCAATCCGTTTTTACTTTAATCGTCCCTTTTATTCTTGTTTATCCCGATCTCGCTGTGCAAGCAAGACGTTGGCATGATCGCAATCGTTCGAACTACTGGTTACTGCTTAATATCCCTGTCTTTGCTGGGCGAATTCTATTGCCGGCAGCAGGTGTTGAAGGTGCAGCGACGACGCCATTAACGCCAATGGAAAATGGAATTTTCTTAATTTCAACGGCATGCAGTTTGTGGATTTTAGTTGAGTGTGGATTATTAAAAGGAAAACCTGAAAGTAATCGTTATGGCTCAGCTGTTACACCATTAACTCCCAAGAAGGGGGCTAAGACGCAACAAAAAGCACCACATAATGAGACCTTGGAGAAAGCGAGTGTGGTTAAAGAATTAGCAAAAGATAAAGTGCGTTCTATTTTCAAAAAATAGTTAGCCTTTGAATTAGCTGACTAAATAGAGATTAAAGAGATTTTGGCCATCACAAATAGATAATGATGGCTTTCTCTTTATTCGTTATGACTTATCTTACGTAAAAAGCTTACCAATAGTGCTCCATCGTTATCTGTCCAGGTTTACTTCTTAAGTTTTTAATAAAGCCTTTCTGTTCTAATATTGCTTTGGTATCTTTTACCATCTGTGGGTTACCACATAACATGATCTGGCTTTTATCTAATGAGAGGGGAAGATCAATAATTCGTTCTAACATACCATCATTTAAAGCATGAGTAATTCGACCTGAAAGTGCATTAGGGCCAGGCTCTCGACTGACAAATGGTTGAACCACGAGTTGACTAGGGTATTTCTTTTTTAACTCTTCAATTTCGGCTTGATAACTTAAATCTGATGCACAACGAACCGCATGAACCAGAACGATACGTCTAAATCGACTCCAAGGTTCTGCGGTTCTTAAGATAGAGAGATAAGGCCCAAGAGCGGTTCCTGTTGCAAGCATCCAAAGGTGTTCACCTTGAGGAACTTCATCTAAAGTAAAGAAACCACTCGCTTCTGGTGTGACCTCAATGGTATCCCCTGGCTGTAATGAAAAAAGCTTTGGAGACAGCAGACCATCGGCAATGCTGGTGGCGTAAATTTCAAATTTATTATCGCTAGGTGGATTGACTAATGAGTAGGCGCGTTGAACACGTTGCCCATCAATATCCATACCTAATTTAATAAATTGACCAGGAATAAAAGGATCGATAGGTGCTTCAAGTTCTAAGCTAAAAAGGGTGTTATTCCAATGGCGATTTTTAGTAACAGTGGCTGAAATCCAATGACTCATACATTGCTCCTCATAATATTACTTTGTAGTGGTAATCCTATAAGCGCAGCGGCGTTGACCTGCAATAATGTGCTCTTCTCGTATAATTCGATAATCTTTCCCGAGTAATCGCTGAAATACAGTTAATTCAGAAAGACATAACGATTGGCATGCCGTCGCAGCTTGGCAAATAGGGCAGTGATTCTCAACAAATAGGAATTCATTTTCATTCAGTTCTGATAGTTCAGTCATGTAACCATCATGTTCTCTTAATGAGCTAATTGCTGTAAGTTTCTCTTTCAGTGTAGAGCACTGTGTCATCGCTTTTTTATAATTTTGATAGGTTTTTTCTTCTCGCTGCTTAACTATTTTATTTAAACCTTCAGGTCCAAAGTTCTCGTGTATAGATTCGATAATCTGGACACTTAAATCATTATGACTATCGATGAATAAGGCATGGCCTTGCGTTGAAAGTTGCCAATAACGATTGGGACGGCCAATTTTTACTTTGACGTCATAAGCGTCTAATAAATTACTTTTCTCTAAGCTTTGTAGGTGTTGTCGAGCACCCATGGTTGTAATGCTTAGAGAATCTGCCAACATCTTCGCCGTTTGAGGGCCTTGACGCTTAATGATTGCTAATATTTTATCTGTCGTTTTCATCATAATTTCTTATCAAAAGATAAATAGGGACTTAGTGATTTTATACCCTTCATACTTGAAGTTGCTAGGTTGTTGGCGTCGCTTATTCGCCCCAATTATAGAGTACACCTATATTCATGGGGCCTCATTCACTTGCCGCCGACTAGCAACTCCAATTATTTTAGGTATATATGAATAGTTATATTATGTTGCGAAGGGGGTTAATAAAGCAATCTCTTAACTAAATAAAATAACTTTAAATTTTTATTGAGGAGTGATGATGGGGTTGGAAGGTAAAGTAAAAAAGCCACATCAACGGATTGTCTCTCGTTAATATGGCTTTTGAGTAATTTGATAAATTTAGAGATTAAAGAATAATATCTCTCACTTCTTTATCTTTACGATCTAAATAGTGAGTCGATTGAATACGACGAATAGTGCGACAATTACCACGAATTAATAGCGTTTCTGTTGTGGCGACATTGCCTTTACGGCGGATGCCATCAAGAAGATCACCTTTAGTAATGCCTGTTGCAGAGAAAATCACATTATCATTTTTAGCCATATCTTCAAGGCGTAATTTGTCGCCAGCTGTGATACCCATTTCGGTACAACGAGAGATCTCTAGTTCACCATGTTTACGGTTCTCTTCAGTATCTCCTTTAACTTCATGGCGAGGAAGTAGACGACCTTGCATATCACCATCTAAAGCACGAATAACGGCAGCAGAAATCACGCCTTCTGGTGCACCACCGATACAGTAAAGAAGATCAACTTCGCTTTCTGGCATACAAGTTAGAATCGATGCTGCAACATCACCATCAGGAATGGCAAAAACGCGTGCCCCCATAGCTTGGATCTCAGTAATCACTTCATCATGACGAGGCTTAGCCAGTGTAATCACTGTAAGCTCATTGATACTTTTTCCTAAGGCTGTAGCAATGTTTTGTAAATTTTGAGAAAGAGGAAGATCAATATCGATAATGCCTTTCGCTTGAGGACCAACGACTAATTTTTCCATATACATATCAGGGGCGCGTAAAAAGGTATCTTTTTCACCGACAGCAAGAACAGCAAGGGCATTTGATTGCCCAAGTGCTGTCATGCGAGTTCCTTCGATAGGATCAACGGCAATATCAACAGCATCGCCACCAGTACCGACTTTTTCACCAATATATAGCATGGGTGCTTCGTCGATTTCACCTTCACCAATTACGATCTCGCCACTAATTTCTGTTTGATTTAGTAGGGTTCTCATTACATTTACAGCGGCACCATCTGCTGCATTTTTATCACCACAGCCTAACCATTTATAACCAGCTAGTGCCGCACCTTCTGTAACTCGTGAAAACTCAATCGCTAATTCGCGTTTCATGATTGCTCCATCTCTATTAAGGGGGAAGATTTTAACGAAGGGATTTTATCATGTAAGGGAAACGTTTGCGTGGAACTTTTTGAGGGTTTATTTACATAGATCAATTTTTCTTGTATCAAATATCCCAGCTTTACTTGATGACTTTATTCATTAGGCTGTTCTCTTTCATACTAGAAGCTGGGATACACTCGTCGTTCGAATCATATATCCCCTTCTTATTTGAAGTTGCGAGGTTGTTGGTGTCTCATTGACTTTCTGTCTATTAATAATCCGAGTTATTTGATACTTACATCCTGTTTATTTTGTAGATAAACTTTGCAATTAATTGAGTTAATGTATAATCAGCGCTCTTTATTTGATAGTGGTGGAATATTGAACGATAATTTGTTCATCACTATTTTTTTATTCACCTTGGGTTCCCTCGCCCCCAAAAACAAAAAGGTCATAAATGAAAACATTTTCACCTGTCCAGAAAAGACAAGCACTAGGTTTTTTAGTTCTTTTCCATTTAATTATTATCGCATCGAGTAATTACTTAGTTCAGATCCCTTTAACCTTGTTTGGTTTCCATACCACATGGGGTGCATTCACTTTCCCTTTTATCTTTCTTGCTACGGATTTAACGGTACGTATTTTTGGCGCACCGATGGCAAGAAAAATTATCTTTTTAGTGATGCTCCCTGCGTTAGTGGTCTCTTATGTACTTTCGGTCTTATTCCAGAATGGAACCTATCAAGGAATAGGCGAGTTATTAACGTTTAATCTTTTTGTTGCTCGGATCGCGATCGCTAGTTTTATGGCGTACTTATTGGGGCAGATCTTAGATGTAAATGTCTTTAATAAGTTGCGACAAAATAAAAAGTGGTGGGTTGCACCCGTGTTCTCGACGATCTTTGGTAATATTTGCGATACGGTCGCCTTCTTCTTTATTGCTTTTTACCAAAGTCCAGATCCGTTTATGGCGGAACATTGGAAAGAGTTAGCACTGTTAGATTACTCATTTAAGCTTTTCATTAGTATTACGCTATTTGTCCCTATGTATGGGGTATTTTTGAACTATATTATTCGTCGTCTAACTAAGGTTAATCAAGATAGCTCACCAAAAGTTATCTAATTTATTGATTTGTAACTTATAAAATTAATTTTAAAAGTAGGCTGTTATGGCCTATTTTTTTATTTGATAATCAGCTTTAAATAGATAAATCAAAAGATTAACTTATTTATTACCTTTAATTTTTTATAGTTGTGAATATCTTTGGTTTTATTAGTCAATAAATTGGTTTATAAAAGTTTTTCCACACAGCATGATCATTTTTGGATCAAGATCAACTAGTTTTTTATCTTTTTATCTTTATGATTAATATGATTTTTTTTGTTAATTTTATTTTTCCGATAAAATTTCAAAAAATAGATACCAACAAACTTATCCACAGGGGGTGAATATAAATCTTGAGTATCCTATCGATCTTGATCGCTCAATTGATTTTTATTGGTTAGAATGAGTAATCTCAGATGATGGAAAGTGGTTTATAGACGATGACGAGCATACCGAACAACCCTCTGATCCTAGTTGATGGATCTTCTTATTTATATCGTGCATATCATGCAGCACCTAACTTCTCTAATAGTGATGGAGAGCCAACAGGCGCTATTTTTGGTGTGGTTAATATGCTTCGCAGCCTAATTCATAAGTTTCCAGCCACTCACATCGGTGTGATCTTCGATGCGAAGGGTAAGACTTTCCGTGATGACATCTACCCAGAATATAAGGCTAATCGTCCATCGATGCCGGATGATCTTCGTAGCCAAATTGAACCGTTACATAAAATCATTAAAGCGATGGGGCTGCCTCTTTTAGCTGTCAGTGGTGTTGAAGCAGATGATGTGATCGGTACATTAGCAACTCAAGCGTCGAAAAAAGGGATCCCAGTGCTGATTAGTACGGGTGATAAAGATATGGCGCAACTGGTTGATGAGAATGTTACGTTGATCAATACCATGACCAATGTAGTGATGGGACCTCAAGGGGTGGTTGATAAGTTCTCGATTGGCCCTGAATTAATTATCGACTATTTAGCGCTAATGGGCGATAAAGTCGATAACATTCCTGGCGTTCCTGGTGTTGGTGAAAAAACAGCCAAAGCTTTATTAACCGGTTTGGGTAGTTTAGAGACCATTTATGACAACTTAGATAAAATTGCCGAACTTGGTTTCCGTGGCTCAAAAACGATGGCTAAGAAGCTGGTTGATAATCGGGAAGGTGCGTATCTATCCTATGAGTTGGCTACTATTAAGTGCGATGTTGAATTAGAATTTGCGCCAGAAGAGTTGATTGTCACCGATGCAGATAAAGATCAATTAATCTCGCTATTTGGTCAGTATCAATTTAAACGTTGGCTCAATGAGCTACTTGATGGCGCCGATAACATTATTGCGGGTGATAGCGCGGAGAAAAATCGCGCAACAGCTTCTGTTGAAGGCCATATTGCGAGTATGAACTCAACGGAAGACGACAGTGCAATTGAGGTTGATCGGAGCCAATATCAAACGGTAACAACCAAAGAAGAGTTTACCCTTTGGCTTGAGAAACTAAAAAATGCCGCTCTGATTGCGTTTGATACCGAAACTGACAGCTTAAATTATATGGAAGCCAATTTAGTTGGACTCTCTTTTGCTGTTACAGAAGGTGAAGCCGCGTACGTACCTGTTGCTCATGACTATATTGGTGCGCCAGAGCAGTTAGATCGTAACTGGGTATTAGCGCAACTGAAGCCGCTATTAGAAGATCCAAATCTTGCTAAAGTAGGGCAGAATTTAAAATATGATATGAGCGTGTTGGCGCGTTATGACATTGAGATGCAAGGGATCAAGTTTGATACCATGCTTGAATCCTATGTCGTCAATAGCGTGGCGGGTCGTCATGATATGGATAGCCTTGCTCAACGTTATTTGAAGCACAGTACCATTAGCTTTGAAGATATTGCAGGTAAAGGTAAAAAGCAGCTTACTTTTAATCAGATTGAATTAGAACAAGCCGCACCTTATGCAGCCGAAGATGCCGATATTACCCTTCGTCTACATAATCGTTTAATAGAAAAGTTAACCGCAGACCAAAAGCTTAATACCGTTTTTGAAGAGTTAGAAGTTCCTCTTGTTCCTCTGCTATCTAAAATTGAGCGAACGGGAGTGTTAATTGATTCGACTAAACTGCTTCAACAATCGAAAGAGATTGGTATTCGTCTGATTGAGTTAGAGCAGAAAGCGCACGAGATTGCAGAACAAGAGTTTAATTTAAGTTCGCCAAAGCAGTTACAAGCGATTCTATTTGAAAAAATGGAACTGCCAATTATTAAGAAAACGCCTTCTGGTGCAGCTTCAACCAATGAAGAAGTTCTACAAGAGTTAGCATTAAACTACCCATTGCCTAAATTGATTTTAGAGTACCGTGGTTTAGCGAAACTTAAGTCAACGTATACTGATAAATTACCGAAGATGGTGAATAAAGGAAGTGGTCGTCTTCATACCTCTTATCATCAAGCGGTCACGGCGACTGGGCGTCTCTCTTCAAGCGATCCAAACCTACAAAATATTCCTGTTCGTAACGAACAAGGCCGTCGTATTCGTCAAGCATTTATTGCGCCTGAAGGTTCGCAGATCTTAGCGATAGATTACTCTCAAATTGAATTGCGAATTATGGCGCACCTTTCGGGTGATAAAGGGCTGCTAGATGCCTTTGCGGAAGGAAAAGATATTCACTCCGTCACTGCATCAGAAGTTTTTGCCGTTGATTTAGAAGATGTGACCTCAGAGCAGCGTCGTAGGGCAAAAGCCATTAACTTTGGTCTGATTTATGGTATGAGTGCATTTGGCTTAGCGAAACAGTTAGGAATTTCAAGAGGGGAAGCACAGAGCTATATTTCTCTTTATTTTGAGCGTTATCCGGGTGTTCAACACTATATGGAAAGTACGCGTCTATCTGCGAGTGAAACCGGGTTTGTTGAAACACTGATGGGGCGTCGCCTCTATCTGCCAGAAATTAAATCTAGTAATGGGATGCGTAAAAAAGCCGCTGAACGTGCTGCAATCAACGCGCCGATGCAGGGAACGGCAGCTGATATTATTAAAAAAGCGATGATTTTAGTCGGTGAGTGGATTTCAGCTCAGCAGCAAGATGATGTGAAACTATTAATGCAAGTTCACGATGAATTGGTTTTTGAAGTGAAAACGGAACAGATGGAGTCAGTGAGTCAGGCATTAAAAGTGGTAATGGAATCAGCGGCAGATCTAGATGTGCCTTTAGTGGCCGATATCGGATTTGGTGAAAACTGGGAACAAGCTCATTAAGCTTTAATCACCTTGATTGAGTACGGCTAAACCATCATAACCTCAACGCAAAATTAAATAAAAAGAGAGCGCATATTTCCGCTCTCTTTTTTATTTCTGAGTGTGAGGAGTATCAAATTAAACGACAAATTTGAGTTAATATTTGTCGAGCAGCCAGCACTCTGAAAGTTAGTGACTTGCACAATCTTGTTTTATTCATCATCATGCATAAAAAATAACAACATATTCAGAAAAGAAGTTTTATCTTCTTCTCTTTTTTAAGCCCTATCAATTTCTATTTTTGATAGGGTTTTTTATTTTATATATTTTTTATCTTTATTCTTTATCTTTGCGATGATGCCTTAAACAATTTTTTGAGAGATTTACTCTTCTGCGTCGTTATTTTGTGCTTCTTCGTCTTCTAATTGCTCAATAATGGCCTCAGATTCTTGGGCATACCAAGTGTCTAATTTCATTTTTAGCTTATCTGTACCAATATTTTTCAGTGCAGAGAAGAGCTCAACAGAGACATCACCGCCAAATGTTAACGACATTTCACGAACTTTTAATAATGCGGCTTTACGTGCGCCACTCTTTAGTTTGTCCGCTTTGGTTAACAGAACAAGTACTGGAAGGCGACAATCGATAGCCCAAAAGATTAACTGCTTATCGAGATCTTTCATGGGATGGCGAATATCCATCAACACAACTAATCCTTTTAGACTGCTTCTCTTTTGTAGGTATTCACCTAATGCCGCTTGCC
This sequence comes from Vibrio sp. SS-MA-C1-2, assembly GCF_021513135.1. NCBI lineage: Bacteria > Pseudomonadati > Pseudomonadota > Gammaproteobacteria > Vibrionales > Vibrionaceae > Vibrio > Vibrio sp. SS-MA-C1-2. The sequence continues at coordinate 684,816 of NZ_CP090981.1, forward strand.
ACTTAAGTTTCATCTCTAATGGTACTTGCGCGAACCCATAACCAGGCAAGTCAATGATTCGATAGCCTTCTTCGATTTCAAAAACGTTAATAAGCTGAGTTCGGCCTGGTGTTTTACTGGTTTTTGCTAATGACTTCTGATTGGTTAGTCGATTCAGTGAAGTAGACTTGCCTGCATTAGAACGACCAGCAAAAGCGATCTCAATCCCTTCATCAGGTGGCATATGACGAATGTCAGGAGCACTGGTGATAAAGTGGGTTTTTTGGTAGTGAAGCGTGATACTCATAATTTAACTGGCCTCAAATGTAGTCAAATGATTACTTTTATGTGAATTTGTGTAAAATAAACAAACTGCTCAATGATAGTCATTCTATCACTGTCAGCAGTAAAATAGTTGCGGAAGTGGAAGTCCTAATAATTATAACGGAATGTGATGAAGATATTAGCATTGATATTAACTCTATTTACTAGTTATTCTGCCATGGCTATGGGCGATGTAGAAGCTGGTAAAGCAAAAGCTGCCACCTGTGCAGCTTGTCATGGTGTTGACGGCAATAGTCAACAGTTACCTCAATACCCTAAACTTGCTGGACAACATCCAGGTTATTTAGAAAAGCAGATAAAGGAATTTAAGCTTGGAATGACCTCTGGTGGAGAGCAAGGCCGAGTTGATCCAGTGATGGGCGGCATGGCGATGGCGTTAACTGAACAAGATGCGGCAGATCTTGCTGCGTACTTCGCAAGTTTACCTATCTCAGCCAATACCTCATCGCCTGAGTCATTGGATGTGGGTAAGCAACTTTATTTAGCGGGTGATGCTGAACGAGGGATTGCTGCTTGTACTGCTTGTCATGGCCCAAGAGGCAATGGCTTAAGCTTATCAGGCTTTCCTAAGATTTCAGGTCAACACGCTGAGTACGTTGCTTCACAGTTAACGAAATTTAGATCAGACCAACGTGCTAACGATCTAAATGGCATGATGCGTGATGTCGCAGCCAAGTTAACAGATGATGAGATTACTGCTCTATCTCAATATGTCGGTGGTTTACACTAATTTTAGTGATAACACTCGATTATTTGAGATCATCAAGAATAGTTGTAGTTCAATAATTAATCAATGTGGTTGATATTTACACTTGAACTAACTGTTTAATTCTAAACAGCAATCGCATTATGCCATTGCTGTTTTTTTATTTTAGGCGTATAGCGAATTGCTTTGTAAGAGATCTGCTATTGTATTTTGAGGTAGAAACCTTAATTGTTCATTTTGAAGGTTCTAACTCATTGAATAAAAAAGAGAATGAAAATATACGCCTAATGTTGAATAAAAAAGTGAGATCTCTGTCGCTTGTGATAAAACGTAAATAACGTAAATTAGATTGTGTTGAAGGGACATCAACACAGGACAGGAAACGCTAGGATAGCTAAGCAGGATGCTTAAAGGAACAACACGGAGGTAGAGCTTAAGGTTGAGCTCATTGATGTGATGGATTTACTAGGACGACCAGGAAGGTTTCGCTAAAGGATATTAGCACGATATAAGTAGGATGCTTATATCTAATAAGGATGGTTCACTCTCTATCAGGAAGATAGACCGCTTAATGGATAAGCCAGTCAATGATTGACTGCTATAAACACGGAATGTACACGGAAGAACAAAACTCATCAGGATGATGAAGAAAATATAAATTTGCACGGAAAGCATAAATAATAGATGGATAAACGCAATAACCGGGAAGTTGACTAATTAGTTACGGATTGACTATATAAAAATACGTTATTGTCATCAGTTTGATGAATTTTTAGAGGCGCTAGGTATCTACCTAGCGCCTTTTTTCTTGTCTGATATTTGTTGTTCAAGCATGATTATCACCGATGATTTATCGTCAATCTCTGGTTGTTAAGTCGTAAGCAGTGTAGTATGTTGCGCTTTTAATTTATACAAAGGTGATAATGTGCACTCATGTCCGTTGTGTGATGATCAACAATCACGTCTTTTTTTTGAAGATAAAAATCGACAGTACTTCCAGTGTTCACAGTGTCATTTAGTATTTGCTGATCCTGCTAAGTTGCTCTCACCCGAGTTGGAGAAAGAAGTTTATAACCAACATGAGAACAACCCAGAGGATCAGGGATATCGCCAATTTTTAAATCGTTTAGCGCAACCATTATTAGATCATTTAGGTCATCCGCCTTTGCTAGGTCTAGATTTTGGTTCTGGTCCCGGCCCTACATTATCGATTATGTTACAGGAAGCCGGCCATCAGATGGCAATTTATGACCCTTACTTCTCACCAGATAAAACGGTGCTTGAAGCTGGGAAATATGATTTTGTTACTTGCACCGAAGCGATAGAACACTTTTATCAGCCCTCGATTGAGTGGCAGCTATTACTCTCTTTAGTTAAAAAGGGAGGGTGGTTAGCTATCATGACGAAAATGGCTACCAATGTAGATGCTTTTGCAAAATGGCACTATAAAAATGATCCAACCCATGTCAGCTTTTTTAGCCGAGAAACCTTTATGTTTCTTGCTCGCCGAGATGGTCTAGAATTAGAGTTTGTTGGAAGTGATGTAATACTATTTAGGAAATGTCAGTCATGACTCGTATAAAAAGATCTCGCCGTATTGGCTCAGAAGGCCCTGCGGTATTTAATGAAAAGACCACTTCAGAATCAGAAGTTGAAGGTCGTCGTAAACAGAAAGAACGTAAAAAGAAAGGTTTAAAAGCAGGCAGCCGTAACGTTGATGTTGTTGCAACTGAAAAAGCAAACCAAAATCGCGGCAGAAAAGATCCACGATTAGGGAGTAAAAAGCCTATTCAATTAGTTCTTGAAGCTAAGCCTCATCCTAAGTCAGCGGCGGCGAAAAAAGCACGTAAACTGTCAGCAGAGCAAGAGCTTGAAGCAATTGAGAATGATGCTCAATTAATGACGTTGATCGACCGTATTGAAGCGGGTGAGCATTTAGGTGCTGGTCTTCAAAGCTATGTTGATGAGAAGTTGAACCGTATGGAACGACTAATGAATCAACTTGGTTTATTAGTAGAAGATGATGCAGACGTTGAAGAAATTGAACCTGTTGTTGTCAAAAGCGGTAAGTCATCTTCTGATGAAGATATGCTTGATACCTTCGAGAATATTGATTTAGACCAGTTTAAGGACTAACTGTATGGAGCCGATTACAATAGTTTTTATTGTTGGAACGATTATTGTTTTAGGGTTGGCAGGTTATGCCGGATCTCTATTTTATCGGTTACATCAGCAAAAGTTGATGCAGCAACAGCTTAAGGAACAAGCGATTGCTAAACGAAATAAGACGCTATTAGATAATATTCATTCATTAGCGGCGGTTGGACGCGAGAAACAGTGTGATCCTTCAGAGCTGGTGATTCGAATTCGTGGTTTATATGACCATCTACAGCCACTTCCTGATTTTACTCAGGACTATCCAGCGATGGCTGAATTGTATGAAGTGGTAAAAGATATGCCTCGTGCCGATGCTCGAAAAGAGTATAGTAAGCAGGAACGGATGAAGTTTAATTTGCTACGTCTAAAAGCAGAAGCTCGCCTATTAGAGGCGATTGAACTTGAATATCAAAAGATAGCAACCTTAACGGTATAATGCATTTAAAGCCAATTGCACCGAGTGTGCAGTTGGTTTTACTGTGTTTTATTGTTTATCTGGCGGTTTTTATCTACAGAGTTAGCATTTTTTATAACTAATACTGGGTAATTCACTCAGTTATGTCAAAATAACCGCCATTATCTTACCGTCATTTGGAAATTAATATGTCTACTCAACAGATTATTTGGGATCAGGCTTTAATCGAGAAGTATAACTACTCAGGCCCTCGTTACACATCATATCCTACCGCGCTAGAGTTCCACCCGGAATATACAGAAGCAGAATTTGAAGTTGAGTGTCAACGTTATCCCGATCGTAAGCTTTCTCTTTATATCCATATCCCTTTTTGTCATAAGCTTTGTTACTACTGTGGTTGTAATAAGATCATTACGCGCCACCAAGAAAAAGCCGACATCTATCTTGATATGTTAGAGAAAGAGATGCGCCAGCGTGCAACCCTGCTTGGTAACCGTACGGTTAGCCAACTTCATTGGGGGGTGGCACACCAACATTTTTGACTAAACCTCAAATCTCTCGCTTGATGGATCTGACGCGTGAACTATTCACATTCTCGGATGATGCAGAGATCAGTATTGAAGTTGATCCTCGTGAAATTGACCTTGAAACATTAGACCACCTTCGTGGTGAAGGCTTTAACCGTTTAAGTATCGGCGTTCAAGACTTTAATAAAGAAGTTCAGAAATTGGTTAACCGTGAACAGGATGAAGACTTTATTGTTGCTATGGTAGAGCGAGCAAAAGATCTTGGTTTCCGCTCGACCAACTTGGATCTGATTTATGGTTTACCAAAGCAGACTCAAGAGAGCTTTGCTGAAACATTGGCAGAAGTGTTAAAACTAAAACCAGGTCGTCTATCTATCTTTAACTACGCGCATTTACCGAAAATGTTTGCAGCTCAACGTAAGTTAAATGAAGACGATATGCCGGGTGCCAATGAAAAGCTGGCTATTTTGCATGACACGATTTCAACGCTAACGGGTGCTGATTATCAATTTATCGGAATGGACCATTTTGCTCAGCCTGATGATGAATTAGCCATTGCACAGCGCAGCGGTATTCTTCACCGTAATTTCCAAGGTTACACGACGCAAGGTGATTGTGACCTACTAGGAATGGGTGTGTCTGCCATTTCAATGATCGGTGACTGTTATGCTCAGAATAAAAAAGAGCTAAAAGAGTATTATGGTCAAGTTGAAGAACAACAGCATGCATTATGGCGTGGTGTCGGTCTTGATAGTGATGATATTCTACGTCGTGAAGTGATAAAGCAGTTGATCTGTAATTTCACACTTGATACTAAAGCGATTGAACAGCAATTTAATATTGAATTTGATCAATATTTTGCTGAAGACATCAAATTACTACAAACGTTTATTGATGATGAGTTAGTGTCAATTGAAGATGGGCGTATTGATGTGGCGTTAAAAGGGCGCATGTTAATTCGTAATATCTGTATGTGCTTTGATAAATATTTAAGAGATCGTGCGCGTCAGCAACAGTTCTCTCGTGTGATTTAATTCCAGCTATATTGATTTAGGTTAGCTAATCTTTTTTAAGATGAGTGACTGAATAAAAGTACCGCTTTACTGATGTTCTGAATGATATTTATCAGATTTCTCAGTAAGCGGTATTTTTTTACCTATCTTCTATTACAAATTTAATTCTTTTATTTTTCTGGTCAACGTATTACGTCCCCAACCTAACAGTTGAGCGGCTAACTGCTTTTTACCTTGAGTATGCTCAAGTGCCGCTTTAATTAAGATTGTTTCAAATTCTGGCTGTAAGGTATCTAGAAGCTGCTCTTTTCCTGAATTGAGGGAACCCGTGATCTCTTGTTGTAATGCAATTTGCCATGATGAGAGCGGCTTTGTAGACGTATCTTTTGAATCAGGAAGTAACTCATCAGAAAGGTCAGATGGAAGCACCTCTTGCCCTGCCGCCATCACGGTTAACCAACGGCAACTATTTTCCAATTGACGAACATTACCCGACCACGGTAGTTGCATTAACAGCTTAATGGTTTCTGGGTGGAGAGTTTTCTTTTCAACCGCCAACTCTTCTGCCGCGAGAGTTAAAAATCGGTTGGCTAACATGGGTATATCGTCAGGACGCTCTCTTAATGAAGGGATTTGTATCTTGATAACATTAAGTCGGTGGTAGAGATCTTCACGAAACTTACCATTTGCCACCCGTTTATCGAGGTTTTGGTGGGTTGCAGCGACAATACGGACATCAACCTTGATGGGTGAATGACCGCCTACACGATAAAATTGGCCATCAGAAAGTACACGTAGTAGACGAGTCTGAATATCTAATGGCATGTCTCCAATTTCATCGAGAAAGAGTGTGCCATTATTAGCCTGTTCAAATCTCCCATGACGAACACTGTTGGCACCCGTGAATGCCCCTTTTTCATGACCAAATAATTCAGACTCTATTAAATCGTGAGGAATAGCTGCCATGTTTAAAGCAATAAATGGCGCGCTAGATCTTGGGCTATGACGGTGTAGTGCATGAGCAACCAATTCTTTACCGGTACCTGATTCACCGTTAATTAAAACTGAAATAGAGGAACGCGAGAGTCGACCAATCGCTCGAAATACCTCTTGCATCGCGGGAGACTCACCAATAATTTCGGGATCATTTTGTGGTTTGTCTTGTGGCACAGATTTACGATTTTGTTCTCTGGCATGACTGAGTGCTCGCTCAACCAAGGTCATCGCTTCATCAATATCAAACGGTTTTGGCAGATATTCAAATGCGCCTTTTTGATAAGCATTTACCGCCGCATCTAAATCGGAATGAGCTGTGATAATAATGACGGGTAATTGAGGAAAGTGTTGTTGAGTATATTGCAGCAATGATAAGCCATCTGTACCGGGCATTTTTATATCAGAGATCAGGGCATCTGGTACTGCATTATCTAATGCAGCAATTGCTTGGTCTGCACTTTCAAAGGTTCGGCACTCAATGCTATCTGACGTTAATGTGCGTTCAAGTACCCAACGGATAGCACTGTCATCATCAACAACCCATACTTGTTCTTTCTTGCTCATAGTGTGTCCTTTAATTCTGATATTGGTTACTCAAGGTTGTGATTATCTAAGTTAAATATCAGCTATTGAATCGGTAAGTAGAGACTAAACTTAGTGTTACCTGGCACCGTTGATACTTCAATTTTTCCTTGATGTTGATCGATGAGATTTTGTGCGATTGATAACCCCAATCCTGTCCCATTTTTTCTTCCGGTTACCATCGGATAGAAGAGGGTATCTTGAATATGATCAGGAATCCCGGGGCCATTATCGATAATATCGATTCGAGCAACTAGACGAAATTGTTTTCCATGTACAGTAGCTTGGTGTTCTGTTCGTGAGCGAATGATTATTTCACCTTGGTTTTGATTTTCTAATGCATGGGCGGCATTATTAACGATATTGAGTATCGCTTGTTCAATCTGCTCACTGTCCATCACAAACTCAGGCAGGCTAGGATCATAATCTCGAGTTATCTTTATTGAATCTGGATTATTTAGGTGGGTTAATTGACAAACACGCTCCAAAACTGCATGGATATTATCGTTTTTCTTAGTACCTAACTGTTGGGGGCCAAGTAATCGATCCACCAGTTTACGTAATCGATCAGCCTGTTCGATAATAATCTGTGTGTACTCTTTTTGAGCTGGGTCAGGCAACTCTTTTTCTAATAATTGAGCGGCACCTCTGAGACCTCCTAAAGGGTTCTTTATCTCATGGGCTAAACCTCGAACTAACTCTTTTGCTGCTTGCTGTTGAGCGTGTTGAACACTTTCTTGGTTTATCTTACGTTGCTGTTCAATTTGTCGTAACTCTATAATGACAAATTGCTGTTGTTCAAACTGCATCGTCGTTCCTGATAGTTCGACAAGGTGAGGGCGAGCTTCATGAATAACCCAACCATGGCTATCGGTAAAGCTAATCCCTTCATCGAATGTTTTCAGGACGAATTCTTTTTTTAATGAAATAAGATGAGTTAACTGGTGAAAAGGGAGGTTAAGGAGGCGTTTACTGCTGGTTCCTAACAACTGGTTCATGGCTGAATTACTGTAGCTGACCGAAAGATCGCGATTGAGTACTAAAATCGCAGTTAATTGGTGGTCAAGCATTGCTGTTGATAGTTCATTCATGTGATGTTTTGGCCTTGCACTAAAATGGTGCGTTTCAGTTTAAGTCGAGGTAATAGAGATAGCAAGTGACTTAATGGAGGTTACCTCCTTCTTACTTAAAGTTGCTAGGTTGTTGGCGTTATTCGTTCGCCAACGAATAACGCCATGTTCCTTAGGTATCTCTCTTGAATGGATGAGTCATGGTGAATCATAGAGGTAAAAAAGGCCCGCATTGCAGGCCTTATTACTGTTTTTATTTTAAACAGAGGGTGTTCACTAGATTAAAGCCTGAACTTATACTGAGTAATAAAGTTCAAATTCTAATGGGTGTACTGCCATGTTTAATTGCTCAACTTCTTTCATCTTAAGATCGATGTAAGAGTTGATGAAGTCTTCACTGAATACGCCGCCAGCGGTTAAGAATTCACTATCATCACGTAATGCTTCTAAAGCAATCTGGAATGATTCAGCAACTGTTGGGATTTCAGCTGCTTCTTCTGCAGGAAGGTCGTAAAGATCTTTATCCATTGCTTCACCTGGGTGGATCTTGTTTTTGATACCGTCAAGACCTGCCATTAGTAGCGCAGAGAAACATAAATATGGGTTTGCTGTTGGGTCAGGGAAACGCACTTCGATACGACGCGCTTTTTCACTTGGTACAACAGGAATACGGATAGATGCAGAACGGTTACGTGCTGAGTAAGCTAACATAACAGGTGCTTCAAACCCTGGAACCAAACGCTTGTATGAGTTAACCGATGCGTTAGCGAATGCATTGATTGCACGAGCATGTTTGATAACACCACCGATGTAGTAAAGGGCCATTTCAGATAGACCGCCGTACTTATCGCCTGCGAATAGGTTAACACCATCTTTAGCTAAAGACTGGTGAACGTGCATACCAGAACCGTTATCACCCACTAATGGCTTAGGCATGAAGGTAGCTGTTTTATCGTAAGCATGAGCAACGTTATGTACAACATACTTATAAGTTTGAATTTCATCCGCTTTATAAGTTAGTGTGTTGAATCGTGTTGCGATCTCGTTCTGACCCGCTGTTGCAACTTCATGGTGGTGAGCTTCAACAACAAGCCCCATCTCTTCCATGATTAAACACATTGCAGAGCGGATATCTTGAGCTGAATCTACTGGTGCTACTGGGAAGTAACCACCTTTAACGCCTGGACGGTGACCTTTGTTACCATCTTCGTACTCAGTACCTGAGTTCCATGCGGCTTCTTTGTCATCAACTTTGAAGAAAGTACCCGACATATCAGTAGAGAAGCGAACATCATCAAATAAGAAGAACTCTGGTTCAGGACCGACTAATACCGTGTCAGCAACACCAGATGCGCGCATATACTCTTCAGCACGTTGAGCAATTGAACGTGGATCACGATCATAACCTTGTAGTGTTGCAGGCTCTAAGATGTCACAACGAATGTTTAGTGTGACATCTTGAGTGAATGGGTCTAATACCGCCGTTGTTGAATCTGGCATCATTACCATGTCTGATTCGTTGATTCCTTTCCAACCAGCAACAGATGAACCATCAAACATTTTACCTTCTTCGAAGAAGTCTTCATCTACTTGGTGAGATGGAATAGAGATGTGTTGTTCTTTACCTTTCGTATCCGTGAAGCGTAAATCAACAAACTTAACTTCATTCTCTTCAATCATTGCTAGTACGTTTTCAATCGACATTTCGCATAACCTCCAATGTTAATTCTATATGGCGCTAACTATTTACTTTTACACCGGTTAAAGCCCATGTATTGCGACAAATAGATAGTAAATTTAAATTATTTTTTATACTTACTACCTATAAAGCATAAATAGTGCCAACTTTTTAAGTCCTTTATTTATAAGCAAATATATTAAAATTCATCAAGGTGTAACCTCTTTTTTGCACTGTTTTGAATCGCTACATGGATCATTTTGGTGCATCTTTGTGATGATAATATAATGCTTGATGTAAATATAAACCGAAATAAGGTAGACTAACAGCCTATCATCACTATTTTTTCTCACCATTGTCGATTTAAATTGCGTTTTTTTTCGCAAAATTGAATATTTTTTCTACAATTAAACTGAAAATTAGTAAAATCAGGTGACTTAAATCACAATTTACTAGGTTTTATTTTAAAATCTGGTAAATTATGGTCGCTTTTTTAACCAAGTTGCGAACCATTGTGGCGAGCACACCACGTTCTGAGTGAAATTGAATCCATGTCTACTTCTCAAATAGATAACTTAAGAAATATTGCAATTATTGCCCACGTTGACCACGGTAAAACAACGTTGGTAGATAAGCTACTTCAACAATCTGGCACATTAGAAACTCGCGGTGAAGTTGAAGAACGTGTAATGGATTCCAACGATATTGAAAAAGAGCGTGGAATCACCATTCTCGCAAAAAATACTGCAATTCGTTGGAATGATTACCGCATCAACATCGTTGATACTCCGGGACACGCCGATTTCGGTGGTGAAGTGGAACGTATCATGTCGATGGTTGACTCTGTACTTCTAATCGTTGATGCAGTTGATGGCCCAATGCCTCAAACTCGCTTTGTAACTCAAAAAGCGTTTGCTCACGGCTTGAAGCCAATCGTTGTTATCAACAAAATTGACCGTCCGGGCGCACGTCCTGATTGGGTTATGGATCAAGTATTTGATCTGTTTGATAACCTTGGCGCGACAGATGAGCAGCTAGACTTCCAAGTTGTTTACGCATCAGCACTGAATGGCTGGGCTACCCTTGAAGAAGGTGAAGTTGGCGAAGACATGGAACCACTATTCCAAGCGGTTGTTGATACTGTTGAAGCACCAAGCGTTGACTTAGATGGTCCGCTACAGATGCAAATCTCTCAGCTTGACTACAACTCTTATGTTGGTGTTATCGGTGTAGCACGTGTTACTCGTGGTTCGGTTAAACCAAACCAGCAAGTGACTATTGTTAGTGCTGATGGTAAAAAACGTAACGGTAAAGTCGGTACGGTATTAGGCTACCTTGGTCTTGAGCGTCATGAGATTGAAGAAGCAACAGCGGGTGACATCATTGCAATTACTGGTCTTGGCGAGCTAAAGATCTCTGATACCATTTGTGATATCAACAACGTTGAAGCTATGAAGCCTCTTTCTGTTGATGAACCAACAGTAACCATGACTTTCCAAGTAAACACTTCTCCTTTCGCAGGTAAAGAAGGTAAGTTCGTTACTTCACGTAACATTCTTGAGCGTTTACAAAAAGAGCTTGTACATAACGTTGCACTACGTGTTGAAGAGACTGAAGATCCGGATAAATTCCGCGTATCTGGTCGTGGTGAACTTCACCTATCGATCCTTATCGAAAACATGCGTCGTGAAGGTTATGAGTTAGCAGTATCTCGTCCAGAAGTAATCCTTCGTGAAGACGATGGTCAGCTAATGGAACCGTATGAAACGGTAACGATTGATGTTCTAGAAGAGAACCAAGGCGGTGTTATGGAAAACATCGGTCTACGTAAAGGTGAGCTATCAGACATGAGTCTTGATGGTAAGGGTCGAGTACGTCTTGACTTCGTTATGCCTTCTCGTGGTCTTATTGGTTTCCAAACTGAATTCATGACATTAACGTCTGGTTCTGGTCTGATTTACCATACATTTGATCACTACGGCCCACACAAAGGCGGTAACATTGGTCAGCGTAACAACGGTGTTCTTATCTCTAATGCAACAGGTAAAGCACTAACTTACGCACTGTTTAACCTACAAGAGCGTGGTCGTCTATTCGCAGAGCATGCTGATGAAGTTTATGAAGGTCAGGTTATCGGTATTCATAACCGCTCTAACGACCTAACAGTAAACTGTCTGAAAGGTAAGCAGCTAACGAACGTTCGTGCATCAGGTACTGATGAAGCACAGGTTCTTTCTCCAGCAATCAAATATACGCTAGAGCAAGCACTTGAGTTTATCGATGATGATGAGCTAGTAGAAGTAACGCCAGAAAGCATTCGTATCCGTAAGAAACTTCTTACTGAGAATGACCGTAAGCGTGCAAGCCGTTCTAAGTAAGCTTTCCATTTAGAACTTATTCAGAGTTAACCTAGTTGCTCTGAATAAAATAAAATACCCGAACAAGACAGCGAGTTATCGTTATCTTTGTCGGGTATTTTTTTATCTGATGCTTTTTGATGATTGAGATTGGTCTATTATTTTGTATCTGCTTCATGATTGAGTAATCAATGAGGCATTTCTCTGTTAATATTATTATTGATAATAATAATCTGAGCAAATCGGGCATTTCCCTTTCATTTTGCATAAACTAATACTATTCAGTTATTAATTTTTTGGTGGATATGGATAATCGCATTCAACATGGTAAGTTTCAGGTAACTCAATTCGTAAAATCACTGTACAGTTTCTTTCGTCACTTAATTGAAAGAATTCAACATGATCGCTTAACGGTGACCGCTGGATATCTTGCTTATGTAACATTGCTCTCAGTGGTGCCATTAGTGACGGTTATCTTATCGACTCTCTCTCGTTTTCCTGAATTTGCGGGTATTGGCTTAGAACTACAAAAAACGGTAATTTCACATGTTGTTCCTGCTGCTGGAGATGTATTACTACAATATCTCAATGAGTTTGTTGCTAATGCAGGAAAGATGACCCTTGTTGGGGTGGGCTTTCTTTTTGTGGTCGCTTTAATGTTGATCTCTAATATCGACAATAGTTTAAATTATATTTGGCGAGTTCAAGAGAAACGTCGTCGAGTTATCTCATTTTCTATCTATTGGATGATTTTAACCTTAGGGCCACTGCTGGTAGGCGCGAGTTTGGTTGCGAGCTCTTATATTCTATCTCTCAACATTATTCATAACGAGGTTGTAGATACATTAGCTCACCGATTGTTGTCTCTATTACCCATTCTATCCTCCTTTTTGGCATTTTTAGGGCTTTTTCAATTAGTGCCTAATAAGCGTGTGAAAATCTGGCACTCTGCTTTTGGTGCATTAATTACCAGTTTAATGTTTGAATTAGCAAAAAAAGGATTTGCGCTTTATCTTGCTAACTTCCCCTCTTATCAGTTAATTTATGGGGCATTAGCGGTTGTTCCTATCTTATTTGTCTGGGTTTATCTTTGTTGGTGTATTGTGTTAATCGGTGCAGAGATCACGGCCAGTTTAGGTGAGAGAAGAGAAGAGAAGCGAATTCAAATCCTAATCGGTGATGAGACAAAACTATTACAATTAACTGAGCGTGATAAAGATAAATGATTGCATTAATTCAGAAAGTAAGTGAAGCCAGTGTTAAAGTTGAAGGCGAGATAATTGGCGAAATTGGTCATGGCTTATTAGTTTTATTGGGTGTTGAGCGAGGTGATGATGAAGCCAAGGCAAAACGCTTAAAAGAACGAGTATTAGGTTATCGTATTTTTAATGATGATAGTGATAAAATGAACCTTAACGTTCAACAAGTGGGGGGAAGCGTGTTAGTTATTTCTCAATTTACCCTTGCTGCCGACACTAAAAAAGGGATGAGACCGGGCTTCTATTACGGTGCAGATCCTGATGAGGCTGAGCGTCTTTACGACTATTTTACAAAGCAGTGTCAAGAATCAGGTATAGTGACTGAGACTGGGCAATTTGCGGCTGATATGAAAGTTAGTTTAGTCAATGATGGGCCATCAACTTTTTGGCTACAAGTTTAATTAACTGAATATACCCTTTATACTTGAAGCTGCTAGGTTGTATACTCATTCGTCCCAATCATTATGGGGCCTCACTCGCTTGCCGCCTACTAGCAACTCCAATTATTTTAGGTATAGAAGAGGCAATGGAATGTTTCGACTGATCACTCCAGAAACAGAACAGCAATTAGAAGATTATTATCACTTTCGTTGGCTGATGCTAAGAGAGCCTTGGCGTCATCCTAAAGGTTCGGAGCGTGATGCTTATGACGAAGGTAGTTTTCATAAGATGATTTTGGATGATAATCAACAAGTGATTGCGGTAGGACGTCTCTATATTAATGCTGATGATGATGGTCAGATCCGTTATATGGCGGTGAATCCTGAACATCGTCAGCGTGGACTTGGGCGATTACTACTTTCTGCATTAGAGAATTTAGCGCACCAAGAAGGAGCAAAACGTTTAGTCTGTAATGCCCATGAAGAAGCTATCCCATTTTATAGCCATAATCACTTTGCTTTAATTGGCGAATTAACCGAAGAGCCAGGCAGTGTTCGTCATCAACAAATGCTAAAAGAGCTGGATCAATTTTCGGGTGTTGTTCGCCACCCTAAATGGTGTGAGCAATTACAACAACGCTGGGAAACACAGTTACCGATTAGCGATAAAATGGGCATTAGAATTAGTCAATATAATGGTTATAGTTTTTCTGTGACGGCAGGGTTGGATGCGAATATTAATCCTCATAACACCATGTTTTCTGGCAGTATTTTTTCTATCGCGATGTTGGCGAGTTGGGGGATGATATGGTTGATGCTAAAAGAGCGGGGTTTGGAAACCGATATTGTGTTGGTCGATAGTCAGATCCGTTATCGAGCTCCAATCACAGAAAAACCAACGGCTATGACCTCGTTAGACTCACTTTCTGGAGATTTAGACAGATTACAAAGCAATAGCAAAAGTCGCGTTGACCTCACGACGATCGTCTATAGCGGTGATAATGAAGCCGTGGAGTTTAAAGGAACTTATTTACTATTACCTTTACACTCATTTGCTGAAAAATCTTTAACAGACCAGTCTGAATCAGAAGCTGTCCAATAACGCGATAGCTGTTGGCATTGTTGCCAATGATTCAATATTAGCTCAGCCTTCGTTGATTTCGGTTGAGCTAGATCCCAATCAGCATTGAAGCTTAAAGCTAACTTTTTATCTTGGCTTTCTAGAGATTGTTGTGGAATATGTAATCTTCCACGATAAACCGAAAGTTGCCAAGGCGTGGCTTTAAATGCCATTGTTGAGATACTCTTATCACTCTTCTCTTGTTGATCGCCTACACTTTCGTTTTCTGCTTTTATTAATTGGCTGAGTTTTTTACTGTCGGTTTTTGGTAACATGAGATCTCTCACTTCGCCGTTGAGCTGACCATCTAATGAATAATTGAATGATAAACGGTCCCCTGTTAATCCTGACAGAGCCCCTGCAATATCAAGCTCTCCTGTAATTGGTAATGGTAAATTAAACCAGTTAGTGAGTATCTCTAGAGGAATGGCACTTCCGTTGATATCTATTGTGGTGGGTTCGCTGAAGTGATTAAGGTCAATATTGCTCGTTATATCGACAAATCCTTGTTCAAAAGCCATTGAAAATTGATTATTCCACATATTTTGTTGGCTGGTCATTGAAAGAGATAAACCACGAAGATCGACTTTGTTATAGCTTGCAAGAGGCGCACTAGCCATTAAATTCCCCTGCCATAGACGCCATCTATTTTCCTTCTTTAAGATTAAATTTTCACCTGAAAGATTGAGTGCCGTGACTTGAAAAGGTAATTGAGGATTAGGATCGACAAATAGGCTATTAGCGATATTCAGTTTATCAATCGACACCCGATTAAATTGATTTGAAAGTGATGTGAGTTTTTTGCGCCATTGAGTCGGAAGCGTCCAGCGTAATCCATTGATAGTTAGATTTCGAATCATCGCAGCGTGTTGGTCTTTAAATGAGCCAGAAAGCTGAATAAAGCCCTGTTTAGTTTTTGCGGAAGCCCCTGAAATATCTAAGACACCCTGTTTTAAAGTTAAATCAAACAGAGGATCTAACAGTTGCCAATCCTTCCAAGCGAGATCAGAACTATTAAACGATAAACTTAATGTTTGTTGGTTTAACGGGAGAGACTGTAAGTTGCCAATTGAGATATTTGCACTAGAAAAGGAGAGCGCTGAACTGCTTAAGCTAGCATTTAACATATCTAATTGTTTAATACTCCAGTGATAGCCTAAAGTATCTAGATTCGATTTTATTTCTTGGTAGTAAAGAGAGTGATTAAGCTGAAGATCACTAATATTTAATTGCTCAATTTTAATGTTTTTATCGAAGACAGAGAGTGCTGCCGTAATGCTACTGCGTTCTAATTGTAAGGAAAGAACAGGGATGTCCCAACTATTTGGTGCCTGATGATGACCGTCGATTAATAACTGAGTAAATGATTGATTAGGGAGTGAATGAACAGATTGATGAGATTGAGTGGTCTTCCATGTACCTTTCTCCGCACTTAAACGAAAGTCGCCTGTGAATTTTTGGTGACTATTCGGGTGATATGACCAATCATCGAGCTCAAGCTTCACGTCTTCTAAAGAGAGGTGATTACTTTGGTAGTTAGCATCAGTTATCGCTAATCGCTTGGTAAAGAGGGAAAAAGGAAGGTTTAATGACTCGTTTGCTGTTAAATCGATTTTTTTAATTAAGATCGAATCAAAATGCCACCCTTTTTGCCATAAGTTATTGGTAGAAAACCACAGTCTAAGTTGTTGGCTAGCGAAAATAGATTGCTCAGTATTATCACTCTTTTGTTGAATTAAAATTGGATTTTCTAGTTCAACGAAGAGTGGATCCTCAATATTGTAGTCGAGGGAGTCAGCATGAAGTTGATAAGAGCTCACCTCCTTGATTACCCACTGTAAAGCAGGAAGTCCATGGGAAGTATGAAAAAGAGCAAGTGTTAAACTTACAAACAAGGTCGCAATAATTAATAGGGAGCTAATCAATTTAATGATGAATAGACTTAAATGTCGCATTGGATATTCCCTCAATAATTTTGCTTCTATTTTCTACTTTCATATCTTGTTAAACCCAAATGAATTGGCGCTGCTAGTCAACAACCTAGCATCTTCTAGCCAGAAGGGTATATAAAGATTGACGCAAAAAATATTAAAATTCAATGTGTAAGGTGACGAGTTAAGAGAAATACCCGTGAATAATAGAAAAAAGCCCTTAATTTTAAGGATACACCAAAAAATTAAGAGCTTATGAGTGATGGTCAATGTTGGGTTGTTATTTACTTAATTTGCCACCTTATCATCAGATTATCATCTATTACTTGGTGATCTGAGGACCTGCTGAAACCAATGATTGACCTTCAGCGTTATCAGTATACTTAGCAAAGTTATTGATAAAGCGTTCTGCAAGATCTTCCGCTTTGCTTTCCCATTGTAGTGGGTCGACATAAGTATCACGAGGATCTAAAATTTCAGGGTCAACATTTGGCAACTTAGTTGGGACTTGAAGATTAAAGATTGGAATATCTTTCATTTCAGCTTGTTCAATTGAACCATCTAAAATTGCATCAATAATACCACGAGTATCTTGAATTGAGATACGCTTACCCGAACCATTCCAGCCAGTATTGACTAAATAAGCTTCCGCCCCCGCTGCTTCCATACGTTTTACTAATACTTCAGCATATTTAGTTGGATGTAGTGTTAAGAATGCAGCACCGAAACATGCAGAGAAGGTTGGTGTTGGTTCTGTAATTCCACGTTCAGTACCTGCTAATTTAGCAGTAAAGCCAGATAAGAAGTGATACTTTGTCTGCTCTGGTGTCAATTTAGAGACCGGAGGTAGTACACCAAACGCATCCGCTGAAAGGAAGATCACTTTCTGTGCATGGCCGCCTTTTGATACGGGCTTAACGATATTATCGATATGATTAATCGGATAAGAGACTCGAGTGTTCTCTGTTTTTGAGCCATCATCAAAATCAATTGAGCCATCAGAGCGAACTGTTACATTCTCTAAAAGCGCATCACGACGAATTGCATTGTAGATATCGGGTTCTGCTTCTTTTGATAAGTTAATGGTTTTCGCATAACAACCGCCTTCATAGTTGAAGACACCATCATCATCCCAACCATGCTCATCATCACCGATTAACGCACGTTTTGGATCGGTAGATAAGGTTGTTTTTCCTGTACCGGATAGACCAAAGAAGATAGCGACATCGCCTTCTTTACCCATATTGGCTGAACAATGCATTGATGCAATATCTTGTAGAGGAAGGAAATAGTTCATCATGGCGAACATTCCTTTCTTCATCTCACCGCCATACCAAGTACCACCAATAAGCTGTATTTTCTCAGTAAGGTTGAATACCGTGAAGTTCTCTGAGTTCATGTTATGCTCTTCCCATTTCTGGTTCGTGCATTTAGCGCCATTCATCACCACAAAATCAGGTTCAAATGTTGCGAGTTCTTCTTCGGTAGGACGAATAAACATATTCTTCACGAAGTGACATTGCCATGCGACTTCAGTAATAAAACGAATACGGAGACGAGTTTCTGGATTGGCACCACAGAAACAGTCTAAAACGAAGAGACGTTTCGCTGAAAGTTGATGAGTAACTAACTCTTTTAAATCATTCCAAGCGGCTTGAGATAGAGGTTTATTATCATTTTTTACATCACCCGTCCACCACATGGTGTCATGAGTCGTTGCATCATCAACAATAAATTTATCTTTTGGTGAGCGACCAGTGAAAATTCCTGTGTCTACGGATATAGCACCGAGTTCAGTGACGATACCGCGTTCATAACCTTCTAAGTCAGCACGGGTCTCTTCTTCAAATAATGTATCATATGATGGGTTATGAAGAACTTCCTTTACACCTTCAATGCCATAACGAGATAGGTCTAACTTTGCTGTTTTTTCTGTTTTCATTTCCATAACACTCATAACAACTCCTAAGCAACAAAATGTATATTTTTAAAGCGATAAATGTTCACTTTTGAACCAATGAATCCATCCTAGCAATGAAGTGGAATAAATAAAGGGATATCCATCATGTTTTTATTATTTTAGTTGAAAAAGAAGTGTTAATTTTGTGAATTTTTATGATATGAGTGTGCGGGCAGTTTTGGGTTGGAATATGTACGCTAATTGATAATATCGAGATAAAACTTCGAAGAAGAGAGTGATCAAAAGTACAAGATAATCACAGTAAAATGAGACAAAAAAAAGAGCGAACGAATTCACTCTTTTGGTTTGATTATTTTGAATAACAATGTTCAATTAGTGCTGCTGTTGACTGCCTTTTTGAGCATTGTTTTGTAATGCTGCAACATCAATAGCATCAAAACTGTAGCTTGAACCACAATAGTCACAGTTCATTGCAATCGCACCATCTTCAGCTAAGATCTCATCAAGTTGATCTTTTGGCAAAGTGATGATTGCCGCTTCACATTTCTCTTTTGAACAAGTGCACTTAAATTCAATTTCTTGAGCAGGGAAAAGCTGAACGTTTTCTTGATGATATAGACGGTAAAGAACTTCTTCTGCGGGTAGTTCAAATAACTCTTCATTTTTAACCGTAGAAGTTAATTGAGTCAGATGATCCATCGCCTCGCCATTATCATCAGCACCAGGAAGAGCTTGCAAAAGCATACCTGCTGCATGAGTCTCATCTTGACGGAACCAAAGCTTGGTATTTAGCTGCTCTGATTGTGCAAAGTAGTTCTCTAGTACCGTTGCTAGATCATCGCCCTCTAAAGCAACAATACCTTGGTAACGTTCACCTTTATTCGGTGTAATGGTGATAACCATGTGACCTTTACCCATCAACTGATGAATATTGCCTTCAGTTGGTACTTCACCTTCCCAACGAGCAACGCCACGAAGCTTTTGATCATGCGTACCATTGATAACAGCTAGAGAAACTGGACCATCACCTTGTAACTGTACAGTAATTGAGCCTTCAAATTTAAGGGTTGCCGTTAATAGGCTTGTTGCAACAAGTAGTTCACCAAGTAATCCTTTTACTGGAGCCGGGTATTCTTGGCTTGTTACGATTTGTTGATAAGTGTCGTTAAGTTGTACTAGTTCACCACGAACAGATACA
This sequence comes from Vibrio sp. SS-MA-C1-2, assembly GCF_021513135.1. Lineage (NCBI taxonomy): Bacteria > Pseudomonadati > Pseudomonadota > Gammaproteobacteria > Vibrionales > Vibrionaceae > Vibrio > Vibrio sp. SS-MA-C1-2. The sequence continues at coordinate 704,450 of NZ_CP090981.1, forward strand.
TTATCAAACAAATATCGATTTAGGCTATCTTGTGCCATTAGATTATCTCCAGTATTAGTCATTACTATTTTTAAATTTAATGATATCGCGTCGTTGCTTTTTATCCGGTCGTTTATCCGGGCTTGGGCTATAATATGTATTTAGCTTGCGCATCTTTGCATATTCTTCGCGTTTAGCGATGCTTTCCTCGGTCTCTTGGTAGAGTTTTTGCGCTTCTGGTGCACCTTGTCTTCTGTCGGACAGCTCTAAAATGACCACTGTTCGTTCTTCATTACCTTGTCGAAGGCTAATGATAGCTTCAGTTTCGACAAGCTTACTCGGTTTGGATCGTTGATTATTGTATTGTACTTTGCCGCTATCCACCATTTCTCGTGCGATAGAGCGAGTTTTATAGAAGCGTGCAGCCCAGAGCCATTTATCGAGTCGAATGCCTGACTGGCTCTGTTTAGTCTCGTTTTTAGACTTTTTTGCCATGATGATTCCTATTAGAAGGAAGTTGAATTAACGCTTATTTAAATAGTTAAGAATAAATTTAACCATGATGTCCTCTAAATGGGGGAGTCATTGGATAAATTCAAGGCTTAGGCCATTAACTTTAATTAGAGCTATATCGCTATTTAAGATAATTGTTGAGTATATATAGGGACTTTATTATTTATCCAAGAGGATAAAGTGCTAATATTACTAGTAATAATGTAAATTTAGTTACAGAAGTCATTTAATTCCCGATTAGTTGAAATAATAAGAGATATGATGGAAAAAATTATTAGGCTTGGAGGCCAGTTAAAAAAGCTGGGAATTAATCACGGCTTATACTCAGCCATTGCGACAACACTACTGCTTTCTAGTGCCGCTTGGATCTTAGGTGATCTGATTTGGCGCACGGTTGAACCTGATAGTGCTGTTGTTTCCACTCAAAAAATTACCGCTTCTGGTCGTAATTCTAGTGCGTTGCAAGATGAATCTTATAATTTATCTGAGCTTGAAAAACTGTCACTGTTTGGTGAAGTGAATAAAGCGGTCAAGGCTCCACCTAAAACCCAAGCGGTTATCCAAGCACCGAAGACCAAGTTAAATGTCTCTTTAGTGGGGATTGTTGCCAGTAATAACCCTAAATTTAGTCTGGCTGTTATTGCTCATAAAGGTAAACAGGAGACTTATGGTATTGAAGATACGATTAAAGGAACTCGAGCTTCTTTAGTTGCCATCTATGCCAATAAAGTGATTATTAAAAATAATGGCCGAGATGAAACCTTGATGATGGCGGGTGTAAAAGAAGAGGAGTCGACATCAAAAAGACCAAGCCGTAGCCCAAACACACGTAGCGGCGACAAAAACAGTCAAGAGTTAGCCAAAATTAAGCAAGAGATAGTGAAAAATCCAGGTAGTTTAATGAACTACATTCGCCTATCTCAAGTGAAAAAGAATAACAAAATTCAAGGGTTCAGAGTTAATCCAGGTAGAGACCGTCGTTTATTTGATGATGTTGGATTAAAAGCCAATGACTTAGCCGTTAGCTTAAATGGTTTTGATCTCACGAATAATCAAGAGATAAGCCAAATCTGGCAACAGTTATCGACGATGAGTGAATTTAACTTAACCGTTGAACGTGATGGTCAACGGTACGATATTTATGTCGGCTTATAAGTCAGACTGATATTTAACGTTAATTTATCTTGAATACTAAGAGTGACTGAAAATATTAATTTTTCATTGTGATAAGGATATTCACAATGAGTTTATCGTTTTGGAGAGTGTTTTAACGTAACGATTATGTTCATCGCGTTAAAACAACAACAGGAGCAATATTGTGAAAAAGTGGAAGAGTTTGCGAGGGTTAGCACTGTTAAGTAGCTTATTGTGCTCATCGGTGTTTGCCAATGAGTATAGCGCCAGCTTTAAAGGAACCGATATTCAAGAGTTTATCAATATTGTTGGTCGTAATTTAGAAAAGACCATTATTGTCGATCCTGCGGTGCGTGGCAAAATTGATGTCCGCAGTTATGATTTACTTAATGATGAACAATATTATCGCTTCTTTTTGAATGTCTTAGAAGTTTATGGTTACGCCGCGGTTGATATGAATAATGGCGTATTAAAAATTATCAAAGATAAAGATGCAAAAACCGCTGCGATTCCTGTGGTTGATGATACGACCAATACCCCAGGTGATGCGGTTGTGACTCGTGTCATTGCGGTAAGAAATGTTTCTGTTCGTGAACTCTCTCCTCTCCTTCGTCAATTAAATGACAATGCCGGTGCCGGTAATGTTGTCCACTATGATCCTGCTAACGTCATTATGATTACAGGCCGTGCTGCGGTAGTGAATCGTCTGGCTGAAATTATTGAACGTGTTGACCGTGCGGGTGATAAATCTGTTGAGATCGTTGAGCTTGAGAATGCTTCTGCGGCAGAAATGGTTCGAATTGTGACGGCATTGAATAAAAGTGGTGGTGCGAAAAAAGGACCTGAGTTCTTAGAGCCCAAAGTGGTTGCCGATGAACGTACCAATTCTGTCCTTATTTCAGGTGATCCTAAAGTTCGTCATCGTCTGAAAAAATTGATCCGTCAATTAGATAAAGAGATGGCCTCTCGCGGCAATAATAAAGTTATCTATCTGAAATATGCCAAAGCTGAAAATCTTGTCGATGTACTGCAAGGTGTCTCGGATAATATTGTCGAAAGTAAAAAAGGCGGTTCCACCAAAGGCAGCCCAGCGCAAAACTTAAAAGTGACTATCAGTGCGGAACCCGATACCAATGCATTGGTTATTACAGCCCCAACTGATGTGATGCGTGAACTCGAGTCGGTGATTGCTCAGTTAGATATTCGTCGTGCCCAAGTCCTTGTTGAAGCGATGATCGTTGAACTATCTGAAGGTGATGGTATCAACTTTGGTGTTCAGTATGGCTCAATGGAAGATGGTTCGGTGATCCAGTTTGGTAATACCGGTGTGCCGATCAGTGCTTATGGTGCGGCATTAGATCAGGCGCAAGATACAACCTCAGATACTGTTGTCTATGATGATAATGGAACACCACATACGGCAAGTACTACAGAAGAGGGTGACTACACTGACCTTGCTAATGTGCTTGCAGGTGCCAATGGCGCGGTGCTTGGTGTGGTGTTGGGGGATTGGAACATGTTGATCAATGCGGTTGCCAGTGATTCAAGTTCAAATATTCTGTCATCGCCAAGCTTAACGGTACTGGATAACGATGAAGCTTCCTTTATTGTTGGTGAAGAAGTCCCGGTTTTAACTGGTTCAACCGCGAGTTCAGACAACTCAAATCCATTCCAAACCGTTGAACGTAAAGATGTCGGGATCAAACTAAAAGTAACCCCTCAGATTAACGAAGGGGATGCGGTACAGATGAAGATCGAACAAGAGGTTTCCAATGTCCTTGGTGCTAATGGTGCCGTCGATGTTCGTTTTGCTCTACGTCAGTTAACCACCAACGTATTGGTTCAAGATGGTCAAATGATTGCACTTGGTGGTTTGATTGATGAGCAGACTAACGAAAGTGTACAAAAAATTCCATTATTGGGTGATATCCCTTGGATCGGGAATCTATTTAAATCGACCTCAAGTTCAGTCTCTAAGCGTAACTTAATGATCTTTATTAAGCCGACGATTATTCGTGATGTGGTGACTGCTGATGGTATTACTCAACGCAAATATAACTATATCCGAGCCGAGCAGTTATTTAAGGCACAGGAAGGTATCGCATTAATGCCGAATACCCCAGCGCCTGTACTTCCTGAATATGGACAGACTCGCCAACTTCCGGCTGAAGTCCGTGCCTTTTTAGAGAGTCAGAAGGAACAGCAGTAATGGCAGAATTAACTCGTCTTCCTTTCGCCTTTGCTAAACGTTTTCAAGTGGCGATAGAGCAACATGATGATAACTGGATCCTCTTTTGTGGCGCACCAACTCAATCGGTTGTGCTACAAGAAGTGCGACGCTTTCTTGGTGAGCCGTTTTCTATTGAGCAATTGACGGAAGATGAGTTTGCTAAGAAATTGACGACAGCTTATCAACGAGACTCTTCGGAAGCGCGTCAGTTAATGGAGGATATCAGCTCAGATAGTGATGACTTCTTTGCCTTAGCGGAAGAGCTTCCTGGAACGGAAGATCTGTTAGAGTCTGATGATGACGCACCCATCATTAAATTGATTAATGCGATGCTGGGTGAAGCCATTAAAGAAGGGGCTTCTGATATCCATATCGAAACCTTTGAAAGCTCTTTATCGATCCGTTTTCGTGTCGATGGGGTGTTACGTGAAGTATTAAGCCCAAGTCGAAAGCTCTCTTCTCTGTTGGTGTCGCGTATTAAAGTTATGGCTAAATTGGATATTGCTGAGAAGCGAGTTCCCCAAGATGGCCGTATCTCATTACGAATTGGTGGGCGAGCGGTTGATGTGCGTGTTTCTACCATGCCCTCATCTCATGGTGAACGGATTGTATTGCGTCTACTTGATAAGAACCAAACTCAGCTTGATCTCCATAGTCTAGGGATGACGGCTGAAAATCATAAAACCTTTAAGCAGTTAATCAAACGTCCTCATGGCATTATCTTAGTCACCGGTCCAACGGGTTCTGGTAAATCCACTACCCTTTACGCTGGGCTTCAAGAGCTGGATAGCAAAGAGCTGAATATCCTAACCGTCGAAGATCCTATTGAATTTGATATTGATGGGATTGGTCAAACACAAGTCAACCCAAAAGTGGACATGACCTTTGCGGTAGGACTTCGTGCGATTTTACGTCAAGATCCCGATGTGGTCATGATAGGTGAGATCCGAGATCTTGAAACCGCACAAATTGCCGTTCAAGCATCATTAACGGGTCATATGGTGATTTCAACCCTGCATACCAATACTGCTGTCGGCGCTGTTACTCGTCTTCGTGATATGGGGATTGAGCCTTTCTTGATCTCTTCATCATTGTTAGGGGTATTAGCACAGCGTTTGGTGCGTCGCCTTTGTCAAGAATGTAAAGTACCTTATCAAGCAAACACTGAACATAAAGCACTGTTTAATCTTTCTGATCATCAAGAGTTAACCCTCTATAAACCTGATGGTTGTCCAAAATGTAACTATAAAGGCTATCGTGGGCGAACAGGTATCCATGAATTAGTGGTTATGACTGATGAGGTTCAACACCTAATTCATACTGAAGCCAGTGAGCTTGATATTGAACAACATATTCGCTCAACGACGCCAAGTATTCGTGATGATGGGTTGGCTAAGGTTCGCGAGGGGATCACTTCAATTGAAGAGGTTCTTCGAGTGACCAAGGAGGTCTAATGGCAGCGTTTGAATACAAAGCATTAGATAAAAAAGGCAAGCAGAAAAAAGGGGTGCTTGAGGGCGATAATGCTCGTCAGGTTCGTCAACTATTGCGTGAAAAAGATCTGATCCCGACAGAAGTTAATGCGATTCAAGGTAAAACGAAGAGCAAAACGTCTTCAGGTAAAAGTGGTGGATTTCAGCGTGGGATCAGTACGCCTGAGCTGGCATTGATTACTCGTCAGCTATCTACCTTAGTTCAAGCATCCATGCCGTTAGAAGAGTGTTTACGCGCGGTCGCTGAACAGACCTCAAAACCTCGTATTCGTAATATGTTGTTAGGGGTGAGAGCGCGAGTCGTTGAAGGTTATACCTTAGCGGATGGCATGGCAGAATATAGCCATGTTTTTGATCAGCTTTATCGTGCGATGGTGTCAGCGGGTGAGCGTTCTGGTCATCTTGATACAGTACTCGATCGACTAGCAGATTACACTGAGCAGCGTCAGCATATTCGTGGCAAAATTCAGCAGGCGATGATCTATCCGACCATTTTAACTTTGGTGGCGGTGTCTGTGGTTGCTTTTCTATTGGCAACCGTTGTACCTAAGATCGTGAATCAGTTTGTTCAGATGGGACAAGGGTTACCTAACTCAACCGAAATCCTATTGGTGGTGAGTAACTTTGTTCAAAACTGGGGATTACTCTGCTTAGGTATTATTATCACTGTCATTATTCTATTAAAACAGATGTTGAAGAGACCGGCTTTTAGAATGAATTGGGATCGTGGATTGTTGGCTCTACCTGTGATTGGTACAGTGATTCGTGGGCTAAATACCTCTCGTTTTGCTCGAACACTGTCAATTTGTAGCTCAAGTGCAATTCCATTACTTGATGGAATGAAAGTTGCCGCCGATGTCATGACCAATAAATATATCCATCAGCAGGTATTAATTGCCGCAGATCGGGTTCGAGAAGGGACAAGCCTGCGTCAGTCATTAGAGCAGAGTAAATTATTTCCTCCAATGATGCTGCATATGATCGCCAGTGGTGAACGAAGTGGTGAATTGGAAGGCATGCTGACTCGTGCGGCTGATAACCAAGATCGCGATTTTGAATCTCAAGTGAATATGGCGCTAGGTATTTTTGAGCCTCTTTTAATTGTTACGATGGCGGGAGTAGTTCTATTTATTGTTGTCGCCACTTTAATGCCGATTATTGAATTGAATAACTTAGTCACCTAATTGAGCCTGACTTATTAAATGATTTGAATTGAACCATACTTCTTTTAGATACTCTGTTTACTGGCAACAAAGTAAATCGATTTAAAACTGAATCACTTAACCTTTAAAATAATGTTTAGATTGGAGAGAAAAATGCAACAGCAGCGACGTAAAAAGCAAGGTGGCTTTACCCTATTAGAAGTCATGGTTGTTATTGTGATTTTAGGGGTACTAGCAAGCTTAGTTGTACCTAATTTACTCGGAAACAAAGATAAAGCCGATCAACAGAAAGCGATTACTGATATTGTTGCCATCGAAAATACCTTAGACATGTATAAACTTGATAACTCGGTTTACCCAACAACGGATCAAGGTTTAGAAGCGTTAGTCAGTGAACCACAAGGGACACCTGCACCACGTAATTACCGTGATGGTGGCTATATTAAGCGCCTTCCAAATGACCCTTGGGGTAATGAGTATCAATATTTAAGCCCTGGTGATAAAGGGAATATCGATGTGTTTACATTGGGCTCTGATGGTCAAGAAGGTGGTGAAGGTACCGCTGCTGATATCGGCAATTGGAACATTCAAGACTTTCAATAATGAGAAATAGAGTTCAGCATCAAGCTCAAGGTTTTACTCTGCTAGAGATCATGTTAGTGCTGGTGGTCATGTCTGCAATGGCATTTGCTGTTGTGGTTAACTTGCCCACTAACCATAAAGATGAGATAGCAGAGCAGGCTAAGCGATTTTATCAGTTAACTCGTTTAGTGAGTGACGATGCTGTTCTTAATGGTGTTGATTTAGGTATTGAAATTGATCGTAGTGAATATCAGTTTGTACAGTTGACCGAAGAGGGGTGGAAACCTTATCAACAAGGGCGTTATATCGATAAAGTCGATGTGGGTGAGAACTTGCGATTGAACTTAACCGTCGATGGTTTTAGTTGGCAAGGCAAAGATGATGACTTTCTTGATTTTAATTCGTTATTTGATGATGAATTATTTGCAGAAACTAAGAAGAAACAACCTAAACCCCCACAAATATTGCTGCTTTCCAGTGGTGAAATGACCCCTTTTACGTTGAGCTTTGTCGATCTACTGAGTGCGAATCGCAATGAAGAGTGGACAGTGAAAGGTGATGAGCTAGGACAACTCTTTCTCTCTTCTCCTTTTTCGGCTGATTTGGTGCAATAATTTGGTGCAATCATGAAGCGAGATCTCAATCATTCGATAGTCAATCATCGTAAAGTAAAACGTAGTAAAGGTTTTACGCTCATTGAAGTGTTGGTGGCTTTAGCGATCTTTGCGACCGCTACATTAGCGATTATGAAAGCCGTCAGCCAACATATTAATACATTAGGTTATTTAGAAGATAAAACCTTTGCTTCTTGGGTTGCTGATAATCAAATGGCACAAACTTTACTTGATGGTGATGCGAAAAGTAGCAAAAAAGGCAGCACTGAATTAGCCGGACAAAAATGGTATTGGCAAGTGCAATATGTCGATACAACCGACTCTCTTTTAAAAGGCGTTGAAGTCTCAGTAAGAAAAAATCGATCCAGTAAATCTGCAGACGCTGAGGTGATGTCTTATGTTGCTAACTAATTCATCTCAATCTATACAGCAAGGATCAACACCGCGACACTTGAAACCATTACGCCGGCAACGGATGTGTCACCATAAAGTGTCACAACAAGGCGGCTTTACATTGCTTGAAGTATTAGTGGCGATGGTGGTGTTTACCATGTTGAGCTTAGGGGCGTATCAGATCTTTGCTAATGTCCAACTGAGTAATCAAATTTCTCAACAAAAGCTTCATCGCATCGAAGTATTACAGCGAGCAATGGTGGTTATCGATCAAGACTTTCGTCAAATGAGTGCGCGTTATCATCGGCAAGATGGTGAAGAACCTTCGGATAAAGTATTAGTCACTGGAGAGTATTATTTAGACTCTCTAGATCAAGGAATCATGTTTATTCGTGGCGGTTGGCGAAATCCACAAAAGATGTTTAATCGCAGTGAAGTGACTCGAGTGGGTTATCGACTAACCGAAAAAGGGCTTGAACGTTTACGTTGGCGCTACCCTGATACAGTTTCTGGTGCTGAGCCCAGTGAACAACTAATGATTCCTGATGTTGATAAACTCTCTTTCCGTTTTTTTGTTGAGGGACAATGGCAAGATAAGTGGGATCAAGCCGCGGCACTTCCTCAAGGTATTGAAGTTCAATTAACACTCTCTGATTATGGTGAGATCTCTCGTATCTATCTGCTACCTGAAGCCAACTTACCAACATTAAGCAGTGATGGAGAGGATAATGACTAATTTGAAATCCAATTCATCACTTAATTCATCATCCAACTCACCACTCAATAAGCAGCGCGGTGTTGCGTTAATTATTGTTTTGTTACTGGTGGCATTGATGACAACCGTAGCGGTTCAAATGTCTGATCGATTATGGCGTGGTTTTTATCGCACTGAAGGCGTCATCAACCATCAACAAGCTTATTGGTATGGGGTTGGGGTTGAAGCATTAACCAAAGTGGTTATCGAACAGAGTTTAGATGACAGCGATACCGTTAATTTAAATCAAGCATGGGCGACTGAAAACCAAATATTCCCTCTTGATCGTGGTCAAGCGGAAGGACAAATTTTTGATATGTCGAGCTGTTTTAATCTAAACAGTTTGTCTGCGGCAGGCAATAATGGCGATGATGGAACAACCCCCTTTCTGGTTGAGTACTTAAAAAATCTCGCTGAAGAGAGCGGAATTGAAAGTTACCAAGCGGAAGTGATAGCGGAGTCTGCTCGTGATTTTATCGATAGCGATAGTGAAACGCAATCGAGCTATGGTGCAGAAGATAGTGAGTATCAGAGTAAGAACCCTCCCTATCTACCGAGTAATAGTTGGGTTGCTGATGTCAGTGAATTTCGATCCATTAATGGTATAAATGCGCCAAACTATTTCTTATTACGTCCATATTTATGCGCTCTGCCTTCGTCGGATTTCATTCTTAATGTGAATACGATCACGGCAGACAATGCAGTCCTATTAAGTGCGCTATTTTCACCGGCATTAAGTTTAGATGATGCCAAACGTGTCATTGAAGATCGACCTTTTGATGGCTGGGATACGGTTGAAGCGTTTTTAGCTGAACCTGCGATTTCTGGCCTTAATGACGAGACAACAAATAAAATTAAAGAGTATTTAGCCGTTGATAGTCACTACTTTCAATTAGAAGGTGTGGTAACGGTGGATAGAATAAATCTGCGTGTCGCATCGTTATTTGTGCGAGATGATAATAATAAGGTGACGGTGATTCGTCGCCTATATGGAGGATTGAGTGAGCGAGTTTCTCACCATAAGACTGAATAGTCGATCAGAAGAGAAGATTCAATGGATTGTATGGTCTACCGATCAGCAAGAGGTTATTGCATCTGGCGAGTTGAGTAATTCTGATGAATTATCATTATTAACCCCTTATGCCCAAAGTCGAGCTGTTTATATTTTAGCTCCAGCGAGCGATTTATTGTTAACTGAAGTAGCATTACCTGAAGGAACCGCTCGTCAGATCAATCAAGTCCTGCCTTATTTGATGGAAGAAGATTTAGCTCAGGATGTGGATGATCTTCATTTCTCTGTATTACAACGTCAAGGTGATAGAGTCGAGGTTGCAATTGTTGCCAATAAGTTGATGGAGCGCTGGTTAGAAGAGTTGAATGCCGTTGATATTACGCCAAGTGCTATGATTCCTGACTGTTTAGCTCTGCCTCTTATTGATGGGCAGAGTAGTGCATTACTAATGGATGAACAGTGGTTAATTCGTCGTTCAACATTTATTGGTGCTTCAGTTGAGGGGAGTTGGTTAGGCTCATGGCTATCAAGTGAATTAGCTGAACAGCTAACAAATAAGCTAAAACCTAGTTCTGAAACACAACTCGCAACGGATGTTGATCAAGCGCTAGATGATGATCAATCCGCGAAGCCATGGTTAATTCATAGTTTTAGTTCACAGTTAACAGAGCAAGTGGCCGAATTTGATAGTATCGAGTGTCGAGAACAGCCTGCTGAATTACCGATGGCTATACTTGCACAATCATTGGCAGGATCGTCACTGAAAAATCATGGTTTAAATCTTTTAACTGGACGTTATAAACCTCAAAGCGAGTGGCGCACTCATTTTAAACCTTGGCGCAAAGCATTAATTGCATTGGGCGTTCTTTTTGCGGTTATGGCTGGGGATCGATTACTGACCCTTAATGAATTAGAAGCCCAGGCTGCAAGTTATCGTCAGCAAAGTGAAGCCCTATTTCATCAAGTTCTACCCAATAAAAAACGAATTCCAACCGCGAGTTACTTACGATCTCAGTTAAAAGGTGAATTAGCGAAATTAGATGGCGGCTCAAAGAGCTCTGGATTATTGGCTGAGTTAGATCGACTTCAACCCGTGTTGCAAAAGAATCCACAGTTCCAGATCCAAAACCTGAAATGGGATGACAACAGAGCTGAGTTAAGAGTATTAATGCAAGCGGATAATTTCCAACGTTTTGAGAAATTAAAATCTGAGCTGAGTGAGATTAGTTCCGTTAATTTAGGGCAGTTAAATCGTAATAATGAAGGCTTAGTTGTCGGTACTTTTATTTTAACCAATGGAGGAGAGTAGAATGAAACAGTGGTGGTTAGCACTCTCTTTACGAGAGAAACGTCTTGTTATCATTGCAGCAGTTGCCCTCTCTATTGCGACTCTCTACTGGGGAGTATTACAGCCATTGCAACAACGAGAGCAGTTGGCGCAATCTCGAGTTCAGTCAGAGAAACAACTTTACTCTTGGACCGAACAACAGGTGCAAAAGATTATCAATTTGGGTGGCGTTAAAAAAGGCACGGTTAAATCAACCGGCTCATTTAATAGCATTGTGACTCAAAGTCTTGGTCGTTATAAACTGGAATTGGTGAGATTACAACCTCGCGGAGATAAACTCGATGTGTGGGTAAAACCCGCTCCATTTAATCAATTATTACAGTGGTTAGATAACCTGCAACAACAAGGAATTTCGGTGAACTTTATCGATCTTGATCGTTCAGAAGTCTCTGGTATGGTTGAAGTTAAACGGTTACAGCTAGGGAGAGGATAATGAAAAAGTGTCGCTGGCTGATTATTATTGTGGTTCTTTTAAGTTTTATCATTAGTTTGGTGGTTCATCTTCCTGCTCAGTGGGTAATTAAACAACTTCCCTTACCTCATACCGTAAGACTACAAGAGGTCTCTGGCACATTATGGCAAGGATCGGTTAAACGATTAATGATTCAAGGTGTGCCACAAGGCTCAATATCTCTTGGTCAATTAGACTGGCAGCTCTCTTTTACTTCATTACTAACCGGTAATGTTGAAGCAGATGTTCGTTTTGGTCGTGGTAGTTCATTAGGCTTAGATGGACGAGGTAAAATTGCGGTTAATTACCAACAACAGCTCACTGTTGAAAATTTACTGTTTTCTCTTCCTGCAAGTTCATTGATTGGTTTATCGCCAATGCCGCTTCCTGTTTCAGTTACTGGTCGGGTTGATGGAGTGATCAATCAATGGCAGATGAGTAAACCGTTATGTTCAACCTTAAAGGGTGGACTATCATGGCAGCAGGGTAGTGTTGCGACTCCGTTAGGTGAACTTCCATTGGATACGGTTCAAGGAGAACTTGGTTGTCAAAATAGTAGTGTTACTCTTGAGACAACTCAAGTATCAAAAGCGGTAGCCAGTGAACTTTCACTGTCTCTTTCACCGAAAATGGGTTACCAGTTATCGGGTTGGTTAGAGCCAAAAGGTGGACTCGCCAGTTCATTACGATCTCAATTGAAGTGGCTAGGCCAACCAGATTCAAAAGGGCGTTATCGTCTGAAGTATCAAGGGCGATTATAGTTACTATTGAGATGATTTATACCCTTCATACTTGAAGTCGCTAGGTTGTTGGCTGTCTTCGTTCGCCCCAATCATATAGAAAACCTATATTCATGGGGCCTCACTCACTTGCCGTCTACTAGCAACGCCAATTATTTTAGGTATAGTTAAAACTATCTTATAAACCCAGCTAGAATTAAATCAGTAGAGTAAAAGTTCAGCGCGATTACTCAAGGTATTGAGCAGTAACTGTAAATAGGAGAGCGAGTTGAAAAAACATTCCCCACCGGACATTTTAAGTAAAAGAGTGGCGGCGTCCTCACAACTTTTTACTATTGAATCTCTTGATCTCCGTTTTAGTAATGGTGAAGAACGGACATATGAAAGGATGAAACCTAGTCATCGTCATGCTGTCATGTCTGTTCCCGTCACTGATGATGGAAGATTAATGTTAATTCGGGAATATGCAGCAGGGACAGAAAGCTATGCTTTAGGGTTTCCAAAAGGATTGATTGATCTTGGTGAAGAGCCAGAACAAGCAGCGAACCGAGAGTTAGCCGAAGAAATTGGCTTTAGTGCAAACCAACTGTTGCCATTAAAGAAAGTGATTTTAGCCCCTTCCTATTTTTCTAGTGAGATGACGCTCTTTTTAGCGCAAGATCTTTATCCTTGTGAAGCGGTGGGAGACGAACCCGAACCGCTAGAGATCCTCCATTGGCCTCTCAAAGATTGGAAATCACTTTTAGAGTTAGATGAGTTTAATGAAGCGCGTTCAATTACTGCATTAATGATGACAGTATTGCATTTGAATTTAACCTAATGACTTAATTTAACTATTTAGTCTAAAACAGAATTGAGTGGAGAATCACGATGGATCTTGGAAAACTATTACCTGATGTGATTAATATCGCCAAAGCCGCGGGTGACCTTATTGCGGACATTTACCAAAAAGACCAATATCAACATCAAATAAAGCAGGATCAAACACCAGTAACCAGTGCAGATATTGCAGCCCATCAATTGATGTTAGAGCAACTCCAACAACTTACCCCAGATATCCCAATCTTATCAGAAGAAGATACCAGCATCTCTTTTTCAGAACGAGCACAATGGCATCGTTACTGGCTGGTGGACCCTCTTGATGGAACCCAAGAATTTATTGCTAAAAGTGGTGACTTCGCTTCAGTTGTCGCATTGGTTGAAGATAATAAACCTGTTATGGGCGTTGTTTATGCGCCAATGCTGGACTTAGTCTATTATGGTGCCAATGATGTTGGGGTATGGAAAAAACAAGGAAACAATGATCCAGAAACGATTTCGATCGCTAAAGATCATGATGATCCCAAAGCTATTCGGTTGGGGATAAGTCGCCGACAAAATGTCAATATTCTCCTCAATAAGCTCTCTACTGAGTACCAATATCGTTGTACACCGTTAGGTTCTGCGGCATTGAAAGCCTGTTATGTAGCAGAAGGTGCGGTTGATGCTTATATTCGATTAGGACCAACGGGAGAATGGGATACCGCAGCCACTCAATGTATTTTGGAGTTAGCAGGGGGAACCCTACGATCTACAGAGCTAGAACCTTTAAGTTATAATCGACGCGAGTCATTAGAGAATCCGAATTTTATTGCGATGGGTGATGGTGGAATCAATTGGTCCCGAGTGTTAAGGCTTAATGAATAAACATCGTTTGATGATTGACGACTTGAAGCTGTAGCGATATTACCTGCAACTTCAAGTAATTTAAGTCGATTGTTGATACTCATCATGAATTAACTGGCTCTTCATTTATTGCCTAATACTTAATGGCTAAGCCTTAACGACTGAGAATTAACTGATAAGGAGTGCCTGTTGGATAATTAGAGTGGTTGTCTCTGAGGTTGTTGAACCAATAACACCACCAACAATCGCCCCTGTTAGCGCCCCGACAACACCGCCGACAACACCGCCGACAACACCTCCTGCAACTGGGTTTTCTTGTGTATCACCAACCACCCCCCCAACAACACCACCAATAACTGCCCCGACAACAGATCCAATAATGACACCAATCACTACGCTACCAAATATCAAACTTTCCATTGTTATAAATCCTTAAATTTAGATAACAGAACTTCAAGTCATAGATAGCACCATATATTGGCGACTCACTCAATTGCATGTCTTAATAAATAATCCATACTTACATGTAGTTACATGATTAATTTGCTCTTATTATTAATTATGTTTTCTTGTTCTAGAGAATAGAGAATAGAGAATAGAGAATAGAGAATAGAGAATAGAGAATAGAGAATAGAGAATAGAGAATAGAGAATAGAGAATAGAGAATAGAGAATAGAGAATAGAGAATAGAGAATAGAGAATAGAGAATAGAGAATAGAAAAACACCCAGCTGATTTAGCTAGGTGTTGAATATAAAGCAAGTGGTCTCTCTTGATTAGAACAACCGATTTATCCCATTTAATGCCGCAACACGATAAGCTTCAGCCATCGTTGGGTAATTAAATGTGGTATGGATAAAGTAATCAATCGTGTTGGCATCACCCTTCTGTTCCATAATTGCTTGACCGATGTGGATAATCTCCGCAGCCCTTTCACCAAAACAATGAATACCTAAAATGGCACGAGTTTCTCGATGGAATAAAATTTTCAAGCTACCTACATTCATTCCAGCAATTTGGGCTCTTGCTAGGCTCTTAAAGTCAGCTCGGCCAACTTCATAAGGGACTTTTGCTGCCGTCAGTTCTTGTTCTGTTTTACCGACAGAACTGATCTCTGGAATGGTATAAATCCCTGCTGGAATATTATCAATTAAACGAACTTGAGCCTCGCCTAATGTGATGGCCTCTGCAACAACTCGTCCTTGGTCATAAGCAGCACTGGCTAGGCTTGGATAACCAATAACATCTCCAACCGCATAAATGTGAGGTTGGTTTGTACAGTAGTTATTGTTAACCTCTAAGCAGCCACGGGAGTTAGCGGTAAGATCTGCTGCTGCAAGATTAAGGGTATCGGTATTACCGGTTCGGCCATTAGCAAAAAGTAAGCAATCCGCTTTCATTTTCTTGCCTGATTCAAGCTCTAAGATCACTCCATCGTCCCGACCAATAATTGACTCAAAGGTCTCATCGTGACGAATAATAATTCCACTATTCCAAAAATGATAAGAGAGTGAGTCAGAGGTTTCACTATCAAGAAATTCAAGTAGACGACTGCGGGTATTGATTAAATCAACCTTAACCCCTAATCCTCTGAAAATAGAAGCGTACTCACTGCCGATAACACCTGCACCGTAAATAATGATACTGCGTGGGTTATGAGCAAGAGAAAGTATGGTGTCGGAATCGTAGAGACGGGAGTGATTAAAGTCGACATTATTCGGATGGTAAGGTCGAGAACCGGAAGCAATTACAAAATTATTGGCGTGATAATATTCTGTGCTTCCATCATTGTTACGTACCGCGATGGTATTTGAGTCAATAAACTGAGCGTGGCCGTAAATCAAACTGCATTTATTACGATCATAGAAGCCTTGTCTCATTCGAGTCTGTTTATCGATAACATTTTCAGCGTGACCAAGAATTTGAGCAAATGTACTGTTTAATGTTTTATTGTCGCGGCAGTAGAGTGGATTATGGTTATATTCAATAATACGACTAACAGCATGGCGTAATGCTTTTGATGGAATCGTTCCCCAGTGGGTACAGCCACCACCGACACTATTATAACGTTCAATAATGGCGACTTTTAGTCCTGCTTTGGTTAATCCCATTGCAGCACCTTCTCCTCCTGGGCCACTACCAATGACTATGGCATCAAATGACTCTTTGATTTTGATATTTATTTTTTCCGTCATTATTTCATCCTGTTTTTTATTGAACTTGTAATCTCGCGATTTTTGGCTACTTTAGTGTATTACGAAATGAACAATAATAGGGGCTTAGTGTCTAAAATGGCGGATAAAGATCACGCTTCACTCTGAAAAAGCATATTTGAGAAGATAAAACCGTTATATTATGTTGAAAAAGTTGCAGGTAGATAGAATAAATACCATCATTTGAGCTGCATAATTTAACAATAAAAAGTATAGTATTATGCTGGGTTTTTGAGAGTTATTGATATTCATGGGTGTAAGAGCTGAACAAAAAGAGAAAACGCGACGCTCTTTAATTGATGCGGCATTTAGTCAATTAAGTATAGAGCGAAGTTTCTCGAATTTAAGCCTTCGTGAGGTGGCAAGAGAAGCGGGTATAGCACCAACCTCATTTTATCGACACTTTAAAGATATGGATGAACTTGGGTTGACCATGGTTGATGAAGGAGGACTAATCCTTCGTCAATTGATGCGACAAGCTCGACAGCGTATTGTTGCTGAAGGGAGTGTTATTGCGACCTCTGTTGAAACATTTATGGAGTTTATCGAGAGTAGTCCAAATGTATTTCGCTTGCTACTCCGAGAGCGTTCAGGCACCTCTCTAGCTTTTCGTGCGGCGGTGGCTCGTGAGATTAGGCACTTTATTGAAGAGTTAACTGATTATTTAGAAGAGGTTAATCAACAATCGAGGGAACAAGCCTATATTCAAGCTGAAGCGATGGTAACTTTGGTATTTAGTGCTGCAGCTGATGCATTAGACATGGATAGCATTTATCGAGAAGAGCAAGCCGAGCGACTGATTATTCAATTAAGAATGATCGCGAAGGGCGCAGAAAGTTATCAGAAAATAGAAGCGTAAATAATATTGCTCTAAAAGGATTCGGGCTTGCAGTCGACATCGATTGTAAATCCAATATAAAAAACGTATATAACAATAAATAAGATTGCCAGGAGATAACAATGACAACTAGTTCAGTTGCAAGTCAGAAGAAGACACTTGTACTTTCACTTATTGCTGGAGCTTGTGGAGCCGGTTCATGGGCAGCATTATTCAGTAGCTATGCAACATTTTCTATCTTTCCAATCATCGGTTTAGTACTCGCGCTTTATACTTTATATGAGTCGTATGCTAGTCAGCGTATGGTTGAAGGGACATCTAAATTAGCCGCAGCATGCTTTTTTATTGGCGTGTTTGGTTTTTCATCATTTGTCCGTACAGAGCACCCAGAAATTGGGACTAACTTTATCTCATTAATGATTGTTCTTGTTTTGTTATGTTGGGTTGCTTATAAGCAGGGACTTTTCTCTGGTAAAACAGCAACAACCGCTGAGTAAGTTTATTGCCGTCGAGCGGATTCCTATATCCTTCTCACTTGTCGCCTACTAGCAACTCCAATTACTTTGGGTATATAGCAAAATAGATTCAATAAAAAAAGCCATCTATCTTTAAAAGAGGGTGGCTTTTTGTATCTGGCTATTTAAGACCTGTATCTTTTTATATCAAGATAATTAGGTGTGAATGATTTATTTTCTTTCTAACATCACACCGGCTTCCATATGATGGGTATATGGGAACTGGTCAAAAAGAGCAAATCGAGTGATATTATGAGTCTCACCTAAAATATGTAAATTCTCAATTAAGGTGTCAGGATTACATGAGATATAGATAATACGCTGGTAGCCTTGCACCATTTTACAGGTCGCATCATCCATGCCAGAACGTGGTGGATCGACAAAGATGGTATTGCATTGATAACTTGAAAGGTCAATGTTTTGCTGTTTTAGACGACGAAACTCGCGTTTTCCTTCCATTGCATCAGTAAAATCTTCTGCTGACATACGGATGATATCGACATTCTCTATATTATTAACTGCAATGTTGTATTGAGCCGATTCAACAGAAGGTTTGGCTAATTCAGTTGCTAATACACGATTAAAGTTTTTAGCAAGTGCCAGTGAAAAATTACCATTACCACAATATAGTTCCAGTAGATCACCTTCACTTTCTGCGGTGCAGTCAACAGCCCACTCTAACATTTTCTGAGCGACTTCACCGTTAGGCTGGGTAAAGCTATTCTCAACTTGTTTATAAGTTAAAATATCATCATGAACTTTTAATTTTTCAATCACGAACTCTTGGTCTAATACGATCTTTTGCTTTCTTGCTCGACCAATAATATTGATATTAAACCCTTCATCTTGTAAACGTTGCTTTAACTTCTTAGTTTCAACTGTCCACTCATCATCAAGTTGGCGATGATATAACAGCGAAACCAAGATCTCTCCACTCAAAGTAGAAAGAAAATCAACTTGGAAAAGACGATGACGCAATGCCGGTATCGGTTTTACAGCATCAACAATTAATGGCATTAAATCATTGATAATACGACTTGCCATTGGAAATTGATCTACACGATACTTCTGTTTTGTTTGCTGATCGAACATGATGTAATACAGCTCTTCACCTTCATGCCAAACACGAAACTCTGCACGCATACGGTAATGTTGCGGTGGAGAAGGAAATACTTCTAACTCAGGTGTTGTTAAATGAGAAAAAAGGCTCTGTAAGCGAGTGGTTTTTTCCTCTAGTTGAGGTTGGTATTCTGAGACATTTATCTGAGATGTTGACATGTTCGCGCCTTTTTCCTACTAAAATGGAGAGCGGAGATTGTATTCAAAAGTGAGGTGATGTCTACCATTTAATGATTTTATGACTGAAAAATTATTATAATATATCCCTTTCTTACTTGAAGTTGCTCGCCGTGGGTTAAATAACACGAATGACTGAGTAACTTAAAATTATGATGGGATAGTAATCAAATTATCTACTATTATATTTTTTAGACTATCGTAATATATCACCTTAACAATCATTTTATTAATAGTAGAAGAACAAGTGTTATTATGCTTAAGTTTCAGTAAAGAAGTAGAAGGGGAAATGTGAAGACAATACTTATTTTTGATTCTGGTGTCGGTGGGATATCGATCTATAAAGAGATCTATAAGCTGCTTCCTGAGCAAAATTATATCTATGCATTTGATAACGGTGCTTTTCCTTATGGAGAGTTATCTGATCAGACGTTAATAGAAAGAACGATACATATTATCGAGCAAGTTAAAAGTAAGCACATTATCGATATTATCGTTATCGCTTGTAATACGGCGAGTACGATTGTCCTACCTCATTTACGTGCTTTAAATAATATTCCTGTCGTCGGTGTTGTGCCAGCAATCAAACCCGCCGCTGCTATTAGTAAGATGAAAGTGATTGGTTTATTGGCTACTCCCGCGACGATTAAGCGACAATATACGCATCAATTGGTAGAAAACTTTGCTGCTGATTGCCAAATTAAGATGATTGGTAGTACACGGCTGGTGGAAATGGCTGAAGATAAAATAAAAGGGCACGAGGTTGATATGATTGAGCTTGAAAGTATTATTGCACCTTGGCTAGGGCGTGTAGATAGTGTCGTTTTAGGTTGTACTCATTTCCCATTAATTAAAACAGAACTTAATTGTGCTTTTAATCATCGTGTTTATTTAATTGACTCAGGGAAAGCAGTTGCTAATCGAGTTGAAAGCTTATTAAAAGATAACGTGGATTCTGGGTGTCTTGAATTATTGAATGCAGATAAAAAAAGAAAGGAAGTAGGAAGAGTATATAGTAGTGTTGCTATCAACAATGAAGCAACACTACTTAATTATTTAATCACAGAAGGACTGAGTGAGATTAGATCTCTTGATTATCGTCTCTCTTCGGATCATTAGCTTCACGAACTTTTAGTGTTCGTTGACCATAATCACTATTACTTAATGCTTCAATTGCAACATCAGCGTCATTCTTTGCCATGACAACAAAACCAAAACCGCGACGTTTTCCTGTTCTTTTATCTTTCATTAGGCGAACTGCAAATACTTCACCATGTTGTGCAAATAAAGTTTTAATATCTGATTCATTTGCTCGGTAAGGTAAGTTACCTACGTAGATGGTTTTACTTGCGATTTCTTCTGGTGTTTCAATATTAGAGGTAGAAGGGGGTTGTTTTTTAGAAACCGTTAAAGTAATAAAGCCTGAAACAACAGCACCAAGAGCAAACGCGATGGATGCTGAGATACCTGTAAGTCCAATTAGAATTCCACCAATAATAGCGATAACAATTATTGATATAGTTGCACGAGATTGTGAGTTCATAAGTAGTGTCTATAAATTATTATAATGAAAAATTAGATTATACTCTATTTCAGTTAATACATTGTTCAATAGAGATAAAATATGTGATTTATGTGTAATTACTCAGTGTAAAAAATGTGCGCTATCACACGCACTATATAATAATAGATGACATTTTAATCAAATGGTAATGTTTTTTAAAAAAATGGTTGCTAACAATAAAGTTCTCTCTATAATGCGCCCCTCACCAAGGCTAATGCTTAACTTTTAAGAGATAAGTCATCGATTGGTGAAGGGGAAAAAGATAACTTAATTAATGAAAAAAGCGGTTGACAGCAAGAGTTTGCTGAGTAAAATAGCCGTCCTCTTAAATGATAAGTCACTAAGCGTCAAAACGCGGTGTTTCATTATTTGAGAAAGGTCAATAAGACGTTTTAAATTCGATTCAAATAGGAATTGAAAATAAATTAAAATTTCTTCTTGACTTAAAATTAGGGAGCTGTATTATACGCCTCCTTGCTTCGCAACTGTTGGCGATAACGACTGCGATGTCAATGCTCTTTAACAATTTAACTTATTCAATCTGTGTGGGCACTCGTCATCGAGAATCAACAAAAAGATTACTCAATGAACTGAGTGACCAATACAGTGTAAAACATAATTTATTATGAATTATACTGGCACAGTCAATTCACTATCATTCTGTTGGAATGATAGTCGCTTTAAGATTACAGTCTAACTTTATTTATAAGGTTGGATTTAGTTTTGAAGTCAGTATTCGTTGAGCCGTTTCGAAAGAAACAACAAAACTTTAATTGAAGAGTTTGATCATGGCTCAGATTGAACGCTGGCGGCAGGCCTAACACATGCAAGTCGAGCGGTAACAGAGAGTAGCTTGCTACTCTGCTGACGAGCGGCGGACGGGTGAGTAATGCTTGGGAAGTTGCCTTAATGAGGGGGATAACTATTGGAAACGATAGCTAATACCGCATAATTCTCTACGGAGCAAAGCAGGGGACCTTCGGGCCTTGCGCATTAAGATACGCCCAAGTGGGATTAGCTAGTTGGTGAGGTAATGGCTCACCAAGGCGACGATCCCTAGCTGGTCTGAGAGGATGATCAGCCACACTGGAACTGAGACACGGTCCAGACTCCTACGGGAGGCAGCAGTGGGGAATATTGCACAATGGGCGAAAGCCTGATGCAGCCATGCCGCGTGTATGAAGAAGGCCTTAGGGTTGTAAAGTACTTTCAGCAGTGAGGAAGGTGGTAAGTTTAATACGCTTGCCATTTGACGTTAGCTGCAGAAGAAGCACCGGCTAACTCCGTGCCAGCAGCCGCGGTAATACGGAGGGTGCGAGCGTTAATCGGAATTACTGGGCGTAAAGCGCATGCAGGCGGCCTATTAAGTCAGATGTGAAAGCCCGGAGCTCAACTCCGGAAGGTCATTTGAAACTGGTAGGCTAGAGTCTTGTAGAGGGGGGTAGAATTTCAGGTGTAGCGGTGAAATGCGTAGAGATCTGAAGGAATACCAGTGGCGAAGGCGGCCCCCTGGACAAAGACTGACGCTCAGATGCGAAAGCGTGGGTAGCAAACGGGATTAGATACCCCGGTAGTCCACGCCGTAAACGATGTCTACTTGAAGGTTGTGGCCTTGAGCCGTGGCTTTCGGAGCTAACGCGTTAAGTAGACCGCCTGGGGAGTACGGTCGCAAGATTAAAACTCAAATGAATTGACGGGGGCCCGCACAAGCGGTGGAGCATGTGGTTTAATTCGATGCAACGCGAAGAACCTTACCTACTCTTGACATCTACAGAAGCCAGCGGAGACGCAGGTGTGCCTTCGGGAACTGTAAGACAGGTGCTGCATGGCTGTCGTCAGCTCGTGTTGTGAAATGTTGGGTTAAGTCCCGCAACGAGCGCAACCCTTATCCTTGTTTGCCAGCACGTAATGGTGGGAACTCCAGGGAGACTGCCGGTGATAAACCGGAGGAAGGTGGGGACGACGTCAAGTCATCATGGCCCTTACGAGTAGGGCTACACACGTGCTACAATGGCGCATACAGAGGGCTGCAAGCTAGCGATAGTGAGCGAATCCCAAAAAGTGCGTCGTAGTCCGGATTGGAGTCTGCAACTCGACTCCATGAAGTCGGAATCGCTAGTAATCGTGGATCAGAATGCCACGGTGAATACGTTCCCGGGCCTTGTACACACCGCCCGTCACACCATGGGAGTGGGCTGCACCAGAAGTAGATAGCTTAACCTTTCGGGGAGGGCGTTTACCACGGTGTGGTTCATGACTGGGGTGAAGTCGTAACAAGGTAGCCCTAGGGGAACCTGGGGCTGGATCACCTCCTTAACGATTTGATATTTCGTGATGAGTACCCACACAGATTGAATTAAGTTAAAAAATTAAAGAGAAGATGTGCCCAACACATCAAAACACTTAGTCCCGTTCGTCTAGAGGCCTAGGACACCGCCCTTTCACGGCGGTAACAGGGGTTCGACTCCCCTACGGGACGCCACTTTCTTCTGGCTTTTGGTCTGAATAAAGAAGGGTCGTTAGCTCAGTTGGTAGAGCAGTTGACTTTTAATCAATTGGTCGCAGGTTCGAATCCTGCACGACCCACCATTCTATCTCACGATGGAATTAAAACTATCGTGGGCGATTAGCTCAGTTGGGAGAGCACCTCCCTTACAAGGAGGGGGTCACTGGTTCGAGCCCAGTATCGCCCACCACTTTTTAAGTATTTTTATTTAGAATATTTAAAAAGTGGTATTTATTATCACGGTCTTGAAAAAGACATGCTCTTTAACAATTTGGAAAGCTGACTAGTAAACTCGTTAGTGATTTTTAATCATTAATAAGTTGAAAAGTAATAATTGTTTATTCGAAAGAATGAACGAGTTCTCAACACAATACACATTCAAGTGTCTTGTATTCAAATTAACATCATTGATGTTAATTCTATATTGAGTCCGGCAAACGATAATTAACATTACCCTGTTGATTATCAACAATCAAAAACCTTGGTTGTTTGAACATACATAAAGACCCTTTCGGGTTGTATGGTTAAGTGACTAAGCGTATACGGTGGATGCCTTGGCAGTCAGAGGCGATGAAGGACGTGCTAACCTGCGAAAAGGGTTGGTGAGCTGGTAAGAAGCGTTATTAACCAACCATGTCCGAATGGGGAAACCCACTTAGCATAAGCTAGGTATCCTATAGTGAATTCATAGCTATAGGAGGCAAACTCGGGGAACTGAAACATCTAAGTACCCGAAGGAAAAGAAATCAATTGAGATTCCGACAGTAGCGGCGAGCGAACTCGGATTAGCCCTTAAGCATAGTTAGAGTTAGGTGAACACGCTGGAAAGCGTGGCGATAGAGGGTGATAGCCCCGTAGCCGAAGAGTCTAATTAAGTGAAATCGAGTAGGACGGGACACGTGGTATCCTGTCTGAACATGGGGGGACCATCCTCCAAGGCTAAATACTCCTGACTGACCGATAGTGAACCAGTACCGTGAGGGAAAGGCGAAAAGAACCCCTGTGAGGGGAGTGAAATAGAACCTGAAACCGTATACGTACAAGCAGTGGGAGCCTCTTTTATGGGGTGACTGCGTACCTTTTGTATAATGGGTCAGCGACTTATATTCAGTGGCAAGGTTAACCGTTTAGGGGAGCCGTAGGGAAACCGAGTCTTAACTGGGCGACACAGTCTCTGGATATAGACCCGAAACCGAGTGATCTAGCCATGGGCAGGTTGAAGGTTGAGTAACATCAACTGGAGGACCGAACCGACTAATGTTGAAAAATTAGCGGATGACTTGTGGCTAGGGGTGAAAGGCCAATCAAACTCGGAGATAGCTGGTTCTCCCCGAAAGCTATTTAGGTAGCGCCTCGGACGAATACTACTGGGGGTAGAGCACTGTTAAGGCTAGGGGGTCATCCCGACTTACCAACCCTTTGCAAACTCCGAATACCAGTAAGTAATATCCGGGAGACACACGGCGGGTGCTAACGTCCGTCGTGGAGAGGGAAACAACCCAGACCGTCAGCTAAGGTCCCAAAGTTGTGATTAAGTGGGAAACGATGTGGGAAGGCTCAGACAGCCAGGATGTTGGCTTAGAAGCAGCCATCATTTAAAGAAAGCGTAATAGCTCACTGGTCGAGTCGGCCTGCGCGGAAGATGTAACGGGGCTAAATCACACACCGAAGCTACGGCAATATAGCTTTGCTATATTGGGTAGGGGAGCGTTCTGTAAGCGGTTGAAGGTGTATCGAGAGGTATGCTGGACGTATCAGAAGTGCGAATGCTGACATGAGTAACGATAAAGGGGGTGAAAAGCCCCCTCGCCGGAAGACCAAGGGTTCCTGTCCAACGTTAATCGGGGCAGGGTGAGTCGACCCCTAAGATGAGGCTGAGAAGCGTAATCGATGGGAAACGGGTTAATATTCCCGTACTTTTTACGACTGCGATGGGGGGACGGAGAAGGCTAGGTGGGCCTGGTGATGGTTATCCAGGTTCAAGTGCGTAGGCGGAAGGTTTAGGTAAATCCGGACCTTTTTTAACGCTGAGACACGATGTCGAGCTACTAAGGTAGTGAAGTCATTGATGCCATGCTTCCAGGAAAAGCCTCTAAGCTTCAGGTCGTAAGAAATCGTACCCCAAACCGACACAGGTGGTCGGGTAGAGAATACCAAGGCGCTTGAGAGAACTCGGGTGAAGGAACTAGGCAAAATGGTACCGTAACTTCGGGAGAAGGTACGCTGCCGGCGGTGATGGGACTTGCTCCTTAAGCTGCTGGCAGTCGCAGATACCAGGTGGCTGCAACTGTTTATTAAAAACACAGCACTGTGCAAAATCGAAAGATGACGTATACGGTGTGACGCCTGCCCGGTGCCGGAAGGTTAATTGATGGGGTTATCTTCGGAGAAGCTCTTGATCGAAGCCCCGGTAAACGGCGGCCGTAACTATAACGGTCCTAAGGTAGCGAAATTCCTTGTCGGGTAAGTTCCGACCTGCACGAATGGCGTAATGATGGCCACGCTGTCTCCACCCGAGACTCAGTGAAATTGAAATCGCAGTGAAGATGCTGTGTACCCGCGGCTAGACGGAAAGACCCCGTGAACCTTTACTACAGCTTGGCACTGAACATTGACCCTACATGTGTAGGATAGGTGGGAGACTTTGAAACCGCGTCGCCAGATGCGGTGGAGTCAACCTTGAAATACCACCCTTGTATGCTTGATGTTCTAACGTTGGTCCCTAATCGGGATTGCGGACAGTGCCTGGTGGGTAGTTTGACTGGGGCGGTCTCCTCCCAAAGAGTAACGGAGGAGCACGAAGGTGGGCTAATCACGGTCGGACATCGTGAGGTTAGTGCAATGGCATAAGCCCGCTTGACTGCGAGAATGACAATTCGAGCAGGTGCGAAAGCAGGTCATAGTGATCCGGTGGTTCTGAATGGAAGGGCCATCGCTCAACGGATAAAAGGTACTCCGGGGATAACAGGCTGATACCGCCCAAGAGTTCATATCGACGGCGGTGTTTGGCACCTCGATGTCGGCTCATCACATCCTGGGGCTGAAGTCGGTCCCAAGGGTATGGCTGTTCGCCATTTAAAGTGGTACGCGAGCTGGGTTTAGAACGTCGTGAGACAGTTCGGTCCCTATCTGCCGTGGGCGTTGGAAGATTGAAGGGGGCTGCTCCTAGTACGAGAGGACCGGAGTGGACGAACCACTGGTGTTCGGGTTGTCATGCCAATGGCATTGCCCGGTAGCTAAGTTCGGAATCGATAACCGCTGAAAGCATCTAAGCGGGAAGCGAGCCCTGAGATGAGTCTTCCCTGGCACTATAAGTGTCCTAAAGGGTTGTTCGAGACTAGAACGTTGATAGGCAGGGTGTGTAAGCGTAGCGATACGTTGAGCTAACCTGTACTAATTGCCCGTGAGGCTTAACCATACAACACCCAAAGGGTTTTGATGGACTCAAAAGAATACGACTCGATGAGTCAAAAGATACTTGAATGAAGTATTGAGAACATTATTACGAATTATCAGACTTTCCAAATTTCGTTAAACGCGAATATTCGCGGTTAACAACAAAATTTGCTTGGCGACCATAGCATTGTGGACCCACCTGACTCCATTCCGAACTCAGAAGTGAAACACAATCGCGCCGATGGTAGTGTGGGGTCTCCCCATGTGAGAGTAGGTCATCGCCAGGCTTCAAATTCTCTGCTTATGCAGACAGTAAAAAACCCAGCCTTTGGCTGGGTTTTTTGCGTTTAGGTCTTTGTTAAAATTAGTCGTTTGGGCTTTGATGAAAATAGAACTGATTAATAAATCGGCTGGGTGTTTTTTGTACTAATAATAGTTGGGTTAAACCACTTGTGCTTCGAGTTGCAAGGCTGTTGGCTACATTCGTTTACCTTACTTATATAGTGAAACTATAATTAAGAGACTTATCCGCTGTACGTCTATTAGTCGTTCCAATTCCTTTAGTTAATCTACATTCTATATTAGGTCTATGTGATTAGGTGGCAATGAATAATTATCTACACATAATCCTAATGAATTTGTGTATAGAAAGAAGGTAATTAGTATCATAAGTAGGGTTTTGGTTAACATATGAATATTTTTTAATCGATTAATTGATTGTTATTTGGTGTTTTTTTGTTCGTGGAATGTGTGAGGTAGTAACTTTATTCAATTGGTGCTTGCATCTCACGCATTGCTCTGTATAATTCACCTCGCTGTCACAGATAGTGACGGTGTGTGAACCAATGAGCTTCTGGAGGAGAGGAAGAAATTCCTACAATGTAAACTCCGCTTATGTTCGCGGTCATTACAATACGATGACTGACAATGTACCTAATTAAGGTGCTACGGTTTCACATAAATCAATCGGCATTCACTTATCTTTTTAAGTTTGAGTGGCGATATTGTTTGTGTAATTTATTAAATTGGAGCTCTGTCTGATGCAGAACCAACGTATTCGTATCCGCTTAAAAGCTTTCGATCATCGCTTGATCGATCAGTCTACAGCGGAAATTGTAGAAACTGCAAAGCGTACTGGCGCGCAGGTTCGTGGTCCTATTCCACTGCCTACTCGCAAAGAGCGTTTTACCATACTGATTTCACCGCATGTTAATAAAGATGCACGTGACCAGTATGAGTTACGTACCCATAAACGTCTAATCGACATTGTTGAGCCTACAGATAAAACTGTTGATGCTCTTATGCGTTTAGACCTGGCTGCTGGCGTTGACGTTCAGATTAGCTTGGGTTAAGAGAGAGGGTGTAGATAATGATTGGTTTAATCGGTCGTAAAGTGGGCATGACCCGCATCTTCACCGAAGAAGGCGCTTCAATTCCTGTAACAGTTGTTGAAGTAGAACCAAACCGTGTTTCTCAAGTAAGAACTTTAGAAACAGACGGTTACCAAGCTATCCAGGTTACTGCCGGCGCTAAAAAAGCTAGCCGCGTATCTAAGCCTGAAGCTGGTCACTTTGCTAAAGCTGGCGTTGAAGCTGGTCGTGGCTTGTGGGAGTTCCGCCTTGAAAATGGCGAAGAGTTTGAAGTTGGCGCTGAGCTAAATGTAGAACTTTTTGCAGAAATTAAGAAAGTTGACGTTACGGGTCAATCTAAAGGTAAAGGTTTCCAGGGCGCTGTTAAGCGTTGGAACTTTAGCACTCAAGATATGACTCATGGTAACTCCTTGTCTCACCGTGCTCCGGGTTCAATTGGCCAATGTCAAACTCCAGGTCGCGTATTTAAAGGCAAGAAGATGGCAGGTCACATGGGTGCTGAGCGTGTAACGACTCAGAACCTAGAGATCGTACGTATTGACGCTGAGCGCAATCTGCTACTTATTAAAGGTGCAGTCCCTGGTGCTATCGGTGGCAACGTCATTGTCAAACCTGCAGTTAAAGCGTAACGTCGAGGAGATAGTATGGAATTGGTAGTAAAAGGCGCTGACGCGCTGACTGTTTCCGAGACTACTTTCGGGCGTGAATTCAACGAAGCACTTGTACACCAAGTGGTTGTTGCATACGCAGCTGGTGCCCGTCAAGGTACTCGCGCTCAAAAGACTCGTTCTGAAGTGTCCGGTGGTGGTGCTAAGCCATGGCGTCAGAAGGGTACTGGTCGCGCCCGTGCAGGTACAATCCGTAGCCCTATTTGGCGCTCGGGTGGTGTAACTTTTGCAGCTCGTCCTCAGGACCACAGCCAGAAAGTTAACAAGAAAATGTACCGTGGTGCTCTTAAGAGCATTTTGTCTGAATTAGTTCGTCAAGATCGTTTGATCGTTGTTGATAACTTCTCAGTGGAAGCACCAAAAACAAAAGAACTTCTAGCTAAGCTTAATGAGCTTGAGCTTAAAGATGTTCTTATTGTAACTGGTGAGCTAGATGAGAACTTGTTCCTAGCAGCACGCAACCTTTATAAGGTTGATGTACGTGACGCAGAAACAATTGATCCTGTTAGCCTAATCGCATTCGACAAAGTTCTAATGACTGCTGATGCAGTTAAGCAAGTTGAGGAGATGCTAGCATGATTCGTGAAGAGCGTCTGCTGAAAGTATTGCGTGCTCCGCACATCTCTGAAAAAGCAACAATGACTGCTGAAAAAAACAACACTATTGTTTTCAAAGTAGCAATTGATGCAACTAAATTAGAGATCAAGAAAGCTGTTGAGAAGCTATTCGAAGTTGAAGTTGATACTGTCCGAACTCTTATCACTAAAGGTAAGACTAAGCGTCAAGGTATGCGTATGGGTCGTCGTAGCGACGTCAAGAAAGCATATGTTACGCTGAAAGAAGGTCAAGACATCGATTTCGTCGAAGGCGCTGAATAAGCTGAGGAGTAAGAAGAATGGCTATTGTAAAATGTAAGCCTACTTCTGCAGGTCGTCGCCACTTAGTTAAAGTGGTAAATGCTGACCTGCATAAGGGCAAGCCTTACGCACCTTTGCTGGAGAAAAACAGCAAGTCAGGTGGTCGTAACAACAACGGTCGTATTACGGTTCGTCATATCGGTGGTGGTCATAAGCATCATTACCGTTTGATTGATTTCAAACGTAATAAAGATGGTATTCCAGCGAAAGTTGAACGTCTTGAATACGATCCAAACCGTAGTGCAAATATTGCACTAGTATTATACGCTGATGGTGAGCGTCGCTATATCATTGCACCGAAAGGCTTAACAGCTGGTGACATGATTCAATCTGGCGAAGATGCTGCAATCAAAGTTGGTAACACGTTACCAATGCGTAATATCCCTGTGGGTTCAACAGTTCATAACATCGAACTTAAGCCTGGCAAAGGTGCACAAGTTGCACGTTCTGCTGGTGCTTACGCTCAAATCATTGCACGTGATGGTGCTTACGTTACTCTACGTTTACGTAGCGGTGAAATGCGTAAAATCCTATCTGAAGGTCGTGCAACGATTGGTGAAGTAGGTAATGCTGAGCATATGCTACGTGAACTGGGTAAAGCTGGTGCTCGTCGCTGGCGTGGTGTTCGTCCAACCGTTCGCGGTGTTGCGATGAACCCAATTGATCACCCACACGGTGGTGGTGAAGGTCGCACATCTGGCGGTCGTCACCCAGTATCTCCTTGGGGTGTGCCTACTAAAGGCTTTAAAACTCGCAAGAACAAACGCACCGACAAGTACATCGTACGTCGTCGTAACAAGTAATTATCAGAGGATAACGCCATGCCACGTTCTCTCAAGAAAGGTCCTTTTATTGACCTACACTTGCTGAAGAAGGTAGAGAAAGCGGTGGAAAGCGGAGACAAGAAGCCTGTAAAGACTTGGTCCCGTCGTTCAATGATCATTCCACAAATGATCGGTTTGACCATCGCTGTCCATAATGGTCGTCAGCACGTTCCAGTATACGTAACCGACGAAATGATCGGCCACAAGCTGGGTGAATTTGCACCAACTCGTACTTATCGCGGCCATGCTGCTGATAAGAAAACGAAAAAGCGCTAAGGGGTAGATAATGGAAGCTATAGCTAAACATCGTTTTGCTCGCATTTCTCCACAGAAAGCTCGCTTAGTTGCTGATCAGATTCGCGGTAAAGACGTCGCTCAGGCACTTGAACTTTTAACTTTCAGCAACAAAAAAGCTGCTGAGTTAATTAAGAAAGTGCTAGAGTCAGCCATTGCCAACGCTGAGCACAACGAGGGTGCAGATATTGATGATCTTAAAATCTCAAAAATCTGCGTTGATGAAGGTCCAACCATGAAGCGTATTATGCCTCGTGCGAAAGGCCGTGCCGACCGTATCCTTAAGCGCAGCAGCCACATCAGTGTTGTTGTTGCTGATCGCTAATAGGCTAGGAGAGTAAGCAATGGGTCAGAAAGTACATCCTAATGGTATTCGTTTAGGCATTGTTAAGCCTTGGAATGCTACTTGGTTTGCTAACAGCCAAGATTTCGCTGACAACCTAGACGGCGACTTCAAGGTACGTCAGTTCCTAAATGCGGAACTGAAAAAAGCGTCTATTTCACGCATCGTTATCGAGCGTCCTGCTAAGAGTATCCGTGTGACTATTCACACTGCTCGCCCAGGTATCGTAATCGGTAAGAAAGGTGAAGACGTAGAGAAACTACGCGCACGTGTAGCTAAAATCGCAGGTGTTCCAGCGCAAATTAATATCGCTGAAATTCGTAAGCCTGAGCTAGACGGTAAACTAGTTGCTGACAGCATCGCGTCACAACTAGAACGCCGTGTTATGTTCCGTCGTGCTATGAAGCGCGCGGTACAGAACGCTATGCGTCTTGGTGCTAAGGGTATTAAAGTAGAAGTAAGCGGCCGTTTAGGCGGTGCTGAAATTGCTCGTACCGAATGGTATCGTGAAGGTCGTGTGCCACTACACACACTTCGTGCTGATATTGATTATGCAACTTCTGAAGCTCACACCACATATGGTGTAATTGGTATTAAAGTTTGGATCTTCAAAGGTGAAGTTCTAGGCGGAATGCCAGTTGAAGAGCAGGTGGCTCCAAAAGCCCCTAAGAAGCAGCGTAAAGGCCGTAAGTAAGGAGTCGACTGATGCTGCAACCAAAACGCACTAAATTCCGCAAGGCCTTTAAAGGTCGTAACCGCGGTCTAGCAAATGGTACAGATGTAAGTTTCGGTACTTTTGGACTTAAAGCAGTCGGCCGTGGCCGAATCACTGCTCGCCAAATCGAAGCTGCGCGTCGTGCAATGACCAGACATGTAAAACGTCAAGGTCAAATCTGGATTCGAGTATTCCCGGACAAGCCGATTACGAGCAAGCCGTTGGAAGTTCGTCAGGGTAAGGGTAAAGGTAACGTTGAGTACTGGGTAGCCCAAATCCAACCAGGTAAAGTATTGTACGAAATGGACGGTGTACCTGAAGAGTTGGCTCGCGAAGCGTTCCGCCTTGCGGCACGTAAGCTGCCTGTAAAGACAACTTTCGTAACTAAGCAGGTGTTGTAATGAAAGCACAAGAGCTACGTGAAAAAAGCGTTGAAGAATTAAACGCTGAGTTGTTGAGCTTGCTACGTGAACAGTTTAACTTGCGCATGCAAGTTGCTACTGGTCAACTACAGCAAACTCATACACTAAAAATCGTACGCCGTGATATCGCGCGTGTAAAAACCGTAATGACCGAGAAGGCTGAAGCATAATGAGCGAAACTATTCGTACTTTGCAAGGTCGCGTGATCAGCAGCAAAATGGATAAGTCTATTGTTGTTGCGATCGAACGCAAGGTGAAACACCCACTTTACGGTAAGTTCATCAAGCGTACGACCAAAATCCACGCTCATGACGAAAACAACGAATGTGGCCAAGGCGACAAAGTTGAAGTTATCGAGTGTCGTCCAATGTCTAAGACTAAGTCTTTTAAATTGGTACGTATCATTGAAAAAGCTCGCGTTTAATTAATATAGTTATCTATATAATTTAACAGAGATTTTCAATCTTAAAATAAACGGCTCGTCCGAGTCGTTTATTTTTTTCTACACATCGGTGAAAAATAGTGTTAATATTCGACACCCTTGTGAAAGGCACTTGACCCAATTGGGGTCTTTTGAAAGTAAATAGCGGAGCACTAAAATGATCCAAATGCAAAGTAGGCTGGACGCAGCGGATAACTCCGGCGCGCGCAGCGTAATGTGTATTAAGGTCTTGGGCGGCTCTCACCGTCGTTATGCTGAAATTGGCGACGTCATCAAAGTTACTGTGAAAGAAGCAATTCCTCGCGGTAAAGTAAAAAAAGGTGATGTTCTAAAGGCGGTAGTAGTACGTACCCGTAAAGGCGTTCGTCGTCCAGACGGCTCTGTCATTCGCTTTGACCGTAATGCTTGTGTATTGTTAAACAACACTACTGAGCAACCAGTCGGTACTCGTATCTTTGGTCCAGTAACACGTGAACTTCGTAACGATAAGTTTATGAAGATCGTGTCACTAGCACCTGAAGTACTGTAAGGAGCGAAAAAATGGCAGCTAAAATCCGTCAGAATGACGAAGTAATCGTAATTGCTGGGAAAGACAAAGGCAAGCGCGGTAAAGTATCAAAGGTCCTAGCTACTGGCAAAGTGATCGTTGAAGGTATTAACATGGTTAAGAAACACCAGAAGCCTCAACCGGCAATGGGTGTTCAAGGCGGCATTGTAGAGCAAGAAGCTGCAATTGACGTTTCTAACGTGGCTATCTTTAACGCTGAAACTAGCAAAGCTGACCGTGTAGGTTTTCGTTTTGAAGAGAACAAAAAAGTTCGCTTCTTCAAATCGAATGACGAATTAATCAAGTAATTCTTGGAGTAGTACAATGGCGAAACTGCATGATTACTATAAAGAGACTGTTGTAGCTGAATTATCGAAAGAGTTCGGTTTCAAGAGCATCATGCAAGTCCCAAGGATCGAAAAGATCACACTTAACATGGGTGTGGGCGAAGCTATCAACGACAAAAAGCTACTAGAAAATGCTGCATCTGACATGACTGCTATTGCAGGTCAGAAGCCATTAATCACTGTAGCTCGCAAATCTGTTGCTGGTTTTAAGATCCGTGAGGGCTACCCTATAGGCTGTAAAGTAACCTTACGTGGCGAACGCATGTGGGACTTCTTTGAGCGTCTTATTTCTATTGCTGTACCTCGTATTCGTGATTTCCGTGGTTTAAACCCGAAATCATTTGATGGTCGTGGTAACTACAGCATGGGCGTTCGTGAGCAAATCATCTTTCCTGAAATTGACTATGATAAAGTCGATCGTATTCGTGGTCTTGATATTACTATCACTACTACCGCGTCTAACGATGAGGAAGGACGAGCATTGCTTGCTGCATTTAACTTTCCATTTCGTAAGTAGAGTGAAGGGTTACTAATGGCTAAACAATCAATGAAAGCGCGTGAAGCAAAGCGTGCTAAGCTTGTTGCACAATTCTCTGAAAAGCGTAGTGCACTTAAAGCTATCATTAACGATGTAAACGCTTCAGAAGAAGACCGTTGGAATGCTGTTCTTAAGCTACAGGGTTTACCTCGTGATTCAAGCGCTTCGCGTCAACGCAATCGCTGTAACCAAACTGGCCGTCCACACGGTTTCTTACGTAAATTCGGTCTTAGCCGCATCAAGGTTCGTGAAGCTTGTATGAAAGGCGAAATTCCTGGTTTGCGCAAGGCGAGCTGGTAATTGCTAACTAAGAATCATGGGAGTATAAACTTATGAGCATGCAAGATCCTATCGCGGATATGCTAACACGCATCCGTAACGGACAAGCAGCAAACAGAGTTGCTGTAAAAATGCCTTCTTCCAAGCTTAAAGTAGCAATTGCAACTCTACTTAAAGCAGAAGGTTACATCGTTGACTTCGCAGTTGAAGGCGAAGTTAAATCAACGCTAGAAGTTACTTTAAAGTACTTCGACGCGAATCCGGTTATCGAGCAAATTCAACGTGTAAGCCGTCCAGGCCTACGCATCTATAAGAACAAGGGAAATATCCCTTCTGTTATGGGTGGACTTGGAATTGCTGTGGTATCCACTTCTAAAGGTCTGATGACCGACCGCTCTGCTCGCAAGGCAGGTTTAGGCGGCGAAATCATCTGCTACGTAGCGTAAGGAGTAGGAAATGTCTCGTGTTGCTAAAGCACCCGTAGTAATTCCTGCTGGCGTAGAGGTTAAACTTAACGGCCAAGAAATTACTATTTCAGGTAAGAATGGTGAACTTACACGTGTAATCAACGACGCAGTTGTGATTACAGTGGAAGAAAACAACATTACTTTTGCACCTCGTGATGGTGTTGCTAAAGCTAATGCACAAGCTGGTACAGCTCGCGCATTAATTAACAACATGGTTACTGGTGTAACAGAAGGTTTCGTTAAGAAACTACTTCTAAAAGGTGTTGGTTACCGTGCTGCTGTTAAAGGTAACGTTGTTAACTTAACGTTGGGTTTCTCCCATCCAGTTAACCACGAATTACCTGCAGGTATCAAAGCTGAGTGTCCAAGTCAAACTGAAATCATACTTACGGGTACTGATAAGCAAGTTGTTGGACAAGAAGCTGCGAATATCCGCGCTTATCGTCAACCTGAGCCTTACAAAGGCAAAGGTGTTCGTTACGCCGATGAAATCGTGCGTACTAAAGAGGCTAAGAAGAAGTAAGGTATCACTATGGATAAGAAAACAACTCGTATCCGTCGTGCAACCCGCGCACGTCGCAAGATTGCTGAATTGGAAGCAATTCGTCTTGTAGTGCATCGGACTCCACGTCACGTGTACGCACAGGTTATCGCACCAAACGGTTCTGAGGTTCTAGCTTCTGCTTCTACAGTAGAAAAAGCAATCCGTGAGCAAGTTAAAAGCACTGGTAATGCAGATGCAGCAAAAGTAGTTGGTAAAGCAATTGCTGAGCGTGCAATCGAAAAAGGCATTTCTAATGTTGCTTTTGATCGCTCTGGTTTCCAGTACCACGGTCGAGTAGCTGCACTGGCAGATGCTGCCCGTGAAGCTGGTCTGAAGTTCTAAGGCGGAGTGGAAGATGGCTAACGAAAAACAACAAAGTGATTTGCAAGAAAAGCTAATCGCTGTTAACCGTGTATCTAAGACGGTTAAAGGTGGTCGTATCTTTACTTTTACTGCATTAACAGTAGTTGGTGATGGTAATGGTAAAGTAGGTTTCGGTTACGGTAAAGCCCGTGAAGTACCTGCTGCGATCCAAAAATCTATGGAAAAAGCACGCCGTAACATTACAAATGTTGCACTAAACGAAGGTACTCTTCACCACGCTGTTAAAGGTCGCCACACTGGTTCTAAAGTGTACATGCAACCTGCTGCAGAAGGTACTGGTATCATCGCTGGCGGTGCTATGCGTGCTGTGCTAGAAGTTGCGGGCGTTCGCAACGTACTAGCGAAAGCTTATGGTTCTACTAACCCAATCAACGTTGTTCGCGCAACAATTGATGGTCTTGGTGGAATGAAATCTCCAGAAATGGTTGCAACAAAGCGTGGCCTTTCTGTTAAGGAAATTCTGGAGTAATCATATGGCTAATACAATTAAAATAACCCAGACTCGTAGTTCTATCGGCCGTTTACCAAAACACCGTGCTACTCTGCGTGGCTTGGGACTACGTCGCATCAACCATACAGTTGAACTTGAAGATACACCGTGTATTCGCGGTATGATCAATAAAGTTTACTACATGGTTAAAGTTGAGGAGTAATCGCATGCGTTTGAATACTCTATCACCAGCTGCTGGCTCAAAACCGACTAAGAAACGTGTTGGTCGCGGTATCGGTTCTGGTCTAGGCAAAACTGGTGGCCGTGGTCACAAAGGTCAAAAGTCTCGCTCTGGCGGTAATGTTCGTCGCGGTTTTGAAGGTGGTCAGATGCCTTTGAAACAACGTCTACCTAAGTTTGGTTTTACATCACGCAAAGGTCTAGTAACTGCAGAAGTTCGTTTAGGCGAATTAGCTAAAGTTACTGGTGACGTTATTGATCTAAACACGCTGAAAGAAGCAAACCTAATCACTAAGAACATCAAATTTGTTAAAGTTGTTCTTTCTGGTGAGATTGCTCGCTCAGTGACTGTTAAAGGTCTACGCGTAACAAAAGGCGCTCAAGCGGCTATTGAAGCTGTGGGCGGCAAAATCGAAGAATAGTAACTCGAGGACGAGGTACAGATGGCAAAACAACCGGGAAATAAACAACAGAGTGCACAAGGTGGAATGGCTGAACTGAAACAACGACTATTCTTTGTAATAGGCGCAATTTTAGTCTTCAGAGCAGGATCCTTTGTACCTATCCCTGGTATTGACGCTGCTGTACTCGCCGATTTGCTCAATCAGCAAAAAGGTACCATCATAGAGATGTTTAACATGTTCTCTGGTGGTGCTCTTGAGCGAGCATCTATATTAGCACTGGGTATCATGCCGTATATTTCTGCGTCAATTGTTATCCAGTTGCTAACCGTAGTTCACCCAGCATTAGCTGAGTTGAAAAAAGAGGGTGAAGCTGGTCGTCGTAAGATAAGCCAATACACTCGCTACGGGACGCTTGTTCTGGCAACATTCCAAGCAATTGGTATTGCTACAGGTCTGCCAAATATGATTCCAGGTTTGGTTGCAAATCCAAATATGGCTTTCTATTTTACAGCGGTAGTAAGTTTGGTTACTGGTACCATGTTCTTAATGTGGTTAGGTGAGCAAATTACTGAGCGCGGAATCGGTAATGGTATCTCGTTGATTATTTTCACGGGTATCGCTGCTGGTTTGCCACCTGCGATTGGACAAACTATCGAGCAAGCACGTCAAGGTGAACTGAATGTGCTTCTTCTTCTATTATTAGTCGTTATCTCCTTTGCAGTAGTTTACTTTGTAGTGTTTATGGAGCGTGGTCAACGACGTATCGTTGTTAACTATGCAAAACGCCAACAAGGCCGTCGTGTCTTCGCAGCGCAAAGCACTCACCTGCCATTAAAAATAAATATGGCTGGTGTAATCCCTGCAATTTTTGCATCAAGTATTATCTTGTTTCCAGGCACACTAGCTCAGTGGTTTGGTCAAGGTGACAATTTAGGTTGGTTAAGTGATATTGCTTTAGCAATTAGCCCAGGACAACCTTTATATGTTATGCTTTATGCAGCGGCGATAATCTTCTTTTGTTTTTTCTACACGGCATTGGTTTTCAATCCGCGTGAAACAGCAGATAATTTGAAGAAGTCGGGTGCGTTCGTACCTGGTATTCGTCCGGGTGAACAGACTGCCAAATATATTGATAAAGTAATGACTCGTCTAACATTAGCTGGCGCGCTTTACATTACATTTATTTGCCTGATCCCCCAATTCATGATGAGTGCATGGAATGTCCGTTTCTATTTTGGCGGTACTTCGCTACTGATTGTAGTCGTAGTTATCATGGACTTTATGGCCCAAGTTCAGACATTATTAATGTCTCAACAATATGGGTCTGTATTACAGAAAGCTAATCTGAAAGGCCCAGGCCGATAACAGATTACGTTTACGGAGTTTAGCAATGAAAGTTCGCGCTTCCGTTAAGAAAATCTGCCGTAACTGCAAAGTAATTAAGCGTAACGGTGTTGTACGCGTTATTTGCAGCGAGCCAAAGCACAAACAGCGCCAAGGCTAAAAAGCAGAAATTTTACTTGCAAAATGAGTCAAGGGTCGGTACATTAGCGTCCCCTTGCTTTTGCATTCAAAAGAAGTGGTATATGACCGCAGCGTATCCTCAACGGGCTTTGCTGCGGTTTCTTCTAAGATACTCTAGGAGTGAATAGTGGCCCGTATAGCAGGCATTAACATTCCTGATCATAAACATGCGGTAATTGCATTAACTGCAATTTTCGGTATCGGTAAAACTCGTTCTCAAGCAATCCTTGCTGAGACTGGTATTGCTGAAGATGTTAAGATCAGTGAATTAAGTGAAGAGCAGATTGATCTTCTGCGTGATGGTGTTGCCAAATACACTGTTGAAGGTGATTTACGTCGTGAAGTTTCTATGAACATCAAGCGTCTTATGGACCTAGGATGTTACCGTGGAATTCGTCATCGTCGCAGTCTACCTTTACGTGGGCAGCGTACTAAAACCAACGCTCGCACCCGTAAGGGTCCGCGCAAGCCGATCAAAAAATAATCGGATAAGGTAGAGAGTACAATGGCTAAACAACCAACTCGCGCGCGCAAACGCGTCCGCAAACAAGTTGCAGATGGCGTAGCGCACATCCATGCATCTTTCAATAACACTATCGTGACTATCTCTGATCGCCAAGGCAATGCTCTATCATGGGCTACTGCAGGTGGTTCGGGTTTCCGCGGTTCTCGTAAATCTACTCCGTTTGCTGCACAGGTTGCTGCTGAACGTTGTGGTGAAATGGCCAAAGAATATGGCGTTAAGAACCTGGAAGTTATGGTGAAGGGACCTGGTCCTGGTCGTGAGTCAACTATCCGTGCGTTAAACGCGGCTGGTTTTCGCATCACAAATATTGTTGATGTAACTCCGATCCCTCATAACGGTTGTCGTCCTCCTAAGAAACGTCGCGTATAACGTTTCAGGAATAGTTGGAGAAAGAACATGGCAAGATATTTGGGTCCTAAGCTAAAGCTTAGCCGCCGCGAAGGTACAGACTTATTCCTTAAGTCTGGTGTTCGCGCAATAGATACCAAGTGTAAAATTGATAACGCGCCGGGCCAGCATGGTGCTCGACGTGGTCGCTTATCAGATTATGGCGTTCAGCTTCGTGAGAAGCAAAAAGTTCGTCGCATCTATGGCGTATTAGAAAAACAATTCCGTAACTACTACAAAGCTGCTGCCCGCCTTAAGGGTAACACAGGTGAAAACCTGCTTCAGCTTTTAGAAGGTCGTCTTGACAACGTAGTTTACCGCATGGGCTTTGGTGCAACTCGCGCTGAATCTCGTCAGTTGGTAAGCCACAAAGCCATTCTTGTTAATGGTCGTGTTGTAAACGTTCCTTCATTCCAAGTTTCAGCTAACGACATTGTTAGCATTCGTGAAAAAGCGAAGAAACAAGCTCGTATTAAAGGTGCTCTAGAAATTTCTGAGCAGCGCGAGAAAGCAACTTGGATTGAAGTAGACAGCGGTAAACTGGAAGGCACTTTCAAGCGTCAACCAGAACGTTCCGACTTGTCAGCGGACATCAACGAACACTTGATCGTCGAACTTTACTCTAAGTAAAGTTAAATTAAAGAGAGGATATAATGCAGGGTTCTGTAACAGAATTTCTTAAGCCGCGTCTTGTTGACATTGAACAAGTGTCAAATGCGCACGCAAAAGTAACTCTTGAGCCACTAGAGCGTGGTTTTGGCCACACACTAGGTAATGCTCTTCGCCGCATTCTTCTATCTTCTATGCCAGGTTGTGCTGTAACAGAAGTAGAAATTGAAGGTGTGTTGCACGAGTACAGCACCAAAGAAGGTGTTCAGGAGGATATTCTTGAAATCCTTCTAAACCTAAAAGGTTTAGCTGTTAAGGTTGAAGGTAAAGACGAAGTCTTTATAACCCTTAATAGGTCTGGTGCGGGCCCTGTTAAAGCAGGTGATATCACTCATGATGGTGATGTTGAAATCGTAAACCCTGAGCATGTAATCTGCCATTTAACTGATGATAATGCTGATATCAGCATGAGAATCAAGGTAGAACGTGGTCGTGGTTACGTTCCTGCTTCGGCTCGTATCCATACCGAAGAAGATGAGCGTCCTATTGGTCGTCTATTAGTTGATGCAACATTTAGCCCTGTTGACCGCATTTCTTATAATGTAGATGCAGCGCGTGTTGAGCAACGTACCGACTTGGACAAGCTTGTTATCGACATGGAGACTAACGGTACTCTTGACCCTGAGGAAGCAATTCGTCGTGCTGCAACAATTCTTGCAGAACAACTTGATGCTTTCGTGGATCTACGTGATGTGCGTGTTCCAGAAGAGAAAGAAGAGAAACCAGAGTTTGATCCGATCCTACTCCGTCCAGTCGACGATCTTGAACTAACCGTTCGCTCTGCTAACTGTTTGAAGGCAGAAGCGATCCACTATATTGGTGATTTGGTTCAGCGTACTGAAGTCGAGCTTCTTAAAACGCCAAATCTTGGTAAGAAGTCTTTGACTGAAATAAAAGATGTTCTGGCATCACGTGGTCTATCTCTAGGTATGCGCCTAGAAAATTGGCCGCCTGCATCAATCGCTGAAGATTAATCAATCACTGATTAACAGGCTTAGTTAGAAGGATTAGGTCATGCGCCATCGTAAGAGTGGTCGTCAACTCAACCGTAACAGCAGCCATCGTCAGGCTATGTTCCGTAATATGGCTAGCTCATTAGTTCGTCATGAGATCATCAAGACGACTTTACCAAAAGCTAAAGAGTTACGCCGAGTAGTTGAACCTTTAATTACTTTAGCAAAGAACGACAGTGTTGCTAACCGTCGTCTTGCATTTGCACGAACTCGTGATAGCGAAGTTGTTGCAAAACTATTTACTGAGATCGGCCCACGCTTTGCGGGTCGTCCAGGCGGATATACTCGCATTATGAAATGTGGTTTCCGTGCTGGTGATAAAGCTCCAATGGCTTACATTGAGCTTGTAGATCGCCCAGAAGTAGAAGCAGCTGCTGAATAAGCAATGCTTAAGTAATAAAAAGGCCAGACATTAGTCTGGCCTTTTTTGCTTTTTAGCAAATATAAAAAGTATAAAGAAGAAATATAAAAGTATATTCAATCGGATTTGTACTAAAAATATACGGTATGATTTAATATTGAACACTTATTCTTTTTTTTATCTTTTTATTCAAAAAGGACTTGCATCAAAACTGCTTCTATCTATAATGCGCCCTCACCATTGATAGAGCCCAAATTAATCAATGCAAGGCGTGAATTGGTGAGGCTAAAAAGATAACTTAATTAATGAACAAAGCGGTTGACAGCAAGAGTTTGCTGAGTAAAATAGCCGTCCTCTTAAATGATAAGTCACTAAGCGTCAAAACGCGGTGTTTCATTATTTGAGAAAGGTCAATAAGACGTTTTAAATTCGATTCAAATAGGAATTGAAAATAAATTAAAATTTCTTCTTGACTTAAAATTAGGGAGCTGTATTATACGCCTCCTTGCTTCGCAACTGTTAGCGATAACAACTTCGATGTCAATGCTCTTTAACAATTTAACTTATTCAATCTGTGTGGGCACTCGTTATCGAGAATCAACAAAAAGATTACTCAATGAACTGAGTGACCAATACAGTGTAAAACATAATTTATTATGAATTATACTGGCACAGTCAATTCACTATCATTCTGTTGGAATGATAGTAGCTTTAAGATTACAGTCTAATTTTATTTATAAGGTTGGATTTAGTTTTGAAGTCAGTATTCGTTGAGCCGTTTCGAAAGAAACAACAAAACTTTAATTGAAGAGTTTGATCATGGCTCAGATTGAACGCTGGCGGCAGGCCTAACACATGCAAGTCGAGCGGTAACAGAGAGTAGCTTGCTACTCTGCTGACGAGCGGCGGACGGGTGAGTAATGCTTGGGAAGTTGCCTTAATGAGGGGGA
Organism: Vibrio sp. SS-MA-C1-2; assembly: GCF_021513135.1. Classification (NCBI taxonomy): domain Bacteria; kingdom Pseudomonadati; phylum Pseudomonadota; class Gammaproteobacteria; order Vibrionales; family Vibrionaceae; genus Vibrio; species Vibrio sp. SS-MA-C1-2. Next base: position 746,453 of record NZ_CP090981.1, read on the forward strand.
TAACTATTGGAAACGATAGCTAATACCGCATAATTCTCTACGGAGCAAAGCAGGGGACCTTCGGGCCTTGCGCATTAAGATACGCCCAAGTGGGATTAGCTAGTTGGTGAGGTAATGGCTCACCAAGGCGACGATCCCTAGCTGGTCTGAGAGGATGATCAGCCACACTGGAACTGAGACACGGTCCAGACTCCTACGGGAGGCAGCAGTGGGGAATATTGCACAATGGGCGAAAGCCTGATGCAGCCATGCCGCGTGTATGAAGAAGGCCTTAGGGTTGTAAAGTACTTTCAGCAGTGAGGAAGGTGGTAAGTTTAATACGCTTGCCACTTGACGTTAGCTGCAGAAGAAGCACCGGCTAACTCCGTGCCAGCAGCCGCGGTAATACGGAGGGTGCGAGCGTTAATCGGAATTACTGGGCGTAAAGCGCATGCAGGCGGCCTATTAAGTCAGATGTGAAAGCCCGGAGCTCAACTCCGGAAGGTCATTTGAAACTGGTAGGCTAGAGTCTTGTAGAGGGGGGTAGAATTTCAGGTGTAGCGGTGAAATGCGTAGAGATCTGAAGGAATACCAGTGGCGAAGGCGGCCCCCTGGACAAAGACTGACGCTCAGATGCGAAAGCGTGGGTAGCAAACGGGATTAGATACCCCGGTAGTCCACGCCGTAAACGATGTCTACTTGAAGGTTGTGGCCTTGAGCCGTGGCTTTCGGAGCTAACGCGTTAAGTAGACCGCCTGGGGAGTACGGTCGCAAGATTAAAACTCAAATGAATTGACGGGGGCCCGCACAAGCGGTGGAGCATGTGGTTTAATTCGATGCAACGCGAAGAACCTTACCTACTCTTGACATCTACAGAAGCCAGCGGAGACGCAGGTGTGCCTTCGGGAACTGTAAGACAGGTGCTGCATGGCTGTCGTCAGCTCGTGTTGTGAAATGTTGGGTTAAGTCCCGCAACGAGCGCAACCCTTATCCTTGTTTGCCAGCACGTAATGGTGGGAACTCCAGGGAGACTGCCGGTGATAAACCGGAGGAAGGTGGGGACGACGTCAAGTCATCATGGCCCTTACGAGTAGGGCTACACACGTGCTACAATGGCGCATACAGAGGGCTGCAAGCTAGCGATAGTGAGCGAATCCCAAAAAGTGCGTCGTAGTCCGGATTGGAGTCTGCAACTCGACTCCATGAAGTCGGAATCGCTAGTAATCGTGGATCAGAATGCCACGGTGAATACGTTCCCGGGCCTTGTACACACCGCCCGTCACACCATGGGAGTGGGCTGCACCAGAAGTAGATAGCTTAACCTTTCGGGGAGGGCGTTTACCACGGTGTGGTTCATGACTGGGGTGAAGTCGTAACAAGGTAGCCCTAGGGGAACCTGGGGCTGGATCACCTCCTTAACGATTTGATATTTCGTGATGAGTACCCACACAGATTGAATTAAGTTAATAAAGTAAAGAGAGCATCTAATGGGTCTGTAGCTCAGGTGGTTAGAGCGCACCCCTGATAAGGGTGAGGTCGGTGGTTCGAGTCCACTCAGACCCACCACTTCTTCTTGAAGTGGTAGCAGTTAGATGAAAGCAATACTAGATGGGGCTATAGCTCAGCTGGGAGAGCGCCTGCCTTGCACGCAGGAGGTCTGCGGTTCGATCCCGCATAGCTCCACCACTTTTTAAGTGTTTTATCTAGAATATTTAAAAAGTGGTGTTTACCATCACTCGTCTTGAAAAAGACATGCTCTTTAACAATTTGGAAAGCTGACTAGTAAACTCGTTAGTGATTTTTTAATCATTAATAAGTTGAAAAGTAATAATTGTTTATTCGAAAGAATAAACGAGTTCTCAACACAATACACATTCAAGTGTCTTGTATTCAAATTAACATCATTGATGTTAATTCTATATTGAGTCCGGCAAACGATAATCAACATTACCCTGTTGATTATCAACAATCAAAAACCTTGGTTGTTTGAACATACATAAAGACCCTTTCGGGTTGTATGGTTAAGTGACTAAGCGTATACGGTGGATGCCTTGGCAGTCAGAGGCGATGAAGGACGTGCTAACCTGCGAAAAGGGTTGGTGAGCTGGTAAGAAGCGTTATTAACCAACCATGTCCGAATGGGGAAACCCACTTAGCATAAGCTAGGTATCCTATAGTGAATTCATAGCTATAGGAGGCAAACTCGGGGAACTGAAACATCTAAGTACCCGAAGGAAAAGAAATCAATTGAGATTCCGACAGTAGCGGCGAGCGAACTCGGATTAGCCCTTAAGCATAGTTAGAGTTAGGTGAACACGCTGGAAAGCGTGGCGATAGAGGGTGATAGCCCCGTAGCCGAAGAGTCTAATTAAGTGAAATCGAGTAGGACGGGACACGTGGTATCCTGTCTGAACATGGGGGGACCATCCTCCAAGGCTAAATACTCCTGACTGACCGATAGTGAACAAGTACCGTGAGGGAAAGGCGAAAAGAACCCCTGTGAGGGGAGTGAAATAGAACCTGAAACCGTATACGTACAAGCAGTGGGAGCCCTATCACCAAAATGACTTCGTCAACCTTAACCTTTTATATGATGGTTAAAGGTAATATTGATGACGATATCATCAATAATTTGTTTGAAAGGTCAGATATCGTCATCGATATTTAACCGCCCAATCAAGCAGAGGACATTTTGGGATAGGGTGACTGCGTACCTTTTGTATAATGGGTCAGCGACTTATATTCAGTGGCAAGGTTAACCGTTTAGGGGAGCCGTAGGGAAACCGAGTCTTAACTGGGCGACACAGTCTCTGGATATAGACCCGAAACCGAGTGATCTAGCCATGGGCAGGTTGAAGGTTGAGTAACATCAACTGGAGGACCGAACCGACTAATGTTGAAAAATTAGCGGATGACTTGTGGCTAGGGGTGAAAGGCCAATCAAACTCGGAGATAGCTGGTTCTCCCCGAAAGCTATTTAGGTAGCGCCTCGGACGAATACTACTGGGGGTAGAGCACTGTTAAGGCTAGGGGGTCATCCCGACTTACCAACCCTTTGCAAACTCCGAATACCAGTAAGTAATATCCGGGAGACACACGGCGGGTGCTAACGTCCGTCGTGGAGAGGGAAACAACCCAGACCGTCAGCTAAGGTCCCAAAGTTGTGATTAAGTGGGAAACGATGTGGGAAGGCTCAGACAGCCAGGATGTTGGCTTAGAAGCAGCCATCATTTAAAGAAAGCGTAATAGCTCACTGGTCGAGTCGGCCTGCGCGGAAGATGTAACGGGGCTAAATCACACACCGAAGCTACGGCAATATAGCTTGCTATATTGGGTAGGGGAGCGTTCTGTAAGCGGTTGAAGGTGTATCGAGAGGTATGCTGGACGTATCAGAAGTGCGAATGCTGACATGAGTAACGATAAAGGGGGTGAAAAGCCCCCTCGCCGGAAGACCAAGGGTTCCTGTCCAACGTTAATCGGGGCAGGGTGAGTCGACCCCTAAGATGAGGCTGAGAAGCGTAATCGATGGGAAACGGGTTAATATTCCCGTACTTTTTACGACTGCGATGGGGGGACGGAGAAGGCTAGGTGGGCCTGGTGATGGTTATCCAGGTTCAAGTGCGTAGGCGGAAGGTTTAGGTAAATCCGGACCTTTTTTAACGCTGAGACACGATGTCGAGCTACTAAGGTAGTGAAGTCATTGATGCCATGCTTCCAGGAAAAGCCTCTAAGCTTCAGGTCGTAAGAAATCGTACCCCAAACCGACACAGGTGGTCGGGTAGAGAATACCAAGGCGCTTGAGAGAACTCGGGTGAAGGAACTAGGCAAAATGGTACCGTAACTTCGGGAGAAGGTACGCTGCCGGCGGTGATGGGACTTGCTCCTTAAGCTGCTGGCAGTCGCAGATACCAGGTGGCTGCAACTGTTTATTAAAAACACAGCACTGTGCAAAATCGAAAGATGACGTATACGGTGTGACGCCTGCCCGGTGCCGGAAGGTTAATTGATGGGGTTATCTTCGGAGAAGCTCTTGATCGAAGCCCCGGTAAACGGCGGCCGTAACTATAACGGTCCTAAGGTAGCGAAATTCCTTGTCGGGTAAGTTCCGACCTGCACGAATGGCGTAATGATGGCCACGCTGTCTCCACCCGAGACTCAGTGAAATTGAAATCGCAGTGAAGATGCTGTGTACCCGCGGCTAGACGGAAAGACCCCGTGAACCTTTACTACAGCTTGGCACTGAACATTGACCCTACATGTGTAGGATAGGTGGGAGACTTTGAAACCGCGTCGCCAGATGCGGTGGAGTCAACCTTGAAATACCACCCTTGTATGCTTGATGTTCTAACGTTGGTCCCTAATCGGGATTGCGGACAGTGCCTGGTGGGTAGTTTGACTGGGGCGGTCTCCTCCCAAAGAGTAACGGAGGAGCACGAAGGTGGGCTAATCACGGTCGGACATCGTGAGGTTAGTGCAATGGCATAAGCCCGCTTGACTGCGAGAATGACAATTCGAGCAGGTGCGAAAGCAGGTCATAGTGATCCGGTGGTTCTGAATGGAAGGGCCATCGCTCAACGGATAAAAGGTACTCCGGGGATAACAGGCTGATACCGCCCAAGAGTTCATATCGACGGCGGTGTTTGGCACCTCGATGTCGGCTCATCACATCCTGGGGCTGAAGTCGGTCCCAAGGGTATGGCTGTTCGCCATTTAAAGTGGTACGCGAGCTGGGTTTAGAACGTCGTGAGACAGTTCGGTCCCTATCTGCCGTGGGCGTTGGAAGATTGAAGGGGGCTGCTCCTAGTACGAGAGGACCGGAGTGGACGAACCACTGGTGTTCGGGTTGTCATGCCAATGGCATTGCCCGGTAGCTAAGTTCGGAATCGATAACCGCTGAAAGCATCTAAGCGGGAAGCGAGCCCTGAGATGAGTCTTCCCTGGCACTATAAGTGTCCTAAAGGGTTGTTCGAGACTAGAACGTTGATAGGCAGGGTGTGTAAGCGTAGCGATACGTTGAGCTAACCTGTACTAATTGCCCGTGAGGCTTAACCATACAACACCCAAAGGGTTTTGATGGACTCAAAAGAATACGACTCTACGAGTCAAAAGATACTTGAATGAAGTATTGAGAATATTATTACGAATTATCAGACTTTCCAAATTTCGTTAAACGCGAATATTCGCGGTTAACAACAAAATTTGCTTGGCGACCATAGCATTGTGGACCCACCTGACTCCATTCCGAACTCAGAAGTGAAACACAATCGCGCCGATGGTAGTGTGGGGTCTCCCCATGTGAGAGTAGGTCATCGCCAGGCTTCAAATTTAAATCATTAGATTTAATCTAACGATTATGCTGATATAGCTCAGCCCGGTAGAGCGCACCCTTGGTAAGGGTGAGGTCCCCAGTTCGAGTCTGGGTATCAGCACCAGAATATAAAAATTTTGCTTAGCGACCATAGCATTGTGGACCCACCTGATTCCATTCCGAACTCAGAAGTGAAACATAATCGCGCCGATGGTAGTGTGGGGTCTCCCCATGTGAGAGTAGGTCATCGCTAGGCATTCATTTATATCAAAATAATATTTTTTATTAGAATATTATCTTGATATTAATGCAAAGTAGCGTATTATACGCCTCCTTGCTTCGCAACTGTTAGCGATAACGACTGCGATGTCAATGCTCTTTAACAATTTAACTTATTCAATCTGTGTGGGCACTCGTTATCGAGAATCAACAAAAAGATTACTCAATGAACTGAGTGACCAATACAGTGTAAAACATAATTTATTATGAATTATACTGGCACAGTCAATTCACTATCATTCTGTTGGAATGATAGTCGCTTTAAGATTACAGTCTAACTTTATTTATAAGGTTGGATTTAGTTTTGAAGTCAGTATTCGTTGAGCCGTTTCGAAAGAAACAACAAAACTTTAATTGAAGAGTTTGATCATGGCTCAGATTGAACGCTGGCGGCAGGCCTAACACATGCAAGTCGAGCGGTAACAGAGAGTAGCTTGCTACTCTGCTGACGAGCGGCGGACGGGTGAGTAATGCTTGGGAAGTTGCCTTAATGAGGGGGATAACTATTGGAAACGATAGCTAATACCGCATAATTCTCTACGGAGCAAAGCAGGGGACCTTCGGGCCTTGCGCATTAAGATACGCCCAAGTGGGATTAGCTAGTTGGTGAGGTAATGGCTCACCAAGGCGACGATCCCTAGCTGGTCTGAGAGGATGATCAGCCACACTGGAACTGAGACACGGTCCAGACTCCTACGGGAGGCAGCAGTGGGGAATATTGCACAATGGGCGAAAGCCTGATGCAGCCATGCCGCGTGTATGAAGAAGGCCTTAGGGTTGTAAAGTACTTTCAGCAGTGAGGAAGGTGGTAAGCTTAATACGCTTGCCACTTGACGTTAGCTGCAGAAGAAGCACCGGCTAACTCCGTGCCAGCAGCCGCGGTAATACGGAGGGTGCGAGCGTTAATCGGAATTACTGGGCGTAAAGCGCATGCAGGCGGCCTATTAAGTCAGATGTGAAAGCCCGGAGCTCAACTCCGGAAGGTCATTTGAAACTGGTAGGCTAGAGTCTTGTAGAGGGGGGTAGAATTTCAGGTGTAGCGGTGAAATGCGTAGAGATCTGAAGGAATACCAGTGGCGAAGGCGGCCCCCTGGACAAAGACTGACGCTCAGATGCGAAAGCGTGGGTAGCAAACGGGATTAGATACCCCGGTAGTCCACGCCGTAAACGATGTCTACTTGAAGGTTGTGGCCTTGAGCCGTGGCTTTCGGAGCTAACGCGTTAAGTAGACCGCCTGGGGAGTACGGTCGCAAGATTAAAACTCAAATGAATTGACGGGGGCCCGCACAAGCGGTGGAGCATGTGGTTTAATTCGATGCAACGCGAAGAACCTTACCTACTCTTGACATCTACAGAAGCCAGCGGAGACGCAGGTGTGCCTTCGGGAACTGTAAGACAGGTGCTGCATGGCTGTCGTCAGCTCGTGTTGTGAAATGTTGGGTTAAGTCCCGCAACGAGCGCAACCCTTATCCTTGTTTGCCAGCACATAATGGTGGGAACTCCAGGGAGACTGCCGGTGATAAACCGGAGGAAGGTGGGGACGACGTCAAGTCATCATGGCCCTTACGAGTAGGGCTACACACGTGCTACAATGGCGCATACAGAGGGCTGCAAGCTAGCGATAGTGAGCGAATCCCAAAAAGTGCGTCGTAGTCCGGATTGGAGTCTGCAACTCGACTCCATGAAGTCGGAATCGCTAGTAATCGTGGATCAGAATGCCACGGTGAATACGTTCCCGGGCCTTGTACACACCGCCCGTCACACCATGGGAGTGGGCTGCACCAGAAGTAGATAGCTTAACCTTTCGGGGAGGGCGTTTACCACGGTGTGGTTCATGACTGGGGTGAAGTCGTAACAAGGTAGCCCTAGGGGAACCTGGGGCTGGATCACCTCCTTAACGATTTGATATTTCGTGATGAGTACCCACACAGATTGAATTAAGTTAAAAAATTAAAGAGAAGATGTGCCCAACACATCAAAACACTTAGTCCCGTTCGTCTAGAGGCCTAGGACACCGCCCTTTCACGGCGGTAACAGGGGTTCGACTCCCCTACGGGACGCCACTTTCTTCTGGCTTTTGGCCTGAATAAAGAAGGGTCGTTAGCTCAGTTGGTAGAGCAGTTGACTTTTAATCAATTGGTCGCAGGTTCGAATCCTGCACGACCCACCATTCTATCTCACGATGGAATTAAAACTATCGTGGGCGATTAGCTCAGTTGGGAGAGCACCTCCCTTACAAGGAGGGGGTCACTGGTTCGAGCCCAGTATCGCCCACCACTTTCTAAGTGTTTTTATTTAGAATATTTAAAAAGTGGTATTTATTATCACGGTCTTGAAAAAGACATGCTCTTTAACAATTTGGAAAGCTGACTAGTAAACTCATTAGTGATTTTTTAATCATTAATAAGTTGAAAAGTAATAATTGTTTATTCGAAAGAATAAACGAGTTCTCAACACAATACACATTCAAGTGTCTTGTATTCAAATTAACATCATTGATGTTAATTCTATATTGAGTCCGGCAAACGATAATTAACATTACCCTGTTGATTATCAACAATCAAAAACCTTGGTTGTTTGAACATACATAAAGACCCTTTCGGGTTGTATGGTTAAGTGACTAAGCGTATACGGTGGATGCCTTGGCAGTCAGAGGCGATGAAGGACGTGCTAACCTGCGAAAAGGGTTGGTGAGCTGGTAAGAAGCGTTATTAACCAACCATGTCCGAATGGGGAAACCCACTTAGCATAAGCTAGGTATCCTATAGTGAATTCATAGCTATAGGAGGCAAACTCGGGGAACTGAAACATCTAAGTACCCGAAGGAAAAGAAATCAATTGAGATTCCGACAGTAGCGGCGAGCGAACTCGGATTAGCCCTTAAGCATAGTTAGAGTTAGGTGAACACGCTGGAAAGCGTGGCGATAGAGGGTGATAGCCCCGTAGCCGAAGAGTCTAATTAAGTGAAATCGAGTAGGACGGGACACGTGGTATCCTGTCTGAACATGGGGGGACCATCCTCCAAGGCTAAATACTCCTGACTGACCGATAGTGAACCAGTACCGTGAGGGAAAGGCGAAAAGAACCCCTGTGAGGGGAGTGAAATAGAACCTGAAACCGTATACGTACAAGCAGTGGGAGCCTCTTTTATGGGGTGACTGCGTACCTTTTGTATAATGGGTCAGCGACTTATATTCAGTGGCAAGGTTAACCGTTTAGGGGAGCCGTAGGGAAACCGAGTCTTAACTGGGCGACACAGTCTCTGGATATAGACCCGAAACCGAGTGATCTAGCCATGGGCAGGTTGAAGGTTGAGTAACATCAACTGGAGGACCGAACCGACTAATGTTGAAAAATTAGCGGATGACTTGTGGCTAGGGGTGAAAGGCCAATCAAACTCGGAGATAGCTGGTTCTCCCCGAAAGCTATTTAGGTAGCGCCTCGGACGAATACTACTGGGGGTAGAGCACTGTTAAGGCTAGGGGGTCATCCCGACTTACCAACCCTTTGCAAACTCCGAATACCAGTAAGTAATATCCGGGAGACACACGGCGGGTGCTAACGTCCGTCGTGGAGAGGGAAACAACCCAGACCGTCAGCTAAGGTCCCAAAGTTGTGATTAAGTGGGAAACGATGTGGGAAGGCTCAGACAGCCAGGATGTTGGCTTAGAAGCAGCCATCATTTAAAGAAAGCGTAATAGCTCACTGGTCGAGTCGGCCTGCGCGGAAGATGTAACGGGGCTAAATCACACACCGAAGCTACGGCAATATAGCTTGCTATATTGGGTAGGGGAGCGTTCTGTAAGCGGTTGAAGGTGTATCGAGAGGTATGCTGGACGTATCAGAAGTGCGAATGCTGACATGAGTAACGATAAAGGGGGTGAAAAGCCCCCTCGCCGGAAGACCAAGGGTTCCTGTCCAACGTTAATCGGGGCAGGGTGAGTCGACCCCTAAGATGAGGCTGAGAAGCGTAATCGATGGGAAACGGGTTAATATTCCCGTACTTTTTACGACTGCGATGGGGGGACGGAGAAGGCTAGGTGGGCCTGGTGATGGTTATCCAGGTTCAAGTGCGTAGGCGGAAGGTTTAGGTAAATCCGGACCTTTTTTTAACGCTGAGACACGATGTCGAGCTACTAAGGTAGTGAAGTCATTGATGCCATGCTTCCAGGAAAAGCCTCTAAGCTTCAGGTCGTAAGAAATCGTACCCCAAACCGACACAGGTGGTCGGGTAGAGAATACCAAGGCGCTTGAGAGAACTCGGGTGAAGGAACTAGGCAAAATGGTACCGTAACTTCGGGAGAAGGTACGCTGCCGGCGGTGATGGGACTTGCTCCTTAAGCTGCTGGCAGTCGCAGATACCAGGTGGCTGCAACTGTTTATTAAAAACACAGCACTGTGCAAAATCGAAAGATGACGTATACGGTGTGACGCCTGCCCGGTGCCGGAAGGTTAATTGATGGGGTTATCTTCGGAGAAGCTCTTGATCGAAGCCCCGGTAAACGGCGGCCGTAACTATAACGGTCCTAAGGTAGCGAAATTCCTTGTCGGGTAAGTTCCGACCTGCACGAATGGCGTAATGATGGCCACGCTGTCTCCACCCGAGACTCAGTGAAATTGAAATCGCAGTGAAGATGCTGTGTACCCGCGGCTAGACGGAAAGACCCCGTGAACCTTTACTACAGCTTGGCACTGAACATTGACCCTACATGTGTAGGATAGGTGGGAGACTTTGAAACCGCGTCGCCAGATGCGGTGGAGTCAACCTTGAAATACCACCCTTGTATGCTTGATGTTCTAACGTTGGTCCCTAATCGGGATTGCGGACAGTGCCTGGTGGGTAGTTTGACTGGGGCGGTCTCCTCCCAAAGAGTAACGGAGGAGCACGAAGGTGGGCTAATCACGGTCGGACATCGTGAGGTTAGTGCAATGGCATAAGCCCGCTTGACTGCGAGAATGACAATTCGAGCAGGTGCGAAAGCAGGTCATAGTGATCCGGTGGTTCTGAATGGAAGGGCCATCGCTCAACGGATAAAAGGTACTCCGGGGATAACAGGCTGATACCGCCCAAGAGTTCATATCGACGGCGGTGTTTGGCACCTCGATGTCGGCTCATCACATCCTGGGGCTGAAGTCGGTCCCAAGGGTATGGCTGTTCGCCATTTAAAGTGGTACGCGAGCTGGGTTTAGAACGTCGTGAGACAGTTCGGTCCCTATCTGCCGTGGGCGTTGGAAGATTGAAGGGGGCTGCTCCTAGTACGAGAGGACCGGAGTGGACGAACCACTGGTGTTCGGGTTGTCATGCCAATGGCATTGCCCGGTAGCTAAGTTCGGAATCGATAACCGCTGAAAGCATCTAAGCGGGAAGCGAGCCCTGAGATGAGTCTTCCCTGGCACTATAAGTGTCCTAAAGGGTTGTTCGAGACTAGAACGTTGATAGGCAGGGTGTGTAAGCGTAGCGATACGTTGAGCTAACCTGTACTAATTGCCCGTGAGGCTTAACCATACAACACCCAAAGGGTTTTGATGGACTCAAAAGAATACGACTCTACGAGTCAAAAGATACTTGAATGAAGTATTGAGAACATTATTACGAATTATCAGACTTTCCAAATTTCGTTAAACGCGAATATTCGCGGTTAACAACAAAATTTGCTTGGCGACCATAGCATTGTGGACCCACCTGACTCCATTCCGAACTCAGAAGTGAAACACAATCGCGCCGATGGTAGTGTGGGGTCTCCCCATGTGAGAGTAGGTCATCGCCAGGCTTCGCTTTATGTCTTCAGATTTTAGATATCTGAAAGCAAACTAGTTCTGCTTATGCAGACAGTAAAAAAACCCAGCCTTTGGCTGGGTTTTTTGCGTTTAATTTTTAGTTGATACTTAACTTACCTATTTTATATCCTTCATACTTGAAGTTACTGGATTGTTGGCTGTACTTGTCCGCCCTAATCATATAGCACAGCGGGGCCTCACTTGCTTGCCACCTGCTAACTACTCTAATTATTTTAGGTATAGACCCTCTAAATATACTTCTAATGCTATTAATTCCATCTTTGATTAATCTATTTTATTATTATCACTCTAATCTCCCGAATATTTATTTATCATTTTCAGCGTATTTATTGTTATTAAAATGACGATATATTTTTGTTTATATACAGCTCTATCTTTAAAGTATTCTGATTATCTAAGATAATGTTAGCTGTTAGTCATAAGGTGGAAAATGTGTAAGCGTTCTATATGGTTGAAATGTACAAATCTAATCTGTATGAAAAGTTAATATTTATCGTCTAACTATAATAAGGTGATTTTAATATTGAATTTATCTGCATATTTTATTTTGATGAATTTTTAGATACGATTATTAAATTGTATAGATTATGTAGCAGGCTTCGTTATATGTTTATTATTAATGATTTTTTCTATTAACTATCGCTCTTATTTTATTCATTCGTTGCTTTGTTGTTATCGTTTGTCGGATTATTTGTTGGGTTGGTTGTTATTTAACACGTGATATCTAAGGGGGATTGATGTGATATTTTTGCTGATAATGGGATTTTAAGCTCGAAACAGAGTAGAATTAGTCACTGTTTATTGGTTTTACTTGACCACTTTCGGTCATTTAAGCTATTCTCGCCCGCCTAATTATTTTCAATAAGATTTCATAATACATCTTATTGGGATATGATATTTACACTTGATTTGATCTTGTATTCGAATCCACATATCAATGCAAACAATAACTGGAAGATAATGAAACTTATTAGTGTCGAAGGAAATATTGGCGCGGGCAAAAGCACGCTACTCCCAAAACTTGCAGAAGCACTTGGCTTCCATTACTTGTTAGAGCCTGTAGACTCAGATCCTGAGTTTTTGCGTCTATTGACTGAGTTTAATAAAGAAACGGACAGTGTTAGTGCACGTAATAACTTTCAGCGTTATATGACAAACTTACGCGCGGATATGCTTAAAAATGTTGACCAAAATGGTTCTTATATCATTGAACGTAGCCTATTAAGTGATCTTGTTTTTACCCATGCAACAATGGCTAATTATGAGAAGACTGCGGAAGATGCGGGTCAACACATGGATTGTTATAAGCATCTGATTGGGCGTTTACTTGATTATCCAGTTGTAAATGTTTGTGTCTATCTTCGTACCACACCAAAAATTAGTTATGACCGTATGTATAATCGCGGCCGTGAAGCTGAGATGAAGACACCATTAAGTTATATTGAAGATTTGTCAACTTTCCATGATGCTGTATTGCCACAAGCATGTCGTAAATCAGGCACTCACCTAATTACAGTTAATTGGGATCAGCCTCAAAGTAATATTGATGATTTAGTTGAGACGATAAAAGCAAAGCTTGCTGAATAAGCGTTTCTGTCGTTAATCTGTATTGATAGGGTGAGTTTTTATAAAATTCACCCTTTTTTACACTCTAATAAATGGGGGTATTAGGTTGCTGGTACTAAATTTATGACGTACTAACTGGATATCTCATTCGCTAATTGTGCTAAATACCCTTTCATATATTCCGTTCTCTTCTGTGCTTCTTCTTTTCCACTTTGAGTATTCATCTTTAATTCTAATTTAAATAACTTGTTATAGAAGTGGTCGACGGTAAAATGTTTATCATCTAATTCTCTATGTTCACAAAACGGGTCTTCTGTTGAGTAAAGTCGAGTATTAAATTTACAACTCACTTGAATACAGCGAGCTATACCAATTGCCCCCAAAGCATCTAATCTATCTGCGTCTTGTACAACTTGTGCTTCTAAAGTCTCAGTTTTGATATTGGCGCTATAACTATGGGTAAGAATCGCGTGGTGAATATCAGCTAAGTATTGATCAGGATAGTTGATGGTTTGAAGGAAATGAATCGCTTTATCTGCAGCAAACAAAGAACTTTGACTTCGTTGAGGGTGATTCTTTTCGAAAGAGAAACAGTCATGAAGATAAGCAGCAGGAAGAATAACGGCAAGATTTGCGCCTTCTTCAATCGCGAGCTTTTTTGCCAACTCTACAACACGCAGAACATGGTTGATATCGTGGGCTAAATCTTGAGTCATTTCTTCCTTAATAAACTTTAATAACTGCTGCTCTAACATGGTAAATCCCTCTATTATAATTGAGTTATCACTATACTCTTCTTACTTGAAGTTGCTAGGTATGTACTCGTTACCTTCAAAAGCACTAAATTGTAGGCTATATATGCTTGCCTATTATCAATTTAAATTACTTTAGATATGGAGCTTTTTAATTCCTTGATAAATACGTATTATGAATTTTAAGTGTTAATTTTGATGAAGATGAGAACAAACGGATGGTTTCTAAGTATCGAGGTGATTTGATTATTATCATAACAACCTTATTTGCGGCAGGAGGTTGGGTTTTTTCTAAAGAAGCGATTAATGGATTGCCACCATTTGGTTTTGTCGGAATTCGTTTTGTTTTAGCCTCTCTCTGCCTATTTCCTTTTTGTTACCAGCATATAAAAAGAGCTAAAAAGAGTGAAATTATAAGAGCAATGATGATAGGTGGATTATTATCATTAGTCCTATTTAGTTGGATCCATGCGATTTCTATTAGTCACTCATTAGGAGAAGGAGCCTTTATTAATAGTTTATCGATGCTTTTTGTTCCTTTATTGGCTTGGCTTTTTTTGGTAATAGACCAAAACGAACCTTTTGGTTCTGTTTACCGATTGCAATTTCAGGTCTTTTTTTACTGGCATGGGATGGCGAGTTTAATTTAGAAGCCAATCAAGTTTGGTTTCTCATATCTGCTATTGCTTTGGCAACGCATTTTAATTTCAACCATAAATATGCATCAAAGCTACCTCCTCTACTATTAACAACTGTCCAGTTATTTACGGTAGGCTGTATTGGCTCATTATTATCATTATTTATTGAAGTTTGGCCCGAAGATATACCAATAGTGACATGGAAGTGGTTAGCATTAAGTGTTTTACTCGCGACTAGTTTGCGGTATTTGATGCAAACGTTTGGACAAAAATTTGCAAATCCAACAAGTGCAGCGATATTAATGTTATTGGAGCCAATTTGGACAGTGCTATTAAGTATTTGGATATACGATGAAGATATGCCGATGAATAAAATGATAGGATGCAGTCTATTATTATTATCTCTTCTTTATTATCGCTTATCTGATAGGGTCATCCGATGGAGTAAGAAGGGAGATAAAAAAAACCACTCAATAATATGAGTGGCAAATATATCTTTGGGAAAAGAACTTATAAATTATAGATCTAGTTATAGATTTAATCTATATTTTTCAATGTTTATCTGAATTGCCTATACCCAAGGTGATTGGCGTTGCTAGTAGGCGGCAAGCAAGTGAGGCCCTATGAGTATAGGTGCGCTATATGATTGGGGCGAACGAACGTAGCTAACAACCTAGCAACTTCAAGTGGGGATTAAGCTTCTTTAATCACGACCTCTTCAATAATGACGGTTTGCTTTGGTAGATGATCGTGTTCTGCAGTATTAATTATTTCAACTTCAGCTATTGCTTTGACTATATCCATTCCTAAAGTTACTTGACCAAAAACAGTATATCCCCATCCATTATTTGTTGCTGAATGGTAATTTAAGGACTTATTGTTACTTATATTGATAAAAAATTGGCTTGTTGCTGAGTGAGGGGCATCTGTTCTTGCCATCGCTATCGTACCTGTTGTATTTCTTAAACCACGATTAGCTTCATTGACAATCGGTGAGTTACCTTCTTTTTCTATCATTTGATCAGTAAAGCCACCACCTTGAATAATTTTACCTTTGATTACTCGATGAAATATTGTGCCTTGATAAAACCCTTGTTGACAATAATTTAAAAAATTTCGACATGTGACGGGAGATTTGTCTGTATTTAAAGCAATAGAAATATCACCATAGTTTGTTTTTAATGTAATCATATAAGAAAAAGCCCATAAAAAGATGTTTTGAAGTATAAAGGTGAATATGCTTTTTATGGAATCATTTTTAGATGTAAGAAAAATAGCGTTCGAAAAATAGTCATAAAGAAGGTTAAATGCTCATTAAGATCTCTTTTTAACCACTTGATAAAATAAATGTAATTTATTTCAAAAAAGCCCTTGCCAACCTTTGAAAACTCCCTATAATGCGCATCCACCGACACGGAGAACGACGCTAACAACCATTAGCAACGTCACCGAAACTTAATGAAAAATTGAGTTAACATTGTCGGAATTGCTCTTTAAAAATTTAAAACTTATGAAATCTGTGTGGGCACTCGTTATCGAGAATCAACAAAAAGATTACTCAATGAACTGAGTGACCAATACAGTGTAAAACATAATTTATTATGAATTATACTGGCACAGTCAATTCACTATCATTCTGTTGGAATGGTAGTCGCTTTAAGATTACAGTCTAACTTTATTTATAAGGTTGGATTTAGTTTTGAAGTCAGTATTCGTTGAGCCGGTCGCCTTTTGACAAGAGGGACAACAAAACTTTAATTGAAGAGTTTGATCATGGCTCAGATTGAACGCTGGCGGCAGGCCTAACACATGCAAGTCGAGCGGTAACAGAGAGTAGCTTGCTACTCTGCTGACGAGCGGCGGACGGGTGAGTAATGCTTGGGAAGTTGCCTTAATGAGGGGGATAACTATTGGAAACGATAGCTAATACCGCATAATTCTCTACGGAGCAAAGCAGGGGACCTTCGGGCCTTGCGCATTAAGATACGCCCAAGTGGGATTAGCTAGTTGGTGAGGTAATGGCTCACCAAGGCGACGATCCCTAGCTGGTCTGAGAGGATGATCAGCCACACTGGAACTGAGACACGGTCCAGACTCCTACGGGAGGCAGCAGTGGGGAATATTGCACAATGGGCGAAAGCCTGATGCAGCCATGCCGCGTGTATGAAGAAGGCCTTAGGGTTGTAAAGTACTTTCAGCAGTGAGGAAGGTGGTAAGCTTAATACGCTTGCCACTTGACGTTAGCTGCAGAAGAAGCACCGGCTAACTCCGTGCCAGCAGCCGCGGTAATACGGAGGGTGCGAGCGTTAATCGGAATTACTGGGCGTAAAGCGCATGCAGGCGGCCTATTAAGTCAGATGTGAAAGCCCGGAGCTCAACTCCGGAAGGTCATTTGAAACTGGTAGGCTAGAGTCTTGTAGAGGGGGGTAGAATTTCAGGTGTAGCGGTGAAATGCGTAGAGATCTGAAGGAATACCAGTGGCGAAGGCGGCCCCCTGGACAAAGACTGACGCTCAGATGCGAAAGCGTGGGTAGCAAACGGGATTAGATACCCCGGTAGTCCACGCCGTAAACGATGTCTACTTGAAGGTTGTGGCCTTGAGCCGTGGCTTTCGGAGCTAACGCGTTAAGTAGACCGCCTGGGGAGTACGGTCGCAAGATTAAAACTCAAATGAATTGACGGGGGCCCGCACAAGCGGTGGAGCATGTGGTTTAATTCGATGCAACGCGAAGAACCTTACCTACTCTTGACATCTACAGAAGCCAGCGGAGACGCAGGTGTGCCTTCGGGAACTGTAAGACAGGTGCTGCATGGCTGTCGTCAGCTCGTGTTGTGAAATGTTGGGTTAAGTCCCGCAACGAGCGCAACCCTTATCCTTGTTTGCCAGCACGTAATGGTGGGAACTCCAGGGAGACTGCCGGTGATAAACCGGAGGAAGGTGGGGACGACGTCAAGTCATCATGGCCCTTACGAGTAGGGCTACACACGTGCTACAATGGCGCATACAGAGGGCTGCAAGCTAGCGATAGTGAGCGAATCCCAAAAAGTGCGTCGTAGTCCGGATTGGAGTCTGCAACTCGACTCCATGAAGTCGGAATCGCTAGTAATCGTGGATCAGAATGCCACGGTGAATACGTTCCCGGGCCTTGTACACACCGCCCGTCACACCATGGGAGTGGGCTGCACCAGAAGTAGATAGCTTAACCTTTCGGGGAGGGCGTTTACCACGGTGTGGTTCATGACTGGGGTGAAGTCGTAACAAGGTAGCCCTAGGGGAACCTGGGGCTGGATCACCTCCTTAACGATTTGATATTTCGTGATGAGTACCCACACAGATAACATAAGTTTTTGCTCTTTAACAATTTGGAAAGCTGACTAGTAAACTCGTTAGTGATTTTTTAATCATTAATAAGTTGAAAAGTAATAATTGTTTATTCGAAAGAATAAACGAGTTCTCAACACAATACACATTCAAGTGTCTTGTATTCAAATTAACATCATTGATGTTAATTCTATATTGAGTCCGGCAAACGATAATCAACATTACCCTGTTGATTATCAACAATCAAAAACCTTGGTTGTTTGAACATACATAAAGACCCTTTCGGGTTGTATGGTTAAGTGACTAAGCGTATACGGTGGATGCCTTGGCAGTCAGAGGCGATGAAGGACGTGCTAACCTGCGAAAAGGGTTGGTGAGCTGGTAAGAAGCGTTATTAACCAACCATGTCCGAATGGGGAAACCCACTTAGCATAAGCTAGGTATCCTATAGTGAATTCATAGCTATAGGAGGCAAACTCGGGGAACTGAAACATCTAAGTACCCGAAGGAAAAGAAATCAATTGAGATTCCGACAGTAGCGGCGAGCGAACTCGGATTAGCCCTTAAGCATAGTTAGAGTTAGGTGAACACGCTGGAAAGCGTGGCGATAGAGGGTGATAGCCCCGTAGCCGAAGAGTCTAATTAAGTGAAATCGAGTAGGACGGGACACGTGGTATCCTGTCTGAACATGGGGGGACCATCCTCCAAGGCTAAATACTCCTGACTGACCGATAGTGAACCAGTACCGTGAGGGAAAGGCGAAAAGAACCCCTGTGAGGGGAGTGAAATAGAACCTGAAACCGTATACGTACAAGCAGTGGGAGCCTCTTTTATGGGGTGACTGCGTACCTTTTGTATAATGGGTCAGCGACTTATATTCAGTGGCAAGGTTAACCGTTTAGGGGAGCCGTAGGGAAACCGAGTCTTAACTGGGCGACACAGTCTCTGGATATAGACCCGAAACCGAGTGATCTAGCCATGGGCAGGTTGAAGGTTGAGTAACATCAACTGGAGGACCGAACCGACTAATGTTGAAAAATTAGCGGATGACTTGTGGCTAGGGGTGAAAGGCCAATCAAACTCGGAGATAGCTGGTTCTCCCCGAAAGCTATTTAGGTAGCGCCTCGGACGAATACTACTGGGGGTAGAGCACTGTTAAGGCTAGGGGGTCATCCCGACTTACCAACCCTTTGCAAACTCCGAATACCAGTAAGTAATATCCGGGAGACACACGGCGGGTGCTAACGTCCGTCGTGGAGAGGGAAACAACCCAGACCGTCAGCTAAGGTCCCAAAGTTGTGATTAAGTGGGAAACGATGTGGGAAGGCTCAGACAGCCAGGATGTTGGCTTAGAAGCAGCCATCATTTAAAGAAAGCGTAATAGCTCACTGGTCGAGTCGGCCTGCGCGGAAGATGTAACGGGGCTAAATCACACACCGAAGCTACGGCAATATAGCTTTGCTATATTGGGTAGGGGAGCGTTCTGTAAGCGGTTGAAGGTGTATCGAGAGGTATGCTGGACGTATCAGAAGTGCGAATGCTGACATGAGTAACGATAAAGGGGGTGAAAAGCCCCCTCGCCGGAAGACCAAGGGTTCCTGTCCAACGTTAATCGGGGCAGGGTGAGTCGACCCCTAAGATGAGGCTGAGAAGCGTAATCGATGGGAAACGGGTTAATATTCCCGTACTTTTTACGACTGCGATGGGGGGACGGAGAAGGCTAGGTGGGCCTGGTGATGGTTATCCAGGTTCAAGTGCGTAGGCGGAAGGTTTAGGTAAATCCGGACCTTTTTTAACGCTGAGACACGATGTCGAGCTACTAAGGTAGTGAAGTCATTGATGCCATGCTTCCAGGAAAAGCCTCTAAGCTTCAGGTCGTAAGAAATCGTACCCCAAACCGACACAGGTGGTCGGGTAGAGAATACCAAGGCGCTTGAGAGAACTCGGGTGAAGGAACTAGGCAAAATGGTACCGTAACTTCGGGAGAAGGTACGCTGCCGGCGGTGATGGGACTTGCTCCTTAAGCTGCTGGCAGTCGCAGATACCAGGTGGCTGCAACTGTTTATTAAAAACACAGCACTGTGCAAAATCGAAAGATGACGTATACGGTGTGACGCCTGCCCGGTGCCGGAAGGTTAATTGATGGGGTTATCTTCGGAGAAGCTCTTGATCGAAGCCCCGGTAAACGGCGGCCGTAACTATAACGGTCCTAAGGTAGCGAAATTCCTTGTCGGGTAAGTTCCGACCTGCACGAATGGCGTAATGATGGCCACGCTGTCTCCACCCGAGACTCAGTGAAATTGAAATCGCAGTGAAGATGCTGTGTACCCGCGGCTAGACGGAAAGACCCCGTGAACCTTTACTACAGCTTGGCACTGAACATTGACCCTACATGTGTAGGATAGGTGGGAGACTTTGAAACCGCGTCGCCAGATGCGGTGGAGTCAACCTTGAAATACCACCCTTGTATGCTTGATGTTCTAACGTTGGTCCCTAATCGGGATTGCGGACAGTGCCTGGTGGGTAGTTTGACTGGGGCGGTCTCCTCCCAAAGAGTAACGGAGGAGCACGAAGGTGGGCTAATCACGGTCGGACATCGTGAGGTTAGTGCAATGGCATAAGCCCGCTTGACTGCGAGAATGACAATTCGAGCAGGTGCGAAAGCAGGTCATAGTGATCCGGTGGTTCTGAATGGAAGGGCCATCGCTCAACGGATAAAAGGTACTCCGGGGATAACAGGCTGATACCGCCCAAGAGTTCATATCGACGGCGGTGTTTGGCACCTCGATGTCGGCTCATCACATCCTGGGGCTGAAGTCGGTCCCAAGGGTATGGCTGTTCGCCATTTAAAGTGGTACGCGAGCTGGGTTTAGAACGTCGTGAGACAGTTCGGTCCCTATCTGCCGTGGGCGTTGGAAGATTGAAGGGGGCTGCTCCTAGTACGAGAGGACCGGAGTGGACGAACCACTGGTGTTCGGGTTGTCATGCCAATGGCATTGCCCGGTAGCTAAGTTCGGAATCGATAACCGCTGAAAGCATCTAAGCGGGAAGCGAGCCCTGAGATGAGTCTTCCCTGGCACTATAAGTGTCCTAAAGGGTTGTTCGAGACTAGAACGTTGATAGGCAGGGTGTGTAAGCGTAGCGATACGTTGAGCTAACCTGTACTAATTGCCCGTGAGGCTTAACCATACAACACCCAAAGGGTTTTGATGGACTCAAAAGAATACGACTCTACGAGTCAAAAGATACTTGAATGAAGTATTGAGAACATTATTACGAATTATCAGACTTTCCAAATTTCGTTAAACGCGAATATTCGCGGTTAACAACAAAATTTGCTTGGCGACCATAGCATTGTGGACCCACCTGACTCCATTCCGAACTCAGAAGTGAAACACAATCGCGCCGATGGTAGTGTGGGGTCTCCCCATGTGAGAGTAGGTCATCGCCAGGCTTCGCTTTATGTCTTCAGATTTTAGATATCTGAAAGCAAACTAGTTCTGCATTATGCAGACAGTAAAAAACCCAGCCTTTGGCTGGGTTTTTTGCGTTTAAGACTTATTAAAAAATGAATGAAAATAGGATCAATGTAGCCAGCTTAGATAAAGTGGGTTTTATCATGCAATTATGATTACCTACTTATTGCTACTGTTTTAAATTAGATTGCTTATCCCCTAAATAATTGGTGTTGCTAGTTGGTGGCAAGTGATGAGTATAGGTGTACTATATGATTGAGGGCTAACAAGCGTAACCGTAACGGTTACTTTTATTCATATACAAACCTAACTGCTTCAAGTCTGAAGGGTATATAATAGTTTGGTACTTGATTGGCTATTTTTACTTTAATATAACCCTGCTTATATTAAGCTTTATTATGCAGAATTTCATGTATACCCAAAGTAATTGGAGCTACTAGTTGACGGTAAATGAGAGACTTCATGAGTATAGATATTCTATATGATTGAGGAGAACTAACGTAGCCATTGCCATTATAAATCTAGCCTAGCAACTTCAATTAAGAAGGGATAGGACAATTAATTTCGTCACTATATATCTTTAAAAGAGAGTAAATATCATGGCATTTGTCGTAACAGATAACTGTATTCAATGTAAATATACCGACTGTGTTGCTGTCTGCCCTGCTGATGCATTCTATGAAGGTCCAAATTTTATGGTAATAAGCCCGATAGATTGTATTGATTGTGGACTGTGTGTACCTGAATGTGATGCAGAAGCGATCTTTCAAGAAGACGAACTTGAGCCTGAGCAGACAATCTTTATTGAGTTGAATGAAGAACTCTCAGAAATATGGCCAAATATTACAGAAGCAAAATCTGCAATGGATGAAGCGGAAAAGTGGAATGGGGTTCCTAATAAGCTCGGTATGCTTGAGAAATAAAGTCGTCTATTTATATAGTTAATTATCTTGATTATTCATCTAGGCAGCTCTTTTGCAAATATTGAGAGGCATTCGTGATCTTATACCTAAAATAATTGGAGTTGCTAGTAGGCGGTAAATGAGCGTAGCCAACAACCTAGCGACTTCAAGTATGAAGAGTATATACGTAATGCCCCATCTTTATTTAATGATGTTGACGACGTAGATTATCAAGGATAATTCCTGTTGCCATCGCGACATTTAATGATTCAGCGCCACCGAATGCAGGAATCGTAATTTTATCAGTGACAAACTGCTCTGCCTCTTCTCGAACACCATGAGATTCACTCCCCATCAATAAGATCCCCTCTGGTGAAAAATCAGTTTTGTGGATATTTTCACCTTCAAGAAAAGCACCATAAACCGGAATATCGGCTTGTTCTAGATAGAGCGGTAAATCAGTCAGAGTGACCGTGACCCGCCCAAAGCTGCCCATGGTTGCTCTAATTGTTTTTGGGTTATAAGGATCAGCGCAATCACGGCTAGCAATGATATGTTTGATACCATACCAATCCGCAAGACGAATAATAGTACCTAGATTACCTGGATCAGAGACACCATCTAAGGCAATCATTAACCCTTTTGCTTGAGGGATTTTATCTTTTGGGATTTCAACAATCGCAACAGCAGCATTATTACTCACCAAGCTACTTGCTTTGGTTAACTCTTCTAATGAGGCTTCAATAGATTGAAAAGCTTGTAATCGTTCTTGATTAGCAGATAAAAATTCAGCCGTACCGAAAATTTGCTTAATAATTAATGAAGAATCAAGAAGTTCAATTACATTCTTCTCGCCTTCAACTAAGAATAAGCCTTGTACTTTACGCTGTTTTTTTTGCCCTAGAGCTCGAAGTAATTTAATTTGGTTTTTTGAAATCATAGTTATATCCCAGTTGAAAGCGCAGGCATTATATACTGAATTAACTTGGAGATGCGAGTATTGCTGATAAACAACAATGACAACAAAAAGAACTTCACGTAGAATCCCCCTCATTGTGAGCTGCTGAACGAATTTTGTTCACTTTGCTAAGACACCATTAACACGAGACATCGAGATATATGATACGTTTAACCGAAATTAAGCTTCCTTTAGATCATCAGGAAGATGCACTTCTTACGGCAATTACTAATAAACTAGGCATTAATGCAGAGCAAGTTTTGTCATTCAATATGTTTAAGCGTGGCTATGATGCTCGTAAAAAAAGTAAGATTTTATTGATTTATACTCTTGATGTGGTTGTCGAGAACGAAGATCAGCTTCTTGAGCAGTTTGTTGGTGATCAGCATGTCAAGTTAACACCTGATATGGACTATAAGTTTGTTGCTCAAGCCCCTGAAGGTTTGACTGAGCGTCCAGTTGTTATTGGCTTTGGCCCTTGTGGATTGTTTTCTGCCCTTATTCTTGCTCAAAGTGGTTTCAAGCCGATTGTTGTTGAGCGTGGCAAAGAGGTTCGTGAGCGTACTAAAGATACGTTTGGCTTCTGGCGTAAACGTAAACTTAATCCAGAATCAAATGTTCAATTTGGTGAAGGCGGAGCCGGTACATTCTCTGACGGTAAGCTGTATAGCCAAGTCAAAGATCCTAAACATTATGGTCGTAAAGTTATTGAAGAGTTTGTCGCTTCGGGTGCCCCTGAGGAGATCCGTTATGTCAGTAAACCGCATATTGGTACCTTTAAATTGGTCACCATGATTGAAAAGATGCGTGCAAAAATCATTGAACTGGGTGGCGAAATTCGTTTTAGCACGCGAGTTGATGATTTACATATTGAAGATGGGCAAATTACGGGTTTAACACTCTCTAATGGTGAAGAGATACAGTCTCGTCATGTTATCTTAGCCGTAGGTCATAGTGCTCGTGATACCTTTGAAATGCTGCATCAACGCGGTGTTTATATGGAAGCTAAACCATTTTCTGTTGGTTTCCGTATTGAGCATAAACAATCTGTTATTGATAAAGCGCGTTTTGGTTCGAATGCAGGCAACCCAATTCTTGGTGCTGCTGATTATAAATTGGTTCATCATTGTAAAAATGGTCGTACGGTGTATAGCTTCTGTATGTGTCCAGGTGGCACAGTGGTTGCAGCAACGTCAGAAGAAGGTCGTGTTGTGACAAATGGTATGAGCCAATACTCACGTGCAGAACGTAACGCGAACAGTGCGATTGTAGTTGGTATCTCTCCAGAAAAAGATTACCCAGGTGACCCATTGGCGGGTATTCGTTTACAGCGTCAACTAGAGACGGGTGCTTTTAATCTCGGCGGAGAGAACTATGATGCCCCAGCACAAAAAATTGGTGATTTCTTAAAAGGGAGCGATCCAAGTGAGTTAGGTGATGTTGCACCTTCATTTACACCGGGTATTAAACTCACGGATATTTCAAAAGCACTGCCTGACTTTGCGATTGAAGCGATCAGAGAAGCGATTCCAGCCTTTGATAAGAAGATTAAAGGCTTTGCGGATGCTGATGGTCTTTTAACAGGTGTTGAGACGCGTACATCTTCCCCTGTTTGTATTAAACGTGGCAAAGATTACCAGAGCCTCAATTTGAAAGGTTTCTTCCCAGCAGGTGAAGGTGCGGGTTATGCCGGTGGAATTCTATCTGCAGGTATTGATGGGATTAAAGCCGCTGAAGCATTAGCTATTTCAATGGTAGAGTCTGCAGAGAGTTAGTTTGTACCAATAATTTAATTCAGATACTTAATGAGCCGCTGTGATTTTTTAATACTGCGGCTTTTTTATTACCCATGACTTATTATTTTTATTGGAATGACTTTCTTTTCTGGTGGATAACACAATCCAGCCTCAGCACAGCCTTGATAATGAATTGTTATGCTTTTTTGTTTGATATCTGCGATTGGGATATCGATCGCTAAACTGTCCTTATAGATATCAACAATACCAAAATAAGGATCTTGATGTGTGATACCTTCAGGCAGAGTAAAATATTCAATAGTTTGGTTATTGACTATAACTTTGATTTTTTCTTTATAGAGATAGTAACCCGGTTTAATCTGCCAACGGATATTTAATTTGCTGTGATTTTGCTGCTTAAAATCAATAATAAAAGCTTCTGAGGCAGGCAAGAAACGAACTTGATGGTTTAACTTTGTAGATTTATTGAGTATTGGATTAGCATTAAGGTTACTACTGATAAATAATAAAATTGCGGTTATAGAAAGGACGGTGATTAATCCCGTTCTTATTGGACTTTTAGTATTAAGCACATCATGATCCTTATCATTATCTATTGTGCTTATTGTATCGAACTGACTCTTCTTTTTTGTCTT
Source organism: Vibrio sp. SS-MA-C1-2 (assembly GCF_021513135.1). Classification (NCBI taxonomy): domain Bacteria; kingdom Pseudomonadati; phylum Pseudomonadota; class Gammaproteobacteria; order Vibrionales; family Vibrionaceae; genus Vibrio; species Vibrio sp. SS-MA-C1-2. The sequence goes on from NZ_CP090981.1 coordinate 771,824, forward strand.
AAAATTTATAATCCATAAAAAAACAGCTACTGACTAAAAGTCGGTAGCTATTTCATCATCTCTATTTATATTGTTTTATACCCTTCATACTTGAAGTTGCTAGGTTGTTGGCTGTATTCGTTCGCCCCAATTATATAGTGCAGCTATACTCATGGGGCCTCACTCACTTGCCGCCTACTAGCAACGCCAATTATTTTTGGTAAAAATGTTATTAATTACAAAACAATGCCACCCACAAGGAAGCCCAAAGCAACGGCTGTTGTAATGGTTGCTACTCCTGGGATAAAGAATGGATGGTTGAATACCCACTTCCCGATACGTGTTGAACCTGTATCATCCATTTCTACCGCAGCTAATAACGTTGGATATGTTGGCAGAACAAACAGTGCACTTACAGCTGCAAAAGAAGCAATGGCAGTTAAAGGTGATACCCCAATAGCGAGGGCTGCTGGCATTAATGCGGTCGTTGTTGCACCTTGAGAATATAAAAGCATTGATGCAAAGAACAGTGTTACCGCTAGCATCCATGGGTATTGCTCTAAGATAGAGCCTGCGAATGATTTGATTTCACCAATATGAGCAGAAACAAAAGTATCACCTAACCATGCGACACCAAGAACACAAACACACGCACTCATACCTGATTTAAACGTAGCAGCATTGGCAATTTTAGAGGCATCAATTTTAGTGAAAATAACAATTGCCATCGCGGCGGTAAGCATAAATGCCATGATAGCGTAGTTACGGCTAATTGTTGGGTGTTCAATAATACCAACCGCTTTAGAGATGACAGTTGCATAACTAACAACGGCAATAATGGCAGCGATAAAGATATATACAGACATCTTAGCCGTTGGCAGAATTTCACGTTTGGTTGCACCTTGAGTTTTGATTAACCCTTTGCTCATGCGTTCAATATAGATAGGATCATCTTTTAATTCACAACCCAAGAAATTAGAGATAAATGCACCGACCATACAAGCAACAAATGTGGTTGGAATACAGATAGCCAGTAGCGTTAAATAACCCACACCCAATGGCTCAAGAATTCCAGAGAAGAAGACAACCGCTGCAGAGATAGGTGAGGCAGTAATCGCTATTTGTGAGGCGATAACAGCAATAGAAAGTGGGCGAGAAGGGCGAACACCTTGCTCTTTCGCAACTTCGGCAATAACCGGAAGCGTTGAGAATGCCGTATGTCCTGTACCTGCTAATACCGTCATAAAGAAGGTAACTATCGGGGCATAAAATGTAATACGTTTAGGGTTTTTTCGTAGAAATTGCTCAGCTAAATCGACAAGCCAATCCATGCCGCCAGCAACCTGCATCGCAGCAATGGCGGTAATCACAGACATAATAATTAGGATAACATCAACAGGGATACTTCCTGCATCGACACCTAAAATAAGGGAAAGGAATAAAACACCAGCACCACCGGCAAAACCAATACCGATACCACCAATTCGAGCCCCTAGAAATATAAAGGCCAGTACAATAAATAATTCAACAGCAATCATGCTTATTATCTCCATTTTTTTAAACATTAAAATCAAAAATTAATACTTAAAAAAATGTGGATGAACGGAGTCTAGGGCACTATTTAAATAGTGCCCTAAATCGTATTTAATGATTATTTTTTATTTTTAACTATTTGATTTTATATTGTATTCTTTTTTGTAATACATCGCGATATAAAATCAAAGATTAATCATATTAGTTATAACGTTTCGCTTTATATTGTGGATGCATTAAGTTTTCGATAGAGAAAATATCATCTAACTCTTCTGCTGTTAATAACCCGCGTTCTAACACCACCTCACGAACGCTCTTACCTGTTTCCGCACAAATCTTACCAACGATATCACCTTCGTGGTGACCGATTAATGGATTCAAGTAAGTGACGATACCAATAGAGTTATGTACGAATGCTTCACAGACTTCTTTATTCACTGTGATACCATCAATACACTTATCACGTAAGTTTTTACACGCATTAGAAAGTAATTGAATAGATTCAAAGATAACTTGACCAATCACAGGTTCCATTACGTTTAACTGTAGCTGTCCCGCTTCTGCTGCAAATGTTAGCGTTGTGTCGTTACCGATAACTTTAAATGCGACTTGGTTAACTACCTCTGGAATAACAGGGTTAACTTTAGCTGGCATGATTGAAGAGCCCGCTTGCATTTCAGGAAGGTTCAACTCATTAAAGCCAGAGCGAGGACCAGATGAAAGTAGACGTAAATCGTTACAGATCTTAGACAGTTTTACCGCTAGGCGTTTTAGTGAGCCATGAACCATCACGTATGAACCACAATCCGAGGTTGCTTCGATTAAGTTCTCTGCAGGAGTACAAGGCAAACCAGTGACTTCAGCTAGTTTAGTTACTGCTAGAGGTTGGTAACCTCCTGGAGTATTTAGTGCAGTACCGATAGCCGTTGCACCTAGGTTTACTTCAAGTAGAAGCTGAGCGGTATAGTGTAAATTTTTAATTTCTTCTTTTAGTAGAATGCTGAATGCTTTAAATTCTTGCCCTACTGTCATTGGAACCGCGTCTTGCAGCTGAGTACGACCCATCTTAATGATGTTATCAAACTCAACACTCTTATTATCGAATGCAGTTTGTAAGTAACCAATTGACTCAACTAATGTTGTAATGCTATTGAAAACAGCAATACGGAAACCTGTTGGGTAAGCACAGTTTGTTGACTGGCTCTTATTAACGTGATCGTTAGGGTTGACGATGTCATATTCACCCTTCTTATGACCCATTAACTCCAGTGCTAAGTTAGCAACCACTTCGTTAGCATTCATGTTTACAGAAGTACCTGCGCCACCTTGGAATACATCCGATGGGAATTGATCCATGCACTTGCCTGTTTCTAAAATCAGGTCACATGCTTTTACGATATATTGGCCAACTTCTGCAGGAATCGCGCCTAATTCAGTATTCGCTAGCGCGGCAGCTTTTTTAGTAAAGACCATGCCACGAACAAATTCAGGAACATCTGAAATCGTTGTTGATGAGATATTAAAGTTTTCCATTGCGCGCAAAGTGTGGATACCGTAATACGCGTCAGCAGGTACATGACGAGAGCCTAATAGATCTTCTTCAATACGAGTGTTTGTAGCTTGCTGTTCTAAATTAGCCATGAGGTTAACCTTAAATAAAGACAAATAATCTGATAGTTAACACTAATTGTAGGCATCCATTCTTTAGTGTTGGGTATTAGCAATCATTCCAACTGATTGACTATGATCATACAATGTAAAAATAAAAATAAAAGTTAATGTTGATCACTTTTATCACTCTAGATTGAGTATTATCAATAAATGTGATGAGCATCTCATTACATAACAAAGGGGTATTAATAGTACCCATTTTTAGGTATTAATCTTGGTATAAAGATATTCATCGCAATGTAAAATAATGTGTTACGATTAAGAGTAAATTAAACATGAATGTAAACTTAATTACCGAGGTCAGTAGTGTTTCCTATTTTACTCGTTCTATTTATTTTAGTTCCAATTATTGAAATATCGCTATTTATTCAAGTTGGCGGTTTTTTAGGGCTTTGGCCTACCATTGCAATTGTACTTACCACGGCGATTGTTGGCGCCTCGCTTGTGCGCAGCCAAGGATTGATGACGCTTCTATCTGTTCAGAATAAAATGCAACAAGGAGAACTTCCTGCACAAGAGATTGTTGAAGGTGTGATGCTTGCTGTTGCGGGTGTTTTGCTATTAACACCTGGATTTATGACTGACTTTTTAGGGATGCTTGTTCTATTACCAAGACCGCGTGCAATCTTAGCCAAAAAGTTGATGCAACGAGTTAGCTTAAAATCAATGAGTGGATCAGGTTTTGGTGGTCAATTTGGTGGCGGCTTTGGATCTGGACATAACCCATTTGAACGTGATGATAATACGTTTGATGGTGAGTTCGAGCGAAAAGATAAATATGATGAGAAAAACAAGCGTGATGATAATGATCAAAATCGTTTAAATTAATTGATCTTTGAAAGTGCAATACTCTTTATTTAGAACCGATCAGTGAGCTCATCAACCTAAGTGATGGGCTCTTATTTTTTTTGCAAAGAAGTAGGCGGCAAATCCTGAAATAAAGTTAGCGACCATAATGCCTATAAATAATCCTTCCGTGCCATTTAATTGCTTTCCGATCCAAGCGAAAGGCAACAATAATCCAAACAATCTAAATAGATTCCAACCTAATGCCTGCTTGGGCTGATGAAGCGCATTTAAACTGCTCACTAACATCATGACAATTCCCTGACAACCATAGCTTAATGGAACAACAATTAAGTAGAGCCAGATCTGCTTCTGAACCTCGATATCTTGACTAAATAGCGCTGAGAAAGGGGAGCTTAATGGCACCATCGCAATAAAAATCAAAAACTGGATTAACAAGGAGTATCTGATCCCAGTAAAGAGGGCAAGAAAAGCTCGCTGGTCTTGTTTTGCACCTAAATTTTGCGACATTATCGGTGTTAAAGCAGAAGTCATACAAATCACAATAATCAATAAGAATGACTCAATACGCTGTGCTGCACCATAAGCGGCAACAGATTCTGTTCCTTGGCTCGCTAATAATGCCATTAAAATAGCCCCTGATATTGGAAGTAGCGCATTAGAAAAAGCAGCTGGAGTTCCGATGTGAAGGATTTTTTTCCAATCATCAATAATTTCTGTCATACACCACAAGCCGAGTAGTTGCGTTTTATGGATCAGAATATAAAAAGACCAACCAACGGCAATCGTCCAACTGATGCCACTGGCTATCGCTGCACCTTGTACACCCATCGCTGGAATAGGACCAAGACCAAAGATAAATAAAGGATCTAAAATGCTATTGATGACGCCAGAAATAATTAAGATGACCGCTGGCGTTTTGGTGTCACCTGTTGCTCGAAGAATATTATTTCCCACCATTGAAATTGCTAATAATGGAATAAATAGATAACAGGTTGCCATATATTGTTCGATGAGAAGCCGAAGTTCTTGATTTGCACCAAGCAGAGCGAAAAGCGGATCAATCGTAAAGTAGCCAATAATTGAAAGTAACGTGCTTAATACTGCAATTAATAACAAGCCGTGAGAAGCAAACCTTTTGGCTTTTATTTCTAACTTCTTCCCTAAAATACGACCAAGATGAGCGGAGACACCAACACCAATTCCCATCGTCATTGAATTAATGGCAAAAATAACCGGAAAGGTAAAGCTGATGGCTGCAAGAGAGTTTGTCCCTAAAAGCGAGATGAAAAAAGTATCAACCAAATTAAATGTCAACACCGCGACCATACCAAAAATTAATGGAATGGTGAGTTGGGTTAACAGTTTATCGATAGGGTCGAGCAGCAATCGATTTTGATTTGATTTGAGCTTTTGTTTTTGCATTACAGCCTTAAGAGTGTGTATTGGGAGATACGGTAATCGAAACTGAGTGATTGAGCAAAAAAATGACTAAATAAAATGAAAAAAACTCTACTATACCTTGAGTTTGGCTGAAATAACCCCAAGATCAATATTCACAGATGGATAGGTAATGAAGCCTCTCTTCATTTTTAATAAAAACCAAATAATCAGGAGACAACCGATGAACATTCGTCCTTTGCACGACCGTTTAATTGTAGAGCGCCAAGAAGTTGAATCTAAGTCCGCTGGCGGCATTGTTTTAACAGGCTCAGCAGCAGAAAAATCAACTCGTGGTGTAGTATTGGCTACTGGTAAAGGTCGCATCTTAGAAAGCGGTGAAGTACAAGCGCTAGATGTAAAAGTTGGCGATACGGTTATTTTTAGCGAAGGCTACGGCGTAAAAACCGAGAAAATCGATGGTAAAGAAGTGCTAATCATGTCTGAAAATGACGTATTAGCGATCGTTGAGTAAGCCCCGTTATCCGGTGAAATTTAATTAAAGGAATTTAAGAACATGGCAGCAAAAGATGTAAAATTTGGTAATGATGCACGAGTAAAAATGCTAGAAGGCGTAAATATTCTTGCTGATGCAGTAAAAGTGACTTTAGGTCCTAAAGGTCGTAACGTTGTTTTAGATAAGTCATTTGGCGCACCAACCATTACTAAAGATGGTGTTTCAGTTGCACGTGAAATCGAACTTGAAGATAAGTTCCAAAACATGGGTGCACAAATGGTGAAAGAAGTTTCTTCACAAGCTAATGATGCGGCGGGTGATGGAACAACAACGGCAACGGTATTAGCTCAGTCTATCGTTAATGAAGGTCTAAAAGCGGTTGCTGCGGGTATGAACCCAATGGATCTAAAACGTGGTATCGACAAAGCGGTTGTTGCTGCGGTTGAAGAGCTAAAAGCACTTTCTGTTCCTTGTTTAGATACGAATGCGGTTGCTCAGGTAGGAACTATCTCTGCGAACTCTGACGCAACTGTCGGTAATATCATTGCTGAAGCGATGGAAAAAGTAGGCCGTGATGGCGTTATTACGGTTGAAGAAGGTCAAGCACTACAAGATGAGCTTGATGTGGTTGAAGGTATGCAGTTCGATCGTGGTTACCTATCTCCTTACTTTGTTAACAATCAAGAAGCGGGCAGTGTTGATCTAGAAAACCCATTCATTCTATTGGTTGATAAAAAAGTATCGAACATCCGTGAGTTACTAACAACATTAGAAGCCGTTGCTAAAGCATCTCGTCCGCTACTTATCGTTGCAGAAGATGTTGAAGGTGAAGCACTAGCAACACTTGTGGTTAACAACATGCGCGGCATCGTAAAAGTTGCAGCAGTTAAAGCCCCTGGTTTTGGTGATCGTCGTAAAGCAATGCTACAAGATATTGCCGTTCTGACTGCCGGTACGGTTATCTCTGAAGAAGTGGGTATGGATCTAGAAAAAGTTCAACTTGAAGATCTAGGCCAAGCGAAGCGCATTACCATTACGAAAGAAAACACGACAATCATCGATGGTATCGGTGAAGAGCAGATTATTGCTGGTCGTGTTGCTCAAATTCGTCAGCAAATTGAAGATGCAACATCAGACTACGATAAAGAAAAACTTCAAGAGCGTGTTGCTAAATTAGCTGGTGGTGTTGCGGTGATTAAAGTTGGCGCAGCAACAGAAGTTGAAATGAAAGAGAAGAAAGCACGTGTTGAAGATGCACTTCACGCAACTCGCGCAGCGGTAGAAGAAGGTGTGGTTGCGGGTGGTGGTGTTGCACTTATCCGTGCAGCGTCTAAAGTATCAAACCTTGAAGGTGATAACGAAGAGCAAAATGTCGGTATCCGTGTTGCATTACGTGCAATGGAAGCGCCGATTCGTCAAATTACCACCAACGCAGGTGATGAAGAGTCAGTGGTTGCTAACAACGTTAAAGCTGGTGAAGGTAACTACGGTTACAACGCAGCAACGGGTGTTTACGGCGACATGATCGAAATGGGTATCCTTGATCCAACGAAAGTAACGCGTTCAGCACTTCAGTTTGCAGCTTCTGTTGCGGGTCTGATGATCACCACTGAAGCGATGATTACTGATCGACCACAGAAAGATGCTCCAGCGATGCCTGATATGGGCGGCATGGGCGGTGGTATGGGTGGAATGGGCGGCATGATGTAATCATCATACCCACATCCTAGTACTTCCAATGAAGCCCGTAAGTATCTTATTTACGGGCTTTTTTATTGACTACTCGTCTTATTGTGTCTCATCATTTTCTATGAACCCCTAATTTCTTACCACTATATTCTGCTCTCTATATTGCTTTCTCTTATCAATTTTTATTAATTTCCCCATCTCTTGTAATCCCTTTTAATCGTCGCATACTGGTTTTCTTGTAAACAGTAAAAACAAAATATTTCATTTTATATCAGCAGATTAGGAATGTGTTGATATTGCGAATTTAGAATAAAAAGAGGGAATTTAATGAATAAGTTCTTGAGTTTTTTAGATAGAGCGATAGCGTGTTCTGCCGCAAGCCGCAAGCCGCAAGCCGCAAGCCGCAAGCCGCAAGCCGCAAGCCGCAAGCCGCAAGCCGCAAGCCGCAAGCCGCAAGCCGCAAGCCGCAAGCCGCAATAAAAATCGTTTAACCAAATTATTATTAATACCTTATTACTCTCTTAGGCTCCCCACGAGGGGTAATGGAAATAGGCGGGAAAATACCCCCACTCGTTTTAAAGGGCTTCAACTGAGGGCGCTGTTTTTAGCCACTTTGCTGGGCGGGGTACCAATCGCTTCTTCAGCCCTTATTCCTAGTGATGACATCAAATTTTTTCATACTCGTAATAATGGTAATTTGGACAACAGCAGTAATGTTATAGACCAGCGTATTATTAAAGAGTTTAGTCAAAGTCCAAAAGTTAATCAGAAAATAAAAGATGTTAGTAATGCATTAGGTTCAGAGCAAACATTATCACTAGCAGACTTAAAGACTCACCCTGTTAATGTCTTTTATTTTAGTAAACTGGATAAATATAACCCAGATGTTTGGCCTACGATTCTAGATGGGATAAGAAGTGGAGAAGGAAGACTCTATGTCTTTGTTATTGATCAGAAGACAAAAATTTCTGGTACTTTTGAAAAGCCTCGAAATTTTCAAGAAGGAATCGCTGAGCTCAATAAGGTTTTACCTGTTGGTATTAGACTTGATACTGGATCAACGGCTGACTATACAAGACCCTTTGGTGTCATGTCAAAAGAATACTCGGCATACACGGCACATGTGAATCCTAATAAATTTTCTCATTACTCTATCGGATCAACGCGATATTTTTTCACGGATCGTGTCCCTAAATTAAATATGGTTTTCCAAACGACTCAGAATGCGTTACTGAGTATTTGGGGCTTTGATGAGATGCGGTTTTATAACTCGACGACAACCAAAGTTGAACAGGGGGCTTGTGTGATGTTATTGAATTTCCCTGAATTAATGGGTGCAGCTTATGAGTTTCCTAATAGTGGTGATGATGCAGGTAGAGGAATAATCAGAAGAATACTGCCGCTGATGTTTGGTTCAGATATTAAGGCGAGTGAAAATGGCTGTTATACCCCAGCTCCTCATGTAGATGCAAAACCTGATCGGTATAATAATGTAGACAATCCGATCAGTGGGTTTGTCTTTCCTTATTACAGCACTGGTGATAGTCCTGTACCGGAGCATGATATATCAGTCGCCACCCTAATGGCGAATGACTCAAAAATAAACTTTAATCCTGATAGCGGTTCAGCTAACGCGGCAAAACATTCGGGTGAGTTGTTTATTACTACCTTGGGTAAGGATCACCTGGATGCAGGTACAGGGCAAGCTGGGATTGAAAGCTCGACAACAAAAATAACAACCATTAAAGGGGGAGAATTAAAAATAACGAGAAAAGAATTCACAGAAAGTAATAATGCTTCTGGTTTTAAGAATCTTTCTAAAATTGAAACAATAACATACACTCCACCAATAGCTCATAACGATGAGGATGAGTTCTATTATCGAGTTTGTGCGAGCAACACGAATACTGCTGATAATGTAAAAAATACCGATATTCTTTGCTCAATTACTCTGGCGTTACTCTATGTGGGTGAAGCGCCGCCTTTACCTGCCGCAACCATCACCCTTGACGGTTATGTGTTCAATGACCATGCCTTTAACGACAACAGTTCCGCCACACCTCATAACGGTTTAAAAGAGACAGGGGAAGAGGGGTTAGCCAACCGTGTTGTGACCTTAACGAACACAGATAACGCCACTGAAACCTTAAGTGCCGTTACCGATGGACGTGGCCGTTTTTCTTATCCCTTACCTAACGAATGGAAAACCAAAAACATTACCTTAACGGTTGAACCTACCGCAGGCTGGCAAGCGATCAGTGAATCTATCGACGGTTCATCAACCCAAGATAGTTCAGGGAATGAAGGCGTTAATACCACCGATAGCCAATTTAGCGGTTTATTAGGTGAGCAAACCCAGTTCCTCTTCGGTCAAATTAAAAAGCCCGTATTAACCCAGGATCATAAAAGAAGCATTGCTGCTAATGAAGGGACGCAATATTTTGCTCATCAACTTCAACTCTATTCACCTTCTACCCTTAAAATCATGGTTGAAGAACAAAACAGAGCATGGCCGATTAAAATCTACCAAGATAATAATTGTAATGGGGAGTTAGAGGCGGGGGACACCAAAATCACCGCCGATATCACAACCACCCAGCCAGAACAAACATTCTGTATCGTGACGGAAGTGACCCCTCAATTTTCAGCCAGCGGCGTCGATGCTGATTTTTATTATTACCTTGATGTTGAAGTCAAGCCGCAAGACGTCGGAACAAGCCACGGGGTCACTTTTTATCTCAGTAATCAAGATATTTTGAGTTTAACGAATTTTGGCAAACTGACCCTAGAAAAGACCGTAAGAAACATGAGTGAAGAGGGCAGTGTAGAGAGTAAAAATAACACCGCAAAATCGGGAGATACCTTGGAATATAAACTCTACTTCTCTAATGAGTCAGAGCATCCCATTTCCAATGTGGTGCTCTTAGATTATGTGCCTGAATTTAGCCAGTTAGTGGGGGGGAGTTTACCCGTCAAACACAATTGTGGTTTGTCAAAAACTATTGAATGTGAATTAAAACAACCACTCGGTGCAGAGAATAATACTGGGTACCAAGGGAAAATTCGTTGGGTACTCCCTGAGCCGCTAAATCCAACGGACCGTGGTGTCGTGAGTTTTCAAATCAAAGTCGATGATTAGAGGGAATAAACATGAATCAGTTAATATATAAAATAGTTCGTGATCGTTTGGTTATTTGTCCCCTTATTTTAGGGGTTATCGCGTTCCCTTCATTAAGTGATGAGGAGAAACGGGGTGAAGGTTGGACGCGAGAAAATACATTAATAGTCAAAGGGTTCATCTTTAATGATAACAGCGAGCAAGGGCGAGGAAATGGCATTTTAGATAACGGTGAGCAAGGGTTAGCACAACGTTGGGTATTGGTGTCGTACGATAATACCTACAGCACCGTTGAGACCAATGAACAAGGGGCTTTCTCGGAGTCTATTCCACTAGAGGCTAAAAATAAAAAAATTAAGATCTCACTCAGTCCCGTCAATGATGAGCAAAAATACCGTTGGCGGAACATCAGTAAATCGTTCAACGGACGACCAATGGCAAAAGAGGCGTTACCCACTCAAACCGACGGCAAGTTGATCGGCAAAGTGGATGATGTGTTCTATTTCGGGCTGGTGGAAGTGAAGTGATTGAAGATTAGAGATAAAAAGGCGTCTTAGGGCGTCTTTTTTATTGGTAATAAGTATTCGCTGGATAGGTATATTCCACCATAATCGAATGTCGAGCTAGTTCTTCAATAAGCCCTAAACCTCTAACCACAAAACCGAGTCGAAATTAAATCCGTATAATCTCCGTACAGTTTGCGCTTTGGTTGTGTAAAACTTATACTAAATTAATGACGGAATAAATCCGTACCATTGGAGGTTTTTATGGCGAATGCAAGACTTGATATCCGTTTAGATGAAGAAATCAAAGCGAAAGCTGAGAAAGCATCAGCACTACTTGGTTTAAAAAGCTTAACTGAATACGTTGTTCGTCTAATGGATGAAGATGCAACTCAGGTGATCTCTGAACATGAATGCATCAAGGTTGAAACAAATGTATTTGATCAGTTCATGATGGCTTGTGATGAGGCTAAGGCTCCGAATAACGCATTACTTGAGGCTGCTGAATTTACTAAAAATGGTGACTTTAAGTGAGTTATTCCAAGACGTTTAAAGAATTGGATAAATCACAACACGATAGGGTTTCATTTGACTGTGGTGAAAAAGAGTTAAATGACTTTATCAAAACTAAAGCCGCTAAACAGATGCAAGCCGGCATTAGCCGTACAATGGTTTTGCCTGCATCTGTGCCTCTACCAAATCAAAAGTATCCAATTTGTTCGTTTTATAGTATTGCACCAAGTTCAATTAGCCGTGATGCATTGCCACAAAAAGTGGCTAAAAAATTACCACGCTATCCAATTCCTGTTTTTCTTTTAGCTCAACTTGCGGTTCATAAAGAATTTCAAGGAAGCGGGCTAGGTAAAGTAAGCTTAATTAAAGCGCTTGAATATCTTTGGGAAATCAATTCTCACATGAGAGCTTATGCCATCGTGGTTGATTGTTTAACTGAACAAGCGGAGTCATTTTATGCGAAATATGGCTTCGACGTTCTTTGTGAAATCAATGGTCGTGTAAGAATGTTCATTCCGATGAAAACAGTTGGCCAGTTATTCACTTAGGAGTAAAGTGAAAGAGCGAAGTATTGCATTATTAATTATTTTAGGTGTATATATTCTAAATTTTTAGAGAATTAAAGTGCATTTTTCGACCTAGTAACTATTCACCATCTTTTCGACATATTATCAAAAGTTGCCTTTTGAGTATTAATGGTATAATTTTAACACTATGGGTGATTTTGAATTTGATGAAATTAAGAGTAACTCGAATCTTAAAAAACATGGTTTGGATTTCAATGTAGCTCAATTACTTTGGAATGATCCTGATTTAATTGAGATCCCAGTAAATACTCACGATGAACCAAGATATATTGTAATAGGTATGCTTAATGGCAAACATTGGACAGGCGTTATTACATATCGAGGTCAAAATATCCGAATAATTTCGGTTCGACGCTCAAGAAAAGGTGAGGTAAAGATTTATGAAAGCGAATGAATTTGATGCAAAATTTGACGATGGCCAAGATATCCTAGGCGATCTAGATTTATCTAAATCTAAGCGTCCAATGCAAAGTCAAAAACGAGTAAATGTTGATTTTCCTACATGGATGATTGAATCATTAGATCGTGAGGCTAATCGTGTTGGTGTAACCCGCCAATCGATTATTAAAGTTTGGTTAGCTGAAAAGTTAGAAAGTGTAGCGGCGAATCACACAGCAAACCACTGATATCAAAACGGTTAAAAAATGTATCAATACGATTTACTACACTCATACTTCAGGTTCTCGGGTGAACATCTTTAAGAATAAGATGTAGCGACTAATCGTTTTCTCAGCGCATCTATGAAGTAACCATTCATCAAAACCTTTCCCTTTATACTTGAAGTCGCTCGGTTGTTGGCTATGCTCGCTCGCCCAATCATATAGTACATCTATACTCATGGGGCCTCACTTACTTGCCGCCTACTAGCAGCTCCAATTATTTTAGGTATATATCGTTCATCAATAGTAAGGTGAGCAATAAGACCACCTGAAGTTGAAGACTGGTGCTTTTTTTATAACTTTCCTGCTAGTGCATTTAGGTCAAAGGGTAGCCATAAGCGATAAAAAAACCGCGAATGCTTTAACTAAAAATAGTTTAAGTATTCGCGGTTTTTTATTGGACGTATTAACAAGTCTGTTTGTTGAGTATTAACAACAACGCTACTTTTTAGCAATCTCGGCTTTAACTAAATCCATTGCGTGTTTTACTTCGTCAGCAGATAGTAGTCCCTCTTTAACAAAAAGCACCTTCCCCGCTTTATCCAGCACAATGATTGCCGAGTTTTTCTTCTCTAACTGCCATGCTTTTTGTACTTTACCATCGGAGTCTAAAACCACAGAAGACCAATAGAAGTCCTCTTTACTTGTTTTAGCTGATGACTTAACAAAAGCACCGGTTCCCCAAACCGCATCATCTTGGTTGACGATTGTCGTTGTTTGATAGCTACCTTCAGGGAATTTCGCTGCGGTAATTGCATCGATGGTCGCAGAGTTAAGCTCTTTTGCTGCAGTACGGCCAGCAATTGCTTGAATAATTCTTACTTTTCCTGGTAGTTCTGAGCTGTTCCAAGTTGTATAGCTGATATCACCATCTGTTAGTAGTAGTTCACCATAATCAGAAACAGTGACGGCCGGTAATGGTTGGCCAACCTTTAAATTATTAGCTGAAACTGAAAAAGAGAAAGCGAATAAACTCAAGATTAATAGCAGTTTGTTCTTCATTTTATATTCCTACAGTAGAATTTATTAAGATATAAATATCCGCTATAGGATTGTTGATAATATTAGAGATGTCAAATTTCGTGCTTAAAAATCACTGTAACTTTACTAATGATGACTAGGCTGGATAGCAAACGCCTGAACCACCTAAACCACAATAACCTGCTGGATTTTTACTTAAATATTGCTGATGTTCTTCTTCTGCAAGGAAAAATTCAGAGACTAATTTAATTTCAGTGGTAATCGGTGAGCTGTCACCATTGGCGATTAATGCTTGTTGATAGTGTTTTAAACTTTCTTCGGCTAAAGCTAAATCCTCTGAATTATGAGGATAGATAGCAGAACGGTACTGGCTACCAATATCATTCCCCTGACGCATTCCTTGAGTGGGAATATGATTCTGCCAAAAAAGTGCCAATAGTTCGTTTAATGAAATGATCTTAGGATCAAAGATAACTCGAACCACTTCAGCATGATCTGTTGTGTCGGTACAAACGTCTTTATAAGTCGGGTTTTCCGTTGTGCCAGCGGAATATCCCACCATCGTTAAATAGACACCATCTTGCTGCCAAAATAGGCGCTCAGCTCCCCAAAAACAGCCCATTGCTACTGTGATTGCTTGACATTCCTTTGGTGTAGATGTCTCTAATGGGCGATTAAAGATATGGTGAAGCATTGTTTTATTTGGTTGAGATGACATAACAACTCCATGTTGAATCAAATGTGAGATAAATTAGATATACTATTATTTATAGCTTTCTATACGTTGTAGCACATTAATATATCGACGAAAATAGCGAAACCTTATATTGTTGGTATATTATTAAATATATTAATTTCAATTACCGACAAGTAATGAGTGTGTTTAATGATGAACAGTTAAAATAGCAGCCAAATAATGAAAAATATCGTTCCCATCGCTACTCAAAAAATATTACTTCGTTATCTGTTATTAACGTCTTTATTACTTTGTCCAATTCTCTCTTCAGCAAAAACAGTCTATCAGCTTAAAGGTCTGAGTGATGAGCTAACAGTCAATGTCGATGCGCATATTAAGGGACTTCCTGAAGATGACTTTAATACCTCTAAACAATTTCAAGCTCGATTAGCTGAAGCGGTAAGAAGTGCACTTCAAGCTGATGGCTACTATGAACCTATTATTAATATCACGATAGATTCCAGTGGGCGACATGCGGTCGGAACGATTAATGTTTCAGCTGGCAAACCTGTTCGTTATCAAGAGATTGATATTGTTTTTGATTCTTTTGCTTTAGATGACCCTAATTTTAAAAAAGTGCTTAAAGGTGCACCTAAAAAAGGCGATATTCTCAATCATAAAAAATACGATAATATAAAAAAACAGCTACAAAGAATTGCCTCTAAAAAAGGTTATTTTGACGCGAAATTTATTAAAAAAAGGTTAGAAGTCGCACCTTCTCGTCATATGGCTTTTCTAAAGTTAGAGTTTCATTCCGGGCATCGTTATAACTTTGGTCCCGTAACGTTTACTGGTAGCCAAATTGAGCAAGATCGCTTGTCTAGTTTAACGCCTTTCAATGAAGGTGATCCTTACCTATCAACCAAACTGGGTGAATTTAATCAATCATTATCAGGTAGCAGTTGGTTCTCTTCTATCGTTGTCAGTGGCGATACGGATAATATGGCGGGTTATGAACTGCCAATCGATGTTCAACTTGCACCCAGTAAGCGAAATAAGGTCGAAGTCGGTATCGGTTACTCTACCGATGTTCAAACTCGATTGAAATTAAATTGGGATAAACCTTGGATCAATGCACAAGGACACAGTTTACACTCGGCATTTTCTCTCTCTAAACCTGAACAACTGGCCGAGTTTAGTTATAAAATTCCTCTTGAAGATGTCTTAAAAGATTATTATCAATTCCAGTTAGGTTTTAAAGGGGTTGATAATCTAGATACCGATAGCCAAGAATATACCTTCGGCTTTGAACGGGATTGGATCTTTGATAATGATTGGCATCGTACTGCGTTTTTGCGTATCTCATATGAAGACTATATTCAGGCAGATGAAGAAGATGAGACCTTACTTTTAATGCCAGGGCTGACCTATACTCGTACACAGCTACAGAAAAAACCGATGCCTGATTGGGGTAATAAGCAACAGATGACCTTAGAGCTCTCAGATCCTACTTGGGGGTCGGATACGCGTTTTGCACGTGTTCAATTAGGTACCGCATGGATTCAAGGAAATAACAATAATCGAGGTTTATTTCGCCTCGATGCGGGTGCAGTTTTTATTGATGATATAACTAATGCTCCACCTTCTATCCGTTTTTTCGTTGGTGGTGATAATAGTATCCGAGGTTATCGTTATGAGTCGATTGCACCAAAAGATAGTGATGATCAATTGATCGGTGGTCAATACCAAACGACTTCCTCTTTAGAATATCAACGTCGGATTATGGGTAAGTGGTGGGGAGCGCTTTTCTTTGATATTGGTAGTGCTTGGACTGATGCTCCTATTTGGTATAAAGGAACGGGTGTTGGTGTTAGATGGGCCTCGCCAGTAGGACCGGTGCGAATTGATTTAGCATGGGGACTTGATGCACCAAAAGATGATGCTCAGTATCAAATACACTTCTCATTAGGGCCTGAACTTTAATATGGTTAAATTTATTAAACGCCTAACATTAATTATCATATTACTGATCTCTTTGATTTTCGCTTTTTCCACTTGGTTGTTGTTTACTGAATTAGGGTCACAATTAATACGCAGTGCAGTTAACCATTATGTACCCGTAGTGAATATTGATAGCATTGATGGCGCGTTATTAACTGAATCTAAAATTGAAGGGATTACGGTTAAGAGTGATGGCTTGAGTATTCGAGTACAAGAATTACAGCTAAAACTTAATATTAAATCTTTATTCATGGGGCGAGTGAGTGCTGATAAGCTGTATGCCTTAGGGGTTTATGTGGGTTATCAAGATAATACTGACGATAATTATCATGATGATTCAACCGAAAAAGATGAAAGTGCTCCATTTCGTTTCCCTATCACTATTGATTCACCCGATATTAAACTCACTGACGTGAGCCTAGATATTTTGGGAACAAAGTTAAATTGGCAGTCATTGAATACCGGTCTTAAATTACAACGACAAAATATTATTGTTACCAATGGTCAGTGGCATACCATTGGATTACAGTTACCTGCTGACCCTAAACCTGACCCAAAGAATACAACCGCTAACTCTAATAGCAAAAAATCTAGCAGCACAAAATCGACTTCGCCTATGGTGTTACCTGAAGTGGTATTACCGTTGACAATTAAACTCGATAATCTCGATATCACTCAATTTATTTATCAAGGAACGGAAGGCGATAATTCTGATCCAGTGATTGTTAATCGACTTCAAATTACCGCATTTGCCAAAGATGAAGATATCTCTATCAATAAGATGAAGCTGGATATGGCCGATCTGGATCTTGAAGGTAAAGCGGCGATAACCCTGAAAGATAACTATCCTCTAGCGCTAAATTTAAACAGCAGGTTTAAAGACTCCACCTTGAAAGATTACCAAGTCATATTAAAAACCAAAGGTGATCTGACTGATTTAGATGTTGATTCAAAACTCACCACGACAAAGCCATCTAAAACGGATCTTAGTTTGACAGGGCAAGTTAATCTGTTAGATCCAAATATTCCTTTCGATGCAGTATTAGTGAGCCGTTATTTTCAGTGGCCATTGCAAGGTCAAGCCGATTACCAGCTTCATAATAGTAATGTTAGCGTTCAAGGTGATCTTACGCGTTATGGTTATCACTTATCGACGACAGCTGAAGGCAAAGAGATCCCTAAAGCAAAATTAGCCGCTTCAGGCAGTGGAGATATTGATCAAATTAAGCTCGATCAATTAAAACTTGATGGGCTTGGAGGCACAATTCAGGGGCGGGCACACTTTTCTTGGCAATACCCAATGCGTTGGGGGGGGAGTTAACGGCAGATAATATTAACCCACAACTTTATTGGCCTGATATTGCTGCTGTACTTTCTGGTGACATTTCAACAACAGGAAAATTAGAAGAGAATGGCAGTTGGTTGGTTGATATCCCTAAGGCTAAAATTAATGGCTTATATCAAAAACTTCCTCTAGATTTAGCTGGTGATTTAAAAGTTTACGCGACTGATCAACAAGATATTCCAACTTTTATCAGTCAAGGACTAAAACTCGTCCATGGTGATAATCATCTGATTGCTAAAGGAGCGTTAAAAAAACAGTTAGCACTCTCTTTAGATATCAATGCACCGAACTTAACCAGCTCAATTCCTGATGCTGGTGGTTCTATTGTTGGTAAAGTTGATATTAAAGGCTCGGTGAATAATCCTCAGGCAGTGGTGGATCTTACTGCGAATCAATTCTCTTGGCAGAAGTTGGTTTCATTAAAGCAGTTAAAGTTACAAGGAAAAATAGAGCAAAGTAAATTAATTGCTGGAGATCTTAAACTTGATATTGTTGAGTTAAATATGGAAGGGGAGTCAATTCAGTCATTAAGTGCCTCTTTATCTGGTGATGAAAATGAGCACAACTTATCGGTGGAGGCGAAAGGTAAGCCTGTTGGTGTAAATATTAAATTGAAGGGAAAGCTCAATCGTGAAACCGGTTGGCAAGGAACATTCGCTAAAAATAGTATTATCACTCCCGTAGGCCAATGGACAATTGATAAAAACAGTCAATTTAATCTGCTCTTTAAAGAAGAAAAAATCACCACTAATAATCATTGCTGGCGACAAAATAATGGAACAATCTGCTTTAACGATGCGTCTATTTCTCTTGCTGGAGAAAAAAGCCAGAGCCATGTTGTAATCAATCAGCTGTCATTAAAAGCATTACAACCTCTTTTGCCAGCTCACTTAACTCTCAACACCATACTTAATGGTGATGTTTTAGCGCAATGGGGAGGAGATGAAAAACCTCAATTAAAAGGAAAGCTAACCACCAAAGAGGGCGAGCTAAAGCGTAATACAACAGCAACTACATTGATAGCATGGAATGACATAACATTAACGAGTCAATTTAAAGGACAGCAACTCGAACTCGATTTTATGATCGATCTGCAAGATAACGGCAGTGTTAAAAGTCAGTTGATTATTGACGATCTCTTTGCTGCGAATAAACCCTTAAAAGGGCAGTTGGTTATTGATAACGTAAACATTCATCGCTTCTCAAATTTACTGGATGATGGAGCTCAACTTTCAGGAGAGTTAAATAGCCAGCTCATGTTAGGAGGTACGCTATTAAAGCCTGAAGTCAAAGGAGATTTAAATCTCAGCACCTTAGTTTTTAATAGTGTCATTTCACCTTTGGTGGTGAATGATGGTTACATCGATCTTAAGCTTCATGGTTATGATGCAGACTTGAAGAGTGAGATCACCACCAATGAAGGAAAGCTAGATATTACAGGGACTGGAGACTGGCGAGACCTTAAAGCCTGGGAAGCGAAGTTATTTGTAAATAGTAAAGCATTGGAAGTGAAAGTGGATTCCTTGGTTGATCTTAAACTCACGTCTGATATTGAGATTAATGCCAAACCTGGTCGAACTTATGTTACTGGAGATCTCTCTATTCCTTGGGGGCGAATCGAGGTGAGTAAGATTCCAGAAGGGGCATACTCTGTTAGTGATGACCAAGTATTATTAGATGAGCAGTTAAAACCCATACAAGATGAGGCTGCCACCAAGTTTAATATTGATGCAGATATTAAATTAGATATTGGTGATGATGTCAGAATTAAAGCTTTCGGCTTAAAAGGTAATCTGGCTGGACGATTACAGATCAAACAGAATCGTGGTGAACCTCGAGTTGTTGGTCATATCAATGTTGAAAAAGGGACATATAACTCCTTTGCTCAAGACTTGGTGATTCGAAAAGGAAAGCTGCTTTTTAATGGTCCTCTTGATCAGCCATTTTTAGAGGTAGAAGCGATTAGAAATCCAGCCAATACCAACGATGATGTGATTGCTGGTATTCGGGTTAATGGTTCTATTGATGATCCAACGGTTGAAGTCTTCTCTGAACCAAGCTTACCTCAAACTGAAGCGCTCTCTTATTTAGTGCGAGGACGTAAACTTGATAGTGATAGCGGTAATAACTCGATGACAACGGCACTATTAGGGATGGGATTATCACGTAGTGGTAAGTTGGTTAATCAGATTGGTGATGCATTTGGTGTTGATCAATTAGCTCTCGATACCGAAGGTTCTGGGGATTCATCTCAAGTCACTGTCAGTGGCTATGTTACTGATGACTTACAAGTTAAATACGGTGTTGGGCTATTTAATTCATTAGGGGAGTTCACGTTACGATATCGAGTTTTAGAAGATCTCTACTTAGAAGCTGTGTCAGGATTAGACAGTGCGGTGGATATTCTTTATCAGTTTAATTTTGATTAATTATTTTCAGGACTCGACATTAAGAGATTGGCAATATAGTATCTAGAAGTCTAGATGTCTATTTGATGGTAAGGAGACCATTATGCCAATTAAAATTCCTGATTTATTGCCTGCTAGCGATATATTACGTAATGAAAATATCTTCGTTATGTCGGAAAGTCGCGCAATGCACCAGGATATTCGTCCACTTAAAGTGCTGTTGCTGAACTTGATGCCAAAGAAGATCGAGACAGAAACTCAGTTTATGCGTTTATTATCAAATAGCCCACTTCAAGTTGATATAGAGTTACTTCGTATTGATAATCGACCAAGTAAGAATACCCCAACCGAGCATTTAAATAACTTTTATCGTCAATTTGAAATGGTCCAAGATCGTAACTTCGATGGCATGATTGTCACTGGGGCACCTTTGGGATTGGTACCATTTGAAGATGTGGTGTATTGGGATCAAATAAAAAAATTCTTACTTGGGCAGAAGATCATGTGGTTTCGACCATGTATGTTTGCTGGGCAGTTCAGGCTGGATTACAACTCCATTATCAATTGGAGAAAAAAACGAGAACGAATAAGTTATCAGGGGTTTTTCAACATCAACTACAGGTTCCTCAACATCCATTATTGCGTGGATTTGATGATGAATTTTTAGCACCACACTCAAGAAATGCTGATTTTCCTGTCGACTTTATTGAGCAACATACCGACTTAGATGTCCTAGCGAGTTCTGATGAAGCAGGTGTCTACCTTGCAGCGAGTAAAAATAAGCGACAAGTGTATGTATCAGGACATCCTGAATATGACCCATTAACCTTAGATGCTGAGTATCAACGAGATTTAGGTGAAGGTATTAGCCCTCAAATTCCTGAAAATTACTATCCTGATAATAACCCTGAAAATAGACCAAAAGCGAGTTGGCGTAGTCATGGCCATCTGCTCTTTTCTAATTGGTTAAATTATTGCGTTTATCAGCAGACACCGTTTGATCTCTCTTCTCTTGATCATAGCTACTTTACGTCTGAGTAGTTTTATTTACGTATGAATAGTTTTATTAGCGTCTGAGTTACTATTTTATGTTTGAATAGCTATTTGTATCTATATTGAAAATAATAAAAAGCTCGGCTTGCTATTTAATAGCAAACTGAGCTTTTTTAGTTTTTAATCAACGTTTTATTGATTTTTATTAATCACTTTTCTTATTCTCTCTTTCCCATATTTTAGCTTTTTCAATCATAGGAATAATCGTTGAGCCTTGTATTAAAATAGAGAAAACTACCACCGAGTAGGTCATCACGAGAATAATTTCTCGGACATCAATGTTCTTCTCTGGAATCACCATCACTCCTGCGGGTACCGACATCGCCATGGCTAATGCTAAGCCACCACGTAGGCCGCCCCAAGTTAATATGCGCTCGGAGTAGTAGTTATATTTACGATGACGTGAGAAGCCGATATAACACATTTTAACACTAAGGTAGCGACCAAGTAGGACTAACGGAATTGCAAGCACCATTAAGATCCAGTCTTCTTGGTGGAATTGGAATTGAAGCATGGTTAGACCGATCAATAAGAATAATATGCAGTTTAAGAACTCATCAATCAATTCCCAAAAGTGATCTAAGTGATCTTCACTCTCTTTAGAGAAGCCAATATAGCGTGTCCAGTTACCAATCATGATACCCGAAACGACCATTGCAAGAGGACCCGAAACATGGATAACTTCAGCAAAGGCATAACCTGCAGTAGGAATACCTAAAGTGAGTAACTGTTCCATTGAGTGATCATTGGTAGAGCTGATTAAATAATGGAAGATAAGCCCTAAAACAAAACCATATAAGATCCCGCCAACGGCTTCATGCAAAAATAACTCAATCACGCCACCGACAGTGGGTGTTTCGCTACCAAATGCAATGGTTAATAACGTCACAAAGATGACTAAACCAAAACCATCGTTAAAGAGAGATTCTCCCTCTACTTGAGTTGAGATTCGACGTGGAGCATCAAGTTTTTTGACAATAGCCAGAACTGCAATGGGATCCGTCGGTGAAATAAGTGCGCCAAAAAGTAAACAATAGATAAAATCAAGTGGGAACCCAAGAAGTTGCACGATACCCCATAAAGCGATACCGATAAAAAAAGTAGAGAATAGAGTCGCACCTAAAGCCAAAGCGGTAATTTCCCACTTTTGATCTTTCATGTGGGGAAGTTTAATTCCTAACCCACCCGCAAAAAGTAGAAATCCTAAAATACCTTGTAAAAGAAAGCTCTGAAAATCAATTTTAACCAATTGGCTTTCAGCAAGTTCTTCGAGATGAAACCAGCCATTATGACCAGCAATAACAATGCCTAATGAGAGGATTATCGCACCCGCAGTAATGGCGATTGTTGTTTGCATTTTACCAATTTTACTGTTGATAAAGGCGATAAACATCGATATCGCGGCGAGAAAACAGAGTGTACTGTAAACCGACATATTTCGTTCCTAGTGATGATTAATCTAGATTGATATCCAAAAGCTTTAGAGCTATTGATGAGTGGCAAGTAAGTGAGAATAACACTTTCGTAACAACCACAATTATAAGGGTATAACTTAAAGAGCTAGAATATAGATCTACTTTGCAATAAAGACTATAAAAAAGAGCAATTAATTAAAAATCATTTCTGATCGTTGTTATTTTTAGCCATCTATACTTCTGTTGCTAATATGTTAGGATGGTGATTAGCGATAGAAATATAAGCAGAATACCTTTTTATATCTAAAATAATTAATGCCATCAAATAAAGGAGTAAGGGTTGATGAGTACTCAATTCAAATGTGATAGGACGTTACAAATTCAAGATGCTTTAGCACAAAGGATCTTAATTATTGATGGTGGCATGGGGACAATGATCCAAGGCTACCAGTTAGAAGAAGCCGATTTTCGTGGTGAGCGCTTTTTAAATTGGACTTTAGATGTCAAAGGTAATAACGACCTATTAGTCTTAACTCAGCCACAAGTGATTACTGAGATCCATGATGCTTATTTGGAAGCTGGCGCTGATATTATCGAAACCAATAGCTTTAATGCGACTTCCATTGCGATGTCTGATTATGAGATGGCAGACATCAGTGCTGAAATTAATTTAGCAGCCGCAAAATTAGCCCGTCAGGCTGCAGATAAGTGGAGTGCGATTACACCCGATAAACCGCGTTATGTTGCCGGTGTTTTAGGACCAACAAATCGTACTTGCTCGATGTCACCAGAAGTTAATGATCCCAGTTTTCGTAATATTGATTTCGATACACTCGTTGAAGCCTATCAAGAGTCAACAAAAGCCTTAATTGAAGGCGGGGCTGATATCATCATGATAGAGACCATCTTCGATACCTTAAACGCTAAAGCAGCGGCCTTTGCGATTGAATCTGTTTTTGAAAAACTTAATTGCCGCTTACCTGTGATGATCTCTGGCACCATTACTGATGCATCAGGACGAACGCTATCGGGGCAAACAACAGAAGCATTGTATAACTCTCTTCGTCATATTAACCCTCTCTCATTTGGTTTGAACTGTGCATTAGGCCCTGCTGAACTACGCCAGTACTTGGTTGATCTTTCGAATATTAGTGAATGTGCGGTCTCTGTGCATCCAAATGCCGGTCTACCAAATGCTTTTGGTGAGTATGACTTAGAGCCTGAGGAGATGGCAGCCCATATTAAAGAGTGGGCAGAGAGTGGCATTGTGAATATTGTCGGTGGCTGTTGTGGCACAACGCCAGAACACATTAAAGCTATCGCTGAATCGGTAGCAAATGTCACGCCAAGGGTTGCGGCTGATCTCCCCGTTATCTGTCGTTTATCTGGTTTAGAACCACAAAACATTACCGCTGAAACGTTATTTGTCAATGTCGGTGAGAGAACAAATGTTACTGGTTCTGCGCGTTTTAAACGTCTTATTCGTGATGAACTTTACGATGAAGCATTAGATGTTGCTCGTCAACAAGTAGAAAGTGGCGCTCAGATTATTGATATCAATATGGATGAGGGAATGCTCGACACTAAAGCGTGTATGGTTCGTTTCCTCAATTTAATTGCTTCTGAGCCTGATATCTCTCGTGTGCCAATCATGATTGACTCCTCAAAATGGGATGTCCTTGAAGCTGGGTTAAAGTGTGTTCAAGGTAAAGGTGTTGTTAACTCTATCTCACTTAAAGAGGGAGAAGAGAACTTTATTCAGCAGGCCAAGTTAATCCGTCGCTATGGTGCGGCAGTGATTGTGATGGCATTTGATGAAGAAGGTCAGGCTGATACCAAAGCTCGTAAAGTGGAGATCTGTACTCGTGCTTATAATGTGCTGGTGGATAAGGTCGGTTTTCCTGCGGAAGATATTATTTTCGATCCCAATATTTTTGCAGTGGCAACAGGCATTGAAGAGCATGATAACTATGCCTTAGATTTTATCGAAGCAACGGCTGAAATTAAACAGACTCTTCCTTATGCGATGATCTCTGGCGGTGTCTCTAATGTCTCTTTCTCTTTCCGTGGAAACAATCCTGTTCGAGAAGCGATTCATGCGGTTTTCCTTTACCATGCGATTAAAGCTGGTATGGATATGGGGATTGTTAATGCAGGACAGTTAGCGATTTATGATGATCTTCCTATTGAGTTAAAAGATGCGGTTGAAGATGTGGTGTTAAATCGCAGAAGTGATGGTACTGAACGTCTCTTAGATATCGCGAATAAATATCGAGATAGTGGGCAGCAAGAGCAAGAGAGTTCAACTCAAGAGTGGCGAAGTTGGTCAGTAGAAAAACGACTAGAACACGGATTAGTTAAAGGCATTACTGAATTTATTGTCGAGGATACTGAAGAAGCACGTTTAAATGCTGAACGTCCTTTACATGTCATCGAAGGTCCTTTGATGGATGGGATGAATGTTGTCGGTGATCTGTTTGGTGAGGGAAAAATGTTTTTGCCTCAAGTGGTGAAATCAGCTCGAGTAATGAAGCAAGCTGTCGCCCACCTTGAACCTTATATTAATGCCAGTAAAGAGCAGGGGCAGAGCAACGGTAAGATCTTATTAGCGACGGTAAAAGGTGATGTTCATGATATCGGTAAGAACATTGTTGGTGTCGTACTGCAATGTAATAACTTTGAGATTATCGATCTTGGGGTGATGGTGCCGTGCGATAAGATCCTTCAAGTCGCTAAAGAAGAGAATGTTGATATTATTGGTCTAAGTGGACTCATTACCCCTTCATTAGATGAGATGGTTTATGTGGCAAAAGAGATGGAGCGTCAAGGATTCGATATCCCATTATTGATTGGTGGCGCAACAACCTCTAAAGCACACACTGCCGTGAAAATTGAGCATAACTATCATGGGCCTGTTGCTTACGTTTCAAATGCTTCACGCGCGGTGGGTGTTTGTAGTTCATTACTATCTGAAGAACATAAACCTCAATTTGTTGAACGATTAACTGCTGAGCACCAAACCGTTCGAGAGCAGCATGCCCGCAAGCGTAAGCCTTCTGTTCCTGTGACTCTGCAACAAGCAAGAGATAACGCTTATTCAATCGATTGGCAGAACTACACGCCACCAAAACCAGTGACAACCGAATCGACGGTGATTGTGAATCAGCCTATTTCTGAGTTGAGAAAATACATTGATTGGACGCCTTTCTTTATGACGTGGTCATTGATGGGGAAATACCCTGCAATCCTTGACCATCCATTAGTGGGTGGGGAAGCGACTAAGCTTTTTGATGACGCCAATACTATGCTCGATCAATTGGAATCAAATGGTGAGATGAGTGCCAATGGTATCTGTGGCATTTTCCCAGCGAATCGTGTTGGCGATGATATTGAAATTTACTATGATGAGAAACGCGATAAGGTACTTAAAACCGTTCACCATTTACGTCAACAGACCAAAAAAGCCAAAGGGGCAAACTACTGTTTAAGTGACTTTGTTGCCCCTAAGTCGAGTGGCAAAGCTGACTGGTTAGGTGCGTTTGCTGTAACAGGCGGGGTAGGTGAGGATGATATTGCTCGTCACTATAAAGAGGCAGGAGATGACTATAATGCGATTATGGTACAAGCCATCGCTGACCGTTTAGCTGAAGCCTTTGCGGAATATCTTCATCAACAAGTGAGAATCAAGCAGTGGGGGTTTGCTGCAGATGAGCAATTGAGTAACGATGATCTTATCCGTGAAAAGTATCAAGGTATTCGTCCTGCTCCGGGTTATGCTGCTTGTCCTGAGCATACCGAGAAAGAAGCTATTTGGCAGCTTTTAGGTGTTGAAGAGAATATTGGTATGAAGCTGACTGAAAGTTTTGCTATGTGGCCGGGGGCTTCAGTTTCAGGTTGGTATTTCTCTCACCCTGAAAGCCGTTATTTTGCTGTGGCTCAGATTCAACCGGATCAAGCTGAAGAGTATCGACAACGAAAAGATTGGCAACAGAGTGATATTGATAAATGGCTAGCGCCTAATCTGTAGACTAAACAGCAAGGCTCTTTTTATAAGAGCCTTTTTTATTTTATACTCATCATTAAAATAAAAAGTATAAAACTTAATGGAGGTGATAATGATGAATGACTTAAATCGACTATTGGAAATTGCACGTTATAAGTCAACGATTAATCAAAAAGATAATTGGTCTAATCGATCTGATATCTATTTAGTTGAGATCAAAAAAGAGGTTGATGAAGTCGCTGAAGAGTTACCTAAAAATCGCCGCTGTTATTTAGAAGATGAATTAGCAGATGTGTTGTGGGACTACAGTAACCTGTTATTGGCCTTAGAAGAAGAGGTGGGGATTGATCCTCAGTCAGTGATTGCAAGAGCTTGTAATAAATACCAAGAGAGAGTCGCCGCATTAGAGTCGGGTGAAGGCTGGAAAGCAGTCAAAGAAAGACAGCAAGCGAAATTAGCTCTTGAGTTAGCACAAGAGAGTTGAGTCAATTATCGCTTGATTAACTGGATAAAGAAAATAGCGTTAATACTTCCATTTCCAACGAGACATTTCCAACGAGGAAGTTATAAGAGATATTAACGCTTTTATCTGTTTTTTTATTCAAACAGAGCTTGATGAAGCTCTTTTACCACATTTTTCGCATCGGTTTCATTGACTAAGAAACAGAGGTTATGTGGACTTGCACCGTAACAAATCATTCGTAAATTATAATCTTCCAATGTACCAAAGACCTGTTTTCCCGCTCCCTTAGTTGAACTCATTGAGTTACCAATAAGCGCAACTAAACTGAGATCACTTTCGACTTCAACACGACAAAGCTTAGATAATTCATCAAAAGCCTCTTGAGGAAGTTGTGGCGAGCCTCCACAGGTATCTGGTTGATCTAAGGTTAACGACACACTCACTTCTGATGTGGTAATCAAATCAACGGAGATTTTATGTTGCGCTAAGATAGTGAAGACTTCTGCTAAGAAACCGTAAGAGTGAAACATATTCAAACTATGGAGGGTTATCATCGTCTGATTACCACGTAGTGCAAGCGCTCTGAATAATGGTAGCGTTTCTGACTTCTCTTTTACCCAAGTTCCTCCTGCTTCTGGATCTTTTGAGGAACCAACAAACACGGGGATTTGATGACGAACTGCTGGGATCAAAGTTGAAGGGTGGAGAATTTTCGCCCCAAAGTTTGCCATTTCTGAAGCTTCACTAAAACTAATTTCAGGAATTGGTCGTGCCGCAGGAGCTATTCGAGGATCGGTGGTGTAAATACCTGGAACATCAGTCCAAATTTCTAAACAAGCCGCATTAATACCTTCAGCTAAAAGCGCCGCACTATAGTCACTACCACCACGACCAAGGGTTGTGGTTTTGCCCTCTTGGTCTGAACCAATAAAACCTTGAGAAACAACAATGGCGTTTTCACATGCTGGACGTAAATCGGCCAAACAGTGATTCTTGATTTGTTCAATATCTGGTAGCGCTCGACCAAACTGACTGTCTGTTTTTAATACCTGGCGAATATCAAAACGAACAGCATTGTTTCCTCGTTCTCTCAGAAGTTGAGCAAAAAGGAGAGTGGATAATAATTCGCCACAAGAGACGAGTTGATCAGTTATTTCAGCACTGGTTTTGTTTGCAGCTTGCTCGGAAAATTGAGCGATATCGGCAAGCAATAAATCGATGGTTGGTTTTAGCTCAGATCCTTGGTTTAAGTTACTTAAAACTGAATCATGGATGGCGGTAATTTTGCTAATAATATCTGTTCGTTTTTCTACAGTATCAATACCAGAGGCGAGTTCAACTAATAGGTTAGTGACTCCTGAGCAAGCGCTAATGATGACTAAGCGTGTATTTGGGTTATTTTCAATAATGCTGGCGCTGCGACTCATCGCGGTAAAATCAGCGACGCTCGTGCCACCAAATTTAGCGACGGTTATATTTTGTTGCTTCAATGTCGACTCCCTTAACTATTTAAGCACTTTATTTTTTTACTAATCCATTGAGAAATAATTAATCCAGTCATTTCAGTTCAGATCGGTATTTTTATCCATTACCTAATTGATAATGATTTGTTGATTAAATGTCAATGCTTATATTGGGTTAATGGGTAATTTATCGTTATTGAGATGTCCCGGTTAATGTCTTTAACACATTCTTAGGTGTTGTTTTTGTAGCGTTACTTGGATGATAATCAGGATCGGTGATAGTAAAGTGGTTAAAGAGGTAATTACCTTCTAACTTTATTAGTTCAGCTTGCTGTTGTTGCCCAAGCGCTTGATGAGCTCTAAATAACTGTTGATAGATTTTAGGACGAGGGTGCCTTTTTGCCTGCTCTGTCGCCCAGACAATGTATTCATCGAGTAACTGGCGGTTTTGTGATGCGATACCACGTTCAAGTTTGCTCTCATATTGAATCTGATCAAGGGAGTTTTGCCAAATAATAATCGTGTGAAGACGGCGTTCTAGCTTATTTAAACTAATATCCCCTTGTTGATAACGAACCACATAACTGCCTTGGTATAAGGTTGTCGCCATCAAAAGAAATGTGATTGAAAATAAGATAACACCGAGGACTTTCATTATCTGGTAGTGTTTTAATTCAAACTGTTTACGTTTTGGATTAAGGCTATCAATCCAATAAATTAAAACAATGAAGATGACCCAATGAGGGAGCGATTGGTAAAAAGGGAACTCTAATTGCGTATGAATAACGATAGGGAAAAAAAGCGCGACTAAAGCTAAACGTGTCCCTTTTACTGCTTTTAATATCCGAGATAAGACTAACCATGACGCATAAAGCAAAGCCATTAACGGAATAAGGCCGCCTTCTGAGATCCAGTAAAGAAGTTCATTATGAGGATGGGTAAAGCCAGGTAAGCCATAGTATGGAAGATAATTTGCTTGCTGCCATTGTGCGGTATTAATAATGTATGCAGACTCAAAGTTACCATAACCAACCCCCATCCATGGGTATTCAGCAAAGAGGTGCAAGGTTTGTGGGAATGTATACCAACGAGCACTCTCAAACCCTAAGTGTTGAGAGGGTATTTCACTATTGATATATCCCTCACCAATAATAGTCATCGTTGCCGCGATAACTAATGTTGCCACCCATAAATAGATAAGCTTTTTAGGTGCAAACTTTATTAAATAAGGGATTAAAAGCAGAGAACCCACAAAGGCACCAATCCAGCCAACTCTTGAAAATAGGACGATAAGTAGGGGAATAGTGAGGATTGGAGTGATTAGTAATAGGGTATGACGAAAATTAATTTTCCCACGATACATCGGTACTCTGGCTAACATATAACCTGAAATAACCAACCCGGTTGCAAGAAAGCTAGCCATAAGATTTGAGTGTTGGAAAATACCATATGGGCGATTAGCCAATAGCTCATAACCGCCACTGTTTCGACTATCAAAAAGAAGAAACTGTGCCCAACCCAATACAGCTTCAATCCAAACAGCGACAATAATTAACCATAATATTGCTTGTTTCTGACGGTAGTTAAATGAAAATTGCTGCAATGAAAAGAAGAATAGAACACCAGCCCATAGACCGACTATTCGAGGATAACTTTCAGAAATATTAGCATTACTATAACTAAGAGGGATTGTCAGTAGTATGGCGCAGAAGATCAGTTTGAGGGTTAAGCTGTTATAACGAAGTTTATGTTGTCTGCCAGCTTCAATAAAACCAATTGAGATAGCCGCGGCAATAAAGATCCAGCCAAAGCTGTTAAAAGGAAGAGAAAGTCCAGTCCCCCCTAAATTCCGCATATAGAAGTGCATAGCCGCAACAAAGAATAGCCCTAATGTAATAATTAAGGGTTTTATCAATGGCTTTCGAACGCCTCTTGCTGCTAATGTTGTACCACGTAAATGCAGGATACTCACGAGATTAATCACACTCCATGATGATAAGTTCTTTGATTGTTGCTGATTTAACGCTTAACTTCAATCTAAAGTATACTCTTGATACTTGAAGTCGCTAGGTTGTTGGTTGCACTGATTCGCCTCAATCACATAGTCCGTCTATGCTCATGAGGCTTCATTTTTTTATTTTTTATTGCGCTATTTGCTTTGGATTTTTAAGTAATCTGGATCTTCAAGTTACTTGTTTTCTCAAATAACTTGAGATTTTCAAATAACACAGCATTATTATTTTAATAGTGGTTTTAAGAAGCGAGCTGTATGAGAACCTTTTACTTTCGCTACCTCTTCTGGTGTGCCAGATGCAACAATTTTACCCCCACCATCACCGCCTTCTGGCCCAAGATCAATAATCCAATCTGCAGTTTTAATGACATCAAGATTATGTTCGATCACAATAATAGTATTGCCTTTTTCTCTGAGACGATGAAGTACCGTTAACAGCAGTTGAATATCATGGAAATGAAGCCCGGTTGTTGGTTCATCTAAAATATAAAGGGTTTTTCCTGTGCTGCGCTTTGATAGTTCTTTCGCTAATTTTACACGCTGAGCTTCACCACCAGACAGGGTTGTTGCTGCTTGCCCTAAACAGATATAAGAGAGTCCAACATCAATTAAAGTTTTGAGTTTTCTTGCAATAGCAGGGATTGGTGCAAAGAAAGTATGTGCATCTTCTACCGTCATTGATAGGACTTCATCAATACTTTTGCCTTTGTACTTAATATCTAATGTTTCACGGTTATAACGCTTACTATGACAGGTATCACAAGGGACATAAACATCAGGCAAAAAATGCATCTCGACTTTGATAACGCCATCACCTTGGCAAGCTTCACAT
Organism: Vibrio sp. SS-MA-C1-2; assembly: GCF_021513135.1. Classification (NCBI taxonomy): domain Bacteria; kingdom Pseudomonadati; phylum Pseudomonadota; class Gammaproteobacteria; order Vibrionales; family Vibrionaceae; genus Vibrio; species Vibrio sp. SS-MA-C1-2. Next base: position 803,434 of record NZ_CP090981.1, read on the forward strand.
CGTCCACCTTTAACATTAAAACTAAATCTTCCTGGTTTATAACCACGAGCTCGGGCTTCTTGGGTACCAGCAAACAGTTCTCGAATCGGAGTAAAGATTCCAGTATAAGTTGCAGGATTTGAACGAGGAGTTCGTCCGATTGGGCTCTGGTTGATATCGATAACTTTATCAAAGTGCGCTAAACCATCGATCTTCTTGTAAGGAGAGGCTTCACCCGTCGTTGCACCATTTAATTGCTGATGAGCTAGAGGATAGAAGGTGTCATTAATCAGCGTTGATTTTCCTGAGCCTGACACGCCAGTGACACAAGTAAAAAGACCCACTGGAATGGTAGCATCGATCTTTTTCAGATTATTGCCACTAGCGCCATAAAGCGTGACCACTTTTTCTGGATCCATGACCGTACGTTCAGTCGGCACTTCAATTTTTTTCTTACCTGATAGATAATCGCCCGTTAATGAACGCTCACTATTAATAATGGTTTTATAATCGCCCTCTGCGACAACCTCACCACCGTGAACCCCAGCTCCGGGACCAATATCAATAATATGGTCAGCAGTTCGAATGGCGTCTTCATCATGCTCAACCACCAAAACCGTATTACCGAGATCGCGAAGATGGGTTAAGGTTTTGAGTAGGCGTTCATTGTCTCGTTGATGCAGACCAATAGAGGGTTCATCAAGTACATACATCACACCAACTAAACCTGCGCCAATTTGACTTGCAAGGCGAATACGTTGTGCTTCACCACCAGATAAAGTGTCTGCACTACGAGATAGATTAAGGTAATTAAGCCCGACATTGACCAAGAAGTGTAAGCGTTCATTAATCTCTTTTAAGATTTTATCCGCAATTTTTGCTCGTTGACCGGTGAGTGCGAGTTGCTTAAAGAAATCTAACGCATCACTGATACTTTTTTCACAAATATCATGAATTGGCGTTTGATCGATAAAGACGTGACGAGCCTCCGAACGAAGTCGTGAACCCTGACAATCACTGCAAGTTTTATTGGCGATAAACTTAGAAAGATCTTCACGTACCGAGTTTGATTCGGTGTCACGATAACGACGATTCATATTATTTAAAATACCTTCAAAAACATGACGACGAATAACAGAATCACCACGATCGTTAGTATATTTAAACTCAATTTCAGTTCTTCCTGATCCTTCTAAGATCACTTTTTGGATCTTGTTTGGAAGTTGAGAAAAAGGCGTTTTAATATCGAACTGATAATGTTCAGCTAAAGACTTCATCATCTGAAAGTAATAAAAATTACGTTTATCCCAGCCTTTAATCGCCCCATCAGCTAAACTCAGATCAGTATTTTGGATCACTTTTGAAGGATCAAAGTATTGTTGTATGCCTAAACCGTCACAGGTTTCACAAGCGCCTGCTGGATTGTTAAAAGAAAAGAGACGAGGCTCTAACTCTTGCATGCTGTAGCCACAGTGCGGACAAGCAAAATTAGCCGAGAATAAGGTATCAGGCTCATTTTTATCATCCATGGAACCTATTTTAACGATTCCGCCTGATAAGGTAATTGCAGTTTCAAAGGACTCAGCCAAGCGTTGCTTAAGATCATCTCTGACTTTAAAGCGATCAACGATGACTTCAATGGTGTGCTTTTTGTGGAGTTCCAATGTGGGTGGATCAGAAAGATCGCAAACTTCACCATCAATACGGGCGCGAATATAGCCTTGTGCAGCGAGGTTTTCTAATGTCTTAGTATGTTCACCTTTACGGCCATCAACAATGGGCGCAAGCAGCATAAGCTTTTTGCCTTGTGGGGCGGTGAGTACATTATCAACCATCTGGCTAATTGTCTGAGCCGCTAGAGGGGCATCATGTTCAGGGCAGCGAGGCTCACCAACACGGGCATAAAGTAGACGTAGATAGTCGTAAATCTCAGTAATGGTTCCTACCGTCGATCGAGGATTATGAGATGTCGATTTCTGCTCAATAGAGATAGCAGGAGAAAGGCCTTCAATATGGTCAATATCAGGCTTTTCCATTAAGGATAAAAATTGACGGGCGTAAGCAGATAGGGACTCAACATATCGACGTTGTCCTTCAGCGTAGAGAGTATCAAATGCTAAAGATGATTTCCCGGATCCTGATAACCCTGTAATCACAATTAACTTATCCCTAGGGATGGTTAAATTGATATTTTTTAGGTTGTGGGTTCTCGCCCCTCTGACTTCAATCTTATCCATTTTACTCGCTTCTCATTTGGCCGTAGTCAATAGAGTATCGCACAGCAATGAAAGTCTGAAAACCGTCACTGTATAAAAAGACAGGTTATTTTTAAATGACATAAAATGATGAGAGAAAGAGAGTGTGATTGGTTCTCTTTTTATAGGAAATAAGAACTTTTACTCAGATTGTGGTTAATCAGCGGATTATTTTCACTGATATGCTGTCATAATATATAAAGAATTTAAGCTTGTTTAATTTAAATAAATAGTTAAAAAATAATAAAAATAATTAGCAATATAAGGATCTTATTGTGAATATAAAAAAGCTAATCAGGCGTACTTCCCCTTTTATTATTCTTGCTCTTTTTGGGTTGGGCGCTAAGTGGTTGATCTCAAATAAAACACCACCAATAAAAACCGATCCCGTTGTGCTTCTTCCCACTGTCGATGTGATCACGGTTAATCCTCAATCAATTCCATTAACTATCGATTCTTATGGGGTGGTTAATGCCAAACACAAAACAGATATTGTTTCTGAAGTTCAAGGGAAAATTGTTGCGCTCTCGAAAAACTTTATTGCAGGTGGTTATGTAAATAAAGGCGATGAGCTTGCGAGAATTGAGGTTGCCGACTACCAAACGGATCTTATTCAAGCTAAAGCCTCATTAGCCCAAGCGTTAGCACAATTAGAAGAAGAGAAAGCGCGCGTCGAAGTTGCCAAAAAAGATTGGCAGCATGTGAGCGTATCAGAAGCGCCTAAACTCGGTTTAAGGGTTCCGCAATTACAAAAGGAGCAAGCGAATGTCGCTTATGCGCGTGCTGCATTAGAACGAGCAGAACGCAATGTAAGCCGTACCGTCATCAAAGCACCTTACTCAGGGTTAGTGATCGAGAAAAATATCGATATGGGACAATATCTGACGATTGGCAGCCAAGTGGGTCGTATTTACAGTACTGATATTGCAGAGATTAGGTTGCCATTGACCGCTAAACAGATAAATAATTTTGAGCAACGATTTGAATTGAACTCTGAGGTAAGGTTAACCGCAGAGCGAGGAGGTCAACAGTTTAAATGGCAAGCCAAAATTGTTCGTTCCGAGGGCGTGGTGGATGAGACTAACCGGATGACCTATCTGGTTGCTGAAATTGTTGACCCTTATCATAAGAAGAGTAAAAAAAATAACAGTGTTATCTTAAAGTTTGGCACGTTTGTTAATGCGACAATTTTAGGCCCAGAGATAAAAAATATTGTTACGTTACCTCGATACCTTGTTCGTGATGGCAAGGTAATGGTGATTTCAGAGCAACAAACGGCTCACTTTAAACCTGTTAATATTGTTCATCAAGATATTGATAATGCGTATATTCAGGATAGCTTGCAATCAGGTGAAATGGTCTCTTCAATTGTGTTGAGTACCATTGCTGAAGGTGACAAGGTACAACTTAAAAACAGCTTAGAAAACGCGACTGAAAATCAATCTCCTGTTGTTATCGAAGCAAGCCCGACTCTTCTGGAGCAAGAAAATAAGAGCAATATGGAGGAGGGAGTATGAGTCAAACCAATCGGGGTATTATTGGTTGGTTTGCTAATAATTCCGTCGCTGCTAATTTATTAATGTGGCTACTTATTCTTGGTGGGATATTTAGTGCATTTACTATTAATAAAGAAGTTTTTCCTTCCTTTGAACTCAATTTTGTACGGGTCTCTGTTGCCTACCCGGGAGCCGCACCCGAAGAGATAGAAGAAGGCATTAACATCAAGATCGAAGAGGCGATCAAAGAGATTCAAGGGATCGAAGAGATTACCTCGATTGCCAGTGATGGTTCGGGAACGGTAACCGTTGAGGTTTCGGACAACTATGATCCTAAAGATATTCTCGATGAAATTAAGCTCGAAGTTGATGCTATCTCTACTTTCCCCGATAGTATTGAAAGTCCAAGTATTATTCAGGTCAAACCTGAGAATATGGTGCTGTTTGTTTCGGTCTATGGTGATCTAAACCCTTTCCAGATGAAAGAGCTTACCAAAAAAGCGCGTGATGAGATAACCCAACTTCCTGGCGTTTCTAATGCTGAAATTATTGGCGCTTTAGATTATGAAATTTCGATTGAAGTGACAGAAGATAAGTTACGAGAGTATCAACTGACATTCACCCAAGTTGCACAAGCTGTCCAACGTTCTTCACTTGATTTGCCGGGTGGTTCTATCCGTGCCAATGATGGCAATATTATGCTTCGCACCAAAGCTCAAGCTTATAATCAGCAGGATTTTGCCAATATCGTAGTGGCAAGCCGACCTGATGGCGGACGCGTTCTCTTATCTCAAGTTGCAACCATTAACGATGGCTTTGTTGATTGGAAAAGCTATGTTCGATTTAATCGTCAACCCGCTGCTATGATTCAAGTGAGCAGTGTCGATGATCAAAATGCATTAGATATTTCGACCCAAGTTAATCAATGGGTGGATAGTTATCGTGCTGCTTTGCCTATTGGGGCGAAAATGGATGTTTGGATGGATTTAACCTTCTACCTTGAAGGTCGAATGACCATGATGCAGGAGAATATGTTGTATGGCTCAATTTTGGTCTTTTTAATTTTAGGGCTATTTTTGAACCTTAAACTCGCTTTTTGGGTGATGATGGGACTCCCTATCTGTTTCCTTGGGGCGACGATGTTGATGCCTTATCAGCCTTTTTCTCTCTCCATTAATCTTTTGAGTCTGTTTGCCTTTATTTTGGTACTCGGTATCGTCGTCGATGACGCCATTGTGACTGGTGAAAGTGTGAGTTATGAGATTGAACAACATGGACATACGATTGAAAATGTTGTTCGTGGCGTCCATAACATTGCAACGCCGGCGACATTTGGCGTATTGACCACCATTGTTGCCTTTATTCCAATGTTGTTAGTCAGTGGTTCATTAGGAACGATTAGCGCTTCTATTGGTTGGGTTGTTATTCTCTGTCTGATTTTTTCGTTGGTTGAATCCAAATTAATTCTTCCTGCTCACTTAGCTCATATGAAACTGGCCAAATCCCCCCGAAAAATGTTATCTATCGCGCTAAAGTCAAGTTTAACCTTGGTGTCGATCGATTTGTTCAGACTCGTTATCGTCGCTTACTACAAGGGTGTATTACTCAACGTTATAATGTTCTTGCAGTATTTGTCGGTGGCTTGATTTTAGCCGTAGCCTTGGTGGTCAGCGGTAAGGTTCGTTGGGTGTTTTTCCCTGAAATCCCCTCTGATTTTATTCAAGTCAATGTTGAGATGGATAGCTCCAGTTCCGATGATAATACGGTTGCAACTGCAAAATTAATAGAGCAAGCGTTGTACGATATGGATGATGAACTCACTAAAGAGACAGGTGCATCTGTTATTAAGCATGACTTTGTTGCTAAAACATCAACCACATCATTATTAATGTTTGCCGAGCTGACTAAAGCTGAAGAGCGTTCGATTGATGGTGTGTCGATTGCTGATGCTTGGCGAGATAAGATCCCTAATTTAGTGGGGGTTAAGAAAATAACTGTGAGTGCAGGAGAGCAAGATCAAGGAAGTAATATTACTTTTAAGCTCCGTTCAGACAATTTCTCTGATTTGACAAAAGCATCTGAACAATTACAAGCTCAGTTAGCAACCTATGCGGGCTTATACGATATTTCTGATGATTACTCCTCGGGTAATAATGAAATTCAACTGAGCATAAAACCTGAAGCAGAGGCACGTGGATTAACCTTAAATGATTTAGCTAGTCAGGTTCGTTATGCCTTTTATGGTTATGAAGCGCAACGAATTTTAAGGGATAAAGAAGAAGTTAAAGTGATGATTCGTTTCCCTCTAAATCAACGTACGACGATTGGCCATTTAGAGGATATGTTGATTCGAACGCCAGATGGCACGGCGATTCCTTTCTCTTCTGTGGCTGATATTCAATTAGGTAAGTCAGCCGCATCCATTAATCGTGCTGATGGTCGTCGCTCTTTAACGGTGACTGCCAGTGTGAATACTAATATTATTGAACCGACTAAAGTTGTCAAAGAGATCAATAAAGAGTTTATGCCGCAGCTACACATTGATTTTCCTGATGTCAGTGCTGATTTAGGTGGCTCAAGCTTGGAAGAGCAAGAAGCATTAGTGAAGATGGCGCAAGGGTTAGTGTTTGTCTTATTTGCTATTTTTGTCTTAATGGCGGTGCCGTTAAAATCTTATACCCAGCCTTTGATTATTATGTCCGTGATTCCATTTGGCATGATTGGCGCGTTAGTGGGACATTTATTGCTTGGTCTTTCAATGAGCATGTTAAGTCTATTTGGTATTATTGCGTTGGCAGGAGTCGTGGTTAATGATTCATTGGTGCTGGTGGATTATGTCAATAAAGAGCGGGCACGAGGAAAGTCGATAGCAGAGGCGGCATTAGAATCAGGTGTTCGCCGATTTAGAGCGATTATTTTAACTTCATTAACCACCTTTTTTGGTTTAGTGCCGATTCTGCTCGAAACTAGTCTACAAGCACAGATTATGATCCCAATGGCAGCCTCATTAGCCTTTGGGATCTTATTCTCAACCTTGGTAACACTGTTACTTGTTCCACTGCTTTATATTATCTTAGATGATATTAAACGTTTGCTGACTTGGTGGTGGCAGCCAAGTAAAGATTAATGATTGTGCTTACTCTAAGTGGAGGTCTATCGGTGTCTTACTGCTACGGCCTCCAATCTCCCGCATTAAACGCGGAACAAGATAGCCCGAAAGGTTAGGAACCACTTCTGTCATAATCTGTCGAGCTTGCTGGTCGCTCACTAGGAAATGTCCAGCCCCTTGTACTTTATCTAAAAGGTGTAGATAGTAAGGAAGAATTCCAACCTCAAAGAGACGTTCGGATAACGCGATCAGTGTTTGAGCATTATCATTAACTCCTTTTAACAAGACACTTTGATTTAATAGCGTGGCATTTGCTTTTTTTAGTTTTTCCATCGCCTGTTCTAAGGTGGTATCAATCTCATTCGGGTGGTTGATATGAGTGACGACGACCACGTTAAATCGACTGTTTTTTATTAGGCTGCACAATGGCTCGGTAATACGTGAGGGAATAACAACAGGGAGGCGACTATGAATGCGAAGATGTTTAACATGAGGAATCGCTTCCAGTTGTTCAAACAGCCAACTCAATTCAACATCTTTTGCCATTAAGGGATCACCACCAGATAAAATAACTTCACTGATTTGAGGTTTTGTTTTGATGTAATCAATGGCGACAGACCACTGTTTCTTATTTCCTGGATTATCTGAGTAAGGAAAGTGACGACGAAAACAATAACGACAATTAATGGCACAGCCACCCTTTAAAATCATCAAAACACGATTATGATATTTGTGCAGCAATCCAGGAATTGGGTTATCCTGTTCTAAAAGGGGATCGTGACTAAACCCTAAAGTATGATTAAATTCATCAGCACAAGGCATCACCTGACGCAGTAATGGGTCATTAGGGTTGCCTTGCTCCATCCTTGCGACAAAGCTGAGTGGTACGCGTTGTGAGAAGAGTTTTCTGGCAGGAATATCCTTTTTCCACTGATTTGGATCAAGTTTTAGCTGCTGCAGTAGCTCTAAAGGGTCGGAGATCGCATTAGCAAGCTCATTTAACCAGTTTTGCTCAACAGATGCTGAATTTAAGGGTATTATATGCGACATAACTACAACTCTGAGATGTTAAGAGGAAAAAATGGCGTCTTTCAGCACCAATGAATTCCGTAGCGGAATGAAAATTATGCTAGATAATGAGCCTTGTGTCATTATCGATAACGAATTTGTAAAGCCGGGTAAAGGACAAGCGTTTAGCCGTGTGAAAATTCGTAAGTACCTTTCAGGTAAAGTTCTAGAAAAAACATTTAAATCAGGTGAAAGCGTTGAAGCTGCCGACATTATGGAAATCGATCTCGATTATCTTTATAACGACGGTGAGTTCTTCCACTTCATGAACGCTGAAACATTTGAGCAGATTGCTGCTGATGAAAAAGCGGTTGGTGAAAGTGCAAAGTGGTTGGTTGAAAATAACAGCTGCATGCTAACGTTGTGGAATGGTAACCCAATTGCGGTGACTCCACCAAATTTTGTTGAGTTAGAAGTAACAGAAACTGATCCTGGCCTAAAAGGTGATACTCAGGGAACAGGTGGTAAACCAGCAACATTATCAACAGGTGCGGTTGTTCGCGTACCATTATTCATCCAAATTGGTGAAGTAATCAAAGTTGATACTCGTTCTGCTGAATACGTTGGTCGTATTAAATAATTCATCTTCATCACCTTAATGGAATGAATGAAAATGAAGCTAGCGTTTATCGCTAGGATCAAAAAAGGCACCTTAATCGGTGCCTTTTTTATTATCCATCTTTTGACTCTAACAGAGGGTTAGATCATAAAGATGAAGATAATTGATAATGCCGTTACTAGACCAGCGATAAAGTAACATGCGATTTTACCTGCCGTTCCTGTGTGGAACTTAAGGTCATGCATACCGTGGTGTAGACGGTGCATTGCATGCCACATTGGAAGCGCTAGTGTTCCGATAACAAATAGTGCACCAATGAATGAAGTAGCAAATGAAGATACTCGCTCATAGCTTAGTGCATCAGCATCGATCATACCTAGTGGCACCATGATACCTAAAATAAGCACAGTCACTGGTGTAATCATAGCGAACCAAGAGCCGCCAGCACCAAATAGTCCCCACCATACTGGTTCGTCTGAACGTTTTGGATTACGGTTAACCATCTTTAATTCTCCTTAAACCAGAATAAGCGCAATAAGCGTAATGAGTGCAACAACTGCCCACTGTGCCAAGACAACAACTTTTTTCTCGAGTAATTTGCCACCCACTTTGATTGGCATCACTTGTGGCATCATTGAGAAGAAAGTTTGTGCATGGAATAAGCTTCCTAATAGTGCTAATACATTTAGAATAACCACGATTGGGTTAGCCATAAAGTTTAGCCAGCCTTGCCATGCTTCTGGTCCTTTCACTAATGAGCCTAAACCAAATGTTAGACAGATAGTAAAGAAAATCAGAGGCAATACAGTTGCTTCACGTAACATATAGAAACGGTAAAAAGAGTGATCTTTCCACCACGTGCGTTTCATCGTACGAACGTAAGGTTTACGGTTGCTCATCCTTATGCCTCCTGTGGCTTCATCATTGCGATCACAAAGTCTTTTGATGACTCGATCTTTCCTTGGTTTACCGCTGCGGCTGGATCGACACTCTTAGGACAAACGTCAGAACAGTAACCGACAAATGTACAGCCCCAAGCGCCATTATCCCCGTTAATCAGTGCCATACGTTCTGCTGCACCATTATCACGGCTATCTAGATTATAGCGATGTGCTAACGTAAGCGCGGCTGGGCCGATAAACTCTGGATTTAGACCAAACTGAGGACATGCCGCATAGCAAAGACCACAGTTGATACAGCCAGAGAACTGCTTATATTTAGCAAGTTGTTCAGGTGTCTGGTTATTTGGCCCATCTTCAGGTTTACGATCATTACCGATAATATACGGCTTAATTGCTTCTAAACGCTCGATAAATGGCGTCATATCGACAATCAGATCTTTCTCAATCGCAAAGTTAGCTAATGCTTCAATGCGAACGCCTTTTGGATAGTCACGTAAAAAGGTTTTACATGCTAGCTTAGGCACGTTATTGATCATTAGGCCACAAGAGCCACAGATCGCCATACGACAAGACCAACGGTAAGCAAGATCTTTATCTAGGTTATCTTTGATGTAACCTAGCGCATCAAGTACTGACATTGTTTCATTAAATGGAACTTCAAATGTCTGTAGGTATGGTTCCGAATCCTTTGCAGGATCGTAACGCATAATTTCAACTTTCTGGATACGATTAGCTAACATTAACCTTGCTCCTCTGCGTTTTTAGCTTCTTCCGCTGCTTTTTCTTTTGCTGCCGCTTCTTCTGCTGCTGCACCGTATAGACGTGCCTTCGGCTGTGACTTAGTAATAGTGACATCGCTGTATTCGATACGAGGTGCGTTATCACCATCGAAGAATGCCAATGTATGTTTTAGGTAGTTCACATCATCACGTTCTGTACAACCTTCATCTAAACGTTGGTGTGCACCACGAGATTCACGGCGTAATAGCGCTGAGTGAGCCATTGCTTCAGCAACTTCTAGACCGTAACCCACTTCTAATGCATAGAGTAGATCGGTGTTAAATACTTTGCCTTTGTCTTGGATACTGATGTTTTTATAACGCTCACGGAGCTCTGCAAGTTTATCAACTGTTTCTTGCATTAGGCTCTCTTCGCGGTAGATACCACAACCTGCTTCCATTGAGTGACCCATTTCCGTGCGGATATCAGACCAATTCTCATCGCCTTGTTGGTTCATTAGAACGTCGATACGATCTTCAACAACTTTAACTTGAGCGTCGATAGCTTCTTGATTCCAGCCTTGGAACTCTTCAGCACGTTTAACGGCATTTTCACCAGTAGGGCGACCAAATACCACAAATTCAGCTAATGAGTTTGAACCTAGACGGTTTGCGCCGTGTAGACCAACAGATGAACATTCACCCACAGCAAATAGACCCTTAATACGCGTCTCATTGTGCTTGTTAGTTTCAATACCACCCATGGTGTAGTGTACCGTTGGACGAATTGGAATTGGCTCTTTTGCCGGATCAACGTTAACGTAAGCTTTTGCTAGTTCACAGATGAACGGTAGACGTTCATTTAAGTAATCTGCACCTAAGTGACGAAGATCAAGATGAACAACATCACCAAGAGGGTGCTCAATAGTGTTGCCTTTTTGCTGCTCATGCCAGAATGCTTGAGAAACTTTGTCACGAGGACCTAGCTCCATATATTTATTCTTAGGCTCGCCAACGGGAGTCTCAGGTCCTAGACCGTAATCTTGTAGGTAACGATAACCATGTTTGTTTAACATGATACCGCCTTCACCACGACAACCTTCTGTCATCAAGATACCTGTACCAGGAAGACCGGTTGGGTGATACTGAACAAATTCCATATCACGTAGTGGAATACCATGACGATAAGCCATGGCCATTCCGTCACCCGTTACGATGCCACCATTGGTATTACAGTGGTAAACACGACCTGCACCACCTGTCGCTAGAATGACAGATTTTGCTTTAATCGTAACAAGTTCGCCTTCAGACATATGAATCGCGATTAGACCTTGAACTTCACCTTCGTGAACAATTAGGTCGATAACGAAGTACTCGTCAAAACGTTTGATCTGCTCATACTTTATTGAAGTTTGGAATAAGGTATGTAGCATGTGGAAGCCAGTTTTATCGGCAGCGAACCAAGTACGTTCTACTTTCATACCACCAAAACGGCGAACGTTAACTTCGCCATTTTCTTTACGGCTCCACGGACAACCCCATTGCTCTAATTGAGTCATTTCACGAGGGGCATTCTCTACGAAGTATTCAACAACATCCTGTTCGCATAGCCAATCACCACCGCCAACGGTATCGTTGAAGTGATTGTCAAAGCTATCCTCATCCTTGATAACAGCAGCTGAACCGCCTTCTGCAGCAACGCTGTGCGAGCGCATAGGGTAAACTTTAGAAATCAATGCGATTTCCATTTCTGGGTTTGCTTCAGCAGCCGCGATAGCTGAACGTAGGCCAGCACCGCCAGCACCAATTACAGCGACATCTGTGGTTAATATCTTCACAGTTATCCTCCGGAAAAAGATAAAAATAGAATGGATGTTTTATTAAGTAACACCCACCGAAAAATTCTATGCATATTGTAGAGGATGATGAGCTTTTCGTGACCTCTTTTGTCGCGTTTTTTTCACAAAACTAGCCATTTCGAGGTATTTGTTTCTGCAAATGCGATAAGCATCACAGATTGTTGTTTTTCTTAATGTTGATACTTTGTTTTTTTTGTTTGTTACTTGTGTTGATGTTGGTTTTTTATTGTGAATCACCCTCTCTATTTATACGATTTCTGTGTGTTTTGTATAACTTTAGTAGTAGTTGCTCGAGTATGAAGAAGTTGGTTGTCAGTTATTTTGATAAGCGCAATATTTTATTAGTGAAATAACCTTGAATAATTTATCATCTGATTTTTCCGTTATTTTGAGAATATCATGAGTAATCGATCAACATTGTGGATGCCTTCTGCGCCAATTATTGAGTTAAAAAAGAGAGCGAAGCTTCTTCAAGAAATTCGACTCTTTTTTATTGAACGAGATGTACTAGAAGTCGATACACCAAGTTTGAGTCAAGCTACGGTAACGGATATCCACCTTCATACATTTCAGACTGAATTTGTCGGTCCGGGTTTTGCTGATGGTAAGACACTTTATATGATGACCAGTCCTGAGTTTCATATGAAGCGTTTACTGTCCGCGGGGAGTGGATCTATTTTTCAAATTAATAAGGCATTTAGAAATGAAGAAGCAGGGCGCCATCATAATCCTGAATTTACGATGTTGGAATGGTATCGTCCGGGATTTGATCATCATCAATTAATGGATGAGATGGATTTGTTACTGCAAACGACATTAAAAACTCACACCGCTGATCGGATAACTTATCAACAAGCATTTATTGAACAGTTAAATGTCTGTCCTTTAGACGATTCTCTGGAAGCGCTTAAGCAGGTAGCGGCAACATTAGGGTTAGCGGACATAACCAACGATGAGCAAGACAGGGATACCTTACTACAATTGCTTTTTAGTGTCGGTGTTGAAAGTAAAATAGGTTTAGAACAGCCTGTATTTGTTTACGATTTTCCCGCTTCTCAATCGGCATTGGCGCAAATCAATCCGCAAGATAACCGCGTAGCTGAGCGTTTTGAGGTCTATTTTAAAGGGATTGAGTTAGCAAATGGTTTTCATGAATTGAGTGATCCTCAAGAGCAGCTGGCTCGATTTGAAGCCGATAATTATAAGCGTCAAAAAATGGGATTACAGCAACAGCCGATTGATTATCATTTGATTGATGCACTTAAGTTGGGTGAATTCCCTGATTGTGCGGGTGTTGCATTGGGGGTTGACCGTTTGATTATGTTAGCACTTAATCTTGATCATATTGATAAGGTGATCGCTTTTCCGGTGACTCGTGCATAATGCTGTTTTTTACTAAGATTTAAGTGGCAAGTTTTCGTTAAGATCGCACCCACGTTATAGGCATAGAAAGGCGATGATGAAGGTTGAGTTCAACATTCATCACCGCCTTTTGTTTTACAATGTCACTTTTTAGCTATCACAATGATCTGTTTTTATTGTTATTGATCTTTTTTAAGTGATAGCGGGTGATGATTTAAGTTAAGAAAAACATCGCGATATAGACTAAAGCTAGACCTGATAATCCTAAGATAATACCGGTTTTTGCCATATCTTTACTTTCAATAAATCCTGTTGAGTAGGCCAGTGAGTTTGGTGGTGTTGAAACAGGTAATATCATGCCGAGAGACGCTGAGAATGCGACAACAACAAGTAGTCCTTGTAAGCCACCAATGGCAGATAGGCTCTCCATCGAAGCACCCACAGCAGCAGCGATCGGCATTAACAAGTTGGCGGTGGCTGTGTTTGACATGAAATTAGCCATTAGCCAGCAGACAATGGAAAGCGTTAATACAACAGCTAGTGGTGAAAGTGACTCGTAATCGACGGCATGTGCTAATGCAACTGCAAGCCCTGTTTTATCAAGTGCAATCCCTATCGCAATTCCTCCGGCAACTAACCATAAGACATCCCAGTTGATCATCTTGATCTCATCTTTACCCATAATTCCCGTTAAGGTAAAGACAGCAAGCGGGATAATAGAGACAACATAGGTATTCATGCCATGAATCTTAGTGGTCATCCATAATAAAATAGTCACTGCAAATGTGATGTAAACGACAATCGCACGCCAGCTTTTTAAGAATTCGCCCCCCATTTTTAGTTGCATATGGGTCTGACTTGATGGGAATAGTTTTTGTAGTAACCACCATGCAAAGGCGAGTTGAATAATGACAAATGGAACCCCCATCATCATCCAGCTTAAAAAGTCGATACTATTTTCACCCGTTAAATATTGCAGCGCGATAGCATTGGGTGGAGTACCAATAGGCGTACCAATACCCCCGGTATTCGCTGCAACTGGAATAGAGAGAACCAATGCCTTGATCCCTAGGTCACCCTTAGGGGCTGATGCAACAATTGGTGCTAATAAAGCTAGCATCATTACGGTTGTCGCCGTGTTCGACATAAACATCGAAAAGACCGCCGTAATCAGCATCAAACCAAGCATGATAAACTTTGGTTGAGTCCCAAATGGGCGCAGCAAAACTCGCGCTAAGTTATTATCTAATTGGTATTTAGAGGCAGCAATAGCTAGAGCAAACCCCCCCATAAATAGAATAATAATAGGAGATGAGAAAGCATGAAATATATCGGTATAAGGGATTAAACTCCCCATCTCATGACCAGTGGGAGGTTGACGGAACAGCAGTAGTCCTTTATCCGATAGCATCACGACTTCAAGAGTAATAATGAGGATAGATGTTGCAAAAACTGGGACGGGCTCTAAAACCCAGAGTAATGCAGCAAGGGCAAAAATTGCCAATAAACGGTGTTGAATTAAGGTGAGATTATCGATCGGAATAAGATCAATGGGAATAAAAAGTATGAGTAATGGGATACCGAATGATATCAATATTCTTATTAGTAAGTTGAAATTAATTTTTAGCATGCCTTGCCTTCTTTAAGTAAGATCCTAAAGACAGCATACTGAAAATAAGCAACAAAATAATTGAGATGTAACAAGAATTGAGCCTAAAACGGAGTTATATTACTCCGTTTTAGGTAGAATGTGATCCTGATTATTGTTTAATGGCACCACTGATTAAAAATTAATTTAATTCTGTTTCCGTTTTTTCTATAACTGCATAAGGAGTACCAAGTACAGTTCTTTCACCTGGTTGCATTGCGTCGACGAAGCGGATGCTATTTTTAGGGAATAAATTAATAACAGTTGAGCCTAACTTGAAGCGTCCCATTTCTGCACCTTGTTTAAAAGTAATCGCATCTTTGTTACCAGCTTCAGGGTAGTACCAGCGTTGGATATGAGCACCTGTTGGAGGTGTGACTGTGCCAGCCCAAACCGTTTCAATACTACCAACAATGGTTGCACCGACTAAAACTTGTGCCATTGGACCAATAGCGGTATCAAAAATACAGACAACACGTTCGTTACGAGCAAATAGATTAGGTACATTTTCTGCTGTTAATGGGTTTACAGAAAAAAGATCACCTGGGACGTAAATCATTTCACGCAGAGTTCCATCCATTGGCATATGAACACGATGATAATCTGTTGGTGAAAGGTAAAGCGTAGCAAATTCGCCATCTGCAAATTGATCGGCTAATTGACTATCGCCACCTAATAATTCCTGAGCTGTAAAATCAAACCCTTTAGCTTGAATTAATTTACCTGCTTTAATTGGACCACACTGACTAACTTTCGCATCGGCAGGGTGGGCAATTAATTGTGCTGAATCAACCCAATCACGAGCTCCATCTTTTAATTCTCGGGTAAAGAATTGATTAAATGTTTTAAAACCTTTTGGATCTGAAATTTTAGCTTCGGCCATGTTGATTCGGTACTGTTTTATAAACCAGCGAATAAATAACTGAGTAAAAGCCCCAGCTTCAGCCGCTGCAAATTTACCAACAAGTCGAGTCAGTGCATGTTTAGGCATGCTGTATTGTAGGCCAATTTTGATTTTATCTAACACGATTACAAGGTACCTTTTGTCTGTATTTGAATGTTTTTGATAATTAGGTATTTTTTAAGAATATCTAATTTTTAATAAGATGTTATAGCGACTTTATAATAGTTAGAAGGGGAAACCTAGTAAAAATTGCACTAGGTTCCACTTTGATTAGAGCGGGTGATTATCATTATTGAAGATTATTTCTTAGCAAATTGACGATTTGCTCGTCCTTCTTTCATGCTTTCAATAATTTTGTGATAACTTTGATAGCGGATTGATGATATTTTCCCCGCCTCCATTGCCTCGCGGATAGCACAACCAGGATCGTTACCATGTTTACAATCACGGAATTTACAGCCGCCAATATAATCTCTAAATTCGATAAAGCTGTTTGTTACTTGTTCTGGTTCTAAATGCCATAAACCAAATTCACGAATGCCTGGCGAGTCGATAAGATCACCACCATGAGGGAAATGGTAAAGACGTGCTGCAGTTGTGGTGTGTTGTCCAAGTCCTGAGTTTTCAGAGACATCACCAATTTCAGCGTCAACTTCAGGCATTAGTGCATTGACTAGGCTTGATTTACCTACACCAGACTGCCCTGCAAAAATATTGACCTGATCTTTTAATTCAATTTCAAGTTCAGGTAAACCCGCGCCAGTTTCTCTACTTACCATTAAAGTTTTATAACCAATATCGCGATAGATCTGTAGTTTTTTATACACATCTTGTTGTTCTGATGGTGATAAAAGGTCGATCTTATTAAGTACGATTAAAGGCTTTAAGTGAGTCTCTTCTGCTGCAATAAGGTAACGATCGATAATATTAAAAGAGAGTTCAGGTAAAATAGCTGAAACAATAACAATCTGTTCAACATTGGCTGCAACGGCTTTAACACCATCATAGAAATCAGGACGAGTTAATACTGATTGACGTTCGTGTACCGCTTCAACAACACCAGATATTCCAGCGAGAACTTCAACGCCTGGACGCCAAACAACCCGATCGCCACTAACTAGGCTCTCAATGCTTCGACGTAAATTACAACGATGAACTTTTTGAGTTTCATCATCTTCAATATCAGCATGCTGACCAAATCGAGTTATGACGGTACCTTCACGGGCACTCTCAAGTAGAGACTCATCCCATTCGGTCGTTGTCTCATTCTTTTTTAATCGTCTATTTTGATTCGTTCGTACTCGACGAATCTGACCTTTGGTCAATTTTTTTTGTTTTGCCACGTTCGCTTCAATTCATTAGTTGGCTTTCGATGTAAGCTTAGTATGATACATCTATTACCAACAGAGTGGATAATTACAATGACAATAAATGAACAAAATTTAATTTGGATCGATTTAGAGATGACGGGTCTTAATCCTGATAATCACAAAATTATTGAGATTGCGACTATTGTCACTGATGCTAATCTCAACATTCTAGCAGAAGGACCAGTATTAGCCATCCATCAATCACAAGCTGAATTAGATAAAATGGATGAGTGGTGTACAACAACGCATACTAATACAGGATTAGTTGAGCGTGTACAACAAAGCTCAATAACTGAAGATCAAGCGGTTGAAGAAACAATTAATTTTTTAAAGCAGTGGGTTCCTGCGGGAAGTTCACCAATTTGTGGTAATAGTATTGGGCAAGATCGACGCTTTTTATACCAGCATATGTCTAAGTTAGAACAATATTTTCATTATCGTTATTTAGATGTGAGTACAATAAAAGAGCTTGCAAGACGATGGCAGCCGGAACTACTTGATGGGCTTGTTAAAAAGGGAACGCATTTGGCTTTAGATGATATTCGTGATTCTATCGCTGAATTACAGTATTACCGTCAACATTTCTTCAAAATTTGATTGTAAAATGAGCAAATAGAAAAAAAATGCATTTTTTTTCTATTTTGACTTGCATCGAGTCCATTTCTTCGTATAATTCGCACCCCTGTGACAGGCATCTATAATAATTTGCAGGTTACAGGAAATGTGATGCGACACTAGCTCAGCTGGTAGAGCGCAACCTTGCCAAGGTTGAGGTCACGAGTTCGAGCCTCGTGTGTCGCTCCAATTTAGATTCTGTTGACTCTAAGTTGTGATAGGTAAGTATAAGCCGTAAATTATACCATTCGGACGCGGGATGGAGCAGCATGGTAGCTCGTCGGGCTCATAACCCGAAGGTCGTCGGTTCAAATCCGGCTCCCGCAACCACATTTAAATTGATTGTTCATTGAACAGTTGATTATGCGACACTAGCTCAGCTGGTAGAGCGCGACCTTGCCAAGGTCGAGGTCACGAGTTCGAACCTCGTGTGTCGCTCCAATTTGAAGTCGATAAACATTGAGAAGTATTGCCAAGGTCGAGGTCACACTAAGCCTTGAAGTTCAGGAACCTCATGTGTCGCTACAATTTTAAAGGCTACATCACCTTAACGATGTCATCCGGACGCGGGATGGAGCAGCATGGTAGCTCGTCGGGCTCATAACCCGAAGGTCGTCGGTTCAAATCCGGCTCCCGCAACCACATTTAAATTAATTGTTCGTTGAACAGTTGATTATGCGACACTAGCTCAGCTGGTAGAGCGCGACCTTGCCAAGGTCGAGGTCACGAGTTCGAACCTCGTGTGTCGCTCCAATTTGAAGTCGATAAACATTGAGAAGTATTGCCAAGGTCGAGTCACACTAAGCCTTGAAGTTCAGGAACCTCATGTGTCGCTACAATTTTAAAGGCTACATCACCTTAACGATGTCATCCGGACGCGGGATGGAGCAGCATGGTAGCTCGTCGGGCTCATAACCCGAAGGTCGTCGGTTCAAATCCGGCTCCCGCAACCACATTTTAATTAATTGTTCATTGAACAGTTGATTATGCGACACTAGCTCAGCTGGTAGAGCGCGACCTTGCCAAGGTCGAGGTCACGAGTTCGAACCTCGTGTGTCGCTCCAATTTGAAGTCGATAAACATTGAGAAGTATTGCCAAGGTCGAGGTCACACTAAGCCTTGAAGTTCAGGAACCTCATGTGTCGCTCCAATTTAAAGGCTACATCACCTTAACGATGTCATCCGGACGCGGGATGGAGCAGCATGGTAGCTCGTCGGGCTCATAACCCGAAGGTCGTCGGTTCAAATCCGGCTCCCGCAACCACATTTAAATTGATTGTTCATTGAACAGTTGATTATGCGACACTAGCTCAGCTGGTAGAGCGCGACCTTGCCAAGGTCGAGGTCACGAGTTCGAACCTCGTGTGTCGCTCCAATTTGAAGTCGATAAACATTGAGAAGTATTGCCAAGGTCGAGGTCACACTAAGCCTTGAAGTTCAGGAACCTCATGTGTCGCTACAATTTTAAAGGCTACATCACCTTAACGATGTCATCCGGACGCGGGATGGAGCAGCATGGTAGCTCGTCGGGCTCATAACCCGAAGGTCGTCGGTTCAAATCCGGCTCCCGCAACCACTTTTAAATTGATTGTTCGTTGGACAGTTGATTATGCGACACTAGCTCAGCTGGTAGAGCGCGACCTTGCCAAGGTCGAGGTCACGAGTTCGAACCTCGTGTGTCGCTCCAATTTGAAGTCGATAAACATTGAGAAGTATTGCCAAGGTCGAGGTCACACTAAGCCTTGAAGTTCAGGAACCTCATGTGTCGCTACAATTTTAAAGGCTACATCACCTTAACGATGTCATCCGGACGCGGGATGGAGCAGCATGGTAGCTCGTCGGGCTCATAACCCGAAGGTCGTCGGTTCAAATCCGGCTCCCGCAACCACTTTTATATTGATTGTTCATTAAACAGTCGATTATGCGACACTAGCTCAGCTGGTAGAGCACGACCTGACTAAGGTCAAGGTTATATCGAGGCCTTGAAGTTAAGACTCCTCATCTTTCGCTACAATTTTTAAACTGCATTATGATAATTTAGTTATTATCACTTCTAAAAAATACATTTCATTCGTTTCAATGATATTGCCAACTTATAGGCGATTCAGCACTGACTGAACATATCAATTTTTAATTTGCACAGAGTTATCCACATCAAAGTGAAGTGACTTTCTTGCTTTATCTTGTTGTTTTTTAAGGGTAATGTAGATCCTGCTGATCTATTTTCACTGCTTGTAAACTTAATATCCACACCCCGTGGAGAGATGCTTGCGGGTAACTAAAAAATATTCGCTAAATATCCCAAACTAATCCACAGTTTAGTCCCATTGATCAACAAATATTACCAAGTTATGCACAATATAGTGATCTTTTTATAAACAGTGGATAAGTAAGTTAAGTATCTAATTAGGCATCCCTAGGTAGCCCCTTTTTGATGATTCTAATTAAGCGTTCCGTCTTTATGGTAATATTTTTGGTATCTTGGCTTTTTTCTTTTGGCAAGAGAGCGCCCACTCGATATGTTCATCAAGAACATTAGAAAGACCACGTCTCTGTGATAGCGCTTCAACAATATCAGCTTGGTAAGGTGCATTCCCCATTGCGATGGATAAATTACGTAACCATTGAAGATGGCCTATGCGTCGAATTGCAGACCCTTCTGTGTTTTTTAAAAATGTCTTTTCATCCCAAAGAAAAAGTGTCACTAAATCTTGTTGTTCTAGGGTTGAACGACAATGGAAGTCTTTATTTTCAGTAATCGGAGATGTTCTATTCCAAGGGCAGACAAGTTGACAGTCATCGCAACCATAAATTCGGTTTCCCATTTTTTCTCTATATTCAAGAGGAATCACGCCATCAAATTCAATCGTAAGGTAAGAGATACAGCGGCGAGCATCAACGACATAAGGTTCTACAATAGCATTAGTGGGACAACTTGTGATGCAAGCAACGCATTTGCCACATTGATTTTCAACCGGATTATCAGTTGGAATAGGTAGATCGATAAGCAGCTCCCCAATAAAGAACCAAGATCCTGCATTTTCATTGATAAGTAATGAGTGTTTACCCACCCAACCAAGACCTGCTTTTTCGGCTAAGGGGCGTTCAAGTATCGGAGCCGAATCAACAAATGGTCGAAAGTTAAAGGCACCAATATAATCTTCGATCTGTTCGCCTAGTTTCTTTAATTTATTACGAATTAATTTATGATAATCACGGCCTAATGAATAACGACTAATATAGGCGGTTTGTGGATTCTCTAAATTTGTTGCAAATCCGGCTTCTGGTGGCAGGTAATCAAGCCTTACACTAATCACTCGTATAGTATTAGGATGAAGTTCCGCTGGGCGAGCTCGCATCATGCCATGTCTTGCCATCCACTCCATTGACCCATGATAACCATGATCTAGCCAGCGCTGTAGTTGAGTTTCATGCTGCGTTAAGTCAACATCACTAATTCCGACATGTTGGAATCCAAGGGCGTGCCCCCACTCTTTAATTTGAGTCGCGAGCTGATCATAGTTAATATTTGGATAGGAAGATAAGGAAAAAGGTTCTAATGAGTTTGGCATAAGCAAGTAGGCGAGTAATGAATATTAGTCTCAGTTTAACACATATCCGCTTCTTACTTGAAGTTGCTAGGTTGTTGGCTACTCTCGTTCGCCCCAATTATATAGAATATCTATACTCATGGTGCCTCACTCGCTTGCTGGCTACTAGCAACTCTAATTATTTTAGGTATGAGAAGATTATCAGCGTAGAGTAAAACTTGTTAATAGAATCGACTATTTTCCTTAAAAAAGATAATTACTTATATATAATAATTAAAATAGACAGCGGCTATTGATGTGATAATGGATTAAGTATTAAAGTTAGCGATATTTTAAAGCGATTGATAATGAACAGGGGCTTTTTATTGTTGTCCAAATGGTTTACCCATCAAATATTCCACTGTTATTGAATCAAATTGGCTATCGAGCGCTCTTCTTTTAGATTAATTAGGTAGAAAAGATAACATAATGAAAAAAATAGAGATGATTTTAGATGATGAGCAGGCAACCGTCGATCTTGGTGCAAATTTAGCACGTTCTTGCCAGCAACAAACAACCATTTTTCTTCATGGTGATCTGGGTGCTGGTAAGACGACTTTTAGTCGTGGCTTTATTCGAGGGTTAGGGCATCAAGGAAATGTCAAAAGTCCAACTTATACTTTAGTTGAGCCTTATAACTTACCACCTTGGCAAGTGTATCATTTTGATCTTTATCGCCTTGCAGATCCTGAAGAGTTAGAATTTATGGGCATTCGTGATTATTTCTCATCGGATGCAATTTGTTTAGTTGAATGGCCTGAACAAGGTGGCGACCTGCTACCTGCACCTGATTTAGAGATTGATATGCGTTATCGAGATCACGGAAGAGTCGCAACATTAAGTGCTAAAACAGCAAATGGCGAAGATTTACTGGAACATATTAAATAGATGTATAAACGGAATTTTTTCAACAATACTTTAAACTTCATTTGCTTATTTACACTACTCTGCTTAGTTTTATTCAATAGTCGAGTGGTGTTAGCTAATGATCTTAAAAATATTCGAGTTTGGCCAGCGCCAGATGAAACTCGTATTGTGATTGATTTGGATGCAAAGGCTAAGTACAGTTATTTTTCATTAGTAAACCCTAATCGCTTAGTCGTTGATATTCAAAATACGCGATTGAAAGCCAAGTTACCGATGAAGATTACAGATAGTAACATCGTGACTAAAGTTCGTCAGAGCTCGGCACCCGATAAAAGCTCAGTACGTTTAGTTTTTGAGTTGAAAAATGTGATTGTTCCAAACGTTTTCACATTAGAGCCTACTCCTGATGGGACTTATGGTCATCGCTTGGTTATTGATATTCCAAATCAAATAAAAGCTAAAGTGACACCATCGGTTTCAAAGCCAAATGTTCAAGCACAAACGCCAACAGGAAGTCGAAAAATTGTTGTAGCCCTTGATGCGGGACATGGTGGTGAAGATCCCGGTGCAATTGGCCCGACTCGTAAATATGAAAAGTATATTACGTTATCTGTTGCCAAAAAAGTGAAGGCTAAATTAGATAGAACTTATGGCATGCAAGGGGTATTAACCCGTCATAGCGATTATTACGTTAATCTAAATAAACGATCTTCGATTGCACGGAAAAACAAAGCCGATCTATTGGTTTCTATTCATGCTGATGGATTTCGTAAACCACAACCTCGAGGTGCATCTGTTTGGGTGCTTTCTACACGTCGAGCCAACAATGAAATTGGTCGTTGGATTGAGAAACATGAGCAGCAATCAGAGTTATTAGGGGGTGGTTCGGTATTATCACAAAATAATAATGATCAATATTTAAGTCATACAGTGTTAGATCTGCAATTTAGTTATTCTCAAAAAGAAGGTTATCAAGCGGCCTCTGATATTTTAGGTGAGTTGGGTAAAATGGCTCGCTTACATAAGAAAAAGCCAGAGCACGCCAGTTTAGCCGTTTTAAAATCTCCAGATATCCCTTCTTTGTTAGTAGAGACTGGCTTTATTTCTAACCCAACGGAAGAGCGTTTATTAACCAATAATGCCTATCAAAATAAATTAGCCAATGCTATTTATAAAGGTATTATGACCTATTTCAATGGTAATCCCCCGGCAGGAACATTATTAGCTACGCAAAAAAGTAATCAAAAACATAAGGTCAAATCGGGAGAGTCACTCTCTTTAATTGCCAATCGTTATGGTGTCTCTGTTAGTCAATTAAAAGCCAGCAATAAACTTAAATCTAACCAAGTTAATGTGGGTCAGGTATTGGTGATACCTAAGGTTAAATTAACAACGGCTGTTAGCCAATCCGCTGTGGCTAAGCCAACAACAAAGAAAGCACCACCTAAAAAAGTATCAAGCAGTTATGTTGTGACTCATAAAGTTCGCAGTGGCGAATTTCTAAGTCAAATTGCCAGTAAATATGGTGTTTCTGTTTCGAGTATTAAGAAACAGAATAGATTAAAGAGCGATAAGTTATTAGTCGGTCAAAAGCTAAAGATTACCACTACAAAACCTCAGTATGCTTACCATACGGTAAAAAAAGGGGAGTACTTATCAAAAATAGCATCGAGATACGGGGTCTCTCTTAGCCAAGTGCGAGCCGCGAATCAGTTAAAGAGTGATAAATTACTGGTAGGGCAAAAACTAAAAATCCCTAAAGTATAAATATATCTGATTGATAGCGTCCTATTTCCTGCGATTAAAAAAGAAGAGAGTTGTAATGGCGATTAAAATTTTACCCGCACGTCTTGCAAACCAGATTGCAGCGGGAGAGGTGGTTGAGCGCCCAGCCTCGGTAGTTAAAGAGCTAGTAGAGAATAGTATTGATGCAGGTGCGACTCGAATCGACATTGATATAGAAAAAGGCGGTAGTCGTTTAATTCGAATTCGAGATAATGGAAAAGGCATTGCAAAAGAGGAGCTCTCTTTGGCATTGAGCCGACACGCAACCTCTAAGATCCATACATTAGATGATCTGGAAGCGATCATGAGTTTAGGCTTTCGTGGGGAAGCACTGGCCAGTATTAGCTCTGTTTCTCGTTTAACCCTAACTTCGCGGACTACCACTCAACCTGAAGCTTGGGCGGCTATCGCAGAAGGTCGAGATATGGCGGTAGAGATTAAACCTGCAGCTCACCCAATCGGTACGACCATTGAAGTGTACGATCTGTTCTTTAATACACCGGCACGAAGAAAATTTCTAAAAACCGAAAAAACTGAATTTAGTCATATTGATGAATTGCTCCGTCGTATCGCCCTTAGTCGCGTTGATGTTTCGTTAACGCTAAAACATAATGGTAAAGTCGTTCGACAATATCGAGCTGCGACGACAACCGCGCAAAAAGAAAAACGGTTAGCTGCGGTTTGTGGTAACGCCTTTGTTCAAAATGCGGTAGCTATTGAGCTAGAACATGACGGCATGAAGTTATTTGGTTGGACGTCCATGCCTTCTGGTTCTCGACAGCAAAATGATTTGCAATATTGTTATGTCAATGGTCGAATGATGCGAGATAAGTTAATTAATCATGCGATCCGACAAGGTTATGAACGTCTGTTATCTTCAGATCAATACGCAGCTTATGTATTATTTATTGAAATAGATCCCCATCAAGTTGATGTTAATGTTCATCCAGCGAAACACGAAGTCCGTTTTCACCACTCTCGTCTTGTCCATGACTTTATTTATCAAGGTATTCACCAAGCACTCGAACAATCAGAACTGCTTGATCATCAAGATCGTGCCGCTTTGGTTGTAGAGTCGCGTCAAACGGCTTTTGCTGATCATCATTACCCTAACTTGGTTCAAGGTGCTGAAAATAAAAGTGGAAGAGAGCCAGGCGAAAATGACGATCTTCACTCGATAGGCTCAGTAAGAGAGCAACAAAACCCGTTCAGTTCTGCTGAACAAGATTTACAAGAGAAATCTAATCAATACCAATCCCAAAAAAATGTATCGAATCGTAGTATGGGTTCACAGGGTGGAAGAAAGAACGAGTTAACGCCTTCTCGAGCTGAAATTGAAGCGTATCAAACGTTATTGAAAACCGTTGATAGTCATGCGGATAGCTCATATCAGCGAACGCGACAAGCACAAGAATCAAAACAGAAGTATTCTGCCCCACAAGTCGACAGTGCAGCGAGTAAGATATTTCCCACACCTAAACGACAAACATTATCGACAACAGTACAGAAAAATGATTACTTAGGGCGTGGTTTAACTGTGCTTCAACAACACTATTTACTCTTGGAAGCAGACAATTCATTACAACTATTGGATCTCTTTCAAGCTCAGAAGTTAAAAGCTCTTGGACAACTGCAAGGAGCTTTAGTTAATGGGTTGGCAAAACAACCGCTCCTTATCCCTGTCGTTTTTACTGTTAATGCTGAGCAATATCAAGCGACAAACGACTTTCAAGCGATACTTGATGCATTAGGTTTCACCATTGTAACGAAGGGAAAGTCAGAGTTAATTGTAAAAGCTGTCTCTCAGCCATTACGTCAACAGAATTTACCTGATATAGTCCCTAGATTATTAAATTATCTTAATGAAAGTAGCGAGTTATTAACTCTGTTACCTAAGTTGGTTGAGTTAATTGAGTGGCATAAAAAGAGTTTCACACTATCAGAGGCGATACAATTGATCGCAGAATTAGAGCAGTTGTGGCAAACTCAGCTTATACTTCAAATTCAACCAATGTTACGTTCATTGGATTACTCAGTAGAGATAAAAGCATTCAACAATGACTAAACAGTTACCAAACGCAATTTTTTTAATGGGACCAACGGCTTCCGGCAAAACTGATTTAGCGATAAAGTTAAAAGAACGGCTACCTGTAGAGTTGATTAGTGTGGACTCCGCCCTTATCTATAAGGGAATGGACATTGGAACAGCAAAACCAACTAAAGAAGAGTTAGCTGTTGCACCACATCGACTGATAGATATTTTAGATCCCTCAGCAGCGTATTCTGCGGCGGATTTTAGACAAGATGCTCTGGATGAGATGAATAAGATTGTTTTATCTGGAAAAATTCCGCTACTTGTTGGCGGAACTATGCTTTACTTTAAAGCATTACTTGAAGGTTTGTCACCATTACCAGCAGCTGATCCTGTTATTCGAGCTGAAATTGAACAACAGGCAAAAGAGAAAGGTTGGCAGGCACTCCATCAAGAGTTAATGGCTGTTGATCCGGTAGCAGCTCAACGAATTCATCCAAATGATCCTCAACGCTTGTCGAGAGCATTGGAAGTTTTCAGAATATCGGGTAAAACTATAACAGAGCTAACAAAAACTCAAGGATCTGAGCTACCTTATAATGTACATCAATTCGCAATTGCACCGATAGAAAGACCCCTGTTGCATAAACGCATTGAACAACGATTTAATAAAATGATTGAGTTGGGGTTTGAAGATGAAGTGAGAGCATTGATGGCTCGTGGTGATCTTCATCCCGATCTTCCTTCGATCCGTTGTGTTGGTTATCGTCAAATGTGGGATTATCTTGAAGGTAAAACCAGTTTCGATGATGCTATATTTAAAGGTGTATGTGCTACAAGACAGTTAGCAAAACGGCAGATTACATGGCTGCGTAGCTGGAAAGAATTAACTTGGTTAGATTCTGAACAGCCAGAGCAAGCGATCGAGAAGATGGTGAACTCAATTCATGCAGCTCATTGATTTCTGTGTATAATAATAACTAACTTGTGGGATTTATTTTTTGTTTGCGAAACATAAATATAAATTAAAAGAAAAGGAATAAAAATGGCTAAGGGACAATCTTTACAAGATCCGTTCTTGAATGCGTTACGCAGAGAGCGCATTCCTGTATCTATCTATTTAGTGAATGGTATTAAACTGCAAGGTCAAGTTGAGTCCTTTGATCAGTTTGTTATCCTACTTAAAAATACTGTAAACCAGATGGTTTATAAGCATGCGATTTCAACGGTGGTTCCAGCACGTCCTGTGAATCATCATACTAATCCATCTGAACAGCGTGGCGGCTTTGATCGACCAGCTGATCAGATAGAAGAATAATAATAAGGAGTTGGTCACTTGTTTGACCGTTATGAAGCCGGTGAACAGGCTATTCTTGTTCATATCAACTTCACTCAAGAAGGAGAGTGGGAGGATCTGAATGAATTTCAGATGCTTGTTTCATCTGCCGGAGTTAATGCTCTTAATGTGGTAACAGGTAGCCGTCAGGCCCCACACTCTAAATATTATGTTGGTGAAGGTAAAGCCCAAGAGATTTCAGAAGCAGTAAAAGCACTTGATGCAGATATTGTGATCTTTAACCATGCGCTTTCACCCGCACAAGAGCGAAATTTAGAGCATCTTTGTCAGTGCCGAGTGTTGGATAGAACAGGGTTGATCCTTGATATCTTTGCTCAGCGAGCGCGTACTCATGAAGGTAAACTTCAGGTCGAGCTTGCACAGCTGCGTCATCTATCAACCCGTTTGATTCGAGGGTGGACTCACCTAGAGCGTCAAAAAGGGGGATTGGTCTACGAGGGCCAGGTGAAACTCAGCTAGAGACTGACCGTCGTCTATTGCGAGATCGAGTTAAAGCGATCTTACGCCGTTTAGCGAAAGTTGCTAAGCAGCGAGAGCAAGGACGTCGAGCTCGAAATAAAGCAGAAATGCCGACAATCTCGTTAGTCGGTTATACCAATGCAGGTAAATCAACACTCTTTAATCGGATCACTGAAGCTGGCGTTTATGCCGCAGATCAGCTGTTCGCAACGTTAGACCCAACGTTAAGAAAGATTGAAGTGAAAGATGTGGGAAGTGCGATACTTGCTGATACAGTAGGTTTTATTCGTCATTTACCCCATGACTTAGTGGCAGCTTTTAAAGCAACCCTGCAAGAGACACAAGAAGCCGATATTCTTTTGCATGTGATTGATGCAAGTGATGATCGCTTCCGTGAAAATATCCAAGCTGTCGATGATGTATTGATTGAAATTGATGCGCATGAAATTCCAACCCTGTTGATCATGAATAAGATTGACTGTTTGGAACATCAGCAACCTCGAATTGAATATGATGAAGAAGGTATTCCTCATACAGTTTGGGTTTCGGCTATGAAGGATATCGGAATTGAACTAATCTTTAAGGCATTAACTGAGCGTTTAGCTAGCCAAATGGTTAATTATCGCTTACGTTTACCGCCTGAAGTGATTGGTAAAATTCGTAATCGTTTCTTTGAATTAAATGCTATCGAACAAGAATCTTTCGAACCCGATGGTAGTTTATTATTAGATGTTCGACTATCTCAACCAGACTGGATGAGACTTTTAAAACGAGAAGGTGATCAGCTAAATCACTTTATAGTCGGTAGCAATGAGCCATCGACAGCATAGCGCATTACGCTGTCGTCATATCACACTAATGGAGTTATAAAATGGCGTGGAATGAGCCTGGTAATAACGGCCAAGATAAAGACCCTTGGGGTAATAAGAAAGGCCGAGAACAAGGACCACCAGATTTAGATGAAGTATTTAGTCAAGTCACTAAAAAGATAAATGGTATCTTTGGTGGCGGTAAGTCATCTTCTGGTAAAAGTGGTAACGGCGGCATGATCGGTGCCGGAGTTATTTTAGTTGCAGCATTAGGTGTCTGGGGCTTTTCGGGCTTCTATACCGTAGGTGAAGCTGAGCGAGGTGTAGTACTTCGTTTTGGTCAATATGATCGTATGGTTGATCCTGGTCTTAACTGGAAGCCAACTTTTATTGATGAAGTTAAAACCGTTAACGTTCAAGCAATTCGCTCACTTCGTGGTTCTGGCTTAATGCTAACCAAGGATGAGAACGTGGTAAACATCGTAATGGATGTTCAATACCGTGTTGTTGAACCACAAAAATACCTATTCAGTGTTGTTAATGCGGATGACAGTCTACGTCAAGCCACTGATTCTGCTTTAAGAGCAGTTATTGGTGATGCGACGATGGATGATGCGTTAACACGTGGTCGTCAAGAGATCCGTGAACGTACTCAAGTTGAAATTAACCGTATTATCGATCGTTACGATATGGGTATTTTGGTTGTAGATGTGAACTTCCAGACATCTCGTCCACCTAAACAAGTACAAGATGCATTTGATGATGCGATTTCGGCACGAGAAGATGAAGAACGTTTCATCCGTGAAGCCGAAGCATATCGTAATGACATCCTACCAAAAGCGAAAGGTCGCGCAGAACGTGTGAAGACTGAAGCTGAAGGTTATTCTGTACGTACCGTTAATTCTGCGAAGGGTGAAGTGGCTCAGTTCGAGAAACTACTTCCTGAGTATGAAGTGGCGAAAGAAGTGACGCGTAAACGTCTATACCTAGAGACCATGGAACGTGTCTATTCAAATACAAGTAAAGTGTTGATCGACAGTAAAGCGAGCGGCAATTTACTCTATTTACCACTAGATAAGATGATGAATCAAAATAACTCGAATCAAGTGCCGGTAACTAAGTCGTCACATGATAAAGGACTTTCAAGTTACGGTATTCAAGTAGAGGATCACACAACTCAACCTGTGCCTGAGCCTTCTGCCTCTCGTAATACATCAACAAGACAAGGGAGAAACTAATTATGCGTAAGTTAGCGATTCCAGTTGTTGTTATTGTTATTGCAACTCTGTTGATGTCTCTTTTCGTTATTCCTGAAGGCGAACGCGGTATCGTTGTTCGCTTCGGTCGAATTCTAAAAGATAACAATGAGATTGCTCGTATTTATCAACCAGGATTACACCTGAAAATGCCAATGTTTGATAGCGTGAAAGTTTTAGATTCACGTATTCAAACCATGGATGATCAATCTGACCGTTATGTTACATCTGAGAAAAAAGATGTACTTATCGATTCATATGTTAAGTGGCGTATCAAAGATTTTGGTCAATTTTACCTCTCAACAGGTGGCGGTAATATCTTAACTGCTGAAGCGCTTCTAAAGCGTAAAGTCGGTGATGGTCTACGTGCTGAAGTCGGTGGTAAAACCATTAAAGAGATCGTTTCTGAGAAGCGTGATGAAGTCATGGCGCACGTCTTAGTTGAAGCACAAGAGAGTGCGGGTGACTTAGGTATTGAAGTGATTGACGTTCGAATCAAGAAGATCAACCTTCCTGATGAGATCAGCGAATCAATTTACCGTCGTATGCGTGCAGAGCGTGAAACTGTGGCTCGTAAGCACCGTTCTCAAGGTCGTGAAAAAGCCGAAGTTATCCGTGCAGATGCTGAATTTGAAGTGGCTAAAACATTAGCTGACGCAGATTTAACGGCTCGTGTCACTCGTGGTGATGCAGATGCAGAAGTTGCTTCAATCTATGCAAATGCTTATAACCAAGACCCTGAGTTCTTTGACTTCTTACGTTCATTACAAGCTTATGAAAAAAGCTTTAATAGTAAGAATGATATCTTAGTGATTGACCCGAATACTGAGTTCTTCCAATACATGAAGAGCAATACAGGTGCTGCAATTAAATAGAGAGTAAGTCATCGTGAATACGATTGCTTAATATCATTGTAGAAATGAAAAAGAGAGCGCAAAATTGCGCTCTCTTTTTTTTATCTGTACAATGACGGTTATCAATCGACTTCAATTAGGAATAAATTATGTCAGAGAGCAGCATGCTATGGGCCGTCATTGGCTTCTTATTAATCATCGAAAGTATTGGCCCCTTATTTTTTCCTAAAGGGTGGCGTGCAATGATGACAGAATTAAGCAGTCAGCCAGATAATCTACTGCGTCGTATTGGTGGTTGCCTATTTGTCACTGGAATTGTCATAATTTATATGATGTTACTTTGAGTTTATTGGTTAAAGGCTTTATCGAATAGTGTTTGTTGTGTAAAGTTTATTCAATATAAATTGTGATGCCACGCAATCTGATTGATTGATTTATATACACAATTGTTATTTTTTACTCATTATTACTATCCCAAAGCAAGAAAAAAGATGATAGAATCGATTTTTAACTGCTAGCAGAGATTAATCATGAGTAATAATGTTGTAGTTCTTGGCACTCAATGGGGTGACGAAGGCAAAGGGAAAATTGTCGACCTTTTAACTGAAGATGCAAAATATGTTGTTCGCTACCAAGGTGGTCATAATGCGGGCCATACTTTAGTTATTAACGGTGAGAAAACAGTTTTACATCTTATTCCTTCAGGTATCTTACGTGACAATGTAAAAGGTATCATTGGTAATGGTGTTGTACTTTCACCTGATGCACTTTTAAAAGAGATGGGTCAACTGGAAGAGCGCGGCATTCCGGTTAAAGAGCGTCTTTTCATCTCTGAAGCATGTCCTCTAATTCTTCCTTACCATATTGCACTTGATCAAGCTCGTGAAATTGCTCGTGGTAATAAAGCGATTGGTACGACCGGTCGTGGTATCGGTCCAGCTTATGAAGATAAAGTCGCACGTCGTGGTTTACGTGTTGGTGATCTTCTAGATAAAGAAGCATTTGCTCAAAAATTAAAAGAAGTGATGGAATTACATAACTTCCAGTTAGAGCACTTCTATAAAGTTGAACCAGTTAGCTACGAGAAAGTACTTAACGATGTAATGGCTCAAGCCGATCTGCTAACAAGTATGATTATTGACGTTACCTCTGAACTTGATACGGCTCGTAAAAATGGCGATAAGATCATGTTTGAAGGTGCACAAGGTACACTTCTTGATATCGACCACGGTACTTATCCATATGTAACCTCTTCTAACACAACTGCTGGCGGTGTTGCTGCGGGTTCTGGTTTTGGCCCTAAACACCTTGGTTATATCTTAGGTATTGCTAAAGCTTACTGTACTCGTGTAGGTTCAGGTCCTTTCCCGACTGAACTTGATGATGAGATCGGTAACCACTTAGGTGTTAAAGGTAATGAGTTTGGTGCAACGACAGGTCGTAAACGCCGTTGTGGTTGGTTCGATGCTGTTGCTATGCGTCGTGCAGTACAAATTAACTCAATTACGGGTTTCTGCCTAACTAAGCTTGACGTAATGGATGGCTTAAAAGAAATTAAGATCTGTA
The DNA here is from genome assembly GCF_021513135.1 of Vibrio sp. SS-MA-C1-2. Taxonomy (NCBI): domain Bacteria; kingdom Pseudomonadati; phylum Pseudomonadota; class Gammaproteobacteria; order Vibrionales; family Vibrionaceae; genus Vibrio; species Vibrio sp. SS-MA-C1-2. The sequence goes on from NZ_CP090981.1 coordinate 835,854, forward strand.
CGGGTTATAAACTGGCTGATGGTACTATCGTAGATGTTTCACCAATGGCTGCTGATGCTTATGAAAACATTGAGTTAATCTATGAAACTGTACCGGGTTGGAGTGAAAATACCTTTGGCGCTAAGTCACTGGATGATCTTCCACAAGCTGCGCTAGATTATATTAAACGTATCGAAGAGCTAACGGGTGTTCCGATTGATATCGTATCAACAGGCCCTGATCGTATCGAAACAATTATCAAAGTACACCCATTTTCTGAATAAGACGAATGAGTATTAAATGATAAGAAAGCCAGCTATTAATTAGCTGGCTTTTATTTTTTGGCTATAACTTTATTGTTATCTTTTATTTGTACATTTTTGTTTTAAATCATTAAGCAGATAGAAATATCAGGATTAAAGGTAAATAAAAGTACATTCTCCCTACTTATCTCATCATAAAGAGATAAAATAGAAGAAGTCAGATTAAATGTTATTCATAGGAAAAGGAGTCATTGTCGATGCAATTAACTAGCTTTACAGATTATGGTCTCCGAGCTTTAATTTATTTAGCATCATTGCCAGAGGGTGAACTAACCAGTATAACTAAGGTTACTGAAGTTTACGGTATCTCTAGAAATCACATGGTAAAGATCGTAAATAAATTAAGTCAGCTTGGCTACATTCATGCTATTCGTGGCAAGCATGGTGGTATTAAATTAGGGAAGCCTGCTCGTCAAATCGTTATTGGTGATGTAGTTCGAGAACTAGAGCCAACACAGATTGTTGATTGTTCTCCGGAGTATTGTCACATTACGCCTGCTTGTCGATTAAGAGGGATGTTCGCTAAAGCCGAAGCTGCATTTTTAGCGGAACTAGATAAACAGACACTCGCTGATATGGTTAAAGACAACGAACCATTACAAAAATTATTGATTAACTTATAGTCACTCTCTTGACTAATATTGAGAAAGTAAGCTAATCATCACTCACCTTTTATCTATACTTCTTATTAAAGAGAAGAAGTATTAGCAAGGATCTCCCTATGTCAAAAGATATGTCCGTTGATCCGTTCAAAGATCGCGAAGCCGAGAAGTATGAAAATCCAGTACCAAGCCGAGAGCATCTACTGGAAGTTATCAAACAGTACTCAACACCGGTTAATCGAGATCAACTATTTGTTGATTTAGATCTGCAAAACGAAGATCAATACGAAGGGTTACGTCGCCGTTTAAAAGCGATGGAACGAGATGGTCAGCTTATTTACACTCGTAAGCACTGCTATGCCCTTCCAGAAAAATTAGATTTAACCAAAGGCTATGTATTAGGCCATAAAGATGGCTACGGCTTCTTACGCCCTGAAGGTAGTATCGGCAAAGATAACGACTTAATGCTACCTGCACACCAAATGCGTGGACTCATGCATGGTGATTTTGTGTTGGCTCAAGCTCAAGGTAATAGCAAGCGTGGTCGCAAAGAGGGGCGTGTTGTTCGTATTTTAGAACAGCGTAACCCTCAAATTATCGGTCGCTTCTTTGTCGAAAATAATACTGGTTTTGTGGTGCCTGATGATTCTCGTATCCCACAAGATATTATGATCCCCCAAGACCAGCGTTTAGGCGCTCGCATGGGCAATATCGTGGTGATTGAGGTGACACATCGCGCTAATCGTCAATACAGTGCATCAGGTAAAGTGGTGGAAGTTCTGGGTGAAGATATGGCACCGGGAATGGAGATTGACATTGCATTACGAACTCATGATATTCCTCATGTCTGGCCTTCTGAGGTTGAAAAACAGATTGAGCAATTTGGTGAAGAAGTGCCTGAGAAAGCCAAAGAAGGACGTGTTGATCTTAGAGATTTGCCTCTTGTCACTATCGATGGTGAAGATGCGCGTGACTTTGATGATGCGGTCTACTGTGAGCGTAAAAAGTCAGGTGGCTGGCGTTTATGGGTCGCGATTGCGGATGTTAGTTACTATGTTCGAAAAGGAACCGCTCTGGATCATGAAGCAGTAAAACGAGGAAACTCTGTTTACTTCCCAGCACAGGTCATTCCAATGTTACCTGAAGTGCTTTCAAATGGGCTCTGTTCATTGAATCCACAAGTTGATCGCCTCTGTATGGTTTGTGAAATGACCATCTCTGATTCAGGCCGTCTATCAGGTTATAAGCATTATGAAGCGGTGATGAACTCTCATGCTCGCTTAACTTATACTAAAGTAGCCAAAATTCTTGATGGTGATGAAGAACTTAGTGAGCGTTATAATAACGTTGTTCCTCATTTACATCAGTTAAACAGCATGTATAAAGTGTTGAAGAAAGCGCGTGCTGAACGCGGTGCAATTGAGTTTGAAACCATTGAAACTCAATTTATTTTTAATGCGGAACGTAAGATTGATCGTATCGTTCCTGTTGTTCGTAATGATGCTCATAAGATCATCGAAGAGTGTATGATTTTAGCCAATGTGGCGTCAGCGCGTTTTGTTGAAAAGCATAAAGAGCCTTCTCTATTCCGTGTCCATGAAACACCAGGCGAGCAGAAGTTAGTTGGATTTAGAGATTTTCTTGGTGAGCTAGGTTTGCACCTTGGTGGTGGTTTAGATCCATCACCAAAAGATTACGCGGAACTTGCGGGTGCAATTCAGGAGCGTAGTGATAAAGAGTTGATTCAAACGATGTTGCTTCGTTCGATGAAGCAAGCGGTCTACCAAGCCGATAATGAAGGTCACTTTGGCTTAGCATTGAAACAATATGCTCACTTTACATCACCAATTCGCCGTTATCCTGACCTGTTATTACACCGTGCGATTAAGTATTTGATCGCTAAAAATAATGATGCGAATAAGGATATTTGGACAGCCACAGGTGGTTACCATTACTCAGTTGATGAGATGGATAAATTAGGTGAATCCTGCTCAATGACTGAACGCCGTGCAGATGATGCAACGCGAGATGTCTCTGATTGGCTAAAATGCGAATATATGCAAGACCATATTGGTGATGAGTTAGAAGGTGTGATTGCTAACGTGACTGGTTTCGGCTTCTTTGTTCGTTTAAATGATCTGCATATTGATGGTTTAGTGCATATCTCGTCACTAGATAATGATTATTACCAGTTTGATCCTGTGGGTCAGCGTCTGATCGGTGAAGCAAGCGGTAAGGTTTATCGTCTAGGTGATACCGTTCAAGTTAAAGTGTTAGGGGTTAACCTACAAGATCGCAAGATTGATTTTGAAATTGTAGGCACGAATCGCAAAGCGCGTGGTGAAGGTAAAACCGCCAAGCAGCGAGCAAAAAAAGGGTTAGCTGAATCAAAAAAAGATCCTAAATCTAAGCAAGAGCGTAAAGACGTTCGTCAACAGATGAAGGAAGAGGTCAGCAATGCTGCTCGTGGTGAAAAGAGTAAAAAGCCAACCACGAAGCGTAAAAAGAAGGTTGACCCTAATAAGGGAAAGCGAAAAAGCAAACCTTCAGAAAAACGAAGCCGTAATAGCCAAAAATAACCAGTAAGCAATAAGGTAATTGATACTGATGAGTAACAATATGATTTATGGTATTCATGCCATTAAAGCGGTATTAGAGAATGATCCTGCACGTATTATTGAAGTATTTGTTCTAAAGGGACGTCAAGATGATCGTCTGCTGCCACTTCTTAATGAGCTGCAGCAGATTGGGATATCTATTCAGCAGATGGGACGTAAAGCGCTAGATGACAAATCTAAAGGCGCTTCCCATCAAGGTGTGATTGCGCGTGTAAAAGCCGCTAAGCAGTTAAATGAAACTGACCTTGATGAATTACTTGAAGGACAACAAGCACCTCTATTACTGGTATTAGATGGTGTCACAGACCCTCATAACTTAGGGGCTTGTCTACGAAATGCGGATGCAGCGGGTGTCACCGCCGTGATTGTACCCAAAGATCGCTCAGCCCAAGTGACAGCCACTGCGAGTAAAGTTGCGTGTGGCGCAGCAGAAGTGATGCCATTGATCCGAGTGACTAACTTAGCTCGTACTATGCGCCACCTTCAAGAGCAAGGGGTCTGGTTTGTTGGAACGGCAGGGGAAGCGACTCACGACCTCTACCAAAGTAAACTGCAAGGCCCATTAGCGATTGTCATGGGTGCAGAAGGTGATGGCATGCGTCGACTAACTAAAGAGACTTGTGACGAATTGATCTCGATTCCAATGGCTGGATCGGTTTCCAGTTTGAATGTCTCTGTCGCAACGGGTATTTGTCTTTTTGAAGCAGTGCGTCAGCGTCAAGTAAAAGCTTAATGATAACAGGGGAATGATTTATCCCTTAAATAGCGCCACTATACCTAAAATAATTGGAGTTGCTAGTAGGCGGCAAGTGAATGAGTCCCCATGAGTATAGGTGTACTATATGATTGGGGCGAATGAGTGACGCCAACAACCTAGCGACTTCAAGTATAAAGGGTATATCACTGGTTGATTAAATTATCATCAATAGTGAATAGTGGCGTTTTTTTATGCTTAACTGATTATTTTTTGGTATTTAGCAATTAATTTGCCAATTAGAACGAATTTATCTTGCCTAATATGCCGGAGTTTTGTACTATTCCGCGTCCGAATTCTCAGTCATCTAACTCGTTCCTTGCTTCCTTTGGGCTGACTGAGACCCATCGTGGAAGCTGACTAATCCGTAAGGAGCAACAAATGCGTCATTACGAAATCGTATTTATGGTGCACCCTGATCAAAGCGAGCAAGTTGCTGGCATGATCGAGCGTTACACTGGTGCTATCACAGAAGCTGGCGGTACTATCCACCGTCTAGAAGATTGGGGTCGCCGTCAACTGGCTTACCCAATTAACAAGTTGCACAAAGCACACTACGTTCTTCTGAACGTTGAAGCTGAGCAGGCTGCTATTGATGAACTGGAAACTAACTTCCGTTTCAACGATGCTGTTCTACGCAACATGGTTATGCGCACCAAGGCCGCTATCACTGAGCCATCTCCGATGATGAAGGCTAAAGATGAGCGTCCAGCTCGTCGTGAAGAGCGTGCAGAAGCTCCAGCACAGTCTGAAGCAGCAGCAGAGTAATTATTGATGACCAATCGATTGGTGATATCTGGCGTTATCGTCAAACCACCAGTTCGAAGCCTTAGCCCCGCGGGAGTGCCTCATTGCCATCTGGTTTTAGAGCATCAATCGCAACAGTGGGAAGCTGATCTACCGAGACAAGTTTATTGTCGTATGCAGGTAGTTTTTAGTGGGCAAAGGTCACAAGCTCTTACACAAAACTTAGTCGAAGGCAGTAGTGTCAAGGTAGGCGGATTTGTCGCTTATCAAACAGGTCGAAATGGCCTGAATAAAATTGTCCTACATGCCGACAACATCGAAAATATTTAGATCAGGAGATAAGCCCATGGCACGTTTCTTCCGTCGTCGTAAATTCTGCCGTTTCACTGCAGATGGCGTGACCGAAATCGATTACAAAGATGTAGTAACTCTTAAGAACTACGTCACTGAAGCAGGTAAAATTGTACCTAGCCGTATCACTGGTACTCGCGCTAAGTACCAACGTCAGCTAGCTCGCGCTATCAAGCGTGCTCGTTACCTAGCACTACTGCCATACACTGACAACCATCAGTAATCGGCAATAGTTTAACAACAAGTTAAAGAGGACAAGGTAATGCAAGTAATTTTGCTTGATAAGATCGGTAACCTAGGTAACTTAGGTGACCAAGTTTCTGTTAAAGCTGGTTATGCTCGTAACTTCTTAATCCCACAGGGTAAAGCAGTTATGGCAACTAAAGCTAACGTTGAAATGTTTGCTGAGCGTCGCGCTGAACTAGAAGCTAAAGTAGCTAAAGTTCTTTCTGCAGCTCAAGCTCGCGCTGAAAAAGTTAACGCATTAGAAGCAGTTGTAATTACAACTAAATCTGGCGACGAAGGTAAACTATTCGGTTCTATCGGTACTCGTGACATCGCTGATGCAATTACTGCAGCTGGCGTTGAAGTTGCGAAGAGCGAAGTTCGTCTTCCTGAAGGCGTTCTACGTAACACTGGTGAATTCGAAATCAGCGTACAACTACACTCTGAAGTATTTGCAACTGTTAATCTTAACATTGCAGCTGCTGAGTAAGTTGACCGTTAGACAATAATTCTTTATTGTCGATAAAAGCCCTAACTTCGGTTGGGGCTTTTTTGTATCTGGATGATATAGACTCTTGATGCTTGAAGCTGTTAGGTTGTTTTGACGTCACTCATTCGCTTGCTGTTTACTCGCACCTCTAATCATTTTTGATATAGGTATTATGCGCCGAATGATATAGGCACTATGGTGGAGGGAGTGGGGGAAGTTAAAACTGATACAATAGATTAATCGTTGTTGTATTGTCTTTATTATCAAGCCCATCTGGTACCCAAGTTTGGTAACGAAGCGTATTTGAAAGCTTAATCGCAAATGATTCGGTGACAGCGGTTGTGATATCTACACCATTTTCAAAGCTGGTATTACTCTCGCCATAAACGGCAATCAAGTCAGTATCTAAATTGATATTTTTAACAATATTCCATGAAAACTTAGCCGTCCCTTTAGCTATCCCTTCATTAACCGTATCTGGATAGATTAAGTCATCATCATCAATCTCATCTAAGTTTGGTTCTTGATGGCGAAAACCTGGACCAAATTCAAGTTGTAATCCCATCTTATCATTATCAAGCACTTGGAAACCGACACCGCTAGAAATAGTCATATTTTTATAATAAGAACCAAAGCGGTCATTTAAGTAGTCAATGTTAGCGAAAAGGTAGCGTCTTGACCTTTCAGTTAAGTAATAACTGGTTTGTCCCTTAAATTGATTACGTTGATTGTCTTTTATACCGTCACTTTTAGATTGGTAATATTTAAACTCACCGCTGTTATTGAATAATCCGTGATGATAATCCACCGCTAAGCGAGAGTTAATAGAACGACTATCATTATTGCCACTTTGAGATTGATACCCTAGCTCGACTTCTAAACCCCAAGGTGATTCAATCTCAGTGGGTGCATCTTCTGTTAGTGTGGGTTGACTTTCAGTCGCTTGACTTTGCGTTGTATAACTTTGAGCGGCAATTATCGCAAGTAATATTGGTGTTTTAATTGTTAACTTCACTATGCCCCCTGTTTTATAAGTTGAAAAAGATCTACTTTACTAAAAAAAGGGTTAAATGTGTCATTTAATAGTTAATTATTTATTATTGCTCACCAGACTTTGTTCTGACCAAGCCTTAGAGGTATACTTATTGATTACTCCTCTCACTGACTATCATTCATAGAATCATATGGCCGACAATCGAACAAATAAGATAAAGGACGCTCAAGTTGAAGCGTTGAAAATGCCACCACATTCCTTAGAGGCTGAGCAATCAGTACTCGGCGGCTTATTACTTGATAATGAGCGCTGGGATAGCGTTGCGGAAAAGGTTGTTGCCAGTGACTTTTATAGTCGACCACATCGCCTTATTTTTGAGTCGATTACGGCGCTGTTGAATAATAGTCAGCCTCTCGATCTGATTACACTGTCTGAATACTTGGAGCAACATGAGCAATTAACCGATATCGGTGGTTTTGCTTACCTTGCCGATCTTGCTAAAAACACCCCAAGTGCTGCCAATATTACTGCTTATGCAGAGATAGTTAGGGAGAGAGCATTAATACGTAGCATGATCTCTGTGGCTAATGAAATTGCTGATGCAGGTTATGAACCGAAAGGACGAGCAAGTGAAGATCTGCTCGATATGGCTGAAAGTAAGATTTTTGCGATAGCAGAACAGAGGACTAGTGAGAATGAAGGTCCAATTAGCGTTGAGAGTGTGTTGGAGAAGACGTTAGAACGAATCGAGATCCTTTATCAGACACCACAAGATGGAGTGACTGGCGTTTCAACTGGCTTTAATGACCTGAATAAAAAAACAGCAGGTTTGCAGCCCTCAGATCTGATTATTGTTGCGGCTCGTCCATCGATGGGTAAAACCACTTTTGCGATGAACTTGTGTGAGAATGCGGCGATGGACCAAGAAAAGCCTGTTCTTATCTTCTCTCTCGAGATGCCAGCTGATCAGTTAATGATGCGTATATTAGCGTCACTCTCTCGTGTTGATCAGACGAAGATTCGTACAGGGCAGCTTGATGATGAGGATTGGGCGCGTATCTCTTCATCAATGGGCTTGTTGATGAATAAGAAGAATATGTATATCGATGATAGCTCAGGTCTAACTCCCACTGATGTTCGTTCTCGTGCTCGTCGTATTGCCCGAGAGCATGGTGGATTAAGTATGATCATGGTCGACTATCTTCAGCTGATGAGAGTACCGGGAATGCAAGATAACCGAACTCTAGAGATCTCTGAAATTTCACGCTCATTAAAAGCCTTAGCGAAAGAGTTACAAGTACCGGTTGTTGCACTTTCTCAGCTTAACCGAAGCTTGGAGCAGCGTGCAGATAAACGTCCAATTAACTCAGATTTACGTGAATCTGGTGCGATTGAGCAGGATGCCGACTTAATCATGTTTATCTATCGTGATGAAGTTTATAACCCAGAAGGTCCAATGAAAGGGATGGCTGAAATTATTATAGGTAAGCAGCGTAATGGTCCTATTGGCTCGGTTCGTTTAACTTTCCAAGGTCAGTTCTCTCGTTTTGATAATTATGCAGGACCTGCTTACGACGAAGAGTAATCGCCAATTTGGTGAAGTAATAAAAATAACAACAAGTGTAATGGCGAAATCGATAGCCAAGGATAAAGTATGAAATCAGCAACAGCGCACATTGATCGTGATGCGTTAAAATACAACTTACAACGCATTAAAGAGAAGGCTCCTATGAGTCAAGTTCTTGCTGTTGTAAAAGCCAATGCCTATGGACATGGATTAGTACAAATAGCAGAAGCGGTTGAAGAGGCTGATGGATTTGGTGTCGCACGAATCGAAGAAGCGCTTTCTTTAAGGGCGGGTGGTGTAGTGAAGCCAATTCTTTTATTAGAAGGTTTTTATGAGCCTAAAGACCTTGCGATTCTTGTCGCCAATAATATCCAGACTGTTATTCACTGTTATGAACAGCTTGAAGCGTTAGAACAAGCACAGTTATCTGCCCCAGTTGTTGTCTGGCTAAAGGTTGATACGGGAATGCATCGTTTAGGTATATTACCCGAGCAACTGCCTGAATTTGTACAGCGATTAGACGCCTGTCGAAATGTGGTTGAACCATTACGCTATATGAGCCATTTAGGCTGTGCTGATGAGTTGGATAGTTCGGTAACAGTGCAGCAATGCCAAACCTTTAAAAGCTTAACTCATGGTTATCAAGGTGAGCGTTCACTCGCTGCTTCTGCGGGATTATTAGCTTGGCCGGAGTGTCAGTTTGATTGGGTTCGCCCTGGGATTATTATGTATGGTGTTTCACCATTTAAAGATAATAATGCTTCAGACCTTGGATTTAAGCCAGTTATGCGCTTAACTTCTAGTATCATTGCAGTAAGAAATCTTAAAAAAGGCGATAAAGTTGGCTACGGTGGTGTTTGGCAAAGCCAGCATGATACTAAGATTGGTGTGATTGCGATTGGTTATGGTGATGGCTACCCAAGAATGGCACCTTCAGGCACGCCAGTTTGGATCAATGGTCGCAAAGTCCCTTTAGCGGGTCGAGTTTCGATGGATATGTTGACGGTTGACTTAGGCCCAAATGCGAGTGAAAAAGTGGGTGATCAAGTGACTTTATGGGGACCTGAATTACCAGCTGAAGAGGTAGCGGAGCACATCGGTACTATCGCTTATGAGTTGGTCACTAAACTCACTCCTCGCGTTAAAATGAAATATATAAATAATAAAAATTAATCACTATTTTCAGTTTTTTCTTCCTCTGTTTTGACGTTACTATTTTATTGATGAAGTTTAAGAGCCCCTGTACTTATCAAGCATTGATTTGAGGTGTGCTCTATTCATTTGTTGAATTACAATAAAGCCAAGTGATTTGGTGATAAATATTAGAATAATAATTAAGGGGCTTTCATTGCTCATTCCCTCTTCATTTAAAAGATTAGGCGCACTTTTTTTGCTCCTCGCTATTTCAATGCCTGCTTTATCTAATTCTTCCGATTCGGTAGCGAAAGACTTAGATGTGACAGATTCAACCGTTTCAACCGCCGGTGAGAAAGATTCAAAAGTGGCGGCAGTTCCTTTTTTCTATACTTCAGACACCATGGGGTTTACGACAGGTGTCGCCGGCGTTGTTAAAGGTGCTGGTCAACCTCAAGCCTCTCTGTTAGGCGTCGGGTTAGTCTCTACCAATAAGAGTTGGTTAAGTTACCTTAATGGAAGTAACTACCTTATATCGCGGGATGTCCCTTGGTTATTTAGTGCTGAGTTGATGGCGAGTCAATTTAATGAGTATGACTATTACATCGGTAGTGCGGGTAGTAACAGCTCTGATAAAGAGGATGCAACCTTTGCCGATGGACGTGAAGGCTTTGCTAAGCTTTCTGCTCGTTATATCTTGCCAATAGGTAACGTAGAGGATCATAACTTCTTACAAGCGATGAAACCTCAACGTCAATTCAATGGGCTGAATCCTCTTGATAGTGGTGTTACTTCATTTCTTATCAAACCATTTTATGAGTACCGTGATCTGGGTGAACAGCAGCCTCAAGATCAAGACACTGAATCATTGGGTGTTGAATTAATGTTAGATATCGATAGTCGTGATGATATTCGTAATCCAACCCAAGGGTATCGAACACAGTTGATCACCAAGCATGGCATGAACGATAACCAAGATTGGTGGACTTGGGTCTATAATCAAAGTGCTTATTGGTCTTTAGGGGAATTAGGTAACCTGTTTGACCAACAGACATTAGCATTTAATGTTTATACTGGCGATACACCAACTTGGAATAAAGATGGTGGCCGACCACCTGACTTCGCAGGGTTAAAACTCGGCGGTCTTTATCGATTACGAAGCTTCTCTGGTGGTCGTTTCCATGATCGCTCTGTCTTAAGTTACAGTGCCGAGTATCGCGTGATTCCTGAATGGCAACCATTAGAAGATTGGCCTGTATTCAATTGGTACGATATTCCTTGGTGGGAGTGGGTACTATTTATTGATGCTGGTGGTGTTGCTGATCAGTATGATTTTGCTAAACTCAATCAAGATATGCATTGGAGTGCGGGCGGTGGTGTTCGTCTACAAGTTGAAGGCGTTGTCGTTCGTGCTGGTGTCTCTTGGGGTGAAGAAGGAAGCTCTTTTAAAGTGATGGTTAACCAACCATTTTAATGGTGTGGATGCTGAACCCTATTATTTATTACGAAGTGCGAATTAAATCGACTTCTTTTTATGACATGACGCAATGCCAGTAGTATTATTATCAGTAATAATAAATAATCATTTTTTGTTAAAACCGATTCATTAATTTCATTCTATCTATTAGGAAGTACATTATGTTACGTAGTATTAACCCAACCACAACAGCTGCTTGGAAAGAGTTAGAAACGCACTTCTCTGCCAATAACGACATGAAGATTGCCGATCTTTTTGCTGCAGATAGTCATCGCTTTGCTAACTTCTCAACAAAGTTTAATGAAGATTTTTTAGTTGATTACTCAAAAAACTTAGTAACAAAAGAGACGTTAGATAAGTTATTTGCTCTTGCTGAACAGACTGACGTCGCAGCAGCAACACAAGCAATGTTTAGTGGTGAGAAGATTAATCAGACAGAAGGCCGTGCTGTTCTTCATGTCGCATTACGTAATCGTAGTAATACACCTATCATCGTTGATGGTGAAGATGTAATGCCTAAAGTGAATGCCGTTTTAGATAAGATGAAGTCATTCTCTGAACGTATTATCAGTGGTGAGTGGAAAGGTTATACCGGAAAAGAGATCACAGATATCGTGAATATCGGTATTGGCGGCTCAGATCTTGGCCCATATATGGTGAGTGAAGCACTATTGCCATATAAAACACGCCTAAACATGCACTTTGTATCAAATGTAGATGGAACACATGTTGCTGAGACGCTAAAAGAGTTAAACCCAGAAACAACGTTATTCTTAATTGCCTCTAAAACGTTTACCACTCAAGAGACAATGACTAATGCGCTTTCCGGTCGTGATTGGTTCTTAGCGCAAGCAGGCGATGAAGCTCACGTTGCCAAACACTTTGCTGCACTATCTACAAACGGTAAAGCGGTTTCAGAGTTTGGTATCGATACTGATAACATGTTTGAGTTCTGGGACTGGGTCGGTGGTCGTTATTCACTATGGTCAGCTATCGGTCTATCGATTGTATTAGCTATCGGTTTTGATAACTTTGTTGAGTTACTTGCGGGTGCTCATGATATGGATCAGCACTTTGTTAATACGCCAAAAGAACAGAGTATTCCACTTATCTTAGCGCTTGTTGGTATTTGGTATAACAACTTCCATGGTGCAGAAACCGAAGCAATTCTTCCATACGATCAGTATCTACATCGTTTTGCTGCTTACTTCCAGCAAGGTAATATGGAATCAAACGGTAAGTATGTAGGTCGTGATGGTAAAGCAGTTGATTACCAAACGGGTCCTATCATTTGGGGTGAGCCAGGAACAAATGGTCAACATGCGTTCTATCAGCTTATTCACCAAGGTACAAAAATGGTGCCTTGTGACTTTATTGCAACGGCACAAAGCCACAATCCGTTAGGCGATCACCATCCAAAACTGATGTCTAACTTCTTTGCTCAAACTGAAGCATTAGCGTTCGGTAAGTCTAAAGAGCAAGTTGAAGCTGAATATATTGCCGCTGGAAAAACGGCTGAAGAAGTGGCTGATCTGGTACCATTTAAAGTATTTGAAGGTAACCGTCCAACTAACTCAATTTTATTGAAGAAAGTGACACCACGCTCTTTAGGCAGTTTAATTGCAATGTATGAGCACAAGATCTTTGTACAGGGTGTTATTTTAAATATCTGTACTTTTGATCAATGGGGTGTAGAGCTAGGTAAACAGCTTGCAAACCAAATTTTACCTGAATTAAACAGTGATAAAGAAGTGACGGGTCACGATAGTTCAACAAACGGCTTAATCAACAGCTTTAAAGCGATGAGTTAGTCGCATTGATACTTAATCATAAAAAGGTCACTTTCGAGTGACCTTTTTTATTTGAGCTTAATAAACTTGAGAGGTGATTCTAGTTAGCTTGAGATAGATTGACAGCTTTGGCAAAGGCCATGGGTTTCAATTACATGATGGTAGATTTTAAAACCCGTTTGTTGCGCTTGATGATTGAGCATCTGAGCCAGTTGATCATAATGACACTCTTGCACGTAACCACAACTATCACAGATTAATAATTGTGAGCAGTGTTGGTCATGACCAATGCTACAGCAGCAAATATAGCTATTGGTAGATTCAACTTTATGAACAAAGCCTTGACTTAAAAGGAAGTCTAGAGCGCGATATACCGTTGGTGGCTTGGCATTAGGCTCAATTTCTTTGAGTTTATCTAATAGATCATAAGCACTGATGGCACTCTTTTCTTGTAGTAATAGCGACAATACTTGTTCACGCTGAGCCGTTAAACGCACCCCTCGTTGCTGGCATAAAGCCTGTGCTGTCGTTATGTTTTTTTCTATCGAAGCCATATTTAGTACGCCATAATAAAAGATAAGCTAGTTTACCTTAGCTTATCATTGATATGCGATCTGTTTTCTTTCTATTGTAAGATCTTATTTGAAGAGTGTTAACTCCCACGGTATAATCGCGCATCTTGTCGCCATATCGCGCCTTGTTCGATACTATTGTTCACGACATTGAGTCAATAATTACTTCTAGAGTTCACCGAGAGTTAAGCCATGTATCATTCTTCCCGTTTCTCAATTGCACCAATGCTCGATTGGACCGATCGTCATTGTCGTGTTTTTCATCGTCTATTAAGTCGTGAAATGTTGCTCTATACCGAAATGGTGACAACAGGCGCGATTATTCATGGCAAAGGTGATTACTTGCAATATAACGAACAGGAGCACCCGCTTTCATTACAACTTGGCGGTTCTAATCCGGTTGATTTAGCGCATTGTGCAAAGTTAGCGCAAGAACGAGGCTATGATGAAGTGAACCTTAATGTAGGTTGTCCTTCCGATCGTGTACAAAATGGTAAATTTGGTGCTTGTTTAATGGGAGAAGCCGAACTAGTCGCACAATGTATCGCTGCAATGAAAGAGGTGGTTGATATTCCGGTTACCGTGAAAACACGTATCGGCATTGATGATCAAGATTCTTATCAATTTTTGACTGACTTTATCTCTACGGTATCAGAAAAAGGTGGATGTAAAGATTTTACTATCCATGCGCGCAAAGCGTGGCTGAGTGGACTAAGCCCAAAACAGAACCGTGAAATTCCACCGCTAGACTATCCTCGTGCCTATCAAATTAAGCAGGATTTCCCACATTTGACTATCGGTGTTAATGGTGGCGTAAAAACCTTAGAAGAGACTTTAGAGCATTTGAAGCATCTTGATGGCGTAATGGTAGGTCGAGAAGCGTATCAAAACCCTTATATTTTAGCGCTAGTTGATCAGAAAATTTTTGGTTTAGATAAGCCAATGATCGGCCGTAAAGAAGCCGTTGAAGCGATGTTCCCTTATATAGAACAACAGATTGCTAACGGAAGTTATTTAAATCATATCTCTCGTCATATGTTAGGTATTTTTCATAATATGCCGGGCGCGAGAGGTTGGCGTCGCTACATTAGTGAGAATGCCCATAAACCGGGTTCAGGGATTGAAGTACTGCAACAAGCGATGAGTTTTATTCCTGATGACATCGATTGATACTTGCTCTTTTTATTTAGTGTTGATTCATTCATATATCTTGTAAATGATTGGTCAAATTAACCAATAAGTAGCGAAACTATACATGAAAAAGCTGGGTGAATTACGCTTGGCTTTTTTTATGTTTATAAATCAGTATCTTGAAAGTTTTTTGAAAAGGTTGGCTTAGTTTGTGCTCTATCATTAATATAAATTTAAAAAGGATAGAGGTAGATATGTTTGAACTACTGTTTTTAATCGGCTTTGCAATGATTTTAGTGATGACTGGCGTGAGTGTTGTTGGGATCATCGTTGCTATGATTGTGGGTTTTATTATTATGGCGATAGCCGGTATGGTTGGCTTGATCTTTAAGTTACTGCCGTGGATCTTATTAATCTGCGTGGCGGTTTGGTTTTATAACGATAAAAAAGGCAAAAAGTCAGATTACTATTCTTCTTATCGAGATCGATAGGTAAGTTTTAATACAAATAGATGATAAACAAAATAAATTTTTGCTATATTGATTGTTTGAACCTATCTATTTGAATAAACGGAATTAAATAATGAAGAATAAACTGGTTATTGCCTTGTTGGCAACGATGGGAGTGGCGACAACTGCCAATGCTGCAACGGTTCTTGGTGTTAAAGCCGGTGTGTCAGCGTGGGCTGTAGATAGTGAAATTAAACAGCATGGTAGCTCTGATGATACGGGTGATGATCCAAGTTATGGAGGATTTGTTGCCATTGAGCACTTTATTCCTCTTGTACCAAATTTTAAAGTTCGTTATAACAAATTTGATGTTAATGATGCAGAATTAACCAATAGCGATCTTATTGCCTATTATGAAATCTTGGATCTTGATGCCTTAAGTGTCGATCTTGGTGTCGCCGCCACTTATATTGATAGTCAAATCTACCATAAAAACTTCAGTGGATTCGCACCAAGTGTCTATGCGAATGTTGATTTTTCAATCCCTGCTACCCCTATCTCTTTTTATACTGAAGCTAATTTTGGTAGCTTTGATAACACCTCAACGTTAGATGCTCAAGCTGGTATTAAGTGGGGATTAGGCTTAGCCGCCTTTGATCTTAATATTCGAGCAGGCTATCGTATTATCGACAATGATTATGATGATTTTGATAACTTTACAGGAAAATATCGTCAAGATGGTTTCCTGATTGGTTTAGATTTTGATTTCTAAATTGAGCTTTTATTGAACAATTCTGCACGATAGTGATTGATGTACTAAAATTAATAACAGCAACAATCTATTCTCACCATCAGGTTGATGCATATACCTTTCTTACTTGAAGTTGCTAGGCTTGGTTTATTGCAGTAAAGACTGCACTCATTTGGCTCTATGAATCGATACTTATAGGGCTTAGCTCATTTACCAATGACTAACAATGTGAATGGTTTTAGGTATAGCCAACAGGCAACGTTATATTTAGAGCATCGTTATTCGTATTACCGTGTGGAGTTGGTATGACATTATCAGAGCTAAAAGGATTATATGGGGACAATCTACTGACAGAGGCGGTTATAGAACCTGCTGTGCAGCATGAAGGGTGGATTGTTGAGTTTCGCTTAAATCAAGGAAATCTTGTACCTCTTACTGATAGCTCAGGATCAGAGCAATATTGTGACTCAATAGATACTGCCACTGATTTAGCAAACCAGGTTGGTTTTAAGCAAGCCAGAATTATTGATTAAGTTGATAAATATTGTCGTAACTAAAAGGTCATTGCGGATGATATTCCCTTGATACTTGATACTTGATACTTGAAACGGCTAGGTTGTGGATAATGTTGTTTCGCCTCCTATTCATGCCCATTATTTAAAGTATGGATAATAAAAAAGCCCATGTGATTTCTATGATTAAATAGAACACATGGGCTTTTTTTAATGAGGAAGAATTATAGGATATCTAATAATTCAACTTCAAATACAAGTGCTGCGAATGGAGGGATAGCAGCACCTGCGCCACGCTCACCATAAGCAAGATCTTGAGGGATGTATAGTTTCCACTTAGATCCAACAGGCATCATTTGTAGAGCTTCAACCCAACCCTGGATAACACCAGTGACAGGGAACTCAGCAGGTTGACCGCGCTGTACAGAGCTGTCGAATACAGAACCGTCAGTTAACATACCGTGATAGTGAACACGTACTTGCTTGTCGCTAGTCGGGATTTCACCTGTACCTTCAACAAGAACTTCATACTGAAGACCTGACTCAGTTACAGTAACTTCTGGGCGCTGTGCATTATCAGCTAAGAAAGCTTCGCCGTCAGCAGCTGCTACTTTAGCAACTTCTTTACGTTGTTCTTCTGCACGAGTGTGGATATCACGTAATGCGTTGTTGATATCATCTACTTCGATTTCAGGCATTTCGCCAGCCATTGAAGTTGCAATACCTTTAGCGATAGCTGCAACGTTTAATCCTTCTAGGCCACTGCTCTGTAGCTGTTGACCCATTTGTAAGCCAATACCATAGCTTGCTTTTAGTTCTACTGTATCTAGTTTAATGTCAGACATTGTCTTCTCTTTAATTAAATTTAATCAAGGGGGTGAGAATAACAGTTCGAGAGTTATGGGTAAATGTTATCGAAAAGAAACAGTCAACTATTTTTGATCTACACCTCATTTTATACTCAAAATAATGGGAGTGACTAATCGGTGGAAAGTGGAAGTTTATCAGTATGTCTGCACAATCTGATTGGTTCGAACGAACTTTATTCTTTAATTAGACTCTATGATGATTGTGATTAAAGAATGACACTCTAAATATTATTTAAGTCTTGTTACTCAAGTCTGATGACTTAATGATGATTGATGCGAGCAAATGCAGCCAACAACCTAGCACATCAAGTAATAAAGGGATAAACGTTCGCTAATCATAGGGTAAATCAAGTTAAGAGTGTGTCAACTTTGAACTCTATCGTGCTTATTTTTAAGATATTAATATAGAATATACCTTATTATTTGAAGTTGAACGGTTAGCATTATAGCTGAGATAGGTGTATTTATTGGCTGTCGTTGAGTAACGCATGGACTTTAGGTATAGAGGATGGCGACTTGATAAACGGCAAAAACGATAGATTAGGTTATAATGATTTAGCTATCATTTTGAAGAGTTTTCTTTGCCTTTTTTATATAAAAAGTACCAAGAGTCAAAAGATTGATGTGGAATCGTGATTTGAAATGGAATGGAGTATATCAGTGCTAAATTTAAAGCAGAGGTTATCTCGCCTAATAAATGATAAGAAGAAAAGATCTGATTTATTGTTAAACGTATCTCATCGCTTACAAGCGTGTCGAGCCTTGTTGGATCATTATTATCATCAGTTACCAAAGCGTCATCGCCGAGGAATTTTAGGCCTTGTTATTGTGCTGTTTATTGTGATTATTTGGCCACAATCGTCATTGGATGATAAAGATAATTTGGGAACAAGCTCATCAACAGTTGAAAAAGAGCTACCGATCTCTGTCATTGGCTTAAGTGAACAGTCTGCCACATTGGCAACTGGACAGAATTCATCGTCATATTCAAATCGTGAACAAAGACAGGTTATTGATAAAGTTGTTAATACCGATTGGCAGAGTTACCAGATTCAAGCGGGAGATACGTTGAGCGCGGTATTTCGTAAGCATAACCTCCCTCTTCCAGACCTTTATGCGATTACGGCTATTGAAGGGAAATCTAAACCTCTATCTAGAATTAGTCCTGGGGCAACATTACGTTTTAAACGACTGCCTAGTGGTGAGGTCGATGTTTTACAGATTGAACGCATAAAAAAAGAGCCGGTGATGTATTTTCGACTCTCTAATGGTTCATTTTCTCAGGGGAAATAATCGCTAAGATACAGAATAATATTAATGATGATTTTAAATTATTAGCCTTTAGAGATGATCATATCAAGGTGAGGAATACCATCCTCTAAATACATATCAGAGGTAATCACAAAACCGTGACTCTGATAAAAATCCATTAGGTATTGTTGAGCACCGATCTCGATACTTTGTTGTGGCCATAACTCTTCAGCTAATGCTAATCCTTTAATTAATAGCTGGTGGCCATAACCATCTTTACGAGCAGTAGGGCAGACAAGCACACGACCTAAACTCACTGAATCAGCAAAGCTCACGCCTTTGGGAAGTAGACGCATATAAGCCACAAGCTTGTCATCGACATAACCCATTAAATGGTAAACACCTTCGACTCTATCTTTGTCATCCATATCGAGATAAACACAATTTTGCTCAACGACAAAAACTTCTGAGCGTAGTTTCATTATTTCATAAAGCGCATTGATATCGAGCTGGTTAAATGTCGCTGTTTGCCAAGAGATCATGATCTACCTTCTTTTTTCATTTTAAAAAATTAATTGCCACATAATAAAAAACCTCAGATTGAAAAGAAATCAAAATGAGGTTTTTATTTTTAGTTAGGCACGTTAATTTTCATACCTAAGATTTTAATGTTGCGTTGTTTAGAGTTACTTAGTTAGATCAACTTTATAAACTGCAAAACCAACATCATCATGACCGACTTCAGTCATTGGGTACTGACCTCGTTCTTTAACAAACTTAGCCGCTTTCTCTGATGGTGACGTTTCAAAAACAACATTTAGGTTTTCACCTTCAATTGGAGCAAAACGCCAGTTATTATCAGCACTTGGTGTGACTTCGCCTTTCTCTTTACTTACGCGAGAGATATAGCTAGCAACAATTGAGCGGTTCTCATCTGGAGATGCAAAAGCGATGAACTCTGGACCTGTACCTGCAAATTTACCACTGTATGCACGGTAGTTGTTTGCCGCGACTAGGAACGTTTGCTTAGGATCAATCGCTTTACCTTGGAAAGTTAATCCTTTAATTCGGTGAGAATCTGCATTAACCAGTTTACAGTTACCGTCATAACGAGCCGGTTGAGTGACATCAATTTGATAATCAACACCATCAATGACATCAAAGTTATAGGTACGGAAGTCATCCCAATTGATTAATTGCTGTTGTTCTGTGCTATTTGGATCAATTTGATTGAACTGACCAGCAGCACACTCTAACCATTCACGAACTTCGTTACCAGTTACTTTTAGCGCCACTAATGTGTTCGGGTAAAGATAAAGGTCCGCTGCGTTACGGAACGTTAGTTGACCTGATTCAACTTCAGTAAAGTTACCTGGATCATTCTTACGACCACCGGCTTTAAATGGTGCTGCAGCTGAAAGTACAGGTGTACCATCTAAGTCTGGATCACCTTGAATAAAGCGTTCTACATAATCTTTTTGTGCAAGGTTAACAATCTGAACCGTTGGATCATCTTGAACTAACGCTAAGTAGCTGTACATGATGTCGTTAGACTTACCAATTGGTTGGTTAACGAAATCAAGTGTTCCTTGGTGCTCTTCTGCAATAACAGCAATCATCTCTTTGTCAGCTTCAACTAATGGTGCTTTATTTTTAGCATCATAGATTGGACGTGCTTCAGATTCACCTTTAACAACATCCCACTTACCATCAATCATTTTAAGTTCTAGATCGATAACACCAACATGGTTACCCCAGCGACCCGGCATAACAGAAGCAACACCATTTACGGTGCCCATCTCGTTATCAACACCTTGAATACCATCAAAGCCTTTTCCAGGGAAAGTACCGTGAGAGTGGCCAAATGTAATCGCATCAATATCTTTCACTTCAGATAGGAAGTAAACCGAGTTTTCAGCTAATAGTTTATAAGGTTCTGTTGATAGACCTGAGTGAGGGATCGCAACAATAACGTCTGCGCCTTCAGCTTTCATTTGTGGAACAAACTTTTCAGCGGTTTGCTTGATATCTTTTGCGACAACGATGCCTTCAAGATTTTTCTTATCCCACGTTAAGATTTGAGGTGGCACAAAACCGATATAACCGACTTTAATATTGTGCTCTTTACCGTCAGTATCTTTAAATTTGTAATCTTTGATAACGTAAGGTGTGAAGAAGTTTTCGCCAGTTTTTGCATCATACACGTTGGCATTGATGTATGGGAATTTTGCGTCGTTAATCGCTTCTTTTAGGAAGTCTAAACCGTAGTTGAACTCGTGGTTACCAAAGTTCGCTGCTTGGTAGTCCAATAAGTTCATTGCTTTATAAGCGGGGTGAACATCCGTCGGGGTTAGGCCACGATCAGCCATGTAATCACCCATTGGACTACCTTGAAGTAGGTCGCCATTATCAACTAATACGCTGTTTACAACTTCAGCTTCCGCTTCTTTTACGGCTGTTGCTGTGCGAACAAGACCGATTTTTTGAGTTGGCTTATTCTTGTAGTAATCATAATCCATGATATTTGTGTGAATATCTGTAGTTTCGATAACGCGTAGCTTAATCGTCTCTGCAAATGCAGGACCAGCCATCGTTAATAAACCACCTAAGACAGCAATTGAAAGTGGCTTCATTGCTTGCTTCATAAATCAACTCCATTAATTATTGTGCAAAAACTTGCATAAGGTAACAAAAAAAAGAATCTTGAAAATAATTCTCTTTTAATTTTGAGTTCTAAGTCCCATTTATAACTGCGCATTTTATCTCTCAATCGTTCTAATGTTGATATTTATTTTTAAAAAAGGAACCTTAGATCTCAAAATAAGGAGAGGAACTGTGAAAAAAGAGCAATTATTACATTATAAACTCTATTTTATTTGGCCTAATGATCGTTTATTGCCCGAAGTGAAATGGAGTGAAGCATATGGACGGTTATTTATATTAAAGGCACCTTCTATTGCAGTATTTGATTCTGTAGCGTTTCAAGAGGCAATTCAAAATCAAATAATAGACAGACAAGCTTGCTACCATACGATTTCTCAAGTCTCTATTGAGTTAGACGATCCATTATTAACCGCGGATTTGGAGTTACAGAAATTACTCTGTTTGATTGAGCTTTATCAACAGCAAGGTGTATTAATTTTGATTGTGGGGTGCTTCAATGACCAACTAACAAGTAGTGATTTTATTCATCGTTGGCCATATTGTCGAATTAGTGAGCTAAAGCTTAAAGAAAGTGAACTATCTCAGTCATTATTTAATCGTCGTGTTTTTGAGTCCCAAGCCCATTATCAAGCAGATAATTTTGACTTTAACTTATTGGTCGGCAGTGTAATGGATGAGTTATTGCAAGGCGAATCTCTATTTACCCAAATTGATCATCAATCATTGAATTCGAAAGTTTAGTTATCACGATATGTCTATCATATTAATAATAACCCCAGAGTTTATACTGGGGTTATTATGCCTTTCTTACTTTCGGTATATATTTCTTATCTATAACCTTCAGTATCTTTATTTTGGAGGTGATACGGGATAATTAATTTATTCTGATCCTGGGTTACTCTCTTCTGCAGCAAGGAACTCTTCAATTGTGAGCACCATATTGCGAGAACCGACAAAGAACGGAACACGCTGATGTAGTTCGGTTGGTTTGAGATCCATAATACGTTTATCGCCATCAGAAGCGATACCACCTGCTTGTTCCATGATGAAAGCCATTGGATTGCATTCATACAACAGGCGTAATTTACCTTGTGGGTGAGAATGCGTACTTGGATAAAGGTAGATACCACCTTTTAATAGATTACGATGGAAATCGGCAACCAAAGAACCAATGTATCGCGAGGTATAAGGACGATTATCCGACGGTACAACCTCTTGACAATATTTTAGATATTTTTTAACTCCGGTCGGGAAGCGAATGTAATTCCCTTCATTAATAGAATAAATCGTGCCATCTTGAGGGATTGTCATGTTTTCATGAGAGAGACAGAAAACACCAAGCGACGGATCATAAGTAAAACCGTGTACTCCATTACCCGTGGTATAAACCAACATGGTTGATGAACCATAAATCACATAACCAGCGGCAACTTGTTGATTCCCTGGTTGAAGGAAATCTTCTTGAGTTGGTGGTGTACCAACAGGAGAAACGCGACGATAAATAGAGAAAATGGTACCAACAGAGACATTGACATCAATATTTGAAGAGCCATCAAGGGGATCCATTAATACGACATACTTCGCATTACGGTTTAATTCCTTGTTGAAAGCAACCGCTTCATCTTCTTCTTCACTGGCAACACCACAAACTTGGTCTCGTGCTTCTAGGGCTGCTTTAAATTTTTCATTGGCGTAAAGATCCAGCTTTTGTTGCTCTTCGCCTTGAATGTTTTCATTACCAGCGGCTCCTGTAATATCAACCAAACCCGCTTTGTTGATCTCACGATTGACGATTTGAGAAGCCAATTTAATTGAACCAAGAAGAGAAGAGAGATCACCACTGGCATGTGGAAAATCATTTTGCTTCTCTATAATAAATTCACCTAGTGTTCTTATTTCAGACATCCGATTTCCTTAATAATGTTAAACTATCATAAAGTGAAATATCCCTGTTCATTACTCGACCTTGATATTTTTGTTGCGAGTTACTTAACTCTGCTATCAGCCAAAATGGAATAAATCAGGGAAAGATTAAGGTAATTTTCACTTCTTATAGGTATTTATTTGAAGATCAATTACAGTTAATAAATAGGGAACTACTGTCTTAGAACAATACATGATTCAGTAGATAAAGAAAGGTCAAATTTCGATCTAATGTAACTGTTTTGTGATGTTTTTCAATGTCATTTATAACATAATTAAAAAGTAGTGATTATGCATATTCATATTTTAGGTATTTGCGGCACATTTATGGGTGGTGCTGCTATTTTAGCCAAAGAGCTGGGACATAAAGTGACCGGGAGTGATACCAATGTTTATCCTCCAATGAGCACGCTTCTTGAATCAAAAGGTGTGGAAATTATTCAAGGTTATGATCCTTCTCAATTAGAACCTGCACCTGATTTAGTAGTTATAGGTAATGCATTAAGTCGTGGTAATCCTTGTGTTGAATATGTTCTCAATCAAGGTTTGCGTTATGACTCAGGACCGAAATGGTTATTTGATTTTCTTCTTAAAGATCGTTGGGTACTCGCCGTTGCAGGAACTCATGGTAAAACCTCTACCGCCAGCATGTTAGCATGGATTCTAGAGGATTGTGGTTATCAGCCAGGCTATTTGATTGGTGGTGTGCCAGGTAATTTTGATGTCTCAGCCCGTTTAGGTAATACGCCATTTTTTGTGGTGGAAGCGGATGAGTATGACAGCGCCTTTTTTGATAAGCGATCTAAGTTTGTCCATTACCACCCAAGAACTTTAATTATTAATAATCTTGAATTTGATCATGGCGATATTTTTAATGATATTTCTGATATCCAACGTCAATTCCACCATCTCATTCGCACTATTCCAAGTGAGGGGCGGATCTTAGCGCCATTGGATAACCAGAATGTTGCAGAGACGATTGAGATGGGGTGCTGGAGTGAATTAGAAAGCTCCGGAGAAACAGGGCAGTGGCAGAGTCAAAAAGTGACGGCGGATGGTTCTGAATTTGAGATTTTATTCGATCAACAAGTGGTAGGAAAGGTCAAATGGTCATTGATTGGTGAGCATAACATGGCGAATGCAAGAATGGCGGTGGCTGCTGCTCGTCATGTTGGCGTGACACCTGATCTTGCTTGTCAATCACTTGAAACATTTATTAATGCTAAACGACGCTTAGAGTTAAGGGGCTGCGTCAATAATATTTCAGTTTATGATGATTTTGCTCATCACCCAACGGCGATTCAACTGACTCTTGAAGGATTGAGAGCTAAGGTCGGAGAACAACGTATCTTTGCGGTACTTGAGCCGAGATCAAATACCATGAAGTCGGGTGTCTTTAATGACAAGATTGCCCCTGCACTTGAGTTAGCGGATCAGGTTTTCTTCTATCAAGATGATCATCTTTCATGGTCGCTGGAACAAATAAAAGCAGAGTGTCAACAACCCACTGAAGTCTATAATGATATTGATAAATTGGTGATGGCGATTAAGGAACAAGCGCAACCTGAGGATCATATCTTAGTGATGAGTAATGGTGGCTTTGGTGGTATTCATCTCAAATTACTTAAGGCACTGGGTCGCGAGTAAAAGAGTGAGGTTAATAAATCAGGGCTGATTGAATAATCTCAATTTAGCCCTGATACAAAAAATCTAACGATTCAGGATTAACAAAACTGATTAGCCTTGTGGTTTTATTACCATCACGTTAATCGGTGAGTTCTCAACCACTTTTGCCGCCACAGAACCGAGCATTACTTTATCTAATCGTGAACGTTTATGGCTTGGGATAATAATAAGATCAGCGTTAATTTTTGCACTCTGTTTTAGAATGGTGGTGTAGGGTTTTCCTTCTTCAATATGAAGATGGTAATTAACGTTTTCCGTGATGTACTTAGCCGCAAATTTTTCTAATTGAATTTTTACATCTGCTTTCATCTGTTGCGCGGCTTCTTGTGGAAAATAGCTTGCGACCATTGACATATGGATCCCAGGCAGTACGTTGAGCAGGTGGATCTCAGCCCCCATTGTGGCTGCTAATGCTTGTGCTTGTTCTAGCGCCTTATCGGCAAAACTCTCTTCATTTAAATCGACTGGAACTAGGATGTTCTTATACATAGTTTTCTCATTCTTACCCATCGTTAATGATGAATTCTTTGGTCGAAAAAAGTTGGTTTAATGGGGATATTCGGTATCCCCATTAAACGTTATGATGACGCTATTATTTCACACATCGTCTTCTTTGATTCCAACCAATGCCAAATAATAGAAGTAAAGTTGGTACAAATACCCACTCTTTCATCGGTCTATCGGTTGGTGTCGCAATATCAATAATCTGCCAATCAAAAGAAATCCCTACCATCTCAGCTGGACTACTGAATTGAACCATATCGACGATCATCTTATCATCTTGCTGACTTAACATAAGACCGGTTGAATCGATACGCTCTTGACCATCAGTTAGGTTTTCATCAAAGGGTAGTTGAACTGTCTTTGTGATGATCTTTCCATCAATATTTTCACCCGCAACACGTAATATTAAAGGCTGGTTTGCAGGGACATCACCCGCCACTTCAATTATCTCAGTACCATTATGGATGATATTTGGCGCATAAACTTTATCCCACCAGAAGCCTGGGCGGAATAGGGTAAAAGTGATCAACAATAGTAGAATGGTTTCCCACCACTTATTCTTCGTCATCCACCATCCTTGAGTTGCCGAAGAGAAAACCAGCATCGCAATAGTTGCCGAACTGACGGTTAAGAATAGGTGCCACAAGCTATCAATTCCGATCAACAATAATTGAGTATTGAAGATAAACATAAAGGGTAGAATGGCAGTACGGATATCGTAGGTAAAACCTTGTAAACCAGTACGAATCGGGTCTGATTTAGCAATAGCAGCAGCGGCAAAGGCAGCTAAGCCCACTGGCGGAGTATCATCAGCCAAAATGCCAAAATAGAACACAAATAGATGAACGGCAATTAATGGAATGATCAAGCCATTCTGTGCACCTAAAGTAACAATTACTGGCGCCATTAAGGTTGAAACAACAATGTAGTTTGCTGTCGTCGGTAACCCCATACCAAGGATTAAGCTGATGATCGCAGTGAAGATCAGCATCAATATAACGTTACCATCTGAGACAAACTCAACAAAGTTGGTCATCACAAAACCGATACCTGTTAATGTTACTACACCAACAACCACACCTGCTGCTGCTGTCGCTACACCGATACCAATCATATTACGAGAGCCGCTGACTAAACTCTCAATAAGGTCAACAAATCCGGCTTTGATGGCATCTTGCATCTGTTGCTGTTTATTGAAAATCGCAAATAGAGGGCGTTGAGTGATCAAGATAAAGATCATAAATAACGTCGCCCAAAAGGCAGAGAGTCCTGCTGAGAATCGCTCAACCGTCAAACACCAAATTAGAACCACAATAGGCAGCAAGAAATGCAGGCCTGATTTAATCGTTGGCCCTGCATCTGGAACTTCAGTGATCTCATCATTTAAATCTTGCTGAGCATACTCTTGATAACCAGCAGAGAAACGAACTAGTCCAATATAGGCAATTAAAACAAAAATTCCCACGATATAAGTCGCGGCATCACCAAAGACATCTTTGGTCCAGCCGATACCGTAATAGACCGCACCACTGAGAATTATCAAGCTTAGAATGGTGGCAGTAAATGACATCAGAGTATGAGTTAAACGCGTTGTTGTACGGCGCGGTAATCCTTCCATGCCAGCTTTACATGCTTCTAAATGCACAATGTAAAGTAATGCGATGTAAGAGATTAAAGCGGGCAGAATCGCATGCTGAATAACTTCAACGTAAGAAATTCCAACGTACTCAACCATTAAGAAAGCCGCAGCTCCCATAATCGGTGGCGTTAACTGACCATTAGTTGACGCCGCCACTTCTACTGCACCTGCTTTATAGTCAGGGAAGCCAACACGTTTCATTAACGGTATTGTGAATGTTCCGGTAGTCACAACGTTTGCAATCGAAGAGCCAGAGACTAACCCTGACAAACCTGATGCAACAACCGCAGCTTTTGCTGGGCCTCCACGCATATGACCGAGTAATGAAAATGCTACTTTAATGAAGTAAGAGCCTGCGCCAGCTCGATCTAACATGGCACCAAAAAGGACAAAGAGGAAAACAAAAGAAGTTGAAACTCCTAACGCAACCCCAAACACCCCTTCAGTTGTTAGCCATAAGTGGGACATGGCTTTATTCAAGCTTGCACCTTTATGAGCAATAACATCTGGCATATGCGGGCCAGCGAAAGTGTAGAATAAGAAAATTGCGGCAATCGCCATCAATGGTGGACCTAATGCTCGACGAGTTGCTTCTAGTAGTAAAAGCATGCCGATAACCGAAACCGTCACATCCATTGTTGTTGGTGCGCCAGAACGATCGGCTAATTGGTCATAGAAGAGAAAAAGATAACCCGCAGCAAAGCTGCCCAAAAGTGCCAGTATCCAATCTTGAACTGGAATTCGATCACGAGGTGAGCTTTTTATAGCAGGGTAGGCGGTAAATGCTAAAAAGATAGCAAAAGCTAAGTGTACTGAACGAGCTTCTGTGTCGTTAAGTACGCCAAAGTTGAAAATAAAAGGCAGAGGAGAGGCGTACCAAAGTTGAAATAGCGCCCAGCAAAGCGGAACAAACCAGATGATTTTTCCACTTAATCCTTTGGGATTCCTTGCGCCAGTATCGGATTGTGCAACCATTTCTTGCACATCCGCTGTTGACTGTGTCTTACTCATATTAATGTCCTTTAATGAGTATACCCTCTAAATTGAGGCCACGAATATATTGACGATAATGATTCGTCGACTAGTCGCTTCAATGAGTTTGGATATATATTTTGACTTGACGTTATAGTCGTCTTTTATTTATTAAACTAACGAAAACTTAACGTCATTTTATCTGTCCCTATTCGTTTTTTGTCGATAATCTTGATACTGAATTGAAAGCGAATTTAGCTTTATCCGTCATTATCCCTTATTTGAGGCAACAGATTATAGTTCAGTAAAACATAAGATTTTTAGCTTGTTGATTGAATATTGAAGGCATAATGCATCAAGTTATCAACAAAGTTTAAACTAATAGAGGTGTGTAATTTAATGATCAATTTACATTATTTTGATGTTTTTGGGAATAGAGTGCAAAAACAAAAAACATAACTCCTTATTAATCATTGGGTTATGTTTTTTTGTTTGGGGGGATTTTGAATTATTATTACTTTTAAAACATAAAAGCGACGATTCTGTTAACGAATATAGTCAAATAGATCGCAGATTGAGTTAAACAGTTTTTCTGTCGTCGTTCCTTGAGTTGGTGTGACAAAAATAGTGTCATCACCTGCCACTACACCTAAAATACCTTCTGTTTTTCCTAATGAATCCAGAAGACGAGCAATTAATTGCGCCGCACCTGGACCTGTATGGATCACAATCAGTGAATCATTAAAATCCACTTCCATGATCAGATCTTTTAATGGGCTATTAACCGTTGGGACTCCAAGCTCAACCGGAAGGCAATAAACCATCTCCATTTTGGCATTTCGTGTTCTAACTGCACCAAATTTGGTTAGCATACGGGATACTTTGGATTGATTTATGTGATCAAACCCTTGAAGTTTTAATGCATCCACAATCTCACTCTGGGAGCTAAACTTTTCATCTTTTAAAATAGATTTGAATGCTTTCGTTAGTCGATCTTGTTTATCTGAATTTCGCATAATAGGTTTAGTGTGGAAAATAAGGTGGAGGTATTCTCGCATAGCTAAACAGGTTGCTGCAACTCTAGTTACTAAAATTTATTATTTAAGCAGAGAATAAAACTTGGTAAGTTATTATCTATTTGAAATTAAAGAATTATTAATTTTCACTATTATTATTTTATGAATAGATATATAAATATAAGCAACAATATAACTATTTTGTAAATTGGGTGTGAGATTTTAGTTGTTAGTTTGCTCAATATCGCAAAGCTTATGTTCACGTATTGTTTTTATTTTGTAGTTACTATAACGTAACTAAGTAGAACAATGCGGATAACATTTTGTACATTAAGGAGAATGAAAATGAAAGTTGCTGTAGTAGGTGCCGCTGGTGGTATCGGTCAAGCGTTAGCATTATTACTTAAGAACCGCCTTCCTGCGGGTTCTGATCTGTCCCTCTATGATATTGCACCAGTAACACCAGGTGTCGCTGCAGATCTAAGCCATATCCCGACGCCGGTCGCTGTTAGTGGATTTTGTGGTGATGATCTTGCACCTGCATTAGATAATGCGGATGTGGTATTGATCTCTGCGGGTGTTGCACGTAAGCCAGGAATGGATCGTGCCGATCTTTTCAATATCAATGCTGGTATTGTTAAGTCATTAATGGAGCAGGTTGCAGTTAGCTGTCCAAAAGCTTGTGTGGGGATTATTACAAACCCTGTGAACACGACAGTGGCGATTGCTGCTGAAGTACTGAAAAAAGCGGGCGTATATGATAAGCGCAAACTGTTTGGTGTAACTACACTCGATATTATTCGTTCAGAAACATTTGTTGCTGAGCTAAAAAACAAAGATCCAGGTCAGATTAGTGTACCTGTTATCGGTGGTCACTCTGGCGTAACGATTCTTCCTCTACTTTCTCAGGTTGAAGGTGTTGAGTTTACTGAAGAAGAAGTCGCTGCATTAACTCCGCGCATTCAGAATGCAGGTACCGAAGTTGTACAAGCTAAAGCGGGTGGTGGTTCTGCGACATTATCAATGGGTCAGGCAGCATGCCGCTTTGGTCTATCTTTAGTTCGTGGTCTACAAGGCGAAGAGAATGTGGTTGAGTGTGCTTATGTTGAAGGTAACGGTGAGCATACACGTTTCTTTGCACAACCAGTTCGTTTAGGTAAAGAGGGCGTTGAAGAAGTTCTTGGTTACGGTGAATTAAGTGCTTATGAGCAAAAAGCATTGGAAGAGATGCAAGAGACATTATCATCAGATATCCGTATCGGTGAAGAGTTTGTTGCAACAGCTTAATTGATTGTTTTAACAGCATGATAATTTAATGATTATCTGAAAATACAAAAGCGAGATCAGGTCATAAACCTATCTCGCTTTTTTGTTTTCGATATCTCAAAGCAATATCGATACTTTTATTTTTAACTTGTTGTGTATCACCCTAATGCTAGTGACGACAATAGCAAATTAGCTACGGCGGTGGACTGCAATCTCAGCTAAAGCGATGAGAGCTTGTTTATATTCACTTTCAGGGATGATTGATAATGCTGCTATCGCTTTGTCAGCTTCTTCTTCTGCGCGTTGTTGTGTGTAAGCAAGAGAACCGGTTTGTTCCATGGTCTCTAAGATTTCAGTCAGCTTATCACGACCATCACCCTGTTCAATTGCTGTTTTAATTACCGCACTCTGCTCGGCGGTGCCGTTATGCATTGCATGTAATAGAGGAAGAGTTGGCTTTCCTTCTGCAAGGTCATCGCCAGCATTTTTGCCCATCTCTTCTTCACTGGCGCTGTAATCTAATAGATCATCAATGAGCTGGAATGCGGTACCAAGATAACGACCATAATCTTGCAGTGCGATCTCAATCTCTTGAGGTTGATCCGAAATGATCGCTGAGATCTGAGTGGCAGCTTCAAATAAACGCGCTGTCTTTGAATAGATCACTTGCATATAGTTATCTTCAGTGGTTTCTGGATCATTACAATTCATTAATTGTTGAACTTCCCCCTCTGCAATGACGTTAACCGCATCACTCATTAACTCAAGGATCCTTAATGATCCTAAGCTGGTCATCATTTGGAACGAACGCGTATAAATATAGTCACCGACTAATACACTGGCTGCATTACCAAAGGTTGCGTTGGCGGTTGCTTTACCTCGGCGCATATCCGATTCATCAACGACATCATCATGAAGTAGCGTTGCCGTATGGATAAACTCAACAAAAGCTGCGGCTGTAGTATGAGCTTCGCCTTGATAGTCGAGAGCTTTGGCTGCAAGTATAGTTAATACAGGACGGATTCGTTTACCACCACTATTGACGATGTAGAAGCCGAGTTGATTAATCAGAACAACATCAGAATTGAGTTGAGCCATGATTTTATTATCAACATGAGACATATCTTCGGCTGTTAGCGCTTGAATTGCTTTGAAATTCATTGTTTACCCGACTAGTGATACCATCTTTGGCATTAATAAAAGAAAATATTATGTTAATATTTTACACGAAAAGTAAAGGAGGGACAGAGGGTTAATCATATTTGATGGTGACTATTATTGCCATTCATCATATTTGAACAGCTTTTCGCCAATTTTATTTACTTTAATCCTTGTCATCTTGGGTAAAGTAACGTAGAATTCGCGCCCTATTGTAGATAAGATTATCGCATACCCCTTAGCAATATTTATACATTTATTAGCTAACAGGCTATGCGGAAAAAGCGGAGTTAAGTAATGTACGCGGTTTTCCAAAGTGGTGGTAAACAACACCGAGTAAGCGAAGGTCAAACTGTTCGCTTGGAAAAGCTGGACGTTGAAACAGGCGCATCTGTTGAGTTTGACAATGTTCTGCTAGTAACCAACGGCGAAAACGTCAATGTTGGTGCACCTTTCGTTGAAGGCGGAAAAATCACTGCTGAAGTAGTGAACCATGGTCGTGGAGACAAGATCAAGGTAGTTAAGTTTCGTCGTCGTAAACATTCTCGTAAGCAAATGGGCCACCGTCAGTGGTTCACTGAAGTCAAAATTACTGGCATCAGCGCTTAATTAGAAGGAGACGAAGAAATGGCACATAAAAAAGCTGGTGGTTCTACTCGTAACGGTCGCGATTCAGAAAGCAAACGTCTAGGCGTTAAGCGTTTTGGTGGCGAATCTGTTCTTGCAGGTAACATCATCGTTCGTCAGCGCGGAACTAAATTCCATGCTGGAACTAACGTAGGTTGTGGTAAAGATCATACTCTATTTGCTCTTGCTGAAGGCAAGGTTAAATTTGAAGTTAAAGGTCCTAAAAACCGCAAATTCGTGAGCATCGAAGCTGAGTAATTAGCAATTCGATAACGATACCGAAGCCCTGCCAAATTGGCGGGGCTTTTTATATGCTGGAAAGTAAGATAATCCTATATCTACTTGCAGTCGTGGATATAGGATTGTCAATTATCATCACCTGAAATAGGTTGAAGTATTAAGCGAGTGATAGCATAAGATAAGCTATACTATGTTCAATATTGATGATAACAATCGACATAAAGTAGTAACGATATACGCGTAAGCGGAGAGAACAATGAAATTCGTTGATGAAGCGGTAATTAAGATTGATGCAGGTGACGGTGGTAACGGTGTAAGTAGTTTCCGTCGCGAAAAATATGTACCTCGAGGTGGCCCTGATGGCGGTGATGGTGGTGATGGTGGTGATGTTTACCTACTTGCTGACGAAAACCTTAACACCTTAATTGATTATCGCTTTACTCGCTTCTATGCGGCTGAGCGTGGTGAAAATGGTCGTAGTGGTAACTGTACCGGTAAACGTGGTGATGATTTAGTACTAAAAGTGCCTGTCGGTACTCGTGCTGTTGATGAAGATACGGGTGAAATTGTTGCCGATCTTACTGAGCATGGTATGAAGATCATGGCGGCAAAAGGTGGTTTCCACGGATTAGGTAATACCCGTTTTAAATCATCGGTAAACCGAGCTCCTCGTCAAAAGACCATGGGTTCTGAAGGTGAAGTTCGTAGTGTTCGTTTAGAGTTACTACTACTTGCTGATGTGGGTATGCTTGGTCTACCAAATGCAGGTAAATCAACCTTTATCCGTGCAGTATCAGCAGCTAAACCTAAAGTCGCAGATTATCCATTTACTACATTAATCCCTAGTCTAGGTGTTGTGAGTGTGGGTGCTGAACGTTCATTTGTTGTTGCTGATATTCCAGGTCTAATTGAAGGTGCCGCTGAAGGTGCAGGTTTAGGTATTCGCTTCTTAAAACACTTAGAGCGTTGTCGTATTCTACTTCATATGATTGATTTAATGCCTTCTGATGAATCAGATCCAATTCAGAATGCGTTAACTATCATTGATGAGCTTGCACAATATAGTGAAAAGTTAGCTGATAAGCCGCGTTGGTTGATCTTTAATAAGATCGATTTACTACCAGAAGATCAAGCGAAAGAGATGATCGAACAGATTCTTGATGCATTAGCATGGGAAGATGACTACTACACTATCTCGGCAATTAATCGTGATGGAACGAAAGCGCTTTGTTATGATCTGATGGACTTTATCGAGACGTTACCAACAGAAATTCCAGAGATTGAGAAAGCGGAAGAGAAAGTTGAATTTAAGTGGGATGATTACCACGATCAACAGATCCGTGAAGCCAATGCTGAAAGTGATGATTGGGATGACGACGATTGGGATGATGAAGATGACGATCATCCAAATGTTATCTACGTACGAGACTAGTTCAAGCTTAAAAGCTCGCTCTTAAAAACGTACGTATAAATATTATTAAAAACCGCTTTGTCCTAACTCTAGGATGGTAAAGCGGTTTTTTTGTATCTATTTTTCAGAACACTATTGTTGATAATCAGAAAACCCTTATTATATCTAAGGTTTTATTTTTGGAGTAATTAGTGGTGGTTGAGGTATCAACAAGAGTAGATCGTCAGCGAGAGATTTCTCGATTGTCGATAACAGTCGGACAAATCCTGTTACAACATGGTGCTGAGAGCCGGTTAGTGGTAGGAATTAGTCAACGAATAGGTTTAGCATTAGGAGCGGATAGTGTTGAAATTTCTCTATCGGCAAGTTCAGTCACCTTAACGACGATTATTGATGATCAATGTATGACGACTACGAGGCGTAGTCCTGATCGTGGCATTAATATGCAGATGATCACCGAGATCCAGAGGATCTGTATTTTAACCGAACGTAAACTCTTAGATATCCAAGATGTCCATAATCAGATTGAGAAGTTACAACCACTTCGTTATAACCGTTGGCTAGTGTTATTGATGATAGGCCTCTCTTGTGCCTCATTTAGCCGTCTTGCAGGTGGAGATTGGTGGGTCTTTTTTATGACTTTTCTTGCCTCTTGTAGTGGAATGTTTATCCGCCAAGAGATCGCTTCCCGCCATTTTAATCCACTATTAAACTTTGCTTGTACGGCGTTTGTGACCACATTAGTCTCTTCATTAGGGGTTATTTTTTCTCTCGGAGATGAGCCTTTTATTGCAATGGCTTCTTCAGTCTTGATGTTAGTTCCCGGTTTTCCTTTGATCAATGGCGTATCAGATATGGTTAAAGGTTTTAGTAATATGGGGATAGCTCGTATTGTGATGGCAACCTTACTTACTTTGGCGACCAGTTTAGGAATTGTCGGTGCGATGAACATTACTGGCGTTTGGGGCTGGATATCATGATGACACTGTTACTTGGGCTGATTAATGATA
The DNA here is from genome assembly GCF_021513135.1 of Vibrio sp. SS-MA-C1-2. Lineage (NCBI taxonomy): Bacteria > Pseudomonadati > Pseudomonadota > Gammaproteobacteria > Vibrionales > Vibrionaceae > Vibrio > Vibrio sp. SS-MA-C1-2. The sequence continues at coordinate 870,556 of NZ_CP090981.1, forward strand.
TGTTCTTTGCCATGATCCCTGCGGTAGGTTTTGCTTTGGTATTTAATGTCCCAGTTAAAGCACTAAAATATTGTGCTATTGGTGGCGCCATTGGACATGGATTACGTTATATTGGTCTTCATTTTGGTCTCTCGTTAGAGTGGTCAACATTAATTGCTGCCTCAACGGTCGGGATGATCGGTATTCATTGGTCGCACCGTTTTTTAGCTCATCCGAAAGTATTTACCGTTGCCGCGATGATTCCTATGGTCCCTGGTGTTTTCGCTTTTAAGGCCATGATTGCGTTAGTACAGATAAATAGCCAAGGTTTTAATCCTGAACTATGGGCTGTTTTTATTGAAAATAGCTTAACAACCATGTTTACGGTAGGCGCGTTAGCAATCGGTCTGGCAATGCCTGGCTTACTTTTTTACCGTAGTCGGCCGGTTGTTTAATCTGAAGTGATGACTTTACATAGCGGTTTGAATTACAATTTAATTCATAAACTGAAGGTGGAGAGAGTGAAGTGAAAATTAGTATGATTGCGGCAATGGCAAACGATCGTGTTATTGGGCGAGATAACCAAATGCCATGGCATTTACCTGCCGACTTCGCTTGGTTTAAAAAACAAACTTTAGGTAAACCGATTGTGATGGGGAGAAAAACCTTTGATTCTATTGGTCGGCCTCTCCCTGGTCGTCATAATATTGTGATTAGCCGAAACCTCGATTTAAAGATTGAAGGTGTCACTGTTGTTCAGAACCTAGAGCAAGCAAAAAGTGCGGCTATAGAGGCAACCACTGGCGTTGATGAGTTGATGATTATTGGTGGTAGCTCGATCTATGAACTCTATTTAAAAGAGGCTGATCAGCTCTATTTAACCTTTATTGATCTACAAACAGAAGGTGATAGCTGTTTTCCTGAATGGGGAAGTGAGTGGCAATTAACTTATAGTGAAGAGCATCAAAAAGATGAAAAAAATCACTATAATTATCAATTTACCATTTACCAGCGAAATATCTAAAATCTATCTCTAAAATAATTGGAGTTGCTAGTAGGCGAATAAACACAGTCAATAATCTAGTCGCTTCAAGCCTAAAAGGTATCATGCCTTTTGAGAAAGTGAGTGATTCTTATCAACAATAAAAGATTAACTCTAATCTCTGGAATATTATTGGCTGATTGAATTTATGCATAAATAGGGCATTGAGTAACAAATTGCTTTTTGTCTTCCCATCTTAATAATGTCATTGCATTACCCCAGACACACCCGGTATCTAAACCGATAACTTGTTTATCTTGATAACCCATTAATGCTGCCCAATGACCAAAAATTAAACGCTTATTTTCAGAGCTAGAAGCTAGAGGCAACTCAAACCAAGGAACTAACTTTTCCGATTCGATGAATCGATGATCATCCAATTCTGATGGTGGAAGTTTACAAGCCATATCTAATCTACCATCAAGGTAGCAGTAACGCATTCGAGTGAGACTATTAATGGTAAATCGGTAACGTTCAATCCCTTCTAGATTATCAGACCAAAGCTTAGGTTCATTGCTATACATATTTTTGATTAGCCAAAGATAATCATCACTTTTTAAGATCGTTTCAACTTCTCTTGCTGCATCAATCGCTTGTTCAATCGACCAATGTGGATGAATACCAGCATGGCTAACCACAAATTCTGGATGTTGAGCAATCAAAGGTTGATGACGGAGCCAAGTGAGTAACTCATCACAATCATCAGCATCAAAGATAGGTTGGGTTTTATCTTTTGGATTAACACGCATAAAACCTGCAGCAGTTGCGAGTAAATGGAGGTCATGATTACCAAGTACGGTGATTGCACTCTTTCCTAATGATTTAATAAATCTCAGGGTTTCTAAAGAGTGAGGTCCTCGAGCAACGAGATCTCCTGCGAGCCACAAAGTATCCGTTTCTGGCGAAAATTCAACTAAGCTAAGTAGTTGCTGAAGCTCATCTAAACAGCCTTGTATATCTCCGACAAGATAGGTCGCCATAATACCCCTTTAATAGATTGATGAAGCAAAAAAAAGAGCGGTATTTAATCCACTCTTTTATGTTATCACTTTTTAATTATTGTTCTGGATGTTGATAATTGGCATCTAACCAATTAGCCATATCAACAAACTGCTCTAAGGTTAAATTCTCAGGACGTAATGCTGGATTGACGCCAAGAGCTTCTAACTGTTCAACCGTAAATAATTTTTTATAACAGTTGCGAACCGTTTTACGACGCTGGCCAAACCCTTCACGACAGACGCGATCTAACCATTTTAAGCTGGTTGTAGGGTAAGGAATCACTTCATAAGGTGTTAAGCGAACAATCGCAGAATCAACCTTAGGTGGTGGTGTAAACGCTTCTGGTGGCACTTCTAAAACAGGCGTTACACGACAATAGTATTGTGCCATTACGCTCAAACGTCCGTAAGCTTTGCGACCAGGGCCTGCTGCTAGACGATTAACCACTTCTTTTTGTAGCATAAAGTGCATATCTTGTACCTTATCGTGGTACTCAAAGATATGGAACATTAAAGGGGTTGAGATGTTATAAGGTAAGTTACCAAAAATACGTAATTTAGTATTGGGTTTAACCAGTTCACCGAAATCTTGACGCATTGCATCACCTTCTCGGATCTCTAACTTATCTTTTAGTTCTGGGTGAACACGCAGGCGTTGAGCAAGGTCTCTATCTAATTCGATAACGGTAAATTTATCAACAAGACGACCCACAGGCTCAGTGATAGCACCTAAACCAGGGCCGATTTCAACCAAGTTTTGACCAGGTAAAGGATTTATTGCCGCAACAATACTATCTATAATGTAAGGGTCGTTTAAAAAGTTTTGACCAAAGCGTTTTCTTGCTTTATGGCCTAAATGAACGTCATTCATGTTATCTGCTTAATATATTCTGAGTTGGCGACCACAATCCAAATGGTCGCTATTTCTATTTGTAAGTACCCGCTAACTTTCCGTGCGGTACATCGTTATTTTTACCACTTGTCGCTTAAGTGGCGACTCCTGTTTATCAGAAAGATAAATAGGAGTGAGCTTAAGATTCGTCTTGATTTACGTAGTCAATGTAAGCACTTGCTCTTAGCTCTTTTAACCAAGCTTGAGCTTCTTCATTGAACTTTCTGCGCATTAATACGTTGTAAGCTTTATTTTTTAGTGCGTCATCGGTTTTATCAACGGTGCGACGACCTTCAACTTCGACAATATGCCAGCCATGAACGGTTTTAAATGGCTGACTAATTTGTCCAATTGGCAATTTCTTAATCATATCTCTGAATTCAGGAACGTAAATTTCAGGGGCTTGCCAACCTAATTCACCACCATTGACGCCTGAACCTGGATCGTCACTGTATTTTTTCGCTAGCTCAGCAAAGGTCGCTTTACCTGACTTTATTTCAGCAAGGTATTTATTTAACTCTTTTTTCGCCCCTTGATCACTTAAGATAATCGAGGTTTTTAGTAGGATATGACGTGACTTAACTTCGGTTGCTGCAACTGAAACTTGTCCTTTAACATCCTCAATTTTTAAAATATGGTAGCCAATTCCAGATAAGAAAGGGCCTACAACATCACCTTTATGATGACCGGCAACTTGATCAGCAAACAAGGTTGGCATCTCATCTTGACTTAACCAACCCCAATTACCACCTTGTAAAGCTTTCGGGCCTTTTGAGTAAGTATAAGCAAGATTGGAGAAGTCAGCGCCATCTTTTAATTGTGCAACTAATTTATCAGCACTCTCTTTGGCGGCCACTTTACTCGCTTGATTACTGGTATCAACATTAATCTGAATATGACCAAGGTTATACTTTATTGCTTCGGAGCTTTGTTGCTCCATTGTTTTTGCTAATGCTTCAACTTCTTGTGGGATAATATTAATGCGGTGGCGTACCTGAGCATTTCTTACTTCACTGACTATCATCTCTTTTTTAACTTGTGAGCGATATTGAGTATAAGTGATCCCTTCTGCTTCAACATTTTTACGTAGTTGTTCGACAGTTGTTTTATTTTGTTTAGCAATGTTCTCAATCGCTTGATCTAGTCGAGTGTCATCAATTTGAATCCCCATCGCATTTGCTTGCTGTTCTTGTAAACTATCTAGAATTAGCTTATCAATCACCTGTTTTTTCAACACGTCTGTTGGTGGCAGCTTTGCATTATCCTTATTTTGATAACGAATACTGGCTAATGCCGAATCAATATCACTTTGTAAAATAACACCATTATTGACTATCACAGCCACGCCATCTAAGGCTTGTGGTGCAGCACTGACCATGTTGCTAACCAGTGCAAGTAAAATACCTGCACATTGAAACTTCCAATTTTTTATAGTTTTTGGCGACATAAAATTTTATCCGGTATAAAGCATCTATTTATGATTGACCACAGAAAAGCGACTTTATCACATTTTGCTTTAAATTATTTATTGAGATCAAAAGGACTCGTGTAATCAATTGAGCTATCACTGTCTTCCACTGTAAATTCTGGCTTATCACTAAAGCCCAGTAGAGAGAAAGAGAAGGTAACATTATTATCGTAATCTTCTGATTCTGTGTTGATATCATCACGATTGATAATATTACGGTTAAAGTTAATACCAAAGGCCCAACAATCAACAGCGTAATGCATGCCAATATAGCTCTCTAGCATAATGTTTTCTGTTAAATCTTGGTAGTAACCCGCAGAAAGATTGACTTTTTTCGTAAGTGAGAATTGAGTGATTAAACCTAATTGTGAAATCCCATCATTGGTGATGGTATTTTCATTATCATCTAAGTCAATGGTTTGCTCGATATAATCTTTTGATACATAGCGATAGTTTAATTGAACGAAACTATGATTTTGTCGGTACTCAACGGCACTGTTGGCTTGCTGCATTTTATTGGTATTGGAATCATATTGCATTCCGCCATAAAAGTAGAGCCAATCTTGATAGTTGAATTCTGAGTTTAATGCCCACGCAGAGTAGTGGGAGCCAGTATTAACTGATGTATTGTCATCATTGGCCGGATCGATATAGAAAATTTGACCAAACGAGAGATTAAATCGTTCACGGTACGCATCATCAAGAAAACGAGTAGTGGCACCAAGGGTAAATTGATTAGCCGCAGAAATATAATCGACACTGCTGTACTTTTGGTCTCTGAATAACCCGTAGTAATCACTTTCCATTAAGGTTGTATCATAACCGCCACCACTGTAATTAAATGGTTGATAAACATCGGACTGATCTCGGTCTGGCACATATAAATATTGCACTCTTGGTTCTAATGTTTGAGTGTAATCATTATTGAAGACGTTGGTATCACGCTCAAGCTCTAACCCTGCATTCCATTTAATACTTGGAATGGCACGAGAAACGGTACTTTTTAAGCTTGCATTACCATTATAATCTAATACATTATCAATATTATCTTGATTGTAGTAACTATAATAGACCTTGGCTTCAGTGGTCATATTCCACCAAGTTGAAGCAATAGGTAACGTTAAGGTTGGCTCTAAATGAACACGTTGTGCTGTTGGTTTATTATCTGCATCGGTATCAAAATTACTGAAACTGGTTGGGATTTTAAAATCTAAACTATAAGGCAATGAAGCGTAATAGGTGTAATTTAACTGAGGTAGCAATTTATACGGTTCTGTATCGCTATCAAGAGTTTGGAAGCTTCTCACTCGAATACTTGAGTTCCAGTTGGTGTCTTTATAAGCCAAAGAGGCTTCTTGAGTTAATTGGTTATCTTCACGATCACCAACATTAGAGCTTAAATCCCCGAAATAATTACGATCACTCACCTTGCTATAGTTGGCATCTAAGTACCAATGATCATGATAGCGGCCTGTATGTGACCAGTTAAATGCCCAACGGCTATCTAGGTCTTGATGTGCATCATCAGTGCCAAGGTACTCGTACTCTAATTGACCGGTGCCTGTTGTATTGAGGTAACGGAAAAGAGTGTTAAGTTGAAGGCCACGATTTGACATATATTTTGGCGTAATGGTCATATCGTAGTTAGGGGCGATATTCCAATAGAATGGGGTTTCTATTTCAAAACCATCTCGGGAGCTGAGTCCAATTGCCGGGTAAAGGAAACCGGTTAAGCGCGCATCATCAACAGGAAGACGTAACCACGGTGCATACATAATCGGTACATCAAAGACTTCAAACTTTGCATTATAAAAGTTAGCAAAATGGCTATCCATATCGTGGGTAATCTTGGTGGCAGTAAAGCGCCAACTTTTATCCTCAGCTGGGCAGGTAGTAAAGGTACCATCTTGTAGGCGATAGATTGATTTACCATCTTGATAAACTTTATAAGCTTCCCCTCGACCTGCTTGACAAGTAAGTTGATAATCAACGTTAGTGGCTTCGCTGGTGTGGGTATCTAAGTTTGACACCACCTTATCACTGAAGATCTCCATGGTTGGATCTTGCAGATTGACATTCCCTTCGGCAACCACTTGGTTAGTTCCAGGTGTCATGGTGGCTTTATCAGCAGAAAGTTTGCGATCGCCTTGAGTGATAACTACATTACCCTGATAAACTGCTTTCTTATTATCAATGGCTTTTGCGCTATCAGAAACAACTTTAATAGGTTGATTATTTCCGTCTTTTACGCGATCGTTAGGGGCAATGCAGACCGCAGTGAAATTAGGTTTCTTCTCAGTAGATATTTCATCTGCTTGAGCGGGACCGTATAATGATAAAGTGATTAATGTCGCAAGCAGTGAGCGTGATGGGAAGTTCATCGATTATATTTGTCCTATTAGATACTGAATATTAAGCTGTGAGGCCTGAATTTAGTAAGTATTCCCTGTTATTCTTATTATAATAATGCAATTTTGAGTGACTCGCACTATTTTAGGCGAGAGTAATTAAGATAAAGTTACCAATAAATTCAATACGAGAGAGTTATATATGCAAATTTGGGGCAAAATTATAGGTGCATTTTTTGGGATGCTAATGGGAGGTCCTTTTGGCCTATTATTAGGACTCTTTCTTGGGCATCAATTTGACAAAGCAAAAAGACGACTTTATTTTGGTCAAGGTAGAGGTGATCAACAAGCACGTCAATCGGCATTCTTTACTGCAACATTCGCCGTTATGGGACATGTAGCCAAAGCCAAAGGCCATGTCACACAAGATGAAATTCGAGTTGCTAGTACGATTATGGATCGAATGCGCCTGCAAGGAGAGTCAAGACAGCAGGCACAAGAAGCTTTTCGTGAAGGAAAAAGTGACGACTTCCCACTTGAAGAGATGCTAGAGAAGGTTCGGTTTGCCAGTGCTGGACGAATTGATCTTCTGCAATTCTTCTTAGAGGTTCAAATTCAAGCGGCTTTTGCTGATGGTGATTTACATCCATCAGAACGTCAAATTCTGCATACTATTGCACGTAAACTTGGGTTCTCTGAGCAACAATTAGAACAGCGTTTACAGATGCAAGAAGCAGCTTTTCGTTTTCAACAAGGTGGTGGTTCATACCAAGGCGGAGGCAATTGGCAGCAAGCTCCAACTCAAAATCAATTAGCGGATGCTTATACTGTGTTGGGGATTGAGGAGTCAGCGTCGAATCAGGAAGTAAAGCGTGCTTATCGTAAATTAATGAATGAGCATCATCCCGATAAATTGGTCGCCAAAGGTTTACCGCCAGAGATGATGGAAGTAGCAAAAGAGAAAGCACAAGAAATCCAAGCTGCTTATGAATTAATCCGCAAAGAAAAAGGATTTAAATAATCCCAATCGGTATTATGGATTGAATCTAACTCTCTGAATTACAGCTCCGTGTTCTTTATGATTATCAATAACACGGAGCTTTTTTATATCCTTCATACCTGACGCTGCTAGGTTATTAGTTACGTTTATTCACTCCAATCATATATACCCTTCTTACTTGAAGTTGCTAGGTTGTTGGCTACACTCGTTCGCCCCAATCATATAGAATACCTATACTCATGGGGCCTCATTCGCTTGCCGCCTACTAGCAACGCCAATTAATTTAGATTTATATCTGTTTCTTTAATTCTCGAATCTTTGCTTTTCTTGCTTCTTTTGCTGTGAGCCTTTTTTCTCTCTTTTCTTTAACATACATCGGCGGTAACTTGCTCAAATCCAGTGTTTGCTGTGGCGCATTAAGATAAAAATCACAAGGCGCGAAAAGGTGCAAAGGCTTCTCTGTTGTAGGATGTAAAATACAAAGCTCTGCCGCATGGAGTTGCAATCTGTCTGATAGCGCCTCAGCCTCATCATGCGCATAAAACTCATCACCTAGAATAGGATGACCTAGAGACATCATATGGACTCTTAGCTGGTGGGAGCGTCCAGTAACAGGAAGAAGTTTTACAATACTGTTGTTACCTTCTTGTTTGACGAATTGATAACGGGTTTGAGAAGGTTTTCCATCTTCAAAGCAGACCTTTTGTCGAGGACGATTTGGCCAGTCACAGATCAAAGGAAGATCGATTAATCCCTCTTTGGCCTCTAATTCTCCCCACACTTTTGCGTAATAGAGCTTCGTCGGTATTCGTTGTTCAAACTGGATTTTGAGGTGGCGCTCGGCTTGTTTATGGAGTGCTAATATCATTAAACCTGATGTCGCCATATCAAGACGATGAACCACCTGACAATCAGGGTATTGTTCACGAACTCGATTCCAACAACTGTCGCTATGGGCAGGATCTCGACCGGGAACAGAAAGAAGTCCTGCAGGTTTATTAATTGCGATAATATCCTGATCACAGTAGAGAATATCTAACCATGGATTGGTAGGAGGGGCGTAGTGATCGATTGCCATAATATCAATTCTTTCACGGTTTATTAATGAAAAAGGTGGCATGAATCATATTCATACCACCTGGACTATTTTGTTATATCTACGGTTATTGTGAGACTAACCGGTATTTAATTATGACTAACAACAATAACACGCAGTGAATCTAAGCGGATGCTAGCTTGAGCGATATAGCCCGATAGCGTCGCAATCTGCTCTTCAATTTGCGTTAATTCATCATCACGAATATTCGGGTTCACCGCTTTCAGTGCTTGTAAGCGATCAAGTTCAGCACCTAAGACTTTATTCATATTCTCTTGAGCTGCCGTAATAACTTCTTGATGTGCACCATCAACACTATTATTTGCCTTAGTAATCAAAGCATGAATTTGTGGTTGAATAGAGTTAACTAACTTACTGCCTAAGTGACGATTAACAGGGCTCAATTGACGATGGAAACTTTCAAATTCAACCTGCTCTGCCAAATTATTGCCATTACTATCAAGCATTAGACGAATTGGTGTTGCCGGTAAGAATTGAGTAATACCACTATTTTTTGGTGCCTGAGCTTCAATGACATAGACTAACTCTAAGAAGAGCGTCCCAACAGGTAGGGCTTTATTCTTAAGTAGAGAAATAGAAGCAATACCCACGCCTTCACTTAATAGCAGATCAATCCCCCTTGGATCATTGGATGCTCCCAGCTCATAAAATGAAGATCTTCACGAGAAAGAGCCGTTGGACGATCAAAGGTAACGGTTCCACCATCAGCAGGCAAGCCCGGATAACTCGGCACCATCATGTGTTCTGATGGAGTAATGGTAATTGCATTGTCACCACGATCATCTTGGTTTAATCCAATGACATCAAATAAGCTAATGGCAAAGCTCACCAGATCGGTATCACCATCTTGCGCTTCAATCTCTGCCGCCAGTTTTTTTGCTTTCTCGCCACCATTGGAGTGCATTTCTAGTAGACGATCTCGTCCTTGTTCCAACTGTGCTTTTAGCTTCTGGTTCTGCTCATTACTCTCTTCAATCAATAGTTCGAGTAGAGCGAGGTCAGGTTCTTGTGAGGCTAATAAGCTAAATAGACGAGACTCAATCTGATCATAAATCGCACGACCTGTTGGGCATGTCTCTTCAAATGCTTGCAGACCACGGTCAAACCACGTTGCTAATAAGGCTTGAGCACTGCCTTCAATATGCGGAATATGGATTTCAATATCACGCTCTTGACCAATACGATCTAAACGACCAATACGTTGTTCAAGTAAGTCTGGATTGATCGGCAGATCAAACATCACTAGTTGGTTAGCAAACTGGAAGTTACGTCCTTCTGAACCAATCTCTGAACAGAGCAATACTTGTGCCCCTGCTTCAGGTTCTGCAAAGTAAGCCGCTGCTTTATCACGTTCAATGATCGACATGTTTTCGTGGAATACGGTGCCACGAATACCTTCACGCTCACGTAATGCTTGCTCTAATTGTAGGGCTGTTTCTGCTTTGGCTGAGATAACCAAGACTTTTTCGTGACGATTAGCTTTTAAGAATTCGATTAACCACTCAACACGAGGATCAAAGTTCCACCACGTCGCTTTTTCATCTTCATAAAGTTGGAAAAGCTCTTCTGGATAGAGAAGTTGCATCGCTTTTTGCTGCTCATCAAGGCGCTTATTCATCATGTTGGCAACACGAAGTGCGGTTTGATATTGTGAAGGCATCGGTAATGGGTACATATTTAGGTGGCGTTGTGGAAAACCTTTTACGCCGCCACGGGTATTTCTAAAGAGAATACGGCCTGTACCATGGCGATCCATTAAATTAGAGACTAGCTCTTCACGAGCATTTTGTTTATCTTCGGTATGGCTATTTTCCGCATTAATAATACGAAGCAGCGGTTCAACATCTTGTTCTGAAAGAAGTTCTGAAATACTGTTGCTTGCCGTACTAGAAAGGCTTTTTTCTGATAATAGCTCACTGACAGCGTCAGCGACGGGTTGATATTGTTGTTCTTCATCAACAAAAGCTTGATAGTCGTAGAAACGGTCAGGATCAAGCAGGCGCAGACGAGCAAAGTGACTTTGATGACCTAACTGCTCTGGTGTTGCGGTAAGTAATAATACCCCAGGAACTTCTTCTGCAAGCGCTTCAATCACCTGATATTCACGGCTTGGTTTCTCTTCATCCCAAACTAAATGATGTGCTTCATCGACCACAAGAAGATCCCAATCGGCCTCTAATACTTGTTCAAAACGACGACGACTCTTACGTACAAAATTCAGAGAACAAAGCACCAGTTGTGCAGTATCAAATGGGTTTTCAGCATCCGCGTAAGCTTCGATACAGCGCTCTTCATCAAAGATAGAAAAATGAAGGTTAAAGCGACGCATCATCTCAACTAACCATTGATGCTGTAGTGTCTCAGGAACAAGAATTAAAACACGTTGAGCACGACCAGACAGAACTTGTTGGTGGATGATCATCCCTGCTTCAATGGTTTTACCTAAGCCAACTTCATCTGCAAGCAGTACACGAGGTGCATGACGACGACCCACTTCTTTTGCAATATAGAGTTGATGAGGGATCAGACTGGCGCGAACACCGGTTAAACCACGTAATGGATTTTGGTGTTGCTGCAGTTGTTTGTTTAATGCACGATAACGAAGAGCAAATCGATCCATTCTTTCGATTTGACCAGCAAACAGCTTATCTTGCGGTTTATTGAAGCGAAGTTGATTATTGAGGAGTATTTCTCGTAGCGATACATTCTCTTCACCGGTGTCTAAACGAGTACCGACGTAAGTGAAAACGCCTTGCGACTCTTGAATCTCTTCAATGGCAAGTTTCCACCCTTCATGACTTTCTATTTCATCACCGACATTAAACATCACACGAGTAATGGGTGCATCACTTCTGGCATATAGACGATTCTCTTCACTTGCGGCAAAGAGGAGAGAGACGGTACGGTCGTCAAGTGCAACAACCGTCCCTAAACCTAAATCATTTTCAGTATCACTGATCCAACGTTGTCCCAATGCGAATGGCATCTATTTTAAACCTCTATCTTATCGTTGTATGGTTATAACCTTGATACTTGAAGCAACTAGGTGATTGGCAATGTTCATTGGCCAGCTAGTGACTCCAATTATTTGGGGTATATTTTTTAGTCTGAAAGCAGTGATAGTCATCGCTGATGGGTTACTACCACTTTAAAAAACTCGCCATCATACTGTTAATTATTGATAAATACAGTTATGTTTATGAAATTCAACGCCTATTGATGATAAAAGTATCAAAGGCGCTGCTTCACTTAGCTTAGTGCTGGAAAGTCGATTACGCAAAGGCGTCGGAAGCACCTTTGCGTTTCTCTGGTTTTCAGAGTTAAAAGTCGTCGCTTAACTCTTTTAGGTATTGGAAGATTTCTCGGTAAGCTCGTGGTGGCTTACTCATCTTTTTCTCTTTATTTGCTTGGCGTACCAATTGGCGGAACTTTTGACGATCCGCTTCTGGATGTCGGTCCATGACTTGGTTAATTGCACTATCGCCTTCTTCAATAATACGATCACGTAACTCTTCTAACTTATGCAAAGCTAATGTTGATTGTGAATGTTTATTGTTAAGTTTGTCTAAAGAAGCTTGGATCTCGTCAATATCGACATAGCGCATCATTTTACCAATAAACTGTAATTGACGACGTTTGGCTTCTGCTTTAAATCGCTGCGCATCCATAATAGCGGTGCGTAACGGATCATCTAACGTAATCTTTGCCAGTGCTGCAGGTTTTAGGTTGACAAGCTGTACTCCTAATTTTTGCAACTCTTCCATATCACGTTTCATTTCTGTTTTACTGACCCAGATGATTTCTTCTTCTTCATCCCAAGGGGCTTTTTGATTTTTTCTAGCCATATTTTTAAACACATTTTGAGGTGGAATACTCTTATTTTATCAGTTTCCACAATAATTGGGAGGATTGAAGAGTAAAAAAGGCTAAAGCAGTGTTATCCTTAGGTAATGTTTGACTAGAGATGAAGTTTTCTATGGATATAAAGCAACAAGTTGCTCAACAGCGTGTCGAATTAGAGGCCGCTGTTGCTAAAGCATTAGAGATGGCTGGGGCAAAAGCCGATGCTGCGGAAGTCGCTATCACCAAAACGACAGGCATTAGTATTTCCAGTCGTATGTGTGAAGTTGAGAATGTTGAGTTTAATAGCGATGGTGCATTAGGCATCACGGTTTATAACAATCAACAAAAAGGCAGTGCATCGACCTCAGATCTTAGTGCTGAAGCGATAAAACAGACAGTGGAAGCTGCTTTAGATATTGCTCGTTATACTTCTCCTGATCCTTTTTCTGGTCCAGCGCCCAAAGCATTAATGGCGACGGATATTCCTGATTTAGATCTATTCCATCCTAGCGAATTAAATCCAGATGCAGGCGCAGAGCTGGCGATTGCCGCTGAACGAGCTGCTTTAGATTTTGATCCAAGAATAAAACAGAGTGACGGTGCAAGTTTTGACAGCCATTACGGCGTTAAGGTGTACGGAAATAGTCATGGAATGCTAGCAAGCTTTGCTTCAAGTCGTCATAGCCTTAGTAGTTGTGTCATCGCAACAGGACAAGATGGCGTGATGGAGCGAGATTATAGTTATACTGTTTCTCGTCTTCCTGACCAACTTTGGACTCCTGAACGCGTCGGACAGCATGCAGCAGAACGAACGGTAAGCCGTATCGATGCCCAGCGCTTGTCGACCATGGAAGCGCCAGTGCTGTTTGCTGCTGACGTTGCGACTGGGTTATTCGGTCATTTAGTGATGGCAATTAGTGGTGCCAATATCTATCGAAAATCCTCGTTCTTATTAGATAAAGTGGGTGAGCAGGTATTACCATCATGGTTAAATATCAGTGAGCGTCCTCATATTCATCAAGCGATGGCGAGTACACCATTTGATAGCGAAGGTGTTTTCACTCAAGATCGTGAAATTATTACTGACGGTGTATTACAGAGCTATTTGATGACCACTTATGCTGCTCGTAAATTGTCATTAACGCCAACTGGGCATGCTGGTGGTATTCATAATTGGTTTGTCAAAGCCAATGGTGGGGATTTTGATGCGATGCTAAAACAGATGGGGCGTGGTCTACTTGTCACTGAAATGATGGGACAAGGGGTTAATATTGTCACTGGCGATTACTCTCGCGGTGCGGCGGGTTTCTGGGTTGAAAATGGCGAAATTCAATTCCCTGTCAGCGAAATTACTATCGCAGGTAATTTAAAAGATATGTTTAATAATATTGTTGCAATTGGTAGCGATGTTGAAACCAGAAGCCAAATTCAGACCGGTTCTATTTTGATTGAGTCGATGCAGATAGCTGGTGAATAAACGGGTATTGATACCGTCATCACTGTTATTTTAAAAAGAAAAAATTTAAAAAGAAAAACAAAAAGCCGCAGACTCTTTGCTATCAAGCGAAAAGATCTGCGGCTTTTTTATTTTATTCTAATGTGGATTACATAAAGATGGTCGCTAAACCAAGGAAGACCGAAAGTCCGACAACATCTGTCACCGTGGTTAATGCCATTCCGCCGGCCAATGCGGGATCGATATTGAGCCTCTTTAATACTAATGGGATTGATACGCCAGCAATACCCGCCATGATCAAGTTGGTGATCATCGCCGCAGCAATAATTAAGCTTAGTTCTATTTCGCCTTTCCAGAAGTAGACAATAGTACCAATGATTAATGCCCATAATAGACCATTTAACAGTCCAACGGCCGCTTCACGGTAGAGCAAAAATCGAGTATTGGTATCACCGATATGGCCAACGGCTAAACCTCGGATCATAATTGCGATTGTCTGATTACCTGCGACACCGCCCATGGATGGAACGATGGTCATTAATACCGCAATCGACGCCATTCGTTCTAGCGTTCCTTCGAACATATTTGAAACCGAGGCTGCGGCTAATGCAGCTAAAATATTGACACCTAACCAGATACTACGGCGACGTGCTGAGATAAAGACAGGAGCAAAAGTATCTTGCTCTTCATCCATCCCCGCCATGGTCATAATTGAGTGTTCACCATCTTCACGAATAATATCAACCACGTCATCGATAGTAATTCGTCCTACTAAGCGATTATTCTCATCAACGACGGGGGCTGAGACCCAATCTCGTCGTTCAAACAGGCTGGCGATATCATTATCTTTCATATCTGTCGGTATCGCTTCGTCAGCGGTTCCCATGATATCGGCAATCTGCTCGTCAGGCTGACTGGTTAATAGTGTTGCAAGTGAAATACAGCCAATAAGATACTCATTAGGATCGACAACATAGAGTGAATCTGTTGATTCAGGGATCTCACCTCGAATGCGAAGGTAGCGCAGTACGACGTCAACATCAATATCAGAGCGAATAGTGACAACATCTGTGCTCATCATACCGCCAGCGGTATCTTCTGGATATCCAAGAGCTGTTTCAATCTTATGACGCTCTTGATCATCTAATTGCGCAAGAATCTCTTGAGATTTACCATCTGGCAAGCTACGTAAAACGTAAGCAGCATCATCGGTGTCCATTCCCTCTGTTGCGGCAGCTAAGGTTTCCACATCCATTTTAGCGGCAATGCCATCTTTTACATCTTCGGCAAGTTCTTCAAGGATCTCGCCATAAAATTCAGGATCGGTTAATTGCCAAAGAACTTGACGTTCTTTCGGTGGCGAGGCTTCAAGAAGATCGGCGACATCTTCAGGTTCCATACTCTGAAGAAGGCGACGGACATGGACGAAACGACCATCATCGAGGGCTTGATTGACTTCTTGTAATGTTTGGTGAGTCTGATCTTGTTCTTTTAATTCAGCCATAGGCTAAGCCTTAAAAAAACTGCAATCAAGTGTGTTGATTGCAGTGGAATCTTTTAATTAAATTACAATCTTGAATGATTGCTAATCGTAAATGAGATTAACTGCTGATCTCTAGTGTTTTATGCCTTACTTGAACGCTTTGACCTGAATGACGGAAAAAATCTGCCAGTTGTTGGGCAACATAGACTGAGCGATGCTGTCCTCCAGTACAACCGATAGCGATAGTCAAGTAACTTCGATTATTGCGCTCTAAAGAGGGTAGCCAATTTTGAATAAAATACCGTAATTGATCGGTTAATTTATTCACTTCATCTTGGTGTGATAAAAAATCGATAACCGGTTGATCGAGTCCAGTTAATGGCTTTAGTTCCACTTGCCAATGTGGATTAGGTAAAAACCGAACATCAAAAACAAAATCAGCATCGGAGGGTAAGCCATGTTTAAAACCAAAGGACTCAAAAACCATCACTAGCTCACGCTCTTTTTTGCCTAGAACTCGTGCTCTGATGGTCTCACTAAGATCATGAATCGACTTTTTACTGGTATCGATGACTAAATCTGCTTGTGCTTTTATTGGCGACAGCAGAGATGATTCAAAGTGAATAGCTTGCTCTAATGTCATGTTCAAGCGAGTTAATGGATGCAGACGTCGAGTTTCACTGTAGCGTTTAATCAATACATCGTCAGTTGAGTCGAGAAAAATGATGGTTGAATCATCTTTGTTTGGTCGTTGCTCCAAGATCTCAGTTAAGATATTTTGATCTTCGGGCACATTTCGAGCATCAATACTAACTGCTATCGATTTTTCATCATCAAGTGTCTCAATGAGTTGAGGTAACATACTGATTGGTAAGTTATCAACGCAATAGTAGTTGAGATCTTCTAATACCCCAAGTGCTACACTCTTACCTGCACCTGAACGTCCACTTAATATCATTAATGCCATGGATGATCTTCCACCGTCATATTATTTACTGGCAACTTGAGGTTCCGCTTGAGTTATGATCTGATAAAGCTCTTGATCTGACTTAGCATAACGAAGTTGGCGATAAAGGTTTTTATCTGTTAATTTATCAGCAATATCGGAGAGAGTGACCAGATAATCTTTACACTGCTGTTCTGGCACAAAAAGTGCAAAAAGAAGATCAACAGGTCTGTTATCTACTGCATCAAACTCAATGGGTGTTTCGCACTGTAATAAAATGGCAATCGCATGATCACTGTGGTGAATTCGCCCCAGTGGCATTGCTATTCCTTTCCCTATACCGGTATTCCCCATTTTTTCGCGACTTAACATGGAGTCAAATAGCTTTTGTGGGTTCTGCTCCAACTTTTTAGCGGCGAGTTCGCTGATAATTTCTAATGCGCGTTTCTTGCTTGAGCATTGGACTGCTGACTTGGTGCAGTCCAAACTTAATATAGAGTTTAAATTCATGATTAATGACTATTCAGTTTTTCTTTATGTTTATTTAATTGGCGAACCAGTTTATCAATAAGTGTATCAATCGCGGTATACATATCTTCAGATTGTGATGATGCGTATATCTCTCCTGAACTGACATGCAGAATGGCTTCCGCTTGTTGAGTGTTCTTTTCTACTTTAAGAACAACGTGAACATTATTGATAGGGTCAAAAAAGCGTTCTAATTTTACAAATTTTTCTTCAACAAATTGACGAATTGATGAAGTAATTTCAACATGGTGTCCTGTTAAATTAATATTCATAGCGCTCTTTCCTTCTGGTTGCCCTTACGTTAAATAAGGCGTTTTCGCTGATTTGATGGCGCGATACCTAATGATTCTCTGTATTTTGCTATGGTTCTTCGTGCCACCTTAATATTTTGTTCGGTTAACAGAGCGACTATCTTACTATCACTGAGCGGTTTTGCACTATTTTCGGCTGCAATAAGTTTTTTGACTAAGGCTCTGATCACCGTAGATGAACATTCACCACCATCAGCTGTACTCACGTGACTTGAGAAAAAGTATTTTAACTCAAAGATGCCACGAGGTGTATGCATGTATTTATGAGTGGTGACTCGAGAGATCGTCGATTCATGCATTTCAACAATCGTCGCAATATCATTCAGTACCATTGGTTTCATTGCTTCTTCACCAAGTTCAAAAAAATCGACTTGATGTTCAACAATACAACGTGCAACTTTTAACAGTGTTTCGTTACGACTCTCTAAGCTTTTTATTAACCACTTTGCATCTTGTAAATTATTGCGAATAAACAATGAATCCTCACTGTTAGTGCAGCTTTTTCCTAATGCGGCGTATTGCTGATTAACCCGTAAACGTGGTGAACTATCAGGGTTTATCGTCACTTGCCATTCGCCTTGGTGTTTAAATACCGAAACGTCAGGAATAACATACTCCGTATCTGATGCAATGGGGCGATTTCCAGGCCTTGGATTAAGGTGATGGATTAACTCCATGACTGCTTTTAACTCAGGCTCTTTAAGTTTAGTGACACGCATTAATTGACGGAAATCTCGATTTGCCAGTAAATTTATGTGCTCTGTTAATATTAGCCTAGCACACTCAAGTCCATCTGTTGTCTCTGGGTAAGTGGCAAGTTGTAAAAGTAGACACTCTTGAAGATTTCGAGAGCCGACGCTGAGAGGGTCAAATTGTTGGATACGTTTTAATACCGCTTCAACTTCATCAATCGTTATGTCTGATAGCCCAACACTTTCTAAAATCTCATCCGTTGATACGGTTAAAAAGCCTTGTTCATCTATCGCTTCAATAATGGCGATGGCAATAGAGTTATCAATGGCACTAAACGGCGTGAGATTTAACTGCCAAATAAGGTAATCTTGTAAGCTTTCGGTTGTTTCGCCTTGGTAAACAGGAATATCTTCATTGGATGCAATACCAACACTGCCGGTATTGGCACTATAAAGATCATCCCATGTTGTATCGACAGGAAGCTCATTAGGCATTTCTGTTTGACTGATGGCAGACGTTACATCATATTGATCTTGCGTTAATTCTGGTATCTCAGAGTCGTTACTCTCTGCCGTTGATTGAATGCTTTCTATTGATTGAGTCGCTTCGGATGATTGTGACTCTTCACTATTGTCATCACGCTCTAGCAGTGGATTTTCCTCTAGGGCTTGCTGGATCTCTTGATTGAGTTCAAGAGTTGAAAGTTGTAATAGACGAATAGCTTGCTGTAACTGGGGAGTCATCGCAAGCTGTTGACCAACTTTTAATTGAAGAGATGGTTTCATACGTTACTTTACGCCTTGCTGTTTTCAGAGAAAGAGCCTTACTGTCTGTTATAGCCTAAACTCATCACCAAGATAAACACGTTTAACATGCTCGTCATTCAGTACGTCACTTGGCGAACCATGAGCAATCAAATGACCTTGACTAACTATGTAGGCATGTTCACAGACATCCAGTGTCTCTCTTACATTATGATCGGTAATTAATACCCCTAAACCTCTGTCTCGTAAGTGTTTAATGATTTTTTTAATATCTTTTACAGAGATAGGGTCAACACCTGCAAATGGTTCATCAAGAAGAATAAATTGAGGATTTGCAGCTAATGCGCGAGCGATCTCTACACGACGACGCTCACCCCCTGATAATGCCATACCTTGGCTATTACGAATGTGCTCAATGTTAAATTCTTCAAGTAATTCGTTTAATCTATCCGTTCTTTGTTCTTTTGTGAGATCTGGACGTGTTTGTAAGACGGCCATTAAGTTATCAAAGACACTTAAACGACGGAAAATAGAGGCTTCTTGTGGTAGATAGCCGATTCCCATACGAGCACGAGTATGCATAGGCTGAAGACTAATATCATTACCATCGATAGAGATAGTTCCCTCGTCTCGAGCAACTAAGCCAACAATCATATAAAAAGACGTTGTTTTACCTGCACCATTTGGCCCTAATAATCCAACAATTTCACCAGATTTTACTTCGATGCTCACATCAGAGACAACTTTTCTGCCCTTATAGCTTTTTGCTAAGTGTTCTGCTTTTAAGGTTGCCATTATTGATCTTCCGTCTGTGGTAATGGTTGTTCGGTAATTTGCTCTTTTGCTTGAGGTGTGATTTCTTTTGGTGTTTCTGTTTTCTTCGCGGGTGTTAAGATCGTAGTAACTCGTTCACCTTGTTTTTTGTCACCTTTGGCAACCAGTTCACGTTTATCGATACGATAACTGATTTTATCACCACTGATTTGACTATCTTCTTGGACCAATAGTGCCTTGGTAAACATTTCTAGCAGCTCTTCACTGACTTGGTAGCGTAACTTTTCAGCTTCTCCATGAATTAGCTTGCCATTATCTTGCTGTTGTTGGAAAGTCGCTGGATTACCAAAAGCTTCCATCACCTGTGCGCCAGCTTCTCCACTTGAACGAGTGACGACGACATGATCAGCCTTCATCAAAATTGAGCCTTGAGTTAATACCACATCACCAGTAAAGGTAACGGTATTGGATGCCATATCAAGTTTTTGAGTCGCAGAATCTATTTGAATTGGTTGCTCTGTATCGCCAGTTTTAGCCCATGTTGGTGCGCTAATCAGTGCGATAAGTAATAAACTATTTTTTAATATTTTCATATATCCCTCGGGTCTGATCCTTTAATTCTGCTTCATTCCTATCAAAGTTTCCTTGAATCGCATTGCCTGAACTAGAGAAGTTAACACCAGTAAATTTAATCGGTTGATCTGAACTGAAATCTTTACTTATAAGATCAACGACCAAGTAATCGGTGGTCATCAATTTTAATGGGCTATCGGGCAGAAGATTTCTTATTTTTACGTTGCCATTTAAAATCAATATCTGTTCTTTGGTTAAGGTTGCTCTATCCGAGGTAAGTACCCATTCTTTATCTGTGCCTAAACGGAATAGTGTCATTTCAGGTTGTTGAAATAGGGTATTACTGGCTGCCTCAAAGTATTCTAGCTTTTGCGCTTTGATTTGATAGTTGAGTAATCCTTTTAAGGTAAAACTATTATTGGTGATATCGTGACCAATCAGGGTAGGTTTTTCAGTATCAGGCTGCACTTGAATATCAGGTTGCAGGTGTTTTTCAGCCAGATAATAGCCAAGAAATCCACAAATAATAATTAGACAGAGGGTGAGCCTTTTTAAGGTCATATACTTAAACCTGCATGTTGTTCTAATTGGTTTCTTGATGCAAGAAGAAGATCGGTGACTTCACGAACTGCACCATAACCACCTTGAATCGTGGTGACAAAGTCTGCACGTTGAGCCAGAAGTGGGTGTCCATCTGCAACACAAATCGAGAGACCAACTTTCTCCATAACCGGCCAATCAATCAAGTCGTCACCAACGTAAGCGATATGCTCTGGTGCAATGTTGAGTTGGGATAACAGGTCTTGGTAGGCGTCGAGTTTTGTGTCTTGTCCTTGATAGATATGTTCGATACCTAATGCTGACATTCTATTCTCAACTATTTGAGATTTTCTACCCGTAATAATGGCAACGTCGATACCACATCCCATTGCTGATTTAATGCCGTAACCATCACGAGTATGGAACGTTTTTAGCTCTTCCCCTTGATTACCCATATAGATACGACCATCAGAAAAAACACCATCAACATCACAAATCAATAGTTTAATCTCTTGGGCTTTATGCCAAATATCTTGAGAGACCGGACCATAAAGAGTGTTTACTGTTGTCATTACATTACTCCTGCTTTCAGTAGATCATGCATGTTGATTGCTCCAACTAATGCTCCACCATCGACTAATAATAGGCCATTAATCTGTTTATCTTCCATGATCTTTAACCCTTCGGCGGCTAACTGATTGGGATTTGCCGTGGTTGGGTTGGCAGTCATAACATCAACAATCGGGGTAGTATGGATATCAAATTTGTTATCAAGCAGACGACGAAGATCACCATCGGTAAAGATGCCTGTCAGTTGCTGATGTTGATTGACAACCGCCGTCATACCTAACCCTTTTTGCGATATTTCAAAAAGGGCATCTTTTACTGTTGCCTCTTCTTTAACCATAGGAAGTGCATCACCACTGCGCATAATATCCACTAATTTTAGCAGCAATTTTCGACCTAAAGCGCCACCTGGATGAGATAGTGCAAAATCATTGGCAGTAAAGCCTCTCGCTTCTAAAAGTGCGATAGCCAATGCATCACCCATTACTAAAGTGGCAGTGGTGCTTGATGTTGGAGCTAATCCAAGTGGGCAAGCTTCTTGTGGCACACTAATTTGTAAGTTGACGATAGCATGCTGTGCCATGGTTGAATTTGGCTTTCCAGACATGGTGATCAGCGGAATGCCTAGGCGTTTAATTACTGGGATTAGCGCTAAGACTTCAGATGCTTCACCTGAATTTGAAATCGCAATCACAATATCATCAGGGGTGATCATCCCAAGATCGCCATGACTTGCTTCACCTGGATGAACAAAAAAACTACTCGTGCCAGTACTGGCTAGAGTCGCTGCAATTTTATTACCAATATGACCTGATTTGCCCATCCCCATGACGGCAACTTTACCTTTGCAGTTTAAGATCAGTTCACATGCTTTAGCAAAATCATCGTTAATATATTGCTCTATCTGTTTTAAAGCATCAATCTCAATTTTTAAAACATGCTTGCCATAAGTGCAAAAGTCGAAATCAGTATTCATATTATGCTGCCATCGTCGAAATAAGATAAACTTGATAAGCCATAAATGTCATTAATAAAATAATACCGTGCCAGCGGCTAATTTTACGTTTTTTACCTAATGCCATCACCACCAATAATAGTGATACACCAAGCATGACATAATAGTCTCGGCTCATGGCTAGTGGATTTATTGTCGATGGGTGTATTAATCCAGGAATGCCCATCACGGCGAGAATATTGAAGACATTAGAACCAATAACGTTACCCACTGCCATATCATCTTCACCTTTTAACACCCCAGCAATCGAAGCTGCAAGTTCAGGCAAGCTAGTACCGATAGCGATGATGGTTAAGCCAATAACGAGATCGCTCATGCCAAAGAAGTGTGCAATAGTCACTGCAGAATCGACTAAAATACTGGCACTAACAGGAAGAATAATTAGGCCAACAACAACCCAAATTGTTGCCCAGAGATTGCTGACGCCAGTGGGGATCTCTGAGTCGTGAGCTGACTCTAATGGGTCATTATTATTCTTTTCATCACGACTAATTTTTAACATCGCCAATAAGAAAATAACAAAGAGTGCAGCCAACAAGACGCCTTCGATAAAGCCTAATCGATTATCCCATAAAATTAGACCAGCAATCGCGGTGACAATAATCATCAGGGGTAATTCACGACGAATAATCGTTGAGCTGATTGCCAGTGGTTTGATTAATGCAGTTAAACCAAGGATTAATGCAATATTGGCAATATTTGAACCGAGTACATTTCCCACCGCAGTATCAGTTTTTCCTGCCAGTGCAGCTGTCGCAGAAACCACCATTTCAGGTGCAGATGATCCCATAGCAAGAATCGTCATACCAATAACTAAGGGAGATATGCCAACATTTCTAGCAAGTGCCGCGGCACCATAAACTAATCTATCTGCACTCCATACTAATAGTACAAGTCCTATAATCAAAAAAACGACAGCTTCTAGCATTAATGACCCTTAATTGTATTGGTATTTTTATACCTCTCATATTTGAAGTCGTTAGGATGTTAGCTGTACTCGCTCGCCTAGTCGCAACGTCAATTATTTTAGGTATATATAATTAGAGTAATTTTGACCTCTCAAGCAGCAAAAGGGAAGAGCTATCACAAGAATAATGTTGTTAAATTTATTAATCACAACGGAATTGATAAAAAACATCTCACAGAGGTAAGAAAAAAAAGTGTCATTAAATCGAGAATAAGGTGTGGTTTATTTTATTGATATTAAAATAAAGGAGAGTAATAACTATATTTGTCAGTTATTTATACTACTCTTTTATGATAGTAAATAAGGATATAGAGAGTTGACTAAGTGGCATTGAGTGAAAATATTATCACAATAGAAAATTTAACGTTTTCTCGAGGGGAGAGAGTGATCTTTGATCGAATCTCGCTGACGATCCCAAAAGGAAAAATTACAGCCATTATGGGACCTTCTGGAATTGGTAAGACCACATTGCTTCGATTAATCGGTGGTCAAGTGTTACCTGATAGTGGTGATATTTATTTTCAACAATGGAATATACCTACGTTAAACCGACGAGATCTTTATCGAGCACGGGATCAGATGGGAATGCTGTTTCAATCTGGTGCACTATTTAGCGATATGAATGTCTTCGATAATATCGCCTTTCCTATCCGAGAGCATACCAATCTTTCTGACGATATTATTGAGATGATGGTGTTACTTAAGCTGGAATCTGTTGGCTTGCGAGGCGCTGAAAAATTGATGCCATCAGAGCTTTCTGGCGGAATGGCTCGAAGAGTCGCATTAGCGCGTGCCATTGCCCTAGATCCAGATTTAATTATGTACGATGAACCTTTTGTTGGCCAAGACCCCATTACGATGGGGGTATTAGTCAAATTGATTAAAAGTTTAAATGATACGTTAGGGATCAGCTCAGTCATTGTAACTCATGATGTACCCGAAGTGATGAGTATTGCTGATTACCTTTACATTATTGTCGATGGCAAAGTGTTAACCAAAGGCACACCTGAGCAGTTGTTAGCAAATCGCGATCCGATGGTTCAGCAATTTATGCAAGGACGAGCCGATGGTCCTGTCTCTTTTAACTATTCCAGTCAAGATTTAACCACCGCTATTTTCTCTGATAACGCTTTACAAGTTAATCAGCAAGCTAGGCAACAGGTTAAGTAAGGAGAGTGACAAGTGGTGATTAATTGGATCCAATCTTTAGGTGCAAGAGGGATGAATATTTGTCGGTGGGTAGGGCGTTCAGGCTTTATGTTGGCTGGCGCTATTATCTGTCGACCCCAGCCCGTTAAAATGTTTCCGCTCTTAATTCGTCAACTATACTCAGTAGGGGTTTTGTCCCTTGTTATTATTATTATCTCTGGTCTTTTTATTGGGATGGTTTTAAGTCTACAGGGTGTGTTAGTCCTGACTGATTATGGTGCTGAAGCGAGTGTTGGACAGATGGTGGCGCTCTCCTTATTACGAGAATTGGGGCCTGTCGTCACTGCACTACTTTTTGCCGGGCGAGCAGGTTCTGCACTAACGGCTGAAATTGGCTTGATGCGAACAACAGAGCAGCTTTCAAGTATGGAAATGATGGCGGTTGATCCGTTACGTCAGATTGTCGCTCCTCGTTTTTGGGCGGGAGTTATTTCAATGCCGCTATTAACAATGATTTTTATTATTGTGGGTATTTATGGTGCAGAAATGGTTGCAGTCAATTGGAAAGGGATTGATCAAGGGAGCTTTTGGTCATCAATGCAATCAGCCGTTGATCTTCAATATGATGTTTTAAATTGTTTAATTAAGAGCTTTATCTTCTCGATTGCCGTGACTTGGATTGCACTTTTTAACGGTTATGATTCGGAGCCGACCTCTTCAGGAATTAGTTTAGCGACAACTAGGACCGTTGTACATTCATCGTTAATGGTCTTAGCCTTGGATTTTATTTTAACCGCATTGATGTTTGGGAATTAAATATGCAGCAGACAAGAAAGAGTGAGCTTTGGGTTGGGTTTTTTATGATTATTGGTCTGCTGGCCATTGTTCTAATTACCTTAAAAATGACAAATTATCAGCGTGGTGGCTCAGGTCAGAGTTATCAATTAAGGGCTCAATTTGACAATATTGGTGGTTTAAGAGAACGTTCTCCAGTCAAGGTGGGAGGTGTGGTCGTGGGGCGAGTGAGCTCGGTGACTTTAGATCCCATCACTCATATTCCAGAAATTACCTTTACTATCGATCAAGAATTTGGTTATTTCCCTGAAACTTCGTCGGTAACGATTTTAACTTCAGGGTTGTTAGGTGAGCAATATCTTGGTTTAGTCCCTGGTTTTGAAGATGATGATATTGAAATGTTGGCGGATGGCGATTTAATTGAAGACACTAAATCAGCGATTGTATTAGAAGAGTTAATTGGTCAAGTTTTATATAGTTTAGGAGAGGATTAATCATGACATTTAAACGTATGAGAGGAAAAATAGGTTCTTTCTTATCGACTGTGTTGCTGGTTTTGTTCGCTCAATCCCTATTGGGCTCAGCAATGGCATCGGAAAGGCTTAACGGAAATAACATCGATCGCACTGATCCTTATAAAATGATGACGGCGGTATCAGAGCAACTTTTTAGCACCATTAAAGCCAATCAATCTACGATTAGTCATGATCCTGAAATGCTACGTGTTATTGTTGAAGAAGAGCTAATGCCTTATATCAACGTTCGCTACGCAGGCTACAAAGTTTTAGGTCGTTACTTAAAAAGTAGCAGTAAAACAGAACGAGATATTTTCATTTCTGCATTCAGCCAATATTTAACGCTCTCTTATGCCCAAGTATTGTTGCAATATGAAGATCAAAAAGTTGAAGTTATCAAACCAAAGTCGATAACTAGCAGTGCCACTATCACCTCTATTCAGGTCAATATTATTGATAAAAGTCGACCAACGATTAATCTTGTTTTTAAATTAAGAAAGAATAAGAAAACAGGAGAGTGGCAAGGGTTTGATGTTGTGGCAGAAGGGGTGAGTTTATTGACTACTAAAACCAGTGAGTGGAGCCCAATTTTAAGAACAGATGGTATAAATGCCCTCACCGAACGACTACAAAATTTATCAACTGCACAATTAAAAGCCGTTGATGGTGGTCATGTTGATAGTAATAAAGAGTAAATATTGATGAATCAAGTCATAATTGAAATTGAGAACTCCACTTCGTCAAAGGCTAAAGAAGCGAGACTTTATGGCGAATTAACTCGTGATACGGCTTTAGCATTTTGGCAGAAGCGAGAGCAGTGGCTACAACAATTTCAAATGATTGATGGTAAAAGTGTCAATTTATCGTTAAAAAGCATGACAAAAGTGGATTCTGCTGGTTTAGCAGTATTAATACTGCTACTTAAACATTCTCGTTTGGCAGGTTGTCATGTATTATTATGCGCAATCCCGAACCAACTACTAGGGTTGATTCAATTAAGTTACGCACACACAGCATTAGCTGAATACCTTGAGATTTCAGCAGAAGGATAAGTAAATGGAACCGAGTGAAATTAAAGCGCTATTAGAATCTGAACTTAACTTAGATGAAGTACATGTAAAAGGTGAAGGTAGTCATTTTGAAGTGATTGCTGTTAGTGAATCTTTTGCTGGTATGAGTCGAGTGAAAAAGCAGCAGACTATTTATGGACCACTTATGGAACATATCTCAGCAAATACTATTCATGCTCTCTCCATTAAAGCATTTACGCCTGAAGAGTGGGCGCGTGATAAGAAATTGAATCAGCTTTTCTAATTAGAGAATGACTATGCAAACATTTCATATTCAAGGTAGTCCAAAGCCATTAAGTGGTGATGTGACCATTTCAGGTGCAAAGAATGCGGCGTTGCCTATTCTATTTTCAGCACTATTGGCGGAAGAGCCTGTTGAAATTACTAATGTTCCTGAACTTCGTGATATTGAGACCACATTAAAGCTGCTTAAAAAGTTAGGAACTAAAGCTTCTCGTGGTGAATCGGGTTCTATCTTCATTGATGCTGGCGGCGTTGATCAATTTTGTGCCCCTTATGAGCTTGTAAAAACAATGCGAGCTTCGATCTGGGCATTAGGGCCATTAGTGGCTCGTTTTGGACAAGGTCAAGTTTCATTGCCAGGTGGCTGTGCAATTGGTGCTCGTCCCGTTGATCTGCATATTCATGGTTTAGAGCAGCTCGGTGCAACTATCGTTTTAGAAGAAGGATATGTAAAAGCATCGGTTGATGGTCGTCTTCAAGGCGCTAAAATTGTGATGGATAAAGTGAGCGTTGGAGCAACGGTCACGATTATGTCTGCGGCAACATTAGCGGAAGGTACGACTGTTATTAATAATGCCGCACGTGAGCCAGAAATTGTTGATACTGCTGATTTCTTAAATACCTTAGGGGCTAAGATTGAAGGCGCAGGTACAGATACGATTACAATTCATGGTGTTGAGCGTTTAACGGGTGGTATTCATAAAGTACTTCCTGATCGGATTGAAACAGGAACATTCCTAGTTGCAGCCGCTGTATCTGGCGGTAAAATCATCTGTCATAATACCGATGCCAGTCTGCTTGAGGCGGCATTAGCCAAATTAACTGAGGCGGGTGCTAACGTTGAGATTGGTGATGATTGGATTTCGTTAGATATGACTGATCGTGAGCTAAAAGCTGTTGATATAACAACCGCGCCACATCCTGGCTTCCCAACAGATATGCAAGCACAATTCAGTCTATTAAACTTAATGGCGAAAGGTACTGGTATAATTAAAGAGACGATCTTTGAGAATCGTTTTATGCATATTCCAGAACTGCAACGCATGGGCGCTCATGCTGATATTGAAGGTCATACCGTCATCTGTAATGATTGTGATGGTTTGAGTGGCGCACAAGTGATGGCGACTGACTTGCGAGCTTCTGCGAGCTTAGTGATAGCGGGTTGTATTGCCGAAGGTGAAACGATTGTTGACCGTATCTATCATATTGATCGTGGTTATGAGCATATCGAAGATAAACTTCGTGCGCTAGGTGCGAATATTGAACGTGTTACGCCTTAGTCGGTAACTCAATCAATAAAATAAAAAAGAGCCGATACTCAAATGACGATAAATCGTTAACTGGGTATCGGCTCTTTTTTTGTATCAAACCTAGGTATTAAACGTAGGTCTAAACTTAGGCAGTAACTTTAGCAACAGAGAAGATGACATCATCTTCTCTGCCATAGCGTTAATCTCTTAAAGTGCAGCGATAGTGACTTTCTGCTCTTCAAGTTTAGTTAGCGTCTCTTGGTAACCTTCAAGCTTTTCACGCTCTTTTGCTACCACAGCTTCAGGAGCTTTTGCGACGAAACCTTGATTGTTTAATTTACCAGAGATACGTTTGATCTCACCGCCAATTTTAGTCATCTCTTTGTCTAGACGCGCAAGTTCTGCATCCTTATCAATAAGACCTGCCATTGGGATAAGTAGTTCAGATTTACCCACTAATGCGGTCGCACATGCTGGCGTCTCTTCACCGTCGGCTAAAACTTGAATCGCATCTAATTTCGCTAATGATTGAAGTACTAGGCTGTTTGCTTCGATACGATCAGCATCGTTTTGATCAACCACACGTACCATCACCTCAAGACCTTTACTTGGTGCGATGTCGTACTCTGCACGTAAGTTACGAATACCGGTAATGAATGATTTAACCCACTCAATATCAGCAACCGCATTTTCGTTCACGTTTTCCATGTTAAATTGTGGAAGGGCTTGAGTCATAATTGTCTCGCCTTCAACATCTTTAACTAATGGTTTTACGCTCTGCCAGATAGATTCTGTAATATAAGGCAGTACAGGGTGAGCCAGACGTAGCGTCTTCTCAAGAACTGTAATTAATGTGTAACGAGTACCACGTTGTTGCGCTTCAGTCCCTTTCCATAAAACAGGCTTAGTTAATTCTAAGTACCAGTCACAGAATTGGTTCCAAATAAACTCATAGATGGTTCCAGCCGCCATATCTAAACGGTAGTTATCGATATGAGAGTTAAAGTCTTTCGCTGCAAGTTCGAACTGAGATTCAATCCATTGGTCAGCTAAAGAGAATTCAAGTTCTGCACCCTCAGCCATGCCACAATCTTGATCTTCACTGTTCATCAATACATAACGACTCGCGTTCCATAACTTGTTACAGAAGTTGCGGTAACCTTCAAGGCGCTTCATATCCCAATTGATATCACGACCGGTTGATGCCATAGCAGCCAAGGTGAAACGTAATGCATCCGTACCATAAGCTTCGATGCCATCTTCAAACGTTTTGCGTGTCTGTTTTTCAATCTTAGCGGCTAGCTTAGGCTGCATCATGTTGCCACAGCGCTTTTCAACAAGATCTTCAAGACCAATACCGTCGATCATATCGATTGGATCGATAACGTTACCTTTCGATTTTGACATCTTATCGCCATTTTCATCGCGAATGAGGCCGGTAACATAAACAGTTTTAAATGGAACTTGTGGTTTGCCATTTTCATCTTTCATGAAGTGCATGGTCATCATGATCATACGAGCAACCCAGAAGAAGATAATATCAAAACCAGTGACCAACACATCAGATGGGTGGAAGGTTTTAAGGTCTTCAGTATTTTCTGGCCAGCCTTGGGTACCAAATGTCCATAACGCAGATGAGAACCATGTATCAAGCACATCGTCATCTTGGCGTAGAACCACAACGGGTGCTAGGTTGTTATTGGCACGAACTTCATCTTCAGTACGACCAACATAAACATTACCGTCGTTGTCATACCATGCTGGGATACGGTGTCCCCACCAAAGTTGACGTGAGATACACCAATCTTGAATATCGCGCATCCAAGAGAAGTACATATTTTCATACTGCTTAGGGACGAACTGGATCTCGCCATCTTCAACGGCTTTTGTTGCAGTTTCTGCTAGAGGTGCAGCACGAACATACCACTGATCCGTTAGCATTGGTTCGATAACAACACCACCACGGTCACCATAAGGTACCGTTAAATCGTGATCTTTTATCTCATCAAGAATACCTAGCTCTTCGAATTCAGCAACAATTGCTCGACGTGCAGCAAAACGCTCCATGCCGTGGTATTTTTCAGGTAGCGTTGTGTCATAAGCGTCACTTAGCTCACCATTGGTGTTGAAAACTTCTGCTGAATCACGAATATCACCATTAAAAGTAAGGATATTGATCATCGGCAATTGATGACGTTTGCCTACTTCATAGTCATTGAAGTCATGAGCAGGCGTGATTTTCACACAACCCGTTCCTTTATCCATATCTGCGTGTTCATCACCGACGATAGGGATGCGACGGTTAACGATAGGAAGTAGAATTTCTTTACCGATAAGATCTTTATAACGAGGATCTTCAGGGTTGACGGCAACACCAGTATCACCCAGCATCGTTTCTGGGCGAGTCGTGGCAACAATAATATAATCTTTGCCATCTGGCGTTTGCACACCATCCGCTAATGGATAACGGAAGTGCCACATATGACCTTTTTTGTCTTTGTTTTCAACTTCAAGGTCTGAGATAGCGGTGTGTAGTTTTGGGTCCCAGTTAACTAGGCGCTTACCACGGTAGATCAGATCGTCTTGATATAGACGAACAAACACTTCTTGAACCGCATTTGATAAGCCAGCATCCATTGTGAATCGTTCACGATCCCAATCGACAGATGCACCTAAACGGCGTAACTGTTGAGTAATATTACCGCCAGATTCTGCTTTCCATTCCCAGATTTTATCGATAAACGCTTCACGACCGTAATCATGTTTAGTTTTATCTTCTTCTGCCGCAATTTTGCGTTCAACAACCATTTGAGTGGCAATACCTGCATGGTCAGTACCAACCTGCCATAAGGTATTTTTCCCTTTCATACGCTCGCAGCGAATTAAGGTATCCATAATGGTATCCTGGAAAGCATGGCCCATATGCAAGCTACCAGTGACGTTTGGCGGTGGGATCATGATGCTATAAGCATCTTTAGTTGTATCACCATGAGGCTTAAAGTAACCTGCCTCTTCCCAGCGCTGATATAGCGCTTGTTCGATTGATTTTGGGTTATATGTCTTTTCCATCGTACTCTTATGGATATTAATTAAAGTGTTGGAGGGATAGCAGTGGTTTCTAATGTAAACCCAGCAAGACGATACTGCTTGTACCTTTCTCTTGCTTGCTGCTTCTTATTTTCATCACAGGGAACGAATTCTATCACTTGATGGAAGGATATCGCAAAATTTGGTGCATATTCGGCTAAATTAATTAAAACATCCCGCCGTTGTGGCGTTGCTGTTCCTGGCCAGCCAATTTCAACTTGCGAACCATACTTTCCACCTTCACCCACTAAATTGTGAGCAACAAAGGATGAGAGTTCGAGCTGCCATAGCTGCTCATCAATGCTAAGTGCTTGTTGTTTATCTTGAGCAGCAACAAATATCTTTTTTCCTGCTTGAGCCAATTCAACTGTTTTTTGACAGATAAACTGTTCGATTAGCACTGTTGTTAGTGGTGGAGCATCAGGACTAACAGTAAAAAAGGTTACTACTGCCATAATAGTCGAAAACCTGTAATCAGAGAAGTATTGTTGCTAATTCATCAATTATACCCAAAGTAATTGGAGTTGCTAGTAGGCGGCAAGTGAATGAGGCCCCATGAGTCTAGGTTTTCTATATGATTGGGGCGAATGAATATAGCCAACAACCTAGCAACTTCAAGTAAGAAGGGTATACAAACAATAAAGGAGCCTTTCAGCTCCTTTGTTACTTGTTAGTTTTTTTACTCTTGAGAGTCCGAAGAATCTGCTTTATTGAGCATAAATTGAACAAGAAGTGGGACAGGACGACCTGTTGCACCTTTATTTGCACCCGATACCCATGCAGTTCCAGCGATATCTAAGTGTGCCCAGTTATATTTTTTAGCAAAGTTTGATAAGAAACAACCGGCAGTAATTGTACCTGCTGATTTACCACCAATATTTGCCATATCAGCAAATGGGCTAGCTAATTGCTCTTGGTATTCTTCGGTCATTGGAAGACGCCAAGCTCTATCACCGGCTTGCTCGGATGCATTAACCAGTTCATGTGCTAATGGGTTATGGTTGGCGATAAGTCCACTAATATGGTGACCTAAAGCAACAACACAAGCACCCGTTAAGGTTGCTACATCAACAACGCAGTCAGGTTCAAAGCGTTCAACGTAAGTCAAAACATCACATAAAACTAAACGACCTTCTGCATCAGTATTAAGTACTTCGACGGTTTTACCTGACATGGTGGTTAAAATATCACCTGGACGATAAGCATTACCGCCTGGCATATTTTCACAGCCCGCAATCACACCAATAACATTTATTGGAAGGTTAAGCTTAGCGAGGGCTTTCATTGCACCAAAGACCGATGATGCACCGCCCATATCATATTTCATCTCATCCATGCCTGCGCCTGGTTTAAGTGAAATACCGCCGGAGTCAAAAGTTAATCCTTTACCGACTAAAACGATGGGTTTGGCATTTTCGTCAGGATTATTCTTATACTCTATAATAGACATCATAGATTCATTGTTTGAACCACGACCGACAGCAAGATAAGAGGCCATGCCAAGTTCTTCCATCTCTTGCTCACCAACAATTTTTGTTTTAATTGTTGAGTAGTCATCGGCTAGACGACGCGCTTGAGAAGCAAGGTAAGCAGGATTAGCAACATTTGGTGGCATATTGCTAAGGTCTTTCGCGATACGGGTTCCTGAGGCAACAGCAAGACCATGAGCAATAGCTCGCTCACCTAAGTTTAGCTCTCGACGAGTAGGTACATTGAAAACTAATTTACGTAAAGGTCGACGAGTTTCAGGTTTTGCACTCTTAAATTGGTTAAAGGTGTACAAGCTATCTTGAGTTGACTCAACCGCTTGGCGTACTTTCCAATAAGTATCACGACCTTTAACATGTAATTCTGTTAAGAAACAGACCGCTTCCATCGATCCAGTTTCATTTAAGGTGCTGATTGTTTTCTTAATAATCTGTTTGTATTGACGTTCATCCAGTTCACGTTCTTTACCACAGCCAACTAATAATATACGCTCTGATAAAATATTAGGAACATGGTGAAGTAACAACATCTGCCCTGGTTTTCCTTCTAAATCACCACGGCGCAAAAGTGAGCTAATATAGCCATCACTAATTTTATCTAGTTGTTCCGCGATCGGAGATAGACGCCTAGGTTCAAATACGCCAACTACAATGCAAGCGCTACGTTGTTTTTCCGGGCTGCCACTTTTTACATTAAACTCCATGGGAACTCCTATGTTTAAAGACAAATAAAGTTAATTGTTAGATAATATCAAACTTACTTGCTAAATTGATTATTCCATATACGATCATAAGTAAGTTTATCGTCACTTAAGCTAAATAATTTAAAAAATCAGCTATTAAACAAAAAACTATAGTGATTCCAGTAAAAACACAAGTTTTCTATAGGTATTAAAACGTGATAATTATCCGTTATTTGATTAAAGAGACATTAAAAAGTCAATTTGCAGTGCTATTTGTACTATTTTTGATCTTCATTAGTCAAAAATTTATTCGAGAATTGGCAAATGCGACCGACGGTAAGATCCCAGGTGATCTTATTTTGCAGATTGTTGCACTAAATATGCCAACCATGGCACTTTTGATGCTGCCTCTCAGTATTTATATTGGTATTTTACTGACTTTTGGCCGTTTATACGCTGAAAGTGAAATTACCGTGATGAATGCAACTGGGATGGGAAATACCATCTTAATTCGTGCTGCCTTCTTTTTAGCGGTTATTACCGGTGGTATTGCAGCTGTAAACTCTTTTTGGTTAGCGCCTGTTAGTCAAGAAAAAACAACTCAAGTACTTGAAGCAGTTAAAGCTGATAGTGGGTTAGAGTTACTCGTCAAAGGGCAATTTCAATCAGCACCTAATGGCCAAGCAGTCGTTTTTGTCCAAGATATTGAAAATAAAGGGAGAGATTTAAACAACATTTTTGTTGCTCAACCAATGCTTTCTGCATCGGCAAGACCGAGTGTTCTGTTATCAAAAACAGGTACGGTGACTGAATCTCCTGATGGTCGTCAGGTTTTGAATTTAAAAGATGGTACTCGTTATGAGGGAACACCGACTCAACAAGATATGATGATCACCAATTTTAGTGATTATGAAGCTTTGATTGGCCAGCGAGAAATTCAAGAAAAGAAAAGAAAATGGCGAGCACATTCGACGATGGATCTTTTAGCTAGTGACGATCTTTCGGCGAAAGCGGAATTTCAATGGCGTGCCTCTCTAGTTTTGTGTATTCCATTATTAACGATGATCGTTGTACCACTATCATCGGTTAACCCAAGACAAGGGCGATTTGCTAAATTAATGCCAGCTATCTTCCTTTATTTGCTTTACTTCTTGGCGATTAGTGCAGGGAAATCGGCTATCGAAGATGGTGGTTTACCGCCAGAGATAGGTTTATGGAGTATAAACCTCTTACTCTTCTTTATTGCAATAGGGATAAACAGTTGGGACAGTATGCCGATCCGCAAATTAAAAGCATCAATAAGAGGGCGTAAATAGTGTTTAAGATATTTGATCTCTATATTGGGCGAACGATTATTGCGACCAGTGCATTGACTCTCTCTATGCTGGTTGGGCTTTCGGCAATCATTAAATATGTTGAACAGCTTCGCAAGGTCGGGGATGGTGTTTATGATCTTTGGACGGCATTCTTATATGTGTTACTGAGTATTCCTCGTGATATTGAAATGTTCTTTCCTATGGCTGTGTTACTAGGGGCGTTGATTGGATTAGGAATGTTAGCTTCAAGTTCAGAGCTGGTGGTGATGCAAGCTGCCGGCTATTCTAAATTAGATATTGGTGTTTCAGTTTTAAAAACAGCAATACCTTTAATCTTGATTGTTATGGCACTGGGTCAGTGGGGATCGCCGATTACTCAACAATTAGCGAGAGAGATGCGCGCTGTCGCGATTTCAGGCGGAAACTTGATGGCAGTGCAGCGAGGGGTTTGGGCTAAAGATGATAATAATTATATTTATTTAGGGCGAGTCTCAAATGACGGTGATATCAATGCTGTTAATGTATGGCAGTTTAATGATCAATCTAAGCTTGAGACTTATACCTTTGCTAAAAGTGCTAAATATAATCAAGAGAGTGGTTGGACGCTAAAAGGTGTGACAGTCACTCATGTCAATGAGAGTAAAATAGGTAAAGAGACTTACAAGGATCATCATTGGGATACAACATTAACGCCAAGTAAGTTGGCTGTTGTGACCGTTAAGCCTGAAGAGCTCTCGTTAAGTGGTTCTTATGATTATGTTCAATATCTTAAAGAGTCAAAACAAGATCCAAGTCGGTATGAGTTAGCATTTTGGCGTAAAGCATTACAGCCTGTCAGTATCGGCGTTATGATGTTACTGGCTCTCTCATTTGTTTTCGGCCCATTACGAAGCGTCACTATGGGAGCGAGGGTTTTATCCGGTGTTGTGTTTGGTTTTGCTTTCTATATCTCAAATGAAGTCTTGGGGCCCATGAGTTTAGTTTATAATCTTCCCCCATCGTTGGTGCTATTGGACCTAGCTTGATCTTTTTAATGATTACGCTTTATCTATTAAATAGAAAGCTGTAAATAGGAAACTATCAATAGATAAAATAAAAGCCGCCTTATCACTATTTGAACAGTGATAAGGCGGCTTTTTTATTGAGAATGATTTATAGCGTTATTTATTTTACCGAAGGCATTACAATCATTTGCGTTCCAGAGATAAAATCTTGGAATGCATCATTCTTGCCATCAAACGGGACTAATAAATTACCTAAACCAAATGCAGCAGAGGCTAGACGAATAATTCCCTGCATAACGGTAATGGTCGATCCGTCATGTGAGACGACTTTTAATCGCCATGCTCGCATTCCTAATGTTTGTCCACCTTTACACCAAAAATAGAGATAAAAGCCAATATAGATAGCCAGTAGATAAAGCTGATAAAAAATACCCGTTGGAGAGAAGACAATATAGTCTGCAATATCTTGATAACCCGAGATATCAATGACATTAAAGTGAGCTAATCCCGCAATGACACCAACACCTAGACCGCCGGCAAACATTAATATAGCAACGACGACTAATGTGTCATAAATCATTGCTCCAATACGGCGGAAAAATCCGGCATTGAGAGGTTTTTTCTTAACTTCAGTCTCTTTTGGCTGGACTTTTTGTTGATTCTTTCTCGGTTTTCCCATGAGTCACTCTTTATTATTCCCTAAAACAGTATTGAGGGAAGTTTACCAGTTCATGACGAAATAAAGGAGCGAAAGTCACCCCTAAAAGTGTAAGAGTGTTAATCAGGCAGCGGTTTTTGTCAGCTAAAGTCATTGCATTACTTACCTTGAGATTAAAAAAACAACACTTAACAAGTTGAATTAAATAAATAGTTGCACTGATCACGAACATCCGTATAATAAGCCAAATCTGCCCGAGTGGTGAAATTGGTATACACGACGGATTCAAAATCCGTTGCTTTCGAGCGTGACGGTTCAAGTCCGTCCTCGGGCACCAGATAAAACAAAAAAGCCTCAACTGATGTTGGGGCTTTTTTGTATCTAATATATTTAATATTCACTTTTCATATCCATTCTCTTGCTCTTCCGACCTTTGTATTGACTGCAAAAGTTAATAAAACAGAAGTAGTGGTAGAATGACCATCTTTGTTTTTATTTCACATCCCTAAGTTAGAGTTAATGTTTATTATTGACACTGGTAACCATTAGCTGTCGCGTGATAAACATTCTCAACTTTATATGCTCTGACTATTTCTACAGAATCAATCGTCTGATATCTGTTTTTTAGAATATTGATGGCTAAGTTAATCGCCCCATTTCTAGAGTCACCTTTGCTTTCCGTTGAACCTAAAAATAGGCATTGTTCTGTTTGAGTTGCATTAATGGTCATTACGGTGATGCGATTAGGCTCTTTAACTAAATGATGACTACATGCAGATAATAGTAATAAGACGCTAGAGACTAAAAGAGTTCTATTTAAGTTCGACATCGGGTTATTCTGATTGGTATTAAAGTGGATATTTTAAGTTTAGTCGATTAATTTTAAACTTAGAAAAAGAGTTAATCGTTGATAGGATAACGAAAGAAGATATCATAATTGTGGTGTAAGTGTTATTCATGTTGCGATTCATGGGTCGATTGGCTGTTTTTTCTACGTAAACTCAGCTTTGAGTAAGTTATTTAAAATTAAATAAAAAAAAATGACTTTTATAGTTGACTTAAAATCACTGCACTGTATTATCTGCCTCCTCGCTGCACGGCACTGCTGTAACGCGAAGCTCTTTAAAAATTTAAAACTTATGAAATCTGTGTGGGCACTCGTTATCGAGAATCAACAAAAAGATTACTCAATGAACTGAGTGACCAATACAGTGTAAAACATAATTTATTATGAATTATACTGGCACAGTCAATTCACTATCATTCTGTTGGAATGGTAGTAGCTTTAAGATTACATTCTTTATTTATAAAGAATTAGTTTTGAAGTCAGTATTCGTTGAGCCGTTTCGAAAGAAACAACAAAACTTTAATTGAAGAGTTTGATCATGGCTCAGATTGAACGCTGGCGGCAGGCCTAACACATGCAAGTCGAGCGGTAACAGAGAGTAGCTTGCTACTCTGCTGACGAGCGGCGGACGGGTGAGTAATGCTTGGGAAGTTGCCTTAATGAGGGGGATAACTATTGGAAACGATAGCTAATACCGCATAATTCTCTACGGAGCAAAGCAGGGGACCTTCGGGCCTTGCGCATTAAGATACGCCCAAGTGGGATTAGCTAGTTGGTGAGGTAATGGCTCACCAAGGCGACGATCCCTAGCTGGTCTGAGAGGATGATCAGCCACACTGGAACTGAGACACGGTCCAGACTCCTACGGGAGGCAGCAGTGGGGAATATTGCACAATGGGCGAAAGCCTGATGCAGCCATGCCGCGTGTATGAAGAAGGCCTTAGGGTTGTAAAGTACTTTCAGCAGTGAGGAAGGTGGTAAGCTTAATACGCTTGCCACTTGACGTTAGCTGCAGAAGAAGCACCGGCTAACTCCGTGCCAGCAGCCGCGGTAATACGGAGGGTGCGAGCGTTAATCGGAATTACTGGGCGTAAAGCGCATGCAGGCGGCCTATTAAGTCAGATGTGAAAGCCCGGAGCTCAACTCCGGAAGGTCATTTGAAACTGGTAGGCTAGAGTCTTGTAGAGGGGGGTAGAATTTCAGGTGTAGCGGTGAAATGCGTAGAGATCTGAAGGAATACCAGTGGCGAAGGCGGCCCCCTGGACAAAGACTGACGCTCAGATGCGAAAGCGTGGGTAGCAAACGGGATTAGATACCCCGGTAGTCCACGCCGTAAACGATGTCTACTTGAAGGTTGTGGCCTTGAGCCGTGGCTTTCGGAGCTAACGCGTTAAGTAGACCGCCTGGGGAGTACGGTCGCAAGATTAAAACTCAAATGAATTGACGGGGGCCCGCACAAGCGGTGGAGCATGTGGTTTAATTCGATGCAACGCGAAGAACCTTACCTACTCTTGACATCTACAGAAGCCAGCGGAGACGCAGGTGTGCCTTCGGGAACTGTAAGACAGGTGCTGCATGGCTGTCGTCAGCTCGTGTTGTGAAATGTTGGGTTAAGTCCCGCAACGAGCGCAACCCTTATCCTTGTTTGCCAGCACGTAATGGTGGGAACTCCAGGGAGACTGCCGGTGATAAACCGGAGGAAGGTGGGGACGACGTCAAGTCATCATGGCCCTTACGAGTAGGGCTACACACGTGCTACAATGGCGCATACAGAGGGCTGCAAGCTAGCGATAGTGAGCGAATCCCAAAAAGTGCGTCGTAGTCCGGATTGGAGTCTGCAACTCGACTCCATGAAGTCGGAATCGCTAGTAATCGTGGATCAGAATGCCACGGTGAATACGTTCCCGGGCCTTGTACACACCGCCCGTCACACCATGGGAGTGGGCTGCACCAGAAGTAGATAGCTTAACCTTTCGGGGAGGGCGTTTACCACGGTGTGGTTCATGACTGGGGTGAAGTCGTAACAAGGTAGCCCTAGGGGAACCTGGGGCTGGATCACCTCCTTAACGATTTGATATTTCGTGATGAGTACCCACACAGATAACATAAGTTTTAGCTCTTTAACAATTTGGAAAGCTGACTAGTAAACTCGTTAGTGATTTTTTAATCATTATAAGTTGAAAAGTAATAATTGTTTATTCGAAAGAATAAACGAGTTCTCAACACAATACACATTCAAGTGTCTTGTATTCAAATTAACATCATTGATGTTAATTCTATATTGAGTCCGGCAAACGATAATTAACATTACCCTGTTGATTATCAACAATCAAAAACCTTGGTTGCTTTTTGTTTTCACTTTTTAAAAGTGAAGGCAAATTTGTATCATACATAAGACCCTTTCGGGTTGTATGGTTAAGTGACTAAGCGTATACGGTGGATGCCTTGGCAGTCAGAGGCGATGAAGGACGTGCTAACCTGCGAAAAGGGTTGGTGAGCTGGTAAGAAGCGTTATTAACCAACCATGTCCGAATGGGGAAACCCACTTAGCATAAGCTAGGTATCCTATAGTGAATTCATAGCTATAGGAGGCAAACTCGGGGAACTGAAACATCTAAGTACCCGAAGGAAAAGAAATCAATTGAGATTCCGACAGTAGCGGCGAGCGAACTCGGATTAGCCCTTAAGCATAGTTAGAGTTAGGTGAACACGCTGGAAAGCGTGGCGATAGAGGGTGATAGCCCCGTAGCCGAAGAGTCTAATTAAGTGAAATCGAGTAGGACGGGACACGTGGTATCCTGTCTGAACATGGGGGGACCATCCTCCAAGGCTAAATACTCCTGACTGACCGATAGTGAACCAGTACCGTGAGGGAAAGGCGAAAAGAACCCCTGTGAGGGGAGTGAAATAGAACCTGAAACCGTATACGTACAAGCAGTGGGAGCCCTATCACCAAAATGACTTCGTCAACCTTAACCGTTTATAGAATGGTTAAAGGTAATATTGATGACGATATCATCAATAATTTGTTTGAAAGGTCAGATATCGTCATCGATATTTAACCGCCCAATCAAGCAGAGGACATTTTGGGATAGGGTGACTGCGTACCTTTTGTATAATGGGTCAGCGACTTATATTCAGTGGCAAGGTTAACCGTTTAGGGGAGCCGTAGGGAAACCGAGTCTTAACTGGGCGACACAGTCTCTGGATATAGACCCGAAACCGAGTGATCTAGCCATGGGCAGGTTGAAGGTTGAGTAACATCAACTGGAGGACCGAACCGACTAATGTTGAAAAATTAGCGGATGACTTGTGGCTAGGGGTGAAAGGCCAATCAAACTCGGAGATAGCTGGTTCTCCCCGAAAGCTATTTAGGTAGCGCCTCGGACGAATACTACTGGGGGTAGAGCACTGTTAAGGCTAGGGGGTCATCCCGACTTACCAACCCTTTGCAAACTCCGAATACCAGTAAGTAATATCCGGGAGACACACGGCGGGTGCTAACGTCCGTCGTGGAGAGGGAAACAACCCAGACCGTCAGCTAAGGTCCCAAAGTTGTGATTAAGTGGGAAACGATGTGGGAAGGCTCAGACAGCCAGGATGTTGGCTTAGAAGCAGCCATCATTTAAAGAAAGCGTAATAGCTCACTGGTCGAGTCGGCCTGCGCGGAAGATGTAACGGGGCTAAATCACACACCGAAGCTACGGCAATATAGCTTGCTATATTGGGTAGGGGAGCGTTCTGTAAGCGGTTGAAGGTGTATCGAGAGGTATGCTGGACGTATCAGAAGTGCGAATGCTGACATGAGTAACGATAAAGGGGGTGAAAAGCCCCCTCGCCGGAAGACCAAGGGTTCCTGTCCAACGTTAATCGGGGCAGGGTGAGTCGACCCCTAAGATGAGGCTGAGAAGCGTAATCGATGGGAAACGGGTTAATATTCCCGTACTTTTTACGACTGCGATGGGGGGACGGAGAAGGCTAGGTGGGCCTGGTGATGGTTATCCAGGTTCAAGTGCGTAGGCGGAAGGTTTAGGTAAATCCGGACCTTTTTAACGCTGAGACACGATGTCGAGCTACCAAGGTAGTGAAGTCATTGATGCCATGCTTCCAGGAAAAGCCTCTAAGCTTCAGGTCGTAAGAAATCGTACCCCAAACCGACACAGGTGGTCGGGTAGAGAATACCAAGGCGCTTGAGAGAACTCGGGTGAAGGAACTAGGCAAAATGGTACCGTAACTTCGGGAGAAGGTACGCTGCCGGCGGTGATGGGACTTGCTCCCTAAGCTGCTGGCAGTCGCAGATACCAGGTGGCTGCAACTGTTTATTAAAAACACAGCACTGTGCAAAATCGAAAGATGACGTATACGGTGTGACGCCTGCCCGGTGCCGGAAGGTTAATTGATGGGGTTATCTTCGGAGAAGCTCTTGATCGAAGCCCCGGTAAACGGCGGCCGTAACTATAACGGTCCTAAGGTAGCGAAATTCCTTGTCGGGTAAGTTCCGACCTGCACGAATGGCGTAATGATGGCCACGCTGTCTCCACCCGAGACTCAGTGAAATTGAAATCGCAGTGAAGATGCTGTGTACCCGCGGCTAGACGGAAAGACCCCGTGAACCTTTACTACAGCTTGGCACTGAACATTGACCCTACATGTGTAGGATAGGTGGGAGACTTTGAAACCGCGTCGCCAGATGCGGTGGAGTCAACCTTGAAATACCACCCTTGTATGCTTGATGTTCTAACGTTGGTCCCTAATCGGGATTGCGGACAGTGCCTGGTGGGTAGTTTGACTGGGGCGGTCTCCTCCCAAAGAGTAACGGAGGAGCACGAAGGTGGGCTAATCACGGTCGGACATCGTGAGGTTAGTGCAATGGCATAAGCCCGCTTGACTGCGAGAATGACAATTCGAGCAGGTGCGAAAGCAGGTCATAGTGATCCGGTGGTTCTGAATGGAAGGGCCATCGCTCAACGGATAAAAGGTACTCCGGGGATAACAGGCTGATACCGCCCAAGAGTTCATATCGACGGCGGTGTTTGGCACCTCGATGTCGGCTCATCACATCCTGGGGCTGAAGTCGGTCCCAAGGGTATGGCTGTTCGCCATTTAAAGTGGTACGCGAGCTGGGTTTAGAACGTCGTGAGACAGTTCGGTCCCTATCTGCCGTGGGCGTTGGAAGATTGAAGGGGGCTGCTCCTAGTACGAGAGGACCGGAGTGGACGAACCACTGGTGTTCGGGTTGTCATGCCAATGGCATTGCCCGGTAGCTAAGTTCGGAATCGATAACCGCTGAAAGCATCTAAGCGGGAAGCGAGCCCTGAGATGAGTCTTCCCTGGCACTATAAGTGTCCTAAAGGGTTGTTCGAGACTAGAACGTTGATAGGCAGGGTGTGTAAGCGTAGCGATACGTTGAGCTAACCTGTACTAATTGCCCGTGAGGCTTAACCATACAACACCCAAAGGGTTTTGATGGACTCAAAAGAATACGACTCGACGAGTCAAAAGATACTTGAATGAAGTATTGAGAATATTATTACTTAAACAAAAAAGTTAATTATCAGACTTTCCAAATTTCGTTAAACGCGAATATTCGCGGTTAACAACAAAATTTGCTTGGCGACCATAGCATTGTGGACCCACCTGACTCCATTCCGAACTCAGAAGTGAAACACAATCGCGCCGATGGTAGTGTGGGGTCTCCCCATGTGAGAGTAGGTCATCGCCAGGCTTCAAATTCTCTGCTTATGCAGACAGTAAAAAACCCAGCCTTTGGCTGGGTTTTTTGCGTTTTGAATTTGATGGAAAATATAGACAATCTATTTTTGAAGTGATTTATTGCCTTAAAGATGACTTTCATTCGTTTGGTTATCCCTTTCTTACTTGACGTTGCTAAGTTGTTGGCTGCATTCGTTCTTCTACTCGCAACTCCAATTACTTTGGGTCTATACTTCAATCATTCATAATAGATAGAGTAAAGGCAATCTTAAGTCATTTGGTATAGGGTTTACATAAAGCAATTAATTTAGTATTTGTTTACTTTCATCATATAGCGTATCTATAACAAATGAGGCTTTATTCATTTTCTATCTATTTGTAACTTTAATTACTTGAGTTATATCGTTAGGTAGAAACCGTTATTTATAAGATTAAGCATTAAAAAAATAGTGATTACTAACAACAAAGTTGCAGAACAGTTTACCTGTTATGTTAGAATTTAAAGTTATAAAAAACGTAAGATCGTCATGATTGATGATTATCTTAGCTCAATAACCCTTTATTATTAAGAATACTAATTATGTCAGATCAATTTGAGCATATCTCTGTACTACTAAATGAATCAGTTGATGGTTTAGCAATAAAGCCTGATGGTACTTATATCGACTGTACATTTGGTCGTGGTGGTCATTCTCGTTTAATCCTCTCTAAACTTGGTGACAATGGTCGTCTATTCTCTATCGATCGAGATCCACAAGCGATTGAAGAAGCTAATAAGATTGATGACCCACGTTTTACAATTATTCATGGCCCTTTTTCTGGCTTGGCTGATTATATCGTTGAGTATGATCTTATTGGTCGTGTTGATGGTATTTTGATGGATTTAGGTGTTTCATCGCCACAGCTAGACGATGCTTCTCGCGGGTTTAGTTTTATGCGTGATGGCCCATTAGATATGCGAATGGATCCAACAGCGGGAATTTCAGCCGCAGAATGGTTAGCTGAAGCTGATGCCGATGATATTGCTTGGGTTTTAAAAGTTTTTGGTGAAGAACGTTTTGCTAAGCGAATCGCCCGTGCCATTGTTGCTCATCGTGAAGATGAAGAAAAAGAGCCGTTAATTCGTACTCGTCAACTTGCAATGTTAATTGATGCAGTAACGCCTAATCGTGAAAAGAAAAAACATTCAGCAACTCGCAGTTTTCAGGCTATTCGAATCTATATTAACAGTGAATTAGAAGAGATTGAAAAAGCACTAGATGCAACTTTAGAGGCTCTCTGTGTTGATGGTCGTTTATCGGTAATCAGTTTCCACTCTTTAGAAGATCGTTTAGTTA
This sequence comes from Vibrio sp. SS-MA-C1-2, assembly GCF_021513135.1. Classification (NCBI taxonomy): domain Bacteria; kingdom Pseudomonadati; phylum Pseudomonadota; class Gammaproteobacteria; order Vibrionales; family Vibrionaceae; genus Vibrio; species Vibrio sp. SS-MA-C1-2. Next base: position 915,016 of record NZ_CP090981.1, read on the forward strand.
AGCGCTTTATTCGTAAACAGAGTAAAGGACCTGATGTTCCTCCTGGTTTACCATTAACGGAAGCACAAATTAGAGAATTAGGTACCGCAGCATTAGCACCAATAGGGAAAGCATTTAAACCAACAGAGAATGAAGTTGAAGAGAATACTCGTTCTCGTAGTTCAGTCTTACGTGTAGCGAAGAGACTCCAACAGTGAAACTATTTAGCCATAATGAATTAATAATCCAGATTAAACGTGATCTCTTCTATTATCACCGTTCCTCTATTTTATTGCTCGTTGTGGCTATCTCATTAGCTGTCGGCATTGTATATACTACCCAAAACACTCGTGTTTTAATTAGTGAACGAGAGTTTTTGCTTATTGAACGAGACAACTTAGATGTTGAATGGCGTAATCTTATTTTAGAAGAGAGTACGCTTTCTGAACATAGTCGTGTTGAAGATATGGCACGAAAAAAACTGAAAATGGTTCGCCCGAATAAAGAGAGTGAAGTTGTGGTGAAAATGCCATGAAGAAGAAGTCTGTTGCTAATCAACGTAAACCAAAACCACCTTCAACTTTTGTATCATGGCGCTTTAAACTTGCTATTGTTGTAATTGTTGCAGTTTTATTGGCTTTAATTGGTCGTGTTGCTTTTTTACAGGTGATAGAGCCAGGAAAATTATTGCGTGAAGGGGATATGCGCTCTGTACGTGTTAAAGCATTAGAATCTGCGCGTGAAATTATTTACGATCGAAATGGCGAGCAATTAGCAGTTAGTGTCCCTGTACGGGCAGTGATTGCTGATCCTAAAGTGATCTTTCGAGATGGTGGTTTTAATGAGATTGATCGCTGGTATGCATTGGCCGATGTGTTGGGTTTGGAGCGTCAATATCTACTTAAAAGACTCACTGACAATAAAACACGTCGCTTTATCTATTTACAACGTCAAGTTAGTCCTGCAATGGCACAATATGTTCAAAAATTAAAGCTTCCTGGAATTGGATTGAAAGATGAGTCTCGTCGTTTTTATCCAACGGGTGAGGTTTCTGCTCATGTGATCGGGATGACAGGAATTGATGGTCATGGTCTTGAAGGAATTGAACGTAGTTACGATGAGTGGTTGATGGGTGAATCAGGACGTCGAACCGTTCGAAAGGATCGCTTTAATCGTGTGGTGGAAAATATCGCAGTTGAAGAGCGTAAAAAAGGAAAATCGTTAACGTTAAGCATTGATCAGCGTATCCAAGCTGCAGCTTATCGAGCGGTGAAGCAAGCGAAAGCGGATTATCAAGCGACCTCTGCTTCTGCTGTATTAGTTGATATTCATAGTGGTGACGTACTCGCTATGGTTAATGCGCCTTCTTATAATCCAAATAATCGAAGTAATCTTCAAAGTTTTCGAATGAGAAACCGTGCAATCACCGATGTGATGGAGCCGGGATCAACGGTTAAACCCTTTGTGGTATTAGCTGCTTTAGAAGATGGAAGTGCAAAACTCGATACCGTTATTGATACCGGTAATGGCAGGTTAAGAATTGGCGGTAGTCAGGTTCGAGACAGTGCTAAAGCGGGCAAAGCTTCATTAACTAAAATTTTGCAAAAGTCGAGTAATGTTGGAGTGAGTAAACTCTCATTGGGTATGCCGGTTAATGATCTTTTAGGGATGTATAGCAGTGTTGGGCTCTCCGATTATAGTGGTGTGAACTTGATTGGTGAAACACTGGGTGCATTTCCAATTAGAAACCGATGGTCTGACTTTGAACGTGCGACCCTCTCTTTTGGTTATGGTCTTTCTGTTACACCAGTGCAACTCGCTAGAGCTTACGCCACACTAGGAGCAAAAGGGATCAATCGCCCACTTTCTATTTTGAAACATGATGAAGTTCCTGCTGGTAAGCGAGTAATCGCAGAGAAAACAGCAGATGAAGTCTTGCATATGCTTGAAGCGGTAACTCATAAAGGCGGTAGTGCGACAAAAGCGGCAGTGAGTGGCTATCGTGTTGGTGCTAAAACTGGCACATCAAGAAAAGCGATTGCTGGAGGTTATGGTGATGAGTATGTGGCTCTAACCGCAGGAATAGCACCCATTAGTGATCCTCGATTCGCTTTAGTGGTCGTTGTTAATGAACCTCAAGGTGATAAATATTATGGTGGTCAGGTGGCAGCACCGCTCTTTTCTACCATCATGCAGAGCGCATTACAGTTAAAAAATATTGCGCCTGATGCCAATAATGAAAAACTAGAAATTATTAATTAAGAGGCTGTATGAAGCAATCTTATCCATTAAATAAACTTCTCTCTTCGTGGTTCCATATTCCCCACGATACGGCAATTGAAACGATGACTTTAGATAGTCGTGAAGTTTCGTCGGGTGCACTCTTTATTGCAATTAAAGGGCATCAAGTTGATGGTCGTCAGTTTATTAATCGAGCGATTACAGAGGGTGCGGTGGCTGTTTTAAGTGATGCGAATGATGCTTCACAACATGGCGATATTAACTATATTGGTGAGATTCCGATTATCTCTGTCTTTCACCTATCTTCATTACTCTCTGATATTGCCAATAAGTTTTATGATCACCCGTCAACTAAGATGTCAGTGATCGGTGTAACAGGAACCAATGGTAAAACAACCATTACCCAGTTGATTGCACAGTGGCGAGACTTAATTGATGGTCAAGCTGGTGTGATGGGGACAACGGGGAATGGATTTCTATCTGATATGAAAACTGCTGCAAATACCACTGGAAATGCGATTGAAGTACAACAACAATTAGCGTTAATGGAGCAACAGAATGCAACGCTAGTGGCGATGGAAATCTCATCTCATGGTTTGATTCAGCAACGTGTTAGTGCCGTTAACTTTACCGCGGCACTTTTTACCAATTTAAGTCGTGATCATCTTGATTATCATGGTGATATGGAGAGTTATGAAGAAGCGAAAAAACTTCTTTTTACCACTCATCAACCAAATATTTCGATCTTAAATTGTGACGATCCAGTTGCTCGTGGTTGGATTAATCAAATATCGCCAGCCGTATCGGTAGCAACGAGTCGTGACAATATTGATCTAGAGCAACAGTATCTCTACGCCACAGAGATTAAATATAGTCAACAAGGGGTGATGATCTCATTCTCATCTAGTTGGGGAGATGGCTCTTTTTCTGCACCATTGGTTGGTAAGTTTAATGTCAGTAACCTTTTGCTGGCACTTGCAACGCTACTTTCTCTTGGTTTTTCATTATCAACGCTGATCGCGACAGCTTCACAATTAAAAGCAGTGATTGGTCGAATGGAGCTTTTTCAACAAACTGACAAACCGCTTGCCGTAGTTGATTATGCTCACACCCCTGACGCTTTAGAAAAAGCATTAATGGCGTTGCGAGTGCATTGTAAAGGTAAGCTTTGGGCGATTGTTGGTTGTGGTGGTGATCGTGACAGAGGCAAGCGTTCGTTAATGGCAGCCGCAGCGGTTGGGCTGTCAGACTACACTATTTTTACTAATGATAATCCAAGAAATGAAGATCCTTCCCAGATCATTGACGATATGATGGCTGGCGTAGAAAGCAAAGACCAGATTGTTATTGAACAAGATCGTGAGCAGGCATGTCATTATGCACTCTCTCGTGCTGATGTTGATGACATTATCTTGATTGCTGGTAAAGGCCATGAGGATTATCAGATTTTAGCAGATAAAACGATTCACTACTCTGATAGAGAAACGGTAAGTCGTTGGTTAGGAATTACATTGTGATTGAAATATCATTAAATAAAGTCGCTGAAATTGTAGGCGGTGAATTAACAGTCATTGATTCAAATGAGATGATCTCCGAGATCTCGACGGATAGTCGAACCCTTAATGGGGGATCACTTTTTGTTGCTTTGCAAGGTGAAAACTTCGATGGGCATCGTTTTGCTTCTGTCGCAGAAGAAAATGGTGCATCCGCACTCTTAGTTAATCGTCAGCTTGAGCTTTCGATTCCGCAAGTGATCGTTGAAGATACACTATTGGCATTAGGACGTTTAGGGCAGTGGGTAAAAGATCAAACTGCACCGATCACTTTGGCTTTAACGGGAAGCTGTGGCAAAACAACCGTTAAAGAGATGGTTGCCGCGATCCTAAGTCGCAAAGCACAAACATTGGCGACACTGGGTAATTTTAATAATGATATTGGTGTGCCGCTGACCTTATTACGCCTGACGCCTCAGGACCATTTTGCGGTGATTGAGTTAGGGGCTAACCATATTGGTGAGATTGATTATACGGCTAATTTAACCGCACCTTCCGTTGCGCTGATTAATAATTTAGCAGCCGCTCATCTTGAAGGATTTGGCTCTTTAGAAGGCGTTGCCAAAGCGAAAGGTGAAATCTTCAAAGGATTAAACAACGGTGATACTGCAATTTATAATCTTGAGAGCCATAATGTCGATTTTTGGCAGCAAGATTTAGCCGGTAAAAAGGTGATGACTTTCTCTCTTGAGAATAACCAAGCCGATCTATTTGGGTCTGATATCCAGCTAAATTCACAAGGTTGTGCACGCTTTGTATTAAATTCAAAGCAAGGATCACAAGTGATCCAGCTTGTTGTACCGGGGAAGCATAATGTTGCAAATGCTGTGGCGGCGGCGGCAATGAGTCTTGCGGTTGGTGCATCGTTAAAAGATATTGCTCAGGGTTTAGAAGAGATGGCGATGGTTAAAGGCCGTGTTGAAGTGATGCAATTAACGGATACTCTGCGTGTTATTGATGATACTTACAATGCCAGTGTTGCCGCGGTTAAAGCCGCTGCAGACTTGTTAAGTAGCTATAAAGGAAAGAAAGTATTTATCGTTGGCGATATGGCAGAGCTGGGAGATGAAAGCTTAGCAATGCATCAAGAGGTTGCTGATTATATTAAAACGATGAATATAGATAATGTCTTAACTTTTGGCGAATACAGCGAAGTTATTAGTCGAGATAATGGTGGTCTACACTTTACAGATAAATCTAAATTAATCGCGGCAGTGAGCGATTTAATTGAAAATAATAATAAAGATAATCGCAGTGAAATAACTGTGTTGGTTAAAGGAGCAAGAAGTATGAAGATGGAAGAGATCATTACGGCGATTAAGGGGCATATTCAATGATTATTTGGTTAGCTGGACATCTTGAAGGATATTTTCCTTTCTTTCGTCTATTTCACTATCTGACGTTCCGCTCGATCCTTAGTATTTTAACAGCACTGCTGTTTTCTCTCTGGATGGGACCAAGATTAATCGCATATTTACAAAAGATGCAGATTGGTCAGGTTGTACGTAATGAAGGTCCAGAATCCCATTTTAGTAAACGAGGCACGCCAACAATGGGCGGAGTGATGATCTTAGCTTCGATTACATTAACCGTTTTACTCTGGGCTGATTTAAGCAACCCTTATATTTGGGCGGTGTTAACTGTACTCCTTGGCTATGGTGCTATCGGTTTTGTCGATGATTACCGTAAAGTGGTGAGAAAGAATACCGACGGCTTGATTGCGCGCTGGAAGTACTTTTGGCAGTCTGCCATTGCATTAGTGGTCGCTTTTGCACTTTATGCCTATGGTAAAGATACCGCAGCGACGCAACTTGTGGTTCCTTTCTTTAAAGATGTGATGCCACAACTTGGACTGTTTTATATCGTTCTTACCTATTTTGTTATCGTGGGGACCAGTAATGCGGTCAACCTTACCGATGGTTTAGATGGTTTAGCGATTATGCCGACCATTATGGTTGCTGGCGGTTTTGCATTGATAGCATGGGCGACAGGCAACGTTAACTTTGCCGAATACCTCCATATTCCCTACTTACGAGATGCTAGTGAATTGGTGATCTTCTGTACCGCAATTGTCGGTGCAGGGCTTGGTTTCTTGTGGTTTAACACCTATCCAGCTCAAGTCTTTATGGGCGATGTTGGCTCTTTAGCGCTCGGTGGCGCACTGGGTACAATTGCTGTATTGGTTCGTCAAGAGTTGCTATTAGTGATTATGGGCGGTGTGTTTGTGATGGAAACCGTTTCTGTTATTTTGCAGGTTGGCTCTTATAAACTACGTGGCCAACGGATCTTTAGAATGGCACCAATTCATCACCATTATGAATTGAAAGGCTGGCCTGAGCCTCGTGTTATCGTGCGCTTTTGGATTATCTCTCTGATGCTGGTTCTTATTGGTTTAGCAACATTAAAGGTTCGATAGATGAGTACCGTTATTCCTCAGCACCAGCTTGAACTTGGCACTAAGTTACAACCCAATAGTATGGTGGTTGTAGTTGGTTTGGGGATGACAGGGCTCTCTGTTGTCCATTTTCTTCAACAACAAAAGCTGAATTTAGATATTCGGGTTATCGATACTCGAGAGAAGCCGCCAGGTGCTGATCAGCTCACCGAAGCGATCCAACTGTTTAGCGGTGGTTGGCAGCAAGAGTGGCTAAATAGTGCAGATCTCATTATTTCAAGTCCGGGCATTGCCTTAGCTACCCCAGCACTTCAGCAAGCGAAAAAGCATCATGTTCCAATTATCGGTGATATAGAGTTATTTGCTTGGTATGTCGATGCGCCTGTTTTGGCAATCACTGGCTCAAATGGTAAAAGTACCGTGACGAGCCTAGTGGGTGCTATGGCACAAGAAGCTGGAATCAATGTGGGTGTGGGTGGCAATATCGGTTTTGCTGCACTTGATATGCTATTTAAACATGATTTGTATGTATTAGAGTTATCAAGTTTTCAGCTTGAAACGACGACATCATTAAAACCAGCCGCAGCCGTATTTCTCAATTTATCCGAAGATCATATGGATCGCTATCTTGGTATGGCCGATTATCGTGCTGCCAAGTTATCTATCTTTAGTGGCGCAGAACGGATTATCGTTAATCGTGATGATCGAGAAACGTATCCCGATACTCCATATCTTGATGCTGAGACGGTGAGTTTTGGTTTTGACCATCAAGAGTTTGGCTTAAGTTCAATTGATGATGATCAATGGTTAATGATTGATGACCAACCTGTAATGAAAAGCTGCGATATCGCTTTAGTTGGACGACACAATATAGCCAATGGTTTAGCTGCGTTAGCGTTGGCATTAAAGGTTAACATTCCTCTTGATGCTGGAATTCGAGCATTAAAAAGTTATACCGGATTAGAACATCGTTGTCAGCTAGTCTCTGTTATTGATGGTGTGAAATGGGTTAATGACTCTAAGGCGACCAATGTCGCGAGTACGCTTGCTGCGTTAGATGGTTTAGACGTTGCTGGCACTCTACATTTACTGGTTGGTGGTGATGGTAAAGGGGCTGACTTTAGCGAATTAGCGCCAATTATGGCTAAACTTCCTTTACAGCTTTATTGTTTTGGTCGTGATGGTAAGCAACTACTCTCTCTTCATGCTAACTCTATTCGTGTTGACACGATGTTTGAGGCGATTGATTTAATTAAACTGCAGGTTTCAAGCGGAGATATTGTGATGTTATCACCAGCCTGTGCCAGTTTTGATCAATTTGCTAATTTTATGGCCAGAGGTGAGGCTTTTTGTCGCTATATTGAGAATTGAGGATAGAATAAGTGAGACAGCGAGCATTTAATACTTACAATTTGCTGGCGATTGATTCACTTTAGCGGCTTTCAATATAAAAAATAATAATGATGGTCGCTTAACAGTTAAATCTTTGGTTTTAAACTCTTCAAGTATGAAGAGTCTATTTGATTCACTTTATTTATTCTATTTTTATCTGGAGAGAGGGAGATCGCCTGATTATGTCAAACTCAATCATGCATTCAATGAAAGAGTGGCTACTAAAACCTGCTGAGCCTGCGATGTATGATCGTCAAATTCTTTGGATCGCATTTGCATTAATGGTCTCTGGTCTGGTCATGGTCTCCTCTGCTTCTATCTCTGTATCGATTCGACACTTTGATTCTTCATTTCATTACGCTTATCGTCATGGTATCTTTTTGGTGGGCGCACTTCTTGTTGGAACCATTACTTTAACGATCCCTGTCAATCTATGGCAGAAATATAGTTCAGCTCTTCTCGTTGTCTCAATTATACTATTGATTGCGGTTTTGATCATAGGACGCTCTGTTAATGGTGCTGTTCGCTGGCTACCTTTAGGAGTGATTAATCTTCAGCCTGCAGAGATCGCTAAACTCTCTTTATTTGTCTTTATTGCTGGTTACCTAGAGCGTCGACATGGTGAAGTTGTCAAAACGTTTCGAGGATTTTTAAAACCTTTAATGGTCTTTTTTGTTCTTGCATTTCTCTTACTGCTTCAACCTGATTTAGGTACCGTTATTGTTATGTTCGTTGCTGTGGTGGGGATGCTGTTTGTTGCAGGGGCGAAACTATGGCAGTTCCTCGGTTTAATCATGATGGGGTTAGGCAGTATCGTACTGTTGATTGTCTTTGAGCCTTATCGTTGGCGTCGTGTCACCTCTTTTCTTGATCCTTGGCAAGATGCATTTGGTAGTGGCTACCAGTTAACTCAATCATTAATGGCTTTTGGCCGTGGTGGTTGGTTTGGCCAAGGCTTAGGTAATTCGGTACAGAAGCTCGAATACTTACCAGAAGCGCATACTGACTTTGTCTTTGCTATTTTGGGGGAAGAGTTAGGTCTGATTGGCGTCTGTTTTGTGCTGTTATTGGTTTTTGCTTTAGTTGCAAAGGCGTTAATTATCAGCTGGCGTTGTCTACAGAATGATATGATGTTTAGCGGTTTTCTCTCCTTTGGAATTGGCATTTGGTTAGCATTTCAAACCATGGTTAATGTTGGTGCGGCTTCTGGTATGATTCCAACAAAAGGGTTAACTTTACCGCTAATTAGTTATGGTGGCTCGAGTTTATTAGTGATGGCTGTAGCCGTTTCTTTGTTATTACGGATTGATTTTGAGTATCGCTTAGTCACCACACAAGCTGATCCTAAATCAAATCATTCGAAGTCCGAACGATCAAAATTGAAGAGTATTGACAAAAATAGTACTCAAAATGAAACTAATTCAGATAAAGAAGAACAAATAGCAGAATGAGTAAAAAATTATTAGTAATGGCTGGTGGTACTGGCGGACATGTTTTTCCTGGTTTAGCGGTTGCTGAACAGCTAAAACAACAAGGTTGGGAAATTCGTTGGTTAGGAACGGCAGATCGAATGGAAGCCGATCTTGTCCCTAAACATGGTATTGAGATCGATTTTATTAAAGTATCGGGTCTACGGGGTCAAAGAATTGCAGGCTTAATCACGGCTCCTTTCCGTATTTTTAAAGCGATTCTTCAAGCTAAACGTTATATTAAAGCTTGGCAACCTGATGTTGTTTTAGGGATGGGAGGGTATGTGAGCGGTCCCGGTGGTGTTGCTGCTTGGTTGAGTGGAATTCCTGTTGTGTTACATGAACAGAATGCCGTTGCAGGATTAACCAATCAATGGTTAGCCAAAATAGCGAAACGTGTACTACAAGCCTTTCCAGGGGCATTTAAAACTGCTGAAGTTGTGGGTAATCCTGTACGTGAAGATGTCGTAGAACTTCCTACTCCATCGAAAAAATCTCAAGATAGACCATTACAGATCTTGGTGATGGGCGGAAGTCAGGGTGCTCGAATTCTTAATCAAACGGTTCCTTTAGCTGCCAACAAATTGGGTGATAACGCGCTGTTTTGGCATCAGACCGGTAAAGGAAATAGTCAACAAACTAAAGCTCTTTATCAAAATGCCGATAAACATCGTGTTGATGATTTTATCTATAATGTAGCAGAAGCATACCACTGGGCAGATCTAATTATTTGCCGTTCTGGTGCTTTAACTGTTTCTGAAGTTTCTGCTGCCGGGTTAGGGGCTATTTTTATCCCATTTATGCATAAAGATCGCCAACAAGCGAAAAATGCAGCACACCTTGTTGAGTCAGGTGCTGCGATTATAATTGAACAACCAGAGTTAACGGTTGATGGCTTAGTTGAGACGATTAAAAATATTGATGATGAGACACTTTTTCAAATGGCCACATCGGCGAGAAAGTCGGCTATTACTGATGCGGCAAGTCGAGTTGCCACTGTGATCTCATCACTGACAAAGAAGAATTAATCATGAAAAAATTTAACACCCAAGAGCTAGCTCAAGTTCGAGTTATTGTTCCTGAAATGCGTCGAGTTGAACGAATTCACTTCATTGGAATTGGCGGTGCTGGGATGAGTGGCATTGCAGAAGTTCTCGCCAATGAAGGTTATCAAGTGAGTGGTTCTGATATCGCTAAAAGTAGTGTTACTGAACGTTTAGAGTTTTTTGGCGCTGAGATCATGCTAGGCCACCAAGCCAGTAATGTTCTTGGTGCGAGTGTTGTTGTGACGTCGACTGCGATTCCACAAGATAACCCAGAGATTGTTGCTGCTAAAAAAGCACGTATTCCGATTGTTCGTCGTGCTGAAATGTTGGCAGAGTTAATGCGTTATCGTCATAGCATTGCTGTTGCTGGTACCCACGGTAAAACAACAACCACAGCGATGGTAACACAGATCTATTCTGATGCCGGTCTTGATCCCACATTTATCAATGGCGGTCTAGTTAAATCAGCAGGAACCAATGCAAGATTAGGAAATAGCCGTTACCTGATTGCAGAAGCCGATGAAAGCGATGCTTCTTTCTTACATCTTCAACCAATGGTCAGCATTGTGACGAATATTGAAGCTGATCATATGGAGACCTATGGCGGTGATATTGAAGTCTTGAAGCAGACGTTTGTTGATTTTCTTCATAATTTGCCATTTTATGGTTTGGCCGTAGTTTGTATTGACGATCCTATCGTCCGTGAATTGTTGCCTCGCATTAATCGTCAAGTGGTGACTTATGGTTTCTCTGATGATGCAGATGTTCAGATTATTGCTTATCAACAGAAAGGACAGCAGAGCTTTTTTACGGTTAAGAGAAAAGACCAACCGAATTTAGATATCTGTCTCAATGTTCCTGGGCGTCATAATGCGCTTAATGCAACGGCAGCTATTGCGGTTGCGGTTGAAGAAGATCTTGATGATCTCTCTATTGTTTCAGGTTTATTAGGATTTGAAGGCACGGGACGTCGCTTCGATCAGTTAGGTACCTTTGATTGTGGTAATGGTGAAGTGATGTTGGTGGATGATTATGGTCATCACCCAAGTGAAGTCGATGTCACTATTCAAGCGGCAAGAACAGGTTGGCCTGAAAAACGTTTAGTCATGATTTTCCAACCTCATCGTTATAGCCGTACTCGCGATCTTTATGACGACTTTGTGAATGTACTTGAAAACGTTGACCAGCTCTTTATTTTAGATGTTTATGCCGCAGGTGAAGATGAAATCGCTGGAGCGACTAGCCAAGATCTTTGCAACTCATTGCAACAACGAGGGAAAATTTCACCTGTATTTGTTTCTGATATCAATCAATTATCGAAATCATTAACTCAAACTTTACAAGAAGGCGACTTAGTCTTAACTCAAGGTGCGGGAAATGTGGGTACAATTGCGAAAAAACTCGCAGAACTTCGATTATCTATTGAAAAGATGAAAGAAATTTAGCAATAAGCTTAATTTAATTGAGAAATTGCACTATTATTTAAAAACGTATAGTCGGAATCAGTAAATTAGTTAGCGATTAAAAAGTTAGCTAATAAATTATTAATATGATTGAACACATGATCTCGGTTGGAGAGTTCATCATAGCTGGCTATAATCAATTCATTCTATTTGTAATAAATGATAACGAAGAATAATCAGTGATGATGTTATCGGTTGGTGCAATAGTCAGAGCGATAGCATGAAGAGAAAGGTTAAAGCTGACCCAAAGATAGAGTCTCCTATATCGTATCGTTTTCATCGATTAGGTTTCCTATTTTTTCTATCTGTTGTAGCGATGGTTGTTTTCTTGGGTTGGCGGACGGTTAATTGGATGACGGATGCAAACCGGCTTCCATTGTCAAAATTACTCATTCAAAATCAACTTCACTATACGAGTGAATCTGATATACGTTATGCAATAAGCTCTTTAGGTGGCCTAGGGAGTTTTATGACTCAGAATGTTGACGATATCCAATCTGCAATAGATCAACTACCCTGGGTTAAACAGGTTTCAGTGAGAAAACAGTGGCCGGATAAGATTAAATTATATATTCGTGAGCATCAAGCTAGTGCGATTTGGAATGATAGTGCACTGGTTAGTCCTGATGGAACCGTGTTTTTTGGTAATGCAGAAGATATCAATGATCACTCTCTTGTCTCTTTTTATGGAGATGACGCTCAAAGCGAAGTGATATTAGAAACATGGCAAAAGTTGTCTGCAATATTTGCACAAGATCAACTATCAATTAGTCAAGTTTGGCTATCACCGCGGTACTCTTGGCGAGTGAAGTTAAATAATCAAATTGAACTGGAGTTGGGACGCAGTCAATTAGTTGCAAAAGTTGAGCGCTTTATGGTTCTCTATCCTCAACTACCAAACCGGCAACTGATTGAGCATGTTGACTTGCGTTATGATACAGGGGCGGCTGTTAAGTGGTTACCTGACACCGACAAAAAATAAAATGAGATTTAGTACCAAATGACAAAAGCAACAGATAAAAAACTCATTGTAGGATTAGACATTGGTACATCGAAGGTTGCCGCATTAGTAGGCGAAGTATTACCTGATAATAGCGTTAATGTAATTGGTGTAGGTAGTTGTCCTTCACAAGGTATGGATAAAGGTGGTGTGAACGATCTTGAATCTGTCGTGAAGTCAGTACAAAGGGCGATTGATCAAGCAGAGTTAATGGCAGATTGTCAGATCTCGTCTGTTTTTCTCTCTTTATCGGGTAAACACATTGAATGTCAGACTGAAGAAGGGGCATTCCCTATCTCAGATGATGAAGTGACTCAAGAAGATGTTGATAGCGTTATTCATACCGCTAAATCTGTAAAGATTAGCGATGAACATCGAATATTGCATGTTATTCCCCAAGAATTTTCGATTGATTATCAAGAGGGGATTAAAAACCCAATTGGTTTGTCAGGTGTGCGAATGAAAGTTAATGTTCACCTGATTACTTGTCATAATGATATGGCAAAAAATATTATTAAAGCGGTTGAACGCTGTAATTTAAAAGTAGAACAGTTAATATTCTCTGGATTAGCTGCAAGTACAGCAGTGCTTACGTCAGATGAGAAAGAGTTAGGCGTTTGTGTTGTTGATATTGGTGGCGGTACAATGGATATTGCCGTTTGGACAGGTGGTGCACTTCGACATACAGAAGTGATGCACTATGCTGGTAATGCAGTGACGGGTGATATTGCTTATGCATTTGGTACGCCATTAGGTGATGCTGAAAGTATTAAGGTGAAGTATGGTTGCGCATTGAGTGAATTGGTCAGTAAAGATGATAAAGTCGACGTTCCAAGTGTTGGTGGTCGACCATCTCGTAGTTTACATCGCCAAACATTAGCTGAGGTCATTGAGCCGAGGTATAGTGAGTTATTTGGTCTAGTTAATGCTAAATTAACAACTATACAAGAACAATTAAGAGAGAAAGGTATTAAACACCACTTAGCCGCAGGTATCGTTTTAACAGGCGGTGCATCTCAAATTGATGGATTAGTGGATTGTGCTGAACGAGTATTTCAAAATCAAGTTAGAGTAGGGCAGCCAATAGGCTTAACTGGTTTAACTGATTATGTGCAAGTTCCGTTTTATGCGACAGGCGCAGGTTTATTACATTACGGAAAAGATATCCAACTGGAGGATGAAAGCGTATCAGAACAAAAAGGATCTGTGACGAGCGTTTTTTCAAAATTAACCGGTTGGCTTAAAAAAGAATTTTAATCAAACTCTAATGAGAATGATGGAGATAACAGATGTTTGAACCAATGATGGATGTATCTGACGAAGCAGTCATTAAAGTCGTAGGTGTAGGTGGTGGCGGCGGTAATGCCGTTGAGCATATGGTACGTGAATCAATTGAAGGCGTACAATTTCTAACCGTGAATACTGATGCTCAAGCATTAAGGAAAACCAGTGTTAGTCATGTGATACAAGTTGGCTCTACCATTACAAAAGGTCTAGGTGCGGGTGCAAACCCACAGGTAGGTCGCGAAGCAGCACTAGAGAATAGAGAAGAGATCAAAGCAGCATTAGAAGGTGCTGATATGGTCTTTATTGCCGCTGGAATGGGGGGCGGTACCGGCACGGGGGCCGCACCAGTTATTGCTGAGGTCGCTAAAGAGCTTGATATTCTTACTGTAGCTGTTGTCACTAAACCTTTCAATTTTGAAGGCAAAAAACGTTTAGCCTTTGCAGAGCAAGGTATTGATGAATTATCAAAGCACGTTGATTCATTAATTACTATACCGAATGAAAAGCTACTTAAAGTATTAGGTCGTGGGATTTCGCTACTTGATGCATTTGCAAAAGCCAATGATGTTCTTAAAAATGCCGTTCAAGGTATTGCAGAACTGATTACTCGCCCTGGTCTGATTAACGTCGATTTCGCCGATGTGCGTACCGTGATGTCAGAAATGGGACATGCAATGATGGGTAGTGGCGTTGCGAGTGGTGAAGATCGTGCAGAAGAGGCTGCTGAAATGGCAATTTCAAGCCCACTTCTAGAAGATATTGATCTTGCTGGTGCTCGCGGAGTGCTTGTTAATATTACTGCTGGCTTTGATCTTCGTTTGGATGAGTTTGAGACTGTTGGTAACACGGTTAAGGCATTTGCTTCAGATAATGCGACGGTTGTTGTTGGTTCTTCGTTAGATCCTGATGTATCAGATGAGCTACGAGTAACTGTAGTGGCTACTGGTATCGGTAATGAGAAGAAACCTGACATTACTTTAGTTGCTGGAGCTCCAAAAACTCAACCTGTGACTCCAGCACCAGTTGAAACACCGGTAGCACCTAAAGTAACCCCGACTATTGAGCCTAAAAAACAGGCACCTAGCGTTGGTGGTACAACAAGTACAGCGAAGAAAAGTGAACCTAAAAGTGAGCCTGATTACTTAGATATTCCTGCATTTCTTCGTAAACAAGCAGACTAAATAATCGTCAAATTTGTATTTTATATAAATGGCGTGTTATTATAGACGACCGCTTATTATTAGGTGGTCGTTTTTGTATACCGAGTAATTTTATATTTCGTGAGAGTAAAAGTTGATGATTAGACAACGTACGCTAAAAACTATTGTTCAAGCAACTGGAGTGGGTTTACACTCTGGTCGTAAAGTGACGCTGATCCTTCGACCTGCTGCAGCGAATACAGGTATTATTTACCGTCGAACGGATCTCGAGCCAGCAGTCGATTTTAAAGCGGATGCAAACTCAGTAAGAGATACTATGCTATGTACTGCACTGGTTAATGATGACGGTGTTCGTATCTCAACAGTTGAGCACTTAAATGCTGCCCTAGCTGGAATGGGAATCGATAATGCTATTATTGAGGTTGATGCGCCAGAAATTCCAATCATGGATGGTAGTGCCAGCCCATTTGTCTATTTAATTCAATCAGCGGGTATTGATGTATTAAATAGTCCGAAGAAATTCATCCGTATTAAGAAAACGGTTCGTGTTGAAGATGGCGATAAATGGGCAGAACTTCGTCCATATAATGGTTTCCGTCTAGATTTTGCGATTGATTTTGCACACCCTGCAATTGATGGCGAACAACAGAGCTTAGTGATGGATTTCTCAACTCAAGACTTTATCAAAAATATCAGCCGTGCTCGTACTTTTGGCTTCATGCGTGATATTGAGTATTTACAATCTCAAAACCTCTGTTTAGGTGGTAGCTTTGATAATGCAATCGTTCTGGATGATTACCGAATCTTAAATGATGATGGTCTTCGTTATGATAATGAGTTTGTTAGTCACAAAGTATTAGATGCTATTGGCGATCTCTTCATGTGTGGACACAGTATTGTTGGTGAAGTTCGCGCCTATAAATCAGGCCATGCACTCAATAATCAATTACTACGTGCAGTTCTTGCTAATCAAGAAGCGTGGGAATGGACAACTTATGAAGATGAAGCTAAATCACCTGTTGCGTTAATTAACCCTGCATTATTGTTTAATTAAATTAATTAGTTAATTAAACTGAATGGGTGACATTGATCCCGTGGTTGTGGGTATATCCTATTACTAAGGTTTCAATAATATACTCTTCATACTTGAAGTCGCTAGGTTGTTGGCTGCACTCGTTCGCCCCAATCATAGAGTACACCTATACTCATGGGGCCTCACTCATTTGCCGCCTACTAGCAACTCCAATTATTTCAGGTATAAATATAGTGAGATTTTCTTTGGTAACTACATGTTATTATTGATATCTCACTATTTTTTTATCTTTTTTTTGTCATTGTCTTTTTTGATACTATTTTTTGACTGAATTTATAGCGGTTATTTTTTCTTCTGACTCATCGCTGCAATCCTTTCTAATCTAACTTTAATCTTTTCTGGTGCATTTTCTGCTACCATCCGCAGATATTCGGCAGATTGTTCACTGATTGGCTCTCTCTTTTTTTCAGTCTGTTTCTTAATGACTGTTTGATTCATTAAGCTAGGATTTATTTTTAATTCGATACTAACTAACGAAGGTAGATCAGAGTATCTAAGTTTTGAGATAAGATCGAGGCGTTGATAATTGAGTCGTGTTAACCATGCTGAAGAGGCAACTTCAATAATCAATGTATTGTTACGGTAGTTTGCGATGTGACAATAAGCTTGAGCTTCTGGTGGTAGATGCTTCAACATAGTTTTGTTTAATTTAGCCAAAGCAACTGCGCGTTGTTGGATATTTGCTAACCCCGATTTCTCCATTAATTTATCGGTTGTTTTCGGTCTATGGTCACGCATAACAGTACCTATTAGTCGATTTAAGTAGAAAATTATTGATCAAACTCTACTAATTAGCTGATTAAGCATAGTCGCCACTAGCGAGATCGCTTATTATATAGTGATTAAGTTCATATTGTTGTAAATATAATAAAGATCTACAAAATCTATCTTGAAAATAAGCAGATAGAGCCCAATATAACAATTAGCGCTTTAATATACATTGAGTGTATAAAAAATTAATATACTACGCCTACAAAAGTAGTGCCTTATAAGTATTCCATCAATCGGCTGATTATAGCTGGATAAACCAAGAGAACACGACAACGCCATGTTATCAAAATTGCTTACCAAGATTGTCGGTAGCCGAAATGACCGAACACTTCGTCGTCTACGTAAAATCGCAGACCAAATTAATAAATTAGAACCAGAGTTTGAAAGCTTAGCGGATGAAGAGCTAAAAGCTAAAACCGTCGAATTTCGTCAACGCTTAGATGACGGTGCGAACCTTGATTCACTATTACCAGAAGCATTTGCAACGGTTCGAGAAGCTTCTCGCCGTGTATTTGGCATGCGCCATTTTGATGTTCAGCTTATAGGTGGAATGGTCCTTAACGATTGTGAAATCGCAGAAATGCGCACTGGTGAAGGTAAAACTTTAACAGCCTCTCTTCCTGCCTATCTTAATGCCTTAACTGGTAAAGGCGTCCACATCGTTACCGTCAATGATTACCTAGCAGCGCGTGATGCAGAAACTAACCGCGAGCTATTTGAGTTCTTGGGTATGACGGTTGGGATCAACCTTTCTGGAATGGACCCTTCGGCGAAGAAAGAAGCTTATGCGGCTGATATCTTATATGGAACTAACAATGAATTTGGTTTCGATTATCTACGCGACAATATGGCATTCCGTGCTGAAGACCGTGTACAACGTGAGCGTTATTTTGCTGTTGTCGATGAAGTTGATTCCATCTTAATTGATGAAGCTCGTACTCCTCTGATTATTTCAGGTCCAGCTGAAGATAGCTCAGATATGTATACCCGTATCGATGCACTGATCCCTCTACTTGAAAAACAAGATCAAGAAGACAGTGAAGAATATCGTGGTGAGGGTCACTATACTGTTGATGAAAAATCAAAACAGACCCACCTAACAGAGAATGGTCAGGAGTTTATCGAAGAACTTCTACAAAAGCATGGCATGATGGAAGAGGGGGATACGCTTTATTCTCCAGCAAACATCAGTTTACTTCACCATGTCAATGCCGCACTCCGAGCTCATGCGTTATTTGAACGAAATGTTGATTATATCGTACAAGATAATGAAGTTGTTATCGTCGATGAGCATACAGGTCGAACAATGCCAGGTCGTCGTTGGTCTGAAGGTCTACACCAAGCAGTTGAAGCGAAAGAAAAGGTGAAGATCCAGAATGAAAACCAGACATTAGCATCGGTCACTTTCCAGAATTACTTCCGTCTTTACGAGAAGTTATCAGGTATGACGGGTACTGCTGATACAGAAGCATTCGAATTCCAATCTATCTACAACTTAGAAACGGTGGTTGTTCCAACCAACAAACCGATGATGCGCGATGATATGGGTGATTTGGTCTATATGACTGAAGCTGAAAAATTCGATGCGATCATTGCTGATATTCAAGAGCGAGTGGTGAAAGGTCAGCCGATTCTTGTTGGTACCGTTTCTATCGAAAAATCAGAGTTGCTTTCAAATGCTCTGAGCAAGATGAAGATTAAGCATGAAGTCTTAAATGCCAAATTCCATGAGAGAGAAGCCGATATTATCGCTGATGCGGGTTCTGCGGGCGCAGTGACTATCGCAACGAATATGGCGGGTCGTGGTACAGATATCGTTTTAGGTGGTAGCTGGAAGAGTAAAATTGAAAAGCTGACAGATCCAACTGAAGAACAGATTGAAACAATTAAAGCTGAATGGCAAAAAGATCACGATGCGGTAATCGAAGCGGGTGGCTTACATATTATTGGTACTGAGCGTCATGAATCACGCCGTATTGATAACCAGTTACGCGGTCGTTCTGGTCGTCAGGGTGATGCAGGTTCTTCACGTTTCTATCTATCGATGGAAGATAGCTTAATGCGCATCTTCGCCTCTGATCGTGTATCAAACATGATGAAGAAGCTGGGTATGGAAGAAGGTGAAGCGATTGAGCACCCTTGGGTAACCAAAGCGATTGAGAATGCACAGCGTAAAGTTGAAGGTCGTAACTTTGATATTCGTAAGCAACTACTTGATTTTGATGATGTCGCGAATGACCAGCGTCAGGTGGTTTATGAACTACGTGATGAGCTGATGGAAACTGATGATATCAGTGAAATGTTGGCAGCCAACCGTCAAGATGTTTACAGTGATGTGATCAATCAATATATTCCTCAACAATCGTTAGAAGAGATGTGGGATATTGCTGGACTAGAAGAGCGTTTGAAAGGCGACTTTGATCTAGACTTACCGATTCAATCTTGGTTAGATAACGAAGATAAGCTGTATGAAGAACTGCTTCGTGAACGTATTATTGAACAAGCGATTGAGACTTATAAAGCGAAAGAAGAGACTGTAGGTGCTGCTGTTCTTCGTAACTTCGAAAAGTCAGTGATGCTACAGACACTTGATACGCTATGGAAAGAGCATTTATCTGCAATGGATCACCTACGTCAGGGCATTCATTTACGTGGTTATGCTCAGAAGAATCCAAAGCAAGAATATAAGCGTGAATCTTTTGAACTCTTCGAAGAGATGCTTGAGAACTTGAAACTGGATGTGATTTCAGTATTAAGTAAAGTTCAGGTTCATCAGCAAGAAGAAGTTGATCGTTTAGAAGCGCAACGTCAACACGAAGCAGAAGCGATTGCTCGTAAGCAGCAATTCCAACATGCAGACGCTGAAAATCAACTTGCTGATGGCGAAGAGCATACTGCAGACCCAAGCACATTCGTTCGAGAAGAGCGTAAAGTTGGACGTAATGAGCCTTGTCCTTGTGGTTCGGGTAAAAAGTATAAGCAGTGTCATGGGAAGATTAACTAATTCAATTTGCATAAACTGAGTTAGTAAAAAGAAAAGAGTCGCCTTGAGCGGCTCTTTTTTTAGTATTAGATTTTTATTTTGATCAATTTTCAGAGGGATGAAATGAAAAAAGTGCATATTGTTATCGGGATTATTCTGAACAGCAAAAAAGATCAAGTCTTTATTACCACCCGAATGGATCGGAGTGATTTTGCTGGTTTATTAGAGTTTGCTGGTGGCAAGATAGAACAGGGAGAGACTCAAGAGCAAGCATTGCGCCGAGAATTACAAGAAGAGGTTAACATCATCGCTCAAAAGATGGAGCACTTTATGCACTTTGAGCATAAATACCCAGAAAAAGAACTGACCTTTGACGCATACATTGTGAGTGATTTTAGTGGTAAGGCTTGTGGTCACGAAGGGCAAAAAGGGGAGTGGTTAACTATTGCTGACCTTGATCCTAAACAGTTTCCCGCGGCTAATTTAGCATTGATAGAAAAACTAAAAGCCTGGGCATAAATTTAATGAGAGTCGCCGCTCATTGATAATGGCTACTCTCTTCTTACTTGAAGTTACTAGGTTGTTGGCTGCATTTGTTCGCCCAATCATATAGTGCACCTATACTCATGGGGCTTAACTCACTTACCGCTTACTCGTAACTCGAATAATTTTAAGTCTAATTCTTAAATTATTTTTCTGACCACTCTTCACCATCAGAGAGATCGGCTGCACCTGCGATATTATTTTGTTCGCTAGCCCAATCACCAAAATCAATTAATTGACACTTTTTACTACAAAAAGGTCGATAAACACTTTTTTCTTCCCAAAGTACATCAACTCGACATGTTGGGCATTTCACTCTGTTTTTAGAATCTTGATTACTTTTTGTCACAATACTACCTTACTCTGCTTACGGTTTTTTATTTCAGCGTATTTTAAATCTAATGACTAGCGAAAGACAGTGAGCTGAAAAGAAAGCTCTTCTGGTGGATGACTATCATCATTAAAAGGTAAAAAGCGAATAGCTACGCGTTTAGAGTTACCTGAAATTATTGGGTATATATCAAGTTTTGACTCAATATTTAACTGTAATAATAGCGCATCTTTAGTCTCTATATGAAAAAATCCATTCTTAGCTATATGAGTCTGTTGTTGACCTGAGGAGCGAATAAGTTGTAGTAATAGAGTGATAACTTCTCGAAGTGGTGAGAGTTGTTGCCACCACTTGTGGCTCAAGTGTTGACGCTCGATTACCGGTTTATTGAGCCAAAGATGGAATAGTGGTAAATCGAAGCTGCAACAGCCTCCGGGAATTGAAATCCGTTGTCGAACACTTTTTAATAAACGTTGATCCTTTAATAACAAATTAAGACGAGGGCCGCGTGATAGCTGTTGAGAGCATGAACTGACTTTACTGATGATAGATTTTAATACATCTTGATTAACGCTAGGGACGCCAAGCCAGAGTTCGAGCTTTCCTTTTTGACGTTCAAGATCTTTTAATATTTCAGTTTTTAACTGCCCTTGTTCAAGTAATTCTAATAACTCAATCACACCTTTAAATAGTGACTGAGCCATCCAGGGAGAGGTGAGCTCTTGGCTTTGCTCAATTTGTTGCAGTAAGAATTCTATTCGTAGATAAGTTCTCACTTGCTCTGTTAGAGGATGTTCAAATCGGGTTGTTTGCATTGATACCTACACCATAAACATAATTATATTTCAGCGACTAATGCGAGATACTTTTTATGTAAGTCCGCAATTTTTTGTGTTAATTGTAACGGTTCGTTTTCGTTATCGATAATATCATCAGCTTGACTTAAGCGATCTTGGCGACTGATTTGTGCGTTTATAATCGTTTGTGCTTGTTCAACTGATACTTGGTCTCGTTGCGTTGTACGTGATATCTGAGTCGCTTCAGAGACATCGATAACCAAAATCCGATCAACTAAATATTGAAGATTATTTTCAAGTAATAGAGGAACAACTAATAACCCATAAGATGATGAAATTTCGCCAATTCTTTTAATGATCTCTTTATTAATCATAGGATGAAGCAGTTGATTTAACCACTTTTTCTCTTCGGGATAAGAAAATATGATTTCACGCAATTTGGCGCGATTTAAACTGCCATCACTTAATAGAATCCCCAAACCAAAGTGGGAGGTGATCTCCGCTAATCCAAAGCTTCCAATCGCGACCACTTCTCTTGCTACGATATCAGCATCGACATGTTCAATTCCAAGTTCAAAAAATTTATCCGTGACGGTTGATTTGCCACTGCCAATTCCACCTGTTACACCAATAATTAGCTTATGCGTATTTTTCATTTATAACCCCCAAAATGATAATAGATACCAATGAGTTATTTGATCGCCTGCCACTAAGCAAATCCAACCGGAAAATGCGAGATAAGGACCAAACGGAAATTGAGTACCTTGACGAGAGCGGAGAATCTTTAATTCAATAAGACCAAAAATCACCCCCGAAATCGAGGCAACTAGCAAAATAAAAGGGAGTTGCTGCCAACCAAGCCATGCACCAAGTGCGGCTAATAATTTAAAGTCACCATATCCCATCCCTTCTTTACCGGTTAATAACTTGAACAACCAATAGAGAGACCATAAAAATCCATAGCCAAAAATAGCACCGAAGATAGCATCATTGAGAGAGACTGGGCTGATATTAAGTAGAGAGAGTGTTATTCCTCCCCACATTAAAGGGAGAGTCAAATTATCGGGTAGCAATAAGGTATCAAGATCAATAAAACTTAAAACAATTAAAGTAAATGAAAAAAATAACAGAGAGGCACTCCAAATCGATGGAGGAAACGCTAAAAAAGTGACAATTCCAATAACAGTCGTTAGTAACTCAATAAAAGGATAACGAATTGAGATCTTTTTCTGGCAATGACGACACTGCCCCTTTAATAATAACCAACTAAAAAGAGGGATATTATCAAACCAACGTACAGGCGTTTGGCATTGTCGACAATGTGAAGCTGGTAAGCTTAAATTAAATAATTGCTTCTCTGGCGCAGGGATATTGGCCTCTGGAAAGCTAACATGACACTCACTTTGCCACTGATTTTCCATCATAATAGGTAAGCGGTAAATCACGACATTTAAGAAGCTACCCATGATGAGTGAAAATAGTGCGACGAAGCATATCGTCAACCAGGGATGTAGTATCAACAGTTCCATTAAGTACTCTCTTCAATCAGACTATCTTGATTATGACTTTTTTCTGTTTAAATAGTAATGGCGAAAAGAGTAACTGACAATAAATTAACCAATAGTCGTTATTTATTAACCAATAACCACCATTAATTCAAAAATAGGAAGATAGAGAGCAATCACTAAGGTGCCAATAATTAAGCCTAATAAGCTCATTACGATCGGTTCTATCATCATGGTTAATGCATCTGTTTTTAGTTGAAGTTGCTCGAGATAATAAGTTGCTACGTTGTTGAGCATTGCGGGTAACTCCCCTGACTCTTCACCAATGATCACCATTTGTAAAAAGAGTGCAGGGATAAGATTATTTTGTAAACTATTAGCGAGGGTATAACCACTCCGCAATAAATGAGGTAGCGCCTGCAATTGTTTTGTAAGATAGAGACTACCACTGGCTTTTAGTGCTTGATCGCAGCTATCAGGGATGGGGACGTGAGCTTTAGCAATAGTGCCAATGTTTGACTAAAGCGGGCCAAAACTGCGAAATGGATGACTTGACCAATAATAGGAATTTTAAATAAAACTTTCTGCAATAGATATTTTAAAATCAGAATACGAGAAAAAAGAAGGTAAAAGAGTCCGATGGTAAAAAAAATCGTAATCAATAATATTACGCCATAAGTTTGAATGGTTGTTGATAGTGTAATGATCATCATAGTTAATGACGGTAATTGAGCATCAAATGAGGCAAAGATCTGTTCGAATTGAGGAACTACAACAATTAAAAGAACAACCGTAATGACGAATGAAATTAATGTAATAAAGATAGGATAAGAGATCGCTTTTTTAATCTGTTGTTGCAGTGCTTCATTACGTTTTTGATTATTGAGTAGCTGC
This sequence comes from Vibrio sp. SS-MA-C1-2, assembly GCF_021513135.1. NCBI lineage: Bacteria > Pseudomonadati > Pseudomonadota > Gammaproteobacteria > Vibrionales > Vibrionaceae > Vibrio > Vibrio sp. SS-MA-C1-2. The sequence continues at coordinate 938,918 of NZ_CP090981.1, forward strand.
TTTAATGTAATATCTAGCTGTCCTGTTTTTTCACCAATCTCTATAAATTGAATATAAAGAGAATCAAAAATATAGGGATAATATTGTAGGCTCTTAGATAGTGAATCGCCTGCTTTTAGGTGACTAATTAACTGAGTTAGTAGTTGAACAAGTTGTGGTGTTGGTGCTGAGCTTTTTAATAACTTTAAGCTATCTAACAAAGGAATATTATTTGAAACCATTGAGGAGAGTTGGCTCGTGAGTTGAGTTAGCTGTACGCCGTTTATTTTTAATTTTTTGCCTGTTTGTAATTTTTCTTTTGTAATATTTTGTATTCTTCTGCTTCCAGATTTCATTTTATTCTTATTAATATCTTTTTCTTGATTATCTTTTTTTTCAATGCAATGGGTGAGAATGATCCCCTGTTGATAAAGGTTTTCTTGTAAAATTACTTTTGATGGGGCATTGAAATAGCCACTTTTTTGTTCTCCTTGCTGGGTAATACCTACCCAATGATAGCGATGACTTTTCTGAATCATTATAAATCCTTGCATGATTACTGATAACGGATCTTTTTCTCGCCGTCATATCACTGACCCAAGACGCGACAGATTTCCTGTTGATCAGTGATTCCTTTAAAAACTAACTCTTGGGCTTGCTGTCGTAATGGAATAAAACCAGATGATTCCTCAATCATTTCTGATGATTCCAATATAGTTCTTGGTCGTGACGGCTTATTTAGTGAGGGTGGTTTAATATGTGTATCCGATAAATTTTCTATCAATTGGGGAGTGACAGGAAGAAGTTCAAATATGCCATGACGTCCTTTGTATCCTTTTTGGCAATAAGGGCAACCCGGTAAGTTAGCGCGATAAATGTTGTTTTTCATGTTAATCCGACAATGGATGCAAAGTTTTCTAACTAAACGTTGGGCAATAATTAATCTGACTGTTGCGGCAATATTAAAGCGTTGAACACCTATATTTTCTAATCTAAGAATCGTTTGATAGGCACTATTGGTATGGAGTGTTGATAGTACTAAATGCCCTGTTTGTGCAGCTTTCATTGCAATATCGGCGGTTTCAAAATCTCTAATTTCACCGATCATGATGATATCGGGATCTTGTCTCAGGAATGTTTTTAATGCATCAGAAAAATCAAAACTGATGGCTGGATTGATCTGAACTTGGTTTAAGCCAGGTAAACGGATCTCAACAGGATCTTCGGCGGTAGATATATTGACATTATCGTTGTTGAGACACTGTAAAGCGGCATAAAGGGTTTGAGTTTTACCACTTCCTGTTGGACCTGTGACTAAAATTAAGCCTTGTTGTTGGTTTAGGTTATGGATGAATACTTTTTCTTGAAGCGGTGTGAGACCTAAATGTTCAATTGTAAGTAGAGTATTATCTGTATTTAGTAATCTTAGTACGGCTTTTTCACCATAAATTGTGGGTAAGATTGCCACGCGAATATCGCATTTTTTTTGCTGATAATTGAGCTGAAATCGCCCATCTTGTGGATGCCTTCGCTCCGATATATCAAGTTGAGACACAATTTTTATTCTTGATATGACAGGTTTAATATAGTGCTGAGGTAAGTGAGATAACTGGGTGAGCACACCATCGATTCTTTGTCTGATTAACAAGCCATTATGTTGAGCTTCAAAATGGATATCTGACGCTTTGCTAGAAAGTGCTTTGAGGATAAGCTCTGTTACTATTTTAGCTATCGGTGATGAATCATCTTCAATATCACTTTCCATTTGATTTTTATTTGGATGACTTTCAATCAGTTGCTCCAGTACAGCAAACGATTCAGAAGTTGAAGAGGATGACAGTGTTTGATTCTGTTGTTGGTACCCTTGTTGCCAAATAAGGTAATCAGAGTAGCGAACGAGATAGATTTTAGTTCTTCGTTGCAATATAAAAGAGATTAATAAGTGAGCTTGATGACAAATTGTTGGGTCATAAGTCAGTAGATCAATCTGGTTGTCATTGAGGTTTAAAGGCAGTAATTTTAACGCCTCGATGATTGAAACGATCTCCATTGGAGCTGGTATCAGCGGTTGTTGGGAAAAAGTGATCTCTTCTAATTGATAATAATCAATAAGCTGTTGAAATAATGTTTCTTGTTCAATCTCTTTAATTTGATAAAGGCGATCAATCAATGAAAGATTCCGTTCATTCTCTTTATTGCTCTGATCTTTTCGCTCTTTTAATATCTGATGATAGTCAGTAGCGGCTAATTTCCTATCCATATAGAGACGTTCCAGTAAGAGACCTTCATTTTCTCGATAGTTATGGGGTGTCATTAATTGCAACCTTTGGGGGTAACTTCACTATTGAGGTCTGTTTCACAAAGCCAACCACCATGTAGATTACGAGAAAGCGATATGATGTGATCTCGATTGCTACTTTTTTGGTTAAACGTCAGTGCAATTTTTCCTTCATCTCCTTGTGATCCTGTTGCTGTAACAGAGAGTATCCCAAGTTGATGATTTTCAGTTGTCCCGAGTTGAGTAAACTGAGCTTCGCTTCCTGCCGTTAGTGTTGGAAAACTCCCCTGAGTTGATAGGTGACTTTCGATATTAGTTTTGAGCGCGGATAGTGTTGCTAACCCTGCATTGGCTTCAGAACGTTTTACATAGTTGTCGTAACGCGGCAGCGCAATAGAGGCAAGTATGCCTATAACGGCGATAACGATCATTAATTCTAATAATGTAAAGCCTCGAATAAACTTTATGAGAAATTTATTACGGTTCATCTTTATTCCCCTTTTATATTTCAAATATCAGACATTTTTTTTTATTTAAGGTCGATGTGAAAAGAGGTTACTGCTTAGTATGGTGATTGATCTTGAGGAGAGATTAATTTTGGCAGCGGACTAACCATCTATAATGAAATAAGTGTTGTAGACTTAGTTAATAGGTTGAGCTGGATTGGAAAGTGGTTACGTAATTGATTTTAAGTTAACCGATTGAAACGTTAGGTTTACTATTATAATGAAAAGGCTTCTTTTGCTATTGCTGGCAAGAAAATAGAAGCCTTGTTGAGATTTATCGTTGGGTTGCGGTATCGATTAAGAGTTGAATCTCATTGAAAGATCCATCGCTTTAAGATGCTTAGTTAGTGCACCAACTGAGATATAATCAACCCCTGTTGCTGCAAATGTACTGATAGTTTTCAGTGTGACATCACCAGAGACTTCAAGGGCAACGCGTCCTTGGTTTAATGTCACAGCTTCAGCCATCATATCAACGGTGAAGTTATCCAGCATGACCACATCCGCTCCAGCATCAATTGCCAATTCAAGCTCTTTAATGCTTTCGACTTCTACTTCCACAGATTTCCCTGGGTGAAGTGACTTTGCTCTTGATATTGTTTTATCAATGCCACCACATGCAAGAATATGATTCTCTTTAATTAAGTAAGCATCAAACACACCGATACGATGATTGTAACCACCACCACAAGTGACTGCATATTTTAGGGCACTACGAAGACCAGGAATGGTTTTTCGGGTATCTAATAATTTTGTATTAGTGCCCGAAAGCTGTTCGACATAGGTCGCGGTTGTTGTCGCGCAGCCAGAAAGGGTTTGAATAAAGTTCATGGCATTACGTTCGCCAGTGAGCAAAACATGAGCTGGACCAGTTAATTCACATAATGTCTCATTTGGTGTGACTGTGTCGCCATCATCAACAAACCAAGTGATCGAAACTTGCCCTCCTAACTGTTTGAAGACTTCATCAGCCCACATTTTTCCGCAGAAGACACCGTGTTCTCGCGTAATAATCGTTGCAGTTGATTCGGTAGTTAAATCGATTAAATTGGCAGTAATATCTAAATTAAGGTCGATTGCACCACCTAAATCCTCTTTTAAAGTATCAGCGACACATCGAGACACCTCATGAGGGAGTTGTTGCTGTAAGTAAGCTAATCGAGCATTGTTATCGTGATTTTTTTCTTTCATATTGATTATTCGTTAGTGATTAAAAAGATGAGGATAGGGTTATAGCCCAAATTATTGGAGTTGCTAGTCGGCAGAGAGTAAAAGCCCATGACTATAGATATACTATATTATTGGGGTGAACGAACGTGTTCAACACTCTAGCAGCTTCAAGTAAGAAGGGTATATAAATAATACCCTTGCTGATAAGTTAATGCAGTAACAATCATCTCATTTTGATGATTTAATATTTATCATGGACTTAGTTTTAATTAAAATTAGGTGAACTTTTCCAATAACCTGTAAAGGCGTTGACTATGTTAATGATCGATGATCAGCACTGGCTGGTGGGGGTAACAAAGCGAGAGTCGCCGTTTTATGATCAAAGGCCGAATGAAGAGATCTCATTATTAGTTATCCACAACATCTCTTTACCTCCTGGTGAGTTTGGTGGTCCTTATATTGAAGATCTTTTTCTGGGGACTCTTGATACCAAACAACATCCTTTCTTTTCTATTTTAGAAGGGCTGGAAGTTTCTGCTCATTGTTTGATTCGTCGAGATGGTGAAGTGATTCAGTTTGTACCATTTAACGGTCGAGCGTGGCATGCAGGAAAATCCTCTTTTGCTGGACAGCAACGTTGTAATGATTTTGCGATTGGTATTGAGCTTGAAGGGACGGATACGACTGCTTATACCGAAATTCAATATCAAGTATTACAACATCTGGCTAATAAGCTGGTTAAAAAATACCCAAAGATAACCAAGGAGAGAATGACAGGACATCAATTTATTGCTGCAGACCGAAAAACTGATCCTGGACTAATTTTTGATTGGTCAAAATTAAAGTATCAAATATAGGGTATTTAACCTATTTCTTTATGGGTATTAACACGCCTCATTGTTAATCATTTGATCTATTTTTGTTGGCTTTTCGTTTCTTATCAATGGTGGAATATATGTATTCATGATTTGAATCAACTTTTTTCTGGACACTTAGCGACTATTTTGTTAACTTTTTTCACAGGATAGAAAATTGGTATTACCAATTTACTTTAGAGTCATTGAATATCAATTAGAGAGCGCAAGTAGACAAATGGCCTATCAAAGGATTAAACAACGCAAGCTATCGGATGTGATTCAGCAGAAGTTAGAGCAGTTGATCGTTGAAGGGGCACTTTCTCCTGGCTCGCAATTGCCTCCAGAAAGAGAGTTAGCGTTGCGTTTTGACGTTTCTCGACCTTCAATTCGAGAAGCAATTCAATGTCTAGAAGCGAAGAATGTAGTCGTTCGACGTCAAGGAGGAGGTACGTTTGTCAGTGACTCTTTATGGCCAAGCTTTACAGATCCATTGACTAACCTACTTTCAGATTATCCTGATGCTCAGCTCGACCTGCTTGAATCTCGACATGCTTTAGAGGGGATTTCATCCTACTTTGCTGCATTGCGTGGAACTGAACAAGATTTTTCCCAAATTCTAGATGCCAATGAAACCATCAATAATGCACAAGCAAGTGGTGATTTAGCACTAGAATCGAAGGCGATTGTTCAGTATCTCGTCACGGTAACTGAAGCGGCGCATAATGTGGTTCTCCTTCATATAGTGAAGAGCTTATCACCGCTACTTGAAAAAAATGTTAGCCACAACTTGCAATCGCTTTACCGCCGAGAAGGTTTAGCAGAAAAAATTCGTGCTCACCGAGCGAATATCGTCAAGGCGGTTATCTCTGGAAAACCTGAAAAGGCTAGAGCTGCTTCCCATGACCATTTAGCTTATATAGAAGAAACTTTATTAGAGTTGGATCGTGAAGATAGCCGCATTGAGCGCTCTTTACGCCGAGTCCAACAACGAGATGTAACGGGCAATATTTTTTAACCCATTACTACCTAAATTACCTGTTTTGTATCGATAACAAAAGAAAGGATATATCACATGTCTGAAGTCATTAAAAACGACGTAGATGCACTAGAAACTCAAGATTGGCTACAAGCACTTGAATCAGTTGTTCGTGAAGAAGGTGTTGAGCGCGCTCAATATCTATTAGAGCAAGTGATGGATAAAGCTCGTTTAGATGGTGTAGATATGCCAACGGGCATCACTACAAACTATGTAAACACTATCCCTGCGGATAAAGAGTTTGCTTATCCTGGTGATGTAAATCTAGAGCGTAGCATCCGTTCAATCATTCGCTGGAATGCGATTATGATTGTTCTACGAGCTTCTAAAAAAGATTTAGAGCTTGGCGGCCACATGGCTTCTTTCCAATCGTCAGCAGCATTCTATGAAGTTTGTTTTAACCACTTCTTCCGTGCTCCAAACGAAGTTGATGGTGGTGACTTAGTTTATTATCAAGGTCATATCTCTCCTGGTATCTATGCACGTGCATTCGTTGAAGGACGTTTAACGGCAGACCAACTTGATAATTTCCGTCAAGAAGTTGATGGCAAAGGTATCCCTTCTTATCCTCACCCGAAATTAATGCCTGAATTCTGGCAGTTCCCAACCGTTTCGATGGGTCTTGGTCCAATCTCATCTATCTATCAAGCACGCTTCTTGAAGTACCTTGATGGTCGTGGTCTTAAAAAGACTTCTAACCAGCGTGTATATGCATTCCTAGGTGATGGTGAGATGGATGAGCCAGAATCACGTGGTGCAATCTCATTCGCTGCCCGTGAAAAACTGGACAATCTATGTTTTGTTATCAACTGTAACCTACAGCGCCTAGATGGCCCTGTAATGGGTAACGGTAAGATCATTCAAGAGCTAGAAGGCCTATTTAAAGGTGCAGGCTGGAATGTGATTAAAGTTGTATGGGGTAGCGGTTGGGATAAGCTTCTTGCTAAAGATACAACAGGTAAACTACTACAGCTTATGAATGAAACTGTAGATGGTGATTACCAAACACTGAAATCTAAAGATGGTGCTTACGTTCGTGAACACTTCTTCGGTAAGTACCCAGAAACAGCAGCACTTGTTGCTGACATGACTGATGACCAAATTTATGCGCTTAAGCGTGGCGGTCATGAGCCATCTAAACTTTACAGTGCATTTAAAACGGCTCAAGAGACTGAAGGCCGTCCAACTGTAATCCTAGCTAAGACCGTTAAAGGTTATGGCATGGGTGATGCTGCTGAAGGTAAGAACATCGCTCACCAAGTTAAGAAGATGGACATGACTCACGTTCAACAGTTACGTGATCGTCTACACCTTCAGGATCTTGTTTCTGATGAAGCAGTGAAAGATCTACCTTACTTAACACTTGAGAAAGGCAGCGCAGAATATAACTACCTTCACCAACGTCGTGAAGCGCTAAATGGTTATACTCCACAGCGTCTACCAAACTTCACAGAAGATCTAGCGATTCCTGAAGTTGAAGAGTTCAAACCGCTACTAGAAGAGCAGAAGCGTGATATCTCTACCACTATGGCATTTGTTCGTGGTCTGAATATCCTACTTAAGAACAAGAGCATTGGTAAGAATATCGTTCCTATCGTTGCCGATGAAGCGCGTACATTCGGTATGGAAGGTCTGTTCCGCCAGATTGGTATCTATAACCCACATGGTCAGAATTATACGCCTCAAGATCGCGATATCGTTTCTTACTATAAAGAAGCAACATCAGGTCAAGTTTTACAAGAAGGTATTAACGAACTAGGTGCAATGTCTTCATGGGTATCTGCTGCAACATCATACAGCACCAATGATCTACCGATGATCCCGTTCTATATCTACTACTCAATGTTTGGTTTCCAACGTGTAGGTGATATGGCTTGGATGGCGGGTGACCAACAAGCTCGTGGTTTCCTACTTGGTGCAACAGCGGGTCGTACAACACTAAACGGTGAAGGTCTGCAGCACGAAGATGGTCACAGCCACATCATGGCAAATACGGTTCCTAACTGTATCTCTTATGACCCAACTTTCGCATACGAAGTTGCTGTTATCATGCAAGATGGTCTACGTCGCATGTATGGTAAAGATCAAGAGAACATCTATTACTACCTAACAGTAATGAATGAAAACTATCATCAGCCAGCAATGCCAGAAGGCACTGAAGAAGGTATCCGTAAAGGTATCTATAAGCTTGAAGATTACGCTGGTGAGAAAGGCAAAGTTCAGCTACTAAGTTCAGGAACGATAATGAACGAAGTTCGTAAAGCGGCTGAAATCTTAAGCGAAGAGTACGGTATCGGTTCTGATGTATTCTCTGTGACGTCTTTCAATGAATTGACTCGTGATGGTCAAGAAGTTGAGCGTTGGAATATGCTACATCCAGAAGCTGAGCAGCAAGTACCATATATCACAACAGCATTAGGCAATGAGCCAACAATTGCTGCAACGGATTATATGAAAAACTACGCTGAGCAAGTACGTGCATTCGTTCCTGCTGATTCATATAAAGTACTGGGTACTGATGGCTTTGGTCGTTCAGATAGCCGTGCAAACCTACGTCGTCACTTCGAAGTCAATGCAAGCTACGTTGTTGTTGCAGCATTAACTGAGTTGGCTAAACGTGGTGATATCGAGAAGAGCGTTGTGACTGAAGCGATCGCTAAATTCGACATCGATACAAATAAATTAAACCCACTACACGCATAAGGGCTGGAACAATGGCAATTGAAATTAACGTACCAGATATCGGTGCCGATGAAGTAGAAGTTACTGAGATTTTAGTCAACGTTGGCGACAAAGTTGAAGAAGAGCAGTCACTAATTACGGTTGAAGGCGATAAAGCTTCTATGGAAGTTCCAGCATCTCAAGCTGGTGTAGTAAAAGAGATCAAAATCAATGTTGGCGACAATGTTGCAACCGGTTCTTTAATCATGGTTTTTGAAGCTGAAGGCGCAACAGAATCAGCGCCTGCAGTCGCGGCTGCACCTGCAGCAGTCGCTCCGGCAGCAGTCGCTCCGGCAGCATCAGCTGAACTAAAAGAAGTTCATGTTCCTGATATCGGCGGTGATGCCGTTGAAGTTACTGAAATCATGGTTGCAGTGGGTGATGCTGTTGAAGAAGAGCAATCACTACTGACAGTTGAAGGCGATAAAGCTTCAATGGAAGTCCCTGCACCTTTCGCTGGTGTAATTAAAGAGATTAAAGTTGCTACTGGTGACAGTGTTGAAACGGGTTCTTTAATTATGGTCTTTGAAGTAGCAGGATCTGGCGCTCCAGCTGCACCTGTTGCTCAAGCCGCAGCGCCTCAAGCAGCACCAGCAGTTGCATCACTACAGGAAGTGAATGTTCCTGATATCGGTGATGATGAAGTTGAAGTAACAGAAGTGATGGTTTCAGTTGGTGATACGGTTGAAGAAGAGCAATCTCTCATTACCGTTGAAGGCGATAAAGCATCGATGGAAGTACCAGCTCCATTTGCAGGTGTAGTTAAAGAGATTAAGATCAATACTGGAGATAAGGTTTCGACTGGCTCTCTAATTATGGTATTTGAAACGGTTTCTGCGTCAGCTCCAGCAGCGCCTGTAGCGCAAGCGGCTGCTCCTGTTGCAGCGCAAGCTCCTACGGCGGCATCAAAACCTGCTTCATCAGCTCCGACTAATAGCGGCAAAGATAACTTTGTTGAAAACAATGAGTATGCACATGCATCACCTGTTGTTCGTCGTTTAGCGCGTGAATTTGGTGTTAACCTTGCTAAAGTTAAAGGTACTGGCCGTAAGAACCGCGTACTTAAAGAAGATATTCAATCTTTCGTTAAAGACGCACTGAAACGTCTAGAGTCTGGTGCAGCATCAGGTAAAGGCGACGGTTCAGCGCTTGGTTTACTACCTTGGCCGAAAGTTGATTTCACTAAGTTTGGTGAAATTGAAACTAAGCCTCTATCTAAGATCAAGAAGATCTCTGGCGCAAACCTGCACCGTAACTGGGTCATGATCCCGCACGTTACACAGTGGGATAATGCAGATATCACCGCACTAGAAGCGTTCCGTAAAGAGCAGAATGCGATGGAAGCTAAGCGCGAGACAAGCATGAAGATTACGCCACTTGTGTTTATCATGAAAGCGGTTGCTAAAGCATTAGAAGCGTTCCCAGCATTTAACTCTTCACTATCTGAAGATGGTCAGAGTCTAATCCTGAAGAAATATATCAATGTCGGTATTGCGGTTGATACGCCAAATGGCTTAGTTGTTCCTGTCTTTAAAGATGTGAATAAGAAAGGGATTCACGAGCTATCAAATGAGCTAAAAGCTATCTCTAAGAAAGCACGTGAAGGCAAACTAACTGCTGGCGATATGCAAGGTGGTTGTTTCACTATTTCAAGCCTTGGTGGTCTAGGTGGTACAGCATTTACTCCAATCGTAAATGCACCAGAAGTCGGTATCTTAGGTGTATCTAAATCTGAAATGAAGCCAGTATGGAATGGTAAAGATTTTGAACCACGTCTAATGCTGCCACTTTCACTATCTTATGATCACCGAGTGATCGATGGTGCTGAAGGTGCTCGCTTTGTTACTTACTTAAATGGCGTATTATCTGATATCCGTCGTTTAGTATTGTAATTTAGATGTAATTCCGACTCATATGAGTCGGAATTTTTGGTTTAGCTCACAGGCTTTATTATTTTTCTTTTCAATCTATTAACATAGCGTTAAACTATTTTTTAGGTGGAAGCTTTACACTTATATCTAAAGTCATAAGGGTATAAAGCCTGTCAGGGATTAATGACGATTAACGAGGTCAAAATGAGCAAAGAGATTAAAGCTCAAGTAGTAATACTTGGTGCCGGTCCTGCTGGATATTCTGCTGCATTCCGTTGTGCAGATTTAGGTTTGGATACTGTAATTATTGAACGTTACGATACACTAGGTGGCGTATGTTTGAATGTGGGTTGTATCCCATCAAAAGCACTACTTCACGTTGCAAAAGTAATTGAAGAAGCTAAAGCCCTTGCCGAGCACGGTATTGTGTTTGGCGAACCACAAACAGATATCGATAAGATTCGTCTGTGGAAAGAAAAAGTAATTAGCCAGTTAACTGGTGGTCTTGGCGGTATGGCTAAGATGCGTAAAGTTCAAACTGTTAACGGTTATGGTAAATTTACAAGCTCTAACACTATCGTTGTTGACGGTGGTGCAGACGGCGAAACGACAATTACCTTTGATGATGCCATCATTGCTGCTGGTTCTCGTCCAATTCAGCTTCCATTTATCCCTCATGAAGATCCACGTATCTGGGATTCAACTGACGCATTAGAGCTAAAAGAAGTACCAGAGCGCCTATTAGTTATGGGTGGTGGTATTATCGGTCTAGAAATGGGAACCGTTTATCACGCATTGGGTTCTAAGATTGACGTTGTAGAGATGTTCGATCAAGTGATTCCAGCGGCAGATAAAGATATCGTTCGTGTTTTCACTAAGCGTATCAAGAAGAAATTCGACTTACTATTAGAAACTAAAGTGACTGCCGTTGAAGCAAAAGAAGATGGCATTTATGTTTCTATGGAAGGTAAAAAAGCACCTGCGGAGCCTCAGCGTTATGATGCGGTTCTTGTTGCTATTGGTCGTGTACCAAATGGTAAGCTTATCGACGGTGAAAAAGCGGGAATCAATATTGATGAGCGTGGCTTTATCGCAGTAGATAAGCAGATGCGTACTAATGTTCCAAACATCTATGCAATTGGTGATATCGTTGGTCAGCCAATGCTTGCTCACAAAGGTGTGCATGAAGGTCATGTTGCTGCTGAAGTTATCTCTGGTAAGAAGCACTACTTCGATCCTAAAGTTATTCCTTCAATTGCTTATACTGAGCCAGAAGTTGCATGGGTGGGTAAAACAGAGAAAGAAGCGAAAGCAGAAGGTATCAACTACGAAGTTGCGACTTTCCCTTGGGCTGCTTCTGGTCGTGCAATCGCGTCAGATTGTGCAGATGGTATGACGAAGCTTATCTTTGATAAAGAGAGTCATCGTGTCATTGGTGGTGCTATCGTTGGTACTAACGGTGGTGAGCTATTGGGTGAAATTGGCCTAGCGATTGAGATGGGTTGTGATGCAGAAGATATCGCATTGACTATTCATGCTCACCCAACGCTACATGAATCAATTGGCCTTGCGGCTGAAGTATTTGAAGGGACAGTGACTGACCTTCCAAATCCTAAAGCAGTTAAACGTAAATAAGCTGATTTGATGCAATTGGTCAGATGAATAAATAGATAGGCACTTTTTAAAGTGCCTATTTTTTTACCTACAATATTGATACTTGAAGATACTAGGTTAATATCCCCTTCTTACTTGAAGTTGCTAGGTTGTTGGCTATGTTCATTCGCCCCAATCATATAGAAAATCTATACTCATGGAGCCTCATTCATTTGTCGTCTACTAGCAACGTCAATTACTTTGGGTATAGCTGTAAAAGCTGCACTCATTTGCCCTTAATCATATAGTAAACCTATACTTTGAGGCTTTATTCACATGCAGCCGTCTAGCAACGGTAATTATTTTGAGTGTAAATATGTTGCAAGATTGGATTGTTTTTTAATTTTTAGTTAATTTTATGGTATCTTAGTGCCAATAAATGGGTTTTTTATTGAGTTAGTTAACTGTTTTATATGTAAATATATTTAGAATAGAGAAAAACTAAATATATCGATGATAAATAGGCAGTTCAAATAGCTTGCCCTTTACTTTGCGTTATTCACTCAGCGTGTAGTGAGTAACCTTCCAAGGATATTCACTTACTACAAGTGAATCGTAATTAGAGGAAAAATGTCGTGCTTGAAGCTTATCGAAATCATGTTGCAGAACGTGCAGCGGAAGGGATTGTTCCACAGCCATTAAATGCAACTCAAACCGCATCTCTTGTCGAGTTACTCCAGCAGCCTCCTGTTGGCGAAGAGTCCTTTCTTTTAGATCTATTTGAAAACAGAATTCCACCCGGTGTTGATGAAGCCGCTTATGTTAAAGCCGGCTTTCTTGCTGCGATAACACAAGGCAAAGCGGAATCACCAATTATTTCAGCAGAGAAAGCAACTGAACTACTTGGCACAATGCAAGGTGGTTATAATATCGAACCCCTTATTTCGCTCTTAGATAATGACAAGCTAGCACCGATTGCAGCTAAAGCATTATCTCATACACTATTAATGTTTGAAGCCTTTTACGACGTTGAAGAGAAAGCAAAAGCGGGTAACGTATTAGCTCAACAAGTCATTCAATCTTGGGCTGATGCTGAGTGGTTTTTATCTAAGCCAGAATTAGCTGAGAAAATCACTCTGACTGTCTTTAAAGTCACTGGCGAAACCAATACCGATGATCTTTCTCCAGCTCCTGATGCATGGTCGCGTCCTGATATCCCTCTTCATGCGTTAGCGATGCTAAAAAATAGCCGTGATGGAATTACACCGGATAAACCAGGAGAAGTCGGGCCGATTGCAACCATCGAAGCGTTACAGAAAAAAGGTTACACACTTGCTTATGTTGGTGACGTTGTTGGTACAGGTTCATCAAGAAAATCAGCGACTAACTCGGTATTATGGTTCATGGGTGACGATATTCCAAATGTACCAAATAAGCGAGCTGGTGGTTACTGTCTAGGTAGTAAGATTGCACCGATTTTCTTCAATACCATGGAAGATGCCGGTGCTCTACCAATTGAAGTTGATGTCAGTAAATTGAACATGGGTGATGTTATCGATATTTACCCATATCAAGGTGTCGTGAAGAATCATGATAGTGGCGAGATATTAGCTGATTTCTCTTTAAAGACAGAAGTATTAATTGATGAAGTTCGTGCTGGCGGTCGTATCCCATTGATTATCGGTCGTGGTTTAACAGATCGTGCTCGTCAATCATTGAACTTAGAAGCAACTGATGTATTCCGTCGTCCTTTAGATGTGGCTGAAAGCGATAAGGGCTATACTCTTGCGCAAAAAATGGTCGGTAAGGCGTGTGGTGTAACAGGTGTTCGTCCGGGGCAATATTGTGAACCTAAGATGACAACTGTTGGCTCACAGGATACAACAGGCCCAATGACCCGCGATGAACTAAAAGATCTCGCTTGTTTAGGTTTCTCTGCTGATTTAGTGATGCAGTCTTTCTGTCATACGGCGGCGTATCCAAAGCCGATTGATGTTAATACTCATCATACTCTACCTGACTTTATTATGAATCGTAGTGGCGTTTCTTTGCGTCCTGGTGATGGTGTTATTCACTCATGGTTAAACCGTATGTTACTGCCTGATACTGTTGGTACTGGTGGTGATTCCCATACTCGTTATCCATTAGGGATCTCATTCCCAGCCGGTTCAGGTTTAGTGGCATTTGCTGCTGCGACAGGGGTGATGCCTCTTGATATGCCTGAGTCTATTTTGGTGCGTTTTAAAGGTGAAAAGCAGCCTGGTATTACACTACGTGATCTTGTTCATGCGATTCCTTACTTTGCTATCAAACAAGGTTTACTAACGGTAGAGAAAGCAGGAAAGAAAAATGCATTTTCTGGTCGTATTCTTGAAATTGAAGGTCTACCAACTCTGAAAGTTGAACAAGCATTTGAACTTGCAGATGCCTCTGCTGAGCGTTCAGCGGCGGGTTGTACGATTAAACTAGATGAAGCGCCAATCACCGAATACCTAACCTCAAATATCACCATGTTGAAGTGGATGATTGCCGAAGGTTACGGTGATCGTAAGACGATTGAACGTCGTGTTAGCGAGATGGAAGAGTGGTTAGCCAATCCAGTTCTGATGGAAGCAGATAAAGATGCAGAATATGCGGAGATCATTGAGATCGATCTTGCGGATATCAAAGAACCAATCTTATGCGCGCCAAACGATCCTGATGATGCGCGTCTGTTATCGGATGTCACAGGTGAAACTATTGATGAAGTCTTTATCGGTTCATGTATGACAAACATTGGTCATTTCCGTGCCGCAGGTAAGTTACTTGATAAGTTTACAGGGCAGTTGCCAACTCGAATGTGGATAGCACCACCGACTAAGATGGATAAAGATCAGCTTATCGAAGAAGGATATTACGGTATCTTTGGTCGTGTTGGCGCACGTATAGAGATCCCAGGTTGTTCTCTTTGTATGGGTAACCAAGCTCGTGTTGCAGAGAAGGCGACGGTTGTTTCTACATCAACGCGTAACTTTCCGAACCGCTTAGGAACCGGGGCTAATGTATTCTTAGCATCTGCAGAATTAGCATCGGTTGCTGCAATTTTAGGTAAGTTACCAACGGTTGATGAGTATTTAACTTATTCTAGTCAGTTAGATACGACAGCGGCAGATACTTATCGCTACTTAAACTTTGATCAGTTGACACAGTACACTGACAAAGCAGAAAAAGTGATTATTCAACAAACAGTTTAAGTTTATTAATACGTCTATACTTAACGTAATTGGAATTGCTCGTCGTCAACAACCTAGTCTCTTCAAGTCAGTAGGCGATATATTACGGCGACGTTAAGTCATAAAAGACGGTAACACTATAATATTAAAGCTCATATTTTTTTGGTTGATTAGACCTGAAAGTGTGAGCTTTTTTATTTGCTAGAGATTGTGGCAAATATTTCCTATTATAGGGCAGAGTATTAATCGTTATTTGGATAACCTTGTGGATTTTGAATTTAGAAAAAGTACCTTAGATGATAACTATCGCGCGATCTTTTCAATGGGACATGAAGCATTAGGTCGCTGGATCATTGAAGAGTTAGGAAGTGATCCCAAAGCGATCAAATTATTGTTAGAGCAAGTTGAACAATTACAAGGCAGTAGTGAAGAGTGGCAACAGAAAGGGAAAGAGTTAACGATTACCATCAATAGTGAGGAGATTCTAGTTCAAGCAAATAGCACTTTTGTTGAATCAGATCTTACTGATCAGCAGAGTATCGAAGAAGAAAGTCACTTTGGTTACTACGATGAAGAGAGTGTCTCTTTATGTGGCCGTGAAGACTTTATTGAAGTGATTGATTCTTGGTTGGCGTTTGTTCTGCGATATTGATCTCTCCATTTCTTTAGGTATATTCCTCCCTAACTAAAGCTCTTAACATGCACCTATCTTGTGAAAATGCCGCACCAATTTGGTGCGGCATTTTTTTGTTTTGAATAAATAAAAATAAATTACTTTTTAACATTTACTTAACTTTTTGATTTTTAATGGTAATAAAAGTTGGCATGATTATTGATTGTATTTAATCAGAGACCGGGCATAACTTAATTGAACAGTCCTAATAATTTAGAGATGAACTTGGGTAGGGAATGTGTATGAAGCTGATTCACGCAATTATTAAACCATTCAAATTAGAAGATGTAAGAGAAGCACTATTTGATGTTGGTATTGAAGGGATGACGATTTCTGAAGTAAAAGGATTTGGTCGTCAAAAAGGACATACTGAACTCTATCGAGGAGCTGAGTACCAAGTGGATTTTTTACCTAAAGTGAAAATCGAGATAGCGACAGTACAAGATAATGTCGAAGAGGTGATTAATGCGATCACTCAATCAGCCCATACTGGAAAAATTGGCGATGGGAAAATATTTGTTTACGACCTAGAGCAAGCGGTTCGAATTCGTACCGGTGAGATGGACACTGAAGCGTTATAAAAAGGCATTGCTGAGAACAGTAAGGCCGAATCAGACTTTGATTTAAGCAAATATGAAAGGAAATATTATGGATATTATCTTAACAGTCACAGAAATAAAATACGCGCTAGATACCTTTTACTTACTCATTTCAGGGGCGTTAGTCATGTGGATGGCAGCAGGGTTTGCCATGTTAGAAGCTGGGCTAGTTCGCTCTAAAAATACCACTGAAATTTTAACCAAAAACCTTTGTCTATACGCGATTGCTTGCACCATGTTTTTATTGGTGGGTTACAACATCATGTATGTCGATAATACAGGCGGCGGAATTATCCCCTCTTTAGGCGTTTTGATTGGTGAGCAAGGCGCTGATGCCTCCCATTCATTAGAATCTGACTTCTTCTTCCAAGTGGTGTTTGTCGCAACGGCGATGTCTGTTGTATCTGGTGCCGTTGCAGAGCGTATGAAGTTATGGGCTTTTCTTATCTTTTCGGTTGTTTTAACGGGTTTTATCTATCCACTAGAAGGTTACTGGACTTGGGGTGGTGGTTTCCTTTCAGAGCTGGGCTTTAGTGACTTTGCTGGTTCAGGTATTGTTCATATGGCGGGTGCCGCTGCGGCATTAGCAGGCGTTCTATTACTGGGTGCTCGAAAAGGCAAATATGGTAAGCGAGGTGAGATTTATCCGATACCAGGTTCAAACATGCCATTAGCGACTTTAGGTACATTCATCTTATGGTTAGGTTGGTTTGGCTTTAACGGTGGTTCACAGTTAATGGTGTCTGACTTTGAGAACGCAACGGCGGTAGGACAGGTATTCTTAAATACTAATGCAGCAGCTGCCGCAGGTGCAATTGGGGCACTAGCATTTTGTAAATTGACGTGGGGAAAGGCGGATTTAACGATGATTCTTAATGGAGCATTAGCAGGTTTAGTTGCAATTACGGCAGACCCTCTCTCGCCGACACCTATTACAGCACTACTTATTGGCTTAGCCGCGGGTGGAATTGTTATCGTTAGTATCGTCGCATTGGACAAAATTAAAATTGATGATCCAGTAGGTGCAATCTCTGTTCATGGTGTATGTGGATTCTTTGGTTTGATGGTTGTTCCTCTAAGCAATGGTGATGCAAGCTTTAGTGCTCAGTTAATAGGGGCGCTGGTTATCTTTGGTTGGGTATTTATAGCAAGTATTGTCGTTTGGTCTATTTTAAAGCGTACAATTGGTATTCGAGTTAGTGAAGAAGAAGAGTTAGAAGGTATGGATATCCATGATTGTGGTATTGATGCTTATCCTGAATTTATGGTGCATGGTAAACTTTCACGTTAATTTTTATCAGTAGTCATAGTGATTTATGACTTAAATTTAATCTATACCTTTCTTATTTGAAGTTGCTAGGTTGTTGGCTACTCTTGTTCGCCTACTAGCAACTTCAATTATTTTAGGTGTATTCCCTCAAAGACCTTATGATTTATTATAAGGTCTTTTTATTTTTTATGATATGAATCATTGTTTATCAAATGATTTTGTATATAATAAACTTATTGATAACTATTACCATTCGCACCTCTATATTCATACGATAGATAAAGGACTTCTTCAATGAAAAAACTACTCGCAGCTTCTCTTCTGTTTTCTACATTTGCCCCACTAACTGCACAAGCTGCTGATGAAGTGAATGTTTACTCTTATCGCCAACCTTTCTTAATTGAACCTATGTTCAAAGAGTTTACTGCTGAGACTGGGATTAAAGTTAATGTTAAATTTGCAAAAAAAGGCTTAGCTGAAAAAGTAAAGCAAGAAGGGGAGTTTAGTCCTGCTGATGTATTGTTAACAACCGACATTAGCCGCCTTGTTGAGTTCATTGACAAAGATGTTGTTCAACCTTTAGATAGTGCTGAAATAGAAAAGAATATTCCAACTCAATACCGTGATTCAGAAGATCGTTGGTTTGCACTCACGCTACGTACTCGTAATGTTTACTCTTCAAAAGAGCGTGTTGGCCGTTTAGGTGATGACTTTGATTACATCAATTTAGCTGATCCTAAATGGGAAGGTAAGATTTGTATGCGTTCTGGTAAGCACCCATACAATGTTTCTCTCATCTCTTCGATGATTGCTCATTATGGTGAAGCGAAAGCAAAAGTATGGCTAGAAGGCTTAAAAGCAAACTTGGCGCGTAAACCACAAGGTAATGATCGTGCACAAGTTAAAGCAATTAAAGAAGGACTTTGTGACCTTGCATTAGGCAATAGTTACTACCTCGGTAAGATGATTAATGACGAGAACCAAAAAGCATGGGCAGACTCTGTTTATATTAACTTCCCTGGTCAAGATTCATTTGGTACTCACGTGAATGTCAGTGGGATGTCACTGGCTAAATACGCACCAAACAAAGAGAATGCAGAGAAGCTAATGACATTCCTAACTGAGAAAACAGCACAAAGCATGTACGCTGAAGTGAACTATGAGTACCCAGTTAACCCAGAAGTGAAGCCATCTGAGCTTGTGTCATCTTGGGGTGAGTTCAAAGCCGACACTTTACCATTAGAAGATGTTGCTAAATATCACACTACTGCAGTGAAAATGCTAGACGAAGTGAAATTTGATCTATAATGAGCGTTGAGTCATATTGGTACTCAAAATGAGATAAGGGAGTGTTTCACTCCCTTATTTTTTGCTTTCAATATATACGCTTTTTACTTAAAAATGCAGTGGTGTTGCCTTTCTAAAATAGAGAGAAAACCTATAATGATTTGGCTTCTGTTATTTTCTGGTTTTCCAGCAATGGTGAGTGATTTTCGTATAGTGAGATAATAATAAATAGTGACGAATGAAAAACAGAAAACCTAGCTGGACTCTATTTTCGTGGGGGCTTTCCCTACTTATTCTTTTACCGATTGTTGCTATTTTTTATACAGCAACAGGTGCTTCTGATGAGCTATTTAGCCATCTATTCTCTACGGTCATGCCGACTTATATTAGCAATACTATTTTAGTCGTTGTTGGTGTGGTTATTCTTTCTCTTCTTTTTGGTCTTCCTGCTGCTTGGTTAATGGCAATGTGTCGCTTACCTGGTGAAAAATGGTTGCAATGGGCACTGGTTCTTCCTCTTGCTATGCCTGCTTATATTGTGGGTTATATTTATACCGATTGGTTTGATTATGCCGGACCAATACAGAATACGTTAAGGGCCATGTTCGGTTGGAACTCTCCTCATGATTATTGGTTCTTTGAAATGCGTTCTGTGGCAGGTGCTTGTTTTGTTCTTGCTTTGGTGCTGTACCCTTATATTTATCTGTTAGCTCGCACCGCTTTTATGGAACAAAATGCCAGTGTTTTACAGTCTGCTCGCTTATTAAAATGTACCCCTTGGCAAAGTTTTATTCGTATCTCTCTGCCTCTTGCTCGCCCATCGATTGCCGTTGCACTGTCATTGGTGGCAATGGAAGCATTAGGGGATTTTGGCACGGTAAGTTATTTTTCGGTCAATACCTTAACAACCGCAGTTTATGATACTTGGTTAGGGTACTCGAATTTAACGGTTGCTGCGAAAATCTCAGCATTGATGTTATTAGCGATCTTTTTACTGATATCGGCAGAGCGTTACAGTCGCCGTAAGCAGAAGTTGTTTCAACAGAATGTGACTCGTCCAGAAGATATGCGCTATACCTTAACTGGGGTGAAAAAGTGGTTAGCATTAACGTGGTGTTGGGGACTCGTTTCACTGGCTTTTATCTTTCCTGTTTTGCAGTTATTACTCTTTGTTTATGATTATTTTGGACAATCATGGACTCCCGAGTTTCAGCAATACAGTTTAAACAGTCTTTATACTTCATTATTAGCGGCTGTCATCGCCGTGATAATAGCTTTAGTGGTTAACTTTTATCGTCGATTGGATGCTCGTAAATGGACAGTGATTCCAATGCGTATTAGCTCAATGGGCTATGCGGTTCCAGGAACAGTTTTAGCGATTGGTGTGATGTTGCCAACCACAGGTTTAGATTACTTTATCAATGTAACAGTACGTGATTTTGGAGGTAAGCCGCCAGGGTTACTACTTTCAGGTTCCGTTTTTGCTTTAATTTGTGCGCTGGTTTGTCGCTTTACAGCCGTAGCGGTTGGAAGCATTGAAAGTAGCCTTGCTAAGGTTTCGCCCTCATTGGATATGGCGGCAAAAACGATGGGGTACAAGGCAATGGCAATGTTGCGCTATATTCATGTGCCGTTGATACGTCGAAGTTGTTTAACTGCGCTATTTTTAGTTTTTATTGAGTCGATGAAAGAGCTGAATGCGGCGCTACTTTTACGCCCTTTTAACTTTGAAACTTTAGCGACTTATGTTTATAACTTTGCATCAGATGAACAACTAGAAATTGCAGCACTGCCTGCGGTTTTACTTATTTTAGTCGGCATTATTCCTCTTATTATCGTTAACCGCTCCCTAGAGAAGGCGCATTAATTATGACAACGTTATCTTCATCAAACAGCAGCGACTTAGCCCTTAATGTTAACGGTATTAACTGCAGTTATCATGGCGAGTTAATCTTAGAACAACTTTCATTGTCGGTGAGTGAAAATGAAATTGTCTGCTTACTGGGTGCGAGTGGATGTGGGAAAACAACCTTATTAAAGGCCATTGCCGGCTTATTACCACTGAGTGCGGGCAAAGTAGCGATTTGTGGTCGTAATGTCAGTGACGATGATTATTTTGTTGAGCCGGAAGATCGCAATATTGGCATGATTTTTCAGGATTATGCGCTTTTCCCTCACTTAACCGTTGCTGAGAATATCCGTTTTGGTCTACGAGAGTGGAGCCGTGAACGTCAGCAAGAGAAAGTAGAGCAGATGCTTGAGTTAGTTCAACTTCAAGGTTTGTCTGAACGTTATCCTCATCAATTGTCAGGTGGTCAACAACAACGCGTCGCGATTGCTCGTGCTTTAGCTTGTGAACCTGATTTGTTATTACTTGATGAACCGTTCTCTAATATTGATACCCAAGTTCGTCAAAGCTTAATCAAAGAGATCCGTCAGATCTTTAAAGATCAGGGGATTGCAGCCATTTTTGTGACTCATAGTCGAGAAGAGGCGTTTGCCTTTGCTGATAAGCTGGCGGTAATGAACCGTGGTGTGATTGAGCAATTTGGTGCGCCGATGGATATTTATCATCAACCGGCAAGTCGTTTTGTAGCGAATTTTCTTGGTACTACCTCTTATTTACCATTACAACATCCATTAGCTCAGGAATTTTTGACGTTTGACGTTAAAGCTCAACAGTTAGGGGAACTACTGTTAAGGCCTCAAGCAGTGGCACTAAAAAAAATGATGGGTTCAATGACGGAAGCTAGAGAAAATAAGTGTCAAGTCGGTGAGGTAATAGATGTTGCTTTTATGGGGGATAGTTGTCGTTATACCATACAAGTTGAAGATGCAGCCTTGATTGCAAACAGTGAGTTAGCTTTGTCTAACGGTCAGCAGGTAACCGTATCAATTACAGAGCATCAGCCTGTTATTTTCTCTTGATTTTCTTTTTGAACAGAGTTGCTATATAAAGCTAATTGAATGTAATAAGTTGAGCGAAATCGGTTGCCGTATCGTCGATCTTTTTCTGCTCAACTTGATGATGATATTGTAAGTAAAGCATATAAAATGCACCTTGAAGTAGTGTTATTAAGTTTTTGCTATCAATGGTATGTTGATAAGGTTTTAATGCCGGCTCTAAATGAATGAATAAGAGTTGATTGACCTTTTTTTGAGTCAGATTAAATTGTTGATTGAACTCGATATCTTTAGATGTACTCCACTCAAACCAGATCGCTAACCAATAATTATTGGGCAAATAACATTGGTCAATAAAAAGATGAAGCAGTTGATGGATCTGTTGAGTCAATGATGCTTCTCTATCTTGAAAGCTTTGTACGATAAATCCCGCCAGCTTTTTCTCTATTAGTGTAAGTATGGTGGAAATGAGCTTATTCTTACTGTTGAAGTAATGGAAAACAGTGCCTGGTGAAATTGAGTTGGCATCTGCGATATGGTTAAAATTAATCTTAGTTAATCCTTGTTGGGCAAAAAGTATCATTGCGCTATTTAATATCTGTTCTGAACGTTGTTCTGCACTTAAGCGATTTTTTGATATTTTAATTATTGTATTTAATGTTATTTTATCTTTATTCTCCCTTCTAATACTTACCATGCTCTGTGTGCCCTTTTAGTTATCTGCTTATTTTATAAAGAATATTCTGATACTGATGTAACAACAAATTTAAACGAATGAACTGCCTCGCAGAAATCATTTTTTTCTTGCAAGATTACGATTCTGTTCTCTGTTAGAATGTGCGTAATAGCGATTAGCATTAAAGAGATGGGGAAACATTATGATGAAACATACTATTGACGTATTGATTTCAGAGCAGGACGTCAACAAGCGAATTGAGCAATTAGGGAAAGAGATTACTGAACATTATCAAGGTAAAAAAGATCTTGTTCTTGTTGGGTTATTACGTGGCTCTTTTGTTTTCTTAGCCGATTTAGCGCGTAAAATTGAACTGATGCATGAAGTGGATTTTATGACTGCGTCTAGTTATGGTAATACCATGAACAGTTCACGTGATGTTAGAATTTTAAAAGATTTAGATGATGATATTGCGGGTAAGCATGTTCTAATCGTCGAAGACATTATTGATACTGGAAATACGTTGAGTAAAGTGTGTGAGATCCTTTCTCTGCGTGATCCTGCTTCGATTGAAATCTGTACTTTGCTAGATAAGCCTGAGAGACGTGAAGTGAACGTTGATGTTCGTTGGTATGGTTTTATCATCCCAGATGAGTTTGTTGTTGGTGTGGGCATTGATTATGCTCAGAAGTATCGTCATCTTCCTTATATTGGAAAAGTCGTACCACAAGAGTAATTTACCAACAGTTTAGGTATAAAAGAATGGAGTACAGTGATTTGATAGTCACGTTACTCCATTTTATTTTAGCTGTAAGAGTCATTAAGGTCATTTGCTTGATTTATCAGCAATCTTGATGGCGTTTATTTGTTAGGGATAATTGCTTTAACTGCGGCTTGATGTGCTTCTTCTAATTGATCTCGGCTGGTTGATGTCATACCAAGGTCTCTTAAAACACCATTATCCATACCATAAACCCAACCATGAACTTTAACTTCTTGTCCTCTTGCCCATGCATTTTGCATCACGGTAGAGTTCCCTAAGTTATATACTTGCTCTGCTACATTCAGCTCACAAAGTTTATTATCACGTTCTTGAGACGGAAGTTGATCTAACCAAGTTCTATGTTGACGATAGATGTCACGAATATGTAGAAGCCAATTGTTAATTAAGCCTAGCTGTGGATTCTCAATGGCAGCATTAATGCCACCGCAATTATAGTGTCCACAAATGATGACGTGTTTAACTTTTAATACATCAACAGCATACTGAATGACGGATAAGCAGTTTAAATCGGTATGAACCACTTGATTAGCAACATTTCGGTGAACAAATAACTCACCAGAACGCATGCCGGTAAGGCGTTCAGCAGGAACACGACTGTCAGAACAGCCAATCCATAGATAGTCAGGATGTTGTTCTTGAGCAAGGTTGGTGAAGAAGCCCGGCTCTTCATCTTTGATCATGTTGGACCAATTTTTATTATTTGCAAATAACTTTTTTATATCTGACATGTTAATATCTTTGAATTAATTATTTAACTAATATACACGAAATCTTATCATAGCAAATCGGATTAGTGCGCTTTTTTTGGTTAAACAGAGTACTCATTTTTAATAAATAGGCAAAATAGAGATTATGTACGCATTAGAAATAGAAAATTTAACTAAGACCTATTTAGGCAATATTCATGCATTAAAAGGGTTATCACTTAACGTTAAGAAAGGTGACTTTTTTGCTTTGCTGGGTCCAAATGGGGCTGGGAAGTCGACGACTATCGGCATTATTAGCTCATTAGTTAATAAGAGTTCGGGTAGTGTCAAAGTGTTTGGTTATGACCTTGATAAAGATTTAGAGCTGGCGAAAAGTCAGTTGGGATTAGTTCCTCAAGAGTTTAATTTTAACCCATTTGAAACCGTTGAACAGATCGTGATTAACCAAGCGGGTTATTATGGTGTCGAGCGTCCTGAAGCAAAGAAACGAGCAGAGAAGTATCTGACTCAGCTTGAGCTTTGGGGTAAGCGGAAAGAGCGTGCTCGTAACCTATCTGGTGGTATGAAGCGTCGTTTAATGATTGCTAGAGCGTTAATGCATGAGCCACAACTACTTAT
Organism: Vibrio sp. SS-MA-C1-2; assembly: GCF_021513135.1. Taxonomy (NCBI): domain Bacteria; kingdom Pseudomonadati; phylum Pseudomonadota; class Gammaproteobacteria; order Vibrionales; family Vibrionaceae; genus Vibrio; species Vibrio sp. SS-MA-C1-2. The sequence goes on from NZ_CP090981.1 coordinate 963,659, forward strand.
TCTTGATGAGCCAACGGCTGGTGTTGATATTGAAGTAAGACGTTCAATGTGGAGTTTCTTACAAGAGATCAATAAGGAAGGAGTGACTATTATACTGACGACTCACTATTTGGAAGAAGCTGAAATGCTATGCCGTAATATTGGTATCATCAATAGTGGTGAATTAGTGGAAAATACCACAATGAAGTCACTGTTAGCGAAAATTCAAAAAGAGACATTTATCCTTGATATCACCTCTGAGAACCCAGTAAATAAAATTGAAGGATTTGATGTTCGGCGTGTCGATGAGTTCTCCATTGAAGTGGATATTGATAAGAATGAAGGCCTAAATCAGTTGTTTGCTAAATTAAACAGTATGAATATTCAAGTCTTATCAATGAGAAATAAAGCCAACCGATTAGAAGAGCTATTTGTTTCTTTGGTCCAAAATAGTAATAAGGAGAAAGTATAATGAACCATTTATACTGGGTTGCTTTTCGAAGTATCTTAACAAAAGAGATCAATCGTTTTACTCGAATCTGGATACAGACGTTGATTCCACCAGCTATTACGATGACACTTTACTTTATTATTTTCGGTAATTTAATTGGCAGTCGAATTGGCCAGATGGATGGCTTCAGCTATATGGAGTATATCGTGCCGGGTCTTATCATGATGTCGGTGATTACTAACTCTTATTCTAATGTTGCCTCTTCTTTCTTTAGTTCAAAGTTTCAGCGTAATATTGAAGAGTTATTGGTGGCACCTGTTCCAACTTATGTGTTGATTGCTGGCTTTGTTGGCGGTGGTGTTACACGAGGTTTAGGGGTGGGGATTATTGTCACCGCGGTTTCACAATTCTTTGTGCCACTGCAAATTAACCATTGGTTTATTATAGTTGCAACGGTGATTTTAACTTCAATTGTCTTTTCATTAGGCGGTCTGATTAATGCCGTTTATGCGAAGTCTTTTGATGATATCAGTATTATTCCTACCTTTATTCTGACGCCACTGACTTATTTAGGCGGTGTTTTTTACTCAATTAGTTTGTTACCTGAGTTTTGGCAGGGCGTTTCTAAGATTAATCCAATTATCTATATGGTGAATGCGTTTCGTTATGGCTTTTTAGGGGTTTCTGATGTGGGCATTACTACGGCCTTTAGCGTCTTAATTGGCTTTATTATTGTACTGTATACTGTCGCATGGCGTTTAATCTCTAAAGGTGTTGGTCTGAGAAGTTAATCTCTAGGTCTTTAAAGTTGTAAATATAAAAAACCACAATCTTATTGGCTAATCGATAGCTGGATTGTGGTTTTTTTATGTCAAAATAAGGTGGAGAGTTATTCTGCTTCTGTTAACTCTTCTTTAGAAACAATATCGACAGAGAGGTTATCGGTTAACGTAATATGACCGATAGAGGCTTTCATTAATATGACTAATTTATTACTTTCTGAGCTCACAGGGAGTAATGAATAAGCGTCACAAATTGTAATGCCTTTCGGGTAGAAACCTGCCGCTCTTAATTGATCGGTAGCATCTAACACTAATTCTTGATAATCATTACGTCCGCCACGGATTTGACTGCTGACCCAGCGAATAGTCCGAGCTACAACAGGAGCTCTTTGGCGTTCATCAATGGTGAGGAATTCATTGCGATAACTGATCGCGACACCATCCATATCTCTCACAATCGGAACAGTAACGACATCTATATTTAGCGATAGGTCGGTAATCATTTGACGAATAATTGTCAAATGTTGATAGTTCTTTTTACCTAATACAATCATATCTGGCTGAACGATATTGAGCAGTTTTAGAGTTGCTGTTGCGACACCGCGAAAGTAATTAGGACGGTAACTATTATCGAGTAGCTGAAAAAGGTCAGGCATACCGACATAGGTTTTCAGGTCAAAACCATTAGGATAGAGCGACTCTGTTGATGGGGTATAGAGAATATCAACATTTGCTTCAATGAGTTTAGCTTGGTCACTTTCAAGGTTTTTAAGAGGAACGGCTTCTTCAGGATTATCATACTGTAGAGGGTTAGCAAAAATTGATACCACGACAATCTCTGCACGCTCTTTTGCTGCTTTGATTAATGAGATGTGTCCATCATGTAGATCACCCATTGTTGGAATAAATGAGATGCGTAGTCCGCTTTGTCTGCATTGTTGGATCTGTTGACGGACGTCAGCTATTTCAGCAACGGTGTGCATGGATGTATCCCCTTGTAATTTTAGTTGTGTTGACGTTTTAATTAATAAGGAGACTTTAATGACTCTCTAGTTTTGTTAATCCATTTAATGGGATTTGCTTTAATAATTCAGATAAGTGAACATTATCCGGTAAAATAAGGTCTGATGCAATTTCTGATAACGGATACAGGACAAATTCACGTAATTTCATCCCGTAATGAGGTACGGTTAATCTCTCATCTTCGATGATCTGTTGATCATAAAGCAGCATGTCGAGATCTAAGGTTCTTGGTCCCCAGCGTTCCGCTTTTCTCACTCTACCTTGTTGTTGCTCAATCTTTTGGGTTTGATCTAGAAGTTCAAGAGGGGATAGTTCGGTATTAATCTCTGCAACTGCATTGACATATTCGGGTTGCTCTTGAGGTCCCATCGGCTTGCTAGTATAGAGCGATGATACCTTAACAAGAGTTGTGTTCGGTATCATCTCCAGCGCAGATATTGCGAGTTTGGCTTGCTCAATGGGAGATCCTAGATTACTACCAATCGCAATATATACGGTGTGACTCATTGCTTGTTATCCTTCACTTTCAGGTTGTTTCTTTTTACGTTTACGAGGACGTTTTGCTGGGTGCTCATTCATATTTTGCACCATGTATTGACGGTAGTTATGCCCTTTATCTTGGAACAATGTCCACCAATTAGCTAACTCCTCAGTTTTACCCCCCTCGACTTTTCCACGCATCTCTAAAAAGTCATAAGCAGCTCTAAATTTGTCTTGTTCCATCAAGCGGAAAGCACGTTTACCACTACGACGAGGGAGACGAAGTTGTAACAACCAAATATCACGAATCATCGCAGTAAAGCGTTTTGGTATCGCAATGGCTTTAACTTGCTTACTGATAACCTCATTCATTGCGATTAAGAAGGCATCATAATAAGGAATATTTCTCTCGGTCGAGATACGTTTCGCTTCACTAGTCAGTGGGTACCACAGTAGTGCGGCAAACATAAAGGCAGGGTTGACACGTAACCCTTGGTTTATTCGCTTATCTGTTGATGCTAGAGCAATATTGATAATTTGTTCTGTTTCACTTTGCCCATCTTCAGTTAAGTATTGGTGAACTTGTGGAAATAATGGTTCAAAGAGTTGGTATTGGCGCAGTAATTGATAAGTTGCAACACCATGACCCGACTGTAAAAGTTTTGATGACTCTTCAAATAGACGAGCTGCTGGGATCTCATGAAGCAGTGATGCTAAATGAGGGATTGGGTCAGCCGTTCTTGCCGCAATTGTCATATCAAGCTTTGCAGCAAAACGAACAGCACGCAACATGCGTACCGGATCTTCACGATAGCGAACGTCAGGATCACCAATCAGTCGAATAATACCTTGTTCTAAATCTGCAATACCACCCGCGTAATCTCGAATTGAGTAATCGGCAATATCGTAATACATTGCATTGATGGTGAAATCACGACGTTCAGCATCTTCATCTATTGAGCCGTAAACATTATCTCTGAGCAACATGCCTTCATCCGATTGTGAAGAGACTTGTTGCGCTAATTTATCGCTATCATGATGACCGCGAAGCGTCGCAACTTCGATAACTTCTCGACCAAATAGAATATGGGCAAGTCTAAATCTACGACCAATTAAACGACAGTTACGGAATAATTTTTTGATCTCGTCGGGTGTAGCATTCGTTGCAATATCGAAATCTTTAGGGGGTAACTCTAAAAGAAGATCGCGAACACCACCACCCACAAGATAGGCTTGATAACCGGCTTTATGGAGGCGAAATAGTACCTTCAATGCATTATCACTGATGTTTTTACGGGAGACACAATGTTGGTCTCGAGGGAATATCTGTAGCGACATCTCCTCTACAATTTTATTATTGTCATTTTTGGTTAGAACATTACGACAAAATTTAGCAACACGACTAAAGATAAAACACCCCAAGATATAAAAAAATCAAATCACAACTGTTAATTATAGATCAATCAGTTACTATTTATTAAAACGTTGATGTCACTTCGGTTGAGTTAGGTAGTTGAGATATATCCCAATGATGTACCGCCCAGTTTAGAGTCGCTTCGGTTGTTTGGTAACGAAGCTCCATTGGCGGTGAGAGACCTAAAAACTGTAGTGCTAAAATCAACATTTCGACGGGATCATGTTCACTAATTGCAGGAGCATGATTCTGTTTCGATAACTTATTACCTTCACTATTTACCGCTAAAGGTAAGTGTAGATAATTTACTGGCTGATGTTCCAATATTTTATATAGCGTTATCTGTCTACCTGTTGGCTCGATGAGATCAGCGCCACGCACAACCTCAGTCACCCCTTGTTCAATGTCATCAATAACGACGGCAAGGTTATAGGCATATAAGCCATCTCGGCGACGGATAATAAAATCTTCTTCAGCCAGCCGTGACGGAATCGCTACTCTACCATAATGTAAGTCATTAAAGGAGAGTTCAGGTTGCTTTACTTTAATTCTTATCGCGGTATCTTTGGTTGAAAGCTGTTTATCACGACAAGTACCCGGGTAATAACCATCAAATACTTTAATTTGCTTACGAGTACATTGACAATAATAAGCCTCTCCACTTGCTAGCCACTGATCAATATAGTGTTGATAAAGGTCGTGACGCTGACTTTGATAGACAACAGTTTTATCCCAATGAAGACCAAATTTTTCTAATGTTGAAAGAATGTCTGCAGCGGCTCCTGGTTGTTCTCGAGGTGGATCAAGATCTTCCATCCGAACGAGCCATAATCCGTTATTGGCTTTAGCTTGAAGGTAGCTTCCTAAAGCAGCGACAAGAGAACCAAAATGTAACGCACCAGATGGAGATGGTGCAAAGCGACCAATATATGACATAAAAGATAAACAACTTATCAACAATAATAGAATAATAAAACAAATGAACGTATAAATAAAAGACAAAAAAGGAGCACTAATGCTCCTTTTTCATTTGATGAGATAAAAAACAAAATAGCTTAGCCCGCCATTTGACGCTCTTTAATCTCAGCAAGAGTTTTACAGTCGATACAAAGATCTGCGGTAGGACGCGCTTCTAGGCGACGAATACCGATCTCAATACCACACTGGTCACAGAAACCAAAGTCATCGTCTTCTAGTTTCAATAATGTCTTTTCTATCTTTTTAATTAACTTGCGTTCGCGATCGCGGTTACGTAGTTCAAGACTAAATTCTTCTTCTTGCGCTGCGCGATCGACTGGATCAGGGAAGTTTGCTGCTTCGTCTTTCATATGGTTTACAGTACGTTCAACTTCTTCCCTAAGTTGATTGCGCCATGCGTCTAATATTTTATAAAAATGAGCAACTTGTGCTTCATTCATATATTCCTCACCGGCTTTCGCTTGGTAAGGACTAACTCCAGCAATCGCCATAATTCCAAGCGATTTTTTTAACGTTGTACCTGGCATATAGCTCTTCTCCTAAACTCTTTTTTACCTAGGCTTTTTGACCTAGGGTCAAAATAGGGCGGTATCTATATCAGAAACAAACAGTATAAGCAAATTATTCTTGTTAATTAAGTTAACTGTTGTGAACGTTTTTGCAAAAATTAAGGTTTTCATTAATTAATAAAAATCACTTCATGAGTGAGAGATACTCCACTTGGAGAGAGTTCTGCTTTGTAGGCAATGACTTCAACTCCTGCTTTTATGGCTAAACCTAACAGAGTGGCATACTGAGGATCTATCTCCTTAGCAACGGCAACATCTTTGATAGCCGAATGTAAAACAGTATAGAGCAAAACGGCTCTTTTTCCTTGTTGTGCGATATCGGTTAGTTCTCGAAGGTGTTTTTGTCCTCGCTCCGTTTTAGCATCAGGAAAATAACCATGACCTTGATCCTTTAATAAAGTGACGCTCTTAATTTCAATATAGCAATCTTGACGTTCAGGGTTTGTCAAAAGTATATCAATTCGACTATTTTCTTGCCCATACTTTACCTCACGTTTAAGGGTGTCATACCCTTGTAGTTGGGGAATCACACCATTGAGAATCGCCTCTTCTGCTAAACTGTTTGCTTTAACCGTATTAATGGCGATAAATGCACTCTCTTGAGTCTCGGTGAGTTCCCAACTGTAAGGGTATTTACGTTTAGGATTGTTAGAGTCACTATACCAAACGGTATCACCGGGGGTAGCACATCCCGTCATTGCTCCTGTGTTAGCGCAATGAATCGTGGTGATTTCGCCATTTTCTAGTTCAATATCGGCTAAGAAACGTTTGTAGCGTTTTATCAATTTTGCAGCTTGAAGTGGTGGTGAAAAATACATAGTCATCCTTTATTAAATCTTCTAATCATCAGCGTGTAATTATTTTATCCTATCTCCTTCCTACTTGAAGTTGTTAGGGTATTGGCATCATTCGTTCGGCCTAATTATATAATATACACCTATACTCATGGAGCCTCACTCATTTACCGCTGACTAGGGGCTCCAATTACTTTAGGTATAAATGTTTAGCTATCCATCGAATAGCAGTAAAATAACCGAGATAACTCTGACTTTTAAGGTGTTTTTGTGACGACATTACCGATTGATCAAGTAATAGATCCAATCATTGCTCAATTAGCGAGCAATACTCAATTAATTATCAAAGCACCTCCAGGCGCGGGTAAGTCAACACGCTTGCCTCTTGCTTTATTGGATGCGGTTAATCATGGTCGATTAACATTAAATGGGCGCATATTAATCTTAGAGCCCCGTCGCTTAGCAGCAAAGAATATTGCGAATTACCTAGCCTCTCAACGTGGTGAAATGGTGGGTGATTCGATTGGATTTCGGGTTAGAGGGGAGAATAAAGTTAGTGGTAATACCCAAGTCGAGATTATTACCGAGGGTGTGATGACTCGAATGCTACAGCAGGATCCTGAGTTATCTGGTATTGGCATGGTGATCTTTGATGAATTTCACGAACGCAGTATTCATGCTGATTTGTCATTAGCTTTTTCTCTCGATGTTCAAGCTGCATTACGAGATGATCTTAAATTGGTGGTGATGTCTGCAACCCTTGATCAACAGGCATTACAATCTCTTCTTCCTGAGGCTAGTTATATTGAATCAGAAGGGCGCAGTTATCCCGTAGAGATTGCGTATCAAACGATCACTGGAGATAAAAATCTTTCTCGAAACCTTTCGCAAAGTTATCGTTTTGATCAAACCATTAAAGCGGTGGAAAAGTTACTACTAACTCAAGAAGGATCGTTATTACTCTTTGCTCCGGGGACTTATGAGATCCGACAATTAGAACAGCGATTAATTGAGTGTATAAAACAGAATGCTCAACTACAACGCGACGTGATCATCGCTCCTTTGTATGGCAAGTTATCCTCAAAGCAACAACAGCAAGCGATTGAACCGTCTAAAAAAGGTCAACGGAAAGTAGTGATAGCGACCAATATTGCTGAAACTAGTTTGACCATTGAAGGTATTCGATTAGTGGTTGATAGCGGATTGGAACGTATAGCAAGCTGGGATCCAAAAAGTGGTATTTCTCGATTGGAGACCAAACGCATTGCTAAGTCATCGGCGATTCAACGAGCAGGTCGTGCTGGACGTATTGAGCCGGGATACTGTTTACGTCTCTACAGTATCGATCAATTTGAACGCCAACCTGAAGTCGCTTCTCCAGAGATTTTACGTTCTGATCTCACATCTCTCGCTTTAGATCTTATTCAGTGGGGATGTACTTCCGTTGATGAATTACAATGGTTAGATCAACCAAATGGTCGCGCTTTGGATCAGGGTTATCAGTTATTAATTCAACTTGGTATTCTTGATCAGCAAAGAAAGATCACGACGATTGGTCGTCAGGTGGTTGAGATTGGTAGTGATCCTCGATTCGGGGTTATTTTGACTCAGGGATTACGTTTATCTCAGCAGAAAAAAATCCGATTATTTTAACTTCTGCATTGTTGTTGGTGGCGCTGCTGGAACAAAATTTATCACACTCTTCCGTTGATCTTGTTGTTCAGTTGCAACAACTCACAACTCATTCAAGTGGGCACTATTTTCCACAGAAAGAGCTAATCTATCGTCGAGCGGAGCAGCTTCATCATCGTTTAAATAGCCAAGCACCTTTAAATAAAAAGTGGCAAATTTCTGCTGAGTGGATTGGTCTATTGTTAGCGGTAGGTTTCCCCGATCGTATTGCTCAACAGCGATCACAAAATAATCAGGATCAGTTTTCTCATTACTTGTTGGCAAATGGTCAAGGTGCGTTATTAGATGAGACGGCGCGACTAGCACAAGAAAAGATAATCGTGGTTAATCATTTAATGCTTAACCAAGGGCGAAGTGAGAGCAAAATATTTACTGCTGCAGCGGTTGACCTTGAGCAGTTAAATGCCGCTTTTCCTTATCTGATTAAATGGCAAGAAGTTGCAGAATGGGACGAAAAACGAGGCCGCCTGATTGCTGAAAAAAGAGAGCAATTAGGGACATTAGTGATCAGTAAAAAAGCGTTAAATAATCCGAGTCAAGATCTTGTCGCTGACGCGTTAATTAAAGCGGTTCGACGTAAAGGGTTATCAGTGCTCAATTGGCAAGATAAGAGTGAAAGCTTATGGTTACGTTATCAATGTGCGTGTGATTGGGTGCCCGAAGAGATCCTAGACAAAACGAAAGAGACAAAGGATAAGATCAATAATCAATGGTTATTAGATCATTTAGATCAGTGGCTGCTCCCTTATTTAAATGGTGTTAATTCGTTAAAAGGATTAAAGGGGGTTGATATTTATCAAGCTCTAGAGAATTGGTTTGGTTGGGATCGTGTTCAGCAACTAAATAAACTCTTACCGACCCATTACCAAGTTCCAACAGGGGATCGGATGAGAATTCGTTATCAGCTTGGGCAAGCACCAACATTATCAGTTCGATTGCAGTTGATGTTTGGTGAACCGTTAACCCCAAGTATTGCCAATAAAAAAGTTAAATTGGTGATAGAGCTTCTTTCTCCTGCTCAACGACCATTACAAGTTACTCAAGATTTAGCCGCATTTTGGCAAGGGAGCTACAAAGAGGTGCAGAAAGAGATGAAAGGACGTTATCCTAAACATATTTGGCCAGATAACCCCGCAGAGCATCAACCAACGGCGAAAACGAAACGAAATTTTCAACGTCATTAACGGGGTATTTAGTGCCTTATGACAGAAAAAAGACAATTTATAGTGAGAACAGTGTTAGAGTTATCATCCTCTATGGCGCGTTTTGAACGAGTTACGCCCCTTATTTGTTGAATATTAATTAGAACGTATATGACTGCCAAAAAACCGAGTACGACGCAAACTAGTAAGCCTAAAACGACCAGGAAAGCGCCGACTAAAAAAGCCAATACTAATAAAAGAAGTACTAGAAAAAAAGTAAACCAGCAAGAAGCCGACTTTTTCGACTTTCTATATTAGGTTTAAAACTTTCGGTGGTAGTCATCGTGATTTTATTTGCAGTTGGTGTCTACCTCGATAGCATGGTGCGAAATAAGTTCGATGGTCAAATGTGGCAGCTTCCTGCCACCGTTTATGGACGTGTACTTTATCTTGAACCAGGTATGAATATTAGTCATGCCGATGTGAAGCGTGAATTAGATTCTCTAAAATACTTAAAAGTTCAACATCCTCGTCGTCCGGGAGAGTATTCTTCTTCCAAAACAAAGATTGAATTGATCCGTCGTCCCTTTGATTTTGAAGATGGGCCTTCACCTTCTCGTCATGTAATGCTGATCTTTGCCGATCATCAATTACAATCGATAAAAAGCGTGACTAATGAGAAACCATTAGGCTTTGTACGTATTGAACCTAAAATGTTAGGGATGCTAAATACAGGCAGTGATGAGCAACGGATCTTTATTCCAAGAGAGCAATTCCCTGAGATCTTAGTGGATGCTTTGATTGCGACGGAAGATCGTGGTTTTTATCAGCATGATGGCATCTCTCCTCTAGCTATTTTACGTGCTATGGTTGTGAATTTAAAAGCAGGTAGAACGGTACAAGGGGGAAGCACTCTTACTCAACAGTTAGCAAAAAATCTGTTTTTAACTCGTGACAGAACAATCTGGCGTAAGTTGCAAGAAGCTTATATCGCTGTTGTTATTGATCATCGTTATAGCAAAGATCGTGTTCTTCAAGCTTACTTAAATGAGGTCTACTTAGGGCAAAATCGAGGCAGTGAAGTACATGGTTTTGGTTTGGCGGCACGCCTCTATTTTGGACGCCCAATCCAAGAATTACGAATTGATCAGTTGGCTTTTTTAGTCGGCTTAGTGAAAGGGCCTTCATTTTATAACCCATGGCGCTACCCAGAACGTGCGCTTAATCGTCGTGACTTAGTGTTAAAGCTGATGTTACAACAGAATATTTTAACGCCAAATGAATACGAATCAGCGGTGGTTCGCCCTCTTGATATTCAATCATCACCAAAAGTGGCGAGTCGCCAGCCAGCATACTTTCAATTAGTTAAAAATGAATTGAAAGAGAAATTAGGCAGTATATTTAAACCTGGGCAGGGTTTTAGAGTTTTTACGACACTTGATCCGATTTCTCAAGAAGCGCTTGATTCATCTGTTTCAATGATGATTCCACAACTTGAACGTCGATCGGGCAAAGGAATCGAAACCGCAGGGGTGATTGTCGATCGTCAAACTGGAGAGATTCGAGCCATTGTTGGAGGTAGTAAGCCGGGCTATGCTGGATTTAATCGCGCTATTAATGCCAGCCGTCAGATAGGCTCATTAACCAAACCTGCTGTTTATCTATCAGCATTGAGTCAGCCGAAAAAATACCAATTGGCGACGTCATTGCAAGATAAACCCTTGTCGATAAAAATGGATAATGGCGAAACGTGGACGCCACGAAATTATGATCGTAAATATCAAGGTGAAGTTCCTCTTTATTTGGCATTAGCTAAATCATTAAATGTTCCCTCAGTAAATTTAGGGATGAGCGATGGTTTAGATAATGTCATTTCGACGTTAACCAAGTTAGGCGTCGATCGTAAAGAGATCCCTGATGTGCCGTCAATTCTATTAGGTTCTTATACTTTGACACCATTGGAGGTAAGCCAAATGTTTCAAACCATTGGTAATCTTGGTGGGCGTAGTCAATTAACGGCATTACGTTCAGTGGTGGGTTTAGATGGCATTAGTCATTATCAGTATTGGCCGAAAAGCAAACAGGTTGTTGCTAAGCAAGCATCATGGTTAACCCTATACGGAATGAAGAAAGTGGTGACGCAAGGAACAGCTCGTTCATTACAGAGTAAATTTTCCTCTTATCAGTTAGCTGGAAAGACGGGGACAACGGATAATAACCGTGATAGTTGGTATGTTGGCATTGATGGTAAAGAAGTCGCGACCATTTGGGTGGGGCGAGATGATAATAAACCAACGAAATTAACAGGGGCATCTGGTGCACTCAAAATTTACCGTGAATATCTTTCTTTACGAGGGGCGACACCACTCCAAATAGGTTGGCCACAAGGAATTAAAACCTATAAGTATCATTTGAATGGTCAGAATACATTAATTGAAGATTGTAGCGGCACAACATCATTACCAGTCTGGGATGAGAGTAATCACTGGAAGAAAAAATGCGAACGTAAACCGTTAAAATGGATCAAGTCTATTTTTCATATTGGTGACTGATTTTGTTGATAAAGGCGGATAAAAAACTGATCTGGTTAGTCGGAGTATTGAAATGAAAAAGTGAGGCTTTTATCTATGATTTATAGACATTTTGCCTCACTTTTATTTGTATGAATCAACAACGGTTATGATGTTGTTTCACCGATTTTGAATTTTGTCATTTTATCGGTTTTAACTTACTTCGCCATCTCAGCAAAAGCGTGATCGACAGCAACAAGTGTCGCTTCAATATCTTCATCAGTATGAGCGAGTGATAAAAAGCTGGCTTCAAATGCTGATGGTGCTAGGTAAATTCCTTGATCTAACATTAGGTGGAAGAAGGTTTTAAACTTATCAACATCACATTTAGCGACATCTTGGTAGCACGTGATTTGTTTTTGGTCAGTAAAGAAGAAACCAAACATACCACCAACCACATGAACAAGCAGATCAATGTTATGTTTCTCTGCAGCGGTTGCAAAGCCATCGGCTAATTTCTTGGTCAGGGCAGCTAATTGCGCTTCTTTACCATCTAATTCAGTTAGACATGCTAAACCAGCAGCCATGGCGATTGGATTACCAGAAAGTGTGCCCGCTTGATAAACAGGGCCCGTCGGAGCAATATACTGCATCACTTCCTTCTTACCACCAAATGCGCCAACCGGCATACCACCGCCAATCACTTTACCTAGTGTGGTTAGATCTGGTTTTACATCGTAGTAATCTTGAGCGCCACCTTGAGCGACACGGAAACCAGTCATCACTTCATCAAGAATTAATAGAGACTCTTGTTGGTCACAGACTTCACGTAACTTCTGTAGGAAATTATCAACGGGTGGAATGCAGTTCATGTTTCCGGCAACTGGCTCTACAATGATACAAGCAATTTCACCTGGGTATTCTGTAAATGCCTGTTTAACTGATTCGATATCATTGTAAGTACAAGTTAGTGTGTGCTTTGCAAAATCAGCAGGAACGCCTGGAGAGTTAGGTTGACCAAGTGTTAATGCGCCTGAACCTGCTTTTACTAATAGGCAATCAGCATGACCATGATAACAACCTTCAAACTTAATAATTTTGTCACGACCGGTAAAACCACGCGCTAGACGAATTGCACTCATGGTTGCTTCTGTACCTGAACTCACCATACGTAGCTGTTCCATCGACGGTACCATCTTAGAAACAAGGTTTGCCATTGTGATTTCAACTTCAGTTGGTGCACCGAAGCTTAAACCATTTTGCGCGGCTTTAATCACGGCGTCACGAATTTTCGGGTTGTTGTGACCTAAAATCATTGGTCCCCAAGAACCGACATAATCGATATATTTGTTCTTATCTACATCGTATAGGTAAGCTCCATCAGCATGATCGATAAATACGGGATCACCGCCTACACCAGCAAAAGCGCGAACTGGAGAGTTTACGCCACCTGGAATAATTTCTTGTGCTTGGTGAAATAACACTGATGATTTAGACATTTTCTATTTTCCTATTTAAATGCAAATAAATTTTATAGCTATTCTATACTGAAATGAAATTAATGCAGCTAAGTTAAAGAGGAAAATATATTAATGGAACCTAATTTTCTATTATTTCCTGTCTAAAAAGTGACATGAACAGGTCATAATATCGCCTTATCTATTTATGGATAGTTGATCGCCTTTCATTTAGGTCTTTACTTAAGATGTTAATTTGTTTTAAGTGCTTGTTTAATATCAATTGTTTTTATCTAGTTCTCCATTTAATCTTTTATGCCGGCCAAACCCAGATGACTAACTCAACTAAGACTCATTCCGTTCAACAAGAGCAACTACATCCTAGTGGTTTAGTGCGCCGTTTTTTAAGTCGGGATAGAACTCCTATCTCGGTTTTACTGCTATCTGCCGTTGTTGGTGTTGTCACTGGTTATATAGGTACTTTCTTTGAAATGGCGGTTTCTTGGATCTCTGAGAATAGAACCTCACTATTAAAAGAGAGCGTTGGAGATCATCTGTATTTGGTTCTGGCATCTATTTTAGTCAGTGCAGTTTTAGCGGTTATTGGTTTTGTTTTAGTTCGTCATATGGCTCCTGAGTCTGGTGGTTCAGGTATTCCTGAAATCGAAGGTGCGATGGATGAGATTCGGCCTGTGCGTTGGTGGCGTGTTCTTCCTGCGAAATTTATTGGTGGTTTAGGGGCTTTAGGTTCAGGCATGGTACTGGGACGTGAAGGGCCAACCGTACAAATGGGGGGGAATATCGGGAGTATGATCTCTGATATTTTTCGTCTTCGAGATAAAGAAGGTCGTCACTCACTCCTTGCAGCCGGTGCTGCGGGTGGTTTAGCGGCAGCATTTAATGCACCACTTGCGGGGATTATGTTTGTGGTTGAGGAGATGCGTCCTCAATTTCGGTACAGTTTAATTTCAATTAAATGTGTCACCATCTCGGCGGTACTTTCTACTGTTGTCTTTCGTTCTCTACGTGGACAAGAAGCTATTATCTCAATGCCATCTTATATTGCCCCTCAGTTAGAGTCTTTATGGCTATTTTTGTTACTTGGTGTGTTATTTGGTGTTTTTGGCGTGCTATTTAATAAATTAGTGGTCATGACCTTGGATGGATTTGTTAAGTTCCATCGTCATGATTTTAAACGTTACTTGATTATGGCTGCATCAATTGGTGGATTCTTTGGTCTACTGATCATCTATTTACCTCAATTAACGAATGGTGGAATATTCTTAATTCCTGAAGTTGCTGCGGGTAATTTATCTATTTCATTACTATTAATGCTCTTTTTAGCACGTTTAGCCGTAACATTAATCAGTTTTGGTTCTGGTGCACCGGGAGGCATTTTTGCACCCATGCTGGCACTAGGTACTCTGTTTGGTACGGTATTTGGTGTCGTTGCTTCTCACTTCTTTCCATCTTTAGGACTTGAGCCAGGGATGTTTGCTATTGCAGGAATGGGCGCGCTTTTTACTGCGACAGTACGTGCACCTGTGACTGGAATCCTATTAGTTATTGAGATGACAGGGAATTATGAGTTGATTCTCCCTCTTATTATTACCACAATTGGTGCGACAATTTTGGCGCAAGCGTTAGGTGGCAAACCAATATACTCCCAGTTACTTGAAAGAACGTTAGATAATGAAGCGAAGGCGAGAAAAGAGAAAGAATTGGCGGAAGAAGCAAGTAAATTGTGATCAATTGCTCTATCATGACAATAGATTGATGGATAGTACTTGAACGAATCACTCAGGTATTAGATAATTCGATATAAGTTAATATTGATGTGAGGTTGAGATGAGCGATGCTCCTATACCGCTAAGTTTTACTGATAAAGCGGCGCTACGTGTGAAGACATTGATAGCAGAAGAAGAAAACCCAAATTTAAAGCTACGTGTTTATATCACAGGTGGTGGTTGTAGTGGCTTCCAGTACGGCTTTACATTTGATGAAAAAGTCAATGAAGGTGATATGGTTATTGAAAACCAAGAGGTGACTCTGGTTGTTGATCCAATGAGTCTTCAGTATCTGATGGGCGGAGCTGTTGATTATACAGAAGGTCTTGAAGGTGCACGTTTCTTCGTTGATAATCCAAATGCAACAACAACTTGTGGTTGTGGTGCATCATTTAGTGTTTAAAAACCTTTTTTAATACTAAATTCAAAATAGAATATAAAAAAAGCCTCAAGTAAGAATAACTCGACATGAGTCATCTTACTTGAGGCTTTTTTGTGCCAGCAACTTTACTCATCTATAAATGAGAAAGTTAAGATACTATGTTGAGTGTTAACCTTCTTCCGACACAATTAAGCGGGATAAGACTAAGTTTGTTGAGATGCTTTTATACTGCTCAAATTGTGCTTGTTGTTTCGCAGCGAGTAGTTGAAACTCTTTTTTCTTCTCACCTTTAAGCGAGGCTGCTTGAGGTAACTTGACGGTTCTTGGATTACGGTGAACACCGTTAACTAAAAACTCATAATGTAGGTGAGCACCGGTAACACGTCCCGTGCTGCCTAATGTTCCAATTGTTTGTCCCTGTTTCACTCGCTGCCCTGTTTTAACCATTCTTTTCGTTAAATGAAGGTATTTAGTGATGTAGGTGGAGCTGTGTTTAATAAAGACATAATTACCATTAAAGCGGTTATAGCCGGCTTTCATCACGACACCATCGCCAGCCGCCCAAATCGGTGTACCTCTCGGAGCGACATAATCTGTTCCTCGATGTGAGCGTACTTTGCCGGTTACAGGGTGTAAACGACGAGGATTAAACCCTGAGCTCACATATCGGAAATTGACAGGAGAGCGCAAAAAGGTTTTACGCATCGCTTTTCCTTCTGGGGTGTAATATTTACCTGTCTTATCACGAATCGTGGTGAATGTTTCTCCCTGATTGGTAAATTGTGCCGCTAAGATATGACCAGGGCCAATATATTTACCATCAGCATAACGCTCTTCATAAAGCACTGAGAAGTGATCATTTTTGCGAATATCAAGTGCAAAATCGATATCCCAACCAAACATACCGGCTAATTCCATAATTTGATTTGGTGTTAAGCCAATATTTTCTGCGGCTGCCCAAAAGCTTGATGATATCGTGGCTTGAGCAAAATTATCTCTTGTTTCTACTTCACTATTCACTGTTTCCGTTTGATAGCTATCACCATGTTTCATCATGACTAATTCAGATGTCTTGGAAAGCGGTTTAATTAATGTCATTAACTGATTATCAGAATTTAATCCTAATTTAAAGGTATCACCGGGTTTAATACGAGTGAGAGCTTTATTTTTTTTATCAGCATTAACTAAACGATAAAGGGTATTCGCGGATAGCCCTTGTTGCTCAAAAAGTAGCGCTAAACTATCCCCAGACTTGATGGTAATCGTTTTCCAACTAAGTATCTCTGATGGTTGTTCTACTTCGGTTATTTTTTCTGTTAATGGTGAAATTGGAAGGGAGTAAGCTTTACCAATAATCCATTTGGTTTCTGGCTTTTCAATATCCATGGTTGGAAAAATTAAAATAACGATTAACAATAAGCCAATAATAGCGATAAGTTTACGATGAAAATGAGGCAATGCTTTTTTATATTTTTGTGATGACATGGATAATAAAGAGTTTAATAAGTGCATAATTTATATTTGATTGTAACTTCTTTAATTGGATATCTCTATTAAGAGTAGAGTAATAATATTATTTATGAGGCATAGGATTAAAATTGTCATTGATTAACCTTTTTTTGACGATCTTTAACCTGATTCTCACTAAACCTAACGATAATGATGCATGTTGTCATCAGAGGTGGTGTTGATTATCGTAAACAACTAAAGCAATCCGAGTTATCTATTGGTATGATAGAGGAATATTTTTTATTATTTGGAGTTGATAGCAATGACAACCATGGAAGCTGCTTTAGCAGAGATTAAAAGAGGCGTTGAAGACCTTATTCCTGAGAGTGAGCTGATTGAGAAATTAAAAGAAAATCGTCCTCTACGTATTAAGCTAGGTGCAGATCCAACAGCCCCTGATATTCATTTAGGCCATACGGTTATCTTAAATAAGCTTCGTCAATTCCAAGAGTTAGGTCATGAAGTTATCTTCTTAATTGGTGATTTCACTGCAACTGTTGGTGATCCGAGTGGTAAAGATTCAACTCGTCCACCGTTAACACGTGAACAAGTTCTTTCAAATGCTGAAACCTATAAAGAACAGATCTTTAAAATTCTAGATCCTGCTAAAACACGCATTGAATTTAACTCGACTTGGTTATCCGAGTTGGGTACAGAAGGGATGATTCGTCTAGCGGCTAGCTCAACGGTTGCTCGTATGCTTGAGCGTGATGATTTTAAAAAGCGTTTTGCTTCAAATCGACCAATTGCTATCCATGAGTTTATCTATCCATTACTACAAGGTTATGACTCAGTTGCACTAGATGCGGATGTGGAGTTGGGGGGAACTGACCAACGCTTTAATCTATTGATGGGACGTGAGCTACAAAAATCTCATGGTCAATCACAACAAACCGTCTTAATGATGCCACTACTTGAAGGCTTAGATGGCGTTGATAAGATGTCTAAATCTAAGCATAACTACATTGGTGTGAGTGAAGCACCTAGTGAGATGTTCGGTAAGATCATGTCGATCTCTGATGTCCTAATGTGGCGTTACTATGAGCTTCTCTCTTTCCGTCCACTGGAAGAAGTCGCTCAGTTAAAGCAAAATGTTGAAAATGGAACGAACCCTCGTGATGTGAAGATCTTACTGGCAAAAGAGATCATCGCTCGCTTTCACACAGAAGCAGATGCAGAAGCGGCAGAGCAAGAGTTTATCAATCGTTTCCAAAAGGGTGCAATGCCAGATGAAATGCCTGAGTTTGAAATGGTTCAAGGCATCGCGATTGCAAACTTACTAAAAGATGCGGGTCTTGTTAATTCGACGTCAGATGCCATGCGTATGATCCGCCAAGGCGCGGTGAAAATTGATGGCGAGAAGGTTACTGATACCAAACTTGCACCAGCAGCAGGTCAAGCTATATATCAAGTGGGTAAGCGTAAGTTTGCTCGCGTAACGATTGCTTAATTGCTACTTTAAGTTCGAAAAGTATAAATAACAGATTATATACTCAACGAATAAGTCGCCGTTATTAAAAAGCCCTGAGTAAAATGATGAATATCTATCGTTTAACTCAGGGCTTTTTTATTTCATATGGGAGTGGAATTACATTAGCGTGATAAGGCAAAAGTAGGTAACGATAAATGCCAACGAATAGCGGCTAAACGGATTGCTAATGTTGTGATAATACCAGCAAGTGTCGCAACTGTTGTATCTAAACCAAGAGATAGACCGACGGTGTGTACCGTACCTCCGATAATACAAGCTGTTGCGTAAACTTCTGTTCTTAATACCATCGGTACTTCACGAGCAAGAACATCACGAATAATACCGCCACCACAGCCTGTTAATACACCCATCACAACAGCTATTTGTGGCGATGCGCCAAATCTCAGCGCTTTTTCTACACCAATCGCAACAAAAACCGCTAAACCTATCGCATCGGAAACCGGTAAAATATACCAAGGAAGGCGTTTAGGTTGTCGAACCAATACCATAGTAAAAAGACAAGTGATAAAAATGACCCAAAGGTACATCGGGTTGGTGATCCAAAATACCGGCGTTGCCCCTAAAACCATGTCTCGAATAGTTCCACCGCCAATCGCGGTTACACTAGCTAGAACGACAACCCCAAAAGGGTCCATTCTCAAACGCCCAGCAACTAGGACTCCAGATGCCGCAAAAATAGCGGTGCCGAAAAGATCAAGCATGTAGATAAGCATAACGAAAACCTAAAAAGAGAAAAATATTTTTAATAAGGAGGGGATTGTACGATTAAAAAAAAGCATCTCCACTAATAACCGTTAAAATGTGATGATACTCACTTAAAAAATATATAACTGGCATAATAAGAAACTTATTGCACTTCGAACAACAAAAAAGGCGAAGTTTATTAGACAAACTTAGCCCTTTTTATTTGCTCTGATTGCTATTTAATGTTATTTATTTTAGCAATTCAACCATCTTTTCAACCATCTCGGATGAGCTTTTAGCCGCAAGGGGTAAGAACTCTTCAAAGCTCATTGGTGACTCTTTATCTGCGACATCTGAAATAGCACGAACAACAACAAAGGGTATTTTATATTGATGGCAAGCTTGAGCAATTGCAGCCGCTTCCATCTCAACAGCAATAACATCAGAGAAGTGAGTACGGATATATTGTTGTTGTTCAGTAGTATGGACAAAAGCATCACCGGTACAGATTAGGCCACGCACGGCATGCGTTTCTTCATCCATCATCTTTAATGCTTTTTCAGCGATAGTCATTAAGTTTTCATCAGAACTAAAGCGTGGCGGCATTGCCGGTAATTGCCCCATCTGATAACCAAACGCGGTTACATCAGCATCATGGTAACAAACCTCATTTGAGATAATCACATCACCAAGAGAAAGTGTGGCATCGAAGCCGCCAGCAGAGCCCGTATTGATAACCATATCTGGCTTGTAGCTTTCAAGAAGCATTGAAGTACCCACTGCGGCAGCAACTTTACCAATACCTGATTGGAGTAATACAACGTCTTGACCATTGAGTTGCCCCGTATAGACGTTACAACCAGCACGGTTATCTGTTTGTAGGTTTTCAATTTTAGTTTTTAGGATAGAAACTTCTTGTTCCATTGCACCGATAATAGCAATTTTCATCTTTATTTTCTCTAGTAACGCGATAATGCCCAGAATTGTAGCACATAGAAAACAAGATCAGATCATCAAAAACGGGGAGTTTACTATTTTTAAATGGGTGTTTTTTGCACTACTTTTAAATTAACTTATATTAAATGTGATCTTTTTGTTTAGTTATATGGTGTTTATAACTGTTTTGAGTGATTGAAGTACTTAATGCGCTATTTTATCAACAATAAAAAAGACCCATCCCTTGAGCGTGATTATTTCACTAAAGGGATGGGTCTTTATTTCTTGTTTACTTGATGCTGCTATCTATTAATTATGCTTATTCAACCATTAATTAGTAGCGCAACTTAAACTCATTATGGATCTTAGTTTGCAAGCATTAACGAGTCTGCTTTCGCTTCAAGGTTTGAGTTACCCATTAGATAGGTATCGATCTCAATTGCCGCTTCACGACCTTCATTAATACAACGCACAACGAGTGATTGACCAGTACGCATATCACCCGCAGCAAAAACACCTTTCTGGTTAGTGGCATAACCTTGACTCGCTACATTACCGCGCTCATCAAGTTTAATATCCAGTTGAGCTAAAACACCTGTTGGTTCTGGGTGTAAAAAGCCCATGGCAAGGAATGCTTGATCACATGGAATGATACGTTCACTACCTTCAACTTCTTTGAACTCTGGACGAGCTCCTTTTTCTGCTGGTAGCCACTCAATATCCGCAATCTTTAATGACTTAACATTGCCGTTTTCATCACCAATAAACTCTTTGGTTAAAATATTCCAGTGACGCTCACAACCTTCTTCATGAGAAGTCGTGGTTTTCATGATCATTGGGTAGCTTGGCCATGGTTGAGATGCTGGACGTTTCTCTGGTGGACAAGGCATGATTTCAACTTGGGTGACTGATGCTGCAACATGACGATTTGAAGTACCAACACAGTCAGAACCTGTATCACCACCACCAATAACAACAACATGTTTACCTTTGGCATGAATCGGCGTTGTTTTTAGATCCATATCATTGGCACGACGGTTGTTTTGGCCAAGGAATTCCATAGCAAAATGAACGCCATTTAGCTCACGACCTTTAATGGGTAGATCACGAGGTACTGTTGAACCACCCGTTAGTAGGATGACATCAAAATCTTGACGAAGTTGACGAGCATTGATGTTAACACCAACATGGGCATTAACTTTAAACTGGATCCCCGCCTCTTCCATGATATTAATCTTACGATCGATCACTTCCATCGAAAGTTTAAAATCAGGAATACCAAAGCGAAGTAGGCCACCGACTTTTTCATCACGTTCAAAAACAGTGACGCAATGACCTGCACTATTTAACTGTTCAGCAGCGGCTAAACCTGCCGGGCCTGAACCAATAATAGCAACAGTTTTTCCACTACGACGTTTAGGGATTTTCGGTTGTGCATATCCTTTTTCGTAAGCAGTTTCAACAATGGTCTTTTCAATATTACAGATGGTAATTGGATCTTGATTAATCCCTAACACACACGCACTTTCACAAGGTGCAGGGCAGACACGACCTGTAAACTCTGGGAAATTATTGGTGCTACTAAGGATATTCCAGGCCTCTTTCCAGCTTTTACGATAAACCGCATCGTTAAATTCAGGAATGATATTACCGATTGGGCAGCCGTTATGACAAAACGGTACGCCACAATCCATACAACGAGACGCTTGGTCAGTGATTTTCTCACCAAAATCTTGGTTTAAGACAAACTCTTTATTGTCTTGAATACGTTGTTGAGGGTCGCGCTTCCCTGGTAGCTCGCGACCGACCTCTAGAAAACCTGTTGGCTTACCCATTTACGACCTCCATATCTAGCTCAGACTGCTGCTTCTTTTTCAGTGCAGCTTTATAATCTCTCGGCATAACTTTAACGATTTGTTGTAGGTTATGTTCGATATTATCTATGAATGTAGCTGCAACGTGACTGTTAGTTAATGTGTGATGCTCTTGGATCATCGTCTTCAATAACGTGATATCTTCGGCATCTAGTGGATCAAGATCAACTAACTCTTGATTTACTTTCTGATCAAAGTCACCAAATTGATCCCAAACATAAGCAATACCACCACTCATACCTGCGGCAAAGTTACGACCAGTTTGACCAAGGATAACAGCGATACCCCCTGTCATATATTCACAACCGTGGTCACCAATACCTTCAACAACAACCTTGGCACCCGAGTTACGAACACAGAAACGTTCACCTGCGACACCACGAATATAAGATTCACCTGATGTTGCACCGTAGAAACAGACGTTACCTACGATGATGTTATCTTCTGCCACAATGTTACTTGTCTTACTTGGATAAAGTACTAACTTACCGCCAGATAAACCTTTACCCCAGTAGTCATTCGCATCACCTTCAACTTCAAAGGTTACGCCCTTAGCGAGGAATGCACCAAAGCTTTGACCCGCAGAACCATTGAACTTAACTTGCATTGGTTGTGGTAAGCCTTGGTCTTTATAGACTTTTGAAATTTCATTTGAGAGCATGGTACCTGTACTTCTATCGGTATTAACGATAGGGAAGCATGCATTAACTGCGGTGCCACTTTTCAGTGCCGGTTGTGCCTTCTTTATTAGTTGTCGATCAAGCACATCTTCAAGACCATGCTGCTGGGAACACTGGTTGTATAAACCATCTTGCTCACGCGGCTTCTCTCTATGTAGAACCGGAGAAAGATCTAAGTTTTGATATTTCCAATGCTTGATATCGTCACGGATCTTCAAGCGTTGTGATTGACCCACCATCTCATTGATAGTGCGGTAACCTAGCTCAGCCATCATTTCACGTAGACCTTCAGCCATGTAATTGAAGAAAGTAACAACATCTTCGACACGACCATCAAAACGCTCACGTAATGTTTTGTTTTGGGTTGCGATACCGACAGGGCAGGTATTTAGATGACACTTACGCATCATGATACAACCTTCAACGACTAATGCAGCGGTTGCAACACCCCACTCTTCCGCACCCAGTAACGTTGCAATTGCAAGGTCACGAGGGGTCTTCATCTGACCATCTGACTGAACAACAATACGGTTACGAAGTCCATTTTTGATCAGTGTCTGGTGGGTTTCAGCTAGACCTAATTCCCATGGCAGACCGGTATGACGGATAGATGAGATTGGTGAAGCACCAGTACCACCATCAAAACCTGCAATCAGAACAACGTCAGCTTTTGCTTTAGCAACACCAGAGGCGATAGTACCAACACCCGCTTCTGATACCAGCTTAACGTTAACACGGCTTTCGCGGTTCGCATTTTTCAGATCATAAATTAGCTGAGCTAAATCTTCGATAGAGTAGATATCGTGATGAGGTGGTGGTGAAATTAGACCTACACCCGGCGTCGAGTGACGAGTTGCACCGATCCAATCATCCACTTTATGACCTGGAAGCTGACCACCTTCTCCCGGTTTTGCACCTTGAGCCATTTTAATTTGTAGTTCAGCTGCATTTGTTAAGTAGTAAGACGTTACCCCGAAACGGCCAGAAGCTACCTGTTTGATTGCTGAGCGTTCCCAGTCACCGTTCTCTTTCTTCTCAAAGCGGATTGGGTCTTCACCACCTTCACCCGAGTTTGATTTCGCGCCAATACGGTTCATCGCAACCGCTAAGGTTGAGTGAGCTTCATGAGAAATTGAACCAAAACTCATCGCGCCAGTAGCAAAACGCTTTAAGATCCCTTCAACTGACTCAACCTCTTCGATAGGGATTGAACCTGCTGGGTTACGGATAAAGTCTAACTGGCTACGTAATGTTGCTGCATCGTCGCCTTGTGAATCGACAGTCTGACAATATTTTTTGAACGTATCGTAGCTCTTTTCACGAGTTGATTCTTGAAGTAGAGAGATAGTTTCAGGGTTAAATAGGTGCTTTTCACCACGTTGTTTCCACTGATAAACCCCACCGACATCTAATGTTTGCGATGGAACTTCACGGGTTGGATAACCGAAGCGATGACGGATTAATACTTCTTTGGCGATATCGTCGATAGTCAAACCTTCAATACGAGAAACGGTGCCAGTAAAGTATTTATCGACCACTGAGCGGCTAATACCTAGCGCTTCAAAGATTTGAGCACCATGATAAGACTGTAGTGTCGAGATACCCATTTTTGAGAAGATCTTCAACAAGCCCGCATTAATCGCTTTACGGTAGTTATCAAATAGTTGATCTAATGGCTTCTCACGATCCAAACGACCCGTTGTTTGTAATTGTGCTAATGTCTCGGTCACTAAGTATGGGTTAACCGCATTTGCGCCATAACCTAATAGAGTGGCAAAGTGGTGAGTTTCACGCGCATCACCCGTCTCAATCACGATGTCACACTTAGCACGCAAACCTTTACGGATTAGGTGGTGATGAACTGCACCAACCGCCAACATTGCAGGGATCGTTGCGTGGTTTGAGTTCACTGCTCGGTCAGTTAGGATAATGATTGAGTAACCATCAACAACCGCATCTTCTGAGTACTGACAGATACGTTTTAAGGCACGCTCAAGCTTCCCTTCTTCACCACTTGCTCTAAATACGATATCTAATACTTTTGCCTGTAGATGATCGTTATCGATAGCACGCAGTTTTTCTAATTCAGAATTACTTAGAATTGGGCTCTCTAGCTCAACTTTTTGACAGTGTTCTGGTGTCTCAGTCAGTAAGTTATGGTCACGACCTAAATAGGTTTTTAGTGACATTACCATACGCTCACGAATTGGATCGATCGGCGGGTTAGTGACCTGAGCAAACAGCTGCTTAAAGTAGTTTGATAAGTGTTGAGACTGGTGAGATAAGATCGCTAATGGCCAGTCTGCACCCATGGCGCCGAGTGGCTCTTTAGCATCTTTTGCCATTGGGAGAATGATCTCATTGATCTCTTCACGACTGACACCAAAGGCTTGCTGGTGGCAAAGTAGACGCTCTTCTGATGGTAGTTGATGGCCTGTCTCTGATTCTGGCAGCTTGTTTAAGCTTAATAGGTTATCAGTGATCCATTGCTCATAAGGTTTCGATGAGGCAACAGACTCTTTGACTTCTTCATCTGAGATGATGCGACCTTGCTCTAAATCGGCAACAAAGATACGCCCAGGCTGTAAACGGCCACGGTAACGCACATTTTCTGGCTCGATTTCAACAACACCGGTTTCAGATGCCATGATAAGGAAATCATCGTTTGTAATGGTATAACGGGAAGGACGCAGGCCGTTTCTGTCTAATGTTGCCCCGACTTGTACACCATCGGTAAAACAGACTGACGCAGGGCCATCCCAAGGTTCCATGATATTGGCATGGTATTGATAGAAAGCGCGACGTTGGTTACTCAGTTGTTCATTTTCTTGCCATGCTTCAGGAATTAGCATCATTAAGGCATGTGGAAGAGAACGACCAGATAGAACTAATAGCTCTAGTGCCATATCAAAGCTTGCTGAATCCGAGCTGCCATCTTGGCAAATCGGTAATAGCATGCTCATCTCTTGTTCAGTAAATAGCTCTGACTGCATGATCGCTTCACGAGCTTTCATCCAGTTGATATTACCACGAACAGTATTGATCTCGCCGTTGTGAGCAATATAACGGAATGGTTGCGCTAAACGCCATTTCGGGAATGTATTTGTCGAGAATCGAGAGTGAACAAGCGCTAATGCCGTTACCATTGTTGGACTATTGAGATCGAGGAAGTACTGAGGAACTTGCTCTGTCGTTAACTGGCCTTTATAAACTAAAGTTTTATAAGAGAGTGAGTTAATGTAAAAATCTTCACCAATGTCAGAGATGCTTTCTAGGCAGACACGAATGGTGTAATTACGAAGGACATAAAGTTTACGCTCTAGTACTTCTGGTTCCATAGAGCTACCGCCAGTGACAAATACATGCTCAAACTGAGGTTCTGTGCTCTTTGGATCATCACCGATCATTGAATTATCGACAGGTAAAACACGGTAGCCAATAATATCTAGATCAAGACGTTTAGCATTACGCTCTAAAATGTCGCGACACTGTTGACGTTTATATTCATCTTTAGGGAAAAGTACAACACCGACACCATATTTCTCAAAAGAGGGAAGTTTAATATTCAACTTCTGAGTCTCTTCTAATAAAAATTCATGCGGTTTTTGCAGTAAGATACCAGCGCCATCACCACTACTTGGATCACAACCTTGACCACCTCGGTGCTCCATTCGAGCAAGCATTTCAAGTGCTTCAGTAACAATACGGTGTGATTTTCTATTCTTTAGATGGGCAACAAATCCGATACCACAAGCATCATGTTCCATTTCTGGGACATATAATCCTTGAGTCTTTGAATCGACATGCGACATAGAGTGTCCTTCCTATAAAAATCAGATACCAATTGCGGTACCTTAGTCCTTTAAATAATGTAATTAATTCTTTGGTTATACCTTTCATAACTTAAAGTTGCTAGCTACATTCGTTTGCCTACTAGCAACTCTAATTATTTCAGGTATATCGTAATTGTGGTTTCGGTATCAGAGCTGCCTTTACGCTTGGCTATATTTATTCTGATAAAGGCGAAATTAATCTTCTGCTCATGGATTGAGAGGGAAAATTAGTGTTTTTTTCGCATTGATTACGATCTATTGAGTGAAATTCCTACATACCTACTCAATAAATACCAATATCACAGGTAGATTTCAACTATTAGGTGATAAAAATGTAAATATGATGAAAATAAATGTGGTGTTTATTATTGCTTTTTTAGGTTGTTTATACTTTCAAGCTCAACTTTGGCAGTTTAAGTGACTTATATTTTCACTTTTCTGGGGTGAAATCTTGTCTTTGTGGCTTTTATTGGTTGATTAGCTCTTTGATGTGATTGGGTGAAATCTTGAGTTTTTATGAGTTACGGTTCAATTTTCTATTGTGTTTAATAAAGTGCTAAAATAGTGACGTCTCCTCTTTTATATTGGCACTTTAAATTTATGCAGTTACATCACTATATTAATACCTTTGGTCAAGACCTTCAGCGCCGTTATGGGGAAAAGGTACATAAACTCACGTTGCATGGTGGCTTTAGCTGTCCCAATCGTGATGGAACGATCGGTCGAGGAGGTTGTACATTCTGTAATGTTGCCTCTTTTTCTGATGAGCAAGCGCAACACCTTTCTATTTCAGAACAACTGCAGCAACAAGCGAAAGGCGTAAATCGAGCAAAACGTTATTTAGCTTACTTTCAAGCCTATACTAGTACTTATGCCGAAGTGCAGTTACTAGAGAAAATGTATCAACAAGCATTAGAAACTAGTGATATTGTCGGTCTTTGCGTTGGAACTCGCCCTGATTGTGTTCCTGATTCTGTATTATCACTTCTGTCTGGTTATCAACAGCAAGGTTATGAAGTGTGGTTAGAATTAGGCTTACAAACGGCTAACGACAAAACCTTAAAACGTATTAATCGGGGCCATAACTATCAGTGTTATCATGATATTACTCAGCGAGCCCGTGCTCTAGGATTAAAAGTCTGCACCCACTTAATTGTTGGGCTTCCTGGTGATAGTGAACAAGACAATATGAACACGTTACAGAAAGTACTTGAGACAGGTACAGATGGCATTAAATTACACCCTTTACACATTGTTAAAGGGAGTAAAATGGGACAAGCGTGGCAAGCTGGGCGCATGAATGAGTTATCTCTAGAGACTTATAGTAATATAGCGGCAAAAATGATCAGGAATACTCCTGCTGATGTGGTTTATCATCGAGTATCGGCTGCGGCGAGGAGACCGACTTTGCTTGCGCCGTTATGGTGTGAAAATCGTTGGGCAGCAATGACTGAGATCGGCAGGAATTTAACAAAAGATGGTGTGCAAGGAAGTGCGATTGATGACTCATTTATCTTTTCGCCAGTTAAAAATAATTTGTAGTAGGTGGTTAATTAACAGATGAAGCAGATAAAACTATTGGCCCAATATTATGTCGATTTATTGGTTAAGCTTGGGATTGTGCGATTTAGCTTATTATTAGCATTAGGGTTAGTGGCCTTAGCTTTAATTGTACAGATAGGGATAACCCTCGCACTCCAAGGTGTGATTGAAGATATCGATATTGTTCGTTCGGTTTTCTTTGGTCTTTTAATTACCCCTTGGGCTGTCTACTTCCTCTCGATCGTGGTGGATCAATTAGAAGAATCTCGTCAGCGACTCTCTAAATTAGTCGGAAAACTTGAAGAGATGCGATCCCGAGACATGGATCTTAATGATCAATTACAAGAAAATATTAATCAATTAAACCTTGAGATTGATGAGAGAAAGAAAGCAGAAATTGCCAGAAATGAGGCGATTATCGATCTTGAAAATGAGGTTTATGAGAGAGAAAAAGCGCAATTAGAGTTAAATGAGCAGACGGTTTTATTACGTTCATTTATCGATGCTTCCCCTGATCTTATCTATTATCGTAATGAGAAAGGACAGCTATCTGGTGCGAATAAGGCGATGGAAGAGCTGACAGGAATGGCTCAAGATCAAATGATTGGTTTGACGCCTTGGGATCTTTATAAAAAAGAGATTGCAGAGAAGATTGTAGAGACGGATGAACAAGTATTTAGCGGCGATATTGCCGTTACCTATGAGCAGTGGTTAGAGTATACCGATGGACGAAAAGCCTACTTCGAACTTCGTAAGGTGCCATTTTATAATAAAAATGGCACCCGTCTTGGATTGGTTGGTTTTGGACGAGATATTACTGAACGTCATCGCTACCAAGATGCTTTAGAGAAAGCGAGCCGAGATAAAACGACATTTATCTCAACAATTAGCCATGAGTTACGTACTCCACTTAATGGTATTGTTGGATTAAGTCGCATGCTACTTGATACTAAATTGAATGATGAACAGCGAGATTACCTGCGTACGATTAATGTCAGTGCAATTACTTTAGGTCATATCTTTAATGACATTATCGATATGGATAAGTTTGATCGTCGTCGACTTGAATTGATGAATACACCGATGGATTTTATTGAATTTATTAGTGAAATTGAAAATTTAGTCGGATTGATGGCGGAACAAAAAGGGCTGATATTTACCCTTGATCGATTAACAGATTTACCGCAGTACATTAGTGTTGATGGAACTCGTTTACGTCAGGTGTTATGGAATATTGTAAGTAATGCCGTGAAATTCACTAAAGAGGGCGAAGTTTGGCTCCGAGTTGGTGCTGATGTTTATGATGACTATGCTGAAATTGAATTTGAGGTAGAAGACTCTGGGATAGGTATTCCAGAAGAGGAAATTGAAAATATCTTTGCGATGTATTATCAAGTGAAGAGTGGTAAAGACAATCTTCATGCGGTAGGAACTGGGATTGGTTTGGCTGTTTCTCGTGAGATCATACAATTGATGGATGGGGATATTACTGTCCGAAGTGATGAAGGTGAAGGTAGTTGTTTTATTATTACCATTAAAGTGCCGTTGGTCGATATGCCGAAAGATGAAGAGGCGATGCCAGCGTTACCACAATCAAGTTTGCGTATATTAATGGTTGAAGATATTGAACTGAATGTCTTGGTCGCTAAAACCTTGCTGGAAAATTTAGGGCACCAAGTAACGGTTGCAATGTGCGGTGAGGATGCCCTCGCTTGCTTCGAGCCAAATAAATTTGATCTGGTACTATTGGATATTCAGCTTCCAGATATGACAGGTTTTGATATTGCACAAAAGCTACGTCAAGATTACGATAATTTACCGCCACTCATTGCACTAACAGCGAATGTATTGAAAGATAAGAATGAATACTTAGAGCAAGGTATGGATGAAGCGCTAAGTAAACCATTGAGTGTTAAAGCAATTAGTGAGGTGATTAAAAATCATGCGCTAATTTGTCATTTAGAGGCACCTGAAGAGGAGGAGCCTGAGTCGTTAATTAATGAAGAATCTGTGTTAGATGTCGAGATGCTAACTTCATATATCGATATTGTTGGTGTCGATCCTGTCCTCGGTAGTATTTCTCTATTTGAAGAGATGATGGAAGGTTACGTTGATATCCTTGAGTCGAACTTAATCGCCAAAGATCAAGATAGTATTGTCTCTGAAGCACATAAGATCAAAGGAGCTGCAGGTTCTATTGGGTTGAAGCGTATTCAACAAGTGGCTCAACAAGCACAATCGCCAAATATTCCAACATGGTGGGAAAATATTGATGATTGGATTGATGAGATCAAAAACGAATATCAGAATGACATTAATTTGCTTAAAGTATGGTTAGCCGATTATGCTGCCAATAAACAATAAGCTGACTTGATTGGGATAAAATAAAAAAGCCCCGAATTAATTATTCTCAATAGAGAGTGATTAATTCGGGGCTTTTTATTGTAATCAATTATCGTAAAAGCTTATGCTTCTTCGATTTCTCCACAGAAACGGTAACCTTCACCGTGGATTGTTGCAATAATTTCTGGCGTATCTGTCATTGACTCGAAATGCTTACGGATACGACGAATAGTTACGTCAACAGTACGATCATGTGGCTTAAGCTCACGACCTGTCATCTTCTTCAGTAGTTCAGCTCGAGTCTGGATTTGACCTGGATTTTCACAGAAGTGAAGTAGTGCACGGAACTCAGAACGAGGTAATTTGAAAGAATCACCTTGAGGACTAACTAAAGAGCGACTGTTGATATCAAGGATCCAACCATTAAACGTATAACGCTCAATAGATAGTTTCTCTTCAGTTTGCTTGTTTTTGTTCATAGAACGTTGAAGCAAGTTACGAGCACGGATCGTTAATTCACGTGGATTGAATGGTTTTGTGATGTAATCATCTGCACCAATTTCAAGACCTAGAATCTTATCAACTTCGTTATCACGCCCAGTTAGGAACATAAGTGCCATATCTCCATGCTCACGTAACTCACGAGCAAGTAGAAGACCATTCTTACCTGGTAGGTTGATATCCATAATAACTAAGTTTACAGAGTTTTCAGATAAGATAGAGTGCATCTCATCACCGTTATTTGCTTCAAAAACGGTATAACCTTCAGCTTCGAAGATACTCTTTAATGTATTACGTGTTACATGTTCGTCTTCAACGATCAATATTTGAGGGGTTTGCATGACGTTACCTAAAATCTGACGAGAGCTTATCTCGTACCATCGGTTAAATTTTGAGTTAAAGTGACAATTCTAATATTGTTAACAATATCTTAACATATATATTTGAAATCGTCATCAGTTTGCCGTCCACAACCGCGATCAGAGTATAATCATTCTATTTCGCAAAAGCCCTATAAGTTAATAGGAGGTGGCATATATATATCCATAATATCCTGAGTCAATTATATCGCATTTAACAGCTCGCTAACAAGGAGTAGCATATTTTATATGGTGATATTTTTACATTGTTGTTGATTGAGGTCAATTTTTGATAACCTTTTGTCTTTATTTACGTCATTTTATTACAGCTATAAGCAATAATGATAATAACTATGAGCGAGGGTGGCTGATAAAAAAGGACGGTTAAAATTCAAAATAAATTTCAATTGTCGTCATTAAATAGTAATTCTTTATTGACTAAAAAATAATGATAGGGTATTGATATAGGCAGGTTGAAAAAATATTTTATAAATGTAATTTTTAGTGAGCAACTTTTTTGATGAAACGTTACATTGGTACCACCATCATGATGATTATGACAAGCATTTTACATGTTTGGGCGGGCTAATAAGTAAACAAACTGAAAAAGCCCGCGCCAATCGTTGGTGCGGGCTTTTTTTGTAGCAAAATAAGTGAGCTAAATAGGGATTTTTTGGAGGAAAGGATGCGAGTTCTAAAATTTGGTGGTACTTCTTTAGCAAATACAGAACGCTTTTTAAGAGCGGCAGATATTATTGCTAATAATGGTGAACAAAGTGGAGTTTCTGCAGTACTTTCTGCACCCGCTAAAATTACCAATAGTTTGGTTGCTGTGATTAATCAGGTTGTTGAAAAACAAGATGCGTTGCAGCAATTAGCAACAATTGAGAACATTTTTACTGACCTGTTTAATGGATTAGATCAAAATTTAGAAAACTTTGATAAGTCAGCGCTTCTTGTCAAGTTAGATGCATTAACCTACCAACTTAAGCAATATCTTCATGGTATCGAGCTATTAGGGGTTTGTCCTGATAATGTTTATGCCCGCATAGTTAGCAAAGGTGAGCGCCTTTCGATTGCCACCATGAGTGCGGTATTAGAAGCAAAAGGACATAACGTTTATGTTATCGACCCTGTTAGTTATCTTACAGGTAGTGATGATTATTTAGAGTCTATGGTTGATATTGATGAGTCTACTAAGCGCTTCCAAGCTAATCCGATTCCTGAAAACCATATTGGTCTTATGCCTGGATTTACCGCTGGTAATGAAAAAGGTGAACTCGTTACTCTAGGTCGTAATGGTTCTGACTACTCTGCGGCAGTATTAGCGGCATGTTTACGCGCGGACTGTTGTGAAATCTGGACAGATGTAGATGGTGTCTATAATTGTGACCCTCGCTTAGTCTCTGATGCGCGTTTATTAAAATCATTAAGCTATCAAGAAGCGATGGAGCTCTCTTATTTTGGTGCTAAAGTGATGCACCCAAAAACTATTATTCCTATCGCACAATTCCATATTCCATGTCTTATTAAAAATAGCTTTAATCCTCAAGCTCGTGGCACATTAATTGGTGTTGATTCGGGTAGCGACAACTTAGCGGTTAAAGGAATTACGACCCTTGATAATTTAACTATGGTTAATGTTTCAGGCCCAGGTATGAAGGGAATGGTAGGCATGGCCTCTCGTGTCTTTGGTGCGATGTCGGTAGCAGGTATCTCCATTGTTTTAATCACTCAATCTTCTTCTGAATATAGCATTAGCTTCTGCATTGAAAGTGATGCGAAAGAGGCTGCCGAAAAAGCGCTTCATGCGGCATTTGAGCTAGAACTAAAAGATAACCTATTAGATCCTGTTGAATTTATTGATCAGTTAGCGATTGTTTCTCTGGTTGGTGATGGGATGAGAACATCTCAAGGTATCGCTTCACAGTTCTTTAGCTCTCTTGCTGAAGTGAATATTAATATTATCGCGATTGCCCAAGGTTCATCTGAACGCGCAATCTCTGCGGTTATTCCTGAAGATAAAGTCTCAGAAGCGGTACAAGCTTGTCATATTAATCTATTTAATAGTAAGCACTTTATTGATGTATTTATGGTTGGTGTTGGCGGTGTAGGTGGAGCCTTGGTCGATCAAATCCGTCGTCAACAAAAAGTATTGGCGAAAAAAGGCATTGAAATCCGTGTTTGTGGTTTAGCCAACAGTCGTAAAATGTTAGTTAACCCTAAAGGGATCGACCTTAATCACTGGAGTGATCAGATTAACTCTGCGACAGAAGGCTTTAATCTTCCAACGATTGCTAAATTAGTTAAAGAAAATCACATTATTAATCCGGTGATTATTGACTGTACATCAGAACAAGCGATTGCTAGTCAGTATGCTGATTTCTTATTGGCAGGTTTCCATGTGATCACGCCAAATAAGAAAGCCAATACGGATACCATGGCTTATTATCATCAGTTGCGTGATGCTGCTCGTCTTTCTCGTCGTAAATTTATGTATGAAACGACGGTTGGTGCAGGTCTCCCTGTGATGGAAAATCTTCAAAACTTAATTGCTGCAGGTGATGAATTAGAGCGATTTAACGGAATCCTTTCTGGTTCACTCTCTTATATCTTTGGCAAACTTGATGAAGGTATGAGCTTGAGCCAAGCAACATTAGTGGCGGATGATAATGGCTTTACTGAGCCGGATCCTCGAGATGATCTTTCTGGTATGGATGTAGCAAGAAAATTATTGATCCTTGCTCGTGAATCAGGTTTATCTTTAGAGCTTGATGATGTGGTGGTTGAAAAAGCATTACCACCAGGTTTTGATGATTCAGGTAGTGTGGCTGAGTTTTTAGCGCGACTTCCTGAAGCGGATGAATACTTTAAACAGCGTGTTGCTGAAGCGGCAGCTGAGAATAAAGTACTACGTTATGTGGGTGAAATTGATAATGGTAAGTGTCGTGTTTGTATTCAAGCAGTTGATGCCAATGATCCGATGTATAAAGTCAAAGATGGTGAAAATGCCCTTGCTTTTTATAGTCGTTATTATCAACCAATTCCGCTAGTTCTTCGAGGTTACGGTGCGGGTACTGAAGTAACTGCTGCAGGTGTTTTCTCTGACTTAATGCGTACTCTAGGCTGGAAATTAGGGGTGTAAAATGACAATTTCTGTTTATGCTCCGGCCTCTATTGGCAATGTGAGTGTTGGATTTGATGTTCTAGGTGCTGCGGTTTCGCCTATCGATGGTTCGTTGCTAGGGGATAAAGTCACTGTTTCAGCGAGTGACCAAGCTTTCTCTCTTAAATGTGAAGGGAAGTTTGTTGATAAGCTGCCAGAAAAAGCGGAAGAGAATATCGTCTATCGCTGCTGGCAGGTATTTGCTCGTGAGTTAGATCTTAAGGCGTTAGCGCTAAAGCCATTAGCAATGCGGCTTGAGAAGAACATGCCAATTGGATCCGGTTTAGGCTCAAGCGCATGCTCTGTGGTTGCAGCATTAGATGCTTTAAATCAGTTCCATGACAATCCACTATCAGAGACAGAGTTACTGCAATTGATGGGTGAGATGGAAGGTGAGATTTCCGGCAGTATTCACTTTGATAATGTCGCACCATGTTACTTAGGCGGTTTGCAGCTTATTGTTGAAGAGTTAGGCTATATCAGTCAGCCAGTTCCTTGTTTTGAACAGTGGTATTGGGTGATGGCGTATCCGGGAATTAAAGTCCCAACAGCAGAAGCAAGAGCGATTTTGCCCGCTCAATATGTTCGCCAAGATGTGATTGCTCATGGACGTAACTTAGCCGGCTTTATTCACGCTTGTCACACCAATCAACCTGATTTAGCGGCCACCATGATTAATGATGTGATTGCTGAACCATATCGTGAAAAGTTACTGCCGAATTTTGCCGAAGCTCGTCGTTACACGAAAAGTGCAGGAGCCGTCGCAACCGGTATTTCAGGCTCAGGGCCAACGCTATTCAGCCTCTGTCCTACAAAAGAGATTGCTGAGCGAGTAAGTCGCTGGTTAACAGAAAACTACGTACAGAACCAAGAAGGGTTTGTCCATATTTGTCACTTGGATCGTCAAGGATCAAAAGTACTTTAATGGATTAGATAGGATATTTAAGATGAAATTATATAATTTAAAAGACAATCAAGAGCAGGTCTCATTTTCTCAAGCTGTACGTCAAGGTTTAGGCCGTCAGCAAGGCTTATTTTATCCGACCGAATTGCCAAAATTTGATGATATGGATGCACTGCTTGAGCTTGGCTTTGTTGAGCGTAGTAGTCAGATTTTAAGTGCCGTTATTGGTGATGAGTTATCCCCTGAAAAAATAGCTGAAATGGTTAGCACTGCTTTCCAATTTCCAGCACCTATTGTATCGGTTACCGATGATATCTATGCATTAGAGCTGTTTCATGGCCCAACATTAGCATTTAAAGATTTTGGTGGTCGCTTTATGGCGCAATCTTTAGCGGCTGTGTCAAATGGTGAAAAGATTACGATTTTGACGGCAACTTCTGGTGATACTGGGGCGGCTGTTGCTCATGCTTTTTTAGGTATGGAAAATATAGAAGTTGTTATTCTTTATCCAAAAGGCAAGATCAGTCCGTTGCAAGAGAAGCTATTTTGTACATTGGGTGAAAATATTCGTACTGTTGCCATTAATGGAACATTTGATGATTGCCAAGCACTGGTTAAGCAAGCGTTCGATGATCAAGCATTACGCCAAGATATCGGTTTGAATTCTGCAAACTCAATCAACATCAGTCGTTTACTCGCTCAAACTTGTTATTACTTTGAAGCGGTTGCTCAAATCGCCAAAGAGAAGCGTAATGACGTGGTATTTAGTGTACCAAGTGGTAACTTTGGTGACTTAACAGCAGGGCTATTTGCAAAAGCGATGGGATTACCGGTTAAGCGTTTTATTGCAGCAACTAATGCTAATGATACTGTGCCTCGTTACTTGGAAACCGGTGAGTGGACACCCAATAAAACCGTTGCGACGATCTCCAATGCTATGGATGTGAGCCAGCCAAATAATTGGCCACGTATTGAAGAGCTGTGTCGTTTACAAGGTTGGGATTTGAGCTCTATTGTTTCTGGTTCAGTCAGTGATGAAGAGACGGCTGAGACGGTGAAACAGTTGTCGGCGATTGATTATCTTTCTGAACCACACGGAGCGATAGCTTTCCGTCTATTAGAAGAGAACCTTCAAGCGGGGGAAACGGGAGTATTCCTTTGTACTGCTCATCCAGCGAAGTTCAAAGAAGTCGTTGATGAGATATTAGCTTCAGACATTCCATTACCTGCACCATTAGCAAAGCATGCGAAATTGCCGCTGCTTTCTGTTGAATTAGATAATGATTTTTCTCAGTTGGTGACGCTACTACGTAGTTAA
Source organism: Vibrio sp. SS-MA-C1-2 (assembly GCF_021513135.1). Taxonomy (NCBI): domain Bacteria; kingdom Pseudomonadati; phylum Pseudomonadota; class Gammaproteobacteria; order Vibrionales; family Vibrionaceae; genus Vibrio; species Vibrio sp. SS-MA-C1-2. Next base: position 1,000,240 of record NZ_CP090981.1, read on the forward strand.
CTTTCTAAGTAATATTTAACTTTCTAAATCAATAAAAAGAGACCATTTCTAGGTCTCTTTTTTTATATCCAAAATCGTTGAAAAAAAAGACTTACCTCTCAAAATTTTGAGGGATAAGTCTCTTTTATTATCGCTAGCTCGCTGGTGGAGCTAGTGATTAACAGAATTTTGCGACTATAAATTATAGGCTTTCTGTGAATGTACGAGAGATTACGTCTTGTTGCTGCTCTTTAGTTAAAGAGTTAAAACGTACTGCATAGCCAGAAACACGGATAGTTAGCTGTGGGTACTTTTCAGGGTGCTTAGCGGCATCTTCAAGAGTTTCACGCTTAAGAACGTTCACGTTTAAGTGCTGACCGCCTTCAACAACTGCAGGTGTTTCGATTGCAATTTCACGATATTCGATATCACCAAGATCTGATTCAGCAACAACTTGATCGGCTGTGAAGCCAGATAGTGCAGCCACACAACGAGCTTGCTTAGTTTCTTCGTCCAGTAACCAGATTGAGTTAACTAGATCAGTGTTTGCTGCTGATGTAATTTGAATACCTTTAACCATTTTGAATCTCCATCCCTATCGGGGTAATTAATTTATATTTAAAGTCAACGAACTGAACATTTTCACTTACATTAACTTCGGAAGAATTATTTTGATGTGGGTCAATTTACACCAGATTAACCATTAGTTCAATAGGGTTTTTCTTTGAGTTGAATCAATTTTTTTGCATTTATTATTTTCAATAATCTTTTTTATCAATTGGTTATCATCTTTTTGATGTTTTTATAACCACGTGGAAACTAGTGGTTAACCTTTGTTGTGTCACCTGTTATTTAGAGTAAAATAGAGGTTTTAATGAATTGATTCACTAAATAGATGATAGATATAATAACTATCTATTTAGTGATAACTAGAATATAGAGAGTATAAAAATGAAGTTTATTGGTGCTCATGTATCCGCCGCTGGCGGTGTTGCAAATGCTCCGTTAAATGCGGCAAAAATTGGCGCGACTGCTTTTGCATTATTTACTAAAAATCAGCGCCAATGGGTTGCGAAACCACTGACAGGCTCAATGATTACAGAGTTTAAAACGAATTGTAAAAAATATAACTTTAAGCCAGAACAGATCCTTCCTCATGACTCTTATTTAATTAATTTAGGGCACCCAGAACAAGAGAAATTAGATAAGTCTCGTGCCGCATTTATTGATGAGATGGAGCGCTGTAATCAGTTAGGTTTAACGTTGCTTAATTTTCATCCTGGTAGCCACTTAAAGAAAATTGATCCTGAAGCTTGTTTAGCTCTGATTGCAGAATCTATTAATTTAGCTCATCAACAAGTTCCCACTGTCTGTGCAGTAATAGAAAACACAGCGGGGCAAGGTTCTAATCTAGGGTGGAGTTTCGAGCAGTTGGCAACCATTATTGACCAAGTTGAAGATAAAAGTCGGGTTGGGATCTGTATTGATACCTGCCATACGTTTGCTGCGGGATATGATCTTTCTACAACGGAAACATGTGAAAAAACCTTCGCTGAATTTGAACGCTTGATTGGATTTGAATACTTACGTGGGATGCATCTGAATGACTCTAAAACACCATTAGGTAGTCGAGTTGATCGTCATCACTCGTTAGGAGAAGGACATATTGGATTGGCCTGCTTTGAATTTATTATGAAAGACTCTCGGTTTGACGGTATTCCTTTGGTGTTAGAAACCATAAACCCCGATATTTGGCAGCAAGAGATTAGCTATTTAAAAAAGTTAGCTGAAGAAAGTTAAGTGCCTACTAGCAACTTTAATGACATTAGGAATAGTGTCAACGTACTATTTTTTAATACTTTAAACCACTTTGACTTTAAAATTAGTCGCTAAGGATAACAGAAGTGACAATAAGAAATTGGGCTGAATTTATTGAACAGCAACAGACAGAAACATATTTTCAACATATCAAAGAGACGATTGCAGAGAAGCGTGCTTCAGGTGTCACTATTTATCCTAAAGATAAAGATATTTTTAATGCCTTTCACTATACCGAACTGACTGATGTCAAAGTTGTGATTTTAGGCCAAGACCCTTACCATGGTAAAGGACAGGCTCATGGGCTCTCCTTTTCTGTTCAACCATCAATAAAGGTTCCGCCTTCTCTGGTTAATATCTATAAAGAGCTAGCTCAAGATATTGATGGCTTTGAAGTACCTAATCACGGCTATTTAACGTCATGGGCAGAACAGGGGGTTTTGTTGCTCAATACCGTTTTAACCGTCGAGCAAGGAAATGCTCATTCTCATGCTAAATTGGGATGGGAGCGCTTTACTAGTGGGGTGATTGAGTTAATAAATCAACAAAATAGTGGTGTGATATTTTTATTATGGGGCGCACATGCTCAAAAGAAAGGCGCTAAAATTGATCGTGATAAACATCATGTTTTAACGTCGGTTCACCCATCGCCACTTTCGGCATATCGAGGTTTCTTTGGTTGCCAACATTTTTCAAAAAGTAATGTATTGTTAAAGCAGCAAGGTAAAACTGAGATTAACTGGCAAGTTGCACCAATTTAATCGAGCGTTTTGAAGCTAGAGAGAAAGTTTACTTACCTCAATAAAAATTAGTTGAAGAGAGATTAGATTCTTCAACTAATTTAATTATGCGGAGTTCAGTAGTCTAAGTCTTCATCATAAATATCATCAAAAAGATCAATATCAGCCAGTTCTTTACGTAGACGTTGCTTATCTTTTAGTGCTTCAATTTCACGCCAAACACGCTTTTGTGGTTTACCTTTCTCCCCACCGTTTTTCTTTCCAGCTAGAATTTCATCAAATATTGTTTCGTCCATCTTAAACCTCTATCTATTTTATTGGTCTGTTTATCTAAACGTTAGCAATGTATTTGTGATGTTATCATCGTGCTTCTTTTCAGTTTAGAACAGAGTTGTTATTTTGTGTGCCTATTAAGTACCATAAAGTTGAGGATAAAAAAGTTGACCTAATTCTCAATTGTGAATTGTAAGAAAAAATTTTGCAGGCAGAGCTCACAAAAAAATAATTTTTTAATGTGGATTAAACAAATTGAAGGGTTTAACTCATCATTTTATTGAGTTAATTCGAGATCTTTTTTCTTTCACCTCTAACTCATAACGACTACTATACGCACACTATTTTGTTACTTATCTGTAAAAATGACTTAATCATCTAAGGAGAGGATATGCTAAGCCTAATTACTATCATCAACGGCCTGCTTTGGGGGTCGGTTTTGATTTATTTATTGCTTGGTATTGGCATATTCTTTACCGTTAAGTTGGGCTTTATTCAAATAAAACACTTTAGCTATATGTTTAAAGTGATGAAAAATAGTCGTCGTGCTAATCATGAAGGAATCTCACCTTTCCAAGCGCTGTGTACCAGCCTTGCTGCTCGAGTTGGTACAGGAAATATGGCAGGGGTTGCTGTTGCCTTAACCTTGGGGGGGCCAGGAGCTATTTTTTGGATGTGGGTCATTGCTTTTCTTGGAATGGCGACGGCGTTCGCAGAAAGTACTTTAGCTCAACTCTATAAAGTTAAAGATAAAGAGGGTCGCTTTCGAGGAGGGCCAGCTTATTACATGTCGAAAGGATTAGGAATGCATGGAATGGGCGCGGCATTTTCTGTTCTTCTTATTATCGCATTTGGTCTTATCTTTAATTCCGTACAAGCAAATTCGATCAGTGTTGCCCTTCATGTTGCATTTGGCTTTGAACCGCTTTACATCGCCATTGGGTTAGTCTTATTTACCAGTCTTATTATTTTTGGCGGTATGAAAAAGGTTGCGAGAGTGGCTGAGTTAGTTGTGCCATTTATGGCGATCGCTTATCTATTAATGGCATTAATTGTGGTTTTTTTGAACATAGAAAAGATCCCCGATGTTTTTGTATTAGTGATTAAAAGTGCATTCGGATTCAATGAAGCGGCATCAGGAGCGATTGGTTATACCATTGGACAGGCGATGATTAATGGGATTCGTCGAGGTCTATTCTCTAATGAAGCAGGGATGGGATCGGCTCCTAATGCTGCTGCCGCCGCAATCCCTTATCCTCATCATCCTGCCTCTCAAGGGTATGTTCAGATGTTAGGGGTCTTTATCGATACCATTGTAATCTGTACTGCCACAGCCGCGGTGATTCTTCTTTCTGGACAATTAGATACGGATTCTAATATGAAAGGTATTGAACTTACACAATTAGCTTTAAGTAGTGAAATTGGACATTTTGGCGCAGTATTTATTGCGGTTGCTATTTTCTTTTTCGCTTTCACTTCGATTATTGCTAATTATTTTTATGCCGAAACCAATTTTATTTTTCTTAACTTAAATAAACGATTCGGTTTTAATGTTTTTCGTATTTTAGTTTTAGGTATGGTGATGTTTGGTGCTTTAGCAAAATTACCAACAGTATGGGCACTTGCTGATCTCTCGATGGGAGCGATGGTTATTATTAATCTAATGGCAATTATGCTGCTATCTGGTACTGTGATTAAATTAGCCAAAGATTATAATACTCAGCTCAAACTCGGAAAAGTTCCTAAGTTTGACCGCAGCCAATATCCTGAGCTTTATAACCAGTTAGAAGACGGGATTTGGGATGGAAAAAAATAGATTAAGGAGATTAACGTTATGATGATCGTCGTTTCACCAGCCAAAACGCTAGATTATGAAACACCGCTAACCACAGAAAAATTCACTCAACCGATGTTGATACCACAAAGTGAGATTCTGATTGAGCGTTGTCGTGAGTTAACTCCAATGGATATCGCTAAACTGATGAAGGTCAGTGATAAAATTGCCGGTTTAAATGCTGCTCGATTTGCTGAGTGGCAGCCTCTATTTACATCTGCAAATGCCAGACCTGCACTATTTGCATTCAAAGGAGATGTTTATAGTGGCTTAGATGCTTACTCATTGAGTGATCAACAGATTGAGTGGGGACAGCAGCACTTTCGTATGTTATCTGGACTTTATGGTCTACTGCGACCTTTAGACTTGATGCAACCTTACCGCTTAGAGATGGGGACTCGCTTAAGTAATGAACGAGGGACTAATCTTTATCAATTCTGGGGCGATATTATTACCGATACGCTACGAGAAGCATTAGATCTACAAGGTGATAATACCTTAATTAATCTCGCCTCTAATGAGTACTTTAAAGCGGTAAACAGTAAAAAACTAGCGGCAGAAATCATTACCCCTATTTTTAAAGATTGTAAAAAAGGACAATATAAGGTGATCAGCTTTTACGCTAAAAAAGCCAGAGGCATGATGTCACGTTATATCATTGAAAATCAGTTAACCGATGTTGAGCAGTTAAAAGCGTTTGATACCGCGGGTTACTACTTTGTTCCTGCCGAGTCAAATGAGACAGAGTTTGTCTTTAAACGTGAAGAGCAATAAAATTTCTTTCTTGCTTAAATTTGATTGATACAAACCCTTATTGAAAATCGACTGATACAAAAAAGCGAACTCGTTTCTGAAATAGTCAGAAAGTGAGTTCGCTTTTTTATTGTTGACTCGGTGAATCTAGAGCCGTCGTTATTGATATACCCTTTTTACTTGAAGTTGCTAGGTTGTTGGCTACGCTCGTTCGCCCCAATTATATAGCGCACCTATACTCATGGAGCCTCACTTGCTTGTCGCCTACTAGCAGCTTCAATTACTTTGGCTATAGTGCTATTTACTTTCGTTATTTGCAGTACGACGTTTACCGACGTTCTTCTTCACTTTTTTCTTTTTAGCGGCACTTTTCACTTTATCTTTGCTCGATTTTTTCTTTTTCTTCACAAAGGTTGGTTTCTTGTGCTTAGGCTTTAATTCTTCAATATAACGCTCTTTGATCTGTTCATCCGTATAGCGTTGAACACGATCCATCATTGGTTGGTCATGAGCTTCAACTAATGAAATTGCAGCCCCTTTCTTACCCGCACGAGCAGTACGACCAATACGGTGAACATAGACATCAGCAGTTCTTGGCATATCGTAGTTCACAACATGGCTAACATCAGGAAGGTCGATACCACGAGCGGCAACATCCGTTGCTATTAATACGTTCACTTCGCCATCTTTAAAGCGCTGAATCGCATTATTACGTTTTGCTTGCTGCATTTCACCTTGGATCCAAGACTGCTTAACCCCTTCAGCATCAAGAAGGCTACGCAGTTCAGCAAGACGTTCTCGAGTCTTAACAAAAACAATAGTACGTTGAGCTTGCTCTTGAATAATATTTTTCAAGATTGCAATTTTATGCTCCATATTGTCACAACGGTAGTACCACTGGTTAATTTTTTTACGCTCACGACGTGATGCATCGGCTTCAACTTTTGCTGGATCATTGAGTAGATCAGCGGTAAACCCGTCAACACCACGACCCTCTAAGGTTGCAGAGAATAAAAGAGTCTGTTTACGCCAGCGACACTCATCAGACAGTTTATTTACTGTTGAGGTGAAACCCATATCTAGCATACGGTCAGCTTCATCAAGCACTAAACACTCGATTGCACGACAATCGAAACGTTCTGCATTGATATATTCAGTCAGACGACCTGGAGTCGCAACCACAAGATCTTGCGTTTTACCTAACCATTCTGCGTGGGCATCGTATGAGATCCCGCCAGTCACTGTCGTGATTTTCAGATCGGTGTACTTAGCTAATGCTTGTGCTTGTTCAGCAATTTGCATCGCAAGTTCACGAGTTGGTGTTAATACCAATACGCGAGCTGGTCCCGGCTTTTGGCGTGGGAAATCGATAAGGTGTTGTAACATTGGCAGTACGAATGCCGCTGTCTTACCCGTACCCGTTGGAGCAGAAGCTAAAATATCACGACCGTCCATTGCATAAGGGATAGTTTCTGCTTGTACGGCAGTTGGTCGGCTAAAACCAATATCTTCAATGGCTTTAAGTAGTAATGGATCGAGCTCTAGATCAGCAAATTCTCTCACAGGTTTTCTCCATACCGAGATTTAAATAATGGTACTTGTTTATACAAAATATCACAAAGAGCGGCATTATAGAGATAATAACGGCAAGATCCTAGCGATCTCATCAATATATTATCTGTCTTATATTATAGATCGCTTTTGACATGCTAAAACTTTAAATAAAAATCCCGAGTTAATGCTTTAAATTCATCACTATATTGACCAGATTTTTGAATGGTTAAAGTGAAAGGTTTTTGGTTATCACATTGCTGATTTGTCACTGTAAAGAGAAGACGTGATACCGCTTTTTTCTCTGTAGTTTGAATGGCTAACTGTCGACAACAATAAAGGTGGTGTTGAGAAAGCTGTTCAATAAATAGTTTAGCTTCAAGGGTAGGGAGGATGAATGAAGCTTCAGCTCGATCTTTTAATAAATAAGCAGTTACCTCAATTAATGCAGAAAAAGTGAGGGTTAGGGTGTGTCTAGCTATCGCTCGGTTTTCTAATTGCGCACTTTCACCTGCAACAAAGTAGGGGGGATTACAAATGATGCCATCAAAACTGGCTTTTGGTTGTTGCTTTGCCCAGAGAGTAATATCTTGTTGAATGGCGGTAATACGATCGCTCCATGATGTATTAGAAATATTGTACTGGGTGGCTTTTATTGCAGCATCATCAATATCGATGGCGGTTATTTTAATATCACTCTCTCGCTGAGCTGCCATTAATGAGAGTAATCCACTTCCTGTGCCAATATCAAGTAACATCCCTTTAGTGGGGATTGCTGCCCATGATCCTAATAGTACCCCATCAGTACTGACTGGCATACCGCACCCTTTATCATCGATGGAAAATTGTTTAAATTTAAAACATCTTGTCATTAAATTTACCTCTTAGACTAAACTGTGTTTCAATGGTGTTAAATCGATATTTAATTCTGTTAATTATGGGTTAAATTGTGATTTTAATATTTTTTTATCTTTTTCTTTTATTTTTATAACTGTCTATTTTGAAGTGTTTTATTTTGTTTTATACCTATATATTTGGTTTTTTATTCCATTTTTTAACACCAAATGCAAAAGATACGAGTGTTTTAGTCTCTGCTATTGCTTGTTAGCTGGATATTGTTCATTATTTTGTGATAGTAATCACACTTAGATGATTATGCTAAATTATGATGATAAATATAGAACAAACAACATGTGCGATCGAGGTTATAAATGAGTAAACAGTTGAAAGCAATTGATATATTAGCGGTAGGTTTTATGACCTTCGCGTTTTTCCTTGGTGCAGGTAATATCATATTTCCTCCTCAAGCTGGACAGCTAGCCGGTGATCACTTTATTCCTGCGATGTTAGGTTTCTTAGTGACGGCAGTGGGTCTTCCTCTTTCTGGTATTATTGCTATCGCTGTTGCTGGTGGTAGTTGGAAGGGATTAACTCGTGACTTACCTCCTAAGATTGCTGCTGTTATTGCTGTACTCATTTTTATTATTATCGGCCCTGCATTTGCTGCACCTCGAACAGGTTTAGTCGCTTATGAAATGGCGGTAAAACCTTTTTTAACCGCACCCGGACAAACAAGTTTAACGGTTTTTTCAATTATCTTCTTTAGTGTGGCACTCTACTTTGCATGGTCAAGTGGTAAATTAATTGATTATATTGGTAAGATTTTAACGCCTGCACTATTTGTTGCATTAACGGTATTAGCGATTGCAGTCTTTATGCATCCTCAAGGTGATATTTTAGCCGCTCAAGGTGAATATATTGCTCAACCATTAACAAAAGGTTTCCTTGAAGGTTATAACACCATGGATACTTTTGGTGCATTAATGTTTGGTATGCTGGTGGTTGATATCCTACGTAAAAAAGGTGTCACTGACGGTAAAGCAACATGTAAATATCTCATCATTGCTGGTTTAATTGCCGCTGTTGGTCTGTCATTCGTTTATATCTCACTATTCTACTTAGGTGCGACGAGTTCTTCTGTTGCTGCTAATGCGGGTAATGGTGGCGCAATTTTATCTATCTACGTTCAGGCATTGTTTGGTCAGGCTGGACAGGTGATTCTTTCAATCATTGTATTGTTAGCATGTTTAACCACAGCAATTGGTCTTATTAGTGCATGTGCAGATTACTTCAGCTCATTAACTAAGAACGTTTCATATAAAACGTGGGCAGTTGTTGTTGCCGTGGTTAGTGCGGTTGTCGCCAACGTTGGCTTAAATCAGTTAATTAGTTTGTCTATTCCGGTACTATTTGCACTTTATCCGGTTGCAATTGCATTAGTGGTTCTAGCATTAGTTCGCAAGTTTATTCCAAATCCTCGTGTGGCTTATCGCTCAGTATTGACGATTGCTTTATTACTAGCCTTGCTTGATGCAGCTAAAATTGTCGGTATTGATGTGAGTGGTTTTAACTTCCTACCACTATTTAAAGAGGGATTAGGTTGGTTAATTCCAACGGCGGTTGCGATTATTGCATCATGCTTTATTGGTAAGCGAGAGCAAGCATAATGACTTATTGATATCTCATCGTAATGATGTGATGTTGATAATAAAAAAGCCTAATAAGATTGATCTTATTAGGCTTTTTTTATCTGTGAATTATTTTAGCTTAGGAAAAGTATGATGAATGGAAGTCGAGTGTTATTCTAAAATTGTTGCCGCTTCGACGAGAACTTGGTCACACCAAGTCGTAATACGTTCATCACTTAACTCATATTGACTATCTTCATCAAGTGCTAAGCCGACAAAGTGGCTTTCATCTTGGGTTAAAGCTTTTGAGGCAGTAAACTCATAACCTTGATTTGGCCAGTAGCCGATAAATGAAGCGCCAGTTGCGGCAAGTTCATCATGAAGTAATCCCATTGCATCCAAATACCATTCGCCGTAGCCTTCTTGATCACCAAGACCAAAAAGGGCGATTACTTTATTATTCAATTCTAATGCATCAAGTTGGTGCCAAACTTCTTGCCAATCCTCCTGAATTTCACCAAAGTCCCAGGTTGAAATTCCAAGAATAAGCAGATCATAAGAGAGCATTTTATCGCTATTAATATCTTTGATGTTATAGATGTCGACAATCTCTTTCCCGATATGGTCGCGAATCTTCTCTGCAGCCATCTCTGTGTAACAGGTCGATGACCCGTAAAATAAACCAATATTCATCGCGGTGTACCTATCTCTGCTCTTATGATTAATGGACAATATGTTACCTCTGTTCACGTTATTCGCCAAGCTTGCCTTTTTGTTTAATTAGGTTACCGTAATGCTAATAATAATTAGAAGAATATTGAGGCGGATATGGAGAGCGATCAATTACTGTTAGAGCAATTTTTAGATAGCATGTGGATGGAGCGTGGTTTGTCTGAAAATACCTTAAGTTCATACCGAACTGATTTGGTAAAATTAACGAATTGGTTAGAGCAAGAAAACCTGAGCTTTCTAACAGCCAAAGCCGATGATCTTCAACGTTATCAGCTTTGGTTATCAGATCTAGACTATAAAGCCAGTAGTAAGTCTCGGATGGTGTCGGCAATTCGTCGGATTTTTCAATACTTGTTCCGAGAAAAAATGCGTGATGATGATCCTAGTGCCACGATGATCAGCCCTAAATTAGCCAAACGTCTCCCTAAAGCGATCTCAGAAGAAGAGATTGATGATCTGCTTGAAGCCCCCGATCCTAATGAACCGATTGAGCTCCGTGATCGTGCAATGATTGAACTTCTATATGCGACGGGTCTACGTGTGACAGAATTAGTCAGTTTAACCACTGAAAATCTAAGTCTACGACAGGGTGTGGTACGTATTATTGGTAAAGGGAATAAAGAACGTCTGGTTCCTATGGGGGAAGATGCAGTCGATTGGATTGAACAGTTTATGGCAAATGGACGCCCAGCTTTATTATCGGATCAAACTTCGGATGTGGTTTTTCCTAGTCGTCGTGGCAATATGATGACCCGTCAAACGTTTTGGCATCGGATTAAACACTACGCTATTCGCGCAAATATTGATGTTGAAAAACTTTCACCACATGTTTTAAGGCATGCGTTTGCCACCCACTTATTAAATCATGGTGCCGATCTTCGTGTAGTACAGATGCTTTTGGGTCATAGTGATCTTTCTACCACTCAAATCTATACCCATGTTGCGACAGAGCGTTTGAAAAGCTTGCACCAAGAACATCACCCAAGGGCATAAAATTTTAATAGAACTTAATTGGATCTTGCCGTTTTTATGGTATCAAATGTTGAGTTACTTGTATTAATCACACAGTCACTCAACAAGGATCCTTTTATGCATCTTAATATTTTTATCTCTTTTATACTTTTCATATTTTCTAGTTCTGCCTTAGCAAATAACAGTAAAATTCATCAAGCGATGGAACAGTTAGGTATGACTGTGGAGTCTATCGATGACTCACCATTAGTGAGCTTTAAAGAGGTTCAAACAACCGATGGATTGTTTTATCTGACTGACGATGGAAAATATCTTTTTTATGGTCAGCTATACCAAGCTCAGGGAGAGAAACTGGTTGATTTAACCGCGAAGAGTTTTGCAAAACAGATTGAGACAATGACCAAGCAGATGATTACTTATCCGGCTAAAAATGAAAAGTATGTCGTCTCCGTATTTACTGATATTAGTTGTGGTTACTGCCGAGAGTTACACCATAATATTGCCCAATACAATGACGCAGGAATTACCCTCCGTTATCTTGCTTTTCCTCGTGAAGGATTAGAGTCATCATCCTTTAAAGTGATGAGTCAAGTTTGGTGTGCAACAGATAAAAACCAAGCATTAACCGACGCTAAAAATGACAAATACCCAAGAAACGATGGCTTAGTTTGTGAGAGATGGGTAACTGAGCAATTTAATTTAGGGCTTAAAATGGGATTAGCAGGAACACCCGCGATGATACTTAAAGATGGTACGGTTCTACCGGGTTACTACACGAGCGATGAGTTATTAACCCTACTTAAGGAAAAAGACTAAATTTGACTGACTACAATTTAAAATAATATTGAATCCTGTTATTCAATTGAGTCATCTTATTGGTTAGATTTTGCTACAAACTGTCGATTAAGCTCGGTTTTATTCGAGCTTTTTGTTATGTTTCTTACCAGTTAAACTTTTTGGGACAAAATAGTGATGATGATTGAAATAAAGCGCCGCTCTGTTGGAGATACCTCAGGTTTTTCTGACTCTTTGCCTCCTTTAATGCAGCGTATTTATGCAGCAAGAGGATTAAGCTCTGAGCAGCAATTAGAGAAAACGGCAAAAGGTTTAATTACCTACAATCATCTTGCCAATATTGAAACTGCGGTTGAGTTACTTGAAGATGCGTTACGAAAGAATTTACGTATTATTGTGGTGGGTGATTTTGATGCTGATGGTGCGACAAGCTCGGCGCTTTCTGTTGAAGCATTACGAACGTTAGGGTGCAGTAATGTTGATTATCTTGTGCCTAATCGTTTTGAAGATGGCTATGGTTTAAGTCCTGATGTGGTACAACAAGCAAAAGTGAAAGGTGCAGAACTTATCATGACCGTGGATAACGGCGTTTCTTCTATCGATGGTGTCGAAGAAGCTAAGCGTGAAAATATTCCAGTCCTTGTCACCGATCATCATCTACCTGGCTCTACGTTACCTGATGCAGCAGCTATTGTTAATCCTAACTTATCTCAATGTGCTTTCTCTTCAAAATCGATTGCAGGAGTTGGCGTTGCTTTCTATTTAATGCTGGCATTACGTGCACATTTAGAGAAAAAAGGATGGTTCATTGAAAAAGGTATACCTAAACCAAATTTAGCGATATTACTTGATCTGGTCGCATTAGGGACAGTTGCGGATGTAGTAGCATTAGATAAAAATAATCGTATTCTTGTTCATCAAGGTCTACAACGAATTCGTGCGGGTCAATGTCGTCCCGGTATTAAAGCATTAATTGAAGTCTCTAATCGTGAAATTACACATCTAACATCAAGTGATTTGGGTTTTGCATTAGGGCCCAGAATCAATGCGGCTGGCCGATTAGATGATATGTCATTTGGTATTGAACTGTTACTTTCAAACCATATCGAAGCTGCACGTCGTATGGCCAGTGAATTAGATAGTTTGAATCAGTCTCGAAAAGAGATTGAAGAAGGGATGAAGCAAGAAGCGATTGCGATTTGTGAACGCTTAAAATTTAATGAGCAAGAAGAGATGCCATATGGATTGGTGCTATTTCAATCTGATTGGCATCAAGGTATCATTGGTATTGTCGCTTCAAGAATTAAAGATAAGTATCACCGTCCGACCATTGCATTTGCTGATGGTAATGAAGGTTTAATCAAAGGATCATGTCGATCTATTCCCGGTCTTCACATGAGAGATACTTTAGATCTGATTGATACCCGTAATCCTGGTTTAATTTTAAAGTTTGGTGGTCATGCCATGGCGGCAGGGTTAACGATTGCAGCAAAAGACTTAGAGCGTTTTAATCATGCGTTTGATAGTGCAGTTCGTCAATCTCTGGATGCTGATGCATTAAAGGGCGTGATATTAACGGATGGTGAGTTAGCCCCAAATCTATTAACTTTAGAGACAGCTGATGAAGTTCAAGCTGGTGGTCCATGGGGGCAAGGTTTCCCAGAACCTATCTTTGAAGGCGAGTTTAAAGTATTACAGCAACGCCTTGTGGGAGAGAAACATTTAAAATTGATGTTAGAACCTGTTCAAGGTGGTGCAATGTTAGATGCCATCGCGTTTAATATAGATTTAAAATTATGGCCTGATTTTTCTGTTAAATCAGTCTATTTAGCTTATAAATTAGATATTAATCGTTTTAGAGGTAATCAAACTGTTCAATTACTGGTTGATTATATTGAAGCGAAATAGTGAATAAGTGTTGATATAACGATGAAGTGCGTATAATTAGATTACTTTTTTACGACTATGATATTTTTTTAGACTGAGGTAAAACAGAATGACTGTTTTATCGCTTATTTTAATTAAGATGAGTAATAATGTTCGAAATAAATCCTATTAAAAATCGACTTGAGGATGTCTCTAATAGAAGAGAAATTCTTAGGGGGTACCTTTGACTACGATGCAAAGAAAGAGCATCTAGAAGAAGTTAATGCAGAGTTAGAGCAACCAGATGTTTGGAATGAACCAGCAAGAGCGCAAGCGTTAGGTAAAGAACGTGCATCATTAGAAGCGGTTGTTGATACCATAGACCAACTGGTTCAAGGTATTGATGATATTGAGGGCTTACTTGAACTTGCTATTGAAGAGCAAGATCAAGAGACGTTTGATGAGATTGAACCAGAATTAGTGATGTTAGAAGAGAAACTCGCTAAACTTGAATTTCGTCGTATGTTCTCAGGTCAACACGATAGCGCTGATTGTTACCTCGATTTACAGTCGGGCTCTGGAGGTACAGAAGCTCAAGACTGGACGTCTATGCTTCTTCGTATGTATCTACGTTGGGCAGAAGATAAAGGATTTAAAACAGAAATTATTGAAGTTTCTGCTGGTGATGTTGCCGGTTTAAAATCAGCAACAGTACGTATCAGTGGTGAATACGCTTATGGTTGGTTAAGAACCGAAACCGGTGTTCATCGTCTAGTTAGAAAATCACCATTTGATTCAGGTGGTCGTCGTCATACTTCATTTGCCTCTGCATTTATCTATCCAGAGATTGATGACAATATAGATGTTGATATTAACCCATCGGATCTACGCATCGATGTGTATCGAGCATCAGGAGCTGGTGGTCAGCACGTAAACACCACGGAATCAGCGGTCCGTATTACCCACGTACCAACAAATATAGTTGTTCAATGCCAGAATGATCGTTCTCAACATAAGAACAAAGATCAAGCAATGAAACAATTAAAAGCTAAACTGTATGAGTTTGAACTACAAAAGCAGAATGCAGAGAAGCAAGCAAACGAAGATGCAAAATCAGATATTGGCTGGGGCAGCCAAATACGTTCATACGTATTAGATGACTCAAGAATTAAAGATCTACGTACAGGTGTTGAGAATCGTAATACTCAAGCCGTACTGGATGGCAATTTAGACCGCTTTATCGAAGCTAGTCTTAAATCAGGTTTATAAGATAGGTAAGGTTAAAAAAAATGACTGAACAAGTACAAGATGAAAACAAGCTTATTAGTGAGCGTCGCGGAAAATTAACTGCCATTCGTCAAACATGTAAAGCAAATGGTCACCCAAATGATTTCCGTCGTGATTCACTTGCCGGTGATCTTCAAGCTCAATTTGGTGACAAAACTAAAGAAGAGCTAGAAGAACTCAAACACGTAGTCGCTATCGCTGGTCGTGTTATGGCTAAGCGTGGTCCATTCCTTGCTATCCAAGAAACATCAGGTCGTATTCAAGCTTACGCGGCAAAAGATGTGCAGAAAGTACTTAAAGATAAGTATCAAGGTTTAGATATCGGTGACATCATCGGTGTTAAAGGTACTTTGCATAAGTCTGGTAAAGGCGACCTTTACGTTAATATGGAAGAGTATGAGCTATTAACCAAAGCACTTCGCCCATTACCTGAAAAGTTCCATGGTTTAACTGACCAAGAGATGCGTTACCGTCAGCGTTATGTTGACCTGATTGTTAATCAAGATTCACGCGAAGCATTTATTATTCGCTCTAAAGTGATCGCATCAATTCGTACTTTCATGAATGACAATCAATTCATGGAAGTTGAAACGCCAATGATGCACGTGATCCCGGGTGGCGCAACTGCTCGTCCATTCATCACGCATCATAACGCACTAGATATGCCAATGTATCTACGTGTTGCTCCAGAGCTATATCTTAAGCGTTTAGTTGTCGGTGGTTTTGATCGTGTATTCGAAGTTAACCGTAACTTCCGTAACGAAGGTCTATCTCCTCGTCATAACCCAGAATTTACCATGATGGAATTCTATATGGCGTATGCAGATTATAATGATCTGATGGATTTCACTGAAGCGCTATTAAGCTCAGTAGCAAAAGATGTATTAGGTTCAACGTCTATGCCTTATGGTGAAGATACTGTTGAGTTTGGTGGAACTTATGCGCGTTTAAGCATGTTTGATGCGATTAAACAGTACAATCCAGACCATACAGAAATCCAAGCATTAACAGAAGAAGATATTCAGGATCGTGACAAAATGGTTGCGATTGCTAAATCTGTTCATGTTGACGTAGAACCATTCTGGACATGTGGTCAGCTGTTAGAAGAGATCTTCGGTGAAACGGCAGAGCCTAAACTGATGCAGCCAACATTCATTACAGGTTACCCAGCGGATATTTCGCCACTGGCTCGTCGCAGTGATAGCAATCCATTCTTTACTGACCGTTTTGAGTTCTTTATTGGTGGTCGTGAAGTTGCAAATGGTTTCTCTGAGCTTAATGATGCAGAAGATCAAGATGCACGCTTTAAAGCACAAGTAGAAGCAAAAGAGTCTGGTGATGATGAAGCGATGTTCTATGATGCAGATTATATCACTGCATTAGAGCACGGTTTACCACCAACAGCGGGTCAAGGAATCGGTATTGACCGTTTAGTGATGCTGTTAACTAACACACATACTATTCGTGACGTAATTCTATTCCCAGCAATGCGTCCTCAAGCATAATGGAATCGATATAAGGAATGATTGCTGTAAAATTTTTGCATTAGCCATTCAATATTATATAAAAAAGCCGCTTTATTTGAGCCTTAATTGAAAGGTTTAAATGAGCGGCTTTTTATTTTTATTACTTTTCTTCGATAAAATCATAGAAAAACCGTGCTTTTTGTTGTAAAAAACAGCGTTACGCCCCTTTTTTAACCGCTTGATTAAAAAAGTGTGATTTATTTCAAAAAAGCCCTTGCCAACTGATCAGAACTCCCTATAATGCACATCCATCGACACGGGGCACAACGCAAACAACGGTTAGCGAAGTGACCGAGAGTTAGTTAGAAGCTAACCTTTACTGTCGATATGCTCTTTAAAAATTTAAAACTTATGAAATCTGTGTGGGCACTCGTTATCGAGAATCAACAAAAAGATTACTCAATGAACTGAGTGACCAATACAGTGTAAGACATAATTTATTATGAATTATACTGGCACAGTCAATTCACTATCATTCTGTTGGAATGGTAGTAGCTTTAAGATTACAGTCTAACTTTATTTATAAGGTTGGATTTAGTTTTGAAGTCAGTATTCGTTGAGCCGTTTCGAAAGAAACAACAAAACTTTAATTGAAGAGTTTGATCATGGCTCAGATTGAACGCTGGCGGCAGGCCTAACACATGCAAGTCGAGCGGTAACAGAGAGTAGCTTGCTACTCTGCTGACGAGCGGCGGACGGGTGAGTAATGCTTGGGAAGTTGCCTTAATGAGGGGGATAACTATTGGAAACGATAGCTAATACCGCATAATTCTCTACGGAGCAAAGCAGGGGACCTTCGGGCCTTGCGCATTAAGATACGCCCAAGTGGGATTAGCTAGTTGGTGAGGTAATGGCTCACCAAGGCGACGATCCCTAGCTGGTCTGAGAGGATGATCAGCCACACTGGAACTGAGACACGGTCCAGACTCCTACGGGAGGCAGCAGTGGGGAATATTGCACAATGGGCGAAAGCCTGATGCAGCCATGCCGCGTGTATGAAGAAGGCCTTAGGGTTGTAAAGTACTTTCAGCAGTGAGGAAGGTGGTAAGTTTAATACGCTTGCCACTTGACGTTAGCTGCAGAAGAAGCACCGGCTAACTCCGTGCCAGCAGCCGCGGTAATACGGAGGGTGCGAGCGTTAATCGGAATTACTGGGCGTAAAGCGCATGCAGGCGGCCTATTAAGTCAGATGTGAAAGCCCGGAGCTCAACTCCGGAAGGTCATTTGAAACTGGTAGGCTAGAGTCTTGTAGAGGGGGGTAGAATTTCAGGTGTAGCGGTGAAATGCGTAGAGATCTGAAGGAATACCAGTGGCGAAGGCGGCCCCCTGGACAAAGACTGACGCTCAGATGCGAAAGCGTGGGTAGCAAACGGGATTAGATACCCCGGTAGTCCACGCCGTAAACGATGTCTACTTGAAGGTTGTGGCCTTGAGCCGTGGCTTTCGGAGCTAACGCGTTAAGTAGACCGCCTGGGGAGTACGGTCGCAAGATTAAAACTCAAATGAATTGACGGGGGCCCGCACAAGCGGTGGAGCATGTGGTTTAATTCGATGCAACGCGAAGAACCTTACCTACTCTTGACATCTACAGAAGCCAGCGGAGACGCAGGTGTGCCTTCGGGAACTGTAAGACAGGTGCTGCATGGCTGTCGTCAGCTCGTGTTGTGAAATGTTGGGTTAAGTCCCGCAACGAGCGCAACCCTTATCCTTGTTTGCCAGCACGTAATGGTGGGAACTCCAGGGAGACTGCCGGTGATAAACCGGAGGAAGGTGGGGACGACGTCAAGTCATCATGGCCCTTACGAGTAGGGCTACACACGTGCTACAATGGCGCATACAGAGGGCTGCAAGCTAGCGATAGTGAGCGAATCCCAAAAAGTGCGTCGTAGTCCGGATTGGAGTCTGCAACTCGACTCCATGAAGTCGGAATCGCTAGTAATCGTGGATCAGAATGCCACGGTGAATACGTTCCCGGGCCTTGTACACACCGCCCGTCACACCATGGGAGTGGGCTGCACCAGAAGTAGATAGCTTAACCTTTCGGGGAGGGCGTTTACCACGGTGTGGTTCATGACTGGGGTGAAGTCGTAACAAGGTAGCCCTAGGGGAACCTGGGGCTGGATCACCTCCTTAACGATTTGATATTTCGTGATGAGTACCCACACAGATAACATAAGTTTTAGCTCTTTAACAATTTGGAAAGCTGACTAGTAAACTCGTTAGTGATTTTTTAATCATTAATAAGTTGAAAAGTAATAATTGTTTATTCGAAAGAATAAACGAGTTCTCAACACAATACACATTCAAGTGTCTTGTATTCAAATTAACATCATTGATGTTAATTCTATATTGAGTCCGGCAAACGATAATTAACATTACCCTGTTGATTATCAACAATCAAAAACCTGGTTGTTTGAACATACATAAGACCCTTTCGGGTTGTATGGTTAAGTGACTAAGCGTATACGGTGGATGCCTTGGCAGTCAGAGGCGATGAAGGACGTGCTAACCTGCGAAAAGGGTTGGTGAGCTGGTAAGAAGCGTTATTAACCAACCATGTCCGAATGGGGAAACCCACTTAGCATAAGCTAGGTATCCTATAGTGAATTCATAGCTATAGGAGGCAAACTCGGGGAACTGAAACATCTAAGTACCCGAAGGAAAAGAAATCAATTGAGATTCCGACAGTAGCGGCGAGCGAACTCGGATTAGCCCTTAAGCATAGTTAGAGTTAGGTGAACACGCTGGAAAGCGTGGCGATAGAGGGTGATAGCCCCGTAGCCGAAGAGTCTAATTAAGTGAAATCGAGTAGGACGGGACACGTGGTATCCTGTCTGAACATGGGGGGACCATCCTCCAAGGCTAAATACTCCTGACTGACCGATAGTGAACCAGTACCGTGAGGGAAAGGCGAAAAGAACCCCTGTGAGGGGAGTGAAATAGAACCTGAAACCGTATACGTACAAGCAGTGGGAGCCTCTTTTATGGGGTGACTGCGTACCTTTTGTATAATGGGTCAGCGACTTATATTCAGTGGCAAGGTTAACCGTTTAGGGGAGCCGTAGGGAAACCGAGTCTTAACTGGGCGACACAGTCTCTGGATATAGACCCGAAACCGAGTGATCTAGCCATGGGCAGGTTGAAGGTTGAGTAACATCAACTGGAGGACCGAACCGACTAATGTTGAAAAATTAGCGGATGACTTGTGGCTAGGGGTGAAAGGCCAATCAAACTCGGAGATAGCTGGTTCTCCCCGAAAGCTATTTAGGTAGCGCCTCGGACGAATACTACTGGGGGTAGAGCACTGTTAAGGCTAGGGGGTCATCCCGACTTACCAACCCTTTGCAAACTCCGAATACCAGTAAGTAATATCCGGGAGACACACGGCGGGTGCTAACGTCCGTCGTGGAGAGGGAAACAACCCAGACCGTCAGCTAAGGTCCCAAAGTTGTGATTAAGTGGGAAACGATGTGGGAAGGCTCAGACAGCCAGGATGTTGGCTTAGAAGCAGCCATCATTTAAAGAAAGCGTAATAGCTCACTGGTCGAGTCGGCCTGCGCGGAAGATGTAACGGGGCTAAATCACACACCGAAGCTACGGCAATATAGCTTGCTATATTGGGTAGGGGAGCGTTCTGTAAGCGGTTGAAGGTGTATCGAGAGGTATGCTGGACGTATCAGAAGTGCGAATGCTGACATGAGTAACGATAAAGGGGGTGAAAAGCCCCCTCGCCGGAAGACCAAGGGTTCCTGTCCAACGTTAATCGGGGCAGGGTGAGTCGACCCCTAAGATGAGGCTGAGAAGCGTAATCGATGGGAAACGGGTTAATATTCCCGTACTTTTTACGACTGCGATGGGGGGACGGAGAAGGCTAGGTGGGCCTGGTGATGGTTATCCAGGTTCAAGTGCGTAGGCGGAAGGTTTAGGTAAATCCGGACCTTTTTTAACGCTGAGACACGATGTCGAGCTACTAAGGTAGTGAAGTCATTGATGCCATGCTTCCAGGAAAAGCCTCTAAGCTTCAGGTCGTAAGAAATCGTACCCCAAACCGACACAGGTGGTCGGGTAGAGAATACCAAGGCGCTTGAGAGAACTCGGGTGAAGGAACTAGGCAAAATGGTACCGTAACTTCGGGAGAAGGTACGCTGCCGGCGGTGATGGGACTTGCTCCCTAAGCTGCTGGCAGTCGCAGATACCAGGTGGCTGCAACTGTTTATTAAAAACACAGCACTGTGCAAAATCGAAAGATGACGTATACGGTGTGACGCCTGCCCGGTGCCGGAAGGTTAATTGATGGGGTTATCTTCGGAGAAGCTCTTGATCGAAGCCCCGGTAAACGGCGGCCGTAACTATAACGGTCCTAAGGTAGCGAAATTCCTTGTCGGGTAAGTTCCGACCTGCACGAATGGCGTAATGATGGCCACGCTGTCTCCACCCGAGACTCAGTGAAATTGAAATCGCAGTGAAGATGCTGTGTACCCGCGGCTAGACGGAAAGACCCCGTGAACCTTTACTACAGCTTGGCACTGAACATTGACCCTACATGTGTAGGATAGGTGGGAGACTTTGAAACCGCGTCGCCAGATGCGGTGGAGTCAACCTTGAAATACCACCCTTGTATGCTTGATGTTCTAACGTTGGCCCCTAATCGGGGTTGCGGACAGTGCCTGGTGGGTAGTTTGACTGGGGCGGTCTCCTCCCAAAGAGTAACGGAGGAGCACGAAGGTGGGCTAATCACGGTCGGACATCGTGAGGTTAGTGCAATGGCATAAGCCCGCTTGACTGCGAGAATGACAATTCGAGCAGGTGCGAAAGCAGGTCATAGTGATCCGGTGGTTCTGAATGGAAGGGCCATCGCTCAACGGATAAAAGGTACTCCGGGGATAACAGGCTGATACCGCCCAAGAGTTCATATCGACGGCGGTGTTTGGCACCTCGATGTCGGCTCATCACATCCTGGGGCTGAAGTCGGTCCCAAGGGTATGGCTGTTCGCCATTTAAAGTGGTACGCGAGCTGGGTTTAGAACGTCGTGAGACAGTTCGGTCCCTATCTGCCGTGGGCGTTGGAAGATTGAAGGGGGCTGCTCCTAGTACGAGAGGACCGGAGTGGACGAACCACTGGTGTTCGGGTTGTCATGCCAATGGCATTGCCCGGTAGCTAAGTTCGGAATCGATAACCGCTGAAAGCATCTAAGCGGGAAGCGAGCCCTGAGATGAGTCTTCCCTGGCACTATAAGTGTCCTAAAGGGTTGTTCGAGACTAGAACGTTGATAGGCAGGGTGTGTAAGCGTAGCGATACGTTGAGCTAACCTGTACTAATTGCCCGTGAGGCTTAACCATACAACACCCAAAGGGTTTTGATGGACTCAAAAGAATACGACTCGATGAGTCAAAAGATACTTGAATGAAGTATTGAGAACATTATTACGAATTATCAGACTTTCCAAATTTCGTTAAACGCGAATATTCGCGGTTAACAACAAAATTTGCTTGGCGACCATAGCATTGTGGACCCACCTGACTCCATTCCGAACTCAGAAGTGAAACACAATCGCGCCGATGGTAGTGTGGGGTCTCCCCATGTGAGAGTAGGTCATCGCCAGGCTTCGCTTTATGTCTTCAGATTTTAGATATCTGAAAGCAAACCAGTTCTGCTTATGCAGACAGTAAAGAACCCAGCCTTTGGCTGGGTTTTTTGCGTTTGGGTATTTATTAAAATAAGTATTTTTATCGCTATAAAAAATAATGTTTTACTGCCGTACCAATTAATTTTTCTTTGATATTTCATTTTTAATTAAACCTTATGTAATATTCATTATTGTGTCAGTTTTTTATTTCAGATAAATGTGATAAATAGAACTACATACTTTTTTCGATTAATTCGCATGCATCCTCCTTAACTATAACCCCTAATTGTTGCCCATCCATCAGCTCGCCAAATTTGTCTAATGCTTTTCTTCTTTGGTAAGTGTTGTAATTCTCTTTTTTTATAAAATCTAAAATATCTACAAAGTTTAAGTCATTAACTTTTTTATCAATATTAAGATTAAAAATAGTTTTACTTACACATGTTTTAGCGTGAAAGAAATACTCAATCAGTTGAAAAGCCTCGTTAAAATCACCTTTTTCACCAGCAAGCATTAATCGTGTATCAATGACGCTCGCTAAATTAATTGCTTTTTGATAATCCTGATTATCAGGAAATAGGCGATAAGCTGCTCTTTCTATATCATCACGGAATCCATTGTTATTACTGTCTACTCCTTCAAGTGCTGCTTTTCCTGCTTCTCCGGGATCGGGAGGAAGGTAATCAGGATAAAAGCCTCCACTATCACGACAACCAGACAGTATGATGAGCAAAGTAATGAGGAGAGTCGTTTTGATTTTTTTCATATTAATATTCCTTATTAATTAATGATCTTAAAAATAAATTTTCTTGTTATATGCACCTTTTCGGTTTCTGATGATGGCTGTATATAGCTGTAAGTTGATACAAATAAATAGATCTTATTGAGTAAGCGTAGATTACATATTGTTCAATAAATAACCTGAAGCAAGGTGGCAGTTAGTTAATTAATAGTAT
Organism: Vibrio sp. SS-MA-C1-2; assembly: GCF_021513135.1. Lineage (NCBI taxonomy): Bacteria > Pseudomonadati > Pseudomonadota > Gammaproteobacteria > Vibrionales > Vibrionaceae > Vibrio > Vibrio sp. SS-MA-C1-2. Next base: position 1,023,417 of record NZ_CP090981.1, read on the forward strand.
TTTTTAAGATTAAATAAATAATTAATTAAAATAAGATAGAAAGGCAGAGTGAGGTTATAAATATAAATAGAGTGATAAAGTAGAGAAAACTTCCTATTATCGATGTGGTTGGCATTTAAAGGCCATACTACATACTTTTTTTGATAAGCTCGCATGCATCCTCCTTAGAAATAGTACTGATAACTTGGCCACTGATCATTTCACCAAATTTATCTAATGCATTACGACGTTTACTCGTGTCATAATTAAAAAGATCAATTTTAATATATATATCATTTATATTATAACCATTCCTTATTGTACCAAAGTCATTATTAAAAATTACTTGATGAATACATGCATATGAATGATTTAAGTATTCAATTGCTTTTAGCCCAGCATTAATATTACCACTCTCGCCAGCTAGCATTAGTCTAGTCTCAATAACACTCGCTAAATTTAAATTCTCTTGATACTCAGGATTATCAGGGAATAAGCGATAAACCTTATGTTCTACATCATCACGAAATCTATTGTTATTGCTGTCTACACCTTCGATAGTTCGTTTACCTTAACCATCAGGATCAGGGGTGATATGAGGAGGTATCACGACAACCAGTTATAGCAATGAGCAAACATAATGGAATTAAGTAGGTTATTTTCATTTTCCTTACTCCTTAAATAAGACCTCTTATTAAAGATTATTTATATTTAAAAGTTAACTTATACCAAATGATTGAATGTTTAATTATTATTTCTATTTAAATGCTTCACTAATAATAAACAGGGCAACAGTTACAAAAGTATTCAATGATAGTTAACTATCAATGAAATATTAATAATAGTTTATTTTAAATTTCATGGTGGATTTTTATTAAATATTATTTAACTAGCCGCTGAGTGTTTCATTATTGATAATTTATTATTTACCTATAGCATGTAAGTATAAATATGACCTGTTTTTGAGAATCCTTAAAAATAGGAATTAACTTATTTTGTTTAATTACTTTTCTTGAAGATTCTTATTTGATTTTAATTATTATTATTAAATAAGGCTGAATATATAGGTGTCTATAAATGAACGTTAAAAAAACTGGCTCACGTTATACTCGACCATTAATTATTGTGGGTGGTGTCTATGAACCTTGGTTAACGTTATTAGATCAAACTGGTTGGTCTTATCATCGCTGTTATGATTTAAGAGCGGCACAAGCTTTTTTTAATGAGGTTGGCTCTTGCATTGGTATTATGGATATGAGCCATGACGACTTCAGTATTGATGGAATGGCTAAATTAGCTCATGGCCACCGTCAAGTTCGCTGGTTGGCTCTAATTCGTCAGGAGCAGCTTAAATCTGATGCTGTCTGCCAGTTTATTGTCAATTTCTGTGTCGATTATTTTGTTCATCCTGTTGCTGATTCCTTATTATTGAGTTCGATTGGGCATCAACTAGCCATGCTCGAGCTGAAATGTAAAATCTGGCCACAAATTGATGTTCATCATGACTTAGGTATTTTAGGTAATTCGGTTGTGATTAGAAAAGTGAAAGATCAAATTCGAAGAGTCGCTCCAACGGATGTTTCAGTTTTAATTTTAGGAGAAAGCGGGACAGGAAAAGAATTGGTAGCTCGTGCTATCCATAAAAATTCGGTAAGGAATAAAGCCCCATTCATCACTCTAAACTGTCGTCAGCGATCATTTAAGCACAGTTACCAATTAGAGAGTAATGAAACTCTCGATCAAGCGATTAAATTAGCCAATAATGGCTCGTTATTTATTGATGAGATTGCGGACTTAACTTATTCGCAACAAGCTCATTTACTTCAGATTTTACAAGATCGTTCAATTGATCATCATCATCAACAGAAAGAGCCTATTGATATCCGTATTATTGCTGCAACTCATTTTGATTTAGCCAAATTGACGGTCGAAAAGCGGTTCCGTGAAGATCTCTACTATCGTTTAAATGTTTTAAGAATAAAGGTGCCAACACTGCGTGAGAGGAATTCGGATATTATGTTATTAGCAGAGCACTATCTGTTTAAATTTTCCCAACAATATAATACTCAAGCACGTTATTTTACAGAAGATGCGAAGCAGAAATTGATGATTCATCTTTGGCCTGGGAATGTTAGAGAGTTAGTCAATCAAATTAAACAAGCCGTCTTATTGGCTGATGGTAATATGATTGAAAGTTGGCATTTAGATCTTCCTTCTCAACCTGAAGCAAGGCTAAGTTTGCGAGATATAAGAGAAGATACTGAAAGAAATGCATTAATATCGGTACTTGAGTCTCATGATGGTCAAGTGTCTGCTGCAGCTAAAGAGCTAGGTGTTTCTCGAGCGACAATGTATAGACTATTGAATAAGCATCAATTAATTACAGAATCTAATGACGTGTTTAAAAAAGTGAGTATTTAACATTAATCATTATTGATAGCATTAATATTCATTCATACTTGAAGGCGCTATTTTATTGAAGCAAATAAAATAGCGCCTAATAAGATCTAAGGTGGTCAAACTTGGTGGCTAAGGGCAAGGATTTGAAAACTCTACACCAATCTTTTCAATCTCACTCATTAACTCATCAGAGAGTGTTAGATTGATACTTTCAATATTCTCGTCCAGTTGCGCCATTGTTGTGGCGCCTATAATATTTGAAGCAACAAAGGGGCGTTGATTGACAAAGGCTAAAGACATTTGAGCAGGAGAGATATTGAACTCTCGAGCTAAATTAACATAAGCTTCCGTTGCTTTTTTCCCTTGTTCATTAAAGTAGCGTGAGAATCTAGGATAAAGCGTACAACGAGCATCTGCAGGTTGTTGATTGATATACTTTCCTGAGAGTGCACCAAATGCCATTGGCGAGTAAGCGAGTAGGCCGATCTCTTCATGTTGACTAATTTCTGCAAGACCAATTTCAAAACTGCGGTTTAATAAACTGTATGGATTTTGTATGGAAACCATTTTTGGTAAATTATGCTTTTCAGCGAGTGCTAAATAACTCATTAATCCCCATGGTGTCTCATTTGATACACCAATGTGACGGATTTTTCCTGCTTTAACTAGTTGATCTAACACTTCTAGAGTATCCAATAAAGAGACATCTGACGCTTCATCACTGTATTGATAGTTTAATTTTCCAAAGCAATTTGTTTCACGTTGTGGCCAATGAAGTTGATACAGATCGATATAATCTGTTTGTAGACGTTGAAGGCTATCATTAATCGCATCATTAATATTTCTATGATCAAGAGCCATATTCTCACGAATATAAGGGTTACGTTGTGGACCTGCAACTTTGGTTGCTAACACCACTTTTTCACGCATTCTTGATTTTTTCAGCCAACTACCAATATATTGCTCAGTTAAACCTTGAGTTTCTTGTTTTGGAGGAACAGGATACATTTCGGCTGTATCGATGAAGTTGATCCCTTTTTCTATTGCAAAATCTAATTGTTGATGAGCCTCTTTTTCACTATTTTGCTCACCGTAGGTCATGGTGCCTAAACAGATTTTACTAACATTTAACTGTGTTCCTGCCAAAGTTTGATATTTCATTTAAGCTCCTTTTCTAAACTAGATTAAATCTTATTAATTATCATTCCTTTAATTATATTAACGATAATAGCACTAAATTAGATCAAAATGATCTTTTAAAATTTGGTGTGTGAATCGAGTTTTTAGGTAAAATCCTCTAGGAAGTGTTTTTATTGATTCTCCGTTGATACCATAAGCTTCTGTTAATGCTTTACTATTGGCCGCTTTAGGGCGGATTTGTAAGTACTCTCCCATGCGAGCTGTAATTGATTCAACTCGGCCTAATACAATCATATCAACGAGTTCTTCCCAATCTTGTTGTAGCGCGAACGCCTGTTCTGTGTTCGGTGACCAGAGAAAAGGCATCCCAACTCGTCGATCTGCTAATGGGATCTCCCTAATACCTTCAATTGGCACCCAAAGCACGTGTGATAACTTTTTCTTTACGTAACTGTTTTTCCAAGTTAAACCATGAAGACTCACTAAAGGGGCAACGGCAACAAATGTTGTTTCTAAGGGCTTGCCGTTATGATCAATCGGGATCGTTTTTAGTTCAATGCCTAAATGCGGAAAATCTGGTTCAGCACGACTTCCAGCATAAGCGCCTAAATGCCACTCTATTAGTTGACCAACCCAACCTTTATCTCGCTTTAAATCATTAGGCACTGGTATTTTGTTGATTGCTGCTAATTCACCAAAAGTAAGACCAGCGATACCTTCTGCTCGATCGATGAGTTGTTGAGCATTAATCGGGGGGATGGCTTCATTGCACAGTTCTCTTTTCAATATTTCGGATTAGAGTGGAGAGAGAAAGTATAATTTATCTCGAAAGGATCCTCTAGTCTGGATCATTTAAAGATATCCACAACTAAAGTATAAGGAATCGATTGAAAAAGTGACATAAATCACTACCTGATCATGCATACAGAGGTTTGATGGGGTTTTATACACAAAAATTAGAAATTTAATCGATTGTAATTAGATTGAATGTGGATAACATCTTTTGTGGTGGATCTTTAACCGATCTTATTTTAAAGGCTAAAATGGACAATAGAAGATCTTTTTATATCGAATTGATGGCGATTAATTAATGATAAATAAGCTTTTTTTAATTTTATTTAATTGTTTATAAAAATATAAAATGAAATGTTATTCATAATATTCTTAAATCCCGATCTTTCACACAAAGATATCCACAGATTTAGTGTATAATTTTTTGTATTATTAAAATAATTGTTAATAACTTGTATTTGCAAGATCATTTAATCAACATTTATCGGGTGATTGGATCTTGTTCTTTTTTCTCTCTTTTTGCTACTTTTTTCGCTTAATGGTTTACCGCAACGCCGCACTGTGAAAAAATTAGATTAATTAAATTTACTATCGAGGAAATCCAGTGATTGATAGCGATGGTTACCGTCCAAATGTAGGGATTGTTATCTGTAACGATCATGGTCAAATATTCTGGGCTAAAAGATATGGACAGCATTCTTGGCAATTTCCTCAAGGTGGCATTGATGATGGAGAAACTCCTGAAGAAGCCATGTTTCGAGAATTGTTTGAAGAGGTTGGGTTAACAAAAGATGATGTGAGAATTTTAGCGAGTAGCCGTAATTGGTTACGCTATAAATTACCAAAACGTCTTGTCCGTTGGGACTCTAAACCTGTCTGTATTGGACAGAAACAAAAATGGTTCTTACTCCATTTAGAATGTGATGAATCAAAAGTTAATATGAAAAGAGGCAAAACGCCTGAGTTTGATGGTTGGCGCTGGGTAAGCTTTTGGTATCCAGTACGTCAAGTTGTCTCATTTAAACGTGATGTCTATCGACGAGCAATGAAAGAGTTTGCTTCTGTCGCTATGCCTTTTAGTGAACGTCAACTTAGGAAGACGAAAGGCAAAAAATAGTGCAACTTTTTCCAATGTTATTGTCATATATTATGCAATTGATTCGTTTATGACCGAATAGATATAATGAATACGCTATCTTTAACAGTAATGAATTGAAATATACTCTCTTTTCTATTGTTAAAGGTAGCGTTCATTGTATATGCAATCTTAATTTATTTTTTTGCTTAATGGGAATTTGGCATGTCACAACACTTTTTAACCTTTCCAACTATTGATCCTATATTAATATCTATTGGACCTCTCGCTATTCATTGGTATGGCGTGATGTATTTATTGGGTTTTGCCTTTGCTATTTGGTTAGCAAATTGTCGAGCAGATAAGCCTAACAGTGGCTGGACACGTGATGAAGTGAGCGATCTACTGTTTGCTGGCTTTTTAGGTGTCGTCGTGGGTGGTCGAGTTGGCTATGTACTTTTTTATAACTTTGATCTTTTTCTAGCTGATCCTCTTTATTTATTTAAAGTTTGGACTGGGGGAATGTCATTCCATGGCGGGTTATTGGGTGTTATTACCGCAATGTTATGGTTTGGTCGAAAAACCAGCCGTAAATTTTTCACCATTGCTGATTTTATCGCACCGCTTGTTCCATTTGGTCTAGGTGCAGGTCGTTTAGGTAACTTTATCAATGGCGAGCTTTGGGGGCGAGTAACGGATATGCCTTGGGGAATGATTTTTCCTACCGGAGGACCATTACCTCGACACCCATCGCAGTTATATGAATTCTTCTTAGAGGGCGTGGTTTTACTGCTGATCTTAAATCTATTTATTCGGAAACCTCGCCCATTAGGGGCTGTATCAGGTCTGTTTTTACTCGGTTATGGCTCATTTAGATTTATCATTGAGTATTTCCGCGAACCGGATGCTCAATTAGGGTTGTACGGTGGATTCATTAGTATGGGGCAGATTTTATCTTTACCTATGGTGATTGGTGGTATTGCAATCTTGGTGTGGGCATACAAGAGAAAAACGGTTTAAATTAAATACACTCTTTTTTATCATATTAACGATGGAGGTATGAGATGATTTTCGTGCCTCTTTTTTCTTTTTATTCCTTATTTCTATCATTTATCATCGAAGGTATATCAGATGAAACAGTATTTAGATCTTTGTCAGCGAATCATAGATAACGGTGTTTGGGTAACCAATGAAAGAACAGGTAAACGCTGTTTAACCGTTATTAATGCCGATTTAGAGTATAATGTCGCAAATAATCAATTTCCTCTTATTACGACGCGTAAGAGCTTTTGGAAGTCAGCGATTGCAGAATTATTAGGTTATCTTCGAGGATATGATAATGCAGAGCAATTTCGTGCAATAGGCTGTAATACGTGGAATGCAAACGCCAATGACAATCCGGTATGGCTGAATAACCCGCATCGTAAAGGTGAAGATGATATGGGGCGTGTTTATGGTGTTCAAGGACGCTCATGGGCGAAATTAGACGGCACTCATCTTGATCAACTAAAGAAAGTTTATGATGATCTCAAACGAGGTGTTGATGATCGTGGTGAAATTATTACATTTTATAATCCAGGAGAGTTTGAGTTAGGTTGTTTGCGTCCTTGTATGCATACTCATCACTTCTCATTATTGGGTGATACGCTTTATTTAAATAGCACTCAACGTTCTGCGGATGTTCCATTAGGGATTAACTTCAATCAAGTGCAATGTTATGTGTTTTTAGCATTAATGGCACAAATTACCGGTCATAAAGCGGGAAAGGTCTATCATAAGTTAGTTAACGCTCACATTTATGAAGATCAATTAGCGTTGATGCGTGATGTACAGTTAACACGCGAGCCTCTTCCTTTACCAACATTCAAGATTAATCCTAAAATTAAAACATTAGAAGATGTTGAGACTTGGGTGACGACAAATGACTTTGAAGTTGAAGGTTATCAGCATCATGAGCCAATAAAGTATCCTTTTTCAGTGTAATATTAATAATATAACGTATTACTCAGTATTAAATAGTTACAATTAAAAGAGTGAATACTCGGTATTTTAGAGTTCATTGACAATTATTACTGAGTATTGCACGGATATAATACGACAATACCTACATATTCCTCGGTTTTTCCGAGGTTTTGTTTCTAAACAAACGATTTTTTAAAGTTCAACTATCCTATTATATTGTTAGGAGTATTTATTTTAGGAAAGAGAGTTTGTTTATGAAGGACGCTATTCGTCAATTTTTAAAGCTAGAATCAGCGGGTGGCATTCTGCTGATTATCGCTTCCATTCTTGCAATGGTCTTCGCTAACACCGCCTTCCAAGGCTTGTATCATGGATTTTTAAACACGCCAGTGACAGTTGGAGTTGGCGCGTTGGTTATCGATAAACCTCTTATCTTATGGATTAACGATGGATTAATGGCGGTGTTCTTCCTTGTTATTGGCTTGGAAGTTAAACGAGAGCTGTTAGAAGGTTCGTTAGCAACCAAAGAACAAGCAATCTTCCCCGCTGTGGCTGCAGTTGGTGGTATGGTCATCCCTGCGCTTGTTTTCTTAATGTTTAACTTTGGTGACGATATCGCTCGTGACGGTTGGGCTATTCCTGCTGCAACTGATATTGCGTTTGCATTAGGTATCATGGCGCTATTAGGCAGCCGTGTGCCAATTAGTTTAAAAATCTTTTTATTAGCATTGGCAATTATTGATGATTTAGGCGCAATTGTGATTATCGCGCTTTTCTATAGCAGTGATCTTTCTGTGATGGCATTAGTTATTGCGTTTGCAGCTACAGCACTGCTATTTTGGATGAACATAAAAGATGTAACTAAGATATCTTGGTATGTTGTGGTTGGTATTATCCTTTGGGTCAGTGTATTAAAGTCAGGTGTTCATGCAACATTAGCAGGTGTTGTTATCGGTTTCGCTATTCCTCTGAAGGGCGATAGCAAAAAAGATAAAGAGTATTCACCACTAAAAACGATGGAACATGCACTACACCCGTATGTCGCGTATTTTATTCTGCCTATCTTCGCGTTTGCTAATGCGGGGGTCTCATTACAAGGCGTTTCGATGGGCGGATTAACCTCAATGTTACCACTCGGGATTATTTTTGGTTTGTTATTCGGTAAGCCGATCGGTATCACTTTAGCGAGCTGGTTAGCGGTGAAATCAGGCATGGCGAAATTACCTGAAGGTGTTACCTTTATTCATATTGTTGCGGTTTCTGTACTGTGTGGTATCGGATTTACCATGTCGATGTTTATCTCATCATTAGCATTTGAACAGGCATCGGCAGATTTTGGCACCTATTCTCGTTTAGGTATCTTGATTGGTTCCTTGTTAGCTGCAGTGATTGGTTACTTCTTATTACATAAGACACTGCCTAAAGAGCCTGCGAAAGTCGCTTAACTGCAAACATTATCTGATAAGCAGGTAACTTTAATAAAAAAAGACGCTATTTTTCTGATTTATTAAAATAGTGATTGATGAGTCCAGAGTGGCGGAGTAATCTGCGACTCTGGACTTTTTTTGTTAAAGGAAGCTATGTCCCATCTCAATTATAATCACCTCTACTACTTCTGGATGGTCTGCAAGCAAGGATCCGTCACCAAGGCAGCCGAAGCTCTGTTTTTAGCTCCTCAAACCGTTACAGGGCAAATTAGAGCACTAGAAGAGCGCTTTAATGGCAAGTTAACCAAACGAGCTGGACGTAATATCGAACCCACTGAACTAGGACAGATGGTTTTTAAATATGCCGATAAGATGTTTGGTTTAAGCTATGAGATGCTTGATATTGTTAATTACAGCCAACGAGATAATATTTTATTAGAAGTGGGTGTAGCTGATGGCTTATCAAAACGCCTTGTCAGTAAAGTGCTACAAGAAGCGATGACAGAGGAAGACAACCTCCATATTTGTTGCTTCGAATCGACCCATGAGTTACTCCTAGAGCAATTATCGCAACATAAACTAGATATGATTATTTCAGACTGTCCTGTTGACTCGACGCAAAATGCCGGTCTCTTCAGCAAGAAGTTAGGTGAGTGTGGAATGAGTATTTTTAGTTCTGTTGGTGAAGAACTTGCCTACCCTCAATGTTTAGAACTATATAGCGTGTTACTTCCTAGTCGTCGAGCGGCAATGGGACGTAAAATTCATCAATACTTTGATCAGCAAGGTTTGAGACTCAATGTGATGGGGGAGTTTGATGATGCGGCATTGATGAAAGCCTTTGCCATGGATTATCCTGCTCTATTTATTGCGCCTGATATTTATGCAGAAGAGTTAATTGTTAAGTCAAATATCCAATTGGTGACCAAACTTCCTTCGATTAGTGAAGAGTATTATCTAATTTTTGCGGAGCGAATGATTAAGCACCCTGCGGTTCAACGTATTTATGATGCCAATTTTTCAACAATTTTTGGTCATTATTAATCGATACTCATTCTGCTTTTACCTGAAGTTGTTAGGTTGTTTTTTTATTGCTGAGGCATAACTCACTCACTTTTAGCTGGCTAGTCATGCCAATTATATTAGATGCAGCGAGGGGTGACTGTGGAAATGACAGCGCTTTGTCAGGTAGAAAAGGGAAGACAAGCTATAATATTTTTATGCTTTTTATATTGAATTGAGATGAAATTTTATAAGACTGCCAAATTTCAGATATAAAAAAACCGGCCGAGGCCGGTTTTTTATTAGAAAATCAGTATTCTTTAAAAAATTAAAGAGCGCTGATTTTAGCAGCTAGACGTGATTTATAACGTGCAGCTTTGTTTTTGTGAAGTAGGCCTTTACATGCCATACGATCCACGATTGGCTGCATTTCAGCGAAAGCTGAAGTTGCAGCTGCTTTATCACCAGCTGCAATAGCGGCGATAGTTTTCTTGATATAAGTGCGCATCATAGAGCGGCGGCTTGCATTATGCTGGCGACGCTTCTCAGATTGGATTGCACGCTTCTTAGCAGACTTGATATTTGCCAAGGGTTAACTCCCAAATCTAGTTCGGTGACAATTTAAGGCCGAGGAATATGCCTCTTTCTGAACAAATTGTCAACTTATTTGTGCAAATAACCGCCGTGCCGATACAAAATTGGCACTTGCGAGCTATCACGGTTAATATAGCGGCCAATTCTAACAGTATTCGACCAAGTAAGTAAGCTTTTATTGGTCCCTATTTTTGAGGTTTTTTTGTGAGTAAACGTCTGATACGTTCAGGACTGATTGTAAGTACCATGACATTGGTCTCTCGAGTGCTAGGTTTAGTCCGAGATGTGGTGGTTGCAAACCTACTTGGCGCAGGAGCCGCTGCGGATGTTTTTTTCTTCGCAAATAAAATTCCTAACTTTTTACGTCGACTTTTTGCTGAAGGGGCTTTTTCTCAAGCTTTTGTTCCTGTACTGACAGAATACCAAGCGCAAGGTGATATCGATAAGACTCGACAATTGATAGCCAAGGTCTCAGGTACGTTAGGAGTCATCGTGACTATTGTGACTTTAATTGGCGTGATTGCCTCTCCAGTGCTTGCGGCTCTATTTGGTGCGGGTTGGTTCATGGATTGGCTAAATGGTGGCCCAGATGGTGCAAAATTTGAATTAGCGGCATTTATGTTGAAGATCACCTTCCCGTACCTTTGGTTTATCACTTTTGTTGCACTTTCTGGTTCGATCTTAAATACCTTAGGTAAATTTGCGGTCTCTTCGTTTACCCCTGTTTTTCTCAATATCACCACGATAATTGCGGCGATTTTTATCTCTCCGTATTTAGCTGAGCCTGAAGTTGGATTAGCGATTGGTGTTTTTGCTGGTGGTTTAGTTCAGTTTCTATTTCAAATTCCGTTTTTAAAACGAGAAGGTATGCTAGTTCGCCCTAAATGGGGATGGAGTGACCCTGGTGTCGTAAAAATCAGAAAATTAATGATCCCTGCACTATTTGGGGTATCTGTTAGTCAAATTAACTTACTGTTTGATACGTTTATTGCCAGCTTTCTTGCGACAGGTTCAATCAGTTGGCTCTATTATTCTGATCGCTTATTGGAATTTCCTCTGGGTTTATTTGGTATTGCGATTGCAACGGTAATTTTGCCTACACTCTCTAAAAAGCATGTAGAGAAGATCGGCAATCAATTTGCAGAAACCATGGATTGGGGAGTAAGAATGATTATGTTGCTCGGTATTCCAGCAATGATTGGTTTAATTATCTTAGCTAAACCGATGTTAATTGTTCTTTTTATGCGTGGTGAGTTTGGCTTGCATGATGTTAATGCGGCGTCGTTATCTTTGTTTGCTTATGCGTCGGGTCTATTGAGTTTCATGCTGATTAAAGTATTAGCCCCTGGTTATTACGCACGCCAAGACACCAAGACGCCAGTAAAATATGGAATTATAGCGATGGTCACTAATATGTTTTTTAACGCTATTTTCGCATGGTTTTATGGTTATGTTGGTTTAGCGATGGCCACGTCACTTTCGGCATTAGTCAATGCTGGATTATTGTACCGAGGATTACACTTAGCGAATGTTTATCAAGTATCAAAGACCACTTTGTTGTTTGTATTGCGTCTGGTGATTGCTGGGATTTCAATGGCGTGTTTACTTGGTTATTTAATGCCTGACATCTTAGCTTGGCAAGAATGGACACTTCTTGAGCGAACATTGCATCTCTTTGGTTTAATTGGTGCAGGGGCGATCAGTTATATTTTTGTCGCTCTATTATTAGGTGTTCGCACTAAGCATCTTAAATCAATCGCTTAGTTGTGATAGAAGCGCTATTTTTAGTAATATTTAATCTCAAAACAAGATCAAATGGTCTTGATACTCGCAACTTAATAGGATTTAAGTATATAATCCGTTAGTTTGGTTATTATTGACAGCAAGCAGGGTTATGGAACTCATTAGAGGAATTCACAACATACAGCCTTATCATCAAGGTTGTGTACTGACAATTGGTAATTTTGATGGCGTACATTTAGGTCATCAAGAGGTACTAAAAAAAGTCTTAGCAAAAGCGAAAGAGCTTAACTTGCCCGCTGTTGTGATGATCTTTGAGCCACAACCCCGTGAGTTTTTTGCTGGCAATAGCGCACCTGCAAGGCTGACACGACTACGAGATAAATGTGTTCAGTTAGAGAAGTTAGGGGTTGAACGTTTACTTTGTATCAATTTTAATGCTCACTTTGCAGAAATGGCACCAAATGATTTTATTCAACACTTGTTGGTTGAACGGTTGGGTGTTAAATTTCTAGTTGTTGGTGATGATTTTCAGTTTGGTCGTCAACGAGCGGGTAATTTCTCTACTCTCAAACAAGCTGGAGAACAGTTTGGATTTGAGGTGGCAAGTACTCAAAGCTTCCGTTTATTAGATAAACGAATTAGCAGTACGGCAATTCGTCATGCGTTAGCGAATAGTGATCTATCGACAGCTGAACAGATGCTTGACCGAACTTATAGTATCAGTGGTCGTATTGCTCATGGACGAAAGCTTGGGCGAACCATTGGATTTCCTACAGCAAATATCCCATTAAAACGCAGAGTTTCTCCAGTATCTGGCGTATTTGCTGTGAATATCCTTGGTTTAGGTGACAAGCCTCTTAATGGTGTCGCCAATATTGGCAGTCGACCTACCGTCAATGGTCTACGCCAACAGTTAGAAGTACATATTTTTGATTTCAATGAAGATCTTTATGGTCGACAAATTGAAGTCCAGTTGCGTTATAAACTGCGTGACGAAATCAAGTTTGCATCTTTCGATGATCTCAAAGATCAAATTGTCAAAGATGCACAGGAAGCTAGAGATTGGCTCTCCTCCCACTAAATTTTATTAATGTCTAAGACGTCTTGGAACGGAATTAACAATGAGTGACTATAAAGATAGCTTAAACCTCCCGGAAACTAAATTTCCAATGCGAGGCAACTTAGCCAAGCGTGAGCCAGAAATGCTTAAACGCTGGTACGATCAAGATCTTTACGGTGCAATCCGTAATGCGAAAAAAGGTCAAAAATCATTTATTTTGCATGATGGCCCTCCTTATGCAAACGGTGATATTCATATTGGTCACTCAGTTAATAAAATTTTAAAAGACATTATTATTAAGTCTAAAACGTTATCGGGTTTCGATGCACCTTATATTCCAGGTTGGGACTGTCATGGTCTACCAATCGAATTAATGGTGGAAAAGAAAGTTGGTAAGCCTGGTCATAAAGTGACAGCCGCTGAGTTCCGTCAAAAGTGTCGTGAGTACGCAGCAAAGCAAGTTGAAGGTCAGAAAGAGAGTTTCAAGCGTCTAGGTGTATTAGGTGACTGGGGAAACCCATACCTAACAATGGACTTTAACACCGAAGCAAATATTATTCGCGCCCTAGGTAACATTGCTAAGAATGATCACCTACATAAAGGTTTCAAGCCTGTTCACTGGTGTACGGATTGTGGTTCGGCACTAGCAGAAGCAGAAGTTGAATATTACGACAAAAAATCGCCATCAATTGACGTTAAATTTAGCGCAGTGAATCCTGAAGATGTTGCTGCTAAATTTGGCTCTACTGAAGGTGAAGGTGATATCTCAATTGTTATCTGGACAACAACACCATGGACTCTTCCAGCTAACCGTGCGGTTGCCGTTGCTGCTGACCTTGAATATGTGTTAATTCAGGTTGAAGGTGATAAACCATCTCGTTTAATTCTTGCGAATGAATTAGCATCTCAAGTGATGGCGCGTGCAGGTATTGAAAACTACCGTTCATTAGGTTTCTGTAAAGGCAGTGATTTAGAACTATTGCGCTTTAATCACCCATTCTACGCATTCGACGTACCAGTGATTTTAGGTGAGCACGTAACGACTGAATCAGGTACAGGTTGTGTACATACAGCCCCTGGCCATGGTCAAGAAGATTTCGTGGTTGGTCAACAGTACGGTTTAGAAATTGCAAACCCAGTAGGCAGTAACGGTGTATTCTTACCTGATACTGAACTATTTGCAGGTCAACACGTATTTAAAGCCAATCCATTAGTGGTTGAAGTGTTAAAAGAGCATGATGCACTGCTTCATTATGCTGAGTATGAGCACAGTTATCCACACTGCTGGAGACATAAGACGCCAATTATCTTCCGCGCAACGCCACAGTGGTTTATCTCTATGGAGAAAGCGGGCTTACGTAGCAAAGCATTAGATGAAATTAAGCGTGTACAATGGATCCCTGAGTGGGGTCAAAACCGTATCGAAGGGATGGTTGATGGTCGTCCTGATTGGTGTATCTCTCGTCAAAGAACATGGGGTGTGCCAATCACTCTGTTTGTTCATAAAGAGACACAAGAACTGCATCCTCGCACTGAAGAGCTCTTTGAATTAGTGGCTCAACGTGTTGAAGAAAAAGGCATTCAAGCATGGTGGGATCTTGATCTTGCAGATGCATTAGGTGATGAAGCTGATAGCTACGAAAAAGTATTAGATACTTTAGATGTGTGGTTTGATTCAGGTTCTACTCACTACTCAGTGGTTGGCCAACGTAAAGAGTTTAATGGTCATGCACCTGACCTTTACCTCGAAGGATCGGATCAACACCGTGGTTGGTTCCAATCTTCATTGTTAACTTCGGTTGCGATTAATAATAAAGCACCTTATAACCAAGTATTGACTCATGGTTTTACCGTAGATGGCAATGGTCGTAAGATGTCTAAATCTTTAGGTAATGTTATTGCACCTAAAGAAGTGATGAACAAGCTAGGTGGCGATATTCTACGCTTATGGGTTGCTTCTACCGATTATACGAGTGAAATGACCGTTTCGGATGAGATCTTAAAACGTAGTGCCGATTCATACCGCCGTATTCGTAACACGGCACGTTTCTTATTAGCTAACCTGAATGGCTTCAATCCAGAGACTGATCTTGTTGCGCCAGAAGAGATGGTTGTGCTTGATCGTTGGGCTGTAGGTCGTGCAGAAGCATTGCAACAAGATATTGTAACTGCTTACGAAGAGTATAATTTTTTACAAGTTTCTCAGAAGTTAATGCAATTCTGTTCAATTGAAATGGGTTCTTTCTATTTAGATGTCATTAAAGATCGTCAATATACGGCGAAGAAAGGTAGCCTTGCTCACCGTAGTTGTCAGTCAGCGCTTTACTACATTGTTGAAGCGATGGTTCGTTGGATGGCACCTGTTCTTTCATTCACAGCAGATGAAGTCTGGAATGAAATGCCGGGTGAACGTGGCGAATTCGTCTTTACGGGCGAGTGGTATCAAGGTCTATTTGGTCTAGATAATGACGAAGCGATGAACAATGAATTCTGGCAGCAGGTTCAAACGGTTCGTGGTGTTGTTAATAAAGCATTAGAAAGTGCGCGTAGTAACAAAGAGATCGGTGGAGCACTACAAGCTGAAGTGACTCTGTATGCAACGAAAGAGCTAGCAGAAAAACTGGCACTACTTGATGATGAACTACGCTTTGTATTATTAACATCAAAAGCAAACGTTGTGGCTGTTGATGCTCAACCAGAAAATAGTCAAGCAACTGAAGTTGAAGGATTATGGTTATCAATCTCTGCTTCTGAAGCTGAGAAGTGTGAGCGTTGTTGGCACCATGTTGCTGATGTAGGCACTATTGCTGGGCATGAAGAGATTTGTGGTCGCTGTGCTAGTAACATTGACGGTGAAGGCGAAGTTCGCCAATTTGCTTAATGAGCAGTAGCCAACTTTCTATCAAAAAATCTGGAATACGCTGGCTTTGGCTGGCGATTCTGGCGTTTGTTCTCGATTTTGTCAGCAAACTGATTGTACTCGATACCATGACCTATGGTTGGAATAATCGAATTGAGGTACTGCCTTTTTTCAATCTGACCTATGTTCATAATTACGGTGCTGCGTTTAGCTTTTTAAGTGATGCTGGTGGCTGGCAACGTTGGTTCTTTACTGGGATCGCGGTGGCAGTCTGCGTACTTCTGCTTTGGTGGATGAGAAAAACGCCTGCAACCGATAAACTACCGAATATCGCTTATGCATTAGTGATTGGTGGAGCAATTGGCAATCTTTATGATCGAACCGTGCATGGCTTTGTGATCGATTTTCTGGATTTTTATGCTGGAAGTTATCATTGGCCTGCGTTCAATATTGCCGATATGGCAATTTGTATTGGCGCAGCATTATTAATTCTTGAAGGTTTTATTTCTCCGAGTAAGGATAAGAAATAATCACGACCTGAGAGATGCTGGATCTATCTCTAGATTGTAGTAAGATATTAAGGCGCTATTCGTTATAACGAGTAGCGTTTTTTTTATTATATAGATAAGCTTGTTATTCCCCTCCAACTTGAAATTGCTAGGCCCCGAGATGAATAAAGTAAAGGTTATGTTCGTTTGCCTCAATCATATAGAACACCTATACTCATGGGATCTCATTGATTTATTGCCTACTAGCAATTTCAATTATTTGGGGTATAAATTAATGTTAATAAATATTTTTGTGATTAGATAATAAATAGAGAGAGTAACCCCCATGAAAATAGTTCTCGCTAACCCTCGCGGCTTTTGTGCTGGCGTAGATAGAGCAATCAGTATTGTCGAGCGTGCGCTAGATATGTATCAGCCTCCTATTTATGTTCGTCATGAAGTTGTACATAATCGTTTTGTTGTTGATGGCTTAAAAGAAAGAGGGGCTGTTTTCGTTGAAGAACTCTCAGAAGTGCCGGATGATAATATTGTGATTTTTTCAGCCCACGGTGTTTCTCAAGCAGTTCGAGCAGAAGCGAAGGCTCGTCAATTAACGGTTTTTGATGCAACTTGTCCTTTGGTGACTAAAGTTCATATGGAAGTTGCCCGCGCAAGTCGTAAAGGCGGAGAAGTGATCTTAATTGGTCATGCTGGACACCCAGAAGTTGAAGGTACGATGGGACAGTATCAAAGTGATGTCGGTGGAATGTATTTAGTCGAGAAGCCAGACGATGTCATCAAACTTATTGATACCGTAAAATCAGTGGATAATTTGCATTATGTAAGTCAAACAACCTTATCTGTTGATGAAACTGCTGATGTTATTACTGAGTTACGTCGAGTATTTCCAACGATTCAAGGGCCACGTAAAGATGATATCTGCTATGCAACGCAAAATCGTCAAGATGCAGTACGTGAAATGGCTGAAAAGTGCGATTGCTTAGTCGTTGTTGGATCGAAAAATTCATCAAACTCCACACGCTTAAAAGAGTTAGCAGAAAAGTTAGGGACGTCTAGTTACCTTATCGATTGTGCAACCGACTTAAAAGCAAGTTGGTTTTCGGGTTGTAAAACCATTGGTGTGACAGCTGGCGCATCTGCTCCTGAAGAGTTAGTGAATCAAATTATTGCCGGAATAAAAGAACAGGTTGGTGGTGAAGTTGAAGAGCTAACCGGACGAGAAGAGAATATGTTCTTCGAAGTACCAAAGGAATTGCAAGTTAAGCAGCTTTAACTTCCGAAGAGAGCTTGCTAACTAAGCTACCAAAGATAAATTGAATATTAAAGAGAGCCTCTGATTGTCTATTATCGATCAGAGGCTTTTTTTATATGACTTCTATACCCTTCTTACTTGAAGTTGCTAGGTTGTTGGCTGTATTCATTCGCCCGAATCATATAGAAAACCTATACTCATGGGGCCTCATTCACTTGCCGCCTACTAGCAACGCCAATTACTTTGGGTATATAGCAACCTTAAGTGGTAAAGTTTTGGTTATTGGGTAATTTAGTATAGATTTTTTGATTCAGGTTGTTAGAGTAAAGCTAGGAGAACAAGTAATCATATTATGGAGATTGAAATGATAAGAATAGCAATTGCGGGCGCAGCTGGTCGCATGGGACGTAATTTAATTGAAGCAGTAACAAACAGTGAAGGTGCTTATGTTGCAGCAGCAAGTGAACGTCCAGGTTCAACTTTAATAGGTGCAGATGCTGGTGAACTCGCTGGAGTTGGTTGTTTAGATGTCTCTATTGTTGATGATTTAGCCTCTGTGAGTGAGCAATTTGACCTTATTATTGATTTTACAACTCCACAAACGACGTTAACTCACCTTGCTTTAGCATCAGCAGAGCAAAAAATGGTCGTAATTGGAACGACAGGCTTTAGTGATGAAGAGAAAAAGCAGATTGAAGAGTTTGCTTTAACGACGCCAGTCGTGCTCGCTCCAAATTATAGTGTCGGTGTTAATCTCGTTTTTAAGTTACTAGAAAAAGCCGCGAAAATTATGGGTGATTATAGTGATATAGAAATCGTTGAGGCTCATCACCGTCATAAAGTTGATGCACCTTCTGGCACTGCATTAGGAATGGGCGAAGCGATTGCTGGCGCGATGGGAAAAAATCTGAATGATGTTGCGGTTACAGCTCGCCAAGGTATTACCGGTGAACGTAAACAAGAAGAGATCGGATTTGCTACTATTCGTGCGGGTGATATTGTCGGAGAGCATACTGCTATTTTTGCTGATATTGGTGAGCGAGTTGAAATCTCTCATAAAGCTTCAAGTCGAATGACGTTTGCAAATGGTGCAGTTAAAGCGGCTATTTGGTTACAAGCACAACCAAAAGGCCTTTATAACATGACGGATGTTTTAGGTTTAGAGCAACTTTAACTCTGCTTTAAACGGCTAAATTAAAAAATAGCCAGAAATGCATAAGTATGCATTTTTGGTTGTGTTTTAATTATGTTATATTGATGTGATATAATATTTAGTGAAGATTTGTTCCGATTTTTTCACTTTAGTTTATTGCTTATTTTTAGCCTTTTGTTCTAATTTCCAGTTGTAATAAGTAAAATTGGTTGTTATCTTTCGTTTGTCCCTTCTTTTTTACCTTGTTTTGTTTTTTATCTCATTTCCATTCTTGTTTTTTTCTATTTAATATCACTTTAATTTCATATTGTAAGTATTCATCTGTTTTTGTGTTGTTTTTATTGCTTTCATTTCTTTTGGCTTGTAAGGTGGAGTTAATTGCAAAATAACTTTTATCACTTGTTGACAAAGAAAGCTAAGATCTCTAGAATTCGCGCAATTTGTCAAAATTTGATAAAAATGGCAAGACATAACGATAAGAATGGATAAGTGTTATTTATTCAGTGAATGTGCAAGATTAATGCAACTGGAGGTTGTTTTGACTAACTCAGCACTTTTAGTCCTAGAAGATGGGACAGTGTTTAAAGGTATATCCATCGGAGCTGATGGCGCGGCAATTGGTGAAGTTGTTTTTAATACCTCGATGACAGGGTATCAAGAAATTCTTACTGATCCTTCCTACTCTCAACAAATCGTGACTCTCACTTATCCCCACATTGGCAATACTGGAACAAATAGCGAAGACTGTGAATCCTCATCTGTCCACGCTCAAGGCCTCATTATTCGTGACCTTCCTTTAATCGCTAGTAATTTCCGCTCTGAAAAATCTCTCTCTGATTATCTTAAATCCTCAAATGTTGTTGGCATCGCTGATATTGATACCCGTAAATTAACACGTTTATTGCGTGAGAAAGGGGCATTAAGCGGCTGTATTCTTGCAGGTGATAATTTAGATTCAGAATTAGCACTAGCAAAAGCCAAAGCTTTTCCGGGTTTAAAAGGAATGGATTTAGCGAAAGAAGTGAGCACTAAAGAAGCGTATCAGTGGAAACAAGGTTCATGGACATTAACGGGTGGCTTACCTGAAGCGAAGCCTGATTCTGAATTGCCATTTCATGTTGTTGCTTATGACTTTGGTGCAAAACGTAACATTTTAAGAATGTTAGTGGATCGCGGTTGTCGGTTAACTGTGGTTCCTGCTCAAACTTCAGCAGAAGAAGTATTAGCAATGAATCCTGATGGTGTTTTCTTATCAAATGGCCCTGGTGATCCAGAACCATGTGACTACGCTATCGAAGCAACAAAAGTATTCTTAGAAAAAGATCTTCCTATCTTTGGTATCTGTTTAGGTCACCAAATTTTAGCCCTAGCAAGCGGCGCTAAAACAGTGAAGATGAAGTTTGGCCATCACGGTGCCAACCACCCAGTTAAAGATTTAGATCGAAATGTTGTGATGATCACCAGCCAAAACCACGGTTTTGCTGCGGATGAAGCAACACTTCCAGAAACATTACGTGCGACGCATAAATCATTGTTTGATGGAACACTGCAAGGCATCCACCGTACGGATAAGCCTGCATTTAGTTTCCAAGGTCACCCAGAAGCAAGCCCAGGCCCGCATGATGCTGCGCCACTTTTTGACCACTTTATTGATTTAATTAAAGCTGCTAAAGCCTAATAAAGAGAATTGAAAAATGCCTAAACGTAATGATATTAAAAGCATACTAATCCTTGGTGCAGGACCAATTGTTATCGGTCAAGCGTGTGAGTTTGATTACTCTGGTGCTCAAGCATGTAAAGCATTAAGAGAAGAAGGTTACCGAGTTATTCTTGTTAACTCTAACCCTGCAACGATTATGACTGATCCTGATATGGCCGATGCGACTTATATCGAACCAATTGAGTGGGAAGTTGTTCGCAATATTATCGCTAAAGAGCGTCCAGATGCCGTGCTTCCAACTATGGGTGGCCAGACGGCACTAAACTGTGCTCTTGAGCTTGAAAAGCACGGTGTATTAGCTGAATTTAATGTTGAAATGATCGGTGCAACCGCTGATGCAATCGACAAAGCAGAAGATCGTTCTCGTTTCGATAAAGCAATGAAATCTATCGGTCTTGAGTGTCCTCGTGCCGATACAGCAAAAACCATGGAACAAGCTTATGGCGTTCTTGATATGGTTGGCTTCCCTTGTATTATTCGTCCTTCATTTACGATGGGCGGCACAGGCGGCGGCATTGCTTATAATAAAGAAGAGTTTGAAGAGATCTGTCGTCGTGGTCTTGACCTTTCACCAACCAATGAGCTTCTGATTGATGAATCGCTTATCGGTTGGAAAGAGTACGAGATGGAAGTGGTTCGAGATAAGGCAGATAACTGTATTATCGTTTGTGCCATTGAAAACTTCGACCCAATGGGAATCCACACCGGTGACTCCATTACCGTTGCACCCGCTCAGACATTAACGGATAAAGAGTACCAGCTAATGCGTAATGCATCTTTAGCGGTACTTCGTGAAATCGGTGTTGAAACGGGTGGCTCTAACGTTCAGTTTGGTATTAATCCTGAAGATGGCCGTATGGTTATCATCGAGATGAATCCACGTGTTTCACGTTCTTCTGCACTTGCTTCTAAAGCAACGGGCTTCCCAATTGCAAAAATCGCTGCGAAATTAGCGATTGGCTATACCCTTGATGAACTTCAGAACGATATTACTGGCGGTGCAACTCCAGCATCATTTGAGCCGACTATCGATTATGTTGTCACTAAGATCCCTCGCTTCAACTTCGAGAAATTTGCCGGTGCCAATGATCGACTAACAACTCAAATGAAGTCTGTTGGTGAAGTAATGGCAATTGGTCGTAACCAACAAGAGTCTTTACATAAAGCACTTCGCGGATTAGAAATTGGCGTATCTGGCTTTGATGAAATGGTCGATCTAGATGCTCCTGATGCATTAACAACCATTCGTCATGAGTTAAAAGAGGCGGGTGCTGAACGTATTTGGTATATCGCTGATGCTTTCCGTGCAGGTATGTCAGTGGATGGCATCTTTAATCTTACTCAAATTGATCGTTGGTTCTTGGTTCAGATTGAAGAGATTGTACGTCTAGAAGAACAAGTTAAAGCGGGCGGTTTTGCTAGCTTAACCAAAGATGTTCTTCACATGATGAAACGTAAAGGTTTTGCAGATAGTCGTCTTTCTGCGCTACTTGGCGTGGCTGAA
This sequence comes from Vibrio sp. SS-MA-C1-2, assembly GCF_021513135.1. Taxonomy (NCBI): domain Bacteria; kingdom Pseudomonadati; phylum Pseudomonadota; class Gammaproteobacteria; order Vibrionales; family Vibrionaceae; genus Vibrio; species Vibrio sp. SS-MA-C1-2. The sequence continues at coordinate 1,045,589 of NZ_CP090981.1, forward strand.
AGTGAAATTCGTCGTCTTCGTGACCAGCATGATATTCATCCAGTCTATAAGCGCGTTGATACTTGTGCTGCTGAATTCTCTTCAGATACCGCTTACATGTACTCATCGTATGATGATGAGTGTGAAGCAAACCCAACCGATAAAGATAAGATCATGGTTCTGGGCGGCGGTCCTAACCGAATTGGTCAAGGTATCGAATTTGATTACTGCTGTGTTCATGCATCATTGGCTCTACGTGAAGATGGTTACGAAACGATCATGGTTAACTGTAACCCTGAAACTGTTTCTACCGATTATGACACGTCAGATCGCCTCTACTTTGAACCTGTAACATTAGAAGATGTATTGGCAATTGCTCGTGTTGAAAAACCAAAAGGGGTCATTGTTCAATACGGTGGTCAAACGCCATTGAAATTGGCACGTGCACTTGAAGCCGCTGGTGTTCCAATTATTGGTACAAGTCCGGATGCTATCGACCGAGCAGAAGATCGCGAGCGTTTCCAAGTCGCAGTTGACCGTTTAGGTTTATTACAGCCAGAAAATGCAACCGTAACAACAATGGAGCAAGCGATTGAGAAGTCACGTGAAATTGGCTTTCCTCTGGTTGTTCGTCCATCTTATGTCTTAGGTGGTCGTGCGATGGAGATTGTTTATGATGAGCAAGATCTACGTCGCTACTTTAATGAAGCGGTTAGTGTATCGAATGAATCACCGGTTCTTCTTGATAGCTTCCTAGATGATGCCGTTGAAGTTGATGTCGATGCTATCTGTGATGGAGAGCGCGTGGTTATCGGCGGTATCATGGAGCATATCGAGCAAGCGGGTGTTCACTCAGGTGACTCAGCATGTTCACTGCCAGCTTATACATTGAGCCAAGAAATCCAAGACAAAATGCGTCAACAAGTTGAAAAACTAGCATTTGAATTGGGTGTACGTGGACTAATGAATACCCAGTTCGCAGTTAAAGATAATGAAGTTTATCTTATCGAAGTTAACCCACGTGCTGCGCGTACTGTTCCATTTGTATCAAAAGCAACAGGCGCACCACTAGCGAAAATTGCAGCTCGCGTCATGGCGGGACAATCTTTAGAGTCTCAAGGGTTCACTAAAGAGATTATTCCTCCTTATTACTCAGTAAAAGAAGTGGTGTTACCATTCAATAAATTCCCAGGTGTTGATCCATTGTTAGGGCCAGAAATGCGCTCAACAGGTGAAGTGATGGGGGTTGGTGCAACGTTTGCTGAAGCTTACTCTAAAGCAGAGCTAGGTTGTGGCAATGTTTATCCTGAAGGGGGCGCGCACTGCTTTCTGTGCGTGAAGGTGATAAGCAGCGTGCAGTTGATGTCGCATCTAAGTTAATTGAGTTAGGTTATCAGTTAGATGCAACACACGGTACCGCGATTGTTCTTGGTGAAGCAGGTATCAACCCACGTTTAGTTAACAAGGTGCATGAAGGCCGCCCTCATATTCTTGACCGTATTAAGAATAATGAGTACACCTATATCGTCAACACTGCTGCGGGTCGTCAAGCGATTGAGGATTCAAAAGTATTACGTCGTGGCGCACTTGCTGAAAAAGTTAACTATACAACGACATTGAATGCAGCATTTGCTACTTGTATGGGTCATACCGCTGATGCACGTGCGAATGTGACTTCGGTTCAAGAGTTACATGCTCAGATTGAAGCAAATAAATAAAGCCTCTTTCTTTGGCAATGCTTAATGAGCGCTGTTTGAATCTGATTTAATCAGCTCTTAATTTAAGCCACAAAAAAGCCCCTTTAACTTGCGATAGTTAAAGGGGCTTTTTTTCTGTTTACTTCTTCTGTCTGTATTTAATGATTAATTAGAGAGCGGTAAAGGCTTTGCTCAAAATTAATTAACTGCCAATTTCTTGGCTCTTCGGGTTGAGAAGGGAAGTAATTACTCACCAATTGTACCACTAAGTATTTTTCTCCATTTTTTGACGTAACAATACTGACTAAGTTATGGCTACCGTAGATAGTGCCACTCTTTCCTTGAATTTGACCTTTAAATGGCGCTTGGTTAATAGACTTTCTATATTTTAACGTTCCGCTCACTCCTGAAACTGGTAATAAATCGATCAGTTTGAGTTGTTGGTCATGGTGATAGATATAGCTCATTACGTCACTGAGTTGTTGGGCGGTTAAGCGATTATTTCGTGAAAGCCCTGAACCATCAGCGATTACCGCATTACTTAGGTCAATATGATGTTGTTGTAAAATGGCTTTGATTGCAGCAATACCATTACTAAATGTGCCTGCTTGTTGATAAAACCTCGCACCGATAGTTTTCGTTATATTGTCGGCATAAAGGTTGTCTGACTTTTTTAGCATCACAGAAAGTAACTCAGGTAACGGTGCTGAGTGGTGAGTGATTGCTTGGTTTATTGATTCACTATGTGGCTGACCTAATTTGAAATGACCACGCCATTGGATATTGAGTGATTTTAGTTCACGACTTATCACAAACTGGCTATATTTTTCTGTATTTTGAATGGCAAATTTTAAAGGCAGCGGTTTTTTTCGTTGTTGTAAACAGCCTGAAATTAAGTAGTGATTATCAGGGGAAGGAGTGAGTTCTAATTGGCATTCAGGTTGGGGGGATTGAGGTGTATTTTCTTGTTTGGCCGTAATCTTCGCTGTGCTGGTTACCGTAATCGGTTGAAAGTCTGGTACATGTACTCGAGTTAACTTTCCAACTGCATTATCACTGTAAATAGCTCCTTGAACACAGTTATGGTCAAGGCTAATTGCAGCGCTTGGTGCACTGTAGCAAACCCCAGTAATATCCCACGGCCAACCACTGGCTTTTTGATAACCACTAAATGCTGAGTTATCTAACCAAATATCCCCTAAAATTTCATTGCCATATTGAGCTTTATATTGTGAAAACAGTTTTCGGATATCTTTGCTTGTCAACGTCGGGTCACCACTAAAACGTAGCTGTAGATCATCGTTAGCTAATGGAATCAGTGAGGTTTGGAATTGAAATTGTTCCCCTAAATAGAGTTTGGCTGCTAGTGCCGTCAGCAGTTTTTGGGTACTGGCTGGTGGTAGTAGCTTTTGACGTTGGCTTGTGTAGAGATCATCAATAGTTTTTTTTCAACTTGTTGAGTTAATGGCATCACAATAAGGGCGAAATCACTACCTTCTGGAAGACGCGTTGCAAGTTCATTTAATCGACTATTATCGATTCTCGATGATGCTGAACTATAACTCACTACCGAAAAAAGCGTGATTAAAAAGATAAAAAAAGTCTTCGCAAAGGTTTGCATATTGATAATCCATCCAGAAAAAGAAGCGAAAGTATAGTTTACCTTACTCTTTCTTGGTTTGCTTAGAAATGAGAATGACGTAATTCTGAGTTAAAAACTAACATTTATCGATGAAGTGATGCGTATTTTTTCTGATTTCTTTACTTGACCGACACCTGAATAGCGCCGAAGTCAATCAAAAGTTGGGATTCAGGTCACCTTTTTAGTTATTTTTTATATAAAAAAACATTTTTTCACGATCTTTTACGGAACTTTTGTGTTTTTAGTTTTGAATCCATGCATATTTCATCTCAACAAGGAAACGGAATATTAGTTATCGATAATAATAATAACAAGTCGATACCTATAACTAGCGACTTTTTACAAGGTTGCATAGATAAAAATTATAAATAATTACATAAATAGTAGTCATAGGATTTTAAGATGAAAAGAACACTTTTAGCACTTTTAGTCGCAGCAACAGCTTCAAACGCAATGGCAGCAAACATCTACCAAAACGATACAACATCAGTTGGCCTTAAAGGTGAAATTGATGCAACAATGAGTAAGTCTAGTATCGATGGTGCAGAAGCTGGTGCAAAAGATGACTTAGATGCTGATGTTGATATGTGGGCAAAAATCCAGATGGATATCAACCACAAGATCAATGATACTTTTGGCTTAAAAGGTTCTTTCGAAATTGAATCAGATTCTGGTTATTCGAACCCATTCTCTAAGTACAACTTATCTAACGCAGACCTAAGTGAAGATAAAGGTAACAGCATGAAAGCTGATGATGTTTATGTAGCTTTATCAATGGGTGACAACTGGGTTGCTGCGGCTGGTGAGATTGGTGATGTGGGTGACTCTTTAGATGCAATTACTATCGATAACACCAATGAAGGTTTAGGTTTCATGGATGACTATAACGCAGCTTCTGTTGAGTCTCGTGGTCACGCTATCGGTGTTAAAGGTAAAGTAGCTGGTGTAACCGTTGTTGCTGATACTTATTTTAACCAAGATACTGATGTTGACCAGAGCTATGGTATCTCTGCCGAATATGATATTGCAGGGTTTACAGTAGGTGCAACATACCAAGGTGGTCAAAAGGTTGCTGATGTTGATTACTATAACACCGGTGTTGCTGTCGGTTATGCGATTGGTAACTTCTCTGCGAAAGTAAACTATGTCGCATTTGAAGGTTATGGTTTTGCTAATGGTGAATCGGCTAATGCTGATAATGCCGAAGGTAATCAAGTCGGTCTATCAGCTGCCTACCAAATTCAAAATGCTCGCGTTTACTTCTCTGGCGGTTTAGCATCGGCTGATGCTGTTGATACCGAGGGTAACGAGCTATCTCAAGGTGATACTGATTTGAGCTTCTTTACTGTCGGTACGGATTACCAAATCACTAACAACCTAACGGCATTTGTTGAATACTCTCAAGCAAATTACGACTACGATATTGATCAAGAAGATACCACTCAACAATTTGGTATCATGGGTGTTTACTTCACATTCTAAGATGTTTCTAGATTTAAAAGTGTAAATTTAAGCACCTTATACTTTTGAGCCACTGCACTATGCGGTGGCTTTTTCGATCTTGGTATTATCTCTATTCTTATTATTATCCCTATTTTTATCTCTATCTCTAGTTCCACTTTTTATCGCTAAAATCGTTGGAGTGACTAATAATAAACAACCTAATTGATCCAAATATAGAGGAGGGCATTGTTTAGAGTTGCCTCATTGAATTGGTTATCCTACCTTTATATACCTTTGCTCTTTGACGTCATATTATGCAACGGTGGTCGTAGAGGGCTTTTTTAACCATTGCCTCCTGTAAGATTATAAAATAGAGATATAATTTTTATTCTGAATTGGAGGTGATCTTAATGTCAACTTTGTTTAGAATAACTATCAATCATCGAATTTATTAGTAATAAATAGATAAATTAGCCAACTTACTGAAAGTAGGTCGGTATTCTTTTTTTCTAAATTGGCTTATTTATAGAGCCAGTTAAGCTTTGAGGTTAAAAAATTATGGAACGCATCCCAATGACTGTGAAGGGCGAGCTAAAGCTAAGAGAAGAGCTTGAGCGTCTAATGAAGCTACGTCCTATTATCTCTGCTGCTATTGGTGAAGCACGTGAGCTAGGTGATTTAAAAGAGAATGCTGAATATCACGCAGCACGTGAAGAGCAGGGTGTGTGTGAAGCTCAAATCAGAGATATCGAATATAAACTGTCAAATATGCAGGTTATTGACGTCACTAAGATGAATAACAACGGAAAAGTGATCTTTGGAACAACGGTTTCACTTGTTGATGTGAATACTGAAGATGAAGTGACCTATCGTATTGTCGGTGATGATGAAGCAGATATTAAGAAGAACTTAATCTCAATTAACTCTCCAATTGCACGTGGTTTAATCGGCAAAATGGAAGGGGATGAAGTGACAATTACGACCCCTGGTGGTGTAAAAGAGTTTGAAATTGATGCGGTTGAATATATATAGTTGATATAAATCAATTTCAGACGCTAAAATATTAAAAACTTAGGTTATAATGAAAGAAGGTCGCAAGCGACCTTCTTTTGTATAGTGATGATAAACAATATGATAAGTTACCTGTTGGATAACAAATAGCATCAGTTTATTTACGTGGCAGCTCGATTTTCTTGTCTTCAGATTGGCGATATAACACCAATGTTTTACCGATGACTTGAACTTTTTCAGCTTCTGTTTCACGAATGATAGCATCAACAATTAAGTGCTTAGTTTCGCGCTCTTCGGCGGCAACTTTTATCTTAATCAGTTCATGGTAGTTTAGGGCAATTTCGATCTCAGCGATAACCGCTTCAGTTAGACCGTTTGCACCCATTAATACTACAGGCTTAAGATCGTGAGCAAGGCCCTTTAAAAACTGCTTTTGTTTGGTACTAAGGTTCATAATAACTCGATAGATTTAAACTAAGTTTATTAACTAAGTTTATTAACAAGGGTTGAAAAGTTAGTATTCTAACCCCATCTATCATGGATGACTAATTTTTTGTTTGCATCTATATTTGCTTTATTAGGTAATAAATGAGTAAAAAAAGCATTCAGCCAGCTCTGGACGTTGGTTAAAAGAACATTTTGATGATATTTACGTCCAAGAAGCTCAGAAAAAAGGCTATCGTTCTCGGGCTATCTTTAAGATTGAAGAGATTCAAAAAAAGATAAGCTGCTGAAACCAGGCATGTTAGTTGTTGATTTGGGGGCAGCTCCTGGTGGGTGGTCTCAATATTCAGCTAAAACAGTTGGTGATGAAGGACAAGTCATCGCTTGTGATATTCTGCCGATGGACTCCATCGCAGGTGTTAGTTTTCTACAAGGTGATTTTCGCGAAGAAGCGGTGTTAGATGCACTACTACAACGTATTGAACCTAACAAGGTTGATGTTGTAATGTCTGATATGGCACCAAACATGAGTGGAAATGTAGCGATAGATCAACCTAGAGCTTTATATCTTATTGAACTAGCATTAGATATGTGTCGTCAAGTTTTGGCACCAAAAGGGAGCTTTGTTGTAAAGGTTTTTCAGGGCGAAGGCTTTGATCAATACTTGAATGAAGTTCGAAGTATGTTTAATGTAGTAAAGATCCGTAAACCAGATTCATCGCGAGCTCGTTCTCGTGAGGTCTATATTGTAGCTACAGGTTTTAAACTGTAGTACCCTATTCATATCTTTTAGTTTTCGCGAGGCTAACACCTTGAGTGACATGGCAAAAAATTTAATTTTGTGGCTAGTAATAGCCGTTGTATTGATGTCGGTTTTCCAAAGCTTTGGTCCAAATGACAATAATGGAAACCGTACTGACTATACAACATTTGTAAATGAGATTGGTCAACAGCAATTACAGGAAGTAAAGTTTGACGGGCGAGAGATTCACGTGCAAAAACGTGATAATACTCGTTATGTTACCTACATGCCTGTAGCTCAAGATCCTAAATTACTTGATGATCTAATTAGCGCTAAAGTTCGCGTAATTGGTGTACCACCAGAGAAGCCAAGCGTATTGGCATCAATCTTTATCTCTTGGTTCCCAATGCTGCTACTGATTGGTGTTTGGATCTTCTTCATGCGTCAAATGCAAGGCGGCGGTGGCGGTAAAGGCGCTATGTCGTTTGGTAAGAGTAAAGCGCGCATGATGTCTGAAGAGCAGATCAAGACAACATTTGCGGATGTTGCTGGCTGTGATGAAGCAAAAGAAGATGTTAAAGAGCTTGTTGATTATCTACGTGATCCAAGCCGTTTCCAGAAGCTGGGTGGTAAAATCCCAACAGGTATTCTACTTGTCGGTCCTCCAGGTACGGGTAAGACATTATTAGCAAAAGCGATTGCTGGTGAAGCGAAGGTTCCATTCTTTACTATTTCAGGTTCAGATTTCGTTGAAATGTTTGTTGGTGTTGGTGCATCTCGTGTGCGTGACATGTTCGAACAAGCGAAAAAATCTGCACCTTGTATCATCTTTATCGATGAGATCGATGCAGTCGGTCGTCAACGTGGTGCTGGTGTTGGTGGTGGTCACGATGAACGTGAGCAGACATTGAACCAGATGCTGGTTGAGATGGATGGCTTTGAAGGTAATGAAGGTATTATCGTTATCGCTGCAACCAACCGTCCAGACGTACTTGACCCTGCATTACTTCGTCCGGGTCGTTTTGACCGTCAAGTTGTGGTTGGTCTTCCAGATGTACGTGGTCGTGAGCAGATTCTGAAAGTTCACATGCGTAAAGTTCCAGTGAGTAACGATGTTGCTCCAGACTTAATTGCACGTGGTACTCCGGGCTTCTCTGGTGCTGATTTAGCCAACCTTGTGAATGAAGCGGCACTATTTGCTGCACGTAGTAACAAGCGTGTTGTTTCTATGGTTGAGTTTGAATTAGCAAAAGATAAGATCATGATGGGTGCTGAGCGCAAATCAATGGTTATGTCTGAAGAAGTTAAAGCTTCAACCGCTTACCACGAAGCAGGTCACGCAATTGTTGGTCGTCTAGTGCCAGAACATGACCCTGTTTATAAAGTATCGATTATTCCTCGTGGCCGTGCCCTTGGTGTAACCATGTACTTACCAGAACAAGATCGTGTTAGCATGTCTCGTCAGCATTTAGAGTCGATGATTTCAAGCCTTTATGGTGGCCGTTTAGCGGAAGAGATTATCTATGGTGTTGATAAGGTTTCTACTGGTGCATCAAACGATATCGAACGAGCAACTGAAATTGCCCGTAAGATGGTGACTCAGTGGGGCTTCTCTGAGAAGTTAGGTCCAATGCTATATGCTGAAGAAGAGGGTGAAGTCTTCATGGGACGTTCATCATCAAAATCAATGCATATGTCTGATGACACAGCTAAGCTGATTGATGCTGAAATTAAGATTCTGGTTGACCGTAACTATGAACGTGCACGCCAAATCTTGATGGATAACATGGATATCATGCATAGCATGAAAGATGCACTAATGAAGTTTGAAACCATCGATGCTGGTCAAATTGAAGATTTGATGGAACGTAAAACTGAAATTAGAGATCCACAAGGTTGGGGTGAAGAGAGCACGGCTAAGCCAGCTCAAGAAGCACCTAAAACCGAACCAGAAGCTAAAGCAGAGCCTCAAGCTGAAGAGAGTAAATCAGATTCAAATGATAAGCCAGACGCATAATCGTGTAATCGCTTAACATTGAATTGTGATTGATAAAAACCCCGCTATTATAGTGGGGTTTTTTGTTATGGTTGGTTAGGAAATATTCAGCCGAAATAATTATGTATACCGAGTCATTGTGGTTTTTAGTTGATAGTAAATGAAAAGGTATTGATTTAATAAGGATAAGGAGAGCAACAGAGTGAATTTAATCAGCAAAAAAAAATCATTAAATTTAACGCAAAGTCATGTTATGGGCATTATTAATGTAACACCTGACTCTTTCTCTGATGGTGGTAAATTTAATCAGCTAGATCATGCACTCTATCATGCAGAGTCCATGGTTAAGGCTGGTGTCTCTTTATTGGATATCGGTGGTGAGTCAACACGTCCAGGTGCTGATGAAGTCTCATTACAGCAAGAGTTAGATCGTGTCATTCCGATTATTGAAGCATTAAATCAACGTTTTGATCATTGGATTTCCATCGATACCAGTAAAGCTGATGTGATGAGACATGCTGTGAATGCAGGTGCGGATCTGATCAATGATGTTCGTGCACTGCAGGAGCCTAATGCGCTACAAGTGGCTGCTGAAATGGGGGTTCCTGTCTGTTTAATGCATATGAAAGGTTCACCAAAAAATATGCAAGATAATCCAGATTATTACTCAATTATTGATGATGTTTCTGATTTTTTAACAGAACGAGTAACCGCATGCCAAGCCGTGGGAATCGACAAGAGTCAGCTGCTATTAGATCCTGGTTTTGGCTTTGGTAAAACTTTGGCGCATAATTATCAAATATTGGCAAAATTAGAACAGTTTCATCGTTTTGGTTTACCTTTATTGGTTGGTATGTCTCGGAAGTCGATGATCTATAATTTATTAGAGACAACACCTCAGAAAAGCTTAATTGGCAGTGTAACTTGTGCAACCATCGCGGCATTAAAAGGGGCTCAGATAATCCGAGTCCATGATGCAAAAGAGACATTGGATGCATTAGCCATTTGCCGAGCGACTCAAGAACAATTAAATGAATAGAGTGCTGATTAAATTAAACGATGCAAATACTTAAGCAAGCAGGGAAGCAAAGACTCTCTTTTAAAAGACAATTCTTTAAAAATAGAGTGATATTGCTGTTTTGTTGTACAGTTAACATTAATCTTGCTTTTTTTTAGCAAATCTACTTGAGATACAACGATTCTTTCGTTAGTATGCATCGGTCTCTCTCGTGGGAGTGCTCGCTGGCCTGTCGAATTAAGATGAAGCTGGCTCAACAAATTGGAACATAGGTGGAACAAATGTACGAAATTCTACTTGTGATTTACCTGTTGGCCGCACTGGCAGTAATTGGCCTAGTTTTGGTTCAGCAAGGTAAAGGCGCAGACATGGGAGCCTCATTTGGGGCTGGTGCATCAAATACAGTATTTGGCGCTGGCGGCTCTGGAAACTTTTTAACCCGAATGACAGCTGTATCAGCAACCGTTTTCTTTATCATTAGTTTGGCGCTTGGCAACTTAAGCACTAACCATGGTGATGTGGAATCAGGTTGGGAAAATTTGACTCAACCGGCGACAACTCAGTCTGTTGAGAAAACTGCGGAAACACCAGCAGCTCCAGCTGCACCGAATAGTGATATTCCTCAGTAATTAAAGAGTTAAGCCGAGGTGGTGGAATTGGTAGACACGCTATCTTGAGGGGGTAGAGTCTTTTTAGGCGTGCGGGTTCAAGTCCCGCTCTCGGCACCATACTTTTAAGAAGGAGAAATCAGCGATGATTTCTCCTTTTTTCTTGAAGAAAACTACCGTTAGCGGTATAATTCGCGCGCATTTTTGACTGCGAATTTGATTTTTATTGTTGTTATCTCTGCTGCTCATTTACAATAAGCATCGCCATATTGATAATCATAATAAAATAATTTGTAATCGAATGAATCTTGTTGGGTTTGATTGCATTGCGTTATCTCTCTTAAATTTAAAGAGTTAAATCTTTTTTTTAGAGTCATGACCAAGTGTCTGTTTTAGCGTTATACTCTAAGACAGTCAGCTATCAGGGTCCAGTTATATAGAGCCCCAATTTGGGGTTTTTTATTATCTGAAACTGACCATTCGGGTACCAACTGGGCTTAATAAAGGCCCTTTTTTTGTTTTTAGGGGTTATAAATGACGGGTTTAGAGAGACAACTTACAGAAATGCTGGAATCTCCAGTTATTGCTTTAGGTTTTGAATTAGTAGGCGTTGAATTTATTCGTGCAGGTCAGCACTCTACGTTACGTGTTTATATTGACCATCCAGACGGCATTACCGTAGACGGTTGTGCAGAAGTAAGTCATCAAGTTAGCGCTGTTATGGATGTTGAAGATCCAATTACAGTAGCATATAGCTTAGAGGTATCTTCTCCAGGTCTTGAGCGTCCACTATTTAAAGTGGAGCATTATCAACAGTTCATCGAAAGTGAAGTGTTAATCGTATTAAAGATGGCGATGGATAATCGTCGTAAGTGGAAAGGTATTATCACTGCTGTAGAAGGTGAAACAATCACCCTTGATGTGGATGGTGGATTACAAGAATTTGCGCTTAGTAATATCTCTAACGCAAACCTAGTACCGAAGTTTTAAGGTTAATAAGGCATTTAATCATGAACAACAAAGAAATATTAGCCGTTGTTGAAGCGGTATCTAATGAAAAAGGTGTTCCTCGTGAGAAGATCTTTGAAGCGTTAGAGATAGCATTAGCAACAGCAACTAAGAAAAAGTACGAATCTGAAGTTGAAGTCCGTGTAGAGATCGACCGTAAAACCGGTGATTTCGATACCTTCCGTCGTTGGGTTATTGTGAATGAAGTAACACAACCAACATTGGAAATGACACTAGATGCTGCGGTTTTTGATGATGAAACGGCAGAGCTAGGTGGTTTCGTTGAAGATCAAATTGATTCAGTGAAGTTTGACCGTATTGCGACTCAAACAGCGAAGCAAGTTATCGTACAAAAAGTTCGTGAAGCTGAACGTATGATGATTGTTGAGCAGTTTATTGATAACGAAGGTGAGCTAATTACCGGTATCGTTAAAAAAGTAAACCGTGATGCAGTGATTGTTGACCTTGGTAACAACGCAGAAGCCGTTATCCAACGTGATGATCAACTTCCTCGTGAAAACTTCCGTCCAGGTGACCGAGTTCGTGGTCTTTTGTACGCAGTACGCCCTGAAGCTCGCGGTTTCCAGTTGTTTATGACTCGTTCTAAGTCTGAGATGTTAATCGAGTTATTCCGAGTGGAAGTGCCTGAAATTGGCGAAGAGATGATTGAGCTTAAAGCGGCTGCTCGTGATCCAGGTTCTCGTGCAAAAATTGCCGTGAAGACAAACGATAAGCGTATTGATCCAATCGGTGCTTGTGTTGGTATGCGTGGCGCTCGTGTTCAAGCCGTTTCTGGTGAACTAGGCGGTGAGCGTATTGATATCGTACTTTGGGATGATAACCCAGCGCAACTTGTTATTAACGCAATGGCACCCGCAGAAGTTGCATCAATTATTGTTGATGAAGATAACAATACAATGGATGTCGCAGTAGAAGCTGACAACCTAGCTCAAGCCATTGGTCGTAGCGGTCAAAATGTACGCTTAGCTTCTCAACTAACGGGTTGGGAACTAAACGTGATGACCGTTGAAGAGCTACATAAGAAACACCAAGAAGAAGCTCAAGGTTCTATTGATGCGTTTGTTAAACATCTATCTATTGAAGATGATTTTGCAACGTTATTAGTAGAAGAAGGCTTCACAACACTAGAAGAGATTGCTTACGTTCCTCTTTCTGAGCTATTAACGATTGATGGTTTAGACGAAGATTTAGCAAATGAGCTACGTTCTCGTGCAAAAGAAGCATTGACGACGTTAGCACTTGCACAAGAAGAATCATTTGATGGTTTAGAGCCAGCTGAAGACCTACTAAGCCTTGAAGGTCTAGAGCGTGATTTAGCATTTAAACTTGCTGCAAAAGGTATTGCTGATCTTGAAGCCTTAGCTGAACAAGCAACAGATGACCTAATGGATATCGAAGACTTAACGGAAGAGAAAGCTGGCGCATTAATTATGGCTGCTCGTAACATCTGTTGGTTTAACGATTAATAAAAATCAACAAGGAAGGGCTAGATGACAAAAGTCACTGTAAAAGAATTGGCCGCTGAGATTGATACGCCACTAGAGCGTGTATTACAACAATTTTCAGATGCAGGTATGAAAAAGTCTGCAGAAGATAGCGTGACACAAGATGAAAAAAAATCATTGTTAACTTTCCTAAAGAAAGAACACGGTGAGAAAGATACATCAAGTGCACCAACTCGTTTAACATTACAACGTAAAACTCGTAGTACATTAAGTGTTGCGGGTGCAGGTGGTAAAAGTAAAGACGTGAAAGTTGAAGTTCGTAAGAAACGTACTTACGTTAAACGTAGTGTATTGGAAGATGAACAACGACAAAGTGAAGAAGCGGTTGCTCGTGAAGCGGAAGAAAAAGTCCGTGAAGCAGAAAAGCAAGCTCGTGACGCTGAAGATAAAGTAGCAGCAGAGCAAGCGAAAGCAGAAGCTGAACAACAAGCAAAACGTGACGCTGAGGAAAAAGCGAAACGTGATGCTGAAGAACAAGTAAAACGTGCGGCTGAGGATGAAGCTAAACGTGAATCAGATGCGAAAGCAAATGCTGAAAAAGAAGCACAAAATGCGCTGAAGAAACAGCAGAAAGCCGAAGCAACTGAGAAAGAAAAACATGAAAAGGTAGAAGCGCTCGCCGCCGCAAAAGAAGCTGAAGAGCTGAAGCGTCGACAGGAAGAGGAAGCCAAGCGTAAAGCCGAAACAGAAAGTCAGCGACAGCTAGAAGAGGCACGCAAAATGGCAGAAAATAATAAAGAGCGTTGGTCAGAGCAGAATACTACTGCTGATGTTATGGCTAAAGTTGACCACCATACAACAACATCTCAACATGCTCGCGCAGCTGAAGATGAAGCTGATCGTCGTGAAGAGCAAGCTCCTCGTCGCCGTCGTGGTGGTAAGAAGAAAGCAGCTGATCGTAACGGTCGCGGCAGAAATAATCGTAATAACACGAGCAAGTTAGCTAAGCCAACTTCAATGCAGCACGGTTTTGATAAAACAGCGACCGTTGCAAAAGCAGATGTTGCGATTGGCGAAACTATCGTTGTTGCAGAACTTGCTAACAAGATGTCTGTGAAAACAACTGAAGTTATCAAGACAATGATGAAGATGGGCATCATGGCAACCATCAATCAGGTGATTGACCAAGAGACTGCTCAGCTTGTTGCTGAAGAGATGGGACACAAAGTTGTTCTACGTAAAGAGAATGAGCTAGAAGAAGCTGTTCTATCTGATCGTGATAATACAGCGAAGAAAGAGCCACGTGCTCCTGTTGTAACTATCATGGGTCACGTTGACCACGGTAAGACATCTCTACTTGATTACATTCGTAAAGCTCACGTAGCAAGCGGCGAAGCGGGTGGTATTACCCAGCATATCGGTGCTTACCACGTTGAAACTGACAATGGTATGATCACGTTCCTTGATACTCCTGGACACGCCGCGTTTACCGCTATGCGTGCTCGTGGTGCTCAAGCGACGGATATCGTAATCCTAGTTGTTGCAGCAGATGATGGTGTAATGCCACAAACTGTAGAAGCGGTACAGCATGCTAAAGCAGCAGGCGTTCCACTTATCGTTGCAGTAAACAAGATCGATAAAGAAGCGGCTAATCCTGATCAAGTTAAGAACGAACTTGCACAGTATGATGTTATTCCTGAAGAGTGGGGCGGCGAGAACATGTTTGTTCACGTTTCTGCAAAAGAAGGTCTAAACATTGATGCATTACTAGAAGCGGTTCTTCTACAAGCTGAAGTTCTTGAACTGACTGCTGTTAAAGAAGGTATGGCTAGTGGTGTTGTTGTTGAATCTCGTCTTGATAAAGGTCGTGGTCCTGTTGCAACTGTTCTTGTTCAAGAAGGTACACTAAACAAAGGCGATATCGTTCTTTGTGGTCTAGAGTACGGTCGTGTTCGAGCAATGCGTGATGAACTAGGTAAAGAAATTACTGAAGCGGGTCCTTCGATTCCGGTTGAGATTTTAGGTTTATCTGGTGTGCCACAATCTGGTGATGAAGCAACGGTTGTACGTGATGAGCGTAAAGCTCGTGAAGTTGCACTTTACCGTCAAGGTAAGTTCCGTGATGTTAAACTGGCACGTCAACAGAAAGCGAAGCTTGAGAACATGTTCACCAACATGACTGCAGGTGATGTCGCTGAACTGAACATCGTACTAAAAGGTGATGTTCAAGGTTCTGTTGAAGCAATCACAGATTCTCTACTTAAACTTTCAACTGATGAAGTTAAGATTAAGATTGTGGGTTCTGGTGTTGGTGGTATTACAGAAACTGATGCAGTACTTGCAGCAGCTTCTAACGCTATCATCCTTGGCTTCAACGTTCGTGCTGATGCAACGGCGCGTCGTATGATCGATAACGAAAACCTAGATCTACGTTACTACTCAGTTATCTATGCGTTAATTGACGAAGTTAAACAAGCAATGAGCGGTATGCTTGCGCCAGAATTTAAGCAAGAGATCATTGGTCTTGCTGAAGTTCGTGATGTATTTAAGTCACCTAAACTTGGCGCAATCGCTGGTTGTATGGTTACTGAAGGTACAATTAAGCGTAATAACCCAATTCGTGTACTACGTGAAAACGTTGTAATTTACGAAGGTGAGTTAGAGTCGCTACGTCGCTTCAAAGATGACGTTGCAGAAGTTAAGAGTGGCTACGAATGTGGTATCGGCGTTAAGAACTATAATGATGTTCGCGTTGGTGACCAGATCGAAGTATTTGAAATTGTTGAAATCAAACGTACTATCGATTAATCGATCACGTTGTAATTATCGACAATAACCTTTACTCAAGGTTGTTTTAATACACCATGGGGGGCGTTTAGCCCCCCATTCTTTCATAGAGAGATATTGGTATGGCAAGAGAATTTAGTCGAACTCAGCGTGTTTCACAGCAAGTTCAAAAAGAGTTAGCAGTTATCCTGCAACGTGAAATTAAAGATCCTCGTATTGGAATGGTAACCATTTCTGACGTAGAAGTTTCACGCGATCTCGCATATGCAAAAGTATTTGTAACCTTTTTAACCATTGGTGATCAGACACCTGAACAAGGTTTAGAAGCGCTTAATGAAGCGGAAGGTTATATTCGTTCATTACTAGGTAAAGCAATGCGCCTACGTATCGTTCCTGAAGTTACTTTTATCTACGATCAATCTTTGGTTGAAGGTATGCGTATGTCAAACCTTGTAAGCCAAGTGATTAAAGATGATGAAGATCGTCATCAAGATGATAGCGTGGAAGGTGATAAATAATGGCTCGTCGTAGAAAAGGACGTCCAGTTGATGGAATTATCCTACTCGATAAGCCAACTGGTATCACCTCAAATGATGCGCTGCAAAAAGTAAAACGCATCTATTTTGCTGAAAAAGCTGGACATACTGGTGCGCTAGATCCATTAGCAACAGGTATGCTTCCTCTCTGTTTTGGTGAAGCTACCAAGTTTTCACAATATCTATTAGATTCAGATAAGCGTTATAAAGTTGTCGCTAAACTCGGCGAAAGAACGGATACCTCTGATTCTGATGGTGAGATCATTAGTCGTCGTGATGTTAAAGTTGATCGTGGTCAACTTGAGCGTTGTATTGCTAAGTTTCGTGGTGAAACCGATCAGATCCCGTCAATGTACTCTGCATTGAAATATCAAGGTCGTCCACTGTATGAGTATGCTCGTGAAGGCATTGAAGTCCCTCGTGAGTCTCGCAAGATTACGGTCTACTCTATTGAATTACTGAACTTTACTGGTGATGAAATTGAGATGGAAGTACATTGCTCAAAAGGCACTTACATCCGTACGATTACTGATGATCTGGGTGAAATGCTAGGCTGTGGCGCTCATGTTACTGCACTTCGTCGTATTGGCGTATCTAATTATCCAATGGACAAAGTCGTGACGCTTGATGAACTTGAAGCGTTACTTGAGCAAGCTAAAGAGCAAGATATTCAGCCAAAAGAATTGCTTGATCCACTGTTATTACCAATGGATTCTGCGGTTCAAGACCTACCTGAAGTGAACATGCTTCCGGTACTAGCAGGTTATGTGCTAAATGGTCAACCGGTTCAAATCTCACAAGTACCAGAGTCAGGTTTAGTTCGTATGACGCGTGGTGAAGAACATCAATTTATTGGTGTCGGTGAGATTGATAAAGAAGGTTTAGTCGCGCCACGTCGACTTGTGGTTTTTAGAGATTAAAATCCACTTGCGTTATCGCTAGGATACGGTTAGAATCCTGCGTCTTGGGTGTCGGCTGGATCAGAGATTGGCTGACACAAATTTAAAACTTACTCTTATATTAGGAGAGATTATGTCTCTGAGCGCTGAGAAAAAAGCTGCAATCGTTGCTGAATACGCAACTTGCGAAAATGACACTGGTTCACCAGAAGTACAGGTTGCTTTGCTAACTGCACAAATCAACCACCTACAAGGTCACTTCGCTGATCACAAACACGATCACCACAGCCGTCGTGGTCTATTACGTATGGTTTCTCGCCGTCGTAAGCTTCTTGATTATTTAAAAGGTAAAGATCTTGATCGTTACCACGTTGCAATCAAACGTCTTGGCCTACGTCGCTAATATCGTTTTATTGCTGAAAAGGGACTCCTATGGAGTCCCTTTTTTTATCTAAAATAAAGCAATTGAACATATTTACTGATTACTCGTGTATAATGGTGAACGTAGTCTTTATTTAATTTGACCACAGTCACCACTGTCGACCTTAAGGTCGCGGCTAATGATAGGAATTTAATACTATTTTCTTATCATTAGTCGCGATTTGTGGCCAAGATTGAGTAGAGTGTTATCTATTTACTTACCTCTGTGAGTAAGTTTATTAAAAGGAAATATTTGTGAATCCAATCGTAAAAAGCTTTCAGTATGGTAACCATACTGTCACTATCGAGACTGGCGTTATCGCACGTCAAGCAACTGCTGCTGTTATGGTTAGCATGGACGATACTTCAGTATTCGTTTCTGTTGTTGGTAAAAAACAAGCAGTAGAAGGTCAAGACTTCTTCCCACTAACAGTTAATTACCAAGAGCGTACTTATGCTGCAGGTAAAATCCCTGGTGGTTTCTTCAAGCGTGAAGGTCGTCCTTCTGAAGGCGAAACATTAACGGCTCGTCTAATTGACCGTCCAATTCGTCCATTATTCCCTAACGCATTCAAAAACGAAGTTCAAGTTATTGCAACGGTTGTTTCTGTAAATCCTGATGTTAGCCCTGATCTTGTCGCTATGATCGGTACGTCTGCTGCATTGTCTATCTCTGGTATTCCATTCAATGGTCCTATCGGTGTTGCTCGTGTTGGTTTCATCAACGAAGAATTAGTACTTAACCCAAGTGTTACAGAACTAAAAGAAAGCAAGCTAGACCTTGTTGTTGCGGGTACTGATAACGCAGTATTAATGGTTGAGTCAGAAGCTGACCAATTAAGCGAAGAGCAAATGTTAGCGGCGGTTGTTTATGGTCATGACCAACAACAAGTTGTTATCAATGCGATTAAAGAACTTGCTGAAGAAGTGGGAACTGAGGCGTGGGATTGGACTGCACCTGTAGTTAACGAACCACTAAAAGCACGCGTTGCTGAATTAGCTGAAGCTCGTATGTCAGAAGCATACCAGATCACTGAAAAGATGGAGCGTTACGAGCAAGTTGGCGCACTAAAATCAGAAGTCACTGAGCAGTTATTAGCAGAAGATGAAACACTAAACGCTAATGAAGTTAAAGGTATGCTGGGTTCTCTAGAGAAGAACGTTGTACGTGGTCGCATCATTGCGGGTCACCCACGTATCGATGGTCGTGAGAAAGATATGGTTCGTGGACTAGACGTACGTACTGGTGTTCTTCCTCGTACTCACGGTTCTTCACTATTTACTCGTGGTGAAACTCAGGCATTAGTAACAGCAACTTTAGGCACACAACGTGACGCTCAGATCATTGACGAGCTAACCGGTGAGCGTAAAGAGCACTTCTTACTACACTATAACTTCCCTCCATACTGTGTAGGTGAGACTGGTTTTGTAGGTTCACCTAAGCGTCGTGAAATTGGTCACGGTAAGCTAGCTAAGCGTGGTATTGCTGCTGTAATGCCAACAGTTGAAGAATTCCCGTACACTGTGCGTGTTGTTTCTGAAATCACAGAATCAAATGGTTCATCTTCAATGGCGTCTGTTTGTGGTACATCTCTAGCATTAATGGATGCTGGTGTTCCAATCAAACGCTCTGTTGCTGGTATCGCAATGGGTCTTGTTAAAGAAGGCGATGACTTTGTTGTTCTTTCTGACATCCTTGGTGACGAAGATCACCTTGGCGACATGGACTTTAAAGTTGCAGGTTCATCTGAAGGTGTGACTGCTCTGCAAATGGATATCAAGATTGAAGGTATCACTAAAGAGATCATGCAGATCGCACTAGACCAAGCGAAAGGTGCTCGTGTTCATATCCTTAGCGTTATGGATCAAGCTATCGGTGGTCACCGTGAAGAGATTTCTCAGTTTGCTCCACGTATCCATACTATCAAGATCAACCCAGAGAAGATCAAAGATGTTATCGGTAAAGGCGGCGCGGTTATCCGTCAGCTTACTGAAGAAACTGGCACAACAATCGAAATTGAAGACGATGGTACAATCAAGATTGCAGCAACTGAAGGTACAGCGGCAAACGCAGCGATTGCTCGTATTGAAGAGCTAACTGCTGAAGTTGAAGTTGGCCGTATCTATACGGGTAAAGTTACCCGTGTTGTTGATTTCGGTGCATTCGTTACCGTTCTTGGTCCTAAAGAAGGTCTGGTTCATATTTCTCAAATCGCTGAAGAGCGTGTAGAGAAAGTGGCTGATTACCTAAAAGTTGGTCAAGAAGTTAAAATCAAGGTTATCGAAGTTGATCGCCAAGGTCGTATCCGTCTAAGCATGAAAGAAGCAAATGCTGATGTAGCTAAAGCGGCTGAACCAAAAGCAGAATAATGCTTTTTGTTAAAAATATGATATAAATATGGGGGCATTGAAAAATGTCCCCATTTTTTATAGGAGTGACATGCGTTGATTAGATGGAATCATATATTTATTAGTTTTAGCTTATTGTTGTTATCTGGTTGTGCAAGCCAACAAATAAGTCCCCCTCTTTTAGCTGTTCCTATTCAACCGACGCTAAAACAAGAAATTAAATTAGCACAGATTGAGCAAGCGCTATACTCTGACAAAAAGTTTGATGATCAAACTCTGGCTTCGATCTTTTATGAACGAGGCTTGCTACGTGACAGTATTGGTCTGCGTGATCTTGCTAAACTAGACTTTGAGCAATCGCTGAAATATAAATCTGATCAGTCGAATGTTTTTAATGCTATTGGTGTCTATTATACTCAGAGTATGCAGTTTGACTTAGCTTATGAGTCCTTTGATTCAGCGATTGATCTTAATCCTGAACAGCATAAGTTCGCTCAGCGTAATCGTGGTATTGCACTTTATTACGGCGGTCGACCTCATCTTGCCTTTCAAGATCTGAATACAGTTTATCAACAAGATAAGAGTGATCCTTATAGTTTAATTTGGCTCTATTTTTCAGAATTAAAATTAAAGCCAGAAACGGCATTAACGCAACTTAAAGCAGAATATAATGCGAATTATGGTGATAGTTGGCATTGGTTGATTACTGAATTTTTGACTCAAGATCGTTCAGATAAAGAGATCATGTCTGATTTAGTCTCTGATGTGAGCAGTAATCGAGAGTTAGCGGAGCGTTTGACAGAAGCTTATTTCTATATTGCTAAACGTGAGCAAGCGAAAGGGAATCATCAATATGCCGTTAAGCTCTATAAAATGGCGTTAGCAGGTAATGTTTATGATTTTATTGAGCATCGCTATGCGTTATTAGAGTTGCAGAGTTTAATTTACAATAAGAGTCGTGAAAGTGTAACCGCAAGAGCACCCGAAAAACCAATCTCTACTGTGGTTCCTGAAGGCGTTAAACCTAAAAAGACCAAGTAGTCACTTAAGTCATAAAGAAAAAAGACGTGGACTAAATAAGCTTGATGACGGCTTATTTAGTCCATTTTTTTGATAGAGCTAGTTTGTTGGTTTAATTAAACTGACTCTAATCCTGGGATTTGATGCCAATAGCCATTACATTGATGTTGATCTTGTAATGGGTAGCGTTTATTCGCGTGTTGATTTGCTTTAAATTGCGCAAGGGTATCCAGTGTCTCTATACCCAGTGGGCTTAAGCGAATAACATCGACTAAACCTGCCATTGATGGCTGATCATTAATCAAGTTATAACAGTAGCCCGATTGAGTTTGAATGCCATTAAGGTTAAACACCGTTTGCCCCTCTTGGCTGGCCACTTGAATGCCAGTTGGGTAATCAATACAGCAGGTCTCACACTCATCTTTGGCTCTATTTTCTGAGCGTGCTGTAAAACAACGAGCAGAAAGAGCTAAAGGCAGATAGCCATAACTAAATAACTCAACTTCAAACTGATTTCGAATATTGAGGTCATCACATTGATTGAGGGTTTTGACTAACCAATCTCGTGACAATTCAACGGGCATACACCAACGAATCATCCCCTTTTGGCTAAACAGTTTGAGGGTTTGTGCATTGTAGCAGTTAACCGCTGAGCCTACGACAAAAGGGATTTTCTTTTCACTGGCTAGTTGGATAGCAGAGACATCATTAGCTTCAATACTGAACTCACCATTATCAATGTAACGCTTCATCAAATTAACTTCGCTGGGAGCTTCTAACAGCGCCATAGTTGATAAGGTGACTTGCTTTCCACTTTGAGCTAGTTCAGTCGCTAGCCCTAACCAATCTTTGGTTTTTAGCTCTCGCCTTTTTGAACAGACACTCTCACCAAGGTAGATAATATCCGTGTCGCTTTTCATTGCTTGATGGTAAAAGTTTTCGACATCCATTTTTGGCCAGAAATAAAGAATAGGGCCAAGGGAATATTTCATAATTGGCTCCTTATTGCCATTTTCTGTGGTATGCGCCAAGGGTTGTTTGTGTCCCCTCAGAAAGATTTGCTAGGGTGCTATTCCATGACTCTTCAACACGGTAATTGTCAGGATCAGTTAAATAACGGTCGATCGCGGCTCGCCATGTTTTTGTCACTTGCTCTACATAAGCAGGGCTACGCTGACGTCCTTCTATCTTGACAGATTTGACATTCGCGGCAAAAAGTTCAGGCAGCAATGAAAGCGTATTTAAGCTAGTTGGCTCCTCTAATGTATGGAAGCGTTTATCTCCAATATCATATCGCCCTTTACAGAGTGTCGGGTAGCCTGCATTTTCGCCATGACTGTAACTATCGATCAGCACATCATTAAGACGAGACTCTAAACCGTTATCAGTTTCCTGCCAGCGAACGTATTTAGCTGGTGAGCAAGCCCCGACTGTATTAGGTGATTCGCCCGTTAAATAAGACGAGAGATAGCAACGACCTTCAGCCATGATACAGAGACTACCAAAAGCGAAGACTTCTAGATCAACATTGGAGTGACGAGAAAGTTGCTTCACTTGATGAATAGAGAGAACACGAGGAAGAACAACTCGCTGAATATTGAAGTTTTGTTTATAAAAATCAATCGCAGCTGCATTGGTTGCCGATGCTTGCACTGATAAATGGAGTTCTAATTCTGGATAGTGAGTCGAGGCATACTCTAAAACCGCAATATCTGCGACAATTAAAGCGTCTACACCAAGTTGTGCGGCATTATCCACTGCTTTTGTCCAACGATCAAAACCATCAGGGTGGGCAAACGTGTTGAGAGCGACATGAATTTTTTTATTGTTTTGATGAACATACTCAACGGCTTTTTCTAATTTACGACCCGTAAAATTGAGGCCAGCGAAATGACGAGCATTTGTATCATCCTTAAAACCAATATAAACAGCATCTGCGCCATTATCTATTGCCGTTTTTAATGCAGGTAAATTACCAGCGGGGCAAAGTAGCTCCATATTGTTGCCATCCTAAGCGAGGTATACTCTTAATACTAAAACCTAATCATTGATGATTTTCTTTAGTTTCAAATATTCAGCGTATATATGAATTAAAATTAGTAATAAATTGTAATGGTTGAAGCCGGTCATTTTATTGATGTATTACAATATTTTTATTGAAAAATAAATAATATACAACAAATCATAGGTGTTGTGATTCGATGATCAGTAGATGAGAAATTAAAATAAATTTAAGTATTTATTTAATGAAAAATACATTGAAGAAGAAAAAATCGATAATAGCAACGTTAGGGGCGTATATTTAGCCAAACTTTGATTTAAAACAGCCTTTAGATTGTCTCATTCGCTTTAAAATGATGCCTTATCTTGAATAATAGGGACTTGATTCATGCTACATCAAATACAACATTTATTAGTCAGTTCTGCACCAAAGATTTTGCGTCATCCTGCACAGCTTATGCCTTTCTCTGTACAAAAAAAGGTGATGTTAGAATCGCTAGCGTTAGTCTTTAAAGAGGCGATTGAAGATGGAGATTTTGAGTTCTTAGAGGGTAAATGGCTTAAAGTTGAGGTTCGAGATCTTAATCTGGTCTGGCATATTAGCAGCCAACAGGGTAAATTAGTGATGGCTGAGCAGTGTGTTGCACCAGATGTTACTTTTAGCGCCGAACTTAATGATTTAATCTTAATTGCCGGACGCAAAGAAGATCCTGATACCCTCTTTTTCCAACGTCGCCTCTGTATTGAAGGTGATACTGAACTTGGGTTAGAGATTAAAAATCTAATTGGTGCGATTGAATTTGATAACTTTCCCTCCTCATTAACGGTAGTATTAGATAAATTTTCCAGTTTTGTCCAACAAGGACTGACCCCTTTATCCAATAATGAGATGAATCATCAATATGTTAATCAGAACCGAAGCACCAGCTGATATTTTACCGATCAATCAGCTGTTAAAAAACGCTTTTCCAACGGATGAAGAAGCTTTATTAGTGATGAAATTGAGAGAAAATAGTCGATTTACTCTCTCTATGGTGGCCGCAAATGATGAAGGGGAGTTAATTGGCTATCTTTTATTTACTCCTGTTACCGTCAATGGTGAAGATATTGGTTGGCAAGGGTTAGCGCCTGTTGCTGTCAAAGAAGAATATCGAAAGCAAGGTGTGGCTGCGGCGTTAATCAATGAAGGGGTAACTATGTTGGCTGAATTTGGTTATCCGTTAGCTGTCGTTTTAGGTGAACCGACTTATTATCATCGCTTTGGTTTTGTGACCACAACCAATGAAAACTTACAGTCTCAATGGGATATTCCTTCGGACTATTTTATGTTGAAGAATATATTAGATATCGATCTGAGTTGTCATCAAGGAACCATTGAATATAGCGAAGAGTTTTCTCTATAACACCGGTATTTGCTAGATACTGAATGGCTGATAAGATTAACATAGGGGCTACGTGAGCCCCAATTACATATACCTAAAATAATTGGCGTTGCTAGTCGGTGACAAGTGAATGCAGTCAACAACCTAGCAGCTTCAAATATGAAGAATATTGGTATATTAGGTTATGATTATTTGTTGATCTTATTGATCCCATCAACAAGTTTATCATTTAAGTGCTTTAAAATTGCAGACACGGCATGATGCTCTGTTGGTTGTTCATTCTCACCAACTTCAAGAGGTTGCTTTGGGTGTAATCCCATTTGATCTTCTGCAATACTTAGCCAATCTGGGTGCCAATACAGTGAATTCTTACCATCAACAAGCCATGTATGTACGCCACTCACTTTTCCACGATAATCTAGATTTCCAGCTTTGTATTCCATTTTCATTCACCTTTTTGATAATATAACTCTATACAGAGTAGTCAAAAAAGCAGCGTATTGATATTGCATCGTTGTAATATTATTTTTCGATTATTTAAGTTAGATTAGCATCTTCTTTTTTTGACCTTACTTACGATGATAATTATTGGCTATAACGTGATAAAGTTTGTTAGCATAACGGCTATAAATAAGTGTCGACCTAAAATAATTGGCGTTGATCATTGGCGGTAAGCGAGTGAGGTTTCATGAGTATAGGTGCGCTATATGATTGGGATGAGTGAATATAATCAGCAACCTAACTGCTTTTAGCGTGAGGGTATTGTATCCCCTTTATTGGAATGAATATTATGCGAAACTTTGCACTGTTACAGGAGATGGGGATTCCCATTTGGCAGCTTCGTCGTCCTGAACTGTATCAAGACAGACAAGCAAGTGATGAGAGTGAAGGTATGCTTCCTGAGCATTGTCGAGTAGCTTTTATTGCAGAAAATAAACCAGAAGGACATCAAGCATGGTTGTTGGGACGGATTATTAAAAGTATGAAGTTACAACCGGAAGATGTCTTCTATGTTCCATTAGCAGGATTAAATCGACTTTCAGTTCAACAGATAGAGTGGTGTTGGTTTTGTGGTGTGGAGCCTATTGAACATCCATTTAGTGACTGTAAAGTGCTGAGATCTCCATCACTGCAACAGTTAAATGATAACCCTGCTGATAAAAAGCAACTATGGAAAAAGATCTGTTCTTATAATGACTAATTTAGAAAAGCTGACTGAGCAATACTTACCACAAGTAAAAGAAATTGAAAAACAAGCACATCTTGTCCCATGGTCTAATCGTCACTTAGACGATATCAATGGCAAGTTTCATTGTCACCGAGTGCTTGTGGTTGATGGCAACGTTGTGGGGTATTTCTATGCGCAATGTATTGTTGGTGAGGCAACATTATTGAATATTGCCGTAAAACCAAGCCAACAAGGTAACGGGTTTGGTCGTCAGCTCTTACAAGGCTACATTGAGACAGTTGAGAGCTTAAAGGCTGATTCGTCTTGGCTTGAAGTTCGCTCAAGTAATCTTGCAGCCTTTGCACTTTATGAAGCTGAGGGGTTTAATGAAGTGACTCGTCGTTATGACTATTATCCAACAGAAAATGGACATGAAGATGCGATTGTTATGTCGTATCTTCATTTTTAAGTCTATATGATGAGCAGTTTACTTAAGCGGTAATTACTACTTACTACCGCATTTTTGATTACTTACTATATTTGCAAGAGAACATAATGACGTGCGATTATAAATAGAACCATAAGTTTCTAAGTTTTTAGTTATGGTTGGTGCAACGACATCTAGTTCAGTATAAAAAACAATGTTCTGAATAAATTGGTAGGTGATTTTTGAGGGACGGATATAAAACGCTTCACTGTAGAAATTGCCTGCTAACTCAAAATTTGCTCTCAATTCTGCCATTTTCCCACTCAAAACTAAAGAGAGAAATGAGTTACGACTTTTCAGTGATCCATTAATATAAAAGTTGGCTCGCTTATTATCACCAGTGACTAAAGCTTGAAGGGCTATGGCTTCAATAATGGTCGGTTTGATGATCCCATCAACGTGCCCTGGATATCTTGTGACTAACATTTCACCTAGTTTAATCGTTTGAGCTTTAGTTTTATCGTCACTTCCTTCGGAGGTTAATGCATAAATATTATGGTAGAGATAATTTTGCGCCAGAATATAGTTGTTATTAGGATACTTTGCGGTCAATTTATCCAGAACCTCAATACGCTCCTTGAAAGGAATAAGCGAATTATCGCCATGATTGGAAAATAGACTAAACTCACTGATCCTAAGGAGATCAATAAGGGCTTTTTGATCATCGATAATCCCATAACTCATTAATGCTTTCTGTTTATCGGTGAGCTGAATATCCATTGCAATCAGTAAATCTTGAGAGGCGTTAATTATCGTCTCTTTGATATTACTTTCAGTCAATAAATAGTGGTGTGAATAAGAGATCCGTTGAGAAGCGTTATTAACATACTTTATATGTAAATATTGCTTATGATTCTTTTCAGATATATGTATATAAACACTTTTTCCCGGAATGTTATTACTATCAAAATTTAATCCACTTGGCGATATCTCTAAATCCGTAATCGAAACAATATCAGCAATTAATTTTTGAGTCACTCCGCCAGCAATCGCACCGTAAGAGAGCTCTTTATCTGAAGGTAGTGTGATAAACTCAATATCATTAACATCAACAATATGATCAAGTTTAGGATTGTAGTATTGATATCCTTGATAGCCAATGGTTGCTATCAATAAGAAAATAATAACATCAAATAAAAAACCATCAGACGAGTCGATGTCTTAATATTTAAATGAATAAGTTGATAAAAGAACGTTAATTCAGTTTTGATTAACCCAAGAAAACTGTCGTTATGCTGAATAGTTTTTTTTTGATGATGAGTATTTGTAGCAACATTCGTGGGGAGAATTGTATTATCGTCTTTTTTCTCATTTAAGTTTTGTGATTCGGTCGGCGATGAGAACTGATTCATCTCATCATCCTGCACGCTCTCACTTTTTTGGTTTAGAGGTGAATCAATTTTAGGCTCTTGCTGTGGTAATGGTAACTTTGTAATGTTGGCGTTGAGTTGATAGCCTCGTTTAGGAATCGTCGCAAGATATTTTTGTTGATCATCTCGTCCATCTCTAAGGATTTTTCTTAATTCAAATATAGATTGGGTGACAACCTGATCTGAAACAATAGCACCTTTCCAAATATGTTCAATAAGTTCATCACGAGAGATAACATGCCCATTGTTCTCCGCAAGGTAACAGAGTAAATCAATAATTCTTGGCTCTACCGAGATCTCTTTCCCTTCTCTTTCGAGCTTGTTTTCGTTAGCTTTTACAAGCCAATCATTGATCTGATAGCGATATTGATACTTGGGCATTACTTAAACCTTTCTTAATGAGATTTCTTATTATCTTATTTCAGTATGACTCAATGTTTTTAAAAAGCATTGCAGGCGCTGATATTTAATCAAAAAGATGGCAACTTAATCGTGATTTTAGTTTATTCGTCTTCGATAGTTATCGAGTTATTAACTTTGATAGTTGAGATTTAATGCAGCTGTTTGTAAAATGCCAGCCAATAACCGCCGTTTTGTACAGTTGCCTTGTATAATGTTGAGATAAAAATGGCCTGAGGGCGTCAATAGTTACTAAATAATAACTGTCGACACTGTTTATCTATACCTAAAATAATTGGAGTTGCTAGTAGGCGGCAAGTGAGTGAGGCCCTATGAGTATAGATGTACTATATGATTAGGGAGAGCGAGTGCAGCCAACAACCTAGCGACTTCAAGTGTGAAGGGTATATATTTATTAATTAGAAGATCCTGAATTATGACCAATAGTGTAATGACCACTGAAGTATCGAAACGTAGAACGTTTGCGATTATTTCTCACCCCGATGCAGGTAAAACGACAATTACAGAAAAAGTACTGTTATTCGGCAACGCCATTCAAACGGCGGGTACTGTTAAAGGTCGAGGATCTAAGCAGCATGCAAAGTCTGATTGGATGGAGATGGAAAAAGAGCGTGGTATCTCCGTAACAACTTCTGTGATGCAGTTTCCGTATAATGATTGTTTAGTTAATCTTTTGGATACCCCCGGACACGAAGATTTCTCAGAAGATACCTATCGTACACTAACCGCAGTTGATTCATGTCTTATGGTGATTGATGCAGCCAAAGGTGTCGAAGATCGTACTCGAAAATTGATGGAAGTCACTCGTCTTCGTGATACGCCAATCGTCACTTTTATGAATAAGTGTGACCGTGATACTCGTGATCCAATGGAACTGCTTGATGAAGTTGAAAGCGAGCTAAATATGGCTTGTGCGCCAGTTTCATGGCCGATTGGTTGTGGTAAAGAGTTCAAAGGGGTTTACCATATCCACCGTGATGAGACGATCCTTTATCAAACAGGTCAAGGCCACACGATTCAAGAGAAGCAGATCATCAAAGGATTAGACAATCCAGATCTTAATCAAGCGATTGGTGATGAATTAGCTGAATCTGTTCGTGAAGAATTAGAATTAGTTTTAGGGGCTGCGCATGAGTTTGATCGTGAGCTATTCCTTGAAGGTGAATTAACCCCTGTATTCTTTGGTACGGCACTGGGTAACTTTGGTGTAGACCACATGCTTGATGGCTTAACGGAGTGGGCGCCAACACCAATGCCTCGTCAAGCAAATGAGCGTGAAGTTGTTGCCACTGAAGAGAAATTCTCTGGCTTTGTTTTTAAGATTCAAGCGAATATGGATCCTAAGCACCGAGATCGTATCGCGTTTATGCGTATTGTGTCGGGTACTTATAATCAAGGTATGAAGATGAACCATGTGAGAACGGGCAAAAATGTCAGTATCTCGGATGCAGTAACCTTTATGGCAGGGGATCGTGCGCGAGCTGAACAAGCCTATGCAGGGGATATCATTGGTTTACATAATCACGGTACGATTCAGATTGGTGATACCTTTACTCAAGGCGAAAAATTGAAGTTTAGTGGTATCCCTAACTTTGCACCTGAACTATTCCGTCGTATCCGCCTACGCGATCCTCTAAAGCAGAAGCAGCTATTAAAAGGCTTGGTTCAGCTATCAGAAGAAGGTGCGGTACAGGTGTTCCGTCCACTGCAGAATAATGATCTGATTGTGGGTGCTGTTGGTGTTCTTCAGTTTGATGTCGTTGTTGCACGATTAAAAGCCGAATATAACGTTGAAGCATTGTATGAGTCAGTCAATGTCGCGACTGCTCGTTGGGTTGAGTGTGATGATGTGAAGAAGTTTGAAGATTTCAAACGTAAATGTCAGTCAAACTTAGCATTAGATGGCGGTGATAACTTAACTTATATCGCACCAACAATGGTTAATTTAAACCTTGCTCATGAGCGTTTTCCTGAAGTTAATTTCCGTAGTACACGTGAACATTAATTAGTGGATATTGTGCCGGTAAATTTACCGATTCTCTTCTATTGAATTCAATATTGCTATTGCTTCAAAAAAGATGAGATATACCTTCATACTTGAAGTTGCTAGGTTGTTGGCTACGCTCGTTCGCCCCAGTCATATAGTACAGCTATACTCATGGGGCCTCACTTGCTTGCCGCCTACTAGCAACTCCAATTACTTTGGGTATATACTTTCTAAAGCTACTTTAATTCATTTTTATTCAATGAATTAGGGTGGCTTTTTGTTTATCATTTAAATGCGTTTTTTGATCGCTACTGTGATTATAATAAGGATGCTGTATGTTTGAATATAAAGTCGAAAGTGAATATACCTTTTTTGATACCCACTGCCATCTTGATTTTCCTCCTTTTTGTGATGATCTCCAACAAACTCTAGCGCGAGCAAGAGCGGGGGGAGTTAAGTTTATCATGGTGCCTAGTATTGGTGCCAAAAATTGGCATTCAGTCATACAGTTAGCTGATCTAAATATAGGTATTTATTGTGCACTTGGTTTTCATCCTTATTATATTGACCAGCATCGTGTAGAACAAAAGACTGAATTTGAGAGCCTAATAGCAAGCCTGGTAAACAATGA
The DNA here is from genome assembly GCF_021513135.1 of Vibrio sp. SS-MA-C1-2. Taxonomy (NCBI): domain Bacteria; kingdom Pseudomonadati; phylum Pseudomonadota; class Gammaproteobacteria; order Vibrionales; family Vibrionaceae; genus Vibrio; species Vibrio sp. SS-MA-C1-2. The sequence goes on from NZ_CP090981.1 coordinate 1,076,100, forward strand.
ATATCGTTCTAGTTGTGTTGCCATCGGGGAAAGTGGTCTAGATTTTTCTCTTCCTCAAGAAACACATGATCAGCAAGTAGAGTGGTTAATTTATCAAATAGAGATCGCCAACCGATACCAATTACCCTTGATTTGCCACTCGAGAAAGAGCCACCACCAATTAATTCAATTATTACGTCGTCATCCTGTTACGCGAGGGGGCGTTATTCATGGCTTTTCTGGCAGTTTACAACAAGCTGAACAGTTTATTGAGTTAGGTTTTTATATTGGTGTTGGTGGAACCATTACTTATCCAAGAGCTAAAAAAACCATTTCGACAATAAAAAATCTCCCTTTAACTGCTTTATTACTGGAAAGTGACGCCCCTGATATGCCCGTTAATGGTTTTCAAGGCGAAGCGAATCGAAGTGAAAGGGTTGTAATGACATTTAAGGCTTTGCTATCGATTCGTGATGAAGAGGATAATCAAGTTGCATATTTATTGTTCGAAAATGGTAGGAGGTTGTTTAATCTTTGAGAATTAAGTTCCCCTTATCTTTTCTTTAAAATAGCAAAGTGAGATGCGCATCACAATTTGGTGGTATTGATACGGTAAAAGGATATATAAACGTGAAGTTATACTCACTATATCCCGATGTTGAGGCGTATAATAGCTACTGACTTTTTATCTAATTTAGATTTTACTTAATTTATAACTAAGGATGCTATAAATCATGAGCGTGCTAATGAGTTTAATCGGAATGGTGGTATTGCTATTTATTGCTTACCTACTTTCTGAAAACCGCAAAGCGATTAACGTTAGAACTGTTATCGGTGCTTTTATTATTCAGTTCTGTTTAGGGGCTTTCGTTCTTTATGTTCCATGGGGTAAGGACTTGCTTGCTGGTTTCTCAGCAGGTGTTCAAAGTGTAATTGATTACGGTAAAGACGGGATTGGATTCCTATTTGGTAGCCTAGTTAACTTCTCTGTTGAAGGCGTTGGTTTCATTTTTGCTTTCCAAGTTTTACCAACAGTAATCTTCTTCTCATCTCTTATTGCTGTACTTTACTATGTTGGCATCATGCAGTGGGTTATCAAAATCCTTGGTGGTGGTCTTCAGAAAGTATTAGGTACTTCACGTTCAGAGTCACTATCTGCTGCGGCAAACATCTTTGTTGGCCAAACAGAAGCGCCTTTAGTTGTTCGTCCGTTTATCGCACGTATGACTAAATCAGAACTATTTGCTGTAATGTGTGGTGGTCTAGCCTCTGTTGCTGGTGGTGTTCTTGCAGGTTATGCTGCAATGGGTGTTCCACTAGAATACTTAGTTGCTGCATCATTCATGGCTGCACCGGGTGGTCTACTGTTTGCTAAAATTATTATTCCTGAAACAGATAAGCCAGTTGAAGAGCTAGAGTCTGATATCGATGGTGGCGACGATAAGCCAGCTAACGTTATCGATGCTGCTGCTGGTGGTGCTGCAATGGGTCTACAATTAGCATTAAATATTGGTGCAATGCTTCTTGCATTCATCGGTTTAATCGCACTAATTAACGGTATGCTTGGCGGTATCGGTGGTTGGTTCGGAATGCCACATATCACGCTTGAGTTACTGCTTGGTTATGTGTTTGCTCCTTTAGCATGGGTTATTGGTGTTCCATGGAACGAAGCGGTTCTTGCTGGTTCATTCATCGGTCAGAAAACTATCGTTAATGAATTTGTTGCTTACTTAGATTTCGTTAAGTACGTTGGTGATAATGCACAAGTTGTTGCTGCAACGGGTGTTGAGATGACTGAGAAGACTAAAGCTATCGTATCATTTGCTCTATGTGGTTTTGCTAACCTTTCTTCTATCGCGATTCTTCTTGGTGGTTTAGGTAGCATTGCGCCAAATCGTCGTAGTGATATCGCTAAGATGGGTATGAAAGCTGTTGCTGCAGGTACACTATCTAACTTAATGGCTGCAACAATTGCAGGTCTATTTATCTCTCTAGGTTAATCGCTAGATAATAGGCGATAGTTGAGCAAGTTTCTTTCTTAACTGTTTCTATAAAAGGCATAATGAGTTTTCTCATTATGCCTTTTTTATTGTCTAACAAATTGCATTTAACATTAAGCTTCTGTTTTTTAACATTTATGTTTGTTTTTATTGTAATTTGAACGTTTGCTTAAATACTCTGTTTTTCCGTAGGGAAACAATGATGTCTATTTGTTTCTTTTCTCATTTGTTATAATTACTGTTAATGATAGATAAGATAAAATACTAATCAAATTGAATATATTTAGACTATGATAATGTTAGGGCTAAATGACCATCATTGATGACATGAGTTATTACATCAAGGTCTGCCCATTCGTTAAGAGATAAAACCTATTTAATTTGAAAGTAACATTAAAAATTATACTGGAGATAATGATGAGTGAATTAAAAGCAGCAGCATTACGAGCGTTAAAATTAATGGATTTAACAACTTTAAATGACAATGATACTGATGAAATTGTTATTGAACTTTGTCGAAATGCTAAAACTGCTGTTGGTAACACAGCTGCGATTTGTATCTATCCACGTTTTATTCCAGTAGCGAAAAAAGCACTTCGTGAACAAGGTACACCTGATGTTCGCATTGCAACGGTAACTAACTTCCCTCATGGTAATGATGATATCGATATCGCTGTTGCTGAAACTAAAGCGGCGATTGCTTACGGTGCTGATGAAGTTGATGTGGTATTCCCATACCGTACGTTGATTGCGGGTGATGAAACCTGTGGCTTTGAGCTTGTTAAGCAGTGTAAAGCAGCGTGTGACGGTAAACTATTAAAAGTGATTATCGAAACGGGCGAGCTGAAAGATGAAGCATTAATTAAACGCGCTTCTGAGCTATCAATTGAAGCTGGTGCTGATTTTATTAAGACATCAACAGGTAAAGTGCCGGTTAATGCAACGCCTGAGTCTGCTGAAATCATGCTTAATGTGATTAAAGATATGGGCGTAGCTAAAACAGTTGGTTTTAAACCTGCTGGTGGCGTTCGTACAGCTGATGATGCTAAAGCTTACCTTGATATGGCTGACCGCATTTTAGGTGCTGATTGGGCTGATAATATGCATTATCGTTTCGGTGCATCTAGCTTATTAGCAAACCTTCTTCACACTCTAGGTGAGGGTGATAAAGCTGCGGAAGGCGGCTACTAATCAACCTACTCTAAGTTATACCTAAAATAATTGAAGTTGCTAGCAGATGAGCGATTGTAGCCAATAATCTAGCAACCTCAAGTATCAAGAGTATAGAGCTAGAAGCTGACTTTTAGCTCTCTTTCCTTATGGCGATACATTACAGACAATGTAAAATAAATAATTAAGACGTCATAACTATTCTTTTACTTAATGTAGAGAAAATTGATATGTTCCTACCTCAAGAAATTATTCGAAAAAAACGTGATGCGGAAGTATTAACGGCAGAAGAGATCAACTTCTTCATCCAAGGTATCACGACCAATACTGTCTCTGAAGGTCAAATTGCTGCATTTGCGATGGCAATCTATTTCAATGATATGACAATGGATGAGCGTGTTGCTTTGACATGTGCAATGCGAGACTCTGGGATGGTCATTAATTGGGAACATATGAATTTTGATGGGCCTATTGTCGACAAGCACTCAACAGGTGGTGTCGGTGATGTGACTTCTTTAATGTTAGGTCCGATGGTTGCTGCTTGTGGTGGTTTTGTTCCTATGATCTCTGGTCGTGGTTTAGGACATACTGGTGGAACATTAGATAAATTAGAGTCTATTCCTGGTTATGACATTACACCAACCAATGAGGTTTTTGGTCAGGTGACTAAAGATGCTGGTGTCGCCATTATTGGTCAAACAGGAGATCTTGCACCTGCAGATAAACGTGTTTATGCAACGCGTGATGTGACGGCAACGGTTGATAACATCTCATTAATTACAGCCTCTATTTTATCTAAAAAATTGGCAGCGGGCTTAGGCTCTTTGGTGATGGATGTTAAAGTCGGTTCTGGTGCATTTATGCCAACGTATGAGCTTTCTGAAGATCTAGCAAAGTCAATTGTTGCGGTAGCCAATGGCGCCGGTACTAAAACAACGGCACTGTTAACGGATATGAACCAAGTTCTTGCTTCTACGGCAGGTAATGCATTAGAAGTGCGTGAAGCAGTCAGGTTCTTAACTGGTGAATATCGAAATCCACGTCTTTATGAAGTCACAATGGCATTATGTGCTGAAATGCTAGTCCTGTCAGGTTTAGCGACTGATACCGCTCATGGGCGTCAACGCTTACAAGACGTATTAGATAATGGTAAAGCAGCAGAATGTTTTGGTAAAATGGTTGCAGGCTTAAATGGTCCAACTGATTTTGTTGAGAATTATGATAATTACCTTGAGAATGCAGAGATTGTAAAACCTGTATTTGCAACAGAAACTGGCTTTGTTAATACCATGGATACTCGAGATCTTGGAATGGCAGTTGTCGGTATGGGTGGCGGTCGCCGTGTTGCCTCTGATACAATAGATTATGCAGTCGGTTTAAGTGATATGATTCGCTTAGGTGACCAGGTTGATAATCAGCAACCATTAGCTGTTATTCATGCAAGAAATGAAGAGCAGTGGGAGCAAGCAGCACAAGCTGTTCGTGATGCGGTGACAATTGCGGAGTCAAAACCAGAAGCGACTCCAGAAGTTTATCGTCAAGTTCGACCTGAAGATATCTAATTTAAGAGGCAATAAAATGAAACGTGCATTTATTTTAGTTTTAGATTCATTTGGTATTGGTGCAACAGAAGATGCAGTCAAGTTTGGTGATGTTGGTTCTGATACATTAGGACATATTGCTGAATATTGTGCAGAAGGTAAAGCCAATAATGCTGATCGAAATGGCCCTTTAACATTACCCAACCTTTCTCGTTTAGGGCTAGGTAAAGCAGCGGAAGAATCGACAGGTTCATTCCCGATTGGTCTTGATAACGATGCTGAAATCATTGGTGCTTATGGTCATGCTAAAGAGTTATCTTCAGGTAAAGATACTCCGTCTGGACATTGGGAAATGGCCGGTGTTCCGGTTCTGTTTGATTGGGGTTACTTTACGGATCTTGAAAATAGCTTTCCTCAAGAACTGCTAGATCGTATCGTTAAACGTGCTAATTTGCCGGGATATTTAGGTAACTGTCACGCATCAGGAACACAAGTTTTGGATGATTTAGGTGAAGAGCATATGGCAACAGGTAAGCCAATCTTTTACACCTCAGCAGATTCTGTTTTCCAAATTGCTTGTCATGAAGAGACGTATGGCTTAGATAACCTAATGACGCTTTGCCACATTGTTCGTGAAGAGCTAGAAGATTACAACATTGGTCGAGTTATCGCTCGTCCATTTACAGGACCTAAGAGCGGTGAGTTTGCTCGTACCGGTAATCGTCGTGACCTTTCTGTCGAGCCGCCAGCTGTAACGGTGTTACAGAAGCTAGTTGACGAAAAAGCAGGTGAAGTGATCTCAATTGGTAAGATTGCTGATATTTATGCGAACTGTGGTATCACTCAAAAAGTGAAAGCGACGGGTATTGCTGATCTTTTTGATGCAACCAAAGAGCAGATTGAAGCAGCAGGCGATAACAGTATCGTATTTACTAATTTTGTCGATTTTGATTCTGCTTATGGCCATCGTCGTAACGTTGCGGGGTATGCCGCGGCATTGGAATATTTTGACGGTCGTCTACCAGAAATTTTAGCAATGATGAAAGAAGATGATGTGTTAATTCTTGCTGCTGACCACGGTTGTGATCCAACTTGGCCGGGTACAGACCACACAAGAGAGCATATCCCTGTACTTGTTTATGGCCATAAAGTGGCTGCTGGCTCATTAGGACGCCGTGAAACATTTGCAGATATTGGTCAAAGCTTAGCAGAATACTTTGGCACAACAGACATGGCTTATGGTAAGTCATTCTTATAAAAAATTTAGTGGTTAGTTGTTTGAACTGGCCACTTTTATTGTTGAATCAACATAAAGGAAAGAAAAATGGCAACTGCACATATTAATGCTGAGATGGGTGATTTTGCTGACGTAGTACTAATGCCGGGTGACCCGCTACGTGCTAAATATATTGCTGATAACTTCTTAGAGAATGTGGTAGAAGTTTGTAATGTTCGTAGCATGTTAGGTTTTACGGGTACGTATAAAGGCCGTAAAATTTCTGTAATGGGACATGGTATGGGTATTCCTTCATGTTCAATCTATGCAACAGAGTTAATTAAAGACTTTGGTGTGAAGAAACTTATCCGTGTAGGTAGCTGTGGCGCAGTACGTGATGATGTTAAATTACGTGATGTTGTTATCGGTGTTGGTGCTTCAACTGACTCTAAAGTAAACCGTATGCGTTTTGGTGGTCACGATTTCGCAGCACTTGCTGACTTTGATATGACTAAAAACGCAGTTGATGCTGCAAAAGCACTGAACGTTGATGTTCGTGTGGGCAACATCTTCTCTGCTGACCTATTTTACAACCCAGATTTTGAATTCTTCAAAACGATGGATAAGTACGGCATCTTAGGTGTTGAGATGGAAGCGGCAGGTATCTACGGTGTTGCTGCTGAGTTTGGCGCTAAAGCTTTAACTATCTGTACGGTTTCTGACCACATTTTACGTGGTGAAGCAACCTCTTCTGACGAGCGTCAAACTACATTTAATGAAATGATGGTGATTGCGCTTGAGTCTGTATTACTTGGCGATGCTGAATAATTAATGACCATTTCTTTATCAATCTGACGTTGTCATTCTGCTTCAGTTGATAAAAAAGTAAAAGGGCTTTATCGTCATAACGTTGAGTTATTGCGATAAAGCCCTTTTTTATGCTTTTAATTTAGTGAATTGACCAGTATTGACTCATCACATATCGTTAGTCATTAACACTGCTATTTTGAAAGCTGCAATGGAATGGTTAGATTTCTGTTTCTACGAATAAATATTCGAGAAATTGAAAAACCTAAAATCAGTGCAATGATGATCATTACTTGAGTCGATTGGCTATTCTTTTCAAGCTGAGCTTCTGTTTGGCTGACAACTAAATGATGATTTAAAGTTAGTCGAATAAAACCAATTAACTCACCGTCACTGATCACATCTTTAGCGAGTTGCTGCCGTCCATAACCTTCAACACCAAGAGGCGTAGCAAGGCCAAGTAGAGAGTCGAGTGGACGTGCTGAATGTGATTGAGCCAAAATAACACCGGTGGAATCATAAATTGTGGCATCCAATAATAACTCACTCGACGCCAATTGCTCTGTTAACTGACCTAACTGTTTCTGTTTCTTTTCTCGAATAAGATCACTGGCAGAGAGGCTTGCTTGATTTAAGACCAAAGCTGCCATTTTATCAGTTTGTTGATTTAACTCTTGTTGATTGGCTTTGGTTATCTGAATTGATAACTGCATCATTACCGCCACTAACCCGACTATAATCAATAGTGATATCAATCGAAATATATTTTTCCAGCGCATTTGAGAGAATCGCATTGCTACTCCTTAATCATCATTTCCTTTGATCTTATGGCTAGGTTGTCTATTATGGTTTGAAAGATAAGATCTATTGCCAATCTCTTTATTATATACATAAAAGAGACCTAAAGTAATTGGAGTTGCCGTCAACCTAATGGCTGCACTTTGATATGATACGATGAATTGGCAATAGTCGTGATGGCTAACAAGGATTGTTATGAAGAACAAAGTGCTAGAGATTATTCAGACACCAGAAGATATTCATTTATTAAAAGAGCTGAGTTATACGGATGATCCCCAACAAATAAATGATAGTTTCTGGTTAGTTTATGGTAAGGGGCTCTCCTATAGTGACTTGGCTCGCTTAATTTCTCAATCTGATTCTATTGATTGTCTAAATATTTGGCACGCTGGCGAGTTTAGAGTTGTTGCGCTTTCAGGTCAGCCGACGGAAAACGTATTGAAAGCGTTAACCGAAAAGTCGATTGAATACTCAAACTATTCAATGTTACCAAATCTGAATCAACCGGGAATTGCTCTTTTTGATATGGATTCAACAACTATCCAGATTGAGTGTATTGATCAGATCGCAGAGTTAGCTGGTGTTGGCGAGCAAGTGATTGAGATTACAGAACGAGCAATGCAAGGTGAATTAGACTTTGAACAGAGTTTAAGGCAACGTGTGGCACTGTTAGCGGGGAGTGATCAACAGATTTTATCCGAAGTTCGAGATAATCTTCCCTTAATGCCGGGTGCAGAATCGCTTTTTGCAACACTCCAACATTACGGTTGGATAACAGCCATTGCGTCGGGTGGTTTTACCTATTTTTCAGACTATTTAAAAGACCAATTAAAGCTCTTTTCTGCTCAATCGAATGAACTTGAGATCATTGATGGCAAGTTAACAGGAAAAGTGATCGGAAAGGTTGTCGATAGCCAAACAAAGAGTGATATTTTGTTGCAACTCGCGGAACAATTAAATATTGAAATGTGTAATACCATTGCGGTGGGAGATGGCGCCAATGATCTGCCGATGATGTCAACTGCGGGGGGGAATTGCCTACCACGCGAAACCTAAAGTGGAATTAGAAGCTGATATTGCGGTTAAGTTTACCGATCTCACGGCAATTTTAGCTATTTTATCGGCATCTATTATGATGAAGCCACTGAAGTAATAAAACTATTAATGTAATAAAGCTATTAATGTAATAAAGCTATAAATGTAATAAAGCCATTAATGCAATAAAACTATTGGTTTAATAAAGCTGTCTGGCTTACCAAAAACAAAGAAAAAAGCACGCAGAAATAATAAAAGAAGAGAGTAGGAAATTCAAATGGCAAAAGCTCCAAAAATGGCATACGTCTGTAATGATTGCGGAATGGATTTTCCTCGTTGGCAAGGTCAATGTCGCTGTGGTGCATGGAATACCTTAGTTGAGGTAAAACTGTCAGCAACTAAAAGTAACAGCCGAACGGCAACTCGTAGCGCTGCGTCAGCTGGCTATGCAGGGGTATCGGGTGGCGGTTCTAAGAAACTTAGTGAAGTTGAGTCAATCGAAGCAGAAAAGCGCTTAACGGGGATTGGAGAATTAGACCGTGTTCTCAGTGGTGGTTTAACGACAGGGTCAGTCAACATCATCTCTGGCGATCCTGGGGCGGGTAAAACAACACTACTTTCTGACTTGGTGGCTCGTCTCTCACAAGAAATGGCATCGCTCTACTGTACTGCTGAAGAGTCCCTTTCTCAGTTTAAAAATCGCGTCAATCGCCTTAAACTAAATTATAACGAAGAGAATCTTTATCTACTTTCAGAAACCAGTGTTGAAGCGATCATTGAAGAACTTGAGGCGAAAAAGATAAAGTTTGCAGTGATTGACTCAATTCAAGCGGTTGTGACAGAAAATGCTAACGGTAGTCCTGGTTCCCCTTCTCAAGTGAAAAGTGCAGCGCAAGCTTTGACTCAATACTGTAAACAGAATAATGTCACTATGTTTATTATCGCTCATGTCAATAAAAACAATGAGATAGCTGGGCCACAAACCTTAGTTCATATTGTCGACTCACTGCTTCATATTGATACTAATGATGGACAAGTCAGAACCTTAAGATCGAACAAAAACCGTTTTGGTGACGTAGATACAGTGGGGATCTTTAGAATGAGCGAGCGGGGAATGCTCAGTGTTGATAATCCAAGTGAGATCTTTCTTTCTGGTTCTACGACGGAATCTTCAGGTTCTGCGATTACTTGTATCCGTAAAGGGAATCGCAATATCTTATTAGAAATTCAGTGTCTAACAACTGATACAGAGTCAGAATTTCCCCAACGAGTCTGCGTCGGTTTAAATATGAACCGAATTAAAATGCTGACGGGGATCTTGCGTAAACATACTAAAACCAAGATCTTTCACGATACCTTTTTTAATATTGTCGGTGGTTTAAAGATTGATGAGTCAGAAACGTGTATTGATTTAGCGTTGGTGACAGCACTATTAAGCAGCCTAAATGAATTCGTTGTGCCACGAACAACCTGCATTATGGGAGAGTTGAGTCTAAATGGTGATGTTCGACCGATTGATAGTGGGGTGCCTCGTGTAAAAGAAGCCGCACAACATGGTTTCACTGAAATATTTATTCCATTTCGTAATTACCATAAATCGATGGAAGGTCTAGGTGCAAAAATCACTCCAGTAAAAACCATCCATGAGTTGATTGAATTGATTAATTAATTCGGGTTATATACATGACATTTGAAACAGCGAGCTAATGAACAATGATAAAAGAACGCTCTTTTTTTAACTTTTCATCCCAATAAGCAGTAATTTTTAACTTATGCACTACAATATTTGCTGGCTTCCATAAACACAAAATTAACACATAACAGTAAATGTTGATTGATTTATCAACTATGAAATATTTCTGTTTTTTTTTAGTTGTGAGTGTGGATAATCATATCATTTTTAATTTATACCCGACTTGTTTGAAGTTGCTAGATTGTTTCTGCGTTTGCTCGCCTCATTCACTTGTCGCTGATTAGCAACTGCAATGACTTTAGGTATAGTTATGAATTTAAATTTTTAGCTTAGTCATGCGTTAGAAGGTAATTTGTTTTTATGTACAGAATTTCAATTTCATCCACGAAGGGCAGTAAAGGAGCGGTTATCTCCACCAAACAAATAAAGTTAGTGGTGGGCGCTATCTGTACTTTGTTCGTTGGTGTCATTGGTTTTTCTAGTTACTCATATATGAACAATCAAGATCTTCAGTCTCGATATAAGAAATTGGTCAATAATTACGATCATCTAGAAAATAATTACTTAAGAACGGTAGATGAGTTATCTGAATCTCAAAGCACTTATCAACAATTAGCGAATACTTATGCTGATGAACAAGCTGTTATTGAGAAATTAGCTGAACGAATTGGTGATGTTGAAGGCGTACTTGATTTCGAGAATGCAAATATTGCTGAAAATTTAACGATTGATGAATCAGGTAATAATTTCGATAATTTAGATGAACGAATCAGTTATTTAGAGTCTTCTGCAACATTAAATGAGATGTTTTTATCGTTAATTCCAAGTGCCAGAGCATTGCCTAAAGGGAGTGTTGTGACTTCCGGTTATGGTAAGCGAGAGCACCCTGTATTGGGCGAAGAAAAATTCCATAAGGGACTCGATTATCGCTGTAAGGTCGGAGATGAAGTGAAAGCGGTAGCTGATGGTGTGGTGACAACGGTAAATTATCAGCGCGGTGGTTATGGACGTACGGTAAAATTAGGTCATAGTTTTGGTTTTACTTCGGTTTATGCTCATTTAAATAAAGCATTGGTTAAACGCGGACAATTTATTAAGAAAGGGGATGTTATTGCTCAGTGTGGCAATACAGGGCGCTCTACTGCTTCCCATCTTCATTTAGAATTTCGTTGGAATAACCGTGCAATTGACCCTGTACCTTATATCTTAGTTGAAGATAAAGGGGTTAAATCGGTACTGGATTCAAAACTGGCGTTTGATTGGAATGGCATGTTGAATTCATTAACTGACTATACCGAGTTAAATGGCTTCTTAGTAAAAAATGCAACTGAGTTTGACACTGTGACGAAGTAATACGTTTTCTGTTTTCTTTTCTTTCATCCGTTTCGACTTGAACTAAACATAAAAAAGCAGTGGTGATGAGTCACCTGCCACTGCTTTTTTTATATTTTATACTCTTTTTAATCGACGTTACTAGGATGTTGGCTACGTTCTAGCGACTCCAATTATTTTAACTTAAGCTTTCAGGCTTAAAATAAGAGCAAAAAATACTACTTCTTAATACGCTTATATTTGATACGGTGAGGTTCAGCAGCTTGTGCGCCGTGAGTTTTCTTCAACCATTCAATATATTCAGAATAGTTACCTTCGTAGAAGCTCACTTCACCTTCATCGCGGTAATCGATAATGTGAGTAGCAATGCGGTCAAGGAACCAACGGTCATGCGAAATAACCATGACACAACCAGGAAACTCAAGTAGCGCTTCTTCGAGTGCTCGTAGCGTTTCGACATCAAGGTCATTAGTCGGTTCATCGAGTAACAAGACGTTACCGCCCGCTTTTAGCAGTTTCGCTAAATGGACACGATTACGCTCACCACCAGAAAGATCGCCAATACGCTTCTGTTGATCTGAGCCTTTGAAGTTAAAGCGAGAGACATAAGCTCGCGCCGGAATTTCAAAGTTATTGATACGTAGAATATCTTGACCTTCAGAGATCTCATCAAAGACAGTTTTGCTGTCATCCATGCTATCGCGGAACTGCTCAACAGAAGCAAGCTGTACAGTTTCACCTAATACAATAGAACCTGAGTCAGGTTGTTCAGTACCAGAAAGCATGTTGAAAAGCGTCGATTTACCTGCACCGTTGGCACCGATAATACCGACAATGGCACCCTTTGGCATACTAAATGATAGATCATCGATCAAGACACGATCATTAAATGATTTAGTTAGATTATTGACTTCAATAACCTTATCGCCTAGACGTGGGCCAGGTGGAATAAACAGTTCATTGGTCTCATTACGACGTTGGTAGTCAGAGGTATTTAACTCCTCAAAACGTGCCATACGTGCTTTGCTTTTCGCTTGACGACCTTTAGGGTTTGAGCGAACCCACTCAAGTTCTTTCTCGATGGTTTTTTGATGCGCTCGCTCTTGAGAAGATTCCTGCTTTAAACGTTCATCTTTCTGTTCAAGCCAAGAGCTATAGTTTCCTTCCCATGGAATACCTTCACCACGGTCAAGCTCAAGGATCCAACCCGCAGCGTTATCTAGGAAATAACGGTCATGGGTGATCGCCACAACCGTGCCGTTATATTCACATAAGAAGTGTTCAAGCCAAGCAACAGATTCTGCATCTAAGTGGTTGGTTGGTTCATCAAGAAGTAACATATCTGGATGATCAAGCAGTAGACGACAGATCGCCACACGACGACGTTCACCACCAGAAAGTACTTTAATTTTAGTCTCCCACTCAGGAAGACGAAGTGCATCTGCGGCACGCTCTAGCGCATTCTCTAAATTATGACCATCTTTCACTTCAATCAGCGCTTCAAGTTCACCTTGCTTTTTAGCTAATTCATCAAAGTCAGCATCAGGTTCAGCATACGCTGCATAAACTTGATCTAATGCCGTTAATGCATCTTTTACATCCGCAACCGCTTCTTCAACAATTTCACGAACCGTTTTTTCTTCATCTAGTACTGGTTCTTGAGGAAGGTAACCGATCTTAAGGTTAGATTGTGGACGAGCCACACCTTCAAATTCAGAGTCGATACCCGCCATTATGCGAAGTAAGGTTGATTTACCTGAACCATTTAAGCCTAAAACACCGATTTTGGCGCCAGGAAAGAAACTAAGGGAGATATCTTTAATAATTTGTCGTTTAGGTGGCACGATTTTGCTCACCCGAGACATTGTATAAACGTATTCAGCCATCGCTAATTTAATCTCATATCAGGAACGAATTGGTTATTTTACCTCTATTAGTTAAAAGTTTAACAGTATTAATTAAAAATCGTGAGTATTATGAAAGAGGCATCAAGTTTTTCTATTTGTTGTTTTCTATTTACTTATGACTCAAGGATGTATTAGTGAGACATTACCGAACATTGATAAAAGCATTGTTGACGAGCGCGATTATTCTTTCTCCTAGTGCGACTTCAAGCATCAATAAAAATCAGCATTATCGTGATCTTTATCATCAAGCCATTGAGTCTATCTCTGCGGGTGATTATCAAACCTATCAAACTCAATTAACGCGCTTACAAAGTTACCCATTAACCCCGTATTTGGAATACCGAGAGCTTTTAACTCGTTTAGGTAGTGTTGATCGCCCAGAGGTTGAAGCTTTTATCGAAAAGCATCGGACAATGCCTTTTATTAATTCATTGCGTCAAAGTTATCTTGCTCAATTAGTGCGGGAAGATAAATGGAGTGAGTTCCTCGCTTTTCAACCGAAGGAACCGACAAGTGGCTGGCTTAAGTGTCGTTATTATCAAGCCAAAGCCGAAACAGGGGCATTCGATCAAGCGTGGCAAGGCGCGGAAAAACTGTGGTTAACGGGAAAGTCGACGAATAAAACCTGCAATCAGTTATTCGATCTCTGGAGCAAAGCCGGTGAGCGAGATGATGATATTATCCTTGAGCGTATGCTATTAGTCTTTAATGAGGGAAACAGTAGCCGCTTAAAATATCTCTCTAAAATGTTATCTCAACAGCAAAAGGAGCAAGGTGATCAGACTAAAAGGTTATTTACCAATCCAAGCTTAGTGGGGGAGTTTGCGAGCGATAATCAAGTGACGCCTTTCACTCAAGAATTAACACTCACTGCGTTTAAGCGCCTTTCTCGTCAAAAGCCTCAAGTTGCGGTTGATCTGTTTGATCAAGTTGCTACGAAACAACAACTCACTAGTAAGCAAAAACAATATATTAATGATTACCTAGCTCGCCAATTAATAAGGGCTGAGGAGCCTGAATTAATTGCGTGGCGTGATCAGGCGATTACAAAAACGTCGTCCCTACCTTTAATTGAGCAGCGTATTCGGTTGGCGATTGAACAAGGTGAGCTTTTAGAGGCGAAAACATGGATTAATAAACTACCAGAAAAAGAGCAAAGTTCACTCCGTTGGACATTTTGGCAAGCAAAAGCAGCAGAAACAAATAATGATATAAAAACGGCAACCATACTTTATCAATCGATGTTGGGTGAGCGAAATTTTTATAGTGCGATGGCGGCATTTATTTTAAATAAGCCTATTGAATATCCAATCCAGCTGGCACCGTTAATTAATAAAAAAAGCCGTATTTTATTAAATCCAGATAAAGTTAATGCACTGGCTCGTGTTGATGAACTGCTTGATGCAAATAAAATTTTGGCAGCAAAAAGAGAGTGGGAATATTTATTAACGTTAAGTACATCAGAGGAGATGGTTGAGTTAGCTGCTTATGCTGCGGAACAAAAATGGTCCCACTTTACAGTACAAGCAACGATTCGTGGAAAAATGTGGGATTATATGGATCTTCGTTTCCCTCTTGGTTACCACTGGTTATTTGATTTTTTTGCGAAAGAGAACCAACTTTCTCCACCTATGCTTATGGCATTAGCGCGTCAAGAGAGTGCGTTATATAGCCATGCACAATCTTATGTTGGAGCTCGAGGCTTAATGCAGTTGATGCCAGCAACGGCAAAAGAGACCGCTAAAAAACTCAAACACCCTTATAAAGGACCATTAAGCCTAAGGGACCCAACAGAAAATATTCGTTTAGGGAGTGCCTATATTAAAGAGATGCTCGGTCGTTATGATGATAATCGTATTTTGGCTTTTGCCTCTTATAATGCTGGGCCAGGACGAGTAAGTCGTTGGTTAAAACGTACCGATAGCCAAGTGGATATTTATAGTTTTATCGAGTCAATTCCTTATAAAGAGACGCGAGGTTATGTACAAAATGTGCTGATGTTTGAACTTTATTACAGTCGCCGACTTGGTTTAGATCATCAATTTCTCTCTAACTCCGAGTTAAAACGACGCTATTAATTGAAATATTGAAGTAAATAAGGACTTAATCATCTTCTTCTTCTGTGAAGTAGCGATAAATTACTTTAAGATAACAGAGTTAATCGGTAATAAAAGGAGTGAATTAGCATGTCAACTGAACCAACATATAAAGAATGGGAACAGATATCGACACTGTTAAAAACAGCAATTGCAGAAGAGAAGGAGGATCTCTTTCTTAAAGTTTTGATGACTCAAGATGAGCGCTCAGCTTTAATCACTCGGATTAATATCATTAATGAGTTATTAAGAGGTGAATTAAGCCAACGTCAAATTAGCCAGATGCTTGGTGTTGGTGTTGCGACGATTACTCGTGGTTCAAATGAGTTAAAACAGCAATCTGATCAATCTAAAGCGTGGTTATCTCAACTGTTAGATGAGAGTAAATAACGGCCAGATTAATGCTCCCTTATTCATTGGAAAAAGCTTATGCCTAATAAATGAATGAATGAAGGGAGTGTAAATTAGAATAGTTCCGGATGAATAAATGGCACTAAAGCCAAAATAAGTGCTTGATGATAAACGGCACTGCGACTTAGAACGCCATCGGTCAACAATCCCATCGCACCACCTTTCTGTTTGATGTTTTTTTGCTGAAACATAATATCCATTACGTCACCAAGTTCTAATCCGCCATGAACCATATCAATGGCCTTAGGGGGCAAAGGTAAAGACGCTGAACGAGATTGACTGCGTTTTTTTGTTGCAGATTCAATTACCATCCAAGCAAATGTGGTCTGATTATCTATACCGCCTTCTAAACCAACATAAAAGTCAGCATTTGGCTTCGCTAAAATGGCATTATCTACTCGGTTATTGGCACCTAATAACGTCTCTTCATTATTCATGGGCTGATCAGGTACGCCACTATTCACACTCACACCTTCGATATTGAGCTCAATATCTGGAAATACCTGTTTGAAAGCCGCTTCAACAGCTGAAAATTTTGCGGGATTAAGGGATGAGACGACAATATTAAACATAAAAATGATGACTCTAAAGGTTAATAAAGGAGAATCCCTTTATACAATATGGTGTTAATTATGACTAGGTATTTCACTATTACCTTATTTCCAAAATATTGGAAGTAAATGTTGACTATTTATGACTCACATATATAATTCCATCAACTTAGAAATTAAGAATTTTACTTGAGAGCCAGTTATGAGTCCTGAATTTATCGAAATGGCTAAAAATGCAGCCAATATGTTTGCATTCTTAGCAACTGAATTAATTATCCTATTCTTGGGTATTAGTTATTTAGTGGGTATCCTACAAGAATTTATTACCCCAGAAAAAGTGCAATCAATTTTAAGCTCAAGAAAAGGCAAAGGCTATATCATTGCTGCCCTTCTTGGTGCGATTACCCCTTTTTGCTCATGTTCAACCATTCCATTCTTAAAAGGGTTATTACGTGCAAGAGCGGGTTTTGGCCCAATGATGGTCTTCTTGTTCTCAAGTCCACTACTTAACCCAATTATTATCGGTCTATTTGTGGTGACATTTGGCTGGAAAGTTGCGGTATTTTACTTTGCTATCGCCCTGATTGTGTCAGTAACTGCAGGCTATGTGCTAGAAAAATTAGGTTTTGAGCGTTATGTACGCAAAGAGGCTTATGATTCTTCAATTGCTGAGCCAAGCTGTTGTGATAGCACGCCAGCTAAAAAAGCAGAACCTGTCGCTGAAACAAGCTGTTGCGCACCAAGCAAGCCAGAGCCAGTAGCGGCAACGAGCTGTTGTGCACCAAGTAAGCCAGAGCCAGTAGCAGCAACAAGCTGTTGTGGAACCAGTGAACCAGCCCCTGTTGAAACCAGTTGTTGTGGCGATACTCCAGCAGCGGCTTCAGAAGCAAAACCTGTTGGTCGTTGGTTACGCATTTGGCAAGGTACTTGGAGTGACTTTAAACAGGTACTTCCTTATTTGTTAATTGGTATCTTACTAGGTTCATTTATTTATGGCTTTATTCCAACTGATTTGATTGCTAAATATGCTGGTGAAGGTAATTGGTATGCAATTCCAGTGGCAGCGATTATCGGTATCCCACTTTATATTCGTGCTGAAGCAGTGATTCCATTAAGTGCAGCTTTAGTGCAAAAAGGGATGGCATTAGGTTCAGTTATGGCGTTGATTATTGGTAGTGCCGGAGCAAGTTTGACGGAAGTTATCTTGCTGAAGTCTATCTTTAAAAACCAGATGATAGCAGCATTCTTATTTGTCATTATTTCTATGGCAATTGGTGCAGGTTACCTTTACACGTTCATCTTTGGATAAAAATAATTTATTTCAATTATTCAGGGTATAACTAGTTAATTAATCAGTGAGTTATTTGCAATGCTAATAATAGCCATGGTCTCAATTGAAAGTGAATTATCACTTTTAGTTCGAGAGTATGGCTATTTTTTTATATTTTAGAGATAAGTCGACTAATCTAAATAGAAAGGACAATATAGTAAGACTTCTTTAAGTAAAGTAATGTAGTATGCGTGGCAAAGTAAGATCAACATACCTTGGTACTTGTAGCTGCTTCATGCTGAACCTGTTCAACTCTCAGTTTCGGTCGTTCCAAGTCATTTGTGTATAGAAGACGAAAACCATTGGAATGGTTGATTATCTATTTAGTGTCCGTGAAAAATAGGCAGATAAATATAGATTTATCGTCATTGTGAGACATAGAGCTTTAGGCTTTATGATTAGGGAATCACTCCATCTTTCTTGATTTTTATTGTCATTTGACAAACTCCTTTTTATACACAGTTTAAGGTCGAATTAATGGATATTTTATCTGCTGCCGTTACACTTTTCTTGATTATGGATCCAATGGGTAATTTACCTATTTTTTCCTCTGTTCTAAGGCATCTACCCAAAAAACGTCGCCGTATTGTATTGATACGAGAGCTGTTGATTGCATTAGTGATCATGCTTGTATTTCTATATGGAGGCGAAGCAATATTATCTTTCTTAGGCCTCCAACAGGAAGCGATACTTCTATCTGGTGCCATTATACTGTTTATCATTTCGCTAAAAATGATTTTCCCTTCTGGTGACTCTGAGGGAGGTGGTTTTGGTGGTGCGGCAGGTGAAGAACCATTAATTGTGCCATTAGCAATGCCTATGCTTGCTGGCCCATCTATTATTGCAACCCTTATTTTATTTGCTCACCAAGATACGACTAGAATGGGGGATTGGACGATTGCCGTTGTTCTAGCTTGGGGAGCTTCAGCTGTCATTCTTTCTCTAGGTGAGTTCTTTGAAAAGCTTGTCGGGGAAAAAGGTTTAACGGCTTTAGAACGTTTAATGGGAATGGTGCTACTTATGATCTCTATTCAAATGTTCCTGAATGCGATTGAGAGTTATATTAAATATCTTGCGTTATAGGTGAACTCTTTTGCTTATTGTTTTTGAATATCGATAACGAAAGTAATTGGAGTGGCTAATTGGCAAATAAATGAAGCCAATAACCTAGCAACTTCAAGTAAGAGGGTTCAAGTTTTAAAGTTTAGATTGGCTTATAAATAAACAATAAATAGACTAATCAATAATGACTGCCATTTTTCTGGTGGTCATTTTTTTATTTACCTTACCGATAGATATCAAAATTTATCCTAATTAGTCTAAGCAGAATAAGATTAATTTTTCTTGATGTTTATTTTACATCATTAGATGGATATTTTAGAGCGCAGAGTCATTGCTAAAACAGTCTCAAACATAGATATTGCTAAAACCAATTCACTTCAATTTGATCTCGATCATTTTTACTTCCCTTTTTTATCATTAAAAAATACACCATTTTTGCGAATAAATTTACGATGTCTTTTTTACATCGCCTGGGTTTTTTGTTGTTGTCATATATACATCAATTTAGGCCTTTATAAAGTGGATTAAAGTTATTTTGATTTATTTAGTGTTTTAAATTAGTGGCTTATCATTGATTGTTTAAAATTGGCATAAAAAGTGCTTGTATATGATCATGGTTGATTGTTAGTCTAAATGGGCTGACCAATAATGATTTTAACGGAGTCTATCTAATGTTTTGTATTCAATGTGAACAAACTGCTGAAACACCAACAGCTAAAGGCTGTACTTTCGCTCAAGGCCTATGTGGTAAAACTGCTGACGTATCTGATTTACAAGATGTGCTAGTTTATAACCTTCAGGGTGTCTCTTTTTGGGCTGAACTTGCTCGCACATACAATATCGTTGATAGTGAAATTGATGCATGGGCTCCTCGCGCATTCTTCTCAACACTAACCAATGTTAACTTTGTTCCTGAGCGCATCACTGAGTACACTCAAACGGCTGAAGTTTATAAGAACAAGCTAAAAGACCAAGTGATTGAAGCGGCTTTAGCGGCAGGTGATGAACTACCTAAACTTTCTCCTGCAGCAGCATTTGTTTTACCAGAAACAGCAGAAGAGTTATTAGAAATTGCACCTTCTGTTGCGGTAAATCGTGGTCACGAAGAGTTACATGAAGATATTATTGGTCTACGTCTATTATGCCTATACGGTCTTAAAGGCGCAGCGGCATACATGGAACATGCCCACGTTCTTGGTCAAACTGATGAGAATGTTTATGCTGAATACCACCAAATTATGGCATGGTTAGGTACTGATCCTACCGATGCTAATGCACTACTTGAAACATCAATGAAAATTGGTCTGTTAAACTACCGTATCATGGAAATGCTTGATCACGGTGAGACAGCGACATTTGGTCACCCTGAACCAACTCAAGTCAACGTTAAGACTACTGCGGGTAAATGTATCCTAGTGTCTGGACACGATCTTCACGATTTAGAGAAGATTCTTCAGCAGACTGAAGGTAAAGGCATCAATGTTTATACTAATGGTGAAATGCTTCCAGCACACAGCTACCCAGAACTTAAAAAATACCCGCACCTTGTAGGTAACTACGGTAGTGCTTGGCAGAATCAGCAAGAAGAGTTTGCTAAATTTCCTGGTGCAATCGTGATGACATCTAATTGTCTGATTAACCCAGAAGTTGGTGCTTATGCTGACCGTATCTTTACGCGTAGCATCGTAGGTTGGCCGGGTGTTGTTCACATTGAAGGTGATGACTTCAGCCAAGTTATCGAATGTGCACAAGCTCAAGCTGGTTTTGCACACACAGAGATTGAACACTTCATCACCGTTGGCTTTGGTCGAAACGCACTAATGGCAGCTGCTCCAGCCGTTGTTGAAGAAGTGAAAGCAGGTAACATCAAAAACTTCTTCCTAATCGGTGGTTGTGACGGAGATAAAGCAGAGCGTAACTACTTCACTGACTTAGCGGTGAATGTACCTGAAGATAGCGTTGTATTAACACTGGCTTGTGGTAAGTTCCGCTTCAATAAGAAAGATTTTGGCGATATCAACGGTATCCCTCGTCTACTTGATATCGGTCAGTGTAATGACACTTACTCTGCTATTCAGTTAGTTCTTGCTCTTGCAGAAGCTTTTGAGTGTGACATTAACGATTTACCATTAAACATTGTTCTTTCTTGGTTTGAACAGAAAGCAATCGTTGTATTATTAACGCTATTAGCACTGGGTGTTAAAGGAATTCGTACTGGACCAACAGCGCCAGCATTCCTAACTGATAATTTAATGCAAGCACTTCAAGATAACTTCGGTCTACGTGGTATTACTGATGTAGATACAGATCTTGCTGAAATGCTAGGCTAATCGATATACCTAAAATAATTGGAGTTGCTAGTAGGTAGCAAGCGAGTGCAACCAACAACCTAGTAACTTCAAGTAAGGTGGGTATAAGTCATTATTTAGTTAATATATCACCGTTGTCACAATGTATACCCAAGTAAGAAGGGGATAAATCATTAAGTGACAGCGGTTTTTTCTTTTTAGTTTCTGTTCTCGGTATTTTTCAGTATCGAACGTTATAGGTACTTTTTCATGTCATCATCAAAACCGACTCAATCTCCTTTTTCAAAGCCTAGTTTATCGCCATTGAAACTTTCTACTGGCGGTTTAGGTGGAAAATCATCGCTTGGTGGATCACCATTAGGTGGACTAACGTTAGGTGGTAAAAAAACCAGTGAGAGTAACGATTCTGGCAATAGTCCGAAAAAAGGCAAGTTCCAATTTGCCAAATCAACGGTTGCACCAATCTGGTCACCTGAAAAAGCCCCTTTAGTATTAAAACAGCGAAATGATGAGACGCATGACTCTGTTAGCTTTATCTTTGAAACAAAAGAGGGGCACAGTTTTAACTTCAAAGCGGGGCAATTTGTTACTATCTCCGTTGAAATTGAAGGTAAAACACATTATCGCGCTTACTCGATTAGCTCTGCGCCAAAAACCAAACAACTTCAGTTAATGATCAAACGTGTTGAAGATGGAGTCGTCTCTAATTGGATGATCGACCATTTAGCCATTGATGATCAAATTACGGTATTTAACGTCGCAGGGCAATTTAACTTAAGCGATAACACCCACAAAGAGAAGTTATTATTAGTGAGTGCAGGTTGTGGCATCACACCGGTCTTATCGATGGCCAAAGCACTGTTAACGGCAAAAGTGAAATCACCAGAGTTAGATATTACTTTCCTTCATTGTGCTCGCGATAAAGATAATATTATCTTCCATAAAGAGCTTTTAGCGTTAAGTGAGCAATACCCTCAGTTCCATGTTGCACTCGTTCTGCGCGATATCGCTGATCCTGATAATCAAGTTCAATTGCCAGTTACTCAAGGGCGAATTAATCGCGAGAAAATGGCAGTAATCTGCCCAGATCTTGCTGATCGTTCTCTGCTCCTTTGTGGACCTGTTGAGTTTATGGAGAACATTAAAACGATGGCAGATGAACAAGGTTTATCGGCTAATCACTTTTTTCATGAAAGCTTTACCCCTGCAGCTGAAGAGCTGGAGAGTGATGAAAAAGTCACAATGACCGTTAATGGTTACGATCTTGCAGAAGAAGTCGGTGAAAATAGTCTATTACTGGATGATCTTGAAAAACATGGTTTACCGATTATTGGTGCATGTCGTACTGGTGTTTGTGGCTCTTGTAAATGTAAAGTGACCAAAGGTAAAGTGACCTCAACGAGCACTGAAACATTAACGGAAGAAGAGATTGCTGGTGGTTATGTACTTGCTTGTTCTAGTCGAGTGAAAAGCGATGTGACGGTGGAGTTGGAAGACTCTGCGAGTTAACTTTTATTTTTAATATAAATATAAATATAAATAGAAATATCAATATCAGACAGCAGGGTGGTTTTTCTTCTCTGCTGTTTTTGTTTATTCCTTTTACTTGCCGCCTACTCGCAACTCCAATTCCTTTCGGTATAGAAGAGATTGTCTTATATAAACAATAATTCATGCTAGAATAGCGCCACTTCTATCCTGTTATTGGCTGTCGCCTTAACGATAATTGACCTATTTAAAGAGATTTTAGATGCCATTTAGCCACTTAGGATTAAGCGATCCGATTTTAAAAGCGATTGCTGACTCAGACTATAAAAAGCCAACCACCATTCAAAACAAAGCGATTCCTGAGATTTTAAAGGGGAATAACTTATTGGCAGCGGCGCAAACCGGAACCGGAAAAACCGCGAGCTTTGTTTTACCTTTGCTAGAGAAGTTTAGTGATGGTAAAAAAGTGCGAGCAAAACGAGTTCGCGCATTGATCTTAGCGCCAACCCGTGAACTTGTGGTGCAGGTAGAAAAGAACATTGCCCAATATAGCCGTTATTTAGATATTACCTCTCTCGCGATGTATGGTGGCGTTGAGTATCAAGCTCAGAAGCAACGTTTGATTGATGGGGTGGATATTCTGGTTGCGACACCGGGACGTCTGTTAGATATGTATGGTCAACGTGCAATGCATTTTGATGAACTTGAAGTTTTGGTATTAGATGAAGCTGACCGTATGTTGGATATGGGCTTTATCGAAGATATTAACAAGATCATTGCTCGCCTACCTGATCAACGTCAAGATTTGCTCTTTTCAGCAACGTTATCGACTCGTGTCAGAGATCTTGCTAAAACGGCAATTGAGAATCCGGTAGAAATCTCAATTGCAGCCAATGCCGCATCTAAATCTGAAATTGATCAATGGCTAGTTGGTGTCGACAAAGATCAGAAATCGGCACTATTAAGTCATCTCATTACAGACGGTGAATGGCAACAAGCGTTGATTTTCATTGAGACTAAACATGGTGCAGCTAAGTTGGTGACTCAATTAGAGAAACGTGGCATTAAAGCGGAATCATTCCATAGTGGACGTAGCCAAGCAATTCGTTCTCAACTGATGGAAGATTTTAAATCAGGAAAACTTCAATTTTTAGTGGCAACAGGTGTTGCTGCTCGTGGTATTGATATTGAAAACCTAGTTCGTGTCGTTAATTACGATCTGCCATATCCTGCTGATGAGTATGTTCACCGTATTGGTCGTACAGGTCGTGCAGGGGCAAAAGGGGAGGCAATCTCTTTGGTATCTAGAGATAACTTTAAAAACCTTTGTATGATAGAAAGCCGCTTAGGGCATTTAATTAAGCGTCGTGAAATTGAAGGTTTTGAACCGCGTAAAGAGCT
The DNA here is from genome assembly GCF_021513135.1 of Vibrio sp. SS-MA-C1-2. Lineage (NCBI taxonomy): Bacteria > Pseudomonadati > Pseudomonadota > Gammaproteobacteria > Vibrionales > Vibrionaceae > Vibrio > Vibrio sp. SS-MA-C1-2. The sequence continues at coordinate 1,100,226 of NZ_CP090981.1, forward strand.
ACCAATCTCGATCTTGAATTATCATAAAAGCAAAGAAAAGCGTTCAAATCAGAAGCCAAAACAAGAGAAATAATGAAACTTTTTGTTTGAATTTTAATTGGCTTGAGAAAGTAAAGTTATGCAAATAAAAAATGCCACCTAATGATTAGTCATTGAGGTGGCATTTTTATTGGAATTATCGAATGAATTAATTGATATAATTAATTGATATAATTAATCGACATTAATATTTCCATCACGCTGTTCATACATATCAGGGGTACTGTGTAGACCTTGAGTGTATCCGGCTTTTTCAAGACGCTCACGAACATCAGTTACCTGTTGTTCTGTGACTGGGTCTTTACGGTCACCAAGATAATAACGAACAAAGCTAATCATATCGGCCAATTCTTTATCAGATAAGATATCTTCAAAACTAACCATTGGCATGAAGTTACGCTCTTCATCAATATAAGTTGGAGAGAGTCCACGTACCGCTACCGCAATGGTATTAAACGGATCACTATGCATGATAATACCGTTATGCAGCAATGTTGGTGCGATTGGGTCTCGACCTTTACCATCTGCACCATGACAGGCGCCACAGGTCTCTTTATAAAGAGCATATTGCGGTGACTGAAGGGCTTCAGCAGTAAATCCAGATGGTTTTAACTGCTTAATAGTTGGATCTAGGGTATTACCTTTATCCCCTTTTAGTAGGTAATAAGCCATACTTTCGACATCATCTCTGGTCATCTTACTGGTACTGTTCTTAACAACATCTGCCATTCCAGCAAAAGCAGTCCCTTTGTCAGAGTGAGCGGTATGTAAGAAATCAGAGAGAGAGTTAAGATCCCATGCATCTTCATAAAGCTCGTTAGCCGTAATGTTTGGCGCATTCCAACCATCAATGATATTACCTTGGAAGATTTTGTCTGACTCTAACGCTTGAGCAAGGTTTCGTGGTGTATGACACTCAGAACAGTGACCTAACCCCATCACAAAATATTTACCACGTTGCCATAATTCTTGCTTATCTTCAGGAATATTTAATTCCGTCGGAATATCAATATTTAGTGGGTCAGTATCCATAAAGACAATATTCCAACCAAGAAGCCCTAAACGAATATTTGATGGGAACATCATTTGGTTTGTGCTGTTTCTATGGGCAACTGGTGTAATAGATTGCAAGTAAGCCCACAGAGCCTGAACATCTTCCTCAGTCACATACTGATAAGAGGTATAAGGCATCGCAGGGTAGAGATAACCGTGCTTTCCTTTCCCCTTATACAAGGCATCTTTGAACTCTTGGTAGTTATAATCACCAATACCTTCACTAACATGTGGAGTTATATTGGTGGAATAAGCGGTACCAAATGGTGTCACAAATGGCAAGCCACCAGCAAAAGGTTCGCCGCCTTCTGAACTATGACAAGCCACACAGTCACCAGCATAGGCAAGATATTCACCACGTTTAATCTGTTCTTGATCTAATGCGGACATACGAGTTTCATAATCAATTTTACTTCGATTAAGATAAGCACCAATCGCTAAAATCTTATTATCAGACAGTTGATTACCAAATGCGGGCATTACATTGTTTAAACCACCGCGAATTGTCGTTTGAATCTCTTCGATACTTCCGCCATGTAACCAGATATCATCCGATAATAAGGGAGCGCCAATTAATGGGTTAGCGACCGTACCATCGTGGTGACAACTTGAACAATTTTGGATAAAGGTCTCTTTGCCTTGAGCAATTTTGACGCTTGGTGCATTGATGTGACGATTATCCAGAGCGGCTAGGTAATAAGAGACATTGGTTACCTCTTCATTAGATAATACCTCTTCCCAACCTGGCATTGCACCATTACGACCATGCTTGATTGAGTGAATGATCTCAGCATCACTGCCGCCATATAACCAATCATTATCAATTAAGTTAGGGAAGTGCTTCTGTCCTTGTGCATTATCGCGGTGACAAGCGGCACAATGGGTCTGAAATAGTCCTTCACCACTTCGTACAACTTCTTCAACATTAGCTAAGGCTGATAAAGAGTGATTAGAGAGCTGTGCCATCTGATGATCTAAGGTGGTGGTTGGGGCACTTAACTTATCATCAGATTGCTGCCATTCCACCAATCCTTTCCAATTGCCTAGTCCCGGATAGAGAATTAAATATCCCACAGCCATAGCAAAGGCGATAAACATAGAGATAAAGAACAATTTTGGCGGTGGAGCATCGGTTTCTCCAATTCCATCAAACGTATCCAGTACCTTATTTTTATCTGCGGTGTTATTTGAACGCCAGTATTTTAGAATCACATAGAACATGATGGCTAAAAACAGCAGGATTAAAATAACGACGACAAAATTTAAAATAGTACCCATTATTTCATCTCCTCTGCGGTATCAACACCTAAGCTCTGTAGGTAACGAACCAGTGCTTCCGCCTTGGTTTTACCACGAACTTCAATACGTGCATCTGCAATCTCTTTATCGGTATAAGGAACCCCTAAAGTACGCAGTGTCTCCATCTTACTCTGGATATCATCACCGGATAAACGTTGCTCAAATAACCACGGATAAGAAGGCATAATTGAAGTTGGAACGACATCTCTTGGATTATAAAGATGCAATTCATGCCAGCGATCAGAATACTTACGTCCTAAGTTTGTTAGGTCTGGCCCTGTTCGCTTCGATCCCCACAGATTAGGGAATTCATAAATATCATCCGCCTCTTGGTTCGGTTCACCATCACGTTTAATTTCAGGATCTAAAGGGCGAACCATCTGAGTATGACAGACATGACACCCTTCACTGATATAGATATCTCGGCCTTCCAACTCAATAGGGGTCAGAGGCTTTGCCGTCGATTTAGCGTGTAGCTCCTCTGTTTTTAATAAGTTAGGCACAACCCAACTCAGTACAGAAAAACTTGCAACCACGATGGTTGAGACAATTAAGATAAATACCGATTGCGTAAAATCTTTATTAAACATAATTTACGCCTCCTTTACCGCAGTAATTTTTGGTGAAGTGACCGTTTTATAGATATTGAACACCATAACCAATAGTCCTAATACAAACAGTGCGCCACCAAAGAAGCGTACAAATAACCATGGCGCTTTAAAGTCCATCGCTTGTACAAAACTATACAGAAGCTCGCCATTATCATCTTGAGCTAACCACATATAACCTTCACCGATACCCGCAACCCAGAGTGCAATAGCGTACAGTGCAATACCAATATGGGCGAGCCAGAAGTGAAGTTTCAGTAGTTTGTTTGACCACAATTGCTCTTTATTCCAGAGACGAGGTATGAAATAGTAGAAGACAGCAATACCTGAAAGTGCCACCCAGCCTAAAGCCCCAGAATGTACATGACCAATTACCCACTCCGTATTGTGAGCCAGCATATTGAACCAACGAATCGCAAGCAGAGGACCTTCAAAGGTTGCTAAACAGTAGTAAACAATCGCAGAGAAGAAGAACAACATAATGTAATCATTTTTCAACTTCTGCTTATTCGATAGCAGTGTCATAAAGCTGTTAAATGCGCCTGCCCAGGAAGGGAGCCAAAGAATCAATGACATCACGATCCCGATATTCTGAACCCAAACAGGAACGGAAGAGTAGATAAGATGGTGAGTACCCGCCCAAGTATAGAAACCGACTAAACCCCAAAAGTGAATAATCGATAAACGATATGAGTAGATTGGTCGATCAGTGATTTTAGGAATAAAATAGTAGTTCATCCCAATTACACCCGCAGTTAATAGGAAACCTACCGCGTTATGTCCCCACCACCATTGGATAACAGCATCCTGAGCCCCTGCAAATACAGAATAAGATTTCATAGCTGAAGCAGGCAGTGCTAAGTTATTTAAGATAAATATCATCGCGATAACGATGATAAATCCAGCATAAAACCAGTTAGCAACAAAGATATGGTGAACGCGTCGAATCGCTATCGTGCCAAAGAATAAGACCGCATAAAGCACCCAAACTAAAACAATTAAGATGTCGATTGGCCACTCTAGCTCAGCGTACTCTTTTGATGTGGTGTAACCTAAAGGGAGGGTGATCAACGCTAAGAAAAGAACTAATTGCCAGCCCCAAAAAACCATCCAAGATAAGCTTTTATTGAAGAGTGGCGTATTTCCTGTGCGTTGAACAATATAGAGTGAGGTACCCATCAAAATGTTGACGACAAAACCAAAAATCACCCCAGAGGTATGAAGTGGGCGTAAGCGTCCAAATTGAAAATATTCTGAATCAAAATTTAACACTGGCCAATAGAGCTGTGCCGCAAGAATAACCCCAATGGTCATCCCAAGAACAGCCCAGATAACGGCAGCAATAATAAAATAACGTACAACTTTAGTGTCATACATAGTGTCGGATTGCGTCATAGTATTGTTCCCTACTTATCTAATTCGCTGCCTAGCTTCGAGTAATAGAATGCAATATCCTGCATATCCTGTTCTGTCAGTGCATCGGCTTGTTGTTGCATTAATACCGCCAATCCACTGGTGCGTTCACGAGCTTTATAATCTTTGAGAGCAGAGACAATATAACCTTGCTTTTGGCTTCGAAGATTAGGGTAGGGATCTAAAAGAGATATTCCATCGACACCATGGCAGGTCATGCAGACTTTAGCTTTCTGCTTTCCTATTTCAAACTGTTTAGATTGATCAGCCATGACATGAGATGAAAGTAATCCGAATAGTAGCGTACTTAAAACAGAATATTTCATGATAAGTTCCAGTATCAATAATGAGATTTATATATAAGGTATAATAAAGAAACTGGGTAAATTCAAGGTGAATGGGTTGTTTATCTGTTGTTAATGGCTAGTTGATATGGATTCGTATTTTCATTCATGGATAGGTGATGAGACGCCTGCTTATTGTTGAGTTATGGATAAACTAAAACAGGCTTAACTCATTGTTAAAATTGACCGTTACTCAGCGTTGGTTACCGTGAATATTAGGTATTATTTTGAACGATTTCCATTGGCTTTTTTATGACTAGAGACCGGTTTATTACTAGAAACCGCTTTATTACTGGAGACTTTCTTCTTATTAGAAAACTGCTTAATACTACTTTTTTGAGCGGTTCGACGGTTGGCTTTTTTATCTCTAGGTGAGCGTTTACTTTCACCCGACGTCGGTTTATCTGTTACAGGGAAATCATCTAACTCTAACAGTGGCAGCTCTCTCTGGGTCAATTTTTTAATCGCAGTGAAGTATTCCATTTCACTGTGAGAGACTAATGATATTGCCTCCCCTGACTTTCCAGCTCTTGCTGTACGTCCAATTCGATGAACATAATTTTCGGCTTGAGTTGGTAGTTCGAGATTAATAATTAAAGGCAGAGCCTCAATATCAACCCCTCTCGCTAATAGATCGGTAGTGATTAGAAAATTTATCTTGCGGTTTTTAAAGTCTGTAAGTGTTTGTTCACGTACTATTTGTTCTTTATCACCATGAAGTGCTGCAACAGAAAAACCGGCTTTAATCATCCGTTTTGTCAGCTTATCAACATCACTTTTACTATTGATAAAGACTAGCGCTTGGCAGTTGTGATCGAGTTTCTTAAGCTGAGAGATCAGTACTTGAGGTTTGCTCCCTTTATTGACTAAATAACAGGTTTCATTAATTTCAGGCTTAAGCTCTATTTGGTTAGCTAATTCAATTCGAGTTGGCGTTTTGGTGAAAATTTGTTTTGTTAGCTTTTGTAATGGTTCGGCAAAGGTCGCTGAAAATAGCAGGGTTTGTCGCTGATTGGGAAGAGAGTGAATAATCTTTTCAATGTCTGGCAAGAACCCCATCTCTAACAAGCGATCCGCTTCATCCAGCACTAAACAATTGACCGTGTCGACCGAGATGATTTCATTGTTAAGCAGATCAAGCAGACGTCCGGGTGTTGCAACGATAATTTGAGGCTGACTGTCTAACTGCTGCTGTTGCTCCGTTAGCGGTATACCACCAGACAAAATTGCACTGGTAATATTAAGAGATTGAATGAGTGAAAGTAAGGAACCACTTACTTGGCTAGCCAGTTCTCGTGTTGGCACAATAATTATCGCTTGAATGTCTTTTACTGATTCAGCGTTAGTATTGTGGCTGAGTAAACGATTTAATATCGGCAAAAGATAAGCAAAAGTCTTACCACTCCCTGTTTGCGCTAATGCAATGAGATCATCACCCTTTAATATGGCTGGAATCGCTTGCTGCTGAATAGGGGTTGTTTTTGTCAACGTTGCTGGCAGCTGGGTGGTAAGTGTCGTATTGAGAGAAAGTGATGAAAATGACATAAGCAAGGCTCGTAACAAAATAATATCGGCAGTCTAACCCCTCTTTTAAATAATGCAAAAAAATTTTGTATCTCGTCGTCTTTTTTCAAGAATGCTCGTCTTATAGGTAAAAGAATTGTACTTTGATGGATGATTATCTCTTTTCAAAGCGCATCTGAATTTAAACAATATTCTGAATCGAATAGAGAGTAGAAAAATGATCAAAATTGTTAGCTTTAAAATTTGTCCATTTGTACAACGAGTGACTGCAGCGTTAGAAGCAAAGAATATCCCTTATCAGATTGAGTACATTAGTTTATCGGATAAGCCACAATGGTTTTTAGATGTCTCTCCAAATGGGCAAGTTCCCATCCTTATTGCTGAAGATAATTCGGTACTTTTTGAATCTGATGCAATTATTGAATACATCAGCGATAAATATGGTGCCTTTGACGCTAAAATAAGCCATGAACAACGTGCCTTGGAGCGTGCATGGAGTTACTTAGCTGCAAAGAATTATTTGGTGCAATGTGGTGTGATGTCGAGCAAAAGCGAACAACAATTTAATGAGAAAAAGGTTAAATTATTAAAAGATTTCGCTAAAGTAGAGGCTGAATTATCTGGTGATACCCAATTTTTCCGTTCTAATGAAATTGGAACTGTTGATATTGCATGGTTACCTCTTTTACATCGTGCCGCTATTATTAGCAATAAAAGTGGGTTTGATTTTCTTGACGGTATGCCAAAAATGCAAGCGTGGCAAGCGGCATTACTTGATACCGGATTAGTTGAAAAAAGTGTTAGTGATGATTTTGAGCCAATGTTTTGTGATTTTTATCTTATCAATACCTTTTTAGCGGGAGATTTACTGGAGGATCATTCTCAGCAATGTAAAAATAAGCCAATGTCTTCATGTTGTGGCTAATCTCTATTTTAAAAATAAAAAATAGATAATCAAAAGGTATAGGTTGATGAATGTTGAAACGATCTGGCAAGAATATCAAGCAAGCTTAAAGGCTTTTTTACATCGTAATGTTTCAAATTCTGCGGATGTTGATGATCTTCTTCAGGAAATCTTAATTAAGGTCTATCAAAAATTAGATTCAGTAAAAGAGAGTAAAAAAATTAAGTCTTGGTTATTTCAAATCGCGAATAATACAATTATCGACTTTTATCGTAAACGAGGATCTCAACGAGAGTTATCTGAAGATGATCTTTGGTATAAAGATGATGATCCAGATCTTTTACAGCAATTGTCCTCCTGTGTTGAACCTTTTATTGATGCTATGCCCAAAGAGGAAGCTGAAATATTAACTGCGATTGAGATTAATGGGCTTTCTCAAAAAGAGTATGCAAAACAGAGTGGGATAAACTATTCCACTTTAAAATCACGAGTACAAAAAGGACGTCGCTCTCTCTTCTCGTTGTTTGATGAATGTTGTGCATTATCTCTTGATGAAAAGGGCAATTTAATCAAGATTGAGAGTAAAGGAAATGAGTGTCATTATTGTCGGTGACGGTTCATTCATAAAGTGGGTCGAGTGTGAGAAAACGTGATTCAATAAATCTTGCTTTGATATTAATCAGTTAATGTATTTTAGCAGGATTTTAATCAGATTTTGAGTTGATAACGATAGCTATTAAGCGTAGTTTGCTTGTTATACCTAAAATAATTGGCGTTGCTAGTAGGCGGCAAGTGAGTGAGGCCCCATGAGTATAGGTGTACTCTATGATTGGGGCGAACGAATACAGCCAACAACCTAGCGACTTCAAGTATGAAGAGTATATTCATATGACAAATAGAGATGAGTATCATGAAAGCAGAAGTTAAATGGGTTGAAGGTTTTAAGTTTTTAGGCACGTCTAATTCAGGCCACTCAATGGTCATGGATGGCAGTGGCGGTGCAACAGCCCCAAGTCCAATGGAAGCGGTTTTAATGGCTGCTGGTGGTTGTAGTTCTGTTGATGTGGTTGATGGATTGAAATCAGCGAATCAAGCAGTTACGAGCTGTGTGGCTAAACTCTCTTCAGAACGTCGTGAAACTGCACCTAAATTATTTACGCATATTAACATTCACTTTGAAGTGAGTGGTGATAACCTTGATGCTGAAATCGTGGCTCAAGTTTGTAAAGATTCATTAGAAAAATATTGCTCTGTTTGTTTAATGCTAGGTGCAGGTATTGAAATGGGGCATAGCTGGGAAATCGTTTAGCTGACTTCTTTAATTACATCGTTTAATTAAGTGAGTAATGTATTAATTACTCACTTTTTTCAATGAATTTTCTTTGTTCTTCTTTTTTATTTATAATCTTTGACTCTATTCATTAGTGATTTAAACCCACCGTTAAATCCTTCCCGCACTCTGACAAAGATTTATTTTATCAATCACAACACGCTTCATTACTGATTTAGCGGGGACTAAATAGAAGCGAGGATCCTTCGAGTTTGGATGCTCCATAAAGTGGCGTTTAATTCCATCCGAAAAAGCGATAGATAACTCCTCCTGTATATTGATTTTACAAATGCCTAAAGAGATTGCTTTTCTGATCATTGAATCTGGATAGTTTGAAATACTCGATAGTACTAATGGTTGAGTAATTTGAGATTGTAGTTTACGTAATGTGATGAAATTTAAGGTTGGCTTAAATTGATGTAGACCTTGATGCTCTCCTATAGGAATTGAAATGGCATCAATATCTATCTGATTCGCTAATTGATTGATGATCTTAATATTTAGTTTCTCAGTATCAAGGGGGCTGGGTTTATCTAAGGATGATTGATCTTCATGTAATGATTTCTTCTTGAGTAATGCGTTGTTTAAGCTTATCTCAACTTCAATATTGGCTTCATAATCACGACTGAGTTTGACGACTTCTTGTAATTTATCGACATGTTTTTGGTACGTAGCTTGAGGGATCGTTAAGCTTATTGAGCGGATCCCTTTTTGAATATAATAGATGGCATCTTGATAACTTTGTTGTTGTTCAAAATGAAGAGCTAAAGGTAGAGCATGTTTATGAGCGGCTTGTTGACAAATAGCGATTAAGAACTCTAATCCAATATACTTAATTGTTGAAGGTAAAACGGAGATAATCACAGGGGAACGCATTTCTGATGCCGTCTCTGTAATCACTTGAATCATTTCTAAATTATAAATATTAAATGATGGTATTGCATAATATTCTCGTTGGGCTTTTTTTAGCATCTCTTTTGATGAAACAAGGAACATAACTCAATCCTTAGGCTGAAATAAATTTAATGGATTCAATAGCGATTAATGAGACATTATTAGCTCGATTCCAGATGCTAAGCAGGCTTCTTTATATTTAAGTGGTAGATAATGATAACTAATTAACGTGCTTATTTCTGAAAATGATGCGACTTGATACAGTTGTCTATGGTCATAGGTTGTCGTGTCAAAAAGGACAATTAGTTGCTGAGAGAGGGTTATTGCTTCTTGCAGTAATCGTGCTTTATATGGTTTAGATGAAGTCACACCTGTGTTCAAGTCAATGCTTTCTGCTGATATAAAGAGTTTGTTGAAACGATAATGTTTGAGTTGTGACTCTCCGATTTTGCTAATTAATGCGTGACTTTTTTCCTGTAATTCTCCTCCGAGCACAATTAACTGAATGTTATCTAAATAACTAAGTTGAAAAGCCACGGCCAGATCATAAGTCATGACGGTAATTTTTACGTTTTTGTTGATATAAGGAATCAAATTCAGTATTGCATGACCAGAATCTAAAAAAACACGATCTCCTTGTTTTAATAGCTTTGCTGCGACTAGTGCTAAAGATCGGCTAGATTCCTGTAATATTGACTCTTTGAGAGGCAAGAAGTCGGGAGGAAAGAGATATTCTGGATTTATCCTTGCTCCGCCGTGGAAGCGAATCACTTTTCCTTGCTGCTCTAAAATACCAAGATCTTGGCGAATAGTGACTGATGAAACGGCGTAATATCTCGATAAATGAGAGACTCGACCTGAACCTTGTTTTTTTATGGTAGCTAAAATTTGCTCTCTACGTTCATTCGTTTTTAGTTTACTTACTGAGTGTCTATTCATCTCTTCTGACCCGATTATTTTCTCTCTTTATCGATGTTCTTGATATATCCATACGCCGTTCTATCAAACATGGTTATTCAATCATGCCCAATAACAAAAAAATAAAAGTGCGATCACAAGTTAGCTTTAGTGAGAAATTTGAAAGTTTTGCTTTCGATTTATGGAATCGAAAGCGCTAAAAAAGTTGTTATTGAGTGGTCTATCAATAACCCCCCTTAAGATATAACAATGAAATATACCCTTTATACTTGAAGTCGCTAGGTTGTTGGCTGCACTCGTTCGCCCCAGTCATAGAGTACACCTATACTCATGGGGCCTCACTCACTTGCCGCCTACTAGCGACTCCAATTACTTTAGGTATAGAAAGAATCGAAATGTTAAAATAAAAGTAATAATTAATTATTTTCCATTAGGGATTAACAGGGATCACAGTTTTGTCTTTTTTATTGATGGTATCGATAAATAGAGAGGAATCGGATCGCGGTGACATTGAGAATATCCCCTTCTTACTTGAAGTTGCTAGGTTGTTGGCTATATTCATTCGCCCCAATCATAGAGTACTCCTATACTTATGGGGCCTCACTCACTTGCCGCCTACTAGCAACGCCAATTACTTCGGGTATATAACCAAAGGGTTGAAGAGTCTTTGAAACAAAAAGCCGACACTATCACTCAACATAGTGAATGATAGTGTCGGCTTTCGCTTATTGGTTATTGACTGAATTCGTGGATTAAGTCATGTATTACTGCAAAATGATCAATGGTGTATTAATACTCTCAATCATCTTCATGGTATTGCTTCCCAAGAATAGCTGGCGGATCTTATTGTGAGAAAATGCGCCCATCGCCACCATATCAATCTGATGTTGATCTTTATAGTGGTTTAATACTTCAAAGATATCGCCTTCAAGGATATTGCTTTCAACCTTAAAGCCACACTCTTCTAGCTGCTGTTGTGCTAATGGTAGTTTAGTTACATCGACGTCTTGACTATTTTCAGTCGGTTTCACCATCACAAGATGACAAGTTAACCCTTTAAGTAGATCGCTATTAATGATCTTGATAATTGCCTTATCTGCGGTCTCTTTGCCATCATATGCCAAAATAAAGCTTGTTGGTGCCGTAAAATGACTAGGTACTAACAGGACTGAGCTTTTTACTGAGCGAACGAGGGTTTCAATGTGAGAACCGACACCCGCAGAACCGTGATTACCTGCTCGCCCTGCAATAACAAGGCGAGTTTCAGGCTCTAAATCGACTAATGCATCAATCAGATCATCATGACACTGTTTGATTTCAGTCTCAGTGAGTCCTTGTTCAATGGCTTTACTTTGTAGAGCCGTAAGCATCTCTTTACTGTGTTGTCGTTGCAGTTTAGATTTTTTAGCGTCAAGGCTCGCCATTTCAGTAAGTAGAGCAGAGCGTGCGCCTAAACCGATAGCGCCGGTAAAATCATCGGCACCATGTTGTTGTTGCTTCTCTAGTGCATGAAGAAAAACAATCGGCTTTTGCAACTGTTCCGCTGTCCAAGTTGCAGCATTATAGGTTGCGTTAGTCGTGATCGATCCGTCGATGCATGTAATAATTTTATTCATAAAACCTTCTTAATGTCCGTTAAGTAATTTTTCAACTTCTTCTGGATTATTGTGAACACCAAATTTATCGACAACCGTCGTTGTTGCCTCATTCATTCCGATAATCTCGACATCTGCACCTTCTCGTCTAAATTTGATGACGACTTTATCTAATGCCGATACCGATGTAATGTCCCAAAAATGAGCTTGTGACAGATCAATATAAATCGTTTCTACCACTTCTTTATAATCAAATGAGTCGATAAAACGTTCAGATGAGGCGAAGAATACTTGTCCTATTACTTGATAAGTACGCGTTGTTTCTGGCTGTGATTGTTCTGTTTTGATCACCATAAAACGGCTGATCTTATGAGCAAAGAATAAACTCGCCAATAATACACCCACTAGCACACCAATCGCCAAATTATGGGTAAATACCACAATAATAACCGTTGTGATCATCACAATACTGCTGGATAACGGGTTCTTTTTTAAATCAACAACCGACTGCCAAGAGAACGTACCGATTGAAACCATAATCATCACAGCAACCAAGGCTGCCATTGGAATATGTTTTAACCAGTCACTTAAAAAGACCACCATGATCAACAAGAACAGACCGGCTGTAAAGGTTGATAATCGACCTCGACCACCCGATTTCACGTTAATGATTGATTGGCCTATCATGGCACAACCCGCCATACCACCAAGTAAACCCGCACCAATATTGGCGATACCTTGCCCTTTACACTCTTTATTACGATTACTTTTAGTATCGGTTAAATCGTCAATAATTGTTGCCGTCATCATTGATTCTAGTAGACCGACAACAGCAAGACCAACTGAATAAGGAAGAATAATCAATAACGTCTCAATATTTAGAGGCACTTCAGGCCATAAAAAGATCGGTAAAGTATCAGGCAGTTGTCCCATATCTCCGACAGTTCGAATGTCAAGGTCGAGACCAATTGCGACAACGGTTAAGGTAATAATACAGACTAACGGTGACGGAATGGATTTACCAATAACAGGGACATAAGGAAATAGATAAATAATACCGAGACCTGCGGCGGTCATTGCATAAACATGCCATGTCACATTCGTCAGTTCTGGAAGTTGCGCCATAAAAATTAATATAGCCAATGCATTGATAAAACCTGTGACAACTGAGCGAGAAACAAATCGCATCAAACTGCCGAGCTTAAGGTAACCGGCAAGTATCTGTAATACACCCGTTAATATCGTCGCGGCTAATAAATATTGTAATCCATGATCTTTAACCAAAGTGACCATTAACAGTGCCATTGCGCCAGTTGCCGCGGAGATCATTCCTGGGCGTCCACCAACAATTGATATCACCACCGCGATACAAAATGAGGCATATAAGCCAACTTTTGGATCAACACCAGCAATAATGGAGAAAGCTATTGCTTCAGGAATAAGGGCAAGTGCAACAACCGTTCCGGCTAAAAGATCGCCTTTGGTATTTGAAAACCATTCTTTTTTTAATTGAGTTAACATGTAATTTCCATAAATTTAGATCGTCAAAAACCGCCCAGTTAAAGGGTGTAAATTTTCCATGACAATTAAATTTTTTTGATGTGTTCAGTCCCACTGGAAAAGATCCAGTGATATAGGTGTCATTCAATGTAAATGACAAAAAAGGGAGAGGGGATGCGCTAAGGCGGCGTAAGTGTCAAAACTGCTCCTGAACTGGTTAATAATGGTGCGCATTTTACATTAATTATGATTGAATATGTATATTTACTTTTGTGTTTCTGGAAATAAAAAAGAGAGATGAGTTTTTTATTGATTAGCATTGGTATAAAAAATGGCATGCCACGCGATTCAATTAAGAGAAGAATCAGGTGACATGCCATGTGCGCTGTCTAGTTTATCTGTAATTAATCAGCTTTAAGATCAATTACATTGTATATGTGTACGGCGCTTGGATACCTAGAGGAATACCTAGTGTCCAGTAAAGTAGTAGGAATACTGTCCAGCCAATTAACATTGCAATTGAGAATGGCATCATTAATGAAGCCAGTGTACCGATACCTGTTGTCTTAACATAACGCTGACAGTAGACCACCACTAATGGGAAGAAGACCATCATAGGCGAAATGATGTTAGAGACAGAGTCACCGACACGATAAGCCGCTTGAGATAGCTCTGGAGAGATACCAACAGCCATTAACATTGGAACTAGAATTGGACCAATTAGTGCCCATTTCGCTGATGCAGAACCAACCAGAAGGTTAACAGATGCTGTTAGTAGAATCATACCAACAATGGTGAACTGTCCTGGAAGGTTAAGTGCTTTTAAGCCTTCTGCACCATAAAGTGCAAGCATGGTACCGATGTTGGATTGACCAAATGCAAATAGGAACTGAGCACAGAAGAATGACATTACGATGTATGCGCCCATTGTCGACATGGTGGCAGACATTGACTTGATTATATCGTTGCTGTTCTTAAATGTACCCGAGATACGACCGTAAACTACACCCGGAATAACAAACAGAATAAAGATCAATGGAACAATTGACTTCATCAGTGGTGCAGAGAACGCGGTGATTTCACCATCAGGAGAGCGAAGCGCTGAGCTTTCAGGCATAATCGCAAGGATAAGAAGTGCGATACCAGCCATCATTGCCCAACCCGCAAAACGGAAAGCTTTTGATTCTGTTTGAGTAAACGTACCTAAGTCTGGTGCTTCTTCAGCATCTTCATCAATGGGTGTGCTTGCTAAACGAGGCTCGATGATTTTCTCAGTCACATACCAACCAATACCAATGATTAAGATTGAAGAGATACCAGTGAAGAAAATATTCGCCAATGGATTAATCACATAGTTTGGATCAAGAACTTGAGCTGCAGTTTGTGTGAAGCCAGCAAGTAGCGGATCGATACCAGAAGGGATAAAGTTTGCAGAGAAACCGCCTGATACCCCAGCGAATGCCGCAGCAATACCCGCTAATGGATGACGACCTGCCGCATGGAAGATAATACCACCAAGAGGGATAACTAATACGTAACCAGCATCTGCTGCAGTGTGAGAAACGATAGCCACTAAAATTAACATTGGTGTTAATAGTTTAGCTGGTGTCACACGTAGCATCTTTTTCAGGCCAGTATTGATGAAACCAGAAGCATCAGCAACACCGATACCTAGCATCGCAACCAATACGATACCTAAAGGTGCAAATCCTGAGAAGTTTTTAACCATGCTCGCAAGGAAAGTTGCCAGCGCTTCACCAGTTAACTGATTACTTATTTCTAAAGGTGCGTTAGTTCTTGGGTTAACCAGATCAAAAGATACGTGAGAAAGTAGTGCTGATGTTACCCATACAATAACTAAGCCCCATAAAAAGAGTAGGGCAGGATCTGGTATTTTATTACCAGCGCGTTCAATCGCATTTAAAAAGCGGTCCATACCACTCTGCTTTTGAACTGATGAATCTTTAATTGCTTCACTGTTCATAATTCATTCACTTTATTGTTTGTAATTTTTAGAGTTATATTTTTATAGTTATTACTAAGCGTTAAAAAGTTAACGTTTTGCGGTGATAATTATACCGTTCAGAAGAGGGGGGATATATTGCATGATGAGGTATTTATCAAAAATTAAGACTTAGATTGCAAAAATGAGTAGTGATAACGTCTGTTTATTAGCAAGATTTTAAAATTTTACATACAAATAGTAAGGAAGGTTGCAATAGCTGTTACTGAATAAGATAAAGTGTGTCAAATTGTAAGTTTCAGCCGATGCGTTAAAGCTCGAATAGGATAAACCGAATAAATTTGTCGGCCGCTTTTCTTGATGGGAGAGGGCGAGAAGATAGCATCAACACCCTACTGCTTGGTCATAATATATTTGATGACTGACGAGCATCTATTTACGTGAAAGCTGAATACGATCCCGAGTTCGACTGTAATCATTCCCTGACATTCTCCCAATACTATCTAATTCATCAGATGAAATACGGTAGTTATCGAAAGCACTATCTTGAACATGAATGGCAACGACATTTCCTAATATTAAATGTCCTGACAGTGCATCATCACCAAGATCGACAATTTGATTTAAGCGACACTCATAACTGACAACGGCATCTTTTATTCTTGGAGGTCTAATCAATGACGAATTAGCAGGCTCAACACTAGCATATTGAAATTCATTTTGTTCAAAAGGCAGATCATGACAAGTCATGTTCATCGTTTCTAAATCTTTCGCACTGACGCTATTAATGACAAACTCTCTCTGTTCGCGAATATTGCGTAGAGTATCTTTTGCTTCTGCATCATTGTTGTACATAGGATTAAAACAAAGAACAGGAGGGTTAGCACTGGCAACGGTATAGAAAGAGAAAGGCGCGAGATTCACAATACCTTCAGAGGAGATAGATGAAACCCAAGCTATCGGGCGAGGGGTAATACCACCAATTAATAGTTTATACGTTTCCTGTGGCGTGATCTTTTTGGGATCGATAATCATAATACTTCTACCTTTAAAGTATGTAGTCTTTAATTATTTGTAATATAGACCCAAAGTAAAAAAGGGGGTAGAAGTTAGTCATAAAAAAAGGAGACCCTTGTGAGGCCTCCTTCTTACTTGTTATTCAGTTTTATTGTTCGACTCGTTAGCGCTAAGGCGTATAGAACGTCTCTGAACCCGGTCCTACAGGTAAGCCAAATACGAATACCCAAACATAGAACAGAATACTCCAACCAAACATGAAGACGATAGAGTAAGGAACCATGGTAGCAATCAGCGTACCAATCCCTAGATTCTTCATATATCGTGTCGCAACGGCTAGGATTAAGCCGAAGTAACTCATCATAGGCGTAATAATGTTAGTTGTTGAGTCACCAATACGGTAAGCCGCTTGAATCGTTTCTGGTGCATAACCCACAAGCATTAACATTGGTACAAAGATAGGTGCGGTTACTGCCCACTGTGCAGATGCTGAACCGATCATTAAGTTAATGAAACCACACATTAAGATAAATGCGAAGAATAGAGATGGACCAGTTAAACCGATAGACTGTAAGAAGTCTGCACCACCAACGGCAAAGACTTGGCCGAAGTTAGTCCACTTAAAGAATGCAACAAACTGAGCTGCAAAGAAGACCAATACAATGTATAGACCCATTGATGACATAGATTTTGCCATTGCGTCGATAACATCACGATCATTCTTCATTGAACCCGTTACGCGACCGTATACAAAACCTGGAATCGCAAAGCAGACAAAGATGAATGCCACGATACTTTTCAGGAATGGTGAGCCAGCAACTAGACCTGTTGTTGGGTTACGTAAAATGCCATCTTCAGGAACGATAGTATAAGCTAGGATTGCACCAACGATAACAATTGAGATACCGGCAAATTTAAGACCACGTTTCTCTGTTGCCGTTAAGCCGCCCATCTTATCATTTGATAAATCTTCAGCTGCATCTTCATCGTTATACTTGCCAAGTTTTGGCTCAACAATTTTCTCAGTAACAAATGCACCAGCAATAGCAATGAAGAAGGTTGAAACAAACATAAAGTACCAGTTAGCTTCTGGGCCAACGGTATAATTTGGATCAATCATCTGTGCCGCAGTCTGAGTAATACCAGAAAGCAGTGGATCAACCGTACCGATGAGTAGGTTTGCAGAGTAACCACCAGAAACACCCGCAAATGCAGCCGCTAGACCCGCTAAAGGATGACGCCCTAAAGAGTGGAATAACATGGCAGAAAGTGGAATTAGAACAACATAGCCTAATTCAGATGCCGTGTTTGAGATGATACCAGCAAAAACAACCGTCACAGTTACCATGCGGTGAGATGCACCCATTACCATGCCACGCATTGCAGCAGATAAAAGACCTGAGTACTCAGCAATCGCAACACCAAGCATCGCAACAAGTACGGTACCTAATGGTGCAAATCCAGTAAAGTTTTTCACAAGGCTAGTCACAATTAAGCTGATGCCTTCAGCATTTAATAGACTAACAACGCGAATCATACCATCGGCTGCGCGACCTGCTGCACCTTCTGGGCGTGGGTCAACAACAGCAACTTCGAAATATCCAGCAATGCCAGACATAATCAAGATCGCTAAACAGAACGTTGCAAATAGGGTAATAGGGTGAGGTAGAAGATTCCCTAAATATTCAACGCCATCTAAAAATCGAGTAAAAAGAGGTTTTTTAGGTTGTGTTTGTTTTATTGAAGCAGATGAACTCATCTGTTTCCTCCTTGTTATATTTATTATAAACATCACTTACATGTGATTGCGGCAAGAGATTACTCGATAAAAAGAAGATTTTAAAGTTTTTCGTGTTGTTATTTGTCGATAAACTAGTTAATAAAGTGTAAAAATTAATGATTATTAGATGTTATTTTTATTTATTATCATTATGTTAGCTGTATTTGTAACATAATGTAATAACGTGATGTAAATCAAGGTAATTAGAGTGAATTATTGTTTGGTTGATGATTTTTGTCTTGATTGATTCTTCGAAATTTAACCGGTTGATTCTTTTATAGTTAATATTTATCTCTATTTTAGGTATCGGGATATTGGTGTGGTATTGCATATTCTGGTTACTTTATAGATAAAATTAATTATAATAACCGTTCTTTTTTTAACGGAATAAATAGAGCTAAAAATGAATAAGTTATTAAAATCCCTACTTCTTTTTATCGCAGTGAGCTCACCATTTGCTTATGCTGCACAACCTATTGAATTTCAAAAAATCCCTCAAGTGATGAATATGTTTGAAAATAACGCTCAGTTATATGTCAAAAAAAGTGTCACTTTAGGACGCCTTCCAACTAAAGATGAAATGGGTAAAGAATTTATTACCTATGTTTCAAATGGTGAGGGTGGCTATAAAGAAGAGACCAAAAATATGATGACAGATAATGTTGTCATTGCCAGTATGCCAAAACCGATTGTTGGTGATGTCTATAATCAATGGTTGATCAAAAACGATATCTGGCAAGAACTTTATGGCAAGCTACCAACCTCAACAACCGAATTTAAGCCATTCAAACGCACTAAAGCGATTAAAGCAGTTAAAATTGATAAAGAGTTACTGACACTATTAGGAAGCACTGATGGTAAGACAGCGACAATTAAAATCGGTTGGGACGTGAATGGGATGAAGGTTTACCTAAATGGTTACCTTGCTGATTATGAATACGGCATTGCACCACAAGAAATGAAAGATAATTATGAACTGAAGAAGTAACCTTTTATTTTTAATAGGAATATGAAAATGGAAAATAAAAAAAATGATCCTATTGGTGATTTGGTTTTAAGTGAATTGGATATTCAGGACGGTGTCAAAATCGTTGCGCAAAAATTAAATGCTCAATTTAAAGATGCAGTGATTATTAGCGTTGTTCCTGGTGGAATTCTATTTACCGCTGATTTAGTTCGAGCATTAGATTTTGATATTGCAATGGACTATATCTCTTGTCCTCATACGCCTGGAGATCGTAATAACAGCTCAACGATTGTTTACCATCAAAATATTAATATAGAAGGTAAAGATGTGATTGTTATTGATGATGCTATTGAGTCAGGCGGAACAATGAAACGTTTGGTTGAGTATTTAGCCGCTAATTTTGCAGTTAAATCACTTTCTATTGCGACTCTTTTTGTTAAGCCGGGCAGAGTAGATATTCCAATCACGCAATATTACGCGTATGAAATGGAAACGGATGAATTGCTTGTTGGCTATGGTTTACCATGGCAAGACAAACTAAGAAATATGCCTTATATCTCTAAGTTGATTCGTTAATTTATACCCAAAGTAATTGGCGTTGCTAGTAGGCGACAAGTGAATGAGACCTCATGAGTCTAGGTTTTCTATATGATTGGGGCGGCCAACAACCTAGCAGCTTCAAGTAAGAAGGGTATAACAAACTTTTAATTTCATCCCATTTGATGTCTATCTTTTGTAAGATGGTGATACAAAAAAGAAAGAATAAAAAAGACGATGTGAGTTTAAGATATACCTTAAATTCGCATCGTCTTTTTATACTTCTAGGTCTGACATTAATGGTTAAATAGAGTCTGAATATATCTAAAGTCATTGGTGATGCTAGTAGCCAACAACCAAACAACTTCAGATATGAGAGTACCTATCATGTCAATGTTAACCAAAGATATACTTAAGAACAAAAATCGCAGACAGAATCCAAACACTTAACGAAACATCTTTTCCTCGACCACTTGCCGCTTTAATTGCTGCGTAAGTGATAAAACCAAGAGAGATACCTTCCGCGATAGAGAACGTTAACGGCATTAATAGACAAGTCACGCCAACGGGTGCTGCTTCTGTTAAATCAGACCAATCGATATCTTTTAAGCCAGAGAGCATTAATACAGCAACGTAAAAAAGTGCGCCAGTCGTGGCATAAGCGGGGATCATCCCTGCCAATGGTGCGAAGAAAAGCGCTAATAAGAACAAAACACCCACAGTCACAGCGGTTAAACCCGTTCGTCCACCTTCTGCTACACCCGCAGTACTCTCAATATAAGAGGTGGTGTTTGATGTTCCGAATAATGCACCGATTGTTGTTGCTGTTGAATCAGCAAGAAGAGCTTTATTAATGCCAGGAATGCGACCATCTTTATCGATCATATTGGCTTTTTGAGCAACACCAACTAACGTTCCTGCGGTATCAAAGAGATCAACAAATAAGAAAGCAAAAATAACCGACAACATACCCACTTCAAAAATGGCTGAGAAGTCGAGTTGTAAGAAGGTAGGGGCGACACTTGGCGGCGTGCTCATGATTCCAGCATACTGCACATCACCAAAAAGTAGACCTAGCGCCGTAATGATTAAGATGGCAATCATCACGCCACCTTTGACATTGTGATGAGCAAGGGCAACGGTAATAAAGAAACCCAATGCACCTAATGCCGCGTGGATAGAAGAGATATCACCCACTGAAACAAATGTCGCGGGATTAGCAACAATAATGCCTGCATTTTTTAAAGCAACAAAAGCCAAGAAAAGACCGATACCCGCAGAGATACCGACACGTAATGCTAAAGGAATTGAGTTAATAATCCATTCACGAATACGGAAAACACTTAATAAAATGAAGAGAACACCAGAACAGAATACCGCCGCTAACGCCACTTCCCATGTGTAGCCCATTCCTAGAACAACCGCATAAGTAAAGAAGGCGTTTAATCCCATTCCTGGTGCTTGAGCAACTGGAAAGTTAGCAACAAAGCCCATAATGAAACAACCAATTGCCGCAGCGACACACGTTGCCACAAACACTGAATCTCGATCCATGCCCGTAGCGGCTAAAATTGAAGGATTAACAAAAATGATGTAAGCCATGGTTAAGAATGTTGTGAGACCGGCGATAATTTCAGTTTTTACCGTTGTCTTATGTTCCGTAAGCTTAAACAGCTTCTCTAACATGATATTTCCTTATATAGATTAAATTATTAGCAATCGATTGCGCAATCGATTGGTGCGGATTATAGAGCGTTAAAAAAAGAATTACTAGCCTTGTTCTTTATAAATTTTAATAATTTTAGTTATTTTATGGTTATATATCTATTTGTAGATAATTAAGATGGTTAACTAACTAATTTAAAATAAGATAATATTTAGTTGCTTGTTGATTTGCTGGATAACTAAACAAAACTGCGTGATGTTAGACAAAAAAGTGATTTAAATAGTCAATATGTTGATTTAAAATACTTTATTTATTATTGTAATGCTTTAAGATCGAGGGAAAGGAAACATTAAATCAAGTACATATGTATTAAACCTGTTGATAATTTAACATCTCTCTTGCTTAGATATGACATTAGGTTCTGTTTCTAACTGATAGTATTATGTTTTTATCTTCTTTGAAATTTCACTCTATCTTAAGTTTTATTCGACTAATTAAAGGGGGCGATGTGAATCAATATCAAGTAATCTACTTTGACGGTATGAAAATGACATCGGCGACCATATTTGCTAATGATCAGAAAGAGCTAAAAGCAAAAGTCAAAGAGTATGGTTTTTACCCTTCTGATATCTATCGCATTGATCTGATCAAACAACAGAGTGATGATAAGCATTGCTTGAGTGCATAATCCGCTCACATAACTTATTTCCTTATTCTCTTATTTCCCTATCCCCTTATACCTAAAATCATTGGCGTTGCTAGTTCGTTCACCTATTGGCAATTCTATATCTAAAATCATTGGCGTTGCTAGTTCGTTCACCTATTGGCAATTCTATACCTAAAATAATTGGCGTTGCTAGTAGGCGGCAAATGAGTGAGGCCCCATGAGTATAGGTGTACTCTATGATTGGGGCGAACGAATACAGCCAACAACCTAGCGACTTCAAGTATGAAGGGTATAATTACTTTCGGTCTATACAGCACGTCATAGATTACTTTTGTAACATTTACGCCTATTTATTGAACTGAATAAACGTTAAGTTTTTCAAAGTATATATTTTGGAAATAATTTTTATTTATTAAGCATTATAAATTTCGTTGCTAATTGTTAGTTAAAAAAATAACAGTTACTTTAACTCTATCTAAAATAATTGGCGTTGCTAGTAGGCGACAAGTGAATGAGAACCCATGAGTATAGATGTACGATATGACTGGAGCGAACCAAGATAGCCGTGACTGTTATCAGCTTAGCCTAGTAACCTCAAATGAGTCAGTGGGTAAAGGACGTTTATGAATAGACAATACCAAATGGAGTTGAATTGGGAATTGGGAATTGGGAATCGATGGCCCGATGGCCCGATGGGATTATTATTAATTATTTTTATACTTTTTATTTCTGTCTTTTTTATTCTTTACTACATCGAAATCTCACCTCCTTAATAAATCAAACGTAATGACCACTTATATCATGATTACTTTTTAAAATGACTAATTAAAAATAAAAAGTGAATAATGATTTTTTATGAATTTTGACGTTATTTAAATAATATTCTGAATAATAAATAAAGAGGTTTCTATGAACCGAATAAAAATAGATAAACTATGGCCTGTATTCCCATTACTCATACTGCCCACATTTTCCGCCACCGCATTCATGACTGATAACCTATTTCCACAATATATTACCTGTACTGATGATGGTACATCGAATCATAGTCAGTCTGGCTTATGCCGAGCAAAAGTAAAAGGTGTGGTTCATGTCGAAATAAAAGGCGCTGGTGGCGGGGGAATTGGTTATGGTGGAGGAACAGGTACATTAGGTAGTCCAACCCTTAATGCCACCGATGTTAATAAAGGAGGGGAAGGCGCGACTGTTAGTGGGTATTTTCTCATAGAGCATAACCAAGTTCTCCGCTATCTCCTTGGTGAGGGTGGCAAAATGTCTCCAACGACAAAACTTGCTGATTATCGCAGCGAGAGTGGTGGTGAAAAGATTCATCCTAAATTAATTCGAGTTTTAAGACGAGGTTCATCGGCGGGAGGGGGAGGCAGTTCTGCAGTGACTATCGATAACTATCTGGCAATGGTCGCAGGGGGAGGCGGTGGAGCGGATAACCAGCTAAATCAACATGGTTTAGGTGCTTCAGAAACGAAAGATGGACGAACAGGAGAGAGTCGAGCAACCAGTGATCCGATTGTTAATATTCCAGCTGGACAACAACTACCAGTGCGTGGAACTACTCCTGTAGACATTCGTCTTGGCAATATGTTTGGTAATTGGCCTGATGTTGGACCGACTGATGCTCATGGCTATTATCCTTATGGCGGAGGAGGAGCTGGCGGTTTAGGTGGTGAAGGGGGCGGGCAATCTATTTTTATTTTTGATAGTGGAGGAAATTCAGGCGCTTTTGACTGGGGTGCAGCTGGAGGTGGCGGAGTTTTCTCTAAGGGGGGGGAAGTGAATGCGTGGGGAGGTTTTAGAACCGATGGAGGCACTCGACCTTTTGCAGCGTCACCTCCTGCCAGAGGAGGAGGCAAGGCGAGAAAAAACTTTACACCGAATAGCTTAATCACTTCATTTACCGATCCAAACGGCTTATTACCTATCGCTTCTGGTGGTGAAGGATATACCGATCAGGGGGCGGGTAAAATTGCAGGAGATGGCGGTAGTGGCTTTACTGGTGGAGGCGGTGCAGGGCGCAAACTTGCCGGTGGCGGTGGTGGATTTTCTGGTGGAGGTGGCGGGGGTAACTCCTGTGCCAGTGGTGTAGGGCCAAGCGGATCTGTTAATGTTGCGGAAATGAAGAACCGCTGTGAAGACTATACTGGTTATACCTTCTCCGATAATGGTGCTGGAATCATTACTGGGGCTGGTGGCGGTGGTGGTTCTTTTTTCCGTGATAGAGAGACTTATGAATATGATCAAAAGGATAAGCGCTATTTCGGAATCTTGACTCAAATGATTACGGGTAAAGATGGTCATGGCAGTGAGCCCGCGTCAGATGGTGATGATGGTTACTTTAAAATTATCTCTTTTTCCGCCTACACTCGAGATTTAGGTGATGCCGCACTCAATTATGGTGAGGTTTCTCACTACTACTATAATCCTCATAATGACCCCCTTTCTCCTGCGGGTAACTTTCCAACTACCTATTATTTAGGCCAGACATGGGAGCCTGACAAAAATCAACACCATGATGATCAAGCGCTGGGTGATGACCAAGAGGGAATGGATGATGAAGACAGTTTAAATCATGTTTCAGATTTACTGTTAGGGGATAACCCAGTAACGCTCTCAGTGAGTCAACAAGGTGTACTTAATATCTGGATTGATGATAATGGCGATGGGGTTTGGCGACAGGTTATTCGCGATCAACCTGTCAATGCAGGAGAGAATAGCGTGACGATTAATGTCACCAAAGCGAACTATTCAGATGCCGCTTTGGTACGAGTTCGTTTCTGTTCAATGGTTGATATGTGTAATGAGCCAACAGATCAGGCTCAAGGTAGCCCTGCTGAGAATGGCGAGGTAGAGGATTACTATTTTCCTATTATTGCGATAACAACGTTATCAGGGTATGTCTTTAATGATAATGGAATAGATGGAGGAACAACGGCTCACAATGGTATCAAAAACACGAATGAATCAGGGTTAACTCATTATATTGTTGATCTTT
Source organism: Vibrio sp. SS-MA-C1-2 (assembly GCF_021513135.1). NCBI lineage: Bacteria > Pseudomonadati > Pseudomonadota > Gammaproteobacteria > Vibrionales > Vibrionaceae > Vibrio > Vibrio sp. SS-MA-C1-2. The sequence goes on from NZ_CP090981.1 coordinate 1,125,254, forward strand.
ATCGTGATGACGTTTTATTTGCAACGACAAGGAGTGATGGGGCTGGCTACTATCAATTTGACTTAGAAGGGCGATTGACGGATCAAGCTTTCACAATTAAAGTTCTTCCGCAAAGTAATACCATCGCCATTAGTGAAGCGACGGGTGTGAACTTCCCTTCAAACAGCATCGTGACAGACAGTGAGATCCCTCTTAATGTTTCATCGGGCGACCAAATTAAAAACATTAACTTTGGTAAAATTTATCAACCCTTGTTAACGGCCAATACTCAACAGAATGGCAACCAAGGTGGGACGTTATATATTCCTCATGTTTATACCAACTTTAGCCCAGCAAACGTCACGTTTTCGATGAATAAAACCTCCAGTGAACAGAATTTTGTAACCACCCTTTATCATGATTCAAACTGTAACGGAAAGTTAGAAGGAACCGAGGTTGAGGTGCCTGTTGCTGTGCTGATTGATAATCAAGAATACTGTCTGATATCTAAAGTGGATCTGTCGAATGATATTCATTTGGCCGATGAAGTTCATTATCAGATAGCAGCATTAAGTGACTTTTTAGACGGTAGCGGTACAGGGCACAGCCAAAGTGACAATAAATCAAATCAAGACCGGATCAATATTGCAGGAACAACCGGAAGTGGTTTAGTCACCCTAAGAAAAACCGTCAAAAATATCACGCAAAACGGCATAGAAACCACCGATAATAGTGGGAAATCAGGTGATGTGTTGGAGTATCGGCTTTACTTCGAGAATGGGACATCAGAATTTATTAAAGACTTAAATATTTATGATTATGTCCCTGAATTCTCTCAATTAGAAGGCGGCGCATCTTGCGATGATCCTTATACACCAACAACCGATAATGTCCCTGATACATTGAGTTGCCGTGTGATCCCAGCATCGGTAACAACGGGCTATCAAGGTCAATTAGAGTGGATTATTGGCGGTAGAATTGAAGCGGGAGAGAAGGGGTACGTGGTTTTCCGAGTGAGGATTGATAATTAATGACAGTGCTAACTAAGTGAAAACAGTAAATAAAAGGAAATGATAAGTAAAAGAAAACGTTAAGTGAAAAAATGGCCTCACGATAAGATCGCGAGGCCGTTATTGATTATCTATTCTGGGCGTTATTACTGTTTAGTCACGGTAAATTATTACCAGCCTTTTACTGCGCCACCATCAAAGATCTTTTTCGCTGCTTCAGCAACTTCATCCGTTTGGTACGCTTTGATGAACGTCTGAACATTCTCAGCATTGACGTTATCTTCACGAGCAACAATTAAGTTAACGTAAGGAGACTCTTTGCTCTCAACGAAGATACCATCACGCTCTGGCGTTAAGTTGATGCTGCTTGCGTAAGTGGTGTTGATAATTGCTAGTTCTACATCATCCAATGAGCGAGGAAGCTGTGGCGCTTCTAATTCTACAATTTGGTAATCATTTGGATTTTTAACAATATCCAGTACCGTTGCTTGGATACCCGCACCCTCTTTAAGACCAATTAAGCCTTGAGCTTCAAGAAGTACCAGTGAACGGCCAAGATTAGTTGGATCATTAGGAACCGCAATTTGTGCGCCTGCTTGTAGTTCATCAAGAGATTTAATCTTACTTGAGTAAGCTGCGATTGGGTAAACAAAGGTATTTCCAGCAATAGCAAATTTATAACCACGATCTTTGATCTGCTGATCAAGGTATGGTTTGTGTTGGAAGGCATTAATATCGATAGAACCTTCGTCTAGCGCGGCATTCGGTGAGATATAATCTGTAAATGTGATTAACTCTACATCTAAGTTATATTGCTCTTTTGCAACTTTAACCGCCACTTCTGCCACCTGTGCTTCAGCGCCTGCAATTACACCCAATTTTAACACTGAGTTTTTCTCTGCTTCTTTCTCGCCACAACCTGCAAGTAGAACCGTTGTTGCTAATGCGGCAATGCTAATAAGTTTCTTTAAGCCTAATTTCATCGTATTTCTCCATAATGTTGACTGACTAGGTGTCAAATCTATTAAATCTGTTTGTTATTACGTTTAATTTTCAACTGTTTCAGTGGGATATTAGCCACTGATCATATTTATTGATGCTTATTTTTTATCTGTAATCGTATTTCTTAACGAAGTGATCACCCACGGATTGAATAATTTGTACAAGGATAACCAGCATCACAATGGTAATTGCCATCACGGTGCCATCAAAGCGCTGATAACCATAGCGGATACCAACATCCCCTAAACCACCACCACCAACAGCTCCCGCCATTGCTGAATAACTCACTAACGTCACAAGGGTAATGGTGACGCCGTTTAAAATGCCCGGTAGAGCTTCTGGTAGTAAGACTTTAGTAATTATCTGTTTCGGTTTAGCACCCATTGCTTGAGCGGCTTCAACTAAACCATTTGGCACTTCTAATAGTGCGCCTTCGACTAAGCGAGCAATAAAAGGAATCGCACCAATAGTGAGAGGAACAATGGCGGCTGCTGTACCAATTGAACTGCCAACAATTAAACGAGTAAATGGAATAATCGCCACCATTAAAATAATAAATGGAATCGAGCGACCGGTATTAACGACCGCACCAAGCATTTTATTTAATGTTTTATTTTCAAGTAAGCCACGTTTTTTCGTGGTGTGTAGAATCACGCCAATTGGAATACCAAATAGAAAACCGATAATACCTGATGAGAAAACCATCACTAATGTATCGATTAATGCATCGATAAGTAGCGCAACAAGGCGTTCATTATTCATCCACCATTCAGTGATTAAATTAAGAGACATAGCCGAGTACCTCCACTTGTACTTTATGTTGACGTAAGAAATCGATCGCTTGTTCAAATGACTGCTGAGTACCAAAAAACTCCGCTAACATAATGCCGAACTTGGTGCCGCCAGCGTAATCCATATTTGAACTTAAAATACTAATGTCGATATTAAACTCTCGTGCAACTTGGCTTATTAATGGCGCATCCACTGACGCACCAGTAAACTCTAATCTCACTAATGGGTAGCTTTGAGGAATATACTCTCCAGAAAGACGGTTAAGATAATCATCTGGAACAGAAAGATCCAAGGTAGAGCGAATAAACTCTTTTGCTAGTGCCGTTTTAGGGTGAGCAAAGATTTCACTCACCGCCCCTTTTTCGACCAACTCACCGCCACCAATAATAGCAACTTCATGACAGATACGTTTAATCACTTCCATCTCATGGGTGATGATCAAGATAGTAATGTTCAGTTCTTGGTTAATTTTCTTTAGCAGTCTCAAAATGGATTGAGTGGTTGCGGGATCAAGTGCGCTGGTGGCTTCATCACAAAGCAGAACTTTCGGTTCACACGCCAATGCACGAGCGATGGCAACACGCTGTTTTTGTCCACCACTTAAATTTGCTGGATAAACATCACGCTTATCTGAGAGACCAACTAATTCAAGCAGAGAAGTTACACGCTTTTCAATGGTCTCTTTTGGCATATTTGCCAGCTCTAATGGTAATGCGATATTGTCAAAAACGGTACGAGAAGAGAGAAGATTAAAATGTTGGAATATCATCCCGATTTTGCGACGAGCAAGGGTTAACTCTTGAGAAGAGAGTCTCATTAAGTTAGTACCATCAACGATGACATCACCACTTGTCGGGCGTTCTAGTAAATTAACACAACGGATTAATGTACTTTTACCTGCACCCGAAGAGCCGATAACACCAAAAATCGTGCCTTCAGCAATCGTGAGATTAATATCACGAAGAGCATGGATTTGTTGCTCCCCTTGATCAAAAATTTTATTTACAGCTCCAATCGAGATCATCGCTTACCCTAATTCTTATTATTATTGTTATCTATTATACCCTTCATACTTGAAGTCGCTAGGTTGTTGGCTGCACTCGTTCGCCCCAATCATATAGTCCCCCTATACTCATGGGGCCTCACTCACTTGCCGCCTACTAGCAACTCCAATTATTTTAGGTATATATTGTCGCTGTTTATAACACTAATGATTGTTGCATTAATGATAACGGCTCGACGTTTCCGTAAATAGATTGTGTTTATGTTCTGGATGTTAAGGAGTCTAGACGTCTAAGTCAACTATTTTTTACGTCTAGACGTCTAAACGGGGATAGATCGGAGCAGTTGAAATCGCGATTTTAAATGAAAAGAGAATTAGCCGTTAAGAGTTGATATACTCATAAGATAATAGAATTAATTATCTTAAGGCTAAACTGTGTCTAATCCTGCAATTTTTATCGATCGTGATGGCGTCATTAATGTTGACCATGGCTATGTGCATACTGTGGATCAATTTGAGTATATTGATGGTGTCTTTGAAGCGTGTAAAAAGCTAAAAGAGATGGGTTATCTCTTAGTTTTAGTGACTAACCAGTCGGGGATTGCACGAGGTATGTTCACCGAAGATCAGTTTATGACATTAACGGAATGGATGGATTGGAATTTCGCTGACAAAGGCGTGGATTTTGATGGTATCTATTACTGTCCACATCACCCTGACGGTTCAGTTGCACAATATAGCCAAACCTGTGATTGTCGTAAACCAAACCCAGGTATGCTGCTATCGGCACAATCATTTTTAGATATCGATATGGACAAATCGGTCATGATTGGTGATAAAGCCGATGATATGCGCGCAGCTCAGGCGGCAAATGTCGGTACTCGAATCCTAGTTCGTACAGGAAAAGCGGTAACAGAAGAGGGTGAAGCGCTAGCTACTGCAGTGGTTGACAGTATTGTTGATGTTGCTGGGCAATTAAAATAATCGACGTTTATCTCTGATAAAGATTAGCCATGATGTTGACTCAATCATATGATTGTTATCGATATTGTGGCTTTTTTATGCGATAAAAGAGGAAAAGCAAAAAAGATCAACAATAGACCACTAGAATGAATAGATGTAATTGATTTTTCTCATGCTATTTATTTTATATCAGCAATTTTTGTTGATACTTTGCATTCAGGAAGGAGCCTAATCAGAGATGCAAGCTTATCTAGTTCGCCGACTGTTGTTGGTGATTCCAACATTTATTGGGATTACATTGCTGGTTTTTGCGATGACACGTTTTGTGCCCGGTGGTCCGGTGGAGCGAATGTTACTCGCCGCTCAAATGCAAAGTGCAGACAGCCAATCGAGTTCTTTTAGCAGCCCATCAAATAGCCAAAGTGCCCTTTCTGAAGATCAACTTGCCGAACTTAATGCATTTTATGGTCTAGATAAACCCATTATCCCTGCCTATATCGATTGGATTAGTAAATTGGTTAAGTTTGATTTTGGTGAATCGACACGATATTACGAACCCGTTATTGATATGATCGCAGAACGACTGCCGATCTCGCTTTTCTATGGTTTTACGACTTTCTTTATCAGTTATTTGATCTCAATTCCTCTTGGTTACTTTAAAGCGTTGCGACACAGTGGCTCATTTGATGCGATCTCGTCGATCTTTATTTTTATCGGTTTTGCACTGCCCGGTTATGTCGTCGGCGTTCTATTAATTAGTTACTTCTCTTATCAATTAGAGTGGTTTCCGATGGGTGGGTTTGTTGGGGATGATTTTGATTACCTCTCGACATTTGAGCAAGTTAAAAATCTACTTTGGCACAGTATCTTGCCGCTGATCTGTTATCTGTTGGGGGATTTTGCCCTCTTAACCATGACGATGAAAAATAATTTAATGGAAAACCTCGCCGCAGATTATGTTCGAACTGCGCTAGCTAAAGGTTTGCCTTTTTCTTTAGCGGTTCGTCGTCACGCATTGCGTAATAGTTTAATTCCTATCGCTAGCCATTTTGGTAATTCTTTAATGTTCTTTATGAGCGGCTCTTTCTTAATCGAAGTTATTTTTGATATCGATGGTATTGGCTTATTGGCGTATGAATCGATTATGGAACGTGATTACCCGGTGGTGATGGGGATTTTAGCCATCAATGCGGTGATGTTAATGATAGGAAATATTTTGTCAGATATCTGTGTCGCCTTGGTTGATCCGCGCGTTAAGTTTTCATAATAGGGATAAAACATGAAACTGAATCCATTAACCCTCAAGAAAATTAACCGCTTTAAGAGCATTCGCCGTGGCTATTGGTCTTTTATTTTATTATCGCTATTAATTGTCCTTTCACTGTTTGCTGAACTGTTTGTCAATAGCCGTGCGCTGGTGGTGAAATACAATCAACAGTGGTTTTTTCCCACTTATAGTGATGTCTATCTCGGAACAGATTTTGGTTATGACTATCAATCTGAAGTGAATTATCGAGAGTTAGCAAAAAAGTTAAATCAAGAATCAAATGACGGATTTGTCTTGATGCCGTTAGTGCCATGGAATCCTTATCAACAAGATTTTAATGGTGACTTTCCTCCGACAGCTCCCGATGCAAAAGCCAAACATTACCTAGGGACAGACACCATTGGGCGAGATATTTTAGCCCGTTTGATTTATGGCTTCCGTATTGCGATTGCATTTGCAGTGTTAACCATGGCGATCTCCTATTTAATTGGGGTGACAATTGGCTCTGCCATGGGATTTTTTGGTGGTAAGTTTGATCTCTTTTTTCAGCGTTTTATCGAAGTGTGGTCGATGGTGCCATTTCTCTATGTGATTATGATTTTAGTCTCGATTATGCAGCCGACGTTTATGTTATTCGTACTGATTAATGTGCTGTTTGGTTGGATGGGAATGACATGGTATATGCGAACCATGACCTACAAAGAGAAAGCACGAGAATATGTGATGGCAGCGAAAGCAATCGGTGCATCGAGTTTTCGGATTATTTTTAAACATATTTTACCTAATACGGCAGTCATGATTTTGACCTTAGCGCCATTTACCTTAGTGGCAAATATCTCGGCATTAACGGCATTAGATTACTTAGGGTTAGGTTTGATGCCACCGACACCCAGTTGGGGAGAGCTGTTGCAACAAGGCAAATCCAATTTAGATTCACCGTGGATTGTTAGCTCGGTGGTTGCGGCAATCATTTTAGTATTAATGATGGTGACATTTATTGGTGAAGCGCTGCGTGAAGCTTTCGATCCCAAAAGGTATACCCGCTATCAATAATCTATTATCAATACTCAATCGATAAAACAGTGAAATATATTCAACAATCGGTCTTGATAAGTAAAACAGCAAGGAGAGTAGAATGAATAAACGACTTTGGCCTTTAATACCATTTTTGTCTTTAATAAAATTTTCGCCTTCAGCCATAGGCGGTGCAATATTGACGTTACTGTTCCTGAGCTCTCAAGTTTCGGCTGCGGAAGGGACAACAGAGGGATCCAAAACAACGGTTCCAACTAATAATACACTTCCAAGTCATCTAACATGGATCAGTAATTTGAATGAGCCGTTATTCTCTTCTGATAAAGCCAAATTTGGAGGTGTTTATCGTACTTTTGATACCAGCTTTCCGCAAACATTTCGAACAGTTGGACCGGATTCTAATGGATCGTTTCGAGCTTGGTTAACCGGAGGGAATTTAGCCCTTGTTGATATGCATCCAAATAATGGTAAGTGGTTACCTGCACTAGCCAGTAGCTGGGCATATGGTGATGATCATAAAACGGTTTATTTTAAGTTAAATCCTAATGCAAAGTGGAGTGATGGCAAACCTGTTACTGCTGCCGACTTTCAATTTATGCTCAAATTTATGCGCTCTAAAGATATTGTTGCTCCTTGGTATAATGATTTTTATCGCTCAGAACTGGAAGAGATTATTCAATTTGATCCGCATACCTTGGCCGTGGTCTCTTCGAAACCTCGTAATCGCGATGAATTAATGATGTTTGTCAATATGACTCCTCGTCCAGCCCATTTCTATGCGAATCCGAAAAATGATAAAAACAAGGATGGCATTGAAGATAAATATGTTCGTTATTACAACTTTAAAGCTGAACCGGTTACTGGCCCTTATTATGTGAGCAAAATCAAAAAAGGCAAAAGTATCGAGTTAAAGCATGTGGGACAAAATTGGTGGGGATATGAAAACCGCTATTTTCAACACCGTTATAACTTTGAACGAATTAATATCAAAATCGTTCGAGATCGAGATATAGCATTAAAGTATTTTGAAAAAGGTCAATTTGACACCTTTAGTATGTTATTCCCTTCGATTTGGCATGAAAAAGCCAAAGGTGAACGCTACGACAAAGGGTATATCAATAAAGCGTGGCTCTATAATCAAGCGCCCGATGGTGCTGGTGGCGTATGGATGAATACCGCGCAACCATTATTAAATAATATTGATCTTCGTCAAGGAGTGATGCATGCCATCGATATTCAGACGATGATAAAAACCGTGCTACGAGGGGATTATGTTCAAAAACCTCATGGTTTAGGGTCTGGACATGGAAAATATGATAATCCGAATAATCACCCACCGAAATTTGATCCAAAATTAGCGGCGGAGTATTTTGTTAAAGCGGGATTTAATAAAATTGACTCTGATGGCATAAGAATCAATGAAAAAGGTCAACGTTTAGCGTTTGAATTAACTTATCTAGCTAAAATTCATACTCCACGAGTGGTGGTACTACGAGAACAAGCAAAACTGGCTGGATTAGATCTGCAGTTGAAGCTAGTGGAAGGTTCAACAGGCTTTAAGTATATTTTAGAGAAGAAGCATCAATTAGCTTTGCTTGGTATGAATGGAGGTTTAATTCCAGCTTATTGGCAATATTTCCACTCGGCTAATGCCAATAAACCTCAATCAAATAATTTCACTAATTACAGCTCGCCAGAAATGGATAAATTAATTGAGCAGTATCGTAATGAGTTTGATATTGATACTAAACAAAACCTCTCACAGCAAATTCAACAGTTAGTGACAGATGCGGCCGTTATTGTACCGGGTTATGGCGTGCCGTATTCGCGTGCCGCTTACTGGCGTTGGGTCAAGCTGCCTGAAGAGCCAGCAACGAAATTATCAACGACCCTTTTCTATGAGGGTGGTTTTAGTGGGACGCCATCAACCTTTTGGTTTGATGAAGATGAAAAACGCGCCACGTTAAAAGCAATGGATGAAGGTAAAAGCTTTCCGGCTTCTTTGATTATTGATAAGACTTATTTGAACCAAGAGGCTCTGTAAGGTGATAAAACGAAAGGAGTCGAGTATGACTGACTTACCTTTATTGGAAATAAAAGAGGTGACGACTTCATTTGCCACTGACAATGGGGTGGTGAATGTCTTAGATGGCGTGAGTTTCTCTTTAAAAGCAGGAAAAACATTAGGAATTGTAGGTGAGTCAGGTTGTGGCAAAAGTGTCACGGCGATGTCGATCATGCGTCTACTGCCTCAACCTGCGGGGAGAGTTGAATCGGGGGAGATCCTATTTCATCAGCAAGATATGTTGAAATTGTCGCTCAAGGATCTATATCAGTTGCGGGGAAATCGAATTGCGATGATATTTCAAGATCCGATGACCGCATTGAATCCGGTTCAAACGATTCGACAACAGCTCTTTGAGGTGTACCAACTTCATCAACCTAAGTTATCCAAGCAAGCTCGTGAACAACAGGCGGTGGAGATATTAACGAAAGTTGGTATTCCTTCTCCTCAAGCACGTTTGTCTGAGTATCCGCATCAACTTTCTGGTGGTATGAGACAAAGGGTGATGATTGCGATCGCCCTCGCTTGTAAACCCGATATATTGATTGCCGATGAGCCGACTACAGCTCTGGATGTGACGATTCAAGCTCAAATTTTAGAGTTAATGCGCCAATTGCAGCAAGAGACTGGGATGGCGATTATTTTTATTACCCATGATCTTGGTGTGATAGCTGAGATGTGTGATGACGTAGTGGTGATGTATGCGGGGAAAGTCGTTGAAAAAGCGGATGTTGTCACTCTGTTTGATTCGCCGCTACATCCTTATACCCAGGGGTTACACGCTTCAATCCCTAAATTGACGACTATTGAGAAGAGCCAGCTTAATACCATTCAAGGGACTGTCCCAAGTTTAGACCAAATGCCAAAAGGGTGCCGTTTCTCTAATCGTTGTCAAAAAGTCTCTGAACAATGTAAGCAGCAGCCGATAACCGAATCATATGCAGCGCAACATCAAGTGGCATGTTGGCATATTCATTAAGAGGTGATTATGAGTGAAACAGAAATAAAATCATCGTCACCTCTATTGGTTGTTGATGGTTTAGAAAAGCAGTTTGTGAGTGGCGGGGGATTTTTGCAACCGAAGAGAGTGGTTCATGCTGTTGATGATGTTTCACTTCATGTCAATGTAGGTGAAACTCTCGGTATTGTTGGTGAGTCGGGCTGCGGTAAATCAACGTTAGGAAAAACGATATTAAATCTTCATGCAGCCACAAAAGGTGAAATCTGTTTTGAAGGGCGAGATCTAACCAAACTGAATAATAAAGAGATGAGGGATCTAAGACAGAAAGTACAAATTGTCTTTCAAGATCCGCTAGAGTCATTAAACAGTCGACAAACGGTTTATCAGATTTTAGAAGAGCCTTTTATCATTCATAATGTCGGTACAACTGAAGAGCGCCAGCAATGGATAGAGCAGTTATTAATAAAAGTAGGTTTGAATCTGGCAGCAAAAGAGAAGTATCCTCATGAGTTTTCTGGTGGTCAGCGCCAGAGGATTGGTATTGCGCGGGCGATAGCGTTAAAACCTAAATTATTGGTGTGTGATGAAGCCGTGTCAGCATTAGATGTTTCAGTGCAATCGCAAATTCTCAATCTGCTGCTTACTCTACAACAGGAATTATCATTAGCGATGATCTTTATTGCACATGATCTCTCTGTCGTTAAACATATGTCTGATCGTATTGCTGTAATGTATTTAGGACGAATTGTAGAGACAGGAACGACAGAGGATATTTTTCATTACCCCAAGCACCCTTATACTGAAGCACTGCTTTCTGCTATTCCAATTACGCATCCAAAAGATCGTGGGCGAGAAAGAATTATTCTGCAAGGGGATGTGCCTTCTCCACTCAATCCACCGACAGGTTGTCACTTTCATCCACGTTGCCGTTATGCGACAGATAAGTGTCGAAGTGAATCACCGACATTATTAGGCTTAGAACAACGCAGTAAAGAGAGAAACGATGAGCCAGACCACAATAGAGCTAAGTTAGATAAACAACACAATGTTGCTTGTCATTATCCATTATCTTCTCTTTGTACTTAAAGTGGTTAGATGATTGAATCATTAGAATCGGCTTCATTCTCTTATAATTAGTATGAAGCGCCACATGATTCATATATTTTTTGTTGCTATATTCACCTTTTTGGTGGTTATTTGTTCGAACGATAAAAAAGTACAATTTATTTAAAAAAAGTAGTTGCCAAAGTGAAATGGATCTCTATAATGCGCTCTCGTTGTCACGGGGAAGCTCGCTGATAACACGTTGATTAAGAAACTTTTAAAAAGTTCTTGACTCAATATGAAAAGTGAGTAGAATCCTTTTCTCGCTGGCAAAGCTAGCAAGCTCTTTAACAATTTAACTTATTCAATCTGTGTGGGCACTCGTTATCGAGAATCAACAAAAAGATTACTCAATGAACTGAGTGACCAATACAGTGTAAGACATAATTTATTATGAATTATACTGGCACAGTCAATTCACTATCATTCTGTTGGAATGATAGTAGCTTTAAGATTACAGTCTAACTTTATTTATAAGGTTGGATTTAGTTTTGAAGTCAGTATTCGTTGAGCCGTTTCGAAAGAAACAACAAAACTTTAATTGAAGAGTTTGATCATGGCTCAGATTGAACGCTGGCGGCAGGCCTAACACATGCAAGTCGAGCGGTAACAGAGAGTAGCTTGCTACTCTGCTGACGAGCGGCGGACGGGTGAGTAATGCTTGGGAAGTTGCCTTAATGAGGGGGATAACTATTGGAAACGATAGCTAATACCGCATAATTCTCTACGGAGCAAAGCAGGGGACCTTCGGGCCTTGCGCATTAAGATACGCCCAAGTGGGATTAGCTAGTTGGTGAGGTAATGGCTCACCAAGGCGACGATCCCTAGCTGGTCTGAGAGGATGATCAGCCACACTGGAACTGAGACACGGTCCAGACTCCTACGGGAGGCAGCAGTGGGGAATATTGCACAATGGGCGAAAGCCTGATGCAGCCATGCCGCGTGTATGAAGAAGGCCTTAGGGTTGTAAAGTACTTTCAGCAGTGAGGAAGGTGGTAAGCTTAATACGCTTGCCACTTGACGTTAGCTGCAGAAGAAGCACCGGCTAACTCCGTGCCAGCAGCCGCGGTAATACGGAGGGTGCGAGCGTTAATCGGAATTACTGGGCGTAAAGCGCATGCAGGCGGCCTATTAAGTCAGATGTGAAAGCCCGGAGCTCAACTCCGGAAGGTCATTTGAAACTGGTAGGCTAGAGTCTTGTAGAGGGGGGTAGAATTTCAGGTGTAGCGGTGAAATGCGTAGAGATCTGAAGGAATACCAGTGGCGAAGGCGGCCCCCTGGACAAAGACTGACGCTCAGATGCGAAAGCGTGGGTAGCAAACGGGATTAGATACCCCGGTAGTCCACGCCGTAAACGATGTCTACTTGAAGGTTGTGGCCTTGAGCCGTGGCTTTCGGAGCTAACGCGTTAAGTAGACCGCCTGGGGAGTACGGTCGCAAGATTAAAACTCAAATGAATTGACGGGGGCCCGCACAAGCGGTGGAGCATGTGGTTTAATTCGATGCAACGCGAAGAACCTTACCTACTCTTGACATCTACAGAAGCCAGCGGAGACGCAGGTGTGCCTTCGGGAACTGTAAGACAGGTGCTGCATGGCTGTCGTCAGCTCGTGTTGTGAAATGTTGGGTTAAGTCCCGCAACGAGCGCAACCCTTATCCTTGTTTGCCAGCACATAATGGTGGGAACTCCAGGGAGACTGCCGGTGATAAACCGGAGGAAGGTGGGGACGACGTCAAGTCATCATGGCCCTTACGAGTAGGGCTACACACGTGCTACAATGGCGCATACAGAGGGCTGCAAGCTAGCGATAGTGAGCGAATCCCAAAAAGTGCGTCGTAGTCCGGATTGGAGTCTGCAACTCGACTCCATGAAGTCGGAATCGCTAGTAATCGTGGATCAGAATGCCACGGTGAATACGTTCCCGGGCCTTGTACACACCGCCCGTCACACCATGGGAGTGGGCTGCACCAGAAGTAGATAGCTTAACCTTTCGGGGAGGGCGTTTACCACGGTGTGGTTCATGACTGGGGTGAAGTCGTAACAAGGTAGCCCTAGGGGAACCTGGGGCTGGATCACCTCCTTAACGATTTGATATTTCGTGATGAGTACCCACACAGATTGAATTAAGTTAAAAAATTAAAGAGAAGATGTGCCCAACACATCAAAACACTTAGTCCCGTTCGTCTAGAGGCCTAGGACACCGCCCTTTCACGGCGGTAACAGGGGTTCGACTCCCCTACGGGACGCCACTTTCTTCTGGCTTTTGGCCTGAATAAAGAAGGGTCGTTAGCTCAGTTGGTAGAGCAGTTGACTTTTAATCAATTGGTCGCAGGTTCGAATCCTGCACGACCCACCATTCTATCTCACGATGGAATTAAAACTATCGTGGGCGATTAGCTCAGTTGGGAGAGCACCTCCCTTACAAGGAGGGGGTCACTGGTTCGAGCCCAGTATCGCCCACCACTTTCTAAGTGTTTTTATTTAGAATATTTAAAAAGTGGTATTTATTATCACGGTCTTGAAAAAGACATGCTCTTTAACAATTTGGAAAGCTGACTAGTAAACTCATTAGTGATTTTTTAATCATTAATAAGTTGAAAAGTAATAATTGTTTATTCGAAAGAATAAACGAGTTCTCAACACAATACACATTCAAGTGTCTTGTATTCAAATTAACATCATTGATGTTAATTCTATATTGAGTCCGGCAAACGATAATTAACATTACCCTGTTGATTATCAACAATCAAAAACCTTGGTTGTTTGAACATACATAAAGACCCTTTCGGGTTGTATGGTTAAGTGACTAAGCGTATACGGTGGATGCCTTGGCAGTCAGAGGCGATGAAGGACGTGCTAACCTGCGAAAAGGGTTGGTGAGCTGGTAAGAAGCGTTATTAACCAACCATGTCCGAATGGGGAAACCCACTTAGCATAAGCTAGGTATCCTATAGTGAATTCATAGCTATAGGAGGCAAACTCGGGGAACTGAAACATCTAAGTACCCGAAGGAAAAGAAATCAATTGAGATTCCGACAGTAGCGGCGAGCGAACTCGGATTAGCCCTTAAGCATAGTTAGAGTTAGGTGAACACGCTGGAAAGCGTGGCGATAGAGGGTGATAGCCCCGTAGCCGAAGAGTCTAATTAAGTGAAATCGAGTAGGACGGGACACGTGGTATCCTGTCTGAACATGGGGGGACCATCCTCCAAGGCTAAATACTCCTGACTGACCGATAGTGAACCAGTACCGTGAGGGAAAGGCGAAAAGAACCCCTGTGAGGGGAGTGAAATAGAACCTGAAACCGTATACGTACAAGCAGTGGGAGCCTCTTTTATGGGGTGACTGCGTACCTTTTGTATAATGGGTCAGCGACTTATATTCAGTGGCAAGGTTAACCGTTTAGGGGAGCCGTAGGGAAACCGAGTCTTAACTGGGCGACACAGTCTCTGGATATAGACCCGAAACCGAGTGATCTAGCCATGGGCAGGTTGAAGGTTGAGTAACATCAACTGGAGGACCGAACCGACTAATGTTGAAAAATTAGCGGATGACTTGTGGCTAGGGGTGAAAGGCCAATCAAACTCGGAGATAGCTGGTTCTCCCCGAAAGCTATTTAGGTAGCGCCTCGGACGAATACTACTGGGGGTAGAGCACTGTTAAGGCTAGGGGGTCATCCCGACTTACCAACCCTTTGCAAACTCCGAATACCAGTAAGTAATATCCGGGAGACACACGGCGGGTGCTAACGTCCGTCGTGGAGAGGGAAACAACCCAGACCGTCAGCTAAGGTCCCAAAGTTGTGATTAAGTGGGAAACGATGTGGGAAGGCTCAGACAGCCAGGATGTTGGCTTAGAAGCAGCCATCATTTAAAGAAAGCGTAATAGCTCACTGGTCGAGTCGGCCTGCGCGGAAGATGTAACGGGGCTAAATCACACACCGAAGCTACGGCAATATAGCTTGCTATATTGGGTAGGGGAGCGTTCTGTAAGCGGTTGAAGGTGTATCGAGAGGTATGCTGGACGTATCAGAAGTGCGAATGCTGACATGAGTAACGATAAAGGGGGTGAAAAGCCCCCTCGCCGGAAGACCAAGGGTTCCTGTCCAACGTTAATCGGGGCAGGGTGAGTCGACCCCTAAGATGAGGCTGAGAAGCGTAATCGATGGGAAACGGGTTAATATTCCCGTACTTTTTACGACTGCGATGGGGGGACGGAGAAGGCTAGGTGGGCCTGGTGATGGTTATCCAGGTTCAAGTGCGTAGGCGGAAGGTTTAGGTAAATCCGGACCTTTTTTAACGCTGAGACACGATGTCGAGCTACTAAGGTAGTGAAGTCATTGATGCCATGCTTCCAGGAAAAGCCTCTAAGCTTCAGGTCGTAAGAAATCGTACCCCAAACCGACACAGGTGGTCGGGTAGAGAATACCAAGGCGCTTGAGAGAACTCGGGTGAAGGAACTAGGCAAAATGGTACCGTAACTTCGGGAGAAGGTACGCTGCCGGCGGTGATGGGACTTGCTCCCTAAGCTGCTGGCAGTCGCAGATACCAGGTGGCTGCAACTGTTTATTAAAAACACAGCACTGTGCAAAATCGAAAGATGACGTATACGGTGTGACGCCTGCCCGGTGCCGGAAGGTTAATTGATGGGGTTATCTTCGGAGAAGCTCTTGATCGAAGCCCCGGTAAACGGCGGCCGTAACTATAACGGTCCTAAGGTAGCGAAATTCCTTGTCGGGTAAGTTCCGACCTGCACGAATGGCGTAATGATGGCCACGCTGTCTCCACCCGAGACTCAGTGAAATTGAAATCGCAGTGAAGATGCTGTGTACCCGCGGCTAGACGGAAAGACCCCGTGAACCTTTACTACAGCTTGGCACTGAACATTGACCCTACATGTGTAGGATAGGTGGGAGACTTTGAAACCGCGTCGCCAGATGCGGTGGAGTCAACCTTGAAATACCACCCTTGTATGCTTGATGTTCTAACGTTGGTCCCTAATCGGGATTGCGGACAGTGCCTGGTGGGTAGTTTGACTGGGGCGGTCTCCTCCCAAAGAGTAACGGAGGAGCACGAAGGTGGGCTAATCACGGTCGGACATCGTGAGGTTAGTGCAATGGCATAAGCCCGCTTGACTGCGAGAATGACAATTCGAGCAGGTGCGAAAGCAGGTCATAGTGATCCGGTGGTTCTGAATGGAAGGGCCATCGCTCAACGGATAAAAGGTACTCCGGGGATAACAGGCTGATACCGCCCAAGAGTTCATATCGACGGCGGTGTTTGGCACCTCGATGTCGGCTCATCACATCCTGGGGCTGAAGTCGGTCCCAAGGGTATGGCTGTTCGCCATTTAAAGTGGTACGCGAGCTGGGTTTAGAACGTCGTGAGACAGTTCGGTCCCTATCTGCCGTGGGCGTTGGAAGATTGAAGGGGGCTGCTCCTAGTACGAGAGGACCGGAGTGGACGAACCACTGGTGTTCGGGTTGTCATGCCAATGGCATTGCCCGGTAGCTAAGTTCGGAATCGATAACCGCTGAAAGCATCTAAGCGGGAAGCGAGCCCTGAGATGAGTCTTCCCTGGCACTATAAGTGTCCTAAAGGGTTGTTCGAGACTAGAACGTTGATAGGCAGGGTGTGTAAGCGTAGCGATACGTTGAGCTAACCTGTACTAATTGCCCGTGAGGCTTAACCATACAACACCCAAAGGGTTTTGATGGACTCAAAAGAATACGACTCGACGAGTCAAAAGATACTTGAATGAAGTATTGAGAATATTATTACGATTTATCAGACTTTCCAAATTTCGTTAAACGCGAATATTCGCGGTTAACAACAAAATTTGCTTGGCGACCATAGCATTGTGGACCCACCTGATTCCATTCCGAACTCAGAAGTGAAACACAATCGCGCCGATGGTAGTGTGGGGTCTCCCCATGTGAGAGTAGGTCATCGCCAGGCTTCAAATTTAAGTTTTTGTGCTTTGAACACACATTAACTTGAGTGGAGCGGTAGTTCAGTTGGTTAGAATACCGGCCTGTCACGCCGGGGGTCGCGGGTTCGAGTCCCGTCCGCTCCGCCACTTATTTAGAGTTGTATAACTCTTAAAAATTATACGCTAGGGGTGTAGCTCCAATTGGCAGAGCAGCGGATTCCAAATCCGCGTGTTGGGAGTTCGAATCTCTCCACCCCTGCCACTTTAGAAAAAGGCTTAATCTTCGGATTAAGCCTTTTTTGCGTTTAAACGTGTAAATACAAATATGGGTAGATGTATAAAGTGAAGGGATATTGGCAGAGCAGCGGATCCCACCATACCGAAGATCAGGCGTGTTAGGCGTTTGAATCTCTCAACCTCTATCATTTTAAAGAAAGGCTTAATCTTCGGATTAAGCCTTTTTTGCGTTTAAACGTGTAAATAAAAATATGGGTAGATGTATAAAGTGAGGGGATATTGGCAGAGCAGCGGATCCCACCATACCGAAGATCAGGCGTGTTGGGAGAATATTAAGGTGATAAATACTTTATATTATTTTAATAAAAATATTCAATTAGGTGAGTATTATGAAAATAATCAACTAGGCTAAAGAAGTTGTCTAATTAATAGGAGTTGATTGTATGGGGTTTTTTAAGTGGTTTTTTGTTCAAACCGATCCGACTCGACGTCGTTTTGGTATTGCTGCTATTATTGGGGTTATTACAGGTATTGTTTCGGCATTTGTGAAATGGGGTGCTGAAAATCCTCTACCACCTAGAAGCCCTGTTGATATGTGGGCTGAAGGATGTATTCCTGAAAAGTTAATTCGTGCTGCAGAGCATATAGATTGTTCTCGTAATTTTTTAAATCCACCTTATGTTTTTTTGCGTGACTGGTTACATCTTGCAGATCCAAATGCAGCTGTGTATACCTTTGCAGGGCATATCTTTAACTGGGTTGGTGTCACACATATTATTTTTTCCATTGTATTTGGTTTAGGTTATTGTATTGTTGTTGAAATATTCCCTAAATTTAAACTTTGGCAAGGTCTGTTAGCTGGTGCGTTAGCTCAATTCTTTGTTCATATGGTTTCTTTCCCATTAATGGGGCTAACACCACCATTATCTGACTTGCCTACGTATGAATGGATTTCTGAGATTGTAGGGCATTTAATTTGGTTCTGGTCGATAGAAATTATGCGTCGTGATCTTCGTAATCGATGGACAAAAGAACCTGATCCTGAAGTACCGTTAGATTCACCTTTTAGATAAACATTAAACTGAAGGTACTTATTATAAGAGTCATAGCCTCTATATCCTTCTTACTTGAAGTTGCAAGGTTGTTGGCGTCGCTCATTCGCCCCAATCATAGAGTATACCTATACTCATGGGGCGTCACTCACTTGCCGCCTACTAGCAACTTCAATTACTTTGGGTATACTTATAAAAGGTTATGACTTTTTTCTTTTAATCGAGTAAATAATAACAAGAAAAATGCCGCCGCCATTCCTGCAAAATGAGCTTGTGTCGCAACTTGGGCATTGATTAACTCTGAAGAGTAACTGCTACCACCATAAATTTGTTCCCAAACGACTTTGAATATGCCTGCGATTAAAAATAGCCAACCACCTTTTAGCTTATTTTTGATATCTAAGCCAATTCCCCAGAAAAAGAGACCGTGAAGCATACCAGACAAACCAACATACCAGTTGAGTTGTGTAATTAATAATAAAGATCCAATAACAGTAGAGAAGTAAAGTAACAATAAAAGCAACCTTTTTGCTGTTAAGTAGCGTTGAAAAAGGATGACTAATAAAAATAGACCAGCAAGGTTCATTATCAGATGCCAGCCGTTGGTATGAACCATATTTCCTGTTATGATCCTCCACCACTCACCTTGATAAATAGCACTTCGTTGCCAAATGAGTACATTATACAGTGCAGTATATTGAGCGAGAATTGAAGTTAGAGCAATCAGTAATGTTGTAATAATAAGAGGCAAAATATGTCCACCCGAAAAATATGTCAAAAATGCGGTAAAGCTGAAGTTGCTTGTATTTGTCCTTGGATAGAGTCAATTAAACCAACGACTGAATTGATTATATTACAGCATCCTAGCGAGGTGAAAAGAGCAATTGGCACAGCGAGAATATTGAGCCTTTCATTAACTAATTGTCAGCTATTTATTGGAGAGGATTTTTCTGAGCATCAAGCGTTGAATCAATTACTTAATAATCCTAATTATGAAATTTCTATTCTTTATCCTGATGATAAAGCACTATCGATCTCTGACTATTATTCTCAATTTGAAGATAAGAGAAAAAAGCGGTAATACTATTAGATGGAACGTGGAAAAAAGCTTACAAGATTTGGCTATTATCGACTAATTTACATCACCTACCCACAGTGACCTTTGCAAGTCATGTTACGACAGAATATCGAATTAGAAAAGCGAAGCGAGATGATAGCTTTTCAACGGTAGAGGCTGGGTATCAAGCTTTAGTTGAATTAGAACCAAAGAATAAAGCTCAATTTCAGCCGCTATTATCCGTATTTGAAAAGATGATTAACTTTCAAATTTCAGCGATGCCAGAAAAAGTTTATCAGCAAAACTATTTAAAAAAATAACCTTGCTGATTTTATATAATGGGCATTAATTGAGCCTAATACTCTTTATTTAGAGTGGAATTGTTCACATGCCATTAAGGTATTTTCTATTAATGTAGCCACCGTCATAGGGCCTACACCACCGGGAACAGGACTAATATAGCCAGCGCGTTCTTTGGCTTTATCAAACTCAACATCACCAATTAATTTACCATTTGTACCACGGTTAATCCCGACATCTAATACAACGGCTCCAGGTTTAATCCATTCACCCGGAATAAAGTTAGGCTTACCAACAGCAACAACAAGAATATCTGCTTGGCGAACATGCATTTCTAGATCTTGGGTAAAGCGATGACAAATTGTTGTCGTACAACCTACAAGAAGAAACTCTAAACTCATTGGTCGTCCAACAATATTTGAAGCTCCAACCACAACAGCATGCTTACCTCGAGTTTCAATATTATAGCGTTCAAGTAATGTGATGATGCCTTTGGGTGTACATGAGCGCAATTTAGGAATACGTTGACAGAGGCGACCGACATTATAAGGGTGGAAGCCATCGACATCTTTTTTCTGGGGAGATCGACTCTAATACTTTTACAGAATCAAGCCCAGCTGGAAGCGGTAGTTGAACTAAAATTCCATCAATAGTGTCATCGTTATTTAATTCATCGATCAGAGCGAGAAGATCTCTCTCATTAGTCTGGATCGGAAGATCGTAAGATTTAGAGATAAACCCAACTTCTTCACAGGCTCTTCTTTTACTTCCTACATAAATTTGAGATGCTGGATCTGCACCGACAAGGATAACTGCAAGTCCCGGCGCTCGATGGCCACTTTCTAGGCGAGCTTTTACTCGTGCCGCTACTTCCTCCCTAACTGTTTTTGAAATTAACTTTCCATCAATAATATGAGCAGACATACAATTCCTATTTTAATGACGTGGAGGGTGTGATTGTCGCAGAAAGTAACAAGGCTGTCAGTAGTTGTTTAATATCGATTACAGATTAAGCAAGTAGTTAAAATGATTTAAGTTATCTATTGACGAAAAGGTTCAGCTCCGTATAATCGCCATGTACCAAACAGTGCGCCCTTAGCTCAGTTGGATAGAGCAACGGCCTTCTAAGCCGTGGGTCACAGGTTCGAATCCTGTAGGGCGCGCCATTTTGGTGACAAACCCCTGATTACTCTTTGAGTTGTCAGGGGTTTGTTGTTTCTGATAGTACAACCTATGAACTCTTTTCCTTCCTAATATTTATCCTGATACTTTTCCTATCCTTTTTTAATCAGGGTTTTCGGTATATTAAGCCATCTCACAAGTACTGAATGAGCGAATAGAAAAAAACCGCAAACCCCTGAATTAGTCTATTGGACTAAGGAATTTGCGGTTAATTTTTTATTTACTGAATTGCTAGTGTTGTTTACTGAGACTCTAGCACTAATTGTTCAATTATAAATTATGAGTTAATTTATACATTGCTGCGATATTACGAGAGGTATTCTCAACATTTATTGCCCCCTCTTTCAATGCTTCTTCTAAAGAAACTGAACGAGGTACAACACTAAATATGGTATCAATACCGTGATCGTGCACAACGAAACTATCATCAGTAAGGCACCCAGCAATACCGATGACTGGTAGGTTAAATTTCTTAGCAGTACGAGCCACCCCAATCGGTGTTTTGCCGTGGATTGTTTGGCTATCAATGCGACCTTCTCCCGTAATAACTAAGTTGGCATCTGCAACAACATCAGATAGATTAACTGCATCCATGACAATTTCGATGCCTGGTCGTAACGTAGCATTAAATAAGCCAATTAAAGCTGCACCTAAACCACCTGCAGCACCTGCACCAGCAACATCTTTAATATCTTTATCTAACTGGAACTTAATGACGTTTGCAAAATGAGCAAGATTATTATCGAGTGTTTGAACCATATCTTGAGTCGCACCTTTCTGAGGGCCGAACACATGAGATGCTCCTTTTTCACCGCAAAGTGGGTTATCAACATCACAAGCCACTTCTAGTTTCACATTGGCTAAACGAGGATCTAAACCATCAGTATTGATAGTTGCAAGTTCAGATAATGTACCACCACCGAACCCCAGCTCCTTACCGTTAGCATCTAAGAATTTAATTCCTAATGACTGTGCCATACCGATACCAGCATCATTTGTTGCACTACCACCAATACCGACAATAATATGTTTTACACCACGATCAAGTGCTGCTTTAATTAGCTCACCTGTGCCGTAAGTTGTTGTATATAATGGGTTACGTTTTTCTGGTTCAACAAGATGTAAACCAGATGCGGCAGCCATTTCAACAATGGCTGTTTCGCCATCACCCATTAAGCCATAAAAGCCTGTGACTTGATTGCCAAGTGGTGCTGTTACTTGTTGTTCAATAATTTGACCATCAGTTGCATCAACAAGAGATTGAACGGTCCCTTCTCCACCATCAGCCATTGGTAGTTTTACATATTCAGCATCGGGTAAAACTTGTTTAAAGCCAGCTTCGATCGCGGTTGCAACTTCCATTGCGGTTAAACTTTCTTTATATGAGTCTGGAGCAATAATAATTTTCATAACTAAAAACCTTTAACTTTAATCAAGTGACTTAAACGAAGAAACCAAACACACCAAAGATTAGTGTCGAGATTGTTGCGATAACCAGACCAACGGCAGATTCATAAGGAACAAGCTTTAGACGCTCTTTGATATCCATGTGAACTGAACCTCCCGTTGAGTGGAAGAAGCTACCGTGAGGCATGTGGTCAAGTACTGTTGCACCCGCATGAATCATTGCTGCACCCGCTAGAGCTGGAACACCAAGTTCTAAAATAGTATGACTAAAGACGCTAGCAGCAACGGCTGTACCTGCGGTTGTCGATGCGGTTGCAAGAGACATCATTGCACCTGAGATAGGAGCTAATAAGTATGAAGGTAAACCAGAGACAGTTAATACGTCGATAAGACCGGTTTTTAGTGCCGAGTTAGCAATGATGCCAGCAAGAGTACCTGTACCCAATAACATAACGGCAACGGGAGCCATGCGAGACAAACCAGATACTGCGAAGTGGTTAACATCTTTAAAGCGCTTCATTGCAACGGCACCTAACAGACCACCAAGAGGTAAGGCAATAAGTGGGTCAACATTGATACCAGCTAGAGGACGCAATGCGAGTAGGCCGATAGCCACTAAAGGTGCAACGATTGATGGACCAAAACCAGGCAGACGGCTAGTATCAACAGCGACAACTTCATGCTCTTTTACTTTAGTTCCTTTATTGACTAATTTTTTAGCAATAAAGTAAGCGAAGAACATACCACATAAACCCGGAATGATACCCGCAGCCATGACAGAAGTTAGAGGAACATGGAATGCATCAGAAGCGGCAATTGCATTTGGGTTTGGTGACATAACGTTACCGGCTTTACCACCACCAATCATCGCAAGTAAGATTGCCATTTTTGATAGATCAGCACGGCGAGCGATTGCTAATGCGATTGGTGCAACGGTGATAACAGCAACATCAACAAAGACACCAACTGCAGTTAGAATCATTGTTGCTACTGCTAGAGCTAATAGAGCACGTGTTTCGCCAACTTTCTTTACAATCGTTTCAGCGATAGAGGTTGCTGCGCCTGATTCAATAAGGACACCAGCTAGAACACCTGCTGCTAAGATACGAAGTACTGCAGTGACAATGCCTTGAGCACCCCCAATCATTAGTTGAACGGTATCTGTTAACGATACACCACCAACGATACCACCGATAAGTGCACCGATAATCATACCGTATGCAGGTGGGACTTTTTTCAAAATTAATACGATGGCAACAACAAGTGCAGCTAATGCGCCTAAAATGGATACTTCAACCATGTTCTTATTTCCGATAATGAATAAACTGACAACTAATTTATCCGTGAATCAAGAAACAGTCTTTAGGCATATGAACAAATGTTAAGAGAGGATAGTTTCTACTTTTGTGCAAGTTGCACATTTTTATTCTTTTTCACCTGACATTAATGTTGCAATGTAAAGGTGAGTTCTGTCATGTATCTTGTTGATATCCAAGTTGGTTTTTTCGGTTATTTTGTCTAGTCGATAACGGAGAGTGTTACGGTGAATATGTAGCACTTTGCAAGTTTGAGCTGTGTCACAGTTCTGATCGAAAAAAACTTTCAATGTTTTGATTAAGACCCGATTTGCATTGGTATCATCCATTTTTGCCAAAGGAATGAGTAATTGAGGATAACGCCATGAGCTTTTTTTAAGCCAGAAAGTAGGACAGTAAGGGAGTGATCTTCATAAAACATCACTCGATCTTTTTCTGATGTCATTGTCATGGTCGCTTTGGCAGTTAAATAGGAGAGGGCAAGCCCTTTGAGCCCAGGAAAGTAGCCACCCATAGCGATATTAATAGTGAATTTTTCTTGTTTTGCAATTTGATTGATCAGTTGGGTCGTTTTTTTTATTTCTCGCTCTTTTTCCCACTCACCATTTTTGAGTGTGACCGGTTTTAATACCATGACTTCATTATTCATTACTGAGCTAATGGCAACTAAATTATTTCGCTTGGGATACTCAAGCAGTTCGACTAATCGTTGCAGGTGGTTCAGTGAAAGTGCTTGTCCTTTTACTGATATTATTTTAATGACACAAGCTACACGAGGCTGTTCAATATTGAAATCTAAACGATTTGCAATTGATGTCAGCTTATCTTCGCTTAATTCACGGTTAACTAATTGTAGAATTAGCTCTTCTTCATGTCTTTTTTTCCATTGAGATTCAGAGATAAGAGCGGCTTGTTCAATAATGAGCTCTGCACTCATTTTAACTAATTCACCATATTGTTCGACTTCAGAAAGTGATCCTGAAATACCGACAACACCGATAATTTTACCTTTCAAGAGAATAGGGAGGTTGATTCCCGGCTTCACTCCTCTCAGTTGCTGTGCTGTCGCTTGATCAATTTCAACAACCCTGTTCTCATTGATTGCAATAATGGCGCCTTCATGACGATAACCTAAACGAGCACCTTCTCCTGACCCTATAATAATTCCATTTTCGTTCATCACATTAATTGAGTGCTTAATGATCTTCATTGAACGTTCAACAATTTGATTGGCAATAGTCGAAGTTAGTTGCATTGTTGGCTCGCTTTTAAAGAAAACTATAAATAAAAGATTTATTTCATTTTATACGATTTTAAGAAAAGACGCTGAAATGACGGTTATATTTTCAGCTAATTAATCCTGTTTTACTGTAGAGGATGCGTTTTTTTATTCAAATCGATAAAAATTTAACTTTATTTTAGTTTATGCCTTGAAAATGATAAAAGGTGACCATACTTCACAGTTAACTTATGTTTCTTCGAGTGCTTCTCGACTCATAGGGCAAGCATCGTTATAATGCTGCGTCTTATTTCTACCCTCATTGTAGGGGGATGAAATCAAATTCAGGTATTACGGCTGTTATATCGTAATATAATAAGAAAGCCACTTTCGCCAATAGGCTAGTCTGGCAATACAACTCAGCTTAAACTGAGTCCGTTTTGAGGTTAATTAAAATGCAAGTTTCTGTAGAAACCACTCAAGGCCTAGAGCGCCGTATGACAATTACTGTTCCATCTGAAGCTGTTGAAAAAGCAGTTCAAAAGGAACTACGCAACATTGCTAAGAACCGCCGCTTTGATGGTTTCCGTAAAGGTAAAGTTCCAATGAAAATGGTTGATCAAATGTTTGGTCAATCTGTTCGTCAAGATATCTTAGGCGAAACTATGCAGCGTAACTTTATCGATGCTATCGTTAAAGAGCAGATCAACCCTGCTGGTGCTCCAACGTTCATGCCAGTATCTTTTGGTGCAGGTGAAGAACTTGTATTTACAGCAACTTATGAAGTATTCCCTGAGATTGCTCTAGCTGGTCTAGAAACAATCAAAGTTGAGAAGCCAGTTGTTGAAGTTAAAGATGCTGATGTTGAAGAGATGATTGAAACTCTTCGTAAGCAACAAGCAACTTGGGCTGAAGTTGAAGAAGCAGCGAAAGAAGATAGTCGTGTAACTATTGATTTCACTGGTACTATCGACGGTGAAGTATTCGAAGGCGGTAAAGCAGAAGCATTCCCACTAGAGATGGGTGCTGGTCGCATGATTCCGGGTTTCGAAGACGGTATTGTTGGTAAGAAAGCAGGCGAAGAGACAACTGTTGAAGTAACTTTCCCTGAAGAGTACCACGCTGAAAACCTAAAAGGTAAAGCAGCATCTTTCGCAGTTAAAGTGATTAAAGTTGAGCAGCGTGAGCTTCCTGAACTAACTGAAGAGTTTGTTCAGCGTTTCGGCGTAGAGAACGGCGATGTTGAAGGTCTTAAAGCTGAAGTTCGTAAGAACATGGAACGCGAAATGAAGCAAGCTGTTCAAGCTCGCATCAAAGAGCAAGCAATCAACGGTCTTGTTGATGCTAACGAACTAGATGTTCCTTCTGCTGCTGTTGAGCAAGAAGTTAATGCACTGCGTGAGCAAGCATATCAACGCTTTGCAGGTCAAATGCCTGAAGGTCAAAAACCTGAGCTTCCACGTGAATTGTTTGAAGAACAAGCAGTACGTCGCGTGAAAGTTGGGCTATTATTAGGAGAGGTTATCTCTTCTAATGAGCTTAAAGCTGATGACGAGCGTGTTAAAGCAATGATCGCTGAAATGGCGTCAGCTTACGAAGATCCATCAGAAGTGATTAAATACTACGAGAACAACGAGCAAATGATGGGTAACATGCGTAACGTCGCTCTAGAAGAGCAAGCGGTTGACGCAATCCTTGAAAAAGCAGAAGTATCTGATGTTGAAGTTCCATTCACAGAACTTATGAACCAACAGCAAGCATAATTTGTTTTTTTAAGTAGCGATTTACTGAACATCATCTGCTTACAATGACTCGTGTGAGTATTTCACTCGAGTCATTTATTTTAAGAGGGATATAAAAAATATGAGCTACCAAGAAAACAACGCAATGTCACCAATTGTTGATGCATTAGTACCAATGGTTGTCGAGCAGACATCGCGAGGTGAACGTTCTTATGACATCTATTCACGTCTATTAAAAGAACGTGTTATTTTTCTGACCGGTCAAGTCGAAGACCACATGGCAAACTTAGTTGTTGCTCAGTTGCTATTTTTAGAGTCAGAGAATCCAGATAAAGATATCTTCTTATATATTAACTCTCCTGGTGGTTCAGTGACTGCAGGCATGTCTATTTATGACACTATGCAGTATATTAAACCGAACGTGAGTACAGTATGTATGGGGCAAGCTTGTTCTATGGGTGCCTTCTTATTAGCTGGTGGAGCTGAAGGTAAGCGTTACTGTTTACCAAATTCACGAGTGATGATTCACCAACCATTAGGTGGATTCCAAGGTCAAGCTTCAGATATTCAGATCCATGCTCAAGAGATTCTGCATATCAAGAAAACATTAAATACAATTCTTGCTGGTCATACCGGTCAACCGCTTGACATTATCGAGAAAGATACAGACAGAGATAACTTTATGTCTGCAGATCAGGCTGTTAAGTATGGTTTAGTCGATTCTGTATTAAATAAACGAGATTTAGTTTAACGTTAATTGTTCTTTGAAGTGGCTCTATTTGAGTCACTCATCTATAACTGATAACGGTAAACTAAAATAATTAAAGTCTTCTATATGAGGTTAGCGAATGACAGATAAGAGTAAAGACAGTGGCAAATTGCTTTACTGCTCTTTCTGCGGCAAAAGCCAACATGAAGTTCGTAAACTGATTGCGGGTCCATCTGTTTATGTCTGTGATGAATGTGTCGAGTTGTGTAATGACATTATTCGTGAAGAGATTAAAGATGTGATGCCTAAGCGTGAAAGTAGCGAGCTACCTACACCACAAGAGATTCGCACTCACTTGGGCGATTATGTTATCGGTCAAGAGCACGCGAAAAAAGTATTATCTGTAGCCGTTTATAATCACTATAAACGCTTACGTCATGGTGATACTAATAATGGTGTAGAACTAGGTAAAAGTAATATTTTGCTAATTGGTCCAACAGGTAGTGGTAAAACGTTACTGGCAGAGACGTTAGCGCGTCTACTGGATGTACCATTCACAATGGCTGATGCAACTACATTAACTGAAGCCGGTTATGTTGGTGAAGATGTTGAGAATATCATTCAGAAGCTTCTTCAAAAATGTGATTATGATGTTGAGAAAGCACAGCGCGGTATTGTTTATATCGATGAGATTGACAAGATTTCTCGTAAATCTGACAACCCATCTATTACCCGTGATGTTTCAGGTGAAGGTGTTCAGCAAGCATTATTGAAGTTGATTGAAGGTACTGTTGCCTCTGTTCCGCCACAAGGTGGACGTAAGCATCCTCAACAAGAGTTCTTACAAGTTGATACTTCTAAGATTCTATTTATCTGTGGTGGCGCATTTGCGGGTCTTGATAAAGTCGTAGAGCAACGTGTTGAAAAAGGTTCTGGCATTGGTTTTGGGGCGGAAGTTCGTTCTAAATCAGAAGAGAAAAAAGTCGGCGATCTGTTACAGCAAGTTGAACCTGAAGATTTGGTTAAATATGGCTTGATTCCCGAGTTTATTGGCCGATTACCTGTCGCCGCAACGTTAACTGAGCTTGATGAAACCGCATTGATTCAGATCCTAAAAGAACCTAAGAATGCATTGACTAAACAATATGCAGCGCTTCTTGATCTTGATGGTGTTGAGCTTGAGTTTCGTGATGATGCATTAAATGCGATTGCTAAAAAAGCCATGGATCGTAAAACAGGTGCTCGTGGATTGCGATCAATTGTTGAAGCAGCACTACTGAATACGATGTTTGATCTACCTTCTGCCGATAATGTGAGTAAGGTTGTTGTTGATGCTTCAGTGATCAATGGCGAATCAGAACCTCTGCTTATTTATAAAGAAGAAGAGCAAGCTCAAATCAGTCAAGCGGAATAACGCTAAGATAAGCTGAACATGCTTGTTTAATTTATCTTAAATATATCCTTCATACTTGAAGTCGCTAGGTTGTTGGCTGTACTCGTTCGCCTACTAGCAACTCCAATTATTTTAGGTATAGAAAAGGAGGCATTAGCCTCCTTTTTACTCCTATCTATTTTATCCTTTCTTTGTTTCTTAACTAATTGATATTATTTAGTTAAGTGTCGTGATGATTTCTTTTATTGTGCTAGATTGAGTTTATGCTATTGTGAGTATAGCGTGAAGTTACACGGCACAATTTATCATCAGCTATTGGATTGTAGTGATTAAGGGATATACTTTTTACTTTAAGAGTATACAAATGATAATTTAGAATAATTAAAAGGAGTTTATTATCATGCAGAAAGAAGAAATGAAGTTAAACAAAGCCAGTACTGAAGAGACGTTAGAGTCCTTGGATTCATTAGAGGCAGGTTTGTATGTCAGTGAAAATTACACTAAAAAATCTGATGAACAAGAATAATCAATTGATAATCTAGTGCTGTTAATTTGTAATGTAAATTACAAATTAAGCTCAGCGTTAAATGAATAATCGGCTAAATAGTTGTCAATAAACCATTTGATCAATAAAAACACCCTCGTTCTTATTTGAAGTGGCTCGACTAGATTGATAGTAATTCGCTCTGCTTTTATTCGCCCCAATTATATATACCCTTCATACTTGAAGTCACTAGGTTGTTGGCTGGACTCGCTCGCCCCAATCATATAGTACACCTATACTCACGGGGCCTCACTTACTTGCAGTCAACTAGCAACTCTAATTATTTTAGGCATCCATCGATTATTTTAAATCATAAAGGTTAAAGCTGTTCTATCTCATAGCTTAAGTTAATTTGAGATTCACAGGTTTTGATTTCAGTCTGAAAACGGTCAAGCCAGACTTTTTGGTCTTTCGATGCATTATCTGACCAATCTTTTATGACATTGTCACTTGATAGTTTAAAAGCCTGTTTTTCACTTTGTGAAGGATTATAAATTGTGCCATTTTTCTCTATAAATGCTTGATAAGCGGTGTACTCATTATGCTTTGGATAAGATAAAAGGTATTGATTTTGAGCATCAATAGCATCAAGCACAATGCGTTGTAATTCATTTGGCATAGACTTGAACTTAGTATCATTCATTACCCACGCTCCGCCCATATATGCATGACCATCTAGAATTAGATAATCTAGACTTTCATGTAATCGACTCTGAATTATATCTACAATCCCATTTTTAGTCCCATCAACAACACCTGTTGATAAAGCAGTATAAACTTCGGGAAAAGCGATGGGTGTGGGTGCGCCATCTAAAGAAGCGACCAAGTCTTGTTGAATTTTTGCTGGAACAGTTCTTAGCTTAAGTCCTTTAATATCCTCTGGTGATTTTATCTGCTTATCTGTGGTAGCAAAGCTACGCCAGCCTCCAGAGTTAGATACCATCATTAATCGGACATTAGGAGCTTGATTTAAAATATTCTGGCGTACATCTTTAATAAATTCTTTGTTGTTATAAACACATTCAGCAACACGGTCATTAGGTAATAAATAAGGAAGATCAAAAGCTTCTGCAGGCTTCCAATAATGAGCAATTTCTGACACCGTTGTTGGGAAATAATCAAAAATCCCCGCTTGTACTCCAGCAATACACTCTTTACCGGTACCACAAACTTGCCCACTTGGGTAAATATTAACTTCAATTAGATTATTTGATCGAGTTTCTACATGGTTTTTAAAAACCAATAACGATTGATGATTATACCCTTCTGGGTTAGTTAAATGCGGGACATTAAATTGGTATTTAGCCGCCGTCACTGATGTTGAAACAAGTAACCCGAGAAGTAATGGTGTCATTTTTTGTAATTTCATATCATTCCCTTTGATGCGTTGATCATTTGTGAATTAATTTTGACATTGGCGATCAGTTTCACATAGGCTTGATGTCTCATTTTGATCTTTATTGTTGTTTTATTCTCAAGCTTGAGATGTCGGTTACATAATGAATTATGATTTTAATCTCATATCAATAACAAGATTCTCTTTAATTCTCGGGTATTTTCTCATTAATTAATGACTGACTATCTTTAAGTATGAAGGGGAAGTCATCGAATAGGTCATCATAGATTTGTCAATCTAGGCACTATTTTTTAGTTTCGAATAGCGACTTTTTTTGATAGTGATAAAAATAGTCATAAAGAGCTGAAAAATGTAAAAATTGCCTTATTTTTCATCTATCAGCCAATTTTTTAACTGTTTACTAAATAAAAATCACTTTATCGTTGAATAAATCCACTTAACCCCCATATACTCGATAATACCCCCTAAAACGGAAAGAGATAATTATATGAACTTGGAGCGTTCTGAGCGCATTGAAATCCCGGTATTACCACTCCGAGATGTTGTTGTATATCCCCATATGGTCATTCCCCTATTCGTGGGGCGAGAAAAGTCGATTCATTGCCTAGAAACTGCGATGAATAATGATAAACAGATTCTGTTAATAGCCCAGCGTGAAGCCGTGACAGAAGAGCCAACCATTGATGATTTGTATTCTGTTGGTACTGTTGCGACGATTCTACAATTATTAAAGCTTCCTGATGGTACCGTTAAAGTGTTGGTTGAAGGTCAGCAACGCGCTTATGTTGATAATTTAAAAGAAGATGAGTTCTTCATTGCAGAAGCGCATTTTCAAGTAACACCTGAAATTGATGATCGTGAAGAAGATGCATTAATTCGTTCGACGATCAGCCAATTTGAGTCTTTTATTAAACTCAATAAAAAGATTCCACCAGAAGTCCTTACCTCATTAAATGGGATTACCGACGCAACACGCCTCGCCGATACCATTGCTGCCCATATGCCGCTTAAGTTAGAAGATAAGCAGAAAGCATTAGAAGTGGTTGATGCAGCAGAACGTTTACAGTTCTTAATGGCGCAGATGGAGTCTGAGATTGATCTACTTCAAGTTGAAAAGCGAATTCGCGGTCGAGTGAAGAAACAGATGGAAAAATCTCAACGCGAATATTATCTTAACGAACAGATGAAAGCGATTCAAAAAGAGTTGGGTGATCTTGATGATGCACCTGATGAGTTTGAAGCGTTAAAACAGAAGATCGAAGACGCCAAAATGCCTGCAGAGGCAAAAGAGAAGACAGAACAAGAGCTGCAAAAGCTTAAGATGATGTCTCCGATGTCGGCAGAAGCAACGGTTGTTCGTAGTTATATCGATTGGATGATTTCTGTACCTTGGACTAAACGATCTAAAGTGAAGAAGAGTTTAGCTAAAGCTGAAGAAATTTTAAATTCAGATCATTACGGTTTAGAGCGTGTTAAAGAACGTATTCTTGAGTATTTAGCCGTTCAAGCTCGAATCAATAAGTTGAAAGGTCCAATCCTCTGTTTAGTTGGGCCTCCTGGTGTTGGTAAAACATCATTAGGTCAGTCTATTGCTAAAGCGACAGGACGTAAGTATACCCGCATGGCGCTGGGTGGTGTTCGTGACGAAGCTGAGATCCGTGGTCATCGTCGTACTTATATTGGCTCGATGCCGGGTAAGTTGATTCAGAAGATGGCAAAAGTTGAAGTGAAAAATCCATTATTCTTATTGGATGAGATCGATAAGATGTCATCAGATATGCGTGGTGATCCCTCTTCAGCGTTACTTGAAGTACTAGATCCTGAGCAAAATAGTGCGTTTAATGACCATTATCTTGAAGTTGATTACGATCTTTCTGATGTGATGTTTGTTGCGACCTCTAACTCAATGAATATTCCCGGACCGCTACTTGATCGAATGGAAGTGATTCGCTTAAGTGGTTATACCGAAGATGAAAAACTCAATATTGCTAAGCGCCACTTGTTAAATAAACAGATTAAGCGTAACGGTCTAAAAGAGAGTGAAATCACGGTTGAAGATTCAGCATTGATTGGCATTATTCGTTACTATACTCGAGAAGCTGGTGTACGTAGTCTTGAACGTGAGATTTCAAAATTATGTCGTAAAGCGGTTAAAGAGATCTTACTCAATGAAGAGTTGAAACAAGTTACAATTAATCTAGATAACCTAAAAGATTACTTAGGTGTTCAGCGTTGTGATTACGGCAAAGCTGACGAAGAGAACCGTGTTGGTCAAGTAACTGGCCTAGCTTGGACTGAAGTCGGTGGCGATCTATTGACGATTGAAGCTGAATCTATGCCAGGCAAAGGTAAAATGACGCAAACGGGCTCTTTAGGTGATGTAATGCGTGAATCGATTCAAGCCGCAATGACCGTTGTTCGTAGTCGAGCGAAGAAACTGGGTATCGATGAGAGTTTTTATGAGAAACGCGATATCCATGTTCACGTTCCTGAAGGTGCAACGCCGAAAGATGGCCCAAGTGCCGGCATTGGCATGTGTACTACGCTAGTTTCAAGCTTAACGGGTAACCCTGTTCGTGCAGATGTTGCGATGACAGGTGAAATTACATTACGTGGTGAAGTGCTCCCAATTGGTGGTTTAAAAGAGAAATTATTAGCTGCGCATCGGGGGGAATTAAGACTGTTATTATTCCAAAAGAGAACGAACGTGATCTTGAAGAGATTCCTGCAAATGTGATTGCTGATCTGAAAGTGAAGCCTGTTCGTTGGATTGATGAGGTTTTAGAGCTTGCATTAGTCAATAATCCGTTAGGAATTGAGCTTGAGAGTAAGTAACGCGTAAAAATAACAGTGAAAGATAGGCTGAACCATATTAAGATAGGTTCAGCGTATCAAGATTGTTAATTATTAATAATTTATAAAGATGATTTTAATTATTGATAACTTTGAACTTTATAACTAGATAGGATGGATAGTGTGAATAAATCTCAATTAATTGATCAAATCGCAGAAAAAGCAGATATCTCTAAAGCAGCGGCAGGACGTGCACTTGACGTCTTTATTGAATCAATCACTGACACATTAAAAGAAGGTGAGCAGGTTTCACTTGTTGGCTTTGGTTCTTTCTCTGTTAAAGATCGTGCGGCTCGAATTGGTCGTAATCCACAAACAGGTGCTGAGATTGAGATCGCGGCAGCAAAAGTTCCTGGTTTTAAAGCAGGTAAAGCATTAAAAGATGCGCTAAATTAAGTTAAAATAGACACCGATGTACGGTGATCTTAATTATCTTCTTTAGAAGCTACACCATAGAATGAGAATAGCGCATCAATAACCGATGCGCTTTTTTATACTGTGATCAAAATTAGTAGTCATTTTGTTGTATAAGTCATCTTAAACTTTATTTTTATTTTTATTTTTCGCGTCCAATATAGGAGTAACGTCACGTTATGATGGATCGACTAAGAGAGGGTGCTAATAGTCTTGTTATTAAGATTATTCTGGGCATCATTATTTTCTCCTTTGTTTTTGCTGGTGTAGGAAGCTATTTAGGTGGCGGCTCAGAACAGATTGCAGCAAACGTTAATGGGACAAAGATCACGCAACGTCAATTTGAAAGAACTTATCAAAATGATCGTAACCGTATGCAGCAGCAATATGGTGATGCATTCAATCAACTTGCAGGAAATCCAGCTTATATTCAGCAATTGAGAAAAAGTGTCTTAAATCAGATGGTCAACAATTTGCTTCTTGATCAACAAGCCAGTGATTTAGGTTTACGTGTGAGTGATGAGCAGATTAAGCAAGCTATCTTCCAAACTCCACAATTTCAGGTTGATGGTAAGTTTAATAACGATAGCTATATGGCACTCATCCGCAACATGGGCATGACGCCTGATATGTTTGCTGAGCAGATGCGCCTTGATATGACCCGTAATCAGTTAATTGCTGCAGTTGAAGGCTCAGAGTTCACACTACCAAGTGAAACAGACCATGTATTTAAACTACAAGGCCAAGAGCGTGCTATTCGTACTGCGATCATTAAGAGTGATGACTTTAACAATAAAGTGATTGTCAATGATGATGAAATTCAAAAGTTTTACGACGATAATCAACAAATGTTCATGCGTCCAGATCAAGTTAAAATGGCCTACATTGAACTTTCTGCTGATAAATTAAAAGATACTGTTACTGTTTCGGATAAAGAAGCTAAAACGTATTACGATGAAAATATCAGTAAATACAGCACAACCGAAGAGCGCGATGTTAGCCATATTTTAATTAAAGGCGATTCGAGTGATGCGAAAGCAAAAGCAGAAAAGCTACTTACTGAATTAAAAGCGGGTGCAGACTTTGCGACTTTAGCAGAAGATAATTCAGATGACTACAGTGCTAAAAATGGTGGTGATTTGGGTTGGATTGAGCGTGGTGTAACCGATCCTGCCTTTGAAAAAGCAGCATTTGGATTAAAGAATGCCGGTGATTTCACTGACGTTGTTAAGTCTGATTTTGGTTATCATATTATTGAGCTTAACAAGGTTAAAGCGCCTGACGCTAAACCATTTGAGTCAGTGAAAGAATCTATTATTGCTCAAATTAAAGATAAGAAAGCAATTGATGAGTTCTATCAGCTACAAACAAAACTGGCGGATAAAGCGTTTGAATCTCCAGATAGTCTAGATGATGCAGCGGCAGCCATTAATGCTAAAGTAGAGACGACAGACTTTATTTCACCTGAAAGTGCAAAAGGTACGCTAGCTGACTCTAAAGTAATGAGTGCTGCATTTAGCTCTGATGTTCGAGATCAAGGGCTAAATTCTGATGTGATCGATTTAGGTTCTGAGCACGTGATTGTTGTTCGTGTTGATGACTCTAGAGCGGCTTCTGTACGCCCTTTTACTGATGTTAAAGCAGACGTAAAAGCACGCTTAACCGCAACGAAAGCACATGATATGGCCGTTGATACTGCCGGTAAATTACTTGCAGCTTTAAAAGCTGGAGATGCAACTGAACTATTAAAAGCTGATCATGTTAGTTTTGGTGAAGAGCAAACAGTCACTCGTCAAGGTGGTATTGAAGCTGCAATTAGCCAAGTGGTATATCGTTTAGCGAAACCTGTTGAAGGTAAAGCGACATATGGTATGACGCAGAACCAACAAGGTGATAGCGTGGTTATTGAGCTTAACCAAGTGAATGATCCTCAACCATTAACGGCTGAGCAGCAAGCACAATTTGGTCAACAAGTTGGTCAAATGCAAGCTCAATCAGATTTGACTTATTCTTTAGAGTCCATGAAGAAAGCGGCATCAATTAACTCAGATATACTGGAAGGTACTGCACAGTAATCTAAGCTATATGTCATAATTAACGAGCCACTTTATGTGGCTCGTTCTATTTCTGCCCCCATAAATGCTATCTCAACTCTGTTTCTGTTTAACTATCTCTGCACATATCATTTATTTAGTTAAGAATAAAATATTCTATAGGAGAGATAATGAAACACTATCTATTATCATTTAAATCAATTGCGACATTGTTGTTGGGGACAACCTTACTCTTTTCACCTATGCTTCATGCTGAAAAGGAAGTGTCTTCAACTCAAGAATTTGAAATTACCGTTAATATTAATCAAGCGGATAGCGAAGAGCTAGATAAGCTGTTATTAGGTATTGGTCCATCAAAAGCGGATGCTATTATTGATTGGCGGGAGAAAAATGGTGAATTTATCTCTATTGATCAATTAGCGGAAGTCAGTGGAATAGGCAAAGCAACCATTGAAAAGAACAGAGAGAGAATTAAGCTTAACTAGTTGTTATAAAATAATTTTAGTTTAAGTGGTTATTGTATTTCAATAATGTAAAAAGGAAACTCACATTTGTGACTTTCCTTTTAACAACTTTTAATAGTACAATCCTTCACCATATTAATGCCTTTATTATCGATATTAACTCACTAAGAATTATTACTGAATGAATCAATTAAAATCATGGCTTAAACGATCAGGGATTGTCACGGTTTTTATCGTCATCACAGGAGTGGGGTTTGAAAGAGTCTTTAGCGTACCGAGTACAACGCAAGTATTAAACATGCCTTATCAACCGAATCAGCCTCAGCAGCAATGTCAGGCTGATCGTCAACAGATAGTCCCTCTTGATCTTGATGGTCAGCTTGATGTTACCGTCTGGAATATCTATAAGCAGAAACGTCCTGGGGTATATCGTTCACTTGAGAAGTTTACGGCTAAAAGTCAGATTACGTTGTTACAAGAAGCGAGCTTAACGCATAAAATGAAAGGCTTTATTGAGCAACACCAGTTAAATGGTAATATGGCTCGTGCTTTTGATATTCAAGGGATAACCGCTGGAGTGATGACACTAGCAACAATTCCTGCATTAAAGAGTTGTGCCTATCGAGTTAAAGAACCTTGGTTAAGGTTACCCAAGTCTGCCCTTATTTCTAGTTATCCACTTTCCAATGGCGAGACGATCATGGTGGCAAATCTTCATGGAATTAATTTTTCGATGGGATTAAAAGAGTTCTCTCGTCAGTTAAATGAAGTTAAATCAGAATTGGCGCTACATCATGGGCCGATGTTATTGAGTGGTGATTTTAATACTTGGCGTCATGAGAGAGTCTCCGTTTTAAATAACATGGTTGAATCTCTGTCATTAATACAGGTTGATTTTCAGCAAGATAATCGGATTAAAGTATTTAAGTTTCCCCTTGATCACCTATATTATCGAGGTTTAATGTTAAAAAAATCGGAAGTTCCCATGTTAGAAACTTCCGATCATAATCCATTGATTGCCAGTTTTATGTTACCGCATTAATCTTACATCTCTGTCCGTATCCTTTTGCTACCGTGATGTTAGTAACTAAATAGGATCACGATAGGCCACAAGGTATAGATGAATAACCAAGGTAGCGCAGCGATAACCAGAGATTTTGCTTTATCAAAATCAGTCCAAGTCCCTAACGCGGCATAAGTTAAAACTATATACCAAGGCATTAATAACGGGAAGCTGCTGCAATAGGCAATCCAATGGCTGGTTGGAGCTAATTTTAGTAGCCCATTTAAGCTGTTTAGATCCATCGCTGCCATGGTGATATTGTCGTTGCTAAGGCTAAAATTAACGTAACTCGCTAAATCACCAATCAACATCGGCAAGAAAATGAGGGTACTGGCTGCTACCCATTTCCAGTAACTATGCTGATGCTGGCTTGGCTTTGTCGCAATTTTTAACCATGCGGCCATTAACAGGATCATCGCGGTACGGCCAATAAAGTCCTTAATGAACTCACTTGCCAATAATACCCCTTTAACTAACCACTTACTTTGCTCTTCTGGCGTCATGCTTAATTGCTGGGATAGCACGCCATGAAGCCAGTGAAAATTGACATCCTGAAAATAGTTATTCCAGAGAATAAAGGATGATAGAAGTAGTAAGAAATAGGGCAGCCATGTCAGTTTTGGCGCATGGTAAACCGTCGCAAAAGCCGATGAGGGCGCTAAAACGACATCTCTTAATAGAGTAAATGGATTTTTTGATACTTGATTCATTTGATTAAATACTTACCTTTGTGACATCAACATACAGCTTTAATCTTTGCCCAGGTTGTAAGTAGGCATCTTGTTTAATTTGATTCCATTTGATGATGTTGCTGACAGATACTTTGAATTTATTCGCAATTGCACCTAATGAATCACCATTTCTGACTTTGTAGGTGACAGGACGAATAATTCCACCTTTCGGGGCTTTTTGCCAAATAACCAGCTTGTGACCCACTTTTAATGGATCTCTTGGACTCATACCATTCCATTTAGGTATTGATTTGTAAGAGACATTATATTTCTTCGCAATTGTCCAGAAACTATCACCAGATTTAATGGTATGCGTCATCTTAATTTTTCCACCACGGTTGGTGGATTGAATTTTCTCTAAACGTTGAGACATGCTCAATGTGTAGCTATCAAGACTCTGTGTTGATACTGGAATCATTAAGTATCGACCAACACGAATATTGTTGCTGCTTAATTGGTTGGCTTTTTTAATTAGAGCCGTTGTTGTTTTATGTTTTTCAGCAAGCACACTTAACGTATCACCAGACTTAACTTTATAGCGAATAACATTAAGGCCTTGATTATTATGACTGGCTAATTGTTGATTGAAACGGCTAACACTTCTTACCGGCAATAAGAAAGCAGTCTGTTTTGATGGTGCGGTTGCCCAACGGTTATAGCCTGGGTTGTAGCTTTGTAATTCCGTGGTTGAAATGCCGGCATAAGAGGCGGCGACAGCGAGATCCATTTGAATTTTGGGATCGACAGAAGCTAATTGCTGTTTATTCGAGATGGCAGGAATATCGAGTTTATATTTATTTGGATGCGCAATGATATCACTTAACGCTAATAATTTTGGTACATAACCGCTCGTCTCTTTAGGTAGGTCTAATGACCAATAATCGGTAGGTTTGCCTAGTGCCTTATTCTTTCTTATTGCTCTAAATACTCGACCTTCACCGGTATTATAAGCAGCTAATGCTAATAACCAATCACCATTAAACTTCTTATTTAAGTAAACCATTAAATCTAATGCGGCATCGGTAGCTTTATCGACATCACGACGACCGTCATACCACCAGTTTTGGTCTAGTCCAAAGCGAGTTGCTGTATCTGGGATAAATTGCCATAAGCCTGCAGCGCGACCATGGGAATAAGCAAAAGGATCAAATGAGCTTTCCACAATCGGAAGTAAGGCTAATTCTAATGGTAATCCTCGTGCTTCGACTTTTTCAGTGATCATATAAAGGAAAGGCTGAGCACGTTTAGAAACGGTATAAAGGTGGCTCGGGTGCTTTAGGTACCAATTTCGATAATACTTTACACGACTATTTTCTGGTACGGTCATATCCAGTTGCATACCGATACGACGCCAAACATCTTGCTGTTGTTGGGGAGTGACGACAACAGGTTCAGCTACAACGGTTTTTATTGTTGTATTTTGCTCTGCTAGCGGTGTTGAATTATCTTTTGCTGTTGCTGGACTATTGGTCTCTTTTATATTTTGACTTTGAACTTGCGTTAACTGACAACCGGCTAATAACAGCGCACTAGCACATACAATTTTGAACTTCATTTCACCTACCCTTATTAAACAAGAGGCTGATAATAAGGGGTAGGTCGACTAATTTACAAGTAAAATAAGGTTAAAATTCATCTTTCCATTGTCTAAGTGCGGTAAAGGTCGCAACATCGCTACTATTTTTAGCTCGGTTAGTCACTGCTGATTTCAACTGTGGTTGATCACAACGTAAGAATGGGTTGATTAGT
Organism: Vibrio sp. SS-MA-C1-2; assembly: GCF_021513135.1. Lineage (NCBI taxonomy): Bacteria > Pseudomonadati > Pseudomonadota > Gammaproteobacteria > Vibrionales > Vibrionaceae > Vibrio > Vibrio sp. SS-MA-C1-2. Next base: position 1,165,209 of record NZ_CP090981.1, read on the forward strand.
TTTTCTCTGCTTAGTGTTGAAGGTAATGTCATCACGCTATTTGCTCGTAAGCGGTTTACTTCATCACGATATTTTAATAAATGTTCATTTTCTGGTTCAACGGCACAGGCAAAAACTAGATTTGCTGCGGTATATTCGTGAGCCGCATAAATTTCTGTTTCCGATGGTAGCGTTAAGATTTTCTCTAATGATGAAAACATCTGTTCGGCAGTCCCCCTAATAAACGGCCACAGCCACCCGAGAATAAAACATCACCACAAAAAAGCTTACCATCACCAATATAAGCAATGTGTCCAGCAGTATGGCCAGGTAGATCAAGTACCATAAAACGTTCATCAAAGAGTTCGACTTGTTCGCCGTCAGAAACGGTGATGTTAACGCCAGAGATTGGCTCTTTTTCTGGGCCGATCACCTTGATTGTAGGGTATTGATGCAATAGTTCTGCAACCCCACCAATATGATCATGATGATGGTGAGTTAATAGAATCGCATCTAAGGTCATCTCGTTGTCTTGTAACCATTTAAGAACCACTTTACTGTCACCTGGATCAACAACGGCACAATGATTTTCATTAGTTGTGATCGCCCAGATGTAATTATCTGAAAATGCGGGTATGCTTTTAATAGTAAGCATTGTTTTCTCCACTATGGATGATTTTTTATTGTGATAAAACCAGCACGAATGACTAAGAAAATGGTTCCCCCATCAAGTTGGCAAGAGCTTGTAAATGGTGAATGGGTTGCAGATCAACTTCAAACCAGACTCGATGAGTGGTGGCCTCGTCTTTTTGGTTTTCATCTGCTGAAACTCGGTGGACTTAGTGCTGAGTTAGCAAGCTGTCATTGTAGCATTCGTCATCAAGTTTGTGTCGATAAACTCAATCCATTACGAAATATTACCTCAGAGCTAGATCATCTACCTTTAACGGATAAGTCGATCGATGCCTGTTTATTAGCTCATCAATTAGATTTTTCTGAAGATCCACATCAACTACTTAGAGAGGTTGATCGTGTGTTAGTGGCAGATGGTTATCTTATTCTTACTGGTTTTAATCCTATGAGTTTAGGTGGTTTATCGCGATTTTTACCATGGAGGCGAAAAAAATATCCATGGAAAGGTCGAATGTTTACACCTGGACGTGTTGTTGATTGGTTACAGTTGCTCAATTATGAGATTAGTTGTCATGATACCTTTGCCATTTTACCGACAACTAAATATTGGCCGTGTGCCACATGGGCTGAAAATTTACTCTCTGATTATTTTTCTCGTTTTGGTGGACTCTATTTTATTGTCGCGAGAAAACGAACGTTACCGATAAAGCCGATCAAGTCTAAATGGATATTTCAAAAAAACTTTAAACCAGCCAGTGCTAACTTTAGAGTCGGATTTAGCCAACAGTTTTTTTATCGTCAACACTGTTATTGCGAACAGTTAAAATTACGTCGTTAATTGAACGTTACCGATTTTAATAGAGAATCAGCAAGGATAACGGTTTAATTAGGTATATATCCATTATCTTCTTGTGTTGGCGACTCTGCTGCTGCTCGTGCGAGTTGATCACAACGCTCGTTTTCTGGATGACCAGCATGACCTTTAACCCAGAACCAAGAGACAGTATGACGTTGACTCTCTTTATCTAGACGTTGCCAGAGATCCGCATTTTTAACCGGTTGTTTCGCTGCAGTTTGCCAGTTTCTCTTTTTCCAGTTAATGATCCATTTAGTAATACCTTGGCGAACATATTGGCTATCAGTGGTAAGTGAGACGTGGCATGGCTGTTTCAGCGTTGCTAGACCTTCAATCGCAGCCAATAACTCCATTCTATTGTTGGTGGTAAGCGTATAGCCGCCCTTTAACTCTTTGATATGTTCTTTATAACGCATTACAACACCATAACCACCTGGTCCTGGGTTTCCGAGACAAGAACCATCTGTGAAAATTTCTACCTGTTTTATCATATCGATTAATATACAATGAACTTAATTGACCAGTTTGACATAGATTGAATTATGAATACTAGCCAGAATCAAAGAATAATTGTCCTTGATACCGAAACAACCGGTATGAATACCAGTGGTGGTCCTCATTATGAAGGACATAGAATCATTGAAATCGGTGCGGTAGAGATTGTAAATCGCCGTTTAACCGGTAATCATTTTCATGTCTATTTAAAGCCTGATCGTGAAGTTGATCCTGAAGCAATTCGTGTACATGGTTTAACAGATGAATTTTTAGCGGATAAGCCAGAATATAAAGAGGTTCATGCCAGCTTTTTAGCGTTTATTAAAGGCGCTGAAATAGTGGCTCATAATGCCCCCTTCGATGTCGGCTTTATGGATCATGAGTTTCGTATGCTTGATCCAAGTATTGGTCAGACAACCGATTACTGTACCGTGACAGATACTTTGGCAATGGCGCGTAAGCTATTTCCGGGAAAACGTAACAATTTAGATATTCTCTGTGATCGATACGGTATCGATAATTCACACCGTACACTCCACGGCGCACTGTTGGATGCCGAGATCCTAGCAGAAGTCTACCTGTTAATGACGGGTGGACAGACTAAATTGGCATTATCTCAAGGTGAAGAAGGTGCAGATTCTGGTGCAATTCGTCGTTTAGATAAGAATAGAAAGAATTTAAAAGTACAAAAAGCTACTGACAGTGAGTTAGCCGAGCACCAAAGTCGACTCGATTTAGTTGAAAAGAGTGGCAGCTGTTTATGGCGCTAATCTGCTTTTGAGTGAGCAGATTATTAAATAAGAAAATATTAAGCCATAAATAGAAAATACCCCAATCATCATTTATCTATTCGATAGCGAGGATTGGGGTATTTTTGATTCAAAGGTTCACCTTTAATCTTGAGAATATTAGATTAAGCTGCGTGATGGACCCCTTTTTTACTCTTCTGTTTATCTGCCTCATTCACTTCTCCGTTGGCAGAGTGATGGCTACTTGATTGTACTATCTGTTTATCTGCTGCGGCTTGAGTGACTAACTCTCTTGGATCAAAGTCATCAACATTGATGGTTTTTAAACGGCTGTGTTCAGCAATTTGTAATAAATTTGCCTCTTGAGGCGTAATGACACCGAGATCTAAACCCTGTTTTGCGACTTTTTCTAGTTGCATAAAGGGTAGGCGTTTACCTGCTGCTTTACAGACTTTATCGTAAATAGGCTCTGCGGTTAAAATATCATGCAGAGCAAGTTCGACATTCCCTACAGGATTATTAGCACAGGCTTCTAAGAATTGTCCTCGGCCTAAACGGCTACGGGTTTCTGACGGTGTTTGAATAATCTGCGCGACTTTATGATCCAATTTATCACTTGGTTGACGACGATTACGGCCGAGTGGGAATAGTAATACTCTTAACGTTGATGCGATAAATCGAAATGGCATATTCACCAAGAATTGATCGATTGCTCGTTGAGCTTGATAAAGTGAATCTTGCATACTCCATTCAAGTAAGGCTAAATCTTCACTATTTCGCCCTTCATCATGATAACGTTTTAACGTAGCTGAACTTAAATAGAGCTGACTTAATACATCACCAAGGCGAGCTGATAGGCGCTCTTTACGTTTTAATGAACCACCTAGTAACGCCATTGATAAATCACTTAATAAGGCAATATTGGCACTATAGCGGTTGAGCTGCTGATAATAGCGTTTTGTTTGGTCATTAAATGGCGAAGATGAACCTCGACCATCGGTAATACCAAACCAGATACTACGAACTAGGTTACTAATGACAAACCCGACATGACTAAATAGAGCAGAATCAAATTGGCTGGTGGCTTGTACCTTATCTGGGTTATAAGCTGCTTTCATCTCTTCAATAACATACGGGTGACAACGAATCGCCCCTTGACCAAATATAATCATTGAGCGGGTCAGAATATTGGCTCCTTCAACGGTGACGGCAATAGGAGCGCCTTGATATGCACGGGCAGCAAAGTTATTTGGCCCCATACAGATCCCTTTACCACCCAGAACATCCATCGCATCAATGACCGATTGCTGTGAACGATGAGTACAATGATACTTAATGATTGCAGAGATAACTGCGGGTTTTTCGCCTTGATCGATACCTGCTACTGTCAACGCACTTGCAGCATCCATCATATAGGCATTACCTGCAATACGAGCTAAAGGCTCTTCGACACCCTCCATTTTACCAATTGGCATCTTAAATTGACGACGAATACGGGCATATGCACCTGTTGCCATTGCTAAGGACTTTAATCCACCGGTAGAGTTTGACGGTAATGTAATTCCTCGTCCAACAGATAAACATTCAACAAGCATACGCCAGCCTTGTCCAGCCATCTCTGGCCCACCAATAATAAAGCTTAATGGTACAAATATTTTTTCGCCACGAGTTGGACCATTTTGGAAGGGAACATTTAGGGGAAAGTGGCGCTGACCTATATCAACCCCTTCCATATCGGTTGGGATTAAGGCACAAGTAATCCCGAGCTCTTCGGTTTCCCCCAGTAATTTATTCGGATCAAAGAGTTTAAATGCTAACCCTAATACTGTTGCGACAGGAGCCAGAGTGATATAACGTTTATTCCACGTTAGTTCCATACCTAAAACTGTTTCACCCTCCCATTGCCCGTAACAGACGGTACCAAAATCTGGGATCGAACCTGCATCTGAACCCGCTTCAGGACTTGTTAGAGCAAAACAGGGAATCTCTGTACCTTCAGCTAACCGAGGAAGATAGTAATCTTGTTGCTCTTCTGTCCCATAGTGCTGGAGTAATTCACCGGGCCCAAGAGAGTTTGGAACACCGACCGTTGATGATAGTACGCCTGATACACCCGTTAAGCGTTGTAAGACTAAAGATTGGGCATAAGCTGAAAACGCTAAGCCACCATATTTTTTCTTGATGATCATGGCGAAGAATTTATTATCTTTTAAGTATTGCCATACTTCAGGAGAGAGGTCGGCATTAGTATGCGTGGTGTCAAAATCAGAGACCATTCGACAAACTTCATTAACGGGACCATCTAAAAATGCTTGCTCCTCAATGGTCAGTGAATTTTTAGGGATCGCATGCATTTTTTTCCAATCGGGAGAACCTTTAAATAATTCGGCTTCCCACCAAACTGTTCCAGCATCGATCGCTTCTTTTTCTGTTCTCGACATTTCTGGCATCACGGCTTTGAATTTACCTAACAAGTAAGAGGTGATGAGTTTACTACGCAGCGAAGGTGTATTGAGGATAATAGCCACGGAAACAAACAGTGCCCAACTTATCACTCCGACGATACCCAAGACAGAGCCGATAGATAACGCAATAGTGATAGCTGCGGTAAAGAACTTTAAACTTGAATGATGGTAAGCCAGCACCCCAAGCATCAATATAAATAGAAGTAGATATACCGTTACAGTCATAAGATTCTCCTTATCATTAGATATAAATAATGGTACGAGGTCATACCAGTAGTTAAATTGTAGCTCTAATCTTGCGTAAATGTAAAATTAATTAACATTTTTTTGTTTGAAATGTGACCATTATTATATTGAGAGTGAAGAGTGAAGCAGAAGAGAGGGGTAAATTATTAACAACTTGTTGCTTGTAATCGTAGCAAAAAAGAGAGAAATTTCCTCTCTAAGGCTTTATTATGCTATTTAATTAGCGTTACTATATAAAAAGTGTCATTCCCGACAAATAATAACAATAGAGATAGATATTATGTATCAAGATCTGATTCATCATGAGCTACAAGAAGCTGCCGATGTGCTGAATAAATTTCTGAGTGATAATAAAAATATTGCCGATATTGAAGCGGCTGCTGTGATGATTGCTGACTCATTTAAACAAGGGGGAAAAGTTCTTTCTTGTGGTAATGGCGGTTCTCATTGTGATGCGATGCATTTTGCAGAAGAATTGACCGGTCGTTACCGTGAAGATCGTCCTGGATACCCTGGAATTGCTATCTCAGATCCAAGTCACTTATCTTGTGTGAGTAACGATTTTGGCTATGAGTCTGTCTTCTCTCGTTACCTTGAAGCGGTTGGTAGCCAAGGTGATGTGCTACTGGGTATTTCAACATCCGGTAACTCGAAAAATATTATTAAAGCAATTGAAGCGGCAAAAAATAAAGGCATTAAGACGATTGCATTGACCGGTAAAGATGGTGGTGCGATGGCTGGATTGGCTGATATCGAGATTCGAGTTGCTCACTTTGGTTATGCAGATAGAATTCAAGAGATCCATATCAAAATTATCCATATCTTAATTCAATTGATTGAAAAAGAAATGGAAAAATAGCATCGTAAATAGGAGATAAATCAGCAATGTGTGAGTTACTTGGCATGAGTGCAAATGTACCTACTGATATCTGTTTTAGTTTTACAGGTTTAGTCCAGCGAGGTGGTAATACTGGGCCTCATTGTGATGGGTGGGGAATTACGTTTTATGAGGGGAAAGGTTTTCGTACTTTTAAAGATCCTCAACCAAGTTATCGCTCTAAAATTGCTGAGTTAGTGCAAAATTACCCAATTAAGAGCTGCTCTGTTATTAGTCATATTCGTCAGGCTAATCGTGGTAATGTTTCACTTGAAAATACGCATCCTTTTACTCGAGAGCTTTGGGGGCGTTATTGGACGTTTGCCCATAATGGTCAATTGAGTGGCTATGAAAATTTAGATACAGGTATTTATCAGCCAGTTGGAGAAACTGATAGTGAAATGACTTTTTGCTGGCTACTTGCTCAAATGCAACAGCGTTTTCCTAGTTATCCTGAAGATAAAGATCAGTTATACCATTTTATTGCTCAATGCTGTGACCAATTAAAAGAGTTGGGTATTTTCAATATGCTGTTAAGTGATGGCGAGTATGTCATGACTTATTGTAGTAATAATTTGCATTGGATTACTCGTCGTGCGCCTTTTGGTGAAGCATCATTAATTGACGATAATGTCGCAATCGATTTTAGTAAAGAGACCACGGACAATGATGTGGTGACAGTTATTACCACACAACCATTAACGGATAATGAGCAGTGGCATAAAATGGTTGAGGGGGAATTTAATCTTTTCCATTTTGGTAAGCGTCTGCTAACGAATAAAGAAGAGCTTCAAGCTAAAGCGAGTTAAGTCATTTCTCTTTGGTTAAGAATGAGAGAGTAAAGCTAAACCCGTTAATTTTAAATTGAAAGACGGACTTAGCTTTTTATTGGCTTTAATTTTTAGATTTTAAATTAATCAGCATAGCCGTTTTCAGGGAGGATTTTCTCATCTAGAACGGCATAGCCATTTTCACAGATTAGACGACCAGCCATAAACCAGCTAACAACAAGTGGATAGATCAAGTGTTCTTGATGCTGGACCCGGGTCTGGATTTCTTCAAGGGTGTCATCATCAAAAATAGGGACTTTAGCTTGAAGGATGACCGCTCCCGCATCCAATTCTTGATTAACAAAATGAACCGAAGTACCGTGCTCTTTATCGCCAGCTTCAATTGCCCGTTGATAGGTATTTAAACCTGGGTATTTAGGTAACAAAGAAGGATGAATATTGAGAATTCTACCTTCGAAAGCTTCTACAATAACTGGAGGTAATATCAGCATAAAACCGGCTAACACAATCAGCTGTGGTTGCTGTTGTTTGATTAATGAGAGCAGTTCGGCATCGTAAGCTTGACGATCACTATAATCATCTCTTGTTAATACATGAGTCGCTATTCCTGCTTTTTTTGCTCTTTCCAATCCATAAGCATCACTTTTATTTGAGATAACGGCACAGATCTCGCCATCAATTTTGCCACTGGCTTGGTGGTCAATAATCGATTGTAAGTTTGATCCGCCACCTGAAATCAGTACCACGATTTTTTTCATTGGATCTCTACCTGCTCTTCATTTTCTACGCGAGAGGCAACGTGGCCAATTAACCATGCTTTTTCACCACTCTGGTTAAGTTGTTCAATTATTGCTTCACTATCTTCCACAGAAACAGCCAAGATAAGCCCCACACCACAGTTGAAAGTACGATACATTTCATGGGTAGTCACATTGCCTTGTTGTTGTAACCAATTAAAGATGACTGGCCACTGCCAACTCTCCCCATTAATGACAGCTTTGGTCTCTTCTGGTAGAACACGAGGGATATTCTCCCAAAATCCGCCACCCGTAATATGTGATATTGCATGGACAGTATGTTGTTCGAGTAGGGAAAGAATGGATTTAACGTAGATTTTTGTCGGCTCGAGTAGATGCTCTGCTAGCGTGCGCCCTTCGAGTTCTTGATTCAAATCGCTGTTATTGTGGTTGATGATATTACGAACTAAAGAATAACCATTTGAATGAGGGCCTGATGAAGCAAGGGCGATAAGGTGATTACCTTGCTGTACATTTTGCCCTGTAATCACTTTACTCTCTTCAACGACACCAACACAAAAACCAGCTAAGTCGTAGTCATTACCGTGATACATCCCCGGCATTTCAGCGGTTTCCCCACCAATCAGTGCACAACCTGATTGCTGACAACCTTCACCGATTCCGGTGACAACGGTTGTCGCGGTATCAACATCTAATTGGCCTGTTGCATAATAATCAAGGAAGAAGAGGGGTTCAGCACCTTGAACAATCAGATCATTGACGCACATAGCGACCAGATCAATACCAATAGATTGATGTTGGTTAAGATCCATCGCTAAACGTAATTTAGTACCAACGCCATCAGTACCTGCAACCAGTACAGGCTTTTCATATTTAGTGGGTAATTGACATAGTGCACCAAAACCACCAAATCCACCCATCACTTCCGGCCTGTGGGTTTTCTTTACCACATGTTTAATTCTATTGACTAGCGCGTTACCGGCATCAATGTTAACGCCTGAGTCTTTATAACTTAACGATTTTTTATTGGATTCCATGGTGTTCCCTACCAGAATAGAAAGAAAAAACCACATTATATTAACAGCTGTGAATCAAAAGGGAAACGTTTGCGTAAAAAAGACGCAAACGATTAAATGATCATAATCATCGCAATATTAATGCTATCCGTTATCCGTTTATTTATATATAATACATCGATTTTTTTTTGCAGGATTGGAGCTATATATGAAAGTCGTAGAGGTGAAACACCCACTGGTTAAGCATAAAGTTGGATTAATGCGCGAAGGTGATATTAGTACAAAACGCTTCCGTGAACTTGCTACAGAGGTTGGTAGCTTACTAACTTATGAAGCAACTGCAAACTTTGAAACTGAAAAAGTAACGATTGAAGGCTGGAATGGCCCTGTTGAAATTGACCAAATTAAAGGTAAAAAAGTAACAGTTGTTCCTATTTTACGTGCTGGTCTAGGTATGATGGATGGTGTGTTAGAACACATTCCAAGTGCACGTATTAGTGTTGTTGGTATTTATCGTGATGAAGAGACACTTGAGCCAGTACCTTATTTCCATAAGCTAGCACCAAATATTGAAGAGCGTGTTGCGCTTGTTATTGATCCAATGTTAGCGACAGGTGGTTCGATGATCGCAACGATTGATCTTCTAAAAGAGAACGGATGTAACCAGATTAAAGTGTTGGTTTTGGTTGCTGCACCTGAAGGTATTGCAGCCCTTGAGAAAGCGCATCCAGATGTAGAGTTCTTTACTGCTGCGATTGATGACTGCCTAAATGACAAGGGATACATACTCCCTGGCTTAGGTGATGCCGGCGATAAGATCTTCGGTACTCAATAAGTTTTTAATTAACCGGCGAAAGCCGGTTTTTTTTGAGCAAAATAAAATGGGCAGTGAGTACAATGCTTAATGTTCATAAAAAATAAAAAATAAAAATAAAAAATAACGATAAAAGAGAGGAGATAACTCATGGCATTTATGAGTAGGCGAACAATGAAGGATGCATTAACAGGGGGGCAGATGCTATTTGTTGCCTTTGGTGCTTTAGTCTTAGTTCCCTTAATTACAGGGTTAGATCCAAACGTTGCCTTTTTTACTGCCGGTATCGGAACATTAATCTTTCAGGTGTGCACTAAAAGACAGGTCCCTGTTTTTCTCGCCTCTTCTTTTGCTTTTATTGCACCAATTCTTTATGGCGTACAAACCTGGGGATTATCAGCAACCCTTGGTGGTTTAATGGCGGCAGGGGCAATGTACCCACTCTTTGGTCTACTAGTAAAGCTGCGTGGTGTTGAGATTTTACATCGTCTATTACCACCTGTGGTTGTTGGACCTGTTATTATCGTGATTGGTTTAAATCTAGCACCTACAGCTGTAAATATGGCTTTAGGCTTGGGTGGTGATGGTCAACCGATGTTTCCAACTAATGTGGCATTGATTATCTCTTTGGCGACCTTAATTACGACATTATTAATTGCGATAGTGGGGAAAGGTATTTTCAAGCTAATTCCCATCATGGGGGGGATTGTTGTTGGTTATATACTTTCTCTCTTCTTTGGGATTGTTGATTTCTCACCGGTCAAAGAAGCTGCATGGTTTGCAGTACCAAATTTCACAGCACCAACATTTCAGTGGGAAGCGGTTCTGTTCATGATTCCGGTGGTTATTGCGCCAGCTATTGAGCATGTTGGTGATGTGTTAGCAATTAGTTCTGTAACGGGCAAAGATTATGTTAAAAAGCCAGGCTTACATCGCACCTTATTAGGGGATGGTTTAGCGACGATGGCAGCTTCAGCATTTGGTGGACCACCAAATACCACTTACTCTGAAGTGACTGGCGCAGTGATGCTAACTAAATCTTTTAATCCTGTGATTATGACGTGGACTGCATGTATTGCTATCGTTGTTGCATTTACCGCTAAAGTGGGGGCTTTTTTGCATACCATTCCTGTCGTGGTAATGGGTGGCATCATGACTCTATTGTTTGGTTCAATTGCGGTTGTTGGGATGAATACCTTGATTCGCTCTAAAGTAAATTTAACTGATCCACGTAATATGTGTATCGTCTCGGTTATTCTAGTTTTCGGCATTGGCGGCATGGTTGTCAATATTGGTGATTATAAGATGCAAGGCATTGCTTTGTGTGCGGTTCTTGCGGTATTACTTAACTTATTCTTACCGAAGAGTGTTGAACATTAAGAATAATTAAAATTAATTGATAACTACTGTTGCCCAACCTTACCTGTTCAGCTTATGATCAGGTGAGGTTTTTCTATTTGGTAATCAGTTATGAAACGAATTGGATATTTGCTATTAATACTTTTCTCCTTGCCAACTCAAGCGGCAAAGGTAAATGATCTCTATAACGCCAATGTACTGTTATCAAGTAATGATAAGCAGGCAGAAGCTACAGCCAAAGTTCAAGGCTTGCAACAAGTCTTGATAAAAGTTTCTGGGCAATCAGCGATTATCTCTAATCCTATTGTTCAAAAAGCACTTCGTAATCCAAACTCCTACATTAGTTCAGTAAGCTATCAAGATGATGCTGACAATCAGCGCTCAGTGCAGCTTACATTTAATGACACCCCTATTCGAGTGCTTCTTTCACAAGCTAAAGCTAATTTATGGGGCAGCAATCGTCCGCTCGTTTTAGTTTGGTTAGTTGAGGATCAGAATGGTTCTCGATCCATTGCGTGGGATCAAGGCAGTGACTCTATTTTACAGGCTATCTCTGACCAAGCCGATCAACGAGGATTACCGGTAATCTCTCCAATTGGTGATTTAACCGATGTGACATCAGTGAACGTAACTGATCTTTGGGGCGGTTTTATTAACCCTGTTGCTAAAGCGAGTGAGCGTTATTCACCCGATGCCATTTTACTCATTAAAGCGAAAAAACAGGGACAAAACACCGTACTCGATTGGCAACTATTCGATAATAATCCGACAAAAATTATGGCAGAACAGACATTGCCTATTTCAGGTCAAAGTCGAGGTGTTACTGCCAATAGTGTGAAAGAGGTGATGGGTAATGTGACTCAGCACTTTGCTCAAAAGTACTCGATCTCTCTAGCTGATAACTCGCAGTCTAAATTGACATTACGTGTTAATCACATTGAATCAAGTGAAGATTATTATCAGTTAGAGCAGCTTATTACCAATCTAGAGGCAGTTGCTACGTTAAGTGTTGATAGCTTCCAAGCTGATGAATTGACATTAACCGTCAGTTTGTTGGCAAATAAAGAAGAGTTTGCTCGTGAGTTATTACTGGATCCTCGTTTAATCTTTGTTAAAGAAGAGAGCATACCTGAGATTGAAGAAAGTGATGTCGCTAGCACGAGTCAAATTGTGAATGGTTCACCGGCAGATAATACACCTTCAACCGGAATACAAGGCAATGCCATTGCTTCAGATTCACAACAAAGCCTTACTATGAGTGATACTGCACCGGATAGTGCGATTCAAATAACTGATGAGCAAGCGGAGATAGACAGTCCCGATGCCACAGCAATACAAGAAGAGGTGAAAATATCACCACTTTATCAATGGCAGAGTTAATCAATTTTTAATGCAGTAATAAAAAACCGACAACAGCTTATGTTGTCGGTTTTTTTTGTTTATTTGATTATTTTGTTCTTTTTTATTGATTCTATTCTTTCTTCTTTTTCTTCTTACGAATACTTAACCCTAACTCTTGGCCTCTTTTTTTCGCATAAAAACTATGGCTGACAAAAGCGATACTGGTTAAGACTAATTCTATCGCTGCTAACCAACGTTCACCTTCATCGGTATAAAGTAGAGTTAAACTGTGAAGAAAATAGAGCATTAAACAGAAGTTAATCCAAGCGTGAGTATAGGGTTTTCCTTTGATGATTCCCGGGAGAGGAAAAAGCAAGGGAATGGTCCAAACTGCCGCTAAAACATAAGGATTAAGCTCTGCAGGTGGAGAGATAAAAATATGCCACAACACTACCCAGACCAATAAGCCTAATGTGCTGGCTAATGAAATATAATAAATCTGCCTTGTTAGTGGGCTATTTCCTTTACTCGCCATTATTAAATAACTTCCAATACTTGCTCTGGTGGACGACCAATGCGAGCCCCTTTCTCTGTCACAACAATTGGACGTTCAATCAGCTTTGCGTTATTTGCCATCGCTTCAATCAGTTGCCCTTCATCTTCAACTGTTTTTAAGTTCAAGCTTTTATAGAGCTCATCTTTGGTGCGCATCAATTGACGAGCTGAATCAAAACCAAGTTGTTGAATCAGGTTTTTTATCTCATCCGCTGTTGGATTTATGTCAAGGTAGAGCACAACGGTTGGCTGGATATTTTTTTCTTCTAGTAGAGCGAGTGTTTGACGACTCTTTGAGCAGCGAGGGTTGTGATAAATAGTAACAGGCATCATCTATTCCTTGAGTTTTACCGATTAATTTTGCTGTATTGTAATGAAAAATAGTTTAGCTACAAGTAAAGAAGTCATACTCATGAGTGATGAGTGTGACTTTTTTACTGTTTTTGTTTACTTTAATGCAAGAAATCGCTGTCTTTGCTGCCGAAGTTGATCGATTCTGGCATCATATCTGGCTTGATCTAAGCTTCCTAACGGGCTTAACTGACTCGCATTTATGTAATTATTTATTGCATCATCCCATCGAGCTCTCAGTGCAAATATTTCACCACGTGCAACAAGCTCTCCAGCTCGATTTCCTTGTATTGCTGCGCTTTTAGCTAGCAGTGACCAACCATTAATATCTTGGGGATTATTATGTGTTTCTCGATTTAAAATTGTTTCTGCTTCTCGTGCTTTACCTTTATCCAATAATGCATTAGCAAGATTTAACTGGATGACGCTATTATCAGGTTGAGTTTTTAAGGCATGTTTCAACCGTTTAATCGCTTGATCGTACTTTTTCTCACCAAGACTTAAATCAGTCATGCTATCGAGATAAAAATGATTCAATGGCTCTTTTGCAATCAATGGTGCAAGTAGATCTCTTGCTTTTCCATATTGACGGCTATCGATATAGAGCAACGCTTTGCCATAATTTAAGCTGTTTGTTAATGAAAATGATTGACTGCTTTTTATGCGACGATTAAACCAATCAAATTTAGCTTGCTGACTGTAAGGAGAATAGCGGGCAATAATTCGAGCTTGAGCAAGATGGAAAGGCTCAGATAGAGCAGGAATAAAGCGCTTATATTGCCCCGCTCGTAATCGGCTGTCAGTTAAACGAGAAGCTGGAAGGGGGTGAGTCAACAGCATCTCAGGTGGCTTGCTCGCGAAACGGTATTGATCAGCTAAACGACCAAAAAAGGTTGGCATAGCCTCAACGTCAAAATGGGATCGCGCTAAGGTTTGAATACCAATACGATCGGCCTCTTTTTCATTGCTTCTTGTGTAGTTAATTTGACTCTGCATTGAAGCTGCCGTTGTCGTTTGCAGTGCTGCAATACCAGCTTGAGGAGAGACAATCGCTAACATGAGAGAGCCAACCAACGCTGCAATTGTCGCTGGATTTTTCTTCGCTTGGTCCTCCATATGTCGAGCAAGGTGGCGTTGGGTGATATGGGCGATTTCGTGCGCCATCACTGAAGCTAATTCACTTTCATCTTTGGTATATAAGAACAGTCCTGAGTGAATAGCAATATACCCACCAAAAAAGGCAAACGCATTAATCTGGCTGTTATTGAGTAAGAAGAAGTGAAAAGGGGTTTTTACTCCATCAGCATTAGCGACTAAGGTATGACCTAAATTTTGAATATATTCACTTAATACCGGATCGGTAATTAAGGGGCTGCTGGCTCGTAGCATCCGCATATAAGCATCACCATATTCAAGCTCTTTACTGATTGATAGCGTTCCTGATGCTGTTGTCCCTATATCAGGCAGATTATAATCCCCAGGTGCTGAAAAAGCGAAAGAGGGGGTTAACAAGCTTCCAATCAGTAGATATGATGTTATTTTTTTCAATATAAACATTAAACTTTATCCAACCGTTTAATAAAATTCTATTTAAGAAGTGTAAACAATATTTAGAGTTAAATTAATTTATATTGTTCATTTCTCATTTAACTCATCTTAATGACAATAACTATTATTTCCTTAGAGTGTACATGCTATTATGACTAAATTGGAACTGAATATAATAAATCAACGTTGCCCTATGGCTCTTTTGTTAGCGAAACGACGCGTAGCAGAACTTTCAAAAGGGGAATCGTTAACCATTCTGGTTGCTGATAGTGGTGCAAAGCAAGATATACCTCGTTACCTGCACACCGTCGTTTCTTCTGTTCAAGTACAACATGATGTTGAAGGCATTATGTCTATTTTTATAATTAAATAAGATGTGAATTCACTATGATGGAAATGTTTACTCGTTGGTATCGACGCCGCTTCTCTGATCCAGATGCGGTTGCACTCGTGCTTATTATTTTAGTTGGTGCCTTAGTTGTCTATTTCTTAGGTGGCTTACTGGCTCCATTGTTTGCTGCGATTGTCTTAGCTTATTTACTCGAAGCGCCAGTAGCAAAGCTGAGTAAACTAGGGTTACCTCGCTCTCTATCAACAACATTAACGTTACTTCTTTTTGTTGGGGTTATGTTGTTGGCCGTCTTTGGTTTAGTTCCAACTATTTGGCATCAAGTTGCTAATTTTATCGCTGATTTACCCAATATGTTTAATGATCTTCAACATTTTGCAGTTAGCTTACCTGAACGTTACCCCGAATTGATTGCGCCTCATGTTGTTGTTTCTGTAATGGATACTGCTCGAGATAAACTGCTCGGCTTAGGCGAAAGTGTGGTGAAAGGGTCTGTCTCTTCATTGATTAATATTGCTTCATTAGGTGTATACCTGATTTTAGTGCCTCTTCTCGCCTTCTTCTTATTAAAAGATAAAAATGAGATGCTAAGGAACGTAACTGACTTATTACCGAAAAATCGTCGTTTAGCTAACCGTGTTGGTAGTGAAATGAATCAACAAATCTCTAATTATATTCGCGGTAAAGTGACGGAGATAATTATTGTTGGTGGTGTGAGTTATGTTGTTTTCTCTGTGATGGATCTTCGCTATACGGCGTTATTAAGTGTCGCTATTGGTTTATCTGTTCTGATCCCCTACATAGGTGCGGCGGCAGTTACCGCTCCGGTTGCTATGGTGGCTCTTTTCCAGTGGGGTATTTCACCTGAGTTTTGGTGGTTACTTTCTGCTTATATGCTGATTCAAATATTAGATGGCAATGTGTTAGTGCCGATTCTCTTTTCTGAAGCGGTAAATCTCCATCCAGTTTGGATCATTGTAGCGGTGTTATTCTTTGGTGGTTTGTGGGGTGTTTGGGGTGTCTTCTTCGCTATTCCACTCGCGACATTGGTAAAAGCGGTTTGGACTGCCTTGTCAGTTCATGATGAAAAAAAACCACTTAGCCATGAGCAGAAAGTCTTAGCAAGAATTAGTGATAACTCAGAGAAGTAAGACGTTGCGGCTTACCTTAGGTGGGGGGCGTTAGTTGGCTGAGCTGTTAAAAGTGAAGATGACAAATTAAAAAGCGAGAGGGTTAGCTTATCAAGTTAACCTTCTCGCTTTTTTGTATATTCCCTTCTTACTTGAAGTTGCTAGGTTGTTGGCGTCGCTCATTCGCCCTAATCATAGAGTACACCTATTACTCATGGGGCCTCACTCACTTGCCGCCGACTAGCAACGCCAATTACTTTGGGTATAAGACAAGTTAACGCTTATTTCGCGTTCAGATAATCTAACACGACTTGATGATGATCTTTAGTTTTGAACTTATCAAAGACATGTTCAATCTTGCCTTTTTCATCAATTAAGAAGCTGGTGCGAACAACGCCCATGAATTCCTTGCCCATAAATTTCTTTAATCGCCATATACCATAGCTTTCACAAACTGCATGATCCTCATCAGCAAGCAGAGTGAAATTTAACTCTTGCTTATTAATAAAGTTAGTCAATTTTTTTGGAGTATCAGGGCTGATGCCAAGGACAACAACATTCAGTGCATCTAGTTCAGCTTTACTGTCACGTAAGCCCTTAGCTTGTGTGGTACAACCCGGAGTTGAAGCTCTTGGGTAAAAATAGATCAGTACTTTCTTGCCTGCAAAATCAGACAGGGTGACTGAGGTATCATTTTGATCTTGAAGTGTAAAGTTAGGCGCTACACTTCCTGCAACTAGAGTATCCATCTGGTTTTTCCTATTTATTGTCTACTTAGAGATAATGATATGGCGATGTTTAATTATCGAGGCATAAAATTAATCGAGCTTGTGGCATTGAGCTTTTCACCTAAAGCCATAAAATCTTGCTCCAACTTATCTAAATCAATTGAATCGGGAAGCCGAGTCGTGATCTCGATATGAAGCTGAGGGGCAGAGTGTTCTTGATTAGATTGTTCAGTATCCGTTTTTAATGTTGAAATATCTATCGTTCTTGATGCAAGAAATTCCGTGTACTGCTGAATAATTCCAGGAGTATCGTCAAGTTGCGCTTTAATCACGGCACGATGAGATGAGTCTATCGCTGTATGTTTACTGGTACGCTTCATGACAATTAATAAGTCATGCTGCTGACCGACAAGAGGTAATGTCGCTTCTACTCTCGAAAGTGAATTATTATTGCCAGAAAGTAGCATAATTAAAGTAAATTCTGCACCAAAATTGGCTATTCGACTATCAACAATATTACAGTTGCACTCACTGATATGGTGAGTGATCTGATTTGATATTCCTTGGCGATTAGTTCCAACGGCGGTAATAACTAGATAATGTTCCATAAAATGCTCTACGAGAAACGAGATAATTTATAGTATCACAGCAAAGTAACAGTATCACTGTAGAGTTAATGACAAAATAACCAATATATTACTGAATATTGTTGTTTAAAATTAGATCTCTACTTGTTTTTACTTAAGAGCAAAAGTAACATGAGAAATCTAGTTTAAAGGAGAGTAAAGATGTTTTCAGGAAGTATTGTTGCACTGGTAACCCCATTAGATTCTTCTGGCGAAGTTGACTATGCAAGCTTAGAAAAACTTGTCGAATACCATATTGCTTCGGGCACTGATGGTATTGTAGCGATGGGAACCACAGGAGAGTCAGCAACATTAACGGTTGATGAACATGTTAAAGTCGTCATGAAGACTCTCGAATTTGCTGCTGGTCGTATTCCTGTTATTGCGGGTGCTGGCGCGAATGCAACTCACGAAGCAGTGACATTTACTAAATTATTTAATGGTACCGGCGTGGCTGGTTGTTTGAGTGTGACACCTTATTACAATAAGCCAACTCAAGAAGGTCTTTATCTTCATTTCAAAGCGATTTCTGAAGCATCAGAAGTGCCAATTATTCTTTATAATGTTCCAGGTCGAACGGCTTGTGACTTATTACCTGAAACGGCAGCTCGTTTAGCGAAATTAGATAATATTGTTGGTATCAAAGATGCGACTGCGGATTTAAGTCGAGTGGCAAAAACCCGTGAATTATGTGGCGATGACTTTGTCCAATTAACAGGTGATGATGCAACGGGTCTTGAATTTATGCGTGTCGGTGGTCATGGAACTATCTCTGTTACTGCTAATGTAGCGGCATCAGATATGGCTAAGCTTTACCAAGCTGCTCTTGAAGGTGAGTTCACTAAAGCCGAAGAGATTAACGACCGATTAATGGGACTCCATCAAGATCTGTTTATTGAAGCGAATCCAATTCCAGTTAAGTGGGCAACAAAAGAGTTAGGACTTATCACTAATGGTACGTTACGCCTTCCTTTAACACCACTGCAAGATGGTTATCATCAAACAGTGAGAGATGCCTTGAAAAAAGCCAATTTACTGTAATGCAGGAGCATTCATGAACTCTTTCTATCGAGTCGCACTTTGTCTTACCGTTGCAGGTACTCTAGCAGCCTGTTCAGGTGGTGCGGAACAGCGTCGTCAAGCAAAGCAAGATTTTAAATACATGGATACACCTAATTTAAAGCCTTTGGTTGTTCCTCAAGATGAGCCTGTTTATTTTTCAACTCATTATATGATTCCATCAGGTGAGAAAAGTGGGTTTGTTGGTAAGCAAGTTGACATTCGCCCGCCATTACAGATTTTGGAGTTAATTCCAGGTGCGCGTTCAGAAGAGCAAGATGGTGTTGTCACTATCTGGACTATTCGAGAGCAAGAGACCAATGATATCTGGAACTCGATTATTAAAGCCATTGCGAATAAGAAAATTAAGATTCGTAGTCAGTCAATCGATAAAATTGAAACCGATTGGGTTCGTTGGAATATTGAAGATGAAGATCTTGAATATGGTGTGCGCTATTTAATTGAACGTATTAATAAAGATGACCAACTAGGGTTACGTTTTAGTACGTTAGAGTGGCAGCGTAATGGTCAAGAGACCTCTGCGGATACACTTTCTAGAGATCGTTATAGTATTCAAATGGCAAATATGGTGACCTCATATTATGATACTCAACAACGTATCATTGCTCAAAAGAAAGCGGATGAGTTAATTAAACGGATCCCGATTTCATTAGGGCATGATCGTAGTGGTTTACCTGTTATTATTGCGCGTGCCCCTTATAATATTTTCTGGGCTCGCCTACCTAAATTACTTGATAATTTTGGTTTTGAGATTACCAGTCGAAATAGCTCACAAGGTATGATTGATGTTAAATATAAATCACCAGATGATGAGTTTTGGCAGGAGTTAGGGACTTCACCACTTCAATTGGATAATAATGAATATAAAATCCAGTTAGGAGATTTAGGCAACCGAACGTCATTAAATGTGACGGATAAAGATGGCAAGCCTGTAAATGAAGAGATCTTAAAGTCTTTAGCACCTATTTTATCTGCTGTTGTTGAGCGTGAAAATAGCAAAGATAAGTCAAAATAGAATTTGAGTTTATCAACGTAATCTGAATATAAAAAAACCATACTAACCACTTATCGATATTGGGTTTAGTATGGTTTTTTCTATTTTCATTCAATTTTATTGATGATCTTAACGATCGTTATTTATCACTCTTTTGCTCAGCACGTTTCTGTTCTTGTGCAAAGTTTTTCTTTCCTTGCTGGCTTAAAGCCTCTTGAGCTTGTTGTTCTGTTTGTTGTTGCTGCGCAAACTTTTCACGTCGATTTGCTTGCTCTATCTGCTGCTGTTCTAACTCTTCCGCTTCTTTTTTCTTTCGATCAATATAGCTTTGAGGAAGTTTTGGCTTCGGCGCTTTTAAAAAAGTCATCATCTGGCTAAGGATAAAACTAAATACAACTATACCGATAACCCAAGGGTTAGTTAACCATTCCATCTATTTACCTTTTTAGTTATATGTTTTATTTATATTGGATATATACCTGTCATATAGGATATCAATATTTTTGATTATTTGCGATTTCCCAGCAACATCTTCGATTGAAAATAGGGTAGTAAGTTGTTTTATATCGATATCTTGTAGTGCTTTTTTTGCGATAGGCGCATAACTGATATGCCAAGGCTCCGTCGCTACACCGCCCTTATCCTTGATATAAGGAAGGAAAAAAGGAGAATCTTGAAGATAAGAGTTTAACCATTGTGAAAAAAGAAACTGATGCCCACCAGATTGATACTCCCAAGGTTCCAATGCTAATTTTTCTCCTTCGGGCAGTAAGTTTTTGGCGTAGATATCAAAATCTGTCCCCCAATGGTGGCGACTTGCACCTGGTAGGGCTGACCAACGCATAATAGCGTGAATCAGTTCTATCTCGGATAGTGTTCTAATATCAATAGGTTGGCTTTGATTGTTAAGAACTGGACGCAGACCATTAAATTTGGCATTCCAAATGACTTTTTGTCGTTCAAATGAGCGAAAACCACTGGCAATAGCTAACTCAAATCCTGCCTCTTTTGCGGCTTGTTTTAACGCTAAGAAAGCAGGTATCACATCATGATGCAATCCAATATCTGGATCAATGTGCTGTTCAGTTTGTCCGGTTAATTCTTTAGTGGTTAATCGCTTCATTTTTGGCTACTTTTTTAAGTCGGTTATTATACCCTGCATACTTGAAGTCGCTAGGTTGTTGACTGCACTCGTTCACCCCAATCATATAATACACCTATACTCATGGGGCCTCACTCACTTGTTGCCTACTCGCAACTCCAACTATTTTAGGTATAAGCCAATGTTTTTGGATTCAAAATAAGATTACTTTAATAAGTTTTCTAACGTTTTTTGATACATTACAGTGAGTTTTTCAAGCTCAATAACCGCAACACATTCATTGACTTTATGAATCGTTGCATTGGTTGGTCCTAATTCGATAACCTGTGCCCCTGTTGTTGCGATAAAGCGACCATCAGAAGTCCCACCGGTTGTTAAAAGTTGAGGTTGTTGTTGATTAACATCATTAATGGCTTTAACCGCAGCATCAACCAGCGAGCCACTTGACGTTAAAAATGGATTGCCACTTAATGTCCATTTTAGTTGATAATCGAGTTGGTGGTTATCAAGAATTTGCTGCACTTTCTCTTTAATAAGGTCTGCCGTTACTTCCGTACTAAAGCGAAGGTTAAACTGAACGGATAACTCCCCAGGGATGACATTTGAAGCTCCTGTCCCTGCGGCAATATTTGGAATTTGAAAGCTAGTGGGTGGGAAAAATTCATTTCCCTTATCCCACTCATATTCTGCTAGTTCGGAGAGAGCTTTTAACGCGTTATGAATTGGGTTACTAGCAAGATGAGGGTAGGCTACATGCCCTTGTATTCCTTTAATGATCAAGTCACCGGTAATAGAACCTCGACGGCCATTCTTGATCACATCACCGACGACGTTTGTGCTTGATGGTTCACCGACAATACACATATCGATGATCTCATTACGCGCCATTAAAGTATCAATTACGCGAGTTGTACCATTAATAAAGGGACCTTCTTCATCTGAGGTAATAAGAAAGCTAATAGATCCTTGATGGTCTGGGTTCTCTGTGACAAAAGTTTCAACCGCAACAATCATCGCAGCCAATGAGCCTTTCATATCCGCTGCACCACGACCATAAAGAACATCATCAATAATGGTTGCTTGAAAAGGGTCAGTGTTCCAGTCTGCTAAATTACCAGCGGGAACCACATCGGTATGCCCGGCAAAGGTAAATAGGGGGCTTCAGTACCACGACGAGCCCAAAGGTTGGTGGTATCTTCAAATACCATGGTTTCAATAATAAAACCAAGTTTTTCGAGTCGTTCAATCATCATCTGTTGGCAATTAGCATCATCAGGGGTGACTGACTTTTGATTAATCAGTTGTTTAGCTAGTTGGAGTACTGGGCTATCTTGCATAAATAAATCCTTTTACTAAAAGATAAAGAGGTGGGGGTTAATGGTGATTATCCATTGAAAATTGAATTATATTGATCCGCTTTAAAGCCGACGTAATAATTGCCTTGATAAGATAATAATGGTCGCTTGATTAATGTCGGTTGTTCTAACATTAATGTTATCGCACTCTCTTTATTTAATCCTTTTTTCTGTGCATCACTCAACTGACGATAAGTTGTACTGCGTTTATTGACCAGTGTTTCCCAACCAATACTTGCCTCAAATATCGTCAATTGTTCTAACGTTAAACCCTCAACACGGTAATTATGGAGAGAATAACTATTACCGTTGTTCTCTAGCCATTTGCAAGCTTTTTTCATGGTATCGCAGGTTGATGCGCTCAATCCATAGAGGGTGATATCACTCATTTTTTCATTTTCCAAATAATATTTAATGATGAGTTATTAAATCATACTCAGATAGAATTATCAGCAGTTGTTACTGTTGTTAATGGGGAAAATTTCATTTATTAATAATATAGGGTTTAAGTCAAAGGGCTGACATTAATACCCATACAGAGTTTTATGCTAGTAGATGTGCATTGATTACTTATATTGTAGATAGAACAAAAGGGCTTCGGTTCTCGACTTTACTTTTAATTTTTTAAAGATATGCCTAAGATGTACTTTAACCGTTGTTTCACAAATAAACAGTTCCTGCCCAATTTCTCGATTATTTAGCCCTAGAGATAATGCTTCTAAAACCTCTTTTTCTCGAGAGGTTAGTTGCTGAAGTAATTCTTGAGCTGTGATCTTTTTACGATTAATCATAAAGCGACTCATTGATTGTCATTATCCCCTTCATACTTGCCGTCTACTAGTAACTCCAATAATTTTGAGTAAAAATAGACTTTCTAAATTAAGAAAAATGAAATTAAAAAATATCTGACTGCGCTGGTTTTACTGATCTACTATATCTTTATTTCTCTATCTGATTGGTTCTATTTCGCTTTAAAAGTGAGAATTTCCTATTGTTTTTCTCTTCATTTGTTATTGGTCATTAATATTTTCGAATTTACTCATAGATGTGATCTGATTTTACCGATGGTAATGTGGGCAGAACAAAGAGGTGGGGACGTGCTTTATATTTATCTTGAGGAAAAGAGAGAGAGTTTAAAAAGTGCGCCGTTAAAGTTGAGAGCGTAGTTACAGAGGATAAAAAAGCGCAGTGATGCGTGTAGCATAACTGCGTTTTTATCATCTATTTTAACCTTATTGAATCAGTGCTTTTTTCTCTAGCATTTTCTTGATGCTATCTGCACGTTTACGGTTAACCCCAAAGTCATACTTTCCTGTTCTAGACTCTGATCTTACCTCAACAGTTTTTCCTTTTTTTAATAACTCAAAGTCATCGACAAAACCGAAGACTTGGCTAGTAAAGGTAAAATGAAGATACTCATTTGAAGATGAAACTAATGTGGCATGGGGAATACTTTCTATGGCAACTGACAGTTTACGCCAGTTATCATAACTGTCTTTTTTCAAGGTTAGTGGCTCAAAGTAAAACTTTTCACGCTTATCGCTACTTGATATACAGTTGGGATCACCTTGACACTCTGATAATTGATTTTTGATATTATCACCTTTGATTTCTTGGCTTTGGCTGCTGCATCCCGTTAGCAGTACCAGCATTAAAGGGAGTAGTAAGTATCTGCTCATTGCTTCATCCTGTGCTATTTATTACCCATTATACCCTTCATACTTGAAGTTGCTAGGTTGTTGGCTACGCTCATTCGCCCCAATCATAGAGTACACCTATACTCATGAGACCTCATTCACTTGCCGCCTACTAGCCACTCCAATTACTTTGGGTATATAAAAAAGAACCCAACCCAACTTGCCAACAATAAAACCCAAGGTAACCAGTGCTGTTTCACTTCTTCTGGTTCATTGATGGTAGGAGTTTGAATATTATCTTCCGCTTTTAATTTTTGTTTTTGTTCTTTTTTCTTAAGTTTATCACGTTCTCTAGCTTTTGCTTTTTGCTGCTTTTTATAGAGATCGATCCCCTTTTGAACGCCTTGAGCAATCAGTTTTGTCTGTTCTTTAGTTTGTCCCGGCTTTTGAGTTGCTTTTGCAATATTTAAGGCTTCTGACTGTGTTTCTGGTGAACTGTTTTGCGCCATGATAGATCCAATCTTTTTTACTATAGTGATAAACTGGTGAAATATAAGAGTGAAAGCATATCTTAACACTTTTATGACCGTATCATGATTCTAACGGCTTTAGATTTCAACCGATTCTATTGATAAAGGTGATCTGGATAACTGTTGGTAGTTATTTTTAAATTTCTTTAACTTATTGTTGCTAAGGTTGTTTGTTTTATTGAATATATCGATCAATTGATACTTTTCAGCAATTATAGACCTAAAATAATGGGAATTGCTAATAAGTAGCAAGTGAGTAAGGTTTGATGAGTATCAGTGTGCTATACGATTGGGATAAACGAATGTAGGTGTTACTGTTACAAACCTAGCTTAGCAGCTTCAAGTATGAAGGGAATATGCTTTAAGTAATTAGGGTAAGGTGATTACGTGCAAAATAGTGATAATAATATAACATTATGTGGAGTTAATTATATGAATGAACAGTCAGGTATTATACCTCTCGCAAGCCCGTTTGCTCTCTATGCAACAATGAGTGTGATTAAGGATAGTAAAGCCGTTCTGCAACAGTGTCAGGCTTTAGCTGCTCAAGTGTCTACATTTAATCAACGATTTTCTGGCAGTGAGCTTTCAGCATCTGTTGCTTTTAGTCATGCTTTTTGGCAGCAATTTAATGTGGCAATGCCTGCCGAGTTAATTCCATTCCCAGCTTACGGCTCTGGAGAGATTGTTGCACCGTCGACATCTTGCGATCTGTTATTGCATGTTCACTCTGTTCGTCATGACTTGAATTTTGCTCTTTTAAAGGAATTTATCGAGCCAATTAGCGATAAAGTTAAAATAGAAGATGAGACTTATGGGTTCCGTTATTTAGATTCTCGTGATATGACGGATTTTATCGATGGGACTGAGAATCCAACGATTGAGCAACAGCGTAGAGATGTCGCATTGGTTGCTGATGGTGAGCATGCTGGTGGTAGTTATGTCATGCTACAGCGTTTTATTCATACGTTGAGTCCGTGGAGTCAAGAGAGCCAACAGCATCAAGAACAAGTGATTGGACGCACCAAAGATGATTCAGTTGAGTTAGAGGATGTTCCACCTTGTTCGCATGTTGGACGTGTTGATCTGAAAGAAGATGGCAAAGGGTTAAAAATTGTTCGTCATAGTTTGCCGTATGGTACGGTCAGTGGTGATCATGGTTTACTCTTTATTGCTTATTGTCACTCTATTCATAACTTTGATGCGATGTTAAAGAGTATGTATGGTGAAGGTGAGGATGGGCAGTGTGATCAGTTATTGAACTACACTAAAGCGGTGACAGGTAGCTATTTATTTGCTCCATCGTTGACAGTATTAGATAACTTATCAATTAAGTCATAATTTCTATCGAATGCTTATACCTAAAGTAATTGGCGTTGCTAGTAGGCGGCAAGTGAGTGAGGCTCCATGAGTATAGATTTTCTATATGATTGGGGCGAATGAATATCGCCAACAACCTAGCAACTTCAAGTAAGAAGGGTATATATGCTCATATTGTTTGAAGTATATATTGCAGCAACAGCTAAATAGCAAACATAAAAAAGCCGCAAATAAGCGGCTTTTTTGATCACTATCTAAGTTAGATTAACGATACATCGTTAGTCACTTAAGCTAGGTGATTGATTACTTTTTGATGCGGATTACTGGGCTTTCACCAACAGTTACAGCGCCAGAAAGTTTATTTAACTCTTTGATTTCATCCATATTAGAGATGACAACAGGCGTTAGTGTTGATTTTGCTTTCTCTTCAAGAACAGCAAGATCAAATTCGATAACTGTATCGCCAACTTTTACAGATTGACCTTCAGAAGCGATGCGAGTGAAACCTTCGCCTTTAAGTTCTACTGTGTCAATACCGAAGTGAACAAACAGCTCAATACCATCATCAGACTCAATAGAGAATGCGTGGTTGGTTTCGAAAATTTTACCGATTGTGCCGTTTACTGGAGCAACCATTTTGTTACCAGCAGGCTTAATAGCAATACCGTCACCAACGATTTTTTCAGCAAAAACAACATCTGGCACATCTTCAATATTTACAATTTCACCTGAAAGAGGTGCAATAATCTCAATTACGTTGCTATCGTTGCTATCGTCTGAAACCATTTTCTTCAGTTTGTCGAATAAACCCATATCTTACTCCTCAAATTTATTGTCTATATTACAAATTAGCAGTTTGTCATTTCAGCGATAAAGTTATCAACATGGGCTTCGATTTCTGCCGCTGTTGGCATCGCTAATGCTTGTTCAGCCATTAGTTTAACATCTTCGAAGTTCGCATTGCGAATAATCTTCTTAATGTGTGGAATTGAAATTGAGCTCATGCTGAATTCATCTAATCCCATACCTAATAATAAAAGAGTTGCTCTCTCATCACCAGCTAATTCGCCACACATACCAGTCCACTTGCCTTCTTTATGAGAGGCATCAATCACTTGCTTGATTACAGTTAATACTGCAGGTGATAGTGGGTTGTATAAGTGTGAAATAAGTTCATTACCACGGTCTACTGCTAGAGTATACTGTGTTAAGTCGTTAGTACCAATACTAAAGAAGTCTACTTCTTTCGCTAAGTGATGACCAATTGCCGCTGCTGCTGGTGTTTCAACCATGACACCAACTTCAATCTTTTCATCAAATGCGATATTTTCAGCACGTAATTCTGCTTTGTAAGTATCTAGCGCTGCTTTTAGTTCACGAATCTCTTCTACAGAGATGATCATCGGGAACATGATACGTAGCTTACCGTATGCAGATGCACGTAGAATTGCACGTAACTGGTCACGTAAAATTTCACGACGATCTAAACAGATACGAATTGCGCGCCATCCAAGGAATGGGTTCATTTCAGTAGGAAGATCTAAATATGGCAGATCTTTATCACCACCGATGTCCATCGTACGAACAATGACTGCTTGACCAGTCATCGCTTCAGCGACAGCTTTATAAGACTGGAACTGAATCTCTTCAGTTGGCAGGCTATCGCGATCCATAAATAGGAATTCTGTACGGTATAGACCAACACCTTCAGCACCGTTACGCTCAGCACCGTCACAATCTTTCAGTGTACCGATGTTTGAACAAACTTCTACTTGATGGCCATCAAGTGTAATGGCTGGAAGGTCTTTTAATTTTGCTAGTTCTTCTTTTTCAGCAATGAACTGATCACGAATCACTTTAACATCGGCTAACTCTTGCTCAGAAGGGTTAACGATGATTTTGTTATTGATCGCATCAAGAACGAGCATATCGCCATTCTTAACTGTTTGTGTAATGTCACCAGTACCAACAATAGCAGGTAGTTCTAATGAACGTGCCATGATTGAAGTATGCGATGTTCTACCACCAATATCAGTGATAAAGCCAAGAACGTAGTTTAGGTTAATCTGTGCAGTCTCTGATGGGGTCAGATCGTTAGCAACCAGAATAACTTCTTCATTGATTGAGCTTAAAGATACAATCTCAATCCCTAACGCATTTTTAACAACGCGGTAACCGATATCACGGATATCTGTAGCACGTTCTTTTAAGTACTCGTCATCTAGAGATTCAAGAGCAACCGCTTGTTCTTCGATGATTGCGTAAATAGCCGCATCAGCAGAAGCTTTGTTGTCTTTGATGTGAGCAATAATCTCTTCTTCTAACTCTTCATCTTCAAGCAGCATGATATGCCCTTCGAAGATAGCTTCCTTTTCTTCACCAAAAGTTTCAAGAGCTTTCTGTTTTACAACCTCTAATTGCGCAACTGATTTGCTTCGAGCGTCAATAAAACGCTGAATTTCAGTGTCAATTTGATCTGCAGAGATCGAATTTTTATTGATTACAATTTCATCTTCAGCAAGGAGTAGAGCTTTACCGAAAGCAATACCTGGGGATGCTAGAATACCTGAAGTCATAGCGATACCTTAAAGTTAATTGAACATAAAGAGTTAGATGAATATAAGCTAGATATTAAACCAGCGTATCCATTAGAGCTACTAAATGGTCAACTGCTTCTTGCTCTTGAGCGCCTTCAGCAGAGATAGTGATTTCAGTACCTTTAGTTAGACCTAAAGTTTGTAGCTTGAATAGGCTTGTTGCACTTGCACTTTTACCGTTAGAAATTACAGTGATTTTCGCGTCAAAGCTTTTTGCTTCTTTAACGAACTGTGCTGCTGGGCGAGTGTGAAGACCGTTTTCTGCTGTGATTACTACATCTTTCTGATACATATTGAACCTCAATGAAATTTACTATTAATATTTAAACTTAATTTAATCTAGCTATTAATTTTATGTATTTCTACAAAGTAGCTATACGCATAGGTACTATAATACATAATAGCGTAAAGATATTTCTTGAGATCAATTCTATCTGAAATATACCCCTCTTGTATAATGAAAAAAGGTAGTTTTATTACATTTTATTTTGCGTATTTCTATAAATAAGCCGAAAATGTGATTTGGGTCATGCTTTATTTGGTTGTATTATTTCAATTGCATAAATATGACTCAAGATATGTTGTTATCTTGAGCCATAATTTCGATTTAGATTAATAAGATTACATTATTGCTGTAATTCTTTTTCAGAAAATATATTTGCAAAAAGTGCGGTACTTAAATAACGTTCACCAGAACTCGGTAATATTGTGACAATAGTTTTACCTTTATTTTCAGGACGTGCCGCTAAACGGTTTGCCGCAACAACAGCAGCACCAGATGAGATCCCCGCCAGAATACCTTCTTCTTTCATTAAGCGTTGTGCCATTTCAATCGCTTCATCTGATGTTACCTGTTCTACACCGTCAAGCAGTGATAGATCGAGATTACCAGGAATGAATCCAGCACCGATACCTTGAATTTTATGAGGGCCAGGTGTTAATTCTTCTCCTGCTAAGGCTTGCGTAATTACGGGTGACTCTGTCGGCTCAACGGCAATGGCGCTAATCGCTTTGCCTTGCTCATTTTTAATGTATTGAGTGACACCAGAAATAGTACCACCAGTCCCCACGCCGGCAACAAAGATATCAATTTCACCATCGGTGTCTTGCCAGATCTCTGGGCCTGTAGTTTTAATATGAATTTCTGGGTTAGCAGGGTTATTGAACTGTTGAAGAAGCAGGTATTTACTTGGATCCGATGCGACAATTTCTTCGGCTGTAGCAATGGCCCCTTTCATTCCTTTTGCACCTTCAGTTAAAACAAGGTTTGCACCAAGAGCTGCAAGTAGCTTTCGACGCTCTAGGCTCATAGTATCAGGCATTGTTAATGTTAGCTTATAGCCTCTCGCCGCGGCAACGTAGGCTAGAGCAATACCTGTATTTCCGCTGGTTGGTTCAACAATTTCTATATCTGAGTTTAATTTACCTGACTTTTCTGCATCCCAAATTAGATTGGCACCAATACGACACTTCACACTAAAGCTTGGGTTTCTTGCTTCGACTTTAGCTAAAACATTTCCATTGCTGACATGATTTAAACGGACTAATGGGGTATGACCAATCGTGTAGGAGTTATCATCATAAATGCGACTCATTTTTTCAATTCCTTTTTATTCATACTGATAGAGTTATAGCTTAGTTCTATTCTGCAAAGAGTAAAACATCTAAAACGTTATATCTTATATCTAAAGTCATTGACGTTACGAGTTGGTGACAAGTGAGTAGAACCCCAATGGTTAGCGGTGTACTATACCCTTCATCCTTGAAGTCGCTAGGTTGTTGGCTGCATTCGTTCGCCCTAATCATATAGTACATTTATACTCATGGGGCCTCACTCACTTGCCGCCTACTAGCAACTTCAATTATTTTGGGTGTATATGATTATACCTGATGAATACAGATAACAATTTAGCGTCTTCAGGTCAGAAGGGGATTTATTTAAATTTAACAAAAACTAAGAGTATGTTGAATTATAGTTTGTCGATGATGAGTCTTAATGCAGTCACAATTCTGAATAGATTGACTAATAAAGGGAGGTACAAACTGACTCTTTGAGCCAGTTTGCTTTAAGATTGTTTTTTGAAGTCTTTATTTATCAAGAAAACTAATTTAATGAAGGTTATAAAACGCGATGTCGAAACTTATCTACCCACATTGCTGTTGCACCACACACCGCAATTGGCATGATAATTAAGTTTACAAATGGAATCATTGCAAACAACATCGTCAAACTGCCAAAGCTAATTGAAGTCCCTTTCTGTTCTCTTAACGCTTTACGCATGTTATGGAAAGGAACTTTATGGTTATCGAATGGATAGTCACTGTATTGAATTGACATCATCCAAGCACTAAACAAGAACCACAGTACGGGACCAATCGTCTGACCTATGCCTGGGATCCATAATAAAATCAATAAGCCTAGAGCTTTCGGTAAGTAATACCAAAGTTTTTGCCATTCACGACGAAATACACGAGGTATATCTTTGATTAATGCACCCATTGAAGTATCCGGAGCTTGTTCTCCGGTTAAGCGAGATTCAAGGTATTCCGATAGCAGACCATTGAAAGGGGCGGCAACCCAATTCGCTACCATGCTAAAGAAGTAAGAAAAGGTCACCAAAATAGAAATGGTAATAAGTGGCCATAAAAGATAAGAAAGCCACTCCATCCATGTTGGTAGATACGAAAGCCAATAGTCAATCCACCCTCCAAGTTGCGTCAATAGAAAGCCAAAAGCAGCACCGAAAAGGAGAAAATTGATCAATAGCGGGATTAAAATAAATCGCCTCACTCCAGGTTGCAAAGCAAGTTTGAACCCTTGCAGTAGGTACCCAGCTCCACTTGCTGGTTCTGTGATTAATTTTGCTCTCTTCATAGGGTTCTCGTTATTGAAAATTATTTTGCGATATTACTGTTTTGTTATAGCCAATTGCAAATTGATTTCTAAATGGAGTTAAAATTTATGATAGATTAGATCGTAGTTAAGTTAAAAATAGGTAAAAAAATCAAATTTGTTAAAAATAATAGAAAACAACAGCTAATATAAGACAGATTTTGCTTTAAAATTTGATACATTGATAGTATGTACCTAAAATAAAAGGGTATAAAAATAGATTTATAAAAGTCGCTGTTAGCAATCAAATTTAAATTCTCTTCATTTAAAGAGCATTACAGTACTAAAAATGGATTGTTAACAATGGAAATTAATTTACCCCTGTTGGGTAATCGATAAGCAGAGATGACGTCAATGCAAGAAGATTTACGGTTGGTTTTAGTTATAGTGGGAGCGCTTGCTATTGCAGGGCTTCTTTTTCATGGGTTATGGACAAACAGAAAAGATAAACCAACAAAATTCAGTGAGAAACCATTAAAGAAATTTGCAGATAAATCTCAAGATAATACAGGTTTTGATGATGATGGTATCGGTGAAGTACGTGTCGTGAGTCGTGCTAATTCTTCTGAATCCAATGTGCCACCAGAAAAGAAGGCAGTCTCCCCAGAAAAAAGTGCGAGAAAAGAACCTGGTTTTAACTTTTCCGATGATCTTGTTACTGATGATCCACTTCTAAATAGTCAGAGTTCGTCAGCAGCGGATGTCACATTTACTGGTGCAGCTCAACCAAGCTTTTCAGCTGAAGAGCAAGAAGTTGCGAATCAAACGGCGATGAATTTAAATAAGAATGAAAACTTTTCATCTGTAGCTACATCATCAACAAATAACGCTTTAACGATGGAGTTTGACGCACAACAGCCTCAACCAGTGAATCGTCATCCAAATCAAGAGTTGATGGAATTTTCTGCTGTAACTCAAGAGTCTGTTATTGATGAACGAGTTGACGATACCGTAAATGAAACGGCTGACGCAATTGTGGTTGAACAGCCAATGGCCGAGCAGCCTATAGTTACTGAGCCAGAAGAGAAAGAACCTCTAGTTATTATCTTAAATGTCCATGCTAGTAAGGGGATGGAATTTAATGGAGCTCAACTATTTAATGCCATGGAGCAACATAGTCTTCATTTGGGCGAAATGGCGATTTACCATCGGCACGCCGATTTAGTTGGGGCTGGGAAAGTGCTCTTTAGTGTCGCTAACTCAGTAAATCCAGGGTCATTTATTACTGATTCAGTCGAGACTTTCACTACGCCTGGTGTTACCTTCTTTATGTCTGTTCCTTGCTATGGGAATGCAGAGCAAAACTTCAAACTGATGCTACAAACCGCACAACAACTTGCCGATGATATGGGTGGTTTGGTTATGGATGAGAAGCGTCACGTTATTTCATCGCAAAAGTTAGATGAAATTAGGCATAAAATTAAGTCCTATTAATCGACAGTGACTTAAAGAAAATCTGATAATTAGTTACAATAGAAAAATTAGAAATAAGGCTCCAATTAGGGAGCCTTATTTTATGGTGGATAATTTTGTGCCTCAATAAGGTTTCAAGCGTGTACTTATACTCAAAGTAATTGGAGTTGCTAGTAGGCGGCAAGTGAATGAGGCCTCATGAGTATAGGTGAATTATATGATTGGGGCGAATGAGCGCAGCCAACAACCTAGCAACTTCAAGTAAGAAGGGTATATACCTAAAGTAATTGGAGTTGCTAGTAGGCAGCAAGTGAGTGAGGCTTCATAAATATAGGCGTCCTATATGATTGGAGCGCACGAGTACAGCCAACAACCTATACTTCAAGTAAGAAGGGGATAGTAACTTCGAGTATGAAGGGCTTATATTATTCATTAGGTCGACTAGATTAGAGAGATGTGATTGTGTTAAATAGCCAACAGCAAGAGATATTCAAGCAACTAGATCCAACTATCAGTGAAACACTGCTTATTGAAGTAACAAATGGTAACCAGAGTTTTGAGTCTTTAGATAATGGTCAGCAACTGGCTGTTCTTAAACTAACAAATAGTTTATATCGAGCAGGTTATCCGTTGTTGGATGATATTAGTTATGATGCTCACCAAAATTATTTTAAGAGCAATAATCCAGATCACCCTTTTGTTAATCAAGTTGAAGACGAGGTGATTGTTGAGGGTAAAACCGTTGCATTACCCGTTAAAATGTTATCAACAGATAAAGCTTATAGTGAAAAAGAGATCCAACAGTGGATAAAGCGTATTAAAAAAGCTGCGCTCTCTTTAAAGATCCTAGAGCGTGATATTGAGCTTCGAGTAACGCCAAAACTCGATGGTTATGCCGCTTACGATGACGGTAATATTCTTTATACTCGAGGTAATGGCTTACAAGGTCGAGATATCTCTTTTGTTTTTAATCGTGGCTTAATGACAGCAGAAGGTAATGAGCGTGGTTTAGGAGCAGGAGAAATTGTTATCTCGAAAAGCTATTTTGCTGAAAATTTGGCGGAGCATTTTGAGAACTCTCGTAATATTCAAGCCTCAATTATTGCAGAAAAAAATGTCGATGAACGTGTTCAGCAAGCGGTGAATTGTGGCGCAGCTGTTTTCTTTCCTTTTGCAAAACTGCCTAACTGGCAAGGTTCGATCGCTGATTTCATCGCCAATTTCACCTCTATTACTAATGATATTTTAACCTCTAGTGATTATGATGTTGATGGTGTGATTATTGAAACCACCCATCAAGCCATAAAAGAGGAGATGGGGGCAACACGCCATCATCATCGCTGGCAGATAGCATTAAAATCTAATGATGAGAAAGCGGAAGTGAAAATTTTAGCCGTGATCCCTCAAACGTCTCGTAATGGTAAAATTACCCCTGTTGCTCAATTAGAACCTACTCGTCTTTCTGGTGCTGAAATTACGCGAGCAACAGCGCACAACTATGGCATGGTACGTGAAAAAGGAATTGGCAAGGGAACCATTATTCAGTTAGTGAGAAGTGGTTTGGTTATACCTAAAATAGAGAAAGTACTCAAACCTGCGACACCTGATATTCCTGATAATTGCCCTTGTTGTGATCAACCTTTAACGTGGGTCGATGACAACTTATTTTGTCTTAATACACAAGGTTGTCGTGACCAGATCGAAAAGAGCATCATCCACTTCTTTGATACGCTTGGAAATAATGATGGATTTGGTCCCGCGACAATTTCGATCTTATTTGACCACCAGATCCGTACTATTGCTGATGTTTATCAATTTGCTGATGATCCCCAACAGTTAGTTGAGATGGGTTATAAAGAGAAGACGGTAAATAATTTAGTTGATGCACTCAATAAGAGTCGTCAAATAGAAATTGAAGATTGGCGTTTCTTAGCGGCATTTGGTGTCAATCGTTTAGGGTTAGGGGTTGCAGAAAAACTATTACAGCATCATGGTATCGAGCAGCTATTCTCTTTGAGTGTTGATGATATCAAAGTGATTGATGGCTTTGCTGAAAAGACCGCGTTACAAGTTGTTGCTGGCTTAGCTGAAATTAAATCACAATTTGATGCGATTTATGGTCTAGGTTTTAACTTACAGATCACGCCAAATATTTTAGATTCTCAGCAATTAGGTTCAGTCATTGCAGGAAAAATTGTGGTCTTTACTGGCGCGATGAGCAGTGGCAGCCGTGGTGATATGGAGAAAAAAGCCAAAGAGCTTGGTGCTAAAGTTGCAAAGTCTGTTTCAGGCAAAACCCATTATTTGATCACTGGAGCAAAAGTAGGCGCGAATAAGATTAATGCCGCTGAAGCGAAAGGTGTGACGGTGATCAGTGAAGCTCAATATTTGGAGATGATTGACTAATGGGGGCTTTAATTTTTTCTCGTTATTTATTTTGAATAGAAGATAATTTGTCTAAGACAATAGACAGGTATTAGCTATCTAATGTTAGAATAGAACAAGAATAATCAATTTTACTTGAAATAAACATTAAAGCAGCAGTATTTGATTGCTGTTTTATCATCAATAAAGGCAAATAGAATGACGGTAAAAACACGCTTTGCGCCTAGTCCAACAGGTTTTCTTCACGTAGGTGGTGCTCGTACTGCCCTATATTCATGGTTATATGCACAACACCTTGGCGGTGAATTTGTATTGCGTATTGAAGATACTGATATTGAACGCTCAACTCAAGAAGCTATTGATGCGATCTTAGAAGGAATGTCGTGGTTAGGCCTGGATTGGGATGAAGGTCCTTATTATCAGACTAAACGCTTTGACCGTTATAACCAACTTGTTGATCAGTTATTAGCCGAAGATAAAGCTTATAAGTGTTACTGTCCAAAAGATCTACTTGATGAAATTCGTGAAGAGCAGATGGCGGCAGGTGTTAAACCTCGTTATGATGCGAATCACCCTGAGATCATTAAAGCGAATGCGGCTGCAACTGAAGATTCACCTTTTGTTATCCGCTTCCGTAATCCTAAAGAAGGAACGGTGGTATTTGAAGATCAAGTGCGCGGTAAAATTGAGATCGCAAACAGTGAATTAGATGATCTTATTATTCGTCGTACCGATGGTAGCCCAACTTATAACTTCTGTGTTGTCGTTGATGATTGGGATATGGAGATCACTCATGTTGTTCGTGGTGAAGATCATATCAACAATACACCTCGTCAGATCAATATCTATAATGCATTAGGCGCACCTGTTCCAGTATTTGCTCACTGTGCAATGATCCTTGGTGATGATGGTGCAAAACTATCTAAGCGTCATGGTGCGGTAAATGTGATGCAATATCGTGATGAAGGTTATCTACCACAAGCATTATTAAACTATCTTGTTCGTTTAGGTTGGTCTCATGGTGATCAAGAGATCTTCTCTATGGATGAGATGATTTCACTGTTTGAATTAACGTCAATTAGTAAGTCAGCATCCGCTTTTAATACGGATAAGTTGCTTTGGTTAAACAACCATTATCTAAAAACTGAATCTGCAGAAGAAGTGGCTAAGCATCTTGAGTGGCATTTAGCTCAACAGAATGTTGATATTACATCTGGCCCAGCAATTACAGAGGTGATTACTCTTGTTGCAGAGCGTTGTAATACCTTGGTTGAGATGGCTACACAATGTCGTTACTTCTACCATGATTATGAAGAGTTTGATGCAGCAGCAGCGAAAAAGCACCTTCGTCCTGTCGCTAAACAACCTTTATTAACAGTAAAAGAGAAACTATCTGGATTGACTGAATGGACTGTTGAAGCGATTCATCAAGTGATTCAAGACAGTGCAGCTGAACTTGAAGTTGGCATGGGTAAAGTGGGTATGCCACTACGTGTTGCTGCTACTGGCGCTGGTCAGTCTCCTTCAATTGATGCCGTTATCCACCTAGTAGGTAAGGATAACAGCATTGCACGTATCGAGAAAGCGATTGCATTTATTGAAGCGCGAGAAGCTGCTCAATAAATTTTCACTTTGAAGTGCTAACTAAATAGATGTATTTGGTTGATCAACGTAGAGAATATAAATAGGTGATAATAGAGTGTTTATCACCTATTGATGATTAGCTCTAATAAATTCTGAGATATCTTATAGAGATAAGGCAGTAATTTATTAGAGTTTTTTTATGCTAGTGATAATATATGGATAAAAAATAAACAGTTAACGCTTCGGTTGACTATTTTTTAGCTATTCAGTGATTAATCAGTCTAAATTTACTGAAAATGATATTGACACTTTTTTCGTTAACGCATAAAATCTCTTCCGTTGTTTGAGTTAACTCTATAACTTATCAGCATTTGGGGCTATAGCTCAGCTGGGAGAGCGCTTCGCTGGCAGCGAAGAGGTCTGCGGTTCGATCCCGCATAGCTCCACCAAATTCTGTCCCGTTCGTCTAGAGGCCTAGGACACCGCCCTTTCACGGCGGTAACAGGGGTTCGACTCCCCTACGGGACGCCAAATAAAAAAGCCTTGTCGTTATGACAAGGCTTTTTTGCTTTTATACCTTTTTATTCTTATACCTTTGTTACTTGAAGTTGCTAGGCTAGGTTTATAACAGTAACGGCATCATTCATTCGCCCCGATCATATATACTCTTCTTACTTGAAATTGCTAGGTTGTTGGCTACGCTCATTCGCTCCGATCATATAGCGCATCTATACTCATGGGATCTCATTCACTTGCCGCCTACTCGCAACTCCAATTACTTTGAGTCTATATTTATAGATCTTCACTCATTTGCCCGCTACTAGTGTAGTGGTCAATTAATTTGGGCAATTACTTTAGGTATAAAAATGAGATAAGAAAAAGGCCTGATGAATCAGACCTTAAGTATTTTTTTACTTTATGATGCAGAGGAGAAAACCCTTATTTATTTAAGGCTTCTTTATAATGTTTACGACATACTGAAACATATAACTCATTGCCACCAATAGCGACTTGATCGCCAGCAGCGATTGCTTTGCCATTCTCATCCTGACGAATAACCATATTGGCTTTACGACCACAGTGACAGATAGTTTTTAGTTCAACTAATTTATCTGCCCATGACAGTAAATAGCGGCTACCTTCAAATAATTCACCAACAAAATCGGTACGTAAACCATAGCAAAGCACTGGGATGTGAAGCTTATCGACAACTTCTGTTAACTGATAAACTTGCTCTTTGGTTAAAAATTGGCACTCATCGATTAATACACAATCAACTTTATTCTCTTCATTCAGTTGAGATATATTTTCGAAAAGATCATCGCTAGGGTTAAACAATGTTGCATCTGCTTCTAAACCAATTCGAGAGCTGACTTTCCCTGCACCATAACGAGTATCAATTGCTGCGGTAAAAATAAGAGGGTTCATACCTCTTTCTATATAGTTAAACGATGATTGTAATAATGTTGTTGATTTACCTGCATTCATTGCAGAGTAATAGAAGTACATTTGCGCCACAGCAGTGTCTCAGTAGTGATGATAATAATTAATAATGCTACAGAATTACCGAGCAAATAGAAAGAACAACACGCAGATATTAGAGATAAATTAAATGAAATTTGTGAAGTTGAAGCCGGATTTATCCAAAGGATTTAGTCGGTAGATTATCTGTTTTTACGGTCGATGAAAGTCAAAATATAGCGCTTAAATTTAGACAAAAAAATAGACTCAAGCTGTCGGTTTGAGTCTATTTTATCGATCTTTTTTCGCTTTACTTTCTGAGTTGTTTATTGATTACATTAAGCTATGATAATCAATAGGTAACGATTAAGCATTACTCTGAACAACCGCCATACGACGACTGCTTTTTGTTAGTAGGACCACAACAACAGCAAACGCAGCAAAAGTACTAACGAACGAGATGAGTAGCGAATCGGTAAAGCCAAGTACTAAGAAACCGAAGATTGAAATTCCGGCTACAGAAAGTGCATAAGGTAACTGAGTTGATACGTGATCAATATGGTTACAACGCGCTCCCGTTGAAGAGAGGATTGTTGTATCTGAGATTGGTGAACAGTGGTCGCCAAATACAGAGCCTGCAAGTACTGACGCTAACATCGGTAGCATAAGTGCAATGTCGGTTGCCGCTGCAAGATCTCCCGCGATAGGTAGCATGATACCGAATGTGCCCCAAGAGGTACCTGTTGAAAATGCCATGATGCCAGATAACACAAATAGAATAACAGGAAGTAGGCGAGGATCGATATTACCTTCCACTAATGTTGATAAGAACTTACCGGTTTCCATGTCACCAATAACGCCACCAATTGTCCAAGCAAAGAATAAGATTAGAATTGCGCCAAACATCGACTTAGCGCCTAACCATAATGCATTAAATACTTGAGTTGATGGTATACGTTGACGAGCAACTGGAATTGCCGCTGCAATCAGACCAATTAAACCGCCGTAGCAAAGAGACATACCTACATCTGTATTTTCAAATGCCCCAAGTAGCGAAAAAGCTTTACCGTCAGCAGCCAGAGATTGATTGCCAGTAAAGATCATCGCAGATACAGTCGCAACAATTAAAACAATAATTGGATTAACCAGATCTTTGACTTGGCCATTTTGGCTCTCTTCAATATCTAATTCATCATTTAAATCGTGGGCAATTTGGCTGCTTGCTGTCTCTTGATCTGTCGTCGAAAGTTGTTCATGACGACGCATTGGACCAACATCAATTGAGAACCAAGCAACGGCAAATACCATTAATAGTGCAAAAATGGCATAAAAGTTCATAGGCGCAAGCATTAAGAAAGCACCAAGAGGACTATATTCTGTTACTCCGTGGCTTAATAGAATGCCACCAATAATGGTAATAATGTAGGCACCCCAACTAGAAATTGGCGTAATAACACACATAGGTGCAGCAGTAGAGTCTAAAATATAGGCTAATTTAGGGCGAGAAACTTTATAACTATCAGTTACTGGGCGAGAGATAGAACCTACCGCTAAACTGTTAAAATAATCATCTACAAAAATAAACATCCCTAAGAAAGCGGCAAGAAGTTTGGCTCCTCGTTTCGATTTTATTTTTGTTTGTGCCCACTCAGCAAAAGCGCGAGTACCACCAGATAAAGTTAATAGTGCAGTCATCATTCCAAGTAAAATAAGGAAAGCAACAATACTCATATTCCAACTATTAATGCTTCCGTCATCAATAAATAGACCCGTTGCCGAATTAAAAATGTAGGTCGCAGTATTTACAATGGAAAAATCAGTTAATAAAAGTGAGCCAAGTAAAATACCAACACCAAGTGAAAGGATTACGCGTTTAGTCGCGATCGCTAAACCTAGAGCAATGATTGGGGGGAGTAATGATAGTGCGGATTGAGAGTAATTTGTAATGTCCATGATCTCAAAAAATACCTGTATTAGGTTGGAGATCTACTGTTAAACGAAGTCCGTTTTTGGTTTGTTAGTCCACTATCCATATGATTTTAATAGTAATAATTTGGATGTATCCTAACTTACAGTAGCGCCCCATAGTTATTATTTTCTATTTAAGCTCAAACCAAAGAGACTTAAAAGTTATATACTATGACAGTGTGGTTTCTATTCGAAGACCACCCCAGTTGGGCATGTGACCATGGTTCCAACTTCGGCATTAACTCCTTTAATAACTCCTCTCTGGTTTCACCCTAAGAGTTACGACTGATAGCTAATGCACCTCTACCTTTGTTAAGGGATTTTCATTCTACGTATATTTAATTGTATTGCAACAGGATAATTACAGATTATTTAATATTTCATTAACTGCTTAAAAATTGACTGATCTCAAGATTTAATATCAAAAAATAGGCGATAGTTATTCGAGTTAATACCTAATATTCGGTATATTGCACATGATTTAAATCTCACTCTTAATAACTTTAACTTTTATTTATTAAAAATCTAATTAAATTTATTTGAGTTCCAATTATTAAGTGCTAGAATTTGGGCATTGATTGATTATATAAAGCAGCTTCTTTCCTTAATTTTGAAAGTTCTTAAGAATTAAAGCTCTGATGAATAGAAAAGTCTGCGATAAATTTACAGTAAACGTTAAGGAATATTGAAATGAACGAAACATTAAAAGCATTACTTAATCTACGTAGCCTACGTGCATTATCTCGTGAATTAACGCTAGAGCAGTTACAAGAAGCGTTAGAAAAACTAACATCAGTTGTTACTGAGCGTGAAGAAGCAGAAGCTGCTGAAGCTGCAAATAATAAAGAACGTGATGCTAAACTTGCACAGTACCGTGAAATGTTAATTGCAGATGGAATTGATCCAGAAGAATTACTAGCGGCTGCAACTGAAAAGCAACCTAAAAAGAAACGTGCACCTCGTCCAGCTAAATATAAATTCATCGATGAAAATGGTGAAGAGAAAACATGGACTGGTCAAGGCCGTACTCCATCAGCTTTAAAAACTATTTTAGATGCTGGTCAATCTTTAGATGATTTCCTTCTTTAATATTAATTAAAAATTAGATTAAATTAATGAAAGCTGATTATTGATGACAATAATCAGCTTTTTTGTGTTTATCATTGAACTATTTCCCAAAACTTGCTTTTTTTTAAGCTTTACTTTCGATAATTTGCCACTGTGAAACTTCATCCGTTAATTAACGTAAGAGGTCTGCATGGAATTAATTAATCATAATACTTCAAATAGTCACATTTACTCTTGTTATGAACTGAGATATTTGAACACACGACTACTAATAGATTGTGGTTATGCGGGGGATTCGGGGATGAGCCCATGCTTAACGAATGAGGTGATCAACCAGATTGATGCGTTATTTGTGACCCAAGCAACACTAGAATCCATAGGTGGTCTTCCATGGCTTCTTGCTATGAATTCTCACATCCCAATCTACTGTAATCATGTAACAGCAGCAAGGTTACCAGAATTGCTATTTCAGTTATTATCAGAGTATCAATTTTCACCATCAAAGATAAAAAGTATTCTAGGCTATATTGACGCTCAAGTTATTCATGCTTCTTATAATCTCTGGAGCCTTCTCTTACATACCCCCAATTATCCAATCTATTACCGTTTTAATCTAAACGGCTATAGTGCAGATGCTTCTTATATCGAACTTAAATTTCCTGACAATAAGAAGGCATTGTTTGTTCATGGACTCGGAGATATCGATAAGCTTCACTTTTATAATTTAACCCTGCCGACACAAGCTGATCTGTTAGTATTAGAGAATAGAGCTTTTAACCTACCTTTTTGTTATCAAGATCGAAATGAAATTCTCCATAAAGTTATTTATCAGACATTATATCAAAAGCAGAGCGCTATATTTTGTTTATCGTCAAGTGCCGATTTGGTTGAGTTGTTATTCGATATTGAAAATATCATAAATAATGATAATGATATAAGAGATTTTGGATTCAATATACCAATTAAAACAGAGAAATATGTGTTAGATAACGTTGCTCTTTGGTTGAAGAAGTTAAAAGCTTGGTTTTGGCAGCAAGAGGTGCAATTAACAGAGTTAACACAATACTCAATTGATGAATTGGTACCGATCTCTTTCTATTCTCAACATCTATTATTAGCGAATCAAATTAAAAAACAGCAAGAGAACTATTTTATCTTCCTTAATTTAGACCGCAGTCTTTATGGACGAATGATTGATTATCTTGTCAGATTGTTACCAGAAAACAATAGCCAGTTTATATTCGTTGGCGATAAGTCAAAGAATAAAATTGCTTTACAAATACAAAATAAACAACAAAAAATAGAGATATTTAATCAGTCTATTCCTGTTCGAACCGAAAATTATACAATAGCAGGTAGTCAACGGTATGCTTCTTTTGAACAGTTGTTAACTCTCATTGAGGGGATGAATACATCACTAAAGACGTGCTACTTTCGATATAGTAATGAAGGACAGAGAGAACGATTAAATAAGTTGAAATCAATAAAGAAAGGAATCGTTATCGATTTTATTTAGTATAGTTGCCTATTTATATTCACTTGCTATCGAGTAGAAATTCTAATTAGTTTGGTACTTATCTTGAAGGAAAAGATAAAATAAAAAGGGATGATCCCTATCATCCCTTAAAACCGTGTTGTTCAATAA
Source organism: Vibrio sp. SS-MA-C1-2 (assembly GCF_021513135.1). NCBI lineage: Bacteria > Pseudomonadati > Pseudomonadota > Gammaproteobacteria > Vibrionales > Vibrionaceae > Vibrio > Vibrio sp. SS-MA-C1-2. The sequence goes on from NZ_CP090981.1 coordinate 1,207,907, forward strand.
CTATTAAGAATAGAAATCTTTATTATTGATGACGCTCTTTCAATTTAGCAATTACATCATCTAAACAAAGATCCTGATCTTGTAAGAGCACTAATAAATGGTAGATGAGATCGGCAGATTCACAGATCAGTTCAGGCTTATCACCCGATGTTGCAGCAAGCGCCACTTCAACGCCTTCTTCACCCACTTTTTGAGAGATACGTTTTGTGCCTCGTTCAAAAAGGCTGGCGGTATAAGATGACTTAGGATCGCTCCCTTTTCGTGCTTTTAATAGCTGCTCTAGTTGACTTAAAAATAGCAGAGAAGAGTGGTTATTCTCAGTGATTGAGTCTTGTTGCTGATCGAAACAGCTCTCTGTTCCAGTATGACAAGTTGGGCCTTTTGGCTCCGCTTGGATCAATAAAGTATCATTATCACAATCGACAGCAATACTCTTTAATGATAAATGGTTACCTGAGCTTTCACCTTTGGTCCATAGACGTTGCTTGGTACGAGAGAAAAAGGTAACTAGCTTTGAGTCTAAAGTCTTATTTAGCGCGGCTTGATCCATATAACCGAGCATCAATACTTGACCACTGCTGCTATTTTGGATGATCGCAGGGATCAAACCATCCACTTTTTCCCAATTGATCTGGCTTACATCAAATGAACTCATAATCTTACCTCAATATTTTCAGCGTCTAATTGTTGTTTTAACGCTTGGATTTCAATAATCTGTTTATGGAATACGGAAGCGGCAAGTGCACCATCAACATTGGTTTGTTTAAATACATCAACAAAATGTTCGATAGCACCGGCACCACCAGAAGCAATTAGTGGAACATGACAGATGGGACGAACCATGCCAAGTTGAGTTAAATCATATCCACCTTTCACGCCGTCTTGGTTCATCATGTTTAATACAATTTCACCGGCACCACGCTTCTGAACTTCTTCTACCCAATCTGCGGTTTCCCACTGTGTTAATTGGGTGCGAGTTTCATCTCCGGTAAATTGGTAAACCTGGTACTTACCTGTCTCTTTATCAAAATAAGAGTCGATACCGACAACAATACATTGAGTACCAAATTTTTCAGCCAGTTCGGTAATTAATTCAGGGTTAGCTAAAGCCGGGGAGTTGATTGAAATTTTATCGGCACCATATTGAAGGATTTTTGCTGCGTCCTCAGCCGTTTTTATCCCACCTGCGACGCAAAAAGGAATATCAATGACTTCTGCAACTTTTTGAACCCAGCTTTTGTCAACCACTCGTTGATCACTCGAAGCGGTGATATCGTAGAAGACCAATTCATCCGCACCTTCATCAGCATAACGTTTTGCCAGTGGAACAATGTCGCCAATAATTTCGTGGTTGCGGAATTGAACTCCTTTAACCACTTGGCCATCACGAACATCTAGGCAAGGAATAATACGTTTTGCTAATTGGCTTGTTTTATTTAACAAGCCTGTTTTTAAAGGATCTGAACTCATGACGTTACCTCTTGTTGCTCATTTGATAACTGCCCTTGTTGCCATATATCAATCGCTTGTTCGGTGGTAAATTTACCTTCTAGTAAAGCACGACCAACAATGACGCCAGATAATCCCAACCCTTTTAAGGCTGCAATATCATTGAGATCGCCGATGCCTCCTGAGGATTGAAATGCAATATCAGGGTATTGCTGGCAAAGGTAGCGATAAAGATCGACATTTGATCCCGCCAATGTGCCATCTAGAGAGATATCGGTACAAAGGACATGTTTTAAGCCAACTGTTTGGAAATCATTGATTAATTTCTCAATACTGATACCGGAATCTTCTTGCCAACCTGATACTGCGACATTGAAATTACCCATACCATCGGCTTTGACATCTAATGCTAAGACAATAGAGTCTGCGCCATATTTTTCAAACCAGCTTTTAACTAACTCTGGTTCTTTGACGGCTAATGAACCGATAACGACACGTTTAGCACCAGTTTTTAGTAAGTCTGAGACATCTTTTTCACTACGAATTCCGCCACCAATCTGGATATTGGCTGGGGTTTTTGAGATCAGTTCAGCGATCAGGTCGAGTTGGCGAGCTGAGGTATCTTTTGCACCAGTCAGATCAACTAAATGTAGCCAATTTGAACCTGCATTATAGTAGAGATTAAACTGCTCAACAGGATCAACTTGATATTCTGTTTTTTGGCCGTAATCTCCTTGGAAAAGGCGAACTACTTTGCCATCGATAAGGTCTAATGCTGGAATAATCATCCGTGTTCCTTATTTTAAATTTGGTGTATCGATGTAATCAAAGCCAATGTTGGCTTAATGTTATCCCTTTCATACTTGAAGTCGCTAGATTGTTGGCTGTATTCATTCACCCCAATCATATAGAGAAGCTATACTCATGGGGCCTCACTTACTTGCCGCCGACTAGTAACGCCAATTATTTTAGGTATATATGGTTTCAAATTACATGATTAATCTATTTTTAATTCTGAGTTTCATTACATAAGTAAGAAGTTTTGAATCAGCTTTGCGCCAACTTTACTTGAACGCTCTGGGTGAAATTGCACGCCAAAGTAGTTACCACACTGAATTGCGGCCGTAAAATCCTGACCATATTGACAGCTTGCAATGGTATATTCAGGGCTAGTTGGCATTGCAAAGCTATGAACAAAATAGAAGTAACTATCGCTGTCGATACCTGCAAATAGAGGATGCTGATCTTTAACTGAGATTTTATTCCAGCCCATATGTGGAAGTGGAAGATCACCCGACTGAATTTTATTAATTGGTGCAGGACAGATCCCTAAACAGGTAATGGGACTTTTACCTTCTTGAGAAATTTGACCTAGAAGTTGCATACCCAAACAGATACCAAGTAGCGGTTTCTCGACTTGTTTGATCAGAGAGATCAGATCTCGCTGTTCTAGATTTTTCATCGCTTCAGACGCAGTGCCTACACCGGGTAAAAATAACTTATCGGCGGCTAGAATCGTTGCGGGATCGCGAGATATTTCAACGGAGAAACCTAAGCGTTCAATAGCAAACCGTAACGAGGATATATTGGCACAACCGGTATCAATAATTACAACATTTGCCATTATAAAACCCCTTTACTACTTGGTAGTTCATTACCTTTGATCTCAATTGCTTGGCGTAGAGTTCGACCAAAAGCTTTAAATAGGCTTTCAACAATATGATGATCATTATGACCACTAGAGCTAAGGTGTAAGGTACACGCTAAGGTATCCGTTAAAGAGCGGAAGAAGTGTTCTACCATCTCTGTTGATAGATCACCGACTTGCTCACGACCAAACTCTGCTTCAAATTTAAGGTACGGACGACCAGAAAGATCAAGAGCACATTGAGCTAAACATTCGTCCATTGGTAAAGAAAAGCCAAAACGACCAATACCACGTTTATCACCCAAAGCCTCTTTTAATGCAGAACCAAGAGCGAGGGCAGTATCTTCAATGGTATGGTGATCATCAATGTGAAGATCGCCAGAGACGTTAACAATCATCTGGAAACCGCCGTGTGTGGCGATCTGATCTAACATATGATCAAAAAAGCCTAGCCCTGTATGGATCTCATTGCCGCCGCTTTTATCTAGATTGACAGAGATTGAGATATCCGTCTCTTTGGTGGTGCGAGTGACGCTTGCAATTCGTGGGTGAGTTGTCAATTTCTCAACAATATGCTGCCAGTTTAGTGTTTCTCGATTATAAAGAATACCGGAAATCGCCATGTTTTCAGCTAACTGTAGATCGGTTTGACGATCGCCAATCACCACTGAATTTTTGAAGTCAACGCGACCTTGTTGGAGATATTCTTTAACCATGCCAAGTTTAGGTTTACGGCAGCTACAGTTCTGCTCTTCAAAATGAGGGCAAATTAAGGTATCACTAAATGTAACCCCTTGAGAGCTGAAGATCTCCATCATCATATTATGAGGAAGATCGAAATCAGCCTGTGGGTAACTATCGGTACCGAGACCATCTTGGTTAGTGACCATCACTAATTGATAGCCTGCATTTTGTAACGACAATAGAGCAGGGATAACATTGGGCTCTAACTTCAGTTTGTCTAAACGATCAACTTGAAAATCGATAGGTGGCTCTTCAATTAATGTTCCATCACGATCGATAAATAGTATTTTCTGTTGTGCCACGGGGCATCTCCTTATGAAACTTTCCAATAATTCTTAATCGTTAATTTGTTGCTTAATAAACTGTAAAACCGCGTGATTCTCTTGCTCTGTTCCAATTGAGATTCGAATACAATCTTCAATCGGTGAGTTACGAAGGATCATGCCACTATCCCATAGCGCTTTAAACATTCGATCGCCATCAGGGAATCTCACCAGTAGATAGTTACCGTAGCCAGAGTAAACCGTGACCGCTGCTAACGCTTCTAGTGATTGTTGTAATAAACTTCGTTGACGGTTTAACTCTGCAACTTGCTGATCTTTTTTAGCGATACCCGTTTGGCTCAAAGCGTCTGTCGCGATATCAGCCACAGGTACGGCTACCGGATAAGGTGCAATCACTTTTAGCAGTAACTCAATCACTTGGCGGTTTGCTAAGGTGAAACCACAACGTAAGCCAGCCAATGCAAAGGCTTTTGATAAGGTTCGCAAAATCACTAAATTTGGATAAGTCGCGAGGAGATCTTTGGTTGAAGCATCAAGACAAAAATCGATATAAGCTTCATCAACCACCACCAATGCGCGATCCTTAGTCGTCTTTAAAAGCGTTTCTATATCTTGGCGCTTCAATAAGTTACCGGTTGGATTATTTGGACTACAAACAAATACCACTTTGACGTTATCAAGATTTTTCTCTATCGCAGTAATATCAAGTTGCCATTCAGCTGTTAGAGGCACCACTTTTTGTGCAACACCAAATGTCTCAGCACTGACAGAGTACATGCCGTAAGTCGGTGGGCAGTAAAGGATTGCATCTTGGTTTGGTTCACAAAATGCTCTGATCAGTAATTCAATCCCTTCATCAGCACCTCGTGAGGCGATCACTTGCTCTGGTTTGACTCCTGCGTATTCGGCATAAGCATTGATTAACGCTTTTGGCTGACACTCGGTATAGCGGTTGAGTGGTGAACCAGAGTAACGCTCACTGTTATTAAATGGAGATTCATTCGCGTTGAGCCAGATGTCGCCACTTCCGCCAATACGTCGCGCAGAAAGGTAAGGGGTAAGTTGTTGCACATTTTTCCGAGCCAATTTGATAATATCCATTTATGACTCCCTTGATTCTTGCTCTGCTCGTAACTTTTTCACTCGTAGCGTGACGGCATTTTTATGAGCATCAAGACCTTCAGCTGCCGCAATGGTTTCTACGGTATTTGAGATATCTAATAGCCCTTGTGGGGTGAGTTCTTGAATCGTCATTCGTTTACTAAAGTCAGCTAAACCAAGACTAGAGTAGGTACGCGTATAACCATAAGTCGGTAAAACGTGATTCGTTCCAGAGGCATAGTCACCGACAGATTCTGGAGACCAGTGACCGACAAAGATTGAGCCTGCGTTATCTAATTGAGGCAGTAACTCTCGAGCATCAAGCGTTTGAATAATTAAGTGCTCAGGTCCGTATTGGTTTGAGATATCGATACAGGTTTGGATCGAGTCTGTCACGACAATGGTACTTGAGGTGAGTGCTTGTTCAGCGATCTCTTTTCGTGACAGTTCAGCTTGTTGTTTCCAAACCGCTTCTTTTACTTCTTCCGCGATAAATTTCGATGGCGTAACTAAAATCACTTGAGAGTCTGGACCATGCTCTGCTTGACTGAGAAGGTCAGCCGCAATAAAGTCTGGGTCTGCACTCTTATCAGCAATCACCATCACTTCAGAAGGGCCTGCTGGCATATCGATAGCTGCGCCCATAAAGTCATTGCTAACTTGGCGTTTCGCTTCGGTAACAAAGGCATTACCTGGACCAAAAATCTTATCCACTTTGGTGATTGATTCTGTTCCATAAGCCATTGCAGCAACGGCTTGCGCACCACCCACATTGTAGATCTTATCGATATTACAGAGTGATGCGGCGTATAAAATCTCATCAGCAATCGGCGGCGGTGACGCTAAAATAACTTCACCACAACCCGCGATCTGAGCAGGCGTACCGAGCATTAATACCGTTGATGGTAATGGTGCACTGCCGCCAGGAATATAAAGTCCAACAGAGCGGATTGGTCGAGTAACCTGCTCACAAACAACACCCGGTTGGGTTTCAACACGAATAGGTTGAGGTTGCTGGGCTTGGTGAAACATGGTGATATTTTTATGTGCTTGTTGCAGTGCTTGTTTAATATTTTCTGGTAAGCGTGCAGATGCAGCCTCTATCTCAGCTAGAGAGACCATTAAAGCATCGGGTTTAACGCCATCAAAACGCTCGGTAAGTGCTAAAACAGCCTCATCGCCTTGTCGCTTTACTTGGTCAATAATTGCAGAGACACTGCTATTGATATTTGATTCATTAGTGATTGCCGGACGAGTTAAAACTTGCTGTTTTTGCTCAGTGCTTAATGTCTGCCAAGATAGAGTTTTCATCAGCTTACTCCATCATTTTTTCAATTGGTAATACAAGAATAGAGCTCGCGCCTAACTCTTTTAGTTGCTCCATGGTTTCCCAGAATAGCTTTTCACTACTGACAAGGTGTACCGCAACAAGATCATCTTCATTCGCTAACGGTAAAATTGTTGGTTGCTCAGCACCAGGCATAAGTGCAATAACTTGGTCTAAACGACTTTTGGGTGCGTGAAGCATAATATATTTTGACTCTTTTGCTTGAATCACACCTTGGATTCGAGGAAGGAGTTTGTCGATAAGTGCCGCTTTCTCTGGCTCTAGTTCACCTTCACGTTGAATTAATACCGCTTTTGAACGATAAATAACTTCAACCTCTTTTAGGCCGTTCGCTTCTAGTGTTGCACCAGTTGATACTAAGTCACAGATCGCATCGGCTAAACCCGCACGAGGTGCGACTTCAACAGAACCATTTAACATACATGTTGTTGCATTGATCGATTGCTCATTCAGGAAGCGTTTAACTAATTCAGGATAAGTAGTTGCGATACGCTTGCCTTCTAAGTCTTGAGGACCGTTGTAGTCGAGCTCTTTTTCTATTGCGATAGATAGACGACAGCCACCAAAATCAAGGCGACGAAGTAATTTATAGCTACAAGGTTGCTGACTTTGTGCACGATCTAAGCACTCTTCCTCTAATACATTTTGACCGATTACACCGAGATCAACCACACCATCCATCACCAGACCTGGAATATCGTCATCACGAACTAATAGTAGATCGATTGGCATATTTTCAGAATGAGCAATCAGACGCTCGCCTTGAAGGTTAACTTTAACGCCACAGCGCTTTAGGAGTTCCTGACACTCTTTGCTTAAGCGTCCTTTCTTTTGAATTGCAATTCGTAAACGGTTTGTCATATCTAATTCCTTGTTTTATCGCTGTCCTGTTAAGAGGATTTATCCCTTTGTTATTTGACGATACGGAGACATTGAGTCGCTGTATTCATAACATTGGGTATTCATAATTTGATTCTAAAAAGTAAAAAACCCCTGGAAGTTTTGTGCTTCCAGGGGTTCTAATTTGTTCTATTTAACCACTGGAAGTCTCTTTTCTTCCAGGTGAACGTATTCTCCTGAAAGTTTAATCAGGATGATGATGATTTAAAAATAGAGAAAGAATACGCATTGGATTAAATTCACTTTTAATTTGATTAAGATGCTTTTATTTAGTTAAGTTACTTTAGTTATCAAACTGAAGCTACCTAATAAAGCTTCATTTTATAGGTATTTAACTTAACTAAGGTTGCACAACATTGCAACCTTATTTTTACGATAAATCAAAAAAGTTATGGTAGTACTTTAATGAACGGTTTTACAATGACCTGTTGATAAACCCCAGCAGCGATATAAGGGTCTGCATCTGCCCAAGATTGAGCGAGTTCTAGACTGCCAAATTCCGCAATAACAGTAGAACCTGTAAATCCAGCACTACCCGGCGCTTCGCTATCAATGGCAGGATTGGGGCCTGCAACCAGTAGACGTCCTTCTTGTTGTAACTCATTGAGACGAGCAAGGTGCGCTTCTCGAACAGAAAGGCGACGCGCTAGACTATCTTCAACATCTTGAGAAAAAATCACATACCACATAACGAACTCCTTAATTGGGGATTATACCCTTCATACTTGAAGTCGCTAGGTTGTTGGCTGTATTCGTTTGCCCCAATCATAGAGTACATTTATGCTCATGGGGCCTCACTCACTTGCCGCCGACTAGCAACGCCAATTATTTTAGGTATAGATAATTTTTAGGCTTTAGGTTTCACAGGGCGCGGGCGACCGTGCTCATTGATTGCTACATAATTAAATCTAGCGTTACAAACTTTATAACGTTCACCGACCTTATCATAAGCGACAGGCTTAACCCATACTTCAAGATCGATACTGATAGAGGTATTACCAATACGAGAGCATTCACCGTAACAACAGACAACATCCCCCACAGTAACAGGGGCTAAAAAGGTAATATTATCCACTGAAACAGTGACAACTCGCCCTTGGCAAATCTCTTTAGCTAAAATTGCTCCGGCTAAGTCCAGTTGAGACATGATCCAGCCGCCAAAAATATCACCATTGGCATTAGTATCTGCAGGCATAGCAAGGGTGCGAAGTAGGGTTTCACCTTTAGGTAAATCTTCAGTACTCATTTCTGTTCCTTTTTTCGAGCGACTCTTTTGTGTTATGAAAGAGAAAGATCGAACATCATCGTAATTAGAGCCTTTATTAGATTATAGCTGCTTACTTTTAAATCATTGACTTTTGATGACAGCTTTTATGAGTATTTTTAAGCGATCAATATTGAGAGAACGAGTCATTAATTAAGAAAGTAAGCCGCAATCTGTCTTGTTAACTTTTATGACTCTTTTTTATCTGCTTCATTTTCTTCTGTTTCACCCTTTTCGGATTTAGGCATATGTTTGTACATATAAATTCCACTTAGAATGGTAAAGATGAAGGTAATAATCAATAAACCAAAAACTTTGAAGTTAACCCAAACATCCAATGGAAGTTTGAAAGCAACATAAATATTGGCGACAGCACAAATCGCAAAGAATAGAACCCAAGCACCATTAACACGATTCCAAACATAATCTGGTAGAGTGATCTCTTTCCCTAACATCCCTTTAATTGCCGGTTTATTCATTAATTGTGAAACGAGTAGACCGATAGCAAAAATAGCGTAGACAATCGTCACTTTCCATTTAATGAAATTATCATCGTGAAGGAAAATGGTTAAGCCACCAAATACAGTCACCATAATAAAAGTAATCAACTGCATTTTTTCTACTTTACGATATTTATACCAAGTAAAAATAAGCTGAAGTGCCGTTGCAACAATTAATGCCGCGGTTCCAACATAGATATCGTACATCTTATATAGAGTAAAAAAGATAACGAGTGGTATAAATTCAATTAGTTGTTTCATGTATGACCTTGTCCATAAATTTTTGATAGTCTAACCCAACAACTCAACGATTTCCTAGCTAAACGTGCCTAAATATAGTTAAACATAACTAAGCATAGCTAACGTTGGTCGTTATCCGTGGGTACCGTTTATCCCCTTCATACCCTCATACTTGAAGTTGCTAGGTTGTTGGCTGCGCTCATTCGCCCAATCATATAGTACACCTATACTTATGAGGCCTCATTCACTTGCCGCCTACTGACAACGCCAATTATCTTGAGTATATATATCAAGTAAGAAGGATATATAATAAATAATCATGAATCTTCATGTTCATTTCTGCATATTAAAGATGATTCAAGTATCATAATCAATAAGCACCGCAATTAAAGAGGCATCTTGTGATATCACCCACAGCAAAACGCATCCCCCATTTGATGGAAAAACATCAGGATTCTCGTCATGACCCTTATTATTGGTTACGAAATTTAGAACAAGATCCTGATGTCAGAGCTCATTTAGAGCAAGAGAATCTTTATACTCAATATCAGTTAAGTGATTGCCGTGAATTACAGACATTGCTCTATAAAGAGTTACGATCTCGAATTCAGGAGGAGAAAACAACGTATCCAGTCACATGGGGTAACTTCTCTTACTTTGAGCGTTATGTAAAAGGTCAAGAGTACCCGCAGCATTGGCGTGCTGCGATTGATAGTAAGTTAAATGATGAGCATCTCTTTTTAGATGAAAATAAATTGGCAGGAGATCATCCGTATTTTGATCTCGCTGGTTTTGAAGTGACGCCAGATCAAACATTATTAGCTTATGCTGTTGATACCGAAGGGGATGAGAGTTATCAGATTCGTTTTATGGATATAGCAACGGGAAATGAATTTGATCAGGTTATCGAAGGCGCATCAAGTTCATTTGTTTGGTTTGCTGATAGTCAAACGTTAGCTTATGTACTTTTAGATCAACATCATCGCCCGTATAAAGTAAAAACCCACACATTAGGGCAGCCGAAGGAACTTGATCCTACTATCTATTGTGAAGCGCAAGTCGGTGAGTTTTTTATCGGTTTAGATAAAACGCAAGATGAAAAGTATCTGTTGATTGAGGCGGAAGGAGCAATCAGTACCGAAATTCATTGGATTGATGCTAATGACCCACAGCAAGTACCCACGGTCATTGAACCTCGTCGAATCGGACATGAGTATTATGTCGATCATTGTGACGGTTACTTTTATATTCAAACCAATGATATCGATCCTAACTTTAGAATGGTGAAAACCAGCGTGACGCAAAGTCACAGCGCTTACTGGCAGCAGCTTATTGCACCATCTTCAGAAAGAATGTTGACCAGTTTTATCTGTTTTAAGCAGTTTATGGCGGTCACTGAAATGTATCAGGGACTACCGCAGATTAGTCTGTTAGAAGGGTACAGCGAACGCCATTATATTGAGTTTCCTGAACAAGCTTACTCGTGCTATTTAGGTGATAACCCAGAATTTGATACTCAACAGTTGCGTTATGGTTACTCCTCTCCTGCGACGCCGCCATCACTTTACCACTATCACCGACAAGAGCGACGTTCAGAACGATTAAAACAAGAACCGATTGCTGGATTTTGTGCTGAAGATTATAAGGTCGAACGAACCGTGGTAAAAAGTCTCGATGGTGTCGATATTCCGGTCACACTGTTTTATCACCAACAGACAAAAGTTGATGGTAAGGCGCCCTTGTTGCTTTATGGGTACGGTGCTTATGGTGTCAATATTAAGCCTGATTTTTCGGCGAATGTTTTATCGTTAGTTGATCGAGGGATTGTCTACGCAATCTGTCATGTTCGAGGTAGTTCGACCCTTGGCAGAGCGTGGTATGAAACCGGTAAATTTAAGCAAAAAGAGAACAGTTTTGATGATTTGAATTGCTGTGCTGAAGCCTTAGTTAAGCGTAATTACGGCGCTAAAGAGCAAGTGATGATAATGGGGGGTAGTGCAGGTGGACTATTAGTTACGGCTGCAGCTAACCGTCGACCTGATCTTTACTGTGGCGTTGTAGCCGAAGTACCTTTTGTTGATGTCTTGACGACGATGTTAGATCCCGATCTTCCTTTAACTCAATTAGAGTACGATGAGTGGGGTAATCCTGAGCAGATGGATTATTATCACTATATTAAAGGCTATTCACCTTACGATAATATTCCTCACAATGATTATCCTCATCTACTGTTAACGGCGGGGATTTCTGACCCAAGAGTGACCTATTGGGAACCGGCTAAGTTTGCGCTGAAAGTTCGAGATACGGTGACTTCAGATAATATGGTGCTACTGCATACCAATATGGAAGGTGGTCATGGAGGAGCTACGGGACGCTTTGCTTACTTGGTAGAAGAGGCGATGGTCTATAGCTTTATTCTTAAGGTTTATGGATTAAAGTAAGTTTAGTAATAAAAAGCCCATTTCCCTTATGCCGCTTAAATAGATATTTAGGCAGCTGGTGGGTAATGGGCTTTTTGTAGATATTATGTTTTAGCACTTAATTTTTTGAAGTTTACGTTCTTAAGCTTTCTTTGTTGCTGCTTTCATTGGGGTGATAAAAGCCGCTAATTTTTCAAGCATCACAGGCGTATTATCTTTATTCTGTTCGATGATTTTCACGACCGCAGAACCAGAAATTGCACCGGCTGCACCCGCTTCAATCGCTTCTTTCACTTGCTCTGGTGCTGAAATACCAAAGCCAAGCAGAGGAGGTGGTGCATCAAACTGTTGTAAGTTATCAAGTAATGCAGTAATTGGTTTACCCGCTTTCGTTTCTGCACCTGTTACGCCAGCTCTTGATAGCAAGTAAGTGTACCCGCCACCTAATTTAGCCACTTGAGACAGGGTTTCTCGATCACCATTTGGCGGCGCAATAAAGATAGGATGTACATTGTGCTTTTTCGCAGAAGCAACAAACACTTCAGATTCACCGGTCGGAACATCCGCAATCAATACTGAATCAACGCCGGCTTTTTGACATTTAGCGTAAAAGTTATCAATACCATCGGTATAAACTAAGTTAGCATACATCAATAGGCCAACTGGGACGGTAGGGTGTTTTTCACGAATTTTAGTCAGCATTTCAAAACAAACCGTTGGGGTTGTTTTAGCCTCTAATGCGCGAATCGTTGCCCCTTGAATCGTTGGGCCATCTGCTGAAGGATCAGAGAATGGGATCCCTAGCTCAAGAGCATCTGCACCTGCGGCAACAAGGGTATCGATAATCTGCAATGAAACTTCCGGTGAGGGATCACCTAACGTGACGAATGGGACAAAAGCCCCTTCATTTTTCTGTTTTAATTCAGCAAATAGGGTTTGATAGCGATCCATTACATCACTCCTTGTTGTTGTAGGATATCGTGAACAGTGAAGATATCTTTATCTCCACGACCGGATAAATTAACCACCATGATCTGCTCTTTTTCTGGTTCTTCATCAATCAATTTAAGGGCATAAGCTAAAGCATGAGCAGACTCAAGTGCTGGAATAATACCTTCTTTACGAGCCAGTAATTGGAATGTTTCTAATGCTTCATCATCGGTGATTGAACCATATTCAGCACGACCAATTGAATTTAGGTAAGCATGTTGAGGACCAACAGATGGGAAATCAAGTCCAGCTGAAACTGAGTAAGATTCTTCAACTTGACCATCTTTATCTTGCATTAGTGGTGCTTTCATTCCAAAGAAGATCCCCATCTTGCCATGCTTTAATGGTGCGCCATGCATCGGGGTATCGATCCCTTTACCTGCTGGCTCGACACCAATTAAGCGGACTTCTGGATCATCGATAAAATCAGCAAACATACCGATAGCATTTGAACCACCGCCAACACAAGCTACAACCGCATCAGGAAGGCGCCCTTCTTTTGCTAAGACTTGGCGTTTAGTCTCTTCACCAATCATTTTTTGGAATTCACGAACGATAGTTGGGAATGGGTGAGGGCCCGCAGCCGTGCCTAATAGATAATGTGCTGTGTCGTAGTTTGCCGACCAGTCACGTAGTGCTTCATTACAAGCATCTTTTAAGGTTGCTGAGCCTGCATGAACAGGAATTACCTCAGCACCCATCAGTTTCATTCTGAATACGTTCGGGCTTTGACGTTCAACATCTTTTGCACCCATGTAGACACGACATTTTAATCCTAATAGTGCGCACGCTAGCGCTGTAGCTACGCCATGTTGTCCAGCCCCTGTTTCAGCAATGATCTCTTTCTTACCCATACGTTTAGCAAGAAGTGCCTGACCCAGAACTTGGTTTGTTTTATGAGCACCGCCGTGGAGGAGATCTTCACGCTTTAAGTAAAGACGAGTTTTACTGTGAGACGCTAAATTTTGACAACGCGTTAATGCCGTTGGACGACCAGCATATTCGGTTAATAGGGTAATAAATTCTTCTTGAAACTCAGGATCTTTTTGAGCATCAATAAATGCTTGTTCAAGTTGGTCTAAAGCTGGAACTAAGATTTGTGGTACAAATTGACCACCATATTCACCAAAATAGGCATCTAACTGACTCATGACTTTTCCTTTAAATTTTAATTTGTTGATACCCATTATGCTTGAAGTTAGAGGTTTATCGATGATTCTCAATTTAGCTTTAAGACATTTGGGTTGAAATTCTGTTTAATTTATTTACTTTATGTTTCAGTAAGCTCTAATCTGACTAAATATTTGAGTTAATTTTTCTGACTCTTTGATTCCTGGAGCACTCTCAGCCCCTGAGTTTATATCTAGTCCTAAACAGGCTAATTGACTCGCTTGTTTGGCATTTTCTGGTGAAATGCCGCCCGCTAACATTATCTGCTTTTTGTTCTCTTCTGAGATCAACTGCCAATCAAATACTTCACCAGTACCACCGGTTTGGGTTACGGTTTTGTTATCGATAACCTGAGTGACTTTGCTGTCTAATAGGTAACGGTCAACCTGTTGGTAATTGAACTCAGGTAGCTGCTTAGAAACAGCAAGGGCTTTCCAAATCTCAGTACTTTTCGGTAATAAGTCTCGAAGTTGATCGATATATTGTTGATCTTCATCGCCATGTAACTGAATCACATTAAGGTTTAATGCGGCAGCAATTTGTGATACTTCATTAATCTCTTGATTTTGAAAAACACCGACATAGCTCAATGGTGCAGCAGCTTTAATTTCTTTGGCTTGATTGACGCTGATAACACGTTTTGACTGTGGAACAAAAATCAATCCACCGTAGTTCGCCCCAGCTTGATAAGCGGTAATGGCATCTTCAGGGCGAGTTAAACCGCAGACTTTATTATCACCTAAAAGAACACGACGAACCGCACGCTCTAAATCTTGTTCACCCATTAATGAGCTGCCGATTAAGAAGCCATTAGCAAATTGAGCAATATCGCGAACTTGTTGATGATTATTAATCCCAGACTCAGAGATAACAATGACACCTTCAGGCAGTTGTGGCGCTAACTCTTTGGTGCGATTAAGATCAACGGACAAGTCTCTTAAGTTTCGGTTATTAATTCCTACCAACGGAGCTTTTAGGGCAATGGCACGTTCAAGCTCTTCTTGATTACTCACTTCGGTTAAAACATTTAGATTGAGAGAGTGAGCAAGATCGAATAACTCACGATACTGTTGATCATCCAGTACCGAAAGCATCAATAAAATCGCATCGGCTTGATAATAGCGAGCTAAATAGACTTGATAAGGATCTACCATAAAGTCTTTACAAATAACGGGAACATTAACTTGAGAGCGGACTTGATTGATAAACTCAAAATCACCTTGGAAGTATTTCTCATCGGTTAAGACGGAAATCGCCGTGGCGTAACGACCATAGATGCCTGCGATATAATCAAGATCAAAATGGTCGCGGATTAAACCTTTAGAAGGCGAGGCTTTTTTACACTCAAGGATAAAACTGGTTTGAGATTCACCCAGTGCGGCATACATATCACGATCACTTGGTGTTATCTCATCTTGGAAGCTGGCTAGTGGTTGAGCCTCTTTTCGTGCGGCAACCCAGATCTTCTTATCTGCAACAATTTCTGCTAATACCGTTTCCATTTCTATCCTCGCTCTGCTAATTGAGAAACTAATTCTAAAGGCTTACCACTGCGCATCACTTCGATCGCTTGTTCTGCATTGGCTTTTAAATCTTGGTGGCCAAACAGACGCATTAATAATGCCACATTGGCTGCGACTGCACTTTGTTGGGCATCTGACGCTTTACCTTGCAGAATCGCTTCAGTAATTACTCGATTTTCTGTTGGTGTACCACCCGCAATGGAAAGCAGAGAGTGTTCTTTTAATCCAAAATCAGCAGGTTTAACGCTATAACGGTTAATTTCACCATTAATGATCTCTGCAACGTGGGTTTCACCATGAATTGCCACTTCATCAAGTCCTGAACCATGGACGACAGCTGCTCGCTTCATGCCTAATTCAACCATGGTTTGTGCAATGGGATCGATAAGGGCGGGATCATAAACACCCATCAACTCAATTTTTGGTTTTGCAGGATTGATGAGTGGACCTAAGATATTGAAGATGGTGCGTGTTTTCATGGCTTGACGAACAGGCATTGCATGGCGTACCCCTTGATGATAGTGAGGGG
Source organism: Vibrio sp. SS-MA-C1-2 (assembly GCF_021513135.1). Taxonomy (NCBI): domain Bacteria; kingdom Pseudomonadati; phylum Pseudomonadota; class Gammaproteobacteria; order Vibrionales; family Vibrionaceae; genus Vibrio; species Vibrio sp. SS-MA-C1-2. The sequence goes on from NZ_CP090981.1 coordinate 1,224,017, forward strand.
CAAATAGAAAACATAGACCTAAATCATCTAAAGCTTGACGAGAACTTTCTGCATCCATCGCCAGATTAATACCAAAAGCATCAAGAAGATCAGAAGAGCCTGACTTACTTGAAACACCACGATTACCATGTTTAGCGACTTTTAAGCCGCAAGCCGCCGCTACAAATGCCGACGTTGTCGAAATGTTGATAGTATTCGCACCATCTCCCCCTGTACCGACAATATCGGCAAAGTCATAATCAGGTGTTGGAAAAGGGCTAGCATTTAATTGTAATGCGTTTGCAGCACCAGCAATTTCACTTGGTGTCTCTCCTTTAATTTTAAGAGCAGTTAAAATAGCGCCTAAAAGAATCGGTTCAACATTACCTTTAATAATCGCGTCAAACAGCTGATTACTTTCCGCAAAAGAGAGTGACTGTTGTTGGTATAACTTTTCGATAATCTGTTCCATATTGACTCTCCTTATCAATGAGCAGCAGTTTGATTGTTTTTTGTCGTTTGTTGTTCTGTTACCCATGCTAATGTTTGGGTTAGTAATACAGCACCTTGAGTGGTTAAGATTGATTCCGGGTGGAATTGGAATCCACAAACGCGATCTTTAGGATGAACAACGGCCATAACCAGTTGATCTACCGATGCCACACAGTCAAGTTCATCTCCTAGATCTGTTGCCACGAGTGAATGATAGCGACCAATCGGTAAGGGATGATCTAACCCTTTAAACATCGCTTCACTATTGTGTTCCATTAAAGAGGGCTTGCCGTGCATAATCTCTTGAGCACCCGCAACTTTGCCACCATAAGCTTCAACAATTGCCTGATGACCTAAGCAGATACCAATCATAGGTACATGACCTTTTAAACGATGAATTACTTCAGGCATAGAGCCCGCTTCTGATGGCGCTCCAGGGCCAGGTGAAAGAACCAGTATTGGATTTTCTAAGCTTTGAATAGCTTTAACGATATCTTCGGCAGGTAAGTTATTACGATAAATCGCAACGTTATGACCTAAAGAGCGGAACTGATCCACAAGGTTATAGGTAAAAGAGTCAAAGTTATCGAGTAAAATAATTTGTTGTTGGGCTGACATAATGTTGACTCCTAGTTGATTGAATGCGCATGTTTAATCGCGTTAATCGCGGCTTGAGCTTTACCTCGGGTCTCATCGGCTTCGGCTTGAGGTATTGAGTCATAAACCACACCTGCACCCGCTTGAATCGTTGCCATACCATCTTCAACATAAGCAGATCGGATAACAATACAGGTATCCATACTGCCTGTTCCGGTTAAATAACCCACCGCACCGCCATAACTGCCTCGACGTTGGCCTTCGACTTGACGGATTAACTGCATCGCACGAATTTTTGGTGCACCCGTTAGTGTTCCCATGTTCATACTGGCTTGATAAGCATGCAGCGCATCTAATTCTGGGCGAAGCTGACCAACAACGCGAGAGACTAAATGCATAACGTGGCTATAACGGTCAACTTTTAGCAGTTCTGCTACGTGACGAGTGCCTGCTTGGCTAATTCGAGCGACATCATTACGAGCTAAATCGACCAACATCATATGTTCTGCTTGCTCTTTTTTATCACAACGTAGTTCTAACTCGATACGGCCATCAAGATCTTTATTGATAGAACCATCACTGTTTTTGCCGCGACGACGAGTACCCGCTATAGGGTAAATTTCCACTTGATTATCTTTGGCATCATATTTCAATGCACTTTCAGGAGAGGCGCCAAAGAGTGTGAAATCACTATCTTTTAGATAGAACATATATGGGCTTGGATTTTGTACTTTCAATGTACGGTAAGCTTGTAATGTAGATGGACAAGGCAGTGTAAATTGACGAGAAGGAACCACTTGGAAAATATCGCCCTTAATCACTGATTGTTTTAAGTCATCAACAATTTGACAGAAATCAGAGTCTGAAATATTGGTTTCGACACTGATATCTTCAACAATTGTTGCTGGTGGAATTTCAGTCACTTGAGTTGACTTAATTTGCTCAAGACGTAAGGTTAACTTTTCACGATTTAATTGCTCATTTTCACCAGAGAACAGTGTACCTTGTAATTCTGATGTCTGCTTTTGATGATCAATCGTTAATAAAGTCTCTGCGATATAGAAAAGGTAATCAGGGCAGTTATTTCCTTCTGCAATGGTCGGCATTGGTTCAAAATTTTCAACCAGATCGTAAGCGAACAGCCCAGCAAGGAAGAGTGCTTTATCTGGTAGCCCTGCAAGTTGATAACAATGACGAATCGCACGCAGTGGATCCATAGCAGACAATTGTATTAAACGGCTATCTTCATCTAAAGCGGGTTCAATATTCGGTACCGTTAATTGTAAGGTTGTACCTTCTAATATTGGATTAAATAATGAATTGATGCTTTGTTGCAGGTGAGTTAATACATTTTCACCATTGGTTGTTAAGGCTGTTAGTATTATCTGCTTACCACGACAAGTGATACGAACGGCGGCATCAATGAGCATTAAGCTCTGTAAATTCTCTTTTGACTCAATTTCTGCTGATTCAAGTAATAAACTGCAATTACTGTCATTACAAAGATTAAAGTAGAGTTCGGTTGGATCTGAGTAGTAAGGAATTGTTAAATGAATAACATCCAATTGACCGATAGTATTTGTAGGCATGGTACTAAGAGACTCCATAATTAATCATTATCAACGCTAAGTCAGGTTAAGTTGTTGTTAGTTTGGTTAATACTATTACAACATATCGTTAGAACTGTCTATTTTTTTGTAAAAAAAGCCCGCAATAAGCGGACTGTACAAGGTATTAGATACACAAAATTCAGCCGCCTAGTTATTAGGATGGCCACCACCAACTTTTGTTAATTGAACAATTGCGGTTATTTTGCTGTATCATACAAAACCTATGTTAAAAAGAGAGATAGATAATTCATGTACTAGTTAACTAGTATTTGGCTTGGGTGTCAATCTTATTTTTTGTATTTTTATTCGTTATTTTTAAGTTAGTAGTAAAGGCCACCAATAAATGATTTTTGATTTACATAGCCACACTCTTGCTTCTGATGGAAAGTTTACTTCTGAAGAATTGGTATTAAGAGCGGTAGAACATAGAGTTTCAGTGCTTGCGATTACTGATCATGATAGCGTTGCTGGTTTGCCGAGTGCGAGAGAGGCGATTAAAAAGCATAACCTTCCCCTTCATCTTATTGCTGGAATTGAGATTTCCACAGTATGGGAAAATAAAGATATTCATGTTGTGGGATTAAATGTGGATGAAAACAATCCTATTTTACAATCGTTTATCGTTGAGCAAGCTGAAAGAAGAGATCAGCGCGCTATACTTATGGGTGAACGGTTAGCGCGAGCCAATATTGAAGGTGCCTATGAAGGGGCAAAAAAACTCGCAGGTGACGGAAGTTTAACCCGCTCACACTTCGCTCAATGGCTCGTTGAACATGGCTATGCAAATACAATGCAAAACGTATTTAAGAAATATTTAGGTCGTGGAAAAATCGGTTATGTTCCACCACAATGGTGTTCGATTTCTGAAGCCATTGAGATTATTCATCAAGTGGGAGGACAAGCAGTTCTTGCTCACCCTCATCGTTATAAGCTAACGCCTAAGTGGACAAAACGACTATTAAATGATTTTTCGCAAGCGGGCGGTGATGGAATGGAAGTCGCACTACCTCAACAGACACAAGATAATCGACGACTATTAGTGCAATACTCGAACGACTATAACTTATTAGCGTCACAAGGTTCTGATTTCCATTATCCATCTGCTTGGTCTGATTTAGGCCGGAATTTATGGCTTCCTGCGGGAGCAACCGCAATTTGGGATGATTGGAATCTTCCTAAGGTGATTGAGCCACAGCAATCAAATATTGAGAATTAACGGTGGTTTGAGTCATGATACTCAACCATTTTTGGAGGAAATATGAGTCAGTTTTTTTATGTACACCCTGAAACACCACAAGTTCGCTTAATTAACCAAGCGGTTGCGATTATTCGTAATGGTGGTGTTGTTATTTACCCAACCGATTCTGGGTATGCTCTTGGCTGCCAGATGGGAAATAAGTCAGCACTAGAGCGTATTTGTCGAATTAGAAAGTTAGATGACAAACATAACTTTACTCTGCTATGTCGAGATTTATCAGAGTTATCACTTTATTCACGGGTTGATAATGATGCGTTCAGATTAATCCGTAATAATACCCCCGGTGCTTATACGTTTATTTTGAAAGGAACGAAAGAGGTGCCGCGTCGTCTATTAAATCCTAAACGTAAAACGATTGGTATTCGAGTTCCAGATAATGCTATTGCGTTAGCATTATTAGAAGCCCTCGGTGAGCCATTAATGTCGACAACCTTGATTCTGCCTGGCAATGATTTTGCAGAGTCAGACCCTGAAGATATTCGTGATCAGCTGGATAATGTCGTTGATGTCATCCTTAATGGTGGGTATTTAGGTCAGCAACCGACAACGGTTATCGACTTTAGTGAAGATGGAATTGAGATTTTACGAGAAGGTGCGGGTGATACAGCCCCATTTTTATAGTAGAGAATTAACGCTTTTAATGAGATAATGTGATTCTAATCACGAAATATCTGATTAATCTATATGAGTTAGTGGATGCTAATTGAAGTAATCCACTGACAGTGAATGGTTTTCGACGCCTGTGAAGGCGACAAAGGTCTAAAAATGAGCGAAAAATTACATAAAGTATTAGCACGAGCAGGACATGGTTCTCGCCGTGAAATTGAAGATATGATCCAAAAAGGTCGTATTATTGTCGATGGTCAAGTGGCTAAGTTGGGCGATCGTTTAGAAAATATTCATGTCCAAGTTCGTATTGATGGGCACAATGTCAACCTTGGTGGTAGCGCTGAACAAGTTTGTCGTGTCTTAGCGTACAATAAGCCTGAAGGTGAGCTTTGTACTCGTAACGATCCAGAAGGTCGTCGTACCGTTTTTGATCGTTTACCACACATGAAAGATTCTCGTTGGATCTCTGTTGGTCGTCTTGATGCTAATACCGGTGGTCTACTGTTATTTACTACCGATGGTGAACTAGCTAATCGCTTAATGCACCCAAAAAATCAAATTCAACGTGAATATATGGTTCGTGTATTTGGTGAAATCAACGATAAAATGGTTCAAAACCTCGTTAAAGGTGTTGAATTGGAAGATGGTGTAGGTCGCTTCGAAGATGTGGTTTATGCGGGTGGTGAAGGAATGAACCACACTTTCTACGTTGTGATTGCAGAAGGTCGTAACCGCGAAGTTCGTCGTTTATGGGCATCTCAAGGTGTAACAGTAAGCCGTCTAAAACGTGTTCGTTACGGTAATATTTTCCTAAACAGCGAGCTTCCTCGTGGTGGTTGGAAAGAGTTAGAGCTTCCTGATGTGAACTACTTACGTGGGTTAGTTGAATTACCTGATGAAACTGAAACGATGCTAATTGAGCGTAAAGATCAGCGTAAGAAACGTAGTGTTCAACAGATCCGCCGTGCGGTACGTCGTCATGAAGAACGCGTTGATTCTGAGAAATCAGGACGTAATAAGAAAGATAAGCAGCGTACAGCACGTCGTGGACAAGCTGTAGCAGCAAAACCTAAGTCAACGAATCGTCGTAAGCCTTCGAATAAACCGAAGAGCCGTGCAGGACAAGCATAATTCGCTGTTCTGATTAGGTGAATTAAGATAGCCAATACATTTTTAACTAAGATTAGTTAATCAGTATTGGCTATTTTTTTGTCTATTTTTTATCATAGTATGTTCAGTCTGGTAGCTCGTATTGAAATTGAGATATTAAGCATAAATATTAATAATTCATGTTTTTTACTTTTTATTATATTAAATCTATGCATTAATTACATCTATACCTAAAATAATTGCAGTTGCTAGTAGTCGGTAAATAAGTGAGTTTCTATGAGTATAGGTAGAAGATATGATAGGGGGGAACAAATATAGCCAACAACCTAGTCGCTTAAAGTATGAAGTGTATAGCGAGTTATTCGGTAGTGTAATATAAAAAATAGGTGGGTATATGTGGAGTCATATTAATAGAGGTGCTTTTTTATTTCTCCTTTTTTTATTTTCAGGTGTTGATGAGTTAAAAGGTAATACCTTAAATAATTATTGCAATAACACGAAAGAAATTGTTAATTTAAACTTTATAGTTGACGATGGTTTAAATAATGTAGAAGTATTAGAGAAAGTAAATTTATGGTTAAGAACATCAAACGATATACTGTCTAATTCTTGTATACCTATACATAAAAGAGTTAATAGTATTTATTTTAATGAAAATAGTATTAGTGATTATGTAAATAAGAGAAATCCATCTATTGGTTTCCTATTAATGGATGAAATTAAAGATGAGAAATTTATATTGTTATCTAAGTGGAGTTTAATGGTCTATATTATGGATTTATCAGATGAAAGTGAACTCCTTGGCTATACAAAACCGACGGTGTACCCTTACTCTATTATAATTGATGCTAATGCTGATGATCATATTCTTGAGCATGAGTCTGGTCACTTGTCTGGTGCGTTTCATAATGAATTTTCAATTTGTGGTAATAAAGTTTCAATTATGGTTGAGTCAGCGCCAATAGAAGATATATCGTATTCATATTCTATTGGTGATAACGCCAATTGTAAGGGAGGAAATAATAGAAAAAATGTTTATAACTATTACTTTGATAAGGACGATCAGTAATCGCTCATATGCTACTAAATGTTTAATTTTTTCAGTGATTATATTTTTATCTGGTTGTGAACAATATAGCCATAATGAGTATTAAAATAAATTATTAGGTAGTTGGGAGTGCCAGTCTAAATATTCAGAGGTTCTTACCATTAATGCGACTCAAGAGTTTTTAATTGATGGGACATTTATTTATAATGCAAAATACACCTTTGCAGATGATGATTTTAATGGTGAGTATGGCTTGACTTTTAAAGGTGACTGGGAATTGAAAGATAGAGGCATTTTGTTCGAGTCAAATTATAAAGATATAATGTATTATGTTATTTCTGATACTTTTAATTATTTTATTAATGATATGAAGGTAGAGTATGCGGATATTTATGGCGTGTATGAAAATAAAATAGATTTCCCTAATGAGAATATACTTAGATTAATAAGTTTGGATAAGAGAATACTCCAATATTGTAAAAGAAGTTAGTAACTATATTCTTCATACTTGAAGTCGCTAGGTTGTTGGCTGCACTCGTTCGCCCCAATCATATAGTACACCTATACTCATGGGGCCTCACTCATTTGCCGCCTACTAACATACTAACAACGCTAATTATTTTAGGTATAGTCAAACGAATAAACGTTTTATGATTAAAATAGTATTTAGATTAACATCAAAATCATAGGTTACTTTTTCGGTTGTGCATCAATACAGAGTCCATTCACCTCTTGGCTCTCTGGTGCCATCAGGAATAGATAAAGAGGCATCAAATCTGCAGCGGTTAATAGTAAACCTGGATCTTCAGCAGGGAAAGCTTGAGCGCGCATTTTGGTACGAGTGCCGCCAGGGTTGATCGCATTAACTCGAATATTGGTATCACTTAATTCATCCGCTAAAACTTGCATCATTCCTTCAACCGCAAATTTAGAAATTGCGTAAGTTCCCCAAAAAGCACGACCAATATGACCCACCGTTGAGGTGGTAAAAATAATACGACCATTGGTTGATTGGCGAATTAATGGAAGCAGTGCTTTAGTCATTAAAAATTCAGCTTTAACATTGACCTGCATTAACTCATCAAAGGTTTTTTCATCGATCTGTTCGAAAGGTTCCAGTGTGCCTAAAAGTCCGGCATTGTGAAGCACACCATCTAAATGACCAAATTGACCTTCAATGGTATCCGCCATATCGATATAGTTTTGAGCCGTTGCTCCCATTAAATCAAGAGGAATAATTGCTGGCTGAGGTAAATTTAATGCGATAATCTCATCATAAACTGCTTCTAATTTTGCTACGGTACGACCTAGCAAGATCACCGTTGCGCCATGTTTAGCGTACTGTAATGCCGCTTCTCTTCCAATCCCATCACCCGCGCCAGTGACTAAGATAATTTTTCCTGCTAAACAGTCTGTTGCAACTTGATAATTCACCTTTATTTTCCTTATTAATGGGAGATTAACCTCTATTTTATACTGAAATTGGGCTCAGTTGCGAGTATCTGATAGATTATCGTAGCGAAGAAGCTAAGAAGATGGTTACAATGGCAGGTAAATACCCTTTTTAGTTGAATCTGCTCGGTTGTTGCCAGCATCCGTTCCAATGACATAGTACCGTTATGTTTATGGGGCCTTATTCACTTACCGCCTATTAGCAGTTTCAATTACTTTGAGTATAAATAATAGAAAACTGTCGATAAAATAAGCTTACGTCAGTTTTTCTGCTTTTATTTTAGAGCAGACGTTGATCATTAACAGGAGACAACATTGGAATTTATTAGTGGATATGGACTATTTTTAGCCAAAATTATTACCTTTGTCATCGCAATAGTTGGCACAATTGTGTTAGTTAAAATTGTCGGTGGTAAGTCTGGTGGTAGTAAAGGCGAGTTAAAAGTTAAAAACTTAACCGAACAATATAAAGATCGTGTTGAACAGCTTGAAGAGCATCTTTATGATAAAGCGCATTTAAAAGCGAAAGAGAAAGCCGAGAAAAAAGCAGAAAAAGAGCAAAATAAACAAAAAGAAGCGGAAATTAAAAAGGCAGCAAAAGCGGGGAATCTGAGTGATAGCCGCAAACCTCGCCTGTTTGTGTTAGATTTTAAAGGCAGTATTGACGCTCGCGAAGTCACTGAACTACGAGAAGAAGTGAGTGCTATCCTTGCGGTTGCGATTGCTGATGATGAAGTGCTTGTTCGTTTAGAGAGTGGCGGTGGTATGGTGCATGGTTACGGTCTTGCTTCATCTCAACTTCAACGTTTACGTGACGCAAATATCAAGTTGACTATCTCTGTTGATAAAGTCGCAGCGAGTGGTGGTTATATGATGGCCTGTGTTGCCGATCATATTATCTCAGCACCTTTTGCTATTGTCGGTTCGATTGGGGTTGTTGCTCAATTACCGAACTTCAGTAAGCTATTAAAGAAAAATAATATTGAGTTTGAACAATTAACTGCCGGTGAGTATAAGCGAACGTTAACGATGTTTGGTAAAAATACCGATAAAGCCCGTGAAAAATTCCAGTTAGAGTTAGAAGAGACTCATGTACTTTTTAAAGACTTTATTCATCAAAATCGTCCTGCTTTAGATCTGGAAAAAGTCGCGACAGGTGAGCATTGGTTTGGTACTCAAGCTGCGGATTTAGGTTTAGTTGATGAGATTAATACCAGCGATGATTTCTTGATTAAAGCGTGCCAAGATCGTGAGGTTTTAAGTGTTAATTATCAGCAACCTAAAAAGCTGACTGAAAAGTTAGCTGGAGTTGGTTCGGAAGTGGTTGATACGGTTTTACTTAAGTGGATTAGTCGTGGTCAACGCCCATTTATGTAGTGTGAAAAAAGTATACATTAAATGAAAAAAGGAGCTGAAATAGCTCCTTTTCTATTTGTGATTAAATGGCTGTTCTTCGATAAATTTTAACCTGTAATTTCTATCAATGAATCTATTTATTTAATCGTAAATTCAGGTGAAAGTTTATGTGCTAAAAACTTAAACATATTAAATACGGCGGTTGTTTGCATGGTTGGTAAGCCTTCCGCGTCTAAAAAATATTCGCCTTTAAAGACGAGAACACCCTCTTTTTCTTCAACAGAGGTTGTTCTCATTCCCTCTATATAAGCGTCGTGATCTTGGATTAATTGGTTTGCGATCATTAATAAATCTTGTGATGAAATAGCTTGTTTGCTCATTAGGAATACCATACTTAATTAACCATAATGAATATATTTTACCCGTTTCATAATGATGAGCAAGATGAGAAATTAAATTTTCATTTTTATTGATTAATTTAGATTATTAATAAAAATGCCCGTTAAACCACGATGGATGACACAAGAATGATTTGTAACTGATTGTTTTTATTTGTAGTCGACTCATCTTGTTGATAAGTGTTAATTATGCTCACTTTGTCGTGATTATTGGATAAAACAGCAACAGTTAGATATTTATTTATAAAAACAGGTTGACCTTATTGGCTACAGGCTCAATATTATATTAGAGATACGATACCTCTACGGTATAACGACAAGTTTAAACTGTTTAATAGTTAACTTACTTTTTTGATGTGAATACGAGGATAATTGAGAGTCACTATGGGAAAATCTCTAGTTATTGTGGAGTCTCCAGCTAAGGCTAAAACGATAAATAAGTACCTTGGTAAAGACTTCGTTGTTAAATCAAGCGTCGGTCATGTCCGTGATTTACCTACGGGTTCTCGTAGCAACGGAAAAAAAGCGCCTGCTATTTCAACAGCAGGGATGAGTCCTGAAGAAAAAGCTCGAATTAAAAAAGAGAAAGACCGCAAATCTCTAATTAATAAAATGGGAGTTGACCCTTATAACGATTGGAATGCCAAATACGAAGTATTACCAGGCAAAGAGAAAGTCGTTAACGAATTACAAGCACTTGCTGAAAAAGCCGACTATATCTATCTCGCAACCGATTTGGATAGAGAAGGGGAAGCAATTGCATGGCATCTGAAAGAGATCATTGGTGGAGATGAGTCGCGCTACAAACGTGTTGTTTTTAACGAAATAACTAAAAATGCGATCACTCAAGCTTTCGAAACTCCCGGTGAACTAAACCAATTTATGGTGGATGCACAACAAGCTCGACGTTTTCTAGATCGTGTTGTTGGTTTTATGGTTTCGCCACTGCTTTGGAAAAAAGTGGCGCGAGGATTATCAGCGGGTCGAGTTCAATCTGTCGCAGTTAAACTGTTGGTTGAGCGTGAACGTGAAATCAATGCGTTTATTCCTGAAGAATTCTGGGATGTTCATACTGATCTAAAAACGGCGCAAGATGATCTTCGCCTGCAAGTAAAAAAGCAGGCGGGTAATCCATTTAAGCCGACCAGTAAAGCGGAAGCTGATGCTGCGGTTGCGTTGTTAGAAAATGCCACTTACAAAGTTGCAAAGCGTGAAGATCGCCCGACTCAAAGTAAGCCTTCTGCTCCTTTTATCACCTCAACACTGCAACAAGCAGCTAGTACTCGTTTAGGGTATGGGGTGAAAAAGACCATGATGTTAGCTCAGCGCCTCTATGAGGGCGGTTACATCACTTATATGCGTACAGACTCAACTAACTTGAATGTTGAGGCTGTAGAGGCTGCTAGAGAGTATATTGCTGACAACTACGGCAATAACTATCTGCCAAAAGATAAGATCGTATACGGTAGCAAAAAAAATGCCCAAGAGGCGCACGAAGCGATTCGTCCTTCAGATGTTGCTGTTCTTGAGCGTGACTTACTGAGCATGGATCCCGATGCCCATAAACTGTACCAGTTAATTTGGAATCAGTTTGTCGCCTGTCAGATGGTTCCTGCGAAATACGATTCAAGTACGATTACAGTGAGTGCGGATGACTTTAGCTTAAAAGCCAAAGGACGTATTTTACGTTTTGATGGTTGGACGCGTGTACAACGTCCATTAGGTAAAATCGATGATGTCATTCTACCTGATGTTGCTGTCGGTGAAGAGTTATCACTGCTCACTATCGATCCTAAACAGCACTTTACTAAGCCACCAGCACGTTTTACTGAAGCGGCGTTAGTGAAAGAGTTAGAGAAACGTGGAATTGGTCGTCCATCGACCTATGCTGCCATAATCTCAACCATTCAAGATCGTGGTTATGTTCGAGTTGAACAACGCCGTTTTTACGCCGAAAAGATGGGTGAAATTGTTACCGATCGTCTGAATGAAAGTTTTGAAGATCTATTAGATTTTGATTTTACGGCTCGCCTTGAAGGTCACTTAGATTCAGTGGCTGAAGGCGGTGAGAAATGGAAAGAGGTATTAAATGACTTCTTTACTGATTTTACCCAAGAGTTAGAAAAAGCAGAACTTGATGACTCTGAAGGCGGTATGCGTCCAAATCATATCGTTGTCACTGATATTGAGTGTCCAACTTGTTCTCGTCCTATGGGTATCCGTACTGCAACAACAGGGGTATTCCTTGGTTGTTCTGGTTATGCATTACCACCAAAAGAGCGTTGTAAGACCACCATCAACTTAGGTGATGAAGATGGAATTATTAATGTTCTTGAAGAAGATGTAGAAACTGCGGCATTAAGAGCGAAAAAGCGTTGTCCAATTTGTAGCACCGCAATGGATGCTTATTTGATTGACCAAGAACGCAAGCTACATGTTTGTGGTAATAACCCTGATTGTGATGGCTATATCGTCGAAAAAGGGGAGTTCCAACTAAAAGGCTATGATGGCCCTGTGGTTGAGTGTGATAAGTGTGGTTCTGATATGGTGTTGAAAAACGGCCGTTTCGGTAAGTACATGGATTGCACCAGTGAAGAGTGTAAAAATACCCGTAAGATCCTTAAAAATGGTGAAGTTGCTCCACCAAAAGAAGATCCGGTTCACTTCCCTGAATTTCCTTGTAGCAACTCAGATGCTTATTTTGTGTTACGAGATGGCGCTTCAGGCCTATTTATGGCGGCAAGTAACTTCCCTAAATCTCGTGAAACTCGTGCACCATTAGTCAAAGAGCTTGCTCAGTATAAAGATCGTATCTCTGATAAGTTTAAATACTTAGCTGATGCTCCATTGGCGGATCCTGATGGTCGAGATAGCGTTGTTCGCTTTAGTCGTAAAACCAAAGAGAACTATATTCGTTCTGAGATCGATGGTAAGCCAAGTGGTTGGACTGGGCTATTTATTGATGGAAAATGGCAGATTACCGATAAGCGTAAAAAGCCTAAAGAAGAGAAAAGTGAAGATAAGAAGAAGTAATTAAAAGGCTTCTCTTTGATAACTAACAAGAAACCACAACGTTTGTTGTGGTTTTTTTATATCTCTCAAATAAAGAATATTATTAAAATAAATAGCGTTACCTATCGTCGGTCAGAGAATCAAACGCCAACAACCAACAACCAACGGCCTATCAGTTTTAAGTATTAAAAGAGGAACTAGGATTATTTATTGTTGTTTGCGCCACAACTTCAACTTAGCCCAAGTGGCAAGGCCCAAAACGGTCATAAAAAATAGGGTGATAATTGTCATTCTTAACGGAGTCTGTAATACGCCATGGTGATAACCGTAATACAAAGCATAACTGAGCTTTATTAAAATAATTATGCCATAAATAGTTGTTACAGCTCTATTGTTGATTAAGATATAAAGCATTAATCCGAATAAGATCACGACAAAACTGATGCTAAGTGATATTGCAGTGGTATAGATAGAGAGTTGAGCGGTAATTAACAGTAAGGTACTCATGATAATAACGAATAAACATTCAATTTTCACACTCACTTTATAATCCTTTATTTTTGATAAGGTATACCCTTCATACTTGAAGTTGCTAGGTTGCTGGCTATATTCGTTCGCCTACTATCAACGCCAATTATTTTAGGTATAGAGTAAATTATTAGCAGCAAATGTCACTTTATCAATAGATAGGAAACTGGTTGGGTAGCTGTAAAAAAGCTCTTGATATCAACTTTATGATTATCAAGAGCTTAGTTCATTATATTTAAATGCAAATAGCCTATTTTATTTCTATATCCCCTTTTCCTTTACGTGAGCTTAGGATTGATTGGATTTTTTTAGGGGTAAGAAACTCTTGTAAGATGCCGACTAAATAACTGACAGCGATAAATAAAATAACTAATTCTGTTGCTAAAAATAGGAACATATGACCGGCGCTTTTGGCCATTTCAATAATTTCAGGACTCATGTGATCAACCTCTTATTTCAGTATATGTAGAATTATAGGCTTGATATGGATTTGAGTTAATCTATGCATTTCCATTATTATCGAAATAATTAATTTTAAAAGTAGATTAAGATTGATGTTTATTGCTAACCTATTATCTCAATTTGATTCGTGTATTTTTGTTCTCAGAGATAATTTTGTATAATTAAAAATATTTGTTAATGAAAGACCTGAGACAATTGTTGAATAAGAGAGTTTAAGAGTATTTGTCGGCAAAATAGTTGGCCATTTTAATCCCCTCTTGCTGAGGATAAAACTCGGCATGAATTAAATACCAGAGCATCACCATCATATTAAGATGAGGGCGATACGCATTGACTTTTTTTATCCAAGATTGTGAGTCATCAATTTTAGCAAAGTGACAATAACGCTCAACACCTTCTTCTAATGGAATATCAAGCAAACTTAATGTGATGGCTAAATCTAATTTAGGATCGGCAATGGCTGCGTACTCCCAATCGATAGCAACCCATCTATTATGGTGAGCAATTAAGTTGTGATCCCCTAAATCAAAATGACAAAGTGCGGTAGATTCGATCTCAAAAGGGAGTTGACGGTAGGCATGATAGAGATCTGAAAAACGAGTCTGTTGATACTTCTCAGTTAGTTGATGCCAATAATGGTCGACGCGATCGGTAAAGCTAAATTGTCTTAACTGATCTTGATTTTGCGGATTCAATTTAACTTGATGTAATCTTGCCAAAAGTTGTAATTGCTCATCAACAGAAGGTATGGTGTTTACTATAGACGTTAGAGTCAACGAATGTGGATTTATTGATGCAGTCTCAGCCATGATCCACTCGACGAGTAAACCTTGGTTATTGAGCAGTTGTGGCCGTGGTGCTCGGAAAGTTGAATGTTCGCTAAGTTGTTTCAATATTTCAAACTCTTGGGTTCTTGAAATATCAAAAGCGGTTAATATTGCTGAGTGAGGGCGCCACACAAAAGAGATAACGTGTTGATTGGTGTTTTCTTCATCGCTTTTTTGGAGATCAATGCGCCAACAACGATTAGTGAGGCCACCAGAAAGTGGTTCTGCATATTTAGGATGATAATAAGTGGCGTGCTGATCACTTGGTGATAATAAGTGAGGCGCAGAAAAGTAAGAGTTGAGTGTTTGTAAACTCGGCTCTAACTGACAGGCTTGATGCCACTCTATCTTCATTACCTCGCCTCACTAAGTTGTCTTATTTTGGGATTAAGCTTCTGCTGTTATTTGATCTGCTGCGCTTATACTCTCATCGATAGGACAACCGCTGTGGAATTTAAAATCACTATCTGGTGCGCTGATCAACTCGGCTTCAACCTGTGCAAAATGGTTGATGCGTTCTGTAATATCTTTCCCCGCAACTTGTTCTGCTAATGTCAGGTAATCTTGGTAATGACGGGCTTCTGAACGTAGTAACGAGATATAAAAACGCTCTAGATCTTCACTTAAGTAAGGGGCTAATTTTGCAAAACGCTCACAAGAACGCGCCTCAATAAAAGCACCGATAATTAATTTATCCACTAAAGCATCAGGTTCATAAGTTTTAACTTGTTTGATCAACCCTTTGGCATAGCGTCCTGCACTTAAACCTTGATAAGGAATCGCTTTACGATCCATGATCTCAAGGACTTGATAAAAATGATGCAGTTCTTCTTTGATCAGCAACACCATTTTATCGATCAGGTCTTGGCTATAAGGGGAGTCTGTTCTTGCAGTGATCTTTTTTGAAATATTGCTCTTTCCTTTCAAGGTATTGAGGTCACCAATATATTTGTAAGCAAAGTCTTCATAAGGCTTAATCCACTGCGCTAATTGCTGTTTCCCTTCATCATCCACGGCATATTTGCGGATTAAAAACATCGCACTTTGCGCCGCTTTAAGTTCACAGAGTAGGTGATCCTGTAAAATGACAGCAAGATTTTCTGGTTGGCGCGCTTTGTCAATCCATTGATCAGGCGTAGGTGCTTGAAGAAATTGCAGAATAGGTTGAAGTAATTCAGCTTTAGTCATTGTTTTTTTCTTATTGATGGTTAATATCGAATGAGTACTCATCTATTTGGTTAGGGACAGCAGAGAGTAATCAATGAAACTACAACAGTTACGCTATATTGTCGAAGTGAGTAATAATAAACTAAATGTCTCAACAACGGCAGAACATTTGTTTACTTCGCAGCCTGGAATTAGCAAACAGATAAAAATATTAGAAGACGAGCTCGGTATTGAGATCTTTATGCGAACAGGAAAGCATCTAACGGAAGTGACCGCGTCTGGTGAGAAAGTGATCCAGTTAGCGCGAGAAGTTCTAGCAAAAGTCGACAGTATTAAGCGAGTTGCTGAAGAAGAAGTTGCACCAGAACAAGGTGAGCTCTCTATCTCAACGACTCATACGCAAGCACGTTATGCACTGCCTGAAACCATTAAAGTATTTAAAGCAAAGTATCCTGATGTTCGCCTTAATATGCATCAAGGTACAACAAAACAAATTTTAGACTCAGTGACCAAAGGGCGAGTGCAGTTTGCGATAGCGACAGAGATTATTGATAATAGCCAAGAGATCATGATGTTGCCTTGTTATCAGTGGCGTCGTTCATTGGTGGTCACAAAAAATCACCCACTGGCAAAGAAAAAGCGGATCACCTTGACGGATTTAGCTAATTATCCTCTGATTACCTATGCATTTAGTATTGAAAGTAGCCAAGGATTGAATCGTATCTTTAAAGATAAAGGATTAGAGCCGAATCTTGCTTTTACTGCGACAGATGCTGAAGTGATCAAAACGTACGTTAAACTTGGCGTTGGAATTGGTTTGATTGCCAATATGGCGGTGAATGATGACCACCATGGGGAGTTGGTTTTTATTGATACTAGCCATATAATCCCTCCTTCAACCACCTACCTCTATTTTCGTCGTGGCACTTATTTACGCTCCTATATGTATGAGTTTATTTTTCAATTTGCACCACATTTAACGAAAAATCAGATTGAGAAGGTGATGTTAGCGCGAGATTGTAGTGAAGCGATGGAAATATTCTCATCGCTTAACCTTCCTCTACGTTAAAGTTAGTCATATCACCCAAGTAAGATGGGTATTATCGTAAAAAGAGAGACAGTGTGCAGGATATTAAGCCGTGGTTTACCGCCTTAGATAACTATTTAACTCAGTATCGAGATCTTTGGCAATTAAAGCCTTTTGCTATGACTGAGTTACCGTGGTTACAAAGTTACCCTCAACTCTCACTGTGGCTTGAACGCCTTTCTGAAAATGATGTTGCTGAGTTAGTTAATGAACCAAAAAAGCTGGCGGAACAGTTAGCTACTTTTATTCCAGATGCGATGGCTATTTATCAGCTATCGCAGCTCTCCGAAGTAGAAAAATTATCATTAGATGAATCGATCCCTCGTTTTTTAGATAGCAATATTCCGGGACGAAAATGGCAACAGATTACCGCTTTCAATCAAGCACTTTCATATCGTCAAGCTCCTTGGCTTGAGTGGTGTGCAGGTAAAGGTCATTTAGGACGCGTATTAGCGGCAAGTTCTCAACAGTCGGTTGATAGTGTTGAATGGCAACAAGTGTTATGTGAGGAGGGAAGGTTACTAGCGGATAAATTTGCTTTACCAATGCACTTTATTCAGGCTGACGCTTTTAGTGATAGCGCGAAAAAATATGTTAAATCAAACCAGCATGCCGTTGCGCTTCATGCCTGTGGTGATCTTCATAAAACCTTATTGCAACACTGTTGTGATAAGCAGACTCTCGCGGTTTCGATCTCACCTTGCTGTTACCATTTAATTCAAGACAGTCATTATCAGCCATTGAGTGATTTAGCTAAAGCGAGCCCATTATTGTTATCTAAATTAGATCTTAAAATGCCGCTTCATGAGACGGTGACCGCAGGCGCAGGTGTGCGTCGAAAGCGTGAACTGGAACTGAGTTTTCGCCTTGGCTTTGATAGCTTGCAGCGTCATCTAACGGGAAGCGATGATTATCTGCCAGTCCCGAGTTTTCCTAAAGCAATTTTAACTCGAGGTTTTACTGAGTTTGTCGAATGGGCTGCGGAGAAAAAGAGGATTGATCTTCCTGATGATATTGATGTGGGAGAGTGGTTAAAAATTGGCGAAGAACGAGTATTATTAATCGATAAAATAGAGTTAATTCGACAACTTTTCCGACGACCATTAGAGATCTGGCTAGCGTTAGATCGTGCTAATTATCTCCAGCAGCATGGCTATCAGGTGTCGTTAGCAACATTTTGTCAAAGAGAGATGACGCCAAGAAATATTATTATTCAAGGCGTCCGTTAATCTTTATACTTCTCATACTTGAAGCTGCTAGGTCGTTGGCGTCGCTCGTTCACCCCAATCATATAGAACGCCTATACTCATGGGGCTTCACTCGCTTGTCGCTTACTAGCAACTCCAATTATGTTAGGTATAGATTTTTTCTTATTATCGGAAAAGCGCTAAATTGAGCGGGATCTCTTGGCCTAACCAGTAAGCATAATCTGTGTGATCTATTAGGTCATCACCGGTCACAGGATGAATAAGCACAGATAACTGCTGACGCTGACTTTCTAGCCATGCAATATATTGGTCAAAATCTTCAGCATTAAATTCAATTTGACAACTCCAGCAAGGGTGTGGTCCCACTAATTTTTGATGAAAACGTCCCACTTTTAAACCAAAAATCTCTTCAGATAAATGACGTAACTCTTTAGCGTGATCTTGAGTTTTCTGATCAAAATAGAGATGAGCGTGGTAGTGTTGGTGGCTATTTTTAGGTGTTTTGTCTTGTTTTTTGCTCATCTAATACCCTTATATTTCTACTTAAACTTTTGATTGGTAAATGGCTTGATTTAGTTAAATCGATTTTCGTTATTTTTAATTGAAACTTGATCATTTAACGTCCAGAAATCGACTAACCAACCGATTAAGAAAAAGCCTCCGGTGAATAAATATAAGATACCAGAGAGCCATTTCCCCATATACATACGATGAATCCCTAAAATACCTAAGAACCCCAGCAATAACCACGCGATATTGTAATCAATCTCCCCTGCAACAAAACGTGATTCGGCTTCTCTATCCATCGCTGGGATTAAGAATATATCAATTAACCAGCCGATTCCGAATAACCCGAAGGTAAAGAACCATAAAGTCCCCGTTATTGGTTTACCGAAGTAGAAACGATGAGCGCCAGTAAAACCAAAAATCCAAAGAAGATAACCAATAATTCGACTGTGAGTCTGATTATCATTATTCATAATAAAATTCCTTCATCTTAAAGGGAAAAATGTACCTATTCAAAAAAGATAGCTGGGTAAGGAAATAGGTGTAATAAAATAGATAATATGCTGGATGGTTAACAGTTACCAATGAAAAAATTGCTTTTTAGTCAGGAAAGTGAATAGTAATGGTTGTCGCAGCAATGTGATATTTAAAAAGAAAATATATAGTTACAATTTAACAATAAGCAAACAATTGACTTTAGAGCTGAGGATACTAGCATCTAAGGTGTAAATATTAACTACAGGGCTAAAAATTAATGAAGCGTTTCCTTACACTCTTTACCGTCGTTATGGCATTGGTCTTTGTGACGACTCCTCATGCAGATGCAAAAAAGTTTGGTGGTGGTAAGTCTTTTGGTAAGAGCTTTAAAACAGCTCCTGCGCCAGCAGCTAAAACGACTAATACGTCAAGCTTAAATGGCAAAACCCAGAAACCAGCAAGTAGTAAGAAAGGGTTAATCGGTGGTCTATTAGGCGGTCTACTGGCAGGTAGCTTATTAGCTGCTATGTTTGGTGGTGCGTTTGATGGCATTCAATTCATGGACATTCTGATCTTTGGTCTAATTGCATTTGCTTTATTCAAACTATTTAAGCACCTGAATCGAGCGAAATTTGATTCAATGCGACAACAGAAGCAGGCATACGCTCACGGCAATCAGCAACAATACAAACAGCCTGACTTTAACAATACTAAAGACGCCGACTTTAACCAGCCATCTGGCGGTTTTGGTCAACAAAATAATTCAGCTGGCTTTGGTCAACCAGCCAGTGATGTTCCATTTAATCTGCCTCCTGGTTTTGATCTAACGGCTTTCCTTAATGGTTCCCGTGAACATTACCGTATTATCCAAGGAGCATGGAACTTTAACCAGATTGATACGATTCAAGAATATGTCTCTCCTGAGCTATTTGCAGCCCTTAAAGAGGAGCGTCAAAGCTTAGAAGGTGAACAACATACAGAAGTGATGTTTGTTGATGCTGAGCTTGTTCGTGCTGAACATGATACAAGTATTGCTCAAGTGAGTATCCAATTCTCTGGTCGTTACCGTGATACGGTAGAAAAAGTGGAAGAAGGTATTAAAGATATCTGGCATCTTGAGCGTGATTTGTTGGCGCCAAATGCACCATGGTTAATCGTCGGTATTGAAAATAGCTAATCACTTATTGACCAATCAAGGTCGCGAGTGCTGATATAATAACCAAAGCCGCTAACTTTAGCGGCTTTTTGTTATCTGGCGCAATGTTTCTATTTGTACTTCTAACCAAATAGGGATAGGCTAAAGTTAATCTATAAATCGGAGAACATGTGATGCCATTTAACAATAAAATGATTGACGAATTAAATCTTCTTATCAAGTTTGATATCAATAATAGTCAGCAAGGTTTGAAAGTTGGAAGTAGCGCATCTCCAGAGATGGTTGCAGCGGTTGAGAGTCTTTTTGAAAAAGGGCTAGTGACAGAAAAGGATGGCGGTTATCTAACTAATTTAGGTATTGATGCAGCAGAACATGCACAAACAATGATTTCAATCCTGACTAGTCGTCCAGAGCATACACCTGAGTAAATTCTAACGACGAAATGCAATCCACATCAGTGCAGGAGTGACCTTTCTTGATAAATTACACTTGCACTTTTGCTCTATCATGGTTATAACGGCGCTTTGAACACGTTAATTCATGAGAGCACGTCAATGACCACACCTTTCTGGCAACAAAAATCTTTAGAGCAAATGACAGATTCTGAATGGGAATCCCTTTGTGATGGCTGTGGAAAGTGCTGCCTTCATAAGTTAATCGATGATGATACCGATCAAATCTATTATACCAATGTTGCTTGTAGCCTACTCAATTTAAAAACCTGTTCATGCAAAGATTATCCTAACCGTTTTGAGTCTGGAGAAGAGTGTTTAAAGCTAACACGAGATAAGATCGATGAATTTGTCTGGTTGCCTGAAACCTGTGCTTACCGTCTACTTGCTGAGGGTAGCGAGCTTCCTGAGTGGCACCCTCTGATCACGGGTTCAAAATCTGCGATGCATGCGGCAGGTATGTCTGTCCGCAATAAAGCAGTGTATGAAATTGAGGTGATTGATTGGGAAAATCACATCATCAACCACCCGAATAAGTAATATTTAATTAAAAAGTAATTAGATATCGCTATTTTTCTCTCGATGCTGCTGTAAAATTGGCAGTATC
The DNA here is from genome assembly GCF_021513135.1 of Vibrio sp. SS-MA-C1-2. Lineage (NCBI taxonomy): Bacteria > Pseudomonadati > Pseudomonadota > Gammaproteobacteria > Vibrionales > Vibrionaceae > Vibrio > Vibrio sp. SS-MA-C1-2. The sequence continues at coordinate 1,245,416 of NZ_CP090981.1, forward strand.
GCTTCTTGAGTCGTTAAGCGTCGAATATCGGAAAATAGCGTATGAGCTTCTGGATAGCTACGTTTTAGGTAAGATAACCACTGTTTCAAGCGATTTGGGAAATAGAGGCTCTTATAGCCTGCAAGCTCATATTGTGAATACTTATCAAGCAATTCAAGCAGCTCAGACCAACTCATTGGTGGTTGATTATTTTTAACTACATTGCCTAGATTCGGCGTTGCAAGGGCACCACGGCAGATCATTAAATCTTCAGAATTGGTCATTTGTTGGCATTTTTGGCCATCTTGATAGTTCCAAATCTCACCATTGGCGATTAAAGGTAAACGCTGGTTTTTATTTAGCTCTCCAAGACGCTCCCATTTAATTTTCTCGGCTTTGTAGCCATCTTCCTTAGTTCGAGCATGAACAACTATCTCAGACGCACCTGCATTGGCAACTGCATCATATATCTCTTCAGCATCTGCGGGGTCATCCCAACCTAAGCGGACTTTCGCGCTCAACGTCGCTTCTTTACCAATGGCTTCTCTCGCTGAATGAATGACGTTATAGATCGCTTCAGGATCCTTAAGTAGAGCGGCACCGCCCCGATTTTTATTCACGGTTTTAGCCGGGCAACCAAAGTTAAGGTCAATACCATGAGATCCAAGTTCCAATGCTTTAACTGCATTCTCAGCCATCCAGATGGGATCTTGACCTAACAATTGAATACGGACTGGCGTGCCTGAAGGGGTCAGACAGTGATGATCTAATTCAGGGCAAAAGCGTTTAAATACTCGAGTTGGCAGACGTTGATCAACGATTCTGATAAATTCAGTGACGCAGAGATCATAGTCATTTATCTCAGTGAGAAGTTCACGCATTAAAGCGTCAATCACTCCCTCCATTGGACCTAATATTACTCGCATTTATCTATATTACCGTTATTAATCAATTGGGGCTAAAAAGTAGCTGCGATTCTAGTGAGTAATAGAAAGATTGTCACGATTATTTCATTGATTAATCTTCTCTCGTTTTGATCTGAAAAATAAAAAGGTGAGAGGTTTAAATAAGGTTTATACCCTTCATCCTTGAAGTCGCTAGGTTGTTGGCTGCATTCGTTCGCCCTAATCATATAGTACACCTATACTCATGGGGCCTCACTCATTGGCCGCCTACTAGCAACTCCAATTATTTTGGGTATAGTGGATACAATAGTAGTTACGAGCAAAAAAAGCTAAAATGGCAAGGTTCATTCGCTTTAACTAGATATACTCTTCATACTTGAAGTCGCTAGGTTGTTGGCTACGCTTATTCGCCCTAATCATATAGTACACCTATACTCATGGGGCCCCTCTCACTTGCCGCCTACTAGCAACGCCAATTATTTTAGGTATAGACAGTTAACGAGCAAAAATAAATAGTGTAAGAGTCATTTGGAGTAGTAAAGATGAATTTGTTTAATCAATTTCCAGAGCAATGGCAAGGGTGTAGTGCCATTCAGCTAGAAGGTGCGTTATTAGCAGCAAACTGCTCACCAACACCTTTAGTTCCAGAACTTTGGCTACCAGCGCTAACTGAGGGGGCTGAGAGCCTTTCGCCAGAACTAAATCGTGCGATCATCGATCATCTTCAAGCTCAATATGAAGCATTAAAAGTCGGTGAGTATCAGCTTCCTGCTGAGTTAGCATTGAATGAGGTTTTAGAAGTTCAACATAATGAGTTTGCAGAAGGGTTCCTCTTAGTATGGCCTTTTGTTGAGCCAGAGTGGCATGAAAAATCCGTCAGTGATGGCACGACCAATATGCTATCGGCATTAATGATGACAATTATGTTGTGGTGGGATGAAGAGGGGACGATTGCTCAAATGGAAGCCGCAGAGTTTGCTTATCCTGAGTTATCGACACTCTATCAGCAGCTCCCTATGATGCTTAATGAAGTTGCACAAGCTGCGGATGAGTTAATTATTGGTTCAGCTCAAGCACAAAGCGTTAATCCTTATAAAGAGATTGGTCGTAACGATCCCTGTCCTTGTGGTAGTGGTAAGAAGTTCAAACAGTGCTGTGGTAAATAATTCCTTATATCTCCACTCAAATATACCTAAAATAATTGGCGTTGCTAGCTGGTGGAAAGTGAGCTAAAGCTGTCTCACCTTTCTTTATGTATAGGCCTAGCCTCTTCAGTGTGAAGGGTATAAAGCCCGTTAATTTAGATCTCGCTAACTAAAAAAGTCAGTGGATGAAAACGAACGGGCTTTCTTGTTATTTTTGCGAATGACGAGAGGTTAACTGTGAAATTGTTACGATAATTGCAGCAATAATAAACACTGAAAAGATGATCTGTAACCATTGTGGCATAGATAAACCAACAAAATTCCAAACAATATCACTACAGCTTCCTGTTGCTTCAAAAATATTAGGCATCCATTGATTCAATGGTAGCCAATCTGGGAAGGTGACGAACATATCACAGGTATTAAATGGTGATGGATCAAACTGATAGCCCACATGCTCCCACGCCAGTTGAGCGCCCCAAATTGAGCTGACTAGCCAAAGTATTAAAGCTGGAAAACGAGTCCAGTAAGGAGCTATTGCACCAATTAAGCCACTAAAAATAAGCCCAGCCATTGCGACACGCTCATAGATACACATAACACAAGGATCAAGTTTTAAAATATGTTGGAAGAAAAGGGCAGATAACTCGCAAAATAGAGCTGTTAAAGAAAGCAGAAGCCATGCGGCACGGCCTTTTGAAAGAGTGTTAAAGTAATACAAAATAGCCATGACTAAATTCCATTTGATTAGTTGATGTTGGATCGGCCTCAAAGAAGAGAACACACTTGTAAAACCAGTAGTATATCGTGAAAAAGTCCCCGATAAAGGAGACTTTTCATTATTTATGATTATTATCAACTACTTTTTAATTAAGTGCACGGCCTTGTTAAGTTATTAGTGACCGGTTACCACAGGAGCGGCATGCTGAATCACTTCTGAAGCGTGAGATAACCAGCCCCAGTGATACATTAACTCGGTGGCTGGTACTAAAAACAGTTGGATACCAAGCAGGCCAACAACCGTTAAAACGAGGGTGTACGGCAATGCCATCCAGACCATTCTTCCATAAGAGAGACGAATAAGCGGTGCAATTGCTGAAGTTAGCATAAATAGGAATGCGGCTTGACCATTGGGTGTCGCCACCGATGGAAGATTCGTTCCAGTATTTATGGCAACGGCGAGCAGATCAAATTGATTCGCGGTGATTACGCCATGCTGTAATGCCGCTTTTACTTCATTGATATAAACCGTGCCGACAAAGACATTATCTGAAATCATCGAAAGCAGACCATTAGCGATGTAGAACATGGTTAATTGGCTGGTTCCTTCCATATGCAACACCCAGTCGATAATCGGAGCAAACAGTTGGAGATCAATTATCACCGCAACAATTGAAAAGAAAACAGCTAATAAGGCGGTAAATGGTAATGCTTCTTCAAATGCTTTACCCAGTGCGTGCTCTTCGGTAATTCCCGTCAATGACGTGGCTAAAACAATGACCGATAAGCCCACTAAACCGACCGCCGCTAAATGTAATGCTAATGCGATAATCAACCAGATCCCAATAATGATTTGCACGATCAATTTAGCGTAATCAAGATTAGTTCTGCGCTTTGTTTCATTTTCATCAAAATCGACTAAGATCTTACGTACATTCTGCGGTAGTTTTGCTCCATAACCAAAGATCTTAAACTTCTCGACAACCACACAAGTTAATAGGCCACAGATAAGTACGGGTAAAGTAACAGGCAACATTCGCAGCATAAATTCAATAAAAAACCAGTGCGCTTGTTCTGCAATAATTAAGTTTTGCGGTTCACCCACCATGGTCATCACCCCACCAAGCGCGGTACCGATAGCAGCATGCATCATTAAACTACGAAGAAATGCGCGATAATCCTCTAAATCATCTTTACTGATCTGCTTAATGTCTTTATCACTGGTGTAGTCATGATTATTACCATGACTATTTGAAGCGACTTTATGATAAATACTATAGAAGCCTACTGCGACGCTGATAACTACCGCAATCACAGTTAATGCATCTAAAAATGCAGATAAGAAAGCAGCAGAGAAACAGAATGCCAGAGAAAGCCAAGTTTTTGAGCGGATATTGATAAGTAACTTAGTGAAGATAAACAGCAGCAGTTGTTTCATAAAGTAGATGCCAGCCACCATAAAGATCAACAGTAGCAACACCTCTATATTTGCCGATAACTCATGCTTTACATGCTCTGCACTTGTCATTCCAATGGCAACGGCTTCAATCGCTAATAAACCGCCTGGTTGGAGAGGGTAACATTTTAGCGCCATCGCTAAAGTAAAGATAAACTCAGCAACCAGTAACCAACCAGCAACAAAAGGATTGATAAAAAAGAATACGATTGGATTGATAATTAAAAAAGCAACAATAGCGATTTTATACCAATCTGGGGCTTTACCAAGAAAATTCTTGATAAATGCTCTCCCTAGCGATACATGATGCATAACTCTCCAAGTATTTAGAAAAATAAGTAAAATTTTCGGGTTTTAGATTTAAAACTTTAACGATAAAAGTAATAACCTTTGCCACTCTGGCTTATTTTATGAAACCTTTATTTACATTATCTATGTATTTATTAATAATTAAAAGATTAAATTATTATTATTGTTGTTTATGATCAAAGAATTATGATTAATTATCAATCAATAAATGAGGGGATATTTATATTGTTAATAATCATGGGTTCTCTGTTATTCTTAGAAGTGGTATGATCAGTAAAGATATAGAGAAAAACACCTAACGTGGAAGTTGATTATCATGGTTATAAAGGCGAACAGCCCTGCTACCTTTGCAGAAAAGTATATTATTGAAAGTATTTGGAATGACCATTTCCCTCAAGGCTCAATTTTGCCAGCAGAGCGTGAACTTTCAGAGCTTATTGGCGTCACACGTACGACTTTGCGTGAGGTGTTACAGCGTCTATCCAGAGATGGTTGGTTAACTATTCAACATGGTAAACCGACTCGTGTGAATGATTTTATGCATACTTCTGGGTTAAATATCTTAGATACTTTGATTACGTTAAAGGGGCAAGATGTTACCTCGGTACTTGAAGATCTGTTAGTGGCAAGAACAGACATTAGCTCTATCTATATGCGTCATGCGATTCAGCGTCACTCAGAAGATGCTGCAATAACAATTAATGATGTGATTTCAGCATGTGAAGAATTAACAGCAAGTTCCTCATTTTCTGACTTTATTCAACAGCGTCCAGAGAAGCTTGATTTATTACAAGAAGTTAAGAAGATCACTGAGCAGTATAAGGACAATCCTGAGCTTTGTGAAAAAATCTGTTTAGCAAAAGCATTTAACTATTATGATTATCTACTATTCCAAGGGTTAGCATTTAATTCTGGTAATAAAGTGTATGTTTTAACAATTAATGGAATGCGTAAAATTTATTCCCGTATTGGTAGTTACTACTTCATGTTACCTGAAGCTAGAAAGCTAGCGATGCAATTTTATCGTGATATGGCGACATTATGTAATAACAATGACTTTACTAATGTACCAGCACTGCTTCGACAATATGGTCGTGCTAGTGCGGTGATTTGGGATGAAAATAAAGAACAGATTACCAAATATATTCTTGATGAAGATTAATTGATATTCGTGACTATTCAAAAAAAGAGAGGTGTTAGCCTCTCTTTTTTTATGCTTGATTAAGCCAGATATTAAGATGAAGTTCGAGGTGGACAGTTACCAATAATTTGCGTTTTACCGCTTGGCATCTCTTCCTCTAATTGAATTTCAAATCCCCATAAGCGATGCAAATGTTTTAACACTTCATGGTAGCTATCTGCAAGTGGAATACGATTATGAGGAACATGACGTAACACCATTGAGCGATCCCCTTTAATATCAACATTCCAAACTTGAATATTTGGTTCTAAATTACTTAAGTTATACTGCGCGGATAGTCGCTCTCTAATTTGACGATACCCTTCATCATTGTGAATTGCATCAATTTCAACAAAGTTATTTCGCTCATCATCATGAACGGCAAACAGTTTTAGGTCTCGCATCACTTTTGGTGATAGGTATTGACTAATAAAGCTTTCATCCTTAAAGTTTTCCATCGCAAAGTGAACGGTTTCAAGCCAATCTGATCCCGCAAATTCAGGGAACCATCGACGATCTTCTTCTGTTGGGTTTTCACAAATACGACGAATATCTTGGAACATAGCAAACCCTAAAGCATAAGGATTTATTCCACTATAATAAGGACTATTGTAAGCAGGCTGCGCGACAACATTGGTATGGCTGTGTAAGAACTCCATAATAAAGCTCTCAGTCACTAAGCCATCACTATAGAGATGATTCATGATGGTATAGTGCCAAAATGTTGCCCAGCCTTCATTCATCACTTGAGTCTGTTTTTGCGGATAGAAATATTGACTCACTTTACGAACGATACGGATGATCTCTCGTTGCCAAGGTTCTAATAGAGGTGCATGCTTCTCAATAAAGTAGAGAATGTTTTCATGAGGCTCTGATGGAAAACGAGCTTCAGCTTTCTGCATATTCTCTTCGCGGGTAGGAATTGTGCGCCATAGAGCATTGACTTGCGTTTGAAGATAATCTTCTCGGCTTTTCTGACGCGCTATCTCTTCTTGAATTGAGATCTTTTGTGGCCGTTTATACCGATCAACCCCATAATTCATTAAGGCATGACACGAGTCTAATAACGGTTCAACCTCATCAATACCGTACTTCTCTTCACAATCACTAATGTATTTCTTAGCAAATAGAAGATAATCGATAATTGAGCTGGCATCAGTCCACGTTCTAAATAGGTAATTTCCTTTAAAGAATGAGTTATGACCATAACAAGCATGAGCAATAACTAATGCTTGCATTGTGATGGTATTTTCTTCCATTAAGTAGGAGATACAAGGATCTGAGTTGATCACGATCTCATATGCAAGCCCCATATTACCATGCTTATAGTTACGCTCAGTTTCGATAAATTTCTTACCAAAAGACCAGTGACTATAATTAATGGGCATACCGACACTTGAGTAAGCATCCATCATCTGTTCGGCAGTGATTATTTCAATCTGATTTGGGTAGGTATCTAAACGATACCCTTCCGCAATTCGTTTTATCTCAGTGTGATATTGCTCTAATAGATCGAATGTCCAATCAGGCCCATCGCTAAGACGCTTGGTTTTTGTTGCTGTAGCCATCGATACCTCCCTCATTTCATTGACTATTATTGCATTATCTGCTGTTTGAATAGTTCTCGGAATACCGGAACAATGTCATCAACACTATGGATATTCTCAATCGCAAAGTTGTGATGACTCTTGGTTAACTCTTGATATTCTCGCCACAATGTTTGGTGTGCTCGGCGTGTGATTTCGATATAAGTGTAATAACGACAAGCCGGTAAAATTTCTTTTTCCAGTATCGCTTTACAGGTCGGAGAATCATCTGCCCAGTTATCACCATCGGAAGCTTGAGCTGCATAGATATTCCACTCTGTGGGTGAGTATCGTTTTTTGATAATCTCATCCATTAGTTTTAATGCACTCGACACAATGGTGCCTCCAGTCTCTTGAGAGTAGAAAAACTCCTGCTCATTGACCTCTTTTGCTTGGGTATGGTGACGAATAAATACCACATCAATATTTTTATATTTACGTGATAAGAAAAGATAGAGCAGAACATAAAAGCGTTTTGCTAGATCTTTGGTCGCCTGATCCATCGAACCTGAAACATCCATTAGACAGAACATGACAGCCTGACTACTTGGTATCGCACGTTTATCATAATTTTTAAACTGAAGATCGAAGGTATCAATAAAAGGGGTCGCACTAATTTTCTTACGTAGTGCTAAAATCTCTTTCTTGATCTTCTCTTCTTCTAGTAATAGAGCGGGTTCGCTATTTTGTAAGCGTTCTAACTCTTCTTCTAACTCATGTAACTGACGTTTTTTTCCTGCGGTCATTGCCGTTCGACGTGCCACAGAGTTTTGTAGAGAACGAACGATAGAAATATTCGATGGTACGCCACTAGACTTAAATCCAGAACGAAATGTCTGATACTCGACTAGTCTATTTTGTTGATTTTTCTCCATATTAGGAAGTTCTAAATCTTCAAATAGCATATCGAGGTATTCTTCTTTCGATATCTGGAAAGTGAACTCATCGTTACCTTCACCATCTTGGCTGGCATCGCCATCACCTTGACCTTCACCACCTTCACCGCCGCTCGGTGGACGTTCAATACGATCTCCTGCGGTAAATTGGTCATTACCGGGGTGAACCATGTGACGATCCCCCCTTTCCCTTGATAAATACTCGGCTCTATAATGTCATGGGATGGAATAGAGATATCCTCTCCACTCTCAATGTCGGTAATCGAGCGTTTATTGACGGCATCCGCAATCGATTCTTTAATCTTTTGCTTATGACGTCGTAAAAAACGCTGTCGATTGACAGTACTTTTATTTTTCCCATTGAGCCGGCGATCGATAAAATGCGCCATATGCCCTCGTATATTCGTTAATTAAGGTTTACCAACTCTTCTTGTATCTTTCTTACTGAAGTTGCTAGGTTGTTGGCGTTATTTCGCTTACTAGCAACTTCAACTATTTAGGCACAGAGACCTATGATTGATTAAGAAGATTTGCGCACTCGTAAATACCATTCAGATAGTAGACGAACTTGCTTCTGGGTATAGCCTTTCTCCATCATACGAGCGACAAAGTCGTCATGCTTCTTCTGTTCATCCGTTGAGGTCTTACCGTTAAACGAGATAACTGGCAATAGTTCTTCGGTATTTGAGAACATCTTCTTCTCAATAACGGTGCGAAGTTTCTCGTAGCTGGTCCAGTTTGGATTTCTGCCAGAATTATTGGCTTTTGCTCGAAGAACAAAGTTAACGATTTCGTTACGGAAATCTTTTGGATTACTGATCCCCGCTGGTTTTTCGATCTTCTCTAGCTCACTATTTAGTGCACTGCGATCAAATAGTTGGCCTGTTTCAGGATCACGATACTCTTGATCTTGAATCCAGAAATCAGCGTACATAACATAACGATCAAAGATGTTTTGACCATATTCAGAGTAAGACTCTAAATAAGCGGTTTGGATCTCTTTACCAATGAATTCCACATATTTAGGTACAAGGTAACCTTTTAAGAATTCTAGGTATTTCTCTGCAATTTCTTGTGGAAATTGTTCACGCTCAATCTGTTGTTCAAGAACAAAGAATAGGTGAACTGGGTTTGCGGCCACTTCTGCATGGTCGAAGTTATAAACACGAGATAAAATCTTAAATGCAAAACGCGTTGAAAGACCGTTCATTCCTTCATCAACACCGGCATAATCACGATACTCTTGATAAGATTTCGCTTTTGGATCGGTATCTTTTAATGTTTCACCGTCATAAACACGCATTTTAGAGAATAGATTTGAGTTTTCAGGCTCTTTTAGGCGCGATAAAATGGCAAATTGTGCCAAGGTTTCAAGTGTACTTGGTGAACAAGGCGCATTGGCTAATTCACTGCTTTGAACCAGTTTCTCGTAGATTTTAACTTCTTCAGAAACACGTAGACAGTAAGGGACTTTAACAATGTAAACACGGTCTAAAAACGCTTCATTGTTTTTATTATTTCGGAATGTCTGCCACTCAGATTCATTAGAGTGAGCTAAAATCATACCGTCATAAGGTAGTGCAGAAAGCCCTTCTGTACCGTTATAGTTGCCTTCCTGAGTTGCTGTTAGTAGGGGATGTAATACCTTAATCGGTGCTTTAAACATCTCTACAAACTCCATCAAGCCTTGGTTTGCTCGACATAATGCACCTGAATAGCTATAAGCATCAGGATCATCTTGAGAGAAATGTTCTAACTGACGAATATCGACTTTACCAACCAATGCTGAGATATCTTGATTGTTCTCATCTCCTGGCTCAGTTTTGGCGATTGCTAACTGATCTAAAATAGAAGGACGAACTTTTACTACTTTAAATTGTGTGATGTCACCACCAAATTCTTTTAGGCGTTTTGCAGCCCATGGCGACATAATTGAGCGAACATAACGGTTTGGTATTGCATACTCCTCTTCAAGGAGGCGCCCATCTTCATTAACATCAAAAAGACAGAAAGGGTGGTCATTAACCGGACTCCGGACACCATTTGCTGTCAGAATATAGACTGGTTTTTGCTGCATTAAACTTTTTAATTTCTCAGCTAATGATGACTTACCGCCGCCGACTGGACCCAATAAATAAAGAATCTGTTTGCGTTCTTCTAACCCTTGAGCAGCATGCTTTAGGTAAGAGACAATTTGTTCGATCGCTTCTTCCATCCCGTAGAAATCTTTGAATGTTTCATAACGAGAAATAACACGGTTTGAGAATAGGCGACTTAATTGAGGGTCTTGTGCAGTATCAATCATTTCAGGTTCACCGATAGCCATTAACAGGCGTTCGGCAGAGTTAGCATAGGCACTACGATCATCACGACATAACTCTAGAAATTCCTGAATAGATAGTTCTTCGTCCTTGCCTTCTTCATAACGTTGACGATAGGAATCAAAAATACTCATAGCTTTACTCTCCTTAATTAAAGATTACTGAATCTATGCCTCGATCAAAGAACCACAATTATTATGTCGAGCAGTCTATTTCTGATTCAGTCAATATGTTTTTTGTGACTTGTGAGATACATCTCTTTATCAAATATAGTCTAGGCATACTTTTGAACGTTTTTTGAACTTTGCTTAAAAAAAATACAAAAAAAATCGTGCAATCCCAATTAATTAGCCGATCAAGCAGGATAAAAAAAATAACTTGGCTAATAATGTAAAGAGGGAATATATTCTTATCTGCTTGCTATTTCATAATGGGGAAGACATGGAAAAGATCAGCAAAATAGTGGTAACGTTCTTATCGTTATTATTTATCACTCAAGTTACTCTGCCTGTTAGCGCGAATGAAGACCCACCACTCTCTACAGGAGAGAGCTCTGAGCCTCAAGAGAAGAATAATTTAGATGTCGACGGCTATACCTCTGCAACTAAGGGAAATTATGTGCCACGAAAGTGGTCATTGGGTGTTTTAGCTGCGTTTTCTCCAGGTCCTTATCGAGATACGGATAATGCGGTTTTAGTTGTGCCTGCGGTTGGCTACGAAGGTGAGCACTTCTTCTTACGGGGACTGGTTGCGGGCTATCGAATCTTCCCTCGAGAGAGTCGATACAATTTAACTCTTGGGGCCATTTATGATCCTCGTCGTTTCGATCCCGATGATAGTGATAATGAGATGATGAAAAAACTCGATAAGCGTGATGCTTCAGGATTAGGTTATCTCAATTATCAACAACGCATTCGCTATAACCAAATTGAACTAGGAACCATTGAGTTAGGGGGAGGGATTGATCTTTCTGGTCTCAATAATGGTGTTTATGGCCAAGTTGGGTGGAAATATTCTATCTATCACGGGTTTTGGGGAGTCACACCAGAGATTGGTTACTCTTATAATAATGATGATTTAAACGCGCGTTATTATGGGATTTCAGATTCTGAATCAGAAAAAAGTGGCTTTGATTCTTACTCTCCAGGATCATCAGGGCAATTTTTTATCAGTTTGAACAGCTACATTATGTTAGGTGAACGGGTTCGTTTAATGGGGGAGTCCGTTATACCAATTTAGACTCAGAAATTGCTGATAGTCCAATGGTGACAAAATCAACCGCGTATACGGGATACCTTGGTTTAACTTACTCTTTTTAATTTTGATAGATAACGAAAAAAGAGAAGATAAACAAAAAGCCGCTAAATCTTTATTTCATTCATCAAAGAAATAAAACTTCAGTGGCTTTTTAACTTTTTAACTTTTTAACATTTTAATTAGAGATTACTTGATTGAAATCTCGGTTGATAAGATATGAGTCTGTTGCGGTGCTAGCTCAATCGGAGATTCGCTACTTACTGTTGCTTCAACGCAGACCATCGTTTGGTAGCTATCATCAGCCATATCGGCCATCGAATGGCTAAGATCTTTCCACGGATTCCAAATTACCGCGCTATTTGAACCACTATTTTTCACTGCAATCGTACGATTTACATCATGAATATTGACGATTTCTGCTGGGTTACTGTAAACACGGTCAACTTCACCATCAAATGTGAGTTCTGTATCTCCGGTCATCGATTTACCGTTTTGAGTACTGTCTTGGTATGTTTGTCCCATATCGGTAATCGAAATTTGGCTAATATCACTAATATTAAAATAGCTGTGCAATGCACCACTAAAAGACCAAGGGGTTTCATCGGTATTTTTAGTGATTAAAGAGACGTTCAATTTTGATCCGATCTCAAATTGCAGTTCATTACTAAATTGATGTGGCCAAATCGCGAGTGTCTCATCGTTACTTTCTAAAGTAAGGCTGATGATTACCCCTTCTTCATTTTCACGATGCTGGTTTAATTTCCATTCAGTGTTACGAGCAAAACCATGAGAAGGGGTTGCTACCTTACCAAACCAAGGCCAACAAACTGGAATACCACCACGAATTGCGTGTTGGCTATCTAGATCTGCTTTTTCGCTTAACCAGATAATATCATTTTGATCTGTTGGTTTATAAGCGATGAGGTGACCACCATGAAGAGAGATTGCTGCTTGAGCTAACGGATGGTTAACGCGAACAACTTTAATGTCATTTAGTTGGCAAATAGTGACATTATCTGAAAGATAGGTCAGGGTAGGCAGAGAAAAAATATCCATAGTGCTGAGCTCCAAAGTCATTAAAAAGATAAAAATAGGTGGGAGACTTAATGAATCAGTGTATTGTAGGTATAAAAAAAGGCAGCTAATTAGCCGCCTTTCATATCACTTAACTAAGTAAAAATTACTTAGAGATGTGAGCGATTAGGTCAAGAACTTTGTTTGAGTAACCGATTTCGTTGTCGTACCAAGATACAACTTTAACGAAGTTATCAGTTAGTGCGATACCCGCTTTTGCATCAAATACAGAAGTTTGAGTTTCGCCGATGAAGTCTTGAGATACAACTTGATCTTCAGTATAACCAAGAACACCTTTAAGAGCGCCTTCAGAAGCTTCTTTCATTACTGCACAGATAGCTTCGTAAGAAGCACCTTTTTCAAGGTTAACTGTTAGGTCAACTACAGAAACGTTAGCAGTAGGTACGCGGAAAGCCATACCAGTTAGTTTGCCGTTTAGCTCAGGAAGTACAACACCTACAGCTTTAGCAGCACCAGTTGATGATGGGATGATGTTCTGAGAAGCACCACGACCGCCACGCCAGTCTTTAGCTGAAGGACCATCTACAGTTTTTTGAGTTGCTGTAGTCGCGTGTACTGTAGTCATAAGACCAGAAACGATACCGAAGTTGTCGTTAAGTACTTTAGCGATAGGCGCTAGACAGTTAGTAGTACAAGAAGCGTTAGAAACGATATCTTGACCAGCGTAAGTGTCTTGGTTAACGCCCATAACGATCATAGGAGTTGCATCTTTTGAAGGACCAGTAAGAACAACTTTCTTAGCACCAGCAGTGATGTGCTTACGAGCAGTCTCATCTGTTAGGAATAGGCCAGTAGCTTCTGCAACTACGTCAGCATTGATAGCATCCCACTTAAGATCTTCTGGGTTGCGCTCAGCTGTAACGCGTACAGTTTTGCCATTAACGATTAGGTTACCGTCTTGAACTTCAACAGTTCCGTTGAAACGACCGTGAGTTGAGTCATACTTAAGCATATAAGCCATGTATTCAACGTCGATAAGGTCGTTGATACCAACAACTTCGATGTCGTTACGCTCTTGTGCTGCACGGAAAACGAAACGTCCAATACGGCCAAAACCGTTAATACCTACTTTAATAGTCATGATGTTGCTCCACAATTTAATATTTGATTAAATGAAACTGGTGTAAAATTACAAAATATTGACGCTTTCTGCAAGCTAAATTGGTTATTTAGTTGCGTAATGTCAAAAAAAACATGAATTTTAGTTACACATTACATTTTAAGCTCAATATATAAGCAAATTTAAATCATTTTTAGATTAGACTGATTATTCAATAAGTCTAATTTTTTATTAACGAAGTATATAATATAGTACATGCTAGGCTAAATTATATGCATATAAAGAATATTTAAAATTATATTATAATACTTATATAAATATCTGAAATCATTGATCTCATTATTCATGTTCAAGTCAATCAGATAGATGTTAATTATAAATAAAGAAGAGTTAGAATGAATAAAAACAGCGAGCAACAGTGGAAAGAGCAATTAACGGAAGAAGAGTACAGAGTTTGTCGCTTACAAGGTACCGAAGCCCCTTATTCTGGTAAACTACTTCATAATAGTAAGCAAGGTACTTATAACTGCACTTGTTGTCAGCAACCTCTGTTTAAATCTGATGCAAAATTTGATTCAGGTTGTGGCTGGCCAAGTTTTGATGCGCCGATCTCTACAGAAGCGATGCGTTACTTAGAAGATAATAGTCATGGTATGCGACGTATTGAAGTACGTTGCTCTAATTGTGATAGTCATATAGGGCATATTTTCCCTGATGGCCCCCAAGAGACAACGGGAGAGCGTTTTTGTGTTAACTCTATTTCGCTGAATTTTCTTCCTAAACAAGATGATATAAAATAAATAACAAGGATCTCATGATATGGATATTGAAAAATTGTGTCGTTCAATGACACCTGAAGTGTACCAAGCTTTGCAACTAGCCGTTGAAATTGGCAAGTGGCCAACCGGTGAAAAATTAACGAAAGAGCAGATAGATGCTTGTATGCAAGGTGTAATGCTTTATCAATCAAGAAATAATGTTGATCCTCAGCATTTGTCTATCGCTAAAGGTGGGGAGATGGTGCTGAAATCAAAGCGTGAATTGGTGCAGCAGTTTAGCCAAAAAGAAGAAGATATTGTACGTGTCAAAGTGTAGTTGATTGTTCACTTCTGTGATTATCTAAAAAAATCAGTATCCAAAAAAAGAGCGGCAAGATAATAACTATTATTATTTTACGCTCTTTTTCTTTTTTATCCCCCTCTTACTTGAAGTTACTAGGTTGTTGGTTATATTCATTCGCCCCTATCATATAGAAAACCTAGACTCATGGGGCCTCACTCACTTGCCGCCGACTAGCAACGCCAATTACTTTAGGTATAGGGATGAATTAGTTATAAATTACAGTGAAAGTTCACCACGTAAGTCCTGTTTCATCATCTCACGAACTGTTTCAATGGGAAGCTCTTGGCTCAATAAATAGTGTAACTTAGCCAGAGCTGCTTCTGGCGTCATATCTAAACCACTTAAAACGCCTGCATCTGCTAGGGCAGCACCCGTAGCATAACCATCCATATCGACTTTACCCGAGAAGCACTGAGTCAAATTAACCACGACTACGCCACGTTGATGAGCTGCGTAGAGTTCATCCAAAATATCTCTATTTTGAGGTGCATTACCGACACCAAAAGTGAGTAAAATTAAACCATTAACCGGTTGTCTAAGCACATTACGAATGACATCTGGCGATATCCCAGGGTAGAGCATTACGATTCCTATCGGTTGTGGGGTAATGCGATGAACCTGATAGTGACCTTCTGGTTTTTTGTCTAACTCAATATCATTGACTTTGATGCTGATCCCAGCCTCTAAAAGTGGTGGGATATTTGGAGAGATAAAGGCATCAAAACCATCAGCATGAGCTTTGGTGCTACGATTACCACGGATTAACTTATTATTGAAGAAAAGAGTAACTTCATTAATGGGATAATTTGCCGCAATGTGAAGTGAATTTAATAGGTTACTTTGACCATCGGAACGTAATTCAGCAATCGGGATCTGTGAGCCTGTGACAATAATTGGCTTATCTAGATTCTCAAACATGAATGAGAGTGCAGATGCGGTATATGCCATGGTGTCTGTACCGTGCAAAATGACAAAGGCATCATACTTATCATAATTAGCTTTAATATCATCGGCGATACGTTGCCAATCAAGAGGCGTCATATCTGAAGAGTCAATTAAAGGGTCATACTCATGGATGGTAAAAGAGGGCATTTCTGGACGATGGAACTCAGGCATAATCGCCAATTGATTAGGCATAAACCCTGACTTAGGAATATAACCGTGATCTGATTTGACCATACCGATAGTACCGCCAGTGTAGGCGATGTAAATAGATTTCTTTTCCATCATGTTTAGCATCTTTATAATAGTAGTTGTCACTAGTATACGACGCTTTTGTCAGATGGAAAATATAGATAAAAGCTTTAATCTGAAATTTTGCGCTAATCGTGCTTTAAATCAATATGTAGGTTCAACCTTGAAGTGAATATCTACGTGCTAAAATAAACAGCCCATCAGTTGGATGATGGGCTGAGGCGTTTGGATTAAAGCACGGTGAAAAAATTAAGAGAGAGTGAAAATATCCCTAAAGTAAAGAAGGGGTAAGGATCTAATTCACACAATTTAAGCAGAGTGTATATTGCCCTTTTGGATCATTAAAACTTTGCCAGAATGAATGCTCATTTGATGCTGCTTTGATCGCAGGAGCAAAGATACTTGGTAATTGAATATCAATATTTTGACCAATAAAGCTACTCGCAGATTGATTAAACTCCTGCATTACCTCTTCTAATGGCGTCAATGGTTTTTTCATCCATTCAACTTGATAGGTATCAACTTTTGCTAATGCAGCGGCGGAGGTGATAGCATCATCAAAGTTTCCTAATTGATCGACTAACCCTAAACGTTTAGCATCTTTACCTGTCCACACTCGACCCTGAGCAATTTTATCTGCATCAGCTAAAGACATGTGACGATATTGACTCACTAAACCAATAAAACGTTGATAACCATTTTCTACACTAAGCTGAATCACGTCACCGACTTGTTCTGGTAGCGCGCGAGTCACGGACAAACCTGCAAATGGAGTGGTACCTACACCGTCACTGGTTACACCCACATCAGTTAAGATATTTTCAAAACTTGCAAATAAGCCAAAGATACCAATTGAACCGGTAATCGTTGTGGGCTGAGCAATGATCTTATCGGCACTGACGGAAACCCAATAACCGCCAGAGGCAGCAACACTAGACATCGAAGCAATAACCGGTTTGCCTGCCGCTTGAAGAGCCGTTACTTCATTACGGATAATCTCAGAAGCGAAGGCACTGCCCCCTGGGCTATCAACACGAAGAATAACCGCTTTAACATTTTTATCTAATCGGGCTTGTCGTAATAGTGATGCAACAGTATCACCACCTGCATTACCTGGCTGCTGAGTAGGGCCATCAACAATTGCACCACTGACGGCAACAACAGCAATTTTATCTGCCTGTGGCTTAATTAATGTCGGCTTAATCGCTGCATAATATTGAGAATAAGAGACTTGTTTAAAGCTATGGTTATCTTGATAGCCAAACGCTTTAGCCAGAGTGCTTGTCATCTCATTTCGAGTGGCTAGTTGATCGACCAAACCCAATTTTAGGCTCATATCGGCAAAGCTACCATTGGCTTCTTTAAGGTTGCTGAGTAGAGTATCAACCTCTGGAGATAAAGTATCAGGGGTAATATTACGATTTTTTGCTACGGTCTGAAGGTAGCTTTGCCACAGTTGATTAAGCCAATTTAATGTCGCTTCTTTTGCTGGCGCGGACATATCGTCACGAATGAATGGTTCAACAAAGGATTTATAAGTACCAACGCGGAATACATGGGTGGTGACATCAAGCTTATCTAACAATGTCTTATAATAGAGACGATAACTACCATAGCCTTCCAGTAAAATTGCACCGCCTTTATTCATTAAGATTTGATCGGCATAACTCGCTAGGTAATATTGGCTTTGTGAGTAATTATCCGCCACGGCATAGACGGGTTTTCCTGATTCTTTAAACTCGTTCACAGCTTGAGCCACGTAAGAAAGTTTACTTATACTGGTTCTTGGCATTTTACTTAAGCTAAGTACTAAACCTGTAATATTTGGATCATCTTTAGCGTGTCTTAATGTCGAAATGAGATCACTGATAACCACCTCTTTACGCTCAGGTTTCCCTAATAATGAGTTTGAAATCTCGGTGGTTGGGTCTTTAATACTGGCTTGCTCAACAAGTGGGCCTGAAATTTTGACCACCAAAGCGGATTTGGCTGGCAGGCTTGGTGTCTCTACTTCACTAGTGAGCATATAGAGCACGACTGCAAGAAATGAGAAGAAAACAAGGTTAAGTATTAATTTACGGGAAAAGTTAATGACACCCCAGATACATTTTAGTATCCAGCCAATGCCGCGAAAGAGTTTTTTCATAATATTCCAAGATAATAAAAGTTCCGTATTATAGAGAGTATAATAGTTTGTCGAATAATAAATACAGCATCTATTTGTTAAATAGTGATCTTTTTTATCTAAACGTAAAGGCAAAGCATTATTTTTTTAGTGAGTGTTGTTCCTTTTACATTGATTGAAAATGTTTATTTTTTGTTATCTTTTTGTTTTTTATGGTTTGAAAAACAGCTCAGACCAGTTTATTCTAAATAGATAATAACCCTTTTCCTTTTGAGGAATCGACAAATTAAAACTAATGAAAGTATGAATAATTATAAGGTTTCTATTTCTATTATTGATGATCTCTAAAAAATAAGGATTTGTAATGAGTATATTTCCCCACTTATTAGCGCCTCTTGATTTAGGCTTTACTCAACTCCCCAATCGAGTATTAATGGGCTCGATGCATACTGGGTTAGAAGATCTCAACGATAGTTTTGAAAAATTAGCGGCTTTTTATGTTGAAAGGGTAAAAGGTGGGGTTGGTTTAATTATTACGGGTGGATTTTCACCTAATTTTAGAGGTCGCCTTCATCCTCTTAGTGCTCAATTTAGTTTTTCTTATCACCTCCCTTCCCATCAATATTTAACAGAGCAAGTACATCAAGAGGGGGGAAAGTTGTCTTGCAGCTGCTTCATGCGGGACGTTATGCAATGCATCCGCTTTCTCAAAGTGCATCAGCGATTAAAGCCCCTATCTCTAAGTTCACTCCATCGGAGATGTCCGAACGTCAAATTCTTGCCACTATTGATGATTTTGCTAGCAGTGCGAAACTAGCCCAAAAAGCAGGTTATGATGGGGTTGAGTTAATGGGTTCAGAAGGTTATCTGATTAATCAATTTATCTGTTCTCGCACTAATAATCGTTACGATGAATGGGGGGAAGTTATCAAAATCGTATCCGTTTTGCTGTTGAACTGGTTAAAAAGGTGAGAGCAGAAGTTGGTGAAGAGTTTATTATCATATTCAGACTCTCAATGTTAGATCTGGTTGAACAAGGAAGTACTATTGAGGAAGTTATTTCCTTAGCTCAAACCTTAGAGCAGGTCGGTGTGACGATTATTAACAGTGGAATTGGTTGGCATGAGGCACAAGTACCCACCATTGCAACTCAAGTTCCACGAGCCGCTTTTAGTTGGGTAACAGAGAAAGTTAAACAACATATCTCTATTCCTGTTGTCGCTTGTAATCGAATCAATACCCCTGAAGTTGCTGAAGAAATATTAGCGTCAGGGCAAGCAGACATGGTCTCGATGGCGCGTCCATTTTTAGCTGATCCGCATTTTATCGCGAAAGCTGAACAGAATCGTAGTGATGAGATCAATACCTGTATTGGCTGTAACCAAGCCTGTTTGGATCATGTTTTTAAGGGAAAACGAGCAAGTTGTTTAGTTAACCCTTTTGCCTGTTATGAGACTGAACTCCAAATAAAACCGTTAGCTGACGAAGATAAACATCGTCGGATTGCGGTGATTGGTGCTGGACCCGCGGGATTAGCTTGTGCGGTCACAGCGGCGGAGCGGGGCTTCAAGGTTGATCTTTATGAAGCGAGCTCTAAGATTGGTGGTCAGTTTAGGTTAGCGATGCAGATTCCGGGGAAAGAGGAGTTTAAAGAGACCATTCGTTATTATCAGAGTCAGCTGCAGCGTTTTGGTGTCAATATTTTAACTAATACCAGAGCGACCCCTGAACAGCTAAAAGAGTATCAACATGTGGTGATTGCCTCTGGTGTAAAACCCCAAATGCCACCAATTGAAGGTATTGAACATCCTAAAGTTGTTGATTATCAGAGTTTGATTCGCAATGAGATTTCTTTAGGGTATAAAGTTGCAGTGATTGGCGCGGGGGGATTGGAGTTGATGTTTCCACCATGTTGACGGAGCCGGAAGATAGACAACTCAGCGATTGGCTTGATGAGTGGGGAATTGACCCAACGATAGCGCAACCGGGAGGGGTTTTTCCTAATCAAAAATATAACAGTTCTCGGGATGTTTGGTTACTACAACGAAGAGTTGGAAAAGTGGGTAAAGGGCCAGGTAAAACTACGGGCTGGATCCATAAAAAAACCTTAGAGCATCGTGGTGTTAAATTATTAGATGGTGTTGAGTTTAGGAAAATAGATGATCAAGGCTTGCATATCATTCGCCACTTAGAGCATCAGATTATCCCAGTAGATAACATTGTTATCTGTACGGGTCAACAATCTGTGGCTGACCTTTATCAGCAATTAAGCGAACAACAAGAGAATGTTCATTTAATAGGTGGTGCTGAAAAATCAACAAAAATTGATGCGAAATATGCGATTAGATCAGGTGTGAAATGCGCTCTTTCATTATGACTTGTAACTTTGCTTGGTTTCAGTAGACAATCATTATTCAGTTATTATCCAATCACTATTCAATGTTGATGATAAATGTTAATATAAATTATTATCATTTATTAGATTGAGGAATTTCGTATGGATGCGTTAAACCTGTTATTGACTCGCCGCTCTATTGCAAAATTAACCGCACCTGCTCCTAAAGGTGTAGAGTTAAAAAATATCCTACAAGCTGGATTAAGAGCCCCCGATCATGGTGGATTAATGCCATGGCAATTTGTTGTGGTGGAAGGTGAAGGCTTAGACAGATTTTCTACGATTTTATCTGAAGCTGCCATCGCCTCTGGTGAGGAGCAAAAAGTGATCGAGAAAGCCAAGAATGCCCCTTTTCGAGCACCAATGATTATAGTGGTTATCGCAAAAGTGACTGAACATGAAAAAGTGCCTTTAATTGAACAATATGTCTCAGCGGGTTGTGCTACTCAATCGATGCAGATGGCTGCGGTTGCTCAAGGTTTTTCTGGTTTTTGGCGTACCGGGAAATGGACTTATGACCGTTCTGTTCGTCATGCTTTTTCACTACAAAAAGATGATGAGATAATAGGTTTTCTCTACCTAGGAACACCAACTTGCACACCATCGGCACTAAAAGAAAAAGAGCTAGATAAGTTTGTCTCCTATTTATAACCATATTTATCTATATTCTTGATAATTGAAGTTGTCATTTTTTATCTACAACTTCTCTTATCATGGATGCCCTCTCGTGTTATTGAATAATTGGTTTATCTCTTCCATTAAAAATAGCGTATATAATAGGATTTTGTTTTCCCTTATAAAACATGTAATTATGTTTTATGTGTAACAATTCTTGCTTAAATTTCCCTTAAATTCAAACTCAATTGATTGATGTCATGACAATACTCAATTGGCAGAGTAGTATCTTGCTATTACTATTTATTGGAGTGTTATTATGGAAAAGGTTCGTCTTACTCAATATAGTCACGGTGCAGGTTGTGGCTGTAAAATATCCCCTCAAGTGCTAGAAAAAATTCTTCACTCAGATATTAGCCCAGTGATTGATCCAAACTTACTGGTCGGAAATGAAAGTAAAGATGATGCGGCGGTGTATGATATTGGTAATGGACAAGCGGTTGTGAGTACGACTGACTTTTTCATGCCTATCGTGGACGACCCATTTGATTTTGGCCGTATTGCTGCCACTAATGCGATCAGTGATATTTACGCTATGGGTGGGAAGCCAATCATGGCTATCGCTATCTTTGGCTGGCCGATTAATCTCCTTTCTTCAGAAATTGGTCAGCAAGTCTTAGAAGGTGGACGCCAAGTTTGTAAAGAGGCGGGAATCACCCTTGCTGGTGGTCACTCTATTGATGCACCTGAACCTATCTTTGGTCTTGCGGTTACAGGTATGGTTCCGACCGATCGAGTGAAGAAAAATGATCAGGCTGAAGCTGATTGTCAACTTTATTTGACTAAACCATTGGGTATCGGTGTGTTAACCACAGCAGAAAAGAAAAGTAAGCTGAGAGAAGAGCACCAAGGTGTTGCGCGTGACTGGATGTGTCAATTAAATCGTGTTGGTAGTGATTTTGCAAATGTCGCTGGTGTTAAAGCGATGACAGATGTGACCGGTTTTGGGCTATTAGGACATTTAACCGAGTTATGTGAAGGAAGTGACTTAACGGCAGAGCTGTGGTTTGATAAAGTGCCAACTCTTCCTGCTGTTATGGAATACATTGCAGAAGGTTGTGTCCCTGGTGGAACTGATCGCAACTTTGCCAGTTATGGGCATTTAGTGTCTGAAATGAGTAGAGAACAACGATCTCTACTTTGTGATCCACAAACGTCTGGTGGACTTTTATTGGCAGTTTCTGCCGATGGCGATGAGCAAGTACAAGCTATCGCAAAAGAACATAACTTGTTACTACAACCAATCGGGAAGATGGTTGAGAAACAAGACTCTTTACTCGTTAAGGTTATTTAATGCCACACACTGAAACCGTAGATGATTTTAAATCTCTATTTTTGAACCAAACACCTCTTATTGATCTTCGAGCACCTATTGAATTTACTCAAGGTACTTTTTCATCGTCAGTGAATTTACCTTTGATGAATGATGAAGAGCGCAAAGCGGTCGGTACTTGCTACAAGCAAGAAAGTGCTGACGCAGCGGTAAAACTCGGACATCAATTAGTGAGCGGATGCATTAAAACGCAACGTGTAAATGCATGGGTTGAGCATTATAAGCATAACCCTGATTTAGTTATCTACTGTTTTAGAGGGGGTCAACGTAGTCGAATTAGTCAGCAATGGCTAAAAGAGGCGGGCGTTGAGTGCAAATATGTTCAAGGTGGCTACAAAGCACTGCGTAATTACCTACTTGAACAGATTGAAATTGCAGCTCAAAAACCGATGACTATTATTGCCGGTAATACTGGTAGTGGAAAAACAACCCTGATTAATCAAGTCGCTCAAGGTGTCGATCTAGAAGGTTTTGCTAATCATCGAGGCTCGTCGTTTGGTCGCTACGTGACTGAGCAACCCACTCAAATAAACTTTGAAAATAATTTAGCGGTTGAGTTATTGAAAAAAGAAGATGCGGGTTTTTCTCAGCTAATTATTGAGGATGAAGGACGCAATATCGGCGCACTTCATCTGCCGCACTCTATTTACAAAGCGATGCAGAGTGCCCCTGTTATGGTGATAGCTGATCCTTTAGATATTCGCCTTGAACGTTTGTTAGATGATTATGTGATTAGAATGCAGCATGACTTTATTGCTCTCTCTGGAGAGGAACAAGGTTGGCAACAATTTTCTGATTATTTGAAGTCTGGCATCTCTGGAATTAAACGTCGATTAGGTGTTGAACGCCACGATACATTAATTAAGAATATTGATTCTGCAGTGCATATACATCAAGCAACAGGATCGATTGATGGTCACTTAGGATGGTTAGAACCCTTGTTGTCCGAGTATTATGATCCTATGTATCAATATCAGTTGAGTCGAAAAGCTGAGCGCGTGATATTTACTGGCGATTATCAGCAAGTGAAAGCTGAGTGTCATTTACTCGGATAATTAAATTATCTGTATTAAGATCAATACTCTTTTTTTGATTTAACACTGTTGATTTACACAGTGTTTTATTGCTGTCTAATCTAAACTCCTGTACAGTTTGATTTCTATTCTTGATTATTAAGCTGTACGAATTATGTCACGCCTTTTTATTGCAGAAAAACCGAGTTTAGGCAGAGCGATTGCCAATGTTCTACCTCGACCTCATAAAAACCATACCGGATATATTACGACGGGTAATGGTGATATTGTGACTTGGTGTGTTGGGCATTTACTTGAACAGTTAGAACCTGATGCTTATGATCCGCAATATAAAGTGTGGCGATTAGATGATCTTCCTATCATTCCTGAGCAATGGAAACTGAAAGCCCGCAAAGGTGCTAGTAAGCAACTTACGGTGATCAAAAAGCTGCTTAAAGAGGCGAGCTCTGTTGTTCATGCAGGAGATCCTGATCGAGAGGGACAATTGCTGGTAGATGAGGTGATTTCACATCTTAAATATCCTGTAAAAAAACGAACCGAAATTCAACGCCTGCTGATTAATGATCTTAACCCCAGCGCCGTAAAAAAAGCGTTAGGGCAGATGAGGAGTAACAGTGAATTTATACCTCTTTCTGTCTCTGCATTAGCACGCTCTCGTGCCGATTGGTTATATGGCATGAATATGACGCGAGCCTATACCTTATTGGGGCAGAAAAGTGGTTATCGAGGCGTTCTCTCCGTGGGTCGGGTACAGACACCAATTTTGGGGCTCGTGGTTCGTCGAGATCAAGAGATCGCTAACTTTATTCCACAAGCCTATTATCAAGTGGAAGCGGTGATCCCCTATCAGAATGTAAATATTATTGCGAAGTGGCAACCTAGTGAAGCTTGTCAACCTTGGCAAGATCCACAAGGGCGAGTATTAAACCGTAAATTAGCAGAGAATGTTGCCGAAAGAATTACCAACCAACCTGCGGTGGTGAGTCAAAGCCAGCAGAAGAACAGTCAACAAGCCCCACCATTACCATACTCTCTCTCTGCGTTACAAATTGATGCGGCAAAACGTTACGGGATCAATGCTGCTGATGTATTAACGAGCTGCCAATCATTATATGAAAGACATAAAGTGATCACTTATCCGAGAAGTGATAGTCGTTACTTACCTAATGAGCACTTTAAACAGGCAAAAGAGGTTGTTTCAGCGATTAGTAGTAATAATACGGAACTAACTTCAGCAGTCAACTCTGCAGATTTAACTCTTCGCTCTAAGGCGTGGAATGATAAAAAAGTCGAAGCTCACCACGCAATTATTCCAACCCCTAAAAAAGTCTCATCATCAACACTTAATGCCACTGAAGCTAAAGTGTATGGATTGATTGCTCGACAATATCTGTTTCAGTTTTATCCAGCGGCTGTATATGCTGATTCGAGTTTAGTTTTTATTATCGCTAATGGTCATTTTATTGCCAAAGGACGAGATTTAATCGAAGCGGGCTGGCGAGAGTTACTGACAAAGAGCGGAAGCCAGACAGTAAAATCTCAGAATAATAGAGAGGAAGAACAACCAAAAGTCCCAGCGTTAAAAGAGGGAACTGAGCTGCACTGCATTGAAGGTCAAGTGTTAGATAAGATGACTGAGCCACCAAAAATGTTTACTGATGCCTCACTGTTGCAAGCAATGACTGGAATCAGTCGTTTTGTCTTGGATAGCGAGCTCAAGAAGATCCTTCGAGATACCGATGGGTTAGGGACGGAAGCGACCCGAGCACATATATTAGAGCTGCTGTTTAAGCGTCAACTGTTATTACGAAAGGGAAAAGTGATTAACGCCTCTGATGCTGCGATTGCTTTGATTACTGCGCTGCCAAATGAAGTGACTTATCCTGATATGACAGCGCATTGGGAGCATCAACTACAAGATATTACAGATAAAAAGTGTGCTTATGCCCCCTTCATTGATAATTTGACCTTAAAACTTAATGGCATGATTAGCAACGTAAAATCAAACCCGGTTCCTGATGTTTTTCAAGGCTTAAAAAATCAAGCGCCTGTAAAAAGTTTTAAAAAGAAAAGGCGAGTGGCATCAAAGAAAAAGCCAACAGGTAAATAGATATTTAATTTGAATATTAACCTTGTTCTTTTCGATTCAGCTTACTAGATAGTTCTAATAATAAGAGTCTAGAGATATGTCAACTTACTGTTAGTTATCAGATTTTCACTATCACTATTTTGTTTCTTGCGTTAAGTTATGCGCTATTTTGCTCAGTATTATATTTTACTTGGCACTCGACGTTACAAAGGAATGGTAATAATGAAAAAAATAGCGTTCACAACTCTACTCATTTCGAGTCTTTCTACCCCAGCTTTTGCTGATAGTATTGGTGGTTTTTTAGGTACGCCGATGTCGGGTGTTCAATATAAGCATAATGATTTACGGTTTTCTGTCGGGCTTGATGATTTTGGGTTAGCTGTCGATAAAGTTTTTAATTTAGGATCACTGGTTAATAATCAAAAATTAAATCCTGCTTATCTTTTTGCTGGGGTACAGTATGTTGATCAGCACCATCATAAAGTGGGAGTCAGATCTGGGATTGGAGCACAATTTCCAATTGAGAGTTTTGAGCTTTATGCCGAGATTGGACCGACACTTTATGTGGTTGAAGATGTTGATATTGATGTCGAAGGTGTTTTAGGTGTTCGTTATCGCTTTTAGTCTTTAGTTTTTTAACTTGAAGTTGCACTGTGATTGACAACTTCAAGTTTTATCTAAAAAAGTCTTATTTCTCTGAGTGGTAAAAGCGTTTTAACTCTTGGATCACTTGCAAAAGAGTGGACAGTTTGGTCTTCTCATCTTTGAGCTGCTGGAAATTTTGGTCATAAACCTTATAGTTACCATACTGATCGACAACCGTTGTTTTATCTTCCGCTAATACTGCAATATCTTTCTTATCACCAGCCAGTAACCAAGGGCGTTCACTGTTGCTATTAAATAAGTTAACACCACTGCTGTAATTACGACTCGAAGACGAAGTATGGAACATATTCTCCATCAATGTTGGAACAAGATCGAGATGGCTGGTTCTTCGTGTTACGACCTGAGGTTGTTGATTTGGCCAATGGATCATCATCGGAACTTGGATTTGATATCGACTATAGTTACCTTTTGAACCCCAACTGTTGCTCTTGGTATCATTAAATTCAATGCCATGGTTTGAGGTTACGACAATAATCGTATTCTCAAACTGACCTTGTGATTTTAATGTATCGATAATCTGTTGGAAGTCGTTATCTACCGTTGAAACGGCTTTTAAGTAGTGCTCTTTCAGTTTTGCAGTGGTACTACTTTGAGAGTTACCTGAGATAGTGTCAGTCGAAGAAGATTGATCATCGTAATGAGAAACTGTTTTGAGGTCGATATAACCAAACCATTTATTCTCTTTTTGTTGGGTTAACCATGATTTCCAGTCATCTATTGCCATTGTGTCATTGAACTGCTGAGTATTTGGCTTTTCAGTTTTTTCTTCAGTTGACGATTGAACAAGCTCTTTATGATTAAATATTGCTGTTGGGTAAACAGAATCATCAAACCCATCGCCACTGAAAAGACCAAATTGGTAATTTCTTTTATGCAATGTTTGAATTAATACTGGCGTTAAGTTATCTGCTTTTGAGCTTTCCATATACGTTGGAGGAAGGCCATAAAAGAGGCTGAATACACCAGCTTGATTGCTATTGCTGGCACTAAAGTGTTGAGTGTAATTGATGTTTTCTGCAGCAAAACTATTCAGGTTTGGTGTGATAAATGAAGATATAGCATCACTGCGTAGACTATCAACCATAATGATTAATAGATTTTTTTTCACACCCTGATCATTAAAACTTAAGCGAGTTAATGGATAGTTCATCTTTTCGCTATCTATACTTCCTTGCTTGGCTTCTCGCTCAAGGTATTCAGTCTTATTGAGTAAGCCATGTCTCTCCATAAATGATTTTGCTGTCATAGGGTAGGAGAGCGGGAAGGTCGACTTTTGGACGGTAATCGGACGATATAAATTGGCATCTGCCCAGATATGGATAATATGACTAGTAGCAAAACAGATACCTAAGATGATGGTTAATGTGCCACCAATATGTTTAGCGCTGAGTTTTCGCTGTTTACGCCACACCCATTCAGAAAGTACCAGTTGAACGATAAATATAATAGGTACAGCGATAAAGATAAGTTGCCAATTACTATTCTGAGCTGTGTTTTCACCACTATTGAGTAGATCCCAAACAATCATACTTAAATGTAAATGAAGGGTATTATAGGTATAACTATCCAGTAGAAGTGCTGTTGCACCTAAGGTGGCGATAAAAACACTAAATAGTCGAAGCAGTCGTTGCGATGGCAGTAAAAATGTTGCAGGAAAAATAATCAGAATATAGATAGCAAAGGTCAGGAAACTGAAATGACCAAACCAACTAATAATCAGATAGAACTGGCCTAAAAAGGTAGCAGGCCACTCAGAACCGATGATGTATCGTGTTCCGAGTAACATAGTGATAATAATATTAAAAAATGCAAACCAATGTCCCCAACTAATCAGTCGGGATACTTTGTCCTTGTAGGGCGTTGGATGTGCTACCATTCGAACCTATTCATTTTTTAATGATCTCATCTCTCTAAATTGTATCAGATTAATTTTAAATTTCGTTTAATAATCAACTAAACACTTAATCGTCAATTGATGTTAGTAGTGCTTGCACGAACTTATCTGTAATCGCTTTACGTTGTGATTGCGGTACATTTTGATTTAAGATATTCGTGGCGATATTCCCCACCAGCATCAGTGATAATTCTGCTGTTGCGTTATTTTCTTCGAGTACGTCAACCAGTTGATCTAGAATTCGCTCGACGTCTTTGTTGTTGTATTTTGATGTAATAGGCATAAATAAACTTGTTCAATAATTATTTTAGCTGACTATAATACCCTACACTCTACAATTCTGGGTAATACTTTCATGACTCTTTCTGTTGCAAATATAATTCTTCACCAAATCAAGCGTGATGAACAGGGCGAATTACAAGTCCAATTACGTCCGGAGTTATTAAAACTGACTCCATCAAGTGAACACTTAGTCTCTGAAATACATAGAGTATACAGCGCTAAGCCAGCAAAAGGTTTTGCTAATTTTGCACCACAAAGCGAAGTTAAGCAACTATTAGTCGACCTACAGCAGCAACAACTTAACTTTGTTGATTTTTCTAGCCAATCTGCTGCAAAACTAAGAGATGAGTTAATTAAATACCCTTTTGCTGATGAGGGGATTCTCGTGTTGGCAGAGTATCAATCACTGGCGACTGATTATCTATTTATTGGTCTTTTAAGCTCATGTCCAAGTATGAAAGTGACAGAGCAGCTTGATGTCAGCAGTACCGAATACCTTGATGTGGCAAAAATGGATATTGCGGCACGTATTGATCTTTCTACTTGGAATAGCGACCCTGAATCAAACCGTTATCTGACGTTCATAAAAGGGCGGGTTGGTCGTAAGGTTGGAGATTTCTTTTTAGACTTCTTACAAGCTGATGTTGGAATGGATAGCAAAGTTCAGAACCAAGTGTTAATCCAAGCTGTTGATGATTACTGCACTGATTCTCGTCTTGATCGTGAAGAAAAGCAGCAATACATGAAGAATGTGCATCAGTACTGTAATGAACAGTTAAAGTCTGGTGAAGAGCTTATCGTAAAAGAGCTAGCAGATACTCTCCCCGTTGGTGATGAAGGTACGGACTTTTATCAATTTGCTAATCAACAAGGCTATGAGTTAGAAGAATCATTTCCTGTTGATCGTGCAGCCGTCCGTAAACTGACCAAATACGTGGGTGGTGGTGGTGGCTTATCAATCAGTTTTGATGCTGAATTGCTAAATGAACGTATTAGCTATGATCCTGAAACAGACACGCTAACGATCAAAGGAACACCGCCAAATTTGAAAGATCAGCTACAACGACGTTTGACTGCAGAGGATTAAATCGCGCTTTTTTTGTTCAAATAGCCATTTTTACGGTTTTAAAGGCGACATTGTGACAAAAAAGTGTGATCTTGATCATTTTATTGTGGTTAAAAATCTAGATAATAAGCGGCTATGAAAGCATATACATTACGTCCTAATTTAGTAAAGCAGGAACAAATTGCGTTGAAGGCTAAATTCAACCTCTATTGCCACACTTTACATCGAAGCGCGAAGTTATGCCCAGATTGTGATGCACTGTTAAATTATGCGTTAGAGCGTATTGAGCAGTGTAAATCTGAACAGGCGAAACCGAGCTGTAATAATTGTTCTAACTCTTGCTATCAAGCAGCAAAACGTTTGGAGATTCGACATATTACACAGTGGGCTGAACCACGATTATGGAAAAAGCACCCAATTAAAGCGTTATCAATTCGCCTTAATCAACATTGGTCCTTAACATCGAGTAAATCAGTGACTGCTACTCGGGCGTAAAAATGCCACACTTCTGAAAACTCACGATAACTTTATAGATTATCGTGAGTTTTTGTTTTTTTAATAGTATAAAATTCCACTTAACACTTCTTTTATTCTCTATTTAACTACTCGCTTACTTATTTCCTCACTTTTTATATTAAAAATAAGAGGAGGCGTGACCAACCTCACAAATACTTTTGTTGATGATTTTTATATAAATAATAACAAATTGTTAATTTTTACTTGTAAATCGGTGCTTAAACTTTTATAGATGTAGTTATATAATTTTATTACTGAATAAATGAATAACATGGAGAGTAGCTATGATGAAGGTGGGTTTAGTTGGTTGGCGTGGAATGGTGGGTTCTGTTTTAATGCAGAGAATGGTTGAAGAGCGAGATTTTGACCATATTGATCCTGTTTTTTACACGACTTCACAAGTCGGTATTCCTGCGCCTAATTTAGGCAAAGATGCAGGTTTGTTGCAAGATGCTTACGATCTTAATAGCTTAAAGCAAATGGACATTATCATTACCTGTCAAGGTGGTGACTATACGACAGCTGTTTATTCATCACTTCGCCAAGCCGGGTGGAAAGGGTATTGGATTGATGCTGCTTCTTCACTGCGTATGGAGCAAGATACGATTATTACGCTTGATCCCGTAAACTTAACTCAGATTCAACAAGGTATTCGCTCTGGTAGTAATACCTTTGCTGGTGGTAACTGTACCGTGAGTTTAATGCTGATGGGGCTAGGCGGTCTATATCAAGCAGGTATGGTTGATTGGGTTAGTGCCATGACTTATCAAGCCGCGTCTGGTGCAGGCGCAAAAAATATGCGTGAGTTAATCGCTCAAATGGGAACGATTCAGCACTCTGTTTCTGAACAGTTA
Source organism: Vibrio sp. SS-MA-C1-2 (assembly GCF_021513135.1). Classification (NCBI taxonomy): domain Bacteria; kingdom Pseudomonadati; phylum Pseudomonadota; class Gammaproteobacteria; order Vibrionales; family Vibrionaceae; genus Vibrio; species Vibrio sp. SS-MA-C1-2. The sequence goes on from NZ_CP090981.1 coordinate 1,276,570, forward strand.
GCAAGCCCTGCAAGTTCGATACTTGATATTGATCAGCGTGTTGCAGAGACCATTCGTAGTTCCGATTTTCCAACTTCAGAATTTGGGGCTCCATTAGCTGGCTCATTGATCCCATGGATCGATAAGAAGCTTGATAATGGACAAAGTAAAGAAGAGTGGAAAGGAACGGTTGAAACCAATAAGATTTTAGGTCTACAAGATAACCCTGTTGCGATTGATGGGACTTGTGTACGCATTGGTGCGATGCGTTGTCACTCTCAAGCATTAACCATCAAGTTAAAGCAAGATGTGCCAATGGATGAAATTGAAGAGATCATTGCCTCCCACAACCAGTGGGTTAAAGTGATTCCAAATGATCGTGATATCACGATGCAAGAGCTTAGCCCAGCAAAAGTCACTGGAACGCTTTCTGTACCGGTTGGACGTTTACGCAAAATGGCAATGGGTAACGACTTCCTAAATGCCTTTACTGTCGGTGATCAGCTATTATGGGGCGCAGCAGAGCCTCTACGTCGTACACTTCGCATTATCTTGGCTGAAAAAGAGTAATTATCCCCTATAACTAGGTCATATACCCAAAGTCATTGGCGTTGCTAGTCGGCGGCAAGTGAATGAGGCCTCATGAGTATAGGTGTACGATATGATTGGGGCGAATGAGCGTAGCCAACAACCTAGCAACTTCAAGTAAGAAGGGGATAAAAACAAAAAACCGCAGCTCAATGAGTTGCGGTTTTTTTATAACTAGATTTGGCTATTAAATGATGATGAATAGCCTCATCTTGGTTATCTTGAGATTAAGCAGCTAAGTTTTTAGCAACGAATTCCCAGTTAACTAGTGCCCAGAAGCCATCCATGTAAGACGGACGTAGGTTACGGTAGTCAATGTAGTAAGCATGTTCCCACAGGTCAACGGTTAGAAGTGGTGTTACACCTTCTTCTGTTAGAGGCGTTGCTGCGTTAGAAGTATTTACGATTGCTAGAGAACCGTCAGCATTCTTCACTAACCAAGTCCAAGATGAACCGAAGTTGTTGATTGCAGAATCAGTGAATTTTGCTTTGAATTCAGCAAATGAACCGAAAGATTTAGCGATTGCGTCAGCAACTTCGCCAGTTGGTTCACCACCCGCGTTCGGGCTTAGGCAGTTCCAGTAGAACGTGTGGTTCCATACTTGAGCTGCGTTATTGAAAATACCAGCAGAAGAAGTTTTAACGATCTCTTCTAGTGATTTATTTTCAAGTTCAGTACCTTCAACTAAACCGTTTAATTTAACAACGTATGTGTTGTGATGCTTACCATAGTGATATTCAAGAGTTTCTGCAGAAATATGTGGTTCTAATGCATTCATCTCAAAAGGTAGAGCAGGAAGTTCAAAAGCCATTACTGACACTCCATTTAATGTAAAAGGGAAAGTGTTCCCTATAAGCTAGGTTTAAAAAGTACAGACATTACGTCTATTACTTGAGGTTTTTCAGCTATCCTTGTTGTTTTTTAAGAAAAATCCCAAGGAAGCCTTATCTTGGTGACTATATTAATAAAGTTTTTCCTTTATTAAAAGGCTTTTATCAATAAAAATAAAATAGATATACTAATCTATTCTTATGTTGTAACAAGTTTAACAACTGTTCGAAAAGCAGCCTTATTATTAATATAACCTATATCCATAAGAAATATAGGTGTTTTTTTTGATTGAATTGCTAGGTAGAATCTATCTGAACATCTAGAACTTATCTATAAACTGTATATACTCTTCATATTTGAAGCTGCTAGGCTGTTAACTGTGTTCGTCGGATCCACTCTCATAGAAGACCTATGTTTATGGTGTGACATTCATTTGCTATCGACTAACAGCATCAATTAGTTTGAGTATCTGCAACACAAATAGAATTAAAACTGAGGGAATTATGGAAACGATTGATAAGATTAAGCAACAAATTGGCGAGAACTCAATCCTACTTTACATGAAGGGCTCTCCAAAGCTACCAAGCTGTGGTTTCTCTTCTCAAGCATCTCAAGCATTAATGTCTTGTGGCGAAAAATTTGCTTTTGTTGATATTTTACAAAACCCAGATATTCGTGCTGAACTTCCTAAGTACGCACAGTGGCCAACATTTCCACAACTATGGATTGACGGTGAGCTAATCGGTGGTTGTGACATCATTCTTGAGATGTTCCAAAAGGGTGAGTTGCAGTCATTAATTAAAGAGACTGCCGCTAAATACGCTCAACCAGAGTAATTAATTGACTCTTTTTTAGTTAATAACACTATTTATTAATACAAAAAAGTGAAGCATATCAAAAGAGCCTGACATTATTATGCCAGGCTCTTTTTTATTTGAATTATTTAGGTGAAAAGTGGGTTATAAAATCATCGCCGCAACCCAACCAGCTGCAATGAGCGGGAGGTTATAATGAATAAAGGTTGGAACCACCGTTTCCCAAATATGTTCATGTTGACCATCAGCATTTAAGCCAGATGTTGGACCTAAGGTTGAATCTGATGCCGGCGAACCTGCATCTCCTAGGGCTGCAGCCGTACCAACAAGCGCAATGGTTGCCATTGGAGAGAAACCAAATGCAATCGCTAAAGGAACATAAATAGTCGCAATAATTGGAATTGTTGAGAATGATGAACCAATCCCCATTGTCACTAATAAACCAACAATCAGCATCAATAACGCAGCTAATGGTTTGTTGTGCCCAATACTATGAGATAGCGATGAAACCAACGTCTCAACACCACCTGTCGCTTTCATCACAGCGGCAAATCCAGCGGCTGAGATCATAATAAATCCGATCATTGCCATCATTTGTACACCTTGAGAGAAAGCGTCTTGAGTCTCTTTCCATTTGATAACACCACCAAACGTAAAGACCATAAAGCCCGCTAACGCACCAATAATCATCGATCCTGTGGATAGCTGTACCGCTAAGGTTGCAACAATAGCAATACCAGCAATCGCCACGTGACGCATGTTAATTGCTTTATGGCTCTCAGTTTTTTCTTCAATCTCAATAATATTATATTCACGAGGTTTTCTGTAACTGAAGAAGACTGCGATTAATAATCCTGTCATCATTCCTAATGCTGGAAGCAACATTGCCATCGGCACTTGACTTGCATTGACATCTAAACCATTGCTGTGAAGATTGGCTAACAAAATATTGTTTAAGAAAATCCCACCAAAACCGATCGGCAACACCATATAAGGAGTGACTAAGCCAAATGTTAAGATACAAGCAATTAGGCGACGATCTAGCTTAAGCTTGGCAAAAACATGTAATAGCGGTGGGATAATAATGGGGATAAATGCGATATGAACAGGAATCACATTTTGTGATGAGATAGTAATGAGAACAAGTACAGCTAAAATTGTGTATTTCAGACCGGTGGCAGCACTTGCATTCTCTTTACCATTTATACGTTTAATCACTGATTGAGCAAGCAAGTCTGTGATACCGGAACGAGAGATGGCAACTGCAAATGTTCCTAACATCGCATAACTCAAGGCGATAGTCGCACCGCCACCCAATCCACCTTCAAAGGCTGAAATAGTTTCATTGATGCTCATGCCACTCACAACGCCACCCAAGATAGCACTGAAGGTAAGGGCAATAACTACATTTATTCTCATTAATGAGAGGAATAACATCACACATACTGATATTACAATTGGATTTGTCAAAATAGCTCCTTTATTTATTTTTTATTTTCGTATGAACTAGATCACAGTTTGCTTAAATTTTTATAAAAGTCGAGTGAAATTTTCATTTAATTTTATATTCGAGGCTTTTATAGTAGATTTGTTTTGAAATGGGTAAAAGAGTAGCTTTATTAGTAATAAAACTGAGTGTTTTGTGGTTTTATAGTGAGCTTGGAAGTAAGGTGTTGTTTCAAAATAATAAAAAACGCAGCCACTTTACATTGAGTCGTAAGTTAACTGCGCTTATTTTTATTGATTCTATTGAATGAACTGTTTAGTTATCTTTTTCACGATTATCATCGGGTTGTTCGTCATTTTCATCAAAAAGCGGCCAACCGCCTAATGCTTTCCATTTATTAACAATTTTGCAGAAGAGTTCAGCGGTCTTTTCTGTATCATAAAGAGCAGAATGAGCCTCTTTGTTATCAAATTCGACTTTTGCCGTCGCACAAGCTTTTGCTAATACGGTTTGACCAAAAGCAACACCGCTGAGTGCTGCAGTATCAAAACTACCAAATGGGTGGAAAGGGATACGCTTTAATTTACAGCGTTCAGCCGCTTCCATCACAAAGCTAAGATCAAAATTAGCATTATGGGCAACCATCATCGAACGTTGACAACCTGCCGCTTTTTGCTCTTTTCTAACTAGCTTAAATATCTCTTTAAGGGCAATATCTTCAGTGACTGCACCACGTAATGGGCTAAATGGGTCGCGAATACCGATAAAATCTAACGCCGCTTGTTCAATATTGGCATCTTCAAAAGGGAGAACATGAAAATGAATTGTTGATGCAGGGGATAGCCAACCATCATCATCCATTTTTAAAGTAACCGCGCAAATTTCAAGTAATGCATCTGTTTTGGCATTGAAGCCTGCCGTCTCTACATCAATCACAACTGGGAAGTAACCACGGAAACGGTTTTTTAGTAAGTTTGCTGAATTATCGTCGTTCATTCATTAGCTCTAAGCATTACTGGAATTAGGGCGGCTATTATGCCAGAAAGGAACTGTCGGCAAAAGATTATCGACAAATTACTTGGCTGGGTTGGTAGTCATGATGTTTCTTTTGTTTAATTGGCGGTAATAAAAGTAGAGAGTTTGATTGTATGCTCTCTACTTTTCTGGCCTTTTTGTCTTCTTTATTTATATACCCAAAGTAAGAAGGGGATAAGTTTAAAGTAAGAAAAGAGGGGGTTATTCGCTAAACGTTGACCAAATTGGGGCATGATCTGATGGCTTCTCGATCCCACGTAATGGATAATCGATACCAGCATCAGTACAGCGCTCAGCAAAACGCTTGGTTGCTAACACCACATCAATACGAAGACCGCGATTGTCATTAAAACCTTTTGAACGGTAATCAAACCATGAAAACTGATCGTTGACCTCTGGATAAAGTTGACGATAAGTATCGATAAATCCCCAATCCATCAAACGTTTTAACCATTCACGCTCTTCTGGTTGAAAAGAACATTTTCCTGTTTTTAACCAACGTTTCGCATTGACTTCACCAATACCAATATCGAGATCCAATGGACTAATATTAATGTCTCCCATGACGACTACATCATCTTCAGGTGTATGGTGAGTATCTAAATGAGTCATTAAGTCTTGGTAAAATTTACGTTTTGCTGGGTATTTCGTCTCATGTTTAATGCTATCACCTTGTGGGAAATATCCATTAATCACTGTTAAAGGTTTGCCATTAGGTTGCTCAAACGTTGCCATGATAATTCGACGTTGAGCCTCGTCATCATCGCTATCAAACCCTCGTTGAACGGAAAGAGGTTCATTTTTGCATAACATCGCGACACCGTAGTGTGCTTTCTGTCCAAAGTGAAAAACCTTGTAACCCATAGCTTCAACATCGGCTAAAGGGAATGCATCATCATGAACTTTGATCTCCTGCAGACCAATGACATCAGGTTGATGCTTATCGATAATAGCTTGAAGTTGATGAAGTCTTGCGCGAAGCCCATTGATATTAAAAGAGATGATTTTCATTTTTAGTTCGACTTGTTGTTAAAGTTGATGGTTAACGTAACGTTACAAGATAGAAATGATTGTCATGAAAGTCAATCTCTCGATGAAGATATCTGTTGATGGCAGGCGTCTTTTTCTTTTTACTTGCGAGATTGAATTGGAAGCATGAAAAAAGCCAGCTGCAAATGCAACTGGCTTTAAATGATGGTGGAGGGGGAAGGATTCGAACCTTCGAAGGCGGAGCCGTCAGATTTACAGTCTGATCCCTTTGGCCACTCGGGAACCCCTCCACGGGGTCTTACTAATTGTACTTTTTTAGCTCATTAACTATTTGAAAATTAATGACACTATGGTCTAAAATCCTTATTACTATTTAGAATAGATAATTAAGCATTTTATTAAATGATGGTGGAGGGGGAAGGATTCGAACCTTCGAAGGCGGAGCCGTCAGATTTACAGTCTGATCCCTTTGGCCACTCGGGAACCCCTCCACGGGGTATCACAAATTGTTCTGTTTAAGATAATTATATAAATAAAAGATTGACGTTAAAGATGGTGGAGGGGGAAGGATTCGAACCTTCGAAGGCGGAGCCGTCAGATTTACAGTCTGATCCCTTTGGCCACTCGGGAACCCCTCCACGGGGTCTATCTTTACATTGTATGATTTTCTCAAATCAGTTGCACATAACGAAGAACATGTTCTTTATACACCATCACTTCGTGGCAGAAGAGAAGATGGTGGAGGGGGAAGGATTCGAACCTTCGAAGGCGGAGCCGTCAGATTTACAGTCTGATCCCTTTGGCCACTCGGGAACCCCTCCACAAGTGCGGAGCGCATAATAACAAACTTGACGCTTCTGTAAAGTGTTTTAGTTAGAAAAAAATTCTTTTGTCGCTTTTTTCAACGAATTAGCGGATTATTAAGCAATCATAGTAATATTTACACTTCTTTACTTCAAATGCACAGTAATTAACGAATAGATTTTATTTATTTATGTATGATGTAAATACTTAATGGATTATGGTTATTTGTAATGAAAAAAATTCTATTTACCGCCCTTATTCTTGTTGCAGCAGTTGTTGGTTATAGCCAATATCCAACTCACGCAGCTAAACCCTCTGTAAAACCGGCTAAAATTCGTACTGTTCCTGTAACAACAGCGGACGTTGGCACTAAATCGATGAGTCAATCGCTTTCTTTAATTGGTAAATTAAATGCTGAACAGTCAGTGAATATTGCCTCTGAAACCTCAGCTAAAGTTGATGAAATTTTAGTTAAAGCCAATAGCAATGTGAAACAAGGGCAACTTCTGATTCAACTTGAAGATGACAAGGCAAAGGCTGTACAGATTGAGGCAAAAGCCTTCTTACAAGATGAAATCCGAATTTTAAATGAGTATCGAACGTTGGTGACTAAAGGAGCGATAACTCAAACGGCATTAGATGCACAACAAGCCAGTGTTGATATAGCCAAAGCTCGTCTTGCAGCGGCGGAAGCTCAGTTACAAGATCACTATATTCGAGCGCCTTTTGCGGGGACCTTAGGGTTAATTGACTTTAGTCGTGGCGAATTAATTACAACAGGTGAAGAGTTATTTACTTTAGATAATCTCTCGATTATGCGATTGGATCTTCCTGTCCCTGCTCGTTATCTTTCCCAACTTCATCGAGGGATGGATGTGACGGCGACGACACAAGCTTGGCCAGGCATTATCTTTCATGGCAAAATTTCAGTGATTGATACTCGTATTGACCCCGATTCACTCAATGTTCGTGTTCGAATTCTATTTGAAAATAAAAATAACCAACTAAAACCGGGTATGTTAATGAGCTCGAAGGCGAGATTTGCTGCTGAGACTAATGTCATTATTCCTGCTCAAGCGTTAGAGTATTCTGGGACTAAACGTTTTGTTTATCTTGTCGATCAAATGAATATTGCTAATCGAACTCAAGTGAAACTAGGTGCTCGAGTTGATAATCAAGTCGTCATTGAAGAAGGCTTAAAAGAGGGGGATCGTATTGTTGTTCAAGGTTTGGTCAATATGCGTGATGGGTTAAAAATTAAAGATCTTACTCAGCAATCAACGTTAACAACAGACTCTACATCAGAAACAGACAAACCATCAAAAATAGATAAGTCAGTAGTGACAGATAAAGCAGGGAATAGCTAATGTGGATTTCAGATGTTTCCGTTAAACGCCCGGTTGTTGCCATCGTTCTGAGTTTATTGTTAACCGTTTTTGGCTATGTCTCTTTTACTAAGCTTGCTGTTAGAGAGATGCCTGATGTTGAAAACCCAGTCGTCTCAATCAGTACTCGATATGAAGGGGCATCAGCTTCGATTATGGAGAGTCAGGTGACTCAAGTTTTAGAAGATGAGTTAACTGGAATTAGTGGTATTAAAGATATTACCTCGGTCAGTCGTAATGGATCTTCTCGAATTATAGTGGAATTTTTTCTTAATTGGGATCTCACTGAAGGGGTGAGTGATGTTCGCGATGCGGTTGCTCGGGGACAGCGACGCTTACCCGATGAAGCAGATGATCCTGTGGTATCCAAAGATAATGGCTCAGGTGAAGCCTCTGTTTATGTCAATCTTGCGTCTTCTGAAATGGACAGAACTCAGCTAACCGATTATGCTCAGCGTGTTTTAGTCGATCGTTTTAACCTGATTAATGGTGTTAGTTCGATTGATCTTGGTGGCGCACTGTATAAAGTAATGTATGTAAAGCTTAAGCCTGAAATGATGGCTGGGCGAGGTGTCACGGTTGCCGATATTCTCTCGGCATTAAAATCAGAAAATGTTGAAAATCCAGGAGGTGAGGTCCGAAATGACAGTATTGTCATGTCGGTTAGAACTAAGCGCCTTTATGCCAATCCTCAAGACTTTAATTATCTGGTAGTACGTTACGCATCAGATGGTTCACCTATCTATTTACAAGATGTGGCGTCTGTTTATATTGGTGCTGAAAATGAGAATTCGACATTTAAAAGTAATGGCGTTAATAATTTAAGTTTAGCGGTGATTGCTCAATCGGATGCCAACCCATTAACGGTGGCGGCAGGGGTAAGAAAAGAGGTTGAGCGAATGCAAAGCTTCTTACCAAAAGGGACGACGTTAGTGGTGGATTATGATGCCACTGTCTTTATTGATCGCTCCATTGATGAGGTTTATAAAACCCTATTAATGACTGCTGGATTAGTGATTCTGATCCTCTATATCTTCCTTGGTCAATTACGAGCAACATTAATCCCTGCGGTGACCGTACCTGTTTCATTGATCTCGGCATTTATGGCTGCCTATTTTTTTGGTTTCTCAATCAATTTATTGACATTAATGGCACTGATTCTGGCCATTGGGTTAGTCGTTGATGATGCGATTGTGGTGGTTGAGAATATCTTTCACCATTTAGATCGCGGTGAAACGCCATTAGTTGCAGCGTATAAAGGGACGCGTGAGGTTGGTTTTGCGGTTGTTGCAACCACCTTTGTCCTAGTCATGGTATTTTTGCCTATCTCGTTTATGGAAGGGATGGTCGGTAAATTATTTACAGAGTTTGCGGTTTTATTAGCCATGTCAGTGGTTTTCTCTTCGATTATAGCTCTAACTCTGACTCCTGTTCTCGGCAGTAAAATCTTACGTAGTCACTCAAAAACTAAGATGAATGCATTTAATCGTGTGGTTGAGGTACTCTTTACTAGATTAGAGAGTGGGTACCGTCGGGTTGTTACTGTTGCGGTTAAGTTACGTTATGCGGCGCCTATTGTTATTATTCTCTGTATTGGTGGCAGTGTGGGACTGATGAAGATGATCCCATCTCAACTTGCCCCTCAAGAAGATCGTAGTGTCTTACTTGCCTTTATTAAAGGCGCTGAAGGAACCAGTTATAATCGAATGGTTCATAATATGGATATTGTTGAACAGCGACTTCTTCCAATGCTTGGCCAAGGTGTTTTAAAATCCTTTAGTATTCAGACGCCTGCGTTTGGAGGGCGAGCTGGAGATCAGACTGGTTATGTTATTATGCAGCTTGAGGAGTGGGAAAATCGTGATATCAATGCACAACAAGCGTTAGGTTTAGTACGTAAAAAGCTGGCTGGGATCCCTGATGTCATGGTTCGTCCATTTATGCCGGGTTTCCGAGGACGATCAAGTGATCCGATTCAGTTTGTATTGAGTGGCTCGGATTATCAAGAGTTAAATCATTGGGCTCGGGTGTTACAAGAAGATACCAACCATTCACCTATTATTGAAAATGCGGATCTTGATTATGCTGAGACTACACCAGAATTAGTGGTTGAGGTCGATCGTCAACGTGCCGCTGAGTTAGGTGTGAGTGTTGAAGAGGTCGCTGAGACTCTAGAAGTCATGTTGGGCGGACGCAGTGAAACGACCTTTGTTGAGCGCGGTGAGGAATATGATGTTTATCTTCGTGGTGATGAGGATAGCTTTAATAGCGTTGCTGATTTAAGTCAGATCTATATGCGTACCAATCGTGGTGATTTGATCTCTTTGGATTCCGTTACCAAAATTGAAGAGGTCGCTTCAGCTACTCGTTTAAGCCATACTTTTAAACAAAAATCTATTACTTTGAGTGCCTCAATTGGGGCTGGCTATACCTTGGGTGAAGCTCTAGATTTCTTAGAGAGTAAAGCAAAAGAGCAACTACCAGCGGATATCTCGATTAGCTATGCGGGAGAGTCAAAAGAGTATAAAGAAAATCAGAGCAGTATTTTGGCTGTCTTTGGTCTTGCTTTGTTAGTGGCTTATTTAGTGTTAGCTGCTCAGTTTGAAAGCTTTATTAATCCATTGGTTGTGATGTTAACGGTACCTATGGGGATTTTTGGTGGCTTTGCTGGGCTTTGGTTAACTGGGCAAGGACTTAATATCTATAGCCAAATTGGGATGGTGATGTTGATCGGGATGGTAACCAAAAATGGTATATTGATCGTTGAGTTTGCTAACCAATTACGAGATCGTGGTATCGAGTTTGAGCAAGCGATTATTGATGCGTCAGCGCGTCGTCTACGTCCGATCTTAATGACAGCATTCACCACTTTATTTGGTGCTTTACCATTAATCTTCTCAACAGGTGCAGGCTCTGAAAGTCGAATCTCTGTTGGTGTTGTGGTCTTTAGTGGAATGGCATTTGCTACTCTAGTGACTCTGTTTGTTATCCCTGCGATGTATCGTTTAATTGCAGCGAAAACACATTCACCGGGCTATGTTGAAGATCAATTAAATCAGCAATTGGTTCAATTTGAAAAAGAGAAAAATCTGAAAAAAGGCTAAATCATATAATAATATACCCAAGTAAGAAGGGGATATTGAGAGGATAGACAATCTTTTGAGTATCCTCTTTATTATATAGCTATATAAAACAGAATGTTGGTTATCTTAGGTGAAAGAAGATGAAATTAGATACAATAGATAAAACACTATTGAGATTGCTACAAAAAGATGCCTCTTTGTCTCTTAATGATCTTGCTGAAGCGGTAAACTTAACGACGACACCTTGTTGGAAACGACTACGGAAATTAGAGAATTCTGGAGTCTTAAGGGAGAGAGTTGCGTTACTCGACCCGCAAAAACTCGATCTCTCATTTACCGCTTTTGTGCAGATTAAGACCAGTAATCATTCAAAAGATTGGTATCATCAATTCGTTAATACCGTGACAGAATTGCCAGAAGTGATGGAATTTTACCGAATGGCAGGTGAGTATGATTACATGATGAAGGTACAGGTAAAAGATATGCAAGCCTTTGACTATTTCTATAAAAAGTTGGTCAATAGCATTGAAGGGCTAACCAATGTCACCTCTAGTTTTGCGATGGAGCCGCTGAAATATACAACGGCTTTTGAGCTTTAATATTCAAATAAGATAATGAATACTTTAATCTTTACGAGGTGGACGAACTAAGCCCTCTTGAGCTGCTGATGCCACAAGTTCACCTTGTTGATTAAATATTTCTCCGCGTACAAACCCTCTAGCACCATTAGTAATTGAGTTATCGATAGAGTAAAGTAGCCACTCATCCATCTTAAACGGTCGATGAAACCACATTGAATGGTCAATGGTGGCAATCTTTAACTTAGGTGTTAATAAACTCGCTCTATGGGGATGGAGTACGGTAGGTAAAAAACCCCAATCTGAAGCATAACCCAAGAGATATTGATGAACTCTAGGATCGTTTGGCATATCGCCATTCGCTTTGATCCATAGGTACTGTTTTGCTTCTTTAACCTCAGGATTTAGTGGGTTTTGAACAACCACTGGACGCACTTCAATCGGCTTTTCACCACAAAAGATGGCTTTTAATTTCTCAGGTAAATAGGTGGAAAGCTGTTGAGCCAATTGTTGTTCTGATTGTAAAGTCTCAGGTGCGGGTACATCGGGCATTTGGCTCTCTTGGTGATAAAATCCTTCCTCTTGAATATGGTAAGAGGCGGTGAGATAAAATATCGGCATGCCATTTTGAATCGCTTTAACACGACGAGTTGAGAAACTTCGGCCATCACGAAGAATATCGACATCATAAATAATGGGTTTAGCAGAGTCGCCGGGACGTAAAAAATAACTATGAAATGAATTAACGGTTAATCCATCATGAACGGTTTTTTTTGCCGCAGAAAGTGCCTGTCCAATAACTTGACCACCATAGACTTGAGGAAAACCTAGATCTTCACTTTGGCCTCGGAAAATAAGTTTTTCAATTTGCTCTAAATTTAGCAGGGAAAGTAAATCATTTAAGGGTTTGCTCATCGCTTTATTTATCCATAATTTGTTTTATACCCTTCATACTTGGGTATATTGTCATTATTTGCTCATAGATGAGACAAATCTATTCAGATAAACACGTTACTATCCCTTTTTCGATTTGTAAACTGAGAGAGTAAAGATGAAAGGTTTTCGTTATCTATTTTTAGCATTTATTGCACTGTTTGTTACTGCGTGTGGCAGTGAAGATAAAGTGGAAATGAGTACAGTCTCTGGTGAAGTGAGTTATTTATCAAAGATCGCCATTCCTGCCGAGGCGGTTGTTACTGTCACATTATCAGATGTGTCTCGTGTCGATGCGCCGGCTGAAGAGTTAACAGCGTTAGTGTTTAATAGCGATGGAAAGCAGTCACCATTTCCATTTGAACTTCAGTATGATAAATCTCAGATTAAAGAAAATAATCGTTACGTGGTTCGTGCAACGATTACCATGAATGACAAATTGATGTTTACCACTGACAAAGCTTATCCTGTTATTAATGATCCAAGTAATACAGATAAGGTTGAACTTGTGTTAGTACGAGCTCCTCGAGGTTAAGTCTGTTATCCCCTTCGTACTTGAAGCTGCTAGATTGTTGAATGTATATTCATTCGTCCCAATCATAAAAAACCTGTCAGTTACTTTTTGAGGTTATTGAAACCATCAGAGATAAATGACAGGTTACTTTCTAGTCTGAAGGGTAATCATCACACACGCATGATCACTGGCTTGACTATCTTCAGAGAAGATCGGATTGATGAGATGTTTATCAAAGGTTTGGTAATTCGTCACTTCAGCGATACTTGATACATTGCCACGATTAAATTCATTAGATAGCAATATATAATCGAGAACGCTTCCTTTTGCGAAGTAATAATGAGTTGGCGGACATATATTTTGCTGTTTATGTTCACTTTCACTCTCATTATGTTGATTGAGTGAAAAGCTATTAAAAAGACGTTGGCTCTCAAAAGTACTCTCACTCACCGAGCGTTTAAGAAAGCTATCACTGCTGATTAATGGTGATAATGGATCTGAGTGTAACTCATCATTAAAATCCCCCATTAATATCATTGGGCGGCGAGTGTTACTTTTCTGTTTTATCATTGCATATTTTAATTGTGATGCCTCCCAACCACGAAGCATTGATGCTCCCCATTTTGCAGCAGATTCAATCGCCAACTTTTCTAATACCGTCTTTTTGGTATTTAAAATAGTGGGATTATCTTCTTTGTTCGTCTTTGGTTCATCAATTAATTCAACATCAAATAGTGCACGCTTAGATTTAAAGTGAATGACGTAACAATCACAGATCCCTATTTCTGGTAAATTGATCGCGACTCTTAGTGGTTGACGGCTAAATGAGAAATCTTCTGAGAGACACAGAGCTTGGCTTAATTCAGGGCTATGCTGAACTAGCTCTTGCTCTAATATTGGATATTTTGATGCAAAGGCAACGACAGGAGAGCGGTAGATATAATCATCAATGGCGGTGGGTGTATCGAGTGTGGAAAAATAAGGGTAGCCAATAGAAGCCATTAATGTTTTGAGTGCTTCAGGGCTAAAAACTTCTTGGAAACCAATAATATCAGGTTGAGCACCATCGAGTAGATTTTTAATCCAAGTCTGTTTTTTCTCCCACTCATCTCGACCATAAATATTGGCAAAGTCATAAAAAGCATTAGGTGGCTCAATAAAGTTAAATAGATTTAGCGTGGCAATTTTAATGCTAGATGATGAATTAAAAGACAAGAAGAGACCTAATAAGAGAGTGTGTTTCTTACAGTATAACTGAGTTTTATTGTATATATTTGAGATTATTAGAACAAATTAATACCGTTATCTCCCATTATCTTCAATTTTCCAAAGATACTGTTTTAATTTGATTTTTCCTTCAAGAGAAACAGTAATCCCTTCAACGATTAATGCGGTTTTTTGCCTCTCGAAATCAACACCCGTTAGTGAGATTTTACCTTGACTATTAATAACGCGATACCAAGGCAATGAAGAGTTTGAGGGGAGGTTAGCGAGTAATTTTCCTACATGGCGAGCATGTTTGGGATAACCTGCTAAACGGCTGACTGTCCCATAAGTGGTGACTTTACCAAAGGGAATCGCATTGAGGGTAGCATAGATCTTTTCAGCAAATTCACGATGATTAAGACTCATTTGAGCTCACTTGTTTCAGATTATTTATCTCATTTGAAGACAAAAAAAGAGCAGATGACACTTAAACTATGGGACTCCCAAATAGTAAGTGCACAGCTGCTCATTTAAGCTACTGATAATTAGATGGATTAAAGCTGATCAGTCAACTTGACGGCATCACCGATATAGTTCATTGGTGTCATTGCTTTTAAACGAACCTTTTCGTCTTCAGGTAGTGCTAAACCGTCAATAAAGATCGCCATGCCTTCAGCATCAACACGCTTACCTCGAGTTAATTCTTTTAGTTTCTCATAGGGCTTTTCAATACCATAACGACGCATAACAGTTTGAATCGGCTCTGCTAATACTTCCCAATTCTTATCAAGTTCAGCTTCTAATGCAGCTTGGTTAACTTCTAACTTGCTAATCCCTTTTAGGGTTGAAGTATAAGCTATGATTGAGTAGCCACAACCAACACCTAAGTTACGTAGAACCGTTGAATCGGTTAAGTCACGCTGCCAACGAGAAATTGGCAGTTTAGTGGCTAAATGGCCAAAGATGGCATTGGCTAAACCTAAGTTACCTTCTGAGTTTTCAAAATCGATTGGGTTAACTTTATGTGGCATGGTTGATGAACCAATTTCACCGGCAATGGTCTTCTGTTTGAAGTGACCTAGCGCAATATACCCCCAAACATCACGATCGAAATCGATTAAGATGGTGTTAAAGCGAGCAAAAGCATCAAATAGCTCTGCAATGTAATCATGTGGTTCAATTTGAGTGGTGTATGGATTCCAATCGATGCCTAATGACGTCACAAATTCTTCACTATACTGATGCCAATCAATCTCTGGGTAAGCAGAGATGTGAGCATTATAGTTACCTACTGCACCATTGATTTTACCCAGCATCTCAACTTGAGTGATCTGCTTAAATTGACGTTCCAGACGGTAAGCAACATTTGCCATCTCTTTCCCTAATGTTGAAGGAGAGGCTGGTTGACCATGGGTTCTTGATAATAGTGGAATATCACGATACTGCTCTGCAAGGTTGCGAATCGCATTAATAACGTTACGTGCCTCTGGAAGCAATACGGTATCACGCGCTTCTTTTAACATTAGGGCATGAGATAGGTTGTTAATATCTTCTGACGTACAAGCAAAGTGGATAAATTCACTTAATGCAGCCAGTTCTTGATGAGCTTCAACTTTCTCTTTTAAGAAGTACTCAACCGCTTTTACATCGTGATTGGTTGTACGTTCGATCAGTTTGATCTGATTGGCATCTTGCTCTGAAAAGTTAGCCGCAATTTGGTCAAGATACTGATTAGCATCTTCGCTAAGAGTTGGAACTTCACTAATTTGGTCGCATTCAGCCAGCTTTTGTAACCAGCGGATCTCTACGATAGTACGGTATTTTAATAGACCAAATTCACTAAAAATATGACGTAATTGAGCGGTTTTACTTCCATAACGACCGTCAATTGGTGATACAGCAGTTAGTGCTGACAGCTCCATGATACTCTCTCCTAATGAGTGTTAAATGCGCGCTAAAAGAATGTTGGCTTGTTCGATGATTTTTTTACGGCTAAAGAGTAGATGACGACGTTTGCCACCTACTTGACGCCACAATACTGAATTTCGGATTCCGGCTAATAAAAGCGAGCGAACTTGATGCTGAACGCCTTCTTGCTGTAAATAAGCCGGGGTTCCAGTGACCTGAATTCTAGGGCCTAATGGACTAATGACATCAAGGTAGATTGAAGCTAGGTTTGAAACCATTTGAGGGTTGAGTAGCTCAAAGTGGTCAAGTTGATGTTGAGCGGTAGAGATGCGATTACCAAGTAGAGACATTGCCTCTTTGTTGGCAGATAACTTACGCTCAAGTGCCATCAAGCTGACTAAGTAACGAGTCAACTCATTACCCGACTGGCCATTATTTAGCTCTTCAACCATTGCCTTTAAACCAATAGCAAGATCTCTTTCATTACCACAGACATCCATTGTCGATTTTGGATCCGTCACCAAAATACTATTTAATGAAGCAGTTAAAGCGTCCTGATCACAGCTACCATCTCTAGCAACCTGTTGAACTAATTTCACAGATTGACAGATAGCAGCGAAGGCCATTGTTTGATCCAGTAGACGGTTAGCCACGATATTACTCCTTAAAATCGTTGTTCGATAATGCCGCCACCAAGACAAACCTCACCTTGATAGAATACGGCTGATTGCCCCGGTGTTACTGCGATTTGAGGCTGGTCGAAAATTACTTTAATTGTCTCATCATCAACAGGAATGATAGTACAAGCAGAATCTTGCTGGCGGTAGCGAGTTTTAACAGTACAGGTTACCGGCTCTTTAATTGGTGTACGATCCACCCAGTGAAGCTGCTTGGCAAGTAAGCCATGAGATTGCAGGCGAGGGTGGTCATGACCTTGACCAACAACAAGCACATTACGAGCCACTTCCTTATCTACCACATACCATGGTTCTTCAGAGGCATTTTTTAAGCCACCAATTTTTAAGCCTTTGCGTTGACCTAAAGTGTGGTACATCAAACCTTGATGTTCGCCAATTACGTCACCCTTGTCAGTTTCAATTGGGCCTGGTTGTGCGGGTAGATATTTACCTAAAAATTCAGTAAATTTACGCTCACCAATAAAGCAAATTCCTGTTGAATCTTTTTTCTTCGCGGTGATAAGATCTTGCTCTTCAGCAATACGACGTACTTCTGGTTTCTCTAGCTCACCAACAGGGAATAGACTTCTCCCTACCTGCTCATGACTTAATGTATAGAGGAAGTAACTTTGATCTTTGTTGTTGTCGATACCACGTAGCATTTGTGGTTTTTCACCCGCAGCAGGGAAAGTTCGGCGAACATAGTGACCCATTGCAATATAGTCTGCTTCTAACACTTCATCCGCAAAGGCAAGAAATGCTTTGAATTTTATCTCTTTATTGCACAGAATATCTGGGTTTGGTGTACGACCAGCTTTATACTCGGTTAAGAAATGTTCAAAAACATTATCCCAATATTCAGCTGCAAAGTTAATGGTGTGTAGGGTGATACCTAACTTATCACAGACAGCTTGAGCATCCGCAAGGTCTTCTGAAGCAGAGCAGTATTCATCCGTGTCGTCTTCTTCCCAGTTCTTCATGAACAGGCCTTCAACTTGGTAGCCTTGTTCTAGTAATAGGTAGGCTGAAACAGAGGAATCCACACCACCAGACATACCGACGATGACTTTTTTATTGCTGTTGTTTGACATAATAACGTTACACTTTATTGAGATCTTGGTTGGGATTCTATCAGAATTATTAAGCAGTAAATAGAGAGCTGAAATGGAAAATTAATTAACCCCATTTCTCGCCCTGATTTATTGTGCAGAATAACTATTCTACCTGCGAGATATCTCGCCACTCTCCCGGCTGTAAATCACCTAATTGAAAGCCTGCGACTTGATAACGGATTAAGCGAAGAGTTGGATAGCCGATATGGGCCGTCATACGCCTAACTTGACGATTTCGTCCTTCAATAATCGAAATTTGTAGCCATGTGGTTGGAATGTTTTTTCTTTCTCTAATCGGGGGAATGCGTGTCCAAATCAAAGGGCTTTCCATCACTTCAACGTTTGCGGGTAGTGTCATGCCATCTTTAAGCTCTACCCCTTTACGAAGCTGGGCTAATGATTCCTCCGTTGGTTCTCCTTCAACTTGTACCCAGTAAATCTTACTCGATTTAGATTTAGGTTGAGTGATTTTAGCTTGCAGCGCGCCGTCATTGGTTAATACCATTAATCCTTCACTATCACGATCCAATCGCCCAGCGGCATACACCTCTTTTATTGGGATATAATCCGCTAAGGTTTTACGGCCATCGCCATCCGTAAACTGACTCAAGGTGTCAAATGGCTTATTAAAGATAATAATCTTGCGCTCTTCTACAGTCAGTTTTACTGGTTTTTTGTGACTGAGTGCACGTTTTCTATCACGGGATGAAGAAGGGGAATGAGCGGAACGTTGGTTTTTTGCTTGACCTTGAGTTCCCCCTCTATTTTGAGATGAGGCTCTATTTTTACTGGCTTTGTTCTTTTTGCTCTTACTGTTATTAGAATGAGAAGTCATGTTAAGTGCCGTAGTGTTTTGTAAATAAAGTGTAATTTTGACATTTAATCATTTTATTAATTAGGCTATCATTTAGCCACAAATAAAAGGATAGAGAGGTGATGCTAACAACTTTACTAAGATTAGTATCAGATTTTACCGCTCTTACTCAGATAATTCAAAAGACGTTATTATATAGGGAAATATCATGCATCAAGATAAACCAACGATTATCTATACGATTACCGATGAAGCACCCGCTTTAGCTACTTATTCATTATTGCCTATTATCCGTGCATTTACTGGCTCTTCTAATATTAATGTTGAAACTCGTGATATTTCTTTAGCTGGTCGTATTTTGGCTAACTTTCCATCTTACTTAACCGCAGAGCAGAAAATTGGTGATGCACTTACTGAATTAGGTGAGTTAGCGCAAACACCAGAAGCGAATATTATCAAGTTGCCTAATATTTCAGCTTCAGTTCCCCAGTTAAAAGCGGCAATTAAAGAGCTTCAAACAAAAGGTTATGCCCTTCCTGAGTACCCTTCAGAAATTATCACTGATGAAGACCGTGCAATTCAAGCGGCTTATGACAAAGTGAAAGGTAGTGCCGTAAACCCAGTTCTTCGTGAAGGTAATTCGGATCGCCGAGCACCACTTTCGGTTAAAAACTACGTGAAAAAGAATCCTCATTCAATGGGTGTATGGAGTTCTGATTCTCGCTCTCACGTTGCTAGTATGCAAGAAGGCGATTTCTTCTCAAGTGAAGAATCATTAACGCTTAATGGTGCAACGGAAGTTAAAATTGAATTTGTTTCAGATAATGGTGAAATTTCAACATTGAAAGAGAGTTTCCCATTACAAGATAAAGAGATCATTGATGTTTCGACCATGAGTAAGTCGGCATTAGTCTCTTTCTTTGAACAGCAGATTGCAGAAGCGAAAGAGCAAAATATTCTACTTTCACTTCACCTAAAAGCGACCATGATGAAGGTGTCAGATCCGATTATATTTGGTCATGCAGTTAGTGTTTACTACCGCTCGGTATTAGA
The DNA here is from genome assembly GCF_021513135.1 of Vibrio sp. SS-MA-C1-2. Lineage (NCBI taxonomy): Bacteria > Pseudomonadati > Pseudomonadota > Gammaproteobacteria > Vibrionales > Vibrionaceae > Vibrio > Vibrio sp. SS-MA-C1-2. Next base: position 1,296,323 of record NZ_CP090981.1, read on the forward strand.
GAACTATTCTGAATTATTTGCTGAGTTAGGTGTGGATGTTAATAATGGTATTGGCGATCTTTATACTAAGATAGCTTCATTGCCAGAAGCTCAACAGCAAGAGATTAAAGCAGCGGTTGAAGCGGTTTATCAACAACAACCTGCATTAGCAATGGTGGACTCTCACCGTGGTATTACTAATCTTCATGTACCAAGTGATGTGATTGTTGATGCTTCTATGCCTGCGATGCTGCGTTCGTCAGGTCAGATGTGGAATATTAACGACCAACTAGAAGATACCAAAGCGATGATCCCTGATCGTAGCTATGCTGGCATTTATCAAGCTGTGATTGATTTCTGTAAAGAGAACGGAGCATTTGATCCAACCACAATGGGAACCGTGCCAAATGTTGGTTTGATGGCACAAAAAGCGGAAGAGTATGGTTCTCACGATAAGACGTTTATTGCATCAGGTGCAGGTTCGATTCGTGTGGTAAATAGCGCAGGTGAGGTTTTATTAGCTAAAACCGTATCTGAAGGCGATATCTTCCGTATGTGTCAGGTAAAAGATGCACCGATCCAAGATTGGGTTAAGTTAGCGGTTAATCGTGCAACAGCCACTCAAACTCCTGCGATTTTCTGGTTAGATCAAAATCGTGATCATGATGCTGAGTTAATCAAGAAAGTGAATGCTTACCTGCCAGAGCACAACATCGAAGGATTAGATATTCAGATCCTTTCACCAGTCGAAGCAACGAAGCTTTCATTAACGCGCATTAAGCAAGGTTTAGATACGATTTCGGTAACGGGTAACGTATTACGTGATTACCTAACGGATCTATTCCCAATTCTAGAGTTGGGGACTTCTGCAAAAATGCTCTCTATCGTACCATTAATGAACGGTGGCGGTCTGTTTGAAACAGGGGCGGGTGGCTCAGCGCCTAAACATGTTCAGCAGGTTGAAAAAGAGAATCATCTACGTTGGGATTCATTAGGTGAGTTCCTAGCTCTAGCAGCATCTCTTGAGCATTTAAGTACGATTTCAGGCAATAGTAATGCACAAGTTTTAGCGGATACGTTAGATCGTGCAACAGGCAAGTTCTTAGATTATGACCGTTCACCCTCTCGTCGTGTCGGTGAGATTGATAACCGTGGTAGCCATTACTACTTAGCGAGTTACTGGGCGCAAGAGCTTGCTCAACAAACTGAGAGTGCAGAGCTTGCAGAGCAATTTGCATTAGTTGCAGAGCAGTTAAACAATCAAGAAGATGAAATTGTTGCTGAGCTAAATCAAGCACAAGGTGTGGTTGGTGAGCTAGGTGGTTATTACGCATTTGATGAGCAAAAAACGTCATCTCTTATGCGTCCAAGCCAAAAGCTTAATACAATTATTGATGCTTTAAATCGCTAATTTAAATCATATCCAAAACGTGATGTGATGATCTGTCAATTATCTTAATGATGATTTCTAGTATTGTTTATCAGTTTTGTTTAAAAAAGCTCGTCAACCATTCACTCAGGTGAGTATGGTTGATGAGCTTTTTTTATTTTAGTCGTTAAAATATTTAGGGATTCGGCCAGTTTTTCATTAATCATACGAATTTATCGCCTGTTTCTCGTTTATTTCCGACATTTTTAAAAAGAATTAAGAAAGATCCGATATATTGAATAGATATGAGGTTAGGGGTGGAATACAATCAATCTATTAACTAACCTAATAGTAGAAACCATCAAATGTTGCTTTTTTGGTCACTTGAAAGAGGATGGCTTAAGCAAAAATAGCGTTGATGGTTTGGAATGTGAGTATATGAGCAAGTTATACGAATGGATTACACCGGACACGGATTTAGCTGAAGCGGTAAAGTCAGAAGTCAAACCGCCAGCAATGTACAACGTTATTATTAATAACGACGATTATACACCGATGGATTTTGTGATAGATGTTTTGCAACGTTATTTCTCTATGGATATAGATAGCGCAACTCAGATTATGTTAGCAGTCCATTATAAAGGCAAAGCAATTTGTGGTACATACAGTGCTGAAATTGCAGAAACGAAAGTCGCTCAAATTAATCTATATGCAAAAGAGAACGAGCATCCGTTACTCTGTACTTTAGAAAAAGCTTAGCCCTTAAAAAAGCCTAATGCTTGAGTAAAGAACAGGGTGATTTTATCGGAGTTCGATTGAGGCCATCGATGTCGAGGCAAGATTAAGTGGAGTAAACGGAGGCGCCCAATGTTAAATAAAGAACTTGAAGCTAGTCTAAATAGCGCATTTGCAACTGCAAGAGAAAAGCGCCATGAATTCATGACGGTAGAGCATCTACTAACTGCATTGTTAGATAACAGCTCTGCTCATGAAGCGTTAAAAGCATGTCATGCAGACATAGATAATCTACGAGTAGAGCTAAGTAAATTTATCGAGCAAACTACTCCACTCATTCCTGTAGATGATACAACTCGAGAAACTCAGCCAACATTGAGTTTCCAACGTGTATTACAACGCGCAGTGTTCCATGTTCAATCTTCTGGTCGTAGTGAAGTTGCTGGTGCAAATGTACTGGTTGCCATCTTTAGCGAGCAAGAATCCCATGCTGCTTATTTATTGAAGAAAAATGATATTAGTCGTTTAGATGTGGTGAACTTTATCTCTCATGGCATTTCAAAGGGGGATGAGCACTCTGAAGGGATGACTGGACAACAACCACAAGCTGGACAAGCCGGTGAAACCGCAGGTGAAGATCAGTTAGAAAACTTTGCAACTAACTTGAATCAACTCGCTAAAGTGGGCGGCATTGATCCTCTGATTGGTCGTGATAAAGAGTTAGAGCGCACCGTGCAAGTCTTGTGTCGTCGTCGCAAAAATAACCCATTATTAGTGGGTGAAGCTGGGGTTGGTAAAACTGCGATTGCAGAAGGGTTAGCATGGCGTATTGTTGAAGAACAAGTGCCAGATATTATCAAAGATTGTGTGATCTATTCGCTTGATATTGGCTCTCTATTAGCGGGTACTAAATATCGTGGTGATTTTGAGAAGCGTTTTAAAGCGATCTTAAAGCAGCTAGAGCAAGAAGAGCACGCAATTTTATTTATCGATGAAATTCATACTATTATCGGTGCTGGTGCAGCATCAGGTGGTCAAGTCGATGCTGCAAACTTAATTAAACCGCTTTTAAGCAGTGGTAAATTACGTTGTATCGGTTCAACGACTTATCAAGAATACAGCTCAATTTTTGAAAAAGAGCGAGCATTGGCTCGTCGTTTCCAGAAGATTGATGTCATTGAACCATCGCTGGATGATACCACTAAAATCTTGATGGGCTTGAAGAGCAAATACGAAGCGCATCATGAAGTTCGTTATACCAATAAAGCGATTCGTTCAGCGGTTGAGTTATCCGCTAAGTATATTAATGAACGTCACCTGCCAGATAAAGCAATTGATGTCATTGATGAAGCAGGAGCTCGTTGTCGTTTGATGCCAATTAGTCGCCGAAAAAAGACGATTAATGTTGCTGATATTGAGAGCATGATTGCGAAAATGGCACGAATTCCTGAGAAGTCTGTTTCAAGCACCGATCGTGATATTCTTGAGAAATTAGGTCGCAAGTTGAAGATGCTGGTCTTTGGTCAAGATGAAGCGATTGATGTGCTAAGTGAAGCGATTAAGCTAAATCGTGCTGGATTATCTGCGGATAATAAGCCAGTTGGTTCTTTCTTATTTGCAGGCCCGACTGGGGTTGGTAAAACCGAAGTGACGGTTCAGCTAGCAAAAGCGATGGGGATTGAGCTGCTACGTTTTGATATGTCAGAGTACATGGAGAGACATACGGTCAGTCGTTTAATCGGAGCACCTCCAGGTTATGTTGGTTATGAACAAGGTGGTTTGTTAACGGATGCCGTAATCAAAAACCCGCATGCTGTTGTTTTATTGGATGAGATTGAGAAAGCACACCCAGATGTTTTCAACATCCTTCTTCAGGTGATGGATAATGGTTCATTAACCGATAACAATGGTCGTAAAGCCGATTTCCGCAATATTGTATTGGTGATGACAACCAATGCGGGTGTTGAGCAGACGGTTAAGAAATCGATGGGTCTGATCCAACAAGATCATAGCCACGATGCGATGTCCGCAATTAAGTCTGTATTTACGCCAGAATTTAGAAACCGTCTAGATAACATCTTATGGTTCAAGCACCTTGATCGAGATGTCATCTCGTTAGTTGTTGATAAATTTATTGTCGAACTTCAAGTTCAGCTTGATGCCAAAGGTGTCTCTATGGAGGTGACTGCAGCTGCCAGAGCTTGGTTGGCCGAGAAGGGTTACGATAAGTCGATGGGTGCTCGTCCAATGACACGAGTGATTCAAGATACCTTGAAGAAACCATTAGCCAATGAGTTGTTATTTGGCTCATTGATGAGTGGTGGTACGGTACGTGTAGATTGTGTTGATAATCAGGTTACGTTTGAATATCTACCTGAAACGGTTAGCGTTAATTAGACGTTCAACGTGAAATGAGTAGTAAAAGAAAACCCCAGTCGATTGACTGGGGTTTTTTTATGTCTCTTTTTTATCTATTAATCTTAATCATGGAAAATTGATAGTGAAGATTAATACATTAAAAATTTATAGACTAGCGAGCACGGAAGACGATGCGTCCCTTCGTTAGATCGTAAGGAGTCAGCTCCACAGTTACTTTATCGCCAGTTAAAATACGGATATAGTTTTTACGCATTTTACCAGAGATGTGTGCAGTAACAACGTGGCCATTTTCTAGCTCTACGCGGAACATAGTATTTGGTAACGTATCAAGTACGGTACCTTGCATTTCAATTACGTCTTCTTTTGCCATTTAATCCTCTATAGGCTGCTTAACCCTATTTAAGATAGTGGTTAGCTTATAATGCCTGAAATCGCTTAGTATAAAGTTTAGGGCGCTATTCTACATCCCGATAGCCAACTTGTCAGCTTTTGATGAAAAATTAACTGAAAAATCGACCATTATTTTACTTTATTGTTGTTAATCTGCTGTTATCCAACCATTTATACTCAGTAGTTGGTAGGGGCTGTAATTGACTTTATAGTTCATTTCTCGGCATTGATCGATCTGAAATCCTAGATAGAGCCATTTTTTTCCGCAACTTGTTGCCCACTCTAACTGCAAAAGTACAGCCATCGTACCTAAAGAGAGTGAAGAATCTGGTGAGAAGAAAGTATAGAGCGCACTGGCTGAATCAGAAAAAGTATCAGTCACTGCGACGGCAATTAACCTCTCTTGATCGTAAATATGTAAGTATTGAGTAGGGCACCAATCAACTTGAATGAACTGTAAAAAGTCCGTTTTATTAGGTGGAAACATCGAACCTGTAGCGTGTCGTATGGTGATATAATCGGAGTAGAGCTCAAACCAATTATCATCGAGTTCAGTTTTCATCTCCCAACGCAAATGTTTGGTTTTGTTGAGCAGCCTCTTTTGACTACGGCTGGGTGTGAAAGCTTCGCAATCGACACGTAATGATTGACAAGCTCGACACTTTTCACACATTGGACGATAGATGTTTTTACCGGTTCGTCGATAACCATTGGCCAGCAACAAATTATAACCATCCGATGAGTGCCATGATGCCTCCATAATAATAGCCAGACGTTGCTGCTGTTCTTTCAGATAAGAGCATGGTGACGGCGGTGTAAATCCAACTTGCAAAGAATAACTATCAGGCACGGGGTATTGACTCTTTGTTGATGATTGAGAGTTTAAGATAATCGGTGATTCGTTTTCGATTTCTCATTAATTTGTACTGAATTCTAATAATGATTTAATCGTTATCTGTTGTGGTTGAAAACAATGTGAGTCGATTGGGTTTTCTCGCCACTGTTGAAGTTGAGTAATAAACGGTTCTCTTTGTACCGCTTCAGCTCCTAAAGAGGTGAGGTGAGGAGTGATCATTTGGCAATCAATCATCTTACCACCATGTTTCAGTAGTTGAACCGCAAGCGCCCAAAGCGCAACTTTAGAGCTATTATCTTTTAACGAGAACATCGATTCGCCACAAAACAGTTCACCAACCAGAATGCCATACAGACCGCCGACTAATTGATCATCAGACCAAACTTCAATCGAGTGACAGTGACCTTGCTGGTGGAGTTGATAATAAGCTTCTTGCATCTCTTCTGTTATCCATGTTTGATCCGCACTGCGGGTCTCAGCACATAAGCGAATAACATCACGCGCTTGTTGATTAACTGTTACCTTATAATTGGTTTTTCGAATAAACTTTCGTAAACTTTTACTTGGTTTAAAGCTGGTTGGATTGATCAGGGCGCGAACGGAAGGGCTCCACCATAACAGAGGATCTTGTTCACTAAACCAAGGGAAAATACCATGACGGTAAGCCGAAACTAAACGCTCAGGCTTAAGGTCGCCACCAAAAGCAAGCAGACCATCAGGATCGTCAACTGCTGTTTCTACGTTGGGGAAATCAACGGAGATTGGAGATAATTGAGTTAAATAGATGGTCATTATTGCTCGCTATTTTTTAGATAATTACGTGTTAAATTGACTGCTGTAGTTGAGCGTATCGTCCTTGTTGATCGATTAAGTCATGATGGCTGCCAAACTCAACAATTTGACCACTTTCCATCACATATATCTGATCCATACTCGTTAAGCCAACTAAGCGGTGAGTAATATAGAGAACGGTTTTTGCTTGTCTGTGATCCGTTTTTTGAGCATGACGAGTAAGCAATTGTAAGATTTCAACCTCAGTTTGCTGATCGAGTCCTTCAGTTGGTTCATCCATTAGTAGGATGGGCGCATCATGAAGAATAGCTCGTGCAATACCAATACGACGACGCTCACCACCAGAAAGTTGACGACCACCATCACCGATCCATGCCGATAAACCTTCATCAGAAAGAAGATGTGCTAATCCGACTTCAGTTAAGACAATTTCAAGCTGTTGATCATTGGCAGAAGGGGAAGCTAATAGTAAGTTTTCACGTAATGAGTCATTGAAAAGATCAACACGCTGACTGACGACACTGATTGAGTCTCGTAATGCTTTTTCTGACCACGCCGTCAATGGACGATGATCGATAGAAATCGCGCCTTGTTGTGGATCCCAGCTACGAGTTAATAACTGTAGTAGCGTCGATTTACCACAGCCTGTTTTACCTAAAAGGGCAATCTTGCTGCCTTGTTCTACAGTTAAGGATATCTGGTTAAGCACTTGATGTTGATCATCATAACTGAAGCTAACATTTTCAATCTGGATAGATCCTTGAGCGGACTTTTGTTGCTTATCTTGAACAAATTCAACATCAGGCTTTGCTTCGGTTATCTCATTGAGACGACGAGCAGAGGTCAGTGTTTGGCTTAAATATTGAAATGCACCTGCAACGGGAGCCATTAATTCAAAACTGGCCAACGTTGCAAACGTGATCATTGCAATTTTAGGATCAGGAACATTGCCAGCAACACCGTCTGAAGCCAGCCACAACATGAAGATTAATGTCCAACCGTTGAAAAGTACCAGAGTAGCCGTTGCAAATCCGGTGATCGAGGCCATTTTTCGTTGAGCATTAAACAGTTTTTGTTGATGTTCCGTTAGCTGGCTTTGGTAACGAGACTCAGCACCAAAGATCACTAACTCACTATGGCATTGCAGCCAATCGAGTAATTTAATTCGGTAGTTCGCTTTTTCTAGGGTTAAATCAACCCCAGCACTTTTACCCAGTTGATAGAAAATAATCGGTAAGATCAGCATTAAAGCTAAAAGAATACCGCCTAAGGTCACCCCTAAGCGAGGATCAAATGCACTAATGAATAGCGTCAATAAACCAATAACGATCACGCCAGCGATGAGTGGGCTGACTAAGCGTAAATAAACTTGATCCATTGCATCAACATCAGCGACCAAACGATTTAATAGATCGCCTTGTCGTAATGTTTTATTACGGCTTGGCATCAATGGTGCTAATTGACTAAAGAAGTGGACGCGTAATCGAGCCAATAAACGGAAAGTCGCATCATGGCTAACAACGCGCTCTCCCCAGCGACCTGCGGTTCTGGACATCGAAAGCCCACGTACACCACCTGCAGGAAGCATATAATTAAAGGTTTTTAGTAGAACAGGAGAAAGTCCAGCCACAGCGGAGGCAGCAATAAACCAACCAGAAAGAGTCAACAATCCAATCGCTGAAGCTAAGGTGGCGATTGCCAAAATGATCCCAAGTGAGAGACTAAACCAGTGATGACGATAGAGTTTTAAAAGTGGCAATAGACTACGCATCGAAATCGCCTCCTTGTTGATGTTGTAACATTTCAGCAAGACGACCAGTTTGACTTAATTGCTCAAAATGTCCCGCTTGAACGATTTCACCTTTATCCATAACTAAAATAAGATCTTGTTTTTTCAATTGATCAAGACGGTGAGTAATCATTATTGTTGTGGTGTTCTTGGTCGCTTGAGCAATAGTTTCAGTGATTAAGCGTTCACTATTGGCATCAAGACTTGCGGTGGGCTCATCAAGGATCCAGCATTGACCTTGTTGTAACAGTGCACGAGCTAAGGCGATACGTTGTGCCTGTCCAACAGAAAGGCCTGCAGATCCATCACCGACGGGATGATCTAACCCTTGAGGTAACAATTCAATAAATTCATAAGCGTGAGCAAGTTTAGTTATCTGTTGAACTTTTTCTCTATCATTGGCACTTTTTAATAGTTCTGGTTGTGAAAGTGCAATATTTTCGCCAATTGTGCCGTGCAGTAGTTTTGGATTCTGTCCAATCCAACTGACTTGTTGACGCCATGAGGTTGCTTTTAATCCACGTAACTCTTGGCCGTTAATTTTTAATGATCCTTTGTAAGGTAAAAAACCTAAAAGCCCGTTCACTAAGGATGTTTTTCCCGCACCACTTGAACCAACGATTGCAATATGCTGTTGTGGTGAAATAGTAAAAGATAGAGGCTGAGTTAAAGATGTCCCTTGCGGGCTGAGCACTTCAAATTGGTCGGCTATTATTGAAATGGTTGCGGTTTGTGACAGTTTTTCTGTGCCTTGTTGTGGATATTCCACCTCTGCTTCTAAAAACTCAACAATGGATTCTGCTGCTCCCATAGCTTGAGCTTTGGCGTGATAAAACGTTCCTAAATCTCGCAATGGTTGATAAAACTCAGGTGCCAATATCAAAATAAACAGACCCGTAAAAAGGGTGACTCCGCTATCATAGTGACCAAAATTCAACTCATGGATCAAGCTAAAGCCGAAGTAAACAGCCACGATGGCAATCGAGATTGCGGTAAAGAATTCAAGCACAGCAGAAGAGAGGAAAGCCAGACGTAACACTTCCATGGTACGTTTACGAAATGCGGTCGTAACATTGGTTAAATGCTCCGTTTCTGCGTCGACACGATTAAATAGCTTAATGGTGGCGATACCTTGTAAACGGTCGAGAAAATGCCCAGATAATCGCTGAAGTGCGGTGAAATTACGTTTATTCGCATCTGCAGCACCCATGCCAACTAAGGCCATAAATAGCGGCACTAAAGGTGCGGTAAGCAGTAAGATTAATCCGGCAGCCCAATTAATAGGAAAAACCGTGACCAAAATTAATAGTGGAATAATACCAGCTAATGAGACTTGAGGAAGGTAACGAGAGAAGAAGTCTTGCATCTCTTCAACTTGTTCTAATAATAAAGTCGCCCATGTTCCAGCTGGTTTGCCTTTGATATAAGCGGGGCCTAGGAGTTCCAATCGTTGTAGTAATAGTTCTCGAATCTGTTGGCGGATTAGCTCTCCACCACGATAACTTGTTACTTCTCGTCCCCAACTACAGAGCGCACGTAGTGGAACAATGACAACTAATAAAATAAAACTGGTCAATAATGTTGCTTTATCAGCATGTTCAATAATTAATTGATGAAGAATATGAGCTAACAATCCAGCTTGAGAAATTAAAAGAATAGCTGATATTGTACCTAATATAACACTAAACATTAACCAACGTTTAGCGGGGATACTCTGCTTTTTAAGCCATTGTGATAGGGCTTTTTTTTGTTGTTTATCCATCGAGTAGACCAAGAGTAATAAAGAAATAATAAATGGGTGAGGTGATACTGTTGATAAAAAATAAGCTGAATAATTGATATTCAGCTTATAATCTTTTACGCGATATTAAGCGTTTTTATTCGCTAAATTATCAGCAGCTAATGCGTCGAGATAACGTTCAGCATCGAGTGCAGCCATACAACCTGTTCCAGCTGACGTAATGGCTTGACGATAGATATGGTCAGTAACATCACCTGCAGCATAGACACCTTCAACACTTGTTTGTGTCGCATTACCTTCAGTACCTGATTGTACTTTTAGGTAACCATCTTTCATCTCTAGTTGATCTTTGAATATATCGGTATTTGGTTTATGACCAATGGCGATAAAGACCCCCATAACATCAACATTTTCTAATTGATCAGATTGCGTGTCTTTGATCGTCATGCCTGTTACTCCCATCTCGTCACCTGTAACTTCTTCAAGGGTACGATCAGTATGCAGAACGATATTACCTGTCGCGACTTTATCCATTAAACGCTTAACCAGAATTTTTTCTGCGCGGAAGGTATCACGACGGTGAACTAAATGTACTTCTGATGCGATGTTAGCAAGATATAATGCTTCTTCTACAGCGGTATTACCACCACCAACAACGGCCACTTTTTGGTTACGGTAGAAGAATCCATCACAAGTTGCACAAGCAGAAACACCACGACCTTTAAAGGCTTCTTCTGATTCAAGACCTAAGTATTGAGCCGATGCACCGGTTGCAATAATCAGAGCATCACAAGTATATTCACAGTTATCACCTTTTAAGCGGTAAGGCTTTGATGAAAAATCGGTCTCATTAATGTGCTCAAAGATGATTTCAGTTTCAAAACGTTCAGCATGCTCTTTCATGCTTTCCATTAGGTCTGGGCCTGTTAAGCCTTCTGCTCCCGCTGGCCAGTTTTCGATATCTGTGGTTGTGGTTAGCTGACCACCTTGCTGCATGCCTGTGATAAGAACTGGGTTTAGATTTGCACGAGCCGCATAGACGGCTGCGGTATATCCTGCTGGACCAGAACCAAGAATGAGTAGATTGCAATGTCTTGTGTTGCTCATGACGTCTCCGAATGTTAAAAATGAATCAGATAGTATTTTATTTAGTTGAAGTAAGTGAGTCGAGGTTCATGACCGTAATGGTTTGCATTGGCTTGTTCTCAACACGGATTACTTTGAATAGATAAATTAAGATTTTTCTTTACTAAGGAAGGATTTTAGGGAAATTAACAAGGGAAAGAAAGGGCATTTTGATAATGCCCTCGTATTTTTATTACTTCAGAAGCTCGCGTGGCTCAAAGTAGTCGAAGTTAAAGCCTTCTGCGACCTCTTTAATTGTCACTTTACCATCAATGACATTTAAGCCATTTAATAGACCTTGGTCTGATAGTAGCGCTTCTTTATAGCCTAAATTTGCTAACTTAATGATATAAGGTAGCGTCGCGTTATTTAACGCATAAGTTGAGGTACGAGCAACCGCACCGGGCATATTAGCAACGCAATAATGGACAACATCATCAACAATGTAAGTCGGATCTGCGTGTGTTGTCGCTGTTGATGTTTCAAAACAACCACCTTGGTCGATGGCGACATCCACAACTGCAGCACCTGATTTCATGTTTTTAATATGTTCTTTTGTAACAAGTTTTGGTGCGGCCGCTCCAGGGATTAATACCGCACCAATCACCAGATCAGCATCCAAGACTAAGCGATCAAGTGCTTCTTTAGTGGAGTAAACAACGTTTGCTCGACCTTGAAATTCAGAATCAAGTTCACGTAATGTATCGATATTGCGATCTAATATTGTGACGTCAGCACGCATGCCAACAGCCATACGTGCTGCATTAGAACCGACAACACCACCACCGATAATGACAACTTTAGCGGGTTCAACACCAGGAACACCACTTAATAGCATACCTCTGCCACCATGAGATTTTTCTAAGGTTTGCGCTCCCGCTTGAATCGACATACGACCAGCAACTTCTGACATTGGGGCAAGAAGTGGTAATTGACCTTTATGATCAGTGACGGTTTCATAAGCAATACAAATCGCTTTACTGTTGATTAAATCTTCAGTTTGAGCCAAGTCTGGAGCTAAATGAAGGTAGGTAAATAGGATTTGTCCCTCCCTCAACATTGATCTTTCTACAGATTGTGGCTCTTTAACTTTGACAATCATCTCAGATTTAGTAAAGATGTCTTGTGCAGTAGCTAAAATTGACGCACCAGCATTAATATAATCATCATTGGAGAAACCGATACCTATCCCAGCATCAGATTCAACATAAACCTGATGACCGTGAGAAACTAGCTCTTGAACGCTAGCAGGAATCATACCTACGCGGTATTCGTGGTTTTTAATCTCTTTAGGTATTCCAATAATCATAATGAATCTCCGTCTCGGGGTTAGTTTAATGTTTTTATTGGTTTTTTATGCTACTGCTTTGCTTTTTATTATTAATTATTCACTAGTATATACCTTTGTTGCTAGTGATTTATTCTTAATTTTCAGATAATATAGTGTATATTGTTGCATGGACGTAAAGGACGGAAATAAAATGCTAGAAGATAACAAACGACCATCCAAGGAATTGGATCGAATAGACCGTAATATTTTAAATGAATTACAAAAAGACGGCCGTGTTTCAAATGTTGAACTCTCAAAACGTGTCGGTTTATCACCAACACCATGTTTAGAGCGTGTTCGACGTTTAGAGAGACAAGGTTACATTAACGGCTATGCAGCACTGTTAAACCCACAATATCTTGATGCTTCTTTATTAGTATTTGTTGAGATCACTTTGAACCGTGGTGCTCCTGATGTGTTTGAACAGTTTAATATAGCTGTTCAACAGTTAGATGAGATTCAAGAGTGTCACTTAGTTTCAGGGGATTTCGATTACCTGCTAAAAACACGTGTATCTGATATGTCAGCATACCGTAAGCTATTAGGTGAAACACTATTACGACTTCCAGGTGTCAATGACACTCGAACTTATGTCGTTATGGAAGAAGTTAAACAGACTAACCAACTGGTCATCAAAACGCGATAACCTTTCATATCAATACGCATACTCAAAATAATTGGAATTGCTAGCCGGCGGCAAGTGAATGAAGCCCCCTGAATATAGGTGTACTATGTGATTGGGGTGAATACGCAGAACTGTTACTGCCATAAATTGGGCCTAGCAACTTCAAATAAGAAGGGTGTCGTCTCTATTTGAAGAAACCAAGTAGAATCAAATCCACTTGGTTGCTTTTTAGTCACTATCTCTTGTTTTAATTCATTATAATAGCAAAATAGAGTGTAATGAAATTAATCACCTTTAACTGATGATAGTTACTTGTAACTGACAGTAAAACAACAATAAATATTATTTTTGGATTACACTACTGATTAGCGCAATCATTTTTCAAGCTTAAACTCTTTTATCAGCGCGACGCTTTTTTGTTAGTGCTATCTGTTAGCACGATAACTCTTTTATGACGGATAATTACCTTGCAACAGAAGACCACAGACGATAAAAATATCACCCCTTCCCCCTCTTCGGTTATTGTAGAGTCTGTTGACAATATCAAACGCAGACTATCTGGCGGTCAACGACTGCTTGAAAGCTTATATATTTTAGGCATCCTTAGTTCCATTTTTCTAATGGTCTCCTTAATTAGTTTCAACCCTGCTGACCCCTCTTGGTCTCAAACGGGATGGCAACAAGGTGTCTCTAATGCTGGTGGAGCATTTGGTGCCTATATCGCGGATATTTTCTTTTTTGCATTTGGCTTATTAGCTTATTTGATTCCCTTTCTCTTTACGCTTGCAGCATGGTTCTTTTTCCGTCGACGTAAACAGAGTGAGCAGATTGATTTCATGATTTTGGCTACTAAGATCATCGGTATTTTATTACTGTTTTTAAGTAGTTGTAGTTTGGCGACTGTTAATTTTGATGATTTTTGGTATTTTTCATCTGGTGGTGTGATTGGTGATGTGATTGCGAATAGTGCGATTCCTCTGTTTAATTTGTTGGGTTCAATGCTGATATTTATGTTTGCTTGGGCTGCAGGTTTTACGCTATTTACAGGAATATCGTGGTTAACTATTGTTGATACCTTAGGTGAAACAGCCTTAAATAGTTGTTTATGGCTACGTAATAAAGTTAAAGGTGAACAACCTAAGCAGTTCTCTGCACTCGATTCTGAGTCAGAGAATGATGATACTCAAGTCGATCCATTCATTGGTGATAGGGCTAATCGTTCTAAATCGAGTCGGGTTAATTTTGCTCATCAAGCGAATAATCCTCAAAGAACAATGCCTCTAGACGCTAAAAATAAGGGGAAGCAAGGCAAGTCTGCGTTAGATGAGAGTGATAATTTTGATGATATTCTCCTCCATCCATCAACGTTTTCTGCTGCCAATCAATCTCATTCATCGACAATTAATCCAGCGTCTGCAAGCAACGTTTCAAGTGAGGCTGTTTTAAGCGCAACAGCGTTGAGTGCAACGGCATCAACAGCAGCCAGTCAGTCAAACCTCGATGAGTCACCTTTAGATTTGAGCTTATTTACTCAACCTCAATCCGAAAGTAAGCCAGAGAATAGCATCGATACGTTGGCTAATACGGTTAGTTGTGAATCACAAAAGATAGAACCCACTATTCATTTTGAAATTGAACCTCAAGCCGACATTATCCAAAATCAAGAGCAGATAAACGCTGACCAACCTGTTGAGTCCATCATTAATCAGAGCTCCGCAGAGGCAGCAACCGCATCTGATAATATTAATGCGGCGTTAGATCGTTTAGAGAGCTCATTTGCTGGCTCAGATCCAGCTTTAGATAACCAGTTTAATAGCCAACTAAATAGTGAAGACCCACTGAATGAGTTTGACGCTCAACAGCAACAACAGCCACAAGATGATTTAGTGGCTCCAGATGTTGCTGCTTTTGAGTCGGTGATACCTACAGTTGTCGCTGAAAATGTTGGGCTACCTAGTCAGCAGTCGGAACCTGTGGTGACAGAGCTGTCTGAGTTAGAGTTGGCTGAACTAGCGATGAAAGAAGCCGAAGATAGCGGGAATGAAGATGTTGCTCACCAAGCATTAATGGCGCAAATTAATAGTGCTAAACAGAACGTCGCTGCAGAGCAACATCCATTTTTGATGAAAAAAGAACAAAATTTACCGGTTCCAACCACGCCATTACCCACTTTATCTCTGCTTGATCGCCCTGATAAATCGGTAAGGCCAGTAAGTCGAGAAGAGTTAGAGTTAACCGCTCGTTTAGTGGAATCAAAATTGGCTGATTATAAAATTGAAGCTCGGGTTGCTGGTATCTATCCTGGACCCGTGATTACTCGTTTTGAACTTGATCTTGCTCCTGGTGTCAAAGTGAGTCGAATCTCTAATTTATCAAAGGATTTAGCGCGCTCTCTTTCTGCTATTGCGGTACGTGTTGTTGAGGTCATTCCTGGTAAACCTTATGTCGGCTTAGAGCTTCCTAATGTCAATCGAGAGACGGTTTATATGTCAGAAGTGATTGGCAGTGAACAGTTTATTAATGCTAAGTCCCCATTGGCCATTGTATTAGGGAAGAATATATCAGGTGAAGCTGAAGTTGCTGATTTAGCAAAAACTCCGCACCTTTTAGTTGCGGGTACAACAGGATCGGGTAAGTCTGTTGGTGTCAATGCGATGATTGTTAGTATCCTTTATAAAGCATCACCAGAAGAGGTTCGATTTATTATGATCGATCCTAAAATGCTTGAGTTATCGGTGTATGAAGGGATTCCACATCTTCTTACTGAAGTGGTTACCGATATGAAAGATGCTGGCAGTGCACTGCGTTGGTGTGTGGGTGAAATGGAGCGTCGTTATAAGTTGATGTCAGCATTAGGGGTTCGTAACCTGAAAGGCTTTAATGATAAAATTCAACAAGCGAACGATGCCGGTCATCCGATTCCAGATCCACTTTGGCAGCCGGGTGATAGCATGGATCAAACCGCGCCAATGTTAGAAAAGTTGCCATTTATTGTGGTAATCGTCGATGAATTTGCTGATTTGATGATGGTGGTGGGGAAGAAGGTTGAAGAACTGATTGCTCGCTTAGCTCAAAAAGCACGTGCTGCGGGTATTCATTTAGTTTTAGCCACACAGCGTCCATCGGTTGATGTGATTACCGGTTTGATTAAAGCGAATATTCCAACTCGTATGGCCTTTACGGTTTCAACCAAAACGGATTCAAGAACCATTCTTGATCAGGGCGGTGCGGAATCGCTACTTGGGATGGGGGATATGCTTTACCTTCCTCCAGGGTCGGGGCATACCATTCGTGTTCATGGTGCTTTTGTTGATGATCATGAAGTTCATAACGTGGTTAATGATTGGAAAGGGCGTGGTAAGCCACAATATATTGAAGCTATCTTAAGTGGTGAGCAGGGGGCTGATACCTTACTACCGGGTGAAACCAGCAGTGACGATGAAGATATTGATCCCCTGTTTGATCAAGTTGTCGCACATGTGACAGAAACTCGACGAGGATCAGTTTCAGGGGTTCAACGTAAATTTAAGATTGGGTATAATCGAGCGGCACGCATTGTTGAGCAACTTGAAGCGCATGGCATTGTCAGTGCACCAGGACATAATAGTAATCGTGAAGTTCTTGCTCCACCACCGCCACCAGCAGAATAAAAATTGCTTGAATGAAACAGGCAGAGAATAGGCAGAAAACAAATGAAAATATTTTTTAAATTAAGCGCAGTTGCAATTGTACTATTCACATCTCAACTGACCTTTGCTGCGACGCCGCAACAGAATTTGAGTGAGCGTTTAGATTTAGTTAACAGTTTTAGTGCTAATTTTAAGCAAGATGTAATTAGCCCTGATGGTGAGCTAGTTAATAGCGGTACGGGAAAGTTTTGGTTACAGCGCCCTAGTTTTTTCCGTTGGCATACAGTCACACCTGATGAAAACCTGTTAATATCTGATGGCAAGACATTATGGTATTACAATCCGTTTGTCGAGCAAGTCACCGCAATGTGGCTTGATAGTGCGACAGCAGAAACACCTTTTACTTTGATCACTAAGAATGATCCGCAAGAGTGGAATAAATATAATGTTACTCAAACGGATGATCAATTTACTTTGATTGCGAAAAATCAAGCAACTAACTTAGCGAGCTTTACCATTGCGGTAACGGATAAAGGTGAGGTTGAGCGTTTCTCAATTAAAGAGCAAGATGGTCAAGAGAGTAACTTTACCTTATCGGCATTTAACGCGATGAAGATTGCTCAAGATAAATTTATCTTTACACCGCCAGAAGGTGTTGAGCTAGACGATCAGCGTAATTAGTTGATTAACTGCATTTGTGCATTTAAATTACAATAAAAAGAGTTGGAGAGTAGCCCTGATAAAAACCAAAGGCTACTCTCTTTTGTTATATACTCAAAATAATTGGAGTTGTTAGTCGGTGGCAAGTGAGCGATGCCAACAACCTAGTAGCTTCAAATATAAAGGGTATAGGTGTGAATTTTAGATGGTGACCTGATAGTGAATAACTTCTCCCTCGACTTCTCTTCAGACAACGATTTCCGACCTCTCGCAGCAAGAATGCGCCCCACTCGGTTGGAAGAATATATCGGTCAACAACATATTCTTGGGAAAGATAAACCCCTTGCTAGGGCGATTTTAGCCGGACATTTACACTCAATGATCCTTTGGGGACCTCCGGGGACAGGAAAAACCACGTTAGCAGAAGTTGCTGCTTTTTATGCGAATGCTGAAGTCGAACGGGTCTCTGCGGTAACATCTGGGGTTAAAGATATTCGCCTCGCTATCGAACGGGCGAAAGAGCACCGTTTAGCGGGCATAAAAACCATTCTCTTTGTTGATGAAGTCCATCGTTTCAATAAGAGCCAGCAAGATGCCTTTTTACCTCATATCGAAGATGGGACGATCACCTTTATTGGCGCAACCACCGAAAACCCTTCATTCGAACTCAATAATGCCCTGCTTTCTCGTGCCCGAGTTTATAAGCTGCAATCTTTAACACAACAAGATATTGAGCAGGTAATTGAACAAGCGCTGAATGATAAAGAGCGCGGGCTTGGTAGTGAGTCATTTTACTGCCCTGATTCCGTCAAAGAGAAGTTAGCGGCATTTGTGGCCGGTGATGCACGTATGGCGCTGAATTATCTTGAAGTGATGATGGATATGGCGCATACCGATCAACAAGGTATTAAGCAGTTAACAACGGAACTGTTGGCAGACATTGCAGGAGAGAAGCAAGCGCGTTTTGATAATAAAGGGGATCTTTGGTACGACTTGATCTCGGCGGTTCATAAATCGATTCGAGGTTCAAATCCTGATGCTGCGCTGTATTGGTTTGCTAGAATGATTACTGCTGGATGTGATCCACTTTATGTTGCTCGTCGTTTATTAGCGATTGCCTCTGAAGATGTAGGCAATGCTGATCCAAGAGCGATGCAAGTGGCGGTTTCTGCTTGGGACTGTTTTGCGAAAGTTGGAGCTGCGGAAGGAACACGTGCCATTGCTCAAGCCATCGTCTATCTAGCGTGTGCGCCCAAAAGTAATGCCGTTTATAGCGCATGGAAACAGGCATTAACCGATGCGCAGAATCATCCTGATTATGATGTTCCGATCCATTTGCGTAATGCGCCAACTACCTTAATGCAAGAGATGGGCTATGGTGCGGAGTATCGTTATGCTCATGATGAACCCGGTGCTTATGCTGCTGGGGAGTGTTACTTTCCACCTGAAATGAAGGAGAGTCGTTACTATTTCCCTTCAAATCGAGGCTTAGAAGCCAAAATTAGTGATAAATTAGATTATCTCGCCGATCTAGACCAGAAAAGCCGATTAAAGCGCTATGAAAAGTGAGTAAATTTGGGTATTGTTTACAGATCTCCGTCAATTTTAATTTGACGTTTAAACGGTAGAATTTATTCGCGTGCTGAAGCGATTCAATATTGGACTTTGCTAAGTTCAATAAGAGACATTTTCATCACGCTAGATTGTTGTTCAATTTCCATAATATAGAGCTAGGATAAGCATGCTAGATTCAAAACTACTACGAAGCGAGCTTGACGCCACCGCTGAAAAATTAGCCCGTCGCGGCTTTACTCTTGATGTTGAGGCGTTACGTACTCTAGAAGAGAAACGTAAATCATTACAAGTTAAAACAGAAGAGCTACAAGCTGAGCGTAACTCCCGATCTAAGTCGATTGGTCAAGCAAAAGCACGTGGTGAAGATATCGCCCCTTTATTGGCTGAAGTATCGAATCTAGGTGATGCATTAGATAACGCGAAAACTGAGCTGTCTGAGCTACAAGCTGAGCTACAAAACATTACGTTATTAGTACCTAACTTACCTGATGACTCAGCACCTTCTGGTCGTGATGAAAATGAAAATGTTGAAGTATTAACTTGGGGTGAACCTAAGCAGTACGACTTCGAAGTCAAAGATCATGTTGATCTTGGTGAACTTTCTGGTGGTCTTGATTTTGCAAGCGCAGTTAAACTGTCTGGTTCTCGCTTTATCGTAATGAAAGGTCAAATGGCGCGTCTACACCGTGCAATTGCTCAATTCATGTTGGATCTACATACAACAGAGCATGGTTATACTGAGATGTATGTTCCCTACCTTGTTAACCAAGATAGCTTAATGGGAACAGGTCAGTTACCAAAGTTTGGTGAAGATCTATTCCATACTCAACCAGCAACGGAAGAGGGCATTGGTATGTCTCTTATTCCAACCGCTGAAGTACCATTAACTAACTTGGTACGTGATGAGATTATCGATGAAGCTGATCTACCAATTCGTATGACAGCGCACACCCCATGTTTCCGTTCTGAAGCGGGTTCTTATGGTCGTGATACTCGTGGTCTAATCCGTATGCACCAATTCGATAAAGTTGAGCTTGTTCAGGTTGTTAAACCAGAAGATTCAATGAATGTACTAGAAGAGCTAACAGGTCATGCTGAAAAAGTGCTTCAGTTACTAGAATTACCATACCGTAAAGTGATTCTTTGTACTGGCGACATGGGTTTTGGCGCAACCAAGACTTACGATCTAGAAGTTTGGGTCCCTGCACAAAACACTTACCGTGAGATCTCTTCATGTTCTAACTGTGGTGACTTCCAAGCACGTCGAATGCAAGCTCGTTTCCGCCGTAAAGGTGAGAAGAAGCCTGAGTTAGTTCATACCCTAAATGGTTCTGGCCTTGCGGTTGGCCGTACTCTAGTAGGCATTCTTGAGAATAACCAGTTAGAAGATGGTCGCATAGTTATCCCAACAGTACTGCGTAAGTACATGGGTGACGCGACTCACCTTGAAATTAAATAGTCGAATATTATTTTCTGTATACAAGCCGTTAGAGTAATTTGCTCTAATGGCTTTTTTTATGAGTAGAGATCACCCTAATAATGAACCCTCACTCAGTTCCATTGAATAACAACTTCAATTCTTTTGTGTATCCCCTTCTTACTTGAAGTTGCTAGGTTGTTGGCGATATTCATTCACCCCAATCATATAGAAAACCTAGACTCATGGGGCCTCATTCACTTGCCGCCTACTAGCAACGCCAATTACTTTGGGTATATAAATAGATTTCAGCTCATTAATCCTATTTTTTTTCTCAATCTTATCTACAGTAATAGGATGAGTGATTTTATATAGATATCAATAATGAAAAACCCTTTAGATGATTATTATGTTTTTTGCCAAGTTGTTAAGTTTGGCAGTATGAAAAAAGTCGGTGAATTATTAGATTTACCTATTTCAACGGTAAGTCGAAGAATTGGTGCTTTAGAAGAGCATCTAGATGTGAAACTTTTTATTAGAACAAAAAATAAGATCATTCCGACCAATGAAGGTCAAAAATACTATCAACGCGTTGTTGAGCAGTGTGACTCTTTTTATCAGTCAATTCAGACGATAAATGATGAATTAGGTGAAGTTACAGGTAAAGTTGTATTGACGGTGCCTAAATATTTTTATGCTCAGTATTTATCAGATACATTTCTTGAACTACTGCGTCAATATCCAAAGTTGAGCCTTGAAATCTATAGTCCAACCACTTCATCTTCAATTAATGAAGGGGTTGATATTGCGATTGTTATGGGGAACTTACCCTCGAGCAATTTAATTGCCAAACGTTTGACTGATGTTAATGTACTATTTATCGCTGCGCCTCATTTACATCAACAATACCAAGATAAAAAGATTGATTCTCTCGAGGAACTTCCTTATGTGACGACGTGGGCACACCCAGAGTTTACTTTTTATGACCAGAAGTCTAATAAACAAATTAAGATAAAACCACATTTGAAATTGTCATTAATGGATCTCCATCTCGCCTATGATGCCGTTAAGAAAGGGGCTGGGTATGGGCTTTTCCCCGAACTACTGTGTCAGGATGATTTAGGCGACTCTGTTATTAATGTATTTCCTGATCTAAATATGTCTCAAATGAAGATCTCTATTATGTATAGAAACCGAGATCTTCAATCTCAAGCTCAAAAAGTGGTGATAAAAGCAATAAATGATATATTTATTTAAAACTCAGAACCTCTTTATTTGAATATAAACGTCATACTTGAAGACGCTAAGTTGTTGACGATATTCATTCGCCCCAATCATATAGAAAACCGATACTCATGGGCTCCCATTTATTTGCTGCCGACTAGCAACTCCAATTATTTTAGGCATAAATAGTCATTGACTGATGTCCACTGTTCATTTTCGATTAATGGCAATAACTGATGAGTATTAAATAGATCTTTACTCTGAGCGCCCTGATTTAACGCAATAATCTGATTGATCTTTAAGCCAATATCTCTGATCTTCTTTAAATTTTCATCGAGATGATTTTCACCTATTTGTGAAAATTGATAAGAAAATTGAGATGCAATCAAATTCCAATCTAATGGGGATTGGTGCTTTATACTGGTGACTAGATTCTGCTTGATTTGAGTAAACATTTTATTCTTTTCATCAGACTTAGTCATATCTGGGATCAGTATGAATGAAATTACAACAAATATGATGCCAAATAAATTAGCCATAGAGCCATTAATATAACTACTGATATCATAAGTCATCACATTATTGAGATTTAGGTATGCAGGCCAAGATATTGTAATAAAGAAATATAAAATCCCGACTAGTGGACCGGTTGTCTTTGCTTTATAAGTTAAGTATGCCGTTAATATCCCCATAGAAATTAACATAACGAAAGGGGAGTGAATCATTGGCATTAACCCAAACTGCACAATAAACATTAATAACGCGGTTAGTAAGTGGCCAGCAAAAGCGGCTTTATTTAACATTAAACTTGGAGCTGGAATCGTGGCACTCATGACGAAAAACGTACCAGCTATCATCATAACTGAAGCCCCTAATTCCCACTGACCAAACTGCCAAAGTAGGGTGATTAAAGTTAGAGTACTGAAAGCACGAAGCCCATAGATCATCGTTTCTTTATAATTTAATGCTAAGAATAGCGTTTCAAAATAATTGCCAGTTTCTGTTTTTAGCTCTTTGTTGAGTAATCGAGTTATTCGTTGACACTTCTTTTTTATTGGCTTTGGAATATC
Organism: Vibrio sp. SS-MA-C1-2; assembly: GCF_021513135.1. Classification (NCBI taxonomy): domain Bacteria; kingdom Pseudomonadati; phylum Pseudomonadota; class Gammaproteobacteria; order Vibrionales; family Vibrionaceae; genus Vibrio; species Vibrio sp. SS-MA-C1-2. Next base: position 1,319,008 of record NZ_CP090981.1, read on the forward strand.
AAGTAACTGAGTATTAATATTACTTTCTTGATTATTTAATACTCGAGAGAAATATTGATTAATTTGATCAATTTGTATCTGACTAAGGTCGCGGTAATCATCATTATTGATTGACTCAATTAGAGATAAGAGTTCTATCGCGTTATCAATTTGAGTTTTGGTAACAGATGTTACTCCCATTCCTAATGTAGAGAATATACTGTATTCAGAAATTGACTTCGACAGATGCAATAATTTTTTATTTATTTCAATTGGCTCCTTGTAGTCAATATTATTATTAACAAGGCGGTGCCGTGCAAAACTAAGCATATTTTGATGCAGTTGGTTAGTGTCTATATGACTTTGATTGCTTTTTCTTATGGGAATTAATGCCATAACCAGCTCAACAGTGACTATCGCAATAAAGACGCCAGTTGTTCTCGCAAAACCATGATCCCACATTGACATAATGGTTGGATTAAAAGTGGATGGAAAGCCAACAAAACAGAGTGTTAATCCTTGAATAGAGAAGAAACTACCAAAGTAGGTGCGATGTTTAAAGAGAAATGCCAGCATTCCGGTGATAGTTAAGGCAATAACAATAATAATATTATAAAGATAGATATCGATAAAAACTAATCCACTGATACTGATTAAAAAGATTGAAACAGTGGTTGTTCCTAATAAGCGAGAGGTGATTCGGCTTAAACGAGCACCATTATTCAACTCTTGTAAAAATATAACCGAACTAATAATTGAACTCGTCGCAAAACTAGAGCCTTGTTCCATGCTCATTAACCAGCAGATCATTGATGCAACACCGACTCTAATGGCTTGTCTTACAGGTTCATTCTGTAATATTGTTATTGGATTGATGAATCCTCGTTGTAACATGATAATCGCCTTATGTATCGATAGAGAGACTGGTGTTGCTATTCACTCGTTTTGAATTATTGATTATCTTCTTTAATGACGACGGATACCGTCGAACCTGCAATAATCGGAATAGTTTTATCAATAGCATTGAATGTAAGTCTGACTGGTACACGTTGGCTCAGACGAATCCATGGAACAGTGGGATTTATCGATGCAACTAAACCTGAATTATTAGCACTGGCATTAGAGATGGCGCGACCAAATCCTTCAACCTTAGCTTTGATTTCACTGTTTCCAGACATTAAAGAGATCACGGCTTGATCTCCAATATGAATTCTATTCATCTGACTTTCCGAGAAATATCCAATAGCATAGAATGAGTGTTCTTCTACTAATGCAAAAATAGGGGTTCCAGCATGGATATAATTGCCACTACGAAGTGATAGATTTGTAATGTAACCGTCAGATTTTGCATATATTTTTGTTCTTGATAGATTTAATTTTGCAGTGTCTAACTTATTTTTAGCTAAATTGAGCGAAACCTTCGCACTTTGGATATTAAATTTATCGATAGTTAGCTGTTTATTCGTAATGAATTTTTTTGCACCGGTATCTCGACGGTAGTCATCAAGAGCCACATTTAAGGCAATTTGACTACTTTCAAGTTCTTGCTCTTTTTCATTAACGATTAATTGGAAATCTGTAGGATCAACTTCAAGAAGTAGTTCCCCTTTTTTAACGAGTTGGTTATCTTTTATTTTTAGATCGATAACCTGTCCACTAATTAAAGGCGTTACTTGAGTTATTTCAGCTTGAATTCGACCATCTCTTGTCCATGGTGAATTCATATATTTATTGATAGCTTGGTTACCAACGAACACTGAAGTTGAAATTAAAATAACTGGAAAGATAAAAGGCATTAATTTTTTCATATAGGAACCAATAAAGTGTTTTAAATTTTTAAAATTAAAAAGCTTAAAATTAGAAGGTAAATAGCTAACTCAGATAAATGAGGGTGCCAGTGATTCCCTGAATACAGTTTCTTTTTATACGCATTTCTTATTAACATCCATATCCCTAAGCTTAATAACATCAATCGCCATAGTGGTGGGAGGTAATAATCTCCATCTATAATCCAGTCAAGCATAATGCCTCTTTTCAGTTGATATTTATGTCTATACCTAAAATAATTGGAGTCGCTAGTAGGCGGCAAGTGAGTGAGGCCCCATGAGTATAGGTGTACTCTATGATTGGGGCGAACGAGTGCAGCCAACAACCTAGCGACTTCAAGTATGAAGGGTATATCTAAAGTCATTGGAGTTGCTAGTCGGTAGTAAGTGAACAATATTAACAACTTAGCATTTTCAAATTAGAAGGGTATCGCGCCGGTGTTTTATGTGATTGGAATAAATAAACATAGCCAGCCATCTAACCGCTTCATGTCTGAAGGGATATATTACCGTGATGAAAATAGAGGGTATATGGGATGTAATAAGAGTAGTAATCCTATTTTTGCAATTACTAAAGGAGAGAGTTATAACTCGTTGTATTTATGTTAACTTTACATTTGATAGTAATATTTTAGTCGGTTAAATGTAATTTCTAGGTAAAGAAAAAGCAATAATATTGATTGATATTGTCTTATTAATTGAAGCTGCTAGGTTGTTGGCTACGCTCATTCGCCTACTAGCAACTCCAATTATTTTAGGTATAGATCTTTATAATTTAGCTAAAAAATCATCGATCTTCTGCTGGTGGTATGCCACGGTCTCTGGTGTTGGATTGATGGCATCTTTATGGGTAAAGTAGACCAAAATCGCCATCTGTGCAGTTAATCTATTTTCGGCTTCATCAAATGCAACGGAATATTGGCTCTCTAGCGCCCCTCGTGTTACCTCTTCTTTATCATTGGCGGGTAAGCAGTGCAATAACATTGCTCCGGGTTTCGCTTTTGCCATTAACTCTTCAGTAATGACGTAATCTGGCATAAAGGCATTGAGACGCTCTTGTTTCTCATCCATCTGAGTGACCCAGTAGAAACTATCGCCATACACCACATCACACTCTGAAATCTTTTCTACATCATCCGTAATTTCAATTTTCCCACCTGATTCTTGACAGAATGCCTCGGCTAAATCGATCCACTCTTGCTCCATCTGATATTTTTTCGGGCCAATCTGTTTAAAGCCCATGCCATATTTAGCGCAGGTTAACATTAACGAGCGACAGACATCCGTTGCATCCCCCATAAAGGCGAGGGTCAGATCCGACAGCTTGCGACCATCGGTAATGTGCTCTTGGATGGTGAAAAGATCCGCTAGCATCTGAGTGGGGTGAAAGCGAGTATCTAAGCCATTAATCACAGGAACTGTCGACATGGACAATAGACCATCTAAGGTTTCAGGGCTATTGGTGCGCGCCATAATAATGTCACACATTCTTGAGAGTACGCGAGAAGTGTCATCAATGGACTCTTTGCCTCCGAGGTGAATATCTTTAGGTGATAAAAAGAGAGCATGCCCACCCAGCAGTGTTGCGGCAACTTCAAAAGAGACACGGGTTCGAGTTGAGCCAGCTTCAAAAATCATCGCTACGGATTTATCTTTGAAGAGTGGAGGAATCGCATTATCTTGACGAGCCTGTTTTAAGTAGGTCATCAACTCCATCATGTTATTCATCTCTTTTACCGAGAAATCTTTCATTGAAACCATATGCTCAAGATGAGCTTTATTAAGGTCAGTTGCACTTGAAGAGGGTAATTTCATCGTAAACTCCTGTTAAATTTTTATTTGATTCTTTCTCTTTCATTTTTTCTTTAATGAGTCAGAGATTAAATTTTTGGAACTTGTTGGGTAATACAGTGAATATTGCCACCACCTAATAAGATCTCTCTGGCGGGAATACCATTAATTTGATAGCCGGGATAGAGGTGAGATAAAATGGCTTTGACATCGTTATCGTATCGCTCATCGAGTAGCGGCAAGACAATTTGATTATTGGTGATCAGATAATTGGCATAAGATGCAGCTAAACGTTCACCCGCTTCTCGCTCCATTCCTTCGGCAATGTCGATGCCAGCTGCTTCCTCTTCTGTCATAAATAGCGGGCCCGGCATAGGCAGTTTATGGACAACAATTTTTCGACCTTTAGCGTCCGTTTGTTGAGTTAAATAGTCGTATGCATCTCTGCTAATTTGATATTGCGGATCGCTTGGATCATCACACCAAGTCAAGACGACTTCTCCGGGTTTGACGATATGAATAATATTGTCGACATGACCATTGGTTTCATCGTTATAAAGCCCTTGTGGTAGCCAGATAACTTTTTCAATATTGAGATAATCGCAAAGTATCGCAGTTATCTCTTCACGACTAAGATCCGGATTTCGACTTTCATGGAGCAGACACTCTTCGGTGGTATACAGCGTGCCTTCACCATCGACATGAATTGAGCCACCTTCTAAAACAATCGGTGCGGGATAGCGAGAATCGCCACTGATTTCACACATTTTTTGTGCTACTTGATCATCTCGATTCCAAGGGAAGTAGAGACCATCAACCAATCCGCCCCAAGCATTGAACTCCCAGTCTACGCCACGACGCTCGCCTTGATCGTTAACCACATAACTCGCACCAATATCTCGCATCCAAGCATCATCCGTTGAGATTTCAATGACTCGAATATGTTCAGGTAGACGTGATACCGCATTGTCATATTGGTTAGCATTGACTAATACCGTGACGGGCGTTGTTCGACTAATCTGTTTTGCGACGTCGATAAATGTCTGTTGAGCTGGCTTGGCTCCGTTTCTCCAGTTATCGCTTCTTTCTGGCCATGCAATCCAGATCTCACTGTGTGCTTCATGTTCTGCTGGCATTCTAAAACCATCATTTTTGGGACAACCTGAGAGTAATTTTTTATTAATTTTCATTATCATCTCCTTGATCGAATTTTAATTATTGATATTTAACTATTTGGTCAGTAATGATTTTTATGTGTTTGACTCTCAATGAGCTGACTCTTTTTTACGTTTCAGTGCACCGAGTAATATCCACTCACCAACCAATACCGTAATGATGACACCGATTAAGACTGGCGCGGTGTAACCCCAATTGGCGACCGTAAACTCTAACGCTTCAGGGAAAATAAATAGCACCACCGCTTGCAGAACAATCAAGAAACAGACAATGGTGATTAGCCACTGCACCGCGATGCCACCGGGTACTTTAAATGGGCGTTCTCTCTCCCCATCTTTTAGACGCAGTTTGAGGTAGGCTGGAAACATAAAGAGGTAAGGAAGGAGAAAAATACAGCTAGAGAACGCGAAAATAGACCAAAAAAGATCATCATTAGCTTGGGCAAATAGCGCATAAGAGACGATAACAATGGTCGAGATTGCCCCTGTAATATTGTTGGCGCCAATAGGAGAACCGTTGGCAGACATTTTGGCGACAGGCGCGGGCAGTTCTCCTTCTTGTGCCGCTTCGGCTGCTGCTCGACTGGCTCCCATCGTCCAACTGACCATATTTCCGATTAGGGTTAACATGGCACATGTACCAAATAGATAGACCATCGCTGAGCCGAATGCGCTGTCACCAAATAAAGTTTTAAAGGTGTCAATTAAGCCTGAGACTAAACCGATGCTCTCAACAGGAAGCGCAAGTAAAATTCCAAGTGTGCCGAAGATATAAAGAAAGGCAGTGATAGCAATCGAGAGGAAAACCGCTTTCGGCATATCTCTGACATCCTTCATATCTTTGGTCATGGTAGCAACCAATTCAAATCCCATTAAGTTAAAGACAATCGCCGGTAAAAAGGCGACGGCAGAATCAAGGGTTGGCATCATTGCGACAAATGAAAATTCATTGGCAACCCCATTCTTCATCGCATAGATAAATCCGCCGATCCCAATCACCGAGATAACAATAATTTTAAGAATGGCGCCAATATTGGTGACCCAAACCCCAATATCTGATGAGACATTACAGATTCCGATGGTAAACCACGTTAGAAGAATACAGATCGCGATTTGCCACCAGAGAGAAAGATCTGGAATAAAGAGCTCGGCAAACATTCCAGCAAAAAGGATATAGACCGCAGGCATCCAAAGCCCGACATTGATCCAGTAAAACCAGGTGGTTCGAACCGCCCACTTAAAATCAAATGCCGCTTTTACCCAGTCATAAATCCCGCCATCTCCTGGGTAAGTGGTACTGAGTTCTGAGGTCATTAATCCATAAGGAATAACAAAAAATATCAGCATGACCAACCACCAACCAATGGCGCTGACACCAATGCTTGCTGATGCGGTTAGGGTATCAACCACCAATACGGCACAAAGTGTAAACAGTGCAATACTGGTGACTCCCATCTTTCCTTGTGTTTGATTGGTACTTTGTTCAGGGAATTCCATACATCCTCCGATGTGATTAAATTTCAATACTAAAAATAGATATTCCGATAAAAAACCGCAGATCATGTAGATTGAACGTTGGGTTATTGATCATTTGATCTTTTTTGAATAAATCTATTTTCACAAATAAAAACCATGAATGGAGTTATTGAAATCACATGTCGACTGAAGATGAAAAAGCGATGACTTATTTGTGAGGCACTATTCAAAATAGAGAGGAGATAAGAGGGAAAAGCCGATTTTTGATTTTTATCAACTGTTTTATGGTGATAGCCTTACGATAGATTGGTTGTTAACTTTATGAAATGAATAATAATTAATGTTTTGTGAAATGATAAGTACATTTTATTTGTTGATATAAGTCAGTTTTAACGGTTGATATGGGTGAGGGTATTGAGGGAAAACAGTCATGAAAAAAGAGAGTACTACTGAGAAGTTAAATCGAATTGATCATGCGGTAGAGCAGTTGCTGCAAAGACGACTCGCTCATACGATCTCAATTTATGATATCGCTAAAGAAGCTTCAATCGCCACATCGACGATCTACCATCATTACCCTAATATTGAGTCACTTTTTTATACCCAAATAGAAAAAGTATTTAATGACTTTGATCTGGTATTAGCGGAGGCAATTGAGCCGACTAAAGTGAATGTTTGGCAAGATATTAATCGCATGATTGAGAGCAGTTATGTCACTTACTACCGTGATAATCGAATGGCACAGCAACTCTTATTGAGCCAGCATGTTTTTAAATCGATTCGACACGCGGATTGTGAAAATGATCTTCGATTAGCGAAAGAGGTTGAAGCTGTATATCGGCAATACTTTATTTTACCGGCGTTACCTAAGCAGATTAATATCTTTGCTATTGCGCTGCAAGTGGCTGACAAGGTCTACAGTCTGAGTTATCGAGAATATGGTGAGATTAGTGATGATCTTGCTTCTGAGGCTGTTAAGGTCACTCAAGCGTATTTAGGGCTATATTTACCTTGTTATCTACCTAGGGTGGAAGTAAAACAAGAAAGTCACCTTACTTAGCTTTTTAATAGCAGACTATTATTGAATTGTCGGCTATCGTAAAAGTAAGTAAGGTGACTTTTGTATTAACTTTTTAGGTATTTTTGAACTATAAATTTATCTGAACGTTAATTTGCCTAATTAATTTTTCACATTATGAAAATCAACATGCTCGGTTTTTTCGCCGGCATTTGGATCGTTGAAGACATTAACATCAAACTTACCTTCAGACTTTGCCACAATACAACTTACTGCACTATCACCGGTGATATTTACCGCAGTACGAATCATATCCAATAGACGGTCAACACCCATAATCAATGCAATACCCTCAAGCGGCAGACCTACTTGGTTTAGTACCATTGCTAACATAATCAAGCCAACACCCGGAACACCCGCCGTACCAATAGAGGCAAGAGTAGCTGTCATAATCACGGTTAAGTAATCATTCATGGTCAATGGGATATTGAATGCTTGAGCAATAAATGCGGTTGCCACCCCTTGCATGATAGCCGTACCATCCATGTTGATGGTTGCCCCTAATGGAACCGTAAAAGAGGCGATACTATTTTTAACCCCTAAACGGTGCGTAACGGTTTCCATGGTGACCGGAATCGTGGCATTTGATGATGCGGTTGAGAAAGCAAACATCACCGCATCTTCCATTTTACGTAAGAAGGTAATTGGACTTAGACCAGAAAAGGCTTTTAACATCACACTGTATGTGACTAAACCGTGAATTAATAATGCGCCTGTTAATACTAAGAAGTAAGAGCCTAAATTGACAATGGCATGGACACCTAAGCCAGTGAACAATTTAGCCATTAAGAAGAAAACACCGTAAGGGGCAATATTCATTAATAGTGCCACTAACTTCATGATCACTTCGTTAAGATCACTAAAGACTTTTGCAATACGTTGACCGGGTTCACCAGCAGCACTGATTGCGATACCAAATAGGACAGCAAAGACAATAACCTGAAGCGTATTACCTTCCGCCATTGCACTAATTGGGTTGGTTGGGAACATGCCAACAATGACGCTACCTAATGATGGCGCTTCTGTGCTCGCAAATGATGAAGCGGCAGTCAGATCTGCACCTGCACCGGGTTGGAATAGTACACCCATACCGATAGCTAAAGAGATCGCTAACGCTGTTGTGACAATATAGAACGCGAGAGTTTTTCCACCCAAGCGACCAAGAGTACTAATATCTTTTAATGAGCTAGTACCGCACACCAGTGAGACAAACACTAAAGGAACAACAAGCATTTTTAAACTGGCGATAAAGATTTTACCACCGACTTCAAATAGGCCGTTAACAAGGTATGCATCAACAAAAGAGTTAGTTGAAAAGAAGGCTTGAATTGCAAAACCTGTCAATATACCAGCGATCATCCCTGTGATGACGCGACCGGTTAATGTCATTTTTTTCTTTGTTTTATTCATGGATTTTCCTTTCTGTGATGACAATGAAAACTCCTCAAAGTCGAGGAAAGCCTAGCAGTTGAATCTGTAAATAAGTGTGTCTAAATGTAACGAATGAGTATTTGTGCGATAAATATCACATAAACACATAAGAAGAATATGACCTGTTTTACATAAAAACAACATAGTTACTTACATTAAGGTTGTTTTATCCCCACACTTTAAAAAAGGTTTTACACAATAAAAAGATAACAATATGTAATTACAAGGTTATTTGTTGAACAACAGGGGGACTGAAAGATGAGAGATTAAGGCGTATTTTTGCTATTTTTTAAGCGAAAAAAAACAGAAGTTATCAGTTATCCATTTTCACTCTTTTTATTTGAGCATAAAAGGTAATTGAACTTCTGTTTTTTGGGATATCGAAAATAGTTAATAACGATTCGCTATTTATTACATAATACGCATACCAGCTTGAGCACCTTCGTGAGGCTCAAGTAGCCAGATCTCATCGTCACCTGGGCCTGCTGCCAAGATCATTCCTTCAGATAGACCAAATTTCATTTTACGCGGCTTAAGGTTTGCCACCATCACGGTATGCTTACCAACTAGATCTTCTGGTTTATAAGCAGACTTGATACCAGAGAAGACTTGGCGAGTTTCACCACCTAGATCTAATTGGAATTTTAGTAACTTCTTAGATTTAGGGACTTCTTCACAGCTAATGATTTTAGCAACACGAAGATCGACTTTAGCAAAGTCATCAAACTCAATCTCATCGGCGATTGGTTCATCTGTCAATGGTGTTGAATTTTGTTTTGCTGCGGCAGCATCTGCTTTTGCTTTTTCCGCTGCAGCTTCTTCTCGAGAAGATTCAACCATAGCTTCAACTTTTTTGCTGTCGATGCGGCTAAATAACGCCTTAAACTTAGTAATCTTATGACCAACAAGGGGAGCTTTTATGCCATCCCAAGTGAGAGTTTCATTTAAGAACGCTTCAGTACGAGCAGTTAGTTCTGGCATTACTGGCTTCAGATAAGTCATTAATACGCGGAACAAGTTGATACCGACAGAAGAAACATCTTGTAGCTCTTGCTCTTTGCCTTCTTCTTTAGCCAGAACCCACGGGGCTTTATCATCAATATACTGATTTGCTTTATCTGCAAGTGCAGTAATTTCACGAATAGCACGACTGAATTCACGGGTATTGTACAACTCACCAATTTTATCGGCAGCGGCAACAAACTCATTATACAATTCAGGCTCGGCACAAGTCTCAGATAACTGACCATCAAAACGCTTAGTAATAAAGCCAGCGTTACGAGAGGCTAAGTTAACAATCTTGTTCACCACATCGCTGTTTACACGTTGAGTGAAATCGTCAAGATTAAGGTCGAGATCATCGATACGGCTGTTAAGTTTAGCAGCATAATAATAACGTAGACATTCAGGATCTAAGTGATTGAGATAAGTACTCGCTTTGATGAATGTCCCTTTAGACTTAGACATCTTCGCACCATTGACTGTCACATAACCGTGAACGAAAACGTTAGTTGGCTTACGGTAACCAGCACCATCTAGCATTGCAGGCCAGAATAGGCTGTGGAAATAGACAATATCTTTACCGATGAAGTGGTAAAGTTCGGTGGTGCTATCTTTTTTCCAGTACTCGTCAAAGTCTAGGTTATCGCTCTTATCACATAGGTTCTTGAATGAGCCCATGTAGCCGATAGGAGCATCTAGCCATACGTAGAAGTACTTGCCTGTTTCACCTGGGATCTCAAAACCAAAGTAAGGGGCATCACGAGAGATATCCCATTGCTGCAGACCAGACTCAAACCACTCTTGCATTTTATTTGCAGTTTCTGATTGTAGTGCACCTGATTTGGTCCACTCACTTAACATGCTTTCGAACTGTGGCAGATCGAAAAAGAAGTGTTGTGAATCTTTCATCACTGGGGTTGCACCAGAAACAGCAGACTTAGGGTTAATCAGATCAACTGGGCTATAAGTTTCACCACAGTTATCACAGTTATCACCATACTGATCTTCAGCTTTACATTTAGGGCATGTGCCTTTTACGAAGCGATCAGGTAGGAACATCTCTTTCTCAGGATCGAAAAGCTGAGAAATAGTGCGAGACGTGATAAAGCCATTGTTTTTAAGTTGAGTATAAATATGGCTAGCAAGCTCTCGGTTCTCTTCACTGTGAGTGCTGTGATAGTTATTGAAGTTGATATTGAAACCAGCAAAATCAGCTTGGTGCTCTTTACTGACTTCAGCGATCATCTCTTCAGGTTCAATACCTAGTTGCTGAGCTTTCAGCATAATAGGTGTCCCGTGAGCGTCATCTGCACAGATAAAGTTGACATCGTTGCCAGTTAGACGTTGATAACGCACCCAAATATCCGCTTGGATATGCTCAAGCATGTGACCTAAATGGATAGATCCGTTGGCATACGGCAGGGCGCAAGTAACCAGAATTTTTCTTGGATTAGCAGCCATTTTATAATTTCGCTTTTTTTGATAAAGAATAGGTTTAATAGTGAGAATATTACCTTATAGTTACAGTAATGCCTAGCGACTAATCCTATCAAAAGGGATTAGTGAACATATTATTGCCAATAAAAAATAGAAAAGGTTATGACGATTTATGACACAGACATTTAAAGACATGGAACAGCTTCAACAATGGCTTAATCAATTTAGTCATCCCCATCTGATTGAACAGTGGGCATCCGTTAAAAATATGGTGCGTGTTACAGCTGATGGAACATTTAACATTGAAATCCCTTTTGCTGATGCAGAGTTAAATTTACGTTTAACCGAGTGGTTAGAGACACAAAAAGAAGCTGGACAATATCCTGACGGTATTCAATTTTCTGTTTCAACTAAAGTTGCTACTCTTGCCGTACATGGAACCCCCGCCGTTAAAGGGATTAAAAATATCATTGCGATTAGTTCTGCTAAAGGTGGTGTCGGTAAATCAACAACCGCAGTCAACCTTGCTTTAGCTTTAGAACTGCAAGGTGCTAAAGTAGGAATGTTAGATGCGGACATTTATGGCCCATCTGTTCCTATGATGTTAGATGCGGAAGAGTTGAAACCACAGCCAGCGAAGAGTGAAAAAGGGATGCACCCAGTTGAGGCATATGGACTGTATACCAATTCGATTGGCTATTTGGTTCCTGCTGATAATGCAACGGTTTGGCGTGGACCAATGGCATCAAAAGCACTTCATCAAATGTTGAGTGAAACCATTTGGCCTGATTTAGACTATTTAATTATTGATATGCCACCGGGCACCGGTGATATTCAGTTGACGCTTTCACAAAATATCCCAGTCACCAGTGCGGTTGTTATTACGACACCGCAAGACTTAGCTCTGGCTGATGCGATTAAAGGCGTTACCATGTTCGATAAGGTCGAAGTCCCAGTTTTAGGGGTGGTTGAGAATATGAGCTACCATATTTGTAGTCATTGTGGTCATCAAGAAGCCATTTTTGGTACAGGCGGTGCGATTAAGATGGCAAAAGCAATGGATCTTCCATTATTGGCACAACTTCCGCTTGATATTCAGATCCGTAGTGATATTGATGCGCGTCAGCCAACCGTGATTGCAGCTCCTGAAAGTGAAGCTTCTCTTCATTATCTAGGACTCGCTGCAACGATTGCTGCACGTCTCTATTGGCAAGGTGAAGTTGTTGCAGATCAGATCAGTTTTACTGCGGTTTAGTTGCAAGTTGGTAACATGATTCCAGTCAAATTAAAGTTTATTATAATAAACGCGATTAATTCTGGAATCACTACACGTTACTCCTTATACTTGCTCGGTTTTATACTTAACGACCCATTTTTAGGTGCTAAATTATGTCAGACAACTCGAATCAGTGCATTATTATCGGAATTGCAGGAGCATCTGCTTCAGGCAAGAGCTTAATTGCAACCACTATTTATGATGAGCTACGTGAACAAGTTGGTGATCATCAGATTGGTGTAATTACGGAAGATTGTTACTATCGAGATCAAAGTGATTTGAGTATGGAAGAGCGCGTAAAAACCAATTACGACCATCCAAGTGCACTCGATCATGACCTGCTTTGTGAGCACTTAACGGCATTAGTGAACGGCGAGACAATCCAAGTTCCTAATTATAGTTATACAGAGCATACCCGTCTTACTGAAACAACAGAATTAACACCAAAAAAAGTGATTATTCTAGAAGGTATCCTATTATTAACGGATCCACGTCTGCGTAAGATTATGGATACCAGTATCTTTATGGATACGCCTCTTGATGTTTGTCTACTGCGTCGTGTTCAACGTGATGTTGAAGAACGTGGTCGTACAATGGATTCGGTATTGACTCAGTATCAAACGACCGTTCGTCCAATGTTTATGCAATTTATTGAACCATCAAAACAGTATGCCGATATTATCGTCCCTCGCGGCGGTAAAAACCGAATTGCGATTGATGTTCTCAAAGCGCATATTGCTAAAGAGCTAAAATCATAATAAAAAATAGGCTAATTTAATTAGCCTTTTTTATATCTGCAATTTAAGATGGGATCCAATTTATTGATTAGCTATATGGCTTCATCGACAACGGAGAAAGAACAGTGAGACTATGTGATCGAGATATTAAAAAGCACCTTAATGACGGATTAATAGAGATGTCTCCTCGTCCATCCGATGATGCGATTAGTGGCCTAACTGTGGATGTGAGACTGGGGAATAGTTTCCGTGTTTTTACTGATCATAAAGCGCCTTATATCGACCTGTCTGGCCCTAAAGAGACCGTTAATGCGCAGTTAGAAAAGATCATGAGTGATGAAATTGTTATTCAAAATGATGAAGCTTTTTATCTTCACCCTGGCGAACTTGCGTTAGCGGTGACTCATGAGTCGGTGACATTACCAGATAATATTGTGGGTTGGTTAGATGGGCGCTCATCCCTTGCTCGCTTGGGTTTAATGGTTCATGTGACCGCTCACCGAATTGATCCGGGCTGGTCGGGAAAAATTGTTTTAGAGTTTTATAATAGCGGTCGCTTACCTTTAGCATTACGCCCAGAGATGCCAATTGGAGCGTTAAGTTTTGAGACACTTTCAGGTTCTGCCGACCGTCCTTATAATAAGCGTGATGATGCAAAATATAAAGACCAGCAAGGTGCAGTTGCAAGTCGCATAAGTGAAGATAAAGAGTCGTAAGTTTAGCGATTTAGCATAATTATATTTACATTGAAGGTAGCGCGTTGTATCTATATTCTTTCAATTTGAAAGTGTAGATCAAAGCGCTATTTTTTTATCTATTATTACAGCGACTCTATTTGAATCAGTAATACAGGCATAGAACAGGGAAAGGAACATCATGAAAAAATTACTCTATTTTATCTTAGCGGTTATCTTCATTGTTGGAGGTGCGGCTGTTGCATTAGTGACGTTAGTGAATCCTAATCAGTTTAAGCCAATGTTGGTGGAGCAAGTTAAAAAATCAACTGGACAAGAGTTGATTATCACTGGTGATTTAAGTTGGCGATTTTTTCCCAGTTTAGGGATCAATGTCGGTGAAACGATATTGAAAAATAGCAGTGAATTCAGTGATCCTAACTTATTAGCATTAAAGAGTATGGAGCTGAGTGTTTCAGTACTGCCATTATTCTCAAAACAGCTTGAAGTCGGAAATGTTGAGCTATTGGGGGCTAATCTATCTCTTCATACATTAAGTGATGGACGCTCTAACCTTGATAATTTAACCAATCAAGACGACTCTTCGAAAGAACAGCAGAATAAAAGCGCCACTCAAGATATCAAGAGTAAAGAGACAACAGAGATAAAAAACACCAAGAATTCGAAATGGAAGATCATGATAGCAGGGATCTCTGTGGTTGATGGTCAGCTAAAAATCCAAGATGATCGTACTAATATGTCGACAGAGATTAAACAAGTTAATTTTAATTTAAGTCATTTCTTACCCGGAGAATGGAGTCAAGTGAGCTTTTCTGCTCAAGGTAAGCAAAACTTATCGACCTTTTCTATCAGCAGTACTGGCGAGATTAATATTGCTGAAGACTTAAAAAGTGCCACGTTTAAAAACATTGAGATTGAAGGAAGCTTTAATGATAATCAAGGTTTCAATCTTGAAAACTTTAGAGCGACAGCCGATCTGATTAATCCTAATTCACCAGCAACGATTGCAATGAAGGTCAATGGGATAAGTAATGATTTAACCTTTGATATTAAAACTCAAACTAATATTCAACTGGATGAGAATAAAAATGACGTTAATTTAAAGCAGCTAATTATTAATGGTCATGTAGCGGGAGATTCGGTCCCTAACGGTAAAACGGCACTAAACCTATCAACTAATGTTCAATATCAACTAGACAAACAGCTAGCACAACTTTCAAGTTTGATTATTAATATTGATGATACAACGATTACAGGTTCAGGTTCTTTTCAATCGAAGTCTCGCCCAAGGGTGACATTAAATTTAGCCAGTGAAAAAATTGATTTAAATAAATTGTTAGCGATATCAGCATCTCCTGAGACGACAGGAAAATCTCATTCTCCTGATAATCAAGGTAACAAACCTACAAATACGACAGTCGTTAAATCTAACCAAGAGCCCGATTTAGCAGGATTAAAATTGGTTGATCTGGATCTTAAATTACAGATCAAACAGCTTATCGCTAATCACCTAAAACTCAATAATATCCAAAGTCATATGACATTAGATCAGGGGATCGCAAAACTGGAGAACTTGAGTGCCAACTTATATGGTGGAAAGGTTGTCACCAAGGCAACATTAAACAGTAATGGAAAATTAGCCACTTATACCGTTAATAAACAGTTGATTGGAGTCAATGCTCGTCCGCTATTGATCGATTTAGCAGATTTTGATCATCTTGCGGGTACCATGAATATCTCTGCAGCCCTTTCTGGACAAGGGTTGAGTGAAGCGCGATTAAAAGGGGACAGTAAGGGGAAAGTTGAAGCTAAGTTTACTGATGGTGCTATTTATGGGGTTAATATCCCTCAAATGATTCGTCATGCTCAAGCGAAACTAAAAGGAAAAACCCTACCACCTGAAGAGAAGTCTGAGAAGAAAACCGACTTTAGTGCTTTAACTGCTAATGTAACTTTAAATAAAGGGATTGCAACGGTAAGTAATATCAATATGGCTTCACCGCTATTGAGAGTGAAGGGAAGTGGAACGACTAATATTGTTGATGAAACGGTTAATATGGTGATGAAAACCTCGATTGTTGGCACCCTTGAAGGGCAAGAAGGGCGTGATCTTAATGAGTTAAAAGGGATCACGATTCCAATTAAAGTGACCAATACTTGGCAAAATCCAAAATACAGCATTGTGATTGATGATCTACTCAAAAAGAAAGTGGAAAAAGAGGCAGAGCGAGGGCTGAAAAAAATTATTGGTGATAAGAGTAAAGATGAGAAGGTTAATAAAGCCGTCGAGAGCCTATTTAATAAACTGTTTTAATATCTAGCGGATCAAAATAGAAAAAGCGTCAGGTAAAAGGTTTTTCTGACGCTTTTTATTACTGGTCTGTTTTTAAATCGGTGATAAATTACCAATCAATTCCTTTACGAACCTTAACGCCGGACTCAAATGCATGTTTGGTGTTTTTTACTTCAGAGACGGTATCTGCCATCTCAATTAAGGTACGGTGACAAGCTCGGCCAGTAATGATGACGCTCTGCTCTTTAGGGCGGTTATTGAGTGCAGCGACAACGTCATCAAGTTCAATATAACCATAAGTTACCATGTAAGTCAGCTCATCAAGTAATATGACATCATAGCGATCATCAGCAAGCATTAACTTACACTGTTGCCATACCTCTTGTGCCGCTGCGGTATCGGTACTTTTATCTTGCGTATTCCAAGTGAAGCCGGTAGACATGACATGAAAATCGACGTCGTGTTGTTGGAGTAGGTTTCGTTCACCGCACTCCCAGGTTCCTTTAATAAATTGGGCAACACCACATTTTTGACCGTGACCTACGGCGCGGGTAATGATACCAAATCCTGCCGTTGACTTTCCTTTACCATTGCCTGTAATGACTAAAAGTAAACTCTTTTCTTCTTGCGCCTGAGCAATCTTTTCATCAACCTGTTCTTTTAGTCGCTGTTGGCGTTGCTGGTGGCGATCTTGACTTTGTTCAGACATGGTATTCCTTACTCAATAAATGATAGAAATCTAGAGTAGTGGGAAATAACTAAAAAGTGAAGTAAAAAAAAGCTCACCGAAATGATGAGCCTTTTACTCTATTTTAGAGTTAGATTTTATATAAAACTCTTTTAATAGGAAGAGTGCATTAACCTAAAATATCGGTTGCCACTTTATAGCTTGGATCTTCTTTTACATTAATCTCAACAAGACTACCGGCTTTATGAAGTAGGGCACGACAATCTTGACTTAGATGTAATAAGTGTAATTTTTTACCTTGAGAGCTGTAACGTTCCGCTAATGTCTCAATTGCTTCGATGGCTGAATGGTCAACAACACGAGAGTTACCAAAGTCGATGATTACATCCGATGGATCATTATAGGCATCAAATAATTCTAAGAAGTTAGCTGCAGAACCAAAAAAGATCGGGCCATTGATTTTATAAACTTTACTGCCTTCTGCATTGGTTTCACTGCTTGCGTAGATATGCTTAGCGTGTTGCCATGCAAACATCAGTGCTGAAGCGATAACCCCCACTGCAACGGCAACAGCTAAATCGGTTAATACGGTGACTACGGTTACTAATATAATGACAAAGAAATCTTGTTTTGGTACACGACGAGCCAGTTTAAAGGTTGCCCATTCAAACGTGCCAATGACCACCATAAACATGACACCTACTAATGCGGCTAGTGGGATCATTTCGATCAGGGTTGAACCGAATAAAATAAATAGTAGTAAAGCAACGGCAGCAAAAATACCAGATAGACGACCACGGCCTCCAGAGTTAATGTTGATCATCGATTGACCGATCATTGCACAACCCCCCATTGCACCAAATACAGAACAAGTCATATTCGCAATACCTTGACCGACACATTCACGGTTACCTTGACCGCGAGTATTGGTCATTTCATCAACAACAGTGAGTGTTAATAGTGATTCAATCAAGCCAATTGCAGCAATAATTAAGGCATAAGGAAAGATGATCTGTAATGTTTCTAAGTTGAATGGAACCGATGGAATAGAGAACGAGGGAAGGTCACCCGCAAGCGTTGCTTCTACGTTACCACTCATTGATTTTACAAAATCGATAACACTGCGAGTGTCTAAGTTTAAAAAGTGGACTAAAAGAGTAACCGTCACAATCGCAGCTAAAGAGGATGGAATTGCTTTTGTAAACTTAGGCAAGAAATGGATAATCGCCATGGTTAATACCACAAGCCCTAACATGACGTAGAGTTGTGAACCTTGCATCCAGACGAGGCTTCCACTTATATCAGGAACTTTAAATTGCCCCAATTGCGCCATAAAGATAACAATGGCTAAACCATTGACGAATCCGATCATTACCGGGTGCGGCACGATACGGATAAATTTACCTAATTTAAATAGCCCAGCAATAATTTGTAGTACACCGGCTAACATGACGGCGGCAAACAAGTACTGCACACCATGAATGGCGACTAAGCTCACCATAACAATGGCCGTTGCACCGGTTGCACCAGAGATCATTCCGGGACGACCACCGATTAATGAGGTGACAAACCCCATGATAAAAGCGGCATATAAACCAACCATTGGGTCAACGCCAGCAACAAAAGCAAATGCCACAGCTTCAGGAACAAGTGCCAAAGCAACGGTTAAGCCCGATAAAAGATCATTTTTGATGCTTTGGTTGGGGTTTGAGGTAATATCAAACATAGTTTTAAATTAAATCCTTATGAATTATACCTTTCATATTTGACGCCGTTAGAGTGTTGATGTGTTTGCTCACCCCTATGAGAAGATAATACATCTATGTTCTTGGGATTTACATATTGACCACTTATCAGCAATTTCAATTATCTAGGGTATATAAATAACATCTGTGTAAAAGAAGGTAAAACAAAGCTCGGCATCCTATACGGAGATGGCAAGCAAAGCAATAAGGAGTATAAAAAAAGGTCACACTAAATAAGTGTGACCTTCAGTAGCTTAGTTGAGAAAATAGACTCTCGCTAGTTTAGTATCCACTAGGTTTAGTCATTCCCGCTTGAGCTGAGCTAGTTGCTGTTTGACTACCCGCTGCTTTCGCATTGCTATTTTTAGGATTAAAGCTTGCTGCAGTAATCACTAACGGCGTTGAACTCTCTGAGACAATCGCACTTGCTTTAGTCATTGGTGCAGTTACGTGAATTTTCGCTTGAACCGGAGCAGATGTTTTAACCTCTTGCTTAGTTTCAACCTTAGCTTCAGTTTTTGCTTCAACCTTAACTCTAGGTGCGGTTACTGGAACTTCAACTACAGGTGCTTCAATCACTGGCGCTTCACTATTCTCTTCTGTTTTCTCAGATAATGGTAATACTTTGCCCATTGCTGCTTCAGGAATAGCCACACCACTGATTGCTGGAGTCGACGTTGTCGGAGCTGGTGTTGTTGGAGCCGATGTTGTAGACGCTAATGTTTCTTGCGTAGAAGCTTGAGCTGGCTTTTCAGCTTTCACCTTAACCTGTGTCTTCGCTTCAACTTCAGCTTCAGCTTCTGCTTGTTCAGCGACAGGGATAAAAACTTTACCCGGTTTTGTCACAGGAACAGGAACAACGGCATTGGCAACTTTAGGGGTTGCGATTGGCCATACTTTACCCATTGCAGCTTCAGGAGAGGCGACACCTGGCAAAGTAATCACGATAGGTTGAGTGATTTGCTCTTTATGGGTATCACGGTTACGACGGCGACGCTGCCCACTTGCACGCAGGTGACGTGGTGAACGACGATTGCGACGCTGTGAGTCACGGCCTTGCTCTTGATTATCTGATTTCTGTTCGCCGTTATTTTCAACTACATTCAGATCATCTTGCTTAGGCGTCTTTTTATCAACGTCTGATGCAGGAATAATGGTCACTTTCGTTGCCATTTGCTGTTCTTCATGCTTCTTCGCTAATATTTCAGCTTCAGCATCGGCACTACGAACTTTTTGTTGTAGCTGACGACGTTGACGACGTTGCTTTACCTTAACAACCTGCTCTTGCTCTTGTTTTTTCACTTGTGGCTTTTCAGCTTTCGGCGCTTGAGCAGCATTTTCTTGCGGCTTGGTGTTTTGGTTTTGACGATTTTTATCCTGACGAGGTTGGCGCTCTTTTCTTGGACGTTGCTGCTCTTCAGCTTTCGCGTCAACAACACTCTCTTTTAGTGGTGTCCCGTTAGGTTTATTGGCATTTTGAGCGTTACGGTTGTCATTACGACTGTCGTTACGGTTTTCATTGCGATTATTACGATTATTACGTTGGTTACGATTATTGCGGTTACGGCGGTTATCATCAAGATCACGGCGAGGTGCACGTTTTTCTGCTGCTGGTTTTACCGGCTCTACCACTTTCTCTTCTTTTTTCTCAGGAGCTGGAGCGCCAGAGAAGAAAGATGAAATCGCACTAAATAGCTTAGTAAAGAAGCTTGGCTGTGTTACTGCAGCGGTTGGTGCAGCTACAGGCTCTACTTTTTTAACTTCAGGTTCAGATACGGGTGCTGGCTGAGTTGGTGCAGAGAAACCGTGTAATACTGGCTCTTCACGTTTACGCTGTACACGCTCTTGTTGAACATCTTCACGACTTTCAGCCTCACGAAGTTGCTCTAGTTTCTGTGGAATGGCATACGATAAACCGTTGTTTTCTTCGCCAGCTCTTACACGTAATACTTCAAAGTGTGGTGTATCCATATTTGCATTTGGCACAATCACAATATTAACTTTGTGATAAGACTCAATATGCTGGATTGATTTACGCTTCTCATTTAATAGGTAAGAGGCAATTTCAACCGGCGTAATCGCTAAAATTTGCGCCGTATTATCTTTTAATGCCTCTTCTTCTAATAGACGAAGAATAGATAGAGATAGTGATTCATTATCACGAATAACCCCAGTACCTGTACAGCGAGGACAGATATGATGGCTAGCTTCAGCTAAAGAAGGACTTAAACGTTGACGAGACATCTCTAATAGACCAAAGCGAGATATACGACCGATTTGAACGCGGGCTCTATCCATTCGAACAGATTCACGTAGACGATTCTCAACTTCACGTTGGTTACGAACCGGTGTCATATCGATAAAGTCGATCACCACTAAACCACCTAAGTCGCGTAGACGTAGCTGGCGAGCAATCTCTTCTGCCGCTTCAAGGTTAGTGTGAAGAGCTGTCTCTTCGATATCACTGCCTTTTGTTGCTCTCGCTGAGTTGATATCGATAGAAGTTAGTGCTTCTGTTGGGTCGATAACAATTGAACCGCCAGATGGTAGACGAACTTCACGCTGGAATGCTGACTCAATTTGAGTTTCAATTTGGTAGTGATTAAATAGTGGGATTTCACCATCATATTGTTTTACGCGACTAACAAAGTCAGGGCGTACTAGCTTGATGTGAGAAAGTGCACGTTGATAAATTTTTGGATCATCAATTAAGATTTCGCCAATATCACGACGTAAATAGTCGCGAATTGCACGAACAATCACGTTACTTTCTTGATGAATTAGAAATGGTGCTGGGTTTGTTTTTGATGCTTGTTTAATCGCAGCCCAGTGATTTAATAGAACTTTTAAATCCCAATCTAATTCTTCAGCCGATTTTCCTACACCTGCGGTACGAACAATTAACCCCATACCTTGAGGAAGTTCAAGTGAGCTTAATGCCGCTTTTAGCTCAGTACGCTCATCACCTTCAATGCGGCGAGAAATACCACCTGCACGAGGGTTATTTGGCATCAGCACTAAATAACTACCAGCTAGAGAGACAAAAGTTGTTAAAGCTGCGCCTTTATTGCCACGCTCTTCTTTATCAACTTGAACAATCACTTCTTGGCCTTCGGTTAACACTTCTTTAATGTTTGGACGACCTTTGTAGGTATAATTCGCAGGGAAATAATCACGAGCGACTTCTTTTAAAGGAAGGAAACCGTGGCGATCTGCACCATAATCAACAAAAGCGGCTTCTAAGCTTGGCTCAATTCGGGTGATTTTACCTTTATAAATATTGGCTTTTTTTGACTCAAAACCTGGGCTCTCAATGTCTAGATCATATAGACGTTGCCCATCAACTAAAGCAACGCGCAACTCTTCTTTTTGAGTGGCGTTGATTAACATTCTTTTCATTCGTTATCTACTCATATCATACGTTGTAGTTCTATTTTTTCTATCACACATCCAATAATAGGTGCTATGACCTCAAGTCTTCACTAACGCAACCTCACGGCTGGGTATTAGAGGCGCTCGATAAGCATCCAATTCAGAATCAATTGAGAAGACGAAGTGGCTGTCCTTACCAACAATTGTTCTTCCGCACTTTTTGCGGCTGTCTCTCCTATCATTGGAGAGAGTGATGTCAAAAATAGACGGTACTTTGAAATTCTTCGTCTTATGCCAACTGCAGCGAAGTAAAATCAAAGCGGTTTATTTAAAATCGCAAAAGTTATCGATAGATTGATACTAATTAAGAGTATACTCATATTTATTTATAGTGAGCACTTTTTCTCAACCTTATGCTAATATCATCGAACTTTTGTGACTCTGGATGAAATTTAGTCGGCTATTGGCGTGTTTTTATACGTAATAGCTTAAAAAGTGGATATTTTGCCACTTTCGGTGCAACTATAACAGGGTCGCATTTTTGCGGCAATCAGCATTATAGTATTGAGATGAATGAAAAGCGATGAATGAACAAAAATCAGCAGTACAATTTGTTGAAGTTAGCGATGATTTTGAAGGTCAAAGAGTAGATAACTTCTTACGAGCAAGACTAAAAAATATTCCGAAAAGTTTAATTTATCGTATTTTGCGTAAAGGCGAAGTGCGAGTGAATAAAAAACGAATAAAACCGGAATATAAATTGCAACCGGGAGATGTCGTTCGCGTGCCGCCCATGCGAATTCCTGACACCGTTGAAACGGAATTACCAAGTACAAAGTTAGATAAAGTTTCTGAATTAGAAAGCTGTGTTATTTATGAAGATGAGCATTTGCTAATCTTAAATAAGCCCTCAGGAACTGCAGTTCATGGCGGAAGTGGATTGAAATTTGGCGTCATTGAGGCAATGCGAGCTCTGCGCCCTCAAGCTCATTATCTTGAATTGGTTCATCGAATCGATCGAGATACTTCTGGTATTCTGTTGATTGCAAAAAAACGTTCAGCACTTCGTCGTTTACAAGAGACGTTTCGTAATAAAACGGTACAAAAATACTATTATGCATTAGTGGCAGGTCATTGGGATCCAAAAGACCGTCGTGTGAATGCGCCATTGTTGAAGAATGAAATTAACAGCATTGTTCGTGTCAATCCTAATGGTAAAGAGTCAGAAACGCGTTATAAAATTATTGAAAACTTTGAACACGCAACATTAGTTGAAGCAAGTCCAATTACTGGACGTACTCATCAGATCCGAGTTCATTGCCAATATAAAGGGCATCCTATTGCATGGGATGATCGTTATGGTGATCCTCGTTTTGACGCTTATACGAAAAAAACAGGCATGACGAGACTATTTTTACATGCTCATTCCATTCGATTTACTCATCCTTCAACGGAAGAGGTAATGACCATTGAAGCGCCAATGGAAGCAACACTATTGCGGTGTATTGATAAGTTACGCGAACAAAGTCCAATGAAAGAAAACGCTAAATCTACATCAACTAAGTCTGCTGCCGCGTTAAGAGCTAGAATTAAAACCAAGAAAAAGCGTTAATTTTTACGGCTTTAATTAATAATAAAAAGAGTGAGTTTGAGGATTCACTTTTTTAGAACGCTTTTCTTAGGTGTCTTCTCTCCATTGATAGTTGGCTGAATAAGCTATATTTATCGTCAAGACGTTAATCTATACCTAAAATAAATGGCGTTGCTAGTCGGCGGCAAGTGAGTGAGGCCCCATGTACTATATGATTGGGGCGAACGAATACAGCCAACAACCTAGCGACTTCAAGTATGAAGGGTATCAATCTTAAATGGGGTTAATTTAGCTGTTCTAACACATTAAAGCCCTGATTTCTCAATAATTCAGTGAGTGTAATTAATGGGAGACCAATTAATGTATTTGGATCTTTGCCTTCTAGACGTTCAAATAAGGTAATTCCTAACCCTTCAGATTTAAAGCTACCAGCACAATTTAAGGGTTGTTCTTGTGCGATATAGCGATGGATTTCATTATCAGTTAATATTCGAAAGTGGACATGAAAAAGTTCACATCTGGTTTCTGTTTGATTGGTTTTACAATTATGTAATGCTAAACCCGTATAGAATGTGATCGTTTTACCGCTGGCATTTTTCAATTGTTGAAATGCTTTTTCTGTGGTGTGGGGTTTACCGATAATTTGCTCATCTATGACACAAACTTGATCTGAGCCGATCACTAAGGTTGTTTGTTTAGTTGAATGAATTTTAACGGTAGATGCAACCGCTAAGGCTTTATTTTTTGCCAAGCGAGTGACGAGATCCACTGCGGATTCACTTTCTTTTACTGTCTCATCCGTTTCAGGGTTTTGACAAACAAAAGGAATCGATAACTTTTCCAATATTTGACGACGGAAAGGGGATGTCGATGCTAAAATAAGATGATATTGCAAATGAGACCTCTTTTTTATTTGGGGTATTATTTTTAATGATTTTATAAGTACTTTTAAATTTTTATCATTATTGATCTAACAATGATAATCCGGTGATATATTGATATTCTGATACTGAGAATACGGCTGTTTGATAGTAATAAATATGGTTAACTTATCAACAATCAGTATTTATCTCTAGATTATTGATCATTTATTCGATGATTACAGGTTGATTATAGTTTGATCGATGATTAATATTTTATATCACCAGCAGAGAGAATGAAAAAAAGAGAAGAATTTCTTCCATTTCCTTTGACTAAATTGACAGAGAAAGATAAGATGCGCGCCCTATGCAAAAGGTAAAGTTACCGCTAACGATTGATCCGATAAAAGCTGCTCAAAAGCGACTTGACTATAATGGTATTGTTAAGTCATCACTTTTTAAGCGCCTTAATGAATCAGTCCAGAGCGTAAATAGTGATGTGAGTGTAACACTCTCGTTCGATGTTGATGAACAGAAACTAACTGTGATGCGTGGTAAAGCGGAAGCAGAAGTGACGTTAACATGTCAGCGTTGTACTAAAGGTTTTACTCATAACTATAAAATTGAATTCATATACAGTCCGCTGTTTAAGCCTGAACAGATTGAGGATTTACCAGAAGCTTACGAGCCGACGGATCTTGATGAAAATGGTGAGATTAACTTACTAGAAATCATCGAGGATGAGTTACTACTCGCACTACCACAAGTTGCTATGCATAAACTGAGCGATTGTTCAGTGAATGAAGGTGACATGGTGTTTGGAATTATTCCAGAAGTCGAAGAGAAACCAAATCCATTCGCTGTTTTGGAAACATTGAAAACAAAGTAATTAGTAGGAGTAGGGTCAATGGCCGTACAAAAAAGTAAAAAGTCACGCGCACGCCGTGGCATGCGTCGTTCACACGATGCGCTAACTAACACTGCAGCAACGTCTGTAGACAGCACTTCTGGCGAAACTCACCTTCGTCATAACGTGACTGCTGACGGTTACTACCGTGGCCGCAAGGTAATCAACAAGTAGGTTGAACCTTGACTGGTATAACCCTTGCTATTGATGCAATGGGTGGGGATCATGGTCCCTTAGTTATAGTGCCTGCCTCTGTGCAGGCATTATCACATTTCCCTTCGCTCAAAATCATTCTTATTGGTGATCACTCCCTGATTACTGAGCAGCTAATTGCTGACGATTCCTCTATTCTTGAACGATTAACTATTGTGCATACCGAACAGGTTATTGCCGATGAGTTGCAACCCTCTAAAGCCTTAAGATCCAGTAAAAATAGTTCGATGTCTCTTGCCCTTGATTATGTTGAAAGTGGTCATGCGGATGCGTGTGTTAGTGCAGGTAATACTGGTGCATTAATGGTACTTTCTCGTCTAAAACTTAAATCATTATCAATTATCGAGCGTCCAGCTTTAGTTTCTGTACTGCCAACCAATGATAATAAACGCGTTTGGCTATTAGATTTAGGGGCAAATGTAAATTGTGATGTTGATATGCTCTATCAATTTGCATTGATGGGATCGGTATTAGCTGAGGAACACCTGAATTATCAACCAAGAGTTGGGTTACTTAACATTGGTTCTGAACAGAATAAAGGTAATGATACGATTCGTCACTGTAGTCAATTGCTTTCAGAAACTAAAGATATTAACTATATTGGTTATATTGAAGGGAATGATATCTATAACGATAAAGTTGATGTGATTGTCTGTGATGGATTTGTTGGAAATGTCTGTTTAAAAACCAGTGAAGGCGTTGCCGATCTTTTTGTTAATAAATTTAGAAATCACTTAAATAGGCATAAAATCAAAGGAATTATTGCTAAATGGCTGTTTAGTGAACTATTTAAGGAGATAGAACAGTTGAACCCCGACCAGTATAACGGTGCAAGTCTGTTAGGATTGCGGGGAATTGTTGTAAAGAGCCATGGACGTGCAGACCATAGTGCATTTTTTAATGCAATAGAAGAAGCGATACAAGAAGTGGAACGGAAAATTCCTGATAAAATCAGAGACCGTTTAGAAACCGTCTTAATTGAGAGGCATTATTAGTCTTCATGTTTAGTAAAATTCTAGGTACAGGCAGCTACTTGCCGTCTCAAATCCGCACTAATGCCGATTTAGAGAAAATGGTAGATACAAGCGATGAGTGGATTGTAACGCGCACGGGTATCAAAGAGAGAAGAATCTCTGGCCCAGATGAGACTGTTGCGACAATGGCTTATGAAGCTTCCCTAAAAGCGATTGAAATGGCGAATATTGATAAGTCAGAAATTGGTTTAGTCATTGTTGCAACCACGAGCGGAAGTCACGCTTTCCCATCCTCTGCATGTCAAGTTCAAGGTATGTTAGGCCTCGGTGAGTGCCCTGCGTTTGATCTTGGTGCGGCATGTGCCGGTTTTAGTTATGCTTTAAGCGTTGCCGATCAGTATGTGAAAAGTGGGGCGGTGAAAAATGCCCTCGTGATCGGGTCTGATGCTCTATCTAAAACCTGTAATCCAGAAGATCGTGGAACGATCATTATCTTTGGTGATGGTGCTGGTGCTTGTATTATTGGCCAAAGTGAAGAGCCGGGAATTATCTCGACGCATTTAAAAGCCGATGGCCGATATGGTGACTTATTAAGCCTTCCTACTCCATCTCGTGGTGAGAGTGGCGATGATGCTTGGTTGCATATGTCAGGAAACGAAGTTTTTAAGATGGCTGTCACTCAACTGTCTAATATTGTAAAAGAGACATTAGCCCATAATCAACTTGATAAAACCGAGTTAGATTGGCTTGTTCCTCATCAAGCAAATGTTCGAATTATTAATGCGACGGCGAAAAAACTGGGTATGTCAGCGGAGCAAGTTGTCATCACATTAGATCGCCATGGCAATACTTCTGCAGCATCTGTTCCGGCAGCTCTTGATGAAGCGGTACGTGATGGTCGTATTCAACGAGGACAGCTGATTTTATTAGAAGCCTTTGGTGGTGGATTCACTTGGGGTTCTGCGCTGGTTCGTTTCTAAGAGCTGGTTTATCTCTAAGTGCAGAGTGAAAACTGTCTATTGTTGCAAGAAATTTCGAGATTATAAGGATAATGAAATGAGTAAGATTGCTGCGGTATTTCCGGGTCAAGGTTCTCAAACGGTAGGTATGTTAGCTGAGTTGGCTGAACAGTATCCGATTGTTATTGATACATTTAAACAAGCTTCTGATGTACTAGGTTATGACTTATGGGCATTGGTTCAAGATGGCCCAGTTGAGCAATTAGGTGAGACGTTCCGTACTCAACCAGCTCTATTAACAGCATCTGTCGCGATTTGGCGTGTATGGCAACAGCAAGAATTACCACAACCTGAATTACTAGCAGGTCACAGTTTAGGTGAATACTCTGCATTAGTTTGTGCGGATGTGATTGACTTTGAACAAGCGGTTAAACTTGTTGAGCAACGTGGACATTTCATGCAAGAAGCAGTACCAGCAGGTATTGGTGCAATGTCAGCTATTATTGGTTTAGCTGATGATGCGATTGCGACAGCATGTAGTGAAGCAGCACAAGGTGAAGTGGTTTCTCCTGTTAATTATAACTCACCAGGTCAAGTGGTTATTGCGGGTAACAAAGCGGCAGTTGAACGTGCAAACGTACTGTGTAAAGAAGCTGGCGCTAAACGTGCTCTTCCGCTTCCAGTTTCTGTGCCATCGCATTGTGAACTGATGAAACCTGCTGCTGAAAAATTGGCTACAGCATTGGCTGAAATCGAATTTAAAACACCCACTATCCCTGTTGTTAATAATGTGGATGTTGCTGTTGAAACGGATCCAGCAGCAATTAAAGATGCGCTTGTTCGTCAACTTTACCGCCCTGTTCGTTGGACAGAATGTGTTGAGTATATGGCACAACAAGGTATTGAAACACTTGTAGAGCAAGGTCCAGGTAAAGTATTAACTGGATTAACCAAACGTATTAACCGTAGCTTAAGTAGCGTTGCTGTGAATACTCCAGAAGCGTTAGATGCGGCTAAATAAAAATCGTAAGGATTGATGATGAGTTTAGAAGGTAAAATCGCCCTAATTACAGGTGCAAGCCGTGGTATCGGTCGTGCAACAGCAGAGCTGCTTGTTGAGCGCGGTGCGGTAGTTATTGGTACAGCAACATCAGAGAAAGGTGCTGAAGCTATTAGTGCTTACCTTGGTGATAACGGTAAAGGTATGATGTTAGATGTGACATCACCAGAATCGGTTGAATCTGTGCTTAAAGCGATTAAAGAACAGTTCGGTGATATTGAAATTTTGGTTAATAACGCCGGTATTACGCGTGATAACCTGATGTTACGCATGAAAGAAGATGAGTGGCAAGATATCCTTGATACTAACTTAACGCCAATTTATCGTCTTTCTAAAGCGGTACTTCGTCCAATGATGAAGAAACGTTTTGGTCGTATTATCAATATCGGATCTGTTGTTGGCACGATGGGTAATGCAGGTCAAACAAATTACGCTGCGGCAAAAGCAGGCGTGATTGGCTTTACTAAATCATTAGCACGAGAAGTCGCATCACGAGGTATTACCGTGAATACAGTGGCTCCTGGTTTTATTGAAACAGATATGACAAAGGCGCTAAACGATGAACAACGTGCTGCGACTCTGTCACAAGTTCCTGCTGGTCGCTTAGGTGATCCGCGTGAAATTGCATCAGTAGTTGCATTTTTAGCTGCTGACGAAGCCGCATACATGACAGGAGAAACTCTGCATGTGAACGGTGGAATGTACATGGTGTAGATAAAAAGTTGCAATTATTGCCAACTAAGGTCAAACTCTGTTGGGAAAAACCTGGTTCGACCAGAATCATGGTTGTTGCAAAGTTATCAGTATTGAATAAAATATCATAAGTAATCGCATCTGCGAATCTTGAAAGGAAAAAAATAGCATGAGCAATATCGAAGAACGCGTAAGAAAAATCATCATTGAGCAACTAGGTGTTAAAGAAGAAGAAGTGAAAAATGAATCTTCTTTCCAAGATGACCTTGGTGCTGACTCTCTAGATACAGTTGAACTAGTAATGGCTCTAGAAGAAGAATTTGATACTGAGATTCCAGACGAAGACGCTGAGAAGATCATCACTGTTCAAGCTGCTATCGATTACGTAAACAGCCAACAGTAATAAAATCACTCAGGCGATCAACATGATCGCCTGAGTTCTATTTATATTTCAAAACTCCCCCTCTCTCAC
Source organism: Vibrio sp. SS-MA-C1-2 (assembly GCF_021513135.1). NCBI lineage: Bacteria > Pseudomonadati > Pseudomonadota > Gammaproteobacteria > Vibrionales > Vibrionaceae > Vibrio > Vibrio sp. SS-MA-C1-2. Next base: position 1,348,738 of record NZ_CP090981.1, read on the forward strand.
TCCGGAGAAAGTTATCGTGTCCAAACGTCGCGTAGTAGTTACAGGCATGGGTATGTTGTCCCCGGTTGGCAACTCTGTTGAATCTTCTTGGCAAGCACTTTTAGCTGGCAAAAGCGGAATTACAACAATCGATCATTTTGATACAACTGGTTTCGCAACCCGCATTGCAGGTCTTATTAATGACTTCAATTGCGAAGACTACATGTCAAAAAAAGATGCTCGTAAAATGGATTTATTCATCCAATATGGTGTTGCTGCTGGTATTCAAGCCCTAAACGATTCTGGCATTAATGTGACAGATGAAAATGCTCACCGTATTGGTGTAGCTATCGGTTCTGGTATTGGTGGTCTTGGCTTAATTGAAGCAAATCATCATAACCTTATTGAAAAAGGTCCTCGTAAGATCAGTCCGTTCTTTGTTCCATCAACCATTGTCAATATGATTGCTGGACACCTTTCTATTATGAATGGTCTTCGTGGTCCAAATATTGCTATCTCTACAGCATGTACAACAGGCTTACACAACATTGGCCATGCAGCGCGCATGATTGCTTATGGTGATGCTGATGCCATGCTAGCGGGTGGAGCTGAAAAAGCCTCTACGCCACTAGGCATGGGTGGATTTGCTGCCGCTAAAGCACTTTCTACTCGTAATGATGACCCACAAGGCGCATCTCGCCCTTGGGATCGTGACCGTGATGGTTTCGTACTGGGTGACGGTGCTGGCATGATGTTTGTTGAAGAATATGAGCATGCAAAAGCACGTGGTGCAAATATCTATTGTGAAATCGTTGGTTTTGGTATGAGTGGTGACGCTTATCACATGACAACACCAACGCCAGATGGTTCTGGTGGTGCGTTAGCCATGGAAGCAGCGATTCGTGATGCAGGTATCTCTCCAGAGCAGATTGGCTATGTCAATGCTCATGGTACTTCAACACCAAGCGGTGATGTTGCAGAAACCCTAGGCATTAAACGTGCAATGGGTGATGCTGCAAATCGTGTTATGGTTTCTTCAACCAAATCAATGACCGGTCACTTATTGGGTGCTGCAGGTTCTGTTGAATCGATTATCACTGCGATGTCACTGGTTGATCAAGCTGTGCCGCCAACCATTAATCTAGAAAACCCAGACGAAGGGTGTGATTTAGATTATGTACCAGGTGAAGCGCGTCAAGCTAACTTAGAGTATGCAATGTGTAACTCTTTTGGCTTTGGTGGTACAAATGGTTCTCTTCTGCTGAAGAAAATCTAATACGGCACTGATATTATAAAAAGGTTCGGTCTGGTTGTCAGAGCGAACCTTTTTTTATACCTATGAATTGAATGTGAGGCTTATGACAATTTGGGTGAATTACCGACAAGATGACAGCATCAATCCACTTGATCGTGGAACTCAATATGGCGATGGCTGTTTTACAACGATTTATTGTTGCCAAGAAATAGCGATTAATTGGTCTGCTCACTTAAATCGATTAAAAAAAGTGCACAATTTTTACAACTTGGCGAAATAGATTGGAATAAATTAAGTCTATTTATCAGCGAAAAAGCCCAAAAATGTATTGAACCTGCCGTTTTAAAAGTAACATTAACTCGTGGTATTGGAGGCAGAGGCTATAGTCCAATAGGGTGTCATCAACCGACAATCATTATCTCTCAATCTGTTTGGCCCTCTTATTATCACGATTGGCAGAAAAAAGGGATTACACTGGGGGTTAACAGCTACCGATTAGGACAAAATCCAGAACTTGCAGGCTATAAACATTGTAATCGTTTAGAGCAAGTATTGATTAAACAGAAATTAGAACAAACCCCTCATGATGATAGCGTTGTCTGTGATTTTAAGGGCAATATTATCGAAACTAGTGCCAGTAATATCTTTTGGTTAAAGGATAATGTGTTCTATACTCCTAATCTAGAATTGGCGGGTGTATTAGGCATAATGAGACAGCAAGTTATTGATTATTTAGCGCAACAAAATCAGACGATTAAGATTGTTAATCGTCAAATAGAAACCCTTGATGCATGTGATGAAATATTTATCACTAATGCACTAATGGGGATTGTGCCCGTTAATACCTTTATTAATCAACAAAATTGTCATTACTCATTTTCAATGAAAAGAACATTACAGATACAAAAGGAACTGATTCAATGTTAAAAAAACTCATTTGGATGTTTGTTGTTATTACTTTACTTGTTGCTGGCGCTCTATTTTGGGGAAAAGCTCAGTTTGATAACTACCTTTCATCACCAACATTGAACGTTGAACAAGCATTAATGACGGTGAAACCAAGAACATCGTTTAACCAGTTACTTTCTCAATTGGAACAGCAGAAAGTTATCTCTTCGCCAAAATTAGATCAGGTGACCCAATGGCTACACCCAAACTTAACGCAAGTGTTAATACGCTATATTCATCCTGAACTGACTCAATTTAAAGCGGGCACTTTTGCTATTGAAACTGGCGGGAGTGTACAACAAGCACTTAATACCTTGGTTAAGGGGCAAGAGTATCAGTTTACAATGACGTTAGTTGAAGGGGAAACATTCAAACAATGGCGTCAATATTTTAAAGGTGTGGACTCCATAGAACATAAAACGGACACCATGAGTGAAGCTGATATTGCGCAGTATCTAGGGAGTTCTCATAAAAAACTGGAAGGATTACTCTTGCCTGAGACCTATCATTACACCATGGGGACTTCAGATTTAGAGATCTTAAAGCGAGCCTATCAACAGATGGATCGCTTACTACAACAACAGTGGGAAAAGCGTAAAAATACTGCGAGAGTTAAAACACCTTATCAAGCGCTTATTTTAGGCTCTATCATCGAAAAAGAGACCGGAATCAGTGGCGAACGAGGCCTTGTTTCGTCTGTATTTAATAACCGCTTGAAAAAAGGGATGAGATTACAGACTGATCCAACGGTTATTTATGGCATGGGAGAGCGCTATAACGGGAATATTACTCGTAAAGATTTACGGACTCGAACTGCTTATAATACTTATGTCATTAATGGACTGCCACCAACACCGATTGCGATGATGAGTCGAGCCTCATTAATCGCCGCCTTAAATCCAGAAAAGAGTAACTATTACTATTTTGTTGCTGATGGAACCGGTGGGCATAAGTTTTCTACAACATTACGACAGCATAACCAAGCTGTACGTGCATATTTAAAAACATTAAAAAAGAAATAATATGATCAATACAGAAAAAGCCAAGTTTATCGTCATTGAAGGGTTAGAAGGTGCTGGAAAGAGTACCGCCATTAGCCAAGTACTTTCATTACTGGCTGAGTTTAATATTTCATCACCAGTGACAACGCGAGAACCTGGAGGAACGCCGTTAGCTGAAAAGATGCGAGCGCTAGTTAAAGAGGGGGATGATAATGAACCATTAACAGATATGGCTGAATTACTGCTTCTTTATGCTGCTCGTATTCAGTTAGTCAATAACGTTATAAAACCTGCGTTAAATCGTGGTCAATGGGTCGTTGGTGATCGTCATGATCTTTCGTCGCAAGCCTATCAAGGTGGAGGGCGAGGTTTTGACCAGCAATTGATGCAAAATATGCGAGATATGGTACTAGGGGATTTTTATCCGGACTTTACTATTTATATGGATATTGACCCTGTAGTTGGCTTACAACGAGCTCGTAGTCGTGGAGAACTTGACCGCATTGAGCAGATGAATATTGAATTCTTCCAACGTAGCCGTCAACGTTACTTAGAGTTGGCACAAGATGATCCAACGATTGTAATTATTAATGCTGAGCAATCTCTTGATGATGTGACAAGAGATATTAAAGCTGCGCTGACGAAATGGTTAACAAGCTTATGATAATGAGCAATCAAGTCTCTCCGGTATCTCCTTATCCTTGGCAGCAGACATTATTGAGTCAATGGCAGCAGTTATTACAACAGCAGCGTCTTCATCATGCGATTTTGTTGTCTGGTGTTGAAGGAATGGGGCAGAAGGTGTTATTAAGCTATTTAGCGAAAACGCTACTCTGTCCTCACTCTACGGTTGAACCTTGTCAACAGTGCCATAGTTGCCAGCTGTTTGATGCCAATAATCATCCAGACTTTCATTTGATTGAGTCTGAAAATAGTGTCAAACAGATCGCTGTCGATACTATTCGAAAAAGTAACGAGTTAGCGAGAAAAACGTCTCAACTAGGGGGAGCGCGAGTTATTTTGCTCTCTCAAGCGGAGCAGTTAGGTGAAGCAGCAGCAAATGCATTATTAAAGACCTTAGAAGAGCCACCAGAACAGTGTTACTTTTTGCTTTCTTGTCACCATTTAGATCGTCTATTACCAACTATCGTTAGTCGCTGCAACCGTTGGCACCTTCCTCAACCTGATGAAGTTGAGATAAAAAATTGGGTAGAAGCCAACAGAAATGCGTCAGTTAGTCTACAATTATTAAGATTGAATCGTGGCGCACCATTGGCAACACTCTCTTTTTTGGAGCAAGGTAAAGAGAGCGAACACCAACAGGTTGTTGAACTTTTTTCTCAGTATTTGATTAATAATGGCCAAGGGTGGCAGCTATTAACGAGTGTCTTAGCGAAGTTTTATCCTGATTCATTACAGTGGCTATCCTATTTATTGCTTGATGTTACTAAATGGCAGCAAGGGGTTAATCAAGGTTTAGTTCATTGTGATATGACTGAAGCATTAGTTCAGATCACCATGAAATTTAGTTCTATTGATATTCTCAATCAAATACGAACACTCAATCAGTTACAACGAACATTAGTGACAAATTCAGGCTTAAACAGTGAATTACTCATTGGTGAGTGGCTACTTGGTATTACAGGAGAGCAATAGGTGTTAATCGATTCACATTGTCATTTAGATAAATTAAATTATGACGAATTACACACAGGCATTGATGATGTACTGGAGAAAGCAAAACAGCAAGGGGTCACTAATATCCTTTCTGTTGGGGTGACGTTGGCCTCTTTTCCTGCAATGTTGGAGATGATTGAACCTTATCCAGAGGTTTTTGCCTCTTGTGGTGTTCATCCTTTAGATTTGGAAAATGGTTTTGATGCTGAAATGCTCTCACTGTTGGCCAGTAATCCAAGAGTGATTGCTATTGGTGAAACGGGGTTAGATTACCATTATCATCCTGAACATGCGGAAATTCAGCAGCATGCCTTTCGTCAACAGATTAGGATTGCCAAAGAGTTAAACAAACCGCTGATCATTCATACTCGACAAGCTCGTGAAGATACTTTACGTCTATTGCGTGAAGAAGGAGCCGATCAAGTTGGTGGCGTTATTCATTGCTTTACCGAAGATTGGGAGTTTGCTCAACAAGCAATGGCTCTAGGTTTTTATATCTCTATCTCAGGGATTGTGACCTTTAATAAAGCTTCAGAGTTAAAAGATGTGGTCAGTCGTCTGCCTTTAGAGCGCCTATTAGTGGAAACTGATGCACCCTATTTAGCACCGGTTCCTTATCGCGGTAAAGAGAATCAACCAGCATATGTTAAAGAGGTCGCTCAGTATGTCGCGCTATTAAAGGGGATCTCCTTTGAAGAGGTTGCTGAACAAACTAGCGAAAACTTCAAGAATCTTTTTTTTAATCGATAAATAACTTTTTAGAGGAAATAATAGATAGTGTGAAATGGATCTTTTATTTCCCTTTTTTCTTCCTATTTATGGTTGATTCTTGCTCTATTGTTATGATTGTTTCAATCTTGAGATGAAAATTAATTTCACGCTGCAAATTAAGTGGTGGTTTTATCTGTTTTTTATTTCACGCTATGAATTAATAATGCTTTAACAATCTAATTTCTTTTATTTCATGGTGTTATATTGTTTTGTTAGTGTTTGTATCTTTGCCTTTTCTTTATTTTACGCTGCGAAAAAATGTGATCTATCTTAGGTTTTGAGATAAAGAATCAAACAAATAAGACAATATCGATTACCATATACCTAATCTTTTAAAGAGCACATTTTTCTCACTTGATGTGAATGGAATAACAAATAAGCATCAAGTTAGTTTTATTTTAAGTAAATTTAAGTATTAATTAGGAGTTAATAATGTTTAAGAACTTGTTTGCAAACTTGCAAAAAGTCGGTAAGGCGCTAATGTTGCCTGTATCGGTATTGCCAGTTGCGGGTATTCTATTAGGTGTTGGTGCTGCCAACTTTAGCTGGTTACCAGATATTGTTTCTAACATGATGGAACAAGCGGGTGGTTCAGTATTCGGCCAGATGGCACTACTATTTGCAGTTGGTGTTGCTTTAGGTTTTACAAATAACGACGGTGTTGCTGCTCTAGCAGCGATTGTTGGTTACGGTATCATGACGGCAACACTGAAAGTGATGTCTACTGTTCTAGGTGTAGATAACATTGATGTTGGCGTACTTGGTGGTATCCTAGCGGGTGGTGTTGCAGCGTGGACTTTCCTTAAGTTCTACCGTATTCAACTTCCTGAATACTTAGGCTTCTTCGCTGGTAAGCGTGCTGTGCCAATCATCACAGGTTTCCTATCTATTGCACTAGGTATCATCCTTGCATTCGTATGGCAGCCAATTGGTGGCGGTATCGCAGCATTCTCTGATTGGGCTGCACACCAGAACCCAGTTCTAGCATTCGGTATTTACGGTGTTGTTGAGCGTTCTTTAATCCCATTTGGTCTACACCACGTTTGGAACGTACCGTTCTTCTTCGAAGCGGGTACTTGTACTAACCTTGACGGTAAAGAACTTCACGGTATCTTAACTTGTTACCTATCTGCTGATGATGCATCTCGTGCAGCTGGTAATGGTTTCGGTCAGCTAGCTGGCGGTTACATGTTCAAGATGTTTGGTCTTCCTGCTGCTGCTATCGCAATCGCACACTCTGCTAAGCCAGAAAACCGCGCGAAAGTAATGGGTATCATGGCATCTGCTGCGTTAACTTCATTCCTGACAGGTATTACTGAACCAATCGAATTCTCTTTCCTATTCGTTGCTCCAGTTCTTTATGCAATCCACGCACTACTCGCTGGTTCTGCATTCATGGTGACTAACGCACTAGGTATCGTACACGGTACATCTTTCTCTCACGGTCTGATTGACTTCTTAGTCCTATCAAGCCATGCACAAAAATTAGGCCTAATGATTGTTTGTGGTCTTGTTTATGCTGTTATCTACTACGTTGTATTCCGTGTAGTTATCAAAGCACTAGACCTTAAGACGCCTGGTCGTGAAGATGAAGAAGAGAAAGTCATCTCTGTAGGTTCTGATTCTGAAATGGCGAAAGATCTTGTTGAAGCGTTTGGTGGTAAAGATAACATCACTGGTCTTGATGCTTGTATCACTCGTCTACGTGTTGCTGTAGCAAGTGTTGACAAAGTTGATCAACACCGTCTTAAGCAGCTAGGTGCTGCAGGTGTTGTTGTTGCTGGCGGTGGTGTTCAAGCTATCTTCGGTACTAAATCTGACAACCTTAAAACAGATATGGATGAGTGGATTCGCAATAACTAATTGTGGATTAACACATCACTTAATTAAGATATAGATATTTTAATTAACATAAAAGGGAAGCTCTATTTTGAGCTTCCCTTTTACTATTTATCCCTTTCTTACTTGCAGTTGTTAAGATGTTGACTATACCTAAAATAATTGGCGTTGCTAGTAGGCGGCAAGTGAGTGAGGTCCCATGAGTATAGGTGTACTCTATGATTGGGGCGAACGTTTACAGCCAACAACCTAGCGACTTCAAGTATGAAGGGGATATATTTGTTTATCGTCAACTAACAACGTCAATGACTTTGACTATATTCTCTTCTGATTTGAAATTGATTTTGCAAGTAACCTCGATCTGATTTTCATTTGAAGAGAATCGATCTTATAATAATGCTCTCATAAATGTTAAGGTTATAACTATCATGGCAGTTGAAAAGATATTAATGGAGCGCAGTGGCGCTAAATGTGAACTTTGTGGTGCAGATTCTGATTTAGCAGTATTTGAAGTTTCACCAAGTGATGGCACTGCAAATGAAGCCATTTTAGCTTGTGCGACATGTCGTGGACAGATGGAGCCATCTGTAGAGCTAGATCCTAATCATTGGCGTTGTTTAAATGATAGTATGTGGTCGCCAGAATTAGCGGTACAAGTCATGTCTTGGCGTATGCTAAAACGCCTTTCTTCTGAATCATGGGCACTTGATCTGCTGGATATGATGTATCTTGATGATGACGCTCAAACTTGGGCTGCCGCAGGTCTTGTTGATGATGATGCAGAGAAGCCGCGCGATGTTAATGGTGTTGAACTGAAGAAAGGCGATGATATTACTATCATTAAAGATCTTCCGGTTAAAGGCACTAACCAAGTGATCAAACAGGGGACAGTAGTACGAGGAATTCGTTTAAGTGATGATCCTAAACTTGTCTCTGGCAAAGCAAATGGTCAATCTATGTATATTATTGCGGAATATTCTCGTAAGAAGTAAGGTCTTTTTGATAAGCGTATATTGTCGTATTATTTGGGATCATCCACTGATTGGCTATTAGCAGTTCCAATTACTTTAGATGTAGAGGCACGCATTTTTGATTTTTTATCTGGCGATAAAAGTTAAAGTTGCGTGTTTTTTATTATTAAAAATAAATAATATGGATAGAAGAGGAGATTTAATTATACTTTTATCTTATATAAATAAAAAAATCGCACATTAATATGTACGATTTTTTGCTTTATTCGTGTAGCTACGAGGCAAGCCTTATAGTGGACGAACGTTCTCAGCTTGTGGACCTTTCTGGCCAGAACCGATAGTGAACTCTACTTTTTGGCCTTCAGCTAAAGTTTTGAAACCATCAGATTGGATAGAGCTGAAATGTACGAATACATCAGGTCCGTTATCTTGAGTGATGAAACCAAAACCTTTAGATTCGTTGAAAAACTTAACTGCGCCAGTAACTGTGTTAGACATGATATTGTCCTGTCATTATTAATAAAAAATGTATATGGACTTGCAAAATAACTCTTATTACATTTAATGAATGACAGACCGAAAACTCGAAATGAAACACACTACAAATAAGAAGATTCTCAAGTAGTAACTATTTTACGTTAGGCGCTAGTCATGTCAATCGTTATCCAATATAAAGTTGCTGTTTTTGCTGCTATTTACTCTAAAGTGTGATGCACCGAAATATTTTTAAGCAGAAAGGTAATTTTCAACCTGCAATAATATGATCTCGGTGACTATTTATTGTTAAAGTAACGGGGCAAAAAGATAGAAAAACTGCTCAACAGGTTTATTTATTAATGCTCGTTGTTGCCATGTTCGAGGGTCAACTTGTTCTGACTGCTTTAGATATTGGTGTTGTAGTTGAGTAAATTGATGACAGAATTCAGGCTCATCAATCGCTAGCGTCACTTCGAAATTTAACCATAAACTCCGCATATCCAAATTAACCGTACCAACTAAGCAAAATTCATTATCAATAACGACGGATTTTGTATGTAATAATCCACCTTTAAAACGATGAATATTGACTCCAGCTTCAAATAGCTCTGTGAAGAACGAACGACTAGCCCATTCAACCATTAATGAGTCATTTTTATCGGGAACAATAATATCAACTTGTACACCGCGTTGTGCTGATGTCGTTAAGGCAAGTAAGAGTTGTTCACTCGGAATAAAGTAAGGTGTGGTAATAACCAGAGATTCTCTCGCTTGATGAATAGCTAATAACAGAACCTGTTGGATCATTCCTTCTGGCATGCCTGGACCTGAAGGGATAACTTGAATGGTTGAATCGGCATCATCGTTTTTATTTTGAATAATGGGTTTACTACAATCTGGAAGTGGAGGGAATGCGCGTTCGCCCGTTTCAACTTCCCAATCCCAGGCTTGGATACAGTTTAAAGCTGATACTGTCGGTCCTGTTAAACGGACCATGATATCCACCCATTGACCGACATTGGCATCTTGTTTAAAAAAGCGGGGATCCACCATATTCATTGAGCCTGTATAGGCTATGTGATTATCGATAACGACAATTTTACGATGTAATCGTAGATCAAGACGGCGAAAAAAAGCGCGAAATGGTGAAACTGAGAGTGCTTCAATTAATTGTATACCCGATTTCCTCATTATTTCTGGCCAATGAGAGTTTAAAAACTGTCGGCTTCCTGCGCCATCAAGGAGTAATTTAACATTGACACCGCGTTTACTTGCTTGAATTAAGGCTGCCGCCATATCATCAGCAAGCCCGCCATGATGCCAGATATAAAATTCCAGATGAACCGCCGTGGTCGCTTGTTGAATATCAGCGATCATTGAACGAATGATGTCTTCAGGGGTTTGTTTTAGGGTTAATTGATTATTTGTCAGGCTCGGAATTTCAGTACGATTAAGGCAGAGTTGGTGGATAGGGCGAGCATGAAAACTCATACGTTCAGGTTTATGCACTGCGCAGGTATTTAATTGTTTGAACCACTCTGCAAAAGGGGGAATCATCTCTTTAGAACGGGTTGCTCGTTTACTGCCGAGGTTAAGTTCACCAAATAGGAGGTAACAGATCACACCGACAATAGGAAGAATATATATAATCATTAACCATGCTAAAGAGACACCAATAGCACGGCGTTTGAATACGATACGAAGCGTGACAGAGGCAACCATTAACCAGTAGGCAAAAAGAGCAATCCATGCAAGAACTTGATAAAATTGTTCCATAGTAAAGTTTGTTACCATTAATCACTAATATTAAATTTTAGTATAATTGGAAATATAAAATATGTAGATGAAAAAATGGTATGTTTTGTAATAAATTTCGATAAATTATGGTTATTCGTTATAATATCGTTCTCAATTAACTAAAAGAGCATGACATGTATAAAGTCGTCTTTCAAACCACCGATTTTTATTTAATTAATAAGCAAGCAGGCGTGAGTGTGCATCGTGATGAGCTTGAATGTGGGTTGTTAGATCGTATGCGTCAACAATTGGGTGATAAGCAACTTTATTTGATTCATCGCTTAGATAAAATGACCTCTGGCCTTTTATTGATTGGGCGTAATAAACAAGCAGCCTCGATACTCTCTCAATTATTTGCCAACCGCCAAGTTGAAAAATATTACCTTGCAATTAGTGGTAAAAAACCGAAGAAAAAGCAAGGAGTGGTCATTGGTGATATGGCTCAAGGTCGCCGTAGTGGCTGGAAGTTGATCAGTAGTAAAGAGAACCCTGCAATTACTCAATTCTATAGTCTTAGTGTGAAAGCAGGTGAACGCCTTTTCCTTTGTCGTCCTCATACTGGAAAAACCCATCAAATTCGTGTTGCTTTAAAAAGTGTAGGTTCGCCAATATTAGGTGATGAAACCTATGCTGGTGCGAAAGCTGATCGCGGTTACCTTCATGCGTATAGCCTCTCATTTAACTACTTAGATAAAGCGTACTGTTTTGTTGAGATCCCAGACGATGGAGAACACTGGCCAACAAAAGAACAATTAGCTGAATGGGCAAATCCAATACAGTTACCATGGCCAAAACTGAATAAGTAAATTTAATCTGTTTTATTTTTTATTTGAGATTTTTAGGGTGTTAATCACATTTTAACACGGACTAGCAATATCAATTACTTTAGGAATCATTGTATTAACTTGTTCGCCTTAAATATAAAATAATTTCCTCCACTTTTAGTAGATTACCGTAGTAGATTAATGATGATGAATTCAACACAACTTCCACTTTTTATCACACATTTAACCAGTCATTTAAATTCAGTTCAACCAGATGAAGTTGTTCGGGTTTTTCATGGTCGAGGACAAGTTTGGCCTGGGTTAGAGCAGATTACTGCTGACTGGATTGGTGGATATTTGCAAGTTTCACTGTTTAAACCCTGTGAAGATGATTTTCTTAATAGTTTAAAAGCACAGCTTCTTGAGTTGAGTAATAGCCCATTATGGCCACAAATTCATGGGCAAGGGCTTTATATTCAACATCGCTATCAAAATCCAATTACTATTGATACCTTAGTTGGTGAGATCCCTTCGACACTTGTGGCGCAAGAGCGCGGACTCAACTATAAATTCTCCTTAGGGACGAACCAAAATATTGGTCTGTTTTTAGATATGGTTGATGGCCGTAGTTGGGTTAAGTCACAGTCAAAAAATAGCGCAGTTTTGAATCTTTTCTCTTATACGTGTGGTTTTTCAGTCGCTGCAATTGCAGGAGGAGCGGATCGTGTTGTTAATGTTGATATGGCTAAATCATCCCTCAGCCGTGGTCGTGATAACCACAAATTAAATCAACATGATATTAGCGGGAAAGTCTCTTTCTTGGGGCATGATATTTTTAAATCGTGGGGAAAGATTAAAAAATTAGGCGGCTATGATCTGATTATTATCGATCCGCCCTCTTTCCAAAAAGGCAGTTTTGCGGCAACTAAGGATTATCAGCGTATTTTACGTCGCTTGCCAGATCTACTTAATGCGGGAGGACACGTTCTGGCTTGTGTCAATGCACCGTCACTAACATCTCAATTTCTAATCGATGAAATGGCGCGAGAAGCACCTGATTTAACCTTTATTCGTCGGTTAGAGAATCCAGCTATCTTTGCTGATATTGACTCTGAAGCCGCTTTAAAAGTTTTACTCTTTAAGGATCAAGCTTAACTAACAAAAATCGATAGTGATTGTTAATAATTAGCAAAGGGGAGTCAGGTACTCCCTTTTTCTTATAGCATCTTATCTTGTTGAAGCTTCTGACAATCAGCTTCTGCAATATTGCGCTCAACAATCGTTCGGCCACGATTATCTTTGATAATAATTCGGTAAGTGACCCCTTTTGTTAATAGAGAGCGAAGCTCGGGATCTCGACAATAGTTTAGGGCACTTTCTGTCGCATAAATACCGTTGTGATCATTACCTGTATCTAACATAATCAACTCGACCATCGTCTCTTTAGATTTAACATCTAAGAGCTTAAATGGACCCAGATCCATCGGCATTGGTAGATTTTTTAATACACTAGCTCGATGGCTAGCTAATGCTTCTGCTTCACTGTTTTTATTGGCGCAACCACTAAGCAGAAAAAAAGCCATAAAAAATGTAATAATATAAGATAATTTCATAATAATATTCTGAGTCCCTAAAAAAGAGATTGTGCCATGTATTTGGGTTATCCGCCAAGGTTTCTGAATAGAAAGTATAGGTATATACCTAAAATAATTAGAGTTGCTAGTAGGCGGTAAGCAAGTAAGGCCCCATGAATATAGATGTACTCTATGATTGGGGCGAACGAGTACAACCAACAACCTAGCGACTTCAAATATGAAGGGTATACAACGGATTAATAATGAATATAAAAAACTATTTTTCATCAGATGGCGTCTTAGCCCAAGCAATTAAGGGCTTTCAGCCTCGAACCTCGCAAACTGAAATGGCAGAAGCAATTGCTCAGGCGATTGAAGACCAATCCCAATTGGTGATTGAGGCGGGAACGGGAACAGGGAAAACCTTCGCTTATTTAGTTCCAATTTTAATGAGCGGAAAAAAAGTATTATCAGTACAGGCTCAAAAAATTTACAAGAGCAGCTATTTCATCGAGATTTACCGTTGATGGTCTCCTCCTTGGGGTATACCGGGGTGATTGCGCTACTAAAAGGACGATCCAATTATCTTTGTATTGAACGCTTAGATCGAGAGTTGGCAGAAAGTCATCGTCCTCAAGCGGATCGAACTCTTTTTCATCAATTAACTCAGGTTCGTCGTTGGCAGTCAGAAAGTAAAAATGGTGATCTGTCTGAATGTGAAAGTTTACCTGAAGATAGTCCGGTTATTCGTACCATTACCTCAACGAACGATAACTGTTTAGGTAAAGAGTGCCCAAGTTTTAGTGACTGTTTTATTGTTAAAGCTCGAACTAAAGCGATGGAAGCGGACATAGTGGTGGTGAATCATCATCTTTTCTTAGCGGATATGGCGATTAAAGAGACGGGCTTTGGCGAGTTAATTCCAGAAGCAGAACTGTTTGTTTTTGATGAAGCCCATCAAATTCCCGACATTGCCAGTCAATACTTTGGTTCTACGTTTAGCAGTCGTCAACTGCAAGCCCTAGCAAAAGATATCGAATTAGCATATCGAACCGAAGCAAGAGATGTTCGACAATTACAGAAAACCGCAGATCGACTTCTTCAAGCGTCAATGGAGATGCAGATTGTGTTAGGAGAGCCGGGCTATCGAGGAAATTGGCGACAGGCGCTAAATAACAGTGCCATTAGTCGAGAAGTCGAACGTTTAACCGATGTTTTGTCGTTAACTTACGATGTGCTAAAGCTGGTGGTAGGAAGAAGTGAATTAATTGATAGTGCCTTTGATCGTGCTACCCAATTAAAAGCTCAATTAGCCAGAGTGTGTGATACGTCGATTATGGGCTACTCCTATTGGTATGAGTGTTATAACCGTCATTTTAGCCTTAATATTACACCATTATCTGTGGCCGAAAAGTTCAGTCAACAGATTGCCAATTATGCCGGAAGTTGGGTTTTTACTTCAGCAACGTTAACCGTCGATGATGATTTTAACCATTTTAATCAACGATTAGGATTAAAGCCTAAGCAGCAACTCTCTCTGTTGAGTCCATTTGATTACCAATCTCAAGCTTTGCTCTGTGTTCCTCGTTTTTTACCTGAGGCGAACAGTTACGGCTTAGCGGATAAATTGATTGAAATGCTGCAACCGATTGTTGAAGTGAATCAAGGTCGCTGTTTCTTTTTATGTACTTCTCATCAAATGGTTCGAGAGCTTGCTGAGGGGTTTCGAGAAAAATTATCTCTACCCGTTCTGGCTCAAGGAGAGATGCCAAAACACAAACTGCTCAATGAGTATCTTGAACATGGCAATGCGATATTAGTGGCAACTGGGGCTTTTTGGGAAGGCGTTGATGTTAGAGGGCAAGCACTAAGCTGTGTTATCATTGATAAACTTCCTTTTACGGCTCCTGATGATCCTTTATTACGAGCACGGATAGAGGAGTGTCGACTCAATGGCGGTGATCCTTTTCAACAAGTTCAGATCCCTGATGCGGTGATCACCTTAAAGCAAGGGGTTGGGCGACTGATTCGTGATGAATCCGATCGCGGTGTGTTGATTATTTGTGATAATCGATTGGTTTCTCGTCAGTATGGCGCAACGTTTTTAGCCAGTTTGCCTCCGATCCCTCGTACGCGAGATTTGGAGTTAGCAATACAGTTCTTGGCAGCAATACCTGAACCAGAAAAAGAAAAGAACCTTAAACAAAAAGGGCAACGAGAAATCGAGCTATAGTATTAATAAATGATAGTATTAACAAGTCACTGTATTAAAAGTAAAGACTCTTTTTAATGCTGAACCAAATTGATTGATGATTCGATTTAGAGGCATCATCAAGATGTATACCTAAAGTAATTGGAGTTGCTAGTAGGCGGCAAGTGAATGAGAGCCCATGAGTATAGGCGTACTATATGATTGGGGCGAATGAGCATAGCCAACAACCTAGCAACTTCAAGTAAGAAGGGTATATGATTTTTTATAAAACCAACATTGGCATACCTATGACAAAGAAAATTTTAGCGGTAGATACTGCAACTGAAAACTGTTCTGTAGCACTTTTGATTGATGATCAAATCATTTTTCGTTCTGAGTTAGCCCCAAGAGAACATACCATTAAAATTTTGCCGATGGTGGATCAAGTTCTCTCTGAAGCAGAAGTTTCACTTTCTCAGCTAGATGGTTTGGCATTTGGTCGTGGTCCCGGTAGCTTTACTGGGGTTCGTATTGGGATTGGTATTGCTCAAGGTCTAGGATTTGGTGCTGATCTGCCAATGATTGGTGTTTCTACACTTGCAGCGATGGCGCAAGGGGCTTACCGTCAATTTGGCGCTGAGCATGTGCTATCTTCGATTGATGCTCGTATGTCAGAAATCTATTGGGGGCAATACCAGCGTCTAATCAATGGCGATTGGCAGTTAAATGAGCAAGAAGTTGTCTCAACGCCAGAGTTAATTTTAGAGCGGGTCTCTCTTGATCAAGAGAGAGAGTGGTTTCAAGTTGGAACAGGCTGGCAAGCTTATCCCGATTTATCTACGTTAGCGAAAAATAGCGTAACTACTGAACTGCTTTACCCTGATGCACAAGATATGGTGCATTTAGCACAATTTGCTCTAGCTCGTGGAGAAGTGGTTTCTGCTGAGGATGCAACACCTGTTTACCTTCGAGATACGGTTACTTGGAAAAAGCTTCCTGGTCGAGAATAGAGTCGGTCAATATGTTAAATAGCACCGGGCTCTATGACTGTCGGTGTTTTTATCATGAATTTTAATCGTGTAGGTATGATACCAGTTGTTATTAGGAAATAAAAAAATATCAAGTATGTTGAAATAACAAAGCTTCGTTATTGTTGCGTTAGCAATAAAGTTGTTGTTAATAACACAAATTTTCACTGGTAGGATAGTATTTATCTGATGATCGAATAAAATCATTGTCCCTTAAATACAATATATAAAAAAGAAGATAAGGAGAGTGCAGTGGATAAAATTTGGACTGACCAATACCCAGCAGGTGTGCCCGCAGAAATCGACCCTGATTGTTATTCATCATTAGTCGAAATGTTTGAGCGTTCAGTACAACGTTACGCTGATCAGCCAGCATTTATTAATATGGGTGAAGTGATGACATTTCGTAAGTTGGAGGAGCGCAGTCGTGCTTTTGCTGCTTACTTACAGAATGAATTGAAACTGAAAAAAGGCGATCGTGTCGCATTAATGATGCCAAATTTACTGCAATATCCCATTGCTCTGTTTGGTGTTCTTCGTGCTGGTTGTATTGCAGTTAATGTTAATCCATTGTATACCCCTAGAGAGTTAGAGCATCAATTAAATGACTCCGGTGCCGCAGCAATTGTTATTGTCTCTAACTTTGCTCATACATTAGAACAAATTGTTGATAAAACTGCGGTAAAACACGTTATTTTAACTAAGCTTGGCGATCAACTACCAACAGCTAAAGGTAAAATCGTTAATTTTGTCGTGAAATACGTCAAAAAAATGGTGCCTAAATATAGCCTACCACATGCGACTTCAATGAGAGTGGCATTACGTAAAGGCTATCGCATGCAGTATGTGAAACCTTTTATTGATGCCGAAGATATCGCATTCTTACAATATACGGGTGGAACGACAGGGGTAGCAAAAGGTGCTGTATTAACCCATCGTAATATGATCGCCAATGTGATGCAGGCTAAATCGATGTATAACCCTGTATTAGATGATGGTCGAGAGTATGTTGTTACTGCATTGCCGCTTTACCATGTTTTTGCTTTGACGGTAAACTGTTTGTTATTTATCGAAATTGGTGGGCGTAACTTATTGATTACGAATCCAAGAGATATGCCGGGCTTTATTAAAGAACTTAAAAAGGTTCCATTTACCGTATTAACCGGTGTTAACACATTATTTAACGGTTTATTGAATAATGAAGACTTTAAAGAGCTTGATTTCTCTCGTTTAAAACTGTCAATTGGCGGTGGCATGGCCGTTCAGCAGTCCGTTGCTGAGAACTGGCTACAGACGACGGGGCAGCGATTACTAGAAGGATATGGATTAACCGAGTGTTCACCTTTAGTTGCTGTAAATCCATTTAATGTAGAAGCATTCACTTCATCTATTGGCTTACCCGTTCCTTCAACGGAAGTTCGTTGGGTTGATGATGAAGGCGAGCCAGTGGCATTTGATCAACCTGGTGAGCTTCAAGTCCGAGGTCCTCAGGTGATGCAAGGATATTGGCAACGACCAGAAGCAACCCGAGAAGTATTAACTCATGATGGTTGGTTGTCAACGGGCGATGTTGTCATAATGAGTGACGATAACTACATCAAAATTATTGATCGTAAAAAAGACATGATTTTAGTCTCTGGGTTTAATGTTTACCCGAATGAAATTGAAGATGTTGTCGCATTACATGGTAAAGTACTTGAAGTGGCTGCGATTGGTGAGCCGAGTGATATTTCTGGTGAAATAGTTAAACTTTGTGTCGTTAAGCGAGATGATAGCTTAACGAAAGAGGAGTTAATTGCTCATTGTCGTGAGTATTTAACAGGCTATAAGATCCCTCGTGCCGTTGAGTTTTATGATGAATTACCAAAGTCGAATGTCGGAAAGATTTTACGTCGATTATTACGAGATGAAAATATTGCAGCCAAAGAGAAAAAGTAATTAACTTTAGTTCTACTGTCTGTATTCGTATTATTGGAGATTGATGATAACCACTCCTGTAATACGGTAACATCTTTATTCAAGCCAGCGTTATTGCTGGCTTTTTAATAATAATCTAGTCAGGCTGTTGATATTTAACAATGATATTGCGCTGTTTATCAATAAACTAAAGCTAATCTTGGTGTTAAATAACATAAACTTTCAATGATATAGCCATTAAATAATATAGGTATTAAGTGTGAATTTTACAATTATCTCGGATACAGAGCAGCTCAATCGAGCCTGTTTAACTGCATCAACGCATCCAACCATTATGCTCGATACTGAGTTTGTAAAAACTCGAACACTTTATCCTCGCTTAGGGCTGATTCAGCTTTATGATGGTGAAAATCTCTCTTTGATTGATCCGATCGCAATTGAAGATATGTCTTCGCTATGGGATCTTTTGGTTAACCCTGATGTATTAAAAGTGTTGCACGCCTGTAGTGAAGACCTAGAAGTTTTTCTTAATGAGTGTGGTCAATTACCAACACCAATGTTTGATACTCAAATTATGGCGGCATTTCTTGGTCATGGATTATCAACAGGGTTTGCTGCTCTTGTTAAAGAATACTTTGAGGTAGAGTTAGATAAAGGGGAGTCTCGTACTGATTGGATGGCACGTCCCCTGTCTGATAAGCAGTTAAAATACGCCGCGGCAGATGTTTATTATCTGTATCCACTTTTTGAAGTGTTACAACAAAAAGTGAATAAAGAAGGTAAAAAGCAGGCGTTAGATTATGAATGTCAGGCTATGCTCGATAAAAAGCGTAAAGTTGCAGATTTAGATTGTGCCTATTTAGATATTAAAAATAGCTGGCAACTTGATCCAAAGGAACTGGCTATTTTGAAGATTGTTGCAAAATGGCGACAATTAGAAGCAAGAAAGCGTAACTTGGCATTGAATTTTGTCGTAAAAGAGGCAAATTTATGGAAATTAGCTCGTTATCAACCAACCAATAAGTCTGAACTGTTTGAGTTAGGTTTTGAAAAGATGGAGATCCATTACCATGGTGGTCGCCTATTACAGATGGTTGAACAAGGTAAAATTTTACCGGAAAGTGAGTATCCAGAAAAAATCACACGAATTATTGATTATCCAAACTACAAAGAGTTGATGACAAAACTGCGCCAAATAGTTTCGACTGTTGCTACAAAGTATCAGTTAGCACCTGAGTTTATTGCATCAAAGCGTCAGCTAAATCAGTTGTTAAGTTGGGCGTGGAAGTACCAATGTGCGGATGATAAGCGCCCTGAAGTGATTAAAGGGTGGCGATTAGAATTGGTGGGTCGAGAGCTTTTAGAATTACTCTCACCGGAGGAATAAGTCGTTTTCATCTTTATCTGATGCTCAAAAAGGCGTACAGAGGTTTTTTAACTAATCCTAGTTTAAACTTTCTGTACGCCTTTTTTATCACCTTTGAGCTTACTTATCTTCAGGTAATGTGACATTCAGTTCTAGTACAGAAAGATCATCTTCTTTCTGCTCTAATGATACTGAAACTTGTTCAGGGGTGATTTCAACATATTTTTGAATCACTTCCAGAATGTCTTTTTTCAACTGAGGTAAGTATGCAGGTGAAGTACTGCCCATACCACGACGTTCTGCTACGATAATTTGTAAACGCTCTTTTGCTACATTTGCTGTTTTCTTTTTCTGAGGAAGAAAAAACTCTAATAGTGCCATAATGTATTATCCTCCAAAAAGACGTTTGAAAATGCCTTTCTTTTCTTCTTCTAAGAAACGAAAAGCAACATCTTCACCTAAAAGGCGAGCAACAGTATCGGTATATGCTAAGCCTGCATCTGACTCATTATCAAAAATAACAGGAACCCCTTTATTTGATGCGTTCAGTACCGCTTGGCTTTCAGGTATCACACCTAATAATGGAATATGTAGGATCTCTTCAACATCCTCAACACTTAGCATTTCGCCTTGGTTCACACGGGCTGGATTATATCGAGTTAATAAAAGGTGTTGTTTAACTTGCTCACCCGCTTCAGCTCGGCGAGATTTTGAGTCAAGGATACCTAGAATACGGTCAGAGTCGCGTACTGAGCTCACCTCTGGATTTGTGGTCACAATGGCTTCATCCGCAAAATAGAGTGCCATTAAAGCACCGGTTTCAATCCCTGCCGGGGAATCACAGATAATGAAGTCGAATCCCATTTCATCCATGTCATTCAGCACCTTTTCTACACCCGCTTGGGTTAGGGCATCTTTGTCTCGAGTCTGAGACGCTGGAAGAATGAAGAGGTTTTCTGTGCGCTTATCTTTGATTAGAGCTTGATTGAGATTTGCCTCTTCATTGATTACGTTAACAAAATCATAAACAACTCGACGCTCGCATCCCATAATAAGGTCTAAGTTACGTAAACCAATATCAAAGTCGATAACAACTGTTTTCTTTCCCGCCATTGCTAATCCTGAAGCGATGGCAGCGCTGCTGGTGGTTTTACCAACACCGCCTTTGCCTGATGTGATGACAATTATACGTGCCATATTCTTTCCTTATTGATGAAACCTATAATACGAGAGGCGTGAGTTTTATTTGATCGTCAACTAATTGAAATCGACCACTTTTCTTCCAAAATTCTTTTGGTATCTTATCACTGAGCCAATATTGACCCGCAATTGAAACGAGCTCTGCCTGAATATCTTTACAAATAATAGAAGCTTGCTCTTGCCCTGATGCACCAGCAATTGCTCGACCACGTAATGATCCATAGATATGAATACTACCATCTGCAATGATCTCAGCCCCAGGATTTACATGCGTTAAGATAACTAGATCACTATCTTTCGCGTAAATCTGTTGTCCAGAGCGCACTGGCGTTGAAATAACCTTGGTTGGTGTCATTGTATTCTGTTGTTCTTTTATGGCTTTTGCCGTATTCATGATGGCAAATCCAGCTGATTTCGCTTCAGCTTGCCTTTCTTGGTCTGAACAGCCAGAAATACCAACAGGGATAAAGCCTGCCTCAGTGACCACCTCTTTTAATGAAACGAAGTCAATTTTACTATTAATCTCTGTGTCGACTTTTTCAATATTGATGACAACTGGAGCACCTTGAAAAAAAAGCGGAGCTTGTGCAACTTTTTTTGTGAGCATCTCTTTTGTCTGTTGCATATCAGTATTGTGTAAATGAAGGACAGATAGTGTGAAACTACTTCCTTTTAGCTCTGCAGGTGTTGTCATGGTTTAAATATCCATTTACTTTAGTGATAAAATGCAAAAATTTCCTACTGTCAATTGAGCGTGCTATATTCTAGCTAACAACTGGTTGAATAATACTATTTTACTTTTTAAAACATGAAGTAGTTGTTATTTTATTGAGACATTAAAAAAACATCGTTATATATTAATAATACAGTTTTTTTTAAAATTTTTTAAACTTTTTAGGTAATAATTATGATTTGTGCGATTTATCGTAGTCCAAAGAAACTATCTACATATTTATACGTCAAACAGAGAGATGACTTCTCTGCTGTCCCGGCTGAATTGATGAAAACTTTTGGTCGTCCAGAGTTTACAATGTTGATAAAACTGATGGGAGAGCGAAAATTAGCGCAAGCTGATATTGAAGTGGTTAAAAAAGCACTGGATGAAAAAGGCTATTATTTACAATTACCGCCACCACCAGTAAATTATTTAGAAGAGTATAAAAAATCAAAACAGTGATTTTTTATAGAAAGGAGTCGCAATGAGAATAAAAAAAATAGCATTGGTACTAAGTGTGGGGTTTTCGTTTTTGTTAACGCCCACTGTCTCGATCGCGACAACTTTTGAGCAGTATGTCTCAGAATTAAAAAAAGAAGCATTAGATAAAGGGTACTCTAATATATTGGTTAATCAGGCATTTGCTAATTTAACCTATAAAGAAAAAGTGGTAAAAGCAGATAGAAATCAACCAGAAAAGCGTTTAACCCTACAAGAATATATTCCTAAAGCGGTTCCTGCTTGGAAAATAAAGCAAGCAAACCAGCTGTATCAACAAAACTATCAGGTACTCCAGGAAATTGGAAAGGAGTATGGGGTTCAACCTCGTTTTATTGTTGCTTTATGGGGGGTTGAGAGTAATTTTGGTCGTTTAATGGGAAATCATAATGTCTTTCAAGCATTAACGACCTTAGCTTATGAAGGGCGTCGTGAAGCATTTTTTCGATCTGAGATCTTTTCAGCATTAGATATCGTTCAACAAAAACATATCTCTGTCGAAAAAATAAAAGGATCTTGGGCTGGTGCGATGGGACAGAATCAGTTTATGCCAAGTTCATTTTTAAACTATGCTGTTGATGGTGACAACGATGGTAAAATGGACATTTGGTATAATAAAGCCGATGTCTTTGCTTCGACTGCTAACTACTTAAAGCAAGTGGGGTGGGATGATAAATATATTTGGGGACGACAAGTTATCGTACCTGAACGTCTCAATCATCTTAAAAATGAGACGAAAAAATTGGTGGAGTGGCAATATTTAGGTGTGCGTCGCTCAAATAAAATGGTATTGCCTAAAGCGGATATTGAAGCACGTTTGATTCAACCTGACGGTGGAAATGGCGTTTCTTACCTTGTTTATGGTAATTATGAAGCGTTATTACGTTGGAATCGCTCTCACTATTTTGCATTAGCAGTAAGTAATCTTGCTGATAATATTAAGTAGTCTTGTCTTATTTGAGGTTGCTAGGCGGATTTAACTGCACTAGCAGCTTCAAACATGAATAATATATCTTTTTTGATTCATTTAATGGCGAAGAAATTTAGCAAAAATCTCTTTTGCTTCCTTACTTTTTAATAGTCTGTCAAAAATGATTAACTCTTTTTTCATCTGTTCTCTGATCTCTTCTTTATTATATTTTATTAACTGTTTTGTTGCTGCTAATGCGATTTGTGGTTGGGAGGCTAACTTTTCAGCTTGAGTAAAAGCAAATTGAAAAACTAGCTCTGTTTCAATGATCTTATTGATTAAACCATCATCAAGGGCTTGTTGTGCCGAGAATGGTTCTCCCAACATTAACAGCTCATTAGCTCTAGTTTGACCGACTATTTGAGGTAACAACTGACTAGCCCCTGCTTCTGGTGAGAGAGATAACTTAACAAAAGGAAGTTGAAATTGAGTATTGGGCCCACTGTAGATTAAATCGCAATGCAACAAGATTGTAGTGCCAATACCAATTGCAAGTCCAGTGACCGCAGCAATAATAGGTTTAGTTAGATCTAATAGGGTAAAAAGAAAATTAAAAGCGGGGTGATGTTGATCAATCTGAGCATTTTCTTTCTGGCTATGGCTCAAAAAGTCCGTTAAATCATTACCTGACGTAAAACAGTCTATTTGGCCTTGAAGAACAAAGGTGTTGATACTTAGATCTTGCTCTCCAGATTGTAATGCTTGAGTTAAAAGATCATACATCTCAAAGTTGATCGCATTCTTCTTTTCTGGTCGATTAATTGTAATAACACGAATGTTATTTATATCTTTAACTTGAATCAAGCTCATGATGGTATCCCTTTACTTATTGACTCTTGTCTCAATGTAAGCTTGGTTTGAGGTGAATTCAATAAGATGGGGTCGTTTTCTCATGACTCTGTGAATATATTAATAAAAAACGCCCCAAACTAATGAATAGTTCAGGGCGTTTTAATTTTTTGTTCTTTAGCTGATTAATCTGCTATAAAAACATTATTTTTTAGCTGGTTTTTTCTGGTCAGCTTTTTTCTTAATAACTGTCGTGCCTTCGAATGTCTCACCTTCAACATAAGCTTTACCATAGTAAGCAGCCGTTAATACTTCTTTTAGCTCAGAGATTAATGGGTAGCGAGGGTTTGCACCCGTACACTGGTCATCAAACGCTTCAACAGAAAGATCATCAAGCTTCGCTAGGAAGTCTGACTCATTAACACCAGCCGCTTGAATAGACATTGGAATATCTAGAGCCACTTTTAGCTCGTCTAACCATGTTAATAGACGTTCAATCTTCTGAGCAGTACGGTCACCTTTTTGGCTTAGACCTAAGTGGTCAGCAACTTCAGCGTAACGACGACGTGCTTGTGGACGGTCATACTGAGAGAATGCAGTCTGCTTAGTTGGGTTGTCGTTTGCGTTATAACGAACGACGTTAGAAATAAGTAGTGCATTAGCTAGGCCGTGTGGTACATGGAACTCAGCACCAATTTTGTGAGCCATTGAGTGACATACACCTAGGAATGCGTTAGCAAACGCGATGCCTGCGATTGTTGCTGCATTATGTACTTTCTCACGAGCAATTGGGTCAGCAGCACCATTTGCGTAGCTTGATGGTAAGTACTCTTTTAGCATCTTAAGTGCTTGTAGCGCTTGGCCGTCAGAGTATTCATTCGCAAGAACAGAAACATAAGCTTCAAGTGCGTGAGTCACTGCGTCATAACCACCAAATGCAGTTAGTGACTTAGGCATGTTCATCACAAGGTTAGCATCAACGATTGCCATATTTGGCGTTAATTCGTAATCTGCTAATGGGTATTTAGCGCCAGTTTTGTCATCAGTAACAACCGCAAATGGTGTCACTTCAGAACCTGTACCCGATGTTGTTGTGATACAGACTAGCTCCGCTTTTTTACCCATTTTAGGGAACTTGTAAATACGTTTACGGATATCCATAAAGCGCATAGAAAGCTCTTCAAAGTGAGTTTCTGGGTGCTCGTACATAACCCACATAATCTTCGCTGCATCCATTGGTGAACCACCACCTAGCGCGATGATAACATCAGGCTGGAAGCTCTGCATTGCTGCAGCACCTTTTTCAACAACAGATAACGTTGGATCTGCTTCTACATCAAAGAAAGTATGAACTTCGATACCTTGTGCTTTAAGTAGAGATACCACTTCATCAGCATAACCATTGTTGAATAGGAAACGGTCTGTTACTAGGAATGCACGTTTCTTATCTTCTAAATCACTCATTGCGATTGGAAGGCTACCACGACGGAAGTAGATTGATTTTGGTAGTTTGTGCCACAACATATTTTCAGCTCGCTTCGCTACTGTTTTCTTGTTGATAAGGTGCTTAGGACCTACGTTTTCAGAGATAGAGTTACCACCCCATGAACCACAACCTAATGTTAGTGATGGTGCAACGTTAAAGTTGTACAGATCACCGATACCGCCGTGAGTGGTTGGGATGTTAACAAGAATACGTGCTGTTTTTAGCTTATCACCAAAGTAACGAATACGGTCTGCATTCGTATCTTGGTTAGTGTATAGACCAGATGTATGACCGATACCACCGATTTCAACCATGGTTACTGCTTGAGCAACGGCATCTTCGAAGTTATCTGCACGGAATAGACCTAGTGTTGGAGATAGTTTTTCATGAGCGAATGAGTCGTCATAAGAAACTTTACCCAGACCTTCACCAACCAATACTTTAGTATCTGAAGGAACAGTTATACCCGCCATTTCAGCGATAGCAGAAGCTGGTTGACCAACGATTTTTGCGTTTAATGCACCATCGATAAGAAGAATTTTACGTACTTTATCTGCTTCTGATTTGCTTAAAACATACGCTTTGTGAGAAGCAAAACGCTCTTTAACTTCGTCATAAACTTCATCAACAACGATAGCAGCCTGCTCTGATGCACAAACAACACCGTTATCGAATGTTTTAGACATAAGAATAGAAGCAACCGCACGTTTGATATCAGCGGTTTCATCGATAACAACAGGAACGTTACCTGCACCAACACCGATAGCGGGTTTACCTGATGAATAAGCCGCTTTAACCATGCCTGGACCACCAGTTGCAAGGATAAGGTTGATATCGTCATGCTTCATTAATGCATTTGATAATTCAACTGAAGGCTGGTCAATCCAACCAATGATATCTTTTGGTGCACCAGCTGCGACTGCCGCATCAAGAACAAGTTTTGCAGAATCATTTGTTGAGTTTTTAGCACGTGGATGTGGCGAGAAGATAATCGCATTACGTGTTTTTAAAGAGATAAGAGATTTAAAAATCGCTGTAGAGGTTGGGTTTGTTGTTGGAACAATACCACAGATAATACCTACAGGTTCCGCGATTGTCATCGTATTGAACTCTTCGTTCTCTTCTAAGATACCGCAAGTTTTTTCATCTTTATATTTGTTATAAATGAATTCTGAAGCGAAGTGGTTTTTAATAACCTTATCTTCGATGATACCCATACCTGACTCAGCAACAGCTTGTTGAGCTAGAGGGATACGCGCTTGGTTAGCAGCAAGAGAGGCAGCGCGGAAGATTTTGTCAACTTGCTCTTGAGAGAACGTTGAGAATTCTTTCTGTGCGGCTTTTACACGAGCAACTAAAGCGTCTAATTCAGTTAAATTTGTAACAGGCATGGTAACTCCTAATTTTATGAAAACTTTTTAATAAACAACCTAATTATAGGTACTTATTTATTGAAAGGTTTTTATTGATTATAGTTTCTTACATATTTGTACTTTTATAACACTTAAATTATTGCTTTAAAACGATTCTGTAATTAAGCTTCGTTCTATGGCAGTTATTATATCCCTCAATTCAACTTTTCTGTAATAATATTTCAGGAACTGATGATTTTTATGATCCATATCACTTTATGGGTATAATGTTTATTGTAAATGTGGGTAATTCTCCTTTTATTTCATAGTTGGTTCAAATTTTGCTATGAACTTAAACCTCATAATGTAAGAAAATAACCATAAAATAAAAAAGGTTGATGATTGATATGTCTCTGTTTTATCTCCTTCGTGCTTAAAGGACTAGACTAGGTTTATGAC
The DNA here is from genome assembly GCF_021513135.1 of Vibrio sp. SS-MA-C1-2. NCBI lineage: Bacteria > Pseudomonadati > Pseudomonadota > Gammaproteobacteria > Vibrionales > Vibrionaceae > Vibrio > Vibrio sp. SS-MA-C1-2. The sequence goes on from NZ_CP090981.1 coordinate 1,375,762, forward strand.
GGCACGGTTACTTTTAATCACTCCAATCATATAGAACAGGGCTGCTATACCTAAAATAATTGGCGTTGCTAGTAGGCGAACGAATGCAGCCAACAACCTAGCGACTTCAAGTATGAAGGGTATACATATATAAGGGGAATTCAGTTGTCATCTACTCGTTATTGCAATGGCTTTAAGCATATAGTTAACATAAGCTCTTTAGCATTAGTTTTACTAACGATCTCATTCAATATAATTGATTGGATTAGTGAATTATTTTAGATTAAAGTGTATTAATAAATTTATTTGCTAATAAATACACACTTTTTCTTATTAATCTTTTGGTATTTGGCTAAATGGAAACACTTAATTTTGCAATTTTTCTACAATTTTTTCTTGGTTTAGTGGCTGCGGTGAATCCGGTAGGTGTAATGCCTGTCTTTGTTTCTCTGTGTAGCTCTATGTCGGTGAAAGAACGTAATCATACCGCTTATATTGCTAATCTTGCCGTTGCTGTGATCTTGACCATTTCACTGCTTGCTGGGCAGATGTTACTGGATATGTTCAGTATTTCTCTCGACTCTTTCCGCGTTGCGGGTGGTTTTCTGCTATTAAGTATCGCATTTTCAATGATGAGCGGTAAGCTAGGTGAAGATAAGCAGAACAAACAAGAAGAGTCAGAATCGATTGGTCGTGAACAAATTGGTGTCGTTCCTCTTGCAATGCCATTAATGGCAGGCCCTGGTGCGATCAGCTCAACCATTGTTTATGCTGCACGCTATCCACAGCCTTTAAATTTAATGGGGTTAGCCGGTACCATTTTATTGTTTGCATTTTGTGTCTGGTTACTGTTCCGTGCAGCACCTTTGATTGTTCGCTTTCTAGGTCAAACGGGGATCAACGTGATTACCCGTATCATGGGTTTGATTCTTGCAGCACTAGGAATTGAGTTTATTACGACAGGCTTGAAAGTTTTGTTGCCAGGCTTAGGTGGTTAGTTAAGACGCGAATATTCAGCTAAATAATGAAACTGTAAAGAAGAAGCCACACTCTGTTTTTAACTAGAAAGAGTTAATGAATGAGTATTGTGGCTTTTTTGTCTTCAAATTATTGTCAACTTTCAATTTTTAAGCTGATTAATGAATTTTATTGTTAGCTCTTAACTGATTAATGTGTTCGGATTGATAACCTAAACTTTGTAAGATTTCATTCGTATGCTCACCAATTTTTGGCGCTTGAGTAAAGGTAGGTTTTTCTATTGAGCTAAATGAGACGGGCGTATTGGCTAAAACGCTCTTTGTTCCATTTTTATGCTCGACTTCCATTAAGTAATCATTTTCCCATGCTTGTCGATCGTTTAAGACATCTTCCCAATGTAATATCTTTTCATGAGCAATGTCATTTTCGATAAGTAACACTTCCCACTCTTGACGATCTTTTGTTGCAAATTCAGCATCGAATATGTCAATGATCTCTTTTTTGTTTTTCAACATCCCCTTTATTGAACTGTAATTCTCATTTTCAGCTAGATCTGGGCGCTTTAAAACACCTTTACAGACTTGGGTCCATTGACGTTCAAAGTTTGTGGCGGCGAGTAATAACCACTCACCATCTTTGCATTGGTAGGAGTTAACAATTGGAGTTGGAGAGTTGTTATGACTAATTGGGTATTTTAAACCATAGCTTGTGGCGGCTAACATGGTCGAGAAGCAGTAAAGACTATTTTGATAGAGGCCAGATATCACTTTGTCGCCTATATTGGTTTTACTTCTTTTATATAGCCCAGCACACATTCCTGCTGCTAAGCTTGTGCCTGTTATGTGATCACCAAATGAGGCGTAAATGCTCATTGGGTTTCCCCCTTTTTCTACGGTATCGATCATCATGCCTGAGCGAGCAAGAAAGGCAGTAAGATCATAGCCGGGTTTATCTTTATCTGGTCCTTTTTCTCCATATCCTGCAACGATACCGTAGACTAAACTTGGGTGCTTTTGATGGATCTCTTCATAGGTTAAATGTAGTTTTTCTAGTGCTTGATTTCGATAATTTGTAATTAACCCATCAGCCGTTTTTAGGAGCTTATGAAGGATCTCTTGTCCTTCTTGCGTTCTGATATCGATAGAGATCGCTTTTTTATTGGCATTTTCTAAATCAAAGCAGGGGTTTTGATCATCAAATGTAGGCATGGCTAAGCTGCGACCAATAATACGATATTCATCGCCAAACTTAGGCTCTATCTTGATCACTTCAGCCCCCCAATCTGCTAACATTTTTGCTGCAACGGGAGCTGCAACATAGGTGGACATTTCTATAATTCTGACGCCATCTAGTGGTTTTTTATTATTCATTAGAGTTATCTCTCACTATATTAGGTTCCCTCTCTACCTGATGTGATTATTATTGTTATATCAATGATGAAGAGGGAGGTTATGTACGAATGAAATTTATTCGACTCGTTCAATAATCGTTGAGATTCCTTGTCCCATACCGATACACATTGTGGCTAAACCATATTTGCCACCTCGTTGCTCCATGACATTGATTAAGGTTCCAATGATTCTAGCTCCAGAGCAGCCTAATGGGTGTCCTAGAGAGATAGCGCCGCCATTCATATTGACTTTACTGTCCATTTCATTCCAAAGACCGAGATCTTTTAAGCAAGGGATTGCTTGCGCTGCAAAAGCTTCGTTGACTTCAGCAAAGTCGATCTGATCAATCGTTAGATTCGCTTTTTTCAGTGCTTTTTCTGTTGAAGGAACAGGACCATATCCCATAATTGCGGCAGGAACGCCTGCGGCGGCCAGTGAAATAACTCTGGCTCTAGGTTTGAGTCCGAGTGCTAATGCTTTCTCTTCGCTCATCACCAGTAAACAAGACGCACCATCTGATAAAGCTGAAGAGGTTCCTGCGGTAACCGTGCCATTGATAGGATCAAATGCTGGGCGCAGTTGAGAGAGTGATTTCTCAGTTGTTTCTGGGCGGATAACCTCATCACTTTTAACTAAGGTTGGTAGACCCTCTTCGTTATGACCCATCGTGGGTATGATCTCATTATCAAAACGTCCCTCAATTGGTGCTTGGTGAGCCAGTTTATGAGAACGGGCTGCTAACCTATCTTGTTCTTGACGTGTGACATTATACATTTGTCCTAATTTTTCTGCAGTAAGCCCCATCATTGCTGATGCTTGAGCAACCTTTTTATCTGTGGCTGGGTTTAGACTAATACCGGTTGTCATTGGGATATGTCCCATATGCTCAACACCACCGACTAAAATAGTATCGGCATCTCCAGCTTTAATCATCCTTGTTGCTGAGTGTAATGCTTCCATTGATGAGCCACATAAACGATTAACGGTGACTGCGGGGATCTCTACCGGTAATCCAGCCAGTAATGCGGCGTTTCTTGCAACATTAATCCCTTGTTCACCTGTCTGCTGCACACAGCCCCAAATAATGTCATCAATACTCTCTTCACACACTTCTGGGTGACGGTGGATCATGCTTTTCATTAAGTGAGCTGAAAGTGTATCAGCGCGAATATGACGGTAAACTCCATTTTTTGAACGCCCCATTGGGGTACGGATTGCATCGATAATTACAACATTTTTCATTTTAATACCCCAATTATGCGTAGAATTTTTGATTGTTGTTGATACGAGAGATTAAACCTTCAGGTAGATGATACAGTGCGCCAAGATGCTGATAAGTTTTCGCCACGTTAGCTAACTTATCTAAACCATAGAGATCCATGTAATAGAACAAGCCGCCTCTAAATGCAGGGAATCCTGTGCCATAAATCATCGCAATATCCGCTTCTTCTGGTGAGGCAACAATCCCTTCATCTAAACAACGAATCGCTTCAAACATCATTGGAATCATAAGACGCATCGTGATCTCATCGGTGGAGAACTCTTTGATACCATGACGAAGTGATTCAATAAGTTGATGGCTTGACTCTGAGGTTTGTGGGCGTAATCGACCGCGTTTATCGGTAACATGAGAATAGAAACCTTCACTGTTTTTCTGTCCTTGCTTACCGTTATTAAGTAGGGCGGTGAAGATATTTACCTCAGGCTTCGTTAAACGATTAGGGAAGGCATCATCCATCACATCAATACAATGTGCTGTTGTATCGAGACCGATAACATCAAGTAGGAGCGCAGGTCCCATTGGCCAACCAAATTGTTTACTCATGACTTTATCAATGGTTGGAATATCACCACCATCGATTAATAATTGATTAAACCCTAAGAAATAAGGTGTCAAGCAACGGTTGACCAAGAAGCCGGCACAGTCATTGACAACAATCGGTGTTTTACCTAATGAGGTGACATATTTAACGGCTTTTTCGATGGTTTGATCTGAACTTTTTTCTCCTCGAATAACCTCAACCAGAGGCATTCTTGGAACTGGGTTAAAGAAGTGAATACCACAGAAGTTTTCTGGCTTTTTCAACGCTTGAGCGAGACCACTGATCATCAATGTTGAGGTGTTGGATGCGATCATTGCATTAGGGGCAATCGTCTCTAATTCAGCGAGGACTTTCTCTTTAACCATTGGATTCTCAACAACAGCTTCAATAATTAAGTCGGTTATTTCTAATGGCTCATTGTGAAGTGTTGGTTGAATACGATTTAAAGTTTCTCCCATCTGTCGAGGGCTTTTTTTACCTCGGGTGACTTGTTTTGCAAGTAGCTTGTTGGCTTCATTTAACCCTAAATCTAAACCGGCTTTATTGATATCTTTTAATACAATGTCCATCTTGCGATAAGCTGAAACATAAGCAATGCCTCCGCCCATAATACCTGCGCCAATGACACCGACAACGTCAGTTTTTTCACCGTTCTTAGATAGTTTTTTGCTTTTACCTTTGACGGCCATATCAGCTAAGAAGATGGAAACAAGTGCATCAGCAACCCCACTTTCTACACACTGATTTAAACTTTTTCTCTCGATAGAAAGTGCTTCATCACGATGACAATAAGCGGAGTGCTCTATACAATCTAAGATAATATAAGGTGCAGGATAATGTTTTCCTGCTGCTTTGGCTGTCATTCCTCTGGCAGTATTGATTGAAAGTGCCAACTCATGTTGATTAAGGGTTAATGGCTCCCCCTTCTCTTTCTGACGAGCTTTCCAATCAAACTCGTTATTGATGCATGACGTTAATAATTTCTCAGCTTGTGCGATAGGGTCTGCATCTCGACTGATTATGCCGTCAGCATAGTGCAATGTTAATGCAGAGGTTGCTTTAAAGGTTTTCCCCGTGGTTAACCATTGTAAGGCCGTATCAACCCCTAAAATACGAGGTAGTCGAGTAGCGCCTCCCCAAGCCGGTAAAATTCCTAACTTTACTTCAGGTAAACTGACCTTAACATCTTCGGTGACTAGGCGGTACTCTGCAAGTAGTGACAGTTCGACACCACCACCGGCAGCGACACCATTAACGATAGCCACTTTAGGGAATGGGAGATCTTCGAGTTTATTGTAAATGCTATGAGCCCAAGTCAGATACTCAGAAATCGCAGGCTCACCCTCTTTAAATAATTCTCTGAAGGCTTTTACATCAGCGCCGGCGCTAAATAACGGTTTCCCTGATCGAATAATTAACCCTTTAATATCACTATTCGCAAGAAGAGAAACACACTTTTCTAACTCCTCAAGCGCTGATTTTCTTAGTGTATTGACAGGATCATTGAGGTCATTAAAAACTAATTCAGCGAAGACGCCACGTTGATTTACTTGAAAACTATTACCTTGATACATATTATTCTTCCTAGTTATCTAATGATAATTAACAGAGGCCAACAGCGAGAGATTCATCTTTTATTGCTTGACGAAAATCTGGATGAGCGATAGCGGATAGTGCTTCAACGCGTTCAGGAACAGAAAGGCCACGAAGATCAGCACTGCCGTATTCAGTGACAATAACTTGAGTGTCATTACGAGGTGTTGTGATTGGTGTTCCCGATGGAAGTGCGACTTTAATTGTCGACTCGATACCATTTTTACCTTTAAAGGTTGATGATAAAGCGATAATACTAATACCATCTTTAGATAACCCCGCTCCTCGAACAAAGTCGAGTTGTCCACCAGAACCAGATATTTGATGATGCCCTACGCCTTCAGAAGCAACTTGACCTGTTACATCGACCATGACGCAGGTATTTATAGAGATAAAATTATCGTTCTTTCCTATCTCTTGAGCATTCACAACATCAATAACATTGCCGATTTCAATCTCTTTATTGTTATTGACAAAGTCGATTAACTCTTGTGAACCTGCAGTAAATGACGTGACTATTTTATTCGGTAGATGATTTTTCTTACTGTTGTTTACCGCACCTGACTTACACAGATCCATCATTGATTCGGTAAACATTTCAGTGTGGATGCCTAAGTCTTTGTGGTCTTTTAAGGCAAAGCCAATGGCGTTTGATATTGTTCCGATACCAATTTGTATTGTCATTCCATTGTTTACATATGGCAGAACGTTACTTGCGATTTTTTGTTCTAAGTCAGATATTTTTTCTTCAGATCTTGGTGCGGCAATAGGGTGATGTCCTTCTGTTGCCGCAGTAATATCATCAACATGGATTAGGTTGTCCTTTCCATAGAGAAAGGGTTGATGTTTATTGATAACAGCAATGACTGTTTTAGAGTGACGAATTGCTTCATTATTGGCGATTCCACCACATGCTCCCATACTCATATAGCCATGCTCATTAGGGGGTGTCATTTCAATGACGGTGACATTTGGCTTTATGTGATCAAATAGTTCTGCAAATTGAGAGAAATGAAAATTAAGCATTTCAATGTTGCCACTCTTTTGTAGTTTTCTCTCGAGAGGCCCCATAAATAAACTTTTATGTTTAAGACTTGTTTTATATTCTGGTTGTAGAAATTTAAAAGGGTGGGTCAGTAAACCGGTATAAAGTACACACTCTTTTAATTTTGAAGTACGCTTCTCTAATTCAAGCAGAAAGTGAATAGGGGAACTTAATAACCCACCAGCCCAGATAACATCTTCTGATTGAATGAGATCAACAGCTTCAATCATTGGTAGTAATTTGCATTGGAAGTTATCTTGCCAGTTACTTAATGTATTCATATACCTTGCACTCCTATTTATTATTAAGTTTTATAAATCATGGAAGAGTATTCTTTGCCGTCATTTTTTTCGTTATTTTATATTGAGGTATAACGAAAGAGAGGAGGTAGAATAGAAGTAAATCAGACTGTTTTTTGTACATTTCACGCCAAAAATTGTTCAATGTTGGTCAAGACTTCAAACTGCGCTGTCGTTCACACTTATGCATGAATTAAATATTCATAAGAGATGGTAAATATTTTAAAAGTTTGAGTTTTATGATTTTTTTTAATTAAGGAGTTGATAATGAAACTGCTCAATTCTTCTTTTTATATCCATCGGGGTTGGTTAAATATTTTAGAAGTCACGGCAAAACAGTTTGATTTAGATTTTAATGAGTGTATCAACTCATTAAGTGAGGAGAGTAAGTCAGATATAAGGGTGATACGAGAAATACAGAGTAAAATGGTGTTGGAGGCGGAGGATATTTCATTCTCATTCTATGCCGCTAAAAGAGTCACGGCACTGAGTTTAGGGAGCTTCAGTTTGACATTGTGGAGTTCTCCAACACTACTGGCATTATTAGAAAATGCTCAACGATATTGTGTTGCGATAGCTTCTCCAATACGGTTGCATTTAAATTACACCATAAAAGGCAATGTAGAGTTATGGATTAATAATTACGAAAGAAATGAAGAAGATGCAAAAGTGACCCATTATGGTTCTACGTTATATATAGCGACTATCATTCATATTATTCATGAAGTAACGGAATATAAAATGGGTAATCTGGCGGTTAAGATGAATCATTGGCCTTACAATGATGGTTATCAAAATAAAGCTGAAAACCTGATGCAGTGTGAAATCACTTTAGATTCAATGATTTGTAAGGTTTGCATAGATAAGAAATATCTGCATCATCCCCTCAAAAACCACGATCCAGATATCTACCATTACGCACTAGAATTATTGCGTCATCAAGCAGCTGAGATTGAAGAGAACGATACGATATTACAAATTTATAAGCAACTTGATGATAGAAGTCTAACCGAGTATTTTACGATAGAAGACATTTCCAAGTCTTTATCCATGAGTGTTCGAACGTTAAATCGGCGACTAATGGCTTTAAATACCTCATATCGAGATATTTTAGAAAAGTATAAATTAGAAAAAGCGATTTATTACCTGAATTTTAGGAATAAGAGTATCAGTGAGATAAGTTATTTATTAGGCTTCTCTGATGTTAGTGCATTCTCTCGAGCTTTTAAAAAGTGGACAGGGAGTACCCCTAGGCGTCTTATGGATAAAGAGATTTAAAATGTGACTTAAATCTCATCTTAATATCATGGCTGATATAGCCTAAATAATGGCGGTGATTGTACAAAATAGTGATTAGTTAGCTGTTTTAATAGTGCCAGATTCCAATGAGGGAAACCTTAATAAAAATGGAGAAAGTACTATGTTAGATAAGTCACACGGTGTTCTTTTTGAGTCGATGCATATTGGCAAGCTCAAATTGAAAAACCGGTATTCAATGGCGCCAATGGGGACGTTAGGCTGTGTCGATGCCCTTGGTGCTTATAATCAACGAGGAATAGAATATTATGTCGAGCGAGCCAAAGGTGGTGTTGGCTTAATTATTACGGGCGTCAATATGGTAGAAAATGACGTGGAAGCCTTTCCACTCCCTTCATTACCTAGTCCAACCTTGAACCCTTTTTCTTATATCTGTAGCGCTCGAGAGATGACGGAACGTGTGCATGCGCATGACTGTAAGATTTTTGCTCAGTTAACCGCAGGTTGGGGGCGCTCCTGCTTACCTGGTTTTATTAAACCTGAATCAGCCATTGCACCATCAAAAGCCGTTAATCGTTTTGATCCAGCTATTGAGCACCGAGAGTTAACAACAGAAGAGGTTCAACACTATATTACAAAATTTGTTGAGTCTGCAGCGATTGCACAAAAAGCGGGCTTTGATGGTGTTGAAATTCATGCCATTCATGAAGGGTATCTTCTTGACCAATTTGCTCTTGAGTTCTTTAATCAACGAACAGATCAATATGGTGGCAGTTTCGAAAATCGTTACCGTTTTGCTGCAGAAATTGTTCAAGGCATAAAAGCAGTGTGTGGCGAAAACTTTCCAGTTAGCGTTCGTTATTCAGCAAAAAGCCATATGAAGGCTGTGGGTGAAGGTATTTTACCTGGTGAAACCGCAAAAGATGTGGGTCGTAATATTGAAGAGGGGATCAAAGCGGCTAAATATTTACAAGACGTCGGCTTTGACGCCTTAAATGTGGATGCTGGCACCTATGACTCTTGGTACTGGAATCACCCGCCTAATTATTTTTCTCCTGGAATGTATCAACCGCATTGTAAATCGGTGTCAGAGGTTGTAGATATTCCGGTTATTATGGCGGGAAGAATGGAAAATCCGGATTTGGCTGCCAAAGCTGTTAACGATGGAGTAACCGATGGTATTTCAATGGGACGACCATTGCTGGCAGATCCTGATGTCGTTAATAAAATAAGAGCGGGTCGGTTTGATGAAGTTCGTCCTTGCCTTTCTTGTCATCTTGGTTGCTTGGGGCGAATGGTTGAAGTTGGAAATATTTCTTGTGCTGTTAACCCTGTCTGTGGCCGTGAAGAAGAGTATCGTTTAAAGCCAGTTCATAAGATCAAAAAAGTCGTTGTAATCGGTGGCGGTGTCGCTGGAATGGAAGCGGCAAGAATTAGTGCAGAGCGTGGTCATCAGGTGATTTTAATGGAGAAATCATGTGAGTTAGGCGGCAATGTGATTCCTGGTAGTCAAGCACCATTTAAACATGATGATGCAACACTAATTAATTGGTTTAGTGGAGAGTTAAAGCGAAAATCTGTTGATCTACGCTTAAATACTGAAGCGACTGTAGAAAAAATTAACGCCGAAAATCCTGATAGCGTCATTATGGCGACAGGCTCTCGTCCTTCTTTCCCTAATATTCAAGGGATGACATTGCCTAATGTCATGATTGCTGAAGATGCTTTAATGAACATCGATGTGGTTAGCGGTAAAAATATCACAGTCGTTGGTGCGGGTTTAGTCGGGTCTGAAGTCGCTTTATGGCTTGCTCAAAAAGGAAAAAATGTCACTTTAGTTGAAGCCGATGACGATATTATTGGTGGACCTCATGGTACTTGTTTTGCTAATTATCAAATGCTAAAAGAGTTATTAGTTGATGAACAAGTTGACGTAAAAACCTCAACATGGCTAGAGAGCATTACTACAAGTGGTGTTAATGTGTACCCAACTGGTGAGCCTACTCATCTCTCTTTAATTGAAAGTGAACATGTGATTATAGCCATGGGGTATCAATCAGATAGAGATTTTTATGATAACTTCTCCAATCAATTAGAGGCTAATGAAATTTATAATATTGGTGATAGCCAGTCAGCAAGAACCATTATGACGGCCATTTGGGATGGTTATGAGGTTGCTCGTAGCTTATAAATATCCTTAAATCATTAATATTCTCTTCAAGTACAAAAGATATATACCCTTCATACTTGAAGTTGCTAGGTTGTTGGTTACGCTCATTTACTTGCTGCCTACTGGCAACGCCAATTACTTTGGATATAAAGCCCTAAATAGTGAATACTTATCTGGGGCTTTTATTTTTTAATTCGCTTTTTTAGATTATATACAATGCCGGTTCATGATCACTATTGACGATAATTATGCAAGAAACGCTCTAAACGTCCAATGGCTGTCTCTAATAGATCAACTGATGGTAGAGTGACAATGCGGAAATGGTCTGGGGTTTTCCAGTTAAAGCCAGTACCTTGTACTAATAAAACCTTCTCTTGCATTAAGAAGTCGTAAACCATTTTTTGATCATCTTGAATGTTATAGATTTTTTGATCTAACTTCGGGAACAGGTAAAGTGCACCTTTAGGTTTCACACAAGAGACACCGGGGATCTGATTGATCAACTCCCACGCTTTATTTCTCTGCTCTAATAGACGACCACCGGGTAATACCAGATCATTAATTGTTTGATAACCACCTAAGGCTGTTTGGATAGCGTGTTGCATCGGCACATTGGCACAAAGTCGCATCGATGCCAGCATATCTAAACCATCAATGTATGATTTTGCTCGCTGTTTAGGACCTGAGATAAACATCCAGCCTGCTCGAAAACCACAAACACGGTACGATTTTGATAAGCCATTAAAGGTCATTACCAATACATCATCAGCAAGCGTACAAACTGAGGTATGTTGAGCACCGTCATAAAGAATTTTATCGTAAATCTCATCAGCGAAGATAATTAAGTTATGTTGGCGAGCAACTTCAATAATCTCTAGTAGCAAATCTCGACTATAAACGGCACCTGTTGGATTATTTGGGTTGATTAAAACAATCCCTTTGGTATTAGGGGTGATTTTACTTTTGATATCATCAATATCTGGCATCCATCCCGATTGCTCATCACAAACATAGTGCACCGCATTGCCACCAGAGAGTGAAACTGCCGCTGTCCAAAGTGGATAATCCGGGGAGGGAATTAACATCTCATCATTACTATTGAGTAGTGCCTGCATTGCCATGACAATTAACTCAGAAACACCATTACCAATATAGATATCATCCACACTTAAAGAGAAAACGCCCTTTTTTTGATAATGCTGCATAACGGCTTTACGAGCGGAGTAAATCCCTTTTGAATCACAATAACCTTGAGATTCAGGCATATTACGGATCACATCAACTAAAATTTCATCAGGGGCTTCAAAACCAAAGGCGGCAGGGTTACCAATGTTGAGCTTTAGAATTTTATGACCTTCATCTTCAAGGCGTTTTGCCTCTTTTAATACTGGGCCTCTAATGTCATAGCAGACACTGCTGAGCTTTGATGACATCCCTACATTTTGCATAACGGTTATCCTACCTTATATGAATTTCAACACTATACCCTTCTTACTTGAAGTTGCTAGGTTGTTGGCTATATTCATTCGCCCCAATCATAGAGTACACCTATACTCATGGAGCCTCATTCACTTGCCGCCGACTAGCAACGCCAATTACTTTGGGTATAAACTTACACTATATTAACGAATAGATAAAAGCTTGGGCAATTGTCAGTCTATAATTTATATAGCAATCTTAAAATAGTTAATTTTAAGGGTTAATTGACCATATCATTTTTATAAATGAAACAACATCATGTAGAATGCCTTTTTTGTTTCTAATCTTAAATAGAACATCTAATTTAATTTCTATTTCCTTGCTGAGATATTGAAAGTATTAGAAAAATGGCGCAAGTTGAGAGAGGTGATTTTGATAGCGTTATCAAATGCAATTAATGCCATTATTGAAGAATTAAAGCTAGCTGAAGAGCTACCAAGTCGAATTACAGCATCACTTAAAAAGTCTGGTGATGTCGATCCTATCGATTGGTTAGCCGATCAAACCTTATTTCCTAAGTTTTATTGGCAATCTAGAGATGGTGAAGAAGAGACGATTGCTCTTGGGCAGGTTGAAATATTTAATGATATTCGATATGCCGAATTTGTTGTTGATGAAGGTCAGTTTGTTTGGGGGGGATGCTCTTTTGATTGTCAGATGGCGAGTAATCAACACCCTTTAAAATCATTTTTCTGCCTTCCTCGTATTGAATTAAAGCGTCAAAATGATGAGTGGACACTCTCTGTTAACCTTCAACATGATTTACAACGTGTTTTACTAGAGCTCGAACAGTTAAAAACAACATTTGTTCCTCTTGCTGAACTTGAGTGTGACATTATTAACCAACGTTATAGTCCAGACTTCCTTGGTTGGAAAAAGATGGTGGATAAAGCACTTTCTGAGATCGATAAAGGAGAATTTGTTAAAGTTGTTTTGGCAAGAAAAACCACACTGACTCTTGAAAAAGCAATTTCTGCAACACAACTTTTAAAAGCGAGCCGAGAAGCGAATCAAAACAGCTTTCATTTTTTAGTCTCATTTGATCAACATCACGGTTTTATAGGTTCTACTCCTGAGCGCTTATTCCGCAGAGACCAGCGAAAAATTAAAACGGAAGCATTGGCTGGAACAACAGGCCGTGGTGATACGATTGAGGAAGATAACAAACTTGCGGATTGGTTACTTCATGATCAAAAAAACTGTTATGAGAATCGCCTCGTTGTTGAGGATATCTTAAATCGTCTAAGTAATGATTGTGTCAGTGTAACGCCATCAGATGAAACGGAGCTTTATCAACTACGAAAAGTTCAACACCTTAAACGTCCCATTAATGCTGAACTTAATCTGGCGGCAAAAGACAGTGATGTTTTACAAAAACTACAACCCACAGCAGCGATTGCTGGGTTACCAAGAAGTGCAGCCCTGAATTTCATTACTAAAAATGAGCCCTTTTCCCGAGGTTGGTACAGTGGGGCAATTGGGATGATCGGTAAAGAAAATAGTGAATTTTGTGTTGCTATTCGAAGTGCAGTTATCGAAAGTGATGAGCTTCACCTTTTTGCTGGCGCTGGCATTGTTCCTGGTTCAGAAGCTGAGTCCGAGTGGCAAGAGCTGAATAAAAAAACAGCCACCCTCTATAGCTTGTTAAAAAATAATTTAATGTAATTGAGAGTAGAAAATGAGTCGTGCAAGTTTAAATCGATTATGGGCGAAATTAACTTTAGAGGTGCTCGTTCGTCAAGGTGTTAGTGATATCTGTATTGCACCGGGTTCTCGTTCAACACCGTTAACTTTAGAAGCTCAACAGCAACAAAAGTTAACGATCCATACTCATTTTGATGAACGCGGCTTAGGCTTTTTTGCATTAGGTTTAGCGAAGCGCACTCAGCGTCCTGTTGCCATTGTTGTCACATCGGGAACGGCGGTGGCAAATCTTCTCCCTGCGATAGTTGAGTCTGGTTTAACAAGAGAGAAACTGATTGCATTAACGGCGGATAGACCCGTTGAGTTAGTTGGCTGTGGTGCAAATCAAGCAATTCAACAGCAGGGTATTTTTAGTTCCCATGTTACTTCTGATATTTACCTTCCTACGCCAAGTTTAGATATTTCTCCACGCTGGTTATTAACAACTTTAGAACAAGCTTTGTCTGAGCAGCAACAGCAGGGAGGCTCCATTCATATTAACTGTGCCTTTCCTGAGCCACTATATGGTGAAGAAGACGCATTTACTGATTACCTAAAACCGATCCAACATTGGTTAAAAGGGAACGCTAGCTATTGTCATAAAGTGAAACATGCTGTTTGTGATGCACAACCAGAATCTAACTTTTGGCATAAACGTGGAGTGATTATTGTTGGTCAAATCGATGCAGAGGATCAACAGCCGATAATGACGTTAGCGAAGCAGTTGGGTTGGCCTTTATTGGTCGATCCCCAAAGTGGGATCTCTTCCCTTTGGCACTACTCTGATCTTTGGCTACAAAATAACGAGGCTTATGAACAATTAAACAAAGCGGAAGTGGTGCTGCAATTGGGTTGCCGTTTAGTCTCAAAAAGAGCGTTACAGTTTATTGAACATCGTCAAGCCGAGATCGATAGTAGTGCAGATAATCAGCACCAAAACTATTGGTTGATCTCAACACAATCTGGACGCTTAGATCCTCATCATTTAGCGTTAACTCAAGTTGAAAGCTCACCTATTACGTGGATTGAACAGCTTGATTTTCAACAATCAGCGTTGAAAATGAAAAATTCTGGTTGGGCCGATACGCTATTACCGTTTATTGAGCAAGTTGAGCAGATAAATCAGCAACAATTACTCAGTTTTGATAAGTTAACTGAGCTGGTGGTTGCTAAAGTGACACCTAAATTATTGGGTGAAAACTGCACACTGTTTATTGGTAATAGCTTAATTGTGCGTTTATTGGATATGGTCGCTTCCATTGATCTTCCTAAGGTCTACAGCAACCGAGGTGCCTCAGGGATTGATGGTTTAATTGCGACCAGTGCTGGTGTTTCAGCAGGAGATGATGACCCGATTTGTATTATGATTGGAGACACATCGCTACTGTACGATTTAAATTCTCTTGCTTTACTTAGACAGCAGCATAAACCCATTGTCGTGATTGTCACCAATAATGATGGTGGGGCTATTTTTGATCTATTGCCCGTGCCACATGAGCAAAAGCAGTCACTTTATCAAATGCCTCATGGGCTGCAGTTTAAAGATGCCGCTTCGATGTTTGGTCTTGATTATTTACAGCCACAAAATAGCTCGCAGTATCAAAGTATGTTGCAGTCATCATTGTTAGAAAATAAAACGACATTGATTGAGGTTGTGACGCCTGCGGGGGAAGCAAATCAAGAGTTGGCTAAACTGGTTACAGAGATCAAACTGCTGCCAATCTCTTAATCGTGTTTTTTAATCCAATATACCTTACGGTTGGATGTAAATTGATCACTTGATCGACATCTTTTGGTGTCGGTTCATTTGAACGACACTTCTCGCTTCTTTAATTCAACAGAGAGTACTCCATTTTATATTGAGTATTTTCTCTGATTTAGAATTTACTCTGGAGTTATTATGAGCAATCAATCTCAAATAGGCATGTCACTATTCAGTGTAGAGTTTGGTATTTTTAATTCAGAACGCCCAACATTGCTGTTTATTCATGGTTTACTTGGCGATCATCAAGATTGGAAAGCAGTGATTGATTTACTCAGTGATCGTTATCATTGTATCGCTATCGATCTTCCTGGACATGGTGTGAGCCGTGATATTGAAGTAGATAGTTTTGAACAAACCGTTGATTTAATCAATTGTACCATTGATAGTTATTCATTAACGAATGTGGTGGTGATTGGTTACTCATTAGGTGCGCGTATCGCGATGTTTGGGGCGGCTTTTCACCTTTTTTCATTTCCTATTTCACAGTTAATTATTGAAGGTGGAAACTTTGGTTTAGCGACTAAAGCCGAGAGAGATTTACGTTGGAGTAATGATAATGGTTGGGCATTACGCTTCAAAAATGAAGCGATCAACAAAGTGTTAATAGATTGGTATCATCAACCAGTATTTAATTCTTTAGATTTACAACAAAAACAGCAACAAGTAGCGAAACGTACTCATAATAGTGGCGAAAAGATCGCAAAAATGTTGTGTTCTACTTCATTAGCTCGACAACCCGAGCTATTATTACCTCTCAAACAATTAAGATACCTTGTCGATTATATAGTTGGCAATCGGGACACAAAATTTCTAGCATTAGCAGAGCAGTCTCATCTCTCTGTTCGTGTCATTGAAGAGGCTGGACATAATACCCATAGTGAACAACCATCGCTATTTTCTAGCGTTATTCTTCAACTTATTCATCGATAAAATTACGGTTTTCGTAATTGATTAGGAAGACAATTCATGCGCAGTGTTAAGCTATATCAATACTCCTTACCTATGGACAGTGGAGTCATTCTCCGTAATCAGCGCCTTGCAACTCGCGAGGGCTGGATTATTGAGCTTAATGATGGAGATATGCAGGCTTTTGGTGAAGTTGCACCTCTTCCCGAATTTAGTGAAGAGACTTTTGAACAAGCTGGACAGCAGTTACAACAGATTTTAAATCAATGGGTAAATCGTCAGCCAGAATTAACGGATCTTTATCCTTCTGTTGCTTTTGGCTTTAGTATGGCAAAGTTAGAATTGGCTAATGGATTACCCGCGGAAGCGAATTACCGAGTTGCCCCTCTTTGTTCTGGCGATCCTGATGAACTGGTGGAACGACTAAGTGAAATGTCTGGAGATAAAGTTGCAAAAATTAAAGTGGGTATGTATGAAGCGGTTCGTGACGGAATGGTCGCAAATATGTTTCTGGAAGCAATACCTGAACTAAAATTACGTTTAGATGCTAACCGTGGTTGGACGCCATTAAAATCGCAACAGTTTGCAAAGTACGTGAACCCTCAATATCGAGATCGTATCGCTTTCATTGAAGAGCCATGCCATACCCCTGAACAGAGTCTTCATTTTGCAGAAGAGACCGGTATTGCCATTGCATGGGATGAAACGGTTCGTGATGAAGGGTTTATTGTAAAAGCAGATCCTAGAGTCTCAGCTATTGTGATTAAACCAACATTAGTAGGCTCAATCGCATACTGTTTAACTTTGATTGAACAAGCGAAATCACTAGGACTTGACGTTGTGATTAGCTCAAGTTTAGAGTCTAGTCTTGGTTTAACTCAATTAGCGCGTTTTGCTCAATGGCAGCTACCTGAAATGGTTCCTGGATTGGATACTATGCAACTTTTCCAATCACAGCTTGTGACTGCGTGGCCTGATTGCTCTCTGCCAATTACCACACTAGAGCAATTAACGCTCGCTTACCAACAGAATGAAACGGTTTAAGCTATGAAGCATTTCTCTAATTGGCCTTGGCAAGTTTGGGCAGAAAAAACACCTGATGCGATTGGATTGAAATTTGAGGCGCAGACGTACACTTGGCAACAGATCAGTAATAAAGTCGAATGCATGGCGAAAAATTTTGCTGATCAGGGAGTGCAACGTGACGATTTAGTCGCAACGTATTGTCATAATAGTATTGAGCAATATTGGTTATTTTTAGCAACGTTACGTTTGGGTGCACGTTTTATCGCTTTAAACCCAAGATTGACCACCAATGATGTTGAAGGACATATAAAACAACTTAATATTCGTCATTTTTGGCAGCCTGAAGACAATGAGAATATAGGTATATCATTATCGTCATTAACATTATCAGAATGTGAATGTAAGACACATGAACCGATTACGGTTCCTGTTAAATGGCGTTCAAATCGTCCAGCGACGTTTGTTTTGACATCTGGGTCCAGTGGGCGACCAAAAGCCGTTGTTCATAGTATCGATAATCATTTAGCGAGTGCTGAGGGGTTATTACAAAAACTCCCATTTGAAGCGACAGACAGTTGGTTACTTTCATTACCTCTCTTTCATGTGTCAGGATTAGCTATCATTTGGCGCTGCTTATTAAAAGGAGCAACCTTAGTTATTCCAGAAAGCCGCCATTTACAACCAGAAATCAATCAAGTTTCTCACGCCTCATTAGTTCCGACCCAGTTAATTAAGCTGTTAGAGAGTGGTGAAAATAAGACTCAACTCAAACAGGTTCTATTAGGTGGTGCTGCGATCCCTGTCTCATTAACAGATAAGGCTAATAAGCTAGGAATTAGTTGTTGGTCTGGTTATGGAATGACGGAAATGGCATCAACGGTAACTGCAAAACCTGCTGATGGTTTAGATGGCGTTGGACTCGTGTTACCAAATAGAGAACTGATGTTGAAAGAGGGAGAAGTCCTTGTACGCGGTGATTCACTCTGTATGGGATATTATCGTTTAGGAATTATTCTGCCTGTTGTTAATGAACATAGTTGGTTTGAAACCAAAGATCGTGGTGAGATCATTGATGGTCAGCTTCATATTCATGGTCGAATTGATAATATGTTTAAGTCAGGTGGTGAGAAAATCCAGCCTGAAGATATTGAAAAAGTATTACTGAGTCATCCGGAAATATCACAAGCATTTGTTTTTCCAATAAAGAGTGAGCAGTTTGGTCAACGTCCAGTCGCAGTCATAAGTACTCAAAACCATCAATTAACCGAGCAGTTATCGACATGGTTAGAAGGAAAACTTGTTCGTTTTATGCATCCTGACCATTATTATATTTTACCAGAGCGCTTGTTAGCTGGAGGAATTAAGCCCTCTCGTTTTCAGATCAAAGAGTGGCTGAGTAAACAGTGATAATGATAACCAGTTTTAAGTAAGACGGATATTGACACCCAAAGTAATTGGCGTTGTGAATAGGTAGCAAGAAAGTGAGGCTTCATGAGAATAGATGAGGCGAATGGACATAATCAACAACCTAGCAACTTCAAATAAGAAGGGTATACTATTATTCAATTCGCTTGGTATGGCTGAGCGATGAATTTCCCCCTTTATCGAGGATATACAATGTCAGAAATATTATCTCCAGAACAGCTAACGAAAATCCAAAATTATGACTCAGAAAAACGTTTAAGCTACTTTATTAAAGAAGTGGTTACTCATTCTGAAGTTTGGATTTTAACCGATGAGCATGGCTGCGTGATGTTAAATAGTGATGACGAAGATTGCGTACCTGTTTGGCCTTCAGAGCAATTTGCTAGCTTGTGGGCAACCGGTGATTGGAAAGCGTGTGAGCCAAAATCAATCTCTTTAAATAAATGGCATAGTCGTTGGACTGTGGGTTTAGAAGATGATGAGCTTGCAGTCGCAGTGTTCCCGAATCAAAGTGAAGAAGGTGTAGTTATTTCTCCTGATGAACTTGATTTTGAATTAAGAAAGCAAAGTAAGAAATAATCATTTAAATCGATAATTAAAATGGCGATAAATTGCGCTAGACTTATTGTTATATGTTCTTTTTAATCGTCTATACCTAAAATAATTGGAGTTGCTAGTAGCCAATAACCTAGCAACTTCAAGTAAGAAGGGATAAGCTAGTCAATAATCAAGTTAATCAATGCTATAGGCTAGTTATATTAAAGCTGTTTTAATAAAAAGGAGTTAGAATTGTTGAAGTTTACTCAGATGGAGTTAGATAGATGTTTCTCTCAACGCAAAAATAGCGAATGGGTGAATAATAGCCATCGAAATGGGCAATTCTTACTTCTTTTAAAAAATCAGCACTTGGTCAATAGTGACACATTTCAGCCTGTTTTTTTGGGTTGGGAACAAGTTTTAGAATTAGGATTAACAGAGCACCCTCGTTATCTTTTAGGCGCAAACGAAAGTCAAAATATCTTTGCTCTCGATCTAACCGAAAGAGAGACATTATCTTCTTCTATACCGCAACCGTTAGAGACAGAAAAACAGATCTGGGTTGAGCTTCGTCAGATTGCACCAAATCTTGATAACCAAACTGCATCGCTATTAATGCTAGCACGAGGTTTACTCCATTGGCATCGCCACAGTCAGTTTTGTGGTGCATGTGGAGAAGAAACTGAAACCTATGATTTAGGACATTCTCGTCAATGTCTAAATGCTTCTTGTGAATATCAAGTTTTCCCACGTACTGATTCCGCTGTCATCATGGTGGTTAAACGGATTTTTTCTGATGGTATTGAACGTGTTTTATTGGGAAGACAAAGCAGTTGGCCTGAAGGAATGTATTCTTGTTTGGCTGGTTTTGTTGATCAAGGTGAAACATTAGAGCAAACCGTTAAACGTGAAGTGAAAGAAGAGTCAGGTATTGAGATTGGCGCAGTTCATTATATTGCCTCACAGCCTTGGTTATTACCATCAAGCTTAATGTTAGGATTCTTTGCTGAAGCGACAAGTGAAGAGATTCAGGTCGATAAAGATGAACTTGCAGATGCAAAATGGTTTACTCGAGAAGAGGTGAAGACATTTGGTGAAGTCTCTTCGGCCAATGAGCATGACGGAACAGAATGCTATAAACTACCTTCAAAAATATCAATTTCTCGTCTTCTTATCGAAATGTGGCTTGATCAAGCATAATGACCTAACGCTATTCAACTGATTATACTTGCTTAAAAAAGAACGGCTATACCCTTTTTACTTGAAGTTGCTAGGTTGTTGGCGTCGCTCATTCGCCCCAATCATATAGCACATCTATACTCATGGGGCCTCATTCGCTTGGCGCCTACTAGCAACGCCAATTACTTTGGGTATAAACAGTATTTATTCTTTCTATGGCTATAATTAATAGGGTACTTTTTCACCCTATTAATGGAGTCATTATGACAAAAATATATTTACTATTGTTTACGCTTCTCTCTGTCTTTTTGTCATCGATGACCTTTGCTACAGAGGATATCGCCTATTCTCAACAAAGTCTTTATGATAAACCCTTAATGGAACGCTATGTACTTGATGAACTTAAGTCATTACGTACTGATCAGCAAGATCTGGAACGCCGTTTAGTGATTGAAATGACCGACCGTGAACTGGCGGTTGCCGATAAATCGATGAATTATGCTAATGTGACAGTTACCTACTTTTTCTACCTCATTGCTGGTGCTGCTTCATTAATTGCATTAGTGGGTTGGCAATCATTTAAAGAAATAAAGATTAATACTAAAAAGATGGCTGAACAGCAATTAAATGGAATTACCCAGCAATATGAGAAAAAATTCCAAGCATTAGAGCGAGACCTGAAACGAAAAACTCGCATTATCGCTGAAAATAATAAAGAGATAGAGATCATCAATGAGATCCATAATCTGTGGCTTAGAGCACAAAACTCACAAACTGCAGAGCAAAAAATGGAAGTTTATGATGAAATACTGGTTATTCGTCCCGGAGATTTAGAAGCTTTGACCCATAAAGCAGATGCAGCGATGGAGATGCGAGAATTTCACTGGGCCTTAAGTCTCTGTAATCGCGTGTTAGATGTCGATAATAACAATGCTTATGCTTATTATCAGCGTGCTTGTGCTTACTCTTGTTTAGGTTGGGAAGAACAAGCGATAACTGATTTAGAACAGGCGATTCACTTTAGTACATCGTTGAAAGAGTTAGTTGCTGAAGAAGCAGACTTTGAGCAACTTCATGGTAATGAACGCTTTGAAAAGATCTTATCATCAGAGAGTTAGTAAAAAGGGCGCAATTGAAAAATAAAAAGAAGGTTTAAATTTTATGCTTAACACGAAATTAATGAGAAAACAGAAGGATATAGTAATAAACGTTTTTGTTTAAGGAACAACGAATGATTTTATTATTATCACCGGTACAATATACTCAAGTATAGCAATATCGGTACTTTATGGAAAAAACAATGACAACATATAATTTACCTCAACTTGGTTGGCGCCCTTATTTTCAACAACAAGTTGAATGGGACTCTCTATTAATACCCGCTCGAATCATTGCTCATCATCGATCATCGATGGTTCTGATTAATGAGCAAGGTGAGTTTTCAATTCCAATGAGTGAGCTATTGAGTGAAGCAACTGTTGGCGATTGGGTGCTTATTACAGAGCAAGAACAGCCCCAAGCAGAGACACTACTGGAGCGATTCTCGTTATTCAGCCGAAAAGCCGCTGGAAGTAAAGTGGCAGAGCAGAGGATTGCTGCCAATATTGATACGGTATTTATCGTTTGCTCAATGAATGATGATTTTAACTTGAGCCGTATTGAGCGCTATTTAGCATTAGCCAATGAAGCCGAAGTTGAGCCCGTCGTGGTATTAACAAAAGCGGATTGTGTCGATGATCCCTACGCGTTTATCGATCAGGTACGTAGTATTGATTCAATGTTGATGGTTGAAGCGGTTAACGGTTTAGACTCTGACTCTATTCAGCCTTTAGAAAGTTGGTGTGGTAAAGGGAAAACTATCGCATTTCTCGGTTCTTCTGGCGTCGGCAAGTCAACCTTGATTAATACCTTGTTGGGGGGGGAACTCAGCTAACTGGTGCGATTCGTGAAGATGATAGTAAAGGTAAGCATACCACGACTTCTCGTTCACTGCATTGGACTGAGTCTGGGGCTATTTTGGTCGATACTCCGGGAATGCGTGAGTTACAACTTGCTGATTGTGAGCAAGGAGTAGAACAGACTTTTTCTGATATTGTTGAATTAATTCAGCAGTGTCGCTTTAATGATTGTCATCATGGTAATGAACCGGGATGTGCCGTGGTGTCAGCCTTAGAGAGTGGTGAGCTTGATCCGCGTCGTTTTAATAACTATTTAAAATTACAGCGTGAGCAAGAGATCAACAGTGCATCGATCGCAGAAAAGCGAGCAAAAGGGAAAGCGTTAAGCAAAATGTACAGTAGTGTGCAATCCGCTGGACGAGCAATGAAACAAGGACGAAGTTAAGTTATGATAATTAAACTTACTTAATATTAAATCTTTAGTTTAAAGATAAAAAAGGCCACCTAATCGGTGGCCTTTTTTATACAAACAATATGAGAATAATACAATGTATTAGATTTCAATGACAATATCGCAAGAAGGAATCGTACTACAAGCAAGAAACTCTCCTTTTTTGAGAAAGGCGATAGGTTCATTAATGTATTTAACCTCACCTTTAATCAGTTTACAGCGACAAGCACCGCAAAAACCTTCTCGACACTGGGACTCAATCTGAACCTGATTTACCTCTAACACTTCAAGAATGGTTTTATTACCTGAAGTATTAAAGTTCGAACCCTTCACATTAATCACTGGCATCTTAAAGTTCAAAATCACCGAAGTCTTCAGCATCGACTTCATTGTCAATTTGACCGACTAAATAAGAGCTGATTTCAACTTCTTGGGGTGCAACTTGAACATTATCAGAAGAGAGCCAAGTATTAATCCAAGGAATTGGGTTATTAGTGACACCTTCATATGCGGGTACAAGTCCGACAGCTTGCATACGTAAGTTAGTAATGTACTCAACGTACTGACGTAAAATATCTTTATTCAGCCCAATCATTGAGCCATCTTTAAAGAGATACTCTGCCCACTCTTTCTCTTGCTCGGCCGCTTGTTTAAATATCGCGTAACTTTGCTGTTCACACTCTTTCGCAATTTCAGCCATTTCTGGATCATCTTCACCACTACCCATAATATTGAGCATATGCTGGGTGCTGGTTAAGTGAAGGGCCTCATCACGAGCGATAAGTTTGATGATCTTGGCGTTACCTTCCATTAATTCGCGTTCAGCAAAGGCAAATGAACAGGCAAAGCTAACGTAGAAACGGATCGCTTCTAAGGCATTCACTGACATGATGCAGAGGTAGAGCTTTTTCTTAAGTTCTCGCTCACTGATTTTAACTGTTACACCATTAATTTGATGAGTTCCAGCGCCAAACTGATGAAATAGGCGAGTGCCTTCAATGAGATCATCGTAGTAATAAGCGATATCGGTCGCACGTTTAATAATATGCTCATTGGCAACAATATCGTCAAAGATCGTTGCAGGTTCATTGATAATATTACGAATAATATGGGTATATGAACGTGAATGGATCGTTTCAGAGAAAGACCAAGTTTCGATCCACGTTTCAAGCTCAGGCAGTGAAACTAAAGGTAGAAGCGCGACATTCGGGCTACGTCCTTGAATTGAATCGAGTAAGGTTTGGTATTTTAGATTACTGATAAAAATGTGCTTTTCATGCTCAGGTAGCGCATGGTAATCAATACGATCTTGAGAAACATCGACCTCTTCTGGACGCCAAAAAAACTCAGTTGTTTTTCAATCAAGCGTTCAAATATTGGGTGCTTTTGTTGATCATAGCGGGCAACGTTTACAGATTGGCCAAAAAACATTGGTTCTTGTAGTTGGTCATTATTCTTTTGACAGAAAGTACTGTAAGTCATTATTTCCTCCAGTTATCCATGGAAAAGGAAGTGAACACTTCCTTTTCCAAAATTTAAATCGTTCTGTTTGACGCAAGATTAGATCTTACATGCGCCGCCTGCACAATCATCTTCTGCTTCAATATCGTTTTGGCTATCATCTGCGCCATCACGAGTATTATGATAATAAAGAGTTTTAACCCCTAATTTATAGGCTGTTAAGAGATCCTTAAGGAGCAGTTTCATTGGCACTTTGCCATTAGCTTGGATACTTGGGTCATAAGCCGTATTAGCCGATATCGATTGATCGACAAATTTCTGCATAATTCCGACTAACTGAAGGTAACCATCATTACCACCTTGGTTCCAAAGTAGCTGGTAATTACTTTTATATTTCGCGAAATCAGGAACAACTTGCTTTAAAATTCCATCTTTCGACGCTTTGATTGAGACGAAACCACGTGGTGGCTCAATACCGTTCGTTGCATTTGAAATCTGTGATGAGGTCTCAGATGGCATTAACGCGGTTAATGTTGAGTTACGTAATCCGTATTTTTGAATCTCACTGCGTAGGCTTTCCCAATCATAATAAAGCTCGGCACTACAGATTTTATCGATATCTTTTTTATAAGTATCAATCGGTAAAATGCCTTGAGCATAAGTTGTTTCATCAAATGATGGACACTTACCTTGTTCTTTTGCCAATTTCATCGATGCCTTCAATAAGTAATATTGAATGGCTTCAAAGGTTTGGTGTGTCAAATTATTAGCACTGCCATCTGAATAGCGAACACCATGCTTAGCAAGATAGTAGGCATAGTTGATAACACCGACACCTAAAGTACGACGCTCCATCGTTGCTCTGCGTGCGGCAGGCAGTGGATAATCTTGATAATCCAGTAATGCATCTAATGCACGAACCGTTAAGTCTGATAACTCTTCTAATTCGTCAAGATCTTTAATTGCCCCTAAGTTGAATGCAGATAGGGTACAAAGTGCAATCTCACCATCAGGATCATCAACATTGGTTAATGGTTTGGTTGGTAGCGCAATCTCCATGCAGAGGTTAGATTGACGAATAGGTGCAACTTCAGCATTAAATGGGCTATGGGTATTACAGTGGTCGACATTTTGAATATAAATTCGACCCGTTGATGCACGTTCTTGCATCATCAATGAGAATAGTTCAATCGCTTTTACTGTCGTTTTCTCAATAGATGAATCTTGTTCATATTGAAGATAAAGCTGTTCAAATTTATCTTGGTCAGCAAAAAAGGCATCATAAAGACCCGGAACATCAGACGGTGAAAATAGCGAAATATTGCCACCTTTGATTAAGCGAGTATAAAGCAATTTGTTGATCTGGACGCCGTAATCCATATGACGAACACGGTTCTCTTCAATACCACGGTTATTCTTTAACACTAACAGTGATTCAACTTCACGGTGCCATAGTGGATAGAATAGAGTCGCTGCACCACCACGAACACCACCTTGAGAACAACATTTCACTGCTGTCTGGAAGTATTTATAGAATGGAATACATCCGGTATGGAAAGCTTCGCCATTACGAATTTGACTGCCTAGCGCACGAATACGCCCTGCATTAATCCCGATACCTGCACGTTGAGAAACATAACGAACAATTGAACTTGCTGTTGCATTGATTGAGTCAAGGCTATCGTCACACTCAATAAGAACACAAGAGCTAAACTGACGAGTCGGGGTACGAACACCGGCCATAATTGGGGTTGGCAATGAGATCTTAAATAGCGAGGCCGCATCATAGAAACGACGAATATATCCCATTCTTGTTTCTGTTGGATATTTAGAAAAAAGTGCAGCAGCGACTAATATATATAAGAACTGAGCACTCTCATAAATTTCACCTGAAACGCGATTTTGAACTAAATATTTACCTTCTAACTGTTTAACTGCAGCATAAGAGAAGTTCATATCTCTTGAGTGGTCAAGGATCGCATCCATTTCAGCAAACTCTTGCTCACTAAAATCTTCAAGTAAATGAGCGTCATATTTACCTTTAGCAACCAGATCGGAAACATGTTGATAAAGTGCTGGTGGCTCAAATTGGCCATAAGCTTTTTTACGAAGATGAAAAACAGCTAAGCGAGCAGCAAGGTATTGATAGTCTGGAGACTGTTCTGAAATCAGATCTGCGGCTGATTTGATAATAGTCTCATGGATATCTTCAGTTTTGATACCTTGATAGAATTGGATATGAGATTTAAGTTCGACTTGTGATACCGAGACATTTTCTAGTCCTTCAGCTGCCCAAGTGATTACACGATGAATTTTTTCTAAGTCGATACTTTCTTGACGACCATTACGCTTAGTAACTAACAGTTGTTGGTTCATTTTTATAAATTCCTAAAAGAGCGTGGCGATTCTTGCAGACATCAAAAATACAATAAATAGTGACTCAAAATCCATATTGACACTATATGTAGTAACTATTTCTAATCTGCGAGATAAAAGATAGATCTTTATTCTAAGTAATGCAAGGGCGTCATATTGATGGATTTAGCATTTTTTTTACTTTTCTTGCTATAAGTTAGTATTTGCTAACTTCTCTCGCTAAGGGGGAATTAACTTAGATAAATAAGGATAAAAAGAGGATTGATTGAAAAGAAATAAAAATTAAATTTCTTGCTTTTTGGTGAATATCTAGAAACTGAATGAGAAGAGAACAAGTTGATTATTGTTAGCGCAATTGTTTGTAAATTATACAGTTGATAGAGTAATCACTCTGAAGGTTAATTGCTCGCCTTCAGAGCCTATGCAACTTATCTTTTTGTGTCGGGTTGTAATCGTTACTGTTTTAATGTGGTATGAACAATGTAGTTGACCTTAACACTTTTACCTAATGAGTAATGGTCGGTCAGTGGATTGTATTGCAGCCCAGTAATCCCTTGTTCTTTTAACTCTGTTTGGTCAATCATCCGCATTAACTCTGATGGACGGATAAACTTTTGATGATCATGTGTCCCTTGTGGAACAATCTTCAATAACTGCTCAGCACCAACAATCGCAAATAAGTAAGATTGGATATTTCGATTTAACGTTGAGAAGAAGACTTGACCACCAGGTTTCACTAATTTAGCACACGATTTTATGATAGAGAGAGGGTCTGGAACATGCTCTAACATCTCCATACAGGTGATAACATCATATCGTTGAGGAAACTGCTCTGCATGCTCTTCGATAGTTTTTTGGATATATTCAAGCTTTAATGGTGTTTGGCTTTCCAATGCATGAAGTCGGGCAACATTCAATGGTTCTGCGCCCATATCAAGCCCTGTTACATCGGCACCTTCTTTTGCCATACTTTCTGCAAGAATTCCGCCGCCACAGCCCACATCGAGCACTTTTTTACCAAAAATACCTTGGCTACAATCGATGACATAATTTAGGCGAAGCGGATTGATTTGATGAAGCGGCTTAAACTCGCCATCTAAATCCCACCAGCGGGACGCCATATCTTCAAATTTTTTTATTTCAGCAGGATCTACATTTTGAGTCATAATTTTTACTATTGATAATAAGATTTTTTCACAGTATATATAAAAAGCAGCAATCTAAAAAGAGAGATGAGATAGAAACAATAAAGTAGAAAAATTGAGTTATTTCAGATTTTAGCTGCTGTTTAAAAAGCAAGCAAAATTGACTATTTTAGAGCAAAACTAGTTATATTTTGCATCTTGAAGTAAAGTTAAAAGAGAATTAATCTAATAAATTGACTATTTGAATATAGAATCCCGAAATAACCGATGTTTGTTACGTAAAGGTATACGCTCAACGGTTGATTTGTGGTATATTCTGGCTCCTTGCACGTATAAAAATACGACAAAAATCAGCTGAGGGAATTTGGCTCTATGAGCGATATTGCACAACAGATTACGCCCGTCAACATTGAAGAAGAATTAAGAGGTTCCTACC
This sequence comes from Vibrio sp. SS-MA-C1-2, assembly GCF_021513135.1. Lineage (NCBI taxonomy): Bacteria > Pseudomonadati > Pseudomonadota > Gammaproteobacteria > Vibrionales > Vibrionaceae > Vibrio > Vibrio sp. SS-MA-C1-2. The sequence goes on from NZ_CP090981.1 coordinate 1,404,064, forward strand.
TAGACTATGCGATGTCCGTTATCGTTGGTCGTGCTCTTCCAGATGTGCGTGATGGTTTAAAACCGGTTCATCGCCGCGTACTATTCGCTATGAATGTATTAGGTAATGATTGGAACAAAGCCTACAAAAAATCAGCCCGTGTGGTTGGTGACGTTATTGGTAAGTATCACCCCCATGGTGACACTGCTGTTTATGACACTATTGTCCGTATGGCGCAGCCGTTTTCATTGCGTTATATGCTTGTTGATGGCCAAGGTAACTTTGGTTCTATCGATGGTGACTCTGCCGCAGCAATGCGTTATACCGAAGTCAGAATGTCTAAAATTGCCCATGAATTACTGGCAGACCTTGATAAAGGCACAGTAAATTATGTACCAAACTATGATGGTACAGAGCAAATTCCAGAAGTTCTGCCGACTAAAGTACCTAACTTATTAGTCAATGGTTCTTCAGGTATCGCTGTTGGTATGGCAACTAACATCCCACCGCATAACCTAGGTGAAGTGATTGATGGTTGTTTAGCGTATATCGACAATGAAGATATTACTATTGATCAATTGATCGAGTATATTCCAGGTCCTGATTTCCCAACAGCAGCTCAAATCAACGGCCGTAAAGGGATTGTTGATGCTTATAAGACTGGTCGTGGTAAAGTCTATATGCGTGCGAAAGCCGATATAGAAGAGGCAAAAAATGGTCGTGAAACCATTATTGTTTCTGAGTTACCATACCAAGTTAATAAAGCTCGCTTGATTGAAAAAATTGCCGATCTAGTGAAAGATCGCAAAGTTGAAGGCATTTCAGCGCTACGTGATGAATCTGATAAAGATGGCATGCGTATTGTTATCGAATGTAAACGTGATGCTGTGGGTGAAGTAGTTTTAAATAACTTATATAGTCAGACTCAGCTTCAAACGACATTCGGTGTCAATATGGTTGCCCTAGATAATGGTCAGCCTAAACTCTTCAACTTAAAAGAGATCCTTAAGTGCTTTGTGAACCACCGCCGTGAAGTGGTAACACGTCGTACTATCTTTGAATTGAAGAAAGCCCGTGACCGTGCTCATATCTTAGAAGGTTTAGCTATTTCATTAGCGAACATTGATGAGATTATTGAACTTATTCGTAACGCACCAACGCCAGCGGTTGCTCGTACTGAACTACAATCTCGCGGTTGGAAGTTGGGTAGCGTTGCTGCAATGCTTGAAAGTTCAGGTACTGATACGGCTCGCCCTGATTGGTTAGCTCCCGAGTTTGGTATTCGCGAAGGTGAGTACTACTTAACGGAACAACAAGCACAAGCAATCCTAGATCTTCGTCTACAGAAGTTAACTGGGCTTGAGCATGAGAAAATTCTTGATGAGTACAAAGGTCTTTTAGACGTTATTAAAGAACTACTTTATATCCTAGGTAGTGCTGAACGTCTAATGGAAGTAATTTGTGAAGAGTTAGAAGCGGTGAAAGAGCAATTTAACGATTCGCGTCGTACTGAAATTACTGCTGCAACTCATGATATTGATCTTGAAGATCTGATCAACCAAGAAGACGTGGTTGTCACGCTTTCTCATGAAGGCTATGTTAAGTATCAGTTACTTAGCGACTATGATGCTCAGCGTCGTGGTGGTAAAGGTAAAGCTGCTACTCGCATGAAAGATGAAGACTTCATCGATAAACTTCTGGTTGCCAATACTCACGATACGATTCTCTGCTTCTCAAGCCGTGGACGTATGTATTGGATGAAGGTGTATCAATTACCATTAGCAAGTCGAACTGCACGCGGTAAGCCAATTGTTAATCTACTTCCTCTTGAAGAAAATGAGCGTATTACCGCAATTCTTCCGGTTAAAGAGTATGAAGAAGATAAGTTCGTCTTTATGGCAACCGCTCACGGTACCGTGAAGAAGACGCCATTAACTGCATTTAGTAACCAGCGTAGTGCCGGTATTATTGCGGTTAACTTACGTGATGATGATGAGCTGATTGGTGTTGATATTACCAATGGTGAAAACGATATCATGCTGTTCTCTGAAGCTGGTAAAGTGGTGCGTTTTGCTGAATCGCATGTTCGTGGAATGGGACGTACAGCAGCAGGTGTTCGTGGTATGAAGCTTAATGAGACCGATAGCGTTGTCTCTTTAATCATTCCAAACAGTGAAGGCGATATTCTAACTGTTACAGAGAATGGTTATGGTAAGCGTACCGTGTTAAGCGAATATCCAGAGAAAGGGCGTGCAACTCAAGGTGTTGTCTCTATTAAGGTAAGTGAGCGTAATGGTCGTGTTGTTGGCGCAATCCAAGCTGACGAAGGCGATGAGTTCATGATGATTACTAATGGTGGCACACTTGTTCGTACTCGTGTTTCTGAAGTGAGTCAAGTTGGACGTAACACTCAAGGTGTGACGCTAATTCGAACCACTAAAGATGAGCTGGTTGTTGGTTTACAACGTATCGATGAGCCTGATGAAGTGATTTTATCAGAAGATCAATCTGAAGAGCTCTCTGAAGAAAACTCGGTAGCTGTATCACAAGAACCAAGTTCACAAGAGAACGATGAACAAGCTTCAGACGATGAGTCTAAAGATCAGCCAAGTTCAGACAGTGAGTAATATCACGTTGTAACTGAAAAATAAAAATACGTAACGAATAAAGGCTTACCTAGAAATAGGTGAGCCTTTTTTTATGCCCGTCATTCGCTGTATTTACGTCATTTATACTCTTCATATTGAAGTTGTTAGGTTGTTGGTTGCACTCGTTCGCCCTAATCATACATCTATACTCATGGGGCCTCACTCATTTTCCGCCTACTAGCAACTCCAATTATTTTAGGTATATAGTGTTTAATTATGTGTATTTTTTATATCTAAAATGAGCGATAACCTACAAAAATAGACAGCGAATGCATGAATTAAAGTTCTTATTCTCTTTTTTGAGATATTGGTCATAGCATTACTTGTAATATAAATGATAACGTTTACATTAATAGATGAGGTTATGTAAATGAAGATGATCTTATTAAGTGAATGTATTGATGGATGGAGTTATTAATGAGTAAAGTTCTAGCTAAAGGGTTGTTAACGGCTGCTGTGGCAATGGGATGTTTTACATCAACAGTAAATGCAGAAGAGATAACTGTTTGGGCGTGGGATCCTAATTTTAACGTTGCAATTATGGAAGAAGCGGCGACTCGTTACGAAGCAACACATCCTGATGTAGAGATTAAAGTTGTCGATTTTGCTCGTGAAAATATTGAGCAAAAACTCCATACCATGCTCGCTTCTGGTGTTACTTCATCACTGCCTGATATTACCCTTATCGAGGATTATAGCGCGCAGAAATACCTACAATCTTATCCTGGTTCATTTGCTTCTCTTTCCGGAAAAATTAATTACGACAATTTTGCCCCTTATAAAGTTGATTTAACAAAAGTAGGGACAGAAAACTACGGCGTTCCTTTTGATTCAGGGGTTGCTGGCCTCTATTACCGTACCGATATTTTAGCGCAAGCTGGTTTTAAAGCGGAAGATCTTGAGAATATCACTTGGCAAGAGTTTATAAAAATTGGCCAACAAGTTAAGGCAAAAACTGGCATCTCTATGTTAGGTAATAACCCATCGGATATGGGGTTAATTCGCATTATGATTCAAAGTGCGGGTGTGTGGTATTTTAATAATGACGGTTCGTTAAATATTGAAAATAATGCTGCACTTAAACAAGCATTAGAGGATTATAAGCAGCTTTACGCAACTGGAATTACTCGTGCAACTATCGGTTGGTCTGAGTGGGTGGGTGCAGCGAATAAAGGCAATGTTGCTTCAATGATCACCGGTGTTTGGATTACACCATCAGTGACAGCTGCAACGGATCAAGCCGGTAAATGGAAAATAGCGCCAGTACCTCGTTTAGAAACCGAAGGTGCCGTCAATGCATCAAACTTAGGTGGCTCTAGCTGGTACGTATTAGAAGCATCAAAAGAGAAAGCGACTGCCGTTGACTTTCTTGCTAAAACATTTGGTGAAGATGTTGGTTTATATAATCAAATCTTAAAAGAGCGTGGTGCGGTGGCATCGTATTTGCCAGCAGAGAAAACAGAAGCTTACCAATATTCAGATCAGTTCTTTGGTGGACAGAAAATTTACTCTGACTTTAGCAAATGGATGACTCAAATCCCAGCGGTTAACTATGGGATGTTTACTGCAGAAGTTGATGCGGCATTAGCTGCTCAGATCCCAGCGATTATGCAAGGCATGCCAATAGATAAAGCTCTAACTGCTGTTCAGCAACAACTTGAATATCAAATTCGTTAATTTGGTATTTCAATAAATCGACCGACTATATTTGCTTTCTTTTCATCTTAACCTCTATTTTTAGTTTGAATCGAAAGCAATATTATTGGTTTTTCACTTTCATTATATTTGGTATTTATTATGTCGACAGGCGTCGAAAAACGAGACAAGGTAAAGTCTCTAAAAAATAATAAAAACAGTTTTCAGCGTTTCTATGATATTAATGGTTGGGGTTTTGTTCTACCTGCTGTTCTGTTAGTGGCTGTTTTTATGCTTTATCCGATAGCTAATTCACTTTGGATCTCCCTTCATTCTGGACGTGGTGTCTTAGTTGAGTTTGTCGGTTTTGGCAATATAGAACGATTGTTCCATGATCCGGTATTTTTAAAAGCACTTTCTAATACGTTTATCTTTTTAATTATTCAAGTGCCGATCATGATTTTACTTTCACTGATCTTATCATCGTGCTTGAATTCACCCAATTTAAAGTTTCGCGGTCTGTTTAGATTAGCGATATTCCTGCCATGTGTCACTTCATTAGTGGCTTACTCGATTCTATTTAAGAGTATGTTTGCTTACGAAGGGATCATTAACACCTTCTTAATGTGGAGTGGCATCGTTTCGGATCCGATCCCTTGGATGGCGGATCCTTTCTGGGCTAAGGTGATGATTATTATCGCAATCACTTGGCGCTGGACTGGCTATAATATGATCTTCTATTTATCAGCGATGCAAAATATCGATAAGTCGATTTATGAAGCAGCGCGAATCGAAGGTGTTAGCCCTCTAAAACAATTTCTATTTATTACCGTGCCGTTATTAAAACCTGTCATTCTCTTTACCACGGTGATGTCAACGATCGGGACACTGCAGCTATTTGATGAAGTGATGAATATTACTCAAGGTGGCCCTGCAAATGAGACAATGACACTTTCGATGTACATCTATGATCTTTCATTTAAGTTTGTACCAAACTTTGGTTATGCATCAACGGTTTCTTATGTGATTGTTTTCTTTGCTGCTGTTTTAGCATTACTTCAATTCAAAGTCGCGAAGGATAAATAAGCATGAATAATAAGAATCGAATCTCTCGCATTTGTATGTATCTGTTCTTAATTGGGATGTCTGTGATTTCACTGTTCCCATTTTATTGGATGGTTGTATCAAGCACCAATACAACAACGGATATCAATACGGGTAAGTTTACCTTTGGTGACCAATTAATTGAGAATATTACCCGATTAAGCCAACAAGTTGATTTGGGCACTATTTTCTATAACACCTCTAAAATTGCGATTATTAGCACCATTTTCACACTGCTGATCTCTTCAATGGCAGGTTATGGATTTGAAGTTTATAAAAGCAAAAATCGTGACCGTGTCTATGGCGCGATGTTATTGACCATGATGATCCCATTTGCGGCGCTGATGATTCCACTGTTTACCTTAATGGCAAAAATTGGCTTATTAGATACCCATTTAGCGGTTATGTTGCCAACAATTGCTTCAGTATTTATTGTCTTTTACTTTAGACAGTGTACTAAAGCATTCCCTGCAGAATTGATTGATGCAGCACGAGTTGATGGTGTTAAAGATTGGAAAATTTATCTTTATATCTATATGCCTGTGATGAAAACGACCTATGCAGCCGCATTTATTATTGTCTTTATGGCGTCATGGAATGCATTTTTATGGCCATTGATTGTATTGCAATCGGCTGAGCTAAAAACCATTAACTTAGTGCTATCTTCTCTATCTTCTGCCTATTTCCCTGATTTTGGCATGATTATGGTAGGAACAGTAATAGCAACAATACCGACACTGGCTGTGTTCTTCTTAATGCAGAAACAGTTTGTTGCCGGGATGACGGGCTCAGTTAAATAGTCGAATAAAAAATTAAATATGCTCGCGTCGATAAGGCGTGAGAAAAAATAACGATTCCTTTTGCTTATTAATTTTTTGAATAAAGAGCAAAAGATGAAAATTTAGGAATTTAAGGTAATAATCATGGCGGATATTAAACTTTCAAATGTGGTAAAAAGTTACGGTGATACCACAGTAATCCATGGTGTAGATCTCGATATTAAACATGGCGAGTTTGTGGTCTTTGTTGGACCATCAGGTTGTGGTAAGTCAACGTTATTGCGACTAGTAGCCGGTCTTGAAGAGATCACTGATGGTGAATTAGAGATTGATAATAAAGTCGTTAACCATGTTGATCCCGCTGAACGTGGTATTGCGATGGTATTCCAATCTTATGCGCTGTATCCACATATGACAGTGGAAGAGAACATGGGCTTTGGGATGAAAATGAATGGCTTCCCGAAAGATGAAATTAAACAACGAGTCACTCGTGCTGCAACGGCACTGCAACTTGAAAAATTGATGGATCGTAAGCCAAAAGATATGTCAGGTGGTCAGCGTCAACGTGTTGCAATAGGTCGAGCAATTGTTCGTGATCCTAAAGTATTCCTATTTGATGAGCCATTGTCTAACTTGGATGCAGAACTGCGTGTCGATATGCGTTTGCAGATTTCAAGTCTTCACCGTGAGCTTGCAACAACCATGGTTTATGTTACCCATGATCAAGTTGAGGCGATGACCTTAGCGGATAAGATTGTGGTATTACGTGATGGTCGAATTGAGCAAGTCGGTTCACCTTTAGAGCTTTATAATAGTCCGGCGAATGAATTTGTCGCTGGATTTATTGGTTCACCAAAAATGAATATGTTACCCGCAACGGTGGTTGAAATCAGCGGCAATACTGCGACAGTTCAATTACCTGATCAACAAGTGGTGACCATTCCTGTTGATGCTACGGCGCTTTCAAATGGTGATCGAGTGATGTTTGGTTTACGTCCTGAACATATGGAAGTGAATGGTGAAGGTGAGCAAAAGTTAGAGTTTGTGACGGATGCGGTTGAGCGTTTAGGGGCGAGTACTTATCTATTCGGTCGTGTTGGTGGGCAAGAAAACTTTAAAGTTCATGTGTCTGGTGATAAAGAGGTTGGTCGTGGTGATAAGATCTCTTTAAGCTTCCAGGTTGACGATTGCCACTTGTTCTTCAATCAAAAGTGTATTTCAAATCTTTAAACTGATTTATACCTAAAGTCATTGGCGTAGCTAGTCGACAGCAAGTGAGTGAGGCCCATGAGTATAGGTTTTCTATATGATTGGGGTGAATGAATATCGCCAACAACCTAGCAACTTTAAGTCAGAAGGGTATAGACGTTAGACATTTTCAACGTTACAAAGTATAAAAAACCCGATGTTAACCTCTTTCTCGTTAACCATCGGGTTTTTTATTTATCTGCTTATCTCTTGGCTTTCTTGCCACGATTCTTATGAATATTGAGTTTCGCTTTCATTTTTCGTTTCTCTTCAGAACGGCTTAATTTACGGCGTGGCTGCTCGGTTTCTTCCACGATATCTTCGAGTAAACTTGGCTCAAACCCTTTTAACCACTCTTGTGGTAAAGGTTTCTCTAATAGATCTTCGATAGCTTTTAGCAAATACTCTTCATGATGAGCCATAAAGGAAACCGCATTCCCAGCTTTTCCTGCTCGCCCTGTACGTCCAATACGATGGATATAATCTTCAGCTTTATAAGGCAGATCATAATTAATCACATGTTCTAGCTCAATAATATCAATACCTCGGGCAGCAACATCCGTGGCGATAAGTGCACGAACTTTTCCTGACTTAAAATCATCCAATGCCTTCTGGCGTGCGCCTTGGCTTTTATCACCATGAATAGAGGCGGCTTTGATGCCATCTAATTTCAACTCTTTGACTAACGCATCAGTACTTTGTTTTGTTTTTGTAAAGACCAGAACTTGTTGCCAATTTCTTGATCCAATCAGGTAGGCCAGAAGCTCTGATTTTCTTTTTCTGTCGACAGGATACACAATATGAGAGACAGTATCTGCCGTACTGTTTTGCGGTGAAACTTGAACTTCTTTAGGGTTATCTAAGATCTTATAAGCTAATTTTTTGATCTGTTCTTCAAAGGTCGCAGAGAAGAATAGGGTCTGACGCTGTTTAGGAAGGCGCTGCATAATACGTTGAATATCAGGAAGGAATCCCATATCTAACATACGGTCAGCTTCATCAATGACCAACATCTTTAGCTCAGCAAGTGAAATGGTTTTGGTAAAGATATGGTCGATTAGTCGTCCTGGTGTTGCCACTAGAATATCTGCACCTTGACGTAGTCGTGACTTCTGGACATTCAGGCTAGTTCCGCCGTAAGCAACTTCAATGATCAGCTCGATTTCACCACAATAGGTTTTTAGACTATCGTAAACCTGCTGAGCCAGTTCTCTGGTTGGTACTAAAATAAGGCCTTGAACTCGATTTTTTAGCGTTGATTGATTCTCTTCTTGCTGGTTAAGTTGTGCAAGCATTTGGATCATTGGTAATCCAAAAGCGGCTGTTTTTCCTGTTCCTGTTTGTGCACCGGCTAAAAGGTCATGATGAGAAAATACATGAGGAATAGCTGTAAGTTGAATTTCAGTTGGTACTTTAAATCCTGCTTGAGTAATATTTTCCAGTAGTTGAGAACTTAAACCTAGAGAGTCAAAAGAGGGGATGGAGTTAGACATTATCAGCAAACCTATAGCAAAAATAGGCGGCAAGTGTAGCAAATCAGAGTCAGTTCTGCGACAAGCAAAAGAGTACATCCCAAATAATTGAAACGCCGAGTAAGCGGCAGTGAAATAAGTTCTATGAGTATAACCCACAACTTAGCCGCTTTAACTAACGAATTAACAAGTTGAATTCAAGGTTTTATATTCATTAAAGCGTGGTAGACTCAATAAAGGCAATAATTAACAAATAGGAGCAGAATAAACAATGGACAAGGTATATAACTTTAGCGCAGGACCCGCAATGCTACCGAGTGCTGTTTTGGCACAAGCTCAAAAAGAGTTAGTTAATTGGCAAGGTTTAGGAACATCGGTGATGGAGATCTCCCACCGTAGCCAACCTTTTATGAAGGTGGCTGAAGAGTCGGAACAAAATCTTCGAACTCTGCTTTCGATTCCTGATAATTATCGTGTGCTATTTTTTCAAGGTGGAGCAAGAGCACAGTTTGCCGCTGTACCAATGAATATTCTGGGTGATAAACAATGTGCAGATTATATGGATGGCGGCTTCTGGGCTCATAGTGCAATCATCGAAGCAGAAAAATATTGCACCCCCATTCGCAGCGATATCACCTGTATGAGAGATGGAAAAAAAGCGATTCTTCCTGCCTCAGAATGGCCTATTTCCGATCAAGGGGCTTATCTTCATTTCTGCCCTAATGAAACGATTGATGGCATTGAGATCCGTGATCTTCCCGTGACAGATAAGCCGATTGTTGCTGATATGTCCTCAACTATCTTATCTCGACAGATTGATGTAAGTCGTTACGGCATCATCTACGCCGGGGCACAAAAAAATATTGGTCCCGCAGGCTTAACCATTGTGATTGTGCGTGATGATCTTCTTGGGTTAGCTCAGCAGCATCTTCCAACCATTCTTAACTATCAAGTCGCTGTTGATAAAGAGTCAATGTTCAATACGCCACCCACTTTTGCATGGTATTTAGCAGGCGAAGTGTTTAAATGGTTATTAGAGCAGGGTGGTTTACCGGTTATTGAAGCGAAGAATCAGCAAAAAGCCGATTTACTTTATCACTATATTGATAACTCTGACTTCTATCATAACTCTGTCCACTCTGATAACCGATCGTTGATGAATATCCCTTTTCAGTTGAGCGATCCAGAACTTGATGGTGAATTTTTAAAGCTGGCGACCGAGTCCGGGCTTCATGCATTAAAAGGACATCGCGTGGTAGGAGGAATGCGAGCTTCTATTTATAACGCGATGCCAATTGAAGGTGTTCAGGCATTAGTCAACTTTATGGTAGAGTTTGAAAGACGTCATCATAAATAATTGATATTGCCATTAATTAGATCAATAAGCCCGATAAATACGCTGTAAATAGCGATGAATTTATCGGGCTTATTCATATTTTTTATATACCTAATAACGTCAAGCCAGAAGGAGATTGATCTAATCAGTCGCTTGCTCTTTAAGGTTTCTATAAACCGCGATAGATTCGGCTAAAATTTCTGATGCACTTTGATCACACGGTGGTAATTCAACAATCTCAGCGTTGATAGGCATCACTCGGTCACCCCACTTAATATAAGCGGCTCCCCAAGTTAATCCCGCACCAAATGCGGCAGACAGGATATTGCTATTAGGTGTGATTCGACCTTGTTCTGCCGCTTCACATAAAGCAATTGGCACTGTTGCTGCCGAAGTATTGCCATATTGCTGAATATTGATAAAGGCTTTTTCTAATGGAATCTTGGCATGATCACAAAGCGCTTCGATAATCCGTTTATTGGCTTGATGAGGAAGAACGAGATCAATATCCTCATTGGTTATCTTTGCTCTTTCTAAGACAATATGAGCTGCGGTTGCCATTCCTTTAACGGCACGTTTAAAGATATCTTTGCCATTGAATTGGAAGGTGTATAAACCGTTATCTTTAGCAAAACGATCCATTCCTGTCCCAAAATCTGGAATACAAAGCGACTCTCGACCAGAGGGATCACAACCTAGCTGTGCTTGTAAAAGACCACTCGGTTTATCTGTTCGACTAAGGACAACGGCTCCAGCCCCATCTCCGAAAAGAACCGCAGTTTTTCTTTTGTCCCAACATAAGAGCCAAGTTAAATGCTCGGCACCAACAATGATGGCGTTACGGTAATTACCCGCTTGAATCATTCGAGTGGCGACTTCTAAACCATAGATAAACCCACTGCAAGCGGCATTAAGATCAAATACCGCCGCATTTTTTGCACCAAGTTTGATTTGTACTTTTGATGCGATATTCGGAATAATGGTATCTGGTGTGCAACTCGCAATAATTAGTAAATCCACCTCTTCTGCTTTAATGCCTGCACAATTGATGGCATTTTGAGCAGCGACATAAGCTAATTCAGATGTTTCAACATGACTAACACGGCGAGATTCAATCCCTGTTCGTGAGGTAATCCACTGATCTGAAGTATCAACAAAAGTACTTAACTCAGTATTTGATAACTTGGTTGGAGGGAGGCACTTACCCCAACCTGTGATTTCTGCAAAGTAGTTAGTCTGGTTCATATTGATACTCGTTTAAATAAAATTAAGTCTAGTTTATACCCGTCATACTTGAAGTTACTAGTTTAGGTTTATTACAGCATTGCTTGTACTCGTTCACCTTAGACATATATACCTTTCATACTTGAAGTCGCTAGGTTGTTGGCGGTACTCGTTCTCCCAATCATAGAGTACAGCTATACTCATGGGACCTCACTCACTCACTTGCCGCCGACTAGCAACGCCAATTATTTTAGGTATAGATCGACGTTAGTTTACCAAAATAACCAAGCAAAAAGTGTCAGAGCAATAATGCAGATAACATTCAATACGATACCTACACGCATCATCTCTCTTTGTTTAATGTGCCCAGAACCAAAGACAATCGCATTTGGTGGCGTTGCAACAGGTAACATAAATGCACAAGATGCGGCCACTGCAATTAATGCAGATAAAATAATTGGAGAGATACCTAGCGCCTCTGCAATTGTGGCAAAGACCGGAATTAATAACGCGGCACTGGCGGTATTACTGGCAAATTCCGTTAAGAAAACCACAAAGGTGACAACGGCGATAATGGTAATTAACATCCCTGCTTGATCAAGGAATACACTTAAGTTCTGCGCAAGAAATAGACTCGCCCCCGTCGCTTTTAAAACATTACTTAAACAGATACCTCCACCAAATAGGATTAAAACTCCCCATTCCGTCGATTTATCAATATCTTTCCACTCAACGACTCGGGCAATACCTAAAAGTACAATGGCACTTAGGGCAATAATAGTATCGAATTTACTAATTCCACCTAAGAATCCATTAATCTGTTTACTAAATATCCACATGAAAACAGTCAGTGCAAAGATCGCGAGGGTAATCTTACGTTGGCTATTCCATTCAATTGGAGTGTGGTCTAATTCAAATGTATGATTTAAATTTGGTTTTAGTAGTAGGTAAAGAACGCCAACCGCAAGAGGAAGAAGAATTAAAGATATCGGCAGTCCAAATGCCATCCATTCTGTAAAGGTTAAGCCAACTTCGGCTGCTGCAATCGCATTTGGTGGGCTACCAACGATAGTTGCAATTCCACCAATACTGGCACAATAAGCAATTCCTAGTAATACAAAGACTAATGTATTACGTTCATTTTTAGCATCCACTTTATTCAGAACACCTAATACCAATGGTAGCATCATCGCTGTTGTTGCCGTATTACTTATCCACATCGACAAACCCGCAGTGACAGCAAAAAGCATCAATACGGCGACAGACATTTTTCCTTTAGCAACAACCAGAACTTTATCAGCAATAACTTGGTCAAGCTTCTGCTTATGGAGCGCCGCAGCAAGAGCAAATCCACCTAAAAAGAGGAATATAATGGGGTTGGAGAAATTTGCTAATGCTTGAGGCGTTTTAAATACTCCGAGAACGACGGCAAGTACTGCGACTAAAATAGCCGTGATACTGACATGAATTGCCTCGGTTAACCAAAGAATAGCAACAAAGACTAAAATACTTAGCCCTTTAACGACATCTGGCTCAAAAGGCAGTGTTGTTAATAGAATAATCAACAGTAAACAGTCAGCAAGAAAGATTAAGGTGTTTTTTTGTAAAAACCACTCTTTTGTTGTTGTGGGAGTTGGTGATGATTGCATAAACATTCCTTTTTATTATTCGTTAAATTAAATGCCAGATCGAACTAGTCTGTATTTCTTGGTTCTATTTGTTGCTATAAAATTATTGTCTTGTCACATCTATGTGATTGTTTTGTATTATAAGTTGTATGGTATTAATAAACGTGATCTGGGTGGATAAAATAAAAATTGGAAAATTATTATTGGTGTGAAAGGTGAAAGATAAGTGAAAAGTGTTATGCGAAGAAAATAATAGATAAAAGAGTATCTATTGAGGTTGTTGACCAATTGGTTCACTAGGACCTAAGAATTTAGGTTGTTGATTGAGGATATAAATATCGAGAATTGCTTTAATTCGGGCAAAAACTTCACGAATTCTAACCTTTAACCCAGAAGAACCTTGTGGGCCTGGAACCGCAAGACAAATAGCATCGATATCTCGGTGCTTAGCAATAAAAAGAGCTCTCTCACAATGAAAGCGTTGAGTCACGATAATAAAGTTATTACTTTGGAATACTAGCTTTGCTCTTACTATCGAATCTAAAGTACGAAACCCTGCATAATCTAAATAGATCGCTTGCTCGGGAATTCCCGCTTTTAGTAAATCTCGTTTCATTGTCCAGGGTTCATTATATGAGCGATGGGCATTATCACCACTCAATAGTAGATAATTTACCTTTTTTTCTTTATAAAGATCAGTGGCAGTTTTTACTCGGTAGTAATAATAGGCATTAATATTTCCACCTTTTACATATTTACTGGTTCCTAATATCAATGCAACAGGACGAGAAGGAAGTGTATTTATATCGGTATAGATCTTCTCTGAGGATTGCCAGCTAAATGCTCTATCAATCGCAAGTAATGTCAAGAAAGCCGTGATGAATAGAACCGTTATTGAGAGAGCTAATTTTTTGATAATCATAAAATATTACTCCTCTTTCGTTGTCCTGATAAGGGTTTAATACCCTTTACTTGAGGTGATAAGGCAGACTTAATGCCCTTCTTACTTGAAGTTGCTAGATTGTTGGCTATACTCATTCACTTGCCGCCGACGAGCAACTCCAATTATTTTGGGTATAGTCGTAACGATAGTACTCATTTACCCTAATCATATAATACATCTATCGTAATTTAGTTCGTTAAGCTAATCAAGAAGGGCTTTTTTATTAACAATGAAAATCATACGTTTGAGAATATTTCTAATGGTTTGAATGAAATAGTTGATTAAGAGACAACGAAGATAGAGAGAGCAATGCGTTGTGATGATTGAGATTTTATCGTTGAGCTAAAGAATGGTGACTCTTCCATCAAATCAACTAACTGTTGCTGCCTAGTTAGTGAACTGGTAAAGATGAATGTAAGAGGTTTAACCATTATTTTACCGTCAAAAGCAGCCGTAAGTTCATCGACATAGATAAAAATCGTTTTATCATCTTGAGTATGAGATAAGGATTGGCTGGCTTGATCGAAATAGTTAACTGCGACCGACAGGTCTGACTCAATCTCTTGCACTAATGTAACAAACAGTTCGACATCGGTCTTTCCTGATGAAAAACTCATGGTTAAAATTTCATTTAGGCGTTGCTCTAAATTAATGGATCCATGACGTCCTTTTTTAATTAATTTTTTAATATCTTTATTAATTAAGTTGTATTTTTGATTTAGCTGCTGCTTTTTTAAGTATTTTATTATCAGGGTATTTGTTGCTGTAATTGTATTATATTTAGACGTGGTTACTCGCAAACTATTCATATGAAGCAGAGCATAAAGAGCAAGTTGGTTTAGCTGTTGGGAGTAATTCATAATATCCAAATTAGATAGGAGTGCAGATGATATATCAAGATAATTGTATGATATTTAATTTATTATAGAACACTCTGAGTGCCTTTGAAAGTAACATCTAGCGTGATTAACCATGCTTTGAATAACTTAACCCAATATCTAATTTTATTTACTTATGAGATAGAGTTATCAATAAATGTATTTTCTGTTTACCTGATGCAGCTAGGTTGTTGGTTATATTCATTCGCCCCAATCATATAGAAAACCTAGACTCATGGGGCCTCATTCACTTACCGTCTACTAGCAACGCCAATTACTTTGGGTATACCAGTAACTCTAAATGTTAAATTAGCTATGATCAGTTTGCTAACTTGATGCCTGTTTTATCAACTTGACGTTTTAATTGTTCTGTCATTGGGATCGGTTTTTCTATTTTAACTGGTTTCGATTGTGGTTGCTGCTGTGGCTTATTTTCGGGCTTAGCTTGTTGATAGGTTGCTTTCGCAGGCGTCATTGGAATAATTTTTACGCCATCTTTAAATTGAACGCGAACCCCTTTTTGTGGTTCATGCTTACTTTGGGTAAAGGTAACGGCAGAGTTAGTCGTTTTCTGCGGTGTCGCTTTTTTGATCGCTTGTTGTAGTTGAGTTTGGGTTGCAAAGCCCGGAATAATCGTTGTATTTTCAAATGTAATATTTTTCAATGGCATAATGATATAAGCCGGAGTTCCAGAAAAATAGAGCGCTTTTGCTATCTGGTTGTTTTGATTGATCTCACTAGCCCAATTTTTTAGTGCTTCTGGGGAATAGATGAGATTAGAGGTTTCCATTGCTGTTTGAATTTCAGCTTCATTCACTGGTGTATTGGCAAGTTTTAATGCCATGATTTTATCATGATATAGTGTAAAACCTTCCACACCTCCTTGTTTATAAGCTTCTAAACTGGCTTGAGCTAATGTCGTTGAAAGAGGAGATCGTCCAGCTAGAACGGGGTAATTTTTAATGATCAATTTAACGTTTTTATTGGCAGCTAGAATGTTATCGACAATCGGTACCGATTTAATACAGTAAGAACATTGATAATCAAGAAATTTAATGACAGCGACATTGGTACTCTCTTCTGAGCTTCCTTTTTCTACCTTATAAGGGGTCTCTTTGTCATTAAGTAGCATATCTTTAAATAGTTGAACTTTCTGCTTCTGTTGAACGGCTTTTTTCTCAGCCTCTTTTTTTCGCAAGTTATTACTGGCTTTAACGAGGAATTCAGGATTATTGATTAGGTATTCGGTCGCTATTTGAGCAATCGCGTCTTGTTGAGCTGAAGTGAAGAGATCAGTGAGTCCGTCTTCATCTCTTTTATCTGTGGTTTGTGTTTTTTTTGCCGCGGTAAGTTTGACGGCCGCCTGACTATTGTCGTTTTGATTATTAGCTGGATTGGCGTAACTGGTTGTTGATAAGAGAGCCATTAATGTCACGGCTAAGAGTGAACTTTTCATACTAAATCCTTATGAATGATATTTAACATACGTGTGGCGTGAAACACCGTAAAGTTAAACATGAATTTCAGATTTAGTAGCCATAAATACGTTGATTAATAATCATATTTAATCTTTTAAAAGAAAAAAGCCTAATAATTGTTTCATTAATAAAACGGACTCGATGTTTATTAATAAATATTATTAGGCTTTACTGAAAAACGAATTTTAGCTTATTTCTGTTTTATTATTTTCCGTGCGGATTACGAGTATCTTGACCTGTATTCAAGTTACGCATTAGAAGCGCATACTCAAGATCAACATCGTTTGGAACCGGGATAAAGACAAAGTGTCCATTACCTTTGGCTGATTCAACGATTTCACCTTTACGGTTTTCCATTGTTTCTAATGGGAAGACAATGTTACCTTGTGGAGTCATCAGTTCTAAGCTGTCACCAATGATAAATTTGTTTTTCACTTCAACTTCAGCTAAATCGCCTTTACGGTTGCCTGTAAATTCACCCACGAACTGCTGCTGTTCAGAGATCGAGTAACCATAATCGTAGTTTTGGTATTGGTCATGAGTGTGACGACGTAAGAAACCTTCAGTATAACCACGGTGAGCAAGGCTCTCTAGTGTTGACATTAGGCTCTCATCGAATGGTTTACCTGCAACGGCATCATCGATTGCTTTACGATATACTTGAGCAGTACGCGCACAGTAATAAAATGACTTAGTACGCCCTTCAATTTTTAGTGAGTGGATACCCATCTTAGTTAAGCGATCAACATGTTGAATTGCGCGAAGATCTTTAGAGTTCATGATATAAGTACCATGTTCATCTTCGTAAGCTGCCATCATTTCACCAGGACGTTTACCTTCTTCAAGTAGGATCACTTCATCACTCGGTGCACCAACACCCAGCGTTGGCTCAACAGTTTTGACTGCTTCTTGAACTTCAACGATTTGACCTGCATCGTTCTCTTCTGCTTTGTGAACTTTGTAATCCCAACGACATGCGTTAGTACAAGTACCTTGGTTTGGATCACGTTTATTGATATAACCAGAAAGTAGGCAGCGACCTGAATACGCCATACAAAGCGCACCGTGAACAAAGATTTCAATCTCTGTTTCAGGGCATTTTTCGCGGATTTCTTGGATTTCTTCTAATGATAGTTCACGAGAAAGAATGACACGCTCAATACCTTGCGTTGACCAAAATTTTACTGTTGCCCAGTTAACCGCATTAGCTTGAACGGATAAATGGATTGGCATGTCAGGGAAGTTTTCACGAACCATCATAATTAGGCCTGGGTCAGACATAATCAGTGCGTCTGGACCCATTTCTACGATTGGTTTAAGATCACGAATGAAGGTTTTTAGTTTTGAGTTATGCGGTTGGATATTACAAACAACATAAAGTCTTTTACCTAGAGCATGCGCTTCATTAATACCAATCTGTAAATTTTCGTGGTTAAACTCATTATTACGCACACGAAGGCTATAACGTGGCTGTCCTGCATAAACGGCATCAGCACCATAAGCAAAGGCGTAACGCATATTTTTAAGGCTACCAGCAGGAGAGAGTAATTCAGGTGTAAAAGTCATTTTTTATCTTCTTATATCTGATTGTAAGTCAGGCTACACCACCAAATGGTGTAGATGAGGCGGCGATTCTATAGTGATCGGCCTGTAAATAGCAAATAATCACAAAAAATTAATTTCCGCGAACCCGTCATTTTTCGAGTATAATCTGGAAATATAAAAATTTGCAGATTAAATAATCAACACTTTGCTGGAGAAAAATATGTCCTCTAATGCACCGGTAATTACGGTAGATGGCCCGAGTGGCGCCGGGAAGGGAACCTTATGTATGTTATTAGCTGATAAGTTGGGGATGAAATTACTCGACTCTGGTGCTATTTATCGTGTGTTGTCGCTAGCTGCATTAAACCAGCAAGTTGACCTTGAAGATGAAGCTTCGCTGGTTCCAGTGGCTCAAAATCTCAATGTTGAGTTTGTGGCGGAAGGCGATTTAGTTAAAGTTATTTTAGAGGGTGAAGATGTTTCAAGGACGCTTCGTACCGAAAAAGTCGGTATGACGGCATCTAAGGTTGCAGCCTTTCCTTTAGTTCGATCTGCATTGCTTGAACGACAGCAAGCATTTGCTATGGAACCAGGCCTTGTTGCTGATGGTCGCGACATGGGAACGGTAGTCTTCCCTAACGCAACGGCGAAAATATTTCTCGATGCTAGTGCAGAAGAAAGAGCCGATAGACGCTTGAAGCAGTTGCAAGCGAAAGGCTTTGATGGTAAATTTGACGAACTTCTGAGTGAAATCCAAGAACGTGATTTTCGTGACCGCAATCGCGCGGTTGCTCCATTACGTCCTGCTGATGACGCTCTTGTGCTTGATTCTACATCACTTTCTATTGAAGAGGTGGTGAATCAGGCATATGAATATATTACTGAAAAGCTAGTTATACGTTAATTCTTTCGTATAACGGCGTTGGTCGCAAGGATTGCATTCCGACTTTTTTATCAACCCCATGCGGTAGGATACCCATGGTAGTTTAACTTATGAAGATTAATATGATTGAATCTTTTGCTCAACTCTTTGAAGAGTCGCTAAACGAAATTGAAACACGCCCAGGTGCTATTGTAAAAGGTACTGTTGTTGCTATCGAGAACGGTTTCGTTCTTGTTGACGCAGGCCTTAAATCTGAATCAGCTGTACCAGCAGAACAGTTCAAGAACGCTCAAGGCGAACTTGAAGTTGAAGTTGGTTCTGAAGTTGATGTAGCTCTTGATGCTGTTGAAGATGGTTTCGGTGAGACTCAACTTTCTCGTGAAAAAGCTAAGCGTCACGAAGCTTGGATTCTTCTTGAAAAAGCATACGAAGAAGCTGAAACAGTTACTGGTGTTATCAACGGTAAAGTTAAGGGTGGTTTCACCGTAGAACTTAACGGCATCCGTGCGTTCCTACCTGGTTCATTGGTAGATGTTCGCCCAGTACGTGATACTCTGCACCTTGAAGGTAAAGAGCTAGAGTTCAAAGTAATCAAGCTTGATCAGAAGCGCAACAACGTTGTTGTTTCTCGTCGTGCTGTTATCGAATCTGAAAACAGTGTTGAGCGTGACGAACTTCTTGCATCACTACAAGAAGGCATGGAAGTTAAAGGTATCGTTAAGAACCTTACTGACTACGGTGCATTCGTTGATCTTGGCGGTGTTGACGGTCTACTTCACATCACTGATATGGCTTGGAAACGCGTTAAGCACCCAAGTGAAATCGTTAATGTTGGTGACGAAATCAACGTTAAAGTTCTTAAGTTTGATCGCGAGCGCACTCGTGTATCTCTTGGTCTTAAGCAACTTGGTGAAGATCCATGGGTATCAATCGCTAAGCGTTACCCTGAAGGTGCAAGACTTTCTGGTCGCGTAACTAACCTAACTGATTACGGCTGCTTCGTAGAAATCGAAGAAGGCGTTGAAGGTCTAGTACACGTATCTGAAATGGATTGGACTAACAAGAACATTCACCCATCTAAAGTTGTTAACGTAGGTGATGAAGTTGAAGTTATGGTTCTTGAGATTGACGAAGAACGCCGTCGTATTTCTCTAGGCCTTAAGCAGTGTAAACTGAACCCTTGGCAGTCATTCGCAGAAACCCAAAACAAGGGTGATCGCGTAACTGGTAAGATCAAGTCTATCACTGATTTCGGTATCTTCATCGGTCTTGAAGGCGGTATTGACGGTCTTGTTCACCTATCTGACATTTCTTGGAATGCTACAGGTGAAGATGCTGTTCGCGAATTCAAGAAAGGCGACGAAATTTCAGCTGTTGTACTACAGGTTGATGCTGAGCGTGAGCGTATCTCACTTGGTGTTAAGCAGATGGAAGACGACCCGTTCAATAGCTACCTAGCTGACAACAAGAAAAATGCTCTTGTTAAAGGTAAGGTAACAGCAGTAGACGCTAAAGGCGCAACTGTTGAGCTAGGTGAAGGTGTTGAAGGTTACATCCGTACTTCTGAAGTATCACGTGACCGTGTTGAAGATGCAGCTCTTATCCTAAATGTTGGTGACGAAGTTGAAGCTAAGTACACTGGCGTTGATCGTAAGAACCGCGTAATCAACTTATCTATCCGTGCGAAAGATGAAGCTGAAGAGCAAGAAGCAATGGCTAGCCTGAACAAGAAAGATGAAAGTTCATTCGGCAACGCTATGGCTGACGCATTTAAAGCAGCAAAAAGCGAATAATTTGTGTTTAGGGGAAGAAAATTCCCCTAATGCGATTATACTGAATGTAACAGGCTAAATAAACGGAGGGTCTATGACCAAGTCAGAATTAATTGAACGACTATGTACTCAACAACCACATTTATCAACTAAGCAAATTGATGACGCTGTAAAAGAAATTCTTGAGCAGATGGCTTCAACCTTAGACGGTAATGAACGTATTGAGATCCGCGGTTTTGGTAGTTTCTCTCTACATTATCGAGCACCTCGTGTAGGTCGTAATCCTAAGACGGGTGAAAAAGTTGAGTTAGATGGTAAATACGTCCCTCACTTTAAGCCAGGTAAAGAATTACGCGAACGTGTAGACGTGTATAATCGCTAAACACTGTTAGAATAAAAACGACATGCAATTGCATGTCGTTTTTTTTTGCTTAAAAATCCCATTTTTAGTGGACTGAATTTGATATAGATAAGAGTTTTTGCTTTAAAAAAATATTTTGATGAAAAATCGTAGTGTGAAACTCGGATTTACTGCATAATCTTAGAGTTATTAAAAAAAGAGGAATTTATAGTGAAAATCTTAGGCATCATAATTTTAACTGCCATTTTTGTTATAGCCCTAGCTCTAGGTTCTCAAAATCAAGAGCTGGTGAATTTTAATTACCTGTTTGCTCAAGGTGACTTCCAATTATCGACTTTATTAGGTGGTGCATTTGGTAGTGGCTTCGTTCTTGGAGGCATTTTATGTGGCCTACTTTATCTCAAAGCAAGATATGATCGTCGTCGCTTAAGTAAAAAAGTATTAAAACAACAAAAAGAGATCGATACTTTACGTACTGAACCGGCGGTAAAAGGTTAACCGTTAAATGCTAGAGCTGTTATTTCTTCTGTTACCTATTGCTGCCGCATACGGTTGGTATATGGGTTACCGAAGTGCTCATCAGAAAAAAGAACAGCAGTCTAATCACATGTCTAGACAATATGTGGCAGGTTTAAACCTACTATTGTCTGATCAAGCTGATAAGGCTGTTGATCACTTTATCGATCTTCTTCAGGTCGATAGTGAAACTATTGATACTCACTTGGCACTTGGAAATCTTTTTCGAAGCCGAGGTGAGGTCGATCGTGCGATTAAACTTCATCAAAATCTAATAGCACGTACCAACCTCTCTATTGATGAAAAAAACCTAGCTTTAGAACAGTTAGCAAAAGACTACTTTGTTGCTGGATTTTTCGATCGAGCGGTCTCTATTCTCGATCAGCTTGTCGATGAGCCCGAACATCAAAAATCTTCTCTTCAACAACTTCTGACTATTTATCAACAAATGCGCGATTGGGACAAAGCTATTGAGGTAGCCAATAAGCTCATTAAATTAGGGCAAAGTGCTTTAAAAATGGATATCGCTCACTTTTATTGCGAGCTTGCCATTCAAAGCTTAGATGTCAATGATATCCCACAAGCGAAGCAGCGTTTAAAGAAAGCGATAAATAGCGATAAAGCGTGTGTGCGTGCTGCACTTATTTCTGCGCAATTAGCGATTGATAATCAAGATTTTAAATTAGCATTAAAATACTTAGAGCCGATTTTAGAGTTAAATAAAGAGTTTATTAGTGAAGCATTACCATTGATTGAGATCTGTTATGCCAAGATGGATAAAGAGTTGGCATATATTAAATTCCTGCAACGCTGTATTGATGGAAAAGCTGGAGCAACCGCTGAATTACAACTTGCAGAGATGATTGATCACACCCAAGGGGTTGGTGTTGCTCAGAGCTTTTTAACTAAGCAGTTAGTCAAAAACCCAACAATGAAAGGCTTCTATCATTTGATGGATTATCATTTGGAAGAGGCGGAAGATGGTCGAGCAAAAGAAAGCTTAACCACGTTACGAAAACTTGTTGGAGAGCAATTAAAAATCAAGCCACATTATCGGTGTGTTAAATGTGGATTTTCAACTCGCTCTCTTTATTGGCACTGCCCATCTTGTAAAGGCTGGGGAACAGTAAAGCCAATTCGAGGATTAGATGGCGAGTAAAGAATTTAAATTAAGCGCATAACATTTAGTTCTTAAAGTAAAGATACATTAAAAATAAAGACGTAAATTCAGTTGTTAAAGAAGGATGAATAAATTGAATAATTCTAAAATTATTGTTGCCTTAGATTATGATAACCAAAATGAGGCACTACAGTTTGTCGATAGCATTGATCCTAAAAGCTGCCGTTTAAAGGTAGGTAAGGAGATGTTTACTCTTTATGGGCCTGAATTTGTAAGACAATTACATCAACGTGGTTTTTCTGTTTTTCTTGATTTAAAATTCCACGATATTCCGAATACAACGGCAAAAGCGGTGGCGGCTGCTGCAGAGCTAGGTGTATGGATGGTCAATGTACATGCGAGTGGCGGAGAGCGGATGATGGTTGCAGCAAGAGAGGCGCTACAGCCTTATGGTGAACAACGCCCGCTATTAATTGCTGTAACGGTTTTAACCAGTATGGAGCAGTCAGACTTGCAAGGTCTTGGTATTCAAGTAACGCCTGCGCAGCAAGTTATGAATCTGGCGACATTAACTAAAAATAGTGGGTTAGATGGTGTGGTTTGTTCTGCCCATGAATCTTCACTATTAAAAGCGGAATTAGGCGCAGATTTCCAATTGATAACTCCGGGGATCCGTCCAGCAGGAAGTGATAGTGGTGATCAACGTCGAATTATGACACCGGTTGAAGCGGTTACTGCAGGTTCTGATTATTTAGTGATTGGACGCCCGATTACTCAATCAGAACAACCTAATAAAGTACTGGCAACAATCAACCAACAGCTCGCCGCACTTTAATCATCTTTAAAGTTTTAATAAGTAGAGTTGAGGAGGAGAGATTAGCTCCTAACTCTACTTGTTATTTCTTACTTATTATTCTCTACGCCCTATTCTTTATACCTCTCTAGATTTCGATTTTAGGCGTATACATATCTCGACGAATTTGCTTTTTATTATCTCTGGTTGGCGGAGAAAAATGACTTTGAATCAATTTCTGAGTGAGCTTATGTTGAGGGTTTGCAAAAATATCTCGTGTCTCTCCTTGTTCCACAACATGACCGTTTTGCATCACCAAAACTTTATCTGATATATGTTTTACTGAACCAAGGTGTTGAGATACATAGACATAAGCCAGCCCCATCTCTTCTTGCAGCTCTAACAGTAAGTTGAGTATCTGCGATCGAATTGACATATCTAAGCCATTAAATGCTTCATCAGCAACGATAATACAAGGTTGTAATATTAGAGCTCGAGCTAAATTTATACGTTGCTTTTGTCCTGTTGCCAGCATTTGAGGATAAAAGTAAGCATGCTCTTCCAATAATCCAACTCGCTTTAAGGTTGCCGCGATACGACGCTCTCTATCATGAGGTGACATATTGGTATTTCTTTTGAGTGGGCCTTCCAGTATTTGCCCAATACGTAGTCTTGGGTTTAGTGATGTATTGGGATCTTGAAAGATCATTCTGATCAGTTTGCAACGAGTACTATAATCCTTAGGATGAAGCCTCTCGCCATTTACTTTAATCGATCCTGAACTTGGATCAACCATGCCATTTAACATTTTTGCCAAGGTAGATTTACCTGAGCCATTTTCACCTATCAGCGCGATGGTCTCTCCTGCATTGAGAGAGAATGAGAGGGGCTTCACCGCTTGAATCACTCGACGATGGAAGAGACCCGATCGATAATGGTAGTCTTTGGCTAAGTTTTCAACTTCAAGTAATGCACTCATTTTTCAGCCTCCATATTGAGTGGAAAATGGCAACTATACTTGTGATTCTTATCTATCACGCGGTAAGGAACCTCAACACATTTTCGTTGTGCATAAGGGCAACGAGGTCCTAAGCGACAACCGATAGGTAAATGTTGCAAGGGAGGAATAGACCCCGGCAGTGTTGGTAACTTTGATTTATGGACAATCTCTGTTTCATTATCAAAATCAGGATTGGCCGCCAATAACGCAGCGGTATAAGGGTGGCGAGTATTATTGACTAACTGTTCTCTATTTCCCGACTCTACGGATTGGCCACAATACATCACGGTAATTCGATCTGCCCAGTGAGTCACGGCGGTTAAATCATGGCTGATCAACAATATTGCAGTATTATTAAGTTGATTCATATTACTTAATAAACGAAAAATCTGACTTTGAGTCAGCGCATCGAGGTCATTGGTTGGTTCATCAGCAATTAATAGGCGAGGACGGTTAGCGATTGCCATCGCGATACAGACTTTCTGACATTGTCCCTCAGTTAATTCATAAGGGTAGCTATTCATGATGCTCTTATGATCTTTTATCCCTACCTTATGGAGCAAAGTAATGGCTTGTCGACGCCGCCAGCGCCAACGTTGCCACCATTTTCCTTTAAATACAGAAATAGGAATTGATTCTTCTAACTGTTCAAGGATCTTCTCTGAAGGATCTAACGTTAATGAAGCTTCTTGGAAAATCATGGCCATTTCACGACCAACAACTTTACGACGTTCTCTGGCTGACAATTTTAATAGATCAATATTACCGATCTGCATGCGATCAGCTGTTACCTTCCAAGTATCTTTAGTAATACCAACAATCGCTTTGGCAACCAGACTTTTACCTGAACCTGATTCACCCACTAGGCCACGAATTTCCCCTTCAGCAAGGGTTAAACTTACTCGGTCGACCGCTTTGACTCGACCTTGTGGGGTATCAATTTCAATCGTTAAATGTTTAATATCTAATAATGGCATTAATCTGTTCCTGCATTAATTGCCTGACGAATCCCGTCACCGACTAAATTAATCACTAAAACTGTAAGCATAATACTAAAGCCCGGAAGCGTGACAGTCCAAGGTGCGTTGTAGACTAGTTCAATCGAATCTCCCAACATCGTTCCCCATTCAGGAGAGGGTGACTGTGCCCCTAATCCTAAAAATCCAAGGGCAGAAAAATCTAAAATGGCAATAGAAAAAGCGCGAGTTGCATTGGTTGCAATAGCGGGAAGAATATTCGGCAAAATTGAGTGGTAGAATATATAAAAACTACTCGCACCATCGAGTTTTGCCGCTACCGTGTAGTCTTTTTCTATCTCTTCATGAACGGCGGTATAGGTTGAACGAATAAATCGAGGGATTAAAGCTAACCAAATAGAGATTAATACGGTTGTTTGGCTTGCCCCCATAAACGCAACAAGAATAATCGCCAATAACAGTGACGGGATAAATAGAACAGTATCAAGTAAGTGATTTAAAATGCTTGATTTTACACCTTGAGTCATTCCTGCTGCAGCACCAATTAATATGCCAACCACTGCTGCTGCAAGTGTAATCAGGACCGTGTATCCAAAGGTAATTTGTGCACCATATAAAAGACGAGAGAGAATATCTCGCCCTAAATCATCAGTACCTAAAAAGTATTCAATATGACCATCGTTACTCCAAGATGGCGGCGTTAGTGGGGTAAGGTGTTGTTCAAAAGGTGAATAAGGAGCGAATAGTGGTGCAAAAATTGTTAAAGCAATAATCAAGAGCAAGCACCAAAAACCAAACATACTGAGTGAGTTTTTACGAAATAATAACCAAGAACGTTGACGTTGAGTTGGAATTCTATTTTCAGCATAGATATTATCGGATGGCATAAAATTCTTTCCTAAGCAATGGATTAACAATAGCGCCGACCAACTCAGAGATGATGCTTGCAACAAGAATAAATACTGCAACCGTTACAATTCCAGCTTGAATAGCGAGATAGTTTTGCTGGGCAACTGCATCTAATAGCCAACGACCAATTCCTGGTCGGTTAAATACAAATTCAGTGAGTGTTGCCAACGTTAGCATCGTTGATAATTGAATTCCGATCGAAGGAATTATTGGTGGAATTGCATTTTTTAACACATGGCGGAAGACGATGTTAAAACGCGATAAGCCTTTTGTTGCTGCAGCTTTAATGTAGTTTTGAGTCATGACCTCGGCCACTGAAGAGCGCATTTGGCCGATCACTTCAGTGGTTGGAGCAACGGCTAATACAATGGTAGGCAGAACAAGGTGCTCAATCACATTTTGTAATAATTCTTGTTTATGAGGAATATCGGACAATAAGATATCAATGATCGATATCCCTGTAATATGAGGGATATCATACAGTAAATTATAACGACCTGAGACAGGGAGCCACTCTAGATTGATTGAGAAAAAAAGGATTAAGATAATGGCTAACCAGAATATTGGAATCGAATAACCGACTAAAGAAATTGACGTAATGACTTTATCCAGCAAACTATTTCGAGACATGCCTGCAAGGGTACCAACAGGGATCCCGATTAGTAATGAAACACAGAAAGCGATAAATATCAGCTCTAATGTTGCTGGAAACAAAACGATGATATCACTGACAACAGGAACTCCATTAGGGTAACGACCAAAATTTCCTTGCAACACTTGTAGGAGATAGTTCCACCAACCAGAGACTGCCGATTGATAAAACCAAGGTGACTCGGTATCTAGTCTTAAAATACTAAATCCAACCACTGTGATTAATAGCAGTGTGGTAATAAATAAGATTAAACGCCTAATTGTATATATCAGCATATTACTCGAAACTCCGAGAAACCGTAACAAATGAGTTTGTACCTAATGGACTCATTGTTAACCCTTTGATTGAATTATTATAGGTGAGAAATTGTAATCCATGCGCAAGAGGGATGATAGGGATATCTTGTGAAATTATCTTTTCTGCTTGACGATAAAGATGATTTTTTTCTGTTGTTGAGGTTGTGGTAATCGCTTTATTCAACAATTGGTCAAATTTTGGTTGGCACCAATTGGCATAATTAAGGCTACTCTTTTTAGTCGGGCATGCTAAAAGTGGACGATAAAAATTTTCAGGTTCATTATTATCAGCAATCCAACCGCTTAATGTCATATCATGATCTTTATTCTTATGGCTTAAGCTTAATGTTGATAAATTAATACCTTTAATGGTGACATTAATACTTATTTTGGCTAGCTGTTGTTGGATTATTTCAGCTGCTTTTTTGGGTTGTGGATTATAAGGTCTAGAATCTATCGGGTACCAAAGAGTAAGGTTAATCGGTTTCTTAATATTTGCATCATCAATTAATTGTTTAGCATGAGCGATATTTGATCGGATATCAATGGATTGAATATTATCAATCGCGCGTTCTAATGGAAGCAATGAACTGGCCACCGAAGCGTGGCGATAAAAAACTGAATTAATGAGGGCTTGTTTATCAATCGCCAGCTGAATAGCCTCTCTAACTTGATGTTTTTTTAATATTGGGTGCTGAGTATTTAATGCTAAGTAGGCTGTGTTTAATCCTTGCGCAGAAACTAAAGTGATGTCTTCACTTTGATTAATGGTCGGTAAGTGGTTAGCCAGAGGGGAAGCCAAAGCATCACACTCATGACGGATCAATTTCGCTAATGATCCAGTCCCTCTGGCTGAAATATCGATAACGACTTGCTCAAGAGAAACCGATTGCTGCCAGTACCCCCAATGCCTTTTTAAGCGAATAAGGTAACCTTGTTGATAGTCATCTAACTTAAAAGGTCCTGTTCCGATCGGCTTATTATCAAGATCATTAGCACGCCCAGTTCGTAATATTTGTTGAGCATACTCTTGTGAATGGATAACGGCAAAATGAGTTGCAAGATTAGAGAGGAAGCTATTATTCGCCTCCTCTAATTGAAATTGAACATGATTTTCATCTAAAGCGGTAACGTTCTTGATCAGAGTGGTTAATCCGACACTTTCAAACCATGGGTAGCGACCACCTGAAATATTATGATAAGGGCTTTTATTATCAAGAATACGTTGAAATGAAAAAACGACATCGTCAGCATTAAAGTACCTGCTTGGTTTAAACCACGGTGTCGTATGAAAGGTGATATTTTGACGAAGTTGAAAAGTATAGGTTAAGCCATCGGAGGATACCTCCCAACTTTTTGCCAATGACGGCGTTGGCTGAAGTGTCACTGGATCGAAGTCGAGTAGACGATTATATAATTGAAGTGATAACGTATCGATAACAATCCCCCCATCGACTAACTGGGGATTAAAGGTGTTTGGGATACCTTGAGTGCAGTAAATAAATCCCCGTTCTTTGACATGTTGATTAGGCTCTGACTCTTTACAGCCTGTTAATAACAGTAAACTATAAACAGCAATAAAAAACCGGAAAATGGAAGTATGAATGAAAGTTGTTGCTCTATTTCTCGTTTTATTTTCCATTTTCCTACCTTGAGGTCTATTTAATTACTTATCTTTAACTATCACTATTACCATCGCCAACTAATTGATGTTTTCGTAATAATCCTCTTAATTGATGATAGCTCAATCCTAGCGATTCAGCGGCAATTCTTTGATTATAGCGAGCCTCATTTAATGCAAATTTGATTAACTCAATTTCTTGCTGTTGAATATGCTTTTTTAAATCAATAGGTAATTCCGGTTGCTGATAACTTAATGAATGGGGATAAGTGTGACTGGTTTTGATGCGAGTTGAATCGTCATTCATCACTGTCTTTTCTGGAGATAAATCGGGGCTATTGGTTTTAAGAATATCAGCGTTAAGGATATTTGTGCTAAGCGCGTTTGCTTGGGGAACTGGGTTCGAAGAGTTAAAAGGATTAATGGTAATGGTCTCAACCATCTGTTCTGGCTCATGACGAAAGAGAGAGCGCTCGACAACATTTTTTAATTCACGAACATTGCCTGACCAGTGATGAGATAAAAGTTGCTGTTTTGCCAGTAGGGTAAAGCCGGGAAAGTAATCTCGATCTAACTCTTGGCATAAATTAATCGCAAAGTGTTCAGCGAGTAATAAAATATCTTCTTTTCGTTCTCTTAATGGGGGGATATGAATTACTTCAAAAGCGAGGCGATCAAGTAGATCAGCACGAAACTTCCCCTTTTCAACCATTTCAGGAAGGTCTGCATTAGTCGCACAAATAAGACGAACATCAGCAAAGCAGGTTTGGTTCCCGCCTACACGTTCATACTCACCATATTCAATCACACGCAATAACTTCTCTTGTACGGCTAAAGGGGAGTTTGCCAGCTCATCCAGAAATAGAGAACCATGTTGAGCTCGTTCGAAACGCCCTTGGTGTCGACGTTTTGCTCCTGTAAATGATCCCGCTTCATGACCAAATAGTTCAGAATCTAAGACACCTTCACTCAATGCGGCACAGTTGATGGTAATTAATGCCTGATCCCAACGTTTTGATAAGTAGTGTAAACGCTTTGCTATGAGTTCTTTACCCGTACCGCGTTCACCAATAATCAGAATCGGGCGGTTGAGTTTAGCCAATCGGGATACATCATCTAAAATCGCTAAAAAGCTTTCAGACTCACCAAGTAAGTTATCTAATTTTGCCATAATCTTCTCTGTTAATGAAAACGATTTGAGTTTTTTCACGTATTATCGATTCAAATTACGCTGTTATTGTGAAGCTTTCAATCAGTTTAAATGGCATTAATGTTAATTTAACCAATAAATGGTTTTTTTTACCATAAATTGGTTTTATAGAGCATTTTTTTATTGGCTGAATTCATGTGAATCTATAAATTATTGATAACAAATGGTTTTAAAAGTTGGCATGTAATCTGCTATATAGTATTTGTAGTTACAGATTACAGATGATTATCTTTCATTCTCAAAATCTGAATCTTAAAATAATTAAAAATGATAAAAATAGTTAGGAGAATTATCATGGGCATCTTTTCACGTTTTACCGATATTATAAATGCAAACATCACCTCTCTACTTGATAAAGCTGAGAATCCTCAAAAAATGGTACGTTTGATAATCCAAGAAATGGAAGACACATTAGTTGAAGTTCGCTCTACGTCGGCAAAAGCATTAGCCGATCAAAAAGAACTGGTACGTCGAATAGATTATTACCAAAAGCAGATGTCAACTTGGCAGGACAAAGCATCACTTGCTATTCAAAAAGGACGTGAAGACCTGGCACGAGCAGCCTTGATTGAAAAGCAAAAAATGAGTGAAACATTAGAAACACTGGAACAAGAACATACATTATTAGCCGAGACTATTAATAAATTAACAACTGAAATTAATGAGCTTGAAGGTAAATTAGATGAAACTCGTGCCCGTCAACAGTCTCTAATTATACGACACAAAGCAGCAAGTAATCGTAAAGATGTCAGACGTCACCTAGATACCAATAAAACTGACGAAGCACTGGCGAAATTTGCCCAATATGAGCGTAGAATTGATGATTTAGAAGCAGAAGCTGATAGTTATAGCTTGGGTAAAGAGCAAAAATTAGAAGATCAATTTGCAGAATTAGAAGCTCAAGATGAGATCGAGAAAGAACTCGAGAAACTGAAAGCTAAAATGAAATCATCGACGGATAAATAAGGAGTTGTTATGTCAACGGGGATTATGATTGCACTACCATTAATGGTCTTTTTCATCTTTGTCGCCCCACTGTGGTTAGTGCTTTACTACCGTAGTCAAAATAAGATGGGAAAAGGATTAAATAACGAAGATTATGAAAAGTTGCAATCATTAACAGAAAAAGCAGAAATGATGCAGCAACGTGTTCAATCCTTAGAGAAGATTTTAGATGCTGAAGTGCCAGATTGGAGACGGAAATGAATCTATATCGCGACACAAAAAATGGCAAAATTAAAGGGGTTTGTGCAGGGATTGCTGCTAAATTGGGTATTGAAGTCTGGCTAGTCAGAATCTTAGCCATTAGTGCCCTTTTGCTAGGGGGAAGTTTTATTGTTATTTTGGCTTACATTGTTGCCAGTTTGATGTTAGATAAAATGCCCGAAGAGGAGTACTCTCAAACAGAGTATCAACGTCAACATACGGTGAAGAAAAAGCCATGGCAAAATGGTAATACACCACAGCAATCATTACAGCAAACAGAAAAAGTATTAAATGATGTTGAAGATTCAGTGCGCCAAATTGAGCGTTATGTAACGTCAACTTCATTCCAAGTTAATCGTGAGTTTAAGAACTTATAATATAATTAAACTAGACCTAATATTATTGGAGTTGTTAGTAGGTGAACGAGCGACGGCAACAACCTAGCAGCTTCAAGTATGAAGGGTATAGAAAGCTCAGCAAGATGCTGGGCTTTTACTATTGAGCATGTTTATTTTAGCGCAATTTAGGAATGACAATGAAAAGTATCACTAATGAGATAAATAATATCGTTAACCGAGGACTCGATAGACATATTCGATTAGCTGTGACAGGGCTATCTCGAGCAGGAAAGACAGCATTTATTACCTCAGTAGTTAATCAACTTCTTCATAGTAGTCGTCATTCACAATTGCCGCTTTTTGCTCCTACGAGAGATAAACGATTGATTGGGGCTAAACGTATTCCTCAAGTTGATCTCTGTACTCCTCGTTTTGATTATGATTCAGCAATGAATTCATTGAGAAAAGATCCACCTGAATGGCCAAAACCCACTCGTGATGTTAGTGAGATCCGACTTGCTCTTCGTTATAAAGCAAAATCAGGAGCACTGAAATATCTGCAAGATACTTCTACTTTGTATGTTGATATTGTCGATTATCCTGGAGAGTGGTTATTAGATCTTCCATTGTTAGATTTAGATTATCTCACTTGGTCTAAACAACAACAAAAGCTTCTTGCTGGTGGTCGAGGTCAATATGCTCAACCATGGTTAGAAGCTTGTAAAGATTTCGACCCTTTAGCGGCAGTCGATGAATCTAAACTTGCTGAACTATCTGCACTATTTACCCAATACCTTCATGACTGTAAAGATAAAGGCGAGTTTCATTGGGTTCAGCCGGGACGTTTTGTGCTTCCTGGAGAGTTAGAAGGGGCACCCGTATTGCAATTTTTCCCCTTTATTTGGCTTGAACAATACAGCGAAGATCAATTGGCTAAAGCGGATAAAGAGAGCATGTATGGGATCTTAAATAAACGTTATCGTCATTACCAAAAAAAGGTAGTGAAACAGTTCTATAATCAACACTTTTCTCAGTTTGATCGCCAGATTATTTTAGTCGATTGTCTTCAGCCTTTAAATAGTGGTGCTGAAGCCTTTAATGATATGAGACAAGCTTTAGAGCAACTCATGCAGAGCTTTAAATATGGCCGCAGTTCATTATTAAGCCGTCTATTTTCACCTAAAATTGATAAGTTGCTGTTTGCGGCGACTAAAGCTGACCATATTACTCCCGATCAACATAGTAATTTAGTCAGTTTATTACAACAGATGACTCAAGAAGCATGGAATACCGCCTCGTTTGAAGGGATCAAAATGGAGTGTCAAAGCATTGCCTCTATTGCAGCGACTCAAGCTGGATATGTTGATCAGCAAGGAAAACCGGTTCCCGCTATTCGAGGGACTAGTTTACAAGGTCTCCCATTAACGGTTTATCCTGGAGATGTGCCGAAACGACTACCTAGTCAGGCATTTTGGAATGCACAAGGATTTAAGTTTAATAGCTTTAGACCGCTGCCTTATCAACATGATGAGCCGTTACCTCATTACCGAATTGATAAAGTTTTACAGTTTTTATTAGGGGATAAATTAGTATGACCGAATTGAAAGAGCAACAGTTATTCGAGCAACAGCAGTTTAGCTCTCGCCCTAAAGAACCTGAAGAGTTAGCCGGTAACCAAATATTTAATGAGAAGCAACAATTTGAAGTTGAAGTACAAACAGAAAGCGAGAGTCAAGCTGAGGAAGAACTCGCTCAATTTTTAAGTCAACATAAGAAGCCTAGTCGTTGGAAAAAGTGGATCGGTTTTTCATTGGTTGCCGGTGTTGGGCTTTCAATTGCCGAATTGGTGAGCTATGTCTCTACGGCTATTCAAGAACAGAGCTGGTTATCTTTGGGTTGGGCTGGGATCTGTACTATTTTTGCCATGGCAGGTGCTGCGGCGATAGTTAAAGAGTTAATAGGACTCCGTCGATTAAAACAGCGTCAAAATGAACGAGATGAAGCCGAAAAATTATTAGAGAAAGATGGATTAGGTTCTGCTCAGGCTTTTTGCCGAAAGTTAGCTCAACAGGGAGGTGTTTCTCCAGAAAATGTAGGGTTTGACCGTTGGCAACATGCTGTAATAGATAGTCACACAGACCATGAAGTCATTACCCTTTATGATGATTTTGTTGTCAGTCAACAAGATAAATTGGCGCAAAAAATGATCACTAAATATGCCAATGAATCAGCGATGATGGTCGCCGTTAGCCCATTGGCAATCTTGGATATTTTATTGGTTGCATGGCGTAATTTTGTTTTAATTGAAAAGATCGCTCAGGTCTATGGCGTTGAACTCGGTTATTGGTCTCGTATTCGACTGTTCCGTTTAGTGATGGTTAATTTAGCTTTTGTTGGGGTCTCTGATCTGGTGGCTGATGTTGGTATGGATATGGTCTCAATGGATGTGGTTGGGCGGGTATCAACTCGTGTCGCACAAGGCGTCGGTGTGGGTCTATTGACCGCACGTTTAGGTTATAAAGCAATGGGACTGACTCGTCCTCTACCATGGCTCTCTGAGAATAAACCGAAGTTGAGTGATATTAGAAAGCAATTAATTGGACAGTTAGTACCTAAAAAGCGGCATGATGTAGAATAGATATCCCCTTCTTACTCGAAGTTGTTTGCTTGTTGGCTGCACTCATACACCTCAATCATATCGTTAATCTATATTCATGGTGCCTCATTCACTTGCAGCCGACTCGCCGCTCTAATTACTTTGGGTAGAGTAACAGTACTTTGTTACTAATAAATGCGTTAATTGCTTAATTTCAATGCAATTAAGTGAACAAGAGCCCATTATTTGTGGTTTAGCTCTCTTTCATCGATAAAAACAAAGAGAATGGCTTGACGATGATCTATCGCTATCGCACAATTTACTAAGGTGTCAATATTTGTTGACGGTTTACTCTAATGTGTAACATTGTGTTGTGGTGGTAATAAATGAAACTGGAAGTCTTTTGTACTCAACGTTTAGGCTTAGCTCAAGAGTTGCTCGAGCTTCTAGTCAAAAAACAGATCGATCTATTGGGAATGGAAGTCAATTCACAAGGTATTGTTTATATTCACTTCCCTGAAATTGATTTTGATCTCTTTAGTCATTTAATGTCAGCCATTCGTTTAATCCCAGGTGTTAATGATGTTAAGAAAGTCGTGTTTATGCCTTCTGAGCGTGATAAGGCCGGCGTTGAGCTACTTTTAAATACGTTTAATGAGCCTGTTTTCACTATTACACCGAGTGGCAAAATAGAGTTTGTTAATCTCGCTGCTTGTCAGGCCTTCACAGAGAGTCCACAACAGATTATCGGTAAAATGATCCAGCATTATATTCCTCAACCTCAGTTTGCCCGTTGGTTAGATTCTAAGTTAGTGAAGAGTGAGTCTTATGCGACAGAAGTTGCCGGGGAAGACTACTTATTAACAGCGCGACCACTATTTATCGATGAAGAGAGTCAGCACAAAGTTTTAGCGAATATTATCATCACTCTCAAGCCTGTAAACGCTCAAAAAGCAACGAGCCAATATATGATTAATCCAGATATTAATTTGGGCTTTGAACATTTTGTTGGTAACTCCAATCGACATTTTCAATTGATCAATCAAGCGAAAAAGCTAGCTTTATTTGATGCTCCTCTTTTAATTCAAGGTGAGACAGGAACCGGCAAAGAGATGTTGGCTCGATCTTGCCATCAACGTTCAGAGCGCAGAAGCTCGCCTTTTTTAGTCTTAAACTGTATATCAATGCCCGATTCTGCGGCAGAAAGTGAGATTTTTGGTTCCATTCAAGATGGTGTGGTACAGAAAGGCATTTTTGAACAAGCCGATGGTGGGACGGTGTTTCTTTATGAAGTGGGGGAGATGTCATCACACCTACAAGAGAAGTTACTTCGTTTTTTGCAAGATAGTACTTTCCGTCGTGTCGGTGAAGAACATGAAATTCATGTCAACGTCCGAGTGATCTGTTCAACTAAAAAGCAGTTAACTGAATTGGTTATGCAACAGAAATTTCGTGAAGATCTCTTTTATCGTTTAAATGTATTAACGTTAACAATTCCACCACTTCGAGAGCGTGCGAGTGATATTGAATCTCTGTTAAATCTCTTTATTAGTCAAATTAGCCTAGAGATGAAAATTAAACAACCAAGGTTGGATGCAGGGTTAGTTGATTTCCTTAGTCATTACTCTTGGCCAGGCAATGTTCGACAGTTAAAAAATGTTATTTACCGAGCATTAACGCAACTTACCGATGATGTCATGCGTGTTGAACATATTCAGTTACCGGATGTTGACACTATTAGTTCGACAACGTCAGATAATATTGATGGCTCTCTTGATGATATAATGAAAAGGCACGAAAGAAGTGTACTGAGTAATCTTTATAAAAATTACCCATCAACACGAAAGTTAGCAACACGGTTAGGTGTTTCTCATACTGCGATTGCCAATAAACTACGTGAGTATGGGATAAATAAGAAATAGATAAATGACGAGATATTTAAGGTCTTCAAAGTTTTAAATATCTGAACAGTGAGATCTGACATCCTTGTCATTGATCTTCCAGTATCTGTCTGCATTCAATCTTAATAGAAAATAATGATTAAGGTTCCAGCAAAGGTAAGTAAGACATTGGCGATGGCATAGGTTCCTGCATAACCTAAAGCAGGAATCGAGCTACGTGCATAGTGGTTGATCATATCCATCGCTGGAGCACAAGTTCGGGCACCTATCATGGCACCAAAGAGTAATGCGCGATTCATTTTTAAGATATAAGCACCAACCAAATAGGCAATTAATACAGGAACAATACTGATGAGTAAACTGCCAATTAAAACATCGACACCGATTAATGGTAAATAATCTAATAGCTTGGTTCCAGCACTTAAGCCAACCCCAACCATAAACACCATCAAACCAAAGTCTTTGAGCAGGTTTAATGCTCCTTGAGGGACATAGCCAAATGTCGGGTGGTTTGCTCGTAGAAATCCTAATGTAATCCCCGCGATTAATAGACTGGCAGCATTTCCTAACCCAACACTAAATTGACCAAAAGTAACGGTGACGGTTCCCATTAATAAGCCAAAAATGAAGAATGAACAGAAGGCAAGAAGATCAGCGATTTGACTATGAATAGTGATAAATCCCACTTTATCTGCTAGCGCTAATACGCGAGATTTTTCGCCACTGACTTGCAGGATATCTCCTTTATCTAACACGATATTATGATCAAGAGGCATTTCAATTTGGGCACGAATGACTCGATTTAAGAAACAACCATAATCAGACAAATTCAACTCAGAGAGACGTTTACCGGAAATATTATCATTTTTCACGACAATACTTTCATCAACAATACGGAGGTCGAGCAGATCGCGATCAAATACCTCTTTGCCATTCTTAAAGCTTGGGTCTAAGCGAGCATGGCTGTCAGGATAGCCAACTAAAGCGATTTCGTCGCCTTGTTGCAAAATGGCATCACCATCTGGGTGAGCTAAAATACCATTGCGTCGAATACGTTCAATATAACAGCCAGTTTGACGATAGATTCCGAGCTCTCTTAAATTTTTCCCATCCGTCCATTTTAAAAGATCTTCACCGACTCGATAAGCGCGAATAATTGGGAGATAAACCTTACGCTTGCTGGATGCATCAAGACCACGTTCTCTGGCGATCTGTTGAGCACTGTCTTCTAAACTCTCTTTTTGTAATTTTGGTAGTAAGCGAGCCATCATAATTAGACTGACCAAGCCGACCAAATAAGCCATCGCATAACCGACACTTAGATCATTAATGATAGAGGCGAGTTGTTGTTGTCCTGCTGAGTTTAATAACCCAGAGTTTAATGCATCTTTTGCACCGACTAATACAGGTGTCGCCGTTAATGCTCCTGCCATCATCCCTGTTGAGATACCAATGCCTAACTCTAAGTAGTGCGATAATCCTATTGTTAGAGCCACAGCAGAAAGAATGACGGTTAATGAGAGGATAAGATAATGCTTACCGTCACGGAAGAAAATACCAAAGAAGTTAGGGCCAGCTTCAATGCCAACACAGTAGATAAATAACATAAAGCCAATAGAGAGTGACTCGGCATCAAATTGAAAGCCCAGATTTCCCATTAACAGTGCGGCAATTAAAACACCAATTGAGCTTCCTAATTGAACACTTCCTAAACGGATCTTTCCGATAGAGAGCCCTAAAGTGAGAACAACAAAAAGTAGTAGGGTATTGTTTTGGTGTAGTAGTGCGCCAATATCAATATTCAAAGCAGTGGTCCAGAATGGTTAGAGTAAAATAAATAATAGGACAAATTTGCGAGTAGGGTATGCTTGATATCTTGATAAAGCCACTATTTTTTGTCAGTTTTCTGGTAAAAAACGTGATTAAAATAGAAGTGTTTTATTTAAGTGATTATTTTTCAAGAAGTGTTGCTGATTTGTAGAATAGTTGATGTGAAAAAATGGTAGAGAAATAAAAATGCTTATTTACCTACCATTTTGAGTTTAAATAACTATACCCTTCATACTTGAAGTCGCTAGGTTGTTGGCTACACTCGTTCACCCCAATCATATAGCACACCTATACTCATGGGGCCTCACTCACTTGCCGCCTACTAGCAACACCAATTATTTTAGGTATATACCCTTCATACTTGAAGTCGCTAGGTTGTTGGCTACACTCGTTCACCCCAATCATATAGCACACCTATACTCATGGGGCCTCACTCACTTGCCGCCTACTAGCAACACCAATTATTTTAGGTATATACCCTTCATACTTGAAGTCGCTAGGTTGTTGGCTACACTCGTTCACCCCAATCATATAGCACACCTATACTCATGGGGCCTCACTCACTTGCCGCCTACTAGCAACACCAATTATTTTAGGTATATACCCTTCATACTTGAAGTCGCTAGGTTGTTGGCTACACTCGTTCACCCCAATCATATAGCACACCTATACTCATGGGGCCTCACTCACTTGCCGCCTACTAGCAACACCAATTATTTTAGGTATATACCCTTCATACTTGAAGTCGCTAAGTTGTTGGCTGCACTCGTTCACCTCAATCATATAGTCCACCTATACTTATGGGGTCGTACTTGCTTACCACCGACTAACAACGTCAATGACTTTAGGCATATCGTAAGGTTAGGTTAATTCAACATTACGATTAAGTCATTAAGCTTATTGGAAAAGACCTAAGTTCTCTCTTGCATAAGCTTCAAATTCGGTATAACCGCCAACGTGATCTTGGTCAACAAAAATCTGTGGAACGGTTTCTACAGGTTTGCCAACTGTTTTCTCTAAATCTGCTTTAGAGATACCTTCTGCATGAATATCAACATAACGATAATTAAAATCTTCACGGCTCTGTTTTAAGTCTTCAGCTAGATCTTTTGCACGTACACAGTATGGGCAGCCTGGGCGGCCAAAAATAACGACAAACATTTTTTAATCTCCTTACATATAATAGTCTTACTATGCCCTAGATGGGTCTAATATTATAGTAGGCACTGCCTTTTAATTTAATAGATAAAACCAATTAATCTATTTTCAGCTAAAAAACAGCAGTTAAGAGGTTGGAATTTATGATTGGTAGTGCATAGGACTTAATATTTACTAAGTACCCTTTAGTTATTAAAACTGTTAATAGGTTAATGATGTAACTAACAACTGAGCTGTTTCAAGTCAAAAGGGTATTAAAACATTTAAGGATAGCTATGTTTCAATTTATGACATCAACAAAAATTGTTTTTGGCGAAGGCTCGCTTGATAACTCATTAACCTTATTAAACCAATTTGGTTATAGCGCATTATTGTTAACAGGAGAAGATAGTCAACGTAGTGAGTCAATTATTCGCTACTTTAAACAACAAAATATTCGTTATCAACAGGTTGCCATTTTAGGTGAACCTATGATTGCAATGATTGAAGAGCTAGCAGCAAAAGGACGTAAACTAAACCCAGAAATGATAATTGCGATTGGCGGTGGAAGCGTGATTGATGCGGGAAAAGCCCTTGCGGGGTTAATTCCCAATCAAGGTAGTGTGTATGACTATATTGAAGTTGTTGGGCGAAATATGCCGTTACGAGCAGAACCGCTTCCGTTTATCGCGATTCCAACGACAGCAGGAACCGGAGCAGAAGTCACACAAAATGCGGTCTTGAAATCAGCACAAGAAAATGTAAAGGTCAGTATTCGAAACCCCGAAATGCTACCTAATTTAGCGATTATTGACCCTACATTAACTTATGGTATGGATAAGAGCCTTAGTGGGCGAACAGGGATGGATGCCTTTGTTCATTTGGTTGAATCTTATGTTTGCGGTGAACCAAATCCAATTACTGATATGATTTGCGAAGAAGGATTAAGACGTTTCTCTTCTGCGATACTGCTTGCTTGTGAGGATGATAATCCTAGAGCGAGATCTGATATGTCTTTTGTGGCAATGTTAGGTGGAATGGCGCTTACAAATGCTAAATTAGGAGCTGCTCATGCCCTTGCATCTTCATTAGGGGGACGTATATCAGCACCACATGGCCTGATCACAGCAGAGTTATCGCCTTATGTCATGCAAGAGAACATTGATGCAGCAACAGAAGCAGGGAGAAGCGATATTTTAAATCGCTACCGTCAATTATCCGTGTTGTTGACCGGACGCATGGATGCTGATGTTGATGATTGTATTTTATGGACATCGCGATTATTAAAACGGTTAGAGTTAGGTACTTTAGTGGAGTATGGCTTGTGTGAAGTCAATTTAGATCAAGTCGCTAATGATGCACTTAGAGCGAATGCTATTCGAGGAAATCCGATTCCATTAAATCAACAACGTTTAAAAAACATTCTACAACAGGCTTCAATTTTGTGTCCATTTGAACGAAATCAAGAACAAAGTAGTGCTCAACAGTGCAAAAAAGATCAAGTGATAAACCATGATTCAACGCCACAACTTGGTAACATTTAGTCTAGCTGATTTACAACTATTGTAAAACTTCATTCTTGTTATTGAATATTGGAATAATTGGTTGACTCTTGTGCAATAAAATGAATAATGACGCGCTTGCTTATGCGCAGATATTTTAATTATTCAATTTTTATGGAGTTTCACATGTCAACCAACCAATATGCAAATCCTGGTCCTTTAGGTTTAATGGGATTTGGGATGACAACTGTTCTACTTAATATCCACAATGCTGGATTCATGCCTTTGAATTCAATGATTCTTGCTATGGGAATTTTTTATGGCGGTATTGCACAAATTATCGCTGGTATCCTAGAATTCCGTAAAGGTAACACTTTTGGTACAACCGCATTTACTTCTTATGGCGCATTTTGGTTGTCTCTTGTTGCTTTAATTTTTCTTCCTGAATTAGGTCTTGGTGCAGCGACATCTGCGACAGGCATGGGTTTCTATCTGTTAATGTGGGGCATCTTCACTGCATTTATGTTTGTTGGTACATTACGTTTACCTCGTGCAAAACAATTTATTTTTGCAAGCTTGACGGTTCTTTTTGCACTATTAGCTCTAAGTGAGTTTACTGGTAGCGCAATAATTGGTCGTATCGCTGGTTTTGAAGGTATTATTTGTGGAGCAAGTGCTATTTATTTAGCAGTTGCAACTGTAATCAATGGTGAGCTAGGTCGTACTGTGCTACCAATTGGTGAACTAAAGAAGTAATTTAAGCGACTTACTCCCTTCTTACTTGAAGTATAAGTTGATTAATAACCGGTAAAGCCGTGATATCCACTGTTATCTATCAATAATAGTGAAGTAATGAATAAAGATGGCGAATATGAATAATATTAAACGTATTCAGTTCGCCATTTTTTCTTTTAGCGTTAAACTTTTGGTCTTTAATTATCGTCAAAATGAGATGTTAGGATTTTATTGATGAGCGCATCGCCTTCCTAATACAGTAAACTGCACCGCCCCAAGTCACCCCCAATCCAATGAACATCATCACAATTGCGCTAGTTGTCATATTTCTTCCTCCATGGTAATCGGTTTGGTTGTTGAGTTGATAAATAGTCCAACCAGTAACATCACTGCAAGGACTCCCCAACCTAAAATGAGTAAGTCTAAATGGTCATAGCCGCCATAACCAGTTGAGATGGTACTGACAAATTTACTAATAACGATAAACGTTAAGATCAACGGACTAATAAAACGGAAGCAGAGCGCAAAACCTTGACCCAATGTAAATTCCGATTGTTGATTAACATAATTGTGGATATCAATATTTTTAAATACCCAACCAATAAGAATGAGCTCAACTAAACAGCTGGTTAGAATCGCAATGTTATTAATGAAATAGTCGACTAAATCAAGTAATAACAGACCACCATTACAAGCAAAGGCTAATGAGACAACAAGGCCTACGCCACAGGTGGTGAAAGCGACTTTCTTTCTCTGCCAGCCCGTTTTATCCATGATCGCAGAAACCACCGCTTCAGTGATTGAAATATGCGAGCTGAGTCCTGCCATCATTAAGGTTAAAAAGAGTAAAGGACCTAAAACATAAGGGATAGGAAGAAGGTTTATTGCTTCAGGCAGAGTGACAAAAGCTAACCCAACACCAGCACTGACAACATCAGTAATAGGTTTAGCTTGATCTTGCGCCATATAGCCTAAAACGGCAAAAATTAAGACCCCAGATATGATAGAGAAACCACAATTGATCAATACGATCATACAGGCGTTATTATTGATATCTGATTTGTCAGGAAGGTAACTGGAATAAGCTAGCATTATGGAAAAACCGACACTAAGAGTAAAAAATATTTGTCCATAAGCAGCGGCCCAAACGTTGATATCCCAAATCTTATCGAAATC
The DNA here is from genome assembly GCF_021513135.1 of Vibrio sp. SS-MA-C1-2. NCBI lineage: Bacteria > Pseudomonadati > Pseudomonadota > Gammaproteobacteria > Vibrionales > Vibrionaceae > Vibrio > Vibrio sp. SS-MA-C1-2. Next base: position 1,446,492 of record NZ_CP090981.1, read on the forward strand.
AGGTTCAAACAGATAATTTAATCCGGTCATGGCTCCAGGTAAATATAGAACCCGTAAAATTAGCGCTAAGATCATTAAGAAGAGCAGAGGCATCATGATCTTGTTTGCACGCTCAATACCTGATTTAACCCCTCTAAACACCGCAATAAAAGTTACTCCCCAAGCTAAAACCATCGGCAGTGCGATGTGGATTTGAATTGAGCCTAACTGACTTGGCGAGTGACCATCCCCTAACTTTAAATATTGACCAAAGAAGAAGGCATTAGTATCTGTTCCCCATGTTTGATTGAAAGCAAAGCCAAAAAATGAGATAGACCAGCCAATAATCGCGATATAATAAACAGCAATCACGGCAGCAATAAAGACCTGAAACCAACCTAGCCACTCTAATTTACTGTGAATGTTACTCCAGATTTTAGGTGCAGAACCGCGAAACTTATTACCTAATCCAAACTCAATAATCATAAAGGGAATGCCAGCGGTTAGCATTGCAACCAAGTAAGGAATAAAAAACGCACCACCTCCATTTTCATAAGCCATATAAGGGAAGCGCCAAATATTCCCTAATCCAATTGCAGATCCAACAGCGGCTAAAATAAAGCCGATCCGAGAGCCCCACTGTTCTCGTTTTATCATAGTTATATCCTTATATTTGTTTTTTTTCTGACCAGAATATTAGGTGAAAAACTAAGGTTAACGAGCTGAAGTGTCGAGATCAATAATGTCTAATTTTTGAGAAAAAATGGTCGTTTAGTTTAATGTGATGGAGTCCTCAGCAATAAAAGGTAACTTGGTTTGTAATAGGAAGAATGGTGGTGGAGTACACTGTGTATTTATTGATTTTTAGTTTGTCTTTATTGTTCTCTTATTTATTGTTATTTCTATTGAATATTAAAAATAAGACAAAAGAGTCTGAGATAAACGTTGAATGGTTATTTCGATTCAATTCATTTTATATTGTGATCGTCCTCCTTTTATTCTTACTCATATATACCTAAAGTAATTGAAGTTGCTAGTCGACGGCAAGTGAATGAGGTCCCATGAATTATATGGTAGGGGCGAATGGCTATAGCCAACAACCTAGCAACGTCCACTCAAAGACGACATGTATTCTCAATTGATTAACGTTGATATAAGGAAATATAATGTTAGATAGTGATCTTAAAATTGCACTTATTATCGTTACTGCAGCTCTATTATCAATCGGTATTTATAGTCTATTAACGCTTTTTAATTAACGATAGCCTCTCATAATGCTTGAAGTTTCAGTCGCTTAACTTTAGATTATTAGGTGAGTAAATCTTAGATATTTGATCGGAGTATATCGGATGGGACAAAGAGTAGTTATTACTGAAAAAGATCAAAAAACAGTTGAGCTGCTCAACACCCTTGCAAAATTAAAAGAAGAGAGAGGAGCAATACCAAAAAAAGTTGCATTGGTGACTCAAGGTGGCGGTGAGCGGGGTATTTTTACTGCCGGTGTTCTGGATACTTTTTTAGAGCAACAATTTGATCCCTTTGAACTCTATATTGGAACATCGGCAGGTGCATTAAATTTGAGTGCTTTCTTATCGAGACAGCAAGGGTACGGCTATCGCTTTATACGAGAAGTGATTGGCGATAAGCGTTTCTTTGATCTATTTCGTTTTATTCGCCATAACCAAGCGATGGATTTAGATTGGGCTATTGGTCTGAGTCAACAGGCAGGGGAATTTGCTCTTGATGTTTCCACTGCACGACAGGTTTTGAAAGGAAAAAAAGCCTTTGCTAGTGCGACTCGTGTGGATTCTCTACATGATCATTATTTCCCTCTTTATCAAAGCGATTGGCAAGAGGTGCTCAAGGCGACCAGTGCGATTCCGATTCTCTACCCTGAACCCGTCAATATGAGAGGCTACAGCTGGATTGATGGAGGCGTATCTGCTGGAATTCCAGCGCAAGAAGCCTATAAGCAAGGCGCGAATATCATTGTGGTTGTTCGTACAGAACCTGCTAATCAATACGATGGGGACTTAGAATTTATTCAACAATTACAACATCAGTTTGAACAACATCTTCCTAACTATTTAAAACGTTTAAACTTGAGTGATAACCTAACACGCTGGCAGCGCTTTCATCAAGAGTTAAGCCAGAAGATGGAACAGTTTCAAGGCGAGCAAAAAAAACAGAATAGTGAGCCTATACCGATCCCTCAAACGCCTAAATTTATTGAACAAGCGTTGTTAAATGGGGAGCGTTGGCTATTTGGTCAAGATAAAATTTATCGTCTCGCTGTTTTAAATAATCGTCCAGCGATGGCAGATTTTTTGGACATGCTTTGGGTCCACTATGTAAGTTATCGTGAGACACAACAGTTTCTACTTAACCCACCCGATGATTTAACGATAATTGAGTTAGCTCCTTCTGCAGAGTTACAGAGTCGAGCACTGCTTAGTCAATCTATGTGGTTAGATCTAGATTATCAGTTAGGTAAAGATGTGGGAGAAAATTTTTTACACATTCTCTCTTCGGTTCTTCAACCTAATACTGTTATTTAATGAGGAGGGGGGTAATGATCATGGATAAGTGTTGTGATATTGAAAAAAGCTCAACGATACAATGATTATCGTTGAGCTTAATTGGTTTTCAGCGCGCTAACTAAAGCAGTTTATCCCCTTTATATTTGGCGTTGCTAGGTTGTTGACTACGTTCGTTCGCCACCTAATAGCAATTCCAATTATTTTAGGTATAAGCCTCTTATTTAATATGTCTTACGCTAATATTTCTTGTAGCCAAGGCCAACCCTGCTTTTTACGGCTTAGGGTATTTTCCATCATTAGCTGGCCATCAACAACATGAGAAGCCAGTTTCTCAGCCCATTCACCACAGAATAGCAGGCGAGTTGTGCTCGTGGTAATGTCTGTTAGCATTAGTGCAGCAAAAGCAAAGTTTTCTTCCTTACAACGACGCTCTAGATCTGCGTGTAGCTCTGCGATCATGCCATCAACTTGCTCTAGTGTTGCTAATTCAATTTGACCAACAATAACGTCACGACCATTGAACGGATAACCTTTAAGATCTTTATCAACAAGTTGAGTCGCAGTTAAACCTTCAATATCGGTCTTTGCAATAAGTAGCTCTTTGATGAATAGATCAAGATCAGTGACTTCAGCAATGGGAGCTAACTCGTAGATTGCATCTTTATCTTTTTGCGTACAAGTCGGAGAAGCAAAACCAACGGTATCACTTAAAATTGCAGACATCATTAATGTTGCTAATTCACGAGTGATTGTCGCTTCTTCCATTTTGAATAGATTAAATAAAATAGTACAAGTACAACCTACAGGCCAAATCCATGCTTCTAATGGATGAGTTGTCGTCACATCACCTAAACGGTGGTGATCAACAATACCTAAAATTTCTGCATCAGCGATATCGTCAGGTGCTTGAGATAGGTCTGAATAGTCAACAAGCCAAACAGATTGCCCAGCAACACCGTGACACATCTCTGGCTGTTCTACACCAGCTTTGTTTAATATAAACTGAGTTTCACGGTTTAACTCGCCTTGACGAACAGCTTTTGCTTCTAGGCCGCGTGCTTTAAGAAGTTCTGTTGCAACAAGTGCAGAACAGATACTATCACTATCTGGGTTTTTGTGACCAACCACTTGGATCATCGTTTTTTCCTTTCAATTCTTAGTTTCTGAGTTAATGTTCTCTCAGCTTGGAGTCAATATCACCTAACTATTGTAATCACTTTTACGGAAAATAAATATTAACTTAACAAAAAAAGAGTAAAAAAAACTAACGATCTGGTAAAAAGGAAAATATAATAGAGAGCATAATCGCTGGGATCATGAGTAATGAATATGCTTAACCCTCTTATTTTCCTTAATTAATATAGTTACATTAACCGCTATTTTTGACTACGTTTTTCTGTCTCATGATATGGATGAGCTATTTTTATTTGAGAGAAAAAACGTGCTGATTAGATTGTCTTAATAGCCTTGATAACATTAAGAAGAAAATGAGTGGGTTTTATTTTATAATCGCCCTAGCATAAATTTTATTGAGAATGAGTATAAACAGATATGGCAAAAGTACGAGCGCGCATTGGATTAAAAGTTGGAAAGCGCAGCCACATTCCTGCTGAGATTGCATCTTTTCATGGGTTGTCATCAGATAAAGAACATATTGCGATGGTTTTTAAAGGCGCGGATAGTGAAGCTGCCCCTCTAGTTAGAATGCACTCTGAATGTTTAACCGGTGATGTATTCCACTCATCTCGTTGTGATTGTGGCGAACAGCTTGATGAAACCATTGAGCGTATGGGCCAAGAGGGTGGTGTGCTACTTTATTTACGCCAAGAAGGGCGTGGTATCGGTCTTTATAATAAAATTGATGCTTATCAGCTACAGAGCCAAGGAATGAATACTTATGAAGCGAATAATCATTTAGGTTTTGGGGATGATCTACGAGATTTCTCTGAAGCGGCGCAAATGTTTAAAGCGATGGGCATCAATAAAATTCGTTTAATCACCAATAACCCTAAAAAAATCACTGAAATTCAAGAGTATGGAATTGAGATTGAAGAGGTTGTTGGTACAGGTGTCCATATTAAAGACGGTAATGAAGGTTATTTAAAGGCGAAAAAGTCTCACGGTCATCACGATCTTGATATCGATGAATAAGCGACGACTTTATTCACCTTGTCTCATTTCATTTTATTCGTCATAAATTTGATGATACGAACAGTTAAAGACAAAAAAAGCCTCTGATTAATAGACAGAATAGAGTTATTAATCAGAGGCTTTTCTATTTTTTAGCGCGTAGATTGATATTATTTAAGTCTTTGCTTTATTATCTCTTGTGCAATCTCATCATTGAGCGCAAAAAATGTATCAATATGGTGAAGAATATAGGTTCTACTCTCTCTAGCACCCGATTTAAACTCACTAAATTTACTTGGTTTAATCCCAAGTACCTTCGCCGATTCAGTACCAGATAACTGATATTTTTCCATGAACTTCTGATAAATATTGTCGTTATTATCGCTCATAAAGTTTCACTATATTAAAAGTGGTTATAAGGTTTATATGCTTACTTGATTCATTAATAAAATAAACCTTATTCATAAAGGTGAAATTATATCAGTATTTGCTATAAAATAAAAAACTTCCTTAATTCATTAAAGAAACGTAACAAAATGCTACATTCTCTTGTATTACTTCTGAGCCTTTATATTATAGCAGGGTGAGATAACCGGTAATAAAACATTTAGTTGATTACCAATGATTAATGAAAGGATATAAACAGCTATGAAACGTATCGCTCTATTTTTAGCGACCAATTTTGCCGTATTGATTGTTTTCAGTATCGTATTAAATATTGTCTATGCTTTTACTGGCATTCAAGCTGGTAGCTTATCTGGTTTACTGGTGATGGCCGTTATATTTGGTTTTGGTGGATCGTTGATTTCACTCTTTATGTCCAAATCAATGGCTCTTCGCTCTGTTGGTGGTCAAGTGATTGAACAACCAAGAAATGAGACGGAACATTGGTTAATGACAACGGTAGCAAGACAGGCTCAGCAAGCTGGTATTGGTATGCCTCAAGTTGCGATTTATCAATCAGCGGATATCAATGCTTTTGCCACCGGTGCAAAAAAGAATGAAGCTTTAGTTGCTGTTTCAACTGGATTGATGCAAAACATGACGCGTGATGAAGCAGAAGCAGTATTAGCTCATGAGATTAGTCATATTGCTAATGGCGACATGGTGACATTGACGTTGATTCAAGGTGTCGTTAATACCTTTGTCATCTTTATTGCTCGCTTAGTTGCTGGTCTTGTTAGTGGTGTGATGAGCAATAACGATGATGGTGAAGAGAGTGGCGGTAGCTATATAACTTACTTTATTGTTTCTTCTATCATGGAAATCTTGTTTGGCTTCTTAGCAAGCACAATCGTGATGTACTTTAGCCGTTACCGTGAATATAAAGCCGATGCAGGTTCTGCTCATTTGGTTGGTAAGCAGAAGATGATCGCTGCACTTGAGCGTTTAAAGATAAGTCACGAACCTCAATTAGAAGGCTCTATGATGGCATTCGGTATTAATGGTAAGCGCTCTTTAAGTGAGCTATTTATGAGCCATCCACCTCTTGATAAGCGTATTAATGCATTACGTAATGAAGATCATCTTTAATTAAAGAGTGTAAACAGTATTAAAGAGAAGAGTACCAATACAACTGAAATGATCAATTACCATTTAAATTGATTCTGTTATTTGGTTCTAAAAAGGCCACCTAAACTGAGCGATAATTTCGAACAGTAATAGGTGGCCTTTTATTTGATTCATCGTTATCAGTTGGGGGTAAGTTTAAGCGATAGCCGCTTGTTTACGTCCTTTTTTAAATAGCGAGAAACCAAAAGTAATAAACAGTAATTGCCCTGCCATTACGAATGTCACACCGATTAAACCGGTATTAGCTAAACTAGAAACTAACGCGCTTGCAGCAAAACTTAACAGTGTCTGTAGGACATTTAATAATCCCGCTGCCGTTGCACTACAGTGTTTAAACTCGCTTAAGGCTTGGTTAACAACAATCGGGTAGATAGCACCATTACATGCTGCCATGACACAAAATGGAATTAACACTAAAACAATGGTTGTTGGTTGAGTTAATGCAATCGCCACCATTGATAAGATGCTTACCGCTAGAACAAGTAATAGCCAAGGGAGAAGTTTTGGTCCCTCAATTTTATTTAATAAAGAACGACAACCATAACCACCAATAATGAATGCAATTGTTTGTGGAATATAGCTTAAGCCAATATCTGCACCAGAATAGCCCATCGCAGACATGACAAATGGTGAACCTGTTAACCATGCAAAGAATGCTGCAGAACAGCCCGCATAAATCAGCATGTTACCTTTGAAATTGCTTGAACTGAAGATTTCACGATAATCTTGTTTTAACTGCTTAAACCAAGATTGAGAAATGGCTTTTTTCTGTAAAGATTCTGGCTGGAAAGCAGTTGCTAAAGCTAATAAAGCACCAAGTCCAATTAAAGTATAAAAGATTGATCGCCAGCCTAAGTGAGCATCAAGGAATGAACCTAAAAGTGGAGCCAACGCTGGTGATAGCGCAACAAGTGGCATGATAGTCGCAAAGATACGCTGACTTTGAATACTATCGTAACGGTCGATAACAACAGCCTGCCAGATAACTGCAGCACTACATGCCCCCAATGCTTGAAAAAATCGCATTGTCAGAAGAACATAGATAGATTCAGTTGTCGCACAAACAAAACTCGTAATAGCAAAAAGGGTTAAACCAAAAATTAGTGCTTTTTTACGACCAATACGATCTGATAACGGACCATAGACCAATTGACCGAGTGCCATACCAAGTAAAAAGATACTCATTGTCCAGCCGATCATGCTTTTATCTGTCATTAAACTTTGTTGCATAGAATGGAACGCTGGAAGGTACATATCAGTGGCGATAAAACCTAACATGCTCAAACCAGCAAACCAGATAAAAGTAAATGTGTTTATTGCTACTCTCATTAAATCATACTCTTTTCATTATTAATTATAATCGGCGCTATTCTAGGGCTAGATGTTTCCCGTGTGAAACAGTATTATTTGATGCATGGTTTCAAAAAATTTGATGCGTATGTTTTCATATCAAGAATTACAAGTTATTGACGTGGTTGCTAGGCGTGAAAGCTTTTCTGCTGCGGCAGAGGAACTTCATAAAGTACCTAGTGCAATTAGTTATACCGTTAAATTGGTTGAAGAGCGTTTATCAGTCAATTTATTTGAAAGGCTTCATCGACAAGTTAAGTTAACCCCTGCCGGAGACTACTTTGTCAAAGAGGCAAGAAAAATGATGAAATCGATGGATGATCTTCGTCGACAAACTCAGCGAGTTGCAAATGGTTGGGAGCATACTGTCTCTCTCGCATTAGATAATGTGGTTAGAGAGGATAGAGTCAGTGCTTTAGTGCGGGACTTCTATCTTCAATTTCCTAATGTTGAACTCTCCATTACGATGGAAGTATTTAATGGGGTTTGGGATGCATTAGCAGATAAGCGTGTAGATTTAGCCATTGGTGCAACGACAGCCATACCTGTTGGTGGAAACTTTGCTTATCGTGAGATGGGCTATTTGAAATGGAAATTTGTTGTGAGTCAACACCATCCATTAACCCACCACCAACAACCTTTACGTGAAGATGAGCTGTATCAATATCCAGCGATTACTTTAGAAGATACCAGTCGTCGGCTGCCAAAACGAAATACGTGGTTATTTGATAATCAACGCCGTTTGACTGTACCTAATTGGTATAGTGCAATTCAATGTTTTAATGCAGGATTAGGCATTGGTGTAATGCCTGCTCATATCGCTGAACCATTGATTGCAAGTGGGCTGGTGGTTGAGAAAGAGTTAGCGGTGCCTTGCCCTGATAGTCCATGTTGTGTAGCTTGGAATTTAGACAAGATTAATCCACCCATCGAGTGGCTATTAAACTATTTAGGTGATAGTTCAAAGTTGCAAGATGAGTGGTTATAACTTTTTTGATCCGACGTCTATACCCTCCATACTTGAAGTTGCTAGGTTGTTGGCTACACTCGTTCGCCCCAATTATATAGCACATCTATATTCATGGAGCCTCACTCACTTGCCGCCTACTAGCAACGCCAATAATTTTAGGTGTAAATATTGATTAGAGTGATAAGAAAAAGAGAATAAAAACAGGAACAAGTAAGCTTAATAAGAAGCCGCTAACAATTGCAACAGGAATACAGCGAACGCCGCCTGAATTCTGAATAACAGGAAGAGTAAAATCCATTGCTGTTGCGCCGCCATAACCAATAGCGGTATGAGGGTAGCGGCGAATAAGTAAAGGAATGACCACAATTGCCACTAATTCTCTTAAGAGTTCATTCATAAATGATGCACCGCCATAAATGGGGCCCAATCCATCACCCATTAATATTCCCGCTAAAGAGTACCAGCCAAAGCCTGAAGCCATCGCTAAACCGTGGTTATAAGGAATAGACAAAAATTTTGCAGCAACTAAACCACCAATCCAAGAACTAAGGATAATCACCACTGCGATCGCAAGACCATGCTTATTTAAGATGATCTGTTTTAGTGTCATACCGCTATTTCTAAGCTGAATGCCAATTAAAAAAAGTAAAATTAATAATACCATTTCACTGGCTGCATCAACCCATCCCAGATGATCTGGAATAAATAGCCCAATAAATAGACCACCAATAACAACAAACATCAATTTCAGCGACTCCATTACCATTGTGAGAATAGGCAGTTGTTTATGATGTTGTTCGGTATCCATCGGCATGATTTTATCGATCAGGGGTAAGGTTGCAAAGTTGGCCAATGTAATACAGCTAAAGAAAACTAATGTATAAGTGAGGATCTGGTTGAGGTTTTCGGTTAAGTTATCTAAGCTCGCAAGGCTTAGTCCCATTAAACCTAAAATGATAAAAACCAGTCGGCTAGTTAAACTATTAATCTGCTCAAGATGGTTTTTTTGTTTTATTGGAATGAGGTACCCAATAATCAGTGGTAAAAAAATGTATAGCATCCCTGTGTACATAATTGTCGCTTATTGGTTGATAGATGGATAGTGATTTCAGGGTAACAGTCAGTTAAATAGTTGGTCAATCATTAACTTATTTGATATCGAATCATTTCTATTTATGATGCTTTTTGCTATATCATCGTCATACTTGAAGCGACTAGATTGTTGACTGTGTTAGCTCCAATTATATAGAAAAATCATTTTCATGGAACCTCACTCACTTGCCACCTACTAGCAACTCCAATTATTTTAGGTATATGCTCATAGACTGTGATTTACTTGTCGTCAACTAAAAACTCCCCTTATTTTTACAATGAAATTATAAAGTTAAAGAGTTGATTTCATAAGTTAGAGTGATTTAACTAATTGGCCTCAATATTGGAACTGGAATTTGAATCACAAAACCATATAAATAAATTGCAGTGATAATCAAAATAGATAAAAATGATAACCAAAGGGAGATATAGCAACAAGGATGAATAATTATAAATTGTAATAAAGAACTTCAAATATAATATTTACCTAATATAACGATGAGTCTATATTTGAAGTTAGGAGCAAAAATGAAAAAAGTACTTCTAACAACATGCATCTCTGCAACATTATTACTTGCTGGCTGCCAAACAACAAACCATTCAAATAATGATAGCCAAGTAAACACAACCAATGCTCAAAAAATGAGCGTTGAAAAGTTTCAACAGCTAATGACTAATGCACCTAAGTATAATGGTTATAATGATTTCACTGCTGAGTACGCTCACTATATAGATAATGATAATATTTATTATATTGATACTACTTTTACTCAAGATGAGTGGCATCAGTTAAATGAAAAATCAGGTGATGGTTATTTTATTAAAAACTCAATTGCAGTCACTAATCAGCCTATTACAAAAGAACAGCAAGGTAAACAGGCTCTAATTACTGATCCTAATGACTATGTTGTTTTTGATAATGACTCAAAATACTGGCATAACAAGAAAAAAATTAACACTGAGGAAAACTCCACACATCATGTGGTATCTAAAGATGTTAAGCAATCGATACTAAATCATCAAGAGCGAGTCTATTTTACTCTTAGTAATGCAGAGCTTTATTCTGTCAGTCATGGAAGTTATGTTGGCTACCCAGTGAATTGTCATCAGCGTTTAGTTAAATCAGAATCGAGCAATATAAAAGAGTTGAGTCGTGGTTGTTATGTGAGTGCTGACATTGTGAAAGTAGAAATACTTAATTAATCATTTAAATATTTAATTATTAATTAATAGAAAGAGTCCAATAATTAATTGGGCTCTTTTTTTTATGTCTGATATATAAGTTTTAGTGGTGGTTTTATAGGGAACCTTTCAGATACGTAACCGAGAATAACCTTGATGATATATTCTTAATAATAAGAATACGAGGGGATTTAATTGGAATAATGATTTTAAAATGGAAAGTGCTCATGCAATATAATGACAAATACCTATTTATTACATTAAATATGTGAGGTTGAAATTGCAATAAATGTAAATATTTATGGTAAGTATACTTTTAACGCGACAGAATAAATAGTGTGTTAACTTATTCTATTTAAAGTACTTGTTGTCGTAAATAGATACCTGACTTGAATTTATTTTCTACTGTAAACCAGTCTCAATTAAGGAAGATAAGCGAACTTAAGGAGAAGTTATGATTAATATAAATAAGATTACCAAAGAAAGAGTAAGTCGATATTGTCATCAATTTGGTCCAGTTCAGACTCGGACGATGTTTGGTGATACGGGTTTTTTTATTCATGGTGCAATTTATTTTTGGCACCATAAAGACAGGCTCTATTTACGTGGAGGAGGCGGACTTGATCAACTATTGCTTGAACATGATTGTGAAGCTTTTGATTTTAAAAAGAAATCCACAATAACCAGAGTAAGGTATTATGATATTAGTCGTTATTTTAATGATACCGCTCTTAGCTGCCAGATTAGAGTTAACTCTTGGGTATTGACAGCCATTATAATATCTCGAGTTGATAAGTGTGTTGAAGAGCGAAATGAGGGGAGTCGACTTAGAGATTTACCTAATCTACAACTCTCTTTAGAGCGCATGTTGATTCGAGCTAAAATAACAGATTGTCAGAGCTTTAAATCATTAGGGCCTTTAGAGTCTTACCTGAGAGTCAAGAAGATCTATGGAAGAGGTGCAAATAGAGAATTGTTGTGGAAGTTCGCGGGAGCATGTTACAACTATCATTGGCAACTACTACCTAATGAAATCAAGGCTGAGTTAATGATAGAGCTTCAACAGAAAGACAAGTTAATAAAAACTCCATGAGTATATGTTATCTATTTTCATAGAGTATTCATGGAGTTTTAATGATGGTTTTTCGTTATTGTTATAATAAATCTTAAATCTTAAATCTTAAAGCGTGCAGTAAACATAAGTTGTTCATTGTAAGCTTCATTGATTCGGAATTCTGCACCTAAGGAGAATAGTTCAGAGGTATGAAACCGTCCAAAAATAGATCCAGTAGTCTCTTCTACATCATCCGCAGATAGGTGACCAATTTTACCGCCAACTTCTATTTGAGCACCTAACCATTGACGATAACCTAAGTTAATTTCAATACCGTAAGCATCATCATGGTCACTCATACGGGTTTTTAACCCTCTAGCTAACAATTCTCCGGTGATATCGGCCCAATTTGTGACTGGGGCATGAAAACCAGCACCAGCAGCAAAATCCCAATCATTATCAAACTTTGAGTCAAATCGAGCGACAACGTGAGCATTTGGGTGAATAGATTTACTGATTTCAGCACCGTAGGTTAATGGGCTCGCACCAATTCGAGCATCAACATAGTCATAATTGAAGTTACTCATCTGTGGGGCTTGATGGTCATCCATAGCAACCGCAGCTGAAGAGAAAAGGGCGATCATTAGAGGCGTCGTTATTAGCGATTTACGCATAGGGGATTCTATTCCTTGAATGGTTATTTTAAATATTATCTTTACTCTCAATAGTATAGGTTAATTTTTGGTAAATATGAAAGAGGGTAAAAGGCAAGAAATTGTAAATTTTTAATTAATAATGTGGTGTGGTTAATATTATTATATGTTCAAAAAATTGGATTTTTTATACAAATGGTCAGTGAGATCCCATCAATATCGATGTGCTATTTAGATAAATTATATCGACCTTGTATGTAAATAGATTAAAGAGAGGGGGACGGTCTTGCTCCCCCACATTTTATTCGACTTAATAATCAGATAAGCTTTGACGATTTTGGCTAATAGCATTCAAAATTTTACCGGTATCAAGCGTACTTGCCCATGTCATTGGATTTTTATCATGTTGGATAACAAACTCGGTGAGTTGCTCGATGACAACGGCTTTTAGTTCATCTTTATTCCAAGGCTTAGCGATAAAGTAGTCGATACTATGATTATTAATTGCGGTAATTGTTTCTGGTAGTCCTGCTTGCCCAGTTAATAAGATCTTTTGGGCATTTTTCGTTTCATCTTTCTCTGTTAGTTCAATTAAAAAATCAATACCGGTCTCTTTTGGCATTTGATGATCACAAAGAACAAGAGCGAGTGTCACCCCTTCTTTTTGAGCATCAATAATAACCTCTCTTGCCTCAGCAACAGACTCTGCAGCTTCGAGCATGAAGTGAGCCTCAAGGTCGGTGATATCATGTAATACACTGTCTAAAACTTCTCTTTCATCATCGATACAGATAATTAAATATTTATTCATACGAGCTCCTTATTAATTATAAATTTAGGTTAAGTTTTGTGACTTAGGTCTCTGGTTGGTTAAAGATATTCGATTGCAGAGGAAGAGTGACCACCATTTTTGTAAATTGATCGAGTTTAGAATGAACGGTAATCGAACCGTTATGTTGATGAACAATTTGCTGACAAATCGATAAGCCAATACCGAGACCAAAATTACCTTCACTCTTTGTGGTAAAATTGAGCTCAAAAATACGTTCAATTTTTTCAGGAGAAATACCTTCACCATTATCTTCAATTATGATGACTAATCTTGGTGAAAGAGAGTCATGGATATATTGAGTGGACACAGTTAAAATATTTTCTTGCAAATTGGATCGTTTAAGTGCGTTCATCGCATCAAGTGCATTGGAAATTAAGTTGGTCCAAACTTGTTGCAAAGCAATGGGGTGACATTCGATTAAAGGAAGATCTGCATAGTCTTTGATGACCGTTATTTTTTTTAACTGATTATCAAAAATGGTGAGCGTATCTTCTAGCCCTTCATGGATATCTATGGTTGATATCATCTCTAAATCTTGTCGAGCATAACTCTTTAAGCTTTTTACCAGATCAGAGATACGTTGAGAGCAGACATTTATTGAACGAAGAAAATTTCCTGCTTGATAAAATTCATGCCACTGCTGGATCACCTGATTACGTTGGCTACCCAGTGGTTTTATCCAATGTTCTATTTGTTGGTCACGACTTAATCCCATTAATACGACTTTTTTTGCTAAGTGGCGATCTTCTATAATCGGTGTGAGCTTTTTCGATTCTTCTCTCATGACCATTGTTGATATTGGTTTTGACACTAAGGCTTGTTGTAATATATTAATTCCTTGCTGTTGTTGTTGCTCGTTTAACGTGTTATTCAGCAAAGAGGGAATACTCTTTTTTAAGGTGTCTGCACCTCGAAGAATGGCCGATATAGGATTATTGAGTTCATGAGCAACGCCTGACACTAATTGACCGAGCATCGCCATTTTTTCTTTATTGATTAATTCTTGTTGAGCAACTTCTAAAGATTTTAACGTGGATTGCAATGCCATTTCCGTCGTAATACTGCTTTTGATTCGACGGTTAAAGTGACGCAACAGTAAGTTAGTAAATAGCGGTAGTAATTCACTACGAGTATGCATGACTTTAGCGAATAGCTTTTTATCTAATTTAATCACTTTGGTCTGAGCAAGTGTAATTCCTGTGGAAAAAGAGGGCTCACCAGAAATAAAAGACATTCCTCCTACTAAAGCACCACTACCATGACGAATAACTTCATGTTTCTCACCATGGTTATCTTGTTTAAAAAGTGCGACGGAACCTTCAACAATAAACCAGAGATAGTAGTTGGGATCACCCTCAATCGTTAAGTGGTGATTTTTGCTGTAAGTTCGACAAGCATGGCCGTCATCGTTACCATCGAAAAAGTCATAAAGTGCAGAGATGACTTGATTGGATAAGTCTTGATCATCTAAATCATGATAGTTAAGAAAGCCTGAACGATAGTTGGCCATTTTTTGTTCAAAGTAACTTTTTAATATTCTCTGAGTATCTAAAATCGGACTGTACTTTAACCAATTATCAGGGGCAGATTTTAATATAAAGTTAGTTAATTCTCGGCGAATAACGGGTTGAATATCTTCTGGCTGCCAGGGTTTGGTCATACAGTGATCTAACCGTCCTTCATTGACCGCCGCCATAATTGTTTCCAGTTGTAGCAGATCATTGAGAAGAATTTTTCGTGCTGGGCGAGTTTTATCTTGGTGAGAGAGTTTAATTAAAAAGTCCACCCCCCGCTGTTGATTGAGTTCATTATCACAAATAACTAAGGCGAGATGTTGCCCTTTTTGTTCAATCTCTTCTATTTTTAAGTCAGCCTCTTCGATGGTATATGCACAAATAACGTCAAAGAGAGAGGAAAATGGAGTGAGATCAACCGTAAGTTGATGAACAACCATAGGGTCATCATCAAGACAAATAATCGCAAACTTATGCACTAGGCTGCCCCTTTTAGTAATGAGAGTTCATTGATTATTATCATTATTTTCTTTATTAGTTTAGCTTAAATAATAGTGTAGAGTCTGAGAGATCCTCGACATAACACAGTAATTTTTTCTTTTTTAACAAAAATTATCGTCAATAGTTGGAGCGGATAATTGAGATCGTTCCATAATAAATATGATTTTTGATGTCTCTATAATTGGAATGATAGAGATACACCGTATTCACTGAAACAAGGTGCTATATCTAATAAGTAAAGTTTCACCTATTCTTAAAATAGGATTTAACAATTGGCGAAGTGGCGATAGTTGGTTAATAATTGAGTTAACAGTAAGTGATAAATGATACACATTATCATTTATTGCCAACTATAAAATTGGAACTTTAACGAGTGCAGTTCTGTACTTGGTTGAAATAAATGGATTTATGGTGTGAGTCGCCATAAACAAAGAGGTGAATTATGCAATCATTAAAAGTTAAAGAATATATGAATTCTCGTCCAGTAACATTTAACCCAAACACTTCCGTTGCTATTGCATTAGAAAAGTTACTGAACTCAAATCAAACAGGTGGTCCAGTTGTTGATGAAAATAATCGCTTAATTGGATTCCTTTCTGAACAAGATATGTTGCATAAACTCTTAAAAATGAGTTATCACTGTGAAGACACGACATTGGTCAGTGAATGTATGCGAACAGATGTTTTATCATCAACACCTGATTCATCTATTGTCGATTTGGCTGAAACAATGACGGGAGAAAAACCAAAAGTTTACCCAGTCGTTGATAATGGCTTTGTTGTAGGCGTGATTACTCGTCGTGATGTGCTAAAAGCGATTTCAGAGCAAATTAAGGTCTGTTTCAAGCAACCAGTCTAATTAAACGCTGATTTTATTCGTCGTTAAGCTGTGTGATCAATTCTGTATAATAGATAGTGGTGATCTTTGTCACATTTAATTGCTATTTTTATGCAAGATTGCACTACAATATAAAGACTCTTCTATTAAACGTTGCAACGATCTTTTCTTGTAACTTAAAATAATTTAGAGCTCAGTTGCATGTTTTAGTCTGTGATTGTAAGTAAGAGAGGATAGGGTAACCACCTCTCTTTTTTATTGTTTTCAATAAGGTTCTTTATGGCTAATAAAAATCAAGCGAAGTTTTTAGACGGATCTTTAATGCAACATATTATGGTGATGTCAGGAACTGGCGCTATCGGTTTGATGGCGCTATTTGCTGTTGATTTGCTCGATATGTTTTTTATTAGTCAACTTGGTCATGTGGAACTTGCGGCTGCGATTGGTTATGCGGGGTCATTACTCTTTTTCTCGACGTCTATTTCGATTGGATCTTCTATTGCAATGGGTGCATTGGTCTCTAAGGAATTAGGGGCTGGAAATAGAGAGAAAGCGAGAGAGTTAGCTGGCAGTGTCTTGGTCTTTGCCGTGACCTTTAATATTATTATTGTCAGTATCATGCTTTATTTTCTTCCTGAATTAGTGACGCTATTAGGCGCAAAAGGGGAAGCTCATCAAAAAGCTTTAGACTATCTCTATATTTTATTGCCTAGTTCACCGGTGATTGCGATTTCAATGGCGGCAATGGCAGCACTTCGTGGTGTTGGTGATGCTAAAAATGCCATGTATGCGACGTTGGCAGGTGGAGCGGTTAATGCGGTACTTGACCCTATTTTTATTTTTGTTTTAAATCTCAATGTTGAAGGTGCAGCGATTGCCTCTGTTATTGCTAGATTTACTGTTCTCTTCTTTGCGTTATATAAGTTGCTCTCTTACCATAAGTTGGTAGCGCCTCCCTCTTTTTCTCATCTTATCGAACACCAACGTTTAATTGTTAAAATAGCCTTTCCCGCAATTCTTACCAATGTGGCAACGCCTATCGCCAATGCTTATGTGACAAAAAGTGTCGCTGTTTTTGGTGATGATTATGTCGCTGGCTTTGCCGTAATGGGGCGGATCATGCCAGTTTGTTTTGCGATTATTTTCTCGTTATCTGGCGCTATTGGTCCTATTATCGGGCAAAATTTTGGTGCAGAACGCTGGGATCGTGTTCGTCAGGCATTAAATGATGCGGTGATTTTTACTTCACTTTATTGTATCGGCGTTTCAATCATTCTCTACTTTGTGCAAGATTTTATTATTATTGGTTTTGACTTAACAGGAGATGCGGCTGAAGTGTTAACTGTTTTTTGTACTTATATTGCGGTGACTTTTATCTTTAATGGGATGTTATTTATTGCCAATGCCGTTTTTAATAATTTACAACGTCCTGCTTGGTCAATGCTATTAAATATCGGAAAAGCAACCATTGGTACCCTCCCTTTTGTTTATTTTGGTGGGTTATGGTATGGCGCGATTGGTATTTTAATTGGGCAAGCGATTGGAGGGATTCTTTTTGGTATTATTGGTTATTTCTTAGTGCGTTATAGAGTGAAAAGAATGACTGATAAGCATGAACGAGAAAAAGAGAAAGAGAGAAAAACCTGTTTAGAAACCGGAATGCCAATGACCCCTTATTGTTCTTCAAGGGCTTATATGGCAGCCGCAGATATGCAAGTTTTAGCGTCAGAAAAGAAACCTGTTAACATTAAATAGTTTGAAACCCCAGTGTGGCGTGATCTGTTTTTACATCAACTGCCTTCTTCATACTTGAAGCTATTAGGTTGTTGGCTACGCTCGTTCGCCCCAATCATATAGTAAACCTATACTCATTGAGCCTCATTCACTTGCCGCCGACTAGCAACTCCAATTATTTTGGGTATAGAGTAGTTACAAAACATTTTTAAATATTAAAAACAGACCCATTGAGTCTGTTTTTTTATATCTGTTATTGACCTTGAAGTTAACTCCAATGTTTAAAGTGAGGATTCTTACGTTAAATCGCTTGAAGGAGTAAAACGATGGGTAGCAAACAATGTCAGCATAATCATCAACAGATGACAGAGAAAAAACGGATATTTCAGAAGGACAAGCAACCCGTAGTTGGTTTATTAAAGGAATGGATTGTCCTAGTTGTGCGCAGAAAATTGAGAATGCCGTACTTTCTGTTGAGGGGGTTGAAGGTGCTCAAGTAAAGTTTGCAACAGAGAAGTTAGTGGTGAGCTTTTCTGACTATAATGATGAAGCTGAACTTGAGATAAAAAGCGTCGCAAAAAGTTTAGGTTTTCAGTTTTTAGAGACTAAATCGTCGATGAGCAGAGAAAATGATAATGGCTCTAAACGTCACTTTATTGATAAATACCGAGGGATCCTCTCTTATACTCTGTTTGTCATCATCGCTTTCTTCTGTTCATTGTTCTCTGACAAGTTAGGAAGTATTACATTTATTGCTGCAACATTATGGGGACTCTATCCCGTAGGCAAGAAAGCGATCAGTTTAATTAAAAGTGATACCCCGTTTGCTATTGAAACCTTGATGAGTGTGGCTGCGATTGGCGCACTTTATTTGGGGGAAACGGCTGAGGCGACTTTAGTGCTATTGCTCTTTATGATTGGAGAGCAATTAGAAGCATTTGCAGCGGGACGAGCTCGTCAAGGGGTTAAAGCCTTAATGGATCTGGTTCCAGAAGAGGTAGATAAAGTCGTCGATGGAGTAAAAACACGTGTTGCAGCCGAGTCATTAATTCCAGGTGATATTATTGAAATCTCTCCAGGATCCCGATTACCTGCTGATGGTTTGCTCTTTGATACCTATGCCAGTTTTGATGAGAGTGCATTAACAGGGGAGTCACTGCCTGTTGAGAAAAATATTGGCGATAAAGTGATGGCAGGAGCAATGGTTGCCGATCGTGTTGTTCAGATAAAAATTGTCTCTGAGCAAGGAGAAAATGCCATTGATCGTATTCTGCACTTAATTGAAGAGGCTGAACTCAGAAAAGCACCACTTGAACGATTTATTGATAAGTTTAGTCGTATTTATACGCCAATGATGATGGTGTT
This sequence comes from Vibrio sp. SS-MA-C1-2, assembly GCF_021513135.1. Classification (NCBI taxonomy): domain Bacteria; kingdom Pseudomonadati; phylum Pseudomonadota; class Gammaproteobacteria; order Vibrionales; family Vibrionaceae; genus Vibrio; species Vibrio sp. SS-MA-C1-2. Next base: position 1,465,798 of record NZ_CP090981.1, read on the forward strand.
AGCGTTAATGGTTGTGATTATTCCACCTTTATTATTTGGTGGTTTGTGGGATGTTTGGCTCTATCGTGGATTGACTCTACTATTAATTGCTTGTCCTTGTGCCTTGGTTATCTCAATTCCTGCTGCGATTACATCAGGGTTAGCGGCAGCAGCAAAACGGGGTGTTTTGATTAAAGGCGGAGCAACACTAGAGCAGATTGGTAATATTAAAAATATCGCTTTTGATAAAACAGGGACTTTAACCGAAGGTAAACCAATCGTGACTGATCTTAATGGCTGGGGGGTTTCTGACGATCAATTGTTAGCGGATGCAGCGGCTGTTGAGATGGGGTCTCATCACCCTTTAGCTCAGGCGGTCATTAATCGAGCAGAACTGCAATCAATCAACGTTGTTGAGGCTGAGGAGCGAGAAGTCATTGTTGGTAAAGGCATTCAAGGTAAGGTGAATGGCGTACTGTTACGACTCAGTGCCGCTGATCGTCTACCTGAAGGTGTTGAGTTATCTGAGCAACAGCAGGCTGAGGTGATTAAGTTGGAGTCACAAGGAAAAACATTGGTTGTTGCACTCTATGGCAATATCGGACAACAAATCATGGTAATGGGTGTAATTGCGTGGCGAGATGAGATCCGCTCAGATGCTAAGCAAGCCATTAAACAGCTAGATAGCATGGGCGTTAATTCTATTATGTTAACGGGAGATAACCCAAGAGCGGCACACGCCATTGCTGATGAATTGAATATTGAGTTTAAAGCAAGCCTACTTCCTGAAGATAAAGTTCGTTATGTTCAAGAACTGACAGAAAAAGAGTCAACGGCCATGGTAGGGGATGGGATTAACGATGCACCTGCGATGAAAACGGCGACAGTCGGTATTGCAATGGGCGGTGGAACAGATGTCGCATTAGAAACTGCAGATGCAGCGATCACTCATAATCGAGTATCTGAACTCTCATCGATGGTGAAGTTATCACAAGCGACGCTTACGATTATTCGACAAAATGTCACCATTGTATTAGGGTTAAAAGGGCTATTTTTAGTGATGACACTTTTTGGAATGGTAAGTTTATGGATGGCGGTATTGGCAGATACTGGTGCAACAGTGATAGTGACAATGAATGCATTAAGGCTACTGAAAATTATTGATGATAAGTGAAATTAATGTTCAATTTTTACTGGAACATAAAATGTAAAAAATAGACCACGTAACTCTCTCTATTTTTAATGAATGAGAATAAAAAATAGTTACGTGGTTTTTATTAGAACCATTTTAGGTCACGTATTATTCTTGATCAAAAAAACGCAGACGATCAATCAGTAAATCAACAAACCCTTGGCGATCAATATCCATTACCACTGTTGTATTGGCTGGGTTATCGGTTAATTCATAATAATCAACAATCGTCATCCCTTGAGTGAACTCACCTTTTGTTTCAATGCCAACCCAACAGTCGTGAGTGACAAATAACTCGGGCGCAATTAACCAAGCAATAGTACAAGGATCGTGTAATGGAGCGCCTTTAAAGCCCCATTTAGGGTCACGGTGGTAGATCATGAAAAAGTCTAAAAGATCACCAACAACGGTCGATATTGGATTATCTATCTCTTTGATCAAGTCAATATCATGATGCATGATTTGAGCTTTATGAGTGACATCCAAGCCACACATGGTGATAGGAACCCCTGATTTAAAGACAATATCAGCAGCTTCAGGATCAACGTAAATATTAAATTCTGCCGCCGGTGTCCAGTTTCCTTCTCGAGCAGTTCCTCCCATCAATACAATACGCTCGATCTTATCGTGCAGCTCTGGGTGTGCCGCTAAGAATAGCGCGATATTGGTTAAAGGTCCTGTAGGAACCAGCGTTACAGGCTCTGGTGAATGACTGATCTTTTCAGCCATTAATGTAATTGCATCACAAGGTTGTGGAGCAAAGCTTGGTAATGGAAGTATTGGACCATCTAATCCAGTTTCACCATGTACGCTATCCGCAATGATCAACTCTCTGGCTAATGGTTTTGCTGCGCCTCCGGCAACCGGAATATCCGTTCTTCCAAGCAGTGTTAAGATGCGTAATGCGTTATTGAGTGTTTTATCAGGTGTTTGATTTCCTGCGCTGGTGGTTACTGCTAACACTTCTAGTTCAGGACTTGCTGCTGCCAATATTAAAGCAATAGCATCATCATGCCCTGGATCACAATCGATAATTATTGGTCTACTCATACATCCTCCAAACTGCGTATACCCTTCATACTTGAAGTCGCTAGGTTGTTGGCGTCGCTCATTCACTTGCCGTCTACTAGTCACTCCAATTATTTTAGGTATATACCCTACTTACTTGAAGTTGCTAAGATGTTTCAGCGTATGTTTGCTTACTCGCAACTCCAATCACTTTGGGCGAATCAAAAATAAAAATATAAACTAGCATGCATTATCATTAATAAAGGTGATATAGATAACAAATATGATCCATGCTGTTTTTATGATTAATTTTCAAGCGCCTATTAAAAGTGAGATAAAATCGCATTTTTTGAATTATTTTGTTCAAAAAAACAGCGACTAGTGAGTTTTTTGAGATAGAGCACAAATTCAATCAAGATGATGATTTCAGTTTTGGGCAAACTTGGGTAATATGTCACTAAATATGTTTGATCAGGTGATCGAACAAAATGTGTATATGACGGAGATACAAGAGTGATAAATGTATTCCTGGTAGATGATCATGAACTGGTTCGCACAGGGATAAGGCGTATACTTGAAGACATCCGTGGTATTAAAGTTGTTGGTGAGGCAGAAAGTGGTGAAGAGGCGGTAAAATGGAACCGTGCGAATCTCACAGACGTCATATTGATGGATATGAATATGCCTGGTATTGGTGGTTTAGATGCAATGAGGAAGATATTGCGATTTAACCCAGATGTAAAAGTGATTGTGTTAACGATCCATACTGAAAATCCATTTCCAACTAAAGTAATGCAAGCTGGCGCAGCAGGCTACCTAACAAAAGGTGCAGCACCAGATGAAATGATTAATGCAATTCGAATGGTCAATGCTGGTCAACGTTATATCTCACCAGAAATAGCCCAACAAATGGCATTAAGTCAATTTACAACCGCAGCTGAAAATCCATTTAAAGAGTTATCCGAGCGTGAACTCCAGATCATGTTAATGATCACTAAGGGAGAGAAGGTGACCGATATCTCTGAGCAGTTAAGCCTGAGTCCGAAAACCGTAAATAGTTATCGCTATCGACTGTTTAATAAGTTGAATATTAGTGGTGATGTTGAGTTAACACATTTAGCCATACGTCACGGTATGCTAAATACAGAGAAATTATAATTGTCAATTTCCACTTTTGATGCAGATAGCTTTTTAAAGACAATAACAGATCAGCCTGGTGTGTACAGGATGTATAGTCAGGTTGATGATGTTATCTATGTTGGTAAAGCAAAAAACCTCAAAAAACGACTGGCAAGCTATTTTCGTAAACAGTTAAATAATAAAAAAACGGAAGCCCTTGTTAGCCATATCGCTAAAGTTGAGGTGACGGTTACCCACAGTGAAACGGAAGCGCTACTCCTTGAACATAATTTAATAAAACAGTATCGACCAAAATATAATGTTTTATTAAGAGATGATAAATCCTACCCTTATATATTAATTACCAAGCATAAACATCCACGGCTAACCCTACATCGTGGTGCTAAATATCGTAAAGGTGATTACTTTGGCCCTTACCCTGATTCTGGTGCAGTCAGAGAAAGTCTTCATCTATTACAGAAAATATTTCCTATTCGTCAATGTGAAGATTCAGTTTACAGCAATCGAAGTCGCCCTTGTTTGATGCATCAAATTGGACGTTGTAATGCCCCTTGTGTTAAAGATACCATTTCAGATCAAGACTATTCAGAGCAAGTAGAATTAGTGCGTCTCTTTCTGCAAGGCCGAGATCGTCAGATCATCGATATGTTGGTGAATAAAATGGAAGTGGCGAGTAATACCCTTGAGTTTGAAAAAGCCGCAACCTATCGAGACCAGATCCAAGCTTTACGGCGAGTGCAAGAGCAGCAGTTTGTTTCTGGAGATGACGAAGATCTTGATGTATTAGGGGTTGGTTTTAAAAATGGGATGGCTTGTATCCATGTGCTATTTTTACGACAAGGCAAAATTTTGGGAAGTCGCAGCTATTTTCCAAAAGTTCCAGCCAATACTGAGCCATCCGAAATTATGACCACTTTTATGGGGCAGTTTTATCTCAGTCAAGAGCAAGGAAGAACGATGCCGTCTCAAGTGCTGGTGGGTAATAGCGACATTGAAGATCTCAACTTACTCAAAGCGACACTTTCGGAAGTGGCAGGACGGAAAGTCTCTATTCTATTAAAGCCTCGTGGTGAAAAAGCGCGTTACCTGAAATTAGCACAAACTAACGCGATGACGGCGCTAGTGAGTAAGCTCCATCATAAAATGACCATTCAACAGCGTTTCAGTGCTTTATCCAAGCAGCTCTCTCTTGATAACTTACAGCGAATGGAATGTTTTGATATCAGTCATACCATGGGGGAGAAAACCGTTGCCTCTTGTGTGGTTTTTAATCAAGAAGGGCCACTGAAAAAAGAGTACCGTCGTTATAATATCGAAGGGATCACCGGAGGAGATGATTACGCCGCAATGGGGCAGGTTTTAACTCGTCGTTATGGCAAGCAGATGGAACCTGAAAAGATCCCAGATATTATCTTTATTGATGGTGGCAAAGGGCAGCTCAATCGTGCAGATGAAATTGTGACGCCTTATATGGATAACTGGCCTAAACGTCCGCTTTTAATTGGTGTTGCAAAAGGAGTGACACGTAAAGCAGGACTTGAAACTTTAGTTTTCACTTCTGGAAAAATGGTCTCTCTGCCAGAAGATTCCCCCGCACTGCATTTGATTCAGCACATTCGAGATGAGAGTCATAACCATGCCATTGGTGGGCATCGAGCACAACGTGATAAAGCAAGAAAGCAGAGTCAGTTAGAGCAGATCGAAGGGGTTGGACCTAAACGACGTCAAGCGTTGTTAAAGTATTTAGGTGGTATGCAAGAACTTAAGAAAGCGAGTATCGATGAAATCGCTAAAGTTCCTGGCATAAGTTATCAATTAGCGGAAAAAATTCATGCTAATCTCAAACACTGATTGCATGATCACCGACAATACGGCAACATGGTCGGGTGATTCATAACAGAACGATTATCATGCGCTTGAATATCCCAAATATCTTAACATTTATACGTATTGCACTTATACCGTGCTTTGTTGTTGTTTTTTACTTGCCTTATCCGTGGTCAGCCTTTGTTGCTTCATTGATTTTTGTTATCGCTGCTGTGACCGATTGGTTCGATGGTTATCTAGCAAGAAAACTGAAGCAGATGACACGATTTGGTGCTTTTTTAGATCCCGTTGCTGATAAAGTGATGGTTGCAGTTGCTTTGGTTTTAGTGACAGAGCATTATGCTTCTATTTGGGTGACTATTCCTGCGATAACGATGATTGCTCGTGAAATTATTATTTCAGCCCTTCGCGAATGGATGGCAGAAATTGGTAAACGTTCAAGTGTTGCTGTTTCATGGATTGGAAAATTTAAAACAGCGACTCAGATGTTTGCGCTTGTTCTGTTACTTTGGCATCCTCATGATTATGTGACTTGGGCTGGGTATGTATTCTTGTATATCGCAACAGCGTTGACTTACTGGTCCATGTATCAGTATATTAAAGCTGCAAAAGATGATCTTCTTAACTCAGAAGATGACTCTCTTAATTCATAATCGATATCTGATTGAAATATTAGAGAATAACATTCTATAAAATTGAGCTTAAATTTGTAGTTAACTGTTGTTTGTTTGAACAAGTTGATTAAAAAATAGAATCTGTTGCTTGAAAAAACAGCAAGCAGTTAAAAAACAACATTTTTATGTTGACTATGAAGCTCTAATCCGTAGAATGCGTCCTGTTCCCAAACGGAACTAAGTAAAACAAAGGCGCGTTGGCAGAGTGGCTATGCAGCGGATTGCAAATCCGTGGACCTCGGTTCGACTCCGGGACGCGCCTCCAATTTCTTTTTAAGAAATGGTATTTAAGCGACACTAGCTCAGCTGGTAGAGCGCGACCTTGCCAAGGTCGAGGTCACGAGTTCGAACCTCGTGTGTCGCTCCAAATTAAAGAAGTATTGACTATTCAATATTTCAAGATGGTGTCTGACTAACATAGTTAGGTGCATCGCAAAGAATTGCGTGCCCTGGTGGTGGAATTGGTAGACACAAGGGATTTAAAATCCCTCGGCGTTCGCGCTGTGCCGGTTCAAGTCCGGCCCGGGGCACCATCTAATTTGCTAAATTATATTTAGCGAATAAAAAATAAGGCGCGTTGGCAGAGTGGCTATGCAGCGGATTGCAAATCCGTGGACCTCGGTTCGACTCCGGGACGCGCCTCCAATTTCTTTTTAAGAAATGGTATTTAGCGACACTAGCTCAGCTGGTAGAGCGCGACCTTGCCAAGGTCGAGGTCACGAGTTCGAACCTCGTGTGTCGCTCCAAATTAAATCGTTATTGTCTTTTGATGATAATGAAACTAAATAAGAAGTATTGACTATTCAATATTTCAAGATGGTGTCTGACTAACATAGTTAGGTGCATCGCAAAGAATTGCGTGCCCTGGTGGTGGAATTGGTAGACACAAGGGATTTAAAATCCCTCGGCGTTCGCGCTGTGCCGGTTCAAGTCCGGCCCGGGGCACCATCTATTAAGAAGGCTCAACAGCAATGTTGAGCCTTTTTTTCGTCTGCAATTTGTCCTACCTAACGTTGTCTTGTTTCTATTGTTTTATTACGAACAATCTCTTATTAACCAGCTCTAAATAAAGTGTGATCTCACAATAAAATTATTATCAACAGAGTTGCCGTTATTATCGATAGCGAGTATTGTTCAACCATTGGATTGTAAACGTTTACAATTGCTTCCTCTGAGGTTAATCAGAGTGTTTATTTTGAACTTAGCGTCTTGAACTAACATTGGTTATACCCAAGTGAAATGGGGATATATACCTAAAATAATTGGAGTTGCTAGTAGGCGAACGAGTACAGCCAACAACCTAGCGACTTCAAGTATGAAAGGTATAGCTGTTATTTTATAGATTATTGCGAATAAAGATTACTTGATAAAAAATAGAGATTTGAAAATGAAAAATCAGCTTATTCATCTACAAAGTGCCACTTCAAGCCTTGTTATTCAGCCACTTCCTATGCCAGAAATTCTGTACTGGGGAAAACGTTTAAACCACTTTGATCCTGATTCTTCACAGGCGATGCAATTAACAACAAACCGTGCCATTCCTCAAGCGCGTATTGATAATGATATCGCAGTTACACTTTGTCCTGAAAATAGTCGAGGCCTTTATAGCTCACCGGGTATTGAAGGACACCGGGAAAGTAAAGATTGGGCGCCTGTGTTTACTTGCAATGAAGTAAAACTAAATGGTCAAGACGTTGAGTTTATCTGCCAAGATGATGTAGCTCAACTGGCGCTAATCATTAAGCTTAAACTCGACAAAATCTCAGGTGTGTTAGAGAAGTCGATTTCTGTTACTAACCTTTCTAAACATTCATATCAATTAGATAAACTGGTGTCGACATTAACGCTGCCAGCAAACGTGATGGAACTGCAAACATTCCATGGACGCTGGAGCCGTGAGTTTCAACCAAATCGCGTTAATATTACTCATGGTGCTTTTGTTCAAGAGAACCGTCGTGGTCGTACATCACATGAATATTTTCCTGGCTTTATGGCAGGAAGTAAAAACTTTACTGAGCAAACAGGTGAAGTATGGGGATTCCATTTAGGCTGGAGTGGTAACCACCAGATCCGTGCTGAAGTGAAAAGTGATGGTCGCCGTTTTATGCAAGCAGGGGAGCTGTTCTATCCGGGTGAAATGGTGCTTGAACAGAATCAATCGTTCACAACACCGACTCTTTATGCTTGCTATAGTCAGCAAGGGTTAAATGGCATTACAACCAGCTTCCATCAGTTTGTTCGTGATCATATTGTGCGTTTCCCTCTTGATCCAAAAACGAATCAGCCAAAACCTCGCCCTGTCCATCTTAATACATGGGAAGGGATCTATTTCCAACATGATCCTAAATATATTATGGATATGGCGACGCAAGCAGCAGAAATTGGTGTTGAACGTTTTATTATCGATGATGGTTGGTTCAAAGGACGAGATCACGATAAAGCCGCACTCGGGGATTGGTTCCTTGATACCACGAAATACCCTGATGGATTAGAGCCGGTTATTGAGCATGTTAATAACCGTGGCATGGAGTTTGGTTTATGGGTTGAGCCAGAGATGATGAATCCAGATTCTGATCTTTTTCGTGCACATCCAGAGTGGTTATTAGCACTAGAGGGTTATGAGCAGCCAACAGGTCGTTATCAATATGTTTTAAACCTACAAAATGATGACTGTTTCGATTACTTACTAACGTGTTTGGATGATCTGTTGACTCAGTACAATATTGGTTACTTTAAGTGGGATATGAATCGCGAACTGGTTCAGCCTGCACATAACCATAAAGCGGCAGTACATGGACAAACTAAGCGATATTACGATTTAGTCGATCAGCTTCGTGATCGTCATCCGAATGTTGAGATTGAGTCTTGCTCTTCAGGTGGTGGTCGCATCGATTTTGAAGTACTGAAACGTACTCATCGTTTTTGGGCATCTGATTGTAACGATGCATTAGAACGTCAGACTATTCAGAAAGGCATGGGATATTTCTTCCCACCCGAAGTCATGGGTGCGCATATTGGTCCACAAGAGAGTCATACAACTCGCCGTAGTCATCACATCAATTTACGCGGTGTGACAGCATTAGGTGGTCATATGGGGGTTGAGCTTGATCCTGTTAAAGAGAGTGAAGAGCAGAAGCAAGGCTTTGCACACTATATTGCGCTTCATAAACAGTATCGAGAACTACTACATAGTGGAACTAGCTTCCGTTTAGACTCTTATGATCCTTCTCGTAATGTCTATGGTGTTCAATCTGAAAATGAAGCGTTAGTCACGGTTTGCCAGTTAACTATGCCAGATTATGCGATTGCAGAACCTCTACGTTTTGGTTTGCTTGATCCGACAAAACAGTATCAGGTGACAATTATTGATGAACCAACAGCAAGCTTCCAGCTAATGAAAAAGCGCCCAGATTGGGTTAATGAGCCCGTCGTGATTAGTGGAGAATGGTTAAATGAAGTTGGACTTTCTTTACCTTTGCTTGATCCCGAGTCTGCAATGTTGATCCATTTAAAAGCGGTGTAAAATAACGTGTTGTACCTGCTGATCGGATAAACGTTCTACTCTTCATATTTAAGATATTAGGGTAATATCAATCTAACCTAGCAACTTATGGTAAAAAGAGTATCACTTTCTTACTTGACGTTGCTAGGCTGTATTCATTTACTTGTTATCGCCTAGCAACGCCAATGACTTTGGGAATTGACTTCAAGGGAGGAGGGCTTAAACCGGTTATTTGATGTGATTTCACCCAACTCGTAGAGTTTTTAATCATTTGAATTGAAAAGATTAATTTTTTATTGACTCATTTCTGTAATCAGGTAAAGTACATCTCGTTCTCAAGGCAAAGCCAATTTGAGATAACAATTTAAAAAATATTGAGTCATCAATATTTAAGATGGTGTCTAACTAACAGAGTTGGGTGCATCGCAAAGAATTGCGTGCCCTGGTGGTGGAATTGGTAGACACAAGGGATTTAAAATCCCTCGGCGTTCGCGCTGTGCCGGTTCAAGTCCGGCCCGGGGCACCATCTATTAAGAAACCTCAACAGTCATGTTGAGGTTTTTTTTCGTCTGTTGTTTTTCTATTTTTATTCCCCTCTCTCTTTTTTGTCTTATTTTTCCAGTATCGAATATTCTGGGTGTAAAAAAGCCTACTTTTTTCTCAAATATAGAGTGAAAAGAAAGTAGGCTTAATATTATTTAAATAGAATCTAGATAACGTCAGAACGTGAGGTAGCTCAGTAATTACTGACCATTAACAAACGCTTTAAAACGCGCTTTAGTTGCTGCGTCTGCTTTCTGGTACCAAAAGTGAAGCATCTGCTCTTCCGTTGTTTGTGCTGAAGCCGGTACTTGTTGAACTACTGGCGCTGTCGATGCCGCTGATGTGGTCACTGCCGCAGTTGTCGCAACGGTTGCTGTTGCAACAGGGACTGTCGCTACAGGCATTGTCACAAAGCTCGGTGCAGCAGCAGAAGCGGCTGTCTGATTGAATGCTAACATCTCTTGTTGATAGTTACGGTTTAACTGAAAACCACTCTGCATTAGTTTATTCACTTCATAACGAATATTTTGACCAGAAGAGTCCGTTAAAGTCACTGATGGTTTTTTATTAAAGGCAGTAAAATCAAAATTGTCATTAATTCTAGGAAGGGCTAGTTTTACCGTATCATTTGTCGCTTGGAATTTGATAATAATAGTATCAGACGTAAATTGCTCGGCATTATCACCACGACCATAAGAGTCATCATATCGAAAGACAATTTGTTGAGTACCATCTGGAAGTTTTAATTTAGATTTGGTATTGAAGAAGTCATTAGATGCTTTATGGCCATTAATCACTAGAATATCAGCACTGGTTGGCAATTTTAATTCTACTTCAGCAAGGCTTGAGAAAGAAGTAATAGCAGTAAGTGAAGCACAAAGTAGAGAGAGCTTTTTTAGGTTCATTATGGATATTCCTATAGCTTAATAGCGTCATATTATAATGAAATTATAACATTAGATTGTGTGAATTCTACAATAGAGTGCTGGAATGGTTAGTATCTTTGGTTTTAAAGATGGTAAATCAGTTTGCGGTTTTGGTGAGAATAAAAATTATTGGTTATATTAATAGCGCTATTTTCTGTGTCTAAAATTAAGAAAATAGCGCCAATGACGTTCAAATAAAATTAGTTAACTTGGCAAGCAAAACCTTTTAGGTAAAAACCTTCAGGGTAAGCAGTATCGACAGGATGATCGGCAGCTTGACCAAATCGCTCAATAAACTGAGCATGACGACCCGCATCTAGTGCCGCATCGGCAATGATCTTTTGGAATAATCCTTGATCCATCAAACCAGAACAAGAATAAGTTAATAGCGTACCGCCTGGTTTTAGTAACTGCATTGCGAGCATGTTGATATCTTTATAACCACGACATGCACCGTTCAATTGCGCTTTAGATTCAGCAAATTTAGGTGGGTCCATAATAATCACATCAAACAGTTCATTTTGATCACGATATTGACGTAGTAATTTAAAGACATCTGCATTAATAAATTGCGCTTTACTGCTATCTAGCTGATTAATTTCTGCATTACGTGCTGCACAGTCTAAAGCTGGCTGCGAGACATCGATATTTTGTACTTCATCCGCCCCTCCTTTTAAGGCATATAGACCAAAACCACCGGTATAACAGAAACAGTTAAGTACACGTTTACCATTAACATACTTCATGGCAGCTAAACGGCTATCACGCTGGTCAAGGTAGAAACCTGTCTTATGACCACCAACAATATCAACACTGATTTTGATACCGTTCTCTTCAATCTCAACCCATTTTGGTGGTTCTTCACCGTGCAGTACGCCAACCTGCTCTTTCAATCCCTCTTTTTTACGAACCGAAACATCAGAGCGTTCATAAATACTGCACTCTGGATAACACTCTTTTAATGCTTCAATAAGGGTTTCACGCTGGAATTCTGCACCAGCACTCAATAGCTGACAGACTAAAAAGTTTTGATAGCGATCAATGGTGATACCTGGTAAACCGTCAGATTCAGCTGCAATTAAACGGTAACCTGTTAATCCATCACGATCAGCAAGGGTTGTTCGCAACTGTTGAGCTCGGTTAAGGCGGTTAATAAAGAATGCTTTATCGACTTTCTCTTTCTTTTTGAAGCTCCAAACGCGAGCACGAATTTGTGACTTTGGAGAAAAAGCGGCATAAGCAACCCAATTTCCGTGAGCATCAAAGACACTAACTGTTTCACCCAGTTCAGGATTACCTTCTACCTTTTGAATGCCTCGTGAAAAGATCCAAGGATGGCGGCGGCGCAGTGATTTTTCTCGACCTTTAACAAGGTGAATTGAAGCAGTCATAATATCTATCCAGTAGCTCACAAATAAGGTGGCGTATTGTGATGTTTATGGTGATAAAAAGCAAATTTACCGCTGACTTTATTGTATTTCGTAATTGATGAGCTGGTATCTATTTTAGCTTTGATTTATCTTATTTATACTTAATGAATTATTTTATAAACAATAAAATAATGGATTAAAAAGGAGAACAATATGTCAAAAGTTGGCGTAAAAGTTTTAGTAACGGGTCATGTGCAGTGTGTTGGGTTCCGTTACCATACTGCTCATGAAGGGTTAAAACTTGATTTAACAGGGTTTGCTAAAAATCTTGTCGATGGGCGTGTTGAAGTTCAAGCATTTGGTGACGTTGCTCAGATAGAGATATTAGTGAAGTGGTTAGAAGAAGGCCCTATAACCGCTCGTGTCGATAACATTGATATTGAGTCGATTGAATGGCTGCATTATAAGAGTTTTACAATAAAGTAGCCTCTCTGAATGGAATAGATGGTTCTTCAATATGAAAAGTAATAAGAAGAGTAGAATAACATAAAGCCTCTTCTCTTCTTTAATATTAACTGTACTTAATCAACATTGAGCTTAAATACACTTAACCGGCTTGGGTAATCCTGCTAACTTTGTCGCTTGCTTTGCTGGTCCTTTTGGAAACAAACGATAGAGGTAACGGCTATTGCCTTTTTCTGGGCCATACTTTTTCTCCATCGCTTTTACGAGCATTCTAATCGCAGGAGAGGTTTTATATTCTAAATAGAAATCACGAACAAAGTTGACCACTTCAATATGTGAAGGCGTTAACTCAATACTCTCTTCTAGGGCTAGCAGTTCAACCATCTCTGGTTGCCAATCGATAACGTTTTTTAAATAGCCGTGGGCATCGGTTTCAATTTCTTGACCATTAAATAGCAGCATTTTTACTCTCAAAGCGAAATTTTGACTAAGATAGGATAGAGATTTCTCTATATCGACGCAAGTTTGTTATCAATTTGGCGAGTTTATTGGTTAAATAGTTGCCAATCACCTTGCACATTGAACCGAGTCCCTGTAGGCTTGCGCAGCTTTTTTTCGAAAAAATATTAGGATTATAAACATTGATTTCTACAGCTAACATTACACAACAGTTTGGCGCGAAGCCACTTTTTGAAAATATCTCAGTAAAATTTGGTGAAGGTAACCGTTATGGTCTTATCGGCGCAAATGGCTGTGGTAAATCTACTTTTATGAAAATTTTGAGTGGGGAGCTGGAACCAAGCGGTGGTAATGTCAGTACCGATCCTAATGAGCGTGTTGCAAAGCTTAACCAGAATCAGTTTGAGTATGAAGAATTTACCGTTATTGATACGGTAATCATGGGCTATAAAGAGCTGTGGGAAGTAAAAAAAGAGCGTGATCGCATCTATGGTTTACCTGAGATGACTGAAGATGAAGGGATGCTAGTGGCAGACCTAGAAGTTCAGTTTGCTGAGATGGATGGCTACATGTGCGATTCAAAAGCAGGTGAACTTTTATTAGCCGTTGGTATCCCAGAGGAGCAACATTACGGCTTAATGAGCGAAGTCGCGCCAGGTTGGAAACTGCGTGTACTATTGGCTCAGGTACTTTTTGCTGACCCGCATATCTTACTTCTTGATGAACCAACCAACAACTTGGATATGGATACCATTCGCTGGTTAGAACATACGCTGAATGAACGTAACTGTACGATGATCATCATCTCGCATGACCGTCATTTCTTGAATTCAGTGTGTACTCATATGGCTGACCTTGATTATGGTGAACTACGTCTATTTACCGGTAACTATGATGAGTATATGTTAGCGGCGACACAAGCGCGTGAACGTCTACTTTCTGACAACGCTAAGAAAAAAGCACAAATTTCTGATTTACAACAGTTTGTTGCTCGTTTCTCGGCAAATGCATCAAAAGCAAAACAAGCGACATCTCGTGCTAAACAGATTGATAAGATTCAACTTGATGAAGTTAAACCATCAAGCCGCCAGAATCCATTTATCCGTTTTGAACAGACGAAAGAGCTATTTCGTAATGCTTTAGTTTTAGAACACTTAACTCAAGGTTTTGAAGACGATCTATTTACTGACTTTAATGCGATTTTTGAAGTGGGTGAACGTGTTGCGATTATCGGTGAGAATGGGGTAGGTAAAACAACCTTACTGAATACATTAGCCGGTAACCTTGTACCAAGATCTGGCGAATATAAGTGGTCTGATAATGCCAATATTGGTTATTATGCGCAAGATCATGCTGAAGAGTTTGCCGTTGACATGAACTTAATGGACTGGATGGGGCAATGGCGTCAGACTGGCGATGATGAGCAGACTGTTCGTAGTTTCCTTGGTCGTATGTTGTTCTCTCAAGATGATATCAACAAGTCGATTAAAGTTCTTTCTGGTGGTGAACAAGGCCGTATGTTATTGGGTAAAATCCAAATGCATAAGCCAAATATCCTATTAATGGATGAACCAACCAACCACATGGATATGGAATCGATTGAATCATTAAATATGGCGTTAGAAGAGTTCAAAGGAACGTTATTCTTCGTTTCGCATGACCGTATTTTTGTTGATTCACTAGCAACACGTATTATTGAAATTAAAAAGGACAAGATTGTTGACTTCAAAGGAAGTTACAGTGAGTTCTTAGCCGCGAAAGGTATTGCTGATTAATTATTCGTTAATGATTATCTGATTAAAATACATAGCTAATCAATAAATGAATAAGAAGGTAAGGGCATTGCTCTTGCCTTTTTTTATGTCTGTATGATTAGAAATAGTCATACTTATCTTTAAACGTTTTATTCAAGTTGAGCTCGGTGTTTTTAGTGAATAAAAAGCACAAAAAAGCCAACATTATTAACTATCGCTAGTTAACTCTGTTGGCTTTTATTATCCATAATTAATTACATATTAGAATATTTTCTAAAGTGGTAATTAATCGTCACTACCCATAATACCTAGAATTGAAAGTAGGCTGATAAATAGATTGTAGATTGATACATACAGCGTAATGGTTGCTGAGATGTAGTTTGTCTCGCCACCACGTACAATCGACTGAGTGGTCAGAAGAATTGAACCGGTAGAGAAAAGGACAAATAAGCCACTAATTGCTAATGAAAGCATAGGAAGCTGTAGGAAGATGTTCGCAACGACACCGATCACTAATACGATGAAGCCAGCAAGTAGCATACCGTTTAAGAACGAGAGGTCACGCTTAGTTGTTAGTGCGTAAGCTGAACATGCTAGGAACGTTAATGCAGTACCACCAAGAGCTAACATGATAGACTCTTCAAGACCCGCGCTAACATACATGTTTAGGATTGGCCCTAAGGTATAGCCCAAGAAACCGGTAAATAGGAACGTAAAGACAATACCTAATCCAGAGTCACGGTTTTTTTCCGTTAAGAAAAGTAAGCCGTAAAAGCCGACTAGCATAATGATTAACCCTGGACGAGGAAGGTTAAGTGCCATTGAGATACCTGCAATTGCCGCTGACCATAATAGTGTCAACGATAAAAGGAAATAGGTATTACGAAGCACCTTATTGGTAGCAAGTACACTCTGGCCTGAAGAACCATGTGAAACTATACGATCTGACATATTACTCCCCCTTTAGGGTTTTATTATTAAATCTAACTAAGTATTAAGACATTTATGGGGTCAAAAGTTCAATTTTCAACCTCTAATAATAAATGGCTTGTTGATTATTTGTGATAAGTCTATTAGCAATGATACTCAATATTCTAAAGGTTGTGATAGCCATTTTGTAAAAGAATGTTTCAACTCGCTGATGGTTCACAAATTATCATTTTATAAATAATAGTTTATAACAAATTATACAACCTACAGGCTAATTTGGTTCACTTTATTGAAAAAATCTATACACTGTTCGGCTTCTCAATCAGTAATATGGAAATTACCCCAATGAAAAAATACCTTTTATCTTTTATTTTATTTAGTACCTCTTTTTTTGCTCACGCTACGCAAACGATTGCGATAATGGGAGCGATGGATGTTGAAATTGAAGCTTTACTTCCTAGTATTCAGAATAGCCAAGAGAAGACAATTGGTGGACACAGCTATTATACCGGAATGATTGAAGATAAAAATGTCGTTGTGACTCGTTCAGGGGTGGGGAAAGTCAATGCTGCTATTACGACGACTGTGCTTATTCGTGAGTTTAATGCCGATAAAATCATCTTCACAGGCATTGCGGGAGCCGTTGATCCTAAATTAAATCCGCTTGATGTGGTTGTCTCTACAGGACTTGTACAACACGATGTTGACTTAACGGCATTTAACCGTCCAAAAGGTCTACTTCCTGAATATGATGACCGTTTTTTCTATAGTGACAAAGCATTAAATAAAATTGCGTTTGATGCAGCAAGTGCAGTAGTTCAAGATTCGACAGAAAAACATGCGGTTTACCAAGGCGTGATTGCAACAGGTGATCAATTTATTGCCAATAAAGAGGTTGTTCATCATCTTTATACTGAATTCAATGCAATGGCCGTAGAGATGGAAGGCGCAGCTGTTGCTCAAGCAGCATTTAACTTTAACGTCCCTTTTGTTGTCATTCGAACAATTTCAGATAAAGCGGATGGTTCTGCTCATATGGTTTATAGTGAACTGAAAAAAGCAACGGCGGATAACTCTGCAGCAATTACATTAAAAATGCTACAAGGTCTGTAGTGTCACTTATGCTTTTCGAGGTAGAGGTGGATGATTAGCCGATTTCTTGCTTAAAAAAGCGGTAGTTTGATCTATTTTTAGTCACTTGATTTAAAGTAGTAAAAAAACTATTTACAATAGAATAAGAACTCCGTATTATTCGCCCTGTTCCGCGGAGAGATGGCTGAGTGGTCGAAAGCACCGGTCTTGAAAACCGGCAAGGGTTTGTAGCCCTTCTAGGGTTCAAATCCCTATCTCTCCGCCACATTTAAAAAAGCCACTGATTTATCAGTGGCTTTTTTGCGTTTTATCGGAATGACTGTGAACTCATCTAAAAAGTAATCTTTTAGCCAAGTATACTTGTTAGAATGATCTTTTATTTATTGAGTCTCTTTGATTAATCCCTGCCGCTATCTCTGTTATATCACTGGTATATCCTTCATATTTGAAACTGTTAGATTGTTGGTCATATCCGTTGACCTCATCCATATTTACTTTTATTACTTTTATTACTTGATGTTGCTCGGCTGTTGGCTGTGTTTGTTTGCAACTCTAATTATTTTAGGTCTGGAACTTTAAAACTTAATTTAAACTCATCTTATGGTTATTTTTAATGACTCTATATGGAATCAGATCTGAGGTATATTTTAATCAATGCGAGGAAGTAGTAAATAGATATAATAACCATATTTTAATTGTTGATATCGGCTGGTTTATTTGATGCTTTTAATAAAAAGTAGACATAAAAATAAAATATACGAATTTTTTAATTTTTATTTTTCATCGTGTACTTAAAATGTTTTTTTTGAAATTTATCTATATTTTTCAATTTGATAATGGAAAGCTGGGTTAATCTAATTTGTTGTTTTTTATTGTTATTTTCATTTTTGTTGTGTGGCTTTTTTGTGTTTTTTATTTTTAATATTTTATTGCGGATATACTATTTCCAATGTTGTGTAAATCACAATGAAATTTACTATTCATATTTAATAGCATCATTGCTTGTTGTTAAGTTTAATTTTTTTGTTAGTATATCCCCGCATGATTTTATGCGGAACCTAAACGGAGGTATGTTCTGTTGTTACTTTGGTGGCTATTTTTAGATGCTGAAAACAACCTAATTTAATATACATGAGTAATCAAAATAAAAAATACAGTATAGAAACGACTGACTATGAAGTTGGTCAAGATAATATCCAAAAATGGGGTTTTGATATACATAATCCAGTATTTGGAACCAGTGCGATTTTAATTATACTTACTTTAGCCAGCCTATTATATGTTGGACCTGAAATTGCTTTAACTTCCCTGAATGCAGTCAAAAATAGCATCATAGAACAATTTGATTCGTTCTTTATGTGGTCAACCAACTTATTTCTTCTTTTTGCATTTCTTCTTATTCTTTCACCATTAGGTAAAATTCGTATTGGTGGTAAAAATGCGAATGCTGAGCACAGCCGCTTATCTTGGTTAGCGATGCTTTTTGCTGCTGGTATGGGGATTGGACTCTTATTCTGGGGTGTTGCAGAACCTGTTGCATACTTTACGGATTGGTGGGGAACACCATTAAACGTCCAAGCTTATAGTGAAGAGGCTAAATCACTTGCATTAGGCGCGACTATTTTCCATTGGGGGCTACATGGTTGGAGTATTTATGCCATCGTTGCCTTATCACTCGCATTCTTTGCTTATAACAAAGGTCTACCTCTCTCTATTCGTTCTACCTTTTACCCTATATTTGGTGATCGATCTTGGGGATGGTTAGGTCATGTTATTGATATTTTGGCTGTATTATCTACGTTGTTTGGTTTAGCGACATCTCTTGGTTTAGGGGCTCAACAGGCAACGAGCGGCTTGAACCATGTCTTCGGTTTAGAAGGTGGCATTGGTTTACAACTAGTGATTATTGCCATTGTCACTATTATTGCTTCAATTTCTGTAATTAGAGGGATTAATGGTGGTGTTAAACTATTAAGTAATATTAATATGGTTGCCGCTTTTGGATTATTAGTTTTCATTACGATAGTTGGCTGGCGTACCGTATTACCGTCTATTTGGGAAACGTTAACCAGTTATGCAGCTAACTTCATCACACTAAGTAGTCCTAATGGACGTGAAGATATCAGTTGGATGCATGGCTGGACTGTATTCTATTGGGCTTGGTGGATATCATGGTCACCATTTGTTGGGATGTTTATTGCGCGTATCTCTAAAGGTCGTACAGTCCGTGAATTCTTAATTGCCGTTGTTTTAATTCCAACGTCTGTAACGTTGATATGGATGTCCATTTTTGGTGGTATTGCTATTGATCAAGTCGTGAATAAAATAGGTCTGCTTGGTGCTAATGGATTAACGGATATCTCTTTGACGCTCTTTTATGTCTTTGATGCATTACCGTTTAGCTCGGTGCTTTCTGTTCTTTCAATTGCTTTAATTCTTGTGTTCTTTGTTACTTCAGCAGACTCTGGTGCTTTAGTTATTGATAGTATTACAGCGGGCGGTAAGGTCGATTCACCTGCGCCACAACGCGTTTTTTGGACGTGTATTGGTGGTGCGATAGCGGCTGTTATGCTCTGGGTTGGTGGTAAAGATGCACTTCAAGCATTGCAATCTGGGGTTGTGGCAACAGCACTTCCTTTTGCCTTTGTGTTATTAATGATGTGTGTCAGTTTAACCAAAGGGCTGTTATCTGAAATGCCTGAATATAAAAGATCAGCATTGAAAATGAATCGTTAAGTCATTTTTCAATCACAGTAAAAATAAAAGCCTGATTCACCTCTAGATATTTAGAGAGTGACCAGGCTTTTTTCGATGAGATAACGTTATTTTTTATTAACAAGTAACGCTAAAAGAACCAACTGCGATTATCTTCTAATTCTTCACGACATTGCTTTAATTGCCAGCCATAGGTTTTAGCTTGTTTTTCTACTTTGCGAGAAATCCGAATTAGCGTTGGTTTGCCTTTATAACTGCCACGTTTATAGCCGCCGCGACCTTCATGATAAGCTAGATATTGGTTGTAAGGATCCCATAATGAAACACCTAATTGGCGACGAGTTTCATGAGTGTACCAACCAACAAACATCATAGCGTCATCAAAACTAGTCCTCGATCCACCCTGGTCAGTCGCTTTTTGAAAGTCTTCCCAAGCAGGATCTTGAGCTTGAGCGTAACCATAAGCGCTGCTGACTCTTCCCCAAGGAATAAAGCCTAATACATAATCTTTAGGTGGTCGGGCATCATGGCGATAGCTGCTCTCTTGTTTTATAATGGCCATCGCAACATTAATTGGCGTACCCCATTCATCTTCCATATCTGTAGCATCATCATACCAACCTGATTTTTCACGGAAGATCTCACAGATATCCTCTTGATTTTTAGGTGGAGCAGTGGAGCAGCCTGCGAGTAAAACAATACTCAACCCAATGGTTAACAATTTAATATTCAATCCTTGCCCTTACTGTTGGTTAACGATACTTCAGTGACATTAACAACGATATTATATCTAGCCTATTGATAATATAAACTAAAAAAAATTTAAATCGTAATTTGGCTTATTTACGTTTTAATTCAACAAAAAACCGGTTCAACTTAACAATTTTGTAACAATTACTTTTACATTAAATGAAAATGAATTTAGCTTAGTTCATATATATTAAAATCCACTCAAATTTTATAGCAGGGAAAACATGGATATAGTTACTCAGCAATGGATTGATGAATTAAAGAAATTTGATGTACCAACCGTCTGTAATGCATTAGAAGCCTTAACGGGGGATCGGCTGGGTGGTTTTATGAAGCCTGGGATGCTGCCGAGAACAGGAGGTGTTTATCAAGTGCCAATGGTTGGTTACGCAGCGACCGCAAAAGTCAGTGCTCAATTAGCAGGAAAAGGCGACAAGATTGCTCCATTAATGGACTATTATCATCATGTCCGTGAAATGAGTAAGCCAACGATTGCTGTCATTCAGGATATCGACCCAGAACCCATTGGATCATTTTGGGGGGAAGTTCAAGCCACGGTTCATAAATCTCTAGGTTCTGTTGGAACATTAACAGAAGGTGGGGTTCGAGATATTAAAGAGTGTGCTAATTTAGGCTTTTCAATGTACTCAAAATACGTGATGTCGAGTCATGCTTATATTCATGTAGAGACTTCTAATTGTCCTGTCTTGGTTGGTGGATTAGTTGTTAACCCTCGTGATTTATTGTTTTGCGATCATCATGGCGTGGTTGTTATTCCACCTCAATTTCTCTCCGTGATCCATTTGGCTTGTGAGCGGATAATCGCGGCAGAAATGCCTGTTTTAACACCATGTCGGCAAGCGATAGAAGATCAACGAATGCCAACGGTTGATGAGCTAAAAGAGTGGCGTTTAGCAATGGAAGAAGCGCGAAAAGAGGTAACGAAGTTGGTCGAGTCGAATGATCGTCTTTGTTGAGTTAATTAGAAGGTAAAGCTGTTGGGGATTGGTTTTGATGCTGACTATTGGTGTGTAGATCCCCATTTTGTTAACATTGCTCGCAAATCCTCAATATTGTAGGGTTTAGTCAAAATATCATCCATCCCTGATTCTATACATTGCTCCCGTTCTGGTAATGTTGTTCCCGCTGTCAGTGCAATAATCGGCTTGCTAAAATCTTGTGACCTCAAGGTAGATGTCGCCTCGAATCCATCCATTTCTGGCATTCGGCAATCCATTAAAATCAGATCATAGGTGTTATTTTCGCAATAAGATATTGCTTCTACTCCATTGATGGCTAAGTCTGGTGTGATACCTAATTTACCTAACATACGTTTGATGACGATTTGGTTCATTTTTACATCCTCTACAACAAGGAGTGAGAGATGCTCAAAAGTGATTGGCTGAAGGGGATTGGCGATCTGTAAATCCGTCTCTTCAAGTACTCCTTTTTTAATCGGAATTGAACCAAAGAATTCGCTACCTTGATCAACCTTGCTGGTTAATGAAATCTCTCCCTCCATTAATTGAACTAATTGCAGACAGATAGCCAGTCCAAGTCCTGTCCCTTCATAGTTTCGGGAGCTAGAACGATCGACTTGAGTAAAGGGTCGAAAAAGTTTCGTTTGTGCCTCTTTACTGATTCCAATGCCGGTATCTTTGACGGCAAAGTTAAGTCTTTCACTTTCCCAGCTTAGACTTATGGTGACTGAACCTTTATCAGTGAACTTAACCGCATTGCCGATTAAGTTGACCATAATTTGAGTTAAACGTTCAAGGTCTCCCTGTAAAATCATCGCTTGTGGACAATGATTAATAATAATGAGCTGAATGCCTTTCTCTTTTGCTTTAGATTGAAAAATACTGTCGATAGTTTGAAGTAGGGCGTTAAGTTTGAAGTTACCCATAATCAACTCAAAGACACCAGAGTTAATCTTACTGTAATCAAGGAGATCATTGATAATGGCACGTAATAATTCCCCTGATTGGGATATATTATTAAGTAGAAGCTGTTGTTCTGAGTTGAGAGGTGACTCTTTGAGTAATTCGGAACTGCCTAACAAACCGTTGAGTGGCGTTCTTAACTCATGGTTTATCATCGCTAAGAAATCTCGAGTTGAACGTTCAGATTTTTCTGCCATCTTACGCGATTCAATATTGCGATAAATAACGTGTTGCCGATTCAGTGCTGAAGATAATATATCACTGACTAATTTTAGTGATCCTTCTACAAATTCGGCTTCGATAAACTCTGTAGAGACTTCGACCGTCAACGTTCCAATTTGTTCGTCATTAATTATTAAAGGAAGAAATAACTCACCATCTTGCCATTGTGGATTCAGTTGTGAAATAGAAGGGGTATGAAACTTTTCACCGCCATAAAAGCGGTGATGTAGTTCTAATCCTAGGTTGGGATTAACCGTTAATTTGGCACCTGTAATGAGCCTATTTTCTTGTAAACGAGATATAAAGCGAGTTAATAAGTGATCATCAATATTGGTATTTAGGAAGACACGACCAAAATAGATCAATAACTTATCAATATTCTGCTGAAAGTCGAGTTTAATTAAATTTTCAGCCGATGATTTCTCTAACTGTTGAATGGCTAATTCGAGTTGCTTATTACTATCGAAAAGCTCGCGACTTTTTTGTTCTAGTAGTTGCTCTGCTTGCTTACGAGCACCCGACTCACGTGCGATTTTTCGCATCAAGGCTTTGGGTGACGGCGTATTGTCAATTTCACTCATAATTTTAGCCATTTAGATCGGGCTCAAACTAGCTCAATCAGTTAGTTAATCAAGGTGATAGTAAATTGTACTTGGCTGCCATCTTGAGTGACGGGGTCCAATTGAACGTCAACCTTTTGGTTAAAATGTTTAGCACACCCTTTTATTAAGCCTAAACAGACATGGGACATACAGCGAGCGCTGGCATACTCCATCACTAATTGTGTTTCATTTTCTGAGATAAACTTAAAACAAGGAGGCTTTGCATCAGGATAGAGTTTTTTGACTTCAACATGAATATACTCTTCAACATGACGAATAAACTGGAAGCAAGAGTCACTCTCTCTTAACTGAATATCGGGCAGCACTGTATTTAACAAATTTAAAAAAACGGCTTCACCAAATACCTCTTGAAGCTGTTCAGGAGATATGTTGGTCGTTTTACTTAAATGGATAATTAATTTAACCAGATCACGATGATCATAACTCCCTACGGATGTATAGATCCCTTCATCTTTGGCGTCGTCTAAGACTTTATCTAAAATATCGAGCCCAAATGTCTGCTCTACGAGATCCATAAACTCAGTAAAAATTATACCTTTCATATATATCCCTTATTACATGACTAAACTTGTTAAACCAGTAAAAGCAAAGGTGGATCAGTATGCATATCTCTTTCATAAAAATAGGCAATAATAGAAGGAAACTCAAGATTTAAGATAAACTCTTATGTTACGCTCTTATTATCTATTTGTTATCGATGATAATTGAATTGAAAGGAGTAAGAAGATGAGTCAAATTAAACTTTATTATGTCTATGATCCAATGTGTGCTTGGTGTTGGGGGTTTAAACCAACGTGGCAGAAAATCAAAGCACAACTACCGAAGCAGTGTGACGTTATTTATGTACTGGGAGGATTAGCGCCAGATTCAGATCAACCAATGCCAATCCAGCAACGACAAGCGATAGAAAGTTATTGGTATACCATAACAGAAAAACTGGGGACAGAGTTTAATCATCAATTTTGGCAATTAAACACTCCTCGCCGTTCAACTTATCCTTCTTGTCGTGCGGTTTTGGCTGCTAGGAAACAAGATAGAGAATTGCAGATGTATGCGGCTATTCAAGAAGCCTATTATTTACAAGCAAAAAACCCGAGTGATGATGAAATATTGATTGCAGCCGCGGCTTCGATAGCGTTAGATATTGAGTGTTTTAAACTGGATTATTACTCAGAAACATTGAATCAAGAGTTTGGTGATGAACTGAAATTTGCTCGTTCTATTGGTGGTAATTCCTTCCCATCATTAATTGTTGACTTTAACGGTCAGTTTTTATCGTTACCTCTTGATTATATCAACTCAAAATCAACAATAGATAAAATAAAACAACTAATATAAAACGTGTTTTAGCGGTTGTTATTTAAGCTATCACTTTCCCCTTTTTTATATATGGTTAATTGATTTGTTGTATCTGAAAAAAGGGGGCTAGAAACCTTAAAATTTGTCACATTGAATATATCATAATCTGAATTTCCTCTCTGATATCTGACTAGAATTCCCGTTAAATTACACAGAGAAAATTTCGTGCTTTAACATATTTAAACAACTTTTTTATTTTAATATTATCTAATTTTATTATTAATTTTATCTCGCCTAGATTTTATGATTTATTTGTTATTAATCAACTGTTTAAGTGGTATATTTTTTGGTTGTTATATATTGAGATTTCAGGGTTAATATATTTGTATAAAGTTAAGTTTTTTAGTATGAAATAATGTTTTATTATTTCTTGATGAATTTAGGCTAAGAATTTAAATTAGCAGTTTAATTCTGATTATGTTAGATTATGAACGTGGAGATTGGGTGAGAAGCCAAGATTTTTCTTATAAAAGAAATTTTTTTATCATATTTTTTGTATGATATGAGCCGCCTAATTGAATATTAATTGACTATGGAGTTGGTCTTTATATTCGTAAAATCGAATATGTTTGCCTCTAGTTTATGAGTTTTAAATCAAAAAAATATAGTATTGAATCTACAGATTATCAAGTTGGTCAAGATAACATCAACAAATGGGGCTTAGACGTCCACAACACAGTTTTTACTGCTTCTGCAGGCTTATCCATTCTTTTTATTGTTACCCTCTTAGTATTAAATCCCGCAGATGCCAAAGCGGCCATTGACTCAGTTAAAGGCGCCGTACTTTCAAATTTTGACTTCTTATTTATGTGGGGAGCCAACTTATTTTTACTTTTTGCTGTCGGTTTAGCATTTTCACCTCTAGGTAAAATTCGCCTTGGTGGTGATGAAGCAAAAACAGAATATTCAACCATGTCATGGATTACGATGCTGTTTGCAGCAGGTATGGGTATTGGACTGATTTTCTGGGGGGTTGCAGAACCAACTGCTTTCTTTACTAACTGGTTTGGTACGCCTCTAAATGCAGAAGCTTACACGGAAGCTGGGCGTGAAGCCGCATTGGGTGCGACTGTTTTCCACTGGGGATTACATGCTTGGGCTATTTATGGCATGGCAGCACTTTGTTTAGCATATTTTGTTTATAACAAAGGTCTTCCTCTTTCTATGCGTTCGGTTTTCTTCCCAATTCTAGGTGATCGTGTTTGGGGTAGAACCGGTGATGTTATCGATGTGATGACAGTACTTGTTACCTTATTTGGTCTTGCAACATCATTAGGCTTAGGTGGTACTCAGGCTGCAAGTGGTATCAGTTATGTCTTCGGTTTCGAAAATAATTTATTCCTTCAGCAATTAGTTATTGTACTGATCATGGGGCTGGCGATTATTTCGGTATTACGTGGTATGGATGGCGGTGTTAAGTTCTTAAGTAACTTGAACATGGTTATCGCATTTGTATTCTTAGGCTTTATTGCTGTGTTGAACTTTACTACGGTTCTTGATTCAGTTGCGACAGCTGTTGTGGGATATGTGAAAAATATCATCCCATTGAGTCAAACCAGTGGTCGTGAAGATACGACTTGGTTACATGGCTGGACTGTATTCTACTGGGCTTGGTGGGTAGCATATGCACCGTTCTTTGGTATGTTTGTAGCGCGTATTTCAAAAGGGCGTACCGTTCGTGAGTTCCTTGTTTGTGTCATGATTATTCCAACATTAGTAACAACGGCTTGGATGTCTATTTTTGGTGGTGTTGCAATTGAGCAAGTTATCGACAAAATGGGCCAGTTAGGCATCGATCAAGGTATTACTGATGTGTCATTGAGCTTATTCTATATGTTAGATGCTTATCCAATGGGTAATATTCTTTCGCTAATTGCTATTACATTGATTATTGTGTTCTTTGTCACAACATTAGATTCAGGTTCAATTGTTATTGATAGCATGACGGCGGGTGGAAAATTAGAAGTACCGGTTGCACAGAAAGTGGTTTGGGCGATTATCTCTGGCCTGATTGCAATGGTGATGTTGTGGATTGGTGGTACACAATCAATTCAGGCGTTACAGTCAATTACCATTATTGCCGCACTACCATTTACCATTATTCTTTTAATTGGTTGTGTGAGTTTAGTGAAAGGTATGCTAACGGAGCGAGAAAAAGCACCAGTGACCAATAAGTTAGCGTAATCGGCGATATGACACTCAATATACGAGTGTAAATTACTTAAAAAATCAAGACTAAGCTCGATAGAAAATTTATCTATCGGGCTTTTTTTATGGTTAAAAATTGAGACTAAATAGGTATAAATTATACAAAACAGTAGGTTAAGTAAGACTTAACTAACCAATAAAAATGCAATATTAATTTACATTGCAGTGAAAAATTAGGTTTATAAATGAAACATATAAATAACACGAATATACCCATATAGTAGTATCTATCTTTTGGGGGCAGCAATAATTATTAATTTTGAAATTATTACTGCCAACGTTTATTTACATTTTTGAGTAACAAATAATGAAATTTTTCCAGCAAACTGATCCATCAAGAAGACACTATCTAATAGCAGCATTTATTGGTTTAATTAGTGGTATCGTTTCTGCTTTTGTAAAATGGGGAGCAGAAAATCCATTAGCACCACGTAGTCCATTTGATATGTGGAATGCGGGTTGTATCCCTGAAAAGTTAATTCGTGCGGCTGATCAGATTGATTGTTCAAGAAACTTTTTAAATCCTCCGTACGTTTTCTTACGAGATTGGTTACATGTTGCGGATCCAAATGCAGCTGTTTATACTTTTGCTGGTCACGTATTTAACTGGGTTGGCGTTACGCATATTACCTTCTCTATTGTATTTGGTATTGGTTACTGTCTCGTTGTTGAAGTCTTCCCTAAATTTAAGTTATGGCAGGGTTTACTTGCTGGTGCATTAGCTCAATTCTTTGTACATATGGTCTCTTTCCCATTAATGCACTTAACACCACCGCTAACAGATTTACCTACTTATGAGTGGATTTCTGAAATTGTTGGTCACCTAATTTGGTTCTGGTCGATTGAAATTATCCGTCGTGATCTACGTAACCGTATGACACATGAACCTGATGCGGAAATTCCTTTAGATACTAAGTTTCGTTAATTGAAACTGTAAGTTTGAAGCGGTAAATTTGAAGTGATAATAAAACCACCAATATCCTCTTAATTTAAAGAGTGGTCATATTGGTGGTTTTTTGTTTATACCTAAAATAATTGG
The DNA here is from genome assembly GCF_021513135.1 of Vibrio sp. SS-MA-C1-2. Lineage (NCBI taxonomy): Bacteria > Pseudomonadati > Pseudomonadota > Gammaproteobacteria > Vibrionales > Vibrionaceae > Vibrio > Vibrio sp. SS-MA-C1-2. The sequence continues at coordinate 1,493,518 of NZ_CP090981.1, forward strand.
CGTTGCTAGTAGACGGCAAGTGAATGAGTCCCCATGAGTATAGGTATACTCTATGATTGAGGTGAATGAGCGACGCCAACAACCTAGCGACTTCAAGTATGGAGGGTATATATGATTTAAGTTTAGAGGAGATAAACCTGTAATAAAAAGAATTGAGGATATACTTGTTAAAGGAAAAATAATACGTATTAAAAATCCAAATGAAAAGTATCACTATCTCAAAACTCAACTACCTCTCTTTTAATCACTATCGATTGATTCATAGTCTGCATGTTATTCTTGCCTTTTTAGTGACATATATAGTATTGATGATTTTTAAGAGTCATTTGGATATGGCAAAAACAGGCTGGATTTTAGCTACCTTATTGGCGATATTACTTCCGACGTCATATTTGGGTAATATTCTTCTTAAAACTTCAAATTTAATTATTGGAACATTAAGTGGATTAGCCTCTTGCGCTATCGCCCTTTATCTCTCCACACTTTCATCTACGTTAATGATAGTTTGGTTTGTTATCATTATTTTTATCTGTGCTTATCTCTCTGTTGGTAAATATTCCCAAATTGGTGTTATATGCGGGATTACTTCTGTTTTTGTTATTGGTTCTCAGGGACATCAAGGTTTTGCGATTGGCGTATGGCGAGGAGTAGATATTTTAATTGGGAGTATATTAGCACTTATTTTTTGTCAGATTATTCCGCAAAATGCGTTTATTCATTGGCGAATTCGCATTATTCATATTTTACAAGAGTATCAAAAACAGTATCATTTATTTGCAGACAGTAGCATTCAATCTTCTACAGATCGTCAAAAATTAATGAAATATTTGACTAAAATTCAAGAGCTTAATTCAGCGGTAGTAAAAGAGACAAAAATAAAGCCTGATTTCATTGATGGAATTCAACTTAGTTTAAAAAATATTCTTCATATATTAGAACTCATGCCTCAATTGAATAAGCAACAGGAAAGGCTGCCTAGTCATTTATACGATACTTTAGTCGGATACCAACAACAAATAGTTGTTGAGTTTAGCCAGTTAATTAAGCTATTAACAACCGGAACAAGTGAGAATCAGATGGATAAGCAGAGATTTTCTTTGTTGATTGTTGAATTAAATGAGATAAGCCATATCCATAAAACAGATCTCACCTTGTCGTCGCAAAGTTATCTGTGGTTAAACATTCAACTTGTTGATGAATTTAGAAAAATGGATGCTCATATTTCAGCGGTATTAAAACAACATCAATTAATTTAAAAGTAGATTTACTCTTTCTTAATAGGAATTGCTAGCTTAACTTACTCGCAACCTTCATTACTTTAGGTATATTCCTCATACTTGAAGTCGCTAGGTTGTTGACTGTACTCGTTCGCCAACTAGCCACGCCAATTATTTTAGGTATCGTCCAATCAAGACTCATTAACTTGATTAATCGAGTCCATTGTCTGTAATTGTTTTTTGAATATCAAAGGTAAAAAGAACAATACCAGCAGACGCATTACATGATTGATTGCAACAAAGGCGGCTTCTAAATTCAATAATAGCGCAACAGCAACCATTGCCTCAACACTGCCTGGTAACCAAGCTAATAGAAGAACCTTCCAATCTAATCCAGTTAACGATGAAAAAAGTAAAGCAAATATCACTGAAACTAAAACAGCAAGTAAAGTAATAATTATGCCTGATTTTGAGTATTTGATTGCATTTTTTAGCGTTGTATCCGCTAATCTTACCCCAATAATAAGGCCTAAAATTGCAGTGATGATCAACATAAACTCTGGGGGTAAAATCATATCGTTAATTGAGAAAATATGAAGGTAAAGAATAGTGGTGATTAAACTAGATAAAATATAAGAAGCAGGAATTTTTATACGTTTTAATAAGTTACCACCCAATAGGCTTACTATTAAGATACAAATTAAATCAATAATATATTGCGACTGAAAGTGAGTGACGATATTTGTTGGGGGCGACGCTTGCGCGATAAACCCAGCTAAACAGACTAAAATCAATAATCTAACCGAATGGGAGAAAATAATTTTTTCAGCGGGCGCTCCTCGCTCCTCAACAACGGAAATTATTGCGCCTAATGCCCCTGGAATTGAACCTAACAAAGAATCAAAAGGGTTCCATTTCTCTATTCTACTTAGCCAAAAGTAATTCACGGTGATTTGGCTGATGATACAAAGTAGTAACCCGACAATAATAATTGGTGAAAATGCCGTTAATAATGTCGATATATCGACGGTAATGCCAATGCTAAGCCCAAGGAAGAGTTGAATAATAGTGATGAATGGTTTGGGCAGTGTGATTTGTTTATTCGATACCTTTAAATAAGTAATAACAGCAAGGGCAGCACCAAATAGGTGGGCAAGAGGTAACGTTGTTAAGAGACCTAGATACGCACCAAACATTGCAATGGTAATTGTTGTTATTAAAAACAGCATGAATATTTAATCCTTTAAATATGGGAGATTGTATATTACCACGGTAGGCATTATTTTGAGGATTTACCTAGGTATAAATGAGAAAAAAGTTTTCCACAATTTCAGTGGAAAATGTAGAAAACCTATTTATTTACAGTCGACTAGCAAAGTCAATGGGAATTTTTTATCTTAGGTTTTAAAATAGACTGCGACACCCGTTTTTACGAAAGCATCGCGGATTATAGCGGTGTCATTAAGCTGATTTTTTACAGAAATTGAATGAAACTGGTTCTTCATTTTCTACATTGAAACAGAGTTTAGTTACTTCATCCTGAGTTTCAATATGAGAAAACTCGACTTCTTTTGATTGATAGTGATGGGCTATCACTTCCTTTAGTTCGATGATTAAATTTTCAAAATCAATGTCTTGAGTCTTTTTATTTGTTATTTTATTAAACATGTCATTTCCTAATTATATGAACTAAATTGAGAAAATTTGAATATTAAAATAACTATGCGCATATTTGCAATAGAAATATCTTGATAGAGATTCATTGGAACATTAAATTGTAATTACTTTAATCTGGCTCAATATCTTGTTGTTTTATAAAAAATAAAATGTCACTGCCTCTTTAATTTTTAGTTGCGACTCTATTTTATTTAAGCTGACTTTGCCATAATTAATCGATAAAAATCACAATGAAGGTTTATCGATGGAATCGCCAATCACCCTTGATGCATTAAGAGTTTTAGATGCCATTGAGAAAAAGAAAAGTTTTGCTGCAGCGGCAGATGCACTCTTTCGTGTCCCGTCAGCTATCTCTTATACGGTTAATAAGTTGGAAGATGATCTTGGTGTTAAATTGTTTGATCGAACCAAACGAAAAGCAGAATTAACCGATGTTGGAAAAATGGTATTAGAACAGGGAAGACTGATTTTAATTGCCACAGAAGAACTTACAAATAGAGCGAAACAGTCAGCCGATGGGTGGGAGCTGGAGTTGAGTATTGCGATTGATTCGGTGCTCAGAAGCGAACCCATATATCGACTCATTTCTGAATTCCGCGCTGCATATCCTTGGGTAGATATTAAAGTACTCGAAGAATCTTTTGGTGGAACATGGGATGCACTTGCAAGTCATCGTTGCGATTTAGTACTTGGTGCAACAGGGGATACTCGCGATAAAAATTTTGAAAGTTATAAGCTTGGAAATGTTCATTTTCTTTTTACCGTGGCAAAATCCCATCCTCTTTGTTTAGAACAACAACCACTGTCACTTCAGAGTATTAAACAATACCCCTCTATTGTTGTTGCCGATAGTTCAAGAGTTTTAAAGTTAAGTTCAGTGGGCTTACTAGATGGACAGCCTCGTATTACCGTCCCCAATATTGAGACTAAAATAGCACTACAAGCTAAAGGAATGGGTGTGGGTTACTTGCCGATGCATCGTATATCAGATGAATTAGTATCGGGTGAGTTAGTCACATTATTGGTTGAAAAAGGAGAAGCAAGAGAAAGCGAGCTCTACGCTATTTGGAATAAAAAGAATAAAGGAAAGGCACTCGCTTGGTTTATAAATAAACTTAAGACGGCCAATTGTCAGGAATTACTTATTCAATCAGTTGGCTGATTCAAAGGCTAATTAATTCAGCCTATACCCTTCATAGTTGAAGTTGCTAGGCTAGGTTTATAACAAAAATGGCTGCACTTGCTCGGCCCAATCATATAGTACACCTATACTCATGGGGCCTCATTCACTTGCCGCCAACTAGCAACGCCAATTATTTTAGGTATCACTGATATCGCAGATAGACTGAGAATATAAAAGATTAATCACTCATTTTTTCTCGGTTATGTGGAATAGACCAATCTTGTTGATGTCCAGCGGGGACAATACCATAAGGATTAATCGCTAAATGACTGGCATAATAATGACGTTTAATGTGTGCCATGTTGACGGTTTTGGCAATATTGGGCATTTGATATAGCTCAATCATGTAGTGGTAAATATTATCAAACTCTTTTAATAGCTTTAAATTACATTTGAAATGAGTATGGTAAACCGAATCGAATCGTATCAAGGTTGTCCATAATCGCCAATCTGCTTCCGTTAATGTAGATCCAACCAAATAGCGTTGTGTACCCAGTAATTGATCAAGATATTCTAAGCTTTCAAAAAGCGGAGTGACATTTTTATCATAAGCTTCTTGGCTTGTCGCAAACCCTGATTTATAAACACCGTTATTCACCGTATGGTAAACGAGTTCATTAATTTTATCGATTTCAGGTTGTAACTCTTCCGGGTAATAGTCATCCATATTGCCCGTTAAATCATTAAATGCGGAGTTGAACATTCTAATGATTTCTGACGATTCATTATTGACCGCAACTTGTAATTTCTTATCCCAAAGCAGAGGAACACTGACTACACCGTTATAGTCAGGCACATTTTGACGGTAACGCTCAGAAAGAAATTGACCATGAAATAGTGTATCGCCAGTGGTTTCAAATTCAGCCTCAGATTCTATATTATGCGTAAAACTCCAACCATTACCATGCATATCAGGGTGAACAACACTGACAGTAATTAGTGCTTCAAGTCCTTTTAATTGACGAAAAATTAATGCACGATGAGCCCAAGGGCAAGCCAAAGAAACATAGAGATGATATCGGTCTGCTTCTGCTTTAAATCCGGCGTCACCCGTGGGTCCAGCACTGCCATCATCGGTTATCCAATGGCGAAATTGAGACTCTTTTCGACGATATTCTCCTTCTTTTATACTGCTATTCCATGTGGATTTTAATTCAGTCATGCTGTGCTCCTTTTTTCTGGCTTACTGTTTCATTTCAATAATAATAAAGTGCGCGTGATGATCTTTAGCTTTAAAGGTTAAAGTGGTTGATTCCGTGATCTCGAAACTCTCTTTTTCATTGAGCTCGGAATAGCCGACAATAGAGTTCAGATGCAGAGACTTTTTGATAGCCTTGGGTCATATTGCCTCCGAGTTAATTCGCTCGTTGATTGATTAACTGATCAATGGATGCCTTTCCTGCACCACTAAATATTAATGAAGTTGAAGCAGCAAGAAGCGCTAAAGCAAACTCATAACCATTATTGGACATAAAGAATCCATTGGCTAAGTGAGTGGTAACAATGGCAACAAGCATCGTCATCGCAAGCCCAAATGCGGCAGGACGAGTGAGTAATCCAATAATCAATACTATGCCGCCAAAGAACTCAACACCACCGGCTAAGAGTGCCATTAAATATCCAGGTTCTAAACCGATAGATGCCATCCATTGCCCAGTAGCTTCAAGTCCATAACCACCAAACCAACCAAATAATTTTTGACTACCGTGCAACATAAAAGTGATACCAACGGGAATGCGTAAAACCAAGGGTGCAAGTGTGGAATTAGATGAAAAGATTTTGTTCATTATTGAGTTAGACATTATTGATCCTTAATAATTGATTTTCTGTTTGAAGCTGAAATATCGCTCAAATAGAGGTAATACATATGTTTGCTTTTTTGATAAGAGAAGTTTATTCCACGCTGACAATAAAAAATAACGATCAAATTTGTATCTTTAGTTCAAAAATTTTGATGATTATCTTTCTTTACCTTTAATAAAACAAAAAATATTTCGATAATTATGGAATTGTGTTCCATTTGAGCATAGACTATGAAGATAGAAGAGGATTTATTTTGAGATGAGTTCTATAAGTATTAATAAAGCGAGAAGAGAAGGTCTTATTATGATTCAACGTCCATTTATTTTAGTTCAAATTTTGCTAGTGGCATTTGTTCTTTCTAGAGTCACAGAAGGTGCATCATTTACTGTGGCAAATCCAAAGGCAACCACGATTGGGATTGCAGTGATTACTATTGTTCTTGTTGGGGTTGGTAATTTTATTTGGGATAAAATCAAAAAGAAAAAATAAGTTTGTTAACGGTATTTATTATTAATCTCGACTTCCTTTGTAGAAAATATTGATTTTAGTTATTGTGGCTGCTCTATAGATATTCGTTTAATAAGCAATACTCAATCAATGCTTATGCTTATGCTTATGCTTATGCTTATTGAGTAAATCGTCATTTGTAGTGATTTAAGAATTAGACAAGGAGTAAAATCAATGTTTCAAACAAGCGTGGATGATCAGATTGTACTATCACTGATTGATCATCAGTGTGCAAAACCTTTAAGCCAATTAGTGATTGAAAACTATGATCACCTTGTTGAATGGTTAGCTTGGCCACCATTTTGCCAAACAGAAGAGAGCTATCAAACGTTCATTTCTGAATCCCTATATCAATACGCTGACGGTAAAAGTTTAACTTGTGCGATTCGTTATGACGGTGAAATAGTTGGCATGATTAGCTTTAACTTAATCGATCATCAATTAAAGAAGGTTGAAATTGGTTATTGGCTAGCCGAGAAAGATCAAGGAAAAGGGATTATTTCACGTTGTTGTCAGTTTTTAATTGATTACGCCTTTACTGTCCTTGATATGGAAAAGGTTGAAATATCGGTGGCTGAAAATAACCAAGCGAGTCGAGCCGTGTGCGAACGACTAGGCTTCACATTAGAAGGGATATTAACTAATCATACCTGTGTTAATGGTATTATCCTTAATCACGCTATTTATGGTCTTTACCGAAAATAAAACGTTACCTACCTCTATCCTCTTCATACTTGAAGATGCTAAGCCTGTATACCTATGGCTTAGCTAGTTCACTCCAATCATATAGCATATAGATACTACTCTTAGGATGTTCATTTCTTTACTGCCGACGAACAACGCTAATGACTTTAGGTGTATTCATCTATAACTGCCAGCTTTAAGATAACGCTTCAATAATCATAGAAGCGTTAGACTACAAGCTTTGCTCAAAAAACGCTCATTTCGAAGCAAAAGAATAAAATCAGGATAGTTTTAATTTTAGTTAAACCACTTCTACTTTTTCTCTACGACTTAAACGATAAATCGTTGTCGCTAATATTGTCGCATTGATCATATCGTTAATCGCACCGCCATAAGATCCTAAAACAACAGCATTGATTAACCATAATAAAGTACAAATTAAAAAGGCGAATCTCATTGCAATCCCTTTACACATAAATAGGGCGTAACAGCTCACTGTTGAAGCCATTAAGGGGATTAAATCAGTAGGTGATTGATAAAAAAAGTAACTTAATGATGTTTGAATAATTAGAAATAACACAAACATCTTTGTTCCTGTAAATTTAATGGATACTAAAGATCGTACAGCATTGATAAATAGATTAATTCCTGCGACAAAACCACCAAGTAACGTAAAGTGAATTGAAAATAGTGTGCATGAACAAAAGAGGAAGATCCGCATTCGTTTGTCACTAATACAAGATGAGCCAATAAGGTTCACGATAAGGGCTAAAAAGCCTATAGCTTGGATCATTGTTTCTGACATATTATTCCTTCAATATAACTCTCTAACTAATGGATTAATGTTGCTAGTCAACAGCAATAATATTGTTATTACCGAATATTTCGTTGAGTTTGTTTACCCATAAAAATCAATTTATCTAAGATCCTTTCACCATCGGCACGTAGTCCATTATGTTCATACTCATTGGTGATCCAAGCTTTTGAATTCGGGATCTTTGTCAATGTCTCGCGGCTGATATCCATTTCCACAAACATATCTTCAGCATAAACAGCACAACTAACAGGAACCTGATTATTTTGCAACTGTTCAGGATCATATAAATCCCCCCAATCTGCTTTGTTAGCCAGTATTTCTGCCGCTTGTTGGAGAGGCTTTAAGTTTTTATATTGTTCAAACATCCAAGGGAAAACCATTTCACCGGTAAAATAGAAAGGTTGATTGGGTTGGTAATCAAAAATATTAACTTGTTTTCTAACTCGATGAGCACTCCAGTTAGAGGCAATCCCTTGGCAGTAGATTGATTCATGAAGCAGTGCATAAATAGGGTGTGTCTGAAACCCTTGTTCCATCAGCATACTATTTAAAAATTCATAACGAAGTTGGTGCTTCCCTTCAATAGTGATAAATGCATTTTCTAATAAGTAGTAGGTAGGAAGAAACGTGTCACTCATACCAAAATTGATACCAATCTGTTGAAACTGTTCCACGGTAAAGCGCTGACCATTAGGTAAAAACTCTTCTTGCTCTATAAGGTGGTTAGCAATTTCTTGACACATCTGTTGGGCTTGAGGGAATTGTTGAAAAAATTGCTGATTTTTCTCTAAAGTCCGTTTAAATGTTGCATGATAAACGTCATCAGGGTGACGATAAATAGAAGGTACGCCACCGGTAATATAGCTTTGTAATAGACTTTCGGGGAAGAGAGATAGATAAGTCAATGAGCAGAACCCACCAAAACTCTGACCTAAAATAGCCCACTTATCGATGTTAAATGCTTTACGGATAAACTCAGCATCACGAACGATATTATCAGCACGAAAGTGAGTCAGGTATTCAGCTTGTTGTGTTGGCGATAAATGCGATAAGGTTTGATGGGATATGACCGAGCTATTTCCTGTTCCTCGTTGATCCAGTAATAAAACACGATATGTTTGTAAGGCGCGCTTAATCCAACCCGAGTGCCCATTCTGACGAGGGGATGGGAAGCCAGGCCCTCCTTGAAAAAACACTAACCAAGGCTTTTGATTATCCTGTTCATCACAAAGTGTTATCTCTCTAGCAAAAACGGAAATAGTGACTTCAGGGCTGGTATAATCTAAAGGGACGGTAAAAGTGTGAGGAGTGAAATTTAATCCATCGTCATTGAAGCTTTGTATTTGCATTCTCATTATCCTTATGAGCATTATTATTTATTAAATTGCATATTATAAGGATATCTACATGATTTAAAGTGTTTTTATATATCATGACACTAAAATGTCGGAGCCTTCAAAAAATAGCTGGATGATTAAAATAGATGCGATTTTTTATCACTATTGGATAAGATAATAAACCTGACGCATTCCTTTCATATACCCAACGTAATTGGAGTTGCTAGTAGGCGGCAAGTGAATAAGGCCCTATGAATATAGATGTGCTATATGATTGGGGCGAATAGATCCTTTTAGCTGAAATAGGTGTGAATATTGAAATATTATATTTCAATATAGTGGCTTTTCTGTCGTATTTTCGTTGGATAAATATCTCACCATGATCCAAGTCAAAAATAAATATACTTTATAACTGGTAAGTGTCGAACATCACGCATTTTAACTATAAAAATAGAGCCTATTTATTAATTAATAGAATGTACTACCACTTGATTGGTATTGTCGTTTTTTCACTAGCTGGCTAATATTTATGGGAAATCTATTCATTTAGGATGTGAAGATGAAGTGTACTCAAAATAGACTGCAACAGTTAGATCAGCAAATAAAAAAGACAAAGATTATTTCTGGGTTAATCATGTTTAGTAATATAGTCATCTCAGTTAGTATTATTTATGTCATGTTCCATTACCTATAAATTTTTTATGACTTATTATTGGCTATTTTCCGGTCGTTGGATTTCATTGTAGACAAAGGATAATTGTCACTTCTCGTTATTTTTTCTATCAATCTCTCGTCGTAATTGTTATTATTTTCTTATTAGATTTATCTTTTTTTTAGGTTTGGATTAAAAATCATTGTCTAAGCTCTATTTTAAGATGTTTTTGTAGGAAATTGATTTCGATTAAGGAGGAAAGAGTGTTGGATATTTTTCTTACCCAGTTTATTTTTTTATGGGCAGTTATCGACCCCATTGGCTCCGTCCCAATTTATTTATCTCAAACACAACATATTCCTGAAAAGCAAAAGAAAATTGTTGCTTTCAAAGCGATTGCTATCTCTTCTGGTGTTTTGTTGTTCTTTCTCATCGCTGGTCAATTGATGTTGGATGCGATGCAGATTCCTCTTCCTGCATTCCAAGCCGCAGGTGGTTTGGTTTTATTACTTTTTGCCTTAACGATGATTTTTGGTGAGAGTAAACCAGAGCAAGAGCAAAAACTGACTCAGAATATGACACGCAAAGAATTAGCCAATATTGCTGTGTATCCTCTTGCTATTCCTTCTATTGCATCACCAGGTGCAATGATGGCGATTGTCATGTTGACGGATAATCATCGTCATTCCTTTGCCGAGCAAGCGATAACAGCAGGGATAATGATGGCCGTTTTACTTATTACATTACTTTTATTGTTGGGAGCACCCTTGATTCAACGTGTTATTGGTAATGTGGGTGCAGCCATCATTAGCCGAGTGATGGGGTTAATACTGGCAGCGATAGCGGTCAATAATTTATTACTTGGAATCAAGAATTTTTACATATAATTAAATTTCATATATGTTTATAGCTACCTCTTTTATTATTTTAAAGATGAATAGCATAAATGGGTATAATTCACTTCCGATAAGAAGAATAAGAGATAACTTATGAGAATAGTCGTTGGAATAACTGGTGCGACAGGCGCACCATTAGCGTATAAAATTTTACAACAACTCAATGAATTAAATGTAGAAACTCATATTATTATCTCTAAATGGGCGAAAGCAACCATCGCACTTGAGACTGATTATACTGTTGATGACTTTAAGCAGTTAGCGGCGACAACCTACTCTTATAATGATCAGGCGGCTGCAGTTTCTAGTGGTTCTTTTAAAGCTGATGCGATGATTATTGTCCCTTGCAGCATGAAAACCTTAGCTGCTATTCGTTGTGGTCTGGCTGATAATTTAATTACTCGTACTGCTGATGTGATGTTAAAAGAGAGACGAGAGCTTATATTGGCGGTACGTGAAACACCATTAAATTCGATTCATTTAGAAAATATGTTATTCCTCTCTAATATGGGGGTACGAATTTGCCCACCTATGCCCGCTTTCTATAATAACCCGAAAACTATTGATGATCTTTTGACCCACAATGCAGTAAGAATTTTAGATCAATTGAACCTTGATCACCCAGATGCAAAACGTTGGAAGAGTTAACACCTTCTTAGCGCTAGGTCTGATGTTGCTTTTATGTTATAAGTTAATTTGATTTATTAATTATTTTTAAATGGACAGGAAATTTAATGGCGATTATTAGGTTTATTTTAGGCAAGATTATTTTGATTCTTAATTTTGTCTTTTCACCAAGCGGTGTGAAACGTTCAGCAGAAGCGCAACAACAAGCAGATGAAAAAGCTAAGTCATTAGTCTTATATCAATTTGAAGCATGCCCTTTTTGTGTCAAAGTTAGACGTGAAATTAAACGTCAATCAATTAATATTGAATTACGTGACGCCAAAAATGATCCGCAAGCTCGTCAAGAATTAGAGCAGGGTGGTGGTCGAGTTAAGGTACCCTGTCTTCGAATCGAAAACGCAGGTGAAGTTACTTGGATGTATGAATCCAGTGATATCATTGCTTATTTGCAGCAAGAGTTTGCTTAAAAATCATTAAAAAAATAAGGCACGGTAATTTGGACTTTTCAATTATCGTGCCTTTTTTGATCTTTAATTATTTTTATCAGAGATTATTTATTCTGTAAAATATAATTCAATGCACCACGTAGGGCAGCGACTTGAGCTTGATTACACTCATCATCGGTTACTTTCGGGCTGTCTGGGTAGACCTCTGTCGTGCAGGTATACGTTGCATCGGTAACGCTGGCACAAAGAGAAAGCGCTTTCAGTGGGTAGTTAATAACACCTTCTTGAGTGATCGCTGAACCAATAATTTCACCTTCTGCATCCGCCGGTGCAATATGTGTGACTTGGCGAACTTCATCGATAATCGCAGTTTGGAAATCATGCTGAGGGTTTTCTGTATCACCGACACCATAAAAACCATCTGGAATAGAGCCTGCAACATACTCAATACCATCACGAGCCGCTAATGCTGGACGAAACTCGCTCTCATCAGTGTCTGTTGTTTCGTGAAGATCAATATGGGCAATAAAATTAGCATTTTGGTGTTGCTTAACCAATTCCATCACTGCCGCTGACTCTTCTGAAGGCGTGTTGTCATAAAACGAACGATTAGGATCGATAGCTTGTGGATTCCAGCGATTAATCACTTCATAACCCCATGGGCTCACACAAGGGATCGCGATAAAATTAAAATCGGCTAAATAATTGTTGATTTCATCGTTTAAGAAAAGCAGAGCACCATGAACACCGCTAGTTTCGTAACCGTGGACACCACCTGTGATTAAAACTGTAGGTTTATTGTTATCCCAGTTTTTTGACTTAATAACAAATAATGGGTATTTCTCTGGTGAATAGCTAAGAGCCCCATGTTGTTGAACATCTAATTTATCTGCCAATGCCGTAATTTTAGTGACAACTTCTTGTAGATATGAGCGTTTAATCGTTGTTTGAGCTAACCATTGTTGCTTTTCTTTATCTTGCCAAACTTGACCGGGTGTACCAATTAGGTAAGTCGTTTGAGTCATGACACTGCCTTTTAATTTCATTATGGTGAGAATGAGACTAGGTTACCATAATTCGAAGGCAATTCTGAGAGCTATTGATAAACTTAGCTTTTGTTTGAATGAAGGAATGATTATTTTGTATTTACCGCCTTTATATTCTTGGTTGTTTCCATTCTCCTCAATTCTTTTAGATGGAGATGATTAAATAGGAAGTTATTATTGGTTCCTATGTCTGGGTATTAATGAGAATTATAATGTTGGTGTTCTAGATCTAATTATTTCGATTAAACTGCAATTCGTTGTTAATGAATGTAAGTAAAGGCTTATTGAGATCTCTTTGCTTTGCAGAACTTTACATTAAAAGCCAAAGTAAAGGTTTTCATATACCTATAACTTCATTACAATAATAAATAATTATTTTATCTACTCTTGCGTTAAATCTGTACTAGATTTAAAAAAGAAAATTATAATCAAAAGATAAATTTGATAGATATTAGGAATGATTGTTTATGAAAAAAGTACTATCACTAGCTATTGCCGCATCTTTGATGAGTGGTTCGGTATTGGCTCAAGATCTAGCTGAGATCTATCAGCAGGCAAAAGAGACAAATCCAAACCTATTAAAAGCGGAAGCAGTGAAAGAGTCTGCTTTTGAAGCGATAAATGAATCTCGTGCTTCACTATTACCACAAATTGATCTAACAGCAGGTTATAATACGAGTTATACAGAAACAGATAATGCACCTATTTCTGGAACCAGTACTACAGGAGCATTATCTGCTGGAGTAGGTTTAAACCAAAGTATCTATAATCGCGCAAATTGGATTAATTTAGATCTCGCTGAGCTAAATGCTCGAGAGAGTGACACTAATTATGCGGTTGAACAGCAGCAGCTGATTTTGGATTCTGCAACGGCATATTTTGACGTATTAAATGCGACGGATAATTTACGTTTTACGCGTGCTGAGAAAAAAGCGGTTGGTCGTCAATTAGAGCAAACAAAACAGCGTTTTGAAGTGGGGCTTTCTGCCATCACTGATGTTCATGATGCTCAAGCTGATTACGATAGCGTTTTAGCCGATGAGATCATTGCAGAAAATAACCTAATTAACAGCTATGAAGAGCTACGTGAGATCACGGGTATCGAGTATAAGAAATTGGATATTCTTGATACTGAGCGTTTCTCGGTGCAACCAGAAAAGCAGAGTGTTGCTCAACTGACCAAAACAGCAGAAGAGAAAAACCTCTCTTTACTTGCTAGCCGTATCAGCCAAGATTCAGCAAAAACACAAATCACCTTGGCGCAGTCTGGACACCTTCCGACTTTAAGTTTTAATGCCGACTATGGCTACAACAATCCATCAGACACTGACGATACTAACAGTTTAACGGCAGGCGTTAATTTAGCCGTTCCTCTGTATACGGGTGGTGCAATTACTTCGCAAGTGAAACAAGCACAACATAACTTTGTTTCCGCTAGTGAAGATCTAGAAGCCACTCAACGCGCAGTGATTAAAAATGTTCGTGCGTCATATAACAACATCAATGCAAGTATCGGTTCTATTCGAGCTTATCAACAGTCTGTGATCTCAGCAAACAGTGCGTTAGAAGCGACAGAAGCTGGGTTTGAAGTGGGTACTCGTACCATTGTTGATGTACTTGATTCAACACGTAGTCTTTATGATGCAAACAGCAAGTTAGCCGATGCACGTTATAGTTACATCATCAATATCCTAAACTTAAAGCAAGCGATGGGGACATTGAGCGAACAAGATATTCTAGATGTTAATAAAGGTCTAAAAGAGGCTAAATAATCAAGTTGATAGAATGATGAGTATCAATGGATTGAATAAATTTTCTCTTTTAATTTAGATTTTTCAATTCATCATTTTAAACAAAGTGAAGATCAATAAGCCGCAATATGAATTAACTAAAAATAGTTGAGACATATTGCGGCTTTTTTATTGGTAATCGAACAACTACTTCTCTATAAAATAGAGATCTTTTGCGTAGATATTGCCTTTTGGATTGTTCTCAGGGAAGCCTCCAAGCGTGTTACGTACAATACGAGTATGCGTGTAGTGGTAGAGTGGGATAATCGGCGTATCCTCAACTAACAGCGCTTCTGCTTGAGTAAATAATTGATAGCGTTGACTTTGGTCAGTTGTCGTACTGGCTTGATCCATTAATTGGTCAAACTTTTTGTTACAATAACCACTCTCATTTTGTACATGTTCACAAGTGAATGAACTTAAAATTGAAGAAGGCTCTGAGTAGTCACCAAATGCCCATGAACGCGCCATTTGGAAGTTACCTAAAGACTTAGCAGAGACATAAGCGTTCCACTCCATATTTTCTAAATGAACTTTAACCCCCAGTGGTTTCCACATCGCAGCGAGTACAATGGCAATTTTTTTATGATTTTCACTGGTGTTGTAATTTAAGGTGAACTCTAATGGATTCTCATCGCTGTACCCAGCTTGTGTTAATAACGCTTTGGCTTTTTCTAAACGCTGTTGTTTACTCAGCTCTGTGTAGTGAGGGGTTGGGTTTTGATAGCTTGGAATAATTGTTGGTACAGCAGTGACGGCTGGTAATTCGCCTTGCCCAGTGATCTTATGGACTAAAATGTCACGATCAACACTCATTGTTAATGCTTGACGTACCGCTTGATTGTCAAAAGGTGGCTCGGTAGTATTAAAAGAGTAGAGATAAGATCCCAGTAAAGAAAGTGATTTGATCTGAGATGGGTCATCTTTGAGTAGACGTTGATACTGCTCTAGCTGTACTCGATTCGTCATGTCTACTTCACCCGCTTGATAACGAGTCAGTTCCGCATTTTGTGATTCTAATCCTAAGTAGGTGACACGATTTAGTACCGTATTTTTATTATCCCAATAATTTGGATTACGGACGACTTCAACATATTCATTCGCCACCCATTTAGACAAAATAAATGCGCCGTTTGTGACAATATTTCCAGATTTTGTCCAACTATCACCAAACTTTTCGATTTGGTGTTGAGGTAAAGGAACGAAGGTTTTAACACTCATCAAGCTAATAAAATAAGGCGTTGGTTTACTCAGTTTTACTTCAACCGTTTTATTATCAACTGCTCGTATGCCTAATTGATCTGCCGACATTTTACCTGCAATGATTTGGTCTGCATTAAGCACATTAGCGCTCGTAAAATAGTAGCTGGTGCTATTGCCTGTATTGGGATCGACACCTCGTTTCCAGCTATATACAAAGTCAGAAGCGGTTAAAGGAGTATCATTTGACCAAATTAAGTTATCGCGAAGGGTAAAGGTGATGGTCTTTCCATTTGGGCTAATCGTCCATGACTTTGCTTGTGCAGGAACAATATTGCCTTGGCTATCTTCAATCACAAAGCCTTCAAACATATCGGTTGCAATAATATCAGCGGGCATGCCAGGATCGACAAAAGAGGGATCGAGTGACGTTGGCTCTGCACCATTACCTCGCACAAGGTGTTGCTCTTTAGCAAGGGTCACGTTGTCAGGGACATTTGCTGCTAGTGTAGAAAAGCTGGCAGTCATTAGCGAGCTTGAAAGTAACGTTAAAATGAATTTTTTTCCTAAATTCCTTGTCATATCAGTACATCCTTGCACTATTTTAAATTGGAATATTTATTTAACATGACAAGGGTGGGATTTGCAATAGCGGATTTATCGACAGACAAACAATAATTTGGATACGATGGTCACTCTGCAAAAAAGTTAGGATAATAATTTAAGTGTGATTCCGTAATTTCAGCCATTTTTTTTGCGCTGGCAAGTAAACAGTCAGCGTCAGCGATCTGGAACGACTTTGCGGCTTTTTTCTCTAAAAATTCATCGGTTAATTTTCGATATTTTAATGAAATGTCACCGACTGGACTTTGATGACTAAACATCGAAACTTGGTGACGTTCGCCATGATGTAGTAAAGAGAATTGCGTTGGAAATTTTGTTAGTCGATGGGGGACATAGTGCCACTCTTCGATACTATGAATAAAGGTGTTTTTACTTAAGTCACAACCGATGAAGAGGATTTGGGCATCAATATCATAGAGCTTTCCCCAAACGCCCTCTCTTGGACAGGGGGTTGTACACTCTTCTTCATTAGCGATAAATTGTTCTGTATCTTTGCCAAGAATGGCGACGGAGTGAGTGGGGTGAAGTGAACGTAAAACATTAGGACGTTGACGAAATAGTTCGCTTAAAATCCCCACACATGAAGGCTCAGTCTCTGGGTTGAAAATATTATTCGGGTTACTGGTTTCATGCCAAGAGTGAGTGGGGAAGATCAACCAACCGTCTTGCATATATTCAATAAGGGCATCTAAAACCGTGTCTGCACCCCCTTCAACATCGCCTAATGACTTCATCGAGGAGTGAACAACTAAGGTTCTGGTTGGATCAATGTTTGCTCGAGATAAATCAGTAAGCAAGCTGGTTCTGGTATGCATTATTATGACTCTATATCGTAAATGGCTTTATTTAAACATAAAATAAAAGCTTATTTTTTCAATACTAGAATTTAGGAATAGTGATAGTAATCACAACAACTTAAAAGAAGAGTATAAAGGTGTGATCCACTGGACACTTATTTATTTGTCGTTGAAAAAAGCACGTTTATTTCCAGACAGGTGAAGTGGGATAGTCAGAAAATAAAAGTGCCTAGATTTTTGATCTTGATTCAATCAGATAAACCCATACCTAAAATAATGGGTGCTGCTAATCGGCGACAAGTGAATGAGGCCGATGAGTATAGGAGAACTCTATGATTAAGGACGAATGAACGCAGTCAATAATCTAGCAGCTTTAAGTATGGTGAATATTTAACATTTAATGGGTTAAATATGTCTTTAAGAATTCGGTAATAGAGACCATATCTTCGATAGTAATGAACTCTTCAGTGGTGTGGACTTTCGCCATACCAGTAGAAAGGTTAACGGTTTTAATGCCTCGACCATTAAAGATATTGGCATCACTGCCACCACCCGTTGATTTGGTTTGAGCATCAATACCATTTAAGGCAAATGCGGCTTTAATTTTTTCTACATGTTGATCGTTGCTATCGATGTTGTAGGCATTATAAGCGCGTTTAGAGGCAATATTGATTTTAGCACCGTGTTTTTCTGCCGCTTGCTCAAAAGTTACAATCATGTGATCAACTTGAGCTTGTAGCTTCTCATCATTTAAAGAGCGGGCTTCAGCTTCAATATAAAGATCAGGCATGACGATATTTGTTGCCTGGCCACCATTAACCACACCAATATTTGCTGTTGTTTCATGGTCAATACGAGAAAGTTTCATATTAGTAATGGCATCGGCAGCGACGGTTAGGGCATTAATTCCCTCTTCTGGCGCGAGACCCGCATGAGCAGGTTTACCGGTAATGTTCACTTTTATATTTTGCTGTCCCGGCGCGACGGTAATAATGGTTCCGATAGGGCCACCTGAATCAAGTACAATCGCTTGTGTTGCACTCACTTTTTCAAGATCGAAGTGTTGAGAACCGTGTAAACCACCTTCTTCGTAAACCGTGAAGGCAATTTCAATGGTTTGATGCGCTAAGTTTTCAGTTTTGATAACACGAACGGCTTCCATAATCGCAGCAATACCCGATTTATCATCGCCACCAAGAATCGTGTCACCTTGTGAGCGGATCACACCCTCTTCGATAATTGGCACAATGTTATTACCTGGTGTTACCGTATCCATGTGACAACTTAGGAGAATGGTGCCTTCAAGAGAGCCTTCTAATCGAGCATAGATATTTGAGCCATTAGATATATTTTCAGGTACAGGCAGCTTTTCAACATTAAAACCAATTTCAGTTAATTGGTGTGCTAATGTTTCAGAAATCTCTTTCTCATTACGTGATTCACTGTCTATTTTGATTAATTCGATAAAGTGTTCAATTAGGCGATCTTGATTAATTGTCGTCATTTTAATTTCTCCATAATAATCATGTCATTTTACATTAACTAAAAATAGAAAGATTAGATGAGCATCAAGAAAGTCATTTTCTGTTCGTTATTTTTTCTAGTAACTAATTGAAATTAAACAGTTAGTTTGTATTTTTTGTGATGTGATCGTTAAGTCTTCGGTTGATTTTTATCATTGTTGTCGTTTTGTTCTCAATTTGATAACAATGCTCAATATGATAGCGGTACTTCTTATTATTTGTGAACCCGTTAACTCAATGATGAAACCTGAGTGATTATTGTTCAAATTGAATGAATAAAACTCAGCTCTCATTTTTTGATCGTATTCGGTTTTTAAATTCACCATATTCTGTTTTTGGATCACAAAATAAAATGATACAAAGAAAATGAAATTTCATGGTGCAGAAATTGCTCAATTGTCGTTATACACATTTTGAAAATCAACTTGATAAATTTATTTTTGCTCTTTATTAGCCCAAATTTATTGGTTATAGCGAAAAAGCAAACCTGTAAAGTAAAGATATGTTCCCAATTAGAAAACGGGATTGTGCTAAAGAAGAGCCATTTTTAGCAAAGGACAGTATCAAATGAAGTTATTATATAATGTTGAAGATAAACCACAGTTAGGCACGACAATTTTATTAGCATTACAGCATATGTTGGCGGCCATGGGGGCGATTATTGCTGTTCCTTTGGTTGTAGGTAGTGCTATTGGCTTACCTACTGATCAAATGGTGATTTTAGTGAATGCCGCATTGATGGTGTCAGGTGTGGTGACGATTATTCAATGTAAAGGGGTTGGGCCAGTAGGGATTCGTTTACCTGTTGTTATGGGAACCAGCTTTACGTTTGTTGCTATCGCGATTTCCATTGGATTAGATGCCGGTGTTTCTGGGATCTTTGGTGCTGCGCTTATCGGCTCTTTAGTGATGATTGTTGGTAGTCGTTTTATGCCACAAATCCGTAAACTGTTCCCACCTGTCGTTTCAGGGACAGTAGTTATGTTGATTGGTTTAACCATCTTGCCTGTTTCCGTTGACTGGTTTGCTGGTGGTTTTGTTGGCCAAGAAGGTTATGGTTCACTCTCAAATTTGATGCTTGGGCTATTAGTTCTGGTTGTAGTGATTGCGCTTTCTCAGTTAGGTAAAGGCATTATTTCTGCTGCTGCGATCGTCATTGGGATGGGAGTGGGTTACTTTGTGGCAATGATGATGGGAATTGTTGATTTCTCGCCAGTGAAAGATGCCAAATTCTTTGCATTACCTGAACTTTTACCGTTTGGCATTACCTTTACTGTGAGTGGTGTCATTGGGATGTCTATCGCCTATCTTGTCACTATTATGGAATCTACCGGAGACTTCTTAGCACTTAGTGATGCGACACACACAAAATTGACGGGTAAGAAACTCTCTCGTGGTATTTTATGTGATGGGGTAGGAAGTGCATTAGCCTCGATGTTTGGTACGACTCCTTTCTCTTCGTTTAGTCAAAATGTCGGTATTGTCTCTATTACGGGTGTCGCAAGTCGCCATGTTGTTGCGATGACAGGTATTTTGATGTTGCTTGCCGGTTTATTTCCTAAATTAGGTGGCTTAGTGGTGACCATTCCTACACCGGTATTAGGTGGTGCAGGGTTAGTGATGTTCGCAATGATCATTTCTGCAGGGATAAATATTTTATCTCGAATCAACTTTACTAAGCGTAATATGTTAATTATTGCTGTTGGTGTTGCATCTGGTATGGCGGTCACTGTTCGTCCAGAAGTGCTGACTTATCTTCCAGATTCTCTGAAAGTTATTTTAGGCTCAGGGATCACAACAGGTTCATTAGTTGCATTAATTTTGAATATTGCCTTAAGTGTTGATCGTGCGGATGAGGCTGAAAGTGCAGAGGATAAGCGTGAAGCATTGGTTGAGCAGATCAAAGAGTGTGAAGCTTGTAATCAAGCACTTCTAGAACAAGAGCAACAACAAGCTCAGATTCGAGAAGAAGCAAAAATTTAAACCACTATCCCCTTTATACTTGAAGTCGCTAGGTTGTTGGCTGTACTCGCTCGCCCCAATTATAGAGTACATCTATACTCATGGGGCCTCACTCACTTGCCGCCTACTAGCATCGCCAATTATTTTAGGTATATATTAGATGGTAAATGGTATACTGATGAAACTAAATATTGACAGTTTAGTCATCAAACAGTATCTTTATCGTCAAAGAACGATTTGGTTGGTGGTTAGCGTTAATCAATCGCAAGTTATGCTTCACCTAATGATCGATATTGTGAACAAATAGCATATTTACAATAGATGCTTTATCAAAATATTCAATTAGTTGGAATGAACTTAATCGTAAACAGTGTAAGTTGAGACTAAACATGAAATGTTCCCCAGCAACAGAAGTGACATTTAAAGCTAATCCTGATGAATTGGTTGAAGAAGAGGCATTTGCATTATTAGCAAAAGCGTTATCTCATCCAGCAAGAGTGCATATTTTACGTATTCTTAATCGAATGGAAAATGCAGGGGATTGCTTGAACAGTGATTTAGTTTCTCAATTGGGTTTAGCGCAGTCTACGGTATCTGAGCACTTAAGAATACTTAAGAAAGCAGAACTGATTACTGCAACGCCGAAGCCACCAAAAGTTTGTTATCGTATCAATAAAGCGAAGTTAACTGACTTTTCTGCACTGTTTTCTGGTATTTATAGATAAATTGAATTTATATAAGCCAATAAGAGATCTCTTATTGGTTTTATTTTGCTTTAATGAATCGCTATTCGACGATTGTCGATGGCTGTTCTGTGTAATACTTTTTAAGTTATATTATTTAAGACGACACGACAATGGAGAGAGAAATGCAACCAAAATTAGGTTTTCTAGACCGCTTTTTAACATTATGGATATTTATCGCAATGGCGGTGGGTGTCATTATTGGTCTATTCAATCCCAAAGCTATCGCAGAGTGGAATGAGTCACTTTCAGTTGGCAGTACCAATATCCCATTAGCAATTGGTTTGATATTAATGATGTATCCACCACTGGCTAAAGTAAATTACACTCTTTTAGGTAAAGTATTTAAAGATCGTCAGGCAATCACTCTTTCGCTAGTTTTAAACTGGTTAGTTGGCCCTGTTTTAATGTTTCTGTTAGCGATTACTTTTTTAAGAGATCAACCGGACTTAATGGTTGGCGTTATCTTAATCGGTCTCGCTCGTTGTATTGCTATGGTTCTTGTTTGGAATGATATCGGTGGTGGTAACAAAGAATATGGTGCAGCATTAGTCGCGTTGAACAGTGTTTTCCAAATTATTACTTACAGTTTCTTTGCTTGGTTATTTATCACTGTATTACCACCATTCTTTGGTGTTGATGGTCAAGCGGTTGAGATCTCAATTCTAGATATTGCTCACAGTGTCCTGATTTATCTTGGCGTACCTTTTGTTATGGGCTTCCTAAGCCGTAAAATCCTAGTCGCTAAAAAAGGTGAGAAGTGGTACACAGACGTCTTTATCCCTAAAATTTCACCAATTACCTTAATTGCATTACTGTTAACAATTGTTCTGATGTTTAGTTTAAAAGGCGAGATGATTGTTGAACTGCCAATGCAAGTGGTTGATGTTGCAATTCCATTAATTATCTATTTTGTATTGATGTTCTTTATTAGCTTCTTTATGGGCAAAAAAATGGGCTTACCATTTGATAAGAATGCGTCTATCGCTTATACCGCAACAGGAAATAACTTTGAGCTTGCGATTGCCGTTGCTATTGCGGTATTTGGTCTGAATTCAGCCCAAGCGTTTGCTGGCGTTATTGGTCCTTTGGTCGAGGTACCTGTTTTGATTGCATTAGTGAATGTGACTCTCAAAATGAAGAAGCATTACTCGGTGAAAAAAGTTCAATAGAAAAGTCGTTGTCGAAATATCGCAATAAAAAAGGTGGCTCATTGAGTCACCTTTTTTTGTTTGTGATATCCGATTTTTACTCGAAGTTGTTAGGTTGTTGGCTGGGTTTGTCTCTCTTATTTCTCATCGACTAGCCATCCTAATTACTTTAGGTGTCAATAATATTGGGTTGGATATTCGATGTTAACTTGTGGGTATATTTGGTATTGTGATCATTTACGCTAAAATTGTCATATTTAAGATAATGAAATTATTGTTTTTAATCATTGATTATTAGATGAGGTACTGACTTGAAGAACTTTCAACTAACTCAACAGAAAATCAAAGCAGATCTTCAACAGTTAGCTTTAATTGATCCCAAACTTCAACAATGGATTGAAGAGTATGGGTTTCCACAATATAAGGCTCGTGACCATAGCTTTGAGGCTTTCGCGAATGTTATTTTGGGTCAACAGTTGTCCGTTAAAGCAGCACACACTATTAGGTTGAGGACACAAACGCTATTACCTGAATTTACTCCTGATGCATTTTTAAATATTAGTGATGATGAACTAAGAGCGGTAGGGTGGTCGAGACGAAAAATTGATTATGCCAAAGGGTTGTCTGAAGCTATGGTCACAGGCAGTTTTGAACTATCGGTTCTAGAACAACTTTCCGATCAAGAGGCAATATCTTATATCATTCAACTTAAAGGGTTTGGTGTTTGGTCAGCGCAAATTTATTTACTCTTCTCATTAGGGCGTTTAGATATCTTACCGGCTGGTGATTTAGTGATTAGAAAAGCTATCTCTAATCTTTATGAGTTAGAAGAGGTTGTGGATGAGGAGGAGACAATTCGATTAGGGGAAAACTACCAACATTATCGTAGTGCATTGGCTATTATGCTCTGGCATCGCTTCAACTTATCTCCTTTTAAATGATTTTATTTCAAATGTTTAGTGAAAATTAATAGTTATTACTAACTAGCGATAATCGAGAAGTTAACAATAAAATTAAAAAAAAACTTGCGGAAGTGAGCACTCCTTTCTATGCTTAAAAAGTTAGTAGAACATCACTAACCAGTAACACCGCAACACAGAAATATCGCAATACAGAAACACCGTTTTACCAGTAACACCGCAACACAGAAATATCGCAATACAGAAACACCGTTTTACCAGTAACACCGCAACACAGAAATATCGCAATACAGAAACACCGTTTTACCAGTAACACCGCAACACAGAAATATCGCAATACAGAAACACCGTTTTACCAGTAACACCGCAACACAGAAATATCGCAATACAGAAACACCGTTTTACCAGTAACACCGCAACACAGAAATATCGCAATACAGAAACACCGTTTTACCAGTAACACCGCAACACAGAAATATCGCAATATAGAAACACCGTTTTACCAGTAACACCGCAACATAGAAATATCGCAATACAGAAACACCGTTTTACCAGTAACACCGCAACACAGAAATATCGCAACACAGAAACACCGTTTTACCAGTAACACCGCAACACCGCAACACAGAAATACAGAAACACCGTTTTACCAGTAACACCGCAACATAGAAATATCGTAATACAGTAACACCGCAACATAGAAATATCGCAATACAGAAACACCGTTTTACCAGTAACACCGCAACACAGAAATATCGCAACACAGAAACACCGTTTTACCAGTAACACCGCAACACAGAAATACCGTAATACAGAAACACCGTTTTACCAGTAACACCGCAACATAGAAATATCGTAATACAGTAACACCGCAACATAGAAATATCGCAATACAGAAACACCGTAATACAAGTAATACAGAAAGTGTAATTTAGTAAAGTAAGTGAAAAAATGAATATTATTGTAATTGTTATATAAAGCCACTTCATGTTCTTATGTCGTGGCTTTTCTTATTTTATAACCTATGTGCGTACTTCAAGCCAGAGGGGTATAATTCATCCTTTAGCTTGAGTAATATATTGTGAATGATATTGAAAAAATAATCAGTGAATTTACCTCAATAGAGCAAGCGCTTGATTATTTCGATATTGGCTATGATAGCCAGTTTATTGATGAGTTTCGTTTGCCCCTAATAAAGCGGTTTAATGATTATCTGATTTTAGAAAAACCCGATGATTGGTTTTCTGCTCGCCGCGCGCTAAAAAATGCTTATTGTAAAATCCAACGTAGTCGATTAGATAAACATAGCCGATCTGCTTGTCGAGGCTGTACCAGTTGTCAACGTCGTTAATCTTCTGTTGTTAATTCTTCTCATGACATCTCTTTTTTAGCTTGATTGTTGGATGCCAGAGCACTGCACATGATTAGTAGTGGTAACGACAAGAAATTATCGTTATCGCTTGCTCATCGACTGCATAAACAAGTCTGTTTGTGTTATCAATACGACGTGACCAAAAACCAGATAGGTTTTCTTTTAATGGTTCTGGTTTTCCGATACCCTGAGATGGGGAGCGCTTAACATCATTGATGAGTTTGTTAATACGTTTTAGCGTTCTTTTATCTTGAGTTTGCCAATACAGGTAGTCAGCCCAAGCGTCATCAGTCCACGATAGTAAACGTTGACTACTATTCATCAATTAACTCTCGCTCTGTTGTTTTATCCGCTTTATATTGTGCTATAGAACGATTTAGATGTTCTGTATTTTTAGGTGAACGTAGTAAGTACACCGTTTCCATTAAACTGTTGTAATAGTCGAGTGACATTACGACAGCATCTTCAGAATCACGGCGTGTAATTACTGTTGTATCAGCATCATTAACGACACCATCCAAAACCGCCTTAAGACTATTCCGAGCTTCAGTAAAAGAGACAATTTTCATAAGATTTTCCTACATGTACAATTTGTTGAACAAGTATAATATTCATTAATCCACTTGTACAGGAAGTTGTACATAAGATTGTGAGAGCTTAATGTCGCTCTGTAACGGCGTAATTGATACTCTTCCCTCAAGATTGTTAAGATTTACTCCCTTAATACTTGAAGTCGTTAGGTTGTTGGCGTCGCTCGCCCCAATCATAGAGTACATCTATACTCATGGGTTCTCACTTATTTGCCGCCTACTAGCAACTCCAATTATTTTAGGTATAGTCATTTTTACATAGTTTGGGGAAAGTTCTGGTAATAAAGAAGAATAACCCCAACCATTTTTACCTTTAACTGCTTCTTCTTCGGTTAAATATTGATAGAGAGTCGGGGCTAATGCGCCATTCTCAGCATACAGTAACGATCTTTTTGAAATGTTTTGAGTGCTTACTGTTGTTTTAGGTATGATTGGAGCCCCCCAAAATCCAATAAACGCATCTTTTTCAAAATAACTCTCACCGGCATGTCTGCCAATCACTTGCGTATTATAGCCAATCCCATTTTTTGGAAAGAGATTAATTGTTCCTGCTTTAGGCTCATTATAAAGATTTGCGAGCTGATTGACTGAGTCAGGTTTGGCACTATAGGCGGTTAATCGTTGCCAAGTTGCACTGTCACACCAACTTTTTGGATCATATTTATCAGCTTGATAGAGGCATTGATTTAAAAGCTGGTTTCGTTCGCTGAGTTGTTGAGCTGTTAGTATGATATATGGGTTTATTTCGGTTAATTTTAATAATATTGGCTCAGATAAATGAGTTTGTTTGGATATAACGCCATAGAACCTTTTATCACCTTGTTTAATGATCTCTTCATCCCATCGTTGATATTGGTCATTTGAACCGATTAGTCTGACGGTACAAGCGTCAACTGAGCAATCTTGTTCTCGCAATACCATATATTCTAACGAGTCTGAGAGCGATTGATAAATAAGCGCAATTAAATCCACCGCGTCTAATGGATCGTCAGCTTGATGGGTTAATTTAGGTTGCCATTGGGTTAATTCACGATAAAGCGGTTGCTGTTGAATGCCTCGCGAACTAGAGAAGAGATCGATCATGAAATTTCCTCCAGCAGTTGAAGCAACAATCATATCCGATTTATTAAATGAGATAGATGCTAAAGGAGGGTTGATTTTAGGCCCTTCCCCCTCATCTGCTGAGATCTTTTTAATCTTTAATGGCCATGAATACTTTTGTTGCCACGTTTTGGCGATCTGTTTTTCAGGATTTAGGCTATAAAATACCGGTGTTAAACCGTGATCCCCCGCCATTCCCCACAATGTTTGAGGGTAAATACCTGCCTGTTTATAACTATCTTCAATCTGTTGTAACCAGTAATCTAAGCGGTTTAATTCTCCCGTTGGCATGGTGATTTCATTACTAAATGGGCCTGTAAAATGGGCGAAATGGTCAGGCCAAGGGTTATAGATCAAGGTATAATCGGGCATGCCCTGAATATCTAATTGAGCATAATGATCTAGGTTCTGTTTGAGTTTGGTCTTTAATAGCTGACGTTGTAAAAATCGCCATTGGCTAATACTTTGAAGCTCTTTGATCTGTGAGATCAACTTGGGGCGTAACTGCTTC
Source organism: Vibrio sp. SS-MA-C1-2 (assembly GCF_021513135.1). Taxonomy (NCBI): domain Bacteria; kingdom Pseudomonadati; phylum Pseudomonadota; class Gammaproteobacteria; order Vibrionales; family Vibrionaceae; genus Vibrio; species Vibrio sp. SS-MA-C1-2. Next base: position 1,520,694 of record NZ_CP090981.1, read on the forward strand.
AACTGTTGTTCTATTTTGGATCTATTTTGTAGCTCACGAACACAACGACGCTCACCAAAGTCACGTTCAGTTTCACCAAGGCCTAAATTAAGCAGGGCATCGAAGCTTTGCTGGGCATTCCAATCATATTGTGCATGACAATTTAGAGTTTTGAGGTGAGAAAGACGATCAAACATGGTTTGGACATGATTTTTAGCCATTAATCGATCGAGCTGTAATGCATCGTTGCCAAAAAAGTAATATGTACGTTGATTTTTACGATCAACAAAGTGGAAGTTGGGAATGCCTGTTCCTGATAGCCCACTGACCGAAGCTCCCGTCTTTATAATAGGTAGATTTCTCACGCTGATTGTCGGGGTTGAGGCAATGCCTATTTGAGCAATCGTTGAATGATGGTTTGTATAGAGCTGTTTAAAAAAAGGCAAGTAGGCGGGATCTTGATATCGTTGTTCGATTAATTGTTGAATAAAGCTAATCGTATGTTTTCTAGTTAATGATTCACTATTTTTGGGAGCCGACATATTATTTGCATCAGTAATTGGAAGCGTGAAATGTTTAAGTCGCTGTTTATTTTGATGTTGTCTCTCTGTGTTTTGTAGAGACGCATTTTGCAGAGAAGTATATTGCTGCGAATCATGCAAGGCGAGGGCGGATATTAACCCTTGTTGTAAACCATCTACGGTAATTTGAACGGCGAAGGGTTTATTTTGTTCCGTCGCCAAAAAGTCAATAATCTGTTGAGGGTTATCGGCTAACTGTGCTTTTAGCCATATTGCTAACTTATCTTCTCGTTGTTGAAGTTGGGTAAATTGTCGGTAACTCTTCAAGGTATTTAAGCGCACGAAGTCGATAAGCGTTATCGTGATACTTTCAAGCATTTGTGGGTTATGGTCAGCGATATTTGTTAGTTTTTGTTTGATTTTATTATTATTTATCGATGATGCTACCTCGGTAAGTAAAGCTTTGACTGTGGGTGTGATATTGGTGACAGTGTTTTGATCTTCAGATGAGTTGGTTAAATATTGATACAATTCAGGCACTTTTCCTTGGCTACGCCAATCATTAATTTCAAATAACTGGTCATAAAGAGTAACAAAAATTGCAGCCAATTGAGCATCAGTTTCAATGGGCTCGATTAATCGTGGCTCTTTTTCTTCTCTTTCTTTTTGTTCTGTCTGTTGTAACTGAAACGGTGAATCGTAGAGTGAGTGCTGAAATTGATTAAGCTGTTGTGGTGAGTAAATAGTCGTTAAATAGTGCTCAAAGCTCGGGGGTAAATTATTACTGTTATATTGTTGATAGTTATTATAAAGAAAATAGCCAAGAGGGATCGCATAAGTCGGGTTAGATATTTGAGCGATGACCCGAGCTTTAATTGAAGGTTTAAGTGGCAACGTCAAAATATAAGCGTCTAATGTTAAACCACCGACGGTAAATAGGGTTAAATCTCTAGAAATAACTGCAGAGGTTTGAAAAGTATTATTGAGCTGGTTTTTAAAAATAGTGCTAGAGTAATGGATGTTTTTTAGTAGTGGAATAGAGTTTGCTTGTTGTGTTTCACAACCAAATAAAAGTGAAATGAGTAGGATGGTGCTAGTGCATTGAATGAGCGAAAACTTTCTATTGCGATACATTTTATTCTTTCCTTACTTTTCAAATGAGTCTCAATGAATAACGAGATTAATTGCACTTGAGTATTATTAAGGATTGGAAAGAGGGTTTCTGTTAAAGAAGTGAGAATGGAAATAAAACAGCTCTATTTTTTGATTTAAATCGCCAAACAGAGCCGTAAAAGAAAAACGATAAAGATAAAAAGATTATAAATATCGCCCTTCTAAATGAGCTCTAAAGATCGCTGGATTCAGAGCTTCACCGGTTGCGTTCGTCACTAACTCATTGGTACCTAATAAGCTCGCTTTTTGCCAGATGTTATCACTTAACCAGTTAAAGATTGGAGCTAATTCCATCTCTTTTAAACAACCAGTAACATCAACCTCTTTGTTCATTGCCGCTTTGAATTGTGCCGCATACATTGCACCTAAGGTATAACTTGGGAAGTAACCAAATGAGCCATCAGTCCAGTGAATATCTTGCATACAACCGTTGGTGTAATTGCCTGTTGTATCGATATCTAGGTACTCTTTCATCTTTAGATTCCAAAGTTCAGGAATATCTTGATATGAAATTTTACCATTAATAAGGTCGCGTTCAATCTCATATCGAAGAATCACATGAGCAGGGTAGGTTAGCTCATCGGCATCAACACGGATAAAGTCAGGTTTTACACGGGTATAAATTTTTTGTAGATTATCAGCAGCAAAGACGCTTTGATCGTTATTGGGGAAATATTTTGCCGCTAAAGGAGCAAGATAATGAATAAACTCATCACTGCGGCCTAATTGCATTTCGAAGAATAGCGACTGTGATTCATGAATTCCCATTGAGCGGGCTTGTCCTACAGGTAGTCCTGCAAACTGGGTTGGTAATCCTTGTTCATAACGCGCATGACCCGTTTCATGAACAATCCCCATTAATGACTGTACAAAATCTTTTTCATCGTAGCGCGTGGTAATGCGAGTATCTTGAGGAACACCACCACAGAAAGGGTGTGAGCTGATATCAAGGCGCCCGTGGTCAAAATCAAACTTTAGTGCTTTCATTACCTCTAGACCCAGTGCTTGTTGATCTTGGGTTGAGTAAGTTTCTGTTGGCACGATAAAGGATTCTTTGGCTTGCTTCTCTTGCACTTGCTTAGTCAGTTGTGGCAACCACGTTTTTAAATCACCAAAAATCGTGTCAATTTGGGCTGAGCTAATGCCGGGTTCATAGAGGTCGAGCATCGCATCATAAGGAGATAAACCCGTTTTATCTGCGCGAATTTGAGCCTCTTCTTGAGAAAGCTTAACGACCTCAGCAAAGTTCTTACAGAAACCTTGCCAGTCATTGGCAGGACGTTGAGACCGCCACGCATGTTCACATTTAGAGCCTGCTAAGGATTTTGCTTGTACAAGGTCATCGGGTAGTGCGGTTGCTAACTGCCAAGAACGCTTCATTTCACGTAGACTGGCCGTGTCATTTTGAGTTAAACCTTCACTTTCAGCATTAGTGATTAGTTCCCCTAATTCAGGAGCCGTTGATAGCTGGTGGATATGAAGTGAAAGTTCAGCCATTGCTGCACCACGAGCTTCACTACCACCAGAAGGCATCATGGCTGCAGCATCCCAGCCCGTAATGGCAGACAAATGGTTAAAGTTAGCTATTTTTTGATAATGAGAAAGGAGCTTTTGATAATGGTCCATTTTAATCCTTTATGATGTGACGTTGTTGATATTTTCGTTCGGTTAAAGTAAGTCGTGTATCAACTAATCATAGTGCTAATTGACTGAGATAAAAACAAAAAACGCACAATGCGATAAAATAACATTGTGCGTTTTTGTTGATTTAAATGACTAATTCAAGATGAACTACTTCATTAAACCTGCTTCTTTGTAGTACTTCACTGCACCGTCATGAAGAGGCGCTGATAGACCATCTTTGATCATCTGCTCTTTTGTTAGGTGAGCAAATGCTGGATGAAGCTTTTTGAATGTAGCAAAGTTATCAAAAACAGCTTTAACAACACTATATACCGCTTCATCAGAAACTGAAGTAGAAGAAACTAATGTCGCACCTACACCAAATGTAGCGATGTTATCAGGGTTGCCACGGTACATGCCACCTGGGATATCAACAGTACGGTAGAAGCTATTATCAGCAACGATTTTATCAACAACTGGACCTGCAACTTCAACGATTACGCTGTCACAAGATGTTGTTGCTTCTTTGATTGCACCGCTTGGATGGCCAACAACGTAAACCATTGCATCGATCTTATTATCACAAAGGGCTTTAGACTGCTCAGCGGCTTTTAGTTCAGAAGCGAGTTTGAAGTCATCCATTGTCCAGCCGTAACCGTCCATTAATACTTCGATTGTGCCACGTTGACCAGAACCAGGGTTACCGATATTAACGCGCTTACCTTTTAGATCTTCAAATGTTTTGATACCAGAATCTGCGCGAGCAACAACGGTAAACGGTTCTGCGTGAAGTGCGAATACTGAACGTAGGCCAGTGAATGGACCTGCGTCTTTAAATTTGCTTGTCCCGTTGTATGCATGATACTGCCAATCAGACTGAGCAATACCAAAATCTAGCTCGCCAGCACGAATGGTGTTGATGTTGTAGATAGAACCGCCGGTACTTTCTACAGAACAACGAATGCCGTGATCTTTTTTGTCTTTATTGACTAAACGACAGATTGCACCACCCGTTGGATAGTAAACACCCGTTACACCACCCGTACCGATAGTAATAAATTGATCTGCAGCTTGAGTTGATGTCGCAACACCCATTGCGGCAAACATACCTAAAGCCGTTAAAGTAGACTTAAGAAATTTCATCATTGATTCCCTTTTCTTGATTTGATTTGATCGTTAGCGACCTATTTTTCCATGTAAATAGGGTATCTGGATAAGCGAGTTAAAAGTAAAGGTTACAAATGTAAATCCATTTAGCCAGATGTGCTAAGTGTGTTAATTATGACAGCGAAATAAATAGACGCAAGATAAAATAATCTTTAAAGTTTAGTAGGTTAGTTATGGTAATTTAATGATTGTTGATAAGTTTGCGTGATTTTATATTATTATCTTGTTGTTATTTAATTACTTTTTTTATTCATGGAGTCTGGTTTGTTTGATGGTTTTCAGTTAGAAACCCCTTGCATTGGCGTTTGTAAAAAAGATCAGAATGGGATCTGTATTGGTTGTTTTCGTACGGAAAATGAGCGATATCGTTGGAAAGATTTAGATCTACAGCAAAGAGAAGAGGTGTTAAAACAGTGTCATATAAGAAGAGAGCAAGCAGGAATTGTCATTAAATAGCATTGATATTATTGCAGGGAGTTAATTTCCTATATGCCAGATAAGAGAAAAGACGGTTGGTAAGACCGTCTCTTCAAAAGAGTCGAAAAGATAGTTGGTAAGGCCATCTCTTCATCTATGCATTAGGTTTGGTTGCCACTAATTAGATGCGGATGAAATCCATGTGTTCAACTTTAGGCTTGAATGCGTGACGCTGTACGTCTTGTGGCTTAACATTCACTTCTTGACCATCGATAACTAGAACGATTGCGTCATAGAAACCAGGCTTATCCATGCTGTTAAGCACTTCATCGTGGTTTAAAGTGATTGATACAGGAGCTTCGCTTCCACCGTAAACGATAGCAGGGAACTTACCAGTGTGACGTAGGCGGCGGCTCGCACCTGTACCTTTGTCAGTACGTACTGTTACTTCAAATTTCATAATAGATAACTCTCTATTTCGATTAATCAAAATATCAAACATGCGACCAAGCTTGATACCATATAAAGAAGCGCGGATACTACCATTTGTTTATGGGGATATCAAGAGAGAAGAGTGGTTCTGAAAGTTTATAATGAAAGATATAAATGAAAGAGAATGTCATGATATTTATTGTTGTGAAGTCAAAGAAAAAAGATAGAGTTAACCCTATCTTTTTAATGTTATTGATTATTCAATAAATTTATAAATGATGCTTTCCGTTCGGATGTTTTGCAAAACCGGTAATATCTTTATCTGGGTTCTCTTCACAGAAATGCATCACTTCTTCAACACTGACAGACTCTAATGCATTGACGGGCACTAAATCTATCTTATCGGTCTCTTTATTGTAAACATGAGTGTAACCTAATAACACTTCCTGAACTGACTGTTCAGCAGCAACAAAGACTTCACAGCTTACATCATGCTCACTTGTGTTTGCCGCAGCATTAAACGAAAAAAGGGCCAATAAAGCAGGGATTGCGAACTTAACTATTTTCATTATAAACCTCAAATAAATGCGAAGGATTGCCTTTTTATACTCGTGAAATTAAATAGAGCATACTGGTCATAAGACTTAATCTTAAATTTAGTCTATAAAAATGCAGAACTCTAGCTAACAAATTGAAAACAATACTTTCATCATTCTTCTATTGATGGTTTTTAAATTGCATAAGCTATGTAGCTTGTTGCTCTAATTGATAAATCTTGTTTCTAATTGACCAAAATCGTCCTTGTTTTCTGGCAATTAATATTTCGGGAAAATGTAAGCGGTGTTGTGCGTTAACCACTTTACTCGGTGCGGTATCGGTAAATGGACGATGGCGATCAATCAGTAATGGGTTAATAAACTTAGCTAAAAATTCAGATTTTTGCTTTTTGGTGGCAAGAGGCCAAATTTCGGTTAATTGACTCTCTTCTTGTCCATAATAGACCACTCGTAATTGAGGCTTCCCGTATTGGTTTTTTTCTGCGGTTAGCGCCATCTCTTCGCAATAGAGAATCATGGCATCTTTAAGGTTTAGTGCTTCTTTGAGTTTTTTATCAGGATCAACCATAACTGCATCACAAAGATGACATCGGCGGGCGGCGATATCATTATCCGCACCACACTCCTCACAATATTTTGCTTTAAAGCGGTAGCCACAATCTTCTCGTTCACCTTCGTCATTTTCAAAATAGCCTTGGCAGCGGCGACCATAATGTTCTAACAATAAACCATCACTATTGAGTTTGCCCCAAAAATTATTGTTATTACCACAAGCAGGGCAGGGAATGGTAACAATTTCACTGTCACTATCGGGTTTTGGATCGCCGATATCAGGTTGATAAAGATCGAAACAGTTACCAGCATAATCCAGGATCAAACACTCCTCTTTACCAGGAGCGAGACGTAATCCACGACCGACTATCTGTTGGTAAAGACTGACTGATTCCGTTGGACGTAAAATAGCGATAAGATCGACATGAGGGGCATCAAATCCCGTCGTTAAAACTGAAACATTGACTAGATATTTAATTTTCTGTTGTTTAAAGCGATGAATAATATCAGCACGTTGATCTAATGCAGTATCGCCAATTACTAATGCCGATTGCTCTGTGGGTAGATAGCCCAAAATCTCTTGAGCATGAGTCACTGTAGCCGCAAAAATCATCACTCCTTTACTCTCTTTGGCGTAATCGAGAACTTGTTCGATAATTTGTGGCGTGGCTCGGGCAGAGTCTTCGATTACTTTATCCATTTCAGCTTCACGGTAGTTGCCGTTGACGGTGGGCTTTAATTTAGAAAAATCATAACCTAAAACAGGGGCGTCCAATAGTCGAGCTTCGGTCAAAAAGCCTTCATCAAGCAGATAACGAATCGGAAGTTCAAAAACACAATCTTGGAAGAAACGATCATGCTCAGATCTCACTTGTCCTCGTGTGTGGTAGCGATAAATCCACCCCATGCCTAATCGATAAGGGGTGGCGGTTAAACCGAGAACCTTTAATCCTGGATTAATCTGTTGTAGATGAGAGATAACTTTTCGGTAACTGCTCTCCTCATCCATTGGAACTCGGTGGCATTCATCGATCACTAATAGAGAGAATTGATTTTTAAATTCATCAAGATTGCGCACTACCGATTGAACTGAAGCAAATACCACTTTTTGTTCCGTTTCTTTACGCCCTAATCCGGCAGAAAATATTCCGCCTTCTAAACCATACCCTTCATATTTCTCATGGTTTTGTTCAACGAGTTCTTTCACATGAGCCAAAACTAAAACTCGTCCTCGCGCAATTCTTGCTAATTCAGCAATAACCAGACTTTTTCCTGCACCTGTGGGTAGTACAATCACGGCAGGCGTTGAGTGACGACGAAAATAGTGGATAACAGCATTAACACTATCTTGTTGATAAGGACGAAGGGTATACAAGGGGGACTTTCTCAAATATAGAAACGTACCTGAGATAATAACACCATTTTTAGTAACAGCCAGTGGAGAAGCATATTGTCTTTCCGGTTAAAAATCTAATTCTGCAATTAAGCGCTATTTCCGTATATAATAGGCAAAAATTTAGCTCCAATTTCTCTTCATTAAGGTAATAAAAATGAGATTAGATAAATATATTTGTGATGCACTTGGCGTAACTCGTAAAGAAGCGGGACAAATTATTCGTAGCCGAGAGGTTTATGTTGATGGAGAGATGCAACGTCAACCTGCAGCAAAAGTAACGGCTGAACAACAGATTGAATGGCAAAACAGAGAGATTAATTTATTTGGCCCTCGTTATTATATGTTAAACAAGCCAGATGGTTATGTCTGTTCAAATGAAGATCCAACGAATCCTACTGTCTTCATGCTTATGGATGAAATCAGTCAAGAGAAATTGCATATTGCGGGTCGTTTAGATGTAGATACGACAGGCTTAGTATTAATTACCGATGATGGTCAATGGTCTCATAGAATTACATCACCAAAACATAAGTGTGAGAAAACGTATCGAGTTTGGTTAGCAGAGCCTATCGCTGATGATTATATTGCGCGTTTTGCAGCTGGGATTCAATTAAAGAGTGAAGAAAAGCTAACCAAGCCTGCACAATTAATAATTATTGATGAGACTCAATGTTTATTGACCATACATGAAGGAAAATACCACCAAGTAAAACGTATGTTTGCTGCGGTAGGAAATAAAGTTGAAGGTTTGCACCGTGAATCAATTGGTTCTGTGATATTAGATGACGAGTTAGATGTGGGTGAATACCGCGAGTTAACTGCGGAAGAAGTCGCTGCCTTTTAATTTCACTTCGATTTTGAGTGAAATGATTGACGATAACAGCAGGAACTTACTTTATTGAATCGAAGTCAGTACCTGTTGTTATTTTTTTGATTAAAATAGCAATTTCCTATTTTAATCGTGTTAACTGTCTAAATTTTAATTCGAGAAATATCATAACGATAAAAAATAATAAAAATAATAAGGAAACAACCCTTTATGGAGAGATCTTCATCTCAACCTCATAGTCAATCAAATAATCAATTAACGTTCATGTTGGTGTTACTTCTAGGCGCCATTGCCGCATTAACTCCTTTTGCTATCGACATGTATTTACCTGCAATGCCTGAAATTGCGAAAGATTTAATGACGAGCTCTGGCGCGGTTCAAGTTACGTTAACGGCTTATACGGGGGGGTTTGCTATTGGTCAGCTTTTTCATGGCCCATTGGCTGATAGTTATGGGCGTCGTCCTATTCTATTGATTGGGATCTTTCTTTTTACTATTGGTGCAGTATTGAGTGCCGTCAGTTTAGATATCAATCAATTAACCTTCGTTCGTGCTTTTCAAGGTTTTGCGGGGGCGGCAGCGGCGGTCGTTATTCAGGCATTAGTTCGCGATATGTTTGAGAAAGAAGAGTTTGCTCGCACGATGTCATTTGTTACCTTAGTGATGACATTAGCGCCGCTTGTTGCTCCGATGTTTGGTGGGTATTTAGCTATTTGGTTTGGCTGGCGATCGATCTTTTGGGTGCTATCGTTAATCTCTATTATTGTGATTTTTGCGGTATTTTTTCGGATTCCAGAAACGCTTGCTTCGGAAAAGAAGCAGCCTTTCCACTTTCGTTCGATTTTACGTAACTATGTTAAGTTGAGTACCACACCGATTGTTTTAGGCTACGTATTTTGTGGCGCTTTCTCTTTTGCAGGCATGTTTGCTTTTTTAACGGCAGGGTCATTTGTTTACATTGAGATTTATCATGTATCTCTACAGCATGTTGGTTACCTATTTGGGCTCAATGTCGTCTGTTTAATTATTTTTACCACGTTAAATGGTCGATTAGTTCGTCGTGTTGGTTCTCATAATATGCTGCGATTTGGTTTGACAGTGCAATTAATTGCAGGGATTTGTTTAGTGATTGGGCAGTTATTAGGTTGGGGGCTTTGGAGTATCGTGATTCCTGTGATGTTCTTTGTTGGTAGTATTTCGACGATTGGTAGTAATGCGATGGGGTGTTTATTGAGTGACTATGGTCATATTGCGGGGACAGCATCATCGCTTTCAGGAACCTTACGATTTGGTGTAGGTGCAGTTGCGGGATCGATTATCGCGATGTTTCCTTCAACAACCGCTTGGCCAATGGTCATTATGATGGCCGTTTGTTCAGTATTATCGTTTGGTAGTTACTGGTGGCTTGCTCATCACGATAAGTAAATATTCAGTAAGCATACAAAAACGACTCAATTCAGTACTCTTCCTTGTTAAAAATAAGAGTTGAGCCGTTTTACTGTTGCTTTCCATTATCAATGCTTACTGGCACGATTGGCTAATGCCTTGGTCATCCCTTTAAAGATGAATAAATGGGCAGGCATCATGGCAAACCAATAGAGTAAGCCAGAAAAACCTTTAGGGTGCCACCAAGCGCGGATATCTAACTCTCTATAATCGCCACAATCTTTAATTGAAAACTCTAAACGACCTAGTCCTGGTGCTTTCATTCCAAAAAGAAGCGAAAGAAATTGTTGTTCTTTGATGGTGATAACTTTCCATGAATCAACATAATCGCCAGCCTTTAAATCATCTTCTCTAGGTGGTGTTCTAATCAAGGCTTTACCACCGATGACGGCATCCATCCACTCTCGAATACGCCAGAGACTATTGGCGAAGAAATACCCTTCTTTACCGCCAATTTTAAGCACTTGTTGCCACAGTTTCTCAGCAGATATCTCCGTTTTTAAGGTGAACCCTGCATCTTTTGGGTAATAACCATAATTTGGGTGCCAGCGAGATAGCGCATCAGGATCAAAGCCCCAAATTTCACTTTTAATCTGCTCATCACTGTAACTAAGGGCTTTTTTTACAGCGTCTTCATAAGTGAGAAGTTGTTGTGGGTATTTTTGTCTAATTGGCTGGCTATCCGCGTAAAGATCGTGCTTTAAGCCACTGATTAAGGCATTGGCGATAGATGTAGGCACGGATGTAATAAATTTCATCCAATAAGTAGAAAAAGAGATCGGAATTATGGGTAAAGGAAAAAGATGAACTGGAATATTAAGAACTCGGCCTAAACGGCGAATTTGATCTGCATAGCTTATCGACTCAGGACCAGATAAATCATAAATTTTATGCTCTTGATATGGATCTTTGATGATTTCTTTAAAATAGAATAATAAGTTATCTAATGCGATAGGAGGAGAGACCGAGCTGATCCATTTTGGTGTAATCATCACTGGAAGGTGGTATACAAAATCACACATTACCTCAAATGCAGCGGAGCCCGACCCGATAACGATACCGGCTCTAAGCTCAATAACTGGGATGTTGGTACTTCGAAGAATATCACCGGTTAATTTTCGTGCCACTAAGTGCGGCGATGATTGTTCTTCTTCACCTGTTGGTTGTAAAGCGCTGAGGTAGATTATTTTTTCAATCTGTTTATATTGTTCAACGACTTGTTTGAACTCTCTGACGATACCTGTTTCATAATTAACAAAATCATGCCCATGACTCATGCCATGAACAAGAAAGAAGATAATATCTATGTTAGGAAGAACGGTATGAAGTTGCTCTGGTTCTGAAAGATCGAGATAAAGTGTCGTTACATCACCATATTCAGTCCAATCTCTGCTCTGTAATGTCGAGAGATTTCTTCCTGTAGCGATGATTTGATGCCCATCTGCAGCAAGTTCTTTAACTAAATGGCTTCCAATATAACCTGATGCACCAATAACCAGAATTCGACTCATTATTATCCCTTTTTCAATATTATTATATAAATAGTAGGTGGATAACTTAGCTAACTCAATTATTTGCAACTATATTTATATAACTTGTGTTTATTTTTATTGACTACTGTAACGATGATATAAATGGAATGTCAAAAATAAGCGTAATAAATATTTGAATTCAATTAGATATAGAATTTTTTTAGATCTCTATAGTATACTACGCACTTGAACGGATCTCGGATTAAGTCATTTAAATTAATGGATAGAGCTAATACTAATGAAAGTTAATTTAACTAATATTTGTAAAGGTTACTTGGATGGCACAGAATTTCACTCTGTACTACAAGGCGCCAACTTAACCTTAGAGCGAGGAGAGCAGCTAGCCTTGATGGGGGAGAGTGGCTCAGGGAAATCGACATTACTTAACTTAATTAGTGGTTTAGACAGTATTAATTCAGGTGAGATATGGTTTGATGATACCCCTTTTCATTTAATGACAGCGAGAGAACGAGTACTATTTCGTCGACAATATATCGGCATGGTGTTTCAACAATATAATTTACTCCCCACTTTAACCATTGCTGATAATATTCGATTCTCTAGACAGTTAAATGGCCAGCCTGAAAATATGGCATTATGGCGACAAATTATCTCTGTGCTTGATATTCATGCCCTGTTAGGACGTTACCCTGAAGAGGTGTCAGGTGGACAACAGCAGCGAGTCGCGATTGCGCGCACCTTATATATGGAACCAGCAATACTACTCGCAGATGAGCCAACAGGGAGCTTAGATGAGAAAAATGCTCACGCTGTAATGCGACTGTTGAGTCAACTAACAAAGCAATTAGATTGTACTTTACTTCTTGTTACTCATAGTGAAAATGTGGCTAGTTATATGGAGAAATGTGTTCGTTTACAAGGTGGAGCTTTAAATGTTAAACCCCATCGCTAAAACACTTTTTGGCCATTATCGACGGCATCCTCTACAAGTCGTTTTAGTCTGGCTTGGTTTAACGTTAGGTATTGCACTTCTTGTTGGTGTCATGGCGATCAATTACCAAGCTCAAGCTAGCTATAAAGAGAATGAAAAAATCTTTTTTAATCCATACCCATTTCGAATTCAATCTCTTAATAGCCAAAACAAAATTCCAGAATCGACCTATATCTCATTGCGAAAAAGTGGGTTTAATCACTGTATACCGATTGATCGCGATCGTATAGTGACGACTAACCAACGTGATATTGAATTGATTGGAGTCGATGCGGTTGCTCTGTTTAGCTTGCAAAAGCGAAAGCAAGACTTTGATACAGTTCTATTACAAAACAGTGGGAATAGCGCACTTATTGGTGAGCAGTTAGCCAACTATTTAGGTTTTAGTCGTGGCGATGTGATAGAGCTTAAAAATGGTAAAAAATTAGGCCCATTGGCTTTAGTTACTGATGAGTCTTTAGGTGGTTCACGCCTTGTTACTGATATTTCTACCTTTAGGCATATTACCGGTTCACGAGATTTCAGTGCGATTATCTGCACCAACTTATCACAAAAAGAGTTAGGAAATCTTGCTGCTTTTCTTAAGAACCATAATCTAAAACTGACCGGAAATACCAATTCTCAATTAGCCCCTTTGACTCATGCATTTCACTTGAATCTTTTTGCAATGGGAATGTTAGCTTTTGTTGTTGGTTTGTTCATTTTTTATCAAGCGATTTCTTTATCCCTCACTCAGCGACAGCCTTTGGTGGGACAGTTATATCAATTGGGTGTCTCCGTTAAACAGTTGTCATTCAACTTACTTGCTGAATTAACCATGTGGTTAGTGTTGGCATGGATAAGTGGTAATATTTTAGGTATGGGGCTAGCTCGACGTCTACTTCCTTCAATGGCTGAAACATTAAATGACCTTTATGGCGCTGAAGTCGGCTTATCTCTTTCATGGCACTGGAAGTGGGGACTTTATAGTTTCTTAATGGCGTTAATTGGGATGCTTTTTTCCTGTTTCTGGCCATTTACTCGTCTAATTAACTCTACACCTTCACGTTTAGCCGGGAGAATGGCCTTAGTTCGTTTTACGGGGAGAGAGTTTCGTTGGCAAGCATGGATTGCTGCTTTTCTAATGATATGCGTCATTGGGGTTTATCAATTACCACATAATCAATTAAATGGTTTTGCGTTAATTGCTTTGGTGTTAGTGGGTACCGCGTTGGTGATGCCTTGGGTTATTTGGCAAATATTTCAAAAGCTCTCTTATGTGTCAAAGCATGCGCGTATTCGTTGGTTTTTTTCTGATGCTTCTGCAAGCTTGAGCTATCGTGGCGTTGCGGCAATGGCATTTATGCTGGCGCTTTCTGCCAATATAGGAATGGAAACCATGGTGGGGAGCTTCCGTGTCACAACCAATAATTGGTTAGAGCAACGATTAAGTGCGGATATTTATATTAATCCTCCTTCAAATATGGTGAGTAATATATCGACTTGGTTAGAAGAACAACCAGAAGTGAAAGGGGTTTGGCTACAGAATAAGCAAGAGGTTTCGAGTCCTAAATTGGGAACTCTGCAAGTTATTGGTATCGGTAGCAGCCAAGAAGAACAAGCGTCATTGTCAACGAAGGTCGCGATTCCTCGTTATTGGGAACATTTACAAAAAGACAAAATGGTGATGATCAGTGAATCGATGGCGATAAAAAATGAGTGGCAGCCAGGTGATCAAATATCCCTACCTAAACCGTTAGTCGGTCAATGGACAATTGCAGGTATTTATTATGATTATGGCAATCCCTATAGCCAAATTATTATTTCAAATCATCATTTTTCCAAATTTTGGACACGAGTTCAAGATACGGGCGTAGCTGTTGTTATAAAACCTGGAATGGAGAGTGTTGGACTCTATCACCGAATTGGTGCAACGTTTAACCTTGAGCCAGAGCGAGTTCGCAATAATGGTGATATACATCAACAGGTTATGAGGGTGTTTGATCGTACTTTTGTTGTGACTGATGCTTTAGGTAATTTAACACTATTTATTGCGATATGTGGGTTATTTTTTGCCACAGTAGCTGGTGAATTATCACGCCTGCGTCAGTTTGCTCTGATGCGCTGTATTGGGGTGACTGGACGAGAACTTGGTGCGTTAGGCATTGGTCAATTAGTGATGATTGGGGTGTTAAGTGCGATGTTTGCACTGCCTTTGGGTTTAGTTTTAGCACAACTTCTTATTGATGTTGTTCTTAAATATTCATTTGGTTGGTCTATGGAGATGGTGATCTTTCCTTGGCTTTACTTTAAGACACTTTCAATCTCTATTATCGCTTTAATCGTCGCAGGAGCATGGCCTGTCCGTCGATTAATTAAACGTTCTGCGGCAGCGGCATTAAGGGAGTCGTTATAATGAAAAAGTGCCTTTTATGCTTTATTGTTGTTTTTTTAATCGCTTTAGCTGGGTGTGAAGAAAAAGTCAATGCTCCATCTGGAATGGCAATACTTCAACATTCGACTGAGGATTTTAATCTTGTGACTCCGGATTATCAGTTATCTTTTCCTAAAGATTATGGTATTCATCAAGGTTACCGTACGGAATGGTGGTATATGACTGCTAATGTTCAGAGTGAATCGGGTGAATTATTTGGTGTGCAATGGACGATGTTTCGCTATGCCAATAAAAAAGAGGCACGACAAGGGTGGGATAACCAAGATGTCTATTTAGCCAATGTCGTTGTTAGTAGCCAAGAGAAAACCTGGCATGCAGAGAGAATGGCACGTGGTGGTATCGGACAAGCCGGGGTAGAGCTTACCCCATTTACTATGTGGTTAGATAACTGGTCATGGAAAAGCCCAACTAAAACCCCTTTTCCTGGGAAAATTAAGGTTGATGATCAAGATTTCTCTTTTGATATTGATGTTACTACCATGAGTTCGATTATTGCACACGGTGATCAAGGCTATAGTAAAAAAATCCAAATGCAGAGATTGCCTCTTATTATTACAGTGCGCCATATTTGAAGGTGAAGGGTGAATTAATTCTTGATGATCGAAAAGTTGCAGTGAGTGGTCGAGGTTGGTTTGATCGGGAGTGGAGCAGTAGCTTTTTAGATAAATCGCAAAATGGTTGGGATTGGTTTGCTTTTCATCTAGATAATCAACAAACGTTAATGATTGCTCAAGTGCGTGATAATAATTCGGCTAAGAGTCATTATCAATTTGGGTCTTTAATGAATATCGATGGGACGACTAAACCTTTATCTTCTGATGATATTCAACTTAACGTCATTCGAAAAGGAGATGGTGGCGAGAATAAAGATGTTCCACTAGAGTGGCAAATTGTGGTTAAAAAATACGGTATTAATATTGTTACGTTACCGCTAAATGATAAGCAATGGCTTCCATTTTTGATCCCTTATTGGGAGGGACCTATCTCATTTTCTGGAACACATACTGGAAAAGGATTTATGGAGTTAACAGGATATTAGAGTAATCGATTGCTATGTGAATATAGTCACAATCTATTAATATCGTATTTTGTATAACATGTTATTATGTGATCTATATCACTATAATCGGTGTTTTGTTTCTGTATCGTAGCGGTAAATCTTACCTTGTAGCTATACTTTTCTTAACAAGTTTATACAAACTTAATATTAGCTATTTTTAATTTAGTGGAGTTTATCATGACAGAAGCAACCGTATTTCACCTTGGTGTCAATAAAAATGACTTAAATGGTGCAGAATTAGCTATTATTCCAGGCGATCCTGGGCGTGTAGAGAAAATTGCTCAGAAGATGGATAACCCTAAATTTTTAGCAAGCCATCGCGAATACACGGTTTATAGTGCTGAATTAGAAGGTAAACCTGTTGTTGTCTGTTCTACAGGCATTGGTGGTCCATCAACTTCGATTGCAGTTGAAGAGTTAGCACAACTAGGTGTAAGAACATTCTTACGTGTCGGAACAACGGGAGCGATTCAATCAGACATTAATGTTGGTGATATGATAGTCACAACAGCGTCTGTTCGTTTAGATGGAGCAAGTTCACATTTTGCTCCAATGGAATTCCCAGCAGTTGCTGATTTTGATGTGGCGACTGCAATGAAACAAGCCGTTGATGCTGAAGGAATTAAAGTTCACACTGGTGTAACCGCATCAAGTGACACTTTCTATCCTGGACAGGAACGTTATGATACGTTTTCTGGTCGTGTGACTCGTCGTTTCCAAGGTTCGATGCAAGAGTGGCAAGATATGGGTGTCTTAAATTTTGAGATGGAATCTGCAACGCTATTTACTATGTGTGCGAGTCAAGGCTTACGTGCGGGTTGTGTAGCCGGTGTAATTATTAACCGTACTCAGAAAGAGATCCCAGATCAATCAACAATGAAAGCGACGGAAACAGCATCAATTAACGTTGTTGTTGATTCAGCAAGACGTCTATTAGCTGACTAATATTCTTTTCATACTTGAAGTTGCTAAGTTGTTGGTTGCATTCGTTCGCTCCAGTCATAGAGTGTATCTATACTTATGGGGCCTTACTTATTTACCGCCTACTAGCAACTCTAATTACTTTGGGTATAATATTAAATTAATCTAACAAGATAGGAGTACAGAAATGTTGAAGATTGGTGTGATTCTGGCTCTTATTATATTTGTTACGATATTTTCACGTTATGAACTGAGTGAAAAAGCCAAAAAGCGTTTTTTACAAGGTTTAGGTGGGATAATTATATTAGCGATTGCTGGCGTCATGGCGTCTGAGTTAATGAGATAAGATTAGATACTCTTTTTGCTTAAAACCGGCTGATATTCGGCATTTATCTTCGTAATGAAGTAAAAAAACCTCTATTTTATTTATTCGTATGGATTAAATAAAATAGAGGTTTTTTATTATCAATTATTTATTTTAACGATTAATAAGTGACCATCAATCGTTAAAGGCTAACGCTGTCGACCACCAGATTTAGTGGTTGGTTTACGCTTGGCGCTTCCTTTCTTCGCTGATTGTTCCTTACGAGCATCAGGCTGAGTTGGGCTGTGTTTAGTGGTAAATGTGTTCTTTTTCTTTTTACCTTGCCCACTCTCTTGTTTCTGTCCTTGTCCTTGACCGCTTTTATTTTGACCTTTATTGCCATTAAAGCGATTTTCACCATGACGACCAGATCGGCGACGTTGAGCTGGAGTTAGCTGCTTGCTTTCATCTTGTTCAGGCACTAAGCAGTTTGGTCGGTCACCAATCAGGTACTTTTTACCCATACTGGTCAAGGCTTCACGAATCATTGGCCAGTTCGCTGGATCATGGTAACGCAATAGTGCTTTATGGAGACGACGTTGACGCTCACCTTTCGCGACCGGCACATCTTCACGACGTTTATATTTCACTCGCTTAAGTGGATTGGTTTCAGAGTGATACATGGCTGTCGCGTTACACATCGGTGACGGATAGAAGTTCTGAACCTGATCACATTCATAATCGTTAGTTTTTAGCCACAGTGCTAAATTCACCATGTCTTCATCAGTAGTACCAGGATGTGCAGAGATAAAGTACGGGATAAGATATTGTTTTTTTCCCGCTTCTTTACTGTATTTCTCAAACATCTGTTTAAAACGATCATAGGTTCCCATACCCGGCTTCATCATCTTATCTAATGGGCCATTTTCAGTATGTTCAGGTGCAATTTTTAGATAACCGCCCACATGGTGAGTGACTAACTCTTTCACATATTCTGGTGATTCAATCGCTAAATCATAGCGTACACCCGAAGCGATCATGATATTTTTCACACCTTCAACATTACGCGCTTTACGGTAAAGATCGATGGTATGCTGGTGGTCGGTGTTGAGCTTCTTACAAATCGTTGGGAAAACACAAGATGGCTTACGACAGTTGATTTCGGCTTTCGGATCTGAGCAACCAAGACGATACATATTGGCAGTTGGACCACCAAGATCAGAGATTGTCCCAGTAAATCCGGGTACTTTATCACGAATATCTTCAATCTCATCAATGATCGACTGTTGAGAACGATTTTGAATAATACGTCCTTCGTGTTCAGTGATCGAACAGAATGAGCAACCGCCAAAACAACCACGCATAATGTTAATCGAGCTTTTAATCATTTCATAAGCTGGAATTTTAGCTTTGCCATACATTGGGTGAGGAACGCGAGCAAAAGGCAATGCAAAAACAAAATCCATCTCTTCTGTTGTCAACGGAATTGGCGGTTGATTAACCCACAGTTCACGTTCGCCATGTCGTTGTACTAAAGCACGAGAAGAGTACGGGTTGGTTTCAAGGTGCATCACTCGACTTGCATGAGCATACAGAATTCGATCATTCTTTAACTTTTCATAAGAAGGCAAACGAATAAAAGAGGTTTTAGCATCATGACGAGAAGGTTGAATGGTAATAACACTCTTTTTTTCTGACACTTTTTCTGATTCTGAAGATGCAGAGCTGTTCTCTTTATTTTCTGCACACTGAGTTTCAGTTTCATAAGGGTTTGGCATTACCATCGCCTTACCCGGTTTTTCAATGCGAGACGAATCAATCTCTTTAAAGTTTGTTGGCAACTCTGGACGGATAACCGCTGTACCACGGATATCTTGCATCTCTTTAATGCTTTCTCCTGCAGCCAAACGGTGAGCGACCTCAACTAATGCACGCTCTGCATTACCAAATAACAGGATGTCAGCTTTAGCATCAAAGATAACGGAGCGACGAACTTTATCAGACCAGTAATCATAATGTGCTAAACGGCGAAGACTTGCTTCAATTCCACCAAGAACAACAGGCACATCTTTATAAGCTTCGCGACAACGCTGTGAATATGACAACACCGCACGATCAGGACGTTTGCCACCTTCATTATTTGGCGTATATGCATCATCATGACGTAATTTACGATCAGCGGTATAGCGGTTGATCATGGAGTCCATATTCCCGGCAGTAATACCGAAAAATAGGTTAGGCTTACCCAATGACATAAAGGCATCTTTACTATGCCAATCAGGTTGAGCAATGATACCAACGCGGAATCCTTGAGACTCTAAAAGACGTCCAATAATCGCCATACCAAAACTTGGATGATCAACGTAAGCATCACCACTAACGATAATAATATCGCAGCTATCCCAACCGAGTTGATCCATCTCTTTACGACTGGTTGGCAGGAAAGGTGCAGCTCCATAGCAGGATGCCCAGTAGGGAGGATAGTCAAATAGTTTTGTTTTTACTAAGCTTGTATTAATCATATTTCAACATTCTGATAGGCTTTGACGTAGGCTTTTTCCCCACGGCAGAGCGAATTAATTAGAGGTATCCCCTTGTGACTTGCTGTTGGCTGGCAAATTCAATGATTTGGGGTGTCGTGGTTAGAGAACCGATATAAAATGAGGGCGGATTGTAGCCTGTATCAAGGTTGATAGCTAGCCAATTGAAAAGATGTCACGAGATTGAGGGGGGATTATTAGTGAATTGTTAACCGTTAAACTGCTTAGCTTAACGGTTAACATCTTGATAATAAGCGTAAGACTTAACCTTGAATCAACATATATGCAGCAATAATTGCAACGATAATTAAGAAGATTAAACCGATATACTCTTTACCGACAAAAGCGGATTTGCCTTGTTCTTTTTTCGCTTTGACATAAAAGAACAAGCCAGGAAGGTAGAGGAGTGCAGATAATAGAAGGTAGTAAGCACCTGAAGCATACAGTAACCAGATACCATAAATTGTCGCCATTAAACCGACTAATAATAGCTTACCTCTGTCTTTACGTTGAATTGCCACTTTTAGCATAAATGCGGCAACGAACAGATAAGGCAGAAGGATCATCTCTGAAGCAATAATTAGCAATGAGTTATAGGTACTGCCAGCATACATCACTATAAATAAGCAGACTTGAATACTAATGCTGGTTAGCCAAAGAGAACGAGTTGCAGTGCCTGCCTTGTTTTGTTTTTCGTAACTTTTAGGGAAGATTCCACATTTAGCACCCACGTAAGGCGCTTCAGTCGCCAGTACTGTCCAACTTAAGAACGCACCACTAACCGAGATGATTAGCCCAATACCGATGATGATTTCGCCCCAAGGACCTAATACGTGCTTTAACACCTCAGCCATTGATGGGTTTTTATAGGTTGCGAGTTCTTGGGTACTGATAACCCCCATTGAAAGCAGAGTAACCAGAATATAGATCACTAATGCCGTTAACAGACCCAGAATGGTTGCTTTACCAATATCGCTACGTTTACGTGCTTTACCAGAAACAACGACTGCCCCTTCAACACCAATAAATGCCCAAACAGTAATAATCATCATTGATTTAATTTGACTCATTAGACCGTGGCCATTACCGAAGTGAAGACCAGTAAAGTCAAATACAAAAGTATTCCATTTGAAAGCGATAAAACCACAAATGATGAATAGCACCATAGGGATTAATTTAGTAAACGTCGTCACTAAGTTGATCAGTGCGGCTGTTTGAACGCCTTTAGAGACTAATGCATGAACACCCCATAGGAAAATGGACGCTCCGATCAAGGCATACATTGTATTGCCATCACCAAAGATAATATGTTGTGGGGTGTCAAAGAAGAGGCCTAAAGTACTAAAAACAATAACAAGATAAGAGATATTTGATAGCATGGCACTAAACCAGTAACCCCAAGCTGAACAAAATCCAACAAAGTCACCAAAACCTGCTTGAGCGTAACCAAATACACCGCTGTCGATATCTGGGCGTAAAGCGGTTAAATATTGAAACGAGAGAGCGAGGAAGATCATTCCGATCCCGGTTATTGACCAGCCGATCATGACCGCTGCAGGACTAGCGACTGCTGCCATATTCTGTGGCAAGCTAAATACACCTGCACCAATCATTGAACCAATAACGAGTGCCGTCATTGATCCTAGCCCTAATTTATTATCCACAAGCTTCACTCTCATCTACAAAATTAATAGAGAGGGAACTTATACAATTAACATTGAGTTGAAAAGGGTTAATTTCGAAATGGAAATTTCTAAAATACAGTGATTGATCTCATATATTGACCTAATACATTGAAATTTAACAAACTATAAATTTGATACAGTATTATTCTATCTTTTTTAGAATATAACATTGCAAAAATCCTTACTTGGATAATTTTAGTCATAAATAAATTTTAAAGGGATAAATTAAAATATTGTTATTATTCAGTGCTTTATTTTAGTGTTTTAAATGTTTAATAAGCCTATTTGTCTCGTTTATAACAAGCTCTTTATATATGAAATGTATTTTAATTTTTCATAGTGGATCAGGGACGAAGTAAATAATAAATGAAATTAAACTCGAACTAATGTAGCCGATCTTGATACAAATTGATGACGGGAATATTAAAAGTGTTAGTTAACTCATTTCTATAACAGTGACCATCTAGCACAATGATGAGACTTGAATTATTATGACGTAATGCCATATTTGCGAGTTCAGTGGTGGAATATTGCTGATTCGGTTGAACAATTCTCACTTTCTCTAATTCAATGCCCATCTGATTTAATGTTAATGCATCGGTTTTTCCAATTTGTCCAATAACGGTAATCCATTTATTTTGACTATTGAGTTCAGTAAAAGAAGGTGAATCATGTTGTGTTAAGTGATGCAGTTGTGAAGTCGTCGTTTGTGCATTACTGTTATTAAACATCATTGTTGAAAAGTTCATCATTCACCTCGTTGACTGTTTGTTTATACATACTGTATATCTAAACAGTAGTTGTTTTTTGTTCATTATGCAAGCTTTTATCTCAAAAATTGAGCGCTTGGTTGATGCTTATTATTTGATTATTCGATAAATCATTAAATTCAGTGATATTATTAGGTATTATTTTGTTTTAAATATATGGAAATTTGAGATGGATCAAGAGTTTTGGCATAGTCGCTGGGCAGAAAATCGTATCGGTTTTCACCAAAATGAAGAGAATAATTTTTTAGTTAAGTACTGGTCTAAATTAAACGCGAAGAGAGAAGAGAGTGTACTGGTCCCTCTTTGTGGTAAATCGTTAGACCTGACTTGGTTAGCAGAGCGACAGCAGCGTGTGGTTGGTGTTGAGCTGAGTAAAATTGCTGTTGATGCTTTTTTTGCTGAAAACTTGTTAACGCCAACAGTGACGCGTCTTTCCGATAGCAGCACAGAATATCAGTTTGATGAATTAACGGTGTATTGTGGTGATTTCTTTGCGATTAAAGTCGAGACTGTCGATTATATTTATGATCGAGCAGCGCTTGTTGCTATGCCTAAAGAGCGAAGAGGGGAGTATGCAGCGCACCTTCTTTCTCAATTAAAAGCGAATGGAAAAATACTTTTGGTTTCATTAGAGTATCCACAAGAGAAGTTAGCCGGTCCTCCATTTAGTGTCGATAAAGCAGAGATTTCACGGTTATTTCCTAATGCGAAAGTAACGGAACTAGAGAGAGAGGTGGCAGGTGACGACCATCGCCGAATTCAACAAGGATTAGAATATTTTCATGAAGTGGTTTGGTTGATTGAGCTTTAATCATTGGTGTGATGTTACAAATAAAAAACCTCGGTAAATAAGCAGCAGCTTAAATAACCGAGGTTTTTTCTTAAGTATTAACAACTAACGGACTAGTTATTAAGCACTAAGTTCAATTAGAATGATGCGCTACGAGGAGTACGTGGGAATGGAATCACGTCACGTACGTTACCCATACCTGTCACATAAGAGACAAGACGTTCAAAACCAAGACCAAAACCAGCATGAGGAACTGTGCCGTAACGACGTAAATCACGGTACCAGCTCATGTGTTCAGGATCGATGCCCATCGCAATCATACGCTCATCTAGAATGTCTAGGCGCTCTTCACGTTGTGCACCGCCGATGATTTCACCGATACCTGGTGCAAGTACGTCCATCGCTGCCACTGTTTTGCCGTCGTCGTTTAAGCGCATATAGAAAGCTTTGATGTCTTTCGGATAGTTCTTAACGATAACCGGCGCTTTAAAGTGCTCTTCAGCTAGGTAGCGTTCATGTTCAGATGACATATCGATACCCCACTCAACGTCAAACTCAAACTTCTTACCAGAGTCTAGTAGAATTTGGATTGCGTCAGTGTAATCAACTTGTGCGAAATCAGCGTCAACGAATTGCTCTAGACGTGTAATTGCTTGTTTGTCGATGCGAGAAGCGAAGAACTCAAGGTCATCGCGACGCTCTTCAAGAACCGCGGCGAAAACGTATTTAAGCATGTCTTCAGCAAGTTTCGCGACATCGTCGAGGTCTGCAAACGCAACTTCAGGTTCAACCATCCAGAACTCCGCTAAGTGGCGGCTGGTGTTTGAGTTTTCGGCACGAAAGGTTGGGCCAAATGTGTAAACCTTGCTTAGGGCACAAGCGTAAGCTTCAGCATTAAGTTGACCAGATACGGTTAGAAACGTTTCTTTACCGAAGAAATCTTCATTGAAATCAACGTTACCTTCGTCAGTGCGAGGTAGATTTTCCATGTCTAACGTAGATACACGGAACATTTCACCAGCGCCTTCAGCATCAGATGCCGTGATAAGCGGAGCAGAAGTCCAGAAGAAGCCTTGTTCGTGGTAGAAACGGTGAATCGCTTGAGATAGACAGTTACGTACACGTGCTACTGCGCCAATCACATTTGTACGTGGACGTAGGTGAGCAACTTCACGAAGGTATTCGATAGAGTGACGTGTCTTAGCCATTGGATAAGTATCAGCGTCCTCAACCCAACCAACAACTTTAACGTTAGTTGCTGCGAGTTCGAAGTCTTGACCTTTCGCAGGAGACTCAACAATCTTACCGGTTACTTCAACAGAGCAACCCGTGGTGAGTTTTAATACTTCATCTTGGTAATTATTGAGTTCATTAGGAACCACGGCCTGAATCGGGTCGAAACAAGAGCCATCATAAATAGCAAGGAATGAGATACCAGCTTTAGAATCTCGACGAGTACGGATCCAGCCTTGAACTGTTACTTCTGTATCAACAGCGCATTGGCCTTGCAGTACGTCTTTTACAGGCGCGTAAGTCATAATTAGAGTTATTCTCCGTCTTTGTACATGTAAGTACATCTTTAATTAATCTGTCAGTGGTTAATATTACCTTTCCCAACGTAACCTGCAAGCCTTGAAGTCAATAGAAGCCGATATTAGTGAAAAAAATAAGAAAATTGGAATTTTGTTGATTAATAACTACGCGAACGGCATTTTATACCCCTATTTTTATCAACTTCGTCTAAACTTTTTATAATATATAATAAATTAAGGAGATAATTATTTGCCATCTCTTCAGACATGGTTAAAATACTCCTCCTTAAACTGGTACGATGAGAATAAAGGTTTTGTATGCAAATGAAAGTAGTCAAATATATTAGAAGAAAAGGCTCAGAGCTTGCGCAAAAGAAGACGCCATTTGAATTTAATGAATTAAAAGATTGGTTATCGCCAACTTTACGTGACTACTGGGTCGATTTTTTAACCAAAGCTCACCATAGCCAGTTAGCGCATTGGGTACAAGAAAATCATAAACTGGTGACTAATCATGAGAAGCAAACGCATCCTGAGCAAGAAGAGTCTGAAAAAGTCACTGAAAAGCCCAAAACAGTCACCGTTGATCCAAAAGCTGAAGCGGTCTATTTAGAGCTAGTTGAATTAATTGGTGAAGAAATCCATGTGGGTGATTGGATGGTAGTCACACAAGATAAAATCAATTCTTTTGCTGATGTCACCGAAGATCAACAATGGATTCATAATGATCCAGAAAGAGCAGCATTAGAGTCACCGTTTAAAACAACGATTGCTCATGGTTTCTTAACACTTTCACTGCTTCCTGTGTTAACTGAATCCGTTGATCCTAAAAACCCACAGTATCCGACGGCTAAAATGACGGTTAACTATGGGTTAAATCAGGTTCGCTTCCCATATCCAATCAAAGTAGATAATCGTATCCGAGCGCGTAGTAAATTGACGGGAGTAACACCGATTCGTCGAGGATTAGAGTTAACCAAAGAGATCTTTATTGAAATTGAAGGGGTTCGTCGACCTGGTTGTGTGACTGAGTCTGTTGTTCGGCTCTACTTTTAAGCTATTTTAATATTAAATGCAGTGAAAAACAGAGAGTTAATGATTTTATCAATGTTATTGTTTAAGATTAAATTAACCTGAATTAATAATAGTATTAACGACCTATTCAATAGAAAGAAGGATTAATAAATGAGTGTAGCTAAAATTGGTATTGTAACTGTCAGTGATCGTGCAAGTGTAGGGATCTATGATGATATTTCTGGCCCCGCAATTATCGAAACGTTGAATGCATACTTGACGTCCGAATGGGAACCAGTTTATCAGGTAATCCCCGATGAGCAAGATGTGATTGAAGCCACTCTAATCAAAATGGCAGAAGAAGATAACTGCAGTTTAATCGTCACAACCGGTGGCACAGGTCCAGCTAAACGTGATGTGACCCCTGAAGCAACTGAAGCAGTTTGTGATCGTATGATGCCAGGTTTTGGTGAGCTAATGCGTACAGAGTCATTAAAGTTTGTACCAACAGCGATTCTTTCTCGTCAAACAGCAGGACTTCGTGGTGATAGCTTAATTATTAACTTACCAGGTAAACCAAAATCTATCCGTGAATGTTTAGATGCGGTATTTCCTGCGGTTCCTTACTGTATTGATCTGATGGATGGCCCTTTCCTTGAGTGTGATGAGTCAGTCATTAAGCCATTCCGTCCAAAAGCTAAATAGATCATTTAGATTTTAATTTGATGAAGCCCTTAATTTTATCTTCGCATGTAGAGATGAAATTGAGGGCTTTTCTTTTATTCTGTTTTTTCACTATACCCATTTCTTTTCTATTTCATTCCTCTTTAGTTTTAGCCGTAACTCAGCAAGGTTTATCGACTCAATCAAACTATGCAGTCATGAATCCGAGTGATCTATCAAATAATGATATCAAAGCCGGGGTTTGTGTTATTCGTGTCGGTAATACGTTGTTAATGGTTGATGAACTGATTACAGGTAAATTAGCACTGCCCGGTGGTGGCAGAGATAAAGGAGAGTCCCCAGCTCAAAGTGCAGAGCGAGAAGTCTTAGAAGAGATCGGTATTCGGGTCAATGCGGTGAGATTATTAATGGTTGATAATCAAGCTGCAATTTACAACTGTGTTAGCGATCAACCGATAGCGATTCTGCCTTCATTTTCTTCCTCTTCTTTATTTTCAGCGTCTCTTTATCAAGGTATTCTTGTCGCATCAGTTGGACAACATTACGGCATTGAGGTTAAGAATAGTCAGCTTATTAATCCCAACGCTATTTCATTACAGCAATATCGTTTTCCTGAGCAGTACCAACACCTTAATGTTTGGTTAAAAAATTCAATAGAGAGCAGAGTGAGTGAGAGTCACATTAATGCTTCTGGCTCTTTATTTGGCGATCAAGCGTTATATATAAACCATTACTTAATTGATTTACAAAGAACCATATTGAGTTGGTTGGACGATAATGTTCCAGACTATGTTGCTAACGAAATGCATGTTTATTTATTACGATTAAATGCTTTTTTTAGTCAAACTATTCTTGGTGCTAATCTTATTTTTTGGCTGGTTTTTACTTTATTATTGATGAAAAGAGTGATTGAAAAAGATCAAGAGTCTGCAATAAAGCATCAAAATCTGTTGCTCTTTTATACTTTATCATTATTGGTGGTCATTCCCGTTTTACAGCAATTTATCGCAAAATTGAGGCCATTCTATAGTGACAATACACTCCAACAGATCTCGGCTTGGGGTTACTCCTTACCGAATAGCACCACCTTATTATTAAGTTTTATTTTTATTCTGATCTATCGCTGTAACAAGGTAGCGGAAGAGAGGGGGTTTCTTAAAGTTGTGGCTGCCATTTTAATCTTTCAATCTTTTTTTGTTCTATTATTAGGTGTTAATGATGTGGTTGATATTGCGGTATCATTATTGTTTGGATCTATAGCGGCTGGGTTATATCCGTTGTTTCGTTGTTATTTTCCGACTTACTTTTTACCTTATTGTTGGCTAATACTGGCACTGATCGCTGGTTTCTTAGGGATCAAAACGCATCTGATTTCTCATTTGTGCATCATGGTTATTGCTATCTTTATTTTCTTAACTCAAATAAAAATGCAATTTGAATCTAAACAAAATAGGCTAGAACAGCATTATCGTTATTTACCCTTTATGGGTTTATGGCGCTTAATGGGTGTTGTGATAATAATAAGTTTTTTTAGTCTAGTTCAGTCACCATTCAGTGATGCGACCATCGTTATCCCCATCGATATTTTATCTGGATTAATATTCATTAATTGGATAACCAGTTGGGCGACAAGAAGTTATTTGTCTCTTTTTCGTTCGTCAGGTAAAGTGTCATAACGCTTAAGGTTGAGCAAAGAATACAAGGAATCGTTATGGCACTGGCTGAGCAACTGCCCACTCTCAAAGAACAACCCCAATTACCTATTTTTGTACAAGAGTATCTACAACAATTAGCTCTCACTGGATTTAGTGGCGACATAGAAACGTCATTTAGTAGTCGTTTAGCGGTAGCAACGGATAACAGTGTTTATCAAATAATTCCTCAAGCGATCTTATTACCAAAAACAACCTTAGATGTCTCTTTAATTGGTGAAATAGCCAAACAAGAACAATTCTCTGATGTGACATTCTCTCCACGAGGCG
Organism: Vibrio sp. SS-MA-C1-2; assembly: GCF_021513135.1. NCBI lineage: Bacteria > Pseudomonadati > Pseudomonadota > Gammaproteobacteria > Vibrionales > Vibrionaceae > Vibrio > Vibrio sp. SS-MA-C1-2. The sequence goes on from NZ_CP090981.1 coordinate 1,548,986, forward strand.
GCGGAACGGGGACTAATGGGCAATCATTAACCTTAGGTGTGGTTGTCGATCTATCTCGTCATATGAAACATATTATTGAGATTAATCTTGAAGAACAGTGGGTCAAAGTTGAAGCTGGCGTCGTCAAAGATCAACTTAATGATGTACTACGTCCACATGGATATTTTTTCTCTCCCGATCTCTCTACCAGCAATCGTGCAACGTTAGGTGGGATGATTAATACCGATGCATCTGGGCAAGGGTCACTCTACTATGGGAAAACCTCAGATCATGTTTTAGGACTAAAAGCGGTTTTAATTGATGGTTCGATTATTGATACCCAACCTTTAACTGAATTACAAATCAGAGAACAGAGTAGTGAACAGACACGAGCAAGCTCGGCAATGAAAGTCTCATCCGATGTTTGTCGTGATAATCGTGCTGAAATTGTTGCTAAATTCCCGCCGCTTAACCGATTTTTAACAGGTTATGATCTGCAACATCCTTATGATGAGGCAATGACGCATTTTGATATTGGTCGAATTCTTTGTGGTTCAGAAGGGTCTTTGGCTTTTATTACTGAAGCAAAACTTAATATTACACCGATTCCCACCGTCAGAAAGCTGATCAATATTAAATATGACAGCTTTGATTCTGCATTGCGAAATGCACCAATGATGGTTGAAGCGGATGCTTTGTCTGTTGAGACAGTTGATTCTCGCGTTTTGAATCTCGCAAAACAAGACATCGTTTGGCATTCGGTCAAAGAGTTGATTACCGATGTACCGGGAGCGGATCTGCAAGGGTTAAATATTGTTGAATTTGCGGGTAATTCAGAATCAGATATTCAACAGAAAGTGACTAAATTAACGGATAAGCTAGAGCTGATGTTGGAGAATCAACAAGCGGGAATTATTGGTTATCAATGTTGTGATGATCTCGCGAGTATCAATAAAATCTATGGCATGCGAAAAAAATCAGTGGGGTTATTAGGCGCGACAAAAGGACGTAAAAAGCCGATTGCTTTTACGGAAGATACGTGTGTGCCACCAGAAAATCTTGCTGACTTTATTGCTGAATTTAGAGAGCTACTTGATAGTCACAATTTGGCTTATGGGATGTTTGGTCATGTTGATGCTGGTGTACTTCATGTTCGTCCCGCTTTAGACCTCTGTGATCCACATCAAGAGCAACTCCTTCATCAAATCTCTGACCAAGTGGTACAACTGGTTTCTAAATATAAGGGATTAATGTGGGGAGAGCATGGTAAAGGTTTCCGCTCTGAATATGGACCTGAGTTTTTTGGTGATTCGCTTTTTTCTCAATTACGTCGGATCAAAACAGCGTTTGATCCCCATAATCAGATGAATCCCGGTAAAGTTTGTACTCCTTTAGATCGAAATGACAAGTTGGCATCAGTTAATGCGGTTAAACGTGGTTTTTATGATCGACAAATCCCCGTAACTGTTCGTGATAGTTTTAAGCAGGTTATGGAGTGTAACGGTAATGGTCTCTGTTTTAATTACGATAAAAACTCACCAATGTGTCCGTCAATGAAGGTGAGTGGTGACCGTCGTCAATCACCAAAAGGGCGAGCAACAATGATGAGGGAGTGGTTACGTCAACTTTCAGAGCAAGGGGTTGATATTAATGCTTTAGAGCAATCTGTTAGCCAAGGTCGTCCATCGATCAAACAGATTATTAATAAGTTCAAAGCAAATAAAAAGCGTGATCAATTTGATTTTTCTCATCAAGTATTAGAGGTGATGAATAGCTGCCTTGCGTGTAAAGCGTGTGCAAGCCAATGTCCAATTAGTGTGGATGTACCAAGTTTTCGATCTCGCTTCTTTAATCTCTATTACAGTAAATATCCACGTCCATTTAAAGATTACTTGGTTGCTAATGTTGAGAGCTATCTCCCATTAATGGCAAAGGCGGCTAAATGGTCAAATAAGGTCACTCAGAATAAATTAGTCAGTTATGTTACTGAAAACAGTATCGGTTATGTCGATACTCCTGAGCTCTCTATTCCAACGTTAACGCAGCAAATCAGCGATAACAATGGAATTATCGATTTTGATCTAGCGAAATTAAGAGAGTTATCATCAAGTGAACGAGAAAATTATTTACTGGTCGTTCAAGATCCGTTTACTAGCTATTATGATGCAGGTGTCGTGGCTGATTTTATGACATTGGCGGTTAAATTAGGTAAAAAACCTGTTTTATTACCCTTCAAACCTAATGGTAAAGCACAACATGTGAAAGGATTTTTAGCTCAATTTAAAACAACGGCTCAAACCACGGCTCAATTCTTGAATCAAGTTGCCAATTTAGGCATTCCTATGGTTGGAGTCGATCCTGCTTTGGTGCTTTGTTATCGTGATGAGTACCAAGAAATCTTGGGAGTGCTACGCGGAGAGTTTGCTGTTTTAACCGTTCATGAATGGCTGCAACCGAGATTGCCTAATATACCTAACCTTGTTGATTCAACGATGAGTTCAGCAACTACAGGTAATAACACCGAGAAAAATAACGGTAATGAGACTGAAAATAAACCTTGGTATCTTTTTGCTCACTGTACAGAAAAAACCAAACTCCCCAATGCTGAACAAGAGTGGGGTGCAATCTTTACCCATTTTGGCTTAACATTACAAACCGTTCCAGTAGGATGTTGTGGCATGGCAGGAACCTTTGGGCATGAGAAAGAAAACCGAAAAACCTCTCAAGATATTTACAATTTAAGTTGGAAACCTCAAATGGATTTGTTAGATAAAACGCGTTGTATGTCGACAGGCTACTCTTGTCGTAGTCAAGTTAAACGTTTTGAGGGTGTGAACTTTCAACATCCATTACAAGTATTACTGAGTAATATTTGAAGGAAGATTCCAGTGAACGCCTATCCCCTTCATACTTGAAGTTGCTAGGTTGTTGGCTGCACTCGTTCGCCCCAATCATAGAGTACTCCTATACTCATGGGGCCTCACTCATTGGCCGCCTACTAGCAACGCCAATTATTTTAGGCATAGAATATTTATTATGATTGTGATTCAGACAGAGAGCAAAGTGGTTTTTGTTTTCTGTTTGTATACTTAAAATAAGTCATTATAGCCATAAAACCAAAGTAAAAAAGAGATATAAAAATGGTCGACCCGATGTTTTGCACCATGCCAAAATTATAGCCATAATAAGTGGCGTAAATTAGTTTAATAAATAATCCCACCCCATAAAAGAGACTGATCTTATTATTATGAAGCAAGATGAATATAGCCATGCCAAATAAAATAACGAGAAAACTAAACGTTAAATATATAATTGAAGCAGGTTCTATTGGATAAGGTCTATTCGACGTTAATAATAATAAAAGAAGTGTAAAAATAGCAAGTTTTAATTCCGTTTTAACATTGAGCATTATTAAGGCAGCTTACTGGTAACATTTTAATTACCTTGATAATAGCATGGTTACTCTGATAATGTCGTTTTTATTGTCTCTAAACCAGTGGGTTAGGGGGTTTTATTTGAGAGTGTAAATACTGATGATTACAATTAATCATCAGTATCTATATCTTTCTATTAGTTATTTTGATTCTTTTATTCAACTGATATCACTAAGCTATTATTTTCTATTTTAAGCTGAGGCTGAGCATCTTTAATTAGTGATTCTGTTGTTTTTTTATCATTAAGTTTATAAATTGGTTTTTCAGACAAATAGAGTCGTAACATTGAAATAACAGGCTCAGTTATTTCTTTTGCTGTTGATCTATATTTCTCTGGCGTCACACTGAATGAATTTAACTCTAACTGTTTAAGATAAATAGCACCTTCGTCTTGATTATAAAATGGGATCGCGTCAAATCCAATATTGATATCTGTTTCCTTACTTGATTGCCCGAGCAATTGGACATTTGCGTGAATATCCGCAATCACATTAACTCTATCTTTATCTATTCTTCCTATCCCGACTTCGAGCTCTTTTATTTTAGCGTTTGCACTCATTAAACCAGGTACACCTACTGAATGGTCAAGCTTTACTTTTTGACTGAGGTACTGTTGGACTTCCGACTCAGAAACAGAATAGTTTGCACACCCTGATAAAAAAAGGACCAGGGTTACGAGTACCACTTTAATTGATTGAAAGTGACTGTCTGACTGAAAAACGAAGATATTTTTGATATTCATTTAATTGATAAACTCCATATAAAAATGATTCATGGTAACGGCGATTGATCGTGTATTAACTAATCATTATTAATGTTTATTTCCTGCCTCATTATTACAAATGACTCAATAAGGAGGAGTGATATTTTCAGTTGAATTACATACTGGTTGCTTTTATCAGTGTAGCGTAAAACTATGAATCATTTCTATTATCCGCAGTTTTTGAATAGCGTATTAGTTTTTTTAGCCATTATAAACCGATTAATCATTAAATATTTTTTATCATTAATTATGTTCTTATCAATTGTTTTTTCATCAATCGTTTCTTCATCTATCAAAATGGAAAATCAAGATCTAAAAATCAGTCGGCTATCTGATCAGGAACTTGGATTTGATGCTATTCCCTACATCACTGATCCAATGGTAAAGTCGATTTGTAATTATAGTTTTTATGGTGAGTTTTCATCTTGTCCCTATATTGTTGCTGGCGGGCGTTTATCATTATTAAATAGTAAAGAGTTACCGAGAGATTGGAATAGTGCCCCTGAATTGGCTCTAGGTTGGCAAGCGAGTGCTGGCTATCATTTTACGGAAAAATTATTTACTGAGTTGGCATATATTCAAGGTGGCGAGATGCCCGTTCACTCTGCAGGTAAGTTGGTTAGTTCAATTAAGTATAATGCTTATCAGTTAGATGCGGGCTACTTTTTTCTCAAGCCTATACCCGATTTAACATTTAACCCTTATATAAAAGCGGGGTTTGGTTATATCGATAACTCGGTTAAAAACAATGCATTTAACTACCGACAAAAACGTAAGGTCCAGTTGGTTTGGACTGGAGGGGTTCAATGGCGTCCACAAGGTTCATCTTGGTTTTTTCGTGGTGAGCTCTCTAGTTTTAACAGTGAGTTTATTGGTTTAAATATGATGGTTGGTCATTATTTTGGCTATTTATTGAAGTGATAATTTTGCGGTATCATTTTGATAATTGATACTGGTTTCGTCATCAATCAAATTGATAGATAGAGCAAAAATTTTGTTTTTATATTATTTAAGTTATTGTGATAGTGATCAAAATTAGTGAAATAGATAATTTATATATTTCATCATGACAATTTTTTATTGTCGTTGTAAATCACAAAATCTCTTAAATATTGCTTCGTTTTTTACAAGTGGTTCAGTTCTTGCAATGTTTACGTTAATGAAAAAAGTAATGAGTATTGGTGTGAGTAAAGGGAATGAAAGCATTAATAATATTTATTTAATTTTTATTAATTAAAAAAGGAATTAATGTGAATAAATTTGAACAGTTAGCGAAACCTGTCGCCAGAGTGGATGGTCTAGCGAAAGTAAAAGGGTCTGCAATCTACGGTAATGACATCAATATGCCAGGTATGCTTTATGGTGTGTGCCGTTATACCGATATTGTTGCAGGGAAAGTTGTAAACATAGATACTGAAGCGGCGAAGGCAGTTGACGGTGTAGTGAGAATTGCAACTTATCAAGATATTCCTGGAGACCCTAATGTCGGGGTTATGATCCGAGATTATCTACCACTAGTTAACGATGAAGTGGTTTTTAGTGGTGACGTTTTAGCCATCGTTGCTGCAGAAACATATGAGGCAGCATGTCGTGCTGCTGATTTAATTGACGTTGAATATGAAGCAAAACAACCTGTATCAGATCCTGTTGCTGCTCTTGATCCATCTTGTCGATGCGTCCATAGCGAAAAAGAGAACAACATTGTCGCAAAACATCATACAGTAAAAGGTGATATTGATGCTGGGTTTGCTCAATCAAAACATGTGATTGAACGTCGATTTGAAGTCGGATTTCAAGAGCATGCTTATATAGAACCAGAGTCAGTCACTGCGTACCCTGATCCAACATCGGGTGCACTTATTGTCGCAGGTTCGATTCAAAATCCTCATAAAGTTCGTGGGTTTATTGCGAGCTATTTAGATCTTCCTCAAGCGAATATTAATGTAAAACGCTCTGTGATGGGTGGCTCATTTGGTGGTAAGGATGACACCATTGACCACTTAGCTTGTCGTACTGCGCTAATGGCATCATTGACGAAACGACCAGTGAAATTTACTTATACTCGTGAACAATCAATTATTGAGAGTCCGAAGCGTCATCCATATATTATGGACTATAAAGTCGGTTTTGATGATGACGGTTCAATTACAGCAATGAAAATTAATATCATTGCTGACAGTGGTGCCTATGCGGCGGCAACCCCATTTGTCACATGGCGCAGCTCGGTACAGGCTGCGGGTCCTTACGAGATTGAAAATGTTCGTATCGATATTACCGGTGTTTATACCAACAACAGTTATACATCAGCAATGCGCGGTTTTGGTTCGCCACAGATTGTTTATGCCAATGAATCGCTTATGGATGAAATTGCTGAATATGTGAATATTTCTGCTTTCGACGTTCGTCAACGTAATGTTCTGAAGCAAGATAGCACCAGTATTACAGGTCAAGTATTTAACAAGCATACCGTTTCTGCTGATGAAGTGATGCAAAAAGCGATTGACGCATCAAATTATATTGAGCGTCGCAGAGAGTATGAAGCGTTTAATAAGCAGAAAAACCCGATTAAGAAAGGCATCGGTTTAGCATTGAGTTACCGTGGTTGTTCATTAGGCGCTGAAGGCGTGGATACGTCATCGGCACTTGTTTGTGTAAACCCAGATGGCAGCATCAATGTTTCAACGGGCGTGTGTGAAAACGGCCAAGGTCTGCAAACCACCATGGCATTGATTACCGCAGAAACATTAGGTGTTGATCTTTCTAGTGTGATCTTTACTGAACCCGAGACATCAATGATTACTGACGGTGGTCCAACGGTTGCTTCTCGCGGAACGATTACCGGTGGTAATGCAGTTAAGAATGCTGCTGAAATAGTGAAAAAGCGCATTTTTTCTGTGATTTCATCTATTGTTGCAGCTGATAAGTTAGAAGATACGGTGTGGAAAGAGGGCATGATTTTTAATGCTAACGATAGCACTAAATCAATCTCTTTTGCGGATGCGGCAGATAAAACCAAGTGGGCGGGGGTTAACCTTGCGGCTTATGGTTGGTTTGATCAACCAGAGATCTCTTGGAATGAAGAAGAGGGCAATGGTAGCCCGTATTTTACTTGGGTTTATGGTTGTCAGGTGGTTGATTTAACGCTTGATTCAAGTACCGGTAAAGTGACGGTTGATGATATCACCGCCGTTCATGATGTGGGTCAAGTGATTAATCCTGTTGGCTTTGAAGGTCAAGTTTCTGGTGGTATCGCTCAGGGTATCGGTATGGGTATTCTTGAAGATTACAATATTGCCCATGGTGAAGTGAAATCAGAAAACTTCGATAGTTACCTACTACCAACGATTAAAGATGTTCCACCAATTAATGTGATTGCGGTTGAAAACCCAGATCCAGGTGGCCCATTTGGAGCAAAGAGTATTGGTGAACCAGCAACTGAGTTAGTGGCTGCTGCAATTAACAATGCAGTGGGCTTTGCAACCAATACTCGTCATCGTCAATTACCATTAACCTTAGAGCAAGTGACTTTAGGTTATAACCTGAAGAAGCCTGCTCGTCAAAGTGAGATTCTAGCTTCAACAGGTGATAAGAAGCAGGTTCATCGTCTGAATCAACTCTCTATTCAGAATCCTGCAAGCTTAACAGAAGCATTAACATTGCTTGCGGAAGGAAAAGGGAAATTAATTGCTGGTGGTACAGACGTGCTTGTTCAAGGGCGTTTAGAAAATAAACCACAAAGTTTAATTAATATTGCGGGTATGAAAGAGTTAACTCAAATTACAGAAACAGCAGAAGCAATTATCATTGGTTCTGGTGTCGTCTTTAATAAGTTAACTGACCATCCATCAATTCAAGAGTGTTTCCCGCTATTAGCAACAGCGTGTCATACCGTCGGTTCAAACCAGATCCGTAACCGTGCAACTGTTGGCGGAAATATTGTTAATGCGGCACCTTGTGCTGATTCTGTTCCACCTTTAGTTATATATGGTTCAGAAGTTGAATTAACACGTTTTAATTTGAGTACCCAAGCAATAGAAAGTCGCTGGTTAGCTCTGGATGACTTTATTATCGGTGGGTATCGTACTTTATTACAACAAGATGAGATTTTAACGGCCGTTAAGATTTCAAAAGGAATGCCAACTCATGTTCAGCAACGTTACAGCCAACTTGGTCGTCGCAATGCATTGAATATCACACGTCAAAGCTTAACCGCTACGATTGGTGTGAATAAACAGGGGATTGTTGATTACTGTCGTCTTGTGGATGGAGCATTATTTAGCAAGCCACAGCGACTACATATTATTGAAGAAATTCTTTTAGATCAGCCACTAAATCAACAAACAATGGCGATAGCTGTCAGTGGTTTAAGTGACATGATAGAAGAGGCAATTGGTGGACGTTGGTCTGCTCCGTATAAGAAGCCAGTATTTATTAATATGTTTAACGATCTACTTAATGAGTTCATTCAAGAATAATAAGGTATAAAAAATGACACAAATTACATTAACAATTAACGATGAACAGATGACAGTAGATGTTGATGGTAATGTTCGTTTATTGGATTTTGTTCGCGATAAGCTGCAATTAACAGGGACCAAAGAAGGTTGTGCTGTTGGAGAGTGTGGTGCATGTACTGTGATAATGAATGGTGATTCTGTCTGTTCATGCATGGTGTTAGCTGCACAATGTGATGGTGCTGTAATTACAACTATCGAAGGGGTGGCTGAAGATCCATTAGCAAAAGCGTTACAAGATTCTTTTGTTGAAACAGGCGGTGTGCAGTGTGGTTTTTGTACTCCGGGTGTATTAATGAGCTCAAAAGCGTTATTAGATAAAACACCAGAGCCAACAGATGAACAGTTAATGGATGCACTTGAAGGTAATTTATGCCGCTGTACTGGATATCAACCTATTATCAAATCGATAAGAGCTGTTATTGAAGCTTAATTGATTTGCCATAAAGGCCGCGTTCTGTGGCCTTTATTATATAACCTATTGGATTTGATTGAGATAGTGGTTAGCTATTTAATGTATATGTTTAAGGAAAACAAACATGAAGCTACTTTATACCCTAGATGAAAAACCGCCACATGGTTTAACCTTACTTTTAGCCTTACAGCACATGCTTGCTTCTATTGGTGGTATTGTCGCTGTACCTTTAATTGTGGGGGGATCTATCGGATTACCACCAAATGAAGTTATAAATTTAATCTCTGCTGCCCTGTTTGTATCTGGTGCAGTCACAATTGTTCAATGTCTTGGTATTGGTCCTTTCGGTGTGCGTTTACCTGCTGTTATGGGCTGTAGTTTTGCTTTTTTAGGAACCTGTATTGCTGTAGGCCAAGAACACGGAATGAGTGGCATCATGGGTGCATCCCTTGTTGGTTCTTTAGTTGTTGTTTTTTCAAGTTTTTACATGGTTCAGTTACGTAAGTTATTTCCAAGTCTTGTCAGTGGTGTCGTTGTGACCTTAATTGGTTTGACAATTCTTCCCGTTGCAATGGATTGGATCGGTAATGCACCGATTGATAGTCCTGAGTTTGCACAGCCAAAGAATATTTTCTTAGCCTTCGTGTCATTAGCGATTGTGATGGCTGTTTCTGTTTACTGTAAAGGCGCAATAGCGGCTTCTGCCATTGTTATCGGTTTAGTTGGTGGATACCTCATTGCCATTCCGATGGGGATGGTTGATGTTGCGAGCATTGGAGAAGCTCAATGGTTTGCAACGCCAAAGCCATTAAAGTATGGATTGAGTTTTTCAATTCCAGCCATTATTAGTATGAGTTTAGTTTTTATTGTCGTTGTGGCAGAAGCGATGGGTGATTTTGTTGCCCTTGGTGCAAACTGTCATAAAAATTTAGATGGTAAAGATCTTAAACGTGGACTGATTGTTGATGGTCTCGGCAGTACTTTTGGTGCCTTAATGTCAGCAATGCCAGTAGCAAATTTTGCTCAAAATGTCGGTATTGTTGGTTTAAGTGGTGTCGCAAGTCGATTTGTGGTTGCCGTAACAGGTGGGTTACTGATTGTTGCTGGTCTTTTCCCTAAATTTGCCGCGTTAGCGATTACTATTCCACCTCCAGTTTTAGGTGGTGTTGGTTTTGTGATGTTTGGCATGATTGCTTATGCTGGTATTCGAATGATGGTTCAGGCGGCTGACTCTCGTCGAAATGCGATTGTTGTCTGTGTTGGTTTAGCTTCTGGTCTTGCAGTGACTATGCGCCCAGAACTTTTAAATCACTTTCCTGATGATCTAAAAATGATCTTTCATTCAGGTATCACAACAGGCACTGCAGCGAGTGTTGTTCTGAATTTAATCTTACCTAAAGATAAAGAGATCGACAGCGAAAATGATAATGCCGAATTAACTGCAAAATCAATACTGGTTAAAAACAAGAAAGTTTCCCAAATCCCAACGGAAGCATAATTAATATGCAACCTTTATTAATTTAATCCTTATTGGTTAATAAAGGTTAGTCAATTTTATTTATTTCAATCTTATCATTTAATTGGGTTCTTTCTTTTTTCAATAATATTTATTTTTATTAATTATAAAATAAATATTTGAATGAATTTACTTCTTTCTCTTGTTAAATAATAGATTAAAAAAGAAAGGTTAATTTTAATAATACCTAAAATAATTGACTAAGGAGGTCTATGGCAGAGTAAATAATAAACAACAGGTTCAATAACAGGGTAATGAAAGATAAAAAGATCACTCATCAATTAGTGAGTGAAATATAGATTTTGTTCGTGATTAATCGACAGGTTAATGACTATTTTTTCTCAATGGTAAATACCGTAAAGTCAAGGATAGTAAAACATGAAGTTACTTTATACTCTAAATGAAAAACCACCGTTTGGCGTGAGCCTTTTTTTAGCACTACAACATATGTTGGCCTCGATTGGCGGTATTGTTGCAGTTCCACTTATTGTAGGAGGAGCGATTGGATTAGCTCCTGCAGATATCGTTAGTTTGATTTCCGCTGCCTTGTTTGTTTCAGGGGTAGTGACCATTATTCAATGTCTTGGTTTTGGAAAGCAATTTGGTATCCGTCTTCCTGCTGTAATGGGCTGTAGCTTTGCCTTTTTAGGCACATCAATTGCTATAGGCTTACAACATGGTATTGCAGGCGTAATGGGGGCAGCATTAGTTGGCTCTTTTGTCGTGATTATTGCAAGTTTTTATATGACGCAAATTAGAAAGCTTTTCCCTAATTTAGTAAGTGGTGTCGTGGTTACTTTAATCGGTTTAACCATACTTCCAGTTGCAATGGATTGGATTGGAGATGCACCCGCGGGAAGCGCAGAATTTGCTCAATTAGAGAACATCTTTTTAGCTTTTATCTCTTTAGCCATTGTCATGGCGGTTTCTGTCTATTGTAAAGGTGCGATTGCAGCATCAGCAATTGTTATTGGTCTGGTTGGGGGATATTTAATTGCGATTCCTATGGGAATGGTGGATACCTCTCAGATCGGTTCATCAGCTTGGTTCTCTGCACCAGAGCCACTTAAGTTTGGTTTAACCTTTTCCCCAGCAGCAATTATCAGTATGAGCTTGGTTTATATTGTGGTTGTTGCGGAGGCGATGGGTGATTTTATGGCATTAGGAAATGGTTGTCATAAAAAACTTGACGGTAAAGACATGAAACGTGGATTACTCGTTGATGGTTTGGGTAGCACATTTGGCGCTTTGATGACTTCAATGCCCGTTGCTACATTTAGTCAAAATGTAGGAATTGTTGGTATTAGTGGAGTGGCAAGTCGTTTTGTGGTTGCAGGAACAGGTGCATTACTTATTTTGGGGGGAATCTTTCCTAAATTTGCGGCGCTTGCTGTGACCGTACCTAAACCGGTATTGGGTGGTGTTGGTTTTGTGATGTTTGGGATGATAGCTTATGCAGGTATTCGTATGCTAATGCAGTCTGCAGATTCTCGTCGTAATGCGATTGTGATCTGTGTCGGTTTAGCATCGGGTATGGCGGTAACCATGCGTCCAGACTTATTACAACACTTCCATCCTGATCTACAAATGGTTTTCCATTCAGGCATTACAACTGGCACACTGGCAACAGTCGTATTGAATTTGATTCTTCCAAAGAGCAAATCTACGCCAGATAATGAAGAGATAATTACTGCAACATCTATGCTGAAAAAGGCAGCAAAAGAGGATAAGCCTCAAGTGCATATTCCATCAGAAGTATAGTAAATTGAATGAGTTAGAAATAGTTGTAATTACAAAGATAATAAAACTATCGGCTGGCTTATTTTTTAAGCCAGCCAAGGAGAAAAGATGAAGCGCATTTGGATCAAAAACCCTTTGGCAATTTTTACTGGGATAGAAAAAGAACATAATCAGACAGCAGCTGGCGGCATTATTATTGAAGGCAACATCATTGTTGAGTTGGTTAAATTAGGTGACCAACCAACAACTGCGATAGATGAGGTCGTCAATGCTGAGCAACATGTTGTTCTTCCTGGCTTAATTAATGCCCATCATCATTTTTATCAAACATTAACCAGAGCGTACCCAACCGCTTTAGACAAAGAATTATTTAACTGGTTAACATCTCTCTACCCAGTGTGGGCTGAACTAGAGCCTGAAATGCATGCTTTATCAACAGAGCTTGCCTTGGTAGAGTTGATGTTATCGGGTTGTACAACAGCATCAGATCATCATTATTTAGTACCAACTGGTATGGAAAATGCGATTGATGTTCAAGTTGAAGTAGTGAAAAAATTAGGTGTTCGTGCGGTACTGACTCGTGGTTCAATGAGCTTGGGTGTCGATCAAGGGGGGCTACCTCCTCAGCACACAGTTCAGACGGAGCAAGTGATTTTAGATGATAGTGAGCGTCTGATTAACACTTATCATCAAAGAGAAGCGGGCGCAATGACTCAAATAGCGCTGGCACCTTGCTCACCTTTCTCAGTGACAACTGAATTAATGCGTGCGACGGCCGACTTAGCAGAAAAACATCAAGTGATGTTACATACTCATTTATGTGAAACCATCGATGAAGAACAGTTCTGCCTTGATCGCTTTGGCCTAAGACCTGTGGATTACCTGCAAGAGGTCAATTGGTTGCATGATAGAACATGGTTAGCACACGGTATCCACTTTAATTCTGAAGAGATCAAACGTCTTGGAGCTGCTGGTGTCGGGATCAGCCACTGTCCAACCTCAAACATGATGTTGGCATCGGGTATTTGTCACGTCAATGAACTTGAGGCGGCGGGTGCTAAAGTGGGAATTGGTGTTGATGGAAGCGCTTCAAACGATGGTTCAAATATGATTGCAGAAGTGCGTCAAGCGATGTATTTGCAACGTCTTCGTTATGGTTCTGCGAATGTTAGCCATTTCGATGCATTACGCTGGGCGACTCAAGGTTCAGCTCGTTGTCTTGGTCGAACTGATATTGGAACATTAGAAGTGGGACAACAAGCTGATTTAGCGATGTTTAAGTTAGACGATATTCGTTTCTCCGGTTCACATGATCCATTAGCAGCCCTTATTTTATGTGGTGCACAGCAAGCCGATAAATTGATGGTTGCAGGTCAGTGGAAAGTATCTGATGGTCAGATGATTGGGGTAGATATTGAGCAATTAATGGCTCGCCATCATCAGGCTGCAATGAAAATTGCTAACAAATATCAGCAACGATATCCAAAATAATTGGCGTTGCTAGTCAGCGGGTAAATGAGCGAAGCTCCATGAGTATCGAACGACGATAGGATTGTGTCGAGTGAACACCGTCAATAACCTAACCGCTTCAAGTTTGAAGGGTATAAAATGATACGATAATTATCAGAGCTATCATTGTGATAGCTCTATTTCTTTTCATTGATATATCCGTCAATGTGTCTCATATTATTAATTTTACTTAATAATAACATTTGAAAGTAAATGCTCTAATCTTATCTTTGTTATAAAGCAAGAAATCTATGTTATATTTGTTATCTAAACCGATTAAATTTTCTTCAAATAAGATCCTTTTCACTGTTTTCTATTTTCTTCCTATTTATATTTTATTTCTGGCTTAAATGTTGCAATTAATTCACTAGATAAACTGATATTTAATATTATAAAAATGGTGAAAAAATGATTGAACAATATTTAAAGCCACAATCTGTTTTAGAAGCAGTTGCTTTTAAAGAGCAGTATGGAAATGATGCAATCTATTTTGCTGGTGGATCAAAATTAAATGCAACCCCAACAAAAACAGAAAAAAAGTAGTGATAGCTCTTCAAGCGCTAAAGCTAAATCAGGTGCATATTAATGATGATGAGTTACACATTGGTGCAACAATGACATTACAAGCAATTTGTGATCATGAGTTAACACCAACCTCATTACAGCAAGCGGCTGGATTTACGTATTCTCGACATATTCGAAATCAAGCAACGTTAGGCGGTGAAATCGCAGCTAATCAAGTTGATAATGGGTTAGTACCGACTCTCGTTGCGTTAAAAGCAGAATTAAAATTAGCGGATGAACAGATTATCACCGTTGAAGATTATATTCTGAGTGAAAATAAAGAGTTGATTACAAAAATTATTTTACCTGAACCACAAATGACGTGTACACAACACCGTATTACTCGTAATGCTGATGGTCTGGCTGTATTAACGGCGGCAGTATCCCTGCCAAAAGATCAAACTCACCCAATCATGGCAATTTCAGGCATGGGTGTAGACGCGTTACGTTTAAGAGATGTTGAAGCATTAAACCTTGAAGGGGCAGATTTAGAGCGTGCGGTAGCCGATTCTGTTTTCCCAATTGAAGATTTACGCGGAAGTGTTGAGTATAAAAAATATATTGCTGGTGTCGTTATTGCTGACTTACTTGTTGAGTCTCAACAACAAGAGGAGAGAAAATAATGGACTTTCAATTTACCCTTAATGGCAGAGTTAAAACCGTTCAATGTGAAGCCGGTGAAAATGTTCAGAAGTTACTTCATGGTTTAGGGCTACACTCTGTTCGTGATAGTGATAATGGTTATGGTTTTTCAGGTTCAGATGCAATTTGGTTTAATGGCACTGTTATCAATGCTTCGTTATTAATCGCTGCACAAATTGAAGGCGGTGAGATCAAAACGGCAGAGGCGCTGAGTGAGTGGAATCAACTTAATATTGTTCAACAAGCGATGATCGATGTTGGTGTGATTCAGTCTGGTTATAATGACCCCGCTGCGGCATTAATTTTAACGGATCTTTTTGAGCGTATCCAAACGCCAAATCGAACAGAGATTGATGATGCCTTATCCGGACTATTTAGTCGTGATGCAGGTTATCAACAATTTTATGAGGTTGTTGATCTCGTCGTAAAACGTCAAAAAGATCCTGAATATAAAGCGACGTTTGCTCCAGAGTTTCGTGAGGAGTTACTTGCTGTTGGTAAAGTTGAGCCAAAAAGCGATTCTTTCCAAATGGTAAAAGCACAACCTTGTTTTGTTGAAGATCGTATTGCTGCTGACTCTTGTGTGATGAAAGTATTACGCAGTCCACATCCTCATGCATTTATCACTTCTCTTGATGTGACAAAGGCAGAAGCGTTAGAAGGGGTTGTTGCGGTATTTAGTTATAAAAATGGCCCAGATGTCTCTTATACACCGGGTGGTCAAAGTGCACCGGAGCCATCGCCACTCGACCGTCAACTGTTTGGTCAGAAGATGCGTCATGTTGGTGATCGTGTTGCTGCCGTTGTTGCTGAAAATGTTGAGATTGCAGAACAAGCATTAGCCTTAATTGATGTTGACTATGAAGTCCTTCCCGCGGTTATCTCAATTGATGATGCACGTGCTGAAGATGCACCGTTAGTTCATAATGAACCTATTGAGTACCTTGCTGGTGCGCCGGCAGATCTTGCACAGCAAAATGAAGGTGCAGATCCTCGTGAAGGCAAAATGATTGTCAACTTCCCAATTGGTTGTGAGCCTCGTAAAAATATTGCAGCGTCGGTAGAAGGGCAAATTGGTGATGTAGATAAAGGGTTTGCAGAAGCTGACCTTATATTAGAGCGTACTTACGAATCAAAACAGGTTCAACAAGCACCGACAGAAACTCACATCTGCTATGCCTATATGGATGGTGAGCGAGTTGTAATGCATGCGTCGACTCAAGTTCCATTCCATGTTCGCCGTCAAGTTGCGAAAGTATTAGGTATTAAACAAAATCGCGTACACATTATTAAAGAGCGTGTAGGCGGTGGTTTTGGTTCTAAACAAGATATCTTAGTTGAAGATCTTACTGCTTATGCCACCTTTAAAACAGGACGCCCTGTTTATCTACACTACACACGTGAAGAAGAGTTCATTGCTTGTTCGACTCGCCACGTCGCTAAAGTCAACATGAAGGTTGGTTGTAAGAAAGATGGAACTTTAACCGCGATTGATATGGATTTCTTGGCAAATACAGGCCCTTACGGAAATCACTCTTTAACTGTTCCATCAAATGGCCCTGCATTGTCATTGCCGTTGTATCCATTGGATAATGTTCACTTCAAAGTAACAACTTACTACTCAAATATCTGTCCGACTGGTGCATATCAAGGTTATGGCGCACCTAAAGGTGTCTATGCATTAACGATGATGCTCGCTGAGTTAGCCGATGAGTTAGATATTGATTTGGTTGATATGATTGAGAAGAACCGCGTTCACTTAGGCGATTCACTTAAGATCAAAGGTGCTGTTGGTGAAGGTGATCTTCCTGCTGAGCCACCAAAAGTCCTCTCTTGTGCTCTTGATGATGTCATGCGAATTGGTCGTGAAGAGTTTGGTTGGGATAGTGCTAAACCTGATCTAGGCAAAGATTGGAAAGTGGGACGTGGTGCGGCGATTATTCAGCAGAAGTCTGGTATTCCTGATATTGACCAAGCAAACTGTAAAGCGAAACTGGCCTCTGATGGCACGTTAATCGTTCACTCTGGTGGTGCTGATTTGGGTACAGGTTTAGATTTGGTTGTGAGTAAGATTGCAGCGGATGTATTGAAAATGCCACTTGACGAGATTACGGTGATTTCAGGGGATACCGATCACTGTCCGTTTGATAAAGGGGCATATGCATCTTCAGGTACTTGTTTCTCAGGAAATGCAGCAATGAAAGCCGTTGAAGCGATGCGTGAGAGAATTCTTATCTGTGCTGCGGATGTATTAGAGCAACCTGTCAGTGATTTAACGATTGAATACCCTGCAACGGTTGTTGGGAAAGAAGGCAAGTCTATTACCTTTACCGAAATTGCTCATAAAGCAGAAGGTGGTAAGGGTTGGGGACAGCTATTAACCAGCGGCAGTTTTATTACGTCTGATTTTGCTTTCCCATACGGTGCTAACTTTGTAGAAGTGGCCGTCAATACCCGTACTGGTGAGATCAAACTAAATAAATTCCATGCACTGCTTGATTGTGGAACACCAATTAACCCTGATTTGGCATTAGGTCAAATTTATGGTGCAAGTATGCGAGCCATTGGTCACAGTATGACGGAAGAACTTGTTTATGATGATAACGGTGTGCCTATCACACTTGATTTGAAATCTTACGGTGCACCTAAAATCGGTGATATTCCAGCTGAATTTAAAGCGACATTAGTCCCATGTGACGATCCAGTGGGCCCATTTGGTGCTAAATCTATTTCAGAAATTGGTGTTAATGGCGCGGCACCAGCAATTGCAACCGCGATTCATGATGCATGTGGTGTTTGGTTACGTGATTGGCACTTTACACCAGAAAAAGTATTAAGTGGTCTAAATAAAATTTAGCACTAATTAATACTCGATATAAAGTAATTGGAGTTGCAATTTATTACCTTGCAACTTCAATTAAAAATAACATACCACTAACTTTAATAAAATATAATAAAAAATTAATATTTTAGTTTTTATTTATTTAGTTATATATCTTTAGGTATTTATCTTATTTAATGTTAACTAATATTTTAATCGGAAATAGTTAGAGTTATTAATAATAATTATATTGATATTAATGTAGCTAGGGTATAAGCATATTAATATTTATTTACTGTTGTGTATTTTAAATAATAGTGAATGCCTACAATCAGGAGAAAAAGATGGTACATGAGCACTCAATAAAGGCGATTCGTGGTAACTTCTTAGATATGAAGAAAGCGGTCAATTGTACATCCGAAATTGAAGAGAATTTACGCTTTACCGAAGATGGCTTAATGCTTATTTGTGATGGTAAAGTAGAGTGGTTTGGTTCATGGGAGGAAGGAAAAGGTAAAGTTCCAGCAGGAACACGCATTAGAACGTATAGTGGTAAATTAATTGTTCCTGGATTTATCGATACCCACTTGCACTATCCTCAAGCTGAGATGGTTGGCGCATATGGTGAACAACTATTAGAGTGGTTAAATAATTATACCTTCCCAACTGAAAAGCGCTACCGTGATAAAGAGTATGCAAAAGAAATGTCGGCATTCTTTATTAAACAGTTATTAAGAAATGGTACCACGACAGCATTGGTTTTTAGTACGGTTCACCCTGAGTCTGTTGATTCACTTTTTACTGCTGCAGAAAATATTAATATGCGTCTGATCACGGGCAAAGTGATGATGGATCGTAATGCACCTGATTATCTTCTTGATACGCCACAAACCAGTTATGATCAAAGCAAAGCATTAATTGAAAAATGGCACAATAAAGGTCGTTTACAGTATGCAATCACGCCACGTTTCGCCCCAACATCAAGCCCAGAGCAACTTGAAATGGCGGGTAAGTTAAAAGCTGAGTATCCAGATGCATATGTTCAAACACACCTTAGTGAAAATCCAAATGAAATTGCTTGGGTTAAAGAGCTTTACCCGGAACAAAAAGGGTATTTAGATGTTTATCATCATTATGGTTTAACAGGCCCTAAAAGTGTTTTTGCGCACTGTATTCATTTAGAAGAGGAAGAATGGGATTGCATGGCTGAAACGCAATCAGTTATCTCATTCTGTCCAACCTCGAATCTCTATTTAGGCAGTGGTCTATTTAAATTACAACATGCAAAAGATAAGCGTATTCGTGTTGGTATGGCATCCGATATTGGTGCGGGTACAACCTTTAATATGTTACAAACGCTAAATGAAGCGTATAAAGTTGCACAATTACAACAACAACGACTTTCTGCTTATGAAGCGTTCTATATGGCGACAATGGGTGGAGCAAAAGCATTATCTCTTGACCACTACATTGGCAATTTTGATCATGGTAAAGAAGCGGATTTAGTGGTTTTAGATCCTCACGCAACACCCATTCAACAATTACGTGCCGATAACTCAAAAGATCTTGCAGACCTACTGTTTGTATTAATTACATTAGGTGATGACCGTAGTATTTATCGTACTTATGTTGATGGACGTTTAGTTTATGAGCGTGGCTAAATAGTTATTGTATTCAGTATTAATTTATAAAGCTAATAAATTTTTATTCAATGAAAAAGTTAAGGGTATTTATTGTTTGCAAATAAATTTCGTCGATTAAAGGAATCTTTTTAATCAGTATAATTAGATCACGTTGCAAATAGAATAAAACCTAATTTCAACGACAAAGGAAATAGTTATGTCTACAGAAAGTGCACTGAAAAATGAAGCAAAAAGAAATCAAGGGTTAGATGATTTTTTTAAAATTTCTCAGCGAGGAAGTACGGTTAGAAGGGAAGTATTAGCAGGACTAACAACCTTTTTAGCGATGGTTTATTCGGTGATTGTTGTTCCAAGTATGTTAGGAGCCGCAGGGTTTAACCAAGGCGCAGTATTTATTGCAACCTGTTTAGTCGCAGCATTTGGTTCATTATTAATGGGGTTATGGGTTAATTTGCCGATGGCTATTGGTTGTGCGATCTCATTAACTGCATTTACTGCATTTAGTTTAGTTCTTGGACAAGGGGTGAGTATTCCAGTTGCACTAGGCGCTGTCTTTTTAATGGGTCTTATTTTTACCTTAATTACAGTAACAGGTGTTCGTCAATGGATTTTGAATAACCTGCCATCTGGTATTGCCCATGGAACAGGGATTGGTATTGGTCTATTTTTATTGCTGATTGCGGCAGATAGTACTGGTTTAATCATTAAAAACCCTCATGCTGGTTTACCTGTTGCATTAGGTGATGTGACCTCGTTGTCTGTGATTATGTCTGTTGCAGGTTTAGCGGCTATTTTTGGCTTAGAACGTCGAAAAGTGCCGGGTGGTATTTTGATGGTAATCATTGCAATCTCAGTTATTGGCCTAATTATCGATCCTAGTGTTAAATTTCATGGTTTCTTTGCAATGCCAACATTTGGTGGTGAAGGATCTTTAATTGCAACAATGGATATTCAAGGTGCATTGAGTTTAGCGGTTCTACCTGCGGTACTAGCATTGGTGATGACAGCTATCTTTGATGCAACAGGGACGATTAGAGCGGTTGCTGGACAAGCCAATCTTCTTGATGAAGACGGTCAAATTATTAATGGTGGAAAAGCATTAACGGCTGATTCAGTGAGTTCTATTTTCTCTGGCTTTGTTGGTGGAGCACCGGCTGCAGTATATATTGAATCTGCAGCCGGAACCGCTGCGGGTGGTAAAACAGGGTTAACAGCAACGGTTGTTGGTGGTCTGTTTGTTCTTCTGATCTTCTTTGCTCCTTTAAGCTACTTAGTTCCTTCGTATGCAACTGCACCGGCATTAATGTATGTGGGTTTGTTGATGCTGAGTAACGTAACGAAAATTGATTTTGACGATTATGTTGATGCACTCGCAGGTTTGATGTGTGCGGTATTTATTGTATTAAGTAGTAATATTGTTACCGGTATTATGCTTGGCTTCTCTACATTAGTTATTGGTCGTATTTTCTCAGGTGAAGTTAAGAAATTAAATCCAGGGATTGTTATTATTGCGATTGTATTGGTTGTTTTTTATGTGGGTGGTTGG
This sequence comes from Vibrio sp. SS-MA-C1-2, assembly GCF_021513135.1. NCBI lineage: Bacteria > Pseudomonadati > Pseudomonadota > Gammaproteobacteria > Vibrionales > Vibrionaceae > Vibrio > Vibrio sp. SS-MA-C1-2. Next base: position 1,570,072 of record NZ_CP090981.1, read on the forward strand.
GCGCTTTAATTATTAACGTAACCAACAACCTAGCGATTTCAAGAATGAAGGGTATAACACCTTTGCACCTTTAGCATTAACGAGGTGTTATGTGGAACCAGCTCTCTAATATCACATTAATCTTAATCATCATTAGGAGTGTGAATAGAGAGCTTTTTTGATTTTACAGCTTAAAGTAGCTAATAAAAATTATAATGTAACGAATGTAAATTTCTGACTAAGTTAATATTTTTAAAATAGTCATAAAATAAGAGATTATACCTGTATACAAAATCAGCATGAAAGACTACCCTATGCGAAATTTTGTATGAGGTATTTATGACTAGAGTTCATCTTTCTAGAAAAGAGTCGATAATTCTTTTAATCGGTATTATTGGAATTGCATTTAATTTACGCGCACCTATCACTGAAGTTGGGCCTTTGATTGGTGAGATCCAACAGCACCTCCACTTATCGACATTAGAACTTGGCCTTTTGACCACACTTCCTGTTCTTGCTTTTGCCTTTTTCTCTCCTGTTGCATCTATTTTAGGGCATAAGCGTGGTTATGAGTCTGCATTGATGTTCTCTCTGATATTAACCTTTATTGGGATTATCGTCCGTTCTTTAGGGACGACGGCGATGCTCTACCTCGGTGTGGTGATTATTGGTGCAGGTATAGCCATTGCCAATGTATTGTTACCTACTTTATTGAAGCGTTACTTTCCCGACAAAATAATGAAAGTCACTGCGATATATGTGTTAGTGATGGGAGTGGGTGCAAGCCTTAGTGCCACATTTGCGGTTCCAGCATTGACTGTAATTGAACATTTAGAGTTAACTGGCTTACCAAATTGGGCATATTCTCTGTTAACTATTCTATTTTTTGCTGTCGCTGCGATTATTCTTTGGATCCCACAAATATTAAGAAGTAAAAAACATAAAGAAGTTTTAACATCAACGGTTGCAAAACCCAAGTTAGGTTATATCTGGCGCTCACCCATTGCGTGGCAGATCACTGCATTTTTAACCATGAACTCATTTTTGATGTATATTTTTATCAATTGGTTACCAACGATTTTAACGGATAGTGGCTATTCTGCAGAACAAGCTGGAAGCCTTCAAGGACTAATGCAACTGTTTACATCTGTGCCTGCTATTTTGCTCATTCCATTGAATACATACTTCAGTAATAAGCGAGCACTTACTTTTAGCATGACTCTATTTGGTGTGCTCAGTATTGCGGGGCTACTTTTTGCACCTAGTTATTCACCATTATGGGTGGCCGTATTTGGTTTTAATATTGGTGGGACATTTGTTATGGGATTATCTTTTATTGGATTGCGAACAACGGATCTTCATCAAGCGGCAGCGGTTTCTGCTATGTCTCAATTGATTGGTTATTTGATTGCGGCAACAGGACCATTAGCTGTTGGAGCTTTATATCAACACTTTGGTGATTGGTCATATTCTTTATCACTTTGTCTGGCCGTCAGTATTATTTGGTCATTTACTTCACTTTTTGTCGCTAAATCAACAATGATTGTTGCTCCGGATGCTACAGATTAAAGTTTTAGGACTTTTATTTTTTTCTTATCTGATGTTTGCCTACTAGCAACTCCAATTATTTTAGGTATAGTTATTATGACCATTATTTAATATCATTGAACAATGAAAATACTTTCAGTATTGAGATCTGATCTTTCAAATATAATTAATTTTAAGGGTAGAAATTCATTAACGTTGCAACTATCTTATATTTAGTAAAATTTATCGCTCATTTTCAAATGAAAATGAAGCCTTAATTTTACTAAATGAACCTTTCACTTTTAGGTTACTACTAAATAAGGGTTTACATCTCTTACTTTAGTGTGGTACGTTAACTGACTGTTAATGCTGATTTGATGTTTTTTTAACATTTCAGGATTAATATTAGCCATGTCGTGTTGTCTTAGACACTTTATAATTAAAGTGCGATTAAAGTCACATACATAATTTAAATAACAATAAAATTGCGATAAGTATCTCAAAAAGAAGGGATGAAATTTATTAGAATAATTGTTGTAGAAAAGAAGGAAAACATTATGAAAAAAATTATGAGAAAAATGAAAAAGCAAAAAGTATCTTCACGTAAAATCAGAACTTTAGCTTTCTATAATACCAGTAACAAAGTTGATTTATTACAAAACTAATATTAGTTGCATATTAAATTAGTAGTCTCGATCCAATTACTAGTATAAATCAATAATAAAGAAAAGCACCGACCTGTTCACTCATACTTATCCCAAAGATATTCGTTGCAGAAATTGAGTTAAGGTCGGTAAAAAACCTTTCTAAGCTTTAGCCTTTATTTATTAAACTTGAGCATTTATTTATTAAATAAGACTTCTTGTAATTCAAATAAAGATTTAACCTGATAAGTTGGATCTATATTACTTGGTTTTACGCAATCGTTTACATTTAACCAACACGTATCAATTCCTGCATTTATTCCACCTAAAATATCCGATAGTGGATTATCTCCAACCATCAATATTCTATTTTTATCTGGGTTCCCTATTAAATCAAATGTATGCTTAAATATCCCTACATCTGGTTTGGTTATTCCAACTTCTTCAGATATAACAACAGGGGAAAAAAGATCAAGTAGTTTGAGTTTCTCTAACCGAATAGTCTGCAAACGTGTAAAGCCATTGGTGATAATCCCCATATTAGCTACTGGGGCGAGTTTATCTAATAGCTCTTGGGCTCCCGGTAATAATGAGCAAATATCTGCCATGGCAATCAAAAATTGTTCATTAAGCGTTTGAGCTGGAATGTCTAAGCGCTGAGACCATCCATGAAAACGAGTGTTTTGTAATTCTGTTGCAGTGATATCACCGTCCTGATACTGAACCCAGAGTGGTTTATTGATTTCTTGGTAGGCTTGATAATCTTCTTGTGTGAACTCAGTATGATAGCGGGAGAACATTAACTTTAGACCTTGGTAAGCATCAAAATTAAACAGCGTCTCATCAGCATCGAAGAGTATCCATTGATATTTCATTTTATAGGCCTTTGTTTTTCAATTTTTACTGGGGAATGAAGCTTAACTCTTTTTTTATGTTTATTAAATATAATTCCAAGTAGCAAGAGGATAGAAGTACATTGTGATTTTTTGTTAAAAGAGTAAGAAAAATAGCAATTTAGTCTACACTTAATAAAAAATATTATTTATATCTGGATAATTGGAATAACTAGAAGTGATCAGTCAATAAACCGATGATGATAGGTCTGTTATACCCAAAGTCATTGGAGTTGCTAGTAGGCGGCAAGTGAATGAGGCCCCATGAGTCTAGGTTTCTTATGATTTGGGCGAATGAATATCGCCAACAACCTAGCAACTTCAAGTAAGAAGGGGATATATGATTTGGTTGAAGGGGTGACAATCGCAAGCTAGTAACTTCAAAATATGAAGGATATATAATGTTAATTCCGAGTTAGAAATGATGATTAAGGAAGATTTATGCGCTGGAGCTTATTACTAATATTCACTCTTTATCAGCTCTCTTTTGCGACTTACACCTCTGCAGAGGATATCGTTAAAGAAGAAAATCAAGTCGAAAAAAAGATATCTGCACCTGTTCAAAAGATAGATCCTAGAATTGAAGAGTTAGATAAATTATCTAATGAAGTTAAAGCTCTTTACACTGAAGATCGAGGGGTTAAAGGGCAAGAAAAAGATGCAATTAGATTACAAGTCGTTAAGAAAAATGATGAAAGAAGAAAAGTATTAGCCTCTATTGTTGATGATCCAAAAGAGGTGAGACCTGCCGTCATTATTAAGAATATAGAATTACAGCAAGAATTTGTATCTAAAGCTAAGCGTTTACTTTCACAATATATGAAAGAGCAAAAAGCCACGTATGAAAAACTTCCAACTGAAGATAAGCTATTAAAGATTAAAATTCAAATTGAAATGCGTCAATATTATGCTCAAATTCTAAGTGATAGCTGGCAAAATTACATTTGGTTAGAAACCTTGGGCGTGGATGTTGAAGTTCAAAAAGAAGAGTTACAAAATGAAGTGATTCAACAATTAGAATTTATTTCTGCTGTATTGCAATATGATAAAAGCCAAGAAAAGCAATATGCTGATCAATTAAAAACAGCGACAGGTAAGGAAAAAGAAAAACTAGATCTTATTCATCTTTTATTTGAGCGACGCTTAAATGGTGAGACTACTATTTTAAAATCCTATGTGGGAATTGCGGATAATCTTGATATTGATACAACTTCTTATAAGCAGCAACTATTTGAATCTACCGGTGACTTAACGGAAGATATTCTCGAAGTGAGTGTTCTTCTCTCTATTCTTGGTACGTGGGCGAATGAATCAAAAGATTGGTTGCTTAACAATAGCATACAACTTAGTTTTAAATTTTTGGTCTTTTTTGGCATTATCTTTTTAGGTAAAGTTATCTCTGGCATTGTAAGACGAATTGTTGCCAAAGGCGTCTCTTCTGAAAAGTTAAATCTCTCTCAATTGATGCAATCTTTCTTTGTGTCTATTTCAGGGAAAGCAATCTTCTTGCTTGGAATATTGATTGCTCTTTCTCAAGTTGGGTTAAACCTTGCTCCAGTATTAACGGGTTTTGGTATTGCCGGGGTTATTATTGGCTTCGCATTACAAGATACACTATCTAATTTTGCCTCTGGAATGATGTTATTAATTTACCGTCCATTTGATGTTGGTGATTCAATAGAAGCGGGTGGTGTCATGGGGAAAGTGAGCTCAATGAGCTTAGTTAATACCACTATTCGTACTTTCGATAACCAAATTATTATTTTGCCTAATAATAAAATTTGGGGGGATACGATTAAGAATGTTACCCATGAACGAGTACGCCGAGTTGATATGACTTTCGGAGTTAGTTACAGCGATGATATTGAGAAAGTAGAACTAATGTTGATTAAGATGATTACCGATCATGAGAAAGTATTAAAGAGCCCAGATCCTGTTGTTAAATTACATATTCTAAATGCTTCTTCAGTTGATTTTATTGTTCGTCCTTGGGTGAAAACCGCTGATTATTGGGATGTTTATTGGGATATTACTAAACAGGTGAAGCTGGAGTTTGATAAAGAGGGCATCTCTATCCCATTTCCACAACAAGATGTACATCTTTATATGAATCAACAAGCCGTTGCTCAACAACAGATAAGCCCTAATCGTCCAGCAACCCCTTAATTAAGTCAATAAAAAACCGATAGTTTACACTTTCCATCAGCGATAATATGGAGAGTGTAATATCGGTTTTTTAATCGCTTCATTTAAATAACTATTGTGATGCCATGTTCTTTTGTGCTGCCAGTTTGGTTTTAATAAAGTCTTGGTGATCGACATAAATTAATTCTGCAACCTGACGAATAATTGCCTCTTCTTGAGGGTCTAATATGCCATCAGCATAAGCGACTTGCCACATTGCATTAATAAATTCGATTTTTAGACTAATATCAATGTCACGCAATTTATTAGTAAATTGAAATAATGAAACCACTTGCTGTTGATCTTTTTCACTGTTTTCAACCAGAGTTTTAGCTTCTTGTTGGTCGATATTTAACAGTCCTGTTAATAATCGAATTTGAGAGTTCCGTTCATCATCTGCAATATCATGGTCTGCGGCTGAAACTTGGCAAAGTAACCCTGCCATTGCTTGCCGTAAACTTTGACTATCGACTGCGCCACTATCTCCATTACTGTCAGAAAGAACCTGACGTAGTAGCGATTTTAATTGTACAAACATGATGACCTCAATATAAAAAACATTCCAATCGACGAATAGCTAAAAGTGTAGATCATATCAACTGAGATTCATATTAATTTAAACCCATTAGCATGCATCTGTGGATTATTTGACCGTTATTAAAGGGGGGCTACTGAGGATATACGACAGCTTGGTTTTGCTGTGTTAAACTAGCGCCCAGAAAATTATATTGACGATTATACCTTTCATACTTGAAGTCGCTAGGTTGTTGGCTGCACTCTCTCGCCCCAATCATATAGTACACCTATACTCATGGGGCCTCACTCACTTGCCGCCTACTAGCAACTCCAATTATTTTAGGTATAATTAAAAATAACCCTTCTCTTTGTTTAATTCATTTCGTTTTAGGACGGGTTGTTATGACTTAAATAAGAAGAGTATTTAAGGGGTCACTCATTACTATCAAGTTGTAGGGCGCATTTTGACCGATACTCCATCTCCATTACATTTCTCTACGCTAAAGCAAGCGATACAGAACACCATGATCCGCGACCGTTTTCGTCTCAATAAACGGTTATTTGGCGCATCTAAAATTAAGAAGCCAGAATCACAACAAGCCGTTTTTGCTGAGATCAATCAAGATATTGAACGCTCAATGGCGACGGCTGAGCGCCGAGCAACTAATCGGCCAAAGATTACTTATCCGGAATTATTGCCTGTTAGTCAGAAAAAAGATGACATCGCAGAGGCAATTCGCGATAACCAAGTGGTGATTATTGCGGGTGAAACAGGATCAGGTAAAACAACTCAGATCCCTAAAATCTGTATGGAACTAGGTCGTGGCCAATTTGGAATGATTGGTCATACTCAGCCACGTCGTTTGGCTGCGAGAACGGTAGCGAGCCGAATTGCTGAAGAGTTAGAGTGTGAGCTTGGCTCTTATGTAGGTTATAAAGTTCGATTTAACGATCAAGTTTCTGACCAAAGCCAAGTTAAATTGATGACCGATGGTATCTTACTTGCTGAGATTCAAAATGACCGTTATTTAAACCAATATGACACCATTATTATCGATGAAGCTCACGAACGAAGCTTAAATATCGATTTTATTTTGGGTTATCTACGTGAGATTTTACCCAAGCGCCCTGATCTTAAGTTAATTATCACTTCAGCAACCATTGATCCCGAGCGTTTCTCAAAGCATTTCCGAAATGCACCGATCATTGAAGTTTCTGGTCGTACGTTCCCAGTCGAAGTCCGTTACCGTCCCGTTATGGAAGACGGTGGCGAAAGCGATCGTGATCAACTTGAAGCAATCTTTGATGCGGTTGATGAACTGTGTGATGAAGGTCTAGGGGATATCCTGATCTTTATGAATGGCGAGCGAGAGATCCGGGATACTGCCGATGCTTTAGTGAAACGGAAGTTACGCGATACTGAAGTGCTGCCGCTCTATGCACGTCTTTCTGCAGGGGAGCAGAATAAGATTTTCCAATCCCACCGTGGTCGTCGAATTATTTTATCAACCAATGTGGCAGAAACGTCATTAACGGTTCCGGGGATCAAGTACGTTATCGACCCGGGAACTGCCCGCATTAGTCGTTATAGTTTCCGCACCAAAGTTCAACGTTTACCGATAGAAGCGATTTCTCAGGCCAGTGCTAACCAGCGTAAAGGTCGTTGTGGACGTGTGGCTGAAGGTATCTGTATCCGTCTTTACTCTGAAGAGGATTTTGTTTCACGTCCTGAGTTTACCGATCCTGAAATTTTACGTACTAACTTAGCATCGGTAATTTTGCAGATGACCTCGTTAGGTTTAGGTGACATTGAAGCGTTCCCCTTTGTTGAAGCACCAGATAGCCGGAACATTAATGATGGTGTTCGTCTGCTTGAAGAGCTCGGAGCCATTAATAGTAAAGCCAAAGATCCACGTAAACGTCTGACTCAAATGGGACGTAAACTGGCTCGTTTACCGATTGATCCACGTTTGGCTCGTATGGTGCTTGAAGCCCCACAGCAGAACTCATTGCAAGAGATCATGGTGGTAGCTTCTGCGCTTTCAATTCAAGATCCGCGTGAACGTCCATCAGATAAGCAGCAACAATCTGATGAAAAACATCGTCGATTTTATGATAAAGAGTCTGACTTTATAACTTTTATTAATCTTTGGAATTACATCAAAGAGCAGCAAAAAGCGCTTTCTCATTCCCAATTTAGAAAGCTTTGTCGTACGGATTATTTAAACTATCTTCGTATTCGTGAGTGGCAAGATGTCTATTTCCAAGTTAGCCAAGTGATGCGTGAGTTGGATTATCATATCTCTGATCAAGCGGCAGATTATCAGTCTATCCATGTTTCATTGCTTGCTGGCATGCTTTCTCATATTGGTCTTCGAGATCCAGAGAAGAATGAATATCAAGGGGCGAGAAATGCCCGCTTTAATATCTTTCCTGGATCGGGCATCTTTAAGAAACAGCCAAAATGGGTGATGGTGGCTGAACTGGTCGAAACCTCAAAGTTATGGGGACGTGTTGCCGCCAAAATTCAGCCTGAATGGGTAGAAAATCTTGCGCAACATCTAGTTAAGCGTAACTACAGTGAACCACATTGGGAGAAGAAATCTGCGGCAGTTTCTGCGTTTGAGAAAGTGATGTTATACGGCATTGCGCTAATTCCAAAACGTAAAATTAACTACAGCGCGATTGATCCGACGGTATGTCGTGAGATCTTTATTCGTTCAGCGTTAGTGGAAGGGGATTGGGAAACCAAACATAAATTCTTCCGTCAAAATAGAAAACTCTTAGCGGAAGTTGAAGAGTTAGAGCATAAATCTCGTCGTCGTGATATTTTGGTTGATGATGAAGCCTTGTTTGAGTTTTACGATCAACGATTAGATTTAGAGATTGTTTCTGGTCGTCATTTTGATAGTTGGTGGAAAAAGGCGAGAGCGGAAAATCCTGAATTATTAGATTTCGAGCGAGAGATGTTGTTTAGAGGTGATGCCTCTCACATTACCGATCTTGATTATCCTAATTTCTGGCATCAAGGCAATTTAAAGCTGAAGTTAAGTTATCAGTTTGAGCCGGGTGAAGACAGTGATGGTGTGACGGTACATATTCCATTGCCGATTTTAAACCAAGTTGAAACAGACGGTTTTGATTGGCAGATCCCGGGGTTACGTCAAGAATTAGTGATTGCATTAATCAAATCGCTACCAAAAACGGTACGTCGTAACTTTGTCCCTGCACCAAATTATGCGGATGCCTTTTTAGCACGGGTGGAAGCAATGGAAGCACCGTTGTTAGATTCGTTAGAAAAAGAACTTCGTCGAATGACTGGAGTGACGATTCTACGTGAAGATTGGCATCCAGAGCAGTTAACAGATCACCTTAAAGTCACTTATCGCGTGGTTGATCATAAAAACCGTAAACTAAAAGAGAGTAAAGATCTTTACAGTTTAAAAGAGGGCTTAAAAGAGCAGGTACAAGAGACATTATCACAAGTTGCGGATGATGATATCGAACAGTCGGGGCTGAAAACGTGGTCTTTTGGTGAACTCCCGATCTGTTATCAGCAAAAACGTGGTGGTTTTGAAGTGAAAGCTTACCCTGCGTTAGTCGATAATAAAGATTCGGTGGCGATTAAGCTGTTTGAAACAGAAGAAGAGCAAAAAAATGCCATGCAACAAGGTCAGCGCCGTTTGATCTTATTAAATGTTCCATCGCCAATTAAGTACTTGCATGCGAATTTGCCGAATAAGTCAAAGCTAGGGCTCTACTTTAACTCTTATGGTCGCGTATTGGACCTGATTGATGATTGTATCGCATGTGGTATTGATAAATTGATCGAAGAGAAGGGCGGGTTAGTTCAAGATTCGGATAAATTCTTAGCATTGAAAGAGCATATTCGTGGTGAGCTTGGCGATACAGTGGTTGAAATTGCCCAACAAGTTGAGCAGATCTTAACCATGGCATTTAATATCAATAAGAAGTTAAAAGGGCGTGTAGATTTCACTATGGCTTTTGCACTCTCTGATATTAAAGCGCAAATGGACAGCTTAATATTTAAAGGCTTTGCGACAGAGTGTGGGTGGCGTCGACTTCCTGATATTTTACGTTATATGAAGGCGATTGAGCGACGTTTGGAGAAGTTACCGATTGATCCCAATCGTGATCGCTTGCATATCATCAAAATTGAGTCAGCAGTCAATGACTATAAAGAGTTATTGAATAAAATACCTAAAGGTCAACCAATTCCAAATGCGGTGAAAGAGATCCGTTGGATGATTGAAGAGCTACGTGTCAGCTTCTTTGCTCAACAATTGGGTACACCTTATCCTATTTCCGATAAGCGGATTAAGATGGCCATCAGCGAGTGTTAATAGGTTAAGGGTCTATACCTAAAATAATTGGAGTTGTTAGTAGGCGGCAAGAGAGTAAGTCCCATCAGTATAGGTGTACTATATGTATATGATTGGGGCGAGCGAGTACAGTCAACAACCTAGCGACTTCAAGTATGAAGGGTATAATGGATGACACTGAAAGGGTCATTTAGAAGGACAGGCTAGTTTAGTTCTTCAAGGTAATCCATTCAGTGTCATTTTTTTCAAAAATTTAGTCGGTAATGGCTAAACTTTCTTTCTCAACCTGACGTTGTTGAGCTTTTCTATTTTGTAGCATATTGATATTTAGTTTCATTGCTAAAGAGGTGATTAATGCCACCACAAAGAAAGCCGAGAATACATACAACGTACTGCCATAACTCCCCGTACTGTCTTTAACATAAGCAATAATAATTGGTCCCGCTAATCCTGCAAATGCCCAAGCCGTAAGAATGTAGCCATGGATTGCACCAAGCTGTTTAGTACCAAAAATATCGCCAATATAAGCTGGAATACAAGAGAAGCCACCACCGTAACAGGTCATAATATAATAGAGCATCGCTTGAAACAGTAGAATATTCGTTAATCCAGGTAATAGGTAGAAAGCGATGATTTGGGTTGTGAAGAATGCAATATAGACTACCGGACGGGTTAAATAGTCTGAAGCACTGGCCCAAATAAATCGTCCAACACCATTAAAGACCCCCATTAAACCGACGGCTGATGCTGCAGCGATTGCTGTGATTCCTGTGATCTCCTGTAATAGTGGCGATGCAACACCAATGACCGCAATACCACAGGTTACGTTAATAAACAGCATAATCCAAAGCCCATAAAAACGAGGTGTTTTTATCGCGTCATTGGCGGATAGGTTCTCTAAGTCGACTTTAAGCTCTTTTTGCCCCGTAGCCACGGCAGCTTTAAAATGTTCAGGCATATAATTAGCTGGTGGAGGGGCTAAATATTGTGCAGCACTGATCATCACTACAAAGTAAATTGAACCTAAGATAAAGAATGTCGACGCGATACCAAAAGAGCCAATAAGCAGTGCAATAGCGGGTCCTGAAATGGCAGACGCAAAGCCAAATCCCATAATGGCGAGACCTGTTGCTAAACCACGTTTATCTGGGAACCACTTAACTAAAGTAGAAACTGGGGCAATATAACCAATACCTAAACCACAACCCCCCAATACACCATAAGTGAAATAGAGCATCATTTTTGATTCAATTGAAATGGCAAATCCGGAACCAATTGTCCCTAATCCAAATAGAATTGCGGATAAACAAGCAGCGGCTTTTGGTCCTCGACGTTCAACAAAACGCCCCATAATGGCAGCAGATAACCCTAAAAAGAAGATAGCAACTGAAAAGGTAGTCGTGACTTCAGTTAAACTCCAGCCCATTGCGGACTGAATCGGTCGACTGTACACACTCCAAGCATAAACGGAACCAATACAGACATGAATGGCAACGGCAGAAAGCGCCATTAACCAACGGTTTTTAATATTTTTTTGCATAACAAATCCTTCCAAAAATCCATATATATGGACTAAAATCTGAATAATTATTAATCTATGAATTATGAAATAGGTTATTTCACTTATCCCCATGCGATGGCACAACTAGATCAGAGGTTATTGGATGGTTGCTATTAACTCACGTTAAAGCAGATCTAAATTTTATTGATATTTCCTTCTTATTTGAAGCTCTTTAAGGTTGAATTAATTCGCTAGGAAGCATGGCACTGGATTTTTTTTCTTGCAACAAAAACCAGATTAATTACATGGTCTTTCATGTTTACATCTATTTTTTGTGAGAGGGTTTAAACTATTTGCTACTTTTTATCGCTCAAAATTAAGCCTTTTATTTCATATTTAAGAATCAGAACTATGATTAAAAGAATAAAGATATAAAGAGAATCCAGATGAAAAAATTTATTATATTTTGTTTATTATTATTGACGGGTTGTGTTAGTAAACCTGAGAGTGTTGAGCCTGTGAAGGGGTTTGAGCTAGATAAATACCTAGGAAAATGGTATGAAATTGCGCGTTTAGATCACTCATTTGAACGTTCAATGGAACAAGTGACAGCCAGTTATTCGCTACGACCAGATGGTGGGGTACGGGTTATCAATCGAGGCTTTAGTCTTGATGAAAATAAATGGAAAGAAGCTGAAGGGAAAGCATATTTTGTTGAAGATAAAGAGACGGGTTATCTAAAAGTTTCTTTCTTTGGCCCTTTTTATGGTAGCTATATTATTTTTAATTTAGATAAAGAAAATTATCAATACGCTTTTGTTTCAAGCTATAACCATGACTATTTATGGCTGCTATCAAGAACACCCACCATTGAGAGAGAGTTAATGGAGCGTTTTGTTGTTGAAGCAAAAGCATTAGGTTTTAATACCGATAATTTAATTATTGTATCGCAAGAGAGTGTTATCCCAGATGAGAAATCGTCAAGTAATTAACTGCTTTAGCCTATAATTGTTGAAACTGGCAAAGTATGCAGGCATCAAAAGTAGCTTATATTTTGATGCCTATTTTTAGAAATGTTTCCGGTTATTGGTGATTATTTCTTAATTCAACTTGTGCTTGATATAAAGATTGAGGAAAGACAGGTTGACCATTACTTTCGACATAAGCCTGTAACTTATCCTGCGAGGGAACAGAAGTATAAGCTGCAGTGCCATTTTCAATCATCTTCTCAACATAATTAGCTTGAGGCGCGAAAGTTATTTCATTGCCAGTCATCCCAATAATGTAAGGCATAATCACTCTACCGTAGATTCCATCATCCTTCATAAACATAAATTGTTCCATAGGTTCTCCAGTATTCACTGGATTCCAGAATGTTAATCCTTGAAGATGATTGGGTTGATTTGAAGATGATGCGCCCCAGCGTCCGTAAATCCATCCCCCTTCATATTATCAAAGAGAGTATCAATAGATTGCTCACCGTGTAAATCAATCGAGCTGGTCGCCGTATAGGTACTATTAAGATAGACATTACCAATCGAGTATTTAGATACACCAGGAGAGTGCCAAGAACCTGCAGTATCGGTAATACCGTCAATTAAATTGTAGTTACCATACATAATGGTGAAAGCTAAATGACCAGCATTACCCGTTGTTTCAATGTTCTTGGCGGTCACATTAAAAGTATTATATAAAACCCCACCTTGACTAAAGTCTTTAATCTCAATGTTTCGTAACCATGAATTATGTAAATTTTTCATTGATAGCATACTGTAGCCACTATCATGAATATAATCCTCGTGGTGGACAAACTCTTGATGCCAATTACCTTGTATGGTGAGATCTTCAATACCGATGTTAGATAGAGAATTAACCGTTTTTAAAACCCAATTGTCTTTTTCAGCGTCAATATCATGAGCGATAGGCGTGTGAAAAGTAATCGTATTGCCATCAATTGATTTGATTAAATGCTTCTCTATCTTCTTTAAACCTTTTGTTAAATTAGCCCAAACTGCCGTTTGTAAATGACTCTCTTTTTTATACTCTAGTAAATAAGGAGCAATGGCATCTTCAATGGCTTCTGCCCTTTCAACAAGTGATTCAATTTGAACACTATCACCCACGTTGAATTGGTCACCATCCTCTACTGTGATAGAGAATGAGGAATATCGAGTATTATTATCGATAATTTTTGATGTCACTGTTTCTTCTAATGAGGAAGATTTGGCACCAACTTGTAATAAATGAGGGGTTGTCCATTTTTTACTTGGGTTCTCTGGTAATAGGTGAACTTGATTAAATAACGTTGTGACTCCTTTACCTGAACCTTTAATGACAATATTATCAATATCAATAAAAATAGGTTGTTCATTTTTGACTTGTTCTAGATAGTCTTCACTATTCTCATCTATAGCAGCAAGGTCTGCTTCAGAATTAATGATAAATTTACCTTCGGAGAAAAGTAGAATAGCCGTTCTAGTTTCACCATTATCTCTATCGGATTTTATCGTCGAAATTGTATTTTTGATGCTTGTTTTATCACTGATATTATCGTTAGCAACTGCACCAAAGTCGGTCACATTATATATCTTAAATAGCTCTGGGTTAGCCTGAATATATTCTAATGAGGTATCAATATCATCAATATTACTCTCTCCAAATTTGTATCCTGCAAAAGAGTAATCTGCTATAACGTCTTTTTTATCTAAATTAGAACTTAAATCATATAATCCTGTTTTTTCATCCCGAGAATCAATAAAGTTAGTCCAATAAACAGACGTTTCATTACAGCCAGATAAAGTAAGTAATATGATCGAAGAAAGGAGTGTTTTTTTCATAGTAATTAATTTCCCATAATTAATTTAGTGAACTTAAGTCTATTTATTTCGTGTATTGAATAATATATTTCAAATTGTCAGAGGATTATTGGCTGTATGGTAATCATTAAACATGGTTAAAAGGGCCATGTGATGCAGAAAAGGAAACCAACTTAATTATTGTAATTATTTTGTGATGCAGGTTGGGTAAATGTGAATTTATTGTTTCAGTGTTACATTGTTACTTTTCTAAGCGAAAAAGCCTGCTGGATTAATAAATGTAATACAGCAGGCCTAGATATAAGTTTTACTTATTAATTTTTTATAAGCGGTATTTTATTTGAACCACCCTTCAACTTGGAAGCCGATAACGACATCGGTATCATTATTCTGACCAAAAGAGTTATCATGATCGAAGTCTTTAAAGTAAGAGACATAGGCACGTAGTTCAGGTCTAGCCCAGAAGCTCTCGCCAACAGACCATGCTTGCGCTAAGGTTACTTTAGTTCCTGAATCGCTAACATCTTTGCCACTTTCAGAGTCAAAATAACCTAACTCCATAATGGTTTTGTTATGTTTGTCCCACTTATATTCAGGGCGAGCGACGATAGAAAAGGTTGTTTTATCTTCCGTTTGATCATATTCAACATCGTCAATTGAAGAGGTGTAGTAAATAGAGTGAGCGATAGATATAGATTGATTAATGTTAACTAAGCCATGGTTCATTACGCGATAAGCTGATGAATCATCAGGGGTATTGATAAAGAAGTTTTTACCCGCATGGTCTTTGAATAGCGCACTTGAAAAGCCATTAGTACCGTATTGCAGAACGGTTTCATTAAATCCCCACGCTTTATCTTTATGGCGAACAATCGCGGTCGCTAAAAGACCATTATTGGTGTTGGTTTTTTCTCCTTCGACAAAATCAGGGCTATCATTTGGTACACCATAATCTAAACCGACTTCAAGTTGTGCATGATTCCAAAGATTAATTCCTTTGTATCGAATATCAAAAATATTGACGTTGACGACTTGTTTATCATTCTCACAGTTTTCAGTACAGTCAAAGTCTAAATCCGTTTCCTGATCACTTTTATCCGATCGGATCGCAGACATTGATAATAACCCGTCACCTAATGGGATATAATCAATACCGGCACCAGAGCCAGACACATTCCAATAATATGTATCAATAATATGGACATCATGACGCTGGTTATAACGTTTACCCATCCAAACGGTTGAATCAGGAAGGGCAGTGAATAGACCTTTAACTGCAACGTTTAGTTCTTTAAACATAAAGTCAGTATCATCATCATTCATTGACTCCCAGTCATTAGAACCATTTGATTGGTAGACTAAACGAGACTGAAAGTAGGCATCGTATTTATCATCATTATAAAGATCAGCCCCCAAGCCTAAACCCAAGTAGAGATCATTTTCATTTCCTAAACGCCCCACTTTTTGGTGGTTCCATTTTTTATATTCATCTGTGTTATTTGATGAACCAGCACCAGCACGATAATAAGCCGACATATCAATATTATCGATTGCCATTGCTGAATTCATGCTCATTAATAAAGGTAATGCAATAAGTACTTTATTTAACTTTGCTACTTTCATTTTTATTCGTCCATTTGTTGTTGTTATTTTTAAACTAAATGGAAAATGAATATATGAACATGAGTATTTCATTTCGATCATGTAAATAACGAACATGAAGAAAGAAGTGATAACCAAGTCACAATTGAATTAATTCCTTATCAATCTTTCTATTTTATTACTTGGATCACATAAATTAGAATTCAAATGACATAAAACAGCTATTGTTTCTTTTTATCGGTGTTTTGTTTTTTTTCTTCATGGATAAAGTGTGGTGGATTCTATTTAATATATCCCTATCAGTTGGCAATATATTATTTATACGTTTTAAAGGAATGAATATGAATGTATCTAGTTACGATATTGGAGCGATAGTCTTCTATTTCATCTTTATGGTGTCATTGGGCTTTGTATTCCGTAAACAAGTTTCAAACACCAGTGAGTATTTCCGTGGGGGCGGTAAAATGATTTGGTGGATGGGTGGCGCAAGTGCTTTTATGACAACGTTTAGTGCATGGACTTTCACTGGTGCTGCGGGTAAAGCATATATTGATGGCTTTACGGTTGTTTGGATTTTCATCTTCAATATTGTTGGTTACCTCGTTTGTGCTCGCATTTTTGCTCCCCGTTTTAGACAGATGCGTGTAATTACTCCGATGGAAGCAATCAGACAGCGTTTTGGTGCTAAAACAGAGCGCTTCTATACTGTTGTTTATATGATTACCGGTTTAATGGGGGGCTCGATCACTCTTTATGCAGTTTCTATCTTTATTTCAGCTATTCTTGGATGGGACATTCAGTTTGCCATCATCATTACAGGTGCGGCTGTTGTATTAATGACAGTGACAGGCGGTGCTTGGGCGGTGGTATCTAGTGACTTCCTACAAGCGATGTTGATTGTTGCAATTAGTGTGGTGACCTTTGTCGCGGTGCTGAATAACGTTGATAATATTTCAGAAATCACTAACCATTGGAGTGGTGATAGTAGCTTCTGGACTGGACACGGTGTTAACTTCCAAGAGATCTTCTTGCTTTGGGTTGGTGCTATCTTAATTCAGCGTGTGATTGATATGAACAACATCGGTCAATCAGTTCGTTTCTTATGTGTTAAAGATTCGGCTCAAGCACGTAAAGCGGCTTACTTCACGGCGGCATTATTTGCACTAGGTAGTGTTATGTGGTTCCTTCCTCCAATGTGGGCGGCAGGTGCACTTCCTGATTTAGCGACAATGTATCCACAGCTTGGTGGTAAAGCAAACCAAGCGGCATATTTAGCTGTGGTACAGACTCTATTACCAGCAGGTATGGTTGGTTTAGTTGTATCAGCAATGTTTGCTGCAACAATGTCAACACTCGATTCTCGTATTAACTTT
This sequence comes from Vibrio sp. SS-MA-C1-2, assembly GCF_021513135.1. Taxonomy (NCBI): domain Bacteria; kingdom Pseudomonadati; phylum Pseudomonadota; class Gammaproteobacteria; order Vibrionales; family Vibrionaceae; genus Vibrio; species Vibrio sp. SS-MA-C1-2. The sequence continues at coordinate 1,587,450 of NZ_CP090981.1, forward strand.
GTAACTGCATCATTTGTTAAATCGGTTTATAAGCCAATTATCAATAAGAATGCATCAGAAAAAGATGAGCTTCGCGTAAGTAAAATTGCAACGATGGTGATGGGCTGTATCGTTATCGTTTGTGCGCTTTTCTTAAATGAACTTCGCGGCATTAGCTTGTTCTCGATGATGATTTTGTTCGCTGGTTTAGTGAATATCCCGATGATGATTCCACAAACATTCTGTATGTTCGTTAAGCGTATTCCTGATTGGGCTGGCTGGGCAACGGTACTATTTGGTTTCACAGTTAGTATCATTAGTAACAGTGTATTCAATGCTCAGTGGGTTTCTGAGATGATCGGAACAAGCATGACCGGACGTGAGCTTAAAGATTTAGGTGTGGTTATTACCCAGTTTATGCATGCTATCTTAACGGTCGGTTTCTTCTTCTCAACCATGTTGTTCTATAAAGCCCCTGTTGGTGAGCGTAAAGCAGAAGTTGAGAAATTCTTTGAAAATCAGCGTACACCGGTAGTTTCAGCGCCAGGAATGGATGAGTCGGATGTGATGCAGTGTCGTGTATTAGGGCGTTTAACCTTAATCTTTGGTGCAGTAATCACTGGGTTCTATCTACTGCCGAATGATAATGCTCATTACTTCTTAATTTGTGGGGTGTTTATTTTAGCTGTCGGAGGCATGATTTACTCTAAAAGCTTGACCAAGGTAAAGCCCGAACTTGCTGAGGCATAAGATAAAAAAATAACGATTAAAGCATCTACATTGGTAGGTGCTTTTCTTGGTTATTGGTATTGAATATATACTTATACCCAAAGTAATTGGCGTTGCTAGTCGTCGGCAAGTGAATGAGATCCCATGAATATAGGCGCTCTATATGATTGGGGAAAATGAGCACAGTCAACAACTTAGCAACTTTAAGTAAGAAGGGGATAAAGGGGGTTCAAATAGATATTGAAAATGGATATTTAGTAGCACAAATACTGAGTGGGGTAAGTTATATCCTAGGTATTCTGATGTTTAAGCAAAAAGATGATAAAAAATTAAAAATTATGATGATTATTTTTAACGTTAATCACATGATTCATTTTATTTTCTTGGGTGCTATTATTTCAGCCATTAGCTCTATTGTTAACATATTGAGAACTCTTGGTTCTATCTATTTCAAATCAAAGTTAATTGTTGCACTGTTTATTTTTATTAGTGTAGTATCTAGTTTATATTTATATGAAACACCACTTCAGTTAATGGCTACAGTAGGGACATGTGTTGGAACTTACTCAATTTATCAGCTTACAGGCATTAAATTAAGAGTAGGGTTATTAATGGGTTCATGCTTTTGGCTTATAAATAATATTTATGTTGGTTCGATTGGAGGAACTCTCTTAGAGTTAACTTTAATTATTGTCAATATTATCACAATTATAAAAATGGGCATTGAAAGACCTTCAATACCTTTAAAAGAACAATAAAGGATTTTATTATGAAAATTGCATTAATGATGGAAAATAGTCAGGCTGGTAAAAACAGTGCTGTTTTAAACGAGCTTGAGAATGTTGTCAAGCCAATGGGCAATGAAGTTTATAATGTGGGTATGTGCGATGAAAATGATCACCATTTAACTTATATTCACCTCGGTATTATGGCAAGTATTTTAATTAATTCTAAAGCCGTTGATTTCGTGGTCACTGGTTGTGGTACAGGCCAAGGTGCCATGTTATCGCTTAATGCTCACCCTGGTGTGGTCTGTGGTTACTGTCTTGATCCAGCAGATGCGTTCTTATTCTCACAAATCAATAATGGTAATGCACTCTCTTTAGCATTTGCAAAAGGCTTTGGTTGGGCCGCAGAGCTCAATGCTAAGTATATGTTTGAAAAGGCATTCTCAAGCCCGCGTGGTGAAGGGTACCCGGTTGAACGTAAAGAAGCTCAAGTTCGAAATGCCAATATTTTAAATGATATCAAAGCTGCGGTTGCAAAAGAAAATTACTTAGAGACATTAAAAGCTATCGATCCTGAATTAGTTAAAACGGCGATATCAGGTGAAAGATTTAAGCAATGTTTCTTTGAAAACTGTCAATCAGATGAAATTAAGCAGTATGTTGAGAGCATGTTAGCTTAATATATACGCTTCAATAAATTTGAGTGTGAAATAATCGATAAAAAAGAGCGGTGAATTATAGTTCATCGCTCTTTTTATTTGTGTTAAATTATTTTCTCTTATTTTTTTCTTGATTTAATTAGTCAGGATTTTTAGATAGATTTAAGATTCATCGATTTTACTATATCGTTAATTTTTTGTTTACTATTTTGATAGAAATAAATTAACCCTTCACATAGGTAATTAATTGTTTTTCCATCTTGATCTTTAATTCGATCTTTAGGGCATCCGCCGTAACAGTGTTTTAAATAATCACAAGTTAAACATGTTTTTGATAAAGTCGTGTATTTACTTTCACCAAAATCTTTTTGCTGAGGCTGTTGAATCATATCTTGTAAATTCTGCTGATTAACATTACCTAACTTATATTGATCATAAATATAGTGATCACAACTAAAAATATCACCATTGGGCATAATCGCTAAAGCTTGACCACACGTTTTACTATTTATACAACTACCTGATGGATAATTAAGAATGGTTCCAATATAATTCTCAAAGGTGGGTATAAACACCTTGCCAATATCATATTTTGACCACTCTTCAAAAATGGCCATTAATGCTTCTCCCCACTGTTTTGGTTGAACCGTAAATGCTGTTTTATTCACGGCAATGATATTGGGATCTGGGTTTATATCATCTTGAGAAACAATGGGAATTAGTTGTATTTGTGGTGAATTGACCGTATCGCGTAGAAAACGATAAATTTCTAATGCTTTTGGGGCACTATATTGGGTAATACAGGTTAATGTCGCAAATGGAATACCGTATTCTTTCAATTTATCGGTCGCTGATAATACCTTCTTAAAGGTTCCTTTTTTAGCCTTCGAAACTCGGTAATGGTTATGAATTTCCTCTGGACCATCAATACTGATACCAATAAAAAAATGATGTTCCTTTAAAAAAGCACACCATTGGTCATTTAATAAAATGCCATTAGTTTGTAAATCATTAGCAACTTTTTTATTGATAGGAAGGTGTTTTTTTTGTAAAGCCACCACTTTTTCAAAAAAAGGTATACCCAGTAATGTAGGCTCTCCGCCTTGCCAGCTAAAAACAATATGTTGGGTTGGCTGGGAATCTATATAGTTTTTTATATAAGCTTCTAAAGTTTTATCAGATATTTGAGGAGTCAGTCCTTCAGGGTATAGCTGATCATCACGATATAAAAAGTAACAGTAATCGCAATCAATATTGCAACGAGAACCGGTTGGTTTTGACATGATATGAAAAGGAATTTGATTGTTCTGCATAAAAGAGCCAAATGATAATTGTGATGAGGGAGATGCTAAAGATAAGCCGCCTAATTTTATTGATCATATCGAGGCGATGAATAAAAAGAAACCTAAAAGTATATTATTAATCTTTATTTTTGAGATTGTTTTTCGAATTTATGATAACAATCACATTTACTTTATTTAATCCCTTTATTTTTTAATTTAGTTTCTTTTTTTACATTCTAGTCTCTTTTTTGACATTGGCATTCATCCTGTTCACTTATAGAATATCGGCAATAAGAAAAAAACACTTTATTGAAAGACGCTTAAATAGGATGGGTCAGATGAGCTTAAGTATCCCTTTACCAGCTACAACATATAATAAGCTAGATTTTCAATCGCATTTAGAGACTGTTATTGGTTTTACCCAGAAAAATATTACTAAGATTGGCATTAATAACCCCAAAATTGGCATCAGTGATCATGAGTGGAAGTATTGTGGTCCATCTGATTGGGTTTCTTCATTTTGGGTTGGTCAGCTATGGCTATGTTATCAACAGACGGGTATTGAGCAGTTTAAAAATAGCGCTAATTTTCGTAAAGCGTATTTCAAAGATATGCTGGCAAATCCTGATTGTCATGACCATGATCTTGGATTCCAGTTTTCTTTAAGTTGTGTTGCTGGCTATATGTTGACAAACGATGAAGAGTATAAGCAGATGGCGATCGATGCCGCACACAGCTTATATTTACGCTTCCGTCGTATTGGTAAATATATTGTGGCTTGGAATGATACTCATATTCTTGGGCCAGAAAAAACCCAAGGTAAAACCATTATTGATTCACTCCAGAATACTGCACTACTTTTCTGGGCGTCGGAGCAAACGGGGTCACCTTTATTAAAAGAAGCAGCGATTGCACACTCCGAGACATTAGCGAAGCACATTGTTCGCGATGATTATTCAACCTTCCACTCTTTTAACTTTGATCCATTGACTCAACAACCGATTAAGGGTGAGACATTCCAAGGCTATGCAGATGACTCTTGTTGGGCTCGTGGTCAATCTTGGGCTATTCATGGTTTTGCGCAAACTTATAAATATACCGGTGATGTGAAGTTCTTAGAGTTAGCGAAGAAGTTAGCTCAATTTACAATGGATCACTTAAAAACCGATCCAGTTCCTATTTGGGATTACCGTTTACCGCAAGATGAAATTCAATACAAAGACAGTTCTGCAGGCGCGATAACTGCGGCCGGTTTCTTATTGATTGCTGAGCTTTGTGAAGATGATGACGAACGTCATATTTATGAGCAGTGGGGCATGCATTTAACAAAAGGTCTGATGGATCAATGTGATTTAACGGGTGATGAAAAAGCGCTTGGTCTATTAAATCAAGGTGCTTCCTTTGTTAAACGAGATATGTGTAAAGATATGCTGCCTTATGGGGATTATTACTATCTTGAAGCACTACTCCGTATTACCGGTAACCAACGTTTTTTCTGGTAAGTCATCTTCGATAAATAACTTACTTACTTTATTTATATAAAAATATTCGCGTTTTGATTTGTTCATCTATTCAAATATAGAGTTAAAACGCAATACATTAGGATTAAAAATGGATATTCGTCAAGGCATTCATAGCCAACATGCAAAAACATTGGATACTCAAGGTCTACGTGATGAGTTTCTTGTTGAGAAGATCTTTGAAGCTGATAGTTACACCATGACTTACAGTCACATTGACCGCATCTTATTTGGTGGTGTTATGCCAGTAGAAACCGCAGTGCAATTTGGTGATGTGAGTAAGCAGTTCGGCGTGAGTTATCTGCTAGAACGTCGTGAGATGGGGATCATTAATATTGGTGGCACAGGTTCGGTAATCGTTGATGGCGAAAGCTACCAAGTTGCAAACAAAGAAGCGCTTTATATTGGTAAAGAGAGCAAAGAGTTAAGCTTTGTTAGTGAATCTGCTTCTGAGCCAGCAAAATTCTATTTTAACTGCGCCCCTGCTCATATGAAATACCCAACGAAGAAAATTGGTAAAGATCAAGCCGTTTCTGTCACCTTAGGGGAAGATATCAACTGTAATCACCGTACTATTAATAAATATATTGTTCCTGATACGGTAGAAACTTGTCAATTAGTGATGGGCTTAACTCAATTAAAAGAAGGCAGCCTTTGGAACACCATGCCTTGCCATACCCATGAACGTCGTATGGAAGTGTACCTTTATTTAGATGTGGACAGTGATCAAACCGTTTTCCACATGATGGGTGAACCGCAAGAGACTCGTCACCTTCTTGTTCATAATGAGCAGGCAATTATCTCGCCAAGTTGGTCAATCCACTCAGGTGTAGGAACAAAGAATTATAGTTTTATCTGGGGAATGGTGGGAGAAAACCAGACCTTTGATGATATGGATCACATTTTAATTAACGCTATTCGATAGGAGATCAACAAATGAATTTTGAATTAAAAGGTAAAGTAGCTATCGTTACTGGCTGTAACACTGGTTTAGGTCAAGGAATGGCGTTAGGTTTAGCAAAAGCGGGTTGTGATATCGTTGGTGTCAATATCAGTGATCCTATTGAAACTAAAGCAGAGATGGACAAATTAGGTGCAAGATTCTTAGATCTTCGTGCCAATTTAATGAAAACTGATGATATCCCAATGATCATCGAAAAAGCGGTAGAGACATTCGGTAAAGTGGATATTCTTGTCAATAACGCCGGCATTATTCGTCGTAATGATGCGATTGATTTCAGTGAGAAAGATTGGGATGAAGTGATGGACATTAACGTTAAATCACTGTTTTTCTTATCTCAAGCCGTGGCTAAGCAGTATATTGAGCAAGGTAATGGCGGTAAGATCATCAATATCGCATCAATGCTCTCTTTCCAAGGTGGTATTCGCGTTCCTTCTTACACGGCATCGAAGAGTGGCGTGATGGGGGTCACTCGTCTAATGGCAAATGAGTGGGCGAAACACGGCATTAATGTTAATGCCATTGCACCGGGGTATATGGCGACAGATAACACGGCAGCGATTCGTGCAGATGAAGCGCGTAATGCAGCAATTCTTGAGCGTATTCCTGCGGAACGCTGGGGTTTACCAGAAGATCTAATGGGGCCGGTTGTGTTCCTTGCTTCTGATGCATCGGCCTATGTGAATGGATATACACTGGCGGTTGATGGTGGTTGGTTAGCTCGATAAGTACACTAGAATTAAGCTCACTTAGGTGGGCTTAATTTTTTAAGGAAGAAAAATGAAAAAAGTGGGCTTCATTGGAGAGTGCATGATCGAATTAAACGGTCAGGCATTTGGTGAAATGAAACAGCATTTTGGTGGTGATACCTTAAATAGTGCGGTCTATCTACATCGTTTAGATCCGACGATTAAACCCTATTATATTACCGCAGTTGGTAATGATGAACTTTCTCAACAGTTAGTTTCACTATGGCAACAAGAAGGCATTGATACCTCTTTAACCCTTCTGGATCAACATCACCAAACTGGGCTTTATCAAATCAGCTTAGATGTAGAAGGGGAGCGTACATTCTCTTATTGGCGTAAACAGTCTGCAGCTTCTCAGTTATTACAACATCCTGATTTTTCGAACGTTAAAAAAGCGCTTTTTGAGCTAGATTACCTCTACCTTTCTGGGATCTCTGTCGCCATTTTCTCAAACTCAGATAAATTACTCTTTGTTGAATTATTAAAATCGCTTCATCAAGCAGGCGTTAAAATTGTCTTTGATAGTAACTATCGCGCTAAATTATGGGACTCGCCTCAACAAGCTCAATTTTTTTATCAGCAGATTATTCCATTATGTGAGTATGCATTGATTACTTTTGATGATGAAATCGAACTTTGGGGCGATAAAAAGATAACAGATGCCACTGAACGCCTGCAAAAACTAGGCTTAAATAAGTTCGTATTAAAATTAGGTGCTGGAGGTTGTCAGTATTTTTCTGTGATCAAAGAGGGTAATCAGAATAGATTACAGAGTATGGATTTTCCAACGGATAAAGTGAGTCACGTTGTTGATACCACCTCTGCTGGCGACTCTTTCAATGCCGGTTTTATTTGTCAGCTATTGCGTGAAAATTCGCCGGAAAAAGGCTGTCAACTTGGCAATCAATTAGCGGGCTTAGTGATTCAGCATAAAGGGGCGATTATCCCTCAATCGGTCACTGATACGGTTAAGTTATCGGATTAAATTATCCCTAGTATGACGTCAAACAGAATTTTAGAATAAAAATTAAAGGATAAACGATGAGTCAAGATAAAAGTGTTGCGAGTCGATTGGCTGAATTTAAGATCATTCCAGTGGTCGCCATTGATCGTGCAGAAGATATTATCGAATTAGGAAAAACGCTGGCAGATAATGGATTAAACGTTATCGAGATTACTTTCCGTACTGAAGCCGCAGCAGATGCTATTCGTCTGCTTAAACAAGCACAACCCGATATGTATATTGGTGCTGGGACAGTATTGACCAAAGAGCAAGCACAAACAGCTGCAGAGTGTGGTGCGTCATTTATCGTGGCTCCAGGTCTAAATGAACATACCGTTGCGGTTTGTGATTATTTGGAAATTCCATTTGTTCCGGGTGTTTGTACCCCAACAGAGATAGAGTTGGCGTTACATTTAGGGATTAATACGGTGAAGTTTTTCCCTGCGGAAGCGGCAGGTGGCGTGAAGATGTTAAAAGCATTGTCTGGTCCTTATCAAGATCTAAAAATCATGCCGACAGGTGGTGTCAATAAAGACAATATTAACGACTACTTAGCATTACCGAACGTGGTTGCCTGTGGTGGAACTTGGATGGTGACAAAAGCGTTAATTGATAATAAAGATTGGGCTGAAATAGGTCGTTTAACCCGTGAAGCTGTTGCTTCAATTGGATAGGAAATAATCATGGAAAAGAGAGTTGCAGTTTTACTGGCAGATGGTTTCGAAGAAGCAGAAGCGGTGGTGTTTATCGATTTAATGCGCCGTATGAAGATTGCGGTTGATGTCTTATCGTGTAATAAAACAGTGGCATTAGATTCGTATTTTAAAACCAGAATGACCGCAGATTATACCCTTGAAGAGAAAGTTGATTACTCTTATGATGCGGTGATGATGCCGGGTGGTCCACAAGGGACAGCGAATTTAACCAGTAATGAGAGGGTCATTAACTTCCTTCGTCGCCATATTGCAGAGAACAAATGGATCTGTCCACTCTGCTCATCAGGTGCCAAAGTATTAGCGGCTAATGGTTTGTTGGGAGATGCTAAATATACGTCTGGTGGTGGTTTCGATAAGAACTTTGATGATGGCGTCTGTTTAGATCAAAAGGTTGTGGTTGATAAAAACTTTATCAGTGGTAAAGGTCTAGGCGTCGTCTTTGAATTCAGCTTTGAAGTGGCAAAACACTTATTAGCCGATAAAGTGGAAGAGGTTGTTTGGCAAGCAGACCATATCTATTTTGACCATTGGTCTAAGTAATGATTAAGACGTATTCTGTATAACAATAAGAAAGGTGAATAACATCTCATGTTATTCACCTTTTTTCTATTTTTTAATCTATATACCGAGAATAAATGGTGTTTAACGCTCTTTACTAATACTCGACGGGCAGACATCAAAATAGCTTTTAAAAGCACGACTAAAGTGAAAACTGTCATTAAAACCTAAACTGTAAGCGACACTTTTTACACTGTAACCCTCTTTCTTTAGCATCATCATTCCAGCTTCTAATTTTAATTTCAAAAAGTATTTTTTAGGGGTGATATCCATTTTCTTTAAAAACACTTTTCGAAGATATTGTTCGGTATAACCGACCTGCTCAGCAAACGATTTTATCTGGACATTTTTACCAATATTTTCATTCATCAGGGCAATAACATCGGCAGTGATTTTATCTTTATTAGTAATGTTTTTTACATTGTCACTTAATGTTAACCATTTGTAGAACAGATAGCTAAAGCCAGCAACCGCCGCACTCATTTTAGTGGGTTCATTCGATAGGATTAATTTTTTAACGTCATTGAGCATCTCAGGATACTCTTCATTGGCGAGCAGGATGGGTTGTTCTACAGGAATATTGATTAATCCTTGAACAACAAACTCAAACCAATTAAGCTCCCAAAGGACACCATTGGTCTTATAAGACTTAATTTTACTGCTATCTAAAAATGTGACAGAAGGCGCAGAAACAGTGATCTCTTTACCACTTTTTAATTTGATATGACCACTACCTTGAATCGTATAGATAGCAACGACGGCATTAGGCACCATTGGCAGTAAGCGATCATTAGGCCAAACCACATGATAGTCAGCATCAGCTTCAATATCCCACATGGCTCTAAGTGTGATCCCGGAGGTCCCAATCGATCGTTTAATTAATATTGGTGAGTTAATCATAATTTCGTTTTATACATGCCTATTATTTTTTTACTATGGATGAGTATACCGTTTTTATTTAATATAATGACAGAATTATTGTGATGAAACTCATTATTTAAAAAGAAAATTATTATGCAATTAGAATTTTTAAACCCCAAGGAAAGACGTGGTAGTTTCTATGTTTCAGATGTGAAGAGACCCAATATCTTATTCATTACAGTTGATATGATTTCAGCTGACTGTTATCACAAAGATCGTCCACTCTCTTCTGTTATCAATACACCGAATATCGACGCTTTAAAAGAAGAAGGGACGACATTTAACCAAGCATTTACGCCAAGTCCGCTTTGTGGTCCTGCTCGTGCGGCGATGTTTACAGGAACACATCCTCCGTATCTTTCTAATGGCGAACGCACTCCAGTTGGCATGAAAGTTGACTTAGAGCTTGATGATATTATTTTTCAAGATTACCTAAAAAAGATGGGTTATACCTTAAAACACACGGGTAAGTGCCATGTGGGTATCGAGAAATTTATTCAAGCTTTTGGCGAGAATATTCATGCTTGGGATCGCTGGGGGCCACCGGTTGAAGATGATGATCGTTACCTTTCTTATATTGCCAATATGGGGGTTCAACTTCCTCGCTATCGCCGCGAATTACGTGGATTACAGATTGATCAACACTCTCCGGCAAACTCGTTTGGAGGCTGGATTGAGCAGGCTGATGGTTCTGATTTCCCATTAGAAGCACATTATTCGGTTTTCTTAGCTAAGTTAGCGTTAGATCAAATTAAAGCCGCAAAAATTCAAGCGCCGGGCAAACCTGTCTTTAGCCAAATTGACTTTTTTGATCCTCATCAGCCGTACTCAATTCCATCAGGTCTTGAAGCGCGTTATGATGAAATTCGTAGTGTTATTGTGGCACCGGAGAGCTTTAAACCTTTCGATGAATCAGAGAAGAATCGCAATGCAACTTATGATCTCTACAAGCAATATTGGGGTATGTACGATGAAGAGCTAGTGAAAGATTATATTGCTTGTCATCTTCTCCAAGTTGAAGTGGTTGATCATGCGATTGGACATCTTCTGCGTTATTTGAAAGAAGAAAATATGTGGGATGAAACGGCGATTGTATTCTCTGCGGATCATGGTGATATGAATGGTCGTTTAGCGATGGCCGATAAGGGATCATACTTCCAACCGGATATCTTCCGAGTCCCATTGGTGGTGAAGCCGACATCAACACAGAAAAGTGTACCAAAATATGTTGATCAATTAGCCTCTACTATCGATATTGCACCAACGATTATTGGTATGGCGGGTGTGAAAGCGCCTGAGTATATGGAAGGCGATAATCTCCTGACGATGATGAATGGTCATGAACGTAAAGCGTTGACCCAAGTTTACCAAACGGGCGTTCATGTTGGCTCAAACTATGGCTTTGCTTTCCAGTTTGATCTACATGGCGAACAACTTTTCTATGGCTACAATGTGACGACCGGTTATGAAGAGCTTTATTACGTCAATATTGATGCACAAGATAACCTGTTTGAACTTGAAAAGTATCAAGGCTTGAAGTTTGAAATTGTTGCTAAAGCATCTGAGTTATTGCAATCAGATCCACGTTGGAATGGTTATTGGGCTTCTTTCCGTTTACATAACGCAAGATATTTACCAATATCGAGTAGTGATATGCAGATGCTAAAACCTGCATAACTGAACATTACGAATGAAAGAGTACTGAATTTTTCAGTGCTCTTTTTTAGTGTAAGAGAATAATAATATGCTATCTAGACGCAAAGATACTTCATGGAAAAAAGAGGGCAGCGCACCTGATTATCGGTTTTCTCTTGCCAATGAGAGAACATTTCTAGCTTGGATTCGAACTTCATTAGGGCTACTTGCATCAGCGATTGCCTTAGATCAGCTTGCGGTAAATTTTGCTGTTGATGGTATACGCAGTGTGCTCTGTATTATTTTAACAGTAATGACTATTCTCTGTTCCTCATACTCTTATATTCGCTGGAAAAAAAATGAAATCGCCATGCGGCATAATCAAGACTTACCTTATTCTCGATTATTATTAGTGATCTCTATATTTATGGGGTTGTTATCGGTGATTTTACTCGGTGTGTTCTATTTTGACCTGTTTTAAAGACTCTGGTTTACAGCTTGAAAGAACGAAGCTCTCTTGGGGGCGAACAGCATTAGTTATGTTAATTATTGCCACTGTTCTACTTAAATTAGCAATTTTTAACCAAGCCAGAATTTTACTGGTTAGCTCTCTCTCTATTTATGCCTCTGCTTATTGCTGCTTTATTCTCTCTCGAATTAATCAACATCTTATTTATGATTTAAAATCGAAAACTAAAAAATTAAAGCAAGTCTCGATATTTATTGCTACTGCTGCACTCTTTTTTATCTTACATTTATATTTAATTCATTGATTTAAGCTGTTACTCTCAAGGAATAGGCTTGCTTTGATTTAAAGTACGTTCAATTTTCTATCTGATTTTGGAGTTAAAATGCCTGAGACATTATTACCGAATATTGTTGAATTTATCAAAAATATTGACCCTTTTGATAAGATGTCGAATCAACAATTAGAGAGCTTATCTCGTTGTATTAATATTGAATATCTGTCTCAAGGCGATAAAATCCAGATGAAAACTCACCGCTCTCTGTTTATTATTCGTAGTGGGGCAATAGAACAGCGTCAGTCTAACGGTATGTTACGCTCTAAATTAGAAGCCGAAGATATGTTTGGCTTCTCATTTCTGGATCCTGATTTAGCAGAGAATCAGTGTTATGAAGCTATCGCCTTACAAAATACATTGATATATACAATTTCACATCAAAAATTGAATATCTTTTTGGCTGAAAACCCAGAGTATAAAAATTACTTTGCTGTACAAGTTCAAACACGAATGCAAAAAGCATTAGATATCGCATGGAAGCCAAAATCCAAAGGGCTATTTATTAAAAAAGTGGCAGATATTGCATGCAATCATGTGGTCAAAGTTGAGAGTGATCAAACTATTCAGCAGGTTGCTGCAGCAATGCGGATCAATCATCAGAGCTCATCTGCCATTGTGATAGAGCAAGATAAAATGGTGGGGATTATTACCGATCGTGATATGACCGAGAGAGTAGTGGCATGTGGCTTAGATTTACAACTGCCCATTACGACCGTGATGTCTCATCAGCCATATACGATTCAAGCGGATGAATTGGTGCTACAGGCGATGTCGATGATGATTGATCAATCGGTAAGTCATTTACCCGTGATGAGAAATGGTGAGGTTATCGCCGTATTAACGACGTCGGATCTGGTACAAAATCATCGAATGCATGCGATCTTCTTGATCAAAAAGATCCAAAATGCAGAGAGTGTTGAAGAGCTAGCCAGTTATCAATTGGAGCGGCAAGCAATTTTCGAAGCCTTAGTCGAAGGCGCAGTTCCTGTGGCTGTGGTGACAAGAGTGATGGCGATGTTGATGGACGCTTATACCAAGCGCTTGATTGAAATCGGTCTGCAATTTTATGGTGAAGCACCGTGTGAATTTAGTTGGCTGGTGGCAGGTTCTCATGCTCGAAATGAGATTCATATGTTATCCGACCAAGATAGTGCTTTGGTTTTCTCCGACAGTGCGACAGAAAGTGACCGAGTCTATTTTCAGCAGTTGGCTGCTTATGTTTGTAATGGTTTAGGGCAATGTGGTTATCCGCTCTGTAGTGGTAAGTTTATGGCAGCGAATCAGAAGTGGTGTCAACCTGTTTCAAATTGGAAAAGTTATTACAAAAAGTGGGCGTCAAATCCAGAATATCAATCTTTAATGAATATTACGGTCTTCCTTGAATTGCGATCGGTTTATGGTTCTCAAGCGTTAGCCAGTAAATTACAACACTGCCTTTACAAAGAGGTGCAAGCCAATCGTGAATTTCTGTTGATTCTGACCAATGAGACGATAACAACCAGCCCACCATTGGGTATTTTTAATAAATTAGTGGTAGAGAAGTCAGGTAAACACGCTTCGACGTTAAATATTAAGAAGTATGCGTTAAACCTATTGATCGATTTAGCCCGAATTTATAGTCTAAGCTCAGATTATAGCGAAAGTGAAATTGATAACAGTACCGAAGGTCGATTTACCTACGCTTATCAACAAGGATTAATGAGTAAAGATCTCTACTTAAATACGATTGGTGCATTACAATTTATCACCTCCTTTCGATTGAAGCACCAGGTTAAGCAGCTTAATAAAGGAATTCAGCCTGATAATCATATCGATCCTAATGAATTTAGCAGTTTTGAACGTAAACACTTAAAAGATGCATTTAAAATTATTTCTGATCTGCAAGATGCTGCAAAGGTAAGACATGGGACTCGGTAACTATTTAACTCGCCGGAGAGTTAAAAAGCTATACTCCATGATGCATCAACAGCAGATGTTGCTTCAGCAGCAACCAGAAGAGCTGATCTCTAACTATTTTATAGAAGTTCTCCCTGATCTTTATAAAAAAATAGAAGAGATCGATTTTTTGGTATTTGATTTTGAAACATCAGGACTTTCGTCAAATAATAGTGAAATTTTGAGTATTGGTTGGTGTCGAGTCATCAATAATCGGGTAAAACTGGATGACTCAGGTCATTTCTACATTAATAAAACCTCAACCATCAATGCACATTCGGCAGTAGTGAATCATATCACTCCCGAGGTGGCTCAGGTGGGAGTCAATATCGATCAAGCCGTTTCAGGGCTGATGGATATGCTAAATGGGCGAGTGGCTATCGTTCATGGCTCGGTGATTGAAAAGCAGTTTTTAGAGTCTTATTTTAAACAGTTAGGGTTTGATTCTGCTTTGCCAATTATATGGGTGGATACTCTGTTATTTGAAAAATCGTTTTTGCAATTAATTGGCTCTAAAGATCCCACAGACCTAAGGCTCTCCATGGTTAGAGAGCGTTATGACTTACCGAGTTATAGTAATCATCATGCATTAATCGACGCAGTTTCGACGGCTGAGCTATTTATTTGCCAAGTTAAACGAGCACAAGCATTAAGAAAAACGGAGACCTTACTCGATCTGCTCACACTTTCAATGCCGTTGGATTAATCTTCGGTCATTAATGCTTTATCCAATCAATTTCATCTTAAAATTGTCTACAGTTTGGCAATTATTACAAAATAATTTAAATTTCTCTTTATACTTAAATTACCATTAATAAATTTTATATAAAAAAGTGGCTTATGCGTACAGAAGTAATTTATTTTGATAAAGCTGTGAGTAGTGAATTTGAATATGTTAGACGAGGCCAATTAGGTGGCCAATTTGCTGTTATTTTTTTATCTGCTCAATCTTTAGAAAATCCAACACAATCAAATTATTGTCAGAATATGTTGGTCAATGTTGAGCGATTAATTACTTCATGTATTCGTCGAGATACTTTATTGTCTTATGTTGGGCATCGCCAGTTTGCTCTGCTTTTAAG
Source organism: Vibrio sp. SS-MA-C1-2 (assembly GCF_021513135.1). NCBI lineage: Bacteria > Pseudomonadati > Pseudomonadota > Gammaproteobacteria > Vibrionales > Vibrionaceae > Vibrio > Vibrio sp. SS-MA-C1-2. Next base: position 1,602,711 of record NZ_CP090981.1, read on the forward strand.
AGTCGAAGATAAAAATGAAGTGCTGTTTGTTCTTCGACGATTGATGGATGTTTTTTCTTCTCCGATAGTATCTGCTAATCGTGATATTTTTATTCACCTCTCGGCTGGTGTTTCATTTTCAACTGACTCAAATCATAGTGAAGAAATGATAAAAAAGGCGCAAACAGCATTGAGTTCAGCGTTAAAATCAGGATCTCACTATCAGTATGAAAACGAAAAGGATAATCAACTTTATCATTATCGATATAGTTTAATTCAAGCACTTCCAAATGCCTTGAAAAATGGAGAAATCACGGCTGCATTTCAACGTATTAATGATATCGATTCACCGCGTTTTCCTATGAAGGTGGAAGCGCTCTTTCGCTGGAACTCACCTAAGTTTGGTTCGGTATCACCATTAGATATTATTCCTTTAATTGAGTCTGAGACATTGCTGGATGATGTGATGTCTGAAATTGTTTTACAGTGTGGGGCATTCAAAAAAGCATGTAAGTTATCAAGTCAGTTAGAGGTGAATTTCTCGATTAATATTTCGCCTTATCAAATGTGTAGATATGACTTTCTTGATAAGTTGACTCGTTGGTTAAATGCAGCAAATCTGACTAAAAGTAATGTGACGATTGAAGTGACTGAAAATAACAATACCAATCACTTTAACGAAGTATTTCAAGCGATTGAGCGTCTTAATCAAGCAGGATTTATTGTTTCTTTAGATGATTTTGGTGCAGGAGATACCACGATTAAGCAATTACTGCATTTTAATCTCGGTTATATCAAGATCGATATGAGTCTATTGCGACTTGCTCGTGAGTCAGTGACTGGTTGTAAAATTTATATGAATCTGGTCGAACTTTGTCAATTAATCGGTGCTGAAGTGATCACCGAAGGTGTTGAAGATGATGTGGATCTAAACATTGTAAAACAAAGTGGAACAACTTATTGGCAAGGTTATTATTCCTCAAAACCGATGGAAATGAATGCGTTTATTCAAACATTCATACAGAATAAAGCATAAATGTAATTAATTCAGCGAGTCCTTATCTATCAATGAGTAAAGATATCTATCCTCTTTTTACTTGAAGTTGCTAAGTTGTTGGCTATATTCATTCGCCCCAATCCGATAGAAACCTATACTCATGGGGCTTCATTCACTTGCCGCCGACTAGCAACTCCAATTACTTTGGCTATATAAATGAGAGATAGTTGGCTGAGTTTTTAGTTTCCCATCATGACGGTTTTTTTAATAAAACGAGTAAAAGAGCATTAACTTTTATCGAGCATTTCTGTTGAAAAATAGCGATAAGAGATTGATTGATCTGTATTTTTTTGTTGTTTCGCTTTATACATAGCAATATCGGCATATTTAATCGCAATGTCACTGTCTTGCGTATCATTTGGAATTATGCAAAAACCTAAACTACAACGAATATAGATCTTTTGACCTTTGTAGCTAACCGATGATTTGAAAGTCCGAGTTAGACGTTCTACGATAATATCTAGGTCGTCACTGCCATGTATATCTCTGATTAGTAGTACAAATTCATCGCCACCGATACGGTAAATCGTATCATTTTCTCGTAAACTGTTGTTTAATCGAGCTGCGGTTTCTTGCAGGATAAAATCCCCACAACTGTGACCATAAGTATCATTTGTCTTTTTAAAATCATTAAGATCGATAAAACAGAGAGCGGATTGATAGTTATTTTGATGAGTACGTCTAATCTCATCATTGATATCGGGATAGAGGGCGACGCGGTTTGCAATACCCGTGAGTTCATCAGTATGAACCTGTTGAGTTAATGAAATTTGCTTCTCCATCACCACCTGGCTCATCTTATAGAAATGAGACATTAAGTACCCCATCTCATCTTTTGGTAGATAATCAGAAATACTCTGTTTCTGACCTTTAACTAAACGATCGGTGGCACTCACCAGCTTTTCTAGTGGGCTAAATAAACTTTTATGGATCAGAACAAAGGTAAAGATTGCTAAACCAAGCATAATAATCAGTTCGATAGCAATAATGGTAAATAATAAGGCTCTAGATTCTCGGTATTCTGATAACCGTAGATTTAATAGTTGGTTTTCATTTTGATTAAAGTTATTGAGGATCCCTCTAATCTCATCCATGTAGTAAAGGCCATTCTGTGTAATTGATATTTTATTATCTTGCGGATTATCAATATTTGACTCTAGCGTATTTTGTAGATCAATCAACTTCTTCTCGACAACGATTTTTAATGATAATGCTAACTCTTGCTGAGCTGGGTTATCTTTTGTCAATAATGTTAGTTGTTTTACATAAGCGAGAGTTTTTTCATCGGCTTTATAATACGGCTTTAAATAATGCTTTTCTTTGGTGAGCAAATACCCCCGTTGACCGGTTTCTAAATTAAGAAGAGAAGTCAGTAGTTTATCTGATGTAGTAAGAACTTGGTAAGTGTGGCCAACCCAGCTTGCTTTTTGATCGCTTTTTGTTTCAAGAAAATAGATAAAACCAATATTGAAAAACGAAAAAGCAAACAGGGTCGAAAGAAGAAGCGTGATCCTAAATTTCAATGACATTTTTATGCATCCTTTGCATGTCTTATTTTATATATTGTAATTATAAGATAGAACTAGCGATTTTTTTATAAAATCTTGTCATGGTATTTGTTACCAATTTGCGATAATGTTATTTGATTGTGAGATGAAATCAAATCGATAATACTTTTATATAATGCAGATAGCTCTATTTTTGAGTGTATTGTCTACATTATTTTGAATGATAAGGGATAAATTGAATGGGTATGGATTTTTTAACATTTTTAGTTGCAATCACGCTTTTAACCATGACTCCTGGTCTTGATACCATGCTAGTAATTAGAAATAGTCATCGAGGTGGTACGAAAGATGGTTTTTTTACTAGTTTAGGCATCTGTTCTGGGCTTTTTATCCATGCAACTCTGTCTGCGGTAGGGATATCTGTTATTTTATTGAATTCAGCGATCCTATTCCAAGGCTTGAAATTTATCGGTGCACTCTATCTCATATGGTTAGGGTTTAATAGTGTTAAATCGGCATTAAAGCAAAGGAAGTCTCTCCCTGCTATTCAACCAGAGCATCAGCCAGTCACTCTCCATCATCAACCAGTTATTATTAGCCGTTCATTGCGAGAAGGTTTTTTATCAAATGTATTAAACCCGAAAACCGCGGTCTTTTATTTAGCTTTTTTGCCTCAATTTATTTCCCCTGAAGGTTCAGCTTTAAATCAATCTCTGTTTCTAGCGGGTTGTCATTTTGCGATTGCAATGGTGTGGCAAACTGCGATCGCTTTCTCAGTAGAAAAAGCAAAAGTTTGGCTATCTAAACCAAAAGCAAATGCAATGCTTGAAGCTGTGACAGGGATTGTTATGGTCTTATTAGGTATTCAATTGGCGTTTACTAAATAATTGAAAACTATTGGTCACTACAGATAACAGGGTGCAATTGGTGACCATTAACTGATGAAATCCGATTATTAGAGAGATTAACGACTTGAAATTGATTATTTTCAGCAAATTTCCGGCTCCAAAACGCCCGTTTATCTTTAACGATGTTTTGTTGTTTTAAATGAGATTTGGAATTTATCTTTTTCAATAGGCCAATTGAGGGTAAGTAAAATCGATATTGTCGACAAATCTTATTGGCTTGCTGCCAGTTTAGTGGCATTAAATTTAATTGATCTATCCCTACTTGATAATAACGAACCTCATCAATGTGAAATAGGTAATGTAGAGTAGGTTGAGTGATGCTTGCTTCACGTTTAGCTGACACAATCGGGATTTCACGAATGAAGCTTTTTAAATGAAGTTGTTTAATTAATCGATCTTTAGCATCTATTGCTTGGTCAATGTTCTTAAATGGACCAATCAGGCAGCGGTAACCTTTTTCTCCTTGGTGAAGGTAGACGTTATTCATAAAATGAGTGGCTAGTTTTTGCTGTTTTTGACTTGCTGGAGGTGTGGCACTAAATCCACATTGTAACCAGAAAAGATGCTCACGATTTTTAGGTTCTCTTGACCATAGCCCTTCACCAATATCACATTTTGAATTAATTATTTTCCAAGTAGTATCTACATCACTTTTTGAATCAGTTAAGAGTAATTGGCAATGATCAGAGAGAGAAGATAGTGGCGCAATGATTAATTGCTCTTGTTCGTTATTATGGGCGCTTACTGGCAAAGTAAATACAAGCAGTAAAGGCGTGAGAAAAATAACAGACAAGAAACGAGTCAAAGTTGTACTGGTTTTTTTCATACTGTTTATCAAATGACGACGGTTTACATAATTTTACAATATTTTTAGTTCTTTTTCAGCTAATCACAATCGTATCAATAGTCATTTGAAGGAGGTTATTTCCGTCTTACTTGAAGTGACTGTCGTCGGTTTATTAAAGTCATGGCTAGATTCGCTCTAATCATATCGTTAACCTATATATACTCAAAGTAATTAGAGTTGCTAATAGGTGGCAAACGAGTGAGGCGTCATGCGCTTTCATTTTTCTATCAATTAGAAAATCAATGACTTTGGTGAAATCTATTAAAATTTAGGCAAAGACTGTTGCTCCGTTATACAATTTGTTTTCAAAGTAATCAGTTGAACAAAAGTAATAAAAAAAGGTTTACAGCGTTAAGATCAATCCGTATTATTCGCCCTGTTCCGCGGAGAGATGGCTGAGTGGTCGAAAGCACCGGTCTTGAAAACCGGCAAGGGTTTGTAGCCCTTCTAGGGTTCAAATCCCTATCTCTCCGCCACATACAGTAAAAAAGCCCTTGATAATTCAAGGGCTTTTTTCGTTTTTAAGCATGACACCCTCTATTTTCCAATGAGGTGAGTCAATGTATCTGTATAAACATCCCAACCATATCTACTACACACGCATTTGTACCCCGCGCCAACTGGTGCTTCTCGGTTTTCCCTTTGATACTAAAGTCAGTCTACAAACTCGATATCGCACCCTAGCTATTCGTCAAAACCTTGCTGTGTCCCAAGCTATTTTACTATGACAGTTACATTGATGTCAGATACGGTTACTTAATGATTATTTAGCCCCTTCATGCTTGAAACTGCTAGGTTATTGGCCTTACTCGTTTGACACCGACTAGTAACGCCAATGATTTTAGTGATAGTTAATGTTTAACTGTTGGGTGTTATTAGACGTTTTATTCAGACCATGTTGCAAAGTGATCAAGCAGAAAATCAATAGCAAGCCTTGCTCTTAATGGTAAGAAATGTTGGTTTTGATATACAATCCAACTGCCGTTACCACTTCCCCAATAAGGTTCAAGTATTGGCACTACACGCCCTGACGAAATGGCATCGTTAAAGCTGCTCTTTGGTAGATATGCGATACCTAATCCCTCTATACAAGCTCGTAAAACGGTATTGGCATTATTACTTTTCCATCTACCTTGTATTTTCTCACTATTTAAAGGCTTGCCATCCTTTTCAAACAACCACACATCTTTATTGGCTATAATACAACTGTGATTCTTCAATTCTTCAGGGTGAGTTGGAAGACCGTGCTTATCAATGTAGTGTTGACTAGCAACCGCGGCCATTGGACGGTTTACTAGCTTTCTCGCAATCAATCCTGAGTCACTTAATTTTCCATAACGAATGGCAAAATCAAAACCATCTTCGATAAAATTCACCATATTGGTGTTGAAGTTAATATCTACTGTGAGATTGGGATGTTGTTTGGCGAATTCCATCAAAGCTGGTGCTACTTGGTTCTCAGAAAATGTGCCTGCCATGCTGACTCGTAACGTGCCACTTAATTGCATTTGTTGCGTCGTAAGCTGCTCATTGGCTTGCTGGAGCCCAATAACTAACTCTTTGCATTGTTGATAATACGCTTGGCCAGGTTCCGTTAAGCTCACCATTCTTGTGGAACGCGCTAACAAAGCGATACCTAATCGCTCTTCTAACCTCGTGACTTGACGACTAACGTGACTGGTACTGCAACCTAATTGTTTTGCTGCCGCTGAAAACCCCAAGCTCTCAGCAACGGTAACGAATTCGTTGATGCCTTCAAAACTATCCATGACTACCTTTGCTATATAGCAATAATGTTTTGCCAATTTAGCATATTGTAATTGGTTTGGTTAGTAACTAGTATTAATGTGTTCAATAAATACACATAAGCCATTAAGGAACCACCATGAAGAGAATACTTATCGTTGTGACTAACCATGCAACACTTGGTGAAACAGACCAAGCAAACGGTACTTATGCGCCAGAACTCACGCATGCTCTTAGTGAGTTGCTTGCTTCAGGCTTTAATTATGATATTGCTTCGATCAAAGGTGGTCAGGCACCATTATATGGCACTGATATTGAGGGTGATGCCGTAAATGCGAAAATCTTAGCGGATGATGATTTACAAAACCGCATTAATAATACGATTCCAGTATCACAAATTAATGGCGATAGTTATGATGCAATTTTCTATCCTGGTGGTTTCGGTCTTCTTTCTGACTTAGCAAACAACGAAGAATTCGCAAAAATCTCAGCCAAGCATTATGAGGATGGTGGTATTGTGGCAGCGGTATGCCATGGCCCCGCCGCTCTTTTACCTATCACACTGAGTAATGGTAATAAGTTGCTTGCGTCTAAATCAGTGACAGGTTTTACACGTGAAGAAGAAATCGATTTTGGTACCATTAATGACATTCCTTTCCTACTCGAAGAGTCATTGGCTCGTGGGGCGGCTCGTTACTCAAAAGTTCAACCTTGGCAGGAGCTAGTGATTGTAGATGACCGCCTTATCACAGGACAGAATCCAACAAGTGCTCATGCTGTTGGTAAAGCCATCGTAGAGTTATTATCTTAAGAGATAATTAGGACTTAAAGCGTTTACCATCTTCAGAAATAAGTCCGGTAAAACTTCCATATTACCTTCACCGGTAGCACTTTTATACTCAGACGTGTCTCAATTTGAGTTAGCTAGACTTCTCTAGCTAACTCTTTTTTGTCTATACCCAAAGTAATTGGCGTTGCTAATCGGCGGCAAGTGAATGAAGCCCCATGAGTATAGGTTTTCTATATGATTGGGACGAATGAATATCGCCAACAATCTAGCAACTTCAAGTAAGAAGGGTATATATGAAAGTGCTTATGTCAATTATGCTGCGATAAACGCTTACTCCATTTCCCATCATGTTCTTTAATACAGGCTTCTTCAGAGTCTAAGTGAATATGTTTCTCTCTGTTTTTAAGTTGAATCCCTATCGAAGACAAGTGTTTGTTAATGACTTGATAGACTAATCCACAATCGATGCTATTCATTTGTTCATTTGTACCATAGACACATAAGGATTGAGGATAATTATCGTAGTTGATTGAATGTGTCAGCCAGATAAAACCTTCTGATTGTTCTTGTAAGTTGTCACAAGCACCGGTTAAGCATTGTCGCAATGCATTTTCTTTCTTTTTATCGGTCTTTTTCATCTGTTGAGTTTCTTTGATATTTAATTTGAAATTGAATTGAAGAGTAAAGTTAGCTTCACATGTTAGTGATACCTAAAGTAATTGGAGTTGCGAGTAGGCGGTAAGCGAGTGTAGCCAACAACCTAACAGCTTCAAGTAAGAAGGGTATATTATTATCCTCACTTTCATAAAAATAGACAATATGCTCACAACTGTTGTGACTGTTTACAATTGAAAGACTAAAGAAAAGTGTCTCTCATCTAACATTGCACGATAGCCCCTTCCTTTAATCCTTCAATCTTATATTAAATTAAATTACTGTTTTATGACTACTTTATCATCAATGGGTTGAGTAACATGGTTGATAGTTTTTTGTACCTAATGGCGTTTTTTATCACCCCTATTTGATTGTTAGCTGTATGTGGTTGGGGTTATGAAAAGCCTCCTATCAAGGAATAGATTATGAACCCAATACGATACGGAACGGTTAAGAAATCAATGACTCCTCTTTTGGGTCAAAGACAAAACAGCCAACAGCCAACAGCCAACAGCGGTGGATTATTAAATATTATTAAAAACCAAATACATCAGTTTCTATTAATATTTGTGTTGCTATTTTCTAGCTTTCCTACCACAACAGAAGCAAAAATTAAAAGTTACAATGGAAATAAGGTGATCGTTTCAGCAGAGATAGATGCGAAGGCAGGATTAACACCGGTAAGCTCTGAAATCCAAATTGAAAATGATAATATGGCCACCGAATTTGGTGCCTTAGCCCCTCGTTATGGCATTGGGACTGCAGCAGATAATAAACATTCAGACTTTAGCCCACTTAATGATAATGATTTAACCGGAAATAAACTGGTGGTTATCTCATCTCATGGTATACAAGTGAAAGATCAACTCACTTTTGTACAACGATCAAAAATTAGTGATGCAATAAAAAAGAAAGACTCCCAAGCTTTTCTCTTTTTTGTGGATGATTATTCTGGTGCGTCGGAAATGACGAGTTATAAAAATACATTTTTGAGTAGTATCACTGATGCGCTGCCTGATGGTGGAAAACTGACACATTCAAATATTTATAACACATCAAGTACCATTGATTTAAATACCAGCTCCCCTTATCAAGCCTCATTTTCGAAAATGTTCACCTACACAGATAACTTTGGTGGTTCGGTCACGCGCAATGCTTCATCGTTAGCTGTCCGAAATGGTTATCATTTACAGGGTTCACTTGCAAATAATTATCAACTTTATAGCGGGGAAAGTAGCAATGATACCGCCTTTGTGATGTTGAATAGCTACGACACCTTTCTCCCTGATTCGGTCGCCCATCAAGAATCAGGCAGTGGTCCTTGTATTTTTATTTCATCCAACCCCGGCATCTTTGCCGAAGGGAAATACAACGCCAATGTTGGTAAGTTAAAGCATGCCATTGATGATAGTTTAAAACCTGATGGTGCTTGTTATTATCGACCACCCGGATTTGTTACCGCTCGGGCAGATCACTTTCAAGGCAAGTTTGATACGGTAGAAGAGAGTCAGCTTACTGTTCTTCAAGGAACAACTGTTTCTCTAACAAAATTATTAGCCAATGATCATCTACAAGGTGGCAGTCATTCAGATTTAAAAATTGTCGGTTTTTCTGAGAATTATAAAACGGTTTTTTCGCCAACATTAAACTTCAATTTTGAAGGCAATGAGGGCGGAACCATAACGATCACCGATGGTGATAGTGATGACAGCACAGTTCAATATACGGCACCGGCAGTCACCGGTGATCGGCGAGTTTCTGTTTACTATAAAGTATGTAATAGTAATGAAACATTTTGTGGTGTTGCTAGTGTTACGATCGATGTACTTGAAAATGATTATGAAACTATTATTCAAAATGACCATTATGATGGGCGTAATAATACGATAGACCCTATATCATTTATCCTTCCAATGGTAGCTAAACCTGGTTTTGGGGGAGGTTACTTTAATCGGAAAGAAATCAGTACATTATTAGATAATGATCAAGTTTATAAAGAGGGAGCATTACTATCCTCTGATGATGGGGAATATAAGATAAATGGAATTAGTAGTATATTAGCACCTGACGCCTTTGAAACGGAATATAAAGATGATATTAATTTGTCTGCAGCTAAAATCTACGTCACTTTGGACTCGGAGAAAACGGCTGTAGTTATAGGTTATGAGAAACCAGGCACTTATGTACTTTATTATAAAGCATGTGTTTATTTGAATGATGCACAAGTAGAAATACCTGAAAGTGGCTCTTGTGGTATCGGTCAATTTACCTTTATCGTTTCAGAGAAATCAGTAAGTGATTTTATCCCGTATAATGTCATCGCCAATGATGATTTATATGATGATCCTGCCAGCAGTCCATTGCCTGATATTGCGTATAACTCTAAATATATTGCGCTTCAAGGAGGGTATTTAAGTTCAAATCCAAATCCAAATCCAAATCATTTAATTATTAATGACAGTGCAGTCGCTGATGACGATAGTGGTGCGACCTCATTATTAAAAGTGACGGAAATCGGGGATCAACTTGATAACCTACAAAGTATTTCTACTGTATCATATATCTCAACTCAACAAGGAGGGACGGTAAGATTTTATATGAATGGAAAGGTTGATTATAAACCTGCAAACGACTTTATCGGTGAAGATATCTTTTACTATAAAGTGTGCGCTGTCAATGATCCTAGCTTTTGTCATACCGCCAAAGTCAAACTTAATGTCAAAGCCCCATTTGATGTGATACCGCAAGCTGATCATTATGACGGCAGTCATAACACTGCCTTTCCGTCCGATTTAATTGTCGATTATGGTTCAATAAATAATCTATTTGCCAATCTACACGGTAACGATAGTGTGGTTCCTAGTTATAGTGATGGTTTTACCATGTTACGTATTACCGGGGTGGGTACAGAATCGACCGCTTTTGATGATCCCGATGCCACCATTAATATGGCGTTGACAGCGAATGGGGGAAGGGTCAAAGTAACTGATGCGGGTGTTGAGTTTACCCCTGCCAATATCGAAGGCGTAGATAGCTTCTTTTACAAGGTATGTGCTGCTAAGGACGATGGTACTATCTCTGATAAAATTTGTGGCGTAGCTAAAGTCACTGTTAATGTGATTATCCCGGTTGCCGTAACCGCACAAGATGACCACCATTCAGGCAGTTCCAATACGGTTTCCCCAGAACAACTCACCGTTGAATATGGCTCTATTTTTAAAGCGCTCACTGACTTAATAATAAATGATTCAGCCACTCCTCACTCGAGTTCGACAGACAGTTACTCATTACGAATTGTTGGTATTGGTGGTTCAGAGTCCACTATTGTTACAGGAATAACAGCGACAACCGCAGTATCATCAGCGCAAAGTGGTGAGATTCAGCTTAACGCATCATTTGATATCGAATATCAACCACCAGCAGGTTATACCGGCGAGGATACTTTTTACTATCAAGTCTGTGCAATTAAAAATAATGCGGCGTTAACTAACTATTGTGCAATTGCTTTAGTGACCGTTGATGTCATCAAGTTAGAGGCACAGATTACAGGCACGGTATTTAATGATAATCAATTGGCTCATAACGGCATACAAAATGATAACGAAACTGGATTAGCGGGGCGTATTGTCACTTTAAGGCAAGGCAGTAAAGAGATATTTTCAACCACCAAAGGAGATGGCAGCTTTACGTTTAACTTGGATCCTAGTTGGTTAGACAGTGACGTTACCATCACGGTGGCAGTACCGAATAGTTGGCTGGCGATCAGTGAATCTTGGCAGAAAGAGGGAACATCAACGGTCGCGACAGTAGGGGATGCGATAGACAGTCAAACTAAGATTGAACAAGCCGATTTAAGTAAAGGGCGACACTACTTCTTTGGTCAAGTTAAAGAGCCGACTCTCACCGAGTCACAAACCAAAGAGGGAGAAAGTGGTGATAAGGTCTATTTCTCTCATCAATTGACGTTTTTTACTCATTCAGCTGCAATAATGAGTATTGAACAGATAAATCTTGATTGGGAAACCAAAATTTATCAGGATCAAACCTGTAACCAGCAATTGGATGATAGTGATATTACTATATCTTTCCCATCTTTTATTGATGCCGAAGCTGGAGAAAAGATCTGTTTACTTATTGAAGTCACTATCCCCGGAGGTTTTGACCGCATTGATAATGACCAATATATCTATGATCTAAAAGCTGAACATAGTTTCTTTGACCCTGGTACAGGTCATGATAGGAAATACGCCGATAAGAACCAAGATATTGTCCGTTTAGGGCCATCCGCAGGACGTTTAACCTTAAAGCAGTGGGTGAAAAATATCACCAAAGGAGAGGATTACACCACGGTAAATGCCGCTGAACCGGGAGAAATTTTAGAGTATAAGATCGTTTTTTCGAACCAAAGCAGTAAAAAAGTGAGTGATATTGACGTCTATGATTACGTGCCAGACTTTAGCCAATTAGAAAGCCCTGTCACGTGTGGGGATAATGCGTTTTTACCTTGTGTTGTTATATTACCCGATCCATCTGGAGGGAAAAATCAACAAGGGTATTTAGGAAAAGTTCAATGGCGTATGACTGGTGACTTAATGCCCGGAAAATCTGGTTTTGTGACATATCGGGTTCAGGTTGACCCATAAATACTGAAGGAAAATTAATTGCGAAAAGCCCTCAACTGTTTATTTATATGAATATTTCAATGAGGGCTTTTGGGCTTTATCCTCTTCTTACTTGAAGTCGCTAGGTTGTTGGCTGCATTCGTTCGCCCCAATTATATAGTACACTTATACTCATGGGGCTTCACTCGCTTGCCGCCTACTCGCAACGCCAATTACTTTGGATATATCTTTAGCTGTTATAGCCAATCAAGCTTTCTCGATATAAACGTAACAGTGCTTGATCGTTGACTGAAATTCCGATATTTTGAGCAGGTTTATCGCTCCAATCGTCATTAGGGTGTCTTTGACTTGTTATTTTCTGAATGGTCATACCCATTGCGACACCTTCTTTGATGACTCTGACAGGCCCTTGTTGGAGAGTAAATAAATCTGGATTAATAACATAAGCGATAGCGGAAGGATCATGAACATGACAACCATCTAATTGAATGCTTTTCGAGTAAAATTCTAAATAGTAACGACTGACATCCCAAATAAATTCACCAACTTCTCCTGCATCTTCTTTTAATTGATCAAGATATTCTCCAGAAAAGAAACTTTGCTGGGTGACATCAAGACCGAGAATAACCACCGGCCAATCAGCACAAAAAACCAAGTCAGCAGCATCGGGATCATCATAAATATTGGCTTCTGCAAAGGGCGCGACATTACCAAAATGGCCATTGTGACCAAATGCGCCTCCCATAATGACAACTTGTTTTACCAAGCTAACGATATCAGGTTCTTTTTGTAGTAGGTGAGCAAGGTTTGTTAATGGGCCAACAGCGACTAATGTAATTTCATGGGGGTATTTTTTCACTTGTTTAATCATATAATCGACAGCAGAGATAGGGGGTGGTGTTGGGTTGAAATCTGAAGATATTTGATAATAACCAAAGCCTTGTTCGCCATGTACTATCACCGTTGGGCCAACTTCATCTCTAACTAAAGGTTTTGATGCTCCTTGAGCTATATCGGCCTTCATATTAAATTTTTTCTTAAGATAAAGTGCGTTACGAGTGCCATTCTGTATTGTAGCATTACCAAAAACTGTTGTAATACCAAGGAGTTCGATTTCAGGACTCGCTTCGGCAAATAGTATCGCCATTGCATCATCAATACCTGGGTCAGTATCTAAAATGATTTTTTTCTATTTTTCTTGGAAGTACGACTATTCTCTGTGTACATGTTAATCCCTTTTATCTGTACTATTTAAATATAATTTGAGTTAGACTTTGATTATATATTGGAAATGAGTGTGTTGTTTTGAGCTAAGTTTATTTGGCTCTTCGACGTTTTGTGTGGATTTGGGTTAAAATAGGCATCTTCTAAATAGGCTCTAATACAAGGTCCAGTCACATTGAATTCTTCTGATATTTTTATGCTCGGGTTGGGGCTTCAAGCACCCTGGAAACTTATCGACCAATCCCTTAATACAGAACATTCTCCTTATGAGCTTCATCTACAAGTGGGGGCTGAACGTGGAGAGCTTTACTCGTGCCCAGAATGTGGCGCTCCTTGCTCTGCACATGACTTCAAAGAGAAAACATGGCGTCATCTTAACTTTTTTCAGCACCATTGCTATATCACAGCGAAGATACCTAGAGTTCACTGCAAAACTCACGGGGTAAGGCTCATCGAAGTGCCTTGGGCAAGACCTGGTAGTGGTTTTACTTTGCTGTTCGAAGAAGTGGCCTTAACACTCGTAAGAGAGATGCCAGTTAACGCTGCAGCTAAGTTTATGGAAGTGACGGATAAGCGGCTTTGGCGAGTGGTGGAACATTACGTGGAACAAGCTTTATCACGACTTGACCTCTCATCTCTTCAAGCCTTTGGATTTGATGAGACAGCTTCAAAGCGTGGACATAATTACGTCACTGTTTTCATCGACATGGCTCGCAAAACCCTACCTGTTGTATTTGCTACACCAGGAAAAGGAAAGAAAACAGTCTCTGAGTTTAAAACCTTTATTGAAAAGCATGGGGCGAAATCTGAGCAAGTCCTTGAAGTCGTGTGTGATATGTCTCCGTCCTTTTTAAGCGGTATCAAAGGTGAATTTCCGAAAGCGAATGTCACCGTTGACTGGTTCCATGTTGTGCAGTTATTTACCCGAGCAGTTGATGAAGTTCGGAAAGAGGAAAGAAAGCACAGCGACATGCCTAAGGCGCTTCGTTGGGCAGTTTTAAAGAACGCTGAAAGTCCAATGACAGATAAGCAAGCACAAGCTTTACTTGACCTAGAACAGTATGAACTTGAGACAGCGAAAGCTTGGCGAGTGAAAGAAAAGTTACGCTGGATAAGAGAAGCGAAAACGACTCAAGCCGCTCGCTGGCGCCTGACTAATTTCATCAAGTTTACACTTGACGAAATAGGAAGTTCAGATGCTTTAGAGCCCGTAAGAAAAGCGCTAGCCACCTTAGAAAAGCACTCGGAGAGAATACTTCAACGCTGGACGTCGACCTATACTAATGCGCGAATGGAAGGTCTGAACAGTTTATTTCAAGCCGCGAGGTCGAGGGCTCGAGGCTATAGAAATACAGCCACGTTCATCACCATGATCTACATGATAGCGAGCCCTGCCGCTGAAATATTGAAATCCACTTGAAACGTCGAAGAGCCGTTTATTTCTAGTCAACTTTAATCCTCCTCAATACTAATCACCGTCTCTTTCCAATCTCGCATTTCATTTTTAAAATGACGCTGTTGATCTGGGGTCGTGGTATGAGCAATTTTGACAAACATCTGGCTAAATAAGGCTTTATTGCTTTTTATTTTTGTTAAGAAGACATCAGAGTAGAGGGCGTCAGGGTGGGAGATATAATCAATAAATTGCTGGCGATAGACAATACTGTTCTCTTTTTCTGAAAATAAAACGGACAACTTTTCAATAAATAGAATGCGAGATTCAATCCAATCTTCTTTGGTTAATAAGATCTTTTTCGACCACAATTGCAATAACTGCATTTGTTGAGCGGTAACTGAACCAAACCAATGGTCAACATAACCTTCCATCTTTTCAACGTAATTTTCACGGTGCTCCTTTTCTGATTTATCCCTAACTTTTTCTGAGTATTCGTAAATACGCTTAGTCATATTTTTTATTAGTTGATCCTGCTGCTCTTGAGTTAGAGTCGTAAAAAGGGAGTAAAGGATCGGTGCAATCTTCTCTCTAGAACGTTCAATATGAGCAAATAGCTCGAGCTGCTGGTGTTCTATTTGAAGTATGGTGAGTTGGTGTAAATCTAAATTAGCCAGTTGATCTAAATGTTTTTTGTAACGTGGGAGCTCTTTTTGTTTATGCCAGTATTGGAAACTGGAGACTTTTTTTTCTAATCGTTCAGATTGTTGACTATTGAGATCAACATATTCTTCAACATATTCACCAATAAACCAATCAAGATGGCGATAAACAAACTGGGTTGTGCAAGATGTAACAAATAATAATGTAAATAGTCCAAGTATGATATTTCTAGATCGATAACTGATTTTTTTCATAACTAGTCCTATTTGACGATGCCATATACCTTTGATTAAGTTTAGTTTAAATTTTAAACGATATCTTCTCCATACTTGACGTTGCTAGTTTTTGGCATCACCCGTTTGTCCAATCATATTTAAGTATTCTTTTTTATCATTGAAGTAGATTGGTGGTGAGGGTATTTTAATACCCACATTATCGGACTGCTCAACTCTTATCAAACCGAGTTATCGCCCATGAAAATTTTCAATGATCTTTTGGGATTGATTATTTTTATTAGCGTTATATAATTAAAAATACTGTTTATTTATCCAGTGGTTTTTTTATGAAATTTATTCCAATTCCAGCCAGTGCAGGGATTAGTGGCTTTGAGTCTCCTGCCTCAGAGTACAAACAACTCAATTTAAGCCTTGATGATCTACTTATTTCTCATCCGAGCTCTACCTATATTGGGCGTGTGAGTGGCGAGTCAATGATTGAGGTGGGCATTATGGACGGTTCATTATTAATCGTTGATCGTGCGTTGAATTATCAAAATGGCGACGTGATTGTCGCTAATTATAATGGCTTATTTGTGGTGAAACAGATCAATATTCCGGAGAGAAAACTCTGCTCAGCTAATGGCTCTTATCAAGACATTATTATTGCAGAAGGAGATACCTTTTCTGTTGAAGGTGTTGTTATTCATACGATTAGCTCTTTTAGGCAGTAAAATGTTTGCGCTTGTTGATGCCAATGCCTTTTATGCCAGTGCAGAAGCGGTGTTTCGACCGGACATTCGCCATAAAGGTATTGTTGTGTTGTCGAATAATGATGGTGTAGTGGTGGCTGCGAACCGTAAAGCCCAAGAAGTGGTACCTAAATTTACGCCTTTTTTTAAAGTGAGGCATCTTTGCCAACAACATAATATTGAAGTTTTCTCCTCTAATTATCCTCTTTATGCTGATCTTTCTGCCAAGATGATGGAAGTTATCGGCCAGTTTGCGCCAGAACAATATATCTATTCGATTGACGAAACCTTTCTTTCTTTTAATGATTGCCAACAAACGGATAATGAATATTTGCAACTTGGCAGTGAAATTCGATTAAATGTCTGGAAAAAGTGTCGATTACCGGTTTGTGTCGGTATGGCAAAAACGTTGACGTTAGCAAAATTAGCAAATCGATTAGCAAAAAAACAGCGACAACAGCAAGGTGTCTGTTTATTCAATTCAGCTGAGGTGATTGAACAGGCGCTCGCGATAACGCCAATTGATGATGTTTGGGGGATCGGTCGTCGATTGACTCAGCGCTTAAACGTATTGGGGATCAAAACCGCATTAGATTTAACTCGTTATCCATTTGATAGAATTAAGGCGGAATTTAATCGCACTCTCTGTGAGACGGTGAGAGAACTCAAAGGTGAAGCTTGTATTCATTGGCACGCTGTTGAAGAAGAAAATCGACAAATTTTTTCCACACGAACCTTAGGTCAACCGGTTTTCTGTTTAGATGATCTACAACAAGCGTTAATTAAACATAGTCAGATTGCCGCGAATAAATTAAGAAAGAAAAAACAGTGTGCTGAAGCATTGGTTATTTTTGCTGGAGATATCGCGTTCGATCGCCCTAATGTTAGGTTACAGGCTCTATATCAATTTGCACAACCTACAGCCGATAGTTTAATTATTTCTCAAGCGGTATCGAAGCTTGTACCTCAACTCTTTCGTCCCGAAGTTAAATATCAAAAAGTCGGCGTAGGGTTAATCGGTTTGGTAAAGGAACAGCATGTCCAGAGTGATCTTTTTATCCCTGATGATAATCGATCTTTGATGACCGCATTAGATGGACTGAATCAGAAGTATGGTCAAAATACCCTGTTTATCGCTGGACAAGGTATTGAGCAAAAATGGGCGATGAGGCAGCAGTACCTCTCACCTCACTTTACAACAAATTGGAAAGATATTCCGATTATTTATAGTTAATGAAAGAGCGAACTGTCTGATTGATCGCTTGTTCATTCACACAAAAAAACGAGTTGCTTCATGATAGAAACAACTCGTTGATGATTTAAAAATACTTTTCGGGTGTTGAATTAGATCTTAATCATTTGTGACATATGTTCTCTCACCTGAGGAACCGTTAAGCCAACAATGATTTGGAAGCTATTACCATTACGCACCACATTCACTGCACCTTGAGCTTGGAAATACTCAGTCTCTGCAACTTTTGCTGGGTCAATCACCTTGATACGTAAGCGAGTTGCACAGTTAGTTAGTAGTTCGATGTTATCTTTACCACCTAAACCTTCAATGAATGCTTCAGCTTTTGCGGTTTCAATACCACCTTGAGTTTTCGCGTCTTTGAAGTCTTTTTTGCTGTACAGTTTCGCTTTAGCATTACCGCGTCCAGGGGTTAAGATATTCAGTTTGATAATTAATGTACGGAAGACAATGAAGTAGATTCCGACAAAAACTAATCCTAAAATCACCTGCATAACATAAACCTGCCAGTGGTTAGCCCCTAAAGGTAACCAGTTCTGGAAGATAAAGTCGATTAGACCTGTTTGGAAGTTCCCAGATAGTCCCATTGAAAATGCAATGGCTGCCATGGTTGCTGAAAGTAGTGCATGAATAACAAATAGAATAGGTGCAATAAATAAGAACGTAAATTCAATCGGTTCTGTAATACCGGTTAGAATTGCGGTGATAGCTGCGCCGATAACTAGGCCTGCCACCATTTTTTTGTTCTCTTTTTTAGCTGTAGAGTAAAGCGCTAATGCAATACCAGTACAACCAAAGACTTTACCCATACCTGTTAACATTAAGCCACCTTGTGGGAACTGTTCTGTTAGTGGTGCAGGGTTTGCAGCAAACTCAGCGATGTGTTGAATCCAATAGGCAACAGTTCCACCATCAACAGCAACAGGACCATAGAATACAGGGCCGTAGATGAAGTGGTGAAGACCGGTTGGGATCAGTAAACGCTCAAGGAATGCGAATAACCAAACACCCATCGTGCCTGAGTTGATAATGACGGTTTGTAAACCAGTAATAGCGTGTTGGATTGATGGCCATACAAAGCAAGTGACAATCGCGGCAAAAACCATGATTGGGAAACTGATTATCACCACTAATGGTGTACCACCAAAGACACTTGCCCAGTCTGGAAGTGACTTATCAAAGTAACGGTTATGTACCCATACTGAGATCGATGCAATTAGAATTGAACCAAGTAGTGAAGTGTCTAATGTTAGAATACCGCCAATTTCAGTTAAACCCATTTCGCCAGCAACATAGTTGATGTCAAAACTTGGTCCCCAAAACTGTAAAATACCACCAATTACGTAGTTAAAAGTAATGTAAGAGACAAAAGTGGCAAGAACCGCTCGACCAGATGCTTTTTTAGCTAATGCAATAGGTAGACCTAATGCAAACACTAATGGCATATTTTTAAATACAGCTAAAGATGCTTGAAGTAGGATGGTTGAAACATTAAACCAAGCACTTCCCTCAACCGCGAAAGGGAACAGATCTTTATTAAGAAGCATGACACTAAAGCCAAGCAACATCCCTGCTGCAGGAAAAAGTAATACAGGTACAAACATTGCTGCACCAAAACGCTGAATCATATCTTTCATTGAAACCTCATCATTGGAATTGAAAGTATGGTTAATAAAGGTAGAGCCCTCGAGCAAATAATCGCGAAAGGTGAAGGCTCTATTAAGTATTTGTTATTATAATTATTTTGAGAATTGTGGTAGATATGGCTTGTTTTCTATTAATAGGTCATCAACAATCTTTTTCGCTGTTGAGACATTAATAACTGTACGGTTAAGCGTTAATGCGTTAACCAATTTCTGTTTATTCCCTTCAAACCAACCATCAACCACTAATTTTTCATAACCTAGTTGGCTTTCGATCATCGCTTTTTGGAATGTTGGGATCTTACCTACTGCGAAAGGCTGAGGGCCTTTATTTGTTAATGATGCTGGAACCTCAACCATTGCGTCATCTTGTAAGTTTGAAATGATGCCGTTATTTTGAACGATAACAAGATAAGTATCACCCATGTTATAAGCTAAAGACGCAGCAACTCGAACCATGTAGCGACCGTGAATATCAGCATGCAGTGTTTCATTTTCAGTCGTATCGGCATCAATAATGCGTTGGTTTAATTCAAATACACGTTTTTCACGTCCATTGATAACTTGGCGTGCACGGGTATTGTTGATATCTTCTTTTGAAACCATTTTCTCTGGGTAGAGGTAGTATTGAAGATAAGTGTTAGGAAGAAATTCAGGGTTATCTTCTAACATGGTTTTCATGTTCTTAAAGGTTGCTTGCCAAGATGGATCGTCAGCAATTTCAGGATCGACGGCAGTAATACCTTTATTTAGAATGATATTTTTAATTTCATCTGTTAGATCTTGACCTTGTTTATTACGAATACCGGTAAACCAACCGTAATGGTTTAAGCCAAAGTACTCTGGTACGAGATCCCAGAATTCACAACCTAAGATTTGTGCGTAGCTCACCATAATTGCAGCGGGCATATCACAAATATTTAGAATTCGCTTATCGTTAGGGAATTCACGGTTTAGGGCTTCAGCAACAATAGCAGCAGGATTGGTGTAGTTCAGAATCCAAGCTTCTGGGCTATAGTGACGGATTTCATTGACTAACGTAATCATATCGCCAATAGAACGCAGGCCATACGCCATACCACCTGCACCACACGTCTCTTGACCGACACAGCCATGCGAAAGAGGAATTTGCTCATCTCTTTCACGCATAGCGAGACCGCCAGTACGAATTTGAATAAAGAAGAAATCGGAGTTTGAGAAGGCAATTTCTTTATCCGTTGTGTAGATGAATTCTTCAACTTCTGGGTAGTGCTCGCGGAATAGAATCTCAGTTGCCTTTGCATTAGATTCTTGACGTTCTGCATCAATATCATAAAAAACAACACGTTTCAGAGGAAAAGTCTCTTTCTCTGCAATTAAGCTGTTCATCATACCTAGTGTATAAGTACTACCTGCACCAACAACGGTTAAATTTTGACGTTTCATAAAGTTCTCTCTATTACAAATTCTGAGGTGTTGTTTAACTTGGGCTAAATGTATCTTAAAAGTATTACGAACAAAAGTGGTGAGTGATACTTTAAGAATACATTTGTGTAATTGATCACATTAATCACTAAATAAGGTTTGAAAATGTATTATTGATCATAAATTTGTTATTCTGCGGTAAAGCATTAATAAGAGAACATATCGTGCAGAAACCGCGTTATCTACAAATCGCAGATGATCTGATTGAACAGATCCGTGATGGCGTGCTGGTGGAAGGAAGTATTTTACCGACTGAACAGCAGTTACAAGAACAGTATCAAGTCAGCAGAGTCACGATTAGAAAATCAATGAAAGTCTTGGTCGATCAAGATTTACTGTATCGTGTTCGCGGGAGTGGTACCTATATTAAAGCGCCGAAAGTTCAGCATAATGCGATTGAATTAAATGGCTTTAATGAAGAAGTGACGGCACAAGGAAAAACGCCGAGCTCTAAAATTATTACCTTTGAATTACAGCAAGCAGAACCGACGATTGCACAAAAACTGGCGATTAATGAAGGTGATGAGATTTTCTCTATTCGTCGATTACGCTTGATTAATGATAAGCCTGAAGTCCTAGAACATACCTATATGCCTGTTGCTCTGTTTCCAGACCTTAATATAGAGGTGATGCGAAACTCTAAATATCAGTATGTTGAGCAACAGAAAGGGCTAAAGATAAAACTCAGCAAACAGAGTGCTAAACCGATTGTTGCGGATGATATTGTCGCTGATAAGTTAGCGATTACTGTCGGAACGCCAATTTTAAAAATTGATGCCGTTGGTCTATTAAGCAATGATCAACCATTTGAATATACAGAACATTACTTTTTAGTCTCACAATACAGTTTTGATTTTGTCTCTTATAGACAAGGTTAGATTTGGAACTTGGTAGGTATAATTAAAAATTGATGAGTTATTTTAAATAATACTTTAAAACAGAGGAGGTAACAAAATGCAGGAGCAACATAAAGCATATTTAGAGCAATATTTACAGTTGTTAACGACAGAGCAGAAAAACAGTGTGCCGCAGGTCATTGCTGAATATTTTTGTGCTGATGAATACAATGCCAATGAATGCGCAAGATTGATCAATGAAGGGACTAAAACCGCGTCATGCAGTTTAAAGGCGGGTTATGATGCCGAAAATGAGCCACTGCCTAAAGTTGGTGGACTAACGGTCGTTTTAGATTGGCAGCAAAATCCGGTCTGTATTATTGAATTAACCGAAATTAGTTTGTCTCCATTTAACAAGGTAACGGCAGAGTTTGCCGCTGCGGAAGGTGAGGGTGATCGAAGCTATCAATGGTGGCGAGATGCACATTTAACCTTTTTTACCCATTATACAAAAAGTATTGATGTGCCTTTTACTGAAGATTCACTGTTAGTGCTTGAACGATTTAAGAAGGTCTATCCACTATCGGTTTGAAGCTAGTGGATAAAAATAAATATCCCCTTCATGCTTGAAGTCGCTAAGTTGTTGGCTGTATTCGTTCGCCCCAATCATATAGAAAACCTATACTCATGGGGTCTCACTCACTTGCCGCCGACTAGCAACGCCAATTATTTTAGGTAGAGATAAAAGTTCTGTGGTTTGTTATTTCAAAAGCTAGAAAGCATTTTTCAGCGCATTGAACTCTTTTTCAGTTATGCCGTAGTAAAGTTTGTCATCAAAACCTGCGTCAGTTTTAAAGTAATCTTTTTGGCAACCCTCTTGAACAAAGTGACACTTTTCTAACGTTTTATAAGAACCAATATTAGTTCCATAGCAATCAGCACTGATTTTATGCGCATCGAGCTGAGTAAAGCCAAGCTCAGTCATTAATTGGCATGCCTTGGTTGCGATGCCTTGTCCCCAAGCGTGAAATGGGAGTTGATAACCCAATTCAAAATTGCCTTCCATAAACATCACGGCGGTAATCGCTGTCATGCCCATGTATTTCCCTTGTTGGTTACGAATAATGAAGGTCGGGTTATCTGGCCAGCACTGATCTTTTATTGCTTGCTCGGTGTTTTCAATGATCGGGCCAAAAAAGCCTTGATAAAGTTCATCGGGGGCAGGGGCAAAGAATAGATATTGATTAACACGATCATCCGCTAACATCGTGATGATGTCCGCCAGATCGGCAGGTTGTATTAGTTGGATAGATAAACTCTCAGAGAATGGAATCGCTTTACCTTGCTTTAACGCTAAGAGTATTTCATTTTGTGATCGAGACATAATGTTCCAAATGACCTATTTATTTAATGATTTCAAGATCTATTGTAACGAATAGCATCTTTAGATAATTGAATAAATACGACAAAGTAATAATAATTCTGTATCTATGGTTATATTCTTAACACTTGGAAATAGCGATTAACTAAAGCGAAGTAAAGATGCTCGGTTCTTATATTTATCAAATAAAATTAAACAAAGGAAGGCGAGATAGAATAAAAGCAAAGAGATAAGAGTAGTGGGATTAAAGTAGTCAAAAAGTTTAATCGAAACATAGACATCATAAGCAACTTTAATGATTAAAATGGTACTTAAAATACTGGTGGATATTCGTCCTTCAAAGAGCATTAAAACGGCCATAGCGACAATTACTAGCAACACTTCAACAGCGAAGTTAAATTTTTCTAGTGGGATATCACCAAAATTACTAATAGATAAAAATGCAGCCATGATAATAACTGAACTTAGTAATTCTTTTTTTATTCTACTGTTCTTCACTTGTAAACCCATGAATTATCATTATAGTTATTGTTTTAGTATTATTAAACTTATCTTTGGTTTTTGTCAATACTTATTCATTTTTTTTGACTATATATGCGTGTTTCTATCTGTTTGTTAGTTAAGTCTATACTTGAAATCATTGGCGTCGCTCATTCGCCCCAATCATAGAGTACACCTATACTCATGGGGTCTCATTCACTTGCCGCCGACTAGCAACGCCAATTACTTTGGGTATAGTACATTCAAGTATGAATCGGATATTTGAATCTTTGGCTGCTAAGTGTTTGCACGATCCCTCTATGACTTGTTTTCTTCTAATCCATGTCATGACTTTGAATGTCAATAATATTTTAACGATATGAAAATAATGTAGATTTTGTTGCTAAAGCTTTTGGGTAACCTCGGGAAATTGCAATCTCTTCTGCACGTAAATTGATCGCTTTTGATGGAATATTAATCTCCTCTTTAGGTTGAGGTGATATGAAATCTTGTTGAAGTTTTATCGCTATTTTTTTTGCGGACAAGAGGGCAGAAGAAGCTTTTACAATTTCAATTCTGGCATAGTTATTCATAGAGAAGGTAACATCGGCTGCTCGAAGAGAAGGATCATTGCCGGGTACTTGTTGTGCACCAAATAAAGGTTGACTGGCAAGTTGTGCGGTATGAAACGCCGGGATGTATTGGCTTAGATGATCAATGGCGGCTTCTGTTCTCTGTTTAATCGTTTCAGGTTGCCAGCCGTTATTGATTTTGTTCTCTAGTTGAGTTGGTAAATTTGGTTGCGGGTTTCTTTTACTGGAAGAGGCTAAACCATCTTTAAATAGAGTGATATTATCTGTCATACCGTGGAGTTGAAAATGACCATCGGCATAAGGTGTTAACTGGGCCATTCCCTGAGGTGTGCCACGTTGACCATGGAAAATAACTTCTGGCCAGTTTTCCTTACATTGCCACTGAGTGACATAAGCTGCTTTAAATTCAACAAAACGAGAACAGTTAACACCAATTTGTTGATCGATCGTTCCAGATTTAAAACCAGCGGCATTGATCAAATAATCTGCGACAATTTGGTATTGTTTGCCGTCTTGATCATATTCTATTGACCAGTGATTATCATTGCGATGAATTGTTGTGACTTGGCTATTAGTGAAAAGTGAGCAATTAGACAGTGCCTTTAGCTTGAGCTCGATCGTTGACGCCAGACGGAAAACACTCAAACCATACTCTTGCACCATTACTACTGGATATTTTAGTGCATTTAAATCGGTATATTTAGCGAAGGGAATCAACCACTCATCATTACTCGTTGGTAAGTCGGGCTGTTGTTGCTGTGCTAAAGCTTGAAGTTGAGGTTTCGTGTAGAGTTGAAAGTACTGACTCGGCTTACCTAAACGTTGATTTTCAGGGCTTTTCTTAATTAGTTTTTGATAATGAGCGGTAATACTCTCTAATCGAGGCAGTAAACTTGCAGGATCAGCAGGATCAGATTTAGGAATAGCAATCACCGTTGGGCGAACATTCACACTATCAGGATAATAATTTATAGTTTCAATCGATTGATCTAATAACGCTAAACATTGTTCAGTTGATATTTCTCGGTATAAATTACCACCCGCGTGAAGGTGACAAATTGGCGGGCCACTGACCAGTTCGGTCCCTTTTTCAAGCAGTGTAACACTATACCCCTGCTGGCTGAGGTAGAGTGCTGCTGTTGCACCAGAAACGCCACCACCAATAATCGCAATAGACGGTGATTTGGCAGCTTGATTTGTCATATCCATATTAATGAAATCTATTGAAAAATAATTCTGTATTATATCCTTTACAACAAAATACCGATAGTGGAACTTTACCTACTACACATTTTAGTAAAAGAGTCATTAAACCTAGTGACTATTTATGCTAGTCTCCGGCTTGAGTTCGATTCGTTGAACTGTACTTTCACTAACCATTGAATAAAAACGATAACATAATGGAGTTGTAATGAAAAAATTTATTAAAGGCGTTCTTCTTTTAGCGGCACTGTTTAGTGTTTCTGTTTCTGCGAGTGAGTTTAAAGAAGGTGTGCATTATCAAGTTTTCCCTGTTCAAAAAACAAAAACACCAACTGTGACGGAGTATTTCTCTTTTTATTGCGGAAACTGCTACAACATGGAGACCCGTTACTTACCATTGATCAAGCCTGAACTGGATAAAGACATATCTTTTAATCAAAAACATGTTGATTATGCACAGAATCAAACGTCAAAAGCCGTGGTTGAAGCGTTTGCTATTATGCAAGAAATGGGAATTGAAGATGATGCCCGATTAAAAGAGGTGATGTTTGAAGCGATGGGCGGCAATCATGATCACCATTCAGCACCAAAAGGTCATGAAGAAAAAGGGCCTTCAGTTGCAACATTGCAAGATATTAAAACAATATTAGTAGCAAATGGTGTCGATGCCGCGTCGTTTGATAAAGCAGCAAAAAGCCCAGTAGTAGCAGAAAAAGTGGCAAAATGGGATAAAGAACAGTCATATTACCGTATTAATAGTATTCCAACCTTCGTGGTTAATGGTAAGTATAAAATTATATTTAAAAATTTAAAAACGGTAGAGCAATTGACTGATTTAATGAATTATTTGGCAGACAAATAGTACAATACTATCTATTCAACAGATTTTTTATTTGATGATCTTTTGGATACTGAGAAATTAGTTTTAAATGGTGGCTAAGTTTTATAACGATAGTTCAATCACGTTATCCCCTTCATACTTGAAGTCGCTAGGTTGTTGGCTGCACTTACTCGCCCCAATCATTGAGTACACCTATATTCATGGGGCCTCACTCACTTGCCGCCAACTAGCAACACCAATTATTTTAGGTATATATACCTAAAGTAATTGGAACTCCCGCTTACTAGTCACTCCAATTATCTGGGATATAAGTTAAAAGATATTTGGGGTATAAATTAAAAAAGACTATTTATTTAGCTGATAATGTTAAGTCTAATCCCATTTTAATATAGATAAACAAGCATCATAGAATTTAAGTTTTATCAGTAAATATATTCAGATTAATCACTCTATATTTGTAGAGAAACAGATTGAATATTGGTTTGAGTTATTATTCTAAATATTCATAAATGGTGATGTTTGTGTGTTAAATGTCACCAAAATGTTATAGATTAAAGGGGTGTCAATTTGACACCCCTTTTTTATAGGCTGAAAATGGCAGGTGTTAAGCAGTAAATTTTCAATTAATGGTGTAGACATAAGTTTACAGTTTAATGTTTGCTGTTTGATTTTTATGCTCGTATTTTTGTGGTTTAAGTTCAAAGTGAGTTTTTAGATTGTTTTTTGAACTAATAGTCATGAATTATCATTTATTTTTATAAAAAATTCTTTTTGGGGTTCCAATATTGATCATAAACTGGTTTACTTAGTTTGTTCATTGTGAAAGCAACATTTTAAACTGGTGTAAACATGGATGTACGATTTTTTCTGCTGTAAGTATAAAAATAGAAAAAATAGAAAAAATAGAAAATAATCTTGGAGAGATAACAGTGGCTAATAATGCAGGTGAGTTTCCACGCGATACGTGGGGATCAAAATTAGGTTTCGTTATGGCAGCAGCAGGTTCTGCTGTTGGTTTAGGTAATATTTGGAAATTCCCATACACCGCAGGTGAGAATGGTGGTGGTGCGTTTGTACTTATCTATCTTCTGTTTGTTATTTTCATCGGTTTCAGCGTTATGTTGACTGAATTTGCTATCGGTCGTAAGACACGTCTTTCTGCAGTAGGTGCTTTTAAGTCGCAAGACCGTCGTTGGGCATTTACCGGTGTGTTAGGGGTATTTAGTGGTCTATTAATTATGGGCTTCTACCCGGTTGTTGGTGGTTGGGCAATTGCTTATATCTATAAAGTAGGTTCAGGCTTACTAAGCACGCCAGCTGCGATTGGTGATAGCTTTGGTAGCTTCATCTCTGATCCTGTACAACCGTTACTATGGATGGGATTATACCTTCTATTAAACATCTTTATTGTTATCCGTGGTATTTCTGGTGGTATTGAAAAAGCAGGTAAAGTGTTAATGCCTTTACTGTTCATTATCCTGATTATTGTTTCAGTGAAAGGACTTATGTTACCAGGTGCTGAGAAAGGTCTAGAATTCCTATTTAAGCCAGATTTCTCTAAAGTTGATAGTGGCGTTGTTCTAGCTGCATTAGGTCAGGCATTCTTCTCTCTGAGTCTTGGTATGGGTTGTATGATTACTTACGGCTCTTATATTAAGAAGAAAGAGAATCTAGTTCAAACGACCGGAATGGTAACTGCAATGGATACTGGTGTTGCAATCCTTGCTGGTGTTGCAATGTTCCCTGCAATGTTTGCTTTCAACATGGAACCTGCTGCTGGTCCTGGTCTTGTTTTTGTTGTTGTCCCTCAGATATTTGCTGAAATGGGCGGCGTTGTCGGTATGTTGTTCGCTCTACTATTCTTCATTGGTTTGAGTGTTGCGGCATTAACGTCTTCGGTTTCTCTATTAGAAGTTGTGGTTTCTTATTTAATCGATGAGAAAAAGATGACGCGTAAAAAAGCAGTATTTACAGCAAGTGCGGTAATGGCTGTTCTTTGTATCTTCGCTTCACTTTCTATCGGTGGGCTAGGTCCTCAGTTATTCGGAACGGGTGCATTTGATGTATTTGACCTATTAACAGATAAGATCTTCTTAGCAATCGGCGGCATGTTAGTGTGTATCTACGCAGGTTGGAGATTAAATCGTAAAGATCTTGAAAAAGAGATCACTAATGACGGCGAAGTATCTTTCCCATTATTTGGCCTTTGGTACACATTAGTTAAGTACATCATTCCTGTTGCTATCGCGATTGTTGCATTCGCAGGCATTCAGGGTGGATTTGAGAGTGGTAAAGGCGCAATCATGATGGTTGGTGTTGGTATTATCCTCTTCTTTGCTGTGATATCTAAAAAGCTATAATTGAACAAATTTTTAGATTTTAAAATCGATTGATAAAAGCCGCGGTGTTTAATCACACAGCGGCTTTTCTATTTTCCATTCATGCAAGTACACCTCCTTTCTTTGCTGCTCATTTATAAATTCCTGTTCTTTGCGAATATGTATTGTTTCAACGAGTCGTCGTCATCCACTTTAACTACTTATTAATAAATCTTGATGGTAAAGAGGAAAATTATCTTATACTTTAATGAGTATGAGATTATAGAGATGTAAACGATGAGTAATAATGATTTTGTCGAAACAATTAATGATAAATTAGTGGTCGCTGTCACTTCTAGTGCTTTGTTTGACCAACGAGATGGTTCAGATATTTTTATTAATAATGGCACAGAAGCATTTGAAAAATATCAAGAAGAGAGAGTCGATACACCGCTTAAAGGTGGGCCGGCATTTAATTTTGTAAAAAAACTGCTCTCACTTAATCATCAACTTGGGAAAGAAGTTGTTGAAGTTGTGGTGTTATCGAAGAATTCAGTGAAAGCGGGACGTCGAGTCTTTCGTTCTATTGAACATTATAAATTACCAATTAGTCGAGCTGTCTTTCTTTCTGGTGGGGAGCCGCATGACTATATTCCTGCCTTCAATGTGTCACTCTTTTTATCAACGAACCGAACGAGTATTGATCTTGCTATAAATAAAGGTTTCCCAGCGGGTTTAGTGCTTAATTATGACCATATGGGTGACAGTAATGGTGATATATTGAAGCTAGCTTTTGATTTTGATGGTGTTGTTGTTGATGATGAGTCTGAATCTGTATATAAAAAAGGTGATCTTGATAAATTTCAAAATTTTGAAACTAAAAATGCCAATATTTCACACTCTCCAGGTCCATTAGCGAAATTTTTTAAACAGATATCTTGGATTCAGCAATTAGAATCACAAAAAGAGAGTGAAGATCCAAATTATAAAAAAGTTCTTAGAACATCGATCGTGACGGCTCGTGGGGCTCCAGCTCATGAGAGAGTGATTACGACGTTATACACTTGGGGGGTTTTTGCGGATGAAACATTTTTTCTTGCTGGTTTAAAGAAAGCAAGAATATTTGAAACCTTAAAACCAGATATGTTTTTTGATGATCAAATGGTACACCTTGATGCAGATGAACAAGGTTTAGCGCTGGTTCATATCCCTTATGGTATTGCGAATAATAAGGTGAAATAGGCGTGTATTTCATTGGCGACTATTGAATATAATCTCATTAGAATAATATATATAATTCGTCTATGTATTATTCCTATTAAAAACCAGTTATTACTCTAAATTATAAGAATAATTACCTTATCAAATAATGACTTACTGTTATTTTATTTTCTTGATCTCTATGAGAAAAGTTTTATAGTATTGAACTATACTGAGAGACTAGTTTGTTAAATAAAAGAGAGTAGTAATGAACCTAACATTAGATTATGCATCTTTGGCAATACTGTTTATTGTTATCTTAATATTAGTTTATGGATTAATTGCCATTCATGATATCCCTTATGAATTAGCGAAGAAGCGTAATCATCCACATCAAGATGCAATCCATGTGGCAGGTTGGGTTAGTCTTTTTTTCCTTCATGCGATTTGGCCGTTTTTATGGATTTGGGCCATGCTTTATGATCCTGAAAAAGAGAACTGGGCTGGAAGTAAAAAAGGGACAGATATTGACTCACAGCTATTAATACAAAAGCTTCTAAAACTAGAACAAAAGATAGAAAAATTAGAGCAACAGCAGGAGAGTAAATAATGGAGACACTCATTACACTTAGTTATGTTGCTCTTTGTGTTATTGTCTTTCGCGTGTTTAAGGTGCCAAAAAATCGTTGGACCTTAACCACGGCGGTTGTTATTGGCGCTTTTTTGCTTGGCTGGATTTTCTTGTATATGGCAATGTATCAACCAGTCTCTCGTTTAGCTCGAGTAGTGGGTGTCACGACACCGATTACCTCTGAGGTGAGAGGGTTAGTGACGGATGTCTATATCAAAGGTAATGAACCGCTTAAGAAGGGGGATCCACTCTATTTAATTGATCCTACACCTTTTAAAGCCGCGCTAGACAGTACAAAAGCTGATATCTTAAAAGTAGATGCTGAAATTAAATATGCCAAAACAGAATTAGCTCGTTACCAGAACTTGAATAAAACGGACTTTGCGTCACAAGAATCAGTTGATAATATTACCAATCAACTTGATGAAGCCTTGGCTCAACGTGCATCTTTATTAGCTCAGCAACAGAGTGATCAATTTAATTTGGATTCAACGGTTGTACGAGCACCTACAGATGGTTACGTTTCTCAAATGTTATTACGACCAGGAATGAAAAGTCGTTCAGTACCATTTCAAGGTAACTTAACTTTTGTTCATGATGAAGATAAGATTATTTTTGCGGCATTTAAACAATCACCTGCAAGATATTTAAAAGTTGGCTATCCGGCTGAAATTACCTTTGCGACCATCCCTGGTCATGCTTACAAAGCAAAAGTGACTCAAATTAATGATATATTTTCTCAAGGCTCAGTGTCGGCGAGTGGGCACTTAATTGATCCTTTAATGTTGCAACAAGAAGGACGTATTTTAGTTCGCGTTGAAATTGACCAGCCTGAATTATTGAAGGGGATGCCAATACCTATTGGAACTGATGCCCATGTTGCCGTTTATTCTCCACATTGGGAGATGTTCTCGATTATTCGTAAAGTTATTTTACGTATGCAGAGTTGGCATAATTGGTTATTTGAAGGGTAATATATCTAAAATAATTGGAGTTGCTAGTGGGCGGACGAATGCTGCCAACAACCTAGCAGCTTCAAGTATGAAGGGTACAGAATAAGAATGTAGCCAACAGTTTCAAATTATCTTAGTATAAAGCCGGTATTGATTGTAATGATCAGTATCGGCTTTCTATTTTATGTTCATAAAATCCACGCTATATATATAAATAAAATGCGTTGAAATATTTTGTTATAACTTTTATTTATTAACCAGTATTTTTACTAGCTCCCTCTTGTTCATATTTTGATTAGACTACACTTATCGATTTCTTATTGTTTTATATTGGAATTATTTCGTATTTGAATTATTTAATATTGTAATAAAATTAAAAGATAAGATATTTTTACTATTGATTAGCATTTTACATACCCTCTAATCATTACAAACAAGAAGGGATATATACTCGTCTTACTTGAAGTTGCTAGGTTGTTGTCTGTGTTCGTTCGCCTTAATTATATAGTCTATCTATACTCATGGGGCCTAACTCACTTGCCGCCTACTAGCAACTCCAATTATTTTGCGTATATGGTCAATATGTTATGCAAATAAGGACAATAAATGAGTTTAATTTCTATGCCCTTCGTTGGTACTGGTTTTGATACTGGATTACATGTGGTGGCTGGCGTGGTATTGATCGCAACTGTCGCTGCGATAGGTATCGGTTTTTGGCGTTTTCACGAGTATCCGATCCATAAAGCAAACCAGAAAGGACATCAACAGATTGCACTGATCACTACTTTAACTTGGATTGGTTTTATATGGCATTGGGTTTGGGTTATTGCCGTTATTGTGGCATTGGTGGACGCAAAAGAGTTAGTGATCCGTTTTCGTGATATTTGGCATGCAGAGAATAAAAAAGAGGACAAATCATGTTAGAAGGTTTAGCTGTTTGGGCTCTGTTTATTTACTTACTGCGTTTAGTTGGTGTTCCATGGAATGCCCCTTTTAAAGCTTTTGCTTATATTGGTGGTGGTTCATGGTTGGCTTTTGTTTGGATTGGTTTAATTACTTGGGCTCCGATGGATTTAAGCGGTGGATCGATTGTTCAATCGCCACATATTCAATTAAGACCAGGTTCTACACAAGTGGTTGGTAATGTTGACCATGTTTATATTAATCCGAATCAAAAGGTAGAAAAAGGGCAATTAATTTACAGCCTAGATGACCATGTTTATCAAATTGCAGTCGATAAAACTAAAGCACAACTTTCTGTTGCTAAATCGGCTTATTTAACGGCAAAAGAAGATAAATTAATTGCGATAACGGATCATCAATTGGCGTTAAAAGATGTAGATATTAATCGCAGTCAAATTATTTCAGCAAAAGAAGATTTAACCTGGAAAGAAGCAACGCTGAAACGTTATCATGATCAAAATAGCGCCTCTAAACACTCAATAACAGAGAGTCTGCTTGATGAGCAAGACACATTAGTTGAGAAGTCAGCCAGTGAGTTAAATACCCTTCAAGTTAAAGAACAGCGTAGTAAAGTTGTTGCTGAACAGAAGAAACTAGCAATAGATAAAGCTGAGTTAGCTATTGAGACTCGTCAAGCTGAAATGGAGCAAGCTAAATCAAATTATGAACAAGCGCTTTGGAATCTATCGCAAACTAAAGTTTATGCGCCAACTGATGGTTATGTCACAAACTTTACTTTACGTCCTGGTCAATATGTGGGTGTCGTACCTCGTATGCAGATGTATACCAATGAAAAGTATGTACTAATGCGAGTCAATCATCAAGCGATTCGAAATGTAAAAGTAGGGCAAGCGGCTGAGTTTGCTACCGCCGTTTACCCAGGCAAGATTTTCTCGGCAGAAGTTGAAGGAATTATTGAAGCAACAGGCGAATCTCAAGCGAGTTTGTTAGCAAGAGAGACTTCTGTTCGAACAACGACCGGACAAAACTTAATGAATAAACATCACTTTGTTCGCTTAAAGATTAATGAAGATAGCCAACATGATATCCCTGTTGGTTCTGTCGGTTTAGCTTGGGTTGCCGCAGAAAAACCAATAGGGTTCTTAGATTTTCTTAATGTCATTCGAGGAATAATCATTCGAATGAAGTCGCAGATATACTATATTTATTCGCTGTAATTTGTTTATTTTAAATATTATCGCTAAAGCTTGCTCCCAAAAACATTGAAATTGCTCGTAGGCGAAAAGTGGATAAGCCCCAATCATATATACCTTAAGGGTAGGGTATATATGATTGGGGCTTTTTTTAGTTTAATGACTTTACAAATTGAACTGCCGTTATCCCTCGATATTTTTTAAACATCTGATTGAAGCTCGCCACATTGCTATAGCCTAATAAAACAGCAGTATCTTCAATCGATATAGAATCTGTTAATAATTTTACTGCTTTATTACTTAATACAAATCCGCATATCTCTGAGAAGTTGTGGCCATATTTAAAAAAGCGGCGTTGTAATTGTTGAGTGGATATACCCAGTAATTCAGCGACTTTTGATAAGGTGGGTAATCCAAAATGACATGAGTAATTTATCAGTTCATAGGCTATTTTGGTGTCATCATCAGGTTGAGGCATATTGAGAAAATTATCTAAATCATCAAAGGTTAAAGACAAATTTTGTTTATTATCCTGACTGTGTTGTTTTAATATTGTTCGTACATTTGAATGAAACCAAATTTCAGTTTGATGATGGTTCCATTCAATATCACAGTTAAAATACTCTTGATAAAGGGCACTATTACGGGATCCTGAAAACATAATTCGCATTGGAGTAAATTTATTTCCTAAGTACATTTTCAATATCGAGTTCATAAAAACAGCAACACGAATACTATCATGGACAGTCAGTTCTCCTGAGTTATATCGATTTTTATAACACCATTTGGTAATAGAACCTGTGGGGCTGGCAATCCAAGTTGAACCAGATTGAATATTAGCCATTCCAAAGTTTACTTTGCGGATTGTTGACATTAAGTCATGACTTGAAAACATCCAGCGTCCGATTGGATCAAGCTGTCCTACCTTAAATGTCGTTACCGCTTTAAGCATAAAATCAGGATCTTGAGTTTGTAATTCTAGCTCTCTATATAACTTAAAAACCTCGGAAACAGGCAATAAATTCATTGGATTCTTAAGTGCAGATAAGGGAATACTTTCTGGAGATGTGTGTGGGTAGTT
This sequence comes from Vibrio sp. SS-MA-C1-2, assembly GCF_021513135.1. NCBI lineage: Bacteria > Pseudomonadati > Pseudomonadota > Gammaproteobacteria > Vibrionales > Vibrionaceae > Vibrio > Vibrio sp. SS-MA-C1-2. The sequence goes on from NZ_CP090981.1 coordinate 1,637,062, forward strand.
TTTATTTTGGATGACATTCTGATAAAGATTGAACAAACCATTTGCTCGAATAAAATAGGAATGATTTTTAGTCATGATTGAATTTCCCAGCTAATTATTTATCAAATTATTTTGCTTATATAACCTATTGTTTTATTAATTATATCAAAAATCAACTAAAAGTGATGTAATTAATCAGTTTTAGAGTTATTTGAATTTTTGATGTTAATCTTCATCGCATCATTAATAACGGTGATAGACCGTATCAGATACTTGTATGAGGAGATGTGATTTTAAACATTTTACTTGCTTTACCAATATTAACTCTTTACCTATTGATTATTTTTACATTTGGAGAGCGCCCGAGTAGATTGCAGTTCGCTATTGAAGTTGCATTGATTTTATGGAGTTTTATTAGTGCTTTATGCTTGAAATCCATGAAAACAGAATTATTAATGATTAGTCTGTTAATTATTGTTTTCTTTTATAAGTTGGCTCTTTTTTATCGATATCATTTATTTATTAATAATGAACTAATGTTACTTATAATTGGTTTTTTTATTCTATTATCAATGACTTTAGTGAATTTTGTTATGCGGTTATTTAGTTATGTCAATGCTAATAATGATACGCCATAAGAAGAACGTATATCTGAAATAAATCAGTGCAGGTAGACGGCAAGTGAGTAGGCTCTTATGAGAATAGATTTGAGCGAATAACCACCGTCAACAACGACGCAGATTCAAGCATGAAGAGTATAGATAAGTCATTGTTTTCAACTATAGTTAAAAGAATTGAATAAAGGAGTAATTTTCAAATGTTAGATTATATTGCACTGGGGCTCTTAATTTTTGTTGTCTTAGTGATCTTTTATGGTGTGATTGTGATTCATGATATTCCTTATGAGATATCGAAGGAGCGAAATCATCCTCATCAAGATGCGATACATGTTGCTGGCTGGGTAAGTTTATTTACTCTTCATGCGCTATGGCCTTTTTTATGGATTTGGGCGACGTTATGGCGAGAAGATCGTGGTTGGGGTTTTCAAAAAATAGAAGAAGAGCAACATGATCAACAACATAAGTTAGAAATAATGTCAGTGAAACTGGATAAGTTACAGGCTGAAATTGAGTTATTAAAGAAAAACAGATCAGGAGACTTGTAATGGATCTATTGTTAATTCTTACTTATGCCGCATTGTGTATTTTTATTTTTAAAATATTTAATATTCCATTAAATAAGTGGAGTGTGCCTACGGCTGTTTTAGGTGGTATTATTTTGGTTGGCGCATTAGTCCTTTTGATGAACTATAACCACCCATTTACTCAGAAAGGTGGACAATTTTATGTCACAACACCGATTGTTCCGACGGTTCGCGGTAAAGTGATAGAGGTGATAGCGACACCTAATGAACAACTAAAGAAGGGTGATATACTATTTAAAATCGATGATACCCCTTATTTAGCGGCCGTGAATAAGATCAACGCACAATTAGCAGAAGCTAGCCAAGATATTCTTGAGTTAGAGTCAGCTTATGTGGCTGCACAGAATACCACTCAAAAAGCATTAGCTGAACGAGATGAAGCGAAAAGAAAGTATATTCGTTATCAGAAGAGCTTTAAAAAAGGCGCATTTACAGAACAGCAAGTGGATAGTGCAAACCAAGCTTATAAAGCTGCGGAGTCGTTTTTATTAGCACAGAAATCGAAAGAGAGACAAGCAAAGCTAGCGTATGAATCTAATATAAATGGTGAAAATACGACAATTGCAAAACTAAAAGCAGAATTAGTTCAAGCGCAGTTTAATTTAGATGGAACCATTGTGCGAGCACCGACTGATGGTTTTGTTTCTCAAGTCACATTACGACCAGGAATGATGGCAGTCCCATTACCATTAGTTCCTTCAATGATCTTTACTCATAGCGAAGAGAAATATTTCGTCGGTGCTTTTCGCCAGAACTCGCTACAGCGTTTAGAAGAAGGTCATGACGCTGAATTTCTATTTAAAGGACTACCGGGTAAAGTCTTTAAAGGCCAAGTTCTGGAGATTATTCCTAATATTACCGAAGGACAAGTACAATCTAGAAATGGTTTAGTGAGCGCTTCAACAATTAACACTAATGGCCGGGTGTTAGTGAAACTTCAAGTGACGGATGATCTATCTCAATATCATTTACCACTCGGTACGAGTGCTGAAATTGCGATTTATTCCGATCACTTTTCTCATGTTGCAATTATGAGAAAAGTCCTAATTCGAATGAAAAGTTGGCAAAATTATCTATATTTAGATCATTAAATAGCGAATATACACTTTTCACAATTGCTATAAATAGAATCACTTGAATTTTGTAGGCTGTCGCTGATAACTTTAAGTGATTTTTTTATTCATTACTATTTAGGTATTAGCATGAAACAGGTAAAAATACTTTTATCATCACTCCTATTGTTAGTCATTGCGGGATGTTCATCAATTATGGTCGATCGTGACCATCAAATTGATTTAACGAGTTATCAATCGTTTAGTTTTAATATTGATAAAGACCAACCATTAACTCTTGATGAAGGGCGAATGAAGCAAGCTGTGACGCAGCAATTGGAATTGAAAGGCTTAGCGTTATCTGAAAATAGCTCGTTACTGGTAAAGCCGAGTATTCAAAATAATGAAGAACTCATATCTAGAAATCCGACGGTAAGTTTTGGTTATTCAACAAAAAACATTGGCGTCGCGACTTCGTCTGAGCGAGTTTATCAAAAAGAGAGTTATGGTAATATTGTAATCGAGTTAATCGACAAAAATAAAAATCAGATCGTATGGCGTGGAGTGTCAAATAAAAAGATTACGAAGTTTATGAGTGATAAAGATAGATCTGAAATAATATTTACAGAAATTGATAAGATGTTCACTCAATACCCATAAATAAATTTAAATATAATTAATTCTATCCTACCTTAATAGGTTTAATTTATTAAGGTAGGAATAACTATCCCTCTCTTATTTTAAATATCTAGGTTGCTAGTATTTTTATCTTCTTCAACGATACCTAAAATAATTGGAGTTGCTAGTCGGCGGAAAAGGTCCCATGAGTATAGGTGTACTCTATGATTGGGGCGAACGAATACAGCCAACAACCTAGTGACTTCAAGTATGAAGGGTATACCATTGTTTAAAATATAGAACGATTTCATTTGGAAATTTAAATATGAAAAATTCTGATTTAAGTCTTATTCCATTCTTCATTATGATCATGGAAGAGCGTAGTTTATCTGTCGCTGCAAAAAAAATGAATTTAAGTCAACCAGCGGTAAGTGCTGCCCTAAGTAAACTGCGGTATATATATCGAGATCAACTTTTTAACCGATTAAATTATGGTGTTGAACCAACACCTTATGCTTATGAAATATTTCCGATATTATCAAATATTATGAATAATTACATGCTGACGATTCCAACTGAGGAGTTTAATCCTGCAATTATTAAATGTAAATTCAAGATAGCTACACTAAGTGTTTCTTTTAGTTCCGTGATCTCTAATTTTTCTAGGGAGTTAATTAAACAGTCTCCAAATATTACGATTGAAACCCAGTCATTATTAAATAAAAACTTAGAAAATGATTTAATTAACCATAAGTTTGATCTTGCTATTAATATAGGCAGGCCAAATATAGCATCATTAAATAGCCATACTTTGGGTTATCATAAGTTAGTTGTAGTCTGTGCTAGAGAGCACCCTAGGATTAAGGGTAGTCATATATCACCAGAACAGTTTATGGCAGAAAAGCATGCCGTACATACTCATATTGCCCATGATGATAATTTTAAACATGCTCTGAGCTTTAATTTATTGAGGAAAAGGGATATTCGTTGGTATGCAAAAGAGACAACAGAGATGTTATCAATCATTGAAAAATCAGAATTAATCGGTTTAGTTACCGAAGAAATAGCCAAGAAACTTTGTGGAGCCTTCAATTTAAAATATTTCAATGCACCATTAGGTTTAGATAAGTTACCTGTTTCTATTATTTGGCATTCATCAAGAGAAAATGATATCCCTCATAAATGGCTACGGGGAAAAGTGATCAATTCACAACTTACTTTTTAATTAAATATTAATATCATTTTACACTTGAAGTTGCTAGGTTGTTGGCTATGTATTTATTGGTTTATTAAATTATTTATTACTTGTTTTCTCTTGGTTATTGTCTTTTTAATTATTACTTTATTGTTGTAGAGTTGGTTTTTTATGTCTATTATAATCGCCTGTATAATATTAATGATTTCGTCTTTGTTAGTATTTAATTGTTACGCTAATGATGAACTAACAAGTGAAGATCTGAATATTTTAGATCAATATTATTATCATGAAATTAATATTATGAACAATAAAACAGCTAGAGATAGGAGTGTTCAAAGTGATATTATTCCAGTTTTTGACCCAACATTAAGTTATGAGGAAAAGAACGAATTAGATAATCCGGGCTCAGTAAATAAATGGCAACATATTTTACCCTTTTATGCTCAAAATATTATAGATTTAGGATTTGAGCTTCCATTGCCTTTTACCATTTCATTAATTCCTAACCTTGTGAGCCAGACTGCTAGCTTTAGTGATTTAGGTGTTCAAATTAATCATTTCGATCTCGGTAATATTTATGATCTAGATATGGTTGATTTTGGTGAACCAGAGATAACAAGTCAAAGTCTTCAGTTACGGTTTGCGGCTTGGCTTTTTCCTTTTATGGAAGTGAGTAGTTACGTTGGTCGGTTTCAAGGGAATTCAGATTTATTGATTACGGTACCGACTGCTATGTTTACACGGGCATGCCAAGGTATTCATCTTTCTCCTGGTCGAGACCCTGTCCCACATGGAAATATCGATATTGATCCACCAAATGGTTGTCAAAATAGTATCTATTTAGATCGATTCTCTCCTTCAGTGAAAGGAAGTAACTTAGGAATTAACATGAATTTGGTGGCTGGCTATCGTAATTATTTTGTTTTATTACCTATCAGTTATACGTGGTCAAAAACAGATGATGATAATACAGCATCAACCTCTTTTATGGTGGCACCCAGAGTGGGTAAGTCATACAAAACACTTCATTGGGGCGTATTTAGTGCTTATATTGGTGCTTCCTATATGGATACAAGTAGTTTATCTCAAGATACTTTAACTATAGATAAAGGAAGTATGGAGACCTTATCGTACTCAATTAAGCAAGAGAACAATGGTAAATTTGCTAGCTTAGTGGGGCTCAATTGGAATATTACGAGAAATTATGGTTTAACGGCAGAGGCTCAATATGGAGAAGAGAGAAGGGGGATTTTTGCTATTTTAAGTTACCGATATTAGTTATTTTAAATGATAGAAATATGATAATGATTGATTATACCCTTGATTTTTACAGGTGTTAGGTTGTTGGCATCGTAAAAAGAGATAAAAATTACAATGATCAGTAAATCTTTCAGTGCAGTTAACTGTAATGAGATATAATATAGAGATAAATCATAATAAGATGAGTAATTCTTAGTGGGTATATTTGCTTCAGTTTCACCTAATTTAAAAAAACAGGATGTTGTTAGTATTATTAATCAACTAATTGGGGATGACATAATTTTAACCGAAGAGAGAACGTCTCATCAGATAGCCAACCAATTGGTTAATGACGTGTGGAATGATATGCCGGACGTTTTTCAAAAGCAGAGTTTATTAACACCTCACAACATTACTGCAATCGCGATAGCTTTAGCGAACGGTGTTGCCATGTTAGATGACAATGATGTAAACCGTGAAGTTATGGTGAACTCATTAAAGCGTGTTCTTAATGATATTGAACTGAATAGTCAATTTTACACATTGAATCAAATAGATGTTCGGCTATTGAATACCAGTAATAAAATCTATAATGATATTACTGAAAAATAATCTATTTTAACGCTGACTGATAGTTAAAATAACATCAACATTAGGGAATACAGTATTATTCAAGGCTGAGTATTACATAAGAGGACATTGTGATGTCGACGACATTGATGCCAAATATTCTGCATTTTATTGAACAGATTGATCCTTTCGATAAATTGCCTAAATCTATTGTCAAAGAAATTGCAATGAGTATTGAGGTTACTTTTCTTTCTGTTGGTGAGCAGATAACGTTTTCGTCTGATAAAAATGATCAATGTCTTTATATTATACGTACTGGGGCAGTAGAGCAGCGGAAATTAGATGGCACATTAAAAGCGCGTTTAGCGAGTGAAGATCTCTTTGGTTTTACTTTTCTTGATGCGCAAACACCTGCAAATAAAGAATATACGATAACCGCTATTGAAGAGTCATTAATCTACTTGATCCCTGCCGCTCCCCTTTATCAGATCTTAAATAATGATCCAACATACCTCTCTTACTTTGCCTCTAACGCGCTAGTTCGCCTCAAAAGTGCGATGAATATCGTCTGGTCTTCAGAAGAAAAAGGGCTATTTTTCAAAACAGTTACTGAAGTTGCTAATTATCATATTGCGACGGTAACTAGTGATACTTCAATTCAAGAAGTTGCGAGAGAAATGCGTCTGCGTTCTAAAGTTTCTTGTGCGTTTGTGATGGAAAATAAACAGTTTGTTGGTTTAATCACCGATAAGGATATGACCAAAAGGGTGATTGCTGAAGGCATCGATATTCAACAATCTATTGCAACGGTGATGACGCCAAATCCCTTTTGTGTGAATGATGATGATTTAGTCTTTAAAGCGACGGCATTGATGATGGAGCATAATATTCAAAATATCCCTGTCGTTCATCATGGTCAACCCGTTGCGTTAATAACAGCAGCAAACCTTATTCAAAAGAATCGTGTTCAAGCGGTTTATCTTGTCGATAAAATAAATAAAGCGGATTCTATCGATCAACTCGTTGATTTAACTGCAGAGCGACAAGCGATTTTTGAAGCCTTAGTGGAAGGGAAAGTACCAACGAAAGTGATTGGCCAAGTGATGGCGATGATCATGGATTGCTACAATCGCCGCTTAATTGCGTTGGCAGAAGATAAGTTGGGTTCACCGCCTTGTGAGTACCTCTGGATGGTGGCTGGGTCTCATGCTCGAAATGAAGTGAACATGACTTCAGATCAAGACAGCGCCATTGTTTTTTCAGATAGCGCCACCGAGCAAGATAAAATCTATTTTACCCATTTGGCCATGGATGTTTGTAAAGGAATGGATTTGTGTGGTTATCCACTTTGTACTGGGCGTTTTATGGCAGCATCGACAAAATGGTGTCAATCACTCTCTACATGGAAAGCTTATTACCGTAAATGGTCATTGAACCCTGAATATGATTTGATCTTAAATATTAGTGTTTTTTTAGAGATCCGCGCCATTTATGGCGATAATCAACTCTTTGATCAATTAAATGATTATCTTCACCAGAAAATAGATAACAATCAGCATTTTATTTCCGCTTTAGTACGGAACTCATTAGTGATAAAGCCACCTTTGAGTATATTTAAAAATTTAGTACTGATTAAAGATGGAGATAATGCTAATACCTTGAATATAAAATCATCGGCAATTTCGCTACTGGTGGATTTAATTCGTATCTATGCAGTTACTCATAGCTGTCAGTTAACCAGTACCGAAGATCGATTGAGTTACCTTCATCAACAGCAGATTATTAATGAAGCAACATTTAATGATCTTAATGGAGCCTATCAGTTTTTCACTCAATTACGTTATAACCACCAAGCTGAGGCATTAAAACGAGGATCACCGTTGAATAATAATATCGATCCTAGTGAGTTTGGTAGTTTTGAACGTAAACATCTGCGTGAAGCATTTAAAATTATTGCTGATTTTCAAGACTTAATGAAGTTAAAGTATAATTTATAGCTATTTATGATCTATATTTTTATTCATCTTTATTTTTATCTGTGTGAGTACAGTAATAAATGTAACTCTCATTATAAATATTAAGGTTCACTGATGAAATGGTGCTCACTCTTTTCTGATCTTTATGATCGAAAAATCAAACGGCAACAACAATGGTTAGCAAAAAATCGAGAGCACACTAAATTGTTGCCTAAGTGGCTAATAACCTTGATTGAAACGCCAATAATCACGAAAGAGTGTGATCTTAGAACCGTCAATATCCTCTCTGTTGATATGGAAACGACGGGCAAAGATCCAGAAAAAGATCAAATTCTTAGCGTTGGTTATGTACAAATTAACGGAAAAAAAATCATTCTCTCTAGCTCTGTTAATGAATATGTTAATAGCCATCAACATATTAATATTGATGCAGCATTGGTTAATCAAATTACCTCAACAATGTTAGAAGAAGGAGAATCATTAGATGAGGTGATGAAAAGACTATTTCTTGCAATGAAAGGGCGACTATTATTAGCTCATGGTTCATTTATGGAACAAGGTTTTATCCAGCAATATATCCTACAACGTTATAATATTGCTGATTTTCCGCTGATTTGGATTGATACATTATTACTGTACAAATCATTATCTGAACTTCATAACCAACCTCGTGATTTTAGATTGGGTTCAGCGCGCGAATACTTTAACCTTCCCGAATATGAAGCGCATGATGCCTTGTTTGATTCGATTGCCACCGCAGAACTTTATTTAGTTTTAATCAACCGCATTTTCTTAAATCAACCTGTGACAATGTTAGAATTATTACAGCGACAGCAAACATATAGATAACATATTATTACCTATATAATTTTGAATTATTAGTTATTAAAACTGCTTAACTACCCACTTTATGAAATAGATAAACGTTTTCTTTGAATAATTAGAAGTAGATCACTATTGGGGTGAGGGGGCAAGCGTGGTATGATTAGGAATGGGTAAATAAAGCAGAATAAGCTTTACGATTAAAGCAGTGACTATTTTAATCTGATATATTCCATATCGATGAATAGCCACTTGTTGTCTATTTTTAAGGAAACTATCCATGTCAACTCATGATAATCCACATGATTTATCATCTGAATCAAAAATAGCAGAAAACACCGGCTTCTTAGCCAAGTTTTTTGACTTCTCTGGACATAAAACCAAAGCTTCAACTGAAGTCGTTGCCGGTATTACCACCTTTATGACGATGGTTTACATTGTATTTGTAAATCCACAAATTTTATCCGCTGCCGGAATGAATGCTGAAAGCGTCTTCGTTGTAACGTGTTTAATTGCTGCTGTTGGCAGTATTACCATGGGATTGGTTGCAAACCTTCCGATCGCGTTAGCACCTGCAATGGGCTTAAATGCCTTTTTTGCTTTCTCTGTTGTTATTGGCATGGGAGTAAGTTGGCAAGTGGCGATGGGGACTATTTTTTGGGGCGCGATTATTTTTGCTTTAATGTCCATTTTTGGTGTTAGACAATGGATTTTAACCAGTATTCCAGCCTCTTTACGATTAGGTATTCCAGCGGGTATTGGTCTGTTAATTGCGATGATTGGCTTAAATAATGCCGGTATTGTTGTCGCAAACCCAGCAACAATGGTTGCTGTTGGTGACTTAACTTCAATTCCTGCTGTTTTAGGGGCGTTAAGCTTCTTTATTATTGTTGTGCTGGCTGCTCGTGGTATTCACGCGGCTGTACTGATTTCTGTTGTTGTGGTTACTGCGCTTGCTGCGCTTTTAGGTGATGTTCAATTTAGTGGTATTGTTTCTATGCCGCCTTCTATTTCGCCAGTCTTTGCTCAATTAGATATCTGGGGCTCATTTAATTTAGGCTTTGCAGGCGTTATCTTCTCATTTGCTTTAGTGAGTCTTTTTGATAGTTCAGGCACCATGATTGGTGTCACCGAACGTTGTAACATGACCGATGACAAAGGTCGTTTTCCTCGCATGAAGCAAGCATTAATCACTGATTCAACAACCTCAGTGTTAGGTGCTGTAATGGGAACATCAACGGTCACTGCTTATATTGAAAGTTCTGCAGGAGTGGCTGTTGGAGGTCGTACAGGCTTAACGTCTGTGATAACAGGAATCTTGTTCCTATTAGTTATTTTCTTCTCACCATTAGCAGGCATGGTGCCCACTTATGCGGTCGCGGGTGCACTTATCTATGTTGGCGTTTTAATGTCATCAGGATTAGCTAAAGTCGATTGGGAAGATATTACTGAGTCAGCGCCTGCTTTTATTACGGCTGTGATGATGCCATTTACTTTTTCAATTACAGAAGGTATTGCAACCGGTTTTATTACCTATTGTGTTTTAAAACTAGGAACGGGTCGCTGGCGTGATATCCATCCCGGTGTTGCTTTAGTTGCCGTGTTATTCTTAGTTAAATTTATTTTTGTTGATGGGCATTAATATATTAAACCTTTGAACTATATCATAAAAATATGACGTAAAAGAAAGGTTGCTGAGTTAGCAAAAATCTATTGATATCGATAAGTCATCTATATTAAAAAGGATTTCTATGGCTAACTTAATGAGTAAACATACTCAGCAACTTTCTCAATCTCATCAAACTCAAATATTGTCAGCATTAAGAGGTGAGCAACCTGTTGATCTCTTGCTGACAAATCTCCATATCCTCGATGTTATTCAGGGGGAAACTTTTTCGGGTTCCATCGCGATTCTCGATCATACCATTGTCGCTGTTGGTGAAGAGGCTAATCAACTTTCTGCAAAAAACGTCACAGATTGCCAAAATATGACGGCTGTTCCCGGCTTTATTGATGGTCATATGCATATCGAAACATCAACAATGACACCGTTTGAATTTGAGCGAACTACATTAGAAAAAGGGACAACCTCTGTGGTTGCTGATCCTCATGAGTTGGTTAATGTTATTGGTCAGCAAGGAATTGAATGGTTTTTACGATGCAGTGAACAAACTATTCAGAATCAGTTTATTCAAGTCAGTTCTTGCGTACCAGCACTTCCAGGCGTTGATATTAGTGGTGCTGATTTTCCTATTTATGAAATGGCTCAATATCTAGATCATGACCATGTGATTGGATTAGCAGAGGTGATGGATTTTCCCTCAGTGATCGCAGGTCGTCCGTTATTATTGGATAAAATTTCCGCTTTTTCAGATCTTAATATTGATGGGCATGCGCCATTGCTACAGGGACTTCCCCTGTCTGCTTATGTCTTAACAGGGGTTCAAAATTGCCATGAAACGGTTTTACTTGAAGAGGGTAAAGAGAAAATCCGTAAAGGAATGACCGTCATTATTCGAGAAGGATCAGTGGCTAAAAATCTTGATACTTTAGCGCCGCTCATTACAGACGCAAGTTCACCATTCTGCCTACTCTGTACCGATGATCGTAACCCTTATGAAATCGCAGAAGAGGGGCATATCGATTATATGGTCAGACGTTTAATTCAACACCATAAGATAAAACCTTACCTTGCATATCGTGTCGCTTCTTGGTCTGCGGCCAATCATTTTGGACTTAAACGACTCGGTATGATTGCTCCGGGATGTCGTGCTGACATTAACTTTGTCAATCAATTAGAAAAGGTCGATATTCAACGGGTAATGATCGCAGGTAAGTGGGTTGACCAATTAAATCTAGCTGAACAAGTCAGTCAAAAGTTAGACGATTCTCAACCACCATTACAGCCCACAATGGATAGAGAGAGTGTTACTGAAGCGCAATTGACCCTAGAGTTGGAGCAGTCTAGATACAATGTAATTGAGATTGTAGATAATGAATTAATTACCAATCAAATTATCGTTAGTTTTGATGATCAACCCATAGAAAAGCAACAGATAAATTATATTGCTTATATTGAACGTCATGGTCATCAATTACCGCCAGCATTGGGATTAGTTAAGGGCTTTTCTCTTCATAGCGGTGCGATTGCAACCAGTGTTGGTCATGATTCTCATAATATTCTAGCCATTGGTGTTGATTCTAAAAGTATGCAGTTAGCTGTAAATCATCTACTCGAGTTAGGTGGAGGATTTTGTGTTGTTGATCGAGGAAAAGTGATGGCTGATTTACCATTACCTTTAGCGGGGATCATGAGTATTGATAACTCAGAAAATATTGTTGCCAACATTAAGAAATTAAAATCTGAAGCAAAGAAGATTGGGACTGAGTTAGATGAGCCATTTATTCAAATGAGTTTTTTAGCCTTGCCTGTCATTCCAACTATCAAAATGACCTCTCAAGGCTTATTTGATGTTGATAAGCAACAAGTATTACCGTTATTAGTTAGCTAGATTGAGAGAAAATTAAGGTTTACTCATTTAATTTTTGTCTATTTTTCACGTTATTTTTTATTAATCGCTCGCCTTTTATACACGTTCAATTCGACATTGTATAAAAGGCGATTCTTTATCTTAAGATAACAGGGTATAAAGCCATTCAGGTACGAAAGCTGAAAAAATAATTGTCGCTGCCGCAAATATTAATAAACCATAATGACTTTGGGTTGGTTTAGTCAATAGGGTCTTTTGTCCATAAAAGAAAGCTTGTTGCTGAGAGGTATTTTTACCCCAAAAATAACTGCCAATTAGACCAAAGAATAGAAATGCAGCGGTACCAATCGGCGCGAACCATGGCCAAGATATATCAAATTGCATCGTTAAATAGACAGCTACCATGCTGGTTATACTGCCAATAATAACCCCTTTTTCATTGGCTTTAGAAAAGAACAGACCAAGAACAAAAGAGCCTAAACGGATACCAACAAAGACCGAGGTTAAACTCGCAATTGTTTTTAAAACTGATTCATTGGATACCGCAAACAGAGCGGGTATGACGACTAATCCTGCAGCCAATAAACTCGATCTTCTGGCAATTTTTTCATATTGTTGATCCGTTGCATTTCGATTGATAAAGCGCTTATAAATATCTTCTGTGGCGACTGTTGCCATTGAGTTGTACGTAGAGTCTAATGTTGACATCGCGGCTGCAGCTAAGGCAGAAATAATTAAGCCAATTACTATTGGGTTGGTATGGTTAAAGACAAAATCCAGAATTACTTCATTGCTGTTAGCGAATGATTTTCCTTGATAAAATAAAGACAACAATACGCCCATAATGGCGAAAAATAGATAGATAAAGAACGCGCCATAGCCGCAAAGTAACATCGACTTTTGGGCATCTTTTACGGATTTAGTCGCCAGAGTTCGTTGAATGATTAATTGATTGGTTCCATAAACACTTAGGTGGAGAAAACTAACAGCAACTACACCCGCCCAAAGCGTCGTATCAACACCAAAATCAAGGTTTAGATTGATAATATTTAACTGATCGAGCGTTAAAGTTTGAGTCGTCGAAATGTCCATCAGTAAAATTGAAAATATTGCGATACTACCAATAATTAAAACAACTGCTTGCAACATATCTGTCCAGATAACGGTTGATATCCCACCAGCATAAGTATAAAGCGCTGTGAAAACAGTGATATAAATAATCGCTTCTGAGATCGAAATAGGCAGTACTTGAATTAAGATTAAAGATACTGCGTATAAGATCACCCCAGCTGAAATACACTGCACTAAAATGAAGATTAATGAGTTAATTGTTCGGGCATAAACACCGAATCTCAGTTCAAGGTATTCATAAATCGAGGTTAATCCAAGCTTATAAAAAAGAGGAACAAAAAATAGAATCGTAAAAAAGATTACAATCGGATAGTTGAGATGAATGCTCATCACCTCCATTCCCGAATGATAAACCCATCCAGGCATACCAATAAAAGTCATGGCGCTGATGTAAGTGGCTAAAATAGAGACGCCAGCAGTAAACCAGCCGAAGCTTTTTCCGCCGGTGGCAAAGTCACTGCTCTTTTTATACTTCACATTGACAAAATAACTAATTAAAAGGGTGATTAAGATATAAATTCCAATCACGGCAAGAGATGAATACGCAACCATTGTGTCAGCTTCCTGATGTTTCCTATTTTTATAATCAACTTTATTCTACTCGTTGAATGGTTATTTAGATAATTTATTAATTAAAGCTGTGATAAAAATCACTTTAGCGATAAAAGTGGAAGTGGAATTGATCATTAATTTAATTTTGTGAAATAGGTCACTAATTTGAAAGTTATGGGTACGCAGTCATTGTTTAATTGACTTTGATCACAGATGATGGAGGGCAATACAACATATCCTAATAAAAGCGTTAAGGGAGGGCGTTATGGCTCTTTCTTAAGATGAATTTTATATCCACCCATAATTCAAACTAAAATGGAATAGAGGTTTATTCAGCATGAATGCTAAGAAACACATGAGTGAAGTACCAACGATTCAAAGAGTCATTGCTTACCTTGCAATCTTGGTTGGTTACTTTTTCTACTGCTATAACTTTGTCATTATCGACTATGTTCGACCATATATTGTCGAAGCTTATGACGGCATAAGCTTATCTGATACCGCTCAGTTTTATACTTGGCAGTCAATCGGAGCCTTAGTTGGTGCTCTGGGTTGTGCATCTGTAGCTTCTCGATTTGGTAAAAAATCGACTCTTATTACGATTACCGCTTTAAATGGTGGTGCAACTATTATTAATATGATGTTTACCGATTATGCAACGTGGGCAGCAATGCGTTTAATTATCGGTATCTCTTTAGGCGGTTACTTCACGGTAGCGGTTAGCCTAATGATTGGTCTGTTTACTCCCACAGTACGTGGAAAATTAACGGCGTTTGCATCATCGATGTTCTCTGTAGCATTAATGGTTATGGGTGCGTATGCAGCGTTTATTACTAGTATTGATGCACCATGGGAAAGCTTGATGTGGGTGGGTGGTATTCCACCATTGGTTGCTGCAGCGGTTATGATCTTCGTTCTACCGAGTGACAAAAAAGTGATCGCTTATGGTGAGGAAGAGTCACCTGAAAATAACAGTTCAAACAAAGAAGCGAAAAAAGGTTCTTGGGCTGAGATGCTAAGTGCGCCTTACCGTAAAATTACGATTACTTGTCTATTATTAGCGGGTCTTAACTTTTATGGTTATCAATTCTTCAGTGGCTTTGTGACCACATACCTAAAAGAAGTTCGTCAGTTTGATGGTGCAACTATTGGGGTGATTTTCTCTATCTCTGCGTTTGGTTCACTATTTGGTGCTTGGATTTGGGGAGCGATTGCCGATAAATTTGGTCGTAAAGTGAATGCTTTTGGTTTTATTATTGCTGGTGTGATGGCTTCGGTCTTCTTTGTGGCTCCGAGCGATATGATGATCGGTAGCCTAAATATGTTGGCTATTCTTGGTTTAATTTATAACTTTGGTCTGTCTGCTTCTGCGGTTTGGGGGGGATACTTCTCTGAGCTATTCCCTGCTCATTTACGTAGTTTTGGTGCTGCATTATTCCATGGTGGTCGTATTATCGGCATGTGGGCACCGATGGTTCTTATCTTTATTAAAGAGCGTTCGGATCTTGCAACGGCAATGTGGGGATCACCTGTTATCTGGATCCTTGCAGGTCTATTGTGGTTGTCTCTTCCTGAAACGTTAAAAGGCGGCATCTTTTATAAAAAAAAGCGTTAAATGAAGCAACAGCATAAAGCTATTTCATTAGCGTCATAGAAAAAAAATAAAAATTTAAAAGTGGTCTTTGATGTGACCACTTAATCTAGAAATCCTTTGAAATAAAACTGGAATTTATCATGTCTAAATATCAAGAAGCAAAACGCATTGTTCGTGAATATTTTAATGCGATGGAAAATGCAACATCAGAAACCGTTGCAGATGTATTAAAAGCCCATACTTCAGAAAATTACTTATGGCGCGGTGTTTATCCATTTCGCGAGCAAGAAGGCGCACAAGCAGTAGCAGAAGTATTTTGGTCTCCTTTATTACAATCAGTGAAGCGTATGCAGCGTCGTCAGGATATTTTTATTGGCGGTAATAATGAAATTAACCCAGATGAAATTTGGGTGATGAGCATGGGTCACTTTATGGGACTTTTCGATGCTGAATATTTAGGTATGCGTCCGACAGGCAAAATGATGAATGTTCGTTATGCTGAATTCAACTGTGTTCAAGATGGTAAGATCACCAAAACAGGTCTGTTTTTAGATCTTTTAGGTATGATGGATCAAGCGGGTTGTTACCCATTACCACAATCAACTGGTAAATATTTTGTTTATCCTGGCCCACGTAATCATGATGGTCTGTTATTTGAAGATGCTGCACCAGAAGAGGGTGTTGCGACGTTAGCGTTAGTGAATAAGATGGTTGATGATCTTTCTGCTCTTAACGATAGTGGTGCAATGGGTTGTCCACCTGAAGTATTAGAGAAAAGCTGGTCAAAAGATATGATCTGGTATGGTCCTTGTGGTATTGGTGCTTCTTATACGATTCCTCGTTACCAACAGCAACATCAGTTACCTTTCCGTAATAACTTAAAAGATAAGAAATTTAATGGACATGTTTGTCGCTTCGCGGAAGGCAATTTCTCTTGTTTCTTTGGCTGGCCAAACCTTTCTAATACGCCAACAGGCGGCTTCTTAGGCATGACTGGCGGTGAAGTTCGTGCAGATATGCAAGTTGTTGACGTTTACTATCGTGATGAAGATAAACTGTCTGAGAACTGGGTATTGATCGATCTACCATATTGGTTGAAGCAGCAAGGGTTAGATGTATTTGAACGCACCCAAGCGATCATGAATCCATCGTTATAAGTTAGTTATCTTATTTTTCTCATTTGAGGTTGTTATTAATCTGTGACAACTTCAAATGTAGGAATATATAGATTATCAAATATTATCTAGGGTGCAATGCTGCTTAAATGTCTCTAGGTGATATTATTCACTCAACTCCTGTCACTTTATCTACATTAAATTGCGAAAATTAGTGTGTAACCGCATAAATTGATCTCAATATCATTTATGATCGGTTATATTATTAAGCAACCTGTGTCATTGGTATTTAAAAGAGCGTATTAGCAGCTATACAGAAATATAATTATGTCATCACAAAAAACTAACATAACATCAAAAGATGTCGCGAAATATGCTGGAGTTTCGCAATCAACAGTTTCTCGTGTTTTTGTTGCGGGTAGTTCGGTTGCTGAGAGTACCAAGCAAAAAGTATTTGATGCAGCAAAGACCCTTAATTACCGACCAAATGCGTTTGCGAGAAGTTTGACGACAAAAGAATCTAAATTGATTGGATTAGTCTTTCCTGATGCAGACTATCCAATTCATATGCAGACTTTACAATTGATTTCAGCCGAACTTCAGAAACAAGGGTATTCCGCTGTTTTGATTCCTTGGCAAGTTGATGATGAGAAGAATCATTCGATACCGAATATTTTTCAATATCGAGTAGATGGCGTGATTGCGGCTTCAGCGACGTTTAATCGATCGTTATATGAAGAGTGCCATGAATTAAATATCCCAATCATTCAATATGCTCGTGTAGTTGAAGGAACTAAAAGTAGCTATGTGATTTCTGATAACCATCAAGCGGGTCAGCAGGCGGCAGAGCTCTTTTATCAAAGTGGTACTAAACATGTTGTATACTTAACCGGTGAAGTCCCAACGTTTACCAATGATGAGCGACTATCAGGCTTTCGCAGTGAATTTCAACAACTCACTGGGCAACAGGTAAGAGAAGTAAAAGCGGATTATGATTACAACACTTCGTTAGAGTGTATCCGAACGCTATTTCGTGAAGAGAAACCAATTGAAGGTATTTTTTGTGCAACAGATAATTTAGCCGTCGCCGTGATGGATGTTGCCCGTTATGAATTTAATTTAAGGATCCCTGAGGATCTGCAAGTTGTTGGTTTTGATGATATACCGCAATCAGCATGGTTAGGATATCAATTAACTACGTTTAAACAAGATTTCAAAAGATTAGCAAAAGAGTCAGTAAAGATAATACTGGACCAGATAAATAGTGATGAGACGATGTTAGTGAAGATGATGATTCCGACTAAGTTGATTCCAAGAAACACAACTAAACATAACAGTAAATAACGATTAAATTTGCAATAGATAACGTTTGATTGCAAATAAATCCGTTCAAACTATTAACTTTATATATCCTTGAGAGGACGAAATGACTTCAAAGTTTTATCAGCAGATGACCCAACAGATTGAAGATGTAAAGAGTGAAGGCCTATATAAATCAGAGCGTATCATTACTTCGGCACAAAAAGCCTCTGTTGCAATCGAAAACTCTGATCAAGAAGTATTAAACTTCTGTGCAAATAACTACTTAGGCTTAGCTAATCATCCAGAACTTATCAAAGCAGCGAAAGCCGGTATGGATGAGCACGGTTTTGGTATGGCATCGGTACGCTTTATTTGTGGTACTCAAGATTCACATAAAGTGTTAGAGAAAAAGCTTTCAGAGTTTTTAGGTACTGAAGATACGATTCTTTATTCTTCATGTTTCGATGCGAATGCAGGTCTATTTGAAACAATTTTAGGTGCGGAAGATGCGATTATTTCTGATGCATTGAACCATGCTTCAATCATTGATGGTGTTCGTCTTTGTAAGGCAAAACGCTTCCGTTATGCGAACAACAATATGGAAGAGTTAGAAGCTCAACTGATTGCTGCGGATGAAGCTGGTGTTCGTCATAAGTTAATTGTGACGGATGGTGTATTCTCTATGGATGGCGTGGTAGCAAACTTACCTGGCATTTGTGATCTGGCTGATAAATACAATGCACTTGTGATGATCGATGAATCACATGCGGTTGGCTTTATGGGTGAAGAGGGACGTGGTACACACGAATATCATAATGTCATGGATCGTATTGATATCATTACAGGTACTCTTGGTAAAGCGATGGGTGGCGCATCAGGCGGCTACACTTCAGGTAAAAAAGAGGTGATTGATTGGTTACGTCAACGTTCACGTCCATATCTTTTCTCTAACTCAGTGGCACCTGCCATTGTTTCTGCGTCTATCCGTGTTTTAGATCTACTAGCAGAAAGCAGTGACTTACGTACCCAACTTTGGGATAACTCTACGCACTTCCGTACACGCATGAGTGAAGCAGGCTTTACCCTAGCGGGTGCTGATCACGCCATCATTCCGATTATGTTAGGCGATGCAAAAGTCGCGGCGGAATTTGCAGAACGTGCATTAGTAAAAGGCGTTTATGTTGTTGGTTTCTCTTTCCCTGTGGTACCAAAAGGTCAAGCTCGTATCCGTACTCAGATGTCTGCTGGTCATAGCCGTGCTCAACTTGATAAAGCGATTGACGTCTTTATTGAAGTGGGTAATGAGATGGGCATCATCTAATCTGGTTTACGATTCTAATAGTTGAGAAGAACAATGAAAATTAAAGCACTATCTAAGCTACACCCAAAAGAAGGTATCTGGATGACTGAGGTTGATAAACCTGAAGTTGGCCATAATGATCTTTTAATCCGCATCAAAAAAACCGCAATTTGTGGTACTGACGTTCATATCTACAATTGGGATGAGTGGTCTCAGAACACGATTCCAGTTCCTATGGTTGTTGGTCATGAATATGTGGGTGAAGTTGTTGCGATGGGGCAAGAAGTTCGCGGCTACGAAATTGGTGATCGTGTATCAGGTGAAGGACACATTACTTGTGGCTATTGCCGTAACTGTCGTGGTGGACGTACGCATCTTTGTCGCAACACTGTGGGTGTAGGCGTTAACCGTGAAGGTGCATTTGCTGAGTTCTTAGTGATCCCTGCTTTCAATGCATTTAAGATCCCTGATGAGATTTCAGATGATCTTGCTGCGATTTTTGACCCATTCGGTAATGCTGTTCATACTGCTTTATCTTTTGATCTTGTCGGTGAAGACGTTCTGATCACAGGTGCTGGCCCAATCGGAATTATGGCAGCGGCTGTTGCTAAACATGTTGGTGCTCGTCACGTTGTGATTACCGATGTCAATGAGTACCGTTTAGACCTTGCTCGTCAGATGGGGGTAACTCGTGCTGTTAACGTAGCTGAGCAAAAACTTGAAGATGTGATGGCCGAGTTGAATATGACGGAAGGCTTTGATGTTGGTCTAGAGATGTCAGGCGTACCATCGGCATTTAATTCAATGCTAGAAACCATGAACCACGGTGGTCGCGTTGCGTTGCTAGGTATTCCACCATCAGATATGACGGTTGATTGGAATAAAGTGATCTTCAAAGGCTTAGTGATTAAAGGCATCTATGGTCGTGAAATGTTTGAAACTTGGTACAAGATGGCAAGTTTGATTCAATCTGGTCTAGATTTAACCCCAATCATTACTCACAACTATAAAGTTGATGACTTCCAAAAAGGCTTTGATACCATGCGTTCAGGTCAATCAGGTAAAGTTATTTTAGATTGGGAATAATCCAAACGCTTACTCTGTCTTAAATTAGAGTTAAAACTAAAATAAGTAAAACTTTAGCCATTAGAGACCTGTTCTTTAATGGCTTTTTTGTTTTAATGGTACTTTAATTTTCTAAATATAATTTAAATCAACAACTCTGCGTCAAATCTCTGTCAGAATTAGCTCATAATCAAAATTCTACCTATGAGTTAAATCCATGAATAGGTATAATTACTAGAATTAATATAAATTTATATACACTGAATAAGTACCTGTTATAGAAAGGAAATAGAACATGGCTCTATTTAATAATAATAAAAATAATACAAGCACCAATAAAGCAGCAAAAGCAATGAACTCTACCATTATTGCTGAAGGCACTCGCATTAAAGGCACATTAGAGTTAAGTAATGATATCCAAGTTGATGGTTATGTCGAAGGTAAAATCACCACGGATCAAACGTTGATTGTGAGCAATACTGGGCGCATGAAAGGTGAAATCTATGCCAATAAAATGGTTGTTAATGGCAAGATCGAAGGCAGTTGTTATGCGAATACAATTGAAGTTATGAACAATGGACATGTATCAGGCACTATCTATTGCAATGATTTGAGCATTGATCGTGGTGGTCGTTTTAATGGCGAATCATTCCCATTACAAGATGAAACTATTGAGTTAATTAATAAGCCCGTGGCGGCAGAAGAGTTAGAATCTCAGAAGCAATTAGAAAAAGCATAATTTATTTATTTGTTTTCAATGATGAATCACCCTTAATAACCGATTGATTATTTAAGGGTGAGTATAACTTTAAATGAGTAAAGTAAATTTAATTAATTAAATGATACTTCTCTTTTAAGACTGAGATGATCTCAGCTCTTGGATTTTCGGGAATCGTTATTTTTTCACCAATAATTTTCTCTGCAATATTGATATAAGTATTTGATATTTCAAAAATCGCCTCTTTAGGTAGCGGGTTATTTTCTGCTAATGCTAAACGTTCTTCCATTCTCGCTTTGTTTAATAAAATATCAGGTTCAGGGAAGTGATTAAGTAAGAACTGACGGAAACCTTCTTTAGAATTTTCAACAATATTACCGGCTGAGTATTGCTCTTTGTCCCAAATACGAGATGAATCAGGCGTGCCGACTTCATCCATATAGATTAATTTTTCATTTCCATCAGCATCGTGTACATAGCCAAACTCAAACTTGGTATCAACAAAGACTTGATCTATCTTATCTAAAGATTGACTGATGAGATCAAAACCTTCTGTCAGTAGCTTTTCATATTGATTGATATCGCCTAAAGAGTTAAAGCCAAAAGCATCATAATTTCGCTCAATATCATTTCGAGTTATATTGACATCATCGACAGCCGGTACACCTTCAATATTGGTTAAAATACCTTTGGTTGAAGGGGTTAGCAGTAACTCGGGTAATTTTTGGTCTTGAGTTAAACCTTCAGGGATCTGAATGCCACAAAAGTCTCGCTCACCTTGTTTGTATGAACGCCACATTGAGCCTGTAATATATTGGCGACAGATCGCTTCAATCATAACGGGACGCGCTTTCTGAACAATCCAGACATAAGGGTGGGGGATATCTAAAATATGGCTATCGGCTAATCCTTGCTCTTTAAACAGCGAGAACCAGTGGTTAGAAATTGAATTGAGCGCGACCCCTTTCCCTGGCACACCATTTAGCCCTTCTTCGCCTTGCCAGATACAGTCAAATGCAGAGACACGATCACTAATAATCATAATAGCAAGAGGGGCATCTTTTGCTACAGGGTAGTTATTCTCTTTAATTAATCGGCGGCTATCTTGATCCGTTAACCAGTAAACAGAACGAACCTTTCCGCTGTGAATGGGCAGATCAGTTTTAATTGGGAAGTCATTATTAACGGCAAGAACTTGATTGGCTAAACTCATGGTGAAAATCCTATTCAAACATAATTTAATCAGGGTAGGGTTAAAGCATAACAGAAAAGCAAACGATTGCGCTAGGGTGTAATCATTTTTTTGTCTGATTATCATTCTTTTAAAAGCCTAAATAAAGGGAGTTATTGTCTATTCAACTTATTATTATGCACTGACGGTAAGGGTGTTGTGAGTTAATTGTCGAGAGAAGTCACAAAATTTTCTTTGTTGTGCTGTAGAATAAGATCTGTACTTGGTAGATAAAAACAGAAAAAGGTTACGCAAATGATAAAAAAAATATTCGCACATCGTGGTATGTCTGCTTTAGCGCCAGAGAATACCCTGTCTGCATTTTCGCTTTGTAAAGAGCATGGTGTTCAATGGTTTGAGTGTGATGTCGATATTTTAAAAGATGGAACTTTAGTGGTGTGTCATGACGATACCTTCGATCGTTGTAGCGATGCAAGTGGACGATTATGTGATACAACCCAAAATGCGTTAGCAACCATCGATGCCGGTAGCTGGTTTAGTGACCAATATCTTAATGAGCGTATCCCAACTATTCAGCAACTTATTACTTTAGCCAATGAGAAAAAGCTTAATTTAAACATTGAAATTAAGTCTTGTATTGGTGGGGCTAAACTTGCCCATCAGCTAATTGCAAACTTAACCATCGCGATAAAAGCGTTAGATCCAGAGAGGGAGTTAATTGTCTCTAGTTTTAACTTTTTACTGCTTGCTGAGTTTAAACGTTTAAATCCAGATATCTCAGTTGCTTGTCTATTTGAAACTCATAATATTCATGATGATTGGCAAAGCTTAGCTGAATGGTGTCAGGCGGAGTATATTCATCCTGAAAACAAGGGGTTGAGTCGAGAACGGGTTAAACAATTTATTGAAGCAGGCTACCGCGTCAATGTATGGACAGTTAATAATCTTGCTAGAGCGAATGAGTTATTCAATTGGGGGGTAGAGGGTGTCTGTACTGATGTTGGACACTTATATCCTTCGAAATATAAGATAAATAGTTAAGTTAATAATGAATGCAATAACTAAATTAATAACTCTTTAAGGATGTGATATACCTTTTTTGATCACCTGTAGATAAATGCCCTAGCTGTTTTATTACTCGTTTTTTATCTATCGCCCTAAGTTGATCAAGAGCGAGTTCACTTTGATGTTTAGGTCCTGTAATTAAGGGCCTAAATTTCCAGCCTCGATGAGTTGACGTCATCGGTGCAATTAAAATGGTCTGCAATGCTTGATTCATATCATTGGGAGAGATAATGACACAAGGTCGTGTTTTTTTTACATTCAGTACCTATAGTTGGATCTAAATTAATTAAAACAACATCATATCTTTTTACCATTCTTCACCAAATTCCCAATCATCTAAGGTTTTTTCCTGAGTATTACTGAAGTCATCTTCCATTTTTTTGCATCACTTTTCGCTGAAGCTTGGTTAATACCGTTAAACCAGCCTTCTCGTGGTTTAGCGACTTTTTCAAATAACATGCCATTGTCAGTCATAGAAATTGATAGCTCTTCACCGATAGATAGATGTAGTTGTTTTAGTATGTTTGAAGGAAGATGCAAAGCTGCTGAATTACCAATTTTTTTAATTTGAACTTTCATTGGCATACCTAAAAAAGATAAGTGATGTATTACATTGTATGACGTAGATGATAATAAAGTAAAGTCTATGAAAGGGAGTAGGGTAGGTAAAGTGCATAAATAAGACAATGTAAATGAGGCTAGTATCCCTTTCATAATTGAAGTTGTTAGGGTGCCTTAAAAGAAAAAGCCATAATAACAGAGTAAAAGTTCTGCATATTATGGCTTTTTAATGACTGTTTTATTAAAGATACATGCTCAATTATGAAAAGTATATCGAGCTTAAATATAGCTACAACAGCAGTGCTTCGTCAATAGGGTGAAAATGGTCGCTGGCATTAATTAATGAATACGCCGTCAAGGTAGGTACACCATAGACTTGTGTTTCTGTCTGGTACTTTTCACTCACTTTATTGAGCAAAAGGTTAAAGTCACCATCGCCAGAAAGCAGAATAATTGCATCCACTTCGGGCGCAGATTCTAGAATATCGATCGTAATACCAACATCCCAATCCCCTTTTGCAGTGCCATCTTCACGTTGAATAAAAGGTTTTAGCTTCACATCAAAACCGATATGGCGCAGCGCGCTTTGAAACTTGTGCTGTTTGTCGTCATCGCGAGCAATACCATAGGCTGTCGCCATGACAATTTCACCTTCGTGCTCAATATGTTGCCAGAAACGTCGATAATTAAATTGACGTCGATAGGCTTGGCGCGTGGTGTAATAGATATTTTGTATATCAACAAAGATCGCGATTTTCTTCAAACTATTATCCTTAATAAACTCTGTCACTGAGTACGATACACTAAGTTATTGATGTTGCTAGTGATGAACGATAAAGGTAGTCATCCCCTAGCAACTTCAAATAAGAAGAGTGATTAACGTACTCGCCACACGCGGAACTGACGGCCTTTGATTTTGCCATTCTCTAGTTTCTTCAATGCTTGGTTCGCCATCTCTTTTGAAACTGCAACGTAAGAGCAGAAATCAAAGCGGTGAATTTTACCAATGCTACTACCAGCGATCGTTTTATCACCAGTCAGTGCACCTAAGATATCACCAGGACGAACTTTTTGCTTTTTACCGCCATCAATACGCAATGTTGCCATTTTCGGGCTGTAGATCGGTTGATCTAATACTGACATTGGTGGCAAAGATTCATCTTGAATAGATTGACCTAAGTAATCTTCTAGTGCAATGATTTTAGTCACATCTTTATCACTAAATAGACTACAAGCGACGCCTTCACTTCCTGCACGGCCAGTACGACCAATACGGTGAACGTGAACTTCAGGATCAAAAGAGAGGTGGTAGTTAATTACTAAATCTAACGCATCAATGTCTAAACCGCGAGCGGCAACATCGGTAGCCACTAACACAGAAGTACTTTTGTTTGCGAATCGAACTAAAGTTTGGTCACGATCACGTTGCTCTAAATCGCCATGCAGACCAATCGCACTAAAACCATAATCCGCTAAATCGTCAGCAATCTGTTGGGTTTCTCTTTTGGTATTAGCAAAGATCACACAAGACTCAGGTTGATGCTGCATCAGAAGTTGACGAACGGCAGTCAGTCGTTGCTCATCGTTACTAATACGGTAGAAGTGTTGTTTGATGGTACTTTCACTGTGTTGAGATTCTGCTTTTACCGTCTCAGGTGAACGCATAATACGGTTAGCGATTGATTTAATCTGTGGTGGATAAGTTGCACTGAATAAAAGAGTTTGACGATCAGTGGGCATCTGCTCAATGATGTCATCAATAGCATCTTGGAAGCCCATTTCTAGCATACGATCGGCTTCATCAAGAACAAACGTATTGAGATTACTAAGATCTAAACGACCTTTAATTAAGTGATCTTGAATTCGACCTGGGGTACCTACAACAATATGAGCCCCATGCTCTAATGAACCAATTTGTGGGCCAAAAGGTAAGCCACCGCAAAGGGTTAATACTTTAATATTGTGGATAGAGCGTGCCAGTTTACGGATCTCTTTAGCAACTTGATCTGCTAATTCACGCGTTGGGCAAAGAACTAACGATTGGATACGAAAGCGTTTTACATCAAGATTATGAAGTAACCCTAACCCAAATGCGGCTGTTTTCCCTGAGCCTGTTTTTGCTTGAGCAATCACATCTTTATGTTGAAGGATAATTGGTAAGCTCTGAGCTTGAATCGGAGTCATCTCTTTATAATCAAGCGTTGATAAGTTTGATAATAGCTCAGGCTTTAGGTTCAGCGTTGAAAATGCAGTTTGGGTCAAAATAGTTGTCCTACAGAAAGGGGATGGTTAAAAGATAAACCAAAATCGGCGGGCATTATATCAGAGTCATTGGGAAATTTATCTTTTATCTGACAACAAAAAAGCCATTACTCTAACGACAAGGTAGAAATTGTCGATTAAGTAGTGGCTTAGGCTGTAATATCTCTATTATTTAACGAATATTTTTTTTGTTAAGCATTCGATTCATGGCACTTATTGCGTTGCTTGTTGTAACTGCTTTTGGCGATTAAAGTGACGATAGCAACCATAAAGTACGACAACTTGTAGCGCAAAAGCAATAAACAGTGTCATCGGGCTTGCGGTAATACCTGCAATAATAAAGCAGATAAAGGCAACCGAACCATTCATTAAGGCGTAAGGTAGCTGAGTTCTAAAATGCTCAAACTGATTACAACCCGCACCGGTTGATGACAAAATTGTTGTTTCAGAAATTGGTGAACTGTGGTCACCAAATAGGCCACCTGATAATACCGCCCCGATACAAGCATAAAGTGGTGCATCAACTAAAATAGCAGTTGGAATAACCAATGGCATCATGATGGCAAATGTTCCCCAAGATGAACCTGTAGCAAAAGAGATAATCGCTGAAAGTAAAAAGGCCATTGCTGGGATTAACCAAACAGGGAAACCATTTTGTGCTAACTCTGCAATATACTGCGAGGTACCAAGTTCTTTACCTACACCACTTAATGTCCAAGCTAAAATTAGGATTATTGCCACTTGCATCATACCGCCCATACCTTGCAAGTAAATCTGGAAGCTATCCGCAAGAGAACGAACTTTTTGATAAGCCATTAAGCCAATTAATGTTGTTGCAGCGAGTAGGTAAGCGGTAGACAGTGCAGCCCTAAACGTTGAACCAGCGACCTTTTGAAATGGAAAGCCCAGTGGACCTAACATACCAAATAGTACCGTAGCCATGACCAGTAATGGTAACCAAACTAATGCAGGTGTTGCATTTTTATGAGTAAATAGGGTAGGTGTATCAGCACTTACTCCAACAGGAGGAATTGGCTTTAACCCTTGTTTTGCACGTGTCTCTGCATCTGCCATTGGACCAAAATCTAGCTTACTGAATGCAAGTAGAGGAACGATAGCAATCGCAAGGAAAGCATAGAACTGATAAGGGATAGCTGAGATAAATGCAGACCAATCTGATTCCGCCACATTAAGAGCAGTAAACTCTTTTTGAATCAAACTCATAATGTAGACACCCCAACCAATGAATGGAATTAGGATCGCCACTGGAGAGGAGGTTGAATCAATAACAAAGGCCAATTTCTCACGAGAGACTTTTAATTTATCAAATAAGGGTCTGAAAACAGGGCCAATAATTAATGGGGTACCGAGGTCAGAGAAAAAGACCATAATGCCACCCAACCAACCAGAAACTTGAGCTCGGTAACGGTTACTGATCCAGTTGGTGATCTTATTAGCAAAAGCACTTGCTCCACCGGATTTCTCCATTAAGGCAACAAAACCACCAATGAAGATAAGTAATACTAATACGCCAGCGTTGTAGCTATCTGTTAGTTGAGGTACAAGGTGTCCCTTCATTAAAGAAGTAAATGTATCAATAGGTTGGAAGTTGTTTAGCATAAATACCCCACTAAACACCCCTAAAAATAGGCCAAGAACGACATTCTTAGTGTATAGGGAAATAGCAAGGGTAATAATAATAGGGATCAACGAGGTAATATCTGGGCTATCCATAGCGCTCTCTTTTTGTTAAATAATAATCTAACCAAGATATTACATAATTAATCGATTAATGTGAATAACTATATTTAATTTGTTGCATTTAATTACAGAAACAAGTGACCAAGGTCAAAATTGTTAGTTTTTTTAAGTTGAAGTGTAGATAAATAACTATTTGTGATCTAATTGCTTTGCTTTTTGTGTTCCGCCCACCGGTCGATTGACCGATACTTGACGGCCTTTTTTCATTCCTTTCTCATAATCTTGGGTCATATTGGCAATGGCTTCTTGCATTTGCTTCTTAAATGCTTCGCGATCGATCGACTGAAATTCTTTATCGATATAATCATTGATTTTATTTTGGCTCTCATCATCTGGTGTGAGAATAGGCAACTTATCTAACGCACCTTCAATCCAACCTGCAGAAAATGAGCTAACACGTTTAGTGACTTGAGTGGTACTGGTACCACTACCCGCAAAACTGTTTTTAAATTGGGCAACGTGTTGGTTCATCTCTCGATAGACGATATCAAAGGCAAAAGCGGCAAAAATAGCACGGTCCGCATTACCAATAAATTCAGCTTTTTTCAGACCTTTATAATTGGTGAGAACACACTCAACAGCAAAGCGAGTATTGATACCACGAATAATTCGTAAAATACTACTGGAGATAGAGGTTGGTAATAAGGTTTCAGAGATAGTTTTCCCCATCTTGATAAATTCAATATCATCAGGTTCTAAGCCATATTTTAGCATCAGACGGTGAGCCATCTTAATTGCTTGTGCAGCTTCATTGATATTCGCTGAGTTTCCTAGCTCTAAGCACTTAGCGATCTTCTTTAATGCTTTGCGTTTATTGTTCTCTGACATCGTCACTCCTCCAAAAGGGAGCACTATTCTACTTGTTCACAAAGGTTGAGGCAAAAATATCTTTTATGAGAATCACCATATTTATTTAGTTTATTGATTTTAAATGTCTTATTAATCTGAATATTCTTAATTATGATGAACAATTGATAAAGAACACTTTTCGTAAATAATTATTTACAGTGTGGTTTGTTTGTTTTACAGCTGTCTATTCCCATATAAAAAATACTGTTTTAGTATGGATGCATATTAAAGAATATAATCTGGTTTATTTTTGTTAGGGTGAAATATATATCTAACAAAGTGTGATTTTGAGTGATATTATTGTTAAGGTTTTGTTGTGAATTCTAAATTATTAGGTAGTACATTAATTGTGGCTGGTACCGCCCTTGGTGCTGGGATGTTAGCGATTCCTATGGTGTTAGCGCAATTTGGTTTAATCGCTGGCTCTTTATTAATGTTATTTATTTATGTTGGCACAACTTATGCTGCACTCCTTCTTCTTGAAGCCAGTTGTAAAGTTGGCGGTAGTGTGAGTATGAATGCGATTGCAAAGTACACTTTAGGTAAAGGCGGACAAGTTATTACCAATGGTTTACTTTATGCGTTACTTGTCTGTTTATTGATGGCTTATATCTTAGGTGCGGGCGATTTGCTTAATAAGTTATTGGGTTCAATTTCACTACTTTCTGATAATGGTGTGAGCTTATCTGCAACTGAGAGCCAGATTATCTTCACTCTTGTTGCAGGTGTTATTGTCTCTTCAGGTACTAGCGTTGTTGATAAACTAAATCGTTTCCTTTTCTTTGCCATGGTAGCATCATTAGTGGTGACATTATTCGCTCTGGTCCCAGGGATTAATAGTGAGCACTTATTTGCGGTTAGTGTGACCAATCATACGGAGTTAATTAAAAATAGTTCAGTTCTATTTACCAGCTTTGGTTTTATGGTGGTGATCCCTTCATTGGTCTCTTACAACAGTGAAGCAACGAATAAGCAGTTACAGAAAATGATCATTGTTGGCTCAACGATTCCATTGGTTTGTTATTTCCTTTGGTTAGCAGCGGCAATTGGTAATTTATCGATTGATCAACTGGTTCATTTTGCTAACGTTTCGGAATTAATTAATGCGCTTTCAGCTAATTATCCATGGTTAAATGGTTTGTTATCACTATTTACAGGATTAGCGCTATTAACCTCTTTCCTTGGTGTGGCATTGGCGTTATATCATCAGAATATTGATGTATTAGGCTGTAATCGTTTTGTTGGTTTTATTATTACATTTATTCTGCCATTAATTGGCGCAGTATTAGCGGCAAATGAATTCTTAGCTATCTTAGGCTATGCCGGTATTATCTTGGTGTTCTTAGCGGTATTTATTCCGGTGGCGATGATTGTTAGATTACGTTCGGGTAATTTATCGCTTCCTGATTCAAACATGACAAGAAATTATCAAGCTGCGGGTGGAGTGGTCGCACTCGTCGTGACATTAGCCTTTGGTGGATTCTTACTTTATTCTGAGTTGATCTAAGGCCTCAGTCACTTACTGTCGACTAGCAACTTTAGTTACTTTAGATATAAAAGCCGATTAATATTCTGTTTGAAGCAGGGTATGAGTCGGCTTTTTTAGTTAATATTATTCACTTTTCGCCGACGAATAACTCACATTATTTTGAGGATAATCTTTAATGATGGGATAAATGATCAGATAAGTAATCCATCAATAATTTGACCTTAAAAGAGAGGTGACGGTTTTGTGGGTAGAGCGCCCAAATCCCTTCATCTTGTGATTTGAAATCTTGTAAGATTCTTTTCAGTTCTCCATCTAAGACGGCTTGTTCAAGATAGTAATTAGGTAATTGTACAATGCCTAATCCTTTTTTTGCCGCATCTAATAAAGCGATACCACTGCTACAAGAAAGACGCCCTGATACTTTTAGCTTTTGTTCTTTTTTTGCTATTCTGCAACGCCAAAAAGGGTAAGTTCCTAATAGACATTGATGATCCTTTAGTTGAGATGGATGAGTAGGCTCATCATATTTATCTAAATATTGCGGTGATGCACAGATAGAAAGTGTCCGTTTGCCTATCTGTTTTGCCATCATGCTTGAGCTTTCTAAGTGACCTAATCGAATCGCGAGATCTAAATTATTTTCATGAAGATCGACTTTTTTATTGGTTAATTGAACCATAATCTCAATATCAGGATAAAGCCGCATAAAATTATTAATCAAGGGGAGAATATAGCGCTCACCGTAAGAGACAGGTACAGTCAGCTTAATTTTTCCTTGTGGGCTTTGTTGCAAATTGGTCATCGCCATTTCAGCACTTTCTAATCCATCTAATAACTCTCGTGCATGTTGATAATAGATTTGTCCTTCTTCAGTTAAAGAGACTTTTCTTGTTGTACGATAAAAAAGTTTTATATTGAGTCGCTTTTCTAATGCCGAAATTTGTCGACTTACTTGTGCTGTTGATATCGATAATGCCCTTGCCGCTTCGGTAAAGCTGTCTCTTTCAGCTACGTAGACAAACTCAGTCATGCCTTCCCATAAATACATACAGATACCTATCAACAAAAAATGATTTTTATTATTACTACTCAGTAAAAGTGAATTGTAAAATAGCACTATTATCATTAAATGAGAAATAAATATAATAGTGGATAAAGTGAATAGTCTATGAATTGATTAGACTTATTTAAAATAACGACTATTTTTAAACGGTGCGGATAACAATTTATTTAAGTACCCAAAGTCAGACGGGTATAAGTACCTATTTTATATTTTCAGGAGAGATGCCATGAGTGATCAATTTATTAAATCTAAAGCAGCAATTGCGTGGGGACCAAACCAACCTTTATCTGTTGAAGAAATTGATGTAATGCTACCAAAAGCAGGTGAAGTTTTAGTCAGAATCGTGGCAACAGGAGTTTGTCATACCGATGCATTTACTCTCTCTGGTGAAGATCCTGAAGGTATTTTTCCTGCTGTTTTAGGTCATGAAGGTGGCGGTATTGTTGAGCAAATCGGCGAAGGCGTTACCAGTGTTAGCGTGGGTGATCACGTCATTCCGCTTTATACCGCTGAGTGTGGTAAATGTAAGTTCTGTACTTCAGGCAAAACGAACCTTTGTAGCGCAGTGCGTGAAACTCAAGGTAAAGGTTTAATGCCTGATGGAACAACTCGTTTCTATAAAGATGGTGAGCCAATTTATCATTACATGGGTTGTTCAACCTTCTCTGAATATACGGTTCTTCCTGAAATTTCATTAGCAAAAGTTAACAAAGATGCACCGTTAGAAGAAGTTTGTTTACTGGGTTGTGGTGTAACAACGGGAATGGGTGCAGTACTCAAAACGGCAAAAGTTCAAAAGGGTGATACTGTTGCTATCTTTGGTTTAGGTGGAATCGGGCTATCTGCTATTATTGGTGCAACAATGGCGGGAGCAAGCCGTATTATTGGTGTTGATATCAATGAAAGTAAATACCAACTGGCGAAGAAATTAGGGGCGACAGATTGCATTAATCCTAATGATTACGATAAGCCAATCCAAGATGTGATTGTTGAGATGACCGATGGCGGCGTAGATTTCTCATTTGAATGTATTGGTAATGTCAATGTGATGCGTTCAGCGTTAGAGTGTTGTCATAAAGGGTGGGGCGAGTCGGTGATTATTGGTGTGGCAGGTGCAGGTCAAGAGATCTCAACGCGTCCATTCCAATTAGTGACGGGACGTGTATGGCGTGGCTCTGCATTTGGTGGTGTTAAAGGTCGTTCAGAGCTTCCAGGTCTTGTTGAAGAGTATATGCAGGGTAAGTTCAAGCTTGATGATTTTATTACTCATACTATGGGCTTAGAAGCGATTAATGAAGCGTTTGATCTGATGCATGAAGGGAAGAGTATCCGTTCTGTTATCCATTATAACAAGGATTAGATATTCGATGACTATTGAACTTGTGAGTGAAAACCGTGCTTTTGGCGGTTGGCAAAAACAATATTCTCATCAATCGACAGTCTTGAAGTGTGGAATGCGCTTTGCTATCTATTTACCACCAGAAGCAGAGAAGGGAAGTGAAGTTCCGGTTGTCTACTGGCTCTCAGGGTTAACCTGTACTGATGAGAATTTTATGCAAAAGGCAGGGGCATTGCGTGTTGCTGCTGAATTAGGGATTGCGATTGTTGCGCCTGATACCAGTCCTCGTGGTGAAGGTGTGCCTGATGATCCAGATTCAAGTTATGATTTTGGTTTAGGGGCGGGATTTTATCTAAATGCAACGCAAGCACCATGGGATCAACATTATCAGATGTATGATTATGTGGTTGATGAATTGGTCAGTGTCGTTGAAGCGAACTTCCCAGTTAGTCAGCAACGGTCGATTAGTGGACACTCAATGGGTGGACACGGTGCACTATCCATTGCGCTAAAAAATCCTGAAAAGTATTGCTCAGCGACGGCATTTAGTCCGATTGTTAATCCAATGGTTGTACCTTGGGGTATTAAAGCCTTTAGCAACTATTTAGGTGATGACCCGCAATTATGGGCGCAATATGATAGTTGTGAATTGATGAAGTCAGCAAAAGAGACAGTTCCTATGCTGGTGGATCAGGGTGACGCAGATAACTTCTTAGTTGAACAGTTAAAGCCTGAGAATTT
The DNA here is from genome assembly GCF_021513135.1 of Vibrio sp. SS-MA-C1-2. Taxonomy (NCBI): domain Bacteria; kingdom Pseudomonadati; phylum Pseudomonadota; class Gammaproteobacteria; order Vibrionales; family Vibrionaceae; genus Vibrio; species Vibrio sp. SS-MA-C1-2. Next base: position 1,670,310 of record NZ_CP090981.1, read on the forward strand.
ACAAGCGGTGGCAGATGACGTGAGCTATCCATTGCAACTAAGGATGCAAGCTGGATATGATCACTCTTATTACTTTATTGCTAGCTTTATAGAAGAACATTTACGCTTCCATAAAGTACACTTTACTGTTAATCGTAAATAAATCTTGTAAAAAACCAATAAAAAAAGCCCACATCCCTTACTCATTATTAGTGTAAGGGGTATGTGGGCTTTTTATTTTCAGCTAAAACGCTGATTTATCTTAATGGAAAAGATTAAGCATTTTTCGGTGGATTGAACGCCGTTAGTGTTGGCGCAGTTCCAGTGAATTTCTCAATTTTAACCAAAGAAGAGTTAGCAACACAACCGTTCGCTAGCTGAGACGTAGGAATCGCATCAGTTAGTACGTTTGGCGCACCATTCTTACAAAGACCATCAGTCTCATTCTGGTCAGGCCATGCACCTTCATGGATACATACCGTACCTTGCTTGATTCCATCAGTCACATGTGCACCCACAAGAACTTGACCACGACCATTAAATGCACGAACTAAATCGCCATCTTTAATGCCACGTGCTTTTGCATCTTCAACGTGAATAGTAATAGGTTCACGGTTTGCAACGGCATAAAGCTCACGAAGTTTTGCGTAGTTTAGCTGGCTGTGTAGACGGTGAGCAGCATGGGCTGTCATTAGCTGAAGTTCACCCTCTTTCGCAGAACCAACCCACTCTGTAGGTGCAATCCATGATGCGTGTGGAGGACAATCTTCGTAACCAAAGCCTTCGATCGTCTTAGAGTAAAGTTCAATTTTACCACTTGGCGTACCCAGCGCATTCACGATAGGGTCTTGACGGAACTCTGCATGACGAACAAATTGTTGGTTTTTCTTGTTGATCTTCATTTCAATCAGTTCATTTTTCTTCCAGAACTGACCAAAGTTAGGCATACGGATACGTTGTTTACGCGCACCTTTTTGAGCAGTCTCATAGAAACCCACTAACCAATCCATTTCAGTTTTGCCTTCAGTAAAGACATCACGACCTTGGCCTGGTTTTAGTAGTTCAGACATATCTGCAAATACATCGAAATCGTTACGAGATTCGAACTGAGGCTCAACCACTTGCTTCATTGGTACAAGATGCTGATTACTGTAGTCACCGGTCATTGTCATATCATTACGCTCAAAAGAGGTCGTGATAGGTAGAACGATATCGGCATGTTTTGCTGCTGCTGTCCAGTAAGGTTCAGAGATAATAGTCATCTCTGGCTTCTGCCATGCTTTCGCTAAACGGTTAGTATCTTGGTGATGAGTAAAGTTACCACCGCCTGCCCACCAGATCATCTTAATTTCTGGGTAAGTTAACTCTTTACCATTGTGTTGGTATTTCTTACCTGGGTTTTCAAGCGCATCAGTAATACGAGCCACTGGGAAAGCATTAACTGCGCCAGAAACAGCCCAATCATTACCAGCAGAAGAACCACCACCGATTGACGCAGAAATTGCCGGTAATACACCCGCATCGCGAGTTGGGTTACCACCGTTAGAGTAGTGGTAAGATAGACCGAAACCACCACCTGGTAGACCAATTTGACCTAGCATAGAAGCTAATGTCGCGATCATCCAATGTTTTTGTTCGCCGTATTGTTGACGCTGCATACCCCAACCCGCCATAAGCATGGTTCGGTTTTGGCTAAAGATGTCCGCTAGCACTTCAATTTGTTTCGCTGGAACACCGGTAATGTCAGATGCCCACTCAGGTGTCTTAGGTGTTTTATCTGTTTTACCTAGTAGGTAAGCTTCAAACTTGTCGTAGCCTGTTGTGTACTTATCTAGGAATGCTTTATCGTGTTTACCTTTACTCACTAAAGAGTGAGCAACACCCAGCATTAATGCGACATCTGTCCCAGCGTTCGGTGCAATCCATTCTGCTTTATCACCGAAGAAATCGATAGTTTCAGAGCGAATTGGATCGATAGCAATAATTGTTTTTTTAGTCTGCTTAAGCTGGTTGAAGAACTCAATACCTTGGCAGTCCGTACTTGACCATGCGATTTTTAAGGTATTCATTGGGTTCATGCCCCAAAGAACCACAACATCACTGTTTTCTAAAATAACAGGGTACGTTGTTTGCTGTTCATAAACTTCAATCGAGCCCATAACATGCGGCATGATAACCTGAGCTGCACCGGTAGAGTAATCACCTAGGTGACCAGAGTAACCGCCAGCCATGCTCATGTAACGTTGCAGCAGTGTTTGAGCTTTATGTAAAATACCACTTGAACGCCAACCGTAAGAGCCTGCGAATACCGATTCTGCACCGCTCTCTTGACGAATACGCATATGTTGTTCATGGATCAGCTTATAAGCTTCATCCCAAGATACGCGAACGAACTCATCTTTACCACGCTTGCCATCTGGCTTACCTGGGTTATCTAAGAAGCCTTTACGTACCATTGGGTATTTGATACGTGCTTTAGTGTGTACCTGATCAGGTGCCGTTGTTTGCAGGCTGTTCGGTACACTTTGTGCTAATGCGTTAGTTGAAGAGATGATTTTACCATCTTTAGTTTCAACAAGCATTGGCCCCCAACGACCCGCAGTTAATACTGCTGAGCCTGTGCGAGTTTGTGCAGATGCAGTCATTGGAACGATAGAGGTAATAGCAACGGCACCAGCAGTTGCACCTACTCCTTTCATAAATCCACGGCGAGATAGTTCTGTCATGATTGAACTCCTAATTTATTTATTATTTTTTTGCGTCTTTCGCGTGATACTGGAAGAACTTAGTTAAAATTTCTAAATCTAAATCTGAGATATCGGTACGGGCACCCATACCTTTTGCTACTGATGGCCATGCATTGACAGTAAAGTGATTTGCATGGATTTTCGCGTGACACGTTGAACAATAAACGGTGTCTAATTGCTCTGCATATTCCCATAAAGGCTCTAGGTCAGATAATACCGGGGTATCGATATCGGCAGTTAAAGTGACAGGGCGCCATTTATTACCGTAATCATCGGTAGACTCTTCACCTTGTTTAACGGCTTTCGTTCCTTTTTCAGTTAAGCTTGCAATGATTGCTCGCTTACCTTTATCGAGATAAATAACTTGTTCAGCTCCTGCCATTTGATAACCATCAATTTCAATTTGGCGCTTATCACCTTCAACGTTAGTCACTTTTAGTTTTGTTGCAGGATTAATGGTACCTAAATCACCCATTGGTGTTGGTTGAACTGGATAAACTGTCGTTGCTTTTGGATCAGCTGACTTTGTTAGATCAATTAAGTGATCAAACGCAGATGAATCCATCTCTAACTCAGGTGGGAAGTGAGCAACACCTTTATGACAATCGATACATGTTTGATTGTTTTCTTGACCATATTGGTGCATTTTCGCCGCATCTTTTGACTGCTCATAAGTATCCATCGCATCAAATGTGTGACAAGAACGACAAGTCGCTGAATCATTAGCTTTTAATTGAGCCCAAACACTTTCAGCCATCTCTAAACGATGCGCTTCGTATTTCTCTTCGGTGTCGATTTTACCGGTCACAAATTCGTGATAGATATCTTTGGTTGCTTTTAATTTAGTTACGATAAAGCCGATAGGATCGGTTGGTACGTGACAATCTGAACATTCAGCACGAATACCTTTGGCATTACTAAAGTGGATAGAACCTTGATACTCTTCATAAGGGGTAGTCATAGTGTGGCAAGAGATACAAAATTCAGTACTAGAAGTTTTCTCCATGACATATGCAGTACCTCCTAGCGTTATCCAACCAACTGCGATACCGATTACGGCGATGAGTGCAATGGTACGTTTTTTTATTGTCATTAGATCCTCATTACTGGGTATTAAGTGTTATATTTAATTAGGTATCAAGAAGTACCTATAAACTGTGGCAGAGTATAGGTCGAGATGGTTACATTGTCTAAGGTGAGAAAATAAAATGAGTTATAAATCGGATTAATTGTGATATGAATCTTGTTTTAGATATTTTTGTTTTTTTTCTATTCTTTTCTTGATTTATATCAACGTATTATCGTTACTAATTGTGGTTTATCAAGAAGATGTCGTTTTTATTGATATTTAAGTTATGTTGTTAATTAGATTATTGTTGATCAACATTATTTCTTTTCATCAAGTTAAATTTATTTTATTGGCTATCCTATTTATTCTTAATTATTTACTGAGAATAGGTCAATGCTCTCCAAAGCCACTATTAAATTATCAATTTCTGCATCATTATTGGTTACTTTAATTGGATGTACATCCGTAGATAGCTGGGATGCATCAACAGAACCTAGTCATCATGAAATTGAAGCTGTTCTCGATAATAAGGGGGCCGTAGAGAGATCTTATTATATTAATCCTACCTTGATGCCTAAATTGATCGTTCCGCAAAATACCCGTCCATGTTGTATTTTTGGTGATCAGCAAAAAGTTGCTGTTGCATCAATACCGATTCCTTGGTTTAAACTGAACAATATCGTTGAACTTGAGGGGATTGGACCTCATACTTTTGCGGGCGGAGTCTATTCATATACTTTAGGTATAAACTCGTCAACAGGCCGCTCTGGTAGTGAGAATAATGGTTTAATTTATACTCAAAAAGGGGGCTTTATTGATCTTGCTCACTTAAGAGACAGTGCGGATGATACGATGGGATTATTTTTTGAAGTATTAGCACATCTTGGTCGTGAACATACGATCAAATTACCTGGAGAAATAGGTAAGCGATATGTTGAAATGAAACCTTTTGATGTTGAACCGCTATCAGATAAAGATAAATGGATTATTGCGGCTTATATTTCCGCACGCGTGTCATACTTTAAAGCAGAAACTCATGAAATAGCACAATGGGTGGGTTATGGTATCTTTCCTGGGTGGTCAGAAGAAGAGTCAGCATTTTCATTAGAAGATTTATATTCTAATATGTTGGGCGCGAAAATTGCGCTTCACTTGATATTAGAAAATGATATCTTAAGCAAAGACCAATATAACCGTAATATGACACTTTATATTAATGGTATATTAAAGCAATTAGGTGCGGTAGATAAGTCTCAATCAAAAGCTGTGATGTCAGCTGTCGATGGCACTTGGTGGAACTCTGAAGAGTATGTGCCCAATAAACAATTTCTGTTAAAACGAAACTTTAAATTTGGAAGTGAACAAACTCCTGCATTATTACCGATAGATAATACGGGTAATAACCTTGAATTAATTCGTTATGCAAACACTAAACCTGAAGTGCTCTCAATTCCGAAGTATTATCATGATATTGACTTGGATAGTATTGCAACTTTACAAATGAAAATTGATACAAAGTATTATGAAAAATTTTCAGGGATCCCAGCATCTTACTGGAGTGGTAACATCTCATATCGAAAACTAGCAGAATTAGTGAAGCAAATTCAAAAAATAGATGTAGATTTTAGTCACTCTAATTAAATGAAATCATATTGTGGGTATATCTTTTATATTCAAAATTGATAGGTTGTTGACTGCATTTATTCTACCCAATCATATAGCCTATACCCTTCATACTTGAAGTCGCTAGGTTGTTGGCTGCATTGATTTGTAGCCAATTAACTGCTTCATTTTTTTAGGTATAGGCGTTATATCAATAGTCGATTAAGTTATTTTTAATCTCGTTTCCATAAAACATGGCAGTATTTCTTGTCAGTTTCACGGCTAATTAACAGACGAGCAAAGACATCGTCTAGAACATCATTTTCTTCATTAACTAAGCCAATACGGACTTCACCAAATAGGTCTTTGTCAACCTCAAAGCCAACATGTTGTTCCCAATCATTATTGACTTCAACCATTTCTGCGGCACCGCGGTCATCAAATTGTGCGGTAAATAAGATCACATCAGCAGGCTCTAAGTTATCAGGTGCCATCTCTAAAAAAATATCGTAGGCAGTATCAATAACATCATCAACAGATAGAAGCTGTTCATTGTCCATGTGGATTCTCTTTTTTAAGTAAAGTTGTTTGCTATTTTATACAACAATAGACAATTTTTACAGTATAACCGTATCAATCTATACTGCGATCATGGATTCTAAAATAGTATTAATTGATTTTGCCTAATATACCTTTCATACTTGAAGGCACTAGGTTGTTGGCTGCACTCGTTTGCCTCAATCATATAGTACACCTATACTCATGGGGCTTCACTCATTTGCCGCCTACTAGCAACTCCAATTATTTTAGGTATAGGAGATAACTTGCCTCATCAACATCACGGATTTGTATTAACGCGACACAGTCGAGATCGCGGTGATCATCATGAGCTTGTCCTATGGGTAAAAACAGATAATCAACCTCATCAATTGATTATTAATGATCAACGTCCACTTTGTTTTATACATCAAGAAGATCTAAATCGTATTACGGCATTGGATATTGATGTTGATACTTCCCCTTTAAAATTAAAAACCTTTAATCATCAGAAAATTGCAGTTTGTTATTTTAAAACGCATCAGAAGTTTAATTATGCCTTAAAGCTTTTTGATACTTTAAATATTCCTTATTTTGAAGCAGATATTCGACTAACCGATCGCTTTATGATGGAGCGATTTATTCGAGGCGGGATCACGTTTAATGGTCAGTATCAAAAAAAGCAGGGTTATACAGCCGTTTATCAAGCACAAGCAAAAGCCGTTGAACAGCCTTATCATCCTAACTTATTGATGGTTTCTTTGGACTTAGAGTGTTCAGAAAAGGGGGTGCTGTATTCGGTAGGATTAGCATCTAACGTTGATAATCGAGTCATTATGGTCGGAGATAAAGCATTACATCCAGATTATTCACCCTCAGAATTTACGATAGAGTGGGTAATAGATGAAAAAGCCTTATTAATCAGGCTTGAGCAGTGGTTTCATCATTTTGATCCGGATGTCATTATTGGTTGGAATGTGGTGGATTTTGATTTTCGACTCTTATTAAAACGTGCTGCTTGGCACGGATTAACATTTAAAATTGGTCGCGGTAGTGAGAAACCTTACTTTCGAGAAGGAAGTCATCGCGGATATATATCTATTGCAGGCCGTGTGGTGTTAGATGGTATTGATACTTTAAAAAATGCCAGTTATCACTTTGCTTCATGGTCGTTGGAGTCCGTCTCTCAAGAGCTGTTAAATAAAGGAAAAGCCATTGATAACCCTCACGATAGAATGGCGGAAATTAACCGAAAATTTCAACAAGATAAGCCTTCTCTCGCCTATTATAATTTTCAAGATTGTCGATTAGTTGAAGAGATCTTCGCAAAAACTGATCTGCTTGCTTTTGCGATAGAGCGAGTGAATTTAACTGGCTTAGAACTTGATAAAAATGGCGGTTCAGTTGCCGCATTTACTCACCTTTATCTGCCTCAGCTTCATCGAGCAGGCTATGTTGCACCTAACTTAGAAAGTGAAAATTGGATTGCGAGTCCGGGTGGCTACGTAATGGAATCTATGCCAGGGCTTTATGATTCTGTTTTAGTTTTGGATTTTAAATCGCTTTACCCCGCTATTATTCGCTCTTTCTGTATTGATCCCATGGGTTTAATTGAAGGTTTACAATTGCAGGAACAGCAAGGCGAACAAGCTGATGTAGTGACAGGGTATCGAGGGGGTGTTTTTCATCGAACTAAACACTTTTTACCTGCAATGATCGAAAAACTTTGGGCAGCGAGAGATGTTGCTAAAAAAGAGAACAACAGTGCATTTTCTCATGCAATAAAGATTATTATGAACTCATTTTATGGCGTACTGGGTTCATCTGGCTGTCGATTTTTCGATCATCGCTTAGCATCCAGTATTACGATGCGTGGTCATGAGATAATGAAAGTGACCAAAGCGTTGATAGAAGATAAAGGATATCAGGTGATTTATGGCGATACTGATTCTACATTCGTTTGGCTTAAATCGGCAAAAACACCAGAACAAGCCAACAAAATCGGTTGTGAATTAGCAAATTATATTAATCACTGGTGGCAAAAACATCTGCAACAGAACTATCAACGAGAATCGGCCTTAGAGATCGAGTATGAAACCCACTATCATAAATTTTTTATGCCAACCATTCGTAACCAAGAACAAGGAAGTAAAAAGCGTTATGCGGGGTTAATTTGGCAAAATGGAGTAGAAAAAGCGGTATTTAAAGGGTTAGAAACGGTACGAACCGACTGGACTGCATTAGCGAAAACCTTTCAAAAGGAGCTTTATGATCAAATTTTTCATGATAAGCCAGTTGATGAGTATATTAGACGATTTGTTAATGATACAAAACAAGGAATTTATGACCAACAGCTAATTTATCGAAAGCGTTTACGACGCAAGTTAAGCGAATACCAAAAGAATGTTCCACCACAAGTCCGTGCGGCAAGACTTGCTGATGAGTTTAATGCCAAGTTAGGCCGACAATTACAGTATCAAAATCACGGTGTGATTGAATATGTATTAACGATTAATGGTGTGGAACCCAAAGAATATCAGCAATCTCAAATTGATTACCAACACTACATAGATAAGCAGCTTAAGCCCGTTGCTGATTCTATTTTAGTTTTTCTCGATAAATCCTTTGATGAGATTATCTCAGATCAGATCACTCTTTTTTAGCTCAACAGCTCTTTTCTGCTTTGAATATAGGGCAGTTAGCTTTCTCTCTTTAAATTGCAAATATAAAAAAACCTGCTTTCATTAACAAATAAAGCGTTTGCTAATGAAAAACAGGTTTCAAATAGGCTAAATATTACTTATTGTCACGCTTGTATAGCTCAACAAAAGAACGCTGATAAGTACGAGTAATTTTAGATAAGATGCGCTTTGCCATTTTTGTGCCTATTTATTTGATATTAAAGGGTAAATTGATTTGTTTTTTGTTGGAGAGATTAGCTTCCCCGTTTCAATGTTGGCTATTATAGATATCCTCTATTTTTTTTAAAGAGAAAAAAATATTATTTCAGATTAGTTTTTCTAATCTAATTTGTGGTGATACCGTTAAAACTATTTTAACGACAACGATTAAGTTTGTTTGGGTTTTTCATCTAAGAATTTGAGTAGAAATGCGATAGGGAATCGGTAAACTCTTTTAATAAGTGGATGTTTAATCAGTGGATATTTAACTTTAATCATTTATCGTGAAATTATGGTGAAAAAGCCGATAAAATCAACAAAACGACGCTAACTTGAACAAACAGTCTGAAAATAGAAAAAAAGGTTTACAGCGTTAAGAACAGTCCGTATTATTCGCCGTGTTCTGCGGAGAGATGGCTGAGTGGTCGAAAGCACCGGTCTTGAAAACCGGCAAGGGTTTGTAGCCCTTCTAGGGTTCAAATCCCTATCTCTCCGCCACATACAGCAAAAAAGCCCTTGATGATTCAAGGGCTTTTTTCGTTTAGGATAGCTTAAAGTGATTCTATCAAAAAGATAATAATCCCAATTTAACTTAATAAACAAACTCATCATAAATGAAGCTCATTCATAATAAATATCGCATACCGTTTGATTAAATGACTATTTATTATCTTCTGATTTCACGAACAACTTAATATCATCAATAATTGCACTGCCTTCATAGAAGTTTAAATGAGGATCACCAATAATAAAGGTATCAGGATAAGCTGAGCCCTTTGGCCATATATTCTTTTGAATATGTTTAGCTGCATAACCATTATGTGTTAATTCACCATTGAATTGCCCGTCATACTCTTCTGCTGTCTGGTTATAATGCCAAATTGGTCGATCTTCTTCGATGAATTTATGGTGATAACGTAATGTCGTTTGACCAACATGGCGAAATGGCCCTGTCATTTCAATCGTGTAACCACCTTCATCACGCTCTACCGCAAAGGTGTAACTTTTTTCGGGTAGAAGTTCGGGTTGTAACTCGGCACTGGTTAATATATCTGTGTACTTATTATCAGTCCCCCATTGTTCATCGCCCCGATAGTCGCCACAAGCCGTTCTAAAGAAATACTCATTAAACGGAGCTTTACGGAACTTATTCCCTAGGACAAATATGGCGTTAACTCCATTAAAAGTAGAGTCTTGAATACCGTATATCTCACCGGTTTTAGGGTTACAAACCCCATTGTCTTGAGACCACTCTGCATCAGAAAAGTAGCCATCAACAACGACTTTTCGACGTAAATGAATTCCCGGATTTCCTTGAGGTGATGGATTAGCATGGTCAAGAATCGTTAAGTAATAGAATCCATTTTCTTGGGTGACATTATGACTTGCACAACGGGTTTTATCTTCTGGGGAGCCTTTAAATGTCCAAGGAAAGTTGGTTTTACAGTCAGAAGGTTTTGAGTAGCCGTTGAATTTGTCTTCATACTCAAAACTGCCATTACGTTTACCACCAAAATCAATTTTACGTAACGTCATTTCTACGCGATACTGAGCCGGTAGGGGTTTGGTTGGTCGAATGATGACGCCAGAGTCCCAACTTGGTTCATCCAACTTTAAACCACTTTCTCCATTGGCAAGTTTTACGGTATGGGCTTTTGGTTTTGAGTCTGGTTTACCATCGGCATCTTTATCTTGAGCTGCAACTTCGGCGGTTAACCAGCCATTATCAGAGAAAACGACACGTTGACGAAATATTTTCATTGAACCCATGTTTTTAGTAAATTGCGGATCGCTAATCTTATTCCACACTTTACCGAAGTCATCAAAATCATCGATATACCAAGAACTGGTTTCCCCTCCTTTATCTTCTAACCAATCAGCATTTTCAGTGGTAAAGGGACGATCAAATGTTTCATGTTCAACAAGTTGCCACTCTGTTGATTGTGCGGCAAAGGAGTAATTAAGCTTAACATGAACACGATATTTGGATATTTTATATTCATTATTACTTCTCCTAACTAAACAAAAAATAGGTCTATTCGTCACTATTCCCTTTTTACTTGAAGTTTCTGGGCTAGGTTTATCATCGTCATAGCGACATTCGTTCACCTACTAGCAACATCAATTACTTTAGGTATATTCAGTTATCCATGCTCAGTCACTCATGATTGATGACAGTGACAGTGACAGTGACAGATGACTAGATGAATAGACAAGTGCACTATATGTGATTTTCCTATTGAAGAGGGGAGGTAACTTAGAACAGTTGATTATTTCTGCTTCGATTCTAAACTTTGCGTCATATTTATCAGACCTCTCTTATTAATTATTGTTATGAAATTGCAAATAATTAGCGTTGCTAGTCGACGAACAAACGTAGCCAATAACCTCACAACTTCAAGTAAGAAGGGTATAGTTTTCTTACCAGAGAATAAGGGCTGTTGTTAAATGATCGTTGACAGTTAAAAGTGAATGTTGGCAATCAGATTATTATTTTCACCTTGCTGTAACGCATCTAATTTTAGATTCACACTTAATTGATTGTTTTTGATTAACATGTTGGAGTAATCAACCACTTTCCCGCTGTGATTATAAGAGACCCGATTTATTTTCATTATCACCTCTGAGAGATCTGAAATACCTAAAATGATCCGCTCTATTTCGGTTGGCAATAAGAATTGATAGTCCTCTTTAATTTCGACGGCAGTGATACCATAAAAAGTTCTTAGTTGCTCATAAAGGGACATATTGCAATGCATGGTTGAAATATCAGGAAATAGATTACTGTCTAGGTAAGATTCTAAAAATCCAATAATTTTTTCATTTTGTTGGTATCGTCGGTCAACTTTGAATAGTGGTGAGCCAACATGAAGATTAAGCTTTTCAGCTTGTTCATAATTGGCATTGGTGGGAATAATCGACATGATTTGACACGAAATTGGATGACTAGCGGTCATAAAGGAAAGTGAATCAGGAAAATCATTAATTTTTTTATCAAATTGTTCACGATTGATAAATGTTCCTTTCCCTTGTTTTTTTTCTAATAGTCCATCACGAACTAAAGAGTCAACGGCTTGTTTTATCGTCCCTCTAGCGACACCAAATTCACTGGCTAATGTCAGTTCCCCCTCAATTTTTTCTTGATAAACCGAGTGTAATATTCGTTGTTCTAACTCATTACGGATTGTTAAATAGAGGGGAAGCTTATTAGGCATTAGATTCCTTATAAATAATGTATTTGTTGTTGGTACTTTTCGAAGATTTGTCTGTTGATTTCAGCATTACCATCTAAGTTTGCACTAGCTAGGACGGGTGGTGCAATCCCTCTCGCAACAAATTGTTCTGTAATCGCTAATACGAGACTATTTGCAATGGTGGTGCCTAATACCGTGGAAAGAGGTGCGACAGATTGCTTAACGCCAGAAATTGAGGTACAAGCATCACCATAATCGACATAATTATCTAAAACAAAATCAACAATATCGATTAATAAATGGCCGCTTGGGTGTTTTGAAGTGACTCTATTATTGGTATCGACGCTAGTTAATCCAATAATCGTGGCACCTAATGATTTTGCTGTTATTGCGGCATCAATGATGACGTGATTTCTTCCTGAAACGGAATGAATAAATAAAATATCGCCTTGTTTTAATTTCGATGATTCAATGATCTTCTTGCCAAAGTTGGGAAGCTTTTCTAGATCAGAGGTTAAGGTAATGGGGGTAATATTTACCATCAAAGAAGGATTGAATATCGGGTTAAAAATGGCTAATCCACCTGCACGATAGGTGAGCTCTTCAGTGATAATACCAGCATGACTTGCTCCAAAAACATATATGGAATTTCCATTTTCAATAGCATCGACCACCTTACAGGCGACGTCAGAGTATTGAGAGTGGTTGTTTTTAATTAGCTGTAATTTTGAGCTTATTTGTTTTAAGTATAGATTAATGGCTTCAGACATCGTTATTGAGGATATTGATTCTATTTATATTTGTTGTTATACCAATGACAAAGATCATGTGGTTAGCATTAAATCTGATATGAGTAACAAAGTGAATAGAAAATATCCTCCTCCATATTGATAGATTAAAGATTAGTGAGTTAAAGAAGTAGACCTGCTAATAAATCGACAATTGGCGCAAGAATAAACATGTCAGAATCCGCTGCCCATAATGCCGTATCTGGAATCGTACTATCAATTAAATAGGTGACACAGAAGTACTGTCCCCAAGCGACAATGGTTGAGGTAATAAACCCAGCTAACAATGCACCTTTTGCTCCTCCCGTACTATTACCAAAAACGCCAGCTGTACCTGCATGAAAGAAGAGTACGATCATTGATGGAACAAAAACATATCCGGTGGTGTTACCAATTACTGTCAACCAAATTAATGAACCAATAAATGCGCCAACAAAGCCGATGACAACCCCATTTTGTGAATAATTAAACACCAATGGACAATCTAGTGCAGGTTTAGCATTAGGCACTAATTTATCTGAGATCCCTTTAAATGCTGGAACCATCTCACCAATAAACATACGAACACCTAATAGAACAACAGCGATACCTCCAGTGAAGAGGAGAGATTGTTTTAAAGAGTAGACGTAGAAACTGAGATCGCCGGAAGCACTTAATATCTCTTGCGCTTTTTCCCCACCTTTGATTTGAATAATAAACGTCCCGATAAAAAATAGCAGTAGCATTGTTAAGGCGGTGACGACATTGGAATCTCTTAAAAATCCGAGGTTTTCTGGGACTTTAATATCTGCTGAGTCAATTTTGTTTTTTGCAAATAATTTGCCACTGAGTGCACCAATAATAGCGACCGATGCGGAGGTATGACCTAATGCGATATTGTCATTTCCAGTCACTTTTCTCATAAAGGGTTGGGTTATTGCTGGCTGAGCTGTCCAATACAAGCCCATTAATATGGCAAGAAAAGTCGTTAATTTAAACGCTGAAACATCAGGGGCAACATTGACTGCAATCCCTGCAAATATCATGGTGGTCCAAAACATCATATGCCCTGTTAAATAGACATATTTCCAAGGGGTAAAGCGAGCCAAAAGTAGATTAATAGCAAAACCAATTGCCATTGCAAGGGTGACCGATGAACCATATTGAGCAATGAAACTCTCTTGTCCAATAATTTGATCTAATGTCATCTGTTTTAGACCAAAGACTTCAGTCCAAATCGGTTGGAAAGCCAGTAATGCTTGGACGATGATTCCAGCACCTGCACCAATAATTAAAAACCCTAAAATACCTTTTAAAGTTCCGGTTACCGTATCAGAGACACTCTTTTTTTGTAGCACCAAACCTAAGCAAACAATTAAGCCGATTAAGATTGAAGCCTCTCCAAATATATTTACCGTTATCCACTTGATAATGTCTAACATAGTCATGCTCCTTTAATTAAATAATCCTGATTTGAGTAATGATTCTTTTATTTCTTCGTGGTTGACGTAGTCATTAACTTCAACAACGGGGCAATGGGCATCTTTCAAATTACCGATTAACTCTGAGTTAGTAATAATTAAATCGGCAGGGATTGATTTTGCTGATGAGACGTCCATATGTTCGACTTTGACATCGGTAATCCCAAACTCTTTTTTTAATACATCGGTGACATTCATACTCAAAATAAGTGAAGTCCCCATGCCTAATCCGCAAACAGTTAAAATTTTCATTATTGATTCCCTTTTTTTATTCATTGATGAGTTTAAGAACGTCATTTATTGAGCTTGAATTGGCAATCCCATCGAGTCTTGTTCTGTCACTTAACAGCGTGGCTAATAATTGAATGTTTTTTATATGTTGTTCTGAATCGGTTGCTGACATACCTATAACAATGGTGACGGGATCATGCTCATCGTGACCAAAAATTAACGGTTTATCTAAAGTGATAAGTGCGAAACCAGACTTTTTGGCACCATCTTCGGGACGAGCGTGAGGCATCGCAAGCCCTGGAGTGAGCACCCAATAAGGGCCTAATTCATGGAATATATTAAGCATCCCGTCGATATACTTGGGTTCGACTAAACCATTTTTTACCATTAATTCACCCACACAACGAATGGCCTCTTCTGGTGAATCCACATCTTGTCTGACTAAAATTGCGCTCTTATTTAGCATTATTTTTCTCCAAAAGATTACTAATACCTAAATGTGTGGATGAAAAATACTAGATGTTTAGTTGACTATACAATTGATGTGTCACAATTCTGCTTATTACATTGGTTGCATTAAATTGCTTGGTTTTTGATCACTATGATTTATTGAAGTTGAGACATATTATATATAAATATTAATAAGTTATATTTGTTGTTGTGTTTTGTACTTGATGGTGGAAGAGACGTTTTTTTAGCAAAGATAAAGGTATATCTGGTTATGAAGAGGTTAATATCACCTCAGTAAAGTGTGTTCAATAATAAGGAGAATTAAAGAGATCGACTGTGACTTCTATTTTTAGTGATTAATTGACTTGCTTAAGTCATTTTAATCATTTTATATTTTTGTTTCTGTTGGCTCATGGTATCCATATCTTCAACTATACTGAGAACGAGACATTACTAAGAATTTTATTTAATAAATGCAAACTATATTAGAAAAATAATTAATAAAATGCCAACAAGGAGTTATGTGTGAATAAATTTTTATTAATTATGGTATTGAGTTTTTTCTCCTCGCTATCTCTCGCCCTTGAGTTATCGCCACTAAAAAATAAATCTTATATAGGTGATTTAGATAAGCTTAAACAGCGTGGGAGTATCCGAGTACTTGTTTCTGCCGACCTTGGTTTTTATTACATAGAGAGAGGTCGACCGAAAGGGATCGTGGCTGAAATGCTCTATCATTTTGAAAAAAACCTGAGAAAAACACATAAATCGATCATTGTTCAGGTTATCCCAGTACAACGAGATGATCTGCTGCCTTCATTACAGTCTGGTTACGGTGATATAGCCGTTGCTAATTTAACGATTACAAAATCAAGGTTAAAGCTAGTTGACTTTAGCGATCCGATGATAAAAAACACTCAAGAATTGATTATTACTTCATCTGGTCAAGCACCAATAACTTCATTAGAGCAACTTAGTGGTAAAGAACTTTGGGTACGAGCTAGTTCAAGTTATTTTGAGAGTCTACAACGCATTAATCAAAAGTTAGACAAAAAGGGGTTAGCACCTGTTTTTATCCGTTTCATTGACGAGAGCTTGCAAGATTATGAGTTAATTGAGATGGTTAACCTAGGCTACATTAGCGGTACTGTGCTGGATAGTCACAAAGCTAATTTATGGCTTAATGTGATGGAAAATATACAAGTACATGATGATTTTCCATTACGAACTGGGGGTGAAATTGCTTGGGCGATACGTAAAAATACGCCTCAACTTGAAAAAGAAGTTAATAAATACATTAAAAAGGCACAAGCAGGTACGTTACTGGGTAATATCATTTACAAAAAATATATAGATAATACTCGCTGGTTGAGCCAAGCTCTCGATCCCCAAAAAATAGAAAAGCTAGCCTCCTTAACTGAAATTTTCATACATTACTCAAAAGAGTATGAGTTTGACCATCGGATGATGTCTGCTCAAGGCTTTCAGGAGTCAGGTTTAGACCAAAGTAAGGTGTCGCATAAAGGAGCGATAGGGGTGATGCAGGTACTTCCTAGCACAGCAAGAGATAAGAATGTCAATATTAAAGATATTCATAGGGTGAGTAACAATATCCATGCAGGTATCAAGTATATGCGGTTTATAAAGAATCGATATTTTAATAATGAAAAAATATCACCTGATGATCAAATTTACTTTACTCTAGCATCTTATAATGCGGGCCCTGCAAAAATAAGGAAAATGAGAAATTTAGCAAAGAGAAAAGGTTATGATCCTAACGTTTGGTTTAAGAACGTAGAAGTGGTTACTCGGCAACATGTGAGTAGTGAACCTGTAAAATATGTCGCTAATATCCGTCGTTATTACATTATTTATAAGCAACTTGCTAAAATTCAATTAATGAGAAATGAAGGTAGTGTTCGGTTTACACCAGATAATAGAATACCTATAAATATCGACCAATTCTAATGGATCTTTGTCGCAACTTGATCTAAAACGCTAGTTTGATAAGAAATAATAGATTTGTTGTGGTTAATTTAAGATTATCTGGCTGGGATGTTAGCCTTCACTACAACGGAGTCAGCATTTTTAATACAGATGATATTTATTGTTGCAGAATTGGCAACGATTATTTAATCTGGATTTTGTCTAAAAATGGCAATGATGCGAGGGCGATCTTATTATATGGCGACCAAATAAGATCGCCAAAAATAGAATAAAAAAGTTATGCATAACATACAGTAGGGATTAACACTTGCTCTTGCATTAAGAGTAGACAGAGGTCGCTAACATAAAAAGACCAACCATCGCCTTTAATGAGATAACATTTATCATCGTTAGTTAATACGACGTTTTCTTTGACGATAAGCTTAGATATATCAGATTTAAACGTTAGGGGAGTTACTGTATTAAAACAGATAAGGATTTCATTACCAGTGCGGGTGCAACCTATAAATTCTTTTTCTGTAAACATAATTTTCTCTTTATCATATGGAACAGGGCGAAACTAACACTGATCGAGTTCAGTGACACGTCCATATGTAAAAATATAAAATGTTTCAATAGCTTAATTTAAAGCTAGTACAGTTTTTTTAGAAATCAAGCTGAAAGATTGATTTTTTTAATATTTCACTGTTTGTTTAAGTAAGGGTAATGATAATGTGTAAACTGTCATTACCCTTACTTTCGGTTTATAGTGAATTTCTCATGAAGACGACTTAATAGCCTACATCTCTAAATACTGGATATTGATCACCCGAAGAAACAGGGATTAAACCAAATGTAGCATAAGAGTCTGTAGATTCTGGCTCTAGTGTTATGGCTGCTAGGTCAGCATTAGGTTGTGCCATTGAGATGATATAAGTACCTTTAGGGAAGGTAATTTCACGCATTACCGGTTCAATGCCTGTAATATAATTTCTGAAAACACCTTCATATAGGCTTGAGCTTGGTGAACTTTCAGTAATATTGTAAGCTTCGACTAATTTTGTCATCTTACCCGTCGTTTTAGTCACTTCAATACCAAGCGCTTCTAGCTTTTCAATAATATCGCCATAAGCTGGTGGCAGGATATAAGCGTAAGGGCGAGTTACTTCTAAGGTTGATGTTACATCCGTTGTAGAATGATATTCAACCTCCATTGTTACGGTACTTTTATTCGCAAGATCTACAAAAGTGTAGTCTTTATACTCAATAGGCGATTCAGTTTTTAATATAATATTATTAGAAGCCGTTAGGCCTTCATAAATCGTTTCATTTTCAGCTTTTTCAATTGTTTTTAAAATTTTGTTTCTATTTTTCATTGTTGAAGCAAGAAATGATTCATTTAGCTTTAACATTGAAACAACTCGACGTTGGAAGTGTTGATCTCCAAGCCCAATACCACGAGTTTCGAATAAGTAGGTAATAGTATTGGTTAAACCCGCTTGATTTCGACCGATAATTGCTGAAGTCCCAGCCTCGGTTACTTTGACATAACCATTGTCGCCAGAGCCATAAGTTGAATAAATTTCATGACTAATATCATACTTATCCATCGATTTTTGCATATCTTTTAAGAAGGGCCCATTTGATAGATCGCGAATGGCTGAGTCAATATTAGGGTTACGTGCACTTGCAACAAGTACATCATAATATTTTTCGTAACCTTCATCACCAAATTTAGATAATGTATAACTTCCAGGTCCATATTCGTGGCTATCTGCGACCACATGAGGATTAAACTCTGTGAATAGCTGTTTTACTTGTAATGTTTCATCGGATGCCATCTTTAAGTGATCACGGTTGAGGTCTAAGCTGCGACTATTTCTTCTTTGAAAGTATTCGACACCATCTGCATTGATCACAGGTATGACGATGATATCCATGTTGCTGAGTAATTTTGAAGTACCTTTTTGGTCTTGTTCAAGATTACCAAGTAGCGCTAATAGGGCTTCATTGCTTGATGGTTCATTTCCATGAATAGCTCCTTGTAGCCAAGCGCGAACTTTTTTATTTTTACCTTCATTATTGCTAAGAGTCAAATAAGGTATTTTTTTACCTTCTCCTGATTTACCAAGGTAATTCAATTCAGCCCAGTCATTGTCTTCTGCGATTCTTGTCATAAACTTCACCATCTCTTTATAAGTAGTGAAAGTATCCCTAGGAGTTGATAGGAAATAAGGGCTAAAGAGGTCTACATCAATTTCAGGGTATAAATTTGCAGTGATTGTCGGATCTTGCTCAATATAGCTTGTATAAGTATCTTGGTATTGATCTGCATTTGCAGTAAAAGGCAGTGTAGAAAAAATAGCGACTGCAAGAAGTTTTTTGTAAGTCATATGTTTCATCCTTGTTAATAGTAATGGCAAGGTTACCATTGTCAATGGAGTGTTAAGGAGGGGATTATTAATTATTATTTAATACTGTGATCTGAATAACAATAACTTGATTTTTTTTCATTTAATTCATTGAATTTAAACAGTTATTTATGCTCCTGATTGCGCAAATATGGATTGGTTTTATATGAAGTGTGCAGACAGGTTTATTAAGTTTAGAGTTAAATTAATGAAAGGCTTTGTAAATCCCTAATAATTATGACTAAAATTAACGAGAGAATAATAAAAATGAGATTAACGAATGGAAGATAAAAAAGTCATTGTTTGTGATGTTGATGGAGTGTTGTTAAAGTGGGAGTCAAACTTACCATTTTTTGCTTTAGATAATGGGATTAATCCCATTCCAATTTTACAGCATTATAATGCGCCGACTCATATTGTATTGACTGAGTTATTCAGTACTAGCAATAAAAAAATTGCACAAGAGTTTGCTTATGCCTATAACTTGAGTGCATTTGGTCGTCATTTAACGGGGTATCCAGATGCCATCGATGAGATCCATAAATTAGCGAGAGATTACAAGCTGGTGGCGTTAACAAGTTTTGGTAGTACTCAGCAGCACTATTCGAATCGAATGCGTAATTTACAAGCCTTTTTTCCAAATATGTTTTCAGAAGTGATCTGTATTGATTATGATGTAGATAAAACGGAATACTTTGCAGGAATAGAAAGTCGACATGGAAAGATTGAGGCAGTTATTGATGATCAAATGTATAATTTAGACAATGTTAGACGTTTTTATAACAATAATACCGATATTTGTATTATTCATTTAAATCGACATGATGATTCTGCGGATGTGAAAAGCTGTGCAGATATTAACGATTATATAAAAAATTATCGACAGCTCAAGTAAATGTTTGATTAATTGAGCTCTTGGTCTGTCAGCCGCTAATTTATTTTTAACTAAAAAGAAAAATAGGGTAGCGGCTTTATTCATGACTAATACTCAAGAGGATTATCCTCTTCATACTTGAAGTCGCTAGGTTGTTGGCTACACGCATTCGCCCCAATCATGTAGTACACCTACACTCATGAGGCCTCATTCACTTGCCGTTTACTAGCAACGCCAATTATTTTAGGTATAGGGTGTTTTCTCTCTGTTAATTAATTCGGTTTCATTCCCCTCTGTTGTACGACTCCGCTTTACTTTATACATCTCTTGATCGGCTAGTTTTAACGCCTGTGCTGGGGCTAAGTATTCATCAGGGCCGACTTGATAATGCCCTAAACTGATTGAAAGTGGTTTACCAGTTGATTCAATTTTGGTCATTAATCGAGGTATATAACTTTCTAAGACATTCTTTGTATTACTGTTATTTAAGATCACCGCAAACTCATCACCACCAAGTCTAAAAATAAGGTCATCTCGACGAGAAACTTTTCTTAATGAGTCAGCAAGCACAATCAGTACGTTGTCACCTTCATCATGACCTAACTGATCATTTGTTTGTTTAAATTTATCAATATCGATATAGATTAACGATAGAGATTCACCTAAATGCTCTGCTTCAATAAATGTTTCTTTTGCCAATTCATTAAATGCACGTTTATTATAAACTTGAGTTAAAGGATCAATCAGAGAGAGTTCTTTGTAGCGTTCAGTTTTACGCTTAATTTTTGCTTCTAAATTTTCAGCGTGTTTAACGGAGCGATCTTTCTCAATTTGAATCTCATTCATAATGGATTTTATATAAGTGTCAAAAATATATGAGACATCAAACTCAATCAAACGATTTAAAATACCCGTAATCTCTTCAACAATGCTTTTATCTTCAATTTGATCACTGATCGCTTTATTGATATTTAATTGCAGGTAATAGACCGCAGAAAGAAAGAATTTAGGTTCGACGCCGATCCGTTTATGAACAAGGCCAATTCGTAAACGACTTTCAACATAATCAAGGTCAATTTCTGCTGTGAATATTTCAATAATGTATTGACGGATAGCCGACTTTAAACGTCGAAGTGTACCTAAATCACCAATTAAATTTTCGATATCTGGGATTTGTGTCTGCTTCTCATAGAAAAGATCAATGATGGTATCGACTTGGTGAGTGACAATCGTACTGTAGCGTCTTAACTTATCTATATCACTGTTACTCAAATCAAATAAACTTAGACGTTCATTAAGTTCGACTTGCGTAATGTTTTGTTGAGTCGTTAACGCTTGGTCTGTTATTTTCATGTAAACTCCTTTTACTAGAAAAGCAAATAAACCATTAAAAAATAGAGGGTAATAGGTATTTTAGCCTTTTTTTATAATTTAACAATAAAATAACAATTTATTTATTGATTTTATTGTTTTACAGAAAAACTGTACTAAATTGAAAATATTAGTCGTGATTATTCTTTGGTAAAGGTTTAAGTATGGAAACTGTCGTTATTCTTTCTTGTGGTGAAATTGGCATTGTGGATCATTTAGAGTGTGATTCTAGCGTTGACCTTGTGAATAAAAATGTAAAGTGCTGGACAAGCGCTGAAAATGGCAAGCTTATCTCTACTTATGGTAAAGTTGCGACTGTTTTAGATTGAAAAGTTAGCCAGGTACTGGCAATCGAATTTATAGAAGCCACTCCAATATGGGGTGGCTTTTTAGTTGTTGTTATAATTCACTGATATTTATGCTCTTTATTAAAAATAGAGTTTACAATTGCAAAGCAAGTAAATTTAGCCTTTTATCTTATACTATGTATATCTGAAATAATTGGTGTTGTTAGTCGACGGCAAATGAGCGTAGCCAACAACCTAGCAACTTCAAGTAAGAAGGGTATAAATAATAAACTCCCATTAAGGTAATAATGAAATTAAAATTACAACATCTATCCGATATACACGAAGAATTTTCTCATATTGATATTTCTGAACTTATTCATGACGAAGCTAATTTAGTTATTTTTACCGGTGATATTTCTACCGGTTATGACATGATGGAAGCGTTAAGTCGAACAGCGAATCAGTTCCCAGATAAAACGTTTGTTGCAATAGCAGGAAATCATGAACTGTACACTTTGTCATATGACGATTACCTTCAGAATATTCATGGCTGGAATCAGCTGTGTGATAACCTACACTTTATTGAAAATAGTTCGGTTGAACTGTTTGATGGTAAAGTTTGTGTTGCAGGTGGTATAGGTTGGTCAAATTTAAAAGGGTTTGATGAAGAAAGTAAACAAAACTTGAGTACGGCGATTGATGACTTCAAGCTTATTCATTACCGAGATAGGTTACTGAAACCTTCTGATCTTCCAATTTTAAATTTGGAATACCAACAATCAATGGTTAACCATTTTAATCAAAGTGAGGCAGGAATTAAGATCGGTTTAAGTCATTTTCCCCAATCGCATCAATTAGCTAATTCTAAATTTGATATCGAGGGGCTTGGGTATTATTTTTGTAGTGACAGCAATGACTTTTTTATTGAATTAGCTGAGTTAAATGTGGCGCTATTTTTATCTGGTCACACTCACGAGTCATACGATAAGAGTGTTGAAGGCGTTCGTAATATGTCGATACAAGTGGGTTATCCAGAAGAATTATTCTCTGAACAAAAAGATATTATTATCGCGGTGAAAAAAATAAGCTGCGAATTTGATATTTAACTTTATCGAATTATATTTATTATAATTATCAGATGGTTTGATGGTGTTTATTTAAGTTGACTTGTTAACCCTCATAAATGGAATATATGTTTGACTATATAAAGAAAGATAAATGCCCTTCATAGAATATAATTTCTATAGTCTATTTTTAAAATAAAAAGTTCACTTAATTAAAGTTAAGTATGGGGTAACGTATAATGATAACAATAACACTACCTAATGAAACGATGACAATCGAGCATGTTGTTTTTGATTTTAATGGGACGTTAGCCGTTGATGGAAAACTGATTGATTCGGTAGAAGATAAACTGGTTGAACTTTCTCATCTTGTCGATATTCATGTATTAACGGCAGATACCTTTAGCAGTGCAACGGATGAGTTAAAAGGATTACCTTTATCATTAATCTGTTTAGAAGGTAAAATGGTTGGTCGTGAAAAACTAGAAGCCATTCGCCATTTAGATTTGGATACCACCGTCACGGTAGGAAATGGCTTAAACGATATTTTCATGTTACAAGCAGCAAAAGTAGGTATAGCCGTAAATTCAAAAGAAGGTCTCTCTGTTAAGGCGATTGAGAGTGCTGACTTATATTGTCTCTCTGTTATTGATGCTATTGATTTGTTATTAAATCCAACGCGTATTGCCGCTGGATTACGAGCTTAACAATAATGGGGTATACGCTTTAGACTTGAAGCTGCTAGATTGTGTCGGTCATGTATTTGCCCCAATCATCTAGCATACTTTCAGGTTTTTATTTATTGCCGACTAACAGTTCCAATTATTTTTAGTCAATATGCTCTCATTAGTGTTCATTAATGAGAGCAATAAGCGAATATACCCTTCATACTTGAAGGCGCTAGGTTGTTGGCTGTACTCGTTCGCCTACTAGCAACGCCAATTGTTTTAGCTATATATTCCCATCATTTATTTAAATAATGCGACATATTCACCATACCCTTGTGCTTCTAAATCTTGTTTTTTAATAAAGTTCATCGCTGCTGAGTTCATGCAATAACGTAACCCGGTTGGATCTGGTCCATCAGTAAAAACATGCCCTAAATGAGAACCGCCAATTTTACTGCGAACCTCTGTGCGTGGGAATATTAACTTGTAGTCAGTCTGTGTGGTAACATAAATTCCATCAATAGGTTTTGTGAAGCTTGGCCATCCTGTCCCAGATTTATATTTATCAACAGATGAAAACAGTGGCTCTCCTGTCACGATATCGACATAAATGCCGTCTTCTTTATTATCCCAGTATTCATTATCGAATGCGCGTTCTGTGCCATCTTCTTGCGTGACATAATACTGCATATCAGTTAATCGACTTTTTATTTCGGCCTCGGTTGGACGATGGTAAGTCATCATTTTCGATTGATTAACTTTTACATCATTCATTGATGATTTATCGATCATTGCTGTTAAGGTCATCGGTGATGTTTTACGGTCTTTACCAAAGATAGAGGTTAAATATTGATCTCTACCTGATGCATTTCGATAATAACCATAGCGAATTGGATTTTTTGTGTAGTAATCTTGATGATAGCCTTCTGCCAAATAAAAATTTGTATAATCAATGATCTCCACTTTTAAAGGTTTTTGGTAAATACCTAACGCCTCAACCTGACGAAGAAATTCTGTCGCAACTTCTTTCTGTTCTTGATTATGAGGGAAGATAGCAGGGCGGTATTGAGCGCCACGATCAACAAATGAACCAGTACCATCTGTTGGATCAATATGCCTTAAAAAGTAATCTAAGATTTGTTGGTAACTAACAATTGCTGGATCATAAATGACTTTGATTGATTCAATGTGCTGAGTCCTTCCTGATGCAACCTGCTTGTAGGTAGGATTGATAATGTCACCTCCTGCATAGCCAGACTCAACATCAATCACACCGTTGAGTTTTTCTAAATCGGCCTCCGTGCACCAAAAGCAACCACCGGCAAGTGTTGCAACTTGATAATGTGAGTCAGTCGTTTTAGCTTTTCCCATAGAGTCATCTGCAGTGGAAAAAAATGACAAGCTTAATGCTGATACCACGATGGTAAAAATGATCGATATTGATTTTTTCATGTTAGCTCTCCGTTTTAATGCTTATCTATATAGACCGGAGGAGTATTCATTTTATTTCATTAGTGTTGAAATTATTCTCGGTGTTGTCTTTACCATACTCCTCATCGTTGAAGCTGCTAGGTTATTGACTGCGTTTATTCACACTAATCATATATAACCCTTTATACTTCAAGTCGCTAAATTGTTGGCTACACTCGTTCGCTCGAATCATATAGAAAACCTATACTCATGAGGCTTTACTTAGTTGTCGTCTAATAACAACTTCAATTATTTTGGGTATAAATGAAATACCTTATCTTTTTTCAGTAATGTTAATGTATCTCTTCAAGCGACTCTATACTTTTTATTCGTTAACAATAAAAAGAAGAGGGCATAAAATACCCTCATTAATCACTGATTTAAAGTTTAACCCAAATACTGCCGTTAAAGCGATAAACTGCCGAATCACCATTTCTCAATACGTCTTGTTGCCCATTGTAATTGACATAGGATGAATAGGTCGCCATATGAGAAAAATGGACTTCTTTACCGGCATCAGCATTGTTTGGTAAATTAAAGTTACCAGCCCATGCCCCATCTGCTGTCGAGACGTATATTGTATCTGACTGATTCAGTAAGCTAGAGACTTCTTGATTAAAGGCATTTAGTGCTTCTTTTGAATTAACTTCTGCCACTAAGTCGAGCGGAATAGTGGCCATTTGTTGACCATTATCAGTATAGAATGACGCATAAACACTTGATTTAGGTATTTCGAGAAAACGAAGTGAAATAGTATTTGTGTCATTTTCTGTCAGCTCTATATTTAGCTCAGATGTTGCTAATAATCTAAAGTTTAAAGGCGCGTTGCTACCAAAGGTTTTAAAGGTATAAGTGCCTTGTTGTCCCTCTTGATATGTCACGACGACGTCTGAAGGAAGATATTGATTACCGATATTAACCGTATAGTCATCAACGTATTTCTTGCCAAAAAGATCATCGACACCGTTTGCTGATGGCCAACCAGAGGCATGAGCAAAGCCAAAGTTATGATAAAGCTCATGCACCAGTGCTTGTGAACCTTCAATTTTCTTGGAGTATGAACCGGTCTCAATAAATCCCATTAGGGCTGGGTGCATCCAAAGTGTTGAAGCATGGCGTGTATGTTTGGTTTGTTTAAAACTTAATGCGCCACTTGTTGCGAGTCCCCATACATCATCATCCATCCAAAAAGTCGTATTAATCCCTGAGACTGATTTGGCAAAATAGGTGTCTCTCGCATAATTTGTAGCTGTATCGTTATAACTTTCACATAAGCTATTTTCTTGGCATATATTATCTAAATGCGTGGTTATTTCTGCTAATGTTGCTGGGTTATTCATCATATATTGATCATACATATGAACTTTTTCAGCATTGGCACGTTCAATCGCATTTGCATAACGAGAGTTACTGGTTTGAGGAACAATACCGCGATTACCTTGATAATTAATGGATGTATTTGCCAATGTCTGCGAATTTAATAGAACAGCATTATTGAGATCAATTGATAATGTGGCTTCACTATAGGCAGGAATCGTCTGATTTAACGTTAATTTTGAAATAATATGGTTTTGTTGAATATAAACGGAATTTAAATGATAAGGGGTATTATTGGTAATGGTATTCTCTGAAAAGTGGATATTATTCAATGTCACTATGGCTGGTTTGACTAAGTTTTTTACATTTAGTACAGAGGCATATTTATCATTTAATGTTTCAGCTTGCGTATGGTTTAAATTTATTTCAAGTAAACGGTCAATGTCAGTAAAACGATGAATAATATCATCGCCAGTTAATGATTCTGGCTTCAACGTTACTGTTACGATATCTTGCATTTCAAACTCACCATCACTCACCAGCAGTTCAAAAGAGAGTGTCGATAGATCTGAAATATGAGCGACATTAAAATGAGGGGTCACGGTATTTGGATTTTTCAGTGTTACTGGCGTTCCAGATAACTGTTTCCATGTATAAGATAAAACATCATTTTGAGGATCACTGGTTTGAGAGCCATTTAGTTGGACATCAGTCGCTGGCAGTTGAATGATGAGATCCGCCCCTGCATTTGCTTGTGGCGCAGTATTATCAACTTCTTGAGCGGGTGTCCTTAATGTCACCACTTTAAAGGTGGTTAAATAGCCATCGCTCACAGTGAGTTGAACTTGATACTCTCGATTAAAGTCATATTCGGTGATATTTATCGTCGGGGTGATACTTTGCGCATCATCAATGGTCACACCCACGATTAAAGGTCGCCATTGATAACTCAGTGTATCACCATCAGGATCATGTGTTCCTTCTGCGGATAACGTTATGCTCGTTTGATCGGCAGATAATAAATATTCTTCTGTTAGTTGTATGATTGGTTGTCTATTTTCTTCGATTATTGTCGGTTCTTCGGGTGTTGTTACTGTCACTATTTTCGTGTCTGTTAGCGCGCCATCAGAGACGGTTAAGCGGATTTGATAGACCATATTATATTCATAGTCATCAATGGTCACAGAAGGGGTTGCGATATCAGTCGAGCTCAATGATATACCGGCAGAGACTGTTGACCATTCAAAGCTAATTGCATCACCATCAGGATCACGTGAATTCGAGCCATTTAAAGTCGCTTCTTTGGTATTTAAAGGTAAAAGAATGTTATTTACCACGGCGATCGGTGATTGGTTTTCGATAATCTCAGGTTCAGTATGACAAACGTCTGAGTTTGTTAAAGGAAGCCAAGGGGCGCTACCCCAACCACTTTGTGAGGCTGACGTTGGTAAATTAGGGTTAGGCTTAGCACTTGCGCTAACCCACCATTTTGCACGGTAATGGTTACCATCAAGACAGACTTCACTGCCACCTGAATAGCTTTTAGCTTGCCAATCTTCAATGGCTGCAACTGGTGCACTAATTATGGTTAAAATCGCTAAACTAAGTATACTTTTTTTCATGAATTTAAGAGTCCTTTTATTATATTCATCTTAACTTTGAGGAATTACTTTCAAGTAAAGAATAGGAGAGTAAAACAATATCGTGACTTTATGGCTTTCGGCGAATCCCCTCGACCTAAAGTGGCGAGGGGGCTCGTGAAAAATTAGAAAGGAAGTAAATATGAAGTAATTATAAATACTTCTTTTAATCAGTGTTGAATCGTATTAGTTATGAAAAAAGACCTGAGATAGGCGAACTGGAATAGCTATGGCTTAATGAATAAGCATCGGCATAGCTACGTAATATTCGCCCAATAGGACCGACTTCTCGATAGATTTTTCCACCCGATTGGGTGTTTAATCGGGTATTGTTACCACCAATTAATAAGACAGGTAACTCTCTGTTACTGTGAGCATTCCCATCGCCCATCTCTGAAGTAACAAAAATAACGGTATTATCAAACATATTGCCATTGGTATCGGGCTGGAGTTTTAAGTGTTCAATCAGCTTTAAAACTTTACTTAAATACCATTGACGGTGTGCAATATAAGTGGGTTTTGTTGCTGATGACCAATGTGATGCATCATGAGGCACGGGGCCGCCACCAAAGGTTTCAATAGCTTTTGAGTCATTGGATGTACCAAGTTGCAATGAAACGATTTTAGTCTGTCCACAGCCCAGCGCCATTGCCGCATTTGCAACTTGAAGATCTGCTCGTTGGTCTCGGCCATAACTGGTACCAGAGAAGATATTTGAACAGACACCGGTTTGTCCGTTTAAACTATTTTCTAATTCAGTTTGAGCTTGAACTGCTGCGGTTTCAAAAGCATTTAATTTATTCTGCTCAAGTGAACCTAAGTTATTTTTCAAGATTCGAACATCATCAATCGATTTGGCTAAAATATCAATTTTTGCACGATCTCTATCGGCTTTATCTTGGGCTTCACCCGGAGTAGAAAAGACGGGAGCAAACAGGTTATCAAAAACACGTTGAGGATCATCTTCATGAGCATTACCTACAGAAGAATCTGAGTTGAGTGATGGTTGTCGACCACCATGTCCCCAATAATTACTATCAACGCCTAAGCGAACGGCTCGTTTGGGTAACCCCTCTGAGTAAGCGTTTGCCATTTCAACGTCAATGGAATTTTGACTCTGACTTTCACGCCATAATCCACGCCAACCATCATGACCAGCACCAAAGTGATTATTGACCCCAGTGAAAAAGACAATATTATCTTTGTATGCATCAAGGTCTTTTGTACAATCGTTCATGGTGAGGTTGCCATTTTCACCGCTTGGATACCATGTGCCATTTGGGTATCCATCGGCAAAGTTAATAAAGAAAAACTTCGTATTTGAGTTATTGCTAGGGTTCGCCATTGCACTGGATAGTGGCGTTAATGCACCAATTCCGGCACCCACCCCTAACGTCGCGGTTTTTTGAAAGAAATGACGTCGTGATAATTTATATTGATTGTCCATAATTATTCCTTACGCTCCAACACGGCGCCAGATGCGATAACATTTTTCATAAAGGTTTTAATATCATCAAATTCTGCGTACTCATTGTAGAGTGGCGCAAAACTATTATCTCTTTCACCAACGACGTAATCGAAGTAGTTTCTGACAAACGCTTGTCTCGCATCCGTGCTGGTTGAAATGATATCGGCAAGTTGAGCTAAATCATTAAATGAGTAATCTCTACCATCAATATCTGACAGTATGCCGTCTGTCTCAAGGGTGACATTGAGATATTCAATACCTAGTAATGACGTGTAATTTTCGAAACGGCGGTAGCGTCCATCTTTATCAATGACATCCATTGCAGAACCCACATCATTTAGTTTGACGTGACAAACCCAACAATCGGTACCAGGACCTGTTGATTGGTGCCAAAAATCACGAGTTGAACTGTCACTTTCTAACTCACTCGGTGCTGCACCAACCGCTTGGCTAATGTCCCAACCCAGTAATGAATGTTGTACCATTCTTGCGCGAGGGATTGGGCGAGTACGTTCATCGGTGCCATAAGCAACTCCGACTGCACCGAGGCTTAATATTCCTTTTCCGCGCTCGGAAAGGATCGAGACTAAACCGCTTTGAGTTAAACCGTAATAATTTGCTAATGGGGGCGAAACGGAGGTTGTTGTTCCTGCCATCAGATCAGCAAACGTTCCTTTCTCTTCAGAGAACACAGAATGTGCAATATAGGCATAAAATTCATCCAACATTGCCGTCGCAATATCTTTGGTTAATGCGCCTTGTTCGACTAACACGCGATCTTCGGTAAACTCCATAGTTTGCATCATGAATTTTGCAAACTGTCGGTGTGCTCTTTGATCATTAAGCAAACGTTCTATTTCACTCTCCTCTCTAAAGTGACTATCAGGGGCAACTTGAGTCCAAAAAACTGCACGGTATACATCATCGTTATAGATGACAAGATCGCCGCCAACATAAGTCGATCCCGATTGCCACTCAGAGTAATTACCGATCTCATCAGCCGTTGGACATTGTGATAGGGTATTTAAGTTGATTTGTTCGACCACTATCTGCGCAGTATCAACATACTTAGTGATGTCGATATTGGTCATATAACCCATATTGGCTGGATTACTATAAAAGCTAACCCCATTGAAGCTATCAATTGGCAATGTTGATGTATCAACAGGGCTACCTACATCAGGCAAGTAATCCGCCCAAAGTTCCTCAATTAAATAACGTGTTGATGTTCTCTGACAGTTAATATCACAATCGACCTCCGTAGAGTGTTTGCATATCTGCGACAATATCAGCAATTGCATTGGGATTGACGGCATATTCATTGATCAATTTAGCTTGAGGCCCATCACTAAATTTAGGTGCAAAGTGCCCTGTGTGACAATTTGAACAAGTTTGTTGATTGAGGTATTCAAAATAAGCTTTATCCGAAGTAAACTCTTGATAACCAATATTGACTTCTGTTTGATTATTACCACCTTCACCAGAAACTAAAATACTGACTTTAGCTTGGTTTGGAATAGAGTTATCGGTATAACTTGGATAAATATCATAATTACCATTTGGTAAGTTTAATGTGTGACTTTGTCCCCAGTTAAACTTAAATAAGTAGCGATTTAATACTGGATCATACTCTACATTAGGATCGTCTTTGTACTCATCAAGTGATCCATCAATATTAGGTTTTATTGCTATAGAATTCACCGCCATCGGTCGGTTTTTCTGGTGCGTGAATTAATACATCACCATAAGCGACTTGATTATTTTCACTTTGGTAGTGCCAACTAACGCTGGTAGGTTCATCGTCATGGGTAATATCAAACGTAATAATACTTTGTGATGGATGCATGTTATCCATCCCATCAACAGCCAATTCATCAATCACTAAGTTATATTGGCCAACGGGTAAACCTGAGAGCTGAATATCCTGCTCATCGAGTTTTAAGAAAAGACGACGTTGAACACCATCAGGCTGTGTTAATGTGGCAATAATAGGTTGTTGATAATCATTTAGCTCACCCGATGTTGGTAATAAGGTGACAGATCCTGTTTCACTTTGAGGTTGATATTTTAATTGATAAATACTGTTTCCTTGATCATCTGAAACTAAGACAGAATTATCAGGAAGGCGAAGTAATTCAACTGGTTTTCCAATGACACCCGACGGTTGTTTAAATCCAGTGATTAACGCTTTATCTAAAATAGGTTTGCCCATTGGATTTAATGTCATTTGACGGATTTCATATCCTGCTCTTTGATTATCACCAGGGCCATGCGTGGTGTAGATCATCGAACGTTGACCTAATACTCTAGGGATCCCCTCTGTTTCCCAAAACATCAATCCAAGCGCAGCAGACGCAGCTTCAAGTTCAAGGTCCGGATCTTGATAAAGAGTGTAGTCAATCTCTGATACTTGAAGATCGGTGAATTTAGCTCCTTGCGGCAAGTAATTAAAAGCTGTCGTTCCTGATGTCCCAGCAAATTGCTCTGGTGTGATCCCCGGTGTGTCGACGCCAGAAAGGTAAGGGAAACCAAAATGAGGAATTGTGCCATTAGCAATGTCATCCGCATTAATATGGTTGATTTCTCCTGGATAATAAATCGCATTACCGTCTGAGTTTTGTCGGTTATTATCGGTAAACCAGATATCGCCAGAGGTTGGGTCCCAATCAAAACCAACGGTATTTCGGATACCATTCGCAATTTGAGTCATTTCACCGTTATTTAAATCAACCTTTAATACGGTACCGTAATTAGGCTCCTCTTCTATCACACAGGTATTACATGGCTTGCCTATTGAAACATAGAGGTTTTGATCACTTTGATCATGACTATTGAATTTTAATGTATGTTTTTGGTGCCAAAATAATCCTTCATTTCGTGTCGGCTCAAGAAGACTAAATGAGGTATCGCCAGCAGGAAGCGTCGCGATTGTGATTGGATCAGATATTTGTTGATGATCATTTAAGTCTGTAGCCAAATTGTGGATCGCGAAAATATGGGTTGCTGTAGAATAATAAAGGGTTCCATTACGATAAGCGACACCATGACCTTCTAAAAGAACATCTAATTCTAACCATGTTTGATACTGTCCAACAGGAAGCTCTAAGGTACTTTCTGAGCCGACAGTGCCAATTTTGGTAAAGGCTTTATCTGAATGAATATCAGAAGCAAATAGAGTATAACTGGCATTGTTTGCTGTTTGATTACTATTATTAATGGTTAGTGAGATATATCCGGTTTCAGTTTCTATCGCTTGGTAAGTCACAGAGATTTGCGTTGTCTCGCTTTTTGCCCAAATACGGTTGTCACTATTATGTTCTTGAGCATTAATATGACCATTTTCATCCAATATGCCAATTTTGACCAATTGGTTATTTTCATCTTGGTTACTATAACTATTGATACAGTTAGCTAATGAAACGGCAAGTTTAGCATTACTTAAGCTTGATGCTGTTTCACAAATAAAGGATTGTTGAATACCGCTATCTGCAATTACAACTGCAAATTGATGGTGCTCACTTGCAGGAATATCCATTAATTGATCATTAAAGGTTTGACCAATAAATGCACCGATATCAATCCATTGACTATTCACTAAAACGGTAAATTGCTCTAATTTGTTCGTGATCGTTATTAATAAGGGAAATCTGAGGTGGTGGTCGGCTTGATATCGATGAATAAAAGAGGGGGCTTTTCATTTAGTTTCCTTCTTTATATATCCAAAGTAATTGACATTGCTAGTCGATGGCAAACGAGTGCAGCCAACAACCTAGCGACTTCAAGTAAGAAGGGGATAGGGTTAATTTGTTTGAAGGAAGGTGGAAACGTGAGATAAATAGTGCTCTTTGAGTGCATCAGGAATAAAGCTGGCATTGATGGCATTAATTGTAAATTGAGCGACTTCTTTTTTACTCATTGGATGTGCTTGAGAGACAGCGAGAAAGTTGTCTGTCATATAACCCCCAAAATAAGCAGGATCGTCAGAATTAATCGTGACGTTTACGCCTTGACGTAATAATTCAACAATATTGTGTTGTTTCATATCATCAAAGACAGCCAGTTTAAGATTTGATAAAGGGCAGACTGTTAATGGTATTTGTTTTTTAATTAGCGTGTTAACTAAGTTTGCATCGTCGGTGCAACGAACACCATGATCAATTCGGTTAATGTGTAACAATTCGATTGCATCCGTTATATTTTGAGCTGGCCCTTCTTCTCCGGCATGTGCGACGGTAAGAAATCCTGCGTTTCTTGCTAGTTCAAAGACATGTTTAAATTTAGCGGGAGGGTGACCTTGTTCGGATGAATCTAAACCTACGGCAATAATTTTATCTTGGTGTTGAGCAATCGATTGGAAGGTTTCAATGGCACTTTGTTCAGGTAGATGTCGAAGAAAGCAGGCAATAATTTGTGATGAGATATTTAATTGATTTAGGCCATCTTGTAATGCTCTGTGTATCCCGTTGAGAACGGTATCAAATGAAATTCCGCGTTCAGTATGTGTTTGTGGGTCAAAGAATATTTCAGTATGAATAACGTTATCTTCTTGACAGCGTAACAGATAATGCCAAGTCAGATCATAAAAATCTTGCTCTGTTTGTAGCGCATTAGCACCTTGGTAATAGAGATCGAGGAAAGATTGTAAACAATCAAAATTATAGGCTTCCCGCAACGATTCAGGCGAGTTGTATGGAATGGTGAGATTATTTCTTTTAGCGAGAGTGAAAAGCAGCTCTGGCTCAAGCGTACCTTCAATGTGTAAGTGAAGTTCAACTTTCGGTAAGGATCTAATAAAACTTTTCATTTCACACTCCTAAATAAGCGTCTAACTGTAATGACTTTTCTTATTACGACTCTATACACTATAGTTGAGTTAGTGGATTGTTTGATATTAAGAACTGATTGCTCTGGATCAGAATGAATCCGTTTATTGTTTTTAGTTAATCGTATTCTACGTGAATACTTTTTACCAAAATAAATCGAATAAACAATGAGGTGAATATGAGTGTTTATAAAAATTTACTTTGTATCTTAATCTTGTTGCTTACTTCATGCAGCGTTGACATTGATGAGTATAAATCCGCTACGCCAAAATTTGATCTTTTTGGCTATTTTAAAGGTAAAACACAAGCATGGGGAATGATTCAAGATTATAGTGGTAAACAAATGCGTCGTTTTACCGTTAGTTTGGAAGGGGCGATTAAAGACGATAAATTAACGTTAGTCGAAGATTTTATCTTTGATGATGGTAAAACTACTCAAAGAATATGGATCATCACACAACAGCAAGATGGCAGTTATATTGGTAAAGCTGATGATATTATTGGCGTTGCTATCGGCAAAGAGCAAGGTAATGCACTCCATTGGCAATATGATTTTCAATTAGAGTTGGATGATTCGAATGTTAAGGTTACCTTTGATGATTGGCTCTACCGACAAGACGAAAAAAGAGTCTTTAATTTAACCAAAATTAAGAAGTTAGGTGTTGAAGTAGGGCAGATTACTCTATTTTTTGAGAAGCTTTAATGTAAAAAAAAGCAGTATGTTATACCAATCTAAGTTGTTTATACGAAGTGCTACGTGATAGGTTTATTGATGTATAACTTATATATACTTATGCCTTTTTATTTTATGTTGCTAGATTGTTGGCTGCTTTTTTTCACCAGCTAGTAACTCTAATTACTCTGCTATAAGTAAGTTATATGAAATGATTGTATATTCTCAACTATCAAGCTGTTAGAATTTTATTTCTATATTGCAATTTTTAATGGAATAAAATGAATAATATTGTTAGAGGAACTTGTTTTTTATTAATGATTACATCAACTGGTGTTTCTGCTGAATATACGAATTTGGGTAAAATATCCTCAAAAGAAATGTTGGAAAAATATCCAACATTTGAGCAAAGCTTACATAAAGCAATGGTAGGAATCCCTGGCTATTTATTAGCTTCGGGTGAAGATTTTTATGGTTATTATGAGAATTTGAAAAGCGTAAAATTCAAAGAAAACACCTCAGCACCGACTATTGTATATATGCATGGTTCTGGTAATACATTTTCTCACTCTGACGGTAAACCAAAATTAAAGTGGGATTATGGATATGCAAATTGGATTGTTGATGCTGATTATATCTTTATTGCGCCTGATGCCCATAGTATAGAAGATCGTCCAACCTTCAGTTCACCTGTGGCAAAATCTTTATATGAAGAAGTACACAAAATACGACAAGCTGAAATAACACAAGTGGTAGGTTCTTTATTGAATCAGAAATTTGTTAATAAAGATGAAATGTATTTATTGGGCGTGTCAGAAGGTGCGTTTGCTACTGCAAGGTATGCAGGTAATGAATTTAAAGGACGAATGATTCTTAGTTGGAGTTGTGAACCAGGGTATTTCACCGATTACCCCAAAGTTGGAGCTAATAAGAAAACCCCCTTCTTAAATATAATGGGCCATAAAGATTTTTATTTCGGAAAAGATGCACCTTATAATACTAACTACAGTAAAAATACTGGAAATTGTGCAAATCATTTATCAATGGCTGGTTTTGTTAATGCACGAGTAATTACTTACCCTGAAATTGGTCATGGTGTTAGTTATAACCAGTACATGAA
The DNA here is from genome assembly GCF_021513135.1 of Vibrio sp. SS-MA-C1-2. Taxonomy (NCBI): domain Bacteria; kingdom Pseudomonadati; phylum Pseudomonadota; class Gammaproteobacteria; order Vibrionales; family Vibrionaceae; genus Vibrio; species Vibrio sp. SS-MA-C1-2. Next base: position 1,706,382 of record NZ_CP090981.1, read on the forward strand.
AACTGATTTACTTAGCTTCTTGGATTATTGGGTAAATAAGCCAATAAATTGATAATGTGAGAGAGAATTAAGTTAGTCAACGCCTATTAATATGTGATTGACTACTTAGTTTTACCTCTTTTTCAACGAACTGAAATTTTTTTAAATATTATTTTATATACTCAACGTAATTCTAGTTGCTCGTAGTTGGAGGAGTGATGTCACAACCTAGCCGCTTATACATAGCTTGTGTTTCTTTAGTGCAGTTAATACCATTGCTGCACTGATGATTGCAATCAAGAAGTGGTTAATCTTAACTCGTGAAACAATTAATGTAGATAGTAGTGCACCCACTAAAGCAGCTGACCAATATTGAGTGATAATATTTCCAGCATCTTCAAAGGGAATGTTGAATTTATCTTTTACAAAGATCGGAGCCCAAGTTAAGAACGTGTACAGTGCCAACATCCCCAAAAATAGACCAATACCGCCACTAATAATACCGAAATTCCACTCTGACTTAATTTCACTTTCTGGATCATCTCCAGAGTTAGTACATAAGTCAAAGTTAGTTATAAGCGCAATAAATGCGGTAGCTAGCGCAACACACCCTACTGCTAAGTAGCTAATGCTCCATGATAGGCTATTTGTTAGTGCGTAAGTTGTAATTAGAGGGAATATAACACCAGCAATATTAAATGTTGCATCTTGCATGACTAAAATAGTACTTTGAATTTTGTCTTTCCAAACTGAAACAACAATCGTACCTGCAATACAAAGACCGACACCACCACAAAAACCGATAATTGTCATCGCAATCATGACTAGCATTAAGCTAGAGGCGGCATAGAGACTTAATGAGCTCAACGCAATGGCGATATAACTCAAAACCGTCATTCGTTTAATACCAATCTTCTCAATTAAAAAGAATGCAGCGATGGTACCTGCTAACGCTCCACCATTAAGTAAAGAGAAAATAGAAGCGACTTCATTGACATTTGCGTCATATAAATGAGCAATAGGTTCAACGAGCATGCCAAATTGAGTGGCAAACCCCGCCATAACTAAGTTAGCAAGAAAGCTTATTGCGGTGAGTGTGATCTTATTTTTCATTGGTTGATATCCAGCGTTAAGTAAAGAAGATTATTTTTCTGCGTGTATAGCCGTTTCAAGTGCAAGTTCAATCATATTATTAAATGAGAGTTGTCTTTCTTGAGCGGTCGTTTCTTCACCTGTAATACAGTGGTCTGATACCGTTAAAATTGCCAGCGTTTCAATATTGAACTGATGACCTAAACCATAAAGTCCAGCAACCTCCATATCAACACCAAGAACACCAAACTTTTCGAGGGCTGAAATCATCTCTTCATCTGGATCATAATAAAGGTCACCAGTGAAGATATTGCCGACTTTAACTGGAATCGATTTCTCTTGAGCCATCATAAATGCATTATGTAAGAGTTCAAAGGTTGCTGAGGTCGCCATGTGATAACCAGAGCTACGTTTAGCATTAGTTGGAGAATCAGTCCCTGCAGATTGAGCTAAAATAATGTCACGCATTTTGACATCTTTTTGCGTTGCCCCAATACTACCAATACGAATAATACGCTTAACACCAAACTCATGGATAAGCTCATGACCATATAACACCATTGATGGCACACCCATACCGTGACCCATTACTGAGATACGTTGACCTTTATAAAAGCCAGTGTAACCTAGCATATTACGAACATCCGTAATGAGCTTAGCATCTTCCAAATAGGTTTCTGCAATATATTTTGCACGAAGCGGATCGCCCGGCATAATTACTGTTTCTGAAAAATCACCTAATTTACCATCAATATGTGCTGTCATTGTTTTTTCCACGTTTATTTTCAATGGCAGTATCATAACCAATTGAGCACATATAAATTAGGACAAAAGTCCGCTTTTAAAATTTGATCTCACACTTTAGGACTTCTTTTGTATTGGTGGAACATCGTTAATTTTAAATAGATTGTAAAATTCACCTCCGGTCTTACCTCTGCATATTTATTCATTTATGCTATTTATTGTTGTGGGTTTTGTGTTATAAATGTAGTGTTTTATGGGGCTTAGCGATTTATTTGTAAAAATAAATCGCATATTTATCGAATAATTATAATTTGTTCATAAAACAAACAGACGTAATTGAATGTAGCAATTGCTAATCATTATGGATTTTAGTGCCTCTATTCGGTACATACAGGGAGTATATAAATGAAATTTAATACCATAAAGTTTGAAGAGATTCGACAACAACTAGAAACAATCACTCAATTTGAACTTATTACCGTTATGGGCTTACACCAAGAAAAAGCGTGTCGTTGTTATACTAATCGCCCAGATATTTATGCGCTAAGTGGCATGAAAGATACCATTAAAGATGATTGGTATAACCTTGTTATTACCAACAAAACCCCTTTTATTTGTCATGATCAAAAAACATTAATTGATATATTAAAAGATGAAACTCAATTTATTGCGAATAATTGGGGAGCGGCTGTTAATTTGCCGGTACAACACAATGGTAACGTTATTGGTACGGTTAACTTATTATCTAAAGCTGATGCTTTTAAAACGTTAGATTTGGATAACGCAGTCACTATTGTACAGCAATCTTCAGAATTGATTGCCGAGTTTGTTGAATCATTAATGGTTGCAGAGGACGCATAAGATGATGAATTCAAATAAATGGGTAAAAAAATCGATAGTTTTGGGTTTAGCGCTTTCAACGATTGCCATAAATACAGCGACGGCAAAGACACCAGCATCGACGTTGGTTGTCGCTAAAAATATTGATGATTTAGTCTCCCTTGATCCTGCTCAGATCTATGAGTTTACAGGGGGAGAGCTAGCAAACAATATTTATGACCAATTGGTTGAGTATACGGCAAAAGATTCAGAGACGTTAGTGAGCAGTATTGCATCATCATGGACAGTGGATCCTAAGACTCACTCAATTACCTTTCATTTAGATCAGGGCGCAACATTCGCATCAGGAAATGATGTCACTGCGGATGATGTTATTTACTCTTTTCATCGTGTTCTACAACTCAATAAAACACCCGCATACGTGATTAAGCAGTTGGGCTGGACATCTGAAAACTTTGATAGCAAAGTAAAAAAAGTCGATGACGATACATTACAGGTCTTCTATAAAGAAGGAACATCTCCAGACTTTACACTTAATGCCTTAACGGCGACAGCGGCTTCTATTGTCGATAGTCAAGAAGTGAAACGTCATGATAAAAATGGTGATTACGGTAACGCTTGGTTAAATAAACATAGTGCGGGTTCAGGACCTTTTGCATTACGTATTTGGAAACCTAATAATACAGTTGTATTAACTCAAAATAAAAATTGGTGGGAGGGTGAACAAGTACTTAAGCAAGTTGTTTATCGTCATATTGCTGAACCAACAACTCAGCGAATTATGCTAGAAAAAGGAGATATTGACATTGCGCGTGGCTTGGGGCCAGACCAAATCCAAGCGATTAAAGAGAACCGTGATATTCAAGTGAATACCTACCCACAAGCAGCGGTTTATTTTTTCTCTTTTAATGTGAAAAATGAAAAATTTAATGATCCTAAGTTATGGAAAGCCGTGAAATATCTTATTGACTATCAAGGAATGACCGATTCATTTCTGAAAGATCAATTTAAGGTGCACCAAGCATTTTGGCCAAGCGGTATGCCTGGTGCCTTGAATGAAAACCTTTATTCTCTTGATGTTGAAAAAGCAAAAGCAATATTAAAAGAGGCAAACCAAGAAGGTTTAACTCTTTCAATGGATTACATTAATGGCGAACCGTTCAATAGTATGGCTCAGTCTATTCAAGCGACATTTGCACAAGCGGGGATTCAATTAAACTTGGTTCCTGGCACGGGTAATCAAGTTATCACTAAATACCGCGCACGTACCCATGAGTCTATTTTACTGTATTGGGCACCTGATTTTATTGATCCACACTCAAATGCTAAATCATTCGCATATAATGCGGATAATAATGATTCAGCTTATGTTTCTACGACAACATGGAGAAATGGCTGGCAAGATACCGCGCTTAACGCAAAAGTTGAAGCCGCTCTACAAGAGAGTAATCGTGAAACTCGTTTAGCGATGTATCGTGACTTACAAAAAGAGGTGATGGACAATTCACCGTTCTCTATTATGTTCCAAAATCAAGAACAATCAGCATTACGCAATAATGTTCAAGGTTATGAGCAAGGAACAAATAACCATCAAATCTACTACCATAATGTGAGTAAATAATGTCAAGTATTGCTTCTAGTGCGATAAGTACGAAAAGCAGTACAGGCTTGGTAAAACGCATGATCCCCTTTAGCTGGGGGATCGTTAAACAGCTAACTACTGTTGCAGTTACCATCCTTGCATTGCTTGCGGTTACTTTCTTTATTGGTCGTATCATGCCAATTGATCCGGTTGTTGCGGTTGTTGGTGATCGTGCAACCCCCGAAGTTTATGCGCAAGTGCGCGCGCAATTAGGCTTAGATCAACCACTATGGACACAATTTTCTCTTTATTTAAAAGATATCTTTAATGGTGATTTGGGCTTTTCTCAAAGTACAGGTAACCCTGTCTTTGATGATATAAAAGAATTTTTTCCTGCCACTCTAGAACTTGCAACGTTAGGAATGATTGTTGGCACATTGTTAGGCATTCCTTTGGGGATCTTCGCTGCATTAAAACGTGGTCAATGGCAAGATAACTTTATTCGAGTCTTCTCTTTAATTGGGTATTCCACACCAGTTTTTTGGTTGGGCTTGATTGGACTATTTATTTTCTATGCCCAATTAGACTGGGTTGCCGGTCCTGGACGATTAGATATTGGTTATGATTTTTTAGTTGAACCAGTGACTGGTTTGATTTTAATTGACTCTGCAATGGTTGGTGAGTGGGAGGTCTTTTTTAATGCGGTTGCTCACTTAATATTACCGGTGACGTTATTAGGGTACTTTTCTATGGCATATATTGGCAGAATGACTCGTTCTCTGATGTTGGATGAACTTGAGAAAGAGTATGTCGTTACTGCAAAAGTGAAAGGGGTGAGTACGTGGAATATTATTACGAAGCACTGCTTACGTAATATTCGAGTTCCGCTAATTACGATCTTAGCGTTGTCATATGCCAGTCTACTTGAAGGGGCTGTTTTAACAGAAACCGTCTTTGCATGGCCAGGATTGGGCGCTTATATAACAAGTGCATTATTTTCTGCTGATATGCCTGCGGTTTTAGGTGGAACATTAGTGGTTGGTGTCTGTTTTGTGACATTAAATCTGCTTGCTGAATTAGCTTATCCATTACTAGATCCGAGGGTAAAGCGATGAATACTCGAGTCTCTGAACTACAAAAAAATAAACCTAACTTAAAAATGTGGTTATTAGATGATAGTCCAACTAGCCAGTGGCAAGCGCAATGTTCTAGTGTTTACCGTATTTGGTTGTCACTTGCGAGTAATCCATTAACTGTTATTGGGTTGCTATTTATTTTGTTGTTACTGATTATGGCTATTTTTGCACCATTGATCGCGACACATTCACCAATCGAAACACATCTAGCTGCTCGATTATTGCCTCCTTCATGGGATAACTGGTTAGGTACTGATCATCTTGGTCGTGATATTTTTAGCCGCTTAATCTATGGTAGCCAAGTTACGGTACTCATTGTCTTTTTAGTCACAATCACGACAGCGCCTTTTGGGATGTTAGTTGGGGTCGTTGCTGGCTATTTCGGTGGTTGGGTTGAAGTGTTGCTTATGCGAATTACTGATATCTTTTTAGCTTTTCCTAAGTTAGTTATGGCCTTAGCTTTTGTGGCGATTATGGAACCAGGATTATGGAGTATGGTGATGGCTATCTCTTTAACTGCCTGGTCACCTTATGCACGAGTTGCTCGAGCTGAAGCGTTGACTTGCCGTCGTTCTGATTATATTCAGGCGGCAATTCTTTCTGGTGCGAGTACACCAAGAATATTATTGAAACATATTGTTCCTATGTGTTCGACCTCTGTGATCATTCGTGTCACGTTAGATATGGCGGGTATCATCTTAGTTGCCTCTGGCTTAGGCTTCTTAGGGTTGGGTATTGCACCGCCGACACCAGAGTGGGGAGCAATGATTGCAGAAGGGCGTTCTTTTCTTATTGATCAATGGTGGGTTGCGACAATTCCTGGTATTGCGATTTTACTTGTTAGTCTCGCATTTAATTTATTAGGTGATGGCTTGCGCGATGCGTTAGAAGGGAAATAAGGAATAGTTATGTCTTTACTAGAAATTAAAAATTTAACGGTGACGTTTCCAACCAATAAAGGGCCGATTGATGTTGTAAAAAAATTCAACTTAAAAATGGGTCGTGAAAAAATTGGTATTGTTGGTGAGTCGGGCTCTGGTAAATCGATGACAGCACGCGCTCTGCTTGGGTTAATTCGGCAACCAGGTAAAGTAAGTGCGGATAAGCTTGAGCTTGATGGACAATCCTTACTTAATTTATCCGATAAAGGGTGGCGCGGTATTCGTGGTCAAGGGATCTCGATGATCATGCAGGATCCAAAGTATTCATTAAACCCTGTTATGACCATTAAACAGCAGATGTTAGAAACATGGATGTTACACCACAAAGGCAAGAAGAAAGAAGGACTAGCCGCAATTATTTCGAGCCTTACTGATGTTGCTATCCGAGATCATGAACGTGTATTAAGTTCTTATCCACATCAGTTATCAGGTGGTATGGGACAACGAATTATGATTGCAATGATGTTGATGTCAGAGCCTAAGATTTTGATAGCAGATGAAGCAACGTCTGCCTTAGATGTGACTGTTCAGCGACAGATTTTGGGAATCTTAGAAAGAAATGTCCAACAGCATAATTCTGGACTGATCTTGATTAGTCATGATCTTCCGATGGTTGCAGATTTTTGCGATAGAATTATCGTCATGTATCGAGGAAATATTGTTGAAGTATTAGATGCTGGTGAGCTGAAAAATGCAAAGCATCCTTATACTCAAGGGTTATTATCATGTTTACCTTCTTATGATAATCGTCATCAGGTTTTACCGACGTTACAGCGTAATCCTAGCTGGGAGAAAGTATCATGATTAACCTTGAAAATGTGAGCATCTTTTGGGGAGACTTTCTAGCGGTAAAAAACCTCAATATGAAAGTTAACCAAGGACAATGTGTCGGGTTAGTTGGTGAATCTGGTTCAGGTAAGTCAACCATTTTGCAAATGCTTACTGGAATCAACAATCAATGGCAAGGTAAAACTCATTTAGTAGAGTCACCCTTAAAACCATTCACAAAATACCCTAAAGTGTTGCGTAAGAACATTCAAATGGTATTTCAAGACCCTTATGCATCTTTACATCCAAAGCATACGATAAATCAAGCATTGACTGAGGTTGCGATGATTCATGAGCTGGATAATATCTCTGAACGGGTAGGGCAAGTTTTAGAGGATGTTGGGCTAGAGGCGAAATTTCGTTATCGATACCCACATCAATTATCAGGTGGACAGAGACAGCGTGTGGCCATTGCTCGTGCCTTGTTACCTTCACCAAAACTATTGTTACTTGATGAGCCGACATCTGCATTAGATGCATCTGTTCAAGCTGAGGTTCTTAATCTCTTAAAAAAACTACAAAAAGATCTAAATTTGACCTATTTAATGGTCACTCATGATATTGATGTCGTTAATTGGATGTGTGATGATGTTTATGTTTTATCTAATGGACAACTAGAAGAACAAACAACTGTCGAGGCGCTGAACTCTGGGCAAGTAACATCGACTTATACTGAGAAGCTATTAGAAGCAACACATGGCTCACACATGTTGGTCTTGTAGCCTAGCCTGTTTTTAATCACAGCCATTTTCATTTCATTAGAAACGAGGATCCTTGCTGGCTTATTATTCCTCGTTTCTTGAATAATAAGCCAGTAAGGAGCCATCAATGAAAATACTATTAGCCCATTATCGAGTTGGAGAAACAGATGGTGTCTCTCTTGAGATGGATAAGTGGAAATCGGTACTTGAAAACCAAGGCCATGAAGCCTTTTATCTTGCAGGTTCAGCAGGAAGTGTGGATGCAAATTGTATTGAAGCATTAAGGTATGATAATGGACTGAATGCAAAAATCACCCAAGATGCATTTATTGAGCCGACCTACTTTGATAATGCCACACAATTAGTTCATGCGATTGAGCAACAAGCAAAAGATATTGAAAAGGAAGCGATAAAAATAATTAAGGATAAGCAGATTGATCTGATTATTCCGAATAATATATTTGCGGTTGGCCATAGTTTATCTGCTGCAATTGGACTTGAGAATGCAATTCAAAAAACCGGTGTTCGAGTTATACATCATCATCATGATTTTCATTGGGAACGAGAAAAGTTTGCTAGCTCAGTTTATCCTGAAATCCAAGAGATTTTAGATCAATATTTTCCCCCTAAACGAGTAACAGACAAGCATTGTGTCATTAATCAATTAGCCGCCGATTCTTTAAAGAAAAAGATGAACATCGAGTCGTTAGTTATCCCAAATGTATTTGATTTTGAAAATAATCACTGGGTTGTAGATGATTATAACCACGATTTTAGAGCGCAATTTGGCATAAAAGAATCTGATATTGTCTTTTTACAAGCGACGAGAATAGTGGCTAGAAAAGGGATTGAGCTTGCTATTGATCTCATTGCCCAGTTACAAAATGAACAACAAAAAGAGGTAACTTCTTGGGTTGGTAAGGTGCTTTATAATAAAAAAATGATAACTTCGGAGAGTCAAATTGTCTTACTACTTGTGGGTATGAATGAAGATAATGAGTACTTTTTAAAATTAAAAAATAAAGCCAAAAAATCAAACGTTAAATTGTTGGCGATTAATCAATGTATTAAGCATAGTCGTGAAGTGACTAACGGGAAAAAACATTACTCTCTCTGGGATGCTTATGTTCATGCTGATATCGTGACATATCCTAGCTGGTTAGAAGGATGGGGTAATCAATTTTTAGAAGGAATCGTAGCAAAAGTTCCTCAAGTCGTTTATCGATATCCCGTTTTTGAATCGGATATTAAACCGTTTGGGTTTAATATTATCGATTTAGGGTGTGAATTCATTTGGGATGAACAGGGGTTAGCAACAGTTACAAAAAGAAATATTGAATTAGCCGCAAAAGAGACTCAAAGATATCTATTTGATGGCGAATTTAGACGTCAGTCAATGGATGAAAATTTTATTATAGGTAAAAAAAACTTATCGTATTCTGCGCTAGGAACGTTATTAGCGACCTTGGTTCATTGATTAATAGTGAATAATTAAGGCTAAAAAAATCTTGAAGATGTTAATCATTAATCAGATACACTGAAATGACTATACCCTTCTTACTTGAAGTTGCTAGGTTGCTGGCTGTAATCATTACATTTCTTTACGGTTGCAGCACATTCATTTACAGAGTAACGGCTATAATTGTATTACAAATTCGAACCGACCGTAACTAGGATATAATGATGAAAAAGTTAAATAAAATATTGCTTTCTACACTTGTATTACCATTGGCTTTAAGTTCAACGTCAGCACTTGCTGACCATCATTCTGGTGATCAAAAGTCTTATCAAGGTTGTCATCACGATGGTGGTCAACATCATAAGTTTAATAAAAAAACCTTTAAACAGTTAAACTTAACTGACGCTCAAAAAGTTCAGATGAAAGAGTTAAGAAAGTCATTTAAAGAAGAATTGAAAGTCGCGAAGAAAGATAATAAAGCGGTAAGAAAAGCTGATCGTCAACAATTAAGAACATTAATTGAAGCGAAAACCTTTGATCAAGCTGCTGTAACCGAGTTAATGAATAAAATCTCCCATCAGCAGATTGATAAGAAAGTGGCTTTTGCCAAGTTACGTCACCAAATGTATAACGTCTTAACACCTGAGCAGCAAGCGTCACTAAAAGAGATGCAAGCGAAAAAGATGGAAGCTCATCAGTAATTAAATATTTATGTTCAATTAATATAATAGTTAGTTACTGTTATATCTTTGATACTTGAACCTGCTAGGTTGTTGGTTGCACTCACTTCCCATCTATTAGCAGCGTCAATGACTTTAGATATAAATAAAAAACCTCTAGCCCGATCCAAGACGATTAGGCTAGAGGTTTTTTTATGCGTGTTGGTTAGATAATATTAAATCAATTACTTATTACTGTAGTGATAAGTTAACTTGGTCAGGAAAGGTTTGTTTTGTAATCTTATAGGGTGAAGTGTATATATTATCCGAATGTAATTTTACATTTTTGCAAGCTGCTTGGTGTGATCAATATCACATTAATAGGTTGTGGACCTCAATAAAATAATCCGAAATAATTAGTAGGATACCTATAATGAGTTATGTAGATAAAAAAGAGATTCTAGCAACATTTCTTGAATATACAAAAATCAATACAACAGCAGTAGCGGCATCAACACACTTACCTAGCTGCTCAAATCAACGAGATTTAGCCTTACATGTTATCAATCAGCTCGACGGCAAAGATGGAATTACAACAGAAATATTAGATAACGCCATTACTACCATTACTTTAAAGCCAAATGACATTGAAATGCCAAGCATTGTCTTTTTTGCTCATTTAGATACAGCGGCAGATCATACTGGAGATACAAAAGCTCAGATTATATCAAATTATCAAGGTGGTAATGTTGCATTAATTAATTCTAATGATGTGATTTATGAATCTGAATTAGCCAATTATACTGGTGACGATATCATTATTACAGATGGAACAAGCCTATTAGGCGCTGATGATAAAGCGGCTATTGCCTCTGCTGTAGAAGCTGTGAAATTTATGATTGCAACACCATCATTTAAACATGGTGAAATTAAAATTGTTCTTCTTCCTGATGAAGAGATTGGTATTCGTGGAGCTAAGGCTTTAGATGTCGATAAATTAAATGCAGATTTTGGTATTTGTCTTGATTGTTGTGCAATTGGTGAATATGTCTTTGAAAACTGGTATGCAGGAGATGCTAAAGTTGAATTTAATGGTGCGACAGCTCACCCGATGTCAGCAAAGAACAAATTAGTCAACTCACTTGTTATTGCGAATGAATTCTTTAATCTGCTTCCAGCACAAGAAAGACCTGAACATACAGAGGATCGTGAAGGGTATTTTTGGTGTCAAAATCTATCCGGAGATACGGCATTAACGACGTTAAATATTGCTATTAGAGATTTTGAATTAGAAGGCTACAAAAGTCGAAAATTATTATTGCAAGAGATAACTTCTCTGCTTCAGTTTAAATATGGTGAAGATCGTATTAAATTAACGCTTTCAGATACCTATTCTAATGTCAAAGAAGGCTTAGATAAAAACCCTCAAATAATTTCAAGTGTCCAACAAGCGATGAATAATCTTGGGATTACACCAACACCACTTTTAATGCGTGGCGGATATGATGGAAGTGTAATTACACCAAATGGTTTGCCAACGATAAATATTTTTACAGGCGCACACAATTTCCACTCAACTAAAGAGTTTTTACCCGTGTCATCGTTGAAATCAGCGGCAGATATGTTGATTGAAATGACTAAGCTAAGTGGAGAAAAGTAATGAATAAGTGGACGATTGAGTTTGTTCTCTATGCAGTGTACATGATTTTTGGTGCAGCATGGGCAACAACAGGTTCTGTTATGCCAGAAATTATGGCTGATTTTCATGTTAATGTTTCTGACGCAGCATTAATGTCTAATGTTATTTTATGGGCCAAAATAGTTGGGTCTGTATGTACTGCTGTTTTAACCGCTAAGCTAGGCACCAAAAAATCTTATTTACTTGGTTGTATTCTGATTGGCATTTCAGTCTTTATTCCATTAACTAATAATTTTGAATTACTTTTAGTTATTCGATTCCTTGGTGGTTTGGGTGGTGCGATCTGTTTAGTTTCATTAGTTCCAACAGTGGCTCGTTTCTTTAATCAAAAAGACGCTTCTTCATTAAATAGTATCAATTGTACATCAAATATCATCGGTACTATTATTGCTTTAACTCTAGCAGGTTATTTATCTACTCAGTTGGGAGGCTGGAAAAACTTGCTAGCGTTATATGGCTTGTTAACTCTTGCTCTTGGTATTATTTGGCTTTTTGCATTTAAAGATAATGAACAAGAGACAACGAATAAAGTTAAGTTATCATCAGAAGAAAAAAGAGAAGTAATTAAACAAGCTATTTTTAATCGAGTTGTTTGGGGAATGATTATTCAATATATTGGTGCAATGATCATGATGATCTTCATGTTTACTTTCTTGCCATTGTATTATGCAAAGTATGCAAATCTTCCGCAAGACTCGTATGCGCATTTGAGTGGGACATTTAACCAAGTGGGTATCATGCTAGGAGCTTTTGTTGGCCCAATATTTAAGCAAAAAGGTTTTCATTATAAGGGTTGGTTATTTAAAACGAGTATCTTCATGGCAGTAACAACATTCATCATGTTGTTTGCTAAAAATGACATCCTTATTCTGAGTTGTTCATTCTTAACTGGATTGGTGTTTGCAACGTGGTTTGCTTTTATCTTCTCTTTACCAAAAGAGTGTATTAAAAATGCAGATACCAAGGTAATTACTTACACTATGTCTGTTTTTTGGTTTTGTACTTTTCTTTTTGCAACCATAAATAGTCAACTTATTGCTTGGTCAATTGATAATAGTGGCAGCTTTACTATGGGCTTCTCTTATGTGTTCGCTCTTATGGTTATCTCACCAATACTTGCTATTATTATTTTCCCAAAAGAAAAGTAATAATACCCTTTATACTTGAAGTCCTAGGTTGTTGGTTGTATTGATTCGCCCCAATTATAGAGTACACCTATACTCATGGGGCCTAAAACTTGCCGCCTACTAGCAACGTCAATTAATTTAGGTATAGATATTAAAGTTCTTCATTAATGAAGCGATTTGGGGAATTATTGTAAAGCAGTTACATTGAGTGAATAGGTTTAGGCAGGGTACATCATGTAAATTCACCACACTTTCTTATGTTTATTCGCTTTGAAAAAGACGATAGGTAAGAAAATGTGGTGAGATATTGTTTAAGTCTTATTGGTGATTATCGTGTTCTTTAACCCTTCTTTCGACGTAAAAACCCTAAACCTAATAATGTTAGTAAAGCACCGAAACCGAAAGAGCCACCGCTGCCATCATTTTCATTAACAACGACTTTCGGTGTTAATGAATCAGGTTTAACGACATTGATATTGAGTGAGACTTCAGAGCCTTCAATTTTGCTACCATCAGAGCTATTGACCGCGTAGATAGAAACATCATTGTCACCTGTCGGTAGACCTTGAGCTTCTAGTTGTAAAAAGGTGACGTTAGATTCTGTAATCGGTGTTGTTGGAACGACACTCTCATCATCTAATCGATCAAATTTCATCATCACTTTATCACCAACATTTAACTCAACCCCAGTTGGAACATTGTAAGGAATTTTAACAATATCCGAGCTCACTGGCAGCACAATATCGTTGTTATTTTCTGTTTCTGCATATTGATATTGTAGTGTAATCATCGCTGGATCGTGATCAGATGAACGGAATGCATCATCATGATAGAACTGATAAACACCATTGTCGTAATCCGTTGTGTAATCACCATCAATACCATTGCCTTTATACTCGGTATTGTAATCAAGCAATGGGGATTCAGATGAGTTAATATGCCAATCCGCAGCATCTAATAAACGATTTTCCAATGATGGAGTAATCAAGAGATGATCAAGTGAACCAATTTCATCGTTATATGAGTAACTCCAAGTAATATCACCCTCGTTAGCAAGATGTTCTATCGCATTAATATAACCATAACTTGATTGTACCGTTGCACCTGTATCGCCATATTTTTCAATATGATGAATAAAAGTGTTACGTGAAGTTGTTAAGGTTTTATTGGTTGGGTTATCGGTTAATACCAACATTGGATCTTCATAAGCATACGCATTGAAATCACCCAGTAAAATGCGATCATCACCGAGTTTTTCCATCTCATCGGCAAGTTGAACCGCAGCGGCAACACGGAAGTTTTCACAACTCCCTTGCTTATCTGTATCCGTTGGATCTTCATCCCAAGTTTCATTGTCTGAGAAATCAGTATCTTGCCAATCTTCCCAACAGGTAGAACCTTTCGATTTAAAATGGTTAACTGCAATGGTTAAGTATTTACCGGTCGAGTTGACGATAAATTCTGCGGCAACGCTGTCTCGCATGTAGTTATCACCGCTTTCAAGGACATTATCATCGCTATCTTTTACGACCTGATTATTGCTGTTTACTATCGTCGGGGCGTGTTGTTGTGGCATCGGAATAATATGACTATTTTTAATTGTCACTTTCGCTGGGCGATATAAGATACCTGAAGTGATCACGTCCGTTCCAATGGCATCTTCATTGTCTAAAATAGCATTACCATTGGTGTCAAAGCCGATGAATACATAGCGTTTACTTACCGCATCACTGTCTTCTTGACTGTCAGCGTCACTTTCGTCATAAGCGATATTTAATGAATCAACTAACTGAGCAATAGAGCCTTGTTCTCCAAAGCCATTATTTTCAATCTCCATTAAACCAATAATATCGGCATCTAAACCATGAATTGCAGCGGTAATTTTGGCTAATTGACGTTGATATTCAAAATCGCTATTGGCACCACGATCATTACCTTGCAGGTTGGCGTCACCACCAAATGGCGAGTTAAATAGGTTTAATACATTCTGTGTTGCAACCTTAATCACAAATTTATTATCTGCAGTTGGGTCACTATTAATCTCTGGCGCTGATGTACGTGGTGTATTTTTAATGACATTGTTAGTATCAATATAATAAGCCTCATCATTAGGTACATATAGACGATAGTCACCGTAAGCTAAACTAATAACACCTTGTAACCCGACGATACTGTCATTAATTCGAATGGCATTTTCTGTGGCACCCACATACCCTGAATTTTGTGGGTTAAAGGAAGGGTAGTAATCAATCATATCGGCTTCTGTGTTGCTATTATCGGCAAAAATGATCAATCTAAAATCATCATTCTCATCCATTGCTGCAAATGCTTGATCACTACCAGCGACGAATCGCTGATTTGGTTGAACATTGGGTCGTTTATAAGCGAGCGACATATTTTCACTGAAGTTATCAAAATCAAACATATATGGTCGTGATACACGCATGTCTTGATCGCCATCTTCAGATGGGTTGATATCTTCTGGCAATTTAACCAACATACCATCATAACGCTGCAGCATGGTAGAGAAAGAGCCGTTATCAGAGGTTAACATTTCTAGATCAACTGCTGCTGCTGGCTCGTTACCGGCTGAATCAATAGTGACAGAAGTAACAGATGTTAATTGAGTCATTCCGTAAGACTCTTTAACAATACCTTCAACTGTGACGAAATCTCCAGCTTCGACTGCTTCATTTGATTCTACGAATAAGCCATCAGAGCTCAGTGGATCATTATCATTATCATAAAGATAAAACCCTTTTACTTTACTGGTAAAGACTGCGCTTACTTGTGCTGTAACAGAAATTGTTTCACCATTAAGATCTGAACCACTCCCATCATTACCTTGAATTTCAGAAATAGTTGCTGGTGTTGCGGGAATCGGCGCATCAGCTAAATCAGGACGACCTAAACCATCGATGTTGCCATCAGGTAGGACTTCCCAATCTCCTGAGTTAAATGTACTGCTTTGAATCGAGGTACGTCTTTCTTTACCATAGAAATCCTGAATATCACCATTTTCGCCTTTATAAAGGGTAAAAGCGCTACTGTTTGCAGTAAAAAAGAGAGACGAAATGGCCAAAGCAACTATTTTTTTAGTTGGCATATGTAATCCTTTATTATTGTTTACATAACTGATAATTTTCAATAAAAATGACCCTAAGTATATAAAAAGGATGAATATGCAATAACTTGATTAGATCTGAAAAATGATCCCGATTACAAGATAATAATTTAAAGTTTGGTAATTACGATAGGGATCAACTATTTTAGATACTAAATTATGATTTTACTTTAAATGAAAAAGGCAGTTAGATGAGTCAAAATATTTTAATTACAGGTGCTAACCGTGGGATCGGATTCGAATTTGTAAAACAGTACCTTTATCAACAAGATAGAATAATTGCTTGCTGTCGTCACCCTGAGTCGGCGATTGAACTACAAGAGTTGTCAAAACAACACCCAAATCGTATAGAGATCATTGAACTCGATGTCAGTAATATCTCCCAGATAAATCAATTGTCTGAAAATTTAGGTGAACGTACATTAGATTTAGTGATCTGTAATGCAGGGATGTATGGGCCAAAAGGCATTCCTCTAGGAGAAATCACTGATGAAGGTTTTCAAGAGGTGATGTCTATTAATGTATTAGCCCCGTTATTATTGATTCAAGCTTTAAAGCCTAAATTAACCACCAACAGTAAAGTTGCGATTATCTCGTCAATCATGGGCTCGATGGCTAAAAATCAAGCCGGTGGAGAATATATTTACCGAGCTTCAAAAGCAGCAGTAAACTCTATTGGTACCGGTTTATCATTAGATTTAGCGGGCGATGGTGTCGCTGTTATGATGCTACATCCTGGCTGGGTAAAAACAGACATGGGTGGAGATCGCGCCGATATCACCGTCAATGAGTCTGTTACTGGATTAAAAAAAGTCATTACTGAGTTTAAATTTTCTCAATCGGGTGAATTTAGAAATTATGATGGGGCGCTGTTGCCGTGGTAGGTGATTAATTGGATATTGTTTAAGCAAAGATCAATTAAATTCATAAATATGAGTTCATATTCCCAAATATAAGAAATAATAGTAGGAGTGCAATACAAATAAAATTACAATATTGAACTTTATATTTCAAATGAGTTTTAACAGGGTTAAGGATGTTTAAAAAGATAAAAAAGGCTGTTACAGCAATCGCTTTGGTGACAATATTTGCTGCAAATGCTCAAGCACAAACATTAATCTTTTCTGATGAAGGTGTACCTAACGATCCTCATATTAAAGGAATGCAAGTCTTTGGGGATGAATTAGCTAAACTGACTGATGGGGATATGGATGTTAAAGTTTATCACTCTGCTCAGCTAATGAATAAAATTAGTGCATTGACGGCAATCCGTCGTGGGCGTGGTGTTGATATTATTTACACCAGTCCAACTTGGCTTTCTGAGTATGTTCCTTATATGTCCATGTTTGCGTCTTCTTATCTTTTTAATGATTACGAGCATATGACGAAAGTATTAAATGGTCCGATTGGTCAGCAAATCTTTGATGATATTGCCGCTAAAACCGGTATTCGTCCATTGGCTGCTTTTTACTATGGTACTCGTCAGCTAAACCTACGTTCGGATCAAAAAATTGACACGCCTGCGGATCTGCAAGGTGTAAAATTGCGTATGCCTAATTCGAAGTCTTGGATGGAGATGGCGAAGTCTCTGGGTGCAAATCCAACACCATTAGCGTTTCCAGAGGTCTATATGGGGCTAAAAACCGGGGCGATTGATGGTCAAGATAACCCATTACCAACCGATAAAAATGCCAAGTTTTACGAAGTCACTCAATCTATCGTATTAACCGATCATTTTATTGACCCATTTTTCCCTTCAATGAATGAAAGAAAATGGCAAGCCCTGTCTGATGAGAAGAAAGCTGCGATCCTTTCTGCTTTAGAAATCGCAAGAAAATATGTTGATAACGAAGTCTTAACGCAAGAGAAAGAATTAGTCGATTTCTTTAAGTCTCAAGGTTTGAGTGTTTATGCGCCAAACAAAGCGGCTTTTATTGACTATGCCCGTGACTATTATAAAAACTCTCCATCTTCTAAAGATTGGAATATGGCGCTATATGACCAAATTACGGCAAAGTAATCCCTAGGTTATTTTAATCACGCGCTATTCAATTAATATCTAAAGTAACTAACCCTAGTAACTCCGCCTATCTATTGTTGGTAGGGTTGGTCTTTTTCTGAGAATCTAATGTTTCTGAATGCCCTTTTAAAGAAAAGTCTAAACATCATAGAAGTCTATATTCCTTCTGTCGCGTTTATTATTCTGTTTATTACCTTTATTATCCAAATTTTTTATCGCTACTTTATCGGACAGCCTTTAATTTGGCCGATGGAAGTGACGCTTATTTGTTTTCTTGTCATTACTTTGTTGGGAGCATGTTACGCGCTGAGAGATAAAGATCATGTGGTCTTTAGCTCCTTATATGATGGCTATTCTCCTCGATGGCAATGGGTATCTAAAATCGCGGGTAATTTAATGATGATTATCGCGTTTGGGGTGTCATTATCGCCAACTTATGAGTTTATCAGTTTTATGGACTTTCAAAAAACCACGGCTTTAAGCATTCGGTTTGACTATATCTACATGACTTACATGGTGTTTGCAATTATTGTGATTGGCCGTTTAAGCTATAACACCTATCAATTGATTTTTAACAAGGAAGCCCAATCATGACCATCGGATTGATGACATTTCTTATCTGCTTTGGCTTGATTTTTATTTTAAGGTTGCCGATTTCTCTTGGAATGATCACGGCAACACTGTTCTATCTATTGGCCGCTGGTTTAGATGTTTCAATGGCAGCGGATCAAATTCTCTCAAATCTAATGTCGCAATATCTATTAATTGCGGTTCCTCTGTTTGTTTTTACCGCTAAAATTATGAATAGCGGTGTAGTGACGGAGAAAATATTTGATTTTGCTTCAGCATTAATTGGTAAGCGACGGGGTGGAATGGGGCACGTCAATGTTTTAGCTTCGATTATCTTTTCTGGCATGACGGGGTCGGCAGTCGCTGATGCATCGGGTCTTGGCGCCATGGAAATTAAAGCGATGAGAAAAGCCGGCTATGATGATGGCTTTAGTTGTGCGATTACGGCAGCATCTTCGACGATTGGACCTATCTTTCCGCCAAGCATTCCTATGATCCTCTATGCGATGCTCTCCGGTGCATCGATTGGTCAGCTATTTATTGGTGGCATGATCCCGGGAATTTTATTGGGTATCGCCATGATGATTTATATCAGTTATATCTCAAAAAAGCGCAATTACCCTTTAGGTAAATCTTATACTTTGCAACAATTTTTGCAGATGACATGGAGCGCATTGCCTGCACTGTTTACTGTGGTTGTGTTGTTAGGTGGCATTTATAGTGGAATTGTCACCCCAACAGAAGCGGCTGCATTGGCGGCTTTCTATGCCTTATTGATTTCATTTTTTGTTTATCGTTGTCTGTCGTTAAAAGCGCTGTGGTTGATTGTTCAAGATACAGTAAAAACCACGGGGATCTTGATGAGTATTGTTGCTGCGGCTTATGCATTCTCATATGTCGTGGCAATGGAAAATATTCCTGCATTAGTCGGTGAGCACCTGTTAACTATCACAGATAACCCCTTTTTATTGTTGCTATTAATTAACCTTGTCTTTCTGGTATTGGGGATGTTTTTAGATACCACGGTGATTTTATTGGTCTTTATTCCGATGGTCTTGCCCGTTGTCGATGGTATGGGGATTGATTTAGTTCATTTTGGTGTGATGGTGGTGATGAATATGATGATTGGTTTATCGACGCCACCCTTTGGTATGCTGTTATTTGTAGTTTCAGGAATATCAAAAACGAAATTGAATGTGATAATTAAAGAAATATTCCCGATGTTTATTGCCATGTTAATTGTGCTGTTTATGGTGACGTATATTCCACAGCTAACACTTTTTCTACCTAGTTTACTAGGGTAGGGTTTAAAGGTAAGAGCATATTATTTTTAATATGCTCTCATTTTTATCGAAGGGTAAGATAATGTGTAATAATAGATAGTATTGTATTATGACGCTATCTTATATTTTCTTTCTGGCCGTCCAATATACCCTTCATACTTGAAGTCGCTAGGTTGTTGGCTGTATTCGTTCGCCCCATCATATAGACGATCTATACTTATGAGGCTTCGTTTACTTGCCGCCTACTCGTACTCCAATTACTTTAGCTATATTTAACTCAAACTCCCAACAGGTAGCATAAATATCACTAATCCACCAATAAGTAGGGCTGCAAGTGGACGCCATTTACTTGGATTATTCCCCGTTAAGGCATAGCTGATTAACCAAAGACCTACACCAATCTTGATTGCGGCAATCAGCGCAAAAAATGGCTCTGTCGTTAATTTGATCAGTGAAGGGTTTGCGACCATGGCAAGTGGCACAATGTACAACCCTAATCCTAACCTCATTGCTCGCATTGCAACTTGTAACCAAGGGGCATTAGCCATACTCGATGCGATAAAGACCGTCCCACAAACAGGTGGGGTAATGGTTGAAAGTAAAGCATACCAAAAGACAAAAAGATGCGAATAGAGTGGAGGTAATCCCAATGTCTCAAGCGCAGGACCTGCCACTGAAATGCAGATTGCATAGGCAGCGGTTGTCGGAACTTCCATCCCTAAAATTAAACAAGCAAGTGCAGTCAGCAGTAAGGCAATCCATAAGTTTCCGCCTGAAAAAGAGAGAATCATTGAGGTAATTTTAACCCCAAGCCCTGTCAGATTGAGAACGCCAATAATTAAGCCAGCGCAGATAATAATTGAAGCGACGGTACTTATCTGTTTTGCGGAGTTAATAATAGCTTGTTGGTACTTCTCTAAAATATTTTCAAATGAGTCTAAACCATTGCGATTTGCGATTAGCATTACCGCTGTGACAGCAATGGCTGCAGTTGCACCTACTTGAGCGGTATAAGTCGTACAAAATAGAATGACTAATAGCGTGGCAAATGGCAAGAAGAAGAAGCTTGAAAGACGAAAGACGAGGTACCAAGTTGGTAGTTGATCTTTGGCAATCCCTTTTAGATTATAACGTTTAGCAAAGTGGTCAACACCGACCCAAGTACAGAAGAAAAACAGCAGGGCTGGTAAGATTGCCGCTTCCATTATTTCGACGTAACTAACACGTAACAGTTCAACCATTAAAAATGCGCCAGCTCCCATTAAAGGTGGCATGATTTGTCCACCTGTAGAGGCAACCGCTTCGACTGCGGCAGCAAAAGAGGGCGGATAACCCAATCGCTTCATTGCTGGTAACGTAATTGCACCTGTAGAGGCAACATTGGCAGAGGCAGAACCTGAGATTGACCCAAAAAATGCTGAAGATAATATCGAGACTTTCGCTGAGCCTGCTCGATATTTTCCAGCTAATTTGACAGCAAGATTCATAAAGGCATTGCCACCTTCACCTGCACTCACAAAGGCACCTAAAATAATAAAGACAGAGATAACGCTGACACTAATGCCTGTTAATGATCCCCAAAGTCCACCTTCTGTAATGACTAGCGTCCCTAGAAAGGTGTCTAATGGAATGCCAGCGTGAGAAAACTGGCTCGGTAACAAGTCACCAAATAAGCCATAAGCAATGCAGATAGCCGCAACTAAAGGGAGGGCTAATTTTACCTGTCTTCTTGCCATCTCAAGGACAATAAGAATTAAACCTACTCCCCAGAAGTATTGTGCTTCAGTTTCTAATGATCCGTATTGATCGAGGAGATCTTCATGGGAGTATGCAATCCAAAAACATATAGCTACGCCGATAAAGGTTAATAATGTGCCACTAATCGCTTGAAATCGGCTCTTTTTACCTATAATAAAGACCCAAGGTAACGCTAGAGCTAAATGGAGTGGGCGTGTAACAAGGTTTGGGTAGAGGCTAGAAAAGACTAACCATAAATGAAATGCAACCGAAACGATTGCCAACAGTAATATGGTACCGTGAGATATTTTTTTATTCATATTATTTTTTATTATTCAGATATTAATAGAAAGGAATAGAGTGAGTTGATATCTGACTCTATTCCTTGACGCTGATGACTTGAATTGTGTCTTGCTCTAACTGACTGTAAATTAAAACCAATTACAACCTTCATGCTTGAGGTTACTAGGTTGTTGGCTGCACTTATTCGCCCCCCATCATAGAGTACACCTATACTCATGGAGCCTCACTCACTTGCCGTTGACTAGCAACTCCAATTATTTTAGGTATAGTTAAAAAGCATCAGATGAAACGTTCAAGTTAAAAAGTAACTACTTTAAATTTTCAGGAAGTGCGATGTTTTGCTCTTGATAGTAGCGTTTTGCACCAGGATGAAGTGGACCGGCTAGATCTTTTAGGTTTTTCACTTGAACACCCTGCCACCAAGGAGACATACCTGCCATCTCTTCACGAGACTGCCAAAATGCTTTTGTTAGTTGATAAGCAGTTTCATCACTCATGCTCTTTAAGGTATACGTACCAACAGGAAGCGAGATAGTTTGAACTGGGTAATCAACCCCTTTATAAGTGTTCGCTGGGATAGTAACCGGAGTACCTTTTACTTTTGCTAATTCACTATCAGACAAACTAATTAAGTTAATCGGTAATGAACTTGCCACTTCAATAACATTTGGCGCGGGGTAAGAGCTAGAGGTAGCAAAACCTGATACTTTGCCATTTTTAAGCGCGGTAACGGCACCATTCAACTCGACTTGTAACGCATTGACTTCTTTATCAAGTTCTAGTGCTTTTAATACATCTTCAGTTTTACGAGCGGCGTAGTTACCACGGCCAATAATAAAGTCTTTACCTTTAAGATCGCTGAAGTCTCTTGCTTCAGACTCTTTACTGACGACCCAGTGCATCGTAAGTGCAGGAATAGGGTAGAGTGCGCGAATATCATCGTATTTCTCTTTCTTACTTGCTCTGAATGGTTTCTTGCTGGCACGAGCATTATCAATTAGAGCGGGTGGAGAGGTGAAAATATAATTTGGACGATTTTTACTCGCCTCTTTTACATTTTGCACTGAACCTTGGCTCTCTTCGACGGTAATAATCATGCCATCATCAGTCGCTTTTTTTACACCTTCAGCCACTTGAACAGCCATTTGATAGTAAGAGCTGGTGGATTTAGCGGCTTTATAAGTGACTTTTGTCATTTCTTCGGAGAATACAGATGTAGAGGTTGTTGCAAGTAGACCTACTATTGCGAGGGATATTTTGTTCATTATTATAATTCCATTTACTTAAATCGTACAAAAAAGTGTCGATTTATCCTTTATCTATTGTTATTAATAATTTAAAGAAAATTTAAAAATAAGTACAGATATTTTCACTAAATGGAGAGATTAATGGAGATAATAATTTTACTGGTGATCATTTGTTAATCGATTTTTTCGGGCGGCGCAGAGTGTTATGCTGATTTGAGCCAGTTAGCCATAACACTCTGTTGAATCGAATTCTATTGTTAATGAAAAATATGAAATAAAAAAATCAGCGTTAAACTGTTTCTTCTTCATTAAGAGTCAGCATGCCTTCCGTGATAATAAAATCAATAATCACATCTAAGCCTTTACTCTCTTTTAAGTTAGTAAAAACAAATGGCTTGGTTGGACGCATTCGCTGAGTATCTTGCTCCATAACTTCTAATGAGGCACCGACATAAGGTGCTAAGTCGATTTTATTGATAACTAGAAGGTCAGAACGAGTAATACCGGGTCCACCTTTACGTGGGATTTTTTCACCTTCCGCAACATCAATGACATAGATAGTCAGATCAGCTAATTCAGGGCTGAATGTCGCACTTAGATTGTCACCGCCACTTTCGACAAAAACAACATCTAAATTTTTATGACGTTGAGCAAGCTCTTCAACAGCGGCTAAATTCATAGATGCATCTTCTCGAATTGCAGTATGAGGACAGCCCCCAGTTTCAACACCAATAATACGGTCAGCATCTAAAGCTTCTGCGCGGGTTAATATTTTTGCATCTTCTTGAGTATAGATATCATTGGTGACGACGGCGATATTTAATTTATCTCGAATCGCTTTACAAAGTACTTCAAGTAGTGCTGTTTTTCCTGAACCCACAGGACCGCCAATGCCGATACGAAGTGGCTGCTTGTAATTATCCATAAGTTATTAATCCTTTCTTTGATCGTTGTATTTTTAATTTTGAATTAGGAGCGAAATAGACGGGTATACTGGGTCTCATGAAGCGAGCTTGCCAGCGCGAGTGATGGAGTAAAACTGCCAATCATCCAATCTTCTAATTGCTCTGATTTTTTTATAATATCTGGGAAGTATCCCGTTAAATTTAATAGAGCTAATTGACCATCCGTTTGTCCTAATGGAACTAATTTAACGCCTGCCGTAACAATGTTTTCTAACCAACTCCAAAGATAACCTTCTTTTAAATCGGTTAAGGGGATCCCCCAATGATGCGCAGCAATAACAAACCCTAATAATTGGTTTGGTTTTGCAGTTAGTGGTTGGCCTAACGAAATGTCAATATCTAACCGTTTTAATAGGGTATTTAATGCCGTTCCTCGTTGAACTTCTTCTGCCCTTAATTCGCTGGTTTCCCTACTGGTATAGAGAAAACTAGCCCATTGATCAATGGTGTTGAGATCTCGATCTTCGACGGCCTGATAAAAACGGTCTAGAATCGGTAGCTCTAATGTTGCAAGACTATGTAACGCCATGTAATGCAACCATTGTTCCATTGATACTCGATCTTTTACCCATTCAGCTTCCACCGCATACTCTAAACCTTGAGAGTAGGTAAAGCTGCCAATAGGCAAAGCAGGGCTAATTAGCTGAAAAAGGCGATAATTAGCGATGGAAGAGTTAGGTAAATGAGTTTTAGTCTGATCCATCACATTATTCCATTAAGCTGTTAGCATCAAGAAAGCCGTGAGTGATGAAACAGTAATAGGTAACCACTTACTGTAAACTGTCTCTTTTAACCAACAACCTAAACCGATTAACAGAGTAGCACTGATTAACATTCCAAAACCAAAGACAGAAACACCATGGGTAGCTTCAACACCGTGAGCGTAACCGTGGAAAAAAAGCATGCTAAACGTGGTGATTAACATTACGCCTTTAAAACTTTCATGTGTTGAGAAGCAATACCAAAGTGCGATGCTAACGACGAGAAGAGAAACGAGAATTGC
The DNA here is from genome assembly GCF_021513135.1 of Vibrio sp. SS-MA-C1-2. NCBI lineage: Bacteria > Pseudomonadati > Pseudomonadota > Gammaproteobacteria > Vibrionales > Vibrionaceae > Vibrio > Vibrio sp. SS-MA-C1-2. The sequence continues at coordinate 1,731,421 of NZ_CP090981.1, forward strand.
AGGTTCAGTGACGGAGCTAAAACCAAATATTTGTCCACTAATCAAACCGATTAATAGAGAGAAAATACCTAATCCAGCAACGGCGATACGTTTTTTAGTTGAAGGAAGTGCAACCATGATTAATACGCCAAAAGCAACCAGCATCAGTAAGTGGTCAATCCCAGTGATTGGGTGAAGTAAACCAGAAAAAAAGAGTGATTTTCATGGCCCGCATGAGCTAACGCTAATGAAGGTGTCATTAATGTAGTTAATGTGGTTAATAGTGTGAATAGTTTAGTTTTCATTACAAATTCCTTATGTAAAGCGAAAGATAGATTTACCTTAATATTTGAAATTATGAAGGTAAATCCTAAGTAAAAAATAAATCAATATTAATGATGGTGGTGACCGCTAGAACGTCCACCATATGCACCATCTTCGGGCTCAAAAGGTTGTTCTTCAGTGGTAACGATGCCGCCCAATCCTTCAACCATATCATCCAATACATGGTCATGTTGATAACGAACCCATCCTGATGCAACTTGTAGTGGAACATGGCGATTACCAAGATGGTAAGCAATACGCGTTAATAATAAAGTGTCATCACAATAAATCGTTGAAACAGTCTCAGGTGCGGCTTTAATTTCAATAATCTCACCACACTCACTTGTTAGTTGCTGTCCATCTCGAAGAGTATGTCCTCGAGGAAGAAATAAACCCGCATCACGTCCATCGTCTAACACAACTTTTAATCGACTTTTAATTCGGCTATTGATCGGTAACCTTAAAGTTCCGTGACAATCTGATTGATGAGTAGCATTTATTGTTGTTAATTTTATCATGAGGGTGTTCTCAATTTCCTTTGAGTAAAAAACTGTTTATGTCATTAAAATAGAAAATAACGTTGTGCCATCGGTAAGACTTCTGCCGGTTCACAGCTTAATGTCTGACCATCGGCTGTCACTTGATAAGTTTGTGAATCAACTTCAATTTTCGGCATCCAATCATTTAATTTCATGTCTGATTTACTGATGTTTCGACAATTTGATACAACACCGATTAAACTTTTTAGGTCAAGCTGTTGATCTATTTTTTGTTTCTTTGCCTCTTTAGAGATAAAGAGCATTGATGTGTTTTGACAAGCCTTCCCTGAACTCCCAAACATTGAACGATAATGAACGGGTTGAGGCGTAGGGATTGAGGCATTAGGATCGCCCATTGGTGCCATTGCAATCATACCGCCTTTTAAAATAACACTTGGCTTAACACCAAAAAATGCGGGCTTCCAAAGAACTAAATCTGCCAATTTTCCTTTTTCTATGGAACCAATCTCATGAGCCATACCGTGTGTAATGGCTGGATTGATCGTGTACTTGGCAATATAACGACGAAGACGGAAATTATCACTGTACTCTGAATCTTCAGGTAAATGACCACGTTGAACTTTCATTTTATGAGCTGTTTGCCATGTGCGAGTAATCACTTCACCGACACGCCCCATTGCTTGTGAGTCTGACGCAATCATAGAAAAAGCGCCTAGGTCGTGAAGAATATCTTCAGCGGCAATGGTCTCGCGACGGATTCGTGATTCCGCAAAAGCAACATCTTCAGCAATAGAGGGAGATAAATGATGACAAACCATCAACATATCAAGATGTTCATCAACGGTATTAACAGTATAAGGGCGAGTCGGATTTGTCGAAGAAGGTAAGATGTTTTTTTCACCTGCGGCTCGAATAATATCAGGCGCATGGCCACCACCTGCACCTTCAGTATGATAAGTATGAATAACACGATCACCAATGGCATTAAGTGTTGATTCTACAAAGCCGGATTCATTCAATGTATCAGTATGGATCGCAACTTGAACATCCATCTGATCGGCTACGGTTAGGCAGGTATCAATTGATGCTGGTGTTGTTCCCCAGTCTTCATGTAGTTTTAACCCAACCGCACCCGCTGCAACTTGTTCAATTAATCCTTCTGGATGGCTAGCATTACCTTTACCTAATAAGCCAAAATTCATTGGAAACTCATCAAGTGCTTCTAACATTCGGTGCATATTCCATGGGCCAGGTGTACAAGTTGTTGCATTTGTTCCGGTATTAGGCCCTGTACCACCGCCAATCATGGTCGTTACACCGGAGGATAACGCTTCTTCAATTTGTTGTGGGCAGATAAAATGAATATGAGAATCAACCCCTCCAGCCGTTAAAATTGAACCTTCACCAGCTAAAATCTCTGTACCTGGACCAATAATAATATCAACATCAGGTTGAACATCTGGATTCCCTGCCTTACCTAAGGCGTGTATTCGACCATCTTTAACGGCGACATCTGCCTTTACAACTCCCCAATAATCTAAAACAATCGCATTGGTGATCACCAAGTCTGGTGTTTCGCTGCTGGGTCTTTGACTTTGACCCATCCCATCACGAATTACTTTTCCGCCACCAAATTTCACTTCATCGCCATAAGTGGTGTAATCTTTTTCCACTTCTAACCATAACTCTGTATCTGCAAGTCGAACTCGATCACCAACCGTAGGACCGAACATTTCAGCGTAGGCTTTTCTAGATATCTTTGACATTTATCATTCCTTTTTAGTCATCACGGTAAGACGTTACAATTTGCCCATTACTTTGCCTTGAAAACCGTAGACTTCTAGCTTTCCTGAATAGCTAACTAATTCGATGGTTCTTGATTGTCCGGGTTCAAAACGGGTTGCAGTGCCTGCCGGAATGTTAAGGCGATAGCCCCGAGTGAGTTCTCTATCAAAGATCAGGAAAGGATTTACTTCATAAAAATGGTAATGAGAACCAATCTGTATTGGTCGATCTCCGGTATTTTTAACTGAGATTGAGCGTGTTTCTCTTCCTTCATTTAACTCGATGTCACCGGCGGCGGTTTCTACTTGTCCGGGGATCAGTCCGGTAAATGATCGATTATTATTACTCATCACTTTTCCTTAAACGATGGGGTCATGGATCGTGACAAGTTTTGTGCCATCAACAAAAGTCGCTTCTACTTGAATGTCAGGAATCATTGATGGAATTCCTTCCATTACATCATCGATACTTAAGAGGGTGCGACCAAAATCCATTAATTCAGAAACACTTTTCCCTTCTCTTGCTCCTTCCAATACCGCACTGCTAATAAATGCAATGGTTTCTGGATAATTGAGTTTGATGCCACGCTCTTTTCGTTGTTGAGCCAACATGCCAGCGCAAAATATCAGTAATTTGTCTTTTTCTCTTGGCGTTAATTCCATTTAACTAATCCTTTGATTGTTCTTTTGGATCTGAGATAGCTATTTATATTTAATATGCTGATTAATCGGTTTAATCAATTTGCATATGATTTAGCCACTGGTTAAAAAGTGACGGAAATTATGTTAACCAAATTCTTGGTATTTCAGGCCTCTCTTCTGTGTGAGCTTGTTTTACGTGCTGCCAAATATGAGTGAAAGCCATTAAAATATCCTCACTCCACTCAGCCAATGCTCTGATCACTATCAATTTATCAATTTGAGTCACACCAAGAATCATTGTCCTATTCATTTCTTTTAATGATAGGTTTTTTTGTTTCATAAATAAGATTTTAACTTGATTAAGCAAGTCTTGTACCAGTTCTAAATCTCCTTGATCTTTTGATGTGAAATAGAGGCTTGCAGACATAGGTTTATTCAATAAACCATTTTTTATCATTGAGTTATCGCCACCGGTAAAGCTTAAGCTTTCAGTTAAAACCGTTTCTTTTTCAATAACGATCTTAGTCCGACCATATATTTGACCTGCATTAAAGCACTCATTTTGTGCAGGGCGTCCAAAACAGTGCATTTCCCAGCCCCAAAATAGTGCGTCTTTTTCAAGAATGATGTCTGTTTCAAGGTAGCTATGGGCATCAGGAAAGAAAATATTCTCTTGTGGGAACCACTCTAATTGGGCACCTTTTTTCACATAAATGGTTTGTTTCTGTTTGGCATAGCGTTGTTGAGAGCGATAAAATTTAGTTGCGCCAGGAGTCGTCACTAAAACTTCGGCATTTTCATCAATGGTGATATTAATATTTAAACTATCGCCACCCACAACCCCGCCAGGTGGGTGAAGGAGGTAGATATGACATTTTTTACCATCAGGGTAGAGGGGGCGCTGTATCGCTAAAGGACCTGATTGTGATCTATGTTTTAAAACAGTTTTATCACCTCTATCAGTAAAAGAAAGTTGAAGGTCTGCTTTCCAACCTTTTCGTGTATCTTGTTCAATAGAGTGATTAATTGACGCGGATGTTGGTTTTGACAGCGCTTCCATTTGCTGACTCATAAAAATACCTCCCAAGCGTTATTGATGGGTTAATTGATTCATAAGTAAATTTAAGCAATTGTAATGCCAATAATTTTTAGTGAAGGGAAAGGCGAGAGGAAGTGTTAAATAAAAGAGAGGCTAAGTGAACAAGCCTCTCTAGCTCTTAATTTCAATTGTCTTTAAAAAGGACCTATCTCAATCATTTGAGCAATGACTAAAAAGCCAGCACTTAATACTGTGACGGTAACTAATAAAGGCAAGAAGAATTTCACCCAATTTATATAATTAACTTTAGCCATAACTAAAATTGCCATGAAATAACCAGATGTTGGGAATAAGATATTAGTTATTCCGTCACCCCATTGAGTAGCTAAAACAATTGTTTGGCGAGTTATTCCTAATAAATCTGCAAGAGGAATTAAAATGGGCATAGTTAATAATGTTTGCCCACTACCAGAAGGAACTAAAAAGTTAAAAACAGCCTGAGTAAATAATATACCAATAGAGACCATCGATGATGGTAGAGTTGCCAAAGCAATCGATAAATGATGAACAATAGTATCTAAAACGTTACCATCGACTAAAACAACAGAAACGGCTCGAGCAACACCAGTTATTAAAGCGCCTGTCAGCATATCTTGAAAAGATAAATTAAATTTATTACAGATCTCATTGGGCTTAATACCTGCAATGGCAGCCGCAAGAATAGACATACAAACAAATAATCCTGAAAGTTCGTAAAACCCAAGACCAAAAATAATGGTACTAGCAATAATTGCGACAAAAACAAAAAGTGTAATAATGCTTGAGTAGAATAATCGAGAACTTATTTCCTCAATGACAATATCAGGAGAAGCAATTGGTGTAACTCGGTTATTTTTTGCGTAATTTAAAATATAATAAATAGCAATAGACATAACAATTGTTAATGTCGCAAAGCGGAATAATGCACCAGAAAACATTGGTAATTCGGCTAACATATGCCCAAGTCCAACATTAGTTGGTGATGTGATACCAAATGCAAATCCAAATGTACAGCTAATTAGAACAAGTGCTACCCCCGTCATTTTGTCATATCCTAATTTTGCCATTAAAGGTATTACGATAGGTATATATGCAATACCTAATTCAGGAGTACCAACAAAAGCACAGATTGCTGAAAAAATAACCATTAAAATTGGGATAGCTAAATATTCAGACCCTTGTATCTTGTTAATTAATGTGTTGATACCAAATGAAATAACGCCAATTCTTTGTAATACACCAATTGAACCACCAACGAGAAGAGTGAGAAATACAACAGATGATGCTTCACTTAATCCTCTAGGTATTGCAGTCACAATTTGCATTAAGTCAACTGGGGAGTTTTCTGTTACCGTATAAGAACCAGCGACAACCGTTTGACGCCCATTTTCTAATGTAATTCTTGAAAACTCACCCGCTGGAATTAAATAGCTTAATACTGCTGATATAAGTAACATTCCAATTAGAATCAGATAGATGTCTGGAAACTCTTTTTTTACAGGTGCTTTAATATGTACGGTTGTATCTTGTTGCATTGATATTTCCCTTATCACAGTTAATTTACGTGGAGTGTTTGAATAACTTTTTAGTTATTAGTTGAAAGTACGTGTGATCTGTTTGCTTTCATCAATGTGTAATAAAGTCCCGCACCTAAGATAGCGCCAATAATCCAACCAAAACCGTTGAATATAGTAAGTGCAGGTACCCAGATTGTTGCGACAGCAAAGATCGCGGAGATTAAAGCTGAGAAAATAGCGATACGGTTCCAACCATTATTATAGTAATAACGTGAGTCAGGCGAAGAAGAGAAGAGATCTTGAACATCTAGTTCTTCTTTTTTTAACAGGTAATAATCTGCCATCATGATTCCGTAGATTGGCGCTAGCATTGCACCCAAGCTATTTACAAATCCCGCAATACCAATTTGACTTATCACAGAGACCCAAAGTGCACCAATAAAGAAAGAGATAATGGAAGTTAGTATGCCACCTTGTTTAAAGTTGATTTTTTCTGGCATTAGATTTGCCAAGCCATAAGCTGAAGGGATAAAGTTTGCAACGAGATTAATACCCACAGTAGCAGCAAAGAAACAGATAGCGGCGACGATGGTTAGGATTGGATTATTAACTCGTTCTATGATGTCAGCCGGATTTGTTAGGTTTTCACCAAATACAACGGCAGTGCCTGCAGTGACAAAGAGGGCGATAATCGAGAAGATTAAAACATTACCAGGTAAACCATACCAATTTCCTTTTTTCAACTCAGCTTCAGTTTTGACATTACGTGTGAAATCACCAAAGTTAATAACAACAGCAGCAAAGTAGGCAATCATCGTCCCCATAATTGCAAAGAAAGCAGAGATTGATGAGCCTTCATATTCGCTATTCCCTGCGAATATATTACTTACTGCAGGTAACATTTTATCACCAGCTTGATACCAGATAGCAATCATCAATACAATCATGACTAAATAGACAAAAGGGCCAGCCCAGTTCAAAAATTTGGTTATCCCATCAATTCCACGCATAAACATGACTAATTGGAAGCTCCAGACGAGTAAGTAAGAGATCCATTCAACCGATGTTAGAGAAAGGAATGTAAAATAGATTGTCGGTTCAAAAATGGTGTTGATTAATAGTGTTACCGCAGTTGAGGCAAAATAAGTTTGAGCAGCAAACCAAAACATAGAAACAATGGCTCTAGTCATGGATGGAATGTTAGCGCCATAAACCCCCATGCTTGCCCTTGCAAAGACAGGGCTGGGAATACCATATTTGATACTAGGTTTACCGGCTAAATTACAAAGCACCATAATAATGATTGAAGCAGCCATAATTGCAGCTAAAACAGACCACCCATTTAAGCCATAACTGATAAAGAGTGATGCTGCTAAGGTATAGCCAAATAAGCTTTGTACATCATTAGCCCAGACATTAAATATTTCAAAACTTCCCCAATTTCTCTTTTGCTTCGCAATGGGAGCAAGATCTTCATTGTAGAGTTTGGGGTCGCAAGCTTTGATGTTGATCTCTTTTTGTTCATCCATGATGAGAATATTCCTTTGGTTAATAATTTGTTAATTAAAAGTTGTTATTATCTTCGATGCAAAACAATTACTTTTTAAAGCTCTAAGTTGAGTGCTAGATCAAAGATTTTTGAATGAAAATTACATTTTTTGCAAAACTCTTGTGATCTGTTTAACTATTTTGTAAAGGGGATGCCCTCCTGCCTCGTTGCTTGATTGTTAAATATGTAAAGCAATATTGAGGCCAGAAATTAATAAGTTTTAATTGGTTTGTAAGATGTTGATATAATTATATTTAATGTGAGGTGGCATAACGTTGTAATTAATGTATGTACAACTTTGGTGCGAAATTAATTCTCTGGGACTAATTTAGGGCGGTCAAAGAGGAGGCTGAATTTTTGAATAACTCAACTCTGGCTCTATCTTCTTTTCATTTCGAGGTTGAGGCTGTTGTCTGCTATGTATTACTTAGTGACAACAGTAATCATGTTGATTTAGATATTTAGTTTTAAGGTATATCTAAAATAAGTGGAGTTGCTAGTAGGTAGACGGCAAGTGAGTGAAGCCCTAGCGACTTCAAGTATGAAAGGTATAAACAATTTACGGCTAGAGTAAATTTTTAATCATTTGGTGGTTTTTTTCTGACATCGCAAGGTAACCCACTAAGGTACTTTCTTTAATAAACCAGTAATCATTTTCAATTTTACTCGATGCATAAATCTTAATGCTTTCAACTTCAGAAGGGAGAGAAAGTAACGCTTTGACAGCGAGTTTTATCGTGTACTCATCGATAGAGACTTTATTCAATCTATCAACCGTAGTAAGGGTGAGATGACAAGGAAACCCTTCTTTTTCTGCTCGTTCAAAAACAGCGCTTAATCCATTTTCTTTTAACTTCTTTAATACAGTGGTTTGATTTTGAGAGATCTTTGCTCGTGATATTAGCTTTTTGAAGACAAACTTATAGATCAACAGCATATCTAGGATAAAAACCGCAACAACAATAACAATCAATAAGAACCAGCCTAAAGGCGTTGTTGGTAATGGCATTAATGCATCTCTTTTTTGAGGGTATATTCATTAATAGTAGCTCTTTTTTAAGATCATTTTTGATTTAGATATTTTAATCACAGTTGTTATTCAATCAATTGTTATACAATAAGGTTTTAGTTGGTTAGATTTTTTCAAGTTGCTAATTACTTTTACAAATTGGGTTTTTACATCGTGTTTTTACAGCGTATTGATTAAAAATAGATTGGGATAGAATAAATGGAATTTAAAAAAAGGTTATTGGTTTCTGCATTAGTGATGGGGTTAATGTCTGGTTGTGTTAATACAACAGAGCAAAGTGCCGAGCCTTCAGTCGTTGACTTAACCATCGTATCTGCAAATATGTGGCTTAGTTTAAATAAAAACTTTAACAACAAGAACTCCTTTGATCTCGCTATTGAAGAGCTAAAAGCCGCAGATGCTGATGTGTTATTACTTTCAGAAGCGGGAGGAGTCAATGCTCGTCTCGCTCAAGAGCTAGGGATGTATTTATGGCAAGGTTCTCATCAAGTTGCTGATTTAGGGATCTTGTCTAAATACCCTATTGTGAAGGTCATTGATGCTCGAGATCAGGATAAAGGGGTTGACCATGGTGGAAGTATTGGTGCGGTTATTAATATTAATGGAACTTTAGTTAATGTATGGGCTAACCATCTAGATTGGACCAATTATATAACGTATGACGCACGTGGTGGAAATGGTGAGTCATGGCAAGCGAGAGAAAACTGTGAGGTTATTTCAGATAGTGACATTTTAGATAAAATGGATAGACAATCAAGACGTCCTGCCCAAATGGAGTATGTTCTTGATAAGAATAATCAATTAAATAATAGCAATATTATTTCCATTATCGGTGGTGACTTCAATGAGCCGAGTGGACTTGATTTGGACTACCGAAACTCAAACGATGTTTGATCATTCAGGTACGGTGTATGATTTTTTAACTCATCGACTGATTCGTGAAGATGGGTATATTGATAGCTACCGTCAACTTTATCAAGATCCAGTTACCTATCCTGGAATTACATGGCCTGTGGTACAAGAAGATAGTTGGACTGCAGGAGATAGCTATCTTAAAGAGTGTGGGCGAGCGTTAGATGATCGTGATCGTATTGATTTTATCTATTATAACCAAACGCCAAATATAGAACTCAAAGCGGTCTCATTTATTGGGCCAAGAGCAAATACGTTCTTTAGTAGTCCAGAAGGGAATGATACAGACTACCAATGGCAAGACCCATTTTCAGGCAGTCGAGTGAATAATCAAGGGGAACCTGATTATAATGAACGAGAGTTCGTCTCTGATCATCTCTGGTATCGTGCAGACTTCATGATAAGAACTGCTGGGGAGTTTGAAACGGTTAGCTCAATTGAATCAGAGCCTATATTCTCGAATGTAACCATTACAAAACCCAAGAATAAGCAACAAAACAGCGGACAGATCGTTTCATTTACACTCAGTAATTTAGGTTTGTGGGATAATAATCTACAGTATGAATTTGAAATTATAGGTAATAAAGAGGGATCGAGAGAGCAGAGTTGGCAAACTATTGGTATTGAAGGTAAGCCATTAGAACAACAACAGTTCACTCTTGAAATTAAGCCCGAAACACTTGAGCGATTTAAGCAGTCACTGTTTAGTGATCAACTCCAGATTCGACTACGAAGTGTTGAACCGATAGCGAGTTGGCGCAAGCACTATGCCGTTTTAACATTGCCAGCCTTAAAATAGTAAATGTAAGAAAAATATATGAGATAGGTACTTACTATTTAAATCCAAAATATAAGTACCTACTATTTTAATGCCATGACTTTAAATGCTAATTATTCACTACATCAGAAAAAACATTATGAAGATCAAATGTCGACTCATTGCTTAAATTAAGCCCACTCGCTAAATGATCTAAATGTGCTTGCATTAATGATTTTGCTCTTTCAGTGTTACCTTCCTCAATGGCTTCAACTAACTCTCTATGCTCTTTTAATGCACATAACGGCGTGTGTTGAGAAGATTTTTTCCCATACAGAGAAATTAAAAGAGAGCATTGTGAGACCGTGATTTTCTGAAAGTTAAGCAGGGCACTATTTTTTGCCATCTGTGCCAGTTGAACATGAAAATCTCCCGAAATTCGAATTGCCCTTCCTTGATCACCTTTTTCGATTGCATCTTCTTCTAAATCAATTAGATTTTTAATTTCTGTTATTTTTTCTTTGGTTCGATTTTCGATGGCTAATTCAAGAATAGCCATCTCAAGGACTTGGCGAGCTTTTATAATCTGTTTGGCTTCATCGATCGTCGGAGCATAAACCGTCGCGCCTTTATTTGGCTGAATCGTGAGGATATTCTCCATTGAAAGACGAAAAAGGACTTTACGGATTATTGTTCGACTAACAGAAAATATCTCACATAAAGACTCTTCACTCAGTTTAGTTTTAGGTGGGATCTTCTGCTCTAGAATCGCATCGAAGATGTGTCTGTATACAATTTCATCCTGTTTTTTCATCATAAACCTAGTTGTTTTTTTTGATATAAATAGCTTCGCATATTAAGGATTAAATAACAAATAGCGCTAAGTTTGATTAATAATGAAGTTGCTAGGTTGTTGGCTGTACTCGTTCGCCCCAATCATAGAGTACACCTATACTCATGGGGCTTCACTTGCTTGCCGCCCACTAGCAACTTCAATTACTCTGGGTATATAAAGCAATAACTAGTTGGTAATTACAGCGCCATCTTTAATCCACTGACCAAGGATTTCTCGCTCTTCTGGTGTCATCTTTGTAATGTTACCTAAAGGCATAACATTAGTATTAACAGCTTGCGCAAGAATACGAGTTGAATTTAGCTTTACTTGACTAATATCATCTAAAATAACACCACTTGGTGCAGTCGAGAAGGCTGAAAAAGTCGGTGATTCAGAATGGCAAGTTGTGCAGCGACCTTTAATGATTGACATAACTTCTTGATGTTGACTCTCTGTATTTGCTGTAGAGGTTGTATCAATGGTTTCCTCGATAATCACGATATCGGTCTGTTCAGTTATTGATGATTGAGCCATTACTGACGCAGGTTGAACACCAAAATTTCCGGAAGTTACATAGGCTAGACAAATCATACCTAATGCAGCCGTTGGAACCGCCCATGCAAACTTTTGGCTATTGTGACGAGTATTGAAGTAGTGACGAACTAAAATACTGATTGCTGCTAATGAAGCCAGTATTAACCAGTTATATTCATTGCCGTAAGTTGAAGGAAAGTGATTACTGATCATAATAAATAAGATCGGTAACGTAAAGTAGTTGTTATGACGAGAACGTAATAGTCCTTTAGCTGGTAAGCTTGGATCTGGTTGTTCATTGGCTTCGATAGCGGCAACTAAATTTCGCTGAGCGGGCATAATCACGCGAAATACGTTGCCTACCATGATGGTACCCATAATCGCACCAACATGGATATACGCGCCACGGCCTGTGAAAATCTGACTAAGTAAATAAGCGGCTAAGGTTAATAAGGCGAATAAGATCACTCCAAGTAGTACTGGCCTTTTCCCCAATGCTGAATCGCATAAGAAGCTATAGATAAACCAACCTGAAATAATCGCGCCAACACCGATAGCAATTGCTCCACCTGAACTTAATCCACTGTCAGGAGAAACCAGATAAATATTCGCATTTAAGTAATAGACAACAGATAGTAATGCAACACCGGTAATCCATGTGAAATAGGCTTCCCATTTAAACCAGTGTAAATTTTCAGGCATTTTTTCAGGCGCAAGTTTGTATTTTTCTAAGTGATAAATACCACCGCCATGAATAGCCCAAAGATCACCCGTTAAACCTGTTTTAGGATTAACGCGATTTAAGTTGTTTTCTAACCAAATAAAGTAAAATGAAGCACCAACCCATGCAACACCCGTAATCATATGAGCCCAACGGATGGCAAGATTCAGCCATTCAACCATATAAGATTCCATAATATAAATCCTTCTATAATATGAGAAATACGTTTCTCAATTAGTACTAATTTAGTGTTAGAGCAATAATGTCATTGTTCTGTTCTGTTCTGTTCTGTTCTGTTCTGTTCTGTTCTGTTCTGTTCTGTTCTGTTCTGTTTGATTTTATGCGGTATTGTTCTTAGGCCGAGGGGGCATCAAGCTCTACATATAATGTTTTATCAAAAAAGTATTCATCACAGTTATTACCATCTCCTACACGGTCAACAACAACTTGTAATAAATCATCGTCAAGAGCAATAACGGGATGGTGCCAAACATTTTTGTTATAGCTGACACCTTGAGTTCCATCACTATAAAAAGCATGTAAATCTTCAATTTGTGGACTTTCGCCCGGTTGAGCAACAACAACTAAAAAGGGGATACCATTAATGGGAATAAATGCTTGAGATCCTAATGGATGACGCTCAACCATTTCGATACGAAAAGGCATTGATTTTGCTTTAGATTCAAAAAGACTAATAATTGAGTTTCCGCCTTGATCTAAAGTGTCGGTGTCTGCTAAACGGTGATAACGCTTAGTGCCACCATTATTAATATAAAAAAACTCAGCTTGATTTTTATCAATAACTTGACCAAATGGTTTAAAATTTTCTGGTGTTAATGGTTCGATTTTTAATGCCAACTTTGTTGTTGCTTCTGCAATCATCTCTACTTCCTTTAAATTCATCGCGACAATTTATTTAGCTGTGTTATAGCTCTTGTAGGCGGAACATTGCGATTTTATTTATCTCTTTAATAGCAGTATTAAACTCAACTTCTGGAGAGTGATGAATTCGAACTTCAAAAGCATCAAGGATTAAAAATCTATTCGCCCCTTTCACTGCCATGATAAAAGGAAATTGAAATTTTTCCTTATATGCTGAATTTAATTGCTGAAATTTCGTCATCTCTTCTGGGCTGCATTGATCAATGCCTGCGCCCGCTTGTTCTTTTGTCGATGACTCAGTTAACTCACCATTAATCGCTGCTCGCCCCGCTAAATCAGGGTGAAGATTAATTAATTCTAATTTTTTCTCATTGTGACTCTTATCGAGAATGGTTGCCATTTTTCGATGCAATTCATTTATATTGTTGTCTTGCTCGGATAGCCCATCGGTGTAGGCTAATTCAGCAATCCAGGCACTATGTTCATAAATATCACCAAAAACAGAAAGAAATTGATCTTTACTCATCTCTGAAGGGGTGACGGTTTTAAATTGATTTTCCGCTGTTAAGCATGTCGTTGCTGTTGTCATTGTGTTAAGACTCCTTCATATCTGGGTGTGGATGATTTTCATGCCAATGGTTTGCAATATCGATGCGACGAGTAACCCACACACTGTCAAATTCATTGATATATTTTAGGAAACGTTTAAGAGCTTGAATACGACCAGGGCGTCCAATTAAGCGACAGTGTAGACCAATAGACATCATCTTAGGACTTGTAGCCCCCTCTTCATATAAGGCATCAAATGAGTCTTTTAAATATTGAAAGAATTGCTCGCCTGAGTTAAAGCCTTGTGAGGTGGCAAAACGCATATCATTGACATCTAAAGTATAAGGGATCACTAGTTGTGGTTTTTCCCCTTCGGTATGCCAGTAGGGGAGATCATCATCATAAGCGTCTGAGTCATAAAGGAAACCGCCTTCTTCAGCCACTAAGGCACGAGTATTATCACTGGTTCTGCCTGTATACCAGCCATAAGGGCGCTCTCCGGTTATCTCTTTGATAGCATTGATTGCTTGATACATCTGTTCGCGTTCAGCTTCAATAGAAACATCTTTATAGTCGATCCATCGGTATCCATGACTACAAATCTCATGACCCGCATCATGCATCTGCTTGATGATTTCAGGATAACGTTGTGCAGCCATACCAACCGCAAAAATAGTGAGAGGGTATTGATATTTTTCAAAAAGGTTTAAAACGCGCCAAACACCAACTCTGGAACCGTATTCATATATAGACTCCATTGAGATATGTCGTTGATTAGGAAAAGGCTGAGCTCCTGGAATTTCCGAGAGAAAGGCTTCAGATTCTTTATCACCATGGAGAATTGAACGTTCTCCACCTTCCTCATAATTTAAAACAAAAGAAACGGCAATTTTAGCTTCATTTGGCCATTTTGCATGCGGTGGCTTCCCTTGGTAGCCTTTTAAATCTCTTGGATATTCCATATCAACCTCCTACGAATGGTTTTCGATTATCTTGTATACATTAAGTCATAAAATTGTTAACAATTAAAGTTGTTTGTTCCCGCGGTCTATTTTTTGTGACTTGTAACAAGGTTGTTAATAATATTTTGATTTTAATGTAGACTTGTATCCATAATAGTAATAATTTTAACCTGTAGATAGAGTTTTTTATTTATTTTTATGAAGTTTTATCTAAGGAAGAGTTAATGTAAGCCCAAATAGACAAAGGAGATGGGTGAATTTATGTCTGGATATTTAACAACGCATGTTTTAGATACAGCTCAAGGGTTACCAGGAGAAGAAATTACTGTTTCTTTATACGCTTTTGAATCTGGAGAGTATAAGTTAATAACTAAAACTGTCACCAATTCGGATGGCAGAACGGATACACCGATCTTATCTGGGGCAGAGTTTAAAAAAGGAAAGTATCAACTAGTTTTCGAAGTGGCCGCGTACTTCGAAAAAAGCCAAAAGCCGGGAGCAGCAGATAATGTGCCATTTCTTGATGATGTTGTTCTTCGCTTTGGTATTAATGATGAGCAAGCGCATTATCATGTGCCCCTTCTTGTTTCTCCATATAGCTTCTCAACTTACCGAGGAAGCTAAATTGAATACCTCTCGTTAATTTTACCAAATGTAAAATGTTAAGGATAGAACATGAAACTCTTGTATACAGTTAACCAAAGACCCCCATCAGGATCGATGCTACTACTGGCTTTACAGCATATGCTAGCATCAATTGGTGGTATCGTAGCCGTCCCCCTTATCGTAGGAAGTAGCGTCGGTTTAGGGCAACAAGATATTGTCACGCTGGTGAGTGCCGCGTTGATTGCATCAGGTATCGTTACTATTGTTCAGTGTATTGGCTTTAAATATATTGGTATTCGATTACCTGTTGTTATGGGGTCGAGTTTCGCATTTTTAGGGGCACTTATTGCCATAGGTGCATCTAAAGGTCTCCCTGACATTTTTGGCGCAAGTTTAGCCGGTTCATTTGTTGTTGTTATTGCCAGTTTCTTTATGGGAACCGTCAGAAAATTATTCCCACCTGTCGTGAGTGGTGTGGTTGTTACTTTAATCGGTTTAACTATTTTGCCTGTTGCGATGAATTGGATTGGTGATTCACAGGTGACGGAAGAGTTTGCAACGATTCCTAAGCTATTTCTGGCTGCTATTTCTCTGGGTATTGTGATTTTTATTGCTTCTTATGGAAAAGGTATCTTAGGGGCTTCTGCAATTTTTATAGGTTTAGTTGGAGGAACGATTGTCGCAACGGTCATGGGGGTTGTTGATATTAGCACGGTCGCTAATGCACCATGGTTTGCACTGCCTGAACCTATGAAATTTGGAATGAACTTCTCTCTATCAGCTGTAATTACTATTTCATTAGTGTATTTAGTTGTTGTTGCTGAAGCGACAGGAGATTTCATGGCGCTTGCTAATAACTGCAAGGTGGAGCTTAAAGGTAATGACCTGAAAAAAGGCTTATTGTGTGATGGGTTAGGTAGTACATTTGCTGCTTTTATGAGTGCAATGCCGCTTGCTTCGTTCTCACAAAATGTCGGTATTGTTGGTATTACCGGTGTGGCTAGTCGTTACGTTGTAGCAACCACGGGTGTACTAATGATTATTGCGGGGTTATTTCCCAAGGTTGGTGCTTTGGCGGTTTCAGTACCAAAACCGGTACTTGGTGGTGTTGGTATTGTGATGTTCGGAATGATTGCCTATTCAGGCATTCGTATGTTGGTAACAGCCGCAGATACTCGTCGTAATGCTTTAGTTATCTGTATTGGTATTGCAAGTGGACTGGCGGTAACTTATGAGCCTCGCTTGATACAACATCTTCATCCAGATATCAAAACAATTTTTCATTCAGGTATATCAACAGGTACATTGATTGCTATTTTAGTTGATCAGTTACTACCGAAAAGCAAAAGTGACATTGAAGCTGAAGAGAAAGCCCATTTAGTTGAAGATCTTAATACAAAATAAAGGAAGAGAATAATCATGGAAACTATCTGGATTAAAAACCCAAAAGCAATTTATACCGGAACATCCGAGAATGCTGAGGGTGGTTTTGTTGTCCAAGGTAATAAAATCATTGAACTTGTTGCTCGTCATCAAACACCAAAAACATCGATTAGTTATGCTGTAGATGCGAGTTCTCATGTTGTTACCCCAGGATTGGTTAACTCTCATCATCACTTTTATCAAACATTGACTCGTGCATACCCTGATGCTCTGGATAAAGAACTCTTTGACTGGCTAAAAACACTTTATCCGGTTTGGGCTGGTCTTGATGGTGACATGATTAAAAATTCAACCGAGTTGGCTCTGGTTGAGTTGTTAAAATCGGGTTGTACAACCGCCTCTGATCATCACTATTTAATTCCTCAAGGGACGGAGAATGCGATAGATATTCAGGTTAACTCTGCAAAAGAGTTAGGCATGAGAACCATATTTACTCGTGGCTCCATGAGTTTAGGTGAAGATCAAGGCGGTTTACCACCAAGAAATACCATTCAAACAGAACAACAGATTATTGATGATAGCTTACGTTTAATTAAAGCGTATCACAGTAAAGAAGAGGGGGCGATGACACAAATTGCCTTAGCGCCGTGTTCTCCTTTCTCGGTTACCACTGACTTAATGCGAGAAACCGCAAGAATCTCTAAAAATGAACAAGTGATGATGCATACTCATCTATGTGAAACGTTAGATGAAGAAGATTTTTGCCTTGAGCGTTTCGGTCTACGTCCGGTTGATTATTTAGAGGATGTCGGCTGGTTAAACTCAAGAACGTGGTTGGCTCACGGTATTCATTTTAATAGTGAAGAGATTAAACGCTTAGGCCAAGCTGGAATCGGTATTGCTCACTGTCCTACTTCTAATATGATGCTGGCATCAGGGATTAGCTGTAATAATGAGCTTGAAGCAGCTGGGGTAAACGTTGGATTAGGTGTGGATGGTTCTGCCTCGAATGATGGTTCAAACTTAATCAATGAAGTTAAAATGGCGTTATACCTTCAGCGTCTTCGGTATGGTTCTAAAAATGTTTCACATAAAGATGCATTGCGTTGGGCTACATCTGGTTCTGCGCGTGCAATGGGACGTGAAGATATCGGTACGATTGCCGTTGGTAAACAAGCAGATATTGCCATGTTTAAATTGGATGACTTGAGATTCTCTGGACATCATGATTCTTTAGCTGCACTTATTTTGTGTGGCGGACAAGAAGCTGACCGTGTGATGGTTGCTGGTGAATGGCGACTGATTAATGGTAATGTCGTCGGATTAGATCTTGATCAACTATTATATAATCATAAAGAGTCGGCACAAAAGCTGGCAATAAAAGCAGCAAATAGAACAAAAGATCTTATTATTTAAATAAAGATTAATTTGGATTTAGATATTTTTTATCAAAAGTATAAGGATATATCATGGTTAAAGATAAACCCTATTATTCCCCAACAGGGGGATTACCTCCTCAGACCCAGCTCTTATCAGATAGAGCGGTATTAACAGAAGCCTATGCGATTATACCAAAGCGTGTACTCACTGATATTGTAACCAGTTATTTACCCTTTTGGGATGAGATGAGAATGTGGGTCATTGCTCGTCCATTAAGTGGTTTTTCTGAAACGTTCTCTCAATATATCGTTGAGGTTGGACCGGGTGGTGGTTCAGATAAACCTGAGCTTGATGATGTGGCTGAAGGTATCTTATTTGTGGTTTCTGGCTCTATGGATATCACGATTGAAGGTGACGTTCATCGACTTGAAGAAGGAGGATATGCCTATCTTCCTCCGAGATGTGATTGGTCATTAAAAAATAATGGTGAAGAGCCCGTTCGCTTCCACTGGGTACGAAAAGCCTATCAGTTTGTTGCAGGTCTAGATGCACCAACGCCATTTGTTGCAAATGAAAATGACCTAGAACCTATTGTGATGCCTGATACTGACGGTGGTTGGTCAACGAAGCGTTTTGTTGATCCACAAGACATGCGTCATGACATGCATGTTAATATTGTTACCTTTAAACCTGGTTGTGTTATTCCATTTGATGAAACGCATGTGATGGAACATGGTTTGTATGTCTTACAAGGTAAAGCGGTTTATCATTTAAATCAGGATTGGGTTGAAGTTGAAGCTGGTGACTTTATGTGGTTGCGCGCTTTCTGTCCTCAATCGTGCTATGCCGGTGGTCCAGAAGAATTTCGTTATCTTCTGTATAAAGATGTGAATCGTCATATGCCATTTATTCGCCCCAAAAATTAATTATTTTGGTAATTTAATTTTTTATTTAAAAAGGCTGAATAGTTTATCTTTAATGTTACATTAAAATAAGCTATTCAAAACATCGAATTTGTTATAAGACGTGACATTATTTTCAGTACTCATTTTACTCCGTTTTTTGAGATGGTTTTTTGT
Source organism: Vibrio sp. SS-MA-C1-2 (assembly GCF_021513135.1). Lineage (NCBI taxonomy): Bacteria > Pseudomonadati > Pseudomonadota > Gammaproteobacteria > Vibrionales > Vibrionaceae > Vibrio > Vibrio sp. SS-MA-C1-2. The sequence continues at coordinate 1,750,424 of NZ_CP090981.1, forward strand.
TACGTTTATTTAAATAAAATCGTTTAATGCAATAATTTTTTAAGCTTGAAAATTTTCTACAAGCTTATTTTTAAATTTCTTATTTAGGGTCAAATGTTAACGATACCGTTAACATTGTTAGATTGGTCAATCGAAACAGTATTTAAAGGAATGATGATGAATAATTATATTGATGCTTTTGATATTAAAGTCGATCAAAACTTATTTTCATTTGTAGAGAATGAAGTATTACCTGGCTTGCAAGTTGAATCAGAGCAATTTTGGTGTGGTTTTTCAAATACGATTAAAGAACTCGCACCTAAAAATGCCGAACTTTTAGCCACGCGTGATCGTTTTCAAAAGCAGTTGGATGAGTGGCATATTGCTCATCAAAGCCAGCCATTTGATTTTTCAGAATATAAATCATTTTTAACTGAGATTGGTTATTTAGTTGAAGAAAAAGATGCATTTTCTATCGCAACCAAAGATATTGATCCTGAAGTTGCCGTTGTTGCTGGTCCTCAGTTAATCCTACCTATCTCAAATGCACGATTTGCACTAAATGCAACCAATGCGCGTTGGGGGAGTCTTTATAATTCACTTTACGGTTCTGATGCTGTAACAGGGGCATTACCAAGTGGTAAAGGATTAGATATAGAAAAAGCCAACGCGGTGATTCAATGGGGAGCCGAATTTTTAGATGATGCTATTCCATTGACTTCAGGTTCTCATCAAGATGTCCAAGTGTATGAGTTATGTCAAAAAGAAGGCCAACACTTTGTACTTTGTCACCTTGCTAATGGCGACATCGTAGATCTGAAAGATTCTAGCCAATTTGTTGGTTTCAATACATCTCCGATATTGTCTCTATTGTTTATTAATAATGGTTTACATATTGAAGTGCAAATTGATGCCACAACACCGATTGGTCAATTATGCAATGCCGGCATTAAAGATGTCATTGTTGAAGCAGCTCAGACAACAATTATGGATTTTGAAGATTCAGTTGCAGCTGTGGATGCTGAAGATAAAGTACAAGCTTATCGTAATTGGTTAGATTTGATGAAGGGAACGTTGACCGCCGAGTTTGAAAAAGGTGGTAAAACAGTCACTCGAACCATTGCCAAAGATAGATCTTACCAACAGCCAAACGGAGAAGCATTAACTTTACGTGGTCGCAGTTTGTTACTTGTTAGAAATGTTGGTCACTTAATGAAAACCAATATGATTTTGGATAAGCAAGGCAATGAGATCCCTGAAGGAATTGCAGATGCCTTTTTAACGTCATTATGCGCACTTCATGAGCGTACAGAAGAAGGTTTAATTAATTCTCGATTTGGTAGCATCTATATTGTTAAGCCTAAAATGCACGGCCCTGAAGAGAGTGCGTTTACAAATACTCTATTTTCTTGTGTTGAAGAGACCTTGAACTTGGCACCAGCAACATTAAAAGTCGGTGTAATGGATGAAGAACGTCGTACTTCCGCCAATCTAAAAGAAGTGATTCGTAGTGTTAAAGATCGTTTATTCTTTATTAATACGGGCTTCCTTGATCGTACTGGTGATGAGATCCACACTTCGATGCATGCTGGTGCGGTTTATCCAAAAGATTTAATCAAAGCACAAGGTTGGATTCAATCTTATGAAGCACGTAATGTTAAGATTGGTTTAGATTGCCAATTAGATGGGACAGCTCAGATTGGTAAGGGCATGTGGGCAATGCCAGATGCGATGCAAGAGATGCTAACTCAGAAGATTGGTCATCCTAAAGCTGGGGCTAATTGTGCTTGGGTTCCTTCGCCATTAGCTGCATTTATTCATGCCACTCATTATCATCGTTGCGATGTGAAAGAGGTTCAACAGCAGATTAAATCAGCCACTTATGATTATACCGAATCATTAGATAGCCTATTAACACCGCCAATTATGGAGAATAAAGACCTTGATTCAGCCACGATTGCTCAAGAAATTGAGAACAATGCGCAAGGTATTTTAGGTTATGTGGTTCGTTGGGTTAATCAAGGGGTTGGTTGCTCTAAAGTGCCAGATATTCATGATATTGCGTTGATGGAAGATCGTGCAACATTGCGTATCTCAAGCCAAATTCTAGCTAATTGGTTACTCCATGGTGTTTGTAGTGAACAACAAGTGATGGAAACAATGAAGCAAATGGCAGTGGTTGTCGATAAACAAAATGCGAATGATCCTGAGTATACCAATATGGCTCCTGATTTTGATAACAGCATTGCGTTTAAAGCGGCTTGCGATTTGGTTTTCAAAGGTGGTGAACAACCTAGTGGCTACACTGAACCCTTACTACATGGGGCAAGACAGCAGTTTAAAGCCAGTATTACAAAACCAGAATTACTTGCTGAGTCTTAAATTTACAATGATCTTGATAACCAATAATTAGGGTATATCAAGTTATTGGTTAAAGCCTTTATTTTACAGGCTAATTTAAGCACCCCTTATCGCTTAAGTTAGCCTTTTTTATCAGCAATGTTTCTATTAAAAATTTGAGTCCGTGTATATGACAAGACAACTTGAAAGCGAGACGGTATAGTAACCAACTCATTTAACTACGTTGATGGTTGCAACCCGATGATTCTACCTGTTGTGATTGCTGGTGGAGCGAGTGCTCGTCTTTGGCCTTTGTCTCATTCCCATTACCCCAAACAATTTTTACCCCTGCTTAATGACACCACAATGATTCAGGATACATTACAGCGATTAGATGGGCTGGATCTGTTTTCGCCTTATGTCGTCTGTCACCATCAGCACCGGTTTATTGTCGCGGAGCAACTGACTGATTTTTCTCCTGACGCTATTATCTTAGAACCCATTGGACGAAATACCGCCCCTGCAATTGCGTTAGCTGCATTTCATGCTATTGCTTTAGGTGGTGATCCTTTAATGTTAGTCCTTCCTGCCGATCATAAAATTAATCATATTGCTGCTTTTCATCAAGCCGTTGAGCAGAGTATTGATGCTGCCGAAAATGGTTTCTTGGTCACTTTTGGAGTTATTCCTAATCGAGCTGAAACAGGGTATGGATACATTAAACAGGGGGCTAAATATAGCGGACAAATTGTTTTTGTTGATAAGTTTGTTGAAAAGCCAAATGCAGAAGATGCAGCAACCTATGTGAATGGTGGGCATTATTGTTGGAATAGCGGTATTTTTCTTTTTAAAGCATCAACCTATTTAGATGAGTTGAATCGATATCAACCTGAGATATTTAATGCCTGTCATGAGGCGTTAGAAAGTGGGGTAGTTGACCCTGATTTTGTCCGCATCAACGAACATTCATTTACGGGATGTCCGGATATTTCTATCGATTATGCCGTGTTAGAAAAATCAGATAAAGTTTTAATGACCCCGATGGATGTTGGCTGGAGTGATATCGGTAGTTGGCAATCGCTTTGGCAAGAATCGACTCGGGATGAGAACCAAAATGTGTTAAATGGCAATGTTGCGATGATTGATAGTCAAAATAATTATATCCATTCAACAGGAAGATTGATTGCGACATTAGGGATTAATGACTTAGTGATTGTTGATAGTGATGATGCTATTTTGATTGCAGATAAACATCGAAGCCAAGATGTGAAATTATTGGTGGAAAAAATAAAAAAAATCAGAGACTTTAGTATTTTGATAATGAATATTAATCTTTTAGGATATAGGCGAGTTTAACGTGAAGAAAACGATTTTAGCGATTGGTTATGTTTGGCCTGAACCAAACTCATCAGCAGCCGGGACTCATATGATGTCGCTACTGCGATTATTTAAACAGCAAGGTTGGTTGGTCGAGTTTGCGACGCCTGCTCAGCGAACTGAACATATGATTGATCTAGAAAAAGAAGAGATAACTAGTCAGAGTATTGAATTAAATTCAGATAGCTTTGATCAATATATCTCAGAGTTACAACCTGACATTGTTATGTTTGACCGTTTTATGATGGAAGAGCAGTTTGGTTGGCGTGTTGATAAGTGTTGTCCAAAGGCATTGAAAATTTTAGATACTGAAGATTTACAGTTTTTACGAAATGCTCGACATACTGCGGTTAAGGCATCAAGAGAATTGACCCAATCCGATCTTCAGTCTGATTTAACTAAACGTGAGATCGCAGCAATTTTACGTTGTGATCTCTCTTTAATCATCTCGAATTATGAGATGGAATTATTAATTAATCAGTTCAATATTTCAGAGCATATTCTCCATCATTTACCCTTTATGGTCGACTTAACTCAATTGCCAACAGAAACTCGCGAATTTGAAGCCCGGGAGCACTTTATGACCATTGGTAATTTCCGTCATGCGCCGAATTGGGATGCGGTACTTCAATTGCAACGAATTTGGCCACAGATACGTCGCCAACTTCCTGATGCCGAATTACATATCTATGGTTCATATCCACCACCAAAAGCGACAGCAATTCATAATCCTAAAATGGGTTTTCATATCAAAGGTTGGGCAACTGATGCGCTAGAAGTGGTAGAAAAAGCGAAAGTTTGCTTAGCGCCTATTCGTTTTGGGGCGGGTATCAAAGGGAAATTTCTTGATGCCATGAAAGTGCAAACCCCCAGCGTGACAAGCTCAATGGGTAGTGAAGGAATGTTATCTGATGCTTATCCTGATTGGCCCGGTAACGTTACAGAGCAAGATGAAGAGTTTATTAAACAAGCGATTGAACTTTATTCAAACAAAGCACGTTGGCTTCAAGCTCAAGATATTTGTCATCCATTATTAAAAGATAAATATGATGCGACGAAGTTAGGTGCCAAACTAATTGAAAAGATTGAAAAAATATCGCTCGATTTAGAAGCGCACCGTTTAGATAACTTCTTTGGTGAAATGTTAAAGCATCATACGATGGCGAGTACTAAGTATATGTCACAATGGATCAGTGAGAAGAATAAAAAGATTAACGTTGACTAGAGTCTCATTAGAAGCAGTTTTCCAAATTCGAGCTATAATCTATTGGTTGCATAAGATGATATCAATATATTTAGGTAATCGTTATGGCTCGGATCACAAAAGAACAACGACAACAAAAATATGAGTTTATTAATCAGTCTATCTGGGAGCTTTTCTTAGAAAAGGGCTGGGGTCAGGTTACGTATCATCAAGTTAGTTTGAAAACGGGGATTCGACAATCTAGCTTACAATCGTACCATAAAAGTGTGAGTAGTTTTGGTGATGCACTTAAAGGTCGCGCTTTTCCTTATTTTCTCTCTCATTTAGATCTTTCAAGTTGCGAAGTATTAGATAAAAGCTGGACAATCGCGCTTAAGGATCCAGGATTTCGTCATATTATTTGGTTATTAATCGGTCATATATCTGAATCTAAAGAAATCAATGAACTTGCTTATCAAGGGTTATCTAAATTATTAATGAAGGTCAGTGAAGAGTTAGGGGAAGAAGGCTATCAAACCATAGAAAAAATGATCGGTAGAACTGCGATTGATATGGCATTTAATCATAAATTAATTAAATAACTCAAAAAAATTTTGTATAACGTATATGAATACGTATAATCAATATGACTGATTAGTTCCCATTACTGGTCAGCTTTTTTTTGATATTAATACGTACTGGTATATTTTCATTCGTGACAGCAAAGAAATGTCAAAGTATGGAATTAATCTTGTAATTGATGATGACCGAGGAAGTTATGAGTTTTTCCAATCTCTCTACTTGGGAGAGACATTCAATGAATAAAGGTTTAATTACTTTTATTTTTCAAAAATTTAGTGAGAGGTTTGAGAGTGTTCATTCAATTTTAATGAGTGAAAATCAAGATCAAATAGATATAGACTCTATTTCTATATTTATGTCTGATATCAATAATGAAGCGATGGTTCTATTTGCTTACAACCATAGTATTAAAAGAACTTATGGTGAGGTAGGAATTCTTTCTATTCGATTGCAGAGAGTGATTGATGAGTACTTTGTGACTGAGTACGGTACATTACCCAAAGTTCAAATTGTTGATGATTTTAAGCTAGATGAGCGTGTAGATATTTCAAATATTGTCTTTTTAGATTAACAGGATAGCTCTTCTTACTGAACGTTGCTGGTTGTTGGCGTGGTTCTTTTGCCTATGAGAGTACCTATATTTATGAGGTTAACTTAGTGGCCGATGACGAGTAACACTATTTGCTTTATGTACATCATTTTAAATAACCCACAAGAAGGGAGAATCGCTCTCTTTTTCTTGTGGGTTGATTATATTATCGGTTAGTTATATTTAATCGATAAATACCAAAACCAATATTATCTGTTGTTATAAATTCAGTTGAATTGACTGAATGGGACTTAATATAACGTTTTGCATTATCACTTGGCGAACTTTCAAATTGAATATCAAGTTTCTTCTCACTATTAATAGGCTGTAAACGCCAATTATTATCAATTTTCACATCAACATAACCATTTTTCTTACTTTGACTTTCGATATAATTAGTCAATACTTGTCGGTTTTGATCTGGTGCAGAGAAGACAATATGGTCTTTACCTGTACCTGCAAAGTGACCTCCACCAAACGCACGATAATTATTAGTGACAACAAGAAACTCCTGTTTAGGATCAACCGCTTTACCTTGATAGGTTAAGTTAACCACACGATGACTATTTTTATTGCTTAATTGACAGTTGTCATCAAATCGCGCTGGCTTAGTCACATCAACCTGATAACTAATGCCATCAATCACATCATAGTTATAGCTGCGATGATTCCAGTTAATCAATGATTGAGGTTGAGTACTTTGAGGATCTATTTGGTTAAACATACCAACACTACATTCTAACCAGTCACTCACTTCCGCACCTGTCGCCTTGACTACAATCAAAATATTTGGGTATAAGTAGAGATCAGAAGCATTACGGAAGGTTAATATCCCTTTTGGCATTGCAGTATAGCTCGATGGATCATTCTTACGACCACCAACTTTAAAAGGTGCTGCCGCAGATAACACTGGCAGTTGATTCAGTGTTTTGTTATTTTTTAAGACCGTTTTAACATAGTCAGTTTGAGCGTTATTGACAATTTGAATAGATGGATCATCTTGAACAAACGCTAAGTAACTATTGATCTCACTGTTGCTTTTACCAATAGTCTTATTGAGATATTTAATGGTTTCTAAATGATCTTCTTTTAGAATCTGTTGTGTTTCTTTATCTGCTCTAACTAATGCCTTGTTGTCTCGTTTATCATAAATCGCATTGGTAGAGCCGCGTTGATCAATGATAGACCATTGGTGATCATTATTTAGCTGTAATTTATAATCTAGGATACCGATATGGTCACCGTATCGCCCAGGCATAACAGAGGGAATGCCATTTAATAGCCCATTTTTAAGGTCGGCACCTGGAATATGAGCGAAATCAGATGAAGGAAAAACTGCGTGAGCATGACCAAACAGAATACCATCGATACCAGAAACTTTAGATAGATAGTAAACTTCATTTTCCATCAACTCATGATAAGGGTCATCATTAAGCCCTGAATGTGGAATGGCAATAATTAGATCCGCGCCTTTTTCACGCATTTCTGGAATATATTGTTTTGCTGTATCAACAATATCTTTAACGACCACTTTCCCTTTTAGGTTTTTTGCATCCCAAAGCATAATTTGTGGTGGTACAAAACCAATAAATCCGACTTTAATGGTTTGTTTATTACCATCATTATCAATAACGGTTTTATTTTCGATAATATAAGGGTTGTAGGCATGTTTGCCTGCCTCACCATGTCCATTATCAAGATAAACATTGGCATTGATGTAGGGGAAATTGGCTTGGCTTGTTGCTTGAAGCTGATACTTTAAACCATAATTAAAATCATGATTGCCTAAGTTACCAACATCATAATGCATAGGATTCATCGCTTGATAAGCAGGGAATTTCTCACCATGATCAAGACCACGATCTGCTGCCCAATCGCCCATCGGGCTACCTTGCAGTAAATCGCCATTATCAACAAGTAAATTATTCTTTGATGCTTTACGTGCATTCTTGATCAGAGTAACAGTTCTAGCATAACCAAAACGTTCTGTTGGCTTGTTTTTATAGTAATCGTAATCCATAAAGTTCATATGGATATCACTGGTTTCAATGATACGTAAATCTACTGTTGGAGATTGTTGAGCAAAAATAACTGGAGATACTAAAGAAAGTGTTAAAAGAAAAGTAGTCAAGTATCGAGTCAATCTAGATTGCTTATTTTTAACCGTTAATAAGGTCGGCTTCATTATTACACCTTAATGGTAATATATACGTGATTATAAAATGAATGCAGATCATAAAGTCTTTAAAATTTGATTCAATCTGTAGTTTTTATTTAAACTGAAAACATAAATTTCAAAATTGTAAAAAGTGCTATTTTCATAAAAACAACCGGTGATTTTTCTGGTTTTAAACAGCTGACTTATGTATTAATAAATTGGCATGCTACTGATTATTTTATTTATGAAAAAGAGAGTTTTAATCGAAAGGAAAAGAATTGTACTTATTAGTAAGAAAGTTGGAAATAGAATGATTGAGTGAGCATTATTCAAATGATTGTAAATAATGCTCTTGGATAATGAGAATTAAGCAACATCTTTAATTGGCGTATGCTTTGACCACGCCTCATCATATAAGCGGTTTGTTTCAACACGGATTCGAGCAATTTTGCTGTGCTCTAAATCGGTTAGATCGCGCTGTTGTTGAACAGCGACATGTTGGATCTTTTGTACTTGTTGGTAAAGCTGATGTTCAGAGCCATTTTTGATCTCGGCAATTTCAGCTAAATGAAGTTGCACCTCAGTGACCATTTTGGTCTCTGGTAAAATAATCAATAAGCTAATATCACGGTAACCAGATGGAGCGGGCTCTAAGAATCGGTTTTTAACACGAACAACTTCACTATGCTGTGCCAATTGATTATATACTTGCGTCAGTTGAGCAATATTATCCGTCACGATGGTAGCACGAGCAACATCGGTTAGTAACTCTGGCTGGCCATTCAATTCATGAGCAATTTTCTTTTCTGCTCTCGCAATAGACTTTACACCTGAATAGTAGGGTTTAGCTGAATTTTGTGCTGATATCAGATTACAAAGCGTTTCTAACTCTTGTTGAGCAGGGATAGCTAGTTGATAAAGATCATCAAAGTGATTAAATGGCTGTGTTGGGTTGGTATCAAATGATGCAATTTCATTAAGTTCCTCTAAAGGATCTCGATGGAGTTGAGAGTTAGCAACCTGCACAATCGGGGCAGAGTAGCGTACTGTTGTTAGTGCTGAATTAGCGAAGACAGGGCTTTGGCTAATAATCATCAATAAGATAGCAGAGCGCTTTAATGGTAACTTCATCTTAAATTCCTAACACATGAACGAAAAAGGTAAACATAAATGGTCGTATCGTCAGGTAGAGCCGCTATCTTATTTTCTGATTTAAATATAGCTTATTTTTTTAAGATTACCATTGGCAGAATATCTGAATGGTAGATTGCTCACATCTCGGCGGATAGTTCTAATAAAAATTGATATCAATATCACATAATCTATTGGCTGTTTGATACTTAGGGTTGAATTTCTAAGCGTGTTCTTTGATTCTATTTATTCTGTGACATCCTCCACCTTTAGCGTATGATTGGTGGCTTTTAAAATTTATTTGAACAAAATATGGAGAGGGAAAAGTGCTTTTAACTGAAGCTGAACAGCTTATTTATTCAACAGCTGAACCTGTTGCTGAACGGTATTGTTTAACTACCGATGGTTTTGATCGAGAGGTGGTTTTATTAAAGTCACGTTTTTGTAAATGGCGTAAATGTACATTTTGTGATTATTGGGCTGATGGCAGTCAAGATATTAATGAATTAGATGAAGTGAATTTCGTTGAGTTAGATAAAATCACAGGTGAAACCGGAGTTTTAGAGATTATTAACTCAGGCAGCATCTTTGAATTACCTAAAGCTCATATTGAACGTATTAAAGTGATCATTAAAGAGAAAAATATTCATACCTTTATGTATGAAGCTCATTATATGTATCATGAATTAATCGCGGATTTTAATAAGCAATTTGACGTTGATAAAATTATTGCTAAAACGGGATTAGAAACTTATGACGATGACTTTCGAGAAAAAGTTTTAAATAAAGGCTTTATTGATAAGCTTGATCTTGAGTATTTTCACCAAACATTTGATGCAGTTAACTTGTTAATTGGTATTAAAGGGCAAACGATAGAGATGATTGAGCGTGACCTACAACTCGCGTCAGAAAATTTGGATATTGTTTTGGTCAATATTTTCACAGAAAATAGCCAAGACGTGAATATTGATGAAGAACTCATCAAACAGTTCTACGAGATTTATCCAAAATATCAACGTGACAATGTCATTGTTTATGATCACAAAAACGCGGTTGGCTTAGGTTAAAATACGCTTTAAATTTTTATTTATTGTATAAATTAACGAAACAAACATTCATTCATTGCAGTTCGTCAACCATCCTGCATAATCAAAACTTGGAGATACAATGTACAACATTTTACTGTTAGGTTTGTTAATCCTAACCAGCTTTACCCTCTTGACCCTTTCATACCGTAAGTTTGGTTTAATTGGCGTCTATATCTATGTCATTATTTGTGTGATTGCTGCAAATATTCAAGTCAATAAGTTTATCCATTACACCTCTTTTGGTGACTTTTCGCTTGACGCAACCTTAGGTAATGTCGTTTATGGCAGCGTATTTTTAGCCACTGATTTTATAAGTGAAAAGTTTGGAAAAAGTGCAGCTCGTAATATTATCTATATTTCGATTTCTGCCAATATTGCGTTTATTTTATTAATGGTCGCAGCGAGTTTATTTCAACCATTTAATGCGGATCAATATTCAACGCTTTATAATCAATCTTTTGATGCCCTGTTCTCTGCAAATAGTGGGATGGTGAAGGCGGTTCTTATTGGTAATTTAGTTTACCTCTGTAGCCAAAGCTTAGATGTGACAATTTATCATATGATTAAAAAACTATTTCCTTCAAGGCGGTTGCTCTATATTCGGAATAATCTATCTACGCTACTTTCCCAGTTTTTTGATACGGTATTAGTGACTGTTTTATTTGGTTTAGCGGGTGTGATTCCAGAAGATTATATTGTTAGTGTGATTATTTCTACTTACTTGGTCAAGATTGTGATTTCACTCTTGGATACGCCATTTTTGTATGTAATGACGAGAATTGAGACAAAAACGGATTATGATTTTGTTGCTGAAAAAGTGACAAAACAGCTTAAGCGTTAAAGATAAGAAGCCGCTTTAACAAAATGCGATGTTAAGGCGGCTTGGTCAATTATTATATGATCTTTCGATCATAACATTGGAATTACCGATTCTCTGTTTGAATTAACATCGTGCCAGCACCTGTATTTGAAACAGGGATATGATAGTTACTGTGGAGTAGGGAGATTTCATCACCTAATGCACCACGCATACCCAACCACATAATTAACTCTGGACCTTGAGCACCAGCTTGCTCGATAAGGTCTCGAATTGTCAATTTAGTTAATGCTTCAGGATCGTGAATTAATTTATCCATGCAGTAAAGATCAAATTCTTTATTGATAAAACCAGCTCGTTCACCATCTAATTGATGTGAAAGTCCACCTGTACCTAATACAACAACTTTCAGATCTTTATCATAACTTTCAACCGCTTCACCAATCGCTTTACCAAGATCCATACAACGTTTTGGTGAAGGCATTGGGTGTTGTTCAACATTGATACAAACCGGGATGACTTTCATGTGACTGTAATTATTACCTGGCCACATTAATTGCATTGGTACCGTTAGACCATGATCGACACGCATCTCTTGACAGATAGTGATATCAAACTCTTTATCAACCAATTCATTACAGATATGCCATGATAAGTCAGGATCACCGTTGATCGCAGGGATCGGTTTAATTCCCCAACCTTCATCTGCATTTTGATATTGCTCAGCCGCACCAATGGCAAACGTTGGTTTTTTATCAATGAAAAACTCTAACCCATGATCATTATAAAAAACGATTGCGACATCAGGTTGTTCTTGTTCTAACCAGTGATGGATGGGTGGGTAACCGTCAAAAAAAGGTTTCCAGTAAGGTGTTTGTTGGATTCCTTGATCGATTGCTTTACCAATTGATGGGATGTGAGATGTGGTGATACCACCGATAATTTTAGCCATGTCGTTACTTCCCTGCAGCTACTAATTTGTCTTTAAATTCTTCTACTGTCATACCAGTTTGGATAGCACCCACGTCCTGAATGGTCAGTCCTAACATGCCTGTAAACTTAGCTAAGTAATAAATACTACCGCCTAACTCTAATAACTTAAGAACATCACGTTTTAATATCGCTTCTTTTTGTTCTGGCGTGACACCAAATTTATCACAGTATGCGGCTTCGTCACGATTGAATTGATCACGAGCATCTTGTTCATTGAATGAAAAACACATTTTATTTAAACCATAGCCTTTACGAGACATTGCACCATCAAATAGGGTTGTCCCTTCAATAGGTGTTTTATTATTTAAATATGAAGACATAAAATTTCCTTATTTTTACTTATTTTTTCCAGTAGAGGCGCATTGGATTCTTAACAAGAAGTGCTTGTTGTAATTCAGTGGTTTGTGCAATTTTCGGAATGACATCAACAAGGTGCCCATCATCTGGCGTATGTGACTTCATATTGGGATGTGGCCAATCTGTCCCCCATAAGACTCGCTCAGGAAATTTCTCTACTAATGTTTTAGCAAAAGGAATCACATCACTATAATTTGGTGGGGTTAAGGTTAAACGCTCTGGACAACTTACTTTTGTCCAGATATTCGTATTGTTTGCCATTAAGTTTATAAATTTAGCAAAGCTTTCACTCTCGATGCCTTCTGAGATATCGGGACGACCCATATGGTCAACAACAATCGTGGTATCTAACTCTACTAAGAATGGGGCAATTTCATCAAGATCTTGAGACTCGAAATAAACTACAATGTGCCAGCCAAGGGGTTTAATCTTTTCAGCAATTGATTTAAATACCTCTTTAGGTGTCGTATCAACGAGGCGTTTAACAAAATTAAAGCGAACCCCGCGAACCCCTAAACGATCCATCTGTTCTAGCTCTTCTTTTGTGATATCTGGTGAAACAACAGCAATACCACGAGCAAGGTCACCTGCTGTTTCTAATGCATCTAATAGAGCCTGGTTGTCTGTTCCATGACATGATGCTTGAACAATAACATTTCGGTCAAAACCCAAGTAGTCACGTAGCTCAAAAAGCTGTTCTTTTGGTGCATCACAGGGGGTATATTTACGTTTTGGAGAATATGGAAAAAGTGATGCAGGGCCAAATACATGACAATGTGCATCTACTGCACCTGCTGGTGGTGTATAGTTTGGTTTACTAGGAGCAGGGTGAAAAGGTAAGTAATCAGCATCCATCTTTATTCTTCCTTAAATTTAAGAGTATCTTGCTAGTAATAATTAAACATTAAATATTGGTTATTAACAATACTTCTAACCGTGTTGAAAAATCGTCCCATCGAAAAGCTTTCGAGCCGTTCGTAATATTGCTGCGCTTTGTACTTGGTTATTCTTTGTTTGCAAAATAACGGATAATTCGCCAGCGGGATGTTCAACTGAAACGCGTTTTGTTTTTTGTTCAGGGAGTGTTGAGACACTAAAAGCTGGAGATTCAGGTAGCATACACGCTGTTGCAACACTCACGGCACCTAAAACGCCAATAGAAGCATGGCAACGATGAGGAATAAAGGTGCGAGTTGAAACCGAACCATTTGGAGTTGGCTCACTCACCATGGTTAATTTGGGAATCGATTTCTCAGTCACATCACCTAAATTCATTTTTTGACCTGCCTCTAAACGGATACGCTCAAGTTTTTGACGCAGCTTATCATTGCTCTCGAGTTCTTGTGGAGATTCTTGTCCAGTTATCCCCATATCTATAGCTCGAATGACAACCACTGGCATCCCATTATCGATTAAGGTAACGGTTGTCTCGTCAATAATATCAAACTCATTCCCAGTAGGTAAAAGTGCGCCACAAGTTGAACCGGCAGTATCTTTAAAGGTGATGGCGATAGGGGATGCACTGTTTGGTACTCCATCAATAGCCACATCTCCTCGATAACAAACTTCTTTATTAGGAGTGTTGACCTCACAAGTCGCAACCTGACCGGTATTTTCCATATAAATAGAGACATTAGTTATGTCACTTAGAATATCAACTAATCCGCGTTCAATAGCAAAAGGGGCGACACCCGCTAAGATATTGCCACAATTTTGACCATCACTGACAATGGGTTGATCAACAAAAACTTGTAAGAATAAGTAATCAACATCAATTCCAGGACGCTCAGAAGGTTTGATAATAGCAACTTTTGATGTGAGAGGAGTTGCACCACCCATACCATCAATTTGTTTGCTATCTGGCGATCCCATTATAGCTAATAGAAACTCATCTCTCTCTTGTTGATCTTGGGGGAGATCATTTGCAAGAAAATAAGCACCTTTGGATGTACCACCGCGCATCCACATACACGGAGCTGATACGGTCTTGTTATTTGACATAAACAAGACCTTTTTCTTCTAAGCGAGGTCGCATGTTATAAATATCTAAACCTAACTCACCATTAGCTAAACGAATGCGCTTCTCTTCTTCTCTTACCATGCGAGCACGAGATTCTGCTAATACTTGTTCCGCCTCTTGACGACGAACGACACAAACACCGTCATCATCGGCAACAATAATATCACCGGGGTTAATGATCTCTTCGGCACACACCATTGGGATATTGACTGAACCTAAGGTTTCTTTAATCGTGCCTTGGCTAAAGATGTGTTTAGACCATACTGGAAAGTTCATTTCTCTTAGGTCTCGAGTATCTCGAACACCACCTTCGATAATTAATCCGACAACACCACGACTTTGTGCTGATGTGGCTAGTAGGTCACCAAAAAAACCAAAATTAGAAGGCGATGTTGGAGCAAAAACAAGCATGTCACCTGCTTGAGCTTGTTCAATAGCAACATGCATCATCCAGTTATCACCCGCAGCGCCAGAAATGGTTAGTGCTGAACCCGCGATAGCTGGACCTGAATAGATTGGACGCATGTAGTCAGCTAATAAACCACGGCGGCCCTGTGCTTCATGAACAGTTGCAACGCCACATTCTGCTAATCCTTTGATAACCTCTGGGGTAGCACGTTCAATATTACATATCACGACATTTTGAGGTAGTTGTTGGGTTGTTGTTGATGTTTGTTTTTTTTCCATAGTGGTCATCGTTTAATTCCTTTTTTAACCAATGCTAGATAATAATTGCTGACGCTTCCTGCTGTTGTACCGAGTTTTTTATCGCAGGAGCTTGTAAACGGCTAAATACTCGGCGAGCATTATCTTCAAATATTGCCTGTTTATCTGCCGCAGTCACTTTAGTTGATGCATCTATATAACGTTTTGTATCATCGTAATTATGACCGGTTAATGGATCAACACCACGTACCGCTCCAATCATTTCAGAGGCAAAAAGGATATTTTTTGATGGTAAAATATCGAGTAAAAGATCAATGCCTTTTTGGTGATAAACGCAAGTATCAAAATAGATATTATTAAGCATTAATTCTTCAAGTGGTGCTAAGCCCATATCTTGAGCCATTCCACGGAAACGTCCCCAGTGATAAGGGACAGCACCACCACCATGAGGAATAATAATCTTTAATTCAGGGAAATCTTTGAATACGTCAGACATCATAAGTTGTGAGAATGCCATGGTATCTGCACCAAGATAATATGACGAAGTGGTATGCATACAACTGTTACATGAACCGCTGACATGGATCATCGCAGGAACATCTAGTTCAACCATCTTCTCATATAAAGGATAAAACGCACGATCGCCCAAAGAGACATCTTTAAACGAGCCTCCAGAAGTATCAGGATTTAAGTTACAACCAATAAAGTCCATCTCTTCTACACAGCGAACTAATTCACTGACTGATTTTTCAGGTGAGATACCAGGCGATTGAGGAAGTTGAGCAACAGGGGCAAAGTTATTGGGAAAGAGGTCACATACTCGGCGGATCAAATCATTTTGATGTTCAGTCCAAAAGCGACTGGTGTGCTCATTGCCGATATGGTGACCCATCCAACTTGCACGAGGAGAAAATATAGTTAAGTCGGTTCCACGCTCTTTTTGTAAACGAAGTTGATTATTGATAATACTTTCACGGATTTCATCATCTGAAATAACCATGATTCCTTTAGAACCAACATGGCTTGGATCTTTTATTATTGCTTCTTTTTGAGCATCGCGATATTTGCCCACTTGTGGTGGTGTTGTAGTGTAATGTCCATGACAATCAATAATCATTTTTAGCGTCCTTAACTAATGAAATTACAAACACTATACGAGGCAATATAAGATTGGGCTATTTCAATTTAATTTCAGGCTATAAGATTTTTAGATAGAGGTGGTTTTTTGAGCTGTATAGTAATTGTAAATGTTTAGCTAATAGTGATACAAAAAATTCTAATAAATGAATAGAGATAAGCGAAAAATGATGGATAAATTTGACCGATTTTCTGTTATTTTTAACTGATGATAAAAGGAGAGTGTATTTATGATATCGTGTCGACTTATTGGTATAAATATAGATAAATCAAGTGCTCCAAGCTTTCATAACCAATTAGCGAATGAATTATCGTTGTCATTAGATTATCAATTGTCACCGTTAAGTGAGCCAGAGTTCTCTGTATTTGAAAATTGTGTTAAGTTTCAACTCTCTCAGAATGTTAATGCGATGAATATCACATTTCCTTATAAAGAAATGGCAATAAAAGTTGCAAATTGGATTGATCATTCCGCGAAAGTTGTTGGTGCAGCGAATACTTTGATCTATCATAATAAAAAACTTTTAGCCTATAACACTGATTATACGGGCTTTATTCAAGCTTTTCGGCAGTCCAGTATCAATAAACCAGGCAAAGTTGTTGTTATTGGTTGCGGAGGCGTCGGTAAGGCTGTTATTCATGGGTTAATTGCATTGCAAGCATCAGAAATTATTATTTATGAGCAAGATACAGAGAAAGCTGAACATTTTTTACACACCCTGCCATTAAAAAATAGACAGGTTAAAGTGATTAATAAGACCCTTCTTGAATCCGCGGTGAGGTCTGCAAATGGCGTTTTAAACTGCACGCCTATTGGTCATCACAATTATTCTGGAATACCGATATTAGCTGAATGGCTAGATAAACAGCAATGGGTTTTTGATGCTGTTTATACACCAATAGAGACAGCTTTTATTCAGGAAGCAAAAGGCAAAGGGATTAAAACGTTGAGCGGTTTTGAACTTTTCTTTCATCAAGCTGTGGATGCTTTTAAATTATTCATACAACATGATCCTTCTATAAGTACATGTGTTTCTAGAAACCCATATCCTTATAGAAACCAAAGTATTTCTGAACAACAATTACAAGCGTTTAGAGATCAACATTTTAGTCAAAACTGAAACTATACCTAAAATAATTGAAGTTGCTAGTCAGTGGCCAATGAGTTAAGCCCCATGAGTATAGGTGTTCTATATGATTCGGATGCACGAGTGACGCCAATAATCTAGTCGCTTCAGGATGAAGGGTATAAAATAAAACTGAAAACCAAAAGGAAATGAACGTGAGCAAATTACTCATTTTAAATGGACCTAACCTTAACTTATTAGGCACTCGTGAACCAACCCAATATGGTTTTGAAACATTAGCGGATGTCGAGGAAAAGTGTCGAGTTCTTGCAGCTAAATACGATGTAGGTACAGAAGCTTTTCAAAATAATATCGAAGGCGAATTAATCAATGCTATTCATCGTGCGGGTGAAGAATTTAAGCGAGGAGAGTGTAAGGGGATTGTGTTTAATCCTGGTGCATACACACATACTTCAATTGCTTTACATGATGCAATTAAAGGCGTTGATGTCCCTGTTGTTGAAGTACATATTTCTAATGTCCATGCTCGTGAAAGTTTCCGTCATCACTCATATATTTCACCAGTAGCAGCCGGTACCATTATTGGAATGGGAACCCGCGGTTATGAGTTAGCGATAGAGTTTTTATTAGGTTAACTATTCACAAGTATCGTTAAAGCCTGTCTTTTATCTTACGAGTAAGTGGTGAGATAAATGCAGGCTTTTCTATATGAGCACATTGATTTTTTTATTATGATTTTTGGATATTGAATATCGCTTTATTTTATCTACTGTCCCGACAAAGAGGCAAAAAAAGAAGACAATACTAAGAAGGCTAACGAATTGCCAATAAGTCGAATTGAAATAAACAAACATGAATAAACCATGAATGTAACGAAATATCAATGCAATAAATAATAGGATTGAAGGGGTAATCTCTCTAATCAGGATATAAGAGATGATGGCTGTGATAGAGATAATTAATTTGAAAGCATACATGAGAGGCGAATAGACCGTTGACGTAAGGTTTGTCGTTAAGGCGATTAACACAATAAGGATAAATACAATAAAACTTTCTATTTTTACTCTAGACACAAAAAAACCAATATTTAACAAATCATCAATAATTGTAACATTGTGGGTTGATTAATTACAAGTTATTTTGATTTAGTTAAGCCTATTCTATTCAATCTATTATCATTTTTTATGATAAACGGCTGGTATAGGTTATGTAAAAAAAGAGCACAATGGTTGCTAGGTAGAGCCCAAGGGAAATAAGCCAATATACTCTTCATACGTGAAGTCGCTAGGTTGTTGGCTGCACTCGTTCGCCCCAATCATATAGTACACCTATACTCATGGGGCCTCACTGATTTGCCGCCTACTAGCAACTCCAATTACTTGGGGTATATATAAATAGTTTGAAGGTTTGTTATTATGTTAAAGATAAAATGTGTATTAATAAGCAGACGCTTGTGCAGCTAAACGGATAAATGCATTCGTTTCACCATACTTATTATACTCACCGATACGCTGTACCACTTCGAAGAACAACCCATTCATCTCTTTGGTGTAAAAGTGGAAGAAGCTTCCTTTATCATCCTCAGCATAAAGAATATTATTCTGTTGAAGCTTAGCGATAAGTTCGTCTGATACATCATATTGCGCTTGAATATCCAAGTAATAGTTACTTGGGATCTTCAATTGATAGATGGGAGACAGCTTCTTAACCGCTTTGAAAATATCATCACAGGCAATTGCAATTTGGTTAATGCTGGCACCATTTGACTCATTGATGAAACGTTGAGTGCTTGTCTTTTTCGCATTGGTGCTATTTAAAGCAATCTTTACTTTATCGTTTGGACTTTTTATTGTTTGGCTAGTAATTAAACCATTAATGTCGGGAAGATCAAAACTTTCTTCTGGAGTAAAACCAAAAATAGATTTATAAAAGAACAGATTTGATAAGAAATCAGCAGGTGCAACAACCTGTCCCATATGGTCAATATGGCTAAAGTTTGCATCACTATTTTGTTCTGCAACTCTTTCGAAATCAACTTCATAAAAAGTATGAGATTCAATACCATTAAATAGGCTAATCATAAGATTATTGGCACTTTTTAATGTAGGAATAGCGAGCTCATTCTGTTGTCGTGTTTGTGCAATAGTTGAACCGTTATAACGGATTGCAAGATCCTTCAAAGCTGAGACATTAGAAGTCACTAAACCTAAACCACAAACTGACTCGCCGTGCTCCTGTAGATGTAACCCTGCAGGGCTATTCTTTTCATAATTGAAAATAAAATTAATCTCACCAACTTGGTAAAGATCAACATCTTTACTTTTATGTTGGTGAGTTTTACAAAAACCAAGAGACTCAAGTACATCCGTAAATGGATTGTTTAGACGATCATGGGCTGCAAACTCGACAAAACTAACTCCTTCAGCAACCGGCGGTATTACGTCTTTATTTGTCTGATCTTCTAACCATTTTAGCGATCGAATACCATCGACTGCTTTTTTAATTGGTGACGATGAGCGGAACTCATCATTAAAGACTTCATGAGAGAGGTAATCATTAAAACCTTTATCCTTGAGTGCCTGTACGAATTCAATAACAGGAAAATCACCTTGACCAGGGAAGCAGCGGTAATGGCGACTATACTGCAAAATATCCATTTGCATTTTAGGCGCATCGGCAACTTGAACAAGTGCAATTTTTTCAACCGGGATCTCATTTTTTAGCGTGTCTAAAGTATTTCCGCGAGCAAACATGTGGAAAGTATCGAGTACGATACCAAGATTGTCGTGGTCAACCATATTAACGAGCTTCCATGCATCATCATAGTCAGCAATGTGACGACCCCAAGCAAGTGCTTCATAGCCAAGTTGAACGCCTTCTCGTTTAGCTAACTCAGCAATTTTATGAAGATCATCAGCACACTGGTGAAGGTCAGGTGATGAATAAGGCTGAGTATTACTACACATCATTAGGCGTTGAGTCCCTAATTGGTGAGCAAGTTCAATTTTCTTTTCTAACATATGGAATTTTTTTTCACGTAAACCGTCAGGCATACCCTCCATATCTCTAACCGGTTGAAGAACCAATATTTCAAGACCTAAACTGTCTGCAATACGACGTACGTCAGCAGCAGATCCTCGGTATTGTGTGAGATCATTTTCAAAAATTTCGATAGCATGAAATCCAGCTTTTGCTGCGGCATGCATTTTTTGTTCAAGGGTGCCAGAGAGGCAGACTGTTGCAATAGAATACTTCATATCAAACGCCTTTTAGTCTAATAATGGTGTAATATCACGCACTGGTGTGTATTGCTCTGACTCACAAGCATCGATAATTGCATCAATAACCAATAAATTTTGAAGTCCATCCCATACGCTGACTGTTGGTTCTGTTTCGTCACCACGAATAATGGCACAAAAGTGATTTAACTGACGTGCTAATGGATCTTCGCGAGTTAACTCTACTTGCTTTTCTTCCATTGCATTCCACCAAGAAGGTGTGACATCTTGATTAAAACTTTTAACTTGCATTGTAGGAATCGAAAGTGAACCATTTGTTCCTGCAATGTGATAACAATCTTCTTGATTATAAGTCGCGTAACTTTTATTTTCTTGGGATGTCTGCTCCCAACTACGAGGGCTTGAGGTTGCATCTGATAAAATAAAACTTCCGATTGCACCACTAGCAAAGCGCAATGTCATTGCTACGCTGTCTTCTACTTCAAACTGACGAGTATTATTAGAGCTAACAGCCTGAACACCAATAATCTCTCCCATCAGATGACGAAGATTGCCAATTTCATGAATCATATTGATTAAAATAGGGCCACCACCTTTTACTTTACGCCAAGGCCCTTCATCAAAATAATAGTCAGGTTTGTAGAAAGATGCGCTACCCATAATGGTGACCAGTTTACCCAACTCACCACTTTGGATAATTTCTTTCGACGTCTCAAGTAGTGGACTATAAGCTCGGTGATGACCAACAAGCAATTTACTCTTTTCACGTTGTGAATGTTTAAGGAGTTCAATTGCGTCATCAATTGAATCAGTGACTGGCTTTTCAATAATTGCAGGTACATCAGCTTCAATACAGGCATGAGCTTGCATAGCATGTAATTTATTAGGCGTCGCAAGGATGATTCCATCTGGTTTATCCGCAGAAAAAAGAGCATCCAAATCGTGATAAAGTGCAACACCTAGCTCTTTAGCGTAATCTTTTGCTGCTGGAGAAGGGTCAACAATAGAGGCGAGTTCACATTGCTCATTTTCAATAACAAGCTTAATGTGAGTTTTTCCGATAAGGCCAGCGCCGGCCACTGATATTCTAACTTTGTCCATGTCTAAATACCTATTACTGTTATAAAGGTGAAGATAAAAGAAATACAACAACGGAAAGGGTTATTCCTGAACATAACGTTGCTGTAATTAATGTGTTTGCGCAGAATTTTTCTTGACCATAGTTAGCACCCAAAACAGGGTAAATAGTTAACATTGGTGCAGCACAAAAAATAATCAGCGCATATTGTAAATTTTGTTCTAAATAAATATATTGAGTTAATAAAAGTGCGATCAGAGGGAAAAGTAAAAGCTTAACGCTGATCACTGAAAAAACTCGTCTTTTTTGGTCAAATTTTGGTGAATTAGCCAATGCTCCACCGATAACAAATAAAGCTAACGCGATAGCACTTTTAGAGAGTAAGGATAATGTCTCTTGTATTGCTAAAGGCAATTGAATACCTAATAAATTAATCGTGATTGAAAAAATAATCGTGACGATTAATGGGTTCTTAATTAATTTTTTAATAATGATGTTTATTTGATTAAATAACGATGTTTTAGTCCCTGAAACTGACTCTAATAAGATCAAGCAGAGAGGGATGAACAATAAGTTTTCGACAATAACGGCCATAATAAAGGCTTGGATATAAACATCATTAACCACTGATAGTGCAATAGGAAAACCAATGAATGCGCTATTCGGCATCCCACTTCCTAACGCATTAATATAAGCATCTTTCCACGATGTTTTTAATAAGCGCCGGGCAATGAGTAAAGCAATTAAAATACAACTTAAGCCGCTTAATGCATAGATCAAAAGAAAGTTTAGATTAATTGCACTGTCTAATTTAAGTTGTGAAACGTTATTAAAAATGACTGCTGGCATGGCAATATAAAGAACAAAGCGACTTAACTCTTTATGAAACGAAACGGTAAAGAATTGTTTCTTTATTGCGATATATCCCAAACCAACAGCTAGCATTAAAGGTAGAAGTATATTAAATACAGTCACCTTAATGATTCCTTATCTAATAGCCAAATAAGTTCGGTAAGAACAGGACACTTTGAGGCACAAAAGTAATAAAGAACAATACCAATACTTCAAGTAAAAACAGTGGCATGACTTGACGAGATATCGCAGCAATACCAACTTTCGAAATACTATTCGCGACAAATAGACAGATACCCATTGGTGGTGTAATCAAACCAATCATTAAGTTAAATATAACCACGATACCAAAATGGACCGGGTCAATACCAAAACTCATTGCAATTGGATGAAAAATTGGAATCAAGATTAGCATTGCTGCAATTCCTTCCAATACCAGGCCAACGGCAAGTAAGATTAAGTTCACCATAATTAAAAACATCACAGGATCTGAAATTGTGCTTAAAATTTGTTGGCTAATAAATTGTGGTACACGAGAAAACGTTAGTATCCAGTTTGCAACAGAGATAACAGCAATCAAAATAAGTACTATCGATGAATCACGCATCGAACGCACAAATACTTCAGGTAAGTCGCTAATTTTTAATGTTTTATAGACAAACATACCGACTGTTAGTGCATAAAATGCAGCAAATGCAGCAGCCTCAGTTGGGGTTACAATACCAAATAGAATAGAACCCAAAATAAACAATGGCATTGTGAGTGGAATAAACGCCTTCACTAATGCTTTACGTCGACTTGTTCGAACAACTTGGCTCTTAATATTATGACGAGTGGCATAGAAATAGACGAAAATAGAGAGTGCTATGGCAGATAAAACACCTGGTACTATACCGGCCAAGAATAGAGCAGGAACAGAGACACCACTGGCAATTAAGGCATAAATGATAACTGGAATACTTGGTGGAATCATTGGACCAATAACGGATGAAGCCGCGGTTAAAGCCGAAGAAAACTCTTTGCTATAACCTTCTTTTTCCATCTGAGGGATAAAAACACGACCTAACGCTGAAGTATCTGCCACTGCAGAGCCAGAAATACCCGCAAACATCACTGAAGACCAGATATTTACTTGTGCAAGACCACCACGAAAATGACCAACAAGAGAGTTAGCAAAATCAATGATTCGACCAGTAATGCCGCTCTTATTCATTAACTCACCGGCTAGAACAAAAAGAGGAATTGCTAAAATGGAAAATGAATCTAGGCCGCTAAAAATGCGTTGTGAAATTAAACTAATAGAAATAGGGGTACTTGATACATAAAAGGACATTGCTAAGATGATACTAAAGACCAAAGGCAACCCAATAAATAGCATCGAACCCATTAGAAAAATAGAAGGCATCGTATTTCCTTATACATCGCTTTGAGAAAGAGAAAGTTTAGGGGCACGCTTATAGTTTGTGACGTGCTGTATGAGTTTCATTGATGACGCTAAACAAAGAGCAATACCACCAATAATTAATGCAGATTGGAAGTAGTACATATGGACACCAATTCCGGGTGATTCAATAAAACCACGCTTCATGACAAATAAATAACCAGAATAAATTAAGATAATTGAACTAGCAAAAACCGATAAATCGATAACAATCGCCAGTGCTTTTTTAATTACGGTTGATTTTAAATTGTCTAAAATAGCGAATTTGATATGTAGGTCCTCTAAATAACAGAGTGAGGTTGCAAACATAACACCATAAATCATTGAGTATTTGGAAAGTTCTTCACCCCATAAAATTGAGGTATTAAAAAAATAACGGCTAATTGTGGTGGTTAACATGATCATAAATAGAACAAATAATGAAGTTCCTGATAAAACCGCTAACACTCTTTTATATTGAGTAATCATTCTTTTCACTTCTTCTTGTTATTTGCCTATCTGCTTAAGTTAAGAAGATAGGCAAGATCTAGACTTTATTTTGATGCGATTTTTACTGCATTTAATGCGCTGTCAATCCATTGTTGATCAACTTGCTGACCTAACCACTTAATTACCGGTGGTTGAGTTTTTTCACGGAACTGTTCAAGTTCAGCAGGCGTTAAGGTTGTTACTTTCATCCCTTTTTCAGCCAAAATTTCAAGACCTTCAGCCGAGTTAACTTGTTGGATACCTCTTCCCACTGTACCTGCAATTTTAGCCGCTCGATCAATTATCAATCTATCTTGATCTGAAAGTGAAGCGTAGAAATCATCGTTCATTAATAAGAAGTCAGTACTATAAACATGACCGTCTAAGGTGATGAATTTTTGAAGTTCATAAAATTTATTAGCACTAATCACGCTAACTGGATTCTCTTGACCATCAATAACACCTGTAGTTAATGCAGCAGGGACTTCTGGGAAAGCGATAGGGGTTGGTTCAGCGTCTACTGCCTTTAACATTTCAACATAAAGAGGAGTTGTCATCACACGAATTTTTAACCCATTTAAATCTGCAGGTGTCTTAATTTCATGCTTTGAATTAGTGAAGTGACGGAAACCTGTTTCACCATAAGCTAATGTTCTTAAACCCGTTGTCTTAAGGCATTTTTCGCTAAGCTTTTGACCAAATTCGCCATCTAAAACATCCCAAGCAACGGGAGAAGAAGGGAATAAGTATGGGATTTCTAATACATTTGCTTCTTTACAAAGTTTAGAGAATGCACCTGATACCATGGTCATTGATAACATCCCCTCCTGAGTTGATTGTAATAACTCAGTTTCACCGCCTAACTGGCCTGATGGATAGATATTGACATTGATACGACCATTAGATTCTGCTTCAACTAAGTTCTTAAAGACTTGAGTCGCGGCTCCTTTTTTTGAGATTGTCCAATCCTGAGAGTCGACGTGAGCAAGAGTGATATCAATACTTGCACTCGCTTGAGTTGCAGAAAGAATACCGATTGTTAAAGGCAATGCTAAAGCTAACTTCTTTGTCTGTTTCATTTGAATCTCCTTTTCAATATGAGATGAACATTAACATTAAAAAAACAAATGTGTGTAATTCATATAGTGAAAGTATTATTCACTTTTTAGTAACAAGAGACAATGATAAAATTAAGGATTTATCACGTTGCTATTAAAAAACTCATATAATACAGGTGATTATTTTCTTTTGTGAGAATGTTTTACCTAATTATTTTATTCAAATAATGTAAAATAATATTTTTCAAATAACGTGCGTGTTGTCACATATTGATGACTTGAATCATGCGTGTTCTTTATTTGTTAATGGTAAGTGTTACTATTTGCAGGGTTCAACAGGACGTTGATAGTTATCGAAATTACGATGATATATAAATAGCAAGGAGAGTAAAAAATGAATAACAATTTTAATATTCCAAATCTTCGCCATTTAAGAGCCATTGTTGAGGTTGTTCATACAGGGAGTATAACTAAAGCCTCGGAGGTGGTTTTTTTGTCTCAGCCTGCAATTACTCAAGCCATTTCTAAATTAGAAAATAATATTAATTGTGAATTATTTGAACGCTTGACTGATGGTATGCATCCAACTAAACAAGGTAAGGCTTTCGCGTTTCGAATTGAGCGTGCTTTAGAGTTAATAAGTCAAGGGATCTCCCAATCTTTGAAAGCGGGTACTGGACAACGGAAAACGATTGTTCAACGTTATCTTTTTAATATAACAACAACTCAATTGAAGGCTTTGGTTGCGGTTTCTGACGGTCAGAGTTTTACAGAAGCAAGTCGAATTCTTGGGGTATCTCAATCATCTGTCTATCGGTCATCAAAAGATCTCGAATCTATTTTAGATATTACCTTATTTGAAAAAACCAGTACCGGAATCTCAATAAGTAAAGCCGGTAAATTTTTTGTTAAAGCGGTAAAGTTAGCATTTATTGAGATTAAGCAGGGGGTAGAAGAGGTCACTCTTTGTGACAACATTGTCTCAAGTGTGATTAATATAGGTTGTTTGCCTCTGGCTCGAACGTGTTTGTTACCCAAAACGGTTAATCAATTTCTTGATACCTGTCCCGATTGCTCAATCAACATAATAGATGGCCCATACAATAACTTACTTGATAAATTAAGAAATGGTGATATTGATATACTTATTGGTGCATTACGTTTTCCATCACCTTATACCGATATTCGACAAGAAACGTTATTCCAAGCTGAGAATAAGATTGTAGGTCGTTTTGATCACCCGTTATTAAGCCAGAAGTTAGTTATTGATGATCTGCAAAAAGCCAGTTGGGTTGTGTATGGTAAAAACAGTCCAGCCAGAAGTATGTTTGAAAGTATTTTTACTGAACAAGATCTTGAAATCCCGACTAGATTAATCGAAGCGAGCTCACAGGTACTTATCCGAGAAATTCTTCTTGGTAGTGACCGATTAGCACTTTTGTCTGAACATCAGATCGAACGTGAATTGAAAGATCAGCAGTTCGCGATTCTTCCATTTAATTCAGGAAAACAGGTAAGACCCATTGGTTTAACATTAAGAAAAAACTGGTATGCAACAGAAACACAGAATCAATTTCTTCAACAATTAAGAGTCAATGGTGTACAGCTATAAGCTAAAATATTGCATAACTTTTATCAAAATTGAATACCCTATTGTTTTATTTAATTATCTTGTTTTTATCGTAGCTGTTACTATTTTTTAAAGATTAAAACCAATTACTTTAAATGGATTTATAGGGATATGGCGACGTTAAACAGAGTAGCATTGATTGGATTTGATGATACTGCTAAATCATTTATGAATAACTGGCAGCAAAGCCTTCCTAAGGTCATCAGTGCTTATGATATCAAAACTGAATGCCCATCTACACGAGAAGCAATACTGCTACAGTATATTGAATATGGTGTTCAAGGTACCTTTGTACTCGAAGAGGCATTGAGTAGTGCTCAATTGATTTTTTCTTTTGTTCCTAATCTTCAAGCCATCGATATTGCCAAAGATTGCGCTCAGTATATTCATAAAAAGCAACTTTATTTAGATTGTAGTTCGACCTCTATGGTGGTGAAGAAACAAGCTGCACACTACTTTGAACGGACAGGGTTGAGTTATATTGATGTGGCTGTGATGCCGAAAAAAACAGCCAACAAGAAACCATTGAGCTTCTTATTTCTGGTGAAAAAGCAGAACAAGTAGCAGATCAATTGACTGAGCTTAACTTTGATGTAAACGTTGTTTCAAATATTGCAGGGAATGCGACTGAAATTAGAGAGCGGTGTCTTGCTATTGATCAAGGCGTGAAAGAGTTATCTTTAGCGTGTTTAGAATCGGCACAAAAGGCCGGTGTTGAAATGCATTTAAAACATTATTTAGAAAAGACCTATCCCAATATTTGTTTAAATAATAATGCATGTTTAGTCGTCGATACTTATTTAGACTCTAAAAGTGATTTAAATGTAAACAAGGTTTTTAGCAACAAAAAAGTGGCTTAGAAAACTCGAACAGCGCTTTTTATTCATTCTACAAATTACTGTGTAAAAGGCTCAATTATTTATTGTAATAAAATTCAACTGTTATAAAAGTTAGAAATGAAAATAATTTAAGGATAAGTTATGAATGTATGTATTGTTGGTGCAACTGGGGCTTTTGGTCTAAAACATATCGATGCAGTAAAGCAGATAGAAGGAGTGGCTATTTCTTCGCTTGTTTCTCCTGATCTTGACAAATTAGATGATCTAATTTCAACGTTTGAGCAACCACCTGTAGGCTATGCTAACTTAACGGCGGCTTTAGAGTCTCCAGACGTCGATGCGGTGATTTTAGCAACGCCAACACAAATGCATGCAGCACAAGCCATTGAGTGTATGGAAGCGGGAAAACATGTTCTTGTTGAAATCCCAATGGCTGATAATATCGAAGACAGTTATAAAGTTGTTGAAGCTCAAAAGAAGAGTGGCTTAATTGCTATGGCTGGCCATACTCGTCGTTTTAACCCTAGTCACCAGTGGATCCAAAATAAAATTGCTGCGGGTGAGCTACATATCCAGCAGATGGATGTACAAACGTATTTCTTTCGTCGTACTAATACGAATGCTAAAGGTGAAGAGCGTTGCTGGACGGATCATCTTCTTTGGCATCACGCTTGCCACACTGTGGATCTTTTCCAATATCAAACGGGTGAAAAAGCGACTAAACTGCAAGCGATGCAAGGTCCAATTCATCCGAAATTAGGTATTGCAATGGATATGTCTATCGGGATGAAAGTACCAAGCGGTGCAATCTGTACCTTATCTTTATCGTTTAATAATGATGGTCCTTTCGGTACTTTCTTCCGTTATATTTGTGAAGAGGGAACGTATATTGCACGTTATGATGATCTCTTTGATGGCCGTGAAAACCCGATTTCACTTGAAGGTGTAGCAGTATCTAATAATGGCATTGAATTAATTGATCGTGAATTTTTTGATGCAATTAAGACTGGACGCGAGCCAAACTCAAGTGTTGCTAGTTGTCTTCCTGCAATGGAAACACTTCATGGTTTAGAGCAATTATTAGAATCAGAGTAAATTAATACAATACTTTCTTCTCTTATTAGAATTGAATAATCATTAGTGAATCATTATTTAAATACCCTACCACATTAGTCATGCTATTTGGTGGGGTTTTCTGTTTATAAAGATAATCACAAGCTTCATATATGAAAAGCCAGATTGTTAGTTATGTTCATTCATCTACTCGCCTCACGATGAAGTTTCGGTATAAATAGAACAAGTAAGAAAAGATAGCGTGAAAATAAGGATTAAGACATGACAAAAATTGCAGATAAAAAATTGGCACCAATTGCTTTAGGTTGTATGAATCTCTCTCATGCTTATGGCCTTGCACCAAGCAAGGAACATGGTATGAAGGTGTTGAATCAAGCATTAGATCTTGGCTATGATATGTTGGATACGGCAGCACTTTATGGTTTTGGATTAAATGAAGAATTATTAGCAAAAGCAGTTGGCCATCGTCGTGATGAGTTTTTTCTTGCCAGTAAATGTGGCATGTTTAAAGGTGATAATGGGTTACGAACCATTGATGGTCGACCTAAAACATTGCGAAAAAATTGCGAAGATTCATTAAAACGCTTGAATACCGATGTGATTGATCTCTATTACCTTCATCGCTGGGATAAATCGGTACCTATCGAAGAGAGTGTTGGAGAGCTTTCTCGTTTAGTCGACGAGGGGAAGGTAAAGCATTTAGGTTTATCTGAAGTGTCAGCTAAAACTTTATGCCTAGCCAATCAGGTTCATCCTATTGCAGCAGTCCAGTCTGAATATTCGCTTTGGTCTCGTAACCCTGAAATTGCAATTATTGAGAAATGCCAAGAATTAGGTACAACCTTTGTTTCATTCAGCCCTGTTGGTCGTGGTATTTTAACAGGAAAAGTTAAAAGTAATCAGTTTGTTGAAAAAGATATCCGTCGTGCAATGCCTAGGTTTTCAGAGCCAAACTTTACGCAAAATTTAGGGTTAATCGAACAGTTACAACCACTTCTAATTCAATTTGGGGCTGAAAATAGTACACAACCTCAACCAACATTAGCACAATTAGCTTTGGCTTGGACATTAACTAAATGTCCAAATAGTATTGCGCTTCCAGGAACAACTAACTTTCAGCATTTAGAAGAGAATTGGCTGGCTCAAAATTACCGCTTATCTTTAGATTTGTTGGCTAAAATTAACGACCTATTTAATTATCAAAATGTGTTTGGTACTCGTTATAATGCAACAACACAGCTAGAGATAGATACTGAAGAGTTTATTTAACCACTCTTATTTTTTGATTAAATTTAACGCCGTTCTCGATGAATTCTCTGAATCATTAAGAACGGCGTTTTTTATGATATAAAGGTAATATCAATAGTCGAAAGATAAAAATGAGTACAAATAATTCAACTCGGACTATAGTGATAAGTAAAGATAACTCTTGGAGTCAAGCTATGTCTACTATTTATTCCGTATTAACTCAGCATCACAATCAATGTGATTCAATATTAGAATTGACGAAGTCAGCAATTAATCATGATAAATGGCAAGAGGCGGATAATCATTGGAAAAACTTTCAACGTGAATTAAATTGCCACATTGAACAAGAAGAGGATGTGTTATTCCCTGCTTTTGAAGAAAAAACGGGAATGACACAAGGACCGACAATGGTTATGCGGATGGAACATGTTGAGATTAAGCAGTTAATGACGAACGTTCAATCGGCAATTAACAGTGAAAACAGCAATGATGGCTTAAATGCCTTAATCAGTTTGGTTGAAATCTTAGTGCAACATAATATGAAAGAAGAACAGATTCTTTATCCTATGTCTGATAGCCATCTAGATAATAATGAAGAGATTGCTATTGAGATAGCGCAAAAGCTTTCTCATCGTTAATCTATTTCTTGTTCGCCCCAGTCATCAAATATATTTAAAATATGAAGGGTGGGGCCTCACTCACTGCCGCCTACTAGTAACTCCAATTATCTTTAGTATCAGTATATTCAATGAAATATATTTATTCGTTACAGGGAAAGTTAGACCTGACTCAAAAAAAACAAGTAAATTTAATCAAATGATATTCAATGAATTAAAAGTTGATTTTAATCAAATTTAAACCGATTTTTAAGAGTAGTATATTTCGCAGAAAGTCATCAAGTACCTAATAATTATAATAAATAAAACCATGAAGAATATACGTCTCTAAATGTTCAGTTCAGTTTATTTAAATAAATAACAGTTGCCTCTGTTTGTATGAGTAGAATAAGAATCCAACTTTTAATTATCATTATGAGACTACTTTTATCATTATGAGTTAATTAAATATCAATTTGATCTCTTTATATGTCAATGAATTCCTTGGTTATATAAGTAATAAAGGCTTGTATTAACTGACGTGCAATAAGTTATTTGATGATGAAGTATTAAAAAGTGTAAATAGTTTAAATAGTTTAAATAGAGTAAAGATTAAAAAATAAAACACCTCACATAAGGTGGAGTAACCTAATCTTAATTAAAGTTTAAAAAAGCAGACTATATTGCTTTTATACTCAAGTATGAAGAGTATATACGTTAATTTTTTCTTATTAACTTATCAATAAAAATAGTGATAGGGAGTGTTTTTCCTATCTTAATTTTATATCTTAGAGTGATATACCTAAAATAATTGGCGTTGTTAGTAGGCGGCAAGTGAGTGGGGCCCCATGAGTATAGATGTACTCTATGATTGGGGGGAACGCATACAGCCAACAACCTAGCGACTTCAAGTATGAAGGGTATAAATATAATAAATAGGAGTCGTTAAAATGAGTCATGATATTATCAAGGTTTCAAGAAATACTGACAATGCACCATTAAATGCACTTTCATCTCAAACAGTTGCATTCTCTCATTATAATAATATTTCTGCCCAATTACCGGTAGATCCAAAAACAAATATGGTCGTTGTTGGTGGTGTAAAAGAACAAACTGAACAATGCTTAAATAACATTAAAGCCATTGTTGAAAGTATTGACCATGTAATGGATGATGTTGTTAAGTTAACACTATTTGTTCGAAATATTGAAAATCTTGATGCAGTAAATGAAGCATATGCAACTTTCTTTACTGATTACCTACCAACTAGAACTGTTATTGCTGTAGATTCACTACCTAATAGTGATGCTTTAATTCAGATTGATGCATTAATTTCAAATGGTGAAGGAACTGCACCTCAAGCGCCATGTGAATTAATAAAAGTTTCACGTAATACGGATAACGCGCCTGTAGGTCTTTACACTCAAACGGTTGCTTTCTCGCACTATAATAACTTAGCTTCACAGCTTCCTGTTGATGTAATAACTGGAAAGTTAGTCGATGGCGGTGTTGAAGATCAAGCAGAGCAGTGCTTAACAAATGTTAAAACTATCTTAGAAAGTATCGGTCATGTGATGAACGATGCAGTTAAAACAACGATTTTTGTTAAAAACTTAGCAGACGTTGATGCAATTAATAAGGTTTGTACTAAATTCTTCCCTAATTATGCTCCAGCTCGCTCTTTTGTAAATGTTGCGGCATTACCAATGGGGGCGTTAGTCCAGATCGATACCGTTGTTTCACACGGTGATGGAACGCCTCCACAACTTGAAGAAGATAGCCGACTTTTGATCATCGAATCAAGTAATAGCGCGACTGCACCTTATGCGCCATATGCTCATACCGTCGCTTTTTCTCACTATAATCATATCTCTGGGCAGCTTCCAGTGGATCCAAAAACCAATACAATTGTTGCTGGTGGGGCAAAAGAGCAGGCTACACAATGCTTAGAAAATATTAAAGCGATTATTGAAAGTGTTGACCATGTGATGGATGATACCGTTAAAATCAATATTCAATTACGAGATATGACAGATCTTGATGCGGTAAATGAAGTGTATGCAACTTTCTTCAGTGGAGATTTGCCGGCAAGAACCGTATTCGGTGTCCCTGCGATTGCACAAGGGGCAAAAGTTCAAATTGATGCCGTTGTTTCTAATTGTGAAGGAACGCCACCAATAGCTTAATAATACTTATCATACTGAATTTTATAAATATTCATTTACTTTTTTGTTATTAAAGTTCTATACCTAAAATAATTGGCGTTGCTAGTAGGCGGCAAGTGAGTGAGGCCCCATGAGTATAAGTGTACTCTATGATTGGGACGAACGAGTACAGCCAACAACCTAGCGACCTCAAGTATGAAGAGTATAGATCTTTAAATTAAGTCGATGACAAGTAACAAACAATATAAATACCTCTGTAAATTTACAGAGGTATTTTTTTATTTATAAAAACTATAAGTACTAGTACAAGTAACTATTGACTAATTTATTTATACGATTAAAATACCGCCACACTATAGGTACTAGTACCTATAGTGGTAACTAACAATATTATTAATAAATAAGGAAAATGAATGAATTTCAGGACTTTGACTATTGTAATAACAATGATGACATTGATTTTTACTACTGGTTGTTCCCAGCGTGTTGCAGATTTAACGGTGGCGTCTACTCAGAATATAAATATGAACTCGAATGATTTTATTGAAGGAAAGCGGGTAAAAGGAACTGATACCGTCGCTGCTATTATTTTTCCACTGGGAACTCCAAACGTAGAAGAAGCATTTGATGATGCAATTAAGCATGATCCTTGTATTGTTGGGTTAACTGATACAGTGATTACTCATAACTGGTTTTATTTATACTTTGGATATTTTCAGTATAACGTTGAAGGCACTGAGTTAATCGATCAGAGTAAAGTAGGTTGTGACAGCTATCAATAAAATAATTAAAATCACTTTAACAATCTGTTATTAATCATATTTATTCCCGTCGGTTTTTTGATGTATTTATCAGGTGTATTTATACTTAATTATCATATATAATTAAGTCTGTTGTATCTGGATGAAACAATAGAAAGGAAAAGTAATGAGAACGATTTTAAATAAAGAATTGCTTCGAGAGTTAGATGAAATTGATGAATTGGAATGTGATGTAATGAACACATATCCAATAAATGGCGTTCACCACCTTTTATTATGTAAGATCATTTTTAGTGAACCAGCCGAAATTAGCAATAAAACATTAACTGTATTAGGCGAAG
This sequence comes from Vibrio sp. SS-MA-C1-2, assembly GCF_021513135.1. Lineage (NCBI taxonomy): Bacteria > Pseudomonadati > Pseudomonadota > Gammaproteobacteria > Vibrionales > Vibrionaceae > Vibrio > Vibrio sp. SS-MA-C1-2. The sequence goes on from NZ_CP090981.1 coordinate 1,784,719, forward strand.
TTTCAAAAGAGGCACTTGTCGTATTAGAAAAACACGATTGTTTTATTCATGATGTTAAAGTGTCATTTGAGCCGGTTATTGAAGATCTTATATTACCAGAAGATCGTGATAACTTTAGCTGTGAGAAAAGTGCTTAAAAGATTATGCTTATTATATAACTTGATGATTTATATTTTATTTGTGATGATCCAGCACAAGACAATTGATTGATGTTTATTTATAATTAATTGTGAGATGTGATCTATACCTATAAATAGGTATTTAATTTATTAAGTTGTTGATATTAATTGATTAGAGTGATTATACTATTTCTATCTTGTTTAGCTCAATATTAGAAGCTAAACATTAAAATTGAAGAAGGTATAAATCATGAGCGCATTTTTCATCCCATCAATAAATCTAATGGGTGCAGGTTGTTTAACGGACGCTGTCGATAACATTCAAGCACAGGGCTTTAAAAAAGGCTTAATTGTCACGGATAATGTTTTAATGCAATTAGGCATGGTAACAAAAGTACAAACGTTACTGACTGAGCGCAACGTTGAAACCGCTGTCTTTGATGGTACTCAGCCAAATCCAACGGTAACGAATGTCAATGATGGTTTAGCTATTCTTAAAGAGAATGAGTGTGATTTTGTGATCTCACTAGGTGGTGGTTCACCTCATGATTGTGCTAAAGGTATTGCGTTATTAGCCGCGAATGGTGGGCAGCATTGCAGATTATGAAGGTGTCAATCAGTCTGTTAAGCCTCAATTACCTCTCATCGCGATTAATACAACGGCAGGTACCGCATCAGAGATGACACTATTCTGTATCATTACCGATGAAGAACGTCATATCAAGATGGCTATTGTTGATAAAAATACCACGCCTTTGATTTCAGTTAATGATCCAGAGTTAATGTTAGCAAAACCTGCATCTTTAACAGCCGCAACGGGTATGGATGCATTGACTCATGCGATTGAAGCTTATGTTTCTATCGCCGCGACCCCAGTCACTGATGCGGTTGCGATTAAAGCCATTGAACTCATTCAAGCAAATCTACGTACAGCGGTTGAGCACGGTGATGATATTAATGCTCGTGAGCAGATGGCTTATGCTCAGTTTATGGCGGGTATGGCATTCAATAATGCATCTTTAGGGTATGTCCACGCAATGGCACATCAACTGGGTGGTTTCTATGACCTACCTCATGGTGTTTGTAATGCAATCCTTTTACCACACGTACAACGTTATAACGCAAAAGTTTGTCCTGAGCGTTTAACTGATGTGGCAAAAGCGATGGGCGTTGATGTGATAGGGATGTCTCCTCAAGAAGGGGCAGAGGCTGCATTAAATGCGATTGTTCAGCTTTCTCAAGATGTGAAGATCCCTTCTGGCTTAACTGAATTGAATGTAAAAACAGATGATTTTGAAACATTAGCACAAAATGCACTGAAAGATGCATGTGGTTTTACTAATCCAGTTCAAGCAACAAAACAAGAAATTATTGATATCTTTGCTGCAGCAATGTAATTTTCGATAAAGCTTTTAAATTTTAATCAAGACCTCAGTTTTTATTTTCACTTAAACAACCAGTTAAGTGAAAATAGCTGAGGTTTTTTTATTTTGGGTATATACCCTTCATACTTGAAGTTACTAGGTTGTTGGCTGTATTCGTTCGCCCCAATCATAGAGTACAGCTATACTCATGGGGCCTCACTCACTTGCCGTCGACTAGCAACGCCAATTATTTTCGGTATATACTGAATCACTTTAATGAAATATCGAATTAATAGGGTGAGCTTAACGTGGAAAAGATAATATTAGTTTTTGGTGGGTTAGGGGAGCAACAAAGTTCAGTTGTTGGCCTTTATCAAGAGTTATTAATTAATTTAAGCCAACATTTCACGATTATTGCTATTGATCCAAAAGCCAGTAAATTATCGCTTGATGAACGAAAGCAGCAAATGGGAACTTTTGGTTATTATCAATGTTACTCGTCTTTAGATAAGTTTTTATTAACTCATTCTGAAAAACAGCAATTAACTGATCAAAAAGTAGAGGTGCAAATTGCGGCTGCATTTATATTAACGCCTGTCGCTACTCATCTTTCAATTATTCAACAGTTAAATAAAACCGTTGATGTTGATAACTTGTTGTTTGTTGTTGAAAAGCCTTCATTTTCTTTAAATGAGGTTGAAGATGGGTTTAATCTTGTTATCCCGCAATTAAAACATCAGGGCGCAAAATTTTACTTTATTGATACCGCATTGGTAACACCTTCTCTTGAAGCTTTTTTTCTCATTCAAAGCTAACATGTGCCGTCAATTCAACATTAATCCCCAATAAAATTATCGCTATTGCCAGTGATAATCCAGTTGATATTATCAAGCCTTTATCTGACTTTTCTTATGATGCTCGAATTGAACGCTTGAATCGCCGTCAATTGTTAGATGTAGAGAAGAGTGGTGGTGCAGGGTTTGGCTTTGATATGGGGATTCATGCGGTAGCAGGATTAGTGCGTTATTTACAAAAGTCTGGGTTATTGTCTGCGGATCTCTCTTTAACCAATGTCGTGACTGAAGCTTTAAATGATAAAAGATTAATAAGAACAATAGGGGCTGAAACACACATTTATGTCTCTGGTAAGTTAACTTTTAATGAACAATGTTGTGATTTACTTATTGAAGCAGGAAAAGCTGGAGATACTTGGGATCGAAGGTTAGAGTTACATTATGATCATCAAGTTATTGCCATCGGATTAGGAACGTTAAAGCATCCACCTTATCTCTGGTATTTCGATCGTATGATAAATAGGACAGAATTGGTAACTTTTGATGTGGCAGGCTCTGGTTATTCGATGCATTTTAACGATATCCTTACCGCTCTTGGTTTGAAAAACCAAGCAATTTTAACCGAGATAGAAAGTGAGCAATTAATGTCACACTCGATGAATCTTCTTGCGGATATTTTTAATCAGTTAGGTGAATCACCACAACAACGTGAATCTAATCTCACCAAAGTGCCACAACATAATCCTAAATTTCTATCTCAGGATGAATTAAAAGTAAGGGCTCAGTTGAGTGGTGTTTTGGGTGAGATTATTTTGTATTAAACGTTTTTTGAGAGTGAAAGTAGAGAGCAGATAAAGTATTCATCACCGCTCTCAGAACGAATATCACCCCTTAATCAACATCTTATCTAACCATTTTGTTGGTAATATGCGACGTAAAAAACCAAAAATATAAGTAGGCTGAGTGACATAATAACGACTCTTAGGTTTCTTACTGGTTAGTATTTTTTGTAGCGGTGCTAATACAGCTTCAGGCCCTAGCGTGAATTTATTTGTGCTTTCCGCTTTACCTAAACGAGATAACATCTGTTGATAGTTTTCATGATGACGGGAACTCGCAACATCGATATATTTTTCAACCATTTTTAAAGAGTTGGCTCTAAATTGACTAACAATAGGGCCAGGTTCAATTAAAGAAACGGTAATATTGGTACCCATTAACTCTAAGCGCAAAGTATCGGTATAGCCTTCTAACGCAAATTTACTGGCATTATAAGCACCTCGGTAGCGCATAGCCACTAAGCCAAGAACGGAACTATTTTGAATGATTTTTCCATGTCCTTGTTTTAACATAACTTGGATAACTGCTTGAGTTAGATCATGCCAACCAAAGAGGTTTGTTTCAAACTGTTCTCTTAATGCTGCTGTTGGGAGGTCTTCTAATGCACCACCTTGTCCATAAGCTGCATTATTAAACAAGATGTCTATTGTTCCACCCGTTATATCGAGGGCTTGTTGTAATCCAGAATGAATGGATTTTGAATCAGCCAAATCAAGTTGAACTGCATTTAATCCTGCTTTCTTTAATACATTGACATCTTCAATCCGTCGACAGCTAGCGATCACGAGATAACCTGCTTGATGAAGTTGTTCGGCACAATACTTCCCAATACCACTACTGCATCCGGTTATTAATATCGATCTCTTCATTTTTCACTCTTACTTTAAAAGTTGTTATTGATAATCTATACAACAATTTATCTCGTTACCAGATGTTTTTGTTGTAAAAGTGAGCAATATAATGAAGTTAAATCTATATTTAATATGAGTACAGAAATCAGGAGGTATTATGAAACGGGATATTCAATTAGAAAATGAACAGCAAAATAAAGATGAAGCATTGAAAGATAAGTTAACCCCTTTCTATGATTTAGACACTGGGGAGGCACTTTGCTATTTCGACCCTTACCCAACATTACTCGATGAATATATGAAAAATCATCAGTAATTGTTTTAATCGGATAGAAAAAAGCCAATAAGTTTAGTGTTTTAAAGTAGAAATAAGACTTTAAGCGCTTAAATAACTTATTGGCTAATACTTTTTTAGTTAATTATTTATTTATCACTTTGTAATGCCAATAACTTATCAGCGAATTCAGCAAAGCCATAGCCGCCTGGCTTACCCATCACAATCGAGGGTCTAAATGCCAGTTGCTGCCAATACTTCTCTATATTCGCAACCCCGACCGATTTAGGTAAGATTTCGAACATATTTTGATCATTCATAGAATCACCAATATAACAACTCTGTTCAAATACAGTTTGGCCGGTTAAACCATTATTTTCTAGGTAAGCCAATGATGCAATTTTCTTTGAGTGTTCGCCATACCAGCAATTAATATGGATTGAACTTGCGGTTGCATAAGCACCTAATGCGTGAACTTTTGTTAGGATTTCATTGATAATATTCTCATCAACTCTCGGGCGATTTTGACCGATATCAATGGCAACTTCACAAAGACGATAAGATTGATCTAGCGTGAGATTTAATTCTGGATAATCAGATAAAATATCAAGCACTTGCTGTTTCAATTTAGCTTGATTATTTGCCATTGTCTCACCATCGCTATGGGGCTTTAAGGTGAGAAAACCCCCTTCTTTTTCCATTTTGAATGCCCCATTTTCACCAAGGACAGCATCCACTGGCCAGAGTTGAGCAATATGATCACACCAGCCTGCACAGGCACCCGTTACGGCGACGACCTTAATACCTGCTTTTTGTAGTTGATCTAAGGCAATTAATGTATCTGGTGGTAAGTGTCCTTCCCAAGTTAATGTATCATCAACATCTGTGAGTACCCATTTTACTGATTGCCAATCTGACGTTAATGTTCGATTGGCTTCTTTAAATGTAATATTTGTCATGAGTTAAGCCTAAAGTAAATTTGGTAAAAACATCACTAACTTTTCTGAGTAAGTGAGTAGAGCAAGAACTAATAATAAAGCAAATAAGAAGGGTAGGACTTCACGAACAAAATCAACCATTTTTACTTTCAGAATAGAGCAAACGGTAAACATCATTGAACCAAATGGCGGTGTTACACCACCAATCATAATATTGACAATCACAATAATACCGAAATGAACTGGATTAACTCCAAGGTTTAAAACTGCAGGTAGAAGAACCGGTGTCAGGATAATCATCGCCGCTCCACCTTCAATGAACATACCCACGACAAGTAACAATAAATTGATCAGCATCAATAGCAGAATCTTGTTATCCGTTAGGTCGATAAGTAGAGCCGCAATAGTCTGTGGAATTTGCTCTAACGTCATGTAATAACCAAAGACCATTGCCCCAATAATGATGAACATCACGGTACTTGTACCTTGTACGGTTTCTCTCAAGATGGCAGCAAAATCTTTGATTTTTAGTTCTTTATAAATAAATAATCCAATTATAGTACAAAGTAAAACAGCAATTGCCCCTGCTTCAGTCGGGGTAAATAGACCGAAACGCATCCCTAAAATAATACCAAAAGGAATGAATAGAGCAGGCACTGCTTTTAAAAATGCTTGGCTTCGTTCACCTAATGAGGCTGCTTTTTCTCGTGATGGCTTATAATTCCTTTTTCTAGCGATAATCGCGATGGTAATCATTAAAGAGATGGCCATCATGAAAGCAGGCACATAACCAGCTAAAAACATCTGATGCACGGAAACATTCGCTAATAATGCATAAATAATTAAGTTGATACCAGGTGGAATAACCGGGCTAATGCTTGATGAGGCTGCGGTAATTGCTGCAGTGAATGGCAAGCCATAGCCCCGTTTAGTCATTTCAGGTGCCAGTATTTTAGATTGCATTGCAGCATCCGCATTGGCAGAACCTGATACCCCCCCATTAAAGTACTTAAAGCCACGTTGACGTGAGCCAAGCCACCTATTTTATGACCGATGAGAGAGTCGGCAAAAGCCAGTAGGTTCTTACTGATGCCTGAATAATTCATCACCGATCCAACCATAACAAAAAATGGAATGGCTAATAGTGGAAATGATGAGGTAGATGAAATGAATTTCTGCATCACAAGTGTGACCGGAATTGAATCATTCAAAAATAAGAAATAAAACATCGCCGATGAGATTAAAGAAAATGCAATCGGTACGTTTAATAAAAATAGTGCAAATAAAATAAAAATAGGAATGTAACTGTCCATCATACTCACCAATTACCCTTCATTAACGCTAGGTTTTTTTAATAAAATGTTGACATCATTTCTGATGAATTTAACGGTATGTAGCGCCATTAGTAGGAAGCTTATAAATAAAACACCATTAATAGTGAAGTATGACATCCCCATAACAGGTGTTAACTTATTCGAAAGCATGGTGTAGTCATAGCTTAAGTAACACATTATGCCATTGATAATTAGTAGAAATGTGTGAATTAATAACTGAAATGGTGCTTTTGCTTTTTCAGGAAGCATAGTCAAAATGACATCGACACCCATATGAAGCTTATGCTTATAGGCGGAACTAATGCCTAAATAGACAGACCAGATAAAACAGACAACAGACAGTTCTTCACTCCAAGGAACAACAAAGCCAAAGCCGTAACGTAAAATAACATTAGCAATAACAACAATGATGGTCACCATAATGGCGATTGATGCTAATATTTCCTCTATATTTCTAATAAAAAACATAGTAATTCCAATTAACTTAGTACAAAAAATAAAGATGGCTCTAATCATTAACTAGAGCCATCTTAAATTAAATAGATTAATGATCTATTGTGCTTTGCTTGCTCTTATTTGTTCTAGTTCAGCTTCAATTTGGCTACGGATATTTGGTGACCAAGTTGGGAACTGTGAATAAACATCAGCAGTGAGTTTTTCAAATGCAGGTGCATCAACTTCGTTGAAAGTAACACCTAACTCTTCTAGCTTCGTCGTGTATTCAGCATCTAACTTCACTAGATTATTTGTGTTAGAGATAGCACCTTTAGCAAACTCTTCATTGATGATTGTTTGCTGTTCAGGTGAGAATTTATCCCATAATGTTGGGGAGATATAGATACCAACAGAGCCTAAGAAATGCTTAGTTAGCGACATATTTTTCGCTACTTCATAAATCTTAGTTGAATACATAGTCAGAATTGAACCTTCTAAGCCATCCACAACCCCTTGCTGAACGCCAGAATAGGTTTCAGGGAAAGGAAGTGAAGCGGGTGACGCGCCCATAGCTGATAGGGTTTTAATAAACATTTGGCTGCCAGGAACACGGATACGCATACCATCAAGATCTGCAGGTGTGTGGATCTCTTTATTGGTGATCATATTACGATAACCAAACATATAATCGGCGTTTAAGACTTTAATGCCTTTTTCTTCCGCTTGAGCTTCCAGATCTTTAACTAGATCTGACTGCATCATTGATAAATATTCATCGTATGAACGGTATAACATTGGGCCTGCAAGTGCAGCAAAATCTGGCACGTAATCGCCTAGTTGAGTAAAGTCTTCAACGGCAATCCAGTTGGCACCATTAACAACTTGTTCAACATTATCTTTATAAACAGGTAATTGACCACCTGCGAAAACTTTAATATTCACTGCGTCATCAGTACGCTGACGAATATTATCGGTGACTTTAATTAACTCTTTAGTAAGTAGCTCGTTAGGAGTAAATACTAGGCTTAAGTTAACATCAATTGGTTTAATTTCTTGTGCAGTTTCTTCTTTGTTTTTTTCACCACAACCTGCTAATACTAGGCTTGCAGCTAAAACTGTACCAATTAATTTTTTCATTAATGAGATCCTTGGTGTTTATTTTTATTGACACACTTAAAATGAGTTCTTACATTACCATTTTGATTCAACGTTGGCTTGTACCCAATATGAAATTGAGATGCTGGTCACTTAACTGAAACAAATATCTGTGATGACAACAAATAAAATTAAGGTTTATAGAGAAATGAAGGTTACAGCACACCGCGGAGCATCAGGCTATGCACCAGAAAACACGTTAAGCAGTATAAAGAAAGCGGCTGAATTAGGTGCGGATGGGGTTGAGTTTGATATTCAATTAACTAAAGATGCCGTCCCGATTGTCTTTCATGATAAAACAGTCGATCGTTGCACTAATGGCTGTGGGGAAGTTTTTTCCTTAACTTTGAATGAGATAAAGAAACTTGATGCTGGGCTCTGGTTCTCTGATGATTATGAAAAAGAACAAATTCCGACATTAGAAGAAGTATTGGTTTTATGTAATAAACTTGGTTTAAAAGTAAATATTGAGAATAAATCATATATTACAGAGAATACGCCATTATTAGTTGATAGGTTGTTTGATGTTATTAAAGATACTGATTTTAATGAGGAAAATGTTTTAATTTCTAGTTTTTCATACGAGATTTTAAATTTATGCCAAAACAAGAATCCTAATATCAAGTTAGGTTACATAACCGAAACTTGGACTCAAAAGATCAAGAATAATATTAATAATTTAAACTTATTTAGCATTAACATTAACTACCTAAATGTAAGTAGTGATATAGCTTTGGATATAAAAGAAAGTGATTATCAATTACAGGTTTGGACATTAAATGACATTAATAAACTTAATGAGTTAGAACAATGGAACGTAGATACGGTAATTACAGATAAACCTGATCTTTTCATCTAGTGTATTGTTAATTTTCGTGGGGCAAGGTGATATTATAATTTGAACAGTTGAAGTTGCTTGGTTGTTGACTGCGTTCGTTCGGCTACGAGCAACTACAATTATTTTAGGTATAAATATTCTGATAATATATTGTTTACTTCATGAAGAAACAAACAAATTTGCTATTATTCACTATACTTTCTTATGATTAAGAAGAGATTTTTTCTTAATTGAGGGGCGATCAAGGTTGGCTATTTCTCATTTCAAGTCAACTAGAAACTCCAATTATTTAAGGTATAGATGAGGCAAAGTTAGGATGTTAGAAGAGTTTAAGCAATGGGTTCAAAAGGTTAATCATTTTTCAGATACTGAGCTTTCAATTTATGGCTCTATTGCTTTAATTCTTATCTGTTCATTTACTGTTCATCTTGTATTTAGTTTAATCTATAAGTATTGGAAAAAGTCGAATGATGGTGACAAAGTTGGGTGGAGAAAAGCCTTATTTTTGCAAAAGTCATTTAGAAATGTTTCGTTTACTATTCAGTTTTTATTTCTGTTGATTTTTATTCATCTGTGGTTACCTGATGATATTGCAATTAAAAAGACAATATCGATGGTAATTGTGGTTGCAACGATATTTTTCACTGTCTTATCTATTTATTCGATGATAAATGCCGTTGTTTTTGTTTCATATAAGAAGCAAGTTAGCCATGATATTCCAGTTCGAGGAATTGCTCAAAGTTTAAAGATAGTTATTTTCCTTATTGCCACGATTTTAGTGATCTCAATACTTCTTAATAAATCACCCGTTATTTTAATAAGTGGTTTAGGTGCAATGACAGCCTTGTTTATGTTGATATTTCAAGGACCAATTGTAGGGTTGTTAGCCGGAATACAATTATCTGCAAATCGAATGGTAAGTATTGGCGATTGGCTAGAAATGCCAAAATACAATGCGAATGGGAATGTTATCGATATCACATTGACGACAGTGAAAATACAAAACTTTGATAATACGGTGACGATGGTACCGACTAATGCGTTAATTTCTGATTCGTTTAAGAATTGGAAAGGGATGACCGATTCGGGTGCTAGAAGAATTATGCGGAGCATTTTAATTGATCCTAGCTCGGTTAACTTTATTGAACAAGATACTTTAGATTCTATATTAAAGACTATGGTTAATGACAGTGCTGTTCGAACCGAAATCGAAAAAACTAAATCACCCATTGATAATAAATTGACTAACTTAGGTTGTTTTCGTGCTTATTTAAAAAGCTATCTTTTACATCATCCGAAAATACGAAAAGATCTGACTTTGATGGTTCGTCAATTGGACTCAACTTTTAATGGCATTTCTATGCAAGTTTATTGTTTTACGACAACAACGGTCTGGACTGAATATGAAGATATACAGTCAGAAATATTTGATCATGCTTTTTCGGCCATTGAAGTCTTTGGTTTAAGAGTTTCACAAGCACCAACAGGGCAAGATCTTCAATCATTAACTAAGCTTCCAGACGGTCGAACCATCACTGAAAGTAAGTTGATAGCCAAATAATGCAGATAAATTTTGAAGTTATTCGGAGATATTTAAACATCCCATTTATGAAACTCAGAGTTTAATATTAAATTCTGGTATATTTTTTGATTGAAAAATATACTTCCTTACATCAAATCATTCTCATTACTGTAAGGAAGTTTATTTATGACTTTTAAAGAAACCTTGAAGATTACATTACCAGGCGCAATACCTTCATTTATCGTTAGTTTTATTTTGAACTACAAAATACTTCCATTTCCTGATGATATTCAGATGAACTATTTAAATAATGGAATGAGCTTGACCATTAGTTGTTTTATGGGCGTTTTAATTGGCGTTTTGACTAATGAACTCAAATTACGAAAACAGTATAATCAAAATAAGTATTTAGCCGCGATAAATGTTGTTGGCTTTAGTTTATTAACCGCCGCTTTATCATTTGCTTTATTCAGGCTGTTTTTATATTCAAATATTCAATTCCCAGTTGATACTTTTATTAATGGATTAAATAATGGAATCAGTGGTGCAATTGGTGGTTCTATCTTCGCCTTAATCGGAATGATAAGTTACGGATTTTATAGAAATAAACATCTGGTAAAATAATACAGATTCTTTGACGTAAGAAGGGTGTAGACTTAGTTCATTCGCCCCAATCATACCGTACCTCGATACTTATGGGGTCTCATATACTTGTCATCTTCTAGCCATTTCCTCTTCTGGAGGTATAGGCACCAATTCTTGCTCATTTCTGTCAATAATTCAATGTGCTGAAAAAATCGAAAAGTTTTGCTTCATTAGCACCATGTATGGCGAAAAGCTTTAAAGTGACATTTGAAGCTTAAATATAATTATCGACGTAAGTTGCCTCTCTAAATTTTAGGGAGGCTTTTTTATCGGTAAGTCTGATGCTTTTATACCCATAATACCTAAAGTCGCTAGGTTGTTGGCTACACTCGTTTGCCGCTTACTAGCAACTCCAATTATTTTAGGTATAGCATTCTATTAATAATCAATGATTGGAAAATAGCCCAGCTAGCAATATAATAGCTAATATGAAGTAACAAATAGAATTTAAACAATCACTAAGAGACGAGCATGGCATTTTTTAAACTTGATAATATTATCCAAAATTACGCTTGGGGAAGTACAACTTCGATAAATGAACTTTTTGGTATTGAAAATTCTGATAATCTACCGCAAGCTGAAATTTGGATGGGAGCACACCCAGGTGGTTGTTCAAAAAATGCAGAAACAGGTGAGTTACTGTCTGACATCATAGAACAAGATAAAAACACAATATTAGGCGACTATACAACAGAGCGTTTTGGTGAACTTCCTTACCTATTTAAAGTACTTGCCGCTCATACGCCATTGTCGATTCAAGTTCACCCAAATAAGCAGAAGTCAGAAATGGGTTTTGCTCGAGAGAATCAACAAGGGATTGCCCTTAATGCTTCAAATCGTAACTATAAAGATCCAAACCATAAACCAGAGCTGGTTTACGCATTAACTTTCTATAAAGCAATGAACGGTTTTCGACCAATCAACGACATTATTGCGCTTTTTAATGAGGTTAATGTTACCGAACTTAAACATGAATTAGACGCGCTGAAGCAATCACCAAATAGTGACGGTTTACAAGCCTTTTTTAGTGCGATCATGACACTAGAGGGTGAAAGGAAACAGAATGCATTGACTCAGTTGGCGGCTCGTTATTCAGTTTCTGCAAAAACAGCGATGGCTCGTGAAGCGCTGCAATACAGCCAAGAATTTAAAGCTCATTACGATGGCGATATTGGTCTATTTGCACCGTTGATGCTTAATACCATTGAGCTAGCACCAGGTGAAGCAATGTTCTTATTTGCTGAAACACCACACGCATATGTACAAGGTACTGGCCTTGAGATTATGGCAAGTTCAGACAATGTATTACGTGCAGGTTTAACACCAAAGTATATCGATGTTCCTGAATTAATTGATAATATTATTTATCAGCCAATTCAGCCTAATGAAATTAAAATGTTACCTGTCAATAAGGCCGGTAAGCAAAGCTATCCAATCCCTGTCGATGATTTTGGTTTTGATATATTAAAAGCTAAGAGTGAACAACAGCAACAGTTTGTCCGTGGTGCAGAGATCCTATTCTGTATTGATGGTGAAGTTACTGTATCAACAAAAGATAAGAATTTGACGTTAAAGCCGGGTGAATCAGCATTCATTTCAAACAGTGAACAAAGCTATCAATATTCAGGTCTTGCTACATTAGCAAGAGCATTTAATTAATCATCGTTATCACTAACAGAGCCATTTCCAAGTGATTAATTAGAGCGCCTCTTATTTTTACTTCTAACGAGTAAAATCAGGAGGCGTTTTTTTAATTTTCGAAATGGCAAATGTATATCGATACGGAATTGATGATTTAGATTAAGAGGTAAAGTAATGAAAAAAATGACTGTGGAAGTTTGCGTCGATAATATTGAGTCATTAGAGACAGCCATTGTTGCAGGTGCCGATCGTATTGAGTTATGTAGTGCATTAAGCGTGGGCGGATTGACACCTTCGGTGGGTTTAATCAAATATGCGGTTGAAAAAAGTAACACTCCAATATTTGCTATGATCCGTCCTCGTGCTGGAGATTTTCTTTTCAGTGAAGCTGAATCTAAAATGCTCATTGATGAAGCCGAAATGATTCTAGCAATGGGAGTGGATGGTATTGTTATTGGTGCATTGAAAGCTAATGGTGATATCGATTTAGCACTCATCGAACAGCTTGTTTATTTAGCCCAAAAACACGGTAAATCGGTGACATTTCATCGGGCTTTTGATTATTGTGCTGATGCAGAGGTAGCGCTTGAGCAGATAATTAAACTTGGCTGTGATCGCATATTAACGTCAGGTCAAGCACCTACGGCAGAGTTAGGTATTAAGCGATTAAAGCAGTTAATTACTCAAGCTGATAGCCGAATATCTATTATGCCAGGCGCGGGGGTAACCGTTAACAATATAGCTCAAATTGTTGATATGACAGATTGTGTCGAAATCCATTTATCAGGGAAAACATCACGTCAATCAGAGATGGTATTTTATCCAGAAGGAATCGCGATGGGATCAAGTCAAGATGATGATACCAATATTAGTGTGACTTCTTTTGCGATTATTAAAGAAGTGACAAATATATTAGCTTAATTTTACTACTTCTGTTCATGATGTGGTCAAATAAGTATACCTTTCTTACTTGACGTCGCTAGGTTGTTGGCTGCACTCGTTTGCCGCCTACTAGCAACGCCAATTACTTTGGGTATAAGCTGATTGAGATGAGAATTTTTTGGTATTTTTGACGTTTCAATTTATACTCAGCTTACTCTCTATCTCTATTGGTCTACAAATGTTTCAACAGTCACAAAATAAGCCAGCCGCTAAAGGAATAAAGCGTTGGATCTCTGCTTTTAATAATTCTCTCAATGGGGTGAAGCACGCGTTTAAACACGAAGCAGCCATGAGAGAAGAGATGATTGCATTTATCATCTCCCTTCCAGTTGCCGCTTTTATCGCTCAGAATGTATGGCATTATTTGGTTTTGATTTTTAGTGTGTTATTCGTTTTATTAGTTGAAACATTGAATACGGCGATTGAAACAACATTAGATCGTATCTCAACCGAGTTTAATGAAATGACCGGCTTTGCTAAAGATTTAGGCTCTTTTGCTGTATTAATTGCAACAATCATTGCCATTGGTGTTTGGTTGGTTTCTCTCTATTACGCAATTTTTTAATGTGAAGATCATGAATAATAACAAATTAAGATTATCGCTTTATTTCTTGACTTTATTCTTAATTAATTTAGCTCCGTATTGGTATCGAATCAGTTATAAAGAGAGTCAATTATTACCAGCTCTCTTAGATACCGTTTTATATAGTGGCATAGCCACTACTATTACCTTGTTATTACTTATTAACTTAAAAAAGACTCCACTTATTAACCGTTATTCTATTAACTATTCTGTGGCTGTCTACCAGTTATATCTGTATTACCTTTGGTAGTTTTGATTTAAGTATTTTAGCTTCAATTATTGATACTACACCGACTGAAGCCTCTGAATATATAAAGGATTTAAATACCCCTTATCTATTGTTTCTATTTATTCCTTATTTTTATATTCTTAATTCAACTAGAAATATAAATATAGATAATAAGAGTAATAAAATTTTATTGATAACCTTATTGGTTTTATATATTCCAGATCTTACTCATAGAGCAGAACGACTGATTCAAATTCATCAACGAACGGGTATTCAAACCCAAGATATCTTAAATCAAGCCAAACTCTTAGCAAGAAAGGTCAATGACTTTGAACTATTTTATCGTTCATTTGAAGTTTACCAATTAAAGAAAGAAGAGAATCAACCGATTCATTCTGAATGGACAAATGTTAAAGCAGATAAGACAACATTAAATTACAACTATGTTGTGATAGTGGGAGAGTCAGCACCAAGAAAGTCTTTTAGCTATTATCAAGGTGCAGATTTATCGTCTTATAAAGGGTGGCAGTTTATCTCTGATGCTATTTCTCCTGCAACGAATACCAGAGAATCTATCCCACGTATTCTAAGTGTTAATCATCGAGATAATATTAATACTAATCTAAATCTTATTGATTTGGCCAACCAAGCTGGATTAAAGACAGCTTGGTTCTCAAATCAAGGGTTTATTGGTAAATATGACACTCCAATCAGTGTCTTAGCTAAACGAGCAAACCAAGTCGTCTTTCATAACAAAGGCAGTTTTCTTACCGCAGGAAGTGACGATAAGTTATTAGTTGATCTTAAAAATACCCTGACTGATGGTAAGACAGGGCATTTGGTTTTTTTACATACTATGGGATCACACCCTTCATTCTGTAAAAGAACCAAATTTTACAAGACTCACATTCAAGATTTTAATTCAAAAGATGAGCGCTCTTGTTTTAAAGATGCAATTTACAACACTGAACTTTATATTGCAGAAGTTAATACCATCATGAAGAAGAGTAATAAGCCTTATAAGATTGTTTATTTCTCAGACCATGGGTTAACAGATGTGAATTATTCTCCTTATAAAGTGCATGGGGTAGGACGTTTATTTTCTTTAGATGCCATTCATATCCCATTAATCTTTATTGATTCTGAAAGTAAACACACAGGTCAATTAGTGAATAAGACCTATTATATGCGAGACTTTGTTGATAGTTTCTTTGATTGGACAAGGATAAAAGCTGATCAAATTGATGAGAGTAAGAGTGTGATGAGCCCCAATTTAACTCAGAAGCCATATGTTTACGAAGGCAGTCGTTATATTTCATTAGAGTGATATATATCCTTTACACTTGTCGTCGTTAGGTTGTTGGCTGCACTCGCTCTTCTACTAACAAATCTAATTATTTTAGCTATATAACTGAGTGAATACTTTTATTCGTTGGCATTACATAACCACCCAATCACATAATTTATCTATGTGATTGGTGTGGTTGAAAAAGAAATTTATTGATTTTAAATTAGTTTACCACTGGATACTCGACAATAATAAAGTCAATAAAATCCCTAGTTCTGAACTACTCTTCTAGTTTCAGTTTGTAAATTAGGATTTCTATTTTATATGGCGTCAAAATCAGTTTTTAAACTCTCTCTTATCGGATTGTCTCTTAGTTCTATAGTGGCCTGCTCTTCGGATGACTGGCAAACAACGACGGTGCCAACATCGAATGAAGTGAGAGCTATTTTGGTCGATAATAATAATGATCAACAAGCATCAACATTGAATACGCTTGATTACCCTGATTTGATCGTGCCTCAAAATGTCCGTCCTTGCTGTGCATTTGGCGACCTGCAAAAAGTCAATTTTGGCCCGATTCCTGTTCCATTTTTCCATCTTCATAATGTCATTGAAATCGATGAAATAGGACCTCATAAGTTTGCCAGTGGAGTCTACTCTAGTACCTCTAAATCACTTTCACCGACAGGAGTGGGGGGAGTGAAAACAACGGTATATTGTATACTCGCCATGGTGGATTTATTGATATGGCCCATGTTAGGGATACTGCCGATGATACGATTGGGCTCTTTTTTGAAATTCTAAAAAACTTAGGTCAAGAACATCGAATAGAACTACCCAATGAGATTGGTGTTCGTTATGTTGAAATGAAGCTTTTTGAGGCTCACGCTTTAACTGACGAACAAAAGTGGACGATTGCGGCGCATCTTGCTGCTCGTCTTGCTTACTTTAAAGCAGAGTCTCATGAGATCTCACAATGGAGTGGGTATGAAAGCTTTAAAGGATGGTCTGAAGGGGTTTCCGCTTATTCTATCGAAGACCTTTATTCAAATATGCTAGGGGCAAAGCTTTCACTTCATCTAATTATGCAGAGAAAAGCCTTAAGTACGACAGAATATGATAGAAACTTAACCTTGTTGATCAATGCAACCCTGAAAGAGTTAGGCGCCGTAGATAAAGTGCAAAGTCAAGCGGTACTCGCAGCGTTAGATACGCATTGGTGGAATTCGTCTGAGCCTATACCGCATAAATATATGTTGTTAAAACGAAATTTTAATTTTGGTGATCATCAAACCCCTTATATTCTCCCCGAAGAGTTGGCAACTTTTAAGGGCGAGGATAGTCATGATATAAAACAGAATCAATTATTACTCAGTTATGCTAAAAGTAAGACGGTTACGCTTTCTATTTCTTCAAATGTCGAAGGAATAGAGTTAGATCAGGTCAGTTTACTCGTTTTAGAAATTGACCCAAAATACTATGATAAGTTTTCACATGTTCCTGCTTCTATTTGGAACCCAAGAATGACACACCTTAACTTTGCAAAAGTCGCGATTGAGACAGAGAAAATAGAAATCGTAGAACAACAAAAGCATTTGGATAAGATTAAAAGGTAAATTATGGCTAGATTTCGATTACTTGCAATTACGATGGGTGTTTTGGGGTTAGCCTCTTGCTCTAATATAAATAAATACGATCAACTTTCGGCTGAAAATATTCAAATACAAAAAAAACCGCAACAGAAACCACAGTTAAAGGATGATAAAAAACCTCAATTAGCAATTGCATTTGGTGGTGGATCATCTAGAGGAATGATGCATTTAGGGGTTATAAAAGCGCTTGATGAAGCGGGAATTAAAGCCGATATTGTAACTGGAACCTCTGTAGGTTCTATTGCTGCGGTACTTTATGCAACCCATGATTACCCAGAAATAGAAAAAATCATGTTTGGTTTTTCTGAACATGAAATAACTGATTTTCGGTTGTCGACTAAAGGTTTAATTAAGGGGAAAGCATTAGCCAAATGGATCAATAAAAGTACAGGTGAGCAAGATATTAGCCAGTTGCCGATAAAAACAGCTATTGTCTCAACCAATTTATCGACACAGAAGGCAGTGATGTTTACAGCGGGTAACATCGGACAAGCTGTGCAAACGTCATCAAGCGTACCGGGTATTTTTATGCCTGTTTATCATAATGAAGATATTTTAGTTGATGGCGGTGTACTCTCTTTAGTTCCTGTGTATGCGGCAAGACAATTAGGCGCCGATTTTGTTATTGGCGTTGATGTTTTTTGTAGTCAACCACCCCCATTAAAGTATACGGCCTTTGATGTCTCATCCAATACCTTCTGGTTACAGAGCTGCATATCCACCAAAGAGGAAGTTGAGAGTGCCGATATTTTGGTTGTCCCAACACCATCTAATCCCGGGTTAGCCGAGTTTGGTGGTTATGAAGAGCGTAAAGCGGCAATGGATGCAGGGTATAAAGCAATGAAAGCAGTGATTGAGAAAAATAGTGAATTGCAAAAGTTTATAAGACATTGAGTTGATGCACCTCCAAGTAAAGTGTTAGGTGGCTCACATTAATATGATCAATGACTCATTTGTTACATATAAGAATGACTTATATCAACTAAGTAATACTTTTTGGGTAGTACATTTGATTCTCAATATGAATCACTATGCTGAAAAGATAAATGAATATAGCAGATCGTTTTTTAAACTATACAAAAATTAATACCACGACTAATCCAATGAGTAAAACCTCTCCATCCAGCTTAGGTCAATGGAAGCTTGGGGAGCTTTTAGTCAGTGAATTAAAGTTATTAAATTCTATCGACAATATTGAACATCGTGACAATGGAATTGTTACCGCTGAATTACCTTCGAATACGGATAAAACGTCTTCTACTATCGCCTTCTTTGCTCATTTAGATACAAGTGCAGAAAGAACAACGGATACCCATGCTTCTCTTGTGGAATATACTGGTGGTGATATTACTCTTGAAAATGGGATGGTTCTCACCGTTTCTGATAATCCTGATTTGACAAGTTACACAGGCGATCAAATTTTTGTTACTGATGGTGAAAGCCTGCTTGGGGCTGATGATAAAGCGGCCATTGCTGCTATCATGGATATGCTGCATTACTTTGATGAAAATCCAGCGGTTGCCCACGGGACCATTAAAGTGGCTTTTTTACCCGATGAAGAACAAGGCTTATTAGGTGCAAAAGCCTTTAAAACCCCTGATTTTGCAGATTTTGGTTATACATTAGATTGTTGTGGTATTGGTGAGTTTGTCCATGAGAATTGGAACGCGGGCAATGCCGTTGTTGAGTTTATTGGGCAATCAGCACACCCGATGAATAGCAAAGGTAATTTAAAAAATTCGATGCTATTAGCTCAGAAGTTTATGGGCGTTTTTCCTGAAACCGAAACACCAGAAGTAACAGAAGGTCGAGAAGGTTACTACTGGATGAAGAAGATTGACGGAAATAGTGCAAAGACGACGCTAAATATTGATATTCGTGATTTTACTCAAACAGGGTATGCAAAACGTTGTCAATTTATTAGGGATGCAGTCTCTTCATTTAAACTGCTTTATGGTGATAATTGTATTCAATTAACACTGATGGATCGTTACCAGAATGTGGCTAACTTTTTACCTACTGATGAGAGTGCACATTCACCGGTTAATCTTGCTTTAAATGCTTATAAAGAGAATGATATCGAGCCTAAAGTGATCCCGATGCGTGGCGGTTATGATGGAGCCGTGCTTTCTGAAGATGGGATCCCTTGTCCGAATATTTTTACCGGGGCTCATAACTTCCATTCTATTTTTGAATACTTGCCGCTAAAAAGCCTTAAAGCAGCGTCTGACGTTATTCAAACCATTGTTATAAATAGCGCAAAAGGATAATTAAGATGCTTTCAATTTTATTAGTTATCTTAGTTATTGTTTTTGCGGCAAGATTAATTTTAAAAGGGTATAAAACCGAACCTGTTTTACTCTCTGCTGGTTTAATTTTAATGTTTTCTGCCTCTATTTTTGGCTGGGGGAGTGTTTTACCATCAAAAGTAGCTGCAACAAATATTGCAGCTTTTGATCCATTCAAATATATCCAGTATTTAATGGGTTATAGGGCTGGTGCACTTGGTCTAATGATTATGGCTTTGGTCGGTTTCTCAGAGTATATGAGTCATATAGGGGCGGATAAAGTCGTTGTAAAGCAAGCGATAAAGCCGCTATCCATGATAAAAAATAAGAATATATTATTATTTTTTGCCTATATGGTGGGAGCGTTATTACAACTGGCGATACCAAGTGCAACGGCTCTAGCTGTGTTACTTTCAGTGACTTTATTTCCAATCATGACAGGGTTAGGTATTTCTAGAGGTGCGGCAGCAGCAGTTATTGCTTCTACGCTTGCAACAACATTTACTCCTATTGGTGTTGATGCAATCCGAGCAAGCGAAGCCCTACATATGGAGTTAATGGATTATTTAGTTAATTATCAAGCTCCAACTTCCTTTGTTGCGACTATTGCTATTGGTGTTGCTCATGTCTTTTGGCAGTCATATATTGATAATAAAGGAGGAGCTTCGGTTGATAATTCAGTTTTAGAAGATGAAGAAAATAAGGATCACGTTGCAGCGCCAAATCTTTATTTTATTTTACCATTTTTACCGATTATTTTTGCGGTGATTTTTAGTAAATTAGTCATTGATACCGTGAAGCTAGATGTCACAACGATTGTTCTTATTGCTGTCTTTATTTCTATGGTTTGTGAAGGCATCAGAACTCGTTCATTGAAATCCCTGTTTGATGGTTTTGGTGTCTTTATGAAAGGCATGGGAAATGCTTTTACCACGGTTGTTTTCTTGCTGGTTGCCGCAGGTGTATTTGCGCATGGTATTCAATCAACCGGTGCAATAGAGCATATGATTATCGGTGCTAAGAGTGCAGGAATGCCATTTATGGGATTAACACTACTTTTTTGCTTGGTAGTTGGTGCATCTTCGGTTGTGATGGGATCAGGCAATGCTGCATTCTTAGCGTTTGTTGAAGTCATCCCTACGATTGCTCATTCTATGGGCGCAAACCCATTATCAATGATGTTACCTGTACAACAAGTCAGTGCGATGGGTCGAGCGGCTTCACCTGTGGCTGCATGTGTGATTGTTTCTGCTGGTAGAGCAAAGCTATCAACTTTTGAAGTCGTCAAGCGTACATCGGTTCCTGTTATTATTGGCTTCATTGTTCAATTTAGCGCTGTTTTACTATTTATTGGTTGATATGAAAATATTGATGGATAAATAAGGCTACAAATAAATAATTTTCTTTTTAAAAGAGATTAGTGATTAAAAAGAGCGACCTATCAGCCATTGATAGAGTCGCTCTTTTTATTTATGTTATTTTATGATGTTTAAGGTGGGAGGCCATCCCCTATATTCGTTGACGTTGTTAGGTTGTTGACTCCGATCGTCTACCCTCATCATATAGTACATCTATACTTGTGGGGCTCACTCACTCGTTTACTGCCTACTAGCAACGTCAATTATTTTTGGCGTAAATGAAATAATATTAAAATCTCGAATAGGAAAGATAAAGAGACAGACTTGAGCTAACCTGAAGTTATATCTATGATTTAGTAGCAAATATCAACTGTATATAAGCTACTAGATGAGCTAAAATTAAATGGAATTATTGATATGTCTTCAACGTCTAATGCTTCAACAGGTTTTCTAGCAAAGTATAAACAATTAGCTATTTATCAACGTATATTTGCTATTTTACTCTTCGTTTATCTGCTGTTTGTTTTTATCCTCGGTATTGTCATTCCACAAAGTGTTGAAAAATACTTGCCACAGGAATTATCAAAGGTTGTAGGACGCCACGTTGAATTAGACAGTTTTAAAATTAATCCTTTTACCCTAGAAGTGACAATCAATAACTTTTCTATCGCAGAAAAAGATGGAGAACCTTTTGCAGGACTTAAAGCTCTTCAGTTCGAATATCAGTTTTGGGACTCTATTTATAATCTTGCGTTTTCAGTGAAGGATATTAAGCTAGTTACACCATCTGTCCATATTGAGAGATTAAATGATGCTTCAGGCTTGTTATTTAACTTTTCAGATATTATTAGTAAATTAACAACAGAAAAAAGACAGCCAGTCACGGAGCCTGAAAATAAATCAAATGAAATCCCTCATTTTATTATCTCCAATTTTTCTATTTATCATGCCAATATTAGTTTTGTCGATCAGTTAACTAACAGCCATGTTCATTATCCTAAACTCGGTCTAAAAATTCCTTATTTTGACTCTCACTATACTTTGCAATCTAAAGTTAAAAATATCGATGTAGAGACTGAAATTACCCATTTAACTCGCAGTAATGATTACGATATTAATATTCTTGGGCGTCAAGGTGGTCAAATACAAGCCTCTGGTAAAATTCAGTTAACACCACTAAATATTATTGGTGATGTTAATTTGAGCAATATTCAGCTGCCGCAATTTTGGGATTTCATTTCAGCGCAATTTAAGGCGAAGTTAATTTCTGGGCGATTAGGACTGTCAGCCAATTATCAGGTTACCTTAATTGATAATCAACTCGATCTTAACGTTGAAAAGGGGAGTGTATCGCTTTCTAATATTAACTTTAATTATCAAGAAAAACCGTTGGTTAATTTAAGTTATGCAGGATTAGACGATATTGAAATTAACTTAAATGAGCAACAAGTCTCAATACACTCATTGAATACTTATGGCTTAGTGGTCAACACGACCATCGATAAGAAAAGTGTCGATATTGCGACAGCATTTCAACCTATTTCAATGGTACAAAATGAGATCAATCAACAATCAAATACTGGCGACGATTCCCCTGAAACGTCTGAAGAATTAGATCCAACTACAGCTTGGAATATCACCTTAAGTGGGATTGATTTAAGCGATTATCAACTCAACATGACTGAAAAATTGTTTAAAGAGACCAATTTTTGGTCATTACATGATATCTCCTTAACAACGGGAGAGATTAATTCAGCTCTAACTAAACCAATAGATTATCAATTTAAGATTGGCATTAACCAAACAGGAAAGATAATAGCTAAGGGAAAGGTTGATGTTGCAGAAGAGCAATTAAATACCGCGTTAACGATTAAAAATTTCGCTCTAAATGATTTGCAAAATTATTTATCGGACTATGTAAATATCGATGTTAAGCAAGGTGAGTTCAATCTTCAAGGTGATATAAACAGTGATTTTAATGCTAAACAGTTAACGTTTAATGGTGCGCTATCGGTGACTGATTTAGATATTATCGATAAAGCCCATGAAAAAGATTTATTAAAATGGCAGACCTTAAATATTAATAATATTAGATTTTCACAAATTGATAATCAACTTAATATTGAACAATTAAAGATTATGAAACCTTATGCGCGAATGATTATTGCTGAAGATCAAAGTACCAATATTGGTGATCTAGTCGTTAATCAACATCGCCAGGGAACGGAGGGTGAAAAGCAAGATGTTGCGAATCCAACGTCAGATTTACATCGTCACTCAAACGAGAGTTCTCAAAATCAAACGCTTTTGGTTTCGATTAAAGAAATAAATTTTATCGATGGGTCAGCGTTCTTTGCAGACAACTCTTTAAGGCCTAATTTTGGAGCAAGTATTGAGTTGATTAATGGGAATATAACTGGATTTTCGTCACAAATGGTGGAACCTGCAAAGGTTAATATGACCGGGAAGATTGATCGTTATGCGCCAGTGAATTTAAATGGTGAGATTAATCCATTTTTAGAAAAACCTTTTATTGATCTTGATTTTAATTTTAAAGATGTTGAGTTAACGTCAATAAACCCTTACTCAGGCACTTATGCTGGATACTACATTGATAAAGGGTTAGTTTCGATTGACCTTAATTATCAACTCGATAATAACCAGTTAGTGGGCAGTAATCATGTTGTAATTGATCAATTAACGTTAGGCAAACCGAGTAACAGTGATTTAGCAACCAGCCTACCTGTCAGTTTAGCTATCGCATTATTGCAAGATAGTGATGGTGTTATCGATCTAGGTGTTGGTGTGTCAGGTGATATAGATGATCCTAGTTTCAGCGTGGGGGGCATTATTATCAAGGCATTGGGTAACATTATTACTAAAGCGGTTACGTCGCCCTTTTCGATGTTAGCTGGATTAATCGACAGTGATAGTGATGAGTTAAATCAAGTTGATTTTTATGCAGGGAGTGCTCGGTTGTCGGTTGAAGCTAAACGTAATTTAGAAAAGTTAGCTATCGGCCTAGAACAGCGCCCAAAGCTGATTCTTGATATTGAAGGTAGTATTGATCCACATAAAGACAGAGAAGCGTTAAGAGATAATAAGTTTAAAGCGAAATTAGCCAAAGAGAGCCAGATTACGATTAGTCAGTTGCCTAAATCACTTTCAGCGAGTCAATTTCCAACAACCGGTCAATTAACTGATGCGTTAGAAAGACTCTATGAACGTGAAAATGGGCAGGATTTAGCCCTGTTAAAAGAGCAAGTGATTGCTGAAAACCAAGATGAAGTCTTAACACCACAACAAGTAACCGAGCGAGCAGTGATGACGATGTACAATCTTGTCTGGAATGAACAATTAATAGCAGAAAGTGAATTAGTTGAGTTAGCTAAGCTGCGAGCGACAGCAGTAAAAGTTTATCTGATTGAACAAGAAAAACTCGCCTCTAATCGAGTCTTCCTATTAGATAATCGGGTTGATTTACATACAGATGGTCGTAAGGCCGTATTAACGTTAGATGCTAAATAATCATCAGTTGTACAGTGAATGAGACCCCATGAATATAGAGGCTCTATATGATTGGGGCGAATGGACGCAGTCAACAACCTAGCAGCTTCAAGTAACAAGGGTATACCTGTTAGTGAATTAGTTTGTTGGTTTGGGTAATAACTTGATCCAGTATCCCCCTGTCTCTATTTAAAGATGCAAATAGAGTGCTGCCTAACCAAAGAAAATAAACGGCCCTTGCTGTTTCATCATAATCTTCAACATTAAATTCACCGTTTTCTGTGCCGTTTCGTAATAAGCAGCTCATTGATTCAGTGAATTTCTCTGTGCCTAAATTCATCTCTTTTTTCATTAGATTTGACGCGCTGGATAGTTCACCAGACAGCTTAGTTACTAAGCATTTAATTTGAAAGTCATTACTTAATTTTACTTGGCACCAGTGATCAAAGTATCGTTCTAAACGGTGCTGATAGCTGTAATTTGTATCTTCAAAAAATCCATTAAGGACAGCAATATGCTCTTCAAAATAGTTATGGAGCATCTGTGCACCAAAGTCTTCTTTAGATTTAAAATGATGATAAAAAGATCCTTTTGTTGCGCCCGCAGCGGTGATAATTTTCATTATTCCGACCCCAGTAAACCCTTGTTCACTGATAATATCAAAGCCAACATTTAATAGTTTCTGTTTTAAGTCTTTCAATGTCTATAAACCTATCGATAGCATACCCAACAATTCACAACGCTATTGTAGAGTGAGAAAAACAGACCGTCCAGTCTAAAATAATAAATAAAAACTAGACCGGTCGGTATGTATGGTTGTATGATAAGGTTATGGTTGCAGTCGGGTTGTGGGGAGAATGAAAAATGCTAAGTAATAAATTATCTGTTGTAATGACTGGAGTGACGGGTTTAGTGGGAAGTGAAACATTAAATCAATTACTTAATCATCACCAAGTGAGTCGAGTGACTACGCTATCTCGCCGTCGATTAAATATAGAACATCCTAAGTTACAGAGTTATATCGATCCTAATTTAGTTTTTCCAAAATGGCCAAATTTTGAGAGCAATCTTGAAAGCTACCTCGAAACTCATCTTGATACGATAGCTGAAGCTACAATTGGTTTTATTGGTTTAGGAACGACAATAAAACAAGCGGGCAGTAAAGCTAAGTTAAGAGAAATCGACGTGGATTTGGTTGTTAACTCAGCAAAACAGATGAAGACAATCGGTGTAGAACATTTGATTGTGGTTTCATGTATAGGTGCCAATGCAAATAGTTTTTCTCACTACTTAAAATGCAAAGGTGAGATGGAAACGCAGGTGGAAAGTCTGAATTTTAAACGTGTTACTTTTTTGCAGCCAGGCCCTTTAGTTGGATCTAGAGAAGTCACCCGCAAAGATGAACAATTTTTACAATGGATCATGAAAATGATTACCCCGTTAATGATTGGACGATTGAGAAATTATTTGCCCATAAAGGCAACCACTATGACTAAAGCCGTTCTACGATTAATAGAACCTTCTGGTAGGAATGGCGTGACGCGATTAACAAGTTTAGATATCAGGACGTTAGCGAATAAAAAATAAAATCATATGTTTAATCAAATGGTATTGAGAATTAAGCGTGTACGACGATTTAAGTGTTTATTTAATTGGGATAAAGGCGAACATCATGGATAATAATGAAGTAACATCAGAACAACTACAGCAAAAGTTTAACGAATTAAAGCAAAGCTATAATCAGGCTCCTGCACCGACCTATCAGCAACGTGTTGAAATACTTAAAACGCTAAAAGCGGCATTATTAGCCAATGAATCAGAAATCTATCAGGCTCTGAAGCTAGACTATGGTTATCGTAGCGAGTTTGATACCTTAATTGCTGATATTTTACCGAGTATTGCTGCCATTAATTATGCCCTTAAGAATCTAAAAAAATGGATGAAACCATCAAAACGTCATGCAGGGCTATTATTAGCACCATCATCGGTTAAAGTTCATTATCAACCATTGGGCGTTGTTGGTGTTATTACACCTTGGAACTTCCCGGTTTTTTTAGCCTTAGGCCCAACAATTCAAGCTCTAGCTGCTGGCAATCGAGTGATGATAAAGCTGAGTGAATTTACACCTAATGCTAATGGAGCAATTCGCCAGTTATTATCTGGTTTATCTGACCATGTTCAAGTCATTGAGGGTGAAGCTGATATTGGCGCCGCATTCTCATCCTTGCCTTTTGATCATCTTATTTTTACTGGTTCTTCATCGGTTGGAAAGCGGGTGGCAAAATCAGCGGCGGAGAACTTAACACCAATCACCTTAGAACTCGGTGGGAAGTCTCCAACGATCATTGATGATCAAATTAAGATGTCGATTGCCATTGATGCAATTATTATTGGCAAATCGATAAATTCAGGCCAGATTTGTGTTGCGCCTGATTATATTTTTGTCCCTCAACATCGCCAGCAAGAGTTTGTTGAAATCTTTATCCAACGTTATCGCGAGTATCATTTAAAGAGTGATGGTGATAATAATCAGACCAATATTGTCAATAAACGTCAGTATCAGCGTTTAATCTCCTTTTTAGACGATGCAAAGGAAAAAGGTGCAACGATTCATTCAGTTGCTGAAATTGAAGCTAATCAACAACGAATTTATCCTCAAGTCATCACAGAGGTTAACGCTGATATGGAAGTGATGAAGCAAGAGATTTTTGGTTCATTATTACCCGTCATGACCTACCGAAATATTGCAGAAGTGACGGAATATATTAATGCACGTCCAAGACCATTAGCCTTATATATTATGTCTAAAAATCGAGCTTTAATTTCACATTTAGTTGAAAATACTCATAGTGGTGGAGTGGCAATTAATGACTCGATTTATCATGTTGCAGCAGACGATGCACCATTTGGTGGAGTAGGAAATTCAGGGATGGGACACTATCATGGCCATGAAGGCTTCTTAACTTTTTCTAAAGCGAAAACTGTTTTGCATTCGAGCGCTTGGTTACCAAAAAATCGCTTGATCCTTAAACATCGAGATTTGATGGTTAAAGTGATGAGAAAAGTCTTTTTAAGGTAAAATGTTTTTAAAGTAACGCTGATTAAATAAAGCAGTGTTAAGGAACTCTTTAGTTATCTCATCATACTGATATACCCTTCTTACTTGAAGTTGCTAGGTTGTTGGCGATATTCATTCGCCCTAATCATATAGAAAACCTATACTCATAGGGCCTCATTCACTTGCCGCCTACTAGCAACTCCAATTACTTTAGGTATAGTATGAAATATCAGCATGATGAGGAAGTATCTACCAAACTTTTCGCTGTCTGTTTTTTCGCCAAAATAACAATGTTAAAATAATAAATAAAGTAATGAAATAGAGGTAGAAAGCGGGAAGTGAAGCTAAAAATGCCACATCATTATCTATCTCTTTTTTTGTGTAACCTTTAGAAATCAAAGCGTAGTAATAGGCATATAGTAATCCAATACTACCGTAACCGATATTAAACACTAATCCTTTAAAACTTAATACAGTGGCACGATGGTGTGATTCTGTTCTCAAGTTTAAATGGTAACTAATAAACATATTTACCGTGGTCGTGATAAAAACTAAAATTAAAACAGGAATTAAACCATAGATAGAAAAACCAAAACCAATCGCAAAATAAGTTAAGGTCGCTGCTAATCCCATCATAAGAATAAAGTGAATAGGCTTCATGTTTTCGGCTAAACGCCGACTAAAACCAGCGAATACAATTCTCATTATATTAATTCCAGCACCTATAAAACCAAAATAGAGAATAGGGATATCAATCGCTCGATAATATTGACTGTTCATGGTGAGAAACATACGAGATGTCTGCTCAAATAGACTGTAATAGAGTAAGATAAATAGTACGCTAGGAGTGGCAATAACCCACTTTCCTGTTTGCATTGTAAGTTTTAAGCTAGCTAAAATTTTGGCATTTTTCGTTTCTTTATTAGTCAGATTGTTTCTATCTTCGATTTTTATCTGATTGTTCTTTTTAGGTTCAACCATATTAATGGCAGCGTACAAAGCCAATAGTGCAACAATCAACGTTGCATAAACAGGAATCCTCATGATCTCTTTTGTTGATTCTGGCGCAGTAAAACTAAAAAAATTGAAAATATAACCCATCACATTTAGATCATACATACTGGCACCCACAATCGTAACAACAATCGAAACTGTCGATGATACACGCAGTAACGTTTGTAAAATTTGTGGCCATTCTTTTTCATGACCCTGTTCTTTCAATGTGTCATAAGCCAGAGCTTCATCAGCTCCACTCGCAAGAGCCATTGCTAAACCACTTAAAACGCGGTTGATTAAGAATATTGAAAATAGAAAAGTGGGATTACCTGTCGGAACGAAAGCAATAAGCGCTATCTCAATAAACATAATGATTGAAGAGAGTACAACTAATTTTTTTCGACCTAATGTATCAGCAAAAGCTCCCGAAGGAACTTCAGCCAAAACAATGGTTGCAGCCCAAACAGTATTCAATAAGGCAAATTGTGAGAGCGTTAAACCATAGTCTAAATAGAGTAGGGTGAATACCGGATAATAAAAACGTGCAAAATAACAGGTACGAAACATAATAAAGTACCGAACATTGCTTATTTTTAAAAGCTCTTTAGTCGTAGGCATAAATAAAAGGAATCCCTTCTCGCTGAGGATATTTAATGATAGAGCTTTCTGAAGCGTTATCTATACCTGATCGTCATTTATATCCCCTTCGTAATTTTGAAGTTGACAGGTTGTTGGTTGCATTCATTCGCTCAATCATATAGTCAATCTATACTCATGCCACCTCATTTTCTTGCCGCTTAGGAACAACGCTAATTATTTTGGCAATATTATTGTTTGTCGGTATTTAATCACTGCTTCTCTCATAAAATTAGAGATATCTATAAAAAGAAGGAATGAAGGATAGCTAACGATAACATTATATTCGTTAGCAATTAGGTATCCTTTCATTATTTTAAAGTGGCTTTAAAAGGGGGATTAGTCAGGTTTGTGATTCATAAATCCCTGTTTTTCCAGATAATGAAGAACTGTTTGAGAAAACTCTAGATGTGATTCACGAGTATATTTTAGCGAGGTGTAAAGTTGAGCTAGGTTTTTCACATCTGAAGCTTCTATTTTCTCTTTTAACTCAGGAATACTCATATAACGATTCCAGCCATCAGTTTCACGCTGCTTATAGATATCAATGATCTCTTGATCGCTGTGGTCATGATAAGTTTCTTGGTGAATTAAGCCATTCATCGGTAGGCGGTCACGAACTTCTGGGTTTTCATCAGGGTAACCTAAAGAGTAACCAACAACAGGAACTACGCCTTCAGGTAGTTCAAGGATTTCACCAATTTGGTCACAGTTAGCCAGAGTTGACCCCATATAACATAGACCTAAACCTTTTGCTTCAGCGGCAATCGCAACATTTTGAGAAACCAACGTTGCATCAATCGCAGAAATCATAAAGCTCATAAAGTTATCAAAATTCTGATTTGCATCATTTAACGTTAACCATTTTTTCATTCTGCGGAAGTCTGCACAAAAGGTCAAAAGTACGGGGGCATCAACCACCATATTTTGTTCCATATGTGGTCGAAATAATGCTTGGCGTCGTTCTTCATCTTGAGTCACAATGATGGAGTAAGATTGCATATTACCTGATGATGATGCTCGAATACCCGCTTGTAATACTTCATCTAAAACGTCTGCTGGAATCACTTGATCTTTATATTGGCGAATTGAGCGGTGTCCATGAAGATGGGAAATAATATCCATAATATATCCTTATAAATTTTAATTTTATCTATTTTATGATGTAGAGATCTTTTGAGTAAATACGGTCATCTGCATTATTAATAGGATACCCTTTTAATTGCTTTGAGATCAAACGTGTACTGACTTGTTGATAAATAGGTGCTACAGGCATATCTTGTGTCAGTATCTTTTCAGCAGCAGTGTAGTATTCACCTCTTTGATTGAGATCTTGTATTTTAGTTGCTTGATCCAATAGGTCTTCAAATTTAGCATTAAAATATTGACCAGTATTGGCTGAGTTATTTGATTGCAGTACGGATAAGAAACTAGATGCTTCGTTATAATCCCCACACCAACCTGCTCGTGTTACGTCAAAATCGCCTGATTTTCGTGACTCAACATAAGACTTCCATTCTTTATTTTCTAGTTGAACCTCTGCTCCTAAACTGTTTTTCCACATAGATTGCACCGCAATCGCTATTTTTTTGTGGTTATCGGAAGTGTTATACAACAGAGAAAATGAAAGAGGGTTCTCTTCATTAAATCCTGCTTGTTCTAGCAGTTTCTTTGCTTTTTCAACACGTTCAGCTTGGGTTAATTGAGCATAATCCTCATTTGTTGTATTGAAACCATTAACAATCTCAGGGGTAAATGTATAAGCTGGTTTTTGCCCTTGCCCCATGATTTTATTAGCAATGACATCTCGATCAATTGCGTAGGAGAGGGCTTTTCGGACATTTACATTATCAAACGGTGCTTTCTGCGAATTAAACTCATAATAATAGGAACAAAGGTTCCCTTTAGTGACGACGTTATCAGGGTATTTATTCTTTAAGTGTTGATAATTGGCTAAGGGGATATCGTTAGTGATTGAAATTTCGCCAGATAAGAAGCGGTTCATTTCGGAAACTTGGTTATCAATCGGTAAAAAAGTCACCGAGTTTAAAACAGTATGTTGGTTATCCCAATAATTAGGATTACGCACCAAATCTATCTTTTCATTTAACACCCAGTCAGCAAGAACAAAAGCTCCATTTCCTACAAAGTGTTTAGGTGATGTCCACTTATCACCAAACTGTTGAATCGTCTGCTGATGCACCGGTTTCATTGCTGTGTGTGCTAGCATTTTAATAAAATAAGGCGTTGGTTTATTGAGTTTAATCTCTAGAGTGTAGGGATTAAGGGCCTTGATACCTAATTGATCTTTACCCTTTAATCCTTTAACGATATCACTGGCATTGACGATATTTGCTTTTTCAAAGTACCAAGCATAGGGAGAAGCTGTTTTAGGGTCGACACCACGTTGAAAGCTATAAATAAAATCGTCGGCGGTAACAGGATCTCCATTTGACCATTTTGCTTCTTTACGTAATTTAAAAGTAAACGTTGAGTTATTTTGATTCATCCAGCTTTCGGCAACGGCAGACACCATATCACCCTTGCTATCTTGATTAACTAACCCTTCTAAAAGATCGCGAATAACATTAGATTCAGGTGTACCTTCAACTTTGTGAGGGTCTATGGAAACAATCTCCATGCCATTACCACGAACTAAAACTTGTTGTTGTGCTAGTTCAGTTCCTTCTGGCACTTCGGCAGCAATGATTGAATAACTGATTAGATTGAGGCTAAAGAGAGAGCTAAATAACGCGGCTGTTTTTAATGTTTTTCGTTTCATATTAGTCCTTTAATATGTCGTACTTGCTGGCTAGTACGATACTATAACAATTTCAATTTGAAAAAGTCAACTGACTAACTCGTCGAGTAAGTAGAAGTATTTTCTTTAATCGCTTCAATGATTACATTTGCAGAGTGAGTTAAATGATTTTGTAATAACTGAGCGGCAGAATTAGCGTCACGATTTAAAGAGGCATTTAGAATGTCAGTATGCTCATTAACACTTGACGAATTTTGATACGTATAGGGTGAAAAGTATCTTCTATAACGATCAAATTGTGTATTTAAGTCATTTATAAAAAATAATAACCACTTAGATTGTGATTTAGAAAGAAGCATTTGATGGAAATCACTATGTAAGTTTTCCAATAAATTAATTTCTTCAATAGAGGTGTTTATTTTGGTTATTTGATACTGTTTAATTAATTTATGATGTGCTGCGAGTAGCTTACTTTCCCATTCAATATCTGCATTAATAATCGAAGCGTTTAATGCTTGAAGTTCAAGCTGAATACGAAGATTTACAATGTCTAAGAAATCATCTAGAGACAGATCAGCAACTTTAAAGCCCTTTTGACCCGTTTGTGTAATTAATCTAGTTTCAGATAAACGAGACAGTGCTTCACGTAATGGACTATAGCTAACGTTATATTTATCTTTAATTTCTGAAAGTTTTAGTTTTTTATTTGGCGGATAAGTCCCCTTTATAATCTCGTGTTTAAGCGAGGTATATAGACTATCTGCCGTAGTTATCGACATATTATGCCCCTTATTTTTTAATGTGATTGAGTGAGTTATATATAATTTATGCAATTTTTTTGATTAAGTATACCATTATTGTTTTGTTGACATTTTGTAAAAATATCGATATTTTTTTATTAATGATTCTTAACAGGATGGATTGCAATGGAAGGCAATGTACTAAAAATCACTAACTTAAGCTTAAATGTTGATACGCATATTGGGCAAGCTAAAATTCTTGATGATATATCCTTTGAGCTAAAAAAAGGAAAAATCACCTGCTTAGTTGGCGAAAGTGGTTGTGGAAAGAGCTTGACTGCTTTAACTGTTATGGGGTTACAGCATCCAATTAACCAAACCTCCTCATCCTCATCCTTAAGCTTTTCTGGTTCAATTTCATTTAATGATACTGAATTACTATCTCTAGATGAACCTCAATTTGAATTATTGCGTGGGCAAGATATTGCGATGATATTTCAAGAACCGATGACATCGCTTAACCCAACATTAACTATTGGTGATCAGTTAAAAGAGGCTGTCATAACGCATAATCCGTCTTTGTCGGAAAGCGTTGTTGAGGAGCTTGTTGTTGAAACTCTTCTAAAGGTTCAAATTCAAGGGAAAGATAGGCTAAAAGAATACCCTTATCAATTATCAGGTGGAATGCGTCAAAGAGTGATGATTGCGATGGCTATTATTAATAAGCCTAAATTACTGATTGCCGATGAGCCAACAACGGCTTTAGATGTCACAGTTCAAGCTCAAATAATCCAATTACTAAAAAAATTACAAGAAGAAGAAGGGATGTCAATCCTCCTGATCACTCATGATCTCGGTGTTGTAGCAAATATTGCTGATGAGACCGTTGTTATGTACGGAGGGCAAATTGTTGAGCAAGGTAAAACATCTTTAATTCTAGAGTCACCGCAACATCCTTATATTATCGGCTTACTAAACTCTATTCCTCGTATTGGTGAGAATATCAATAAACTGAATACTATTGAAGGTTTAGTACCTCCTGTAACTGAAATGCCAAGTGGATGTCGTTTCAGAACACGTTGCCCAATGGCTCAGCCTCAATGTGAAAAGAAGCCATCAACAACTTACCATCAGAATGAACATAAAAGTACTTGTTGGTTTACTCCACTAGAGTCTTTTTTCACACTTAATGTGCAGGATGAAAGTAAATATGTCGCTTAATAATATTCTTGAAGTTAATCATTTAAGTAAGCAGTTTTTATTACCAGGAAAGCGAGTTTTAAATGCTGTTAATAATGTCAGCTTCTCTGTAAAAGCCGGAGAAACATTAGCAATTGTGGGAGAGTCTGGGTGCGGAAAGTCTACTTTAGGACGTTTATTACTAAGACTGCATGAACCAAGTAGTGGAGAAGTTTTCTTTAAGGGGCAATCACTAATTGAGTTAGACAAAAAAGAGATGCGGAATGCCCGAAAAGATATGCAAATGATATTTCAAGATCCTTTTGCTTCTTTAAACCCTCGGATGACAATTAGAGATACTTTATCTGAACCATTGAAGATTCATCATAAATTAAAAGGCGATGAATTAGAGGATGAAGTATTAGAGTTACTTAATCTAGTTGGACTAAATCCAAGTTATGCGAATCGCTACCCACAGGAATTTAGTGGGGGACAGCGACAAAGGATAGCAATAGCAAGAGCATTAGCAACAAAAGCCGAATTGATTATTGGAGATGAACCATTATCTGCATTAGATGTTTCTGTCCAAGCTCAAATCATTAATCTTTTAAATGAGTTAAAGGCTAAATTTGGTTTAACTTTAGTTTTAATATCTCATGATTTATCTGTTATTGAACATATGGCAGATAGAGTTCTTGTTATGTATCTTGGCGAAGTGGTTGAAAGTGGATCCAAAAATGAGATTTATTCTCAACCTAAGCATCCTTATACCCAAGCATTATTATCTGCGATACCTCACCCGGTTGCTGGTGGGAATAGTATTTCACCTTTATTTGGTGAAATTCCATCACCTTTAGAGTTACCCAAAGGTTGTTTTTTTGCATCTAGATGTCGGTATGCAAAAGATGATTGTTTGAACCATCGAGTGGCTTTAAAAACAACAGATAAATTGCATAGATCAAGTTGTTTATATGAAAGTGAGATTATGGGTATAAATAGTCATGATTCTGTCAATCAATATACACAAGAATATATTGAAAGAAGTGAGTTATATAAACATTTCTCTGCAAGCAAAAAAATTAAATTAGAAACAGTTTAAAACACAATAAATAAGGATATTTTATGAAGAAAGTATTAGCGGTGGCAATGCTGACATTGTCACCATTTGTTTATGCCAAAGATTTAACTATTGCGATTAATGCGGATCCTGATGCTCTTGATCCTGATACAAGCACCTCTATGGTTGGACGTGAAGTATTTACAAATATTTTTGATAAACTTATCGATATCAATCAGGATTTAAGTTTTAAACCAATGCTGGCGACATCTTGGGCTTGGAGCACTGATATGAGAAGTCTAGAAATGACATTACGTGATGATGTTATTTTTCATGATGGATCTAAATTTAATGCCGAAGTTGTTAAATTTAATATTGATCGTTCAAAGAACATGGAAAGCTCTCGCCGTAAGGGGGATCTGAAAATTGTTGAAACTGTCGATGTTGTTGATGAATACACGGTTCGCTTTAACCTAAGTGAACCATTCTCACCACTTTTAGCTGCTTTAGCCGATAGATCTGGAATGATGGTTTCAATGACAGCGGCAAAACAGGCAAATGAAGCGTTTTCTAAAATGCCAATTGGTAGTGGCCCCTATCAATTTGAGAGTCGTGTAGCACAGGACAAAATAGTGCTAGATAAAAATGACAGCTATTGGGAAGCGGATCATTACCACTTTGAGAAAGTCACTTATTTACCTCTTCCTGATACGACAATCCGTTTAGCTAATTTAAAGTCTGGTCAAGTTGATATTGCCGAACGAATAGCGCCAACAGATATAGCAAGCTTAAAATCTGAGGATAGATTAACACTAGTTGAAGCTGCAGGTATTGGCTTTAATGGGATTACATTCAACTTAGGTTACGGTCTAAATCAAGGTAAAGAGTCAGCTGTTAAAAATGCGGATGTAAGAAAAGCATTTGAATTATCGATTGATCGAAATATTGTTAATCAAGTTGTTTTTTCCAATCAATATATAGCTGGTAATCAGTGGGTCCCGCCTAATAGTAGCTTTTATGATAAAAATGCCACTTTTCCTGCAAGAGATATTACTGCGGCAAAACAATTATTAGAAAAAGCTGGAAAACCAAATCCAACGATTGATTTTATGGTGCCAAATACGACTGAAAACTTGCATATTGCTCAAGTAATACAAGCAATGGCTGGCGAAGCTGGATTTGTGTTGAATATTAAAGCAACGGAGTTTGCAACATCTCTCCAAAAACAGGCTCAAGGTGACTATGAGATGTTTTTAATTGGTTGGAGCGGGCGAATAGATCCTGATGGTAATATATTTAGTTATTATTCTAAAGGTGGGGCTTTAAATGAAAATAATTATAACAATAATGATGTTCAAACTTTAATTTCAAAAGCACGATCTGAAGATCAACATGAGATTAGAGTCGATCTCTATCAACAAGCGATGAAAACTGTCTTAAATGATCGTCCTTATCTATATCTTTATCATCCAAAATGGCAATGGGGTGTAAGCAAAGATATTACTGGTTTTAAGGGGTATGGTGATGGAATGCCTCGCCTTAGAGATGTAATTAAACAGTAATAGACTAAACTCACCAATTATTTTTAATTGGTGAGTCATTTAAAAGGGATTTTTTATGCTTACATTTATACTTAAGCGATTGTTATCATCTATTCCAACCTTATTTCTTATATCTCTTATTATATTCATTTTGCAGAAAATGATACCGGGAGATCCTGCTTTAGTTTTAGCTGGTGAGGATAAGAGCCCTGAAGCTTTAGCTTATATTCGAGAGTTATATCATTTGAATGAGTCTGTACTGATGCAATATTTTTATTGGTTGAGTGGCGTAGTTCAAGGTGATTTTGGGACATCGATAAGAACAGCACAACCTGTTATGGAACTTTTAATTTCAAAACTTCCAGTCACATTAGAACTTAGTCTTTTATCAATGCTAATTGCTCTTTTAATTAGTATTCCAATGGGGGTTATTGCTGCTGTTAAAAAAAATTCCAAATGGGATGTTATATCTAGTTTTTTCGCCTTAGCTGGACAATCAATACCTAACTTTTGGCTAGGCTTTATGTTAATACTTTTAGTTTCTGTTCGATGGGGGGTATTGCCTGCATCTGGATATGTCAGTCCTCAAGAAGATCTACTGTTAAATTTACAAACAATGATAATGCCTAGTTTAGTTTTGGGTACTGGAATTGCGGCTGTCTTATTTAGACATACAAGAGGGGCAATGTCTGAGGTTTTACATGCAGATTATATCCGCACAGCAAGAGCCAAAGGTGTAAATCGTTACATTATATTTATTAAGCATGGTTTAAAAAATGCAATTATCCCAGTGATTACACTCTCTACAATTCAATTTGGTGAATTAATGGGAGGAGCTGTTTTAACTGAACAAGTTTTCACTATTCCTGGGTTAGGGAAGCTAATTGTTGATTCTGTGTATAACCGTGACTTTCCTGTTGTTCAAGGCGTTGTTCTATTTTCTGCGCTCTCTTTTATTATTTGTAATATTTTAGCCGATGTTGCTTATTACGTATTTAATCCAAAACTTAGACATCAAGAGGTGGGGTAATGTCCAATATTAGTGTCCTACAGCCTAAAAGTAATTATAGATTTTTCACTTCTTTAAAAAACAACCGAACTTGGCTGAAATTTAAGGCAAATAAAGTTGGTTGGTTTGGGTTAATCGTGATTTTATCTTTTGCATTATTGGCAATATTTGCTCCTCAAGTTGCCCCTTATTCTCCAAATAAAGCGGATTGGTTAGCTATACGGCAAGCTCCTTCATTACATCATTTAATGGGAACAGATGAATTAGGGCGTGATATTTTATCTAGGATACTTTACGGCGCAAGAGCATCCTTAATGGCTGGATTTTTTTCTGTTGGTATCGCGGTGTTAATTGGTGTGCCCTTAGGAATGATAGCTGGGTATTTTGGCGGTCGTGTAGATGCAGTCATATCTCGCTGTACAGAAGCAGTAATGGCAATCCCATCTTTAATTTTAGCTATTGCTATCGCGGCTGCTTTAGGGGCTAATTTAACGAATGCAATGATAGCTATTGGCTTAGCTAGTGTGCCGGTTTTTGTTCGTTTAGCGAGAGGGCAGGTATTATCCATTAAACATATTGAATATGTCGAAGCTGCAATATCTGTGGGTGTGTCACATACAGGGATTTTAATACGTTATATTTTACCTAATATATCTGCACCGTTAGTCATTCAAGTCACTCTCTCTTTAGCGAGTGCAATTATTGCTGAGTCAAGTCTATCATTTTTAGGTTTAGGACAGCAGCCTCCTGAGGCAAGTTGGGGAAGCATGTTGAATTCAGCTAAAGGTTTTTTGACTCAAGCTCCATGGATGGCAGTTTGGCCTGGATTAGCAATTTTTAGTGTAGTGCTAGCTTTTAATCTTTTGGGAGATGCATTAAGAGATGCATTTGACCCTAAATCACATTAAGGATAATGATATGGATCTTCATTCACCTGTATACCCATTCTCTTCAGCGCGAAATGCTGTTTATGCAAAAAATGGGATGGTTGCAACCTCGCAACCTTTAGCGGCACAAGCTGGCTTATCAATTCTACAACAAGGTGGCAATGCCGTGGATGCTGCAATCGCGACAGCCGCTGCATTAACGGTGGTCGAGCCTACATCCAATGGTATCGGAGGTGATGCTTTTGCTATTGTTTGGATGAAAGATCAATTGCATGGCTTAAATTCTTCTGGAAAGTCAGTCAAAAATTTAACAGCAAAGATGTTAAAAGAGCAAGGACATTCAGAAATGCCCTGTTATGGCTGGGAACCTGTTACTGTACCTGGCGTTCCATCAGCATGGGCTGCACTTTCTGAGCGCTGGGGGAATTTATCTTTATTAGAATGTTTAGTCCCCGCTATTGAATATGCAAAACATGGCTACCCACTTTCGCCTACTTTGGCCAAATACTGGAAGAAGGCAGTTGAGAAGTTTAATAAAATTAGAATAGACCAGCCTGAGTTACCACTTTCTTCTTGGTTTGATACTTTTACTAAAGATGGCGTAGCCCCTCAACTTGGTGATGTTTGGAAGTTAGAAGGCCATGCTCGCACCTTGAGAGAGATTGGTGAGACCGATGCGAAGTCTTTTTACTATGGTGATTTAGCTAAAAAGATAGTTGAATATTCAGATAAAACTGGTGGTTATTTTACTCTTGATGATTTAAGTAAACACGAAGTGGAATGGATAACACCGGTATCGTTGAATTATCGTGGGTATGATTTTTGTGAAATACCCCCTAACGGACAAGGTATTATTGCTTTAATGGCAATGAATATTGCAAATAACCATGAATATAATAAAACTCGAAACGAGCTTGATCTTCATCTTCAAATTGAATCAATGAAGTTAGCTTTTGCTGATGGATTACATTATATTACTGACCCTGCTGATATGGATCTTTCTACTGATGATCTTCTATCTGTATCATATGGACAATCCCAAGCCAAAAAAATTAGCCATAAAGCTCAAGTGTTCACTCACGATAATCCTAAATCATCGGGCACTGTTTATTTGGCAACAGCGGATAAAGATGGGAATATGGTCTCTTACATACAAAGCAATTATATGGGGTTTGGTTCAGGGTTAGTGGTACCTGAAACAGGGATTAGTTTGCAAAATCGAGGTCATAACTTCTCATTGAATGAAAATGATGCAAATTATTTAAAACCAGAAAAGAAGACGTTACATACCATTATTCCTGGTTTTATTATGAAAGATGGTCAACCAATAGGGCCGTTTGGTGTTATGGGGGGATTCATGCAACCTCAAGGACACTTTCAAGTCGCGATGAACTTGATAGATTATAAGTTAAACCCACAATCGGCTTTAGATGCGCCACGTTGGCAATGGATGAAAGAAAAAACTGTCTTAGTCGAGCAATCGTTAGATAATCATTCTATTTTATCTTTATTACAGCGAGGGCATGATATTAAAATTGAAGCTGAGTCTGGTGTGTTTGGACGCGGACAGATCATCGTTAAAGACCCAGAAACTGGTGTTTTAATTGGTGGTACAGAAGGAAGAACTGACGGAGCGGTTGCAAGTTATTAACGAGGTGAATCATTCTAGTTATAATTAATTGATATCTCGTTATTACTTGAAGTTGCTAGGTTGTTGGCGTCGCTCATTCGCTCCAATCATATAGTACACCTATACTCATGGAGCCTCACTCACTTGCCGCCTACTAGCAACGCCAATTATTTTAGGTATAGTATTGCGTTGCTATTTTATTTTTAGCAACGCAATACTACTGTCATCATATTACGGCGATTCTTGAAGTTACTAGGGTTGTATATTAATAAAAAAATGAAACCTACAGTTGTTTGTCCCATCATTTACTATAACTATAACTATAACTATAACTATAACTATACCCATACTCATTGAATTTCATGTGCTTTCGACTATTAGCCACTCTAATTATTGGCGTTATATACTGACACTCTCTGATGCTTCTTGTAATGAGTTAATCGCAGATTGGCAAGATAGTTCGATATGTTCAACTAGAATTTTTGTTGCTTTATCTATATCACGATTTAAAGCACATTGAAGCAATTCATAATGCTGTTTGTCTAATGTCTTTCTTATTAGAACGTCTGAACCGTTAATGCTGCGATATTTATTTAAAGCAAGATTTAACTGAGTCGAAAAATTGATTAGATAATGGTTTGTACTCCCTGAAAGTAAAATTGAATGAAATGCTTCATGAGCGTAACTCCACTCTTCTAAGGTCTCAGGTGCTAATGAATATTTTTCTAATTTATGGTGAGCACTTATTAGCTTAGCTTCCCAATCTATATCTCCATTTTTTAATGATAATTTTAGGGCTTCACTTTCGATTAATACCCTCCCATTTTTAATATTTAAAATATCGTCAAGGCTTAAGTGAGGAATAGAGTAGCCCTTGTTAATCTCTTGATTGAGCAATCCTTGTGCAGCTAGTTGACTAAGCGCTTCTCGAAGAGGGGCTAAACTAAAATTATATTCTGCTTTTAAATCGCTGATTTTTAGTTTTTCACCCGGTAAATATTGGCCTTTCATAAGATTATTCTTTATTTCTCGATAAACTAGCGTGCTTTTTGTTTGTTTCATTCCCTGATGCCTTTTTTCATAATTGTTGACTTTGTTACTAATAATCGCTAATTTGCATTAATTATTACAATAATCGATTATTTATTAAAAATATACATTCACAGGGATGATTTAATGTTAAAAAATAAATTAGCTTTATCGGCAGCGCTTGTTTTAGGCGCTTTTTCTACTAATAGCTTTGCAAGTGATGAGATTCGTTTGCCTTGTGGAACAGCGAAATTAATTGTGCCTTGGGGCGCTGGTGGTGGAACGGATATTATTTTTCGTACCATCGTTGAAGAGGCAAATGCTCAAGGCATCAAGCCACAATTACAAGTTGTTAATATGCCTGGTCGTAGTGGCAATAAGGGTTCAAAGAAATTCTTGAAAACCCGAAAGAATGGTTGTGAGTTATTAGCTATTCACCAATCAGTGATGACAAGTTATCTTGGCGGACAAGCAAAAGTAAATTGGGATGGGTATCTACCTGTTGCACAGTTAACAGAAACGGCTGAATATATCGGTGTGAATGGACAGCAGCCATATTCAACACTTGCTGAGCTGCAAACTTATGCAAAAGCTAACCCTAATACTGTTGTTGCCGCTGGTTCATTAGGATCTACATCACACTATACAATGTTGATGTTAGAAGAGGCGTTAAATGTTAAGTTTCGTCATGTTTCTTATGATGGTACACGTGAACGTACGACGGCACTACTTTCAGGAAATGCACACATTGGTCTATCAAATCTAACCTCTTCTCGTAAAAATGTTGAGACCGGTGCAATTAAATTATTAGCAACAACGTCAGAAGATCGCCAAAAGCAGATGCCAGATGTTCCATCTGTTATGGAGCAAGGGTTTGATGTTGAATTCGGTGTACGTCGAGGTGTCGCTCTACCAAAAGGGACATCACCTGAAATTGTTGCCTATTATGAAGAAGTATTTGCGAAAGCAGTTGCAAGCACAAAGGTTAAAGAAACACTACGAATTAAAGGTACTGAAGTTAAATACTTAGCTTCTAATGATTATTCTCAATCTTTAGGGCAAGAGTTTGGATCTTGGGAAGCACTTGCCAAGCAAGTTGGCATTTATAACGTAAAATAATATTTGAATAATTTTGGGGTGTAGAGTTATACCCCTTTATTTGAAAAAGTTCGTTAAGGAGATAATATGAACTTTATCAATAGGGATAGTGTTGTAGGTTTAATCCTTTTAATGGGATGTGGTTTATTTATTAATGCGTTAGGAAGTATTGAACGTACAAATTATGGAACAATTACTTCTGATGTATGGCCAACAATTATACTTTCTTTGCTGACCATTTTGTGTGTCATCTATTTTGTAACTTCATTAAAGTCAGAAAATGAAGAAAAATTTAATTGGAAAACTTTTTTTCCTCGTAATGTTTTAATTGTTTTTTCTTTATTTGGGATGTTTGTTTATACCCTTCCTTACTTAGGAATGTTAATTGGCGGCAGTCTATTTGTTTTTACAGTTTTAACGATGCTTGGTCATAAAACCCTAAAATATCTTTTTATTCACCTTGTCATTGCGATTGGCAGCGTCGCTGTAATGTATATCGTCTTTACATATGGTTTAAGCGTATTTTTACCGGAAGGCGAGTTACTTTACTCTCTAATGTATTAAGGAATAAATAGATGTTTGTAGATGTTTTAGATGCAGCAAGCCAGTTGTTTACTTTAGAAACAATGATGCTCATGGCTGCGGGCACTTTTGGTGGTTTGCTGGCCGGTTCTATCCCCGGTTTTACCATTACTATGGCGATTGTATTAACATTACCATTTACATTTGGAATGAGCCCAATTCAAGGGTTAGCCACTATGATCTCCGTGATGGTCGGGGGATTATCTGGCGGTTTAATGTCCGGGATGTTAACTGGTATTCCAGGAACGCCATCATCAATAGCAACAACTTTTGATGGTTTTCCTT
Source organism: Vibrio sp. SS-MA-C1-2 (assembly GCF_021513135.1). NCBI lineage: Bacteria > Pseudomonadati > Pseudomonadota > Gammaproteobacteria > Vibrionales > Vibrionaceae > Vibrio > Vibrio sp. SS-MA-C1-2. Next base: position 1,827,804 of record NZ_CP090981.1, read on the forward strand.
TGGTACGAAAAGGGAAGCCAGGTTTAGCATTAGGAATTGGTGTTTGGGCATCTTTTTTTGGTGGCATATTTTCATCAATTGTATTGGTATTACTGGCCCCTCAATTAGCTAACATTGGTTTGGAATTTGGGCCTTGGGATTATTTCTCATTAGTTCTTTTTGCTTTGACTATTACCGCTAGCTTATCTAATGGTAGCTTAGTCAAAGGACTAATTGCTGGTGCATTAGGTCTCTTGGTTGCATGTATTGGTACCGATGATCTTAATGGTGTTGAGCGTTTTACATTTGGTACTGAGTTTCTAGTTGATGGTTTTGATTTTCTGCCAGTATTAATTGGTTTATTTGCATTTTCCCAGCTTCTTGGTGATTTGTCTGATAAAAAGAAAGCGAAAGAGCCTTTGATGAAAAATCCAGGCCAAGCAACAAAGATTAATCATTTTGCAGCCATTAGTCAGGTTCTATCTAGTTGGGTAAATTTGTGTCGTTCTAGTGTTATTGGTGTATTTACTGGAATTCTTCCTGCAGCAGGCAGTTCTATATCAAATGTATTGGCTTATGATCAAGCTAAGAAAGCTTCAAAAGAGAAAGACGAATTTGGTAAAGGTCACCCTGATGGGATCATCGCACCTGAAGCTGCAAATAATGCTACTGCTGGTGGCTCATTAATTTCTATGATGGCACTGGGTATTCCTGGGGATGTGGTAACTGCTGTTATGTTAGGGGCATTAATGGTTCACAATATTGTACCAAGTCCTGGTTTTATTAGTGAACAGCCAGTCTTAGCTAATGGGATTTTTATCGCGTTCTTTATTGCCCATTTCTTTATGGTCGCTTTACAGTCACTTTGTTTGAAAGCATTTGTACAAGTAACTCGCGTACCAATGTATACATTGGCTTCGGTGATTCTGCTTTATTGTTCGGTAGGTGTTTTTTCTCTGAATAATTTAGAAGCTGATATATGGACTTTATTTATTTTTGGTATGGTTGGTTTTGTATTAAAAGGATTAGGATTTCCACTAGCACCGATGATCTTGGGTGTTGTGTTGGGTCATATCGCAGAAATTAATTTTTCTCGAGCATTATCAACAGATTCTAATTTAATGGTATTTATCACGCGACCTTGGTCTCTGTTTTTTATTATTTTAGCCTTATTTTCTTCATGCTTTCCTCTTTATCAAAAAGGGAAGTCAATTAGTGCTACATGGGCTCCTTACTTTATGCCCATCATGCTTTTTTCATTATCAATTCCACTATTTATGATGGATGGCTATATTCGTTCAGTTATTGGTGTTTTTATTGTTTTAATGGGAATTTACAATATTTATCAACATAGAAAAAATCGAGTTATGTTTAATAAGGAAGTAACAAATGCTTAGTAATGATGGATTATCTTACCCATACACATCACAACGTATGGCAACCTATGCAAAAAATGGAATGGTTGCTACTTCTCAACCTTTGGCTGCACAAATTGGTGCTGATATTTTAAAAAATGGCGGTAATGCAATTGATGCTGCTATAGCAACAGCTGCTGCTCTAACCGTTGTTGAACCTACGGGTTGTGGTATTGGTGGAGATGCCTTTGCTATTGTATGGGTCAAAGATAAATTATATGGTTTAAATGGTTCTAGTTTTGCTCCAGAAGCATTAACACCTGAACTAATGACTGAGCAAGGTCATGATAAGATGCCTCTTTATGGATGGACTCCGGTTACCGTTCCCGGTATTCCTGCGTCATGGGCTGCATTAAGTGAACGTTTTGGTAAATTACCTTTTGCTGATTTGATGGAACCAGCGGCTAAGTTAGCTGACGATGGTTTCCCTGTTTCACCGACTATTAGCTTCTTGTGGGAAAAAGCAGAAAATACATTTTCATCCGCACTAAATGATGAGTTGAAGCAAGCTTGGCTAGAGATGTTTACAATTGAAGGCAAAACACCGGCTCCTGGTGAGTTATTTAGAAGTCCTGGTCATGCATCAACACTACGTGAAATTGGAGCAACGAAAGCAAGTAGTTTTTATCATGGCGAGTTGGCAGATAAAATTGATGCTTTTTCACAACAAACTGGCGGTTTAATTCGTAAAAGTGACTTAGAGCGTTATGAGGTTGAGTGGGTAACACCTATCAGTATCAACTATAAAGGTTATGATGTTTGGGAGATCCCACCAAATGGTCAAGGAATGGTTGCATTAATGGCATTAAACATGCTTAAAAATGACACATTTTCTAGCCGTGATGATTTAGATACTATCCATAAACAGTGCGAAGCAATGAAACTTGCTTACGTTGATGGGCAAGCTTATATTACCCAGAGTGATAAGATGTCAGTATCTGTTGAAGGATTATTATCTGATGAATATGCTCAAACGAGACGTAATCTAATTGGAAGTAAAGCGATAGAACCTTCTGTTGGTAAGCCTCCTGCTGGTGGCACCGTTTACTTGGCAGTTGCTGATAATGAAGGGAATATGGTTTCATTTATCCAAAGCAACTATCACGGATTTGGATCTGGTGTTGTTGTGCCTGGTACAGGAATTGCCTTACAAAATCGTGGTGAGAACTTTTCATTGGATCCTAACCATGATAACTATCTTCAACCGAATAAGAAAACGTATCACACAATTATCCCTGGTTTCATCACTAAAGGAAAAGAGCCTGTTGGTCCATTTGGGGTAATGGGTGGGTTTATGCAGCCACAGGGGCATATGCAAGTTGTAATGAATATGGTTGATTTTGGTTTAAATCCTCAATCTGCTCTTGATGCACCTCGTTGGCAATGGATGGGTGGAATGAATATCGGTTTAGAGCAAGCAATGCCAAATCATATTGTGACAGGAATGCTGCGCAAAGGACATCATGTTCAAGTCGCTTCTGATTATACGACTTATGGTCGAGGACAGATCATTGTGAAAGATCCTAAGTCTGGTGTTTTATGTGGTGGTACAGAAGCGCGTACTGACGGCTCAATTGCAGCATTTTAGAGATAATAATGAAAAAACAAATAGATCTATTTAATGCTTTTTTTAGAATTGGTATTTTTGGATTTGGAGGGGGACCAACGATGATCCCTCTTGTTCATAAAGAAGTTGTTGATAACTATAAATGGATGGAAGACGATGAGTTTTCCAATGTTTTAGCCATCGGGAATACCTTACCTGGGCCAATTGCAACAAAAATGGCAGGGTATATTGGTTATAAGGTTGGAGGGGTTACCGGTTGCATTAATGCTGTATTTGCTACCATTATTCCAATTATCATCGTTATGATTGTTGGATTAGGCCTTTTAAATGAGTATCGTGATACACCTTGGGTCAAAGGAATGGCGATGGGAGTGGTACCTGTTGTTGCCTGGATGATGTCTAAGTTATGTTATGACTTTTTCTTAAAAGGTTATAAAGCTGTGGGGGTGATATCTACAGCAATTTTGTCAGTGGCTTCGCTTATTCTTGTCTTGTCCTTTGGAGTACATCCTGGATTAATTGTTGCCGCAGTTATTCTAGGTGTATTTATAAAGCCTGAAAAGAAACTTGAGTCTAAATCAACAAAGCAAAGTGGGTGATTTATGGAAATGTACTTAGATATTTTCTTAGCCTTTTTTATACCAAATATTGTTGGTTATGGCGGAGGACCTGCAATTATCCCACTGATTGAAGCTCAAGTTGTTGGGAATTATGCTTGGATGGATGCAGCTCGGTTTGCTGAAGTACTTGCTTTAGGTAATGCTTTACCTAGCCCAATTGCAACTAAGATGGCAGGCTATATTGGTTATGAGGTTGGTGGTGTAATCGGTGCAATTATTGCGGTCATTGCGACGGCGGCACCGACAATCATTATTATGATTATAGCGATGAGTATTCTATATAAGTATCGTAATGCACCAAAAGTCAAAGCGTTAAGCGCTTGGGTTTTACCGGTTATTGCGGCTTTAATGGTCATTCTAAGCTATAAATTAGTCGTTTCAGGTTTAGAGGCTGGCTTATTCCACTTCGCACTACTCTTTATTGTGGCCGGAGTAACGTTAGATAAGTTAAAAGTTCATCCAACTTGGGTTATTTGCAGTAGCTTAGTTTACGGTGCCGCTTTCTTAGGTTAATTATTTATTAAAGTGGTCGAAAACCAACTGCCAGAGATTATTTGGCAGTTGGTTTTTTTTATTAGTTCGCTTTAATATAAAGATCTTTAGAATAGATCTGTTCTAAACCGTTATTGAATGGGAATCCACCCACACTTGGCTTAATTAATCTCGGTTGGACATATTGGTAAATAGGGGCAATTGGCATTTCATTCGCCAATACAGATTCGGCTTGATTGTAAAGCATGTTTCTCTCTACGCTATCTTCAACCGTAATCGCTTTTTGCATGATAGCATCGTAATCAGTGTTAGCAAATTTAGGCTGATTAGAAACAATCCCTGACTTCATTAACCCTAAGAACGTCGATGCTTCGTTATAATCGCCACACCAACCTGCACGAGTCACATCAAAATTCCCTTCACGCTGATCGTCTAAATACGTTTTCCACTCTTTATTATAGAGATCAACATTGACAGGCAGTGACTTCTTCCACATGGATTGAATCGCGATAGCGACTTTTTTATGACTCTCCGACGTATTGTAGAGTAATGAGAAGTTAAGTGGGTTATCTTCATTGAATCCAGCTTCAGCTAATAATTCCTGAGCTTTTTTAGTTCGCTCTTGACGGCTCATCGATGCATATTCAGGGATTTTTGGTTCAAACCCTGCAACAACTTCTGGAGTCAGTAAGTAAGCGGGTTTTTGACCTTGACCTAAAACAGCATTCGAGATGATATCTCGATCGATGGTGTAAGAGAGGGCTTTACGCACGCGAACATCATCAAACGGCGCTTTACGAGTATTAAATGCGTAATAGTAAGAACACAAGCTCGGAATGACGCCTAAAGACTCTGGATTTTTCTTTTTGATATGCTTAAAGTGTTCAAGTGGAACTTCATAAGTGATATCAATCTCATTAGAGAAGAAACGGTTCATCTCCGAGATTTGGTTATCTATCGGTAAGAAAGTTACTTTATTGATAACAGTATTTTCGTTATCCCAGTAATGTGGGTTACGAACAACTTCGATACGCTCGTTTACTACCCATTTATTGATTTGATAGGCACCATTACCGACAAAGTTTTCTGGCTTTGTCCATTTATCGCCAAACTTTTCTACGGTTTCCTGATGAACCGGTTTTAATGCCATATGGCTTAACATATCAACAAAATAAGGGAGCGCTTCAGATAATTGGATCTCTAATGTATGTTCATCAATGGCTTTAATACCAAGTTCAGACTTATCTTTCTCGCCATTAATAACTGCGGTGGCATTCTTAATGGTCATTGTTTCTACAAACCAAGCGTACGGTGCCGCTTCATTTGGGTCGACAATTCGCTGAAAACTATAAACAAAGTCATTTGCCGTGACAGTGTCACCATTTGACCATTTTGCATCTTGACGAAGTGTAAATGTGAATGTTCGATTATCCGTTGTTTGCCAGCTCTCTGCCGTTCCAGCTACGGTATTCCCATCACCATCTTGATTCACAAGGCCTTCAAAAAGGTCGCGCATAATATGAGATTCTGGCATACCTTCCGCTTTATGTGGATCGATTGAAGCCACTTCCATTCCATTACCACGCACTAACTCTTGTTGGGGTGCTAATTGAACATTATCTGGCACGTTGGCCGCGTGAGAAAGGGTTGAAAAGGTAGAGAGACCTAAAGTAAAAAGAAGTGTTTGAGTGATTCTATTTTTTATCATTTGTTAACTCCATTGTCATTTAAATAGCTGTAATCCGTAACAACTAAGCAATTAGGTTAACATATTTGAGTGGGAAAATGGGGAGTAGAGTATTTAGTTGATGATTTATCATACAGAAAAGGCAAAATACTTTTTTACTCGTAGGCAATAATGAATCTGCCTCTTCTGTTGATGGATGTTTAGTTAAATTTATACCCAAAGTAATTGGCGTTGCTAGTCGGCGACAAGTGAATGAGACGCCGTCAATAACCTAGCAGCTCCAAGCAAGAAGGGTATAACTTGTTGCTGATTTTTGTATTGCGTTATTAAACAAAATCTCGCAATATTTTCTCATCAAAGTGCTTATTAAAAATTGTTTCATTGTTATAACTTGCCGACCAATTGGCTTTAATATAAAAATAGTCTCGGTCACAGGTCATTTGATAATCCGCTTTAATGGCTGTTCTCCAGTTTTCTCTTCCCATTTCGACCGCTAAAGTAATTTCATTTTTTGCGCTAGTAGGATCATCCTTATGAATCGAAAATGCTTGTTCAATGGTGAAATCTATTTCTGTCTCACAGGAGTCATAAAACTGATGACCAAAATCTTCAAAGGTTTTTAATGTAGTTATGCCTGTTTTATAATCTTTGGTTACTTCTCTTGTGCCATTTGAGTTTCGTAATGCTTTTCCTTTGAATTCGACCGCTTGATTGTACGGTGGAACCAAAGATGAAATAGTCGGGGTTTTATTCAGAGGCAGTGTCACTTTGCACTGTTGCAAATTAAAGTTGAGATCTGCTTTTTCAGAACTCGGCCAAATCAATGGCCAATATGCCGTTGAGAGAGAAACACGAACTTGATGTCCTTTGGGTACGACATAGGCGATATGATTGAGTGAAATGGTAGCCTGTTCTTCATTGTCTATTTTCAGTAAAGTAGGGTGCTCATGGCTCTGACGATGAGACAAGTTTAAAATACCATGGGTAATTTTTGTCACTTCACCATTTGGATGAACATCGCACACTCGAACGATTAAATTTGCGTTGTTAGTTTTACTGGTAAATGCCAAATTAGCGATAATTTCACCCGCAATTGGAGTGGATTCAGTTAGCACTTCTGAATCAAAAAATAATGATCCTGCATCATCGATACGCTGATCATCAGGGTGTTCCATGTCTAAACGAATTCCAACACAGAAACGACCACCATCTAAGCCAACGGTTTGAGGAGAAGATAGATAGGCTTTTTGTTCTGTTGCTGGTATGTCGTCTGTTGACGATTGCTGAGTTGAAAGTTTGTTTTTAGTAAAATAGAGAGCTTGATATTCCGTATTTGTCGATGGCCAATTCGGTTCAGATACCCATTGACCGGCTCGGTGTTGATAATCCGTTTGTGGCTTGACGCTATCTTGCAAATAGTAATGAAGTTTAGGCTCGGTATCGATGCCATTTTCTTGGTTTTTTAACCAGCGATCCCACCATCGAACGGATTCTTTGACATAATCAATTTGAGGCGCTGGATAAGCAATATTAGGATATTTATGCGCCCATGGACCCACTAACCCTTTTTTAGGACCTTTAAGGTTGGATAATAGGGTAAATACTGTATTTCGATAACCATCTGCCCAACCACTCATGGCATAAACGGGAATTTTAATGGCATCATAGTTTTCACATACTGATCCCTGCTTCCAATAGTCAGTTCTACGCTGTTCTTTTATCCATGGTTTAGCAAGAAAAGGCATTTTTTCTAACCGCTCCTTCCAAATCGCTAACCAATTTTCGCCCACTAATTTTGGATCAGGAGAGCGAGCTTGCGCATAAGCCCAAAAGAAAGCGGCCCAATCCATATTATCATTAAGCAGACAGCCACCAGAATAGTGAATGTCGTCTCGATAACGATCATCTGTTGAACATTGAGTGATAATCGCCTTTAACGCTGGTGGTTGAAGGGCTGCAATTTGTAAGGAGTTAAAACCACCCCAAGAGATCCCAACCATTCCGATATTCCCATCACACCACGGTTGTTCTGCTAACCAAGTAATAACATCGCAACCATCTTGTAGCTCTTGTGGTGAATATTCATCATCAAAAAGACCTTCTGATTCGCCACAACCTCGTAAATCGACTCGTACACATGCATAACCCTGTGCGGCGGTTTGTGGCATGGTGATTTCATCACGAACAATTGTTCCATCATTCTTGCGATAAGGGAGAAACTCAAGAATGACTGGTACTGGTTTCTGTTCTGCATTTTTAGGCATCCAAGCTCGATAAGCGAGTTTTGTCTTATCAGGTAGGGGAAGCTGGGCGTGGTGAATTTCAATGATCTCTTCCATGAATATCCTTATTTTCTATTATTTATTGTTGGTAGCTAGCATACCCTTTAATTAAAAATAAGTTAACTAGCTGTTAAAAATGAGATTTTAAAATAGTGTCATTTAGCGTTAAATAATCGTGTTGCGATGATTTATGCCTAATTTTGTCCCAAATTGTCACTTCTAAATTGCTCAACTATACTAACTATCAGTAATTCCATTCATTATTGATTTCAAAGCACAGAGCTCAGGAGTGCAGGTATGTCCAAGAAAGAGAGAGATCTTCCGACCAACAGAATTTCTCGTTTTGGCAATTTTGCATCATTAGCGACCCGAGTAGCAGGCAATGTCATCAAGGAAGGGAGCAAACAATTAGCTCAGGGGAATAAGCCGCAAATTAAGGATCTGCTTCTGACACCCGGTAATATTCAACGTTTAACGGATCAACTTGCACACCTTCGTGGTGCGGCGATGAAACTAGGACAAATGTTGTCTATGGATGCTGGGGATATTTTAGATCCTGAACTGGCGAAGATTCTTGCAAGGTTAAGGTCCGATGCCGACCCAATGCCTGCTAAACAGTTAAGCAAAACAATGGAGCAAGGGTTGGGCGAGGATTGGAAGTCGTTATTTCTCTCATTTACCTATAAGCCCTTAGCCAGTGCTTCTATCGGGCAAGTTCATCAAGCTCATACCGATGATGGCGATAGAGTGGCGGTAAAAGTACAGTATCCTGGCGTTAAAAATAGTATCGATAGCGATGTAAATAATGTGGGCACATTGCTGAATGTCGTTGGACTGATCCCTAAGGGTGTTAATTATCAGGAGTTACTTGAGGATGCTAAAATACAGCTACATGATGAAGCGGATTATCTGAGAGAAGCCGATTTTGCTCAACAATATAAAACACTATTAAATGATAACAAAAATTTTATTGTTCCCGATATTTATCCAGAATGTAGTTGTGATACCGTATTGACAATGACGTTTATCGACGGTGTTGCGATTGAAAGTTTAGTTGATGAGCCTCAAGAAGTGAAAGATCGAGTATTAAAACAGTTAATCACTCTGTTTTTCCGTGAATTGTTTGAATTTAAGATGGTTCAGACGGATCCCAATTATGCCAATTATCTTTATTGTAAAGAGAGTGGGAGAGTGGCATTACTCGATTTTGGAGCAACACGAGTCTATAGCGAAAAAATAAGCGAGGGTTATCGAGTTGCTTTTCGATCGGTACTGGAAGGCGATAAAGTTGAATTAAATCGTGCGCTGGAAAAGATAGGCTTTTTTAGTCAAGATATTGTGCCAGAACAACGAGAGACGATTTTAGATCTAGTGGTTGTGGCTTGTGAGCCTGTCATTTATCAAGATGAGTTTGATTTTAAAAACAGTGATCTTTCAAAGCGTTTACAAGATGCAGGTAAAGTCTTGAGTTTAGAACAAAATTATTGGCATACTCCGCCTTCCGACGCCCTGTTTTTACATCGAAAAATTGGAGGGATGTATCTTTTAGCCTCTCACCTTGGTAGTCGGGTTAATGTCCATGAGCTGCTATTACCTCATCTTTACCCTGATGGTCAAAGGGGATAAGCCGTCAGTCATTGTTATCAACGTGGTCTGTTAAAAAAACGCAGATATTTAAAAAGATTAAATATCTGCGTCTTCAATCTAGCAACTCCAATTACTTTGGGTATAGCAATTAACTCGCTAATGCTTTTAATGCATCAATACCAACGGGCTCTTGTTTTTGCATTGCCACAACAGCAGTACGTTGAGCATATTGATTGATCACTTGGTCAATTAATGGCTTTTGACTTGCCGCTCGCTCTTTTAATAACTCTGCTTTAACTGAACTCTGTACCAACGAGTTATTGATGACCCATGCCCAAGGTTTGATATTGGCACGTTCTAAATCTTGCTGAAGGTCAGCTGCCTCTTGAACAGGGGTTGGTTCTGCTAATGTAGTAATAATCACTTTAGTTAGATCAGGGTTTTGCAGTTTTAAAAGTGGGGTTTCCACCTCTTGATCCTGACGAGTCACTTCTTTGTGATAAGCACCTGTTGCATCCAACAATAGCAAAGTATGCCCCGTTGGTGCGGTATCCATAATGACAAACTTCTCTTCAGCTTGTTTAATGATTTCTGAGAATGCTTGGAATACCGCAATCTCTTCAGTACAAGGTGAACGAAGATCTTCTTCTAACAATGCTCGACCCGCATCATCAAGATTTTCGCCTTTCTCTTTCAGAATTGATTCACGGTAACGTTCAGTTTCAGCGACTGGGTCAATCTTACTCACCGTAAAGTTTGTCGCATCGTCATTTAAGGTATAACGCAAATGAGCAGCAGGATCTGAAGTCGTCAGGTGAACATTACCGCCACGTTCTGCAAGTTTAGCGGCAATGGAAGCCGCCATCGTTGTTTTGCCGACACCACCTTTACCCATTAACATCACTAAACCATGTCCTTGTGGCGCAAGTTGGTCAATAAGATCTGATAATGAGTTGTACTGTTCTTCATCAACTAGCGTAGCAGCGACTGGGTGATTAACTACTATATTTTCATCGATAAGCGCTCTTAAATTATCTAAACCTAAGATATTTGAAGAGAGCAGGGAAACTTGAGATAACGGTAAACGTTTTAGCTCAGCCGGAAGATTTGCTACCACGTTCTGTTCGCGTTTAATGATAGCCTCAGCTAATGGATCGTCATCGCTACGATTTGTTGGATAAAGGCCGTTTAGTACTAAATGCTGACCTTTTAAACCTAAATCATCAAGCTCTAGGTGAGTTTTAGCTGCCTCTTTAATGGTAGATGATTGCGCTCTTGCCACCAAAATTAGGCGAGTTTGAGTTTGATCAGAAAGCACAGAAATTGCATTCGCATATTTTACGCGCTGTTTCTCAAGTCCAGCCAGTGGACCTAGACACGAAGCATCCCCTTTACCATGCTCTAGAAATTCATTCCAAGCACCAGGTAATTGAAGAAGACGAATAGTATGGCCAGTTGGTGCCGTGTCAAAGACAATATGGTCAAATTCTTGCTGAAGTTTTTCATCAGTTAGTAAATCAGTAAACTCATCAAACGCGGCTACTTCGGTAGTACAGGCGCCTGACAGTTGTTCTTCAATACTTTTGACTATTGGATCAGGAAGCTTACCTCTAATCGGACCAACAATACGTTCTCGGTACTGTTCAGCTGCCGCTTGAGGATCGATCTCTAACGCATAAAGATTTTCTACACCATTAATCGCAGTAATGGTATCGCCAATTTGAGTATCAAAAACTTGTCCAACGTTAGAGGCTGGATCAGTACTGACGATTAAAACTTTTTTACCTGATTCGGCAAGAGATAGTGCAGATGCACAAGCGTGAGATGTTTTACCAACTCCACCTTTACCTGTGAAAAAAAGGTAATTAGGTACAGCGTTAAGATAATTGACCATATTATTTCTCCTTAGCAGCAGCCAGTTGACTTGCAGCAGCTGCTAGGTTTTTTCTCTTCTTCAACTAACTCAATATCAGCCCATTTAGCCAGCTCTTTGCGGTTAGGGTAACGCTCAGTTAAAGCAACATGACCATCGACCAACGTTAAAGGAAGACCTTCTTCACCCATTAACTCTAAATATGCAGCGACAGCACTGTTTTCAACAAATGCCATAGGCTCTTGTGCTAGATTAATACGTTTAATGTCAGAACCTTGTTCTTTTAACCAGCTAAAGTTTGCTGAGAATTCAACAAGCTTTTGGTCTAAATCAGTTCCACAAACACCACTTGAACAACACATTGATGGATCATAAATTGTAATGCTTTTCATTTTTATACCTTATATTAAACAATGTCTATCGTCGATTTACGATAGACTATATTCCTATTCAGCTTGTCCTGCAACTATTTTGTTTAATGATTGTGATTTTGCACTTAATATAAGAATTGATAGATACTTCAAACGTGAGGCTACTAAGTCATTGGTCTCCTTGATTCGTTTGCTAGTAGGCGGCAAGTAAGTAGTTAGCCATGGTTCATTAAATAGAAAGAATAAAAAGCTATCTGACCTTTGCAGTTAAAATATGATCTTGCCACTTTCCATCAATCTTTAAATATCGTTTTGCTCGCCCTTCAATTTCGAAGCCTAACTTTTCTAAAACTCGGGCGCTATTACGATTATGAGGCAGATAATTAGCCATTATGCGATTGAGACCAACCTCATTAAAGATAAAATCAATTCCCGCTTTTATTCCTTCACTCATTAAGCCTTGATTTTGATGCTGGTGGTCGATTGAATAACCTAAATAACAGGCTTGAAAAGCACCTCCCATGACACAAGTAAAGTTGCAAACACCTATCAGTTGTTGGCTGCTTTTTTCAATTAAGGCGAAGCGGAATTCTCGCCCTTCAGAAAATGAATGCTCACTGCTTAAGCCAACTTGTTGCCAAAATCTGAGGGTATAAAAATCCTCATCTCTGGTTGGCTCCCAAGGCTCTAGATGATCGGCGTTGTTGCAATAATAACGATAAAGGGCAGGAGCATGGTGATATGAGATAGGTTCTAATATTAATCGGTCTGTTTCTAACAAATCTCTTTCTCCTTTCTTTTATCACATAATAAAGTTCTGTTTTACTCGATGATATAAAGTTAGGCTAGTTTTCTCGATATGAAAAGAGTTTCTAATGGAGATAGTGTGAAATTTAATAAAGATCTAATTCTCTGTTGATTGAGAGATACCTAAAATAGTTGGAGTTGCCGCCTGCTAGCAACTCCAATTATTGTAATTGAAAACTAATCATTAACTAAAGGAATAATTGCTTTTGCGGTCTGCTGGATAGAGTCGTCATATTGTGGATACTTTTTCACTAAGCGATTGATGATGATATCGACAATTAATAACGCGCCGACTTTAGAAGAGAATGCCCCACCGGTTAATGGACCTTCTGGCCTAGCTGCAATCAACAATTCTGTCGAGAGACGAGCGAGAGGGCTATTACTGATATTGCTGATGGTGATAACAGGCGCTTGCTTCTTTTCGACGCTGTTAGCAACTTGAATGATCTCTTTGGTGACGCCTGAGCTTGAAATGGCAAACCATAGATCCCCTTTCGTTGCACAACTGGCATTCATCACCGCTAAATGATTATCACTATACATGGTGGATTTTTTACCAATGCGGGTTAAGCGGTAAGTCAGATATTGGCCAACAACACTCGATGCACCAACACCAACACAACTAATAAATTTAGCTTTATGGATTGCAATACAGACGCGATCAATGGCTTTTTTATCGATTAACTTATTGGTATCTTGCAGACTGGTAATTGCATTTTGCATTGAGGTATGACAAACATCATCATTTAATGGTTTATTTTTCTGCTGCTCTTTTTGGCTCAATTCGACAGCGAGAGACATACGAAAATCTGGGTAACCTTTATAACCAATATCTCGACATAAACGAACCACCGTCGCTTCACTGGTAGCCGTATTTCGAGCAAGGTCTGTGATAGTTTGAAATTGGACTTCAATAGCGTTTTCTAAAATATAATCTGCAACGACTCTCTGCTTTTTACTTAAAGATTCCGTATTTGAACGAAGACGAACGAGGATATTATTGGTTGAATTCACGGATAAGACCTTAAAATAGTAGAGATATCATATATGTTGCTTATAAATTTTATTTCTTAGTTTCTCTTGGTAATTATAGTTATATTTTTGATGGATATCAGTAACTACTTTCATTATAAATCGGTTCTTTTTTGCTAATTCACTCTATTTTGATAGAAGATGAAAGGAGGTTAACTTCCTTTCATCTTTTTATTAACAATATTATATAAAATTAATTGCTTTAAATTTTTCTATAACAAGTTTGTGTTGTTCTTCGGTTAAAGAACGAATTGGTTGGCGCGGGTTGCCAACATCGATACCATGGAGTTGCATTGCGGCTTTACCTGCGGCTACCCCGCCAAATTCAACCAGAATACGGATGATTTCGATCACTTTATCCATAAGCTGTTCGACTTTTTTATGCTCGCCTTGTTCAAATGCTGAAATTATTTCTAAATAAATGGGGGCTGCGTAGTTGTAAGTACTGCCTACTGCGCCGATAGCACCAACGGCTAAACCGGCTGGAAGAAACTCATCGACCCCGAATGGAATATCAAATTTACGATCTAGCACTCGGATAGCGCGTTGGTATTCATACAGATCAATATTATTAAATTTAGCCCCTGATAAGTTTGGAATTTTACTGTCTGCTTTTATTAAGAACTGCTCTAAATCAACATTTACACCGGACATCGATGAGTGGTAGTAGTAAAAACCTTTAGAAGGTGCTGCCGCTGCGATTTCCGCACAATAATCCACTAAATCATCCACATTGGCAGGTTTAAAGAAGCAAGGCCCAATGACGGATGTTGCTAAAATATCTAACGTTTCTGCATGACGAGTCAACTCTAAACTATCAATAATGCTTAAGGCACCAGTATGAACAATAATATCTAACTGGCCTTGACTTGCCGATACCCAGCGTTCAGCAATCGCTTTACGTTCTTCAACTGAACAGTGAATACCTTCACCCGTTGTGCCACAAATATATGCACCTTTAACACCTTGTTTAATCAAAAGTTCAGCAATCTGATCGATGACCGGTAGATTGACTTGGTTTTGATTATCAAAAGGCGTATGAGGTGCAGCAATTAATCCGGTTAGTTTTTTCATTTTAAATCACTTATTTTCAATTTTTATGGAAGGGTAAATCTATCGCTATTGTCCGTAGCCTAAAAATAGCTCGGGCAAGAATAGGGTAAATTGTGGGAATACCGCCACAAGAAATAACACAATAAAGAGGGGGACTAATAAAGGGATCACCCCACGTGTTAATACATGGAATGGGATATTTCCAACCTTAGAGACCACATAGAGCGCCATGCCCATTGGTGGGGTTAAGATACCGATCATTAAGTTCAGAATTGCCATCACACCAAAGTGAACAGGGTCAATACCAACAGCGGCTGCCACTGGGACTAAAAATGGAACAAGGAGGAGTAATAGTGCTAAAGACTCAATAAACGTGCCTAAGAATAAAAGGAGCAAGTTGATCAGCAGTAATAAAACCAAAGGGTTATCACTAATGGTTAAAAAGTAATCCGCTAACATTTGAGGAAGCTGTTCACGAGCAACAATCCAACCAAAGACGGTAACCCCCATCACCATTAATGCGACGACAGCGGTGGTGTTTACGGTCTCCTTAATGATTTCAATAAAACCATCAAAAGTAAGCTGTTTATAAACAACCGTGCCTAAAAATAGTGCGTAAAGTGATGAAACAACCGCGGCTTCAGTTGGGGTGAATTTACCTGAAAAGATCCCGCCAATAATGATAATCGGTGTTAAAAGCGATAAAAAAGCGTCTTTAAATGACACAAAACGTTGTGAACAGGTGGCTTTAGGCAGTGTCATGTAGCCGCGTTTTTTACAGATAAAATAACTCATTATCATTAAAGCAAGGCAACATAAAAGTCCTGGAATCGCTCCAGCTAAAAAGAGTGCACCAATTGAGGTATTGGAAACAACACCATAAATCACTAAGGGAATAGAAGGCGGCACCAATGGGCCGATAATACAAGAGGCTGCCGTTAATCCACCTGCAAAATCATCATCATACTTTGCATCTCGCATCGATTTAATTTCAAGTTGACCTAAGCCACCCGCATCGGCAAGAGCTGAACCTGACATACCTGAAAACAGCAGGCTTGCCATAATATTTACGTGACCTAAGCTGCCGGTAATATGACCAACCATCGATTTGGCGAAATTGAATATTCTTTCAGTGATCCCCGCGCTATTCATTAAATGGCCAGTTAAAACAAAGAAAGGCACCGCCAAAAGCGTGAAGTTATTGAGTCCGCCAACCATCTGTTGAGCGGCAAAATTCATGCCCGAACTTTGAGTGAAAAAGAGAAACAGCAGAGCAACAAAAATAAGAGAAAAGCCAACAGGCATGCCAGCAAAAAGGAGTGTTAGCCAGCCAACAATTGAACCAAACATAATAATACCTTTTAGATTAGAGGGTCAGAGACATTGAATGTTCTGAAGTTAAATGCGATACCGTACATTTTTTGTAGCTGACGAGCTAACATAAAACAGCCACCAACCGGTAAGCTATAATTCATCCACTTAACCGAAATTCCCAAAGTGATGAGCTCAAAAAAAGCGGTCATCTGAACATGTTTGTAACCTAAATAGATAATGGCAACGATTGAGATTAAGACAAAGAACTCTAACGTCATCACTAATAGCCATCGAATCTTTTCAGGTAATTTGTCTGAAAAGTACGTCACGCTAACATGGGTGCTTTTTTTTATCGCAATGGCTGAACCAATAAGACATAAGTACATGAAAAGCACACGTGCTAATTCTTCGCTCCATAATGATGGTGAGTTTAAAAACCAGCGAGTGGCAATCTGCCAAGTTAAGATAAATAACAGTGCGACCATTAACGGCACGGTAATTATCTCTTCGATATTTTCAATCACTTTCTTAAACATTGTCCTTATCCTTGTTATTCAATGTGTAATGGAGTGGAGGAGAGAGGCGAGTAAAGGGGGGGGAATTTACTGCCTCACTCACTTGCCGCCTACTAGCAACGCCAATTACTTTAGGTATACCTTTCTTACTTGAAGTCGCTAGGTTGTTAGCTGCATTCGTTCGCCCCAATCATATAGAACAGCCATACTCATGGAGCCTCTCTCTCTTGCTGCCTACTAGCAACGCCAATTACTTTTGGTATAAGTTATGTGTTCTATAGTGAACTTATTTGAGAGATAACCGGTTCGCCAACTTTCTTCTCAAACTGAGTATAAAGTGGTTTCATTGCCTCTCGGAATGGGGCTAAATCAGGGTAAGAAACTTTCATTCCTTGCTCTTCAAAGAAGGCGATAAGGTCTGCTTCTTGCTTTTTAACCGTTGCAGTATGTTCAGCACCAATTTCTTTGACTGTTTTACTGATTAATGCTTTATCAGTATCAGATAACTTTTTCCATGAAGCTTCAGACATAATAACCATCTGATCATTAATAATATGATGAGTCATGGCTAAGTTACTTTGTACTTCATAAAACTTCATTGTATTAATGGCAGGTAATGGATTCTCTTCACCATCAACCGCATTAGTTTGTAGTGCTAGGTAAACTTCTGAAAATGCCATTGGCGTTGGAGATGCGCCTGAAAGTTTTGCAAATTCTAAGTTTGGCTTGGCATTAGGTACGCGTAATTTTAATCCTTTGAAATCTTGGATTGAATCAAGGGGGCGATTTGACGTCGTTTCTCGTGTTCCGTTATACCAAGTATCAAGAGCACGCCAACCAAACTTATTGAGCATTTGAGAACGAATATCTTGTCCAAAATCAGAATTATAGACCTTTTGGAAATGGTCAAAATCGCGGATGGCATAAGGGAGAGCGACCGCTTCAGCTTTTGGAATCCATAGACCCATTCGACCAAACTCTGCATAAGTAAGATCTAAGTCACCGTAAGTCACTTGTTGTAACATCGCACGATCATCACCTAATTGAGCGCTTGGGTAAAGCGCGACTTTGATTTCACCGTTACTCACTTGCTCTATTTTATCCGCAAAAGATTTAGCTGAGTTATATTCGACAGAGCCAACGGATGCTTGTAATCCCATCTTTAAGGTAGTTTCAGCTTGAGACGCAAAAGCACAACCTGCCAGTGCGAGAGAAAGAGCTACTTTATTTAATTTATTCATCATTCATTCCTTGTCATTAATGAGCCAAATCACTTTTTCCAAATCCGAATGAAACTTTTTCTGGAAAAAATAATCTTCATAAATTATGATTGTGATGAATTTAATTTTCAAATTAAAGTTTTGAAAAATGTGATAAGTGATCTATTTTTAACCATTTTTGTTGATATTTGATTAAGGCGAAATGCTTAATTGATGACGTAGGTGGTACAGGGAGTATGATAATGAAGATCAATAAATTGACTAACTTGAATAAATTAGAGCAGTTGAGAGTGTCGTTACAAGGTCAAACCGTGGTGTCTATTCAACCCGTTGATAATGGACCTCTTGATAAGGTGGCTATTATTGTGGCAATGGCACTGGCTGCGGAGCAAGCTGGCGCAAAAGCATTGAGAATACAAGGTATTGCTAATATTCAGGCCGTCACTCAAGCGGTAAAAATTCCAGTGATTGGGATAGTAAAGCGTGATTTCGATGATAGCCCAGTTAGGATCACACCTTTTGTTGCGGACGTTATTGGTTTAGCCAATGCCGGTGCAACCATTATTGCGATTGATGCGACGGATCGAGTCAGACCAGAAAGCCGTGAAGTACTCACTAAAGCGATTCATGATGCGGGATGCTTTGCGATGGCAGATTGTTCCAATTATCAAGATGGTGTTTGGGCTAATCAGCATGGTGTTGAAATTATTGGTACCACGCTATCGGGATATACTGGCGATCTCATTCCTGAAGAGCCTGATTTTGAGTTATTAAGACAATTCTCACAAGCTGGCTTTTTTACGATGGCAGAAGGACGCTATAACACCCCAGAGTTAGCGGCAGAAGCGATAGAACATGGGGCTGTTGCCGTCACCGTTGGATCAGCGATTACCCGTTTAGAAGTGGTGACGAATTGGTTTAATTCTGCAACACAAAGTGCCAATAGTCAGATAGAAGCTAATCATATTGAAAATCAAACGAAAGAATTAAACTCAAAAACGGAAGATTTGCTATGAAAATTTTAGCGATTGATATCGGTGGAACTAAAGTCGCGTATGGCATTATTGAAAATGGTCAATTGCTTTCAAGAGAACAATTTGCCACACCTAAAACCGTGACAATAGAGAGTTTTAATCAACTTATTATTGAAAACTGTAAACATGAAATTGATTTATGCAGTGAAATCAGGATTTCGACGACTGGCTTAGTCACATCTGAAGGAATTAGTGCGATAAATCCAGTCACGTTACCATTTCCTGCCCCTTTTCCCTTGGCTAAAAAACTTAAAGAAACGACTAAAATTCCTGTTTTTATATTGAATGATGCCCAAGCGGCTACTTGGTTTGAATATCAGCAACTGACCATTAAAGCTAAAAATATGGCTTATGTTACCGTTTCAACCGGGGTGGGGGGCGGATTGATTATTGACCATCAACTCCAAAAAGGAGCTGGTGGATTAGCAGGTCATATTGGACACATGGTGATTGAACAGCAAGGTGAACGTTGTGGTTGTGGTCGTCAAGGTTGTGTCGAAGTCATTGCTTCTGGAACCGCCATCCATAAACAAGCTCAACAAGTTTTTGGTGAGCAGATAAGTAATATTCAGTTATTTGAGATGTTAGAAAGCGACCAAAAAGCATTCGATATTATCCAAAATAGCGCTAAGGCGATTGCAACGCTCTGTTGTAATTTAAAAGCCAGTTTGGATCTTGATCTTATTGTCATCGGTGGAGGTATCGGACTCGCTAACGGTTATTTACAGTTGGTACAAAAAGAGATAACTAAACAACCTCATATCTTTCAAGTCAAAACAATTTCTGCACAAGGTGGTCATGATGCGTGTTTGTTAGGTGCAGCAAGCTATTTTGATTCTCACTTAACGAAAAGTAACCTTTAAGCATCCAATACCACAGTTCAGACAAAGGCAGCAACTGAGATTACTTAAGTTGTTGCCATCTCTTAATTTGAACAGTCACTCAGCTACTTTTATTTACTACCTCTTTATTATCGTCATTCTTCAAAAACACCCTTCAAGCAAATTCTTTGGATTTATATATCAATATTTTTAGCTGCAATAAATGTAAAAAAGAGTTGGCTTTAGTGATCTCTGTAACAATACTGTCTCTAAAGGTTGATCTGTTGTGCGAATAATGTAAATTGACTTCGTATGCAATAAATTATTAACAAATTATTAACCAATAATTTGGGTCTTTAGTTTCCTAAATACGATCAAGATACTTATTATAAAGGGATTTTATATGAATTTTAAAAAGATAACATTGTTAGCTCTTGGATTGGGCTTTTTAAGTGTGAATACGAATGCTGAAACTGTGATTCGTATTGGGCATGATAGCCAAGAAACATCACCGGCTCATAAAGCGATGTTATTTTTTGAAAAAGAACTAGAGCAACGCTCTAATGGTGAGATTGAAGTAGAGATCTATCCGGCACGTCAATTAGGTGGAGTACGAGAGACGACCGAACTTGTTCAGCAGGGCAATCTGCAAATGACTTTTGGGGCTTCAGTTTTACTCTCTCCTTATGTTCCAGAGTTTAATTTACTCGATACATTTTATCTATTTGATGATTTAGATCAGGCACATAAAGCATTGGACAGTGACAAAATTGGTCAACCTCTTCTTAATGCAATGGATTCAAAAGGTTTTCATGGTTTAGGATTTATGGAACTTGGCTTTAGAAGTATTACCAATAATAAAGCCCCAATTGATTCATTAGCTGATTTAGATGGTTTAAAAATACGTTCTGCTTCAAATCCAACTCAAATTTCTGCTTGGAAATCGGTCGAAACCATTCCAACACCGCTTTCATGGGGAGAGATATTTACTTCCTTGCAACAGGGTTTAATTAATGCGCAAGAAAGTTCGCTCTATTCAGTTTATGCCGAGCGATTCTATGAGGCGCAAGAGTATCTGTCATTAACAGAACATATTTATAGTAACTATGTATTGTTTATGAATAAAGATTTTTGGACAGAGTTACCAGAAGAGCAACAGAGTTTACTTGATACGGTGACAGCTGAAACGATTGCAATGCAACGTATATTAGCTAAAGAACAAAATGAAAGTGTGATTACTCAATTAAAAGAGAAAGGGATGAAGGTAAATACGGTACCTGTTGATGTTAGACAAGCGATGAAAGTAAAAATGAATGATTCCATATATAGCACCTTAAGAGAGCGAACAGGCCCTCAACTGTTTGATTCGATAATGGTTGAAATTGATAACCTTTAATTAATTATCAAAGAGAGTAGCGAAAGTTACTCTCTTCCATTATGGGAGAGCGAAATGAATATTCTTCGTTGGTTAGATAAGTATTTTGAACCTACTTTGATTGTTATTACAATCAGCTTGATGACGCTTATTCTTGGTATCCAAGTCTTATTACGTCCATTTGACTTAAATATTGCTTGGGCTGAAGAGCTAGCGCGGTATCTTTTTGTTTGGGCTATGTACCTTAGTATTAGTTATTGTATTCGTGATGATAGACATATTCGAATTAGAATTTTTATAGACAAATTACCGTTAAAATATAATCAGTTAATGCTAGTAATTGCAGATTTATTCTATCTGGCATTTTCTTCAGTTGTGACTTGGTATGGGTATCACGTGATTGCGAGAAGCTTAAAGTTAGGGCAGATTGCGCCTGCATTAGAGATCCCTGTTGCTGTATTATATTGCTCCGTTGTTATCTGTGCGGCTATTAGTGTGATTCGTTTACTAATTAATATTTATAAAAGAGTTCATGTCATAAAAAATGAATTTAATAAAAAACAAGATAATTCTAGTTCTCAATCAAAACAACAATTAATAGAGCAGTAGTTATGACAACATCACTTTTATTTGGCAGTTTTGCATTATTGCTAGTCATTGGCGTACCAGTAGGTATTGCTTTGGCTGGCGCAAGTATGGTCGCGATTTTTAGTTTACCATTCTTAAATATTGAATTTTTAGTTCAAGGTTTAGTGACAGGTTTAGACTCATTCCCGTTATTAGCTGTGGTGCTTTTCACACTAGCAGGGAACTTAATGAGTCAAGGTGGCATTTCCGATCGATTACTAAAAGTGGCTGAGGTTTTCTTTGGTCATTTCACTGGTGGGTTGGGAATTGTTGCTATTGTTGCCTGTATGTTCTTTGCCTCTATTTCTGGAACAGGGTCTGCAACGGTAGCTGCTATCGGTCTAACCATGATACCAAGTATGGTTAAAAGAGGCTATGACCGTAGTTTCTCCGGCGCATTAATTGCTTCATCTGGAGGAATTGGGGTTATTATTCCGCCTTCTGTTGTCATGATTGTTTATGCAATAACAGCTGAAGTCTCTGTCACGAAGATGTTTATGGCGGGTATTCTGCCTGGTCTGGTTGTTGGCTTCGTATTGATTGGGTATTGTGTTGTTGTTTCACATTTTCGAGGTTATAAAGGGAATGAGAAAAAAGCATCATGGAACGAACGTTTCTTAGCACTTAAAGAGGCATTTTGGTCTTTGATGCTTCCTGTCATCATTCTTGGTGGTATCTACTCAGGTTTATTTACCCCAACTGAATCCGCGGTTGTTGGTGTCTTGTATGGTCTATTTTTTGGTGTTGTCGTCTATAAAGAATTAGATCTTAAAAAAGTTGTTAAAATCGTCTTAGAATCATCTTTATTGGTTGGTGCTGTATTAGTGATTGTTGGAGCATCTGTTACCTTTGGTCGAATATTAACCCTTGAGCGTGTGCCGACAGAAATAGCCCAGTTTATCCTTACGTTAACTGAGAATAAGATACTTATTTTACTTTGTATTAATATTCTTTTATTAATAGTTGGTACCTTCATGGAAACATTGGCTGCAATCGTTATTTTAACGCCGATTTTGCTGCCAATTACAACCGCGTTAGGAATGGATCCGATTCATTTTGGTATCGTTATGATTGTGAATTTAGCAATTGGATTTGTTACTCCACCATTAGGGGCTAACTTATTTATGGCGAGTCAAATTGGTAATATTCCGATTGAGAAACTGTCAAAGTCTATTATGGGTTGGATTGGGGCAATGCTAATTGCTTTATTGTTAATTACGTTTATTCCCGCAATCTCGATGACGCTACCTAATTTGTAATTTGTCTATTTTGTGATTACAGAGATTATTAATCTATTTTATCTTACTCATAAAAAAGCCCCAATTAACAAGTGATAATGTTAATTGGGGCTTTTTGTTATTGATACTATACCCAAAGTAATTGCAGTTGCTAGTAGGCGGCAAGTAAATGAGGCCTATGAGTATAGACCTATTGTATGATGGGGTGAACGCAGGCAGTCAACAACCTAGTCGCTTCAAGTATGAAGGGGATAAACTAGATTTAAACCATCGGTAAAGTTAACGTGTACTGCCTCGAATAATCAACTCGCCTTGCTCCAGAATATACTTACCTTCTGCATCGGCATCATGATTGATTCTATCCATTAAGTCATCAACTGCACGTTTTGATATTAACTCGACGGGCTGTTTGATCGTTGTAAGATTATAGCTAGGCCAAGAAGACATGGGTATATCATCCACGGCAATGATGCCATAATCTTGAGGGATGCTAGCGCCACTTTCTCTAACCCCATCCATTACACCCATTGCTAAAATATCATTGGCACAGAAGATGGCATCAACATGTGGAAGTTGTAAAACCTGCTTTGCTGCGTCAAACCCTGATTGGAAATTATATTTAGCGTTGATATAAACAGGTGGAGAAACAGCTTGTTTTGCTAACTGCTCTGAAAACCCTTTCCAACGAAGATCGCTGGTCATTGCACCGGGCTCTCCGCTGATGTAAACCATATTTTTATAGCCTTTACTTAGCAAGAAATTAGCTGCATTTTGTCCTGCTAAAAGGTTATCCACTCCGACACTATTAGCGTTGATACCTTCTACATATCGATTAATTAAGCAGAGGTGGATTCCAAATTTTTCACACTGTGCAAAGGCATGGCTAGTTAAGCGGCTGGTGGCAATAATCAGTCCATCAACTTGGTATTCAATTGCACGATTTATGGCGCTATCAAGATCATTTTCTTGTATTGGACTTAAAATAACCTGACCGTTTCGGTTCTGGATCTCTTTAGAGAGCGCTCGAACTTGAAGGTCATACATTGGGTTTGACTCGTAATCGAGAGCGATAGCGATCAAACCGGTACGGTTAGAAATCAAACTACGCGCAATTGCATTAGGAGAATAGCCTAACTTGGCAGCTGCATCTTTTACCATCTGGCGCTTTTTTTCACTGATGCTGGCCGTGGAGCTAAATGCTCTTGATACCGTCGATTGAGATACCCCTAGCATTTTTGCTACGTCCTTAGAGGTAACTTTAGCTTTGATAATATAATCCTTATTGTCTTAGTCATAAGAGAGCGGAATATACCTTTCATACTTGAAGCGGCTAGGTTGTTGGCTATATTCTTTCGCCCCAATCATAGAGTACACCTATACTCATTGGGCCTCACTCATTTGCCGCCGAC
The DNA here is from genome assembly GCF_021513135.1 of Vibrio sp. SS-MA-C1-2. Lineage (NCBI taxonomy): Bacteria > Pseudomonadati > Pseudomonadota > Gammaproteobacteria > Vibrionales > Vibrionaceae > Vibrio > Vibrio sp. SS-MA-C1-2. The sequence continues at coordinate 1,852,122 of NZ_CP090981.1, forward strand.
TAGCAACTTCAATTATTTTAGGTATAAACGGCTCTCAAATATGTTTATACTCTTCATACTTGAAGTCGCTAGGTTGTTGGCTATATTCTTTCGCCCCAATCATAGAGTACACCTATACTCATGGGGCCTCACTCATTTGCCGCCTATTAGCAACTTCAATTATTTTAGGTATATGTATCTTAATCTATGGCAAGTTTTCTTTGGTTTTTGAAACCATCAATAATCATTTTATGCTCAGAGGCCAAACCAAAGAAAGTAACACCGAGTTTACGCCACTTTGGAATTGCAGACGCATCGGCAACAAATATTCCAACGGGTTTACCTTCCTTTTTGGCCGCATTAATGATTGTGACACTTGCTTGATATACAATATCATCATTTACAGATTCTGCACCATAAGCAACCGCTAAATCTACTTGACCGATGAAAAGAGCATCGATTCCATCAACCGCGGCAATGCTTTCAACGTTCACAACACCTTCAGGATCTTCAATCTGAGCGACAACCGTGGTATTTATTAGGCTGTCTGCTAAATGATTTTTCATTGGTTTGGTTGCATATTGTGCAGCACGAGATGAACCCGCATAGCCTCGACCACCTTCACCATATTGTGCGCTTTTAGCGATTGATTTGGCTTGTTCTGCATTACAAACATGAGGAACTTGAACGCCGCTTGCTCCACAATCTAATGCATTTAAAATGGTTGACGGTTGAGCATCTTGAATTCTGACTAAGGTTGGTAAGCCGGATAAGCGAGCAGCCATAATAGTAAGATCTAAAGACCCTCGATCAAAAGGGGCATGCTCAGCATCTAAAATAATGAAATCTAGATCTGAAAGCGCCAATACTTCAATGATATGTGGGTGAGGGGTCTTAACAAAAGTCCCAATTTGATTCTGTTTTGTTAATTGTTCCTTAAACATTTACATCTCCTTTGCATTAGTATGCAAAATCTAACACATGAGGAGGTTTAAATCGTCATTATAAGTGTGATTTGGTTAACATAATTGAAACCTATTTATTATCATTTTCATCTTAAATCCATTCTATTTGTATGCTTATCATTATATATCAATGACTTGATAGGTATTTATTTTATGTGGCATATTTGTTGGTAAAAGCTTGTCAATTGTTATTAAATTGTTTAACCTAGTTTTGCATTCGTATCCAAACGTTAATTAAAGAACTGATGGTTATCTAAAATAAAGTGCATTATCGCTCAAATAATTTTTAACATGTAAAAAGAGGATTTATACATGGCTCGCTTTCTTAAAAATGGTATTACCCCTGAACTTTCTGCTTCAAACAATACAAAAGTACGTAATACAGTAGAAACTATTCTAGCTAACATTGAATCTAAAGGTGATGCAGCAGTTCGCGAATTATCAGAGCAATTTGATAACTGGTCTCCAGAGCAATTTCGATTAACGGATCAGCAAATTCAAGCGTGTGTAGAAGCCTTAGATGAATCTACCCGCCATGATATTGAATTTGCACAAACTCAAGTACGTAACTTCGCTCAAATTCAGCGTGACTCTATGCATGATGTTGAAGTTGAAACAATGCCTGGTGTCGTTTTAGGACATAAAAATGTTCCAGTAAACAGTGTGGGTTGTTATATCCCAGGTGGTAAATACCCTCTTGTTGCTTCTGCTCATATGAGTGTTTTGACGGCAAAAGTTGCTGGTGTTAAACGCGTTATCGCATGTGCGCCACCTTTTAACGGTCAACCAAATGTCGCGATTGTTGCTGCAATGGCGATGGCGGGTGCCGATGAAATTTACTGCTTTGGCGGTGTTCAAGCTGTTGGAGCGATGGCTTTAGGAACAGAGACTATTGCACCGGTTGATATGATTGTTGGCCCTGGTAACGCATTTGTTGCTGAAGCTAAACGTCAATTATTTGGTCGTGTTGGTATCGATTTATTTGCAGGACCTACTGAGACATTAGTGATTGCTGATGAAATTGGTTGTGATCCAGAGTTAGCAGCAGCTGATTTACTCGGTCAAGCTGAGCACGGTTATAACTCTCCAGCTGTTCTTCTGACTAATTCAGAAACTTTCGCTAAAGAGACAATTAAAGAAGTTGAGCGTCAATTAACTATCTTACCAACAGCCGAAATTGCGGGTAAAGCTTGGGAAGATTATGGCCAAGTTATTGTTTGTGACTCTTATGAAGAGATGGTTAAAGTCGCTGATGATTTAGCCTCTGAGCATGTTCAGGTGATGACGGAAGATCCAAACTACTTCCTAGAGAACATGACAAACTTTGGTGCGCTTTTCTTAGGCCGCGAGACGAACGTTTCTTATGGTGATAAGTGTATCGGAACAAACCACACCTTACCTACCAACAAAGCAGCAAAATACACAGGCGGTCTGTGGGTTGGTAAATTTATCAAAACGTGTACATACCAGCGTGTTACTGAAGAAGCATCTTTAAAAGTGGGTGAGTATTGTTCACGCTTGTGTGCACTTGAAGGGTTCGCTGGACACAAAGAGCAAGCAGACATCCGTGTTCGTCGTTACAAAAAGCAGACTGTAGAGGCGTAATAATGGTAAAGCTCGCATTAGTGACGGGCGGAAGTGGCGGCTTAGGGGCTGCCATTTGTCGTAAATTAGCGGCTTCAGGTTATCGAGTGGTTTTTACTTACAACTCGAATAAGAACGCCGCTGACACTGTCTTAAATTCATTATCAGGTGATGGTCATTGTGCTTATCAATTAGACGTTAGTAATAGTGCTGCGATTTCTCAATTATCACAACAGTTAGCTAAGGATAATCAAACATTAGACTTATTGGTTAACTGTGCCGGAATGACGAAATTTGTTGCTCATAACGATTTAGAGTCGTTAGATGACAAGCTTTTTGATCAGATCATGCAGGTGAATGTTCGCTCTCCGTTTGCGATGGTTCGTGCTTTTCAGCCATTATTAAAATCAGCGAAAGGGTGTGTGGTTAATATCACCTCCATTGCTGCACAAACAGCGATGGGAAGCAATATTGCTTATTGTGCGAGTAAATCAGCGGTTGAAAATATGACTCGTTCTTTAGCGAGAGCGCTTTCACCAGAGATTCGTGTATTAGCGGTAGCCCCAGGTTTAGTTGATACCGAGTTTGTCAAAGGGTTAGATGAAACGTGGCGTAATGCACAGCAAAGTGCGACCCCATTAAACCGTTTAGCTTATGAAGATGAGATTGCTGGGGCTGTATACGCTGCGGCAGAGGTGATGACGTTCTCTACAGGTTGCACGATTCCTGTGGATGGTGGACGACCGTTAGGCATTTAATTTCAATATTTGGATTTAACGTTAAACTCAATTTTTAAGGATGAAAAATGACATTACAATCGACGATGAACAGTAACCTTGTTCGTTATATGGAGCTTATCCCGGGTACAAGCGCATTTATTGATGCAAGAACACCGGGAAGTGATCTAAAAGATAACTTCTGTATTATTGGTGCTGGAGTGGCAGAAAGTTCTCGTCAACATGTTCATATCCGAGAAACATCAGGATTTAATATTGGTGCGGCAGGCCAACCTCCAGGTATCAAAAACTCATTACATTCTCATCATACTGCAGAACTATTTTTGGTTTATAAAGGTCAGTTCCGATTCTATTGGGGTAATGAAGGGGAAAATGAAGCCATTCTTTCTGCTGGCGATATTATCTCTATTCCAACTAACCTGTTTCGTGGTTTTGAAGTGGTTGGCCGTGACTATGGTTTTATGTTCTCTGTACTTGGTGGCGATAATTCTGGTGGTGGTGTTGTCTGGCATCCTAATGTTATAAAAGAGAGTCAAGGGCATGGTCTTTACTTGAAAGCGGATGGTTCGCTAATTGATACGATTGATGGCGATCAAGCACCCGATATCAGTGAGTTAATGCCTCTATTAACTGCAGAAGAGATGACTAAGTTTGATAACTATACCGCAGAAGATATGATGCCTTATGTCGTTTTAAAAGATAGCTACCGTCCGGTTCAGAAAGATTTTGAACAAGCTAACTATCAACAATTTGCCTTAACAGGTCACCCTGCTGCAAACTATGACTTCCAAGTGAAGAGTGTGGATGATGTGAGTATTCATGCTTATCAAATGGATAATAATCAAGCGGTTCCTCTTCATACTCGACAAGAGAAGCAAGTGCTAATTAATTACTCTGGCGATACGTTAGTGACAGTTGAAGATAAAGGTCAATCTGCTAAATTAGTGTTAACGTCTGGTGATGTTCTTAATATTCCAGAAGGTGCGGCAATTAGTTTGAAAAATCTACGAGGTTCAAGTTTAACATATTGCATCCTGGGTAGTGATCAACCTTCATCGCCTGAGGTCAATGGATGAGTTTAACAATCAAACAACCAGTTCCGTTATTATTGTTACCGGGATTGCTCTGTAATGAGTCGTTGTTTGAGCCGATTTATAAGGAGTTGCCTGAAGGGGTGGCTCCTTATTGCGTTAGGCTTAAAGCGGCGAATACAATGCAAGAAATGGCCAAAGAGGTGCTAGATAAAGCTCCTGAGCAATTCTTGTTAGGCGGCTTATCAATGGGCGGAATTTTAGCTTTTGAAGTTTATCGTCAAGCGCCGGAACGTGTTTTAGGCTTAGTACTGATGGACACGAACTCAGCAGATGAAGTACAAGCTGTAACCGATAAACGTAATATTTTGGTCAATCAAGCTAAAGCGGGGGAGTTTGATAACATTACCCCTGATATTTTAATGCCCGTCCTTATTCACCCTTCTCGCCTAGTTGAAACTAATTTAACTGACCGTGTAACCGCAATGGCGACTGACATTGGGTTAACACACTTTATTGCTCATGCTGAAGCGATTGGGACACGTGCAGATAGCCGTCCATTACTTTCAAAAATCACAGTGCCGACACTCGTGATGACAGGAAGTGATGACCTTCTCTGTCCAATGGTTAATCATACTTTAATTAATGACACTATTTCTGAATCTGAACTTCATGTCATTGATGGTTGTGGCCACCTTTCAACAATGGAAAAGCCTCAACAAGTTGGTTCGATTCTTAGCCATTGGTTAACAAGTAAAGGTTTAGCTGGAAATGTAGTTGCTGAAGAGAGATTAAGTGTAGATTTAGTCAATCAAGTTTAATGAAATAAAGTTTAATACTGAAGGTTTAACTTATTTAGTGGGTTATCTTTTAGGATTTATCTTTACATTGATTTGTTATTACAGAGTCAGAATTAGCATTCCTAGTTCTGACTCTTTTTATTTTTATAGCAAACTGACCTTTATTAAATCACTTTATAAAGTTCATCACTTTCAGGCTCTGCAATAATAGAGACTTGCGCTTTATTGATTAAGACGCGTCTTTTATCGGTAGTGAGATGACCTATCTGGAACGATGGTATACCGGCTTGATTGAGCTGACTTTCTAATAATTGAACCCTATTTTTATCAACGATCATCAACATGGAACCGCTTGAAATCAACTTAAGTGGATCGATGTTAAAGTGAAGACAAATTTGTGCCGTAGCTTGGGAGACATGCAGTTGCTGTTGTTGGATCTCTGCACCTAAATGGTAGCGTTCTGATAATTCCCAAACAGCGCCTAAAACCCCACCTTCTGTCACATCGTGCATTGCTTTAACGTAAGGGGAAGAGATGATTCCTTCTTCGACCACGCTGGTTTGATTAAGTAGGGATTTAGCTTGTTCGATAAGCGTTTGCGGTAAGGATGATTTTAACTCTTGTTCTTTTTCAAAAGCAATAATCCCAGTACCTTCGATACCAACTCCTTTTGTTAAGAGTAAAATATCCTCTGCTACCACAGGATCTTTGGCTTGATAATCATGTTTATTTCCAATGCCAATTGCGGTTGCTGAAATGATTAATTGATTGACTGCTTTGGTGATCTCAGTATGCCCGCCAATGATCGAGACATTGAGGAGATGGCATTGAGCTTCAGCGTCTTGCATTACTTGATGTAATTGTTCTTGAGTCGTACCTTCCGGGGCTAATATCGTCAGCAGAATGGCGACTGGTGCAACACCCGCAGTGGCAATATCATTACAGTTAATATTGATGGCTAACTGACCAATGCCTTGGCTAGTTCCTGTGATGGGATCACTGGAGAGATAAGCGACCTTATCACCAAAATCGATTACCGCACAATCATCACCAATTTGTGGATTAGTGAGAATTTCTTCACGTTGATGATGAATATTACTAAAAATGACCTGCTGTAGGTCTGTTGCATTTAACTTACCGATTTTCACGACGTTATCTCTACTTGTTGCTGACACTAGATTTTATTGACTTATGATTGTATGAAACCGCGTTGAATACCAGTGTTTTATTTGTCGATATGAGATTATTTTTTGGGGTTATTCATCGATAAAAAAGCCATACTTACTCCATTTAGGAGCAAATATGGCTCTATTTTTTAGCTTTATACCCTTCTTACTTGAAGTTGCTCGGTTGTTGGCTGCATTCATTCACCCCAATCATCTAGAAAACCTATGCTCATGGGGTCTCATTCGTTTACTGCCTACTAGCAATGCCAATTATTTTAGGTATAGAATGAAATTAAGCGGCTTTTTGAGATTCGCTTTGATTGTTTTTATTATCAGTAACTGAGTTTTTTTTAGCGACAAATTGTTGAATCTGCTTCCAAATAGCGATTTCGTCATAGAAAGCAAATTCTCGACGGATACCCCAAGGACCAAACTCGGCATGACATGCGCCCATAATATATACATTGGCACCGGTTGGTTTGCCAAAAGCACCAAAACCTTCATGTTTACCTTCTAAGCTCCAACGAATGGCTGCACGAGGGGACATATTATCGCCCTCTAAACCAATTTGATGCTCAATTTTGAAGACTGCATTTGGAAAGGCTGAACGGAGGTTTACCCAAAACTGGTCAACTTCACTGTATGAAAGCGCACTCTGGCCACCGGCATATTCACCAATACAAGCTCGGTCATACTCTTTTGGAATAATCGTAAGGTTAGCTGCCATGATGGATTCTAATATTTCGGCATATTTTTGGCCGAATTGATTATCATTACCCTTTCCTGGGTAGGGACCTTCAACATCTTGAGCGGGTAAGAATACCGGAGAACTTTTTTCGATCCCACCTTCATCTTCAATCAGTTTCATGCTGTATTCTGCTGGTGTATAACCTAATTGACGAGCAATTGCGCCTTGATCGCGAATTAACCATTCATCATCAATTTGATTATTTTTTGCATGACAATCTGCAATGATACGGAATTTTAGCTTTTTCCCAGTCTCGACATCCGTTGCTGTAGAGATAATTCTATGTGAAGAGAGCATTCCATCTTCTGGATTTCCTGACCAAATAACATCTTCACCATAAAGGGTACGATCTGGGAATTTAGCTAATACTTCCATGGTATTATTGATAACCCCTTGGTTACCGATAGAGATAGATTGAGGAGTTCGTACTACAATATCTTTGGCATAGTATTGGTGTAATGTATGTAAGCCACGATCTTCCCAAATTTCTTTAGTAATACCAATAATGTAATCGGGGAAATCTTTCCATTTAGGGTCAAAACCAGTCATCGACATTTTATTATCCTTAATTTAATGAATGCAGCTTTATATACACAAGGAAATGAGTATAAGAGCTATTTAATGAGCAAAGTTGCGGTAACGTGCTTTATTCAGTTCTTTCATTCGAGCCAAGACATTTACACCTAATTGGTTATAAACATCAAGTAGGTCAACGAGAACCCAATTCTCTCTAATTTTGTCATCTTCACAACGCCAAAAATCTAAACTGCGCATTGTGATTCTTTGGTTGGAAGGTGCAATCCCTAACCAACCATCTCCTGATACGGTCATTTCCATTCCTGGCCAAGCGGTAAAGGCGACATAATTATTATCAGCAAATAGATAACCTTGATCTTCGTTAGAACGGCGATCGGGCAGGGCGTTTAAAAATGGAATTTGATGCCAGTTACGAAACCCTTGAACGCCACGACAAGTCCCAATACCTGAAGGACCATACCAGCTACTATGAGGGTGCCAATATTTCTCTAACTCCATCGCATCTCGACCCCCTTCGGCATATCGGGATAAACCAGTTAGCATCTCGATGACGGTTGTTAAACTTTTGTCAGCAAGGTCTGGAGATGGTGTTTGAGTGATGCCATCTAACGTTGCAGGCCCTGGTGGATTAACTTCTAAACCTAAGCTTGGAGACATTGGCCAACAGTTTGCTTGGTGCATAACCTGTGGGATATCCCATAAAGATTGAATCTCAACAATTTTTCCATTTTCAATACAATAGAATTCATGGAAACGCATGAAAACTTGATGACCTGTTGCAGGTATATCCAACCAAGGTTCCATGAATGAACCAGTATAGTATCCCGCGCAACCAACCCACTCTCGGTTATTGGTTATTCCCGACATTGAAATGTAAGTTCGTTTTTCTAAATCAGGAATGGCTTGAAGTAATGGAGAATAGACCTCTTCGAGCAAACTCTCTCTGGATTCAAGCGTTTCAAATGGGTATGCCATCTGAATGAGTGCCTGTTGAGAAATATTTTCTTCTATAAACTTCTTAAGTGTAATGCTGTCAAAGTCATACATTAATGCATTAAATTGATTAATGAGTTGCTGGCTATTGGATGCTGAGTTAAGACTAAGCATTTGCTTCAGCCATATCTTGCTTATATAGCGGGTTTTCTTGACTATCTTTATGTTCCCAACCAAACCCATTAAATGGATCTAAACCTAATTGCATCATTACGCCTGGGAAATCCACCATCACGTAATTATGAACGATTTTACCGTCAACAACCTTCCAAAAATCCATATAACGGATAATCACTTTTTTCCCTGTTGGCGCTAAACCCATAAATGTTCCACTGTGTGTCGCTTCTTGGCGACCGAAAGCTGCACACCATTCGCCTTGGGTTAAACGAGCTTCATCGATACAAACTTTATCAGAGAAAGCCGCTTGGAAAGGGCGTTGCCAATTATCTTGAAATTCTTTTAAATCTTTTTTAAAGCCGCAACCACCATTTCCCATCCAACGAAAAGATTCTGCAAAAAATCGTCCCATATTGTCGATATCATGATCATTGAGTCCATCAACCATCGAGTCAATCACTGAAATCGTCTCGTCAGTTTTTGACAAATCATTATCTTGAGTTAATACGCCTTGCAGTGGGCGATTATTGTTAATATCCATATTAATCCCTCATTTTATCGTTATTTAGGTGGTTACGTTGTTTTAGATGTTTTTAATTTTCATGACGAATGCTCTGCATACGAATTCAATATTAAATACTACAACTTAATAAGCAACTTTTTATTAACATTTTTGACTTTTCAAATATGTAATTGTGATGAACTTCAAGATTATTTGTTGATGATGTAACACTCGTTTTGTTGAAGTAATGCACAAACTTGATAATAATAATACTATTTTATCAATGCATTAGATTAACATTGATTTAAAACAAGGATTAATGCCTAAAAATACAGCCTTGGTTAACAGAAATTGTGTTTTGTATCATTAAATATTTGAAGTTGAGCATATCGACAGAAATAATCTGTTGACATTTATTTAACATTAGTTAGTTTGTATAAGAAGTAATTATTATTAATTAATGGAATAAAGGAGGGGTATCGAGAAAAGTATGATACTTCTATCATATTAAAATGGATACGTAGTCAGTGGTGGCTAGCGTAAGTATTAATATTTGGTAAGTGAAGATGACCATTTATCAAATATTGCATATCAATATATGAAGGAACATAAATAATGTATGAATTTGGAGCGTTAAACTGGACTATTCTTGGGGGGTATATTGCATTAACCCTAGTTTTAGGACTATTCATTGGTCGTAAAGTGACTTCAGCAAGTCAATTTGCATTGGGTGATAAAAGTATCCCTTGGTGGGCGATTGGTATATCCGTTGTTAGTACTTATGTTAGTGCGATGTCATTTTTAGGTGGTCCAGCATGGTCATATAAAGAAGGATTATCGGTTATTGCAATTCATCTTAATTATCCTTTGGTTATCTTATTTATCGTTGCTGTCTTTATGCCTTTTTTCTATAACACGGGTTTGACATCAATTTATGAATATCAAGAACGCCGCTTTGGTAAAACATCACGTCTGCTTCTTTCTCTTATCTTTTTAACAAAACAATCTATCAGTTCAGCCGCCGTTTTGTATGCAACCGCCTTAATCTTAGAGTTTATTACAGGGATAGATGTCGCTTACTGTATTGTTATTGTGACTTCGATAGCACTGGTTTATACCTTAATGGGCGGGATTGCTGCGGTAATCTGGACGGATGTGATTCAAGCTGCAATTTTGTTTATTGGTGCATTTATTATCATTGAAGCTGTTTGGAATGGTATGCCAGAGCCAATGACTCAAGTGATGGCGGATCTTAAAGCGGATGGCATGACTAATGGGTTAAAAACGACCATGAATCTGAGTGAAGTCACCACAGTATGGGCGGGTGTTATCGCGATGACCATGTTCCATAGTACAGTTTACGGCGGTAACCAGATGATGGTTCAGCGTTGTATGGCAGCAAAAAGCATGGGTGATGCAAAAAAATCGATGTTAATGATGGGTTATGTTGCATTCTTTATTTATTTTGTATTTATCCTATTAGGCATTTTGTTTAATGCTTATTACGACGGCAAACCATTCGAAAATGGCAATACAATTATTCTTCATTATGCGAGTGAGTATGGGTTACCTGGTTTAATGGGGATCATTGCAGCGGCAATTTTAGCGGCAAGTATGTCAAGTCTTGATTCTGCGTTTAACTCGATGGCAACCGTTTCTGTAGAAGATTTCTACAAACGTTTCTATAAGAAAAATGAGAGTGAAGAGCACTACCTCAAAGCCTCTCGTGTCTTTACACTTATTTGGGCTGTGTTTGTTATCGTTCCTGCATTGATGTTTGCAACAAGTACTGGTTCGATACTTGAAGTACTAAGTAAAGCCGGTTCTTACTTTGTTGGAGCTAACTTCTGTATGTTTGTCCTTGGATTCTACTCTAAGCACATAACAGAGAAAGGGTTATTAATTGGTGTTGCAGCAAGTTTCTTAGCCATTATGTATACCGCAATGCAGACAGATGTATCATGGCCTTGGTATTGTGTTATTGGTGTTGTTGTGAATGCTTCCGTTGCTTATGTTGCAAGTTTACTTATCACTGGTAAACAGACAGAAATGCATCAATATACAGTAAAAGGGCAGCAAGCTGAGTATGCTCGTCTTAAGAAGCCAACAATGGAAAATGGCTGGTACTTAATTCCGGGTAAGATTGATAAAGCAAGCTACGGACTTCTTGTGATGTTTGTATTCTCGCTAGTCTTCTTATGGGGAATTAATGAGTTTGCTGATCAACCTGATAATTTAACCCTGTTTGCTAAAGTGTCAGTATTTATCGTTGCTGCGGCTATCATTGGTTACTTTGTTCGTGTTTTCTTAAACTCTAGCCAAAAGTCTCAAGTCACGGCTGATGCTAAATAATCAATGACTATAAGAGACAATGTTCTCTTAACATTAATTAATTCTATCTAAGATAATTAAAGTTGCTAGTTGGCGGCAAGCAAGTGAGGCCCCATGAATATAGATGTATTATATGATTGGGGCGAACAAACGTAGTCAACAACCTAGCATCTTCAAGTATGAAAGATATATAACTAAATATGCCTTGTTTTTATTCCATTATCGATTATTTAGATAGTAAGAATAAGAGCAAGGTTTTTTTATGCGTGAAAATATCTTTAAACTTTTCATCTTCTAAGTTCTTGTATCTTGTTAAAATTTCCCTTTAATGATCTAAAATTAGCTCAGGAAAGTTATCAGCTTGTGGGAAATGTCCGTTGGCCAGCAACGGGTGAATTAGTGGCTGCAACGTCGATAAAAGGAAGTGAAATTCCGACGCCAAATGGCGGGTATCCAGTTAGTTTAACCAAGAAAGAACAAAAGTTAATTCTTGGTGGTGAAGCAGCAATCTGGGCTGAAAACTATGATGATTCAACCTTAGATAATCGTATTTGGCCGCGTAGTTATGTGGTTGCAGAGCGTTTATGGTCCAGTGAAGAATTAACAGATGAAGCAAGTATGTATCAGCGATTACAGACAATGGATCGTTGGTCTACCATTTCTGTTGGTTTGCAACAAAAAACCAGCATTGAAAAGCAATTGTTAAGATTGGCAAATGGTCATGATGTTGCTCCTTTGCGTCAACTTGCTAACTACGCTGAACCTGCACAATATTATGCGCGCAACTGGATTAAATTCAATCAAACGGAACCAAAAGGTGAGTTATATAGCCAAAGCGAACGTTTAAATCGTTTTGCTGATGCGCTACCCGTTGAAAGCTTTAAAGTGCTAGATATGGAGAAATTAGCAACGCAAACTACCGATCGTGCTGCAATGACAAATTTATTAGCACATTATAATCAAGTGTTAGATAGTGCAAAATTAAGTAAAATGATCTTTGCTGATAATATCGCATCTGTCGATAGCCAAGAGATAGCACAAAAGCATGTGGATGTAGCCTATGCTGCAAAACAACTTCTCGAACAATTATTAGAGACTGGCTCAGTGTCATCTACCCAAATTGATGTAACCCGTGATGTTTTAGCAAAGAGTGCGGCGGTGTACGATGAAGTGGTTGTCGCTATCGCTAGACCAACTGAGATTTTAGTTAATACATTAAGTCGTTAATAAAAAGTATTTTTTATCATTAATAGATTAAAAAATAGACGCAAAATGGAGACTTTACTGATATTGAGTAAAGTTTCTGTTCTGCGTTTTTTTGATCAAGATAACGAGTTGCTTAGCGGTTCAGTCTGATTTTATAGTGAAATTTATAAATTCATTAAACACAAGGTTATAACGCTGGTAGTATATAAGTATAAAGCTAGTTGAGGACTCATAATGAAAAAAAAATTACTTGCCGCCGCTATTCTATTAGCCTCGTCCACTTCTCCTGTCTATGCAGAATGGAAAGATCTTTCAGGTTCAATTTCAGATTTTGGTGACTCAGTCTCCGAAGGAGCAAAAGGGGCTTGGAAAAGCACGAAAGAGTTTTCAACTGAGACATGGCAAAGTTTTACGGATTGGGCTGATAGCGCGATCAATACCACTGGCGAGTGGACCGATGCCAGTGTAAAAAAAGTAAAGAGTGGATCGACAGTGCTGATAAAAAGATGGATGAGTTAATGAAAGGTGACACACCTGAAGAAGCACGAGAAGCCATCGATTTAATGGCAGATACTGCTTTAATGAAGTTATTTAATGATAAAGCAGACACTAAGCAATTATATGATAAAGCCTATGGCTATGCAGTCTTTGATTCTCGTAAATTCTCACTTCTTTTAACCACTAATTCAGGTTCTGGTGTTGCGGTGGATAAAACAACAAAGAAGAGAACCTATATGGGAATGTTTGGTGCAGGTGCTTCTCTTGGTTTAGGTGGAAAGTTCTATCAGCAAATTGTCTTTTTTGAAAATAAGAAAGATTTCGATACCTTTGTCACAGAAGGTTGGGAAGCATCAAGTGAAGCCTCTCTTGTCGCAGGGACAGAAGGGGAGGAGTTAGCGGCGGTATTTAATAATGGTATTGCAGTCTATCAGATCAACACCAAAGGACTGTTAGTTGATGCTAATATTACAGGTTCTAAATATTGGGTGAACGAAGAGTTAACCGAGGGCTAAGAATAGTTTTTTAAATTGGATTCTGTTGATATTTTGATAATAACAAAGCCTGAGTATAAATAACTATTTCTAGTTAAAAGCATACTCAGGCTTTATTTAATATTAAAGCTTATCCACTTATACCCGTCTTACTTGAAGCAGCTAGCTTCTTGGCTGTACGCGTTCGCCTATCCCCTTCATACTTGAAGTCGCTAGGTTGTTGGCTTCACTCGTTCGCTCCAATCATATAGAAACCTATACTCATGGCGCCTCTGGGTATATCTAAATGAGATAAGGGTTTTACTTCATCTCTTCAAACTCAGCATCAATCACATCTTCATCTGACTTAGCGCCATTATTTGATCCTGTACTGTCACTTTGAGTGTTTTGATTTGGTTGTGTTTGAGCTAACTTTTGAGCAGCCTTAGCCAATAATTCAACTTTTGCTTCAATATCAGCTTTGTTTTCACTGGTTTTAACCGCTTCAAGTGCTTTAATTGCATTCTCGATCTCTGCTTTATCTGTCGAAGACAATGTATCTCCAGTTTCTTCAATCTGCTTCGTCGTAGAGTGAATTAAGTGATCAGCTTGGTTTCGTATTGTCACTAACTCTTCAAATAACTTATCCGTTTCTTTGTTCGCTTCCGCTTCTTGTACCATTTGTTCAATTTCAGATTCAGTTAAGCCCCCTGAAGCTTGAATGGTAATCTTCTGCTCTTTGCCTGTGGTCTTATCTTTTGCGGTTACATTTAAGATACCATCAGCATCTAGATCAAATGAAACTTCAATTTGCGCCGTTCCACGCGGTGCTGCTTGTATACCTTCAAGGTTAAATTGCCCAAGTGACTTGTTGTAGGTCGCTTGTTTGCGTTCACCTTGTAACACATGAATAGTCACGGCACTTTGGTTATCTTCAGCCGTTGAGAAAACCTGCTCAGCCTTGGTTGGAATCGTCGTATTCTTCTCAATCAGCTTAGTCATTACTCCCCCCATGGTTTCGATACCAAAGGAGAGTGGCGTGACATCTAACAATAATACATCTTTTACATCACCAGCAAGAACAGCCCCTTGAACGGCGGCACCCATAGCAACAGCTTCATCTGGGTTAACATCTTTACGTGGCTCTTGACCAAAGAATGCAGACATTTTTTCTTGAACCATCGGCATTCGAGTCTGACCACCGACAAGAATAACATCAGTAATATCAGAGATTTGAAGATCAGCATCGGCAAGTGCAATTTTCAATGGTTCTAAAGAGCGATCAATTAAATCCTCAACTAAAGACTCTAATTTTGCCCGAGTAACTTTAATGTTCAGGTGTTTAGGTCCAGTCGCATCTGCCGTCACATAAGGTAAATTGACATCCGTTTGCATCGCAGAAGAGAGCTCAATTTTAGCTTTTTCAGCCGCTTCTTTAACGCGTTGCATCGCGAGTGGATCTTGCTTCAGATCAATGCCTTGCTCTGCTTTAAAAGTATCAATAAGGAAATTAATTAATCGATTATCGAAATCTTCACCGCCAAGGTGAGTATCACCATTTGTCGACAATACCTCGAATGTTTTATCACCTTCAACTTGATCGATCTCGATGATCGAGATATCAAATGTTCCACCACCTAAATCATAAACAGCAATGGTACGTTCGCCATCTTGTTTATCTAAACCATAGGCAAGTGCTGCTGCTGTAGGTTCATTAATAATACGTTTAACTTCTAAACCTGCAATTCGTCCTGCATCTTTGGTTGCTTGGCGTTGTGCATCATTGAAGTAAGCAGGAACAGTAATGACGGCTTCAGACACGCTTTCGCCAAGAAACTCTTCTGCTGTCTTCTTCATTTTCTTTAAGATTTCAGCTGAAACTTGAGGTGCTGCCATTTTTTGACCTTTAGCTTCAACCCAAGCATCACCGTTATCCGCTTTGATAATATTGAATGGCATAATCTCAATATCACGCTGAACTTCTTTATCTTCGAAACGACGACCAATTAAACGCTTAATTGCAAATAACGTATTTTCAGGGTTTGTGACAGCCTGACGTTTTGCTGGTTGACCGACAAGGGTTTCACCATCGGTATAAGCAATGACTGATGCAGTGGTACGTTCGCCTTCTGCATTTTCAATAACTCTAGGAGTGTCTCCATCTAATACAGAGACACATGAATTTGTTGTTCCTAAATCGATACCAATAATCTTACTCATAATATAAACCTTATTTTATTCATTATTTTTTCTAATGAACTTAATGATGTCAGAGAGTGTGAGTGATATGTTTGAGAAACACACTCTGATAATAATAAAAACGAAGTTGTATCCTTAGATAACAAGGGTAACTATTTGTTAATCGTGATCTGTCGAGGCTTCATCGCTTCTGGCACTTCACGGACTAGATCAATGTGTAATAGTCCATTTTCCATACTTGCGCTAGAGACTCTTACATAGTCAGCAAGTTGAAATTTTCGCTCAAAGTTGCGTTCAGCAATGCCTTGATAGACATAATTTCGCTTAGTTTTATCAGGGGTTAATTCACCTGATACGATCAACATATTTTCATTTTGAGTAAGGTTTAAATCACTTTTAGAGAAACCGGCTACAGCCATGGTTATTCTGTAGTTATTTTCATCTTTTTGTTCGATGTTATAGGGAGGATATCCACCTGATGTCGATTTTTTAGCATTAGTTTCTGCTAAATTAAACAGGCGATCAAAGCCAATTGCATGGCGATATAGGGGAGAAAGATCTACATTTCGCATAATACTATCCTTTTTGATAAGCAATAGTTCTTAGGTAAACTAAGAATGAAGTGATATTCCATACGGACATATCCTTCTATTTAAAAAATTGGACTGTGAATCAGTATTCATTATGTCCAGTATTTAAGATATCTACTTTTTATAAATATCTGGTTTTGATATTCCATATCTTCCCTTTAATAGGCGAAGAGGATTATCAATATGAACTCCATAAGGCAGTTCGTGTAATTAATATATGCTTCCGGAGTTAAACTGTCAATAGATTATTTAAAGTAATTTGATTTTTATGGAAATGATAAATTGTTAACATAAGTGCTATAGATAAAATAATTGGCGTTGCTAGAAGACGGCAAGTGAGTGATGCTTCATGAGTACAGATGTACTAAATGGCTGGGGCGAACGAGTATAGCCAACAACCTAGCGACTTCAAGTATAAAGGGTCTAGATAACAGTCCACTGATTCGACTTAATTCATTACAAACTTATATATAGGGATGTAGAGGTGAATTTTCAAGATGTTGGGTTTATTTTTTTGTTTAAAATGAGGCGGTGAAAGTGGTGATGCGGAGGAAGAGGAGGGGAGTTTAAGATAAAGAATAATATGGTGTTGGTTAATAGAATTCCTGATATGTGTTGAGCTCCCTTAAATATCAAAGATTTTTCATAGGTTATTGAAATATTGGATATTTAAGGAAAGATTGGATTAAATTATTACTTTATGACTTAAGTTCTAACGCTTAGATAGCCCGCTAGCGTTTCATCAATAAGCTGATCATTACAGCCTAAGTAATGGTCAGGATTACAAGCTTGAGTAATTTCATCTGGAGATAAGATCGCTAATACAGCTTCTGATGTTAATAAAATCTCTTTTAAGTTTGCTGAATGAGCAGTATTTGCCAATGCTTGTTTAATCGCGGCATACCCTTCACCACGACCGACTTTTTCTGCGGCTTTCATCATGACCGCTTCTGACATAATGAAATGTCGAGAGTGAGCGAAATTTTCACGCATTTGTTCTTTATTAACGATTAAATTAGCCATTAAACGGGTTGCGCGATCTAATGATGTTGAGATAGCAAGCGAGGCTTCAGGCACCACTGTCCAGTTCAATACTCGCATTGATGCTGAACGCACATCTTGCTGATCCATTAAATTCGGCGCACCACTGGCGTACATCCAGCCCATTCGAGATAAGGTTTGAATCATATTGGATGCACGTGGATTAGCTTTATGTGGCATGGTACTTGAACCACCACCGCCTTCACCTTCGCGAACTTCAGCTGTTGATGCACGACCCATGGTTTCAACATCATTAGCGATTCGACACATTGAACCATGAATGAGGGCAAAAAATTGAACCGTTTCTGCAATATGATCAAGACTCGCATTCCCTAATCCTTTAGGTTCAGTCAGGGCTAATTTTTTGAAAAGCGCTGAACGAACTTGCAAACCTTGCTTACCTAACGAAGAAAAATTACCCACCGCACCACCATAGAGGCCAGTTATTGCTCTTGGGTAGAGTTGATCTAAACGAACCAGATGACGGGTGACTTCTTGCAGGTAAGAGCTGACTTGTAATCCCCAAGTGGTGGGTAGCGCATCCATTGAATTGGTTCGAGCAACCATCACGGTATTTCGGTGAGTCTCGACCATCTTGACTAGCTCATCAGCTAATTCAACCAATTGTTTGCGTAACAGTTGTAAGCTACTTTTTAAACGCATCGCTAAACTGGTATCAAGCAGGTCTTGGGTGGTACAGCCCCAATGAATATATTTTTTCACCTCCGCATTGCCTTGATCGCTTAATTGATCAATCAAAGGCTTAATCGCCATCCCGACAGTTTGTGTCTCTTGCGACAAGCGAGTCCAATCAATATTTTCAGGCTGACAAACGGCATGGATCGCATCGATAGCATCTGAGGGGATTAAGCCTAGATCAGCTTGGACTTCAGCAATTGATTTCTCAAACGTTAGCCAGCAATTAATTAGGTTTTCATCAGACCAGATCTGCTTCATCTCTTTTTGAGTGAACAGCGGTGAATATAGTACGGAATCAAACACGGACACGGTTAATTTGGACATCAATCTCTCCTTACCAAAAAATAGGTGCATTTATACCCTTCTTACTTGAAGTTGCGAGGTTGTTGGCAATGCTCGTTCGCCCCAATCATATAGCGCACCTATACTCATGGGCCTCACTTGCTTGCCGCCTATTAGCAACGTCAATTACTTTGGGTATAGTAAGCACCTATTTATAACATTATTGATTAACTAAACAGTTAGGCACCGATGAAAGTAACAACTAACACGGTTAATAAACCACCTAACATTGGAATAGCAGTACGTTTTACTAATGCCATTGGTGGAATATTTGCTACACCTGCACACGCGATAACTACACCAGCAACTGGTGAGAACGAACGGAAGATACCCGCAGATAACTGCATAGGTAGTGCCAGCGCCGCGGTTGAAACGCCCACGTGAGTTGCTACATCGGGAGCAAGGTTTGAAAAGCTAAAGAATGCCGCATTACCCGAACCTGACATTAATGCTGTCGCACCGATAATTGCCACTAACATAACGACCATCAGGGTATAACCGAAGCCTAAGTGAGTCGCTAGACCCAGAAGACCAGAGATAAAACCAATCGCTTTTAAGCCAACAACAAAGGTTTGTGCAGCAATGATTAATGATACAACACCAGCGAAGACATCACCCATACCTTGAAGGTACACTTTTAATGATGCCGCTACTTTCTTGCCATCTTTAGAATAGATGTAATCACATAGCATTGCGACAGCTAAACTGATGAACATCGCAGTGACAACATCAATTTTAATTGAAGTGACAACAAACTTACTGAACGTTAAGAGTAAAAATAGCGGTAAAACAGGTAAGAATGCAAACCAAGCGGGTACTTTAGGTGCTTCAACTGTTTTGGTGTTTAATTCATAGTTAACGCCATTTTCTTCATCTCGCTTATCGAACCACTTTTGACAAACAAAGTGCAATATAGCGATGACAATTGCGGCACAAATACCCACAAATAACTGATGTTCAACAAAATAAGAGGCTGCATCAATACCAATGATTTCTGCTGCTTTATTTGATGCCCCAGATGCTGGACCTAAATCCAAACATGCAGTGGTTGCAAGTACTGCAGCGACTGCTGCTGGATTACAACCGATCCCGACAAGGATAGGGTAGAGTGCAACCAATAGTAGCATCGCTAAACCTACAGCACTTGGGATGAATATATTTAGTGTTTGTCCCAAAATATAGGTAAAGGCAAGAATGAGGTACGGGTTTTTGATCACCGATAAAGGTTTAGTGGCCACTTGCACAAGTGCATTTGCAGCACCGATGTGTCCCATATATTTAGAGAAACCACCCACAGCCATGATGATTAAACCTAGTTTTGCTAATGTTGATGAACTGATTGATTTAATCACAAGGAACAGGTCAACAGCCGTCGAGCCTGAAGAGTTTACGCCTTTTGGTAGAAATGAAGGATCACCGACAACCACACCAATAAAGATCATCAATAGTCCGGCACCAAAAAGTACCGCCTGAGTGTTATATTTTTTGATAATCAAAGCACCAGCAATGACTACAATAGGAAGTGCGAGTAAAGCGAACATTATTTTGTCCTTAAATGTTTGAATTAACGCTATTGTTCAATTGAACAAGCTCAAAGGCTATGGGAAAACCTTTTTCTCACTCAAAAGTGTGATTACCGTAAAAATTTGGTATTTAAAAAGCGAGAGAGTTGATAATTATCGATATACTCCTTTTTAGATAGGGGGAGATATCTTTCTGTATGGATTTTTCGATCAATACCTAAACAGATTTAGGCAGGAACTGACAGTCTATCTTGATTAAAAAAGCATTGTTGAGAAAAAAGAATTCCCTTGAGTTGAAATGGCTCGATGATTTCTATATTGGATACCAATGGGTAACTAATATAAAATATTTAAACTTAGGTATTGTTTCTTTTGATCTAGCGATGTTCTAAGTCTGATTAATATAAGAATTTAAACTATAAAATGAGTATTAAGATGAATAATAAGTTGGATCTCCATTACTATATGGAACTCTCAGAATTAGTAAAAAAGAAAACGGATTCCGAATTGAAGCTTCATCAATTCATTTGTGATAATTTTGAGCAACTTTCATTTTATGGCATTATCGATATTGCAGAGCGCACCAATATTAGTAAAGCAACGGTTGGTCGATATCTACAAAAGATAGGGTTTACTGGATTCTTAGCTTTTAAATCCGCGATCAAACAGAAACACAACTCTATTTCAATGCCTATTCCTGCGACTATTTCTAAAAAAAGTGTTAGCTCTAGTCAAAGAAAAACTGATTCAACAGAACAGGTGAATAGATATATTCAAAAAATCACTAAATTATTTGAACAGTTTTCGAATAGCTTAAATATTCAAGATATTGATCGATTAGTTGAACTGATCGCAGATCCTAAGAGAAAAGTGTATGTTGTTGGCCCAGCATCATCAGGTGCATTAGCGTTACACTTTACGACGTTACTTAAGTACTACAATGCCAACATCCAATTGTTACCATTAGATTATGGTGAACTGCCAAAAGCGCTACTGAATGTTTCTCATGATTCATTACTGGTTGTATTTTCTTATTATCGATTTAGTTCTACTGCATTAAAAATAACTGAATATTTTCATAGTAAAAAAGCAAATGTAGCGGTAATCACTAACACTTACTCACATCCTTATGGTAAATATTGTCAGTTGCAATATATAATGCCAAGCCATACTCAGAGTGTTTTCCATAGCCGAATGGCCGGCTTTTTATTTATAGAGTTGTTACTCGACTTAATACAAATTAAGATAGGAAAAGAGAGTAATTTTGATGAATTAGAGACACTATTCTCTTTTTTTAATTCATTTTCAACGTTGGATAAATAGTCACAGATTACTTCTTTAACATTTAGTATTGATAAATGATCTGTAGTTTATTGATTTAAAATATATAATTTTTATTGTTAATCAGTTCAAAGTAATAACTTGTGTTAATTGATATTTCCTCGTGACTTCTATATTATTCCGCTGTTAATAAATCTAGTTGATTTCAAAGGATGATATCATGATTAAACGTAAGTTATTAATATTGGCATGTCTTTTATTGCCATCATTAAGTTTTGCTAATAATTACTCAATTGGTACGGGTGGACAAAGTGGGATCTATTATCCCTTTGGTGGCGCATTAGCTAAAGTTTGGAGTGATAATATTCCTGACGTTAATGTGAAAGCTGAAGTCACTGCGGCCTCTGTCGAAAATACCATTAAAGTTGTTCGTGGGGATATGATTGCTGGAATTGCAATGGGCAATGTCGTGCTTGATGCCTATGAAGGTAAAGGTAAATTTCCAAAGCCGATGCCAGTGAACACACTTTTTGCCCTTTATCCTAACTTAGTGCATGCGCTAACCCTAAAGGATTCAGGAATTACATCGTTAAACCAGCTAAAAGGTAAGCGCATTTCTTTAGGTGCCCCAGCAAGTGGTACAGCAGTGACATCTGCTGCGCTTCTTGAATCAATGGGAATCGATGTTAAAAATGATATTGACGCTGTTTACTTAAATTATTCTGAAACAACTAATGCATTAGCCAATGGTCAAATTGATGCTGGCTTTATTGTTGGTGGTCAAGGTGTTGGCGCTGTTTCACAAGTTGCACTAACTCATGATATTCGTATTCTTCCTGTTACCGCAGAAGAGAGCGCGAAGTTCATTAAGCAGTATCCTGCGTACAGTACTTATACTATCCCTGCTGATATTTATAATGGTGTTAGCCCAGTTAATACGATTAGTATCTGGAATGTCTTGGTTGTTAATCAAAAGATGACCGAAGACATGGCGTTTAATTTAACCAAAGCTGCATTTGAAAATATCGGCAACATTCAAAAAGTGGTTAAAATGGCAAATATGACAACGCCGGAGAATGCGACAAGATTACAAGGTGTACCTTTACACCCTGGAGCAAAAAAATACTTCGATTCAATTAAATAAAATAATAATGATTATAGGTGGCTAATTTAGTCACCTTTCTTTTTAGGTGAACTCTATGCCTCAAATTTCTGATTCTAATACCTCAGTTACTAAGAATAATAATAAAAAAGTTGATAAGAACATTTCACTATTTGGTCATTTCATCGCTTTTGTTGCTATCTGTTTATCCATATTTCAAATCTGGCAGGGGTTACATTCTAGTATTTCTGCTACGTATTTTAGACCTATACATTTAAGTTGGGTACTGATCCTTATCTTCTTGCATACGCCATTAATAAAGAATTGTGAGCATAGATTATTTATTCCTGCACGACTATTCGATATATTTCTTTCATTAGTTGCACTGTTCTGTGCTTATCGGATGTATCATTTTGATTATAATGATATAGATTATCTATTTTACGGTTTAAAGCCTGAAGATCTGTATGCAGGAACAGCATTAGTTATTCTACTTATGGAAGCATGTCGTCGTACCGTTGGCTGGATCATGGTTTTTATTTCTTTGCTATTTTTAAGTTACAGCGCATTTGGTGATTTATTACCAAGTGGAATAGCGATTAAAGCTTACTCATTTGAAGAGTTAATTCAATTTCAGATATTTTCTTCCAATGGTGTTTTTGGTTCTGCGTTAGGTATTGCCGCGACAACGGTGTTTATTTTTGTTCTATTTGGTGCATTTCTAGAAGTAACTGGTGCTGGTAAGTTCTTTATTGATCTCTCTTTTGCAATCGCTGGAAAATATCGAGGAGGTCCTGCAAAAGCGGCGGTCTTAGCATCAGCGGGTTTAGGTTCGATTTCTGGATCAGCCATAGCCAATACCGTCACAACGGGGTCGATTACTATCCCAATGATGAAAAAGCTCGGATATAAACCAGAGCAAGCGGCTGGAATTGAAGCTGCTGCTTCTACAGGTGGGCAAATTATGCCACCAATAATGGGAGCCGGGGCGTTTGTGATGGCTCAATTTACAGGGTTGCCCTATAGCCAAATTATGTTGGCTTCTATTGCGCCGGCCATTTTATACTTCTTTTGTACTATTTTTTACGTCCACCTTATGGCGTGTAAGCTGAATCTTAAAACGGTCAGCCGAACACAAGCGACATGGGAAGTAATGAAAGAAGGCGCTCATCATCTTATCCCGCTGGTTATTATCACTTTACTATTAATGATCGGTTATTCGCCATTAATGGTTGGGATTATTGGTTGTGCAGCTATTATTATTACTAGCTTTTTGCGTAAAGAGAGCCGAATTAATATTCAACAGTTCTTTGAGGCATTAAAAAGTGGGGCATTAATGGCGCTTCCAATCTCTGCCGCTTGTGGGGCTGCTGGGATTATTGTTGGCGTGGTGGGACAAACTGGAATTGGTTTACAATTTACCCAGTTTGTAATGGATTTTTCTGGCGGTTCGATGTTTATCGCATTGCTATTAATCAGTTTAGTGGCATTAGTTTTAGGTATGGGTTTGCCTGTAACCGCAGCCTATATTGTTTTAGCTATCATGGTTGTTCCTATGTTGGGTGATTTTGGTTTACCGGTACTAACTGCTCACTTAATTGTATTTTGGTTATCTCAAACCTCTAATGTGACTCCACCAATAGCACTTGCGGCCTTTGCAGGTGCAGGTGTTGCCAATGCAAACCCTGTTAAATCATCCATTGAAGCGTTTAAATTAGCGGGTGGGTTGTTTATTATTCCAATTATGATGGCTTACACAGATTTGGTTGATTTTAATGCACCGTTACTTTCTTTCGTGATGGCAATTGCAGAAACCTTGGTCGTTATTATTGCGGTCGCGATTTCTGTCGAGGGCTTTTTTACTCGTAAAATTCCAATTATTACAAGGTTGGTTGTTTTTGCTGCGGTACCTTGGATATTATTGAGTCCTTTTGATTTTGGATATTTAGGACTTGTTGTTATCGTGTTATTTATTATCAAAGAATTACGCGTATCTAAATCATTGGATAAAGTAGAACATTAAATTGATTTTTAATGACTAAATTGGCTTGAAGTTGCAATTATGGTGGTTGTAACTTCAAGCCATTAACTTAAAAATCAACTAAACGATTATTAACTATTTTGAGCTAAAGATGATCGATATTGAATTGTTTTATGTAATTTAAATATCAATAAATACAAGATGAAATAAAAAACCACACCAACAGAGAAAACGCCAGCCCAATTGAAATGCTGCCAGCTAAATAACAGAATAAATCCCCCAACACTTCCTCCCATATAATAGTGGACTAGATAAAGTGCAGTAGCTGTCGCTTTTCCTTTTGTTGCATGACGACCTACCCAAGAGTAGGCGAGCGCATGGACAAAAAACGTCCCTAAGCTCATTAATAATAAACCAATAAAAATGATAGCAAGGTGCTCATAAGCGGTAATCGCGAAACCTAAAAGAGAAAAACTTATTCCGACATTCATGCCTGATATTGGCGTGAAATAGCGGCACCATTTACCACTTAAAGTTGAACTAACGGTTCCAGCTAAATAGCAAAGAAATATCATAGAAAGCAAACCAATGGGTAAATTAAACGGTTCTAAAGAGAGACGAAACCCCATCACAGAATAAGTATTGATAAAAATGGCAAAGTTAACACCACCGATAAGCATCGCAACCCAAATAATAGGAGTAGAAAAGTGAGTCATTGCTTCACGATTATGGTGGCTAAGTCGGCTACGTTTTTGCGTGAAATTAAGCTGATTGGGTAAGTAATAAGCGACAAGTAACGCGCCAAATAACGTCAAAAAAGAGAGAATATAAAACGTCGTTTGCCAGTCATAGAATTCTGTTAACCAACCACCGAATAATCGCCCAATAATCCCCCCTAATGAATTCGCGGCTATATATATTCCAATTGCCGTATGGAATGCCTCTTTGGATAACTCTTCTGCCATGTATGCGACAGCAACAGAAATAAAAGCAGCAATGCCTATCCCTAATAAGATTCGAATGAAAATCATAAAAAAAGAGATTGAGTTTGAGTCAATAATAGGGTTAAAAATGGCAGCGAAATTAACCCTATCAACATGACTTTTTTACGTCCCATTGATTCAGAGGTGACAGCCCAAGGAACTAAACTGATGGCAATAGCAAATGTGGAGGCAACAAAAAGCCAATTAACTTGAGTTTCAGATACTTGAAGAATATTGCTTAATAAAGGAAGCATCGGTTGCATGCTATAAAGATTACAAAAAACCAGAAAAGACCCGAAGGCAAGAGATATTACAATTTGGTAGTACGCTTTACTATTTTCGGCAATCATCCTTTGCTCCTGTTATTGACGTTATCCATTCTGTGCCAATTGACCTAACCAGTGTCTCATTTACTGATTTGTCCATCATAGAGACTTTTTAAATAATCGCGATAATTTTGAGGTTAAAATTAAACGTTACTTTTAAATTGGTAGATATCTTCTATTTGCCTGCCTCCTGCTAGTGATTTGAATGACATTAACATAGTTATTTCATTTTGATAATAGCCTCATTTTGATAGTATTTAGTGTATTTGTCATCAAATAAAGTGTGAAGCACCAAATATGAACAACCAGTTAAGTGTACATTGTTACTCATGAAACTTTAATATCGTATACAGATTAAATAGTAATAAGAATGATTTTAGTAATATGGAATAACAATTGCATTTTATTTCCTACTTTTAATAAGAAGGATAAAAAAAATGGAGAATAATTTAATTGTTATTACGATTGTTGTTGGATATTTACTCTTTTTAGTGAGTGTTGGGATTTACTCTTCAAAGAAAATTGGTGATTCAGAAGACTTCTTAGTTGCAGGACGACGTCTAGGTCCTTTTTTAATTGCTGGTACATTAGCGGCCACTGAAATTGGTGGTGGCTCCTCACTCGGAGTGGTTGAAAAAGCTTACGGTGATTGGGGGATTTCATCGTTGTGGTATGTTGCAACAATGGGAATAACATTTACTATCATTGCTATCGTCGCCCCGATGTTGAGAGGGGCAATGGTTAAAACGATTCCTGAGTTTTTTAGACGACGTTACGACAAACCATCTGCGCTATTTACGTCGATTATTATGATCATGCCACTTATTGGTTTAACTGCGGTTCAGTTTATCGCATCAGGTGTTATTCTTTCAGTGATTATGGGCTGGGATTATACAACCTCTGTTATTATAATCTCTAGTGTTGTTATTATTTATTCAATGTTAGGTGGATTGTGGTCTGTATCACTGACAGATTTTGCCCAAATGTTGATGATAGTCTTCGGTATGTTAGCGGTAGTGCCATTCTCACTTAATACAGTAGGTGGTTTAGATGTAGTCATTGCAAACACTCCAACAGAAAAGCTATCGATGACTAAGGGAATAGGTTGGCCAACTATTTTTAGTTTAGTGTTTATTTATACGGCATCATTTATTTGTGGACAAGAAGTGACACAACGACTTTATGCGGCTAAATCTGGAAAAACAGCTCTTATTGGTAGCTTATTAACCGCCGTTGTTTTCTTTGCATTTGCAATGATTCCGGCATTATTGGGCATTATTACTCGAGTAATGGTAGATACAGGGATTATTGATGGGACGGCTATTATTGAGAATGGTGCAAGGTATGCTTTACCAACCTTAGCATCTCAAGTCATGCCACCGGTCTTAGTTGGTATTTTATTTGCAGGTATATCGTCTGCGACTATGTCATCTGCTTCTTCAGATCTACTAGGAGCCGGTTCTATTTTTGCTAATGATCTATATAAGATATATATCAACCCTGAAGCAGATCAAACCAAATTATTACTCGTCGCAAGGATTACAATTGTTGTTATTGGTCTCTTTGCT
Organism: Vibrio sp. SS-MA-C1-2; assembly: GCF_021513135.1. Lineage (NCBI taxonomy): Bacteria > Pseudomonadati > Pseudomonadota > Gammaproteobacteria > Vibrionales > Vibrionaceae > Vibrio > Vibrio sp. SS-MA-C1-2. The sequence goes on from NZ_CP090981.1 coordinate 1,879,424, forward strand.
ATTGGTGTTGCAGTACTAAATACCAGTGCGATTATTTCTATATTGATGTTCTCATTTAGTTTAAGGGCTGGAGGAACATTAATACCTTATTTGTTTGGCCATTTTTATCCCAAAGGTAGTCGTCAAGGAACTTGGGCTTCTTTATTACTAGGGACGTTAGGAATCTTAGCCGTTCAGTATGAGTGGATTAATTTTTTCGGGTTAGATGGGATATTCTTAGGCTTGTTACTTAGTGTGGTTGGTTATTTCTCATTTAGTTACCTATTTCCGAATAGAAGTAACTCCGTCATATTAACTGATGAAGTGATACCTGAATCAGAAGGGAAGAAAGAGCTTATTGAAGTATTAAAATAATTAAAGTGATAAAAAGCCAATATTAATAAGGTTGGCTTTTTATCCTATTATAGAAAGGTCAACAGGTTAATTATTTTGAGAAATATACAGAATATCTTTATTTGAATCATTTAGTATCTGTTTAGCGACACTGTGGTGAATATGGAAGTGATGCTCAGATTGTCCCAAAATAATTAATGAGGCTTCAATCGAATTGGAAAACTCGATAATAGATTGAGCTATATCACCATGTAAAACATGTATGTGTTCAATATCAAAATCGATATGGTCAAGAATCATCTGTTTTATCGCTTTATCACTCTCTTCTTTACTGACACTGCCTTCTAACTCGATATTGACTAAACTTTGAAGCTGAGGCCATGAGTCGTAAGCTACTGCACATAAGTAACCACTTTTTTCTGGGATAGAGTAAACAAGGTGTAGTTCAGCTGAGAAATTTTTAGCTAAAGCGACAGCTTGTTCGATAATATTCACGCTATTGAACTCAAAGACATTTATCGCAGCAACGATTTTATTATTATATTTTGAAGTTGACATAAAGTGCTCTCTTAAAGGCAGTAGATTATTTGTTTTACTGTTAGCTAATCTACCATCAAACAATCGCCTTAACCGATGATCAAATTTTTAAAATAAGTTTACATTTGTTGCTTAAAGAGTTGGCATCGGGTGAGATCGTAAGGTGACAAACAAATAAGCCATTGAATTTAATCATTCATATAATTGTTATCAACATCACTATTTTGCATTTTTGTCAAATATCATCGCATACTGTGTGTTGTATTTTCGCTGATTGTTAAAAGTAGATGTAACAATGAAAGCAATAAAACAGTTTACTTATGGGGGAATTATCGCTGCTTCGATGTTAAGCGCTTCGGTAATGGCAAATGAAATGCCAACTAGCTTTACAGTAGGAACAGCTAGCCAAGGTGGGACTTACTTTACCTATGGTTCTGGTTGGGCAAATATGAACAAAGATTTTGTTTATGACGTCGTGAAAACAGTTATGGGGGACCATGACGATATGATGAGAATTCATAAAGCAGCAAAATCTACTATTCCTGAGAACTATGTACATAACACTGCGATCAAGTGGCACCTCGGTGCGGTACAGTGGTTTGAAGAGAATGTTGATTCTGACATTATTATTGATAATCAACGTTTGTTGTCCAACTGGTCAAAAAAATTAGTTTTTATTGGTGCTATTTTTTATGCACTATTTCATATTGTTGTTTTAAACCTTTATCCAATTGAGAGTTGGACTTATCGTATTTTGCATGTCATGGGAGCTTTAATTTTAGGTTATGCAATTTATAATGCCAAAAGTTTTAACTCAAAAACTGAGACAAATACTCAAAGCCATCATCAGTTAACTACGACCAATAAAGTTGCTAAATTTTTGGCTATTGTTGCAGTGGCATGTACCGCATTGTCTCTATTTAATGTCTTAAATATTTACTTATCATTACAAGATAAAATATACCCCAAACCTGATTATGAACTTTATTATTATGGTATTCCGCTTGTTGTTGGGACAATATTAGGGGTTATTAGTAGCTGGTTAGATAACGCTAAACGTAACAGTATTAATATGGCTGACATAGCATTAATTTTTGCTGTGGTTGCTAGTTCCAGCTATTTATTGGTTAATTTAGATACAACAGCATTACGAATGCGCGCTGGAACTAATTTTGTGACAATCGGTAATGTTTATGCAGCCTTAACAGGGATGCTACTGTTATTAGAGTTAACTCGTCGTTTAACAGGGAATGCACTCGTTGTTATTATTCTTGGTTTTATCGCTTATGGATTCTGTGGTCCTTATTTACCGAGCTTTTTAAGTCATAATGGTTTTCAGTTTAATCGATTCATTACTTACCTTTACACCGATAAAGGTATTTTAGGAACGACAACGGCGGTCTCTTCGACCTATATTATTTTGTTTATTATTTTTGCCGCTTTCTTACAGGTATCAAAAGTTGGGGAGTATTTTGTTAATTTCTCATTTGCACTTGCAGGTAAAGCACGTGGTGGCCCAGCAAAAGTCGCTGTTTTTTCATCGGGTTTAATGGGGATGATTAATGGAACGAGTGCCGGGAATGTGGTTGCAACAGGCTCGTTAACTATTCCATTGATGAAAAAAGTGGGCTATCGTCCAAAGATGGCAGCAAGTATCGAAGCTGCGGCATCAACTGGCGGACAAATTATGCCACCGATTATGGGTGCCGGCGCTTTCATTATGGCTGAGATCACTGGGATCCCTTATACAGAGATTGTGATTGCCGCATTAATTCCTGCGATTTTTTACTTCTTCTCTATCTACTTTATGGTTGATATGGAAGCGGCAAGAGAGAATATGCATGGTATACCCAAAGATCAGTTACCGACTTTTGCTAAGGTATTTAGTCAAATTTATCTATTTATACCTATTTTGATTTTAATATTATCGTTATTCTTTGGTTATTCAGTGATTCGCTCAGGAACATTAGCAATCGTTGCAGCAATTGTTGTAAGTTGGCTGACGCCTCATAAAGTTGGCTTAAATAAGATTATCCATGCGCTTAACTCTGCATCGGTGATGGCAGTTCAGATTATTATCGTTTGTGCAGCCGCAGGGATGATTGTGGGAAGTATTGCTTTAACTGGTGTTGGGGCACGCTTCTCTTCAATGTTACTGACAATTGCTGAGAATTCTCAAATTTTAGCTTTGTTTTTTGCGATGGTTATTTCCATTATTTTGGGAATGGGAATGCCAACGACCGCGGCTTATGCCATTGCTGCATCTGTGGTTGCGCCAGGTTTGATTGATATCGGTATTACTCCGCTAACAGCACACTTCTTTGTGTTCTATTTTGCGGTTGTATCAGCCATTACTCCACCTGTAGCACTAGCAAGCTATGCTGCTGCAGGTATTGCTGGATCTAACCCAATGGCAACCTCGATTCACTCCTTTAAAGTTGGTTTAACGGCATTTATTGTTCCGTTTATGGCTTATTTTAATCCAGCTGTATTGATGCAAGGAGATATGGTTTCAATTGGTTATAGTTTTGCCTTAGGTCTGGTTGGTATCTATATTCTCATCGGTAGCTTACAAGGCTGGTTATTCGGTCGAATTAATAAAGCGACACGTATTGGATTTTTCTTTATTGCACTGGCATTAGTTTTAGGGATTGATTACTTAGAGCTAGTTGCTCTGGCAGTGAGTGTTGTCTTTATGGTGATGCAGCGCAAGAAAAATAATCTAGTTACTATTTAATTGATTCCGGTAATATAAGTAAATAGGCCACTAAGGTAAAACAGCCAATGACTTAATGATGCAAGTCATTGGCTGTTTTTTTAATGGGACTCTCTAATAATCGAGAACTTTGCAGGATCAGAAATGAGGGAGACTATAAAATCAATGCCGCCGCCCATGCAAAGATAACCATACCAAAGTTCGCATGGGTAAAGGTTGGAATAACTGAATCTCTAATATGGTCATGTTGTCCATCCGCATTTAAACCAGATGTAACACCAAGAGAGATCGTTGAAGCAGGTGAACCAGCGTCACCTAGCGCAGCTGAGGCACCTAAAAGTGCTATAGTTGCTGCGGGTGAGAAGCCTAAAGAGAGAGCTAAAGGGACATAGATAGGTGCTAGAATAGGAACACTAGCAAATGAATCTCCAAATCCAATGGTGATAAATAGGCCGACTAAAAGCATTAACAAAGCCGCAATTGCTTTGTTGTGACCAATTAATTCCGCTGTACTTTCGACTAAAGATGGAATTGAGCCTGTTGCAGTTAATACACCAGCAAATCCAGCTGCAATCGTAATGATGACTGCGATTTGTACCATCATTCGCATCCCTTCAGTGAAAACATCATCTTGCTGTTTCCAATTAAAAACGCCTGAGAGTGTCAGTAAGATAAAACCGACCATCGAGCCGAGTAATAAAGAATCAAATTTAACCTGAAAAATTAATGCAACAGCAATGGCTGCCAATACAAAGAAAAGCTCTTTAAAATTCAACTTTGCTTCATGATTATTTACCACTAACTGTTCGGTCTTTTGCGTGTCGTATTGACGAGGCTTTCGGTAACTAAAAAAGACAGCAACAAACATCCCAGCAACAATTCCCATTACAGGTAAAAACATGGCTTGAGGAACTTGATCTGTCGTGATTGAAACATTGAACTCCGCAGCCGTCGCATTGACATTAGGAAGAAGAATTTCAAATAGATAAATTGCACCGAAGCCTGTAGGTAATAACAGATAACTGACACTAATCGAGCAGGCAATAATACAAGCAACAGCACGACGATCTATGTGTAATTTGTTAAATATAACCAATAACGGTGGGATCATCACCGGAATAAATGCGATATGCACGGGAATAATGTTTTGAGACATCACAGATGCAATAATAAAAAGAGTAAATAGTAACCACTTTATTGATTTTATGGATTGATTATTATTGACGGTATTTGTGCATTTCTTCGCTAAAAGATCTAACAAACCACTGCGTGCTAAAGCGACGGCAAATGCCCCAATCATAATATATGTCATTCCAACTTGAGCACCAGAAGCTAAGTTCTCATTAACGGCTCCAATTGCTTGATGTGCCGTCATTCCGCTATGAATTGCACCAACCATGGCAGCGGCAATAAGGGCAACGGCAACAGGCATGCGAATCAAACACATAGCAATCATTAATGCGATTGATAGTATAACTGAATTGACTGGCAATACACTTGGCTGAACAATAGCTAGCAAGCTGATAAATGCAGTACATATAATGGCTATTTTTAAGGTGAGTGATGTCTCAGTATTTGGAGTTGAGGTAGAGAGGTTAGCTTGTGCCATTAATTTTCCTTTTATCGGCTTTATTTATCATGATTTTTTTGATTGTAACCTTTGAAGTACGCTGTGTCACGATTCTGTTACATGTTGTATCTTATTTAAAATGATGATTATTTATTAGATAAATATTTACTATGAATGGTCAATGTGATCACAAATAAAGAAATCGATATGATAAAAATAAAGCAAGTGAGCCTATATTCAGAATCATTAGATAAACAGATGATTGCCGCATAGAAAGTTTTTGGTATCAAGAAGAGAGTGAATATAAAATGTAAGCGTTTAAACTCTATGATGACAAAAATAATATTGTAAAGAATAAAGCTCAATAACATATTCCAATCATTCATGGCTACATCAAATAAAATATGTAACACAGGCATAGATAAAAAACCATTAAAGAACAGGATATAGCGACAAGATAGGATTGAAATTTAAAGCTAAACATGAATACCCCCGAAAAAATGCTGGTTATCAAAGTTATTTAGCTATTAATAAGCGATAGCAGAAGCTTTAACGATTTGAGTTAATATTTCCTTGTTAATGTCATTATTAATCAATATACATTGAGCCAATCGATCGGTTAGCGTGCAATTATCAGGCAATCTCGAAGGAGAGATAAATGGGTCTTGATCCAGTAGAACTAAAAAAGAGATTATTGAGATCTCTATCAAGCTTTTTAATTAAAATTAAAATCTGATAAATATTTCTATTGTCTTGAAAAAGTGAGTATGAAAGAATTTTCATGTTACTTAACCATAGTAATACAAGAAGAATTAATTGAGTGGCAGGAAGTGGTTGATTTTGCCAATCTTGTTGGAACGTTGTTTTTACTCAATGATGAGCAATGGATACGATTCCAACATTACAAGAAGTAAAGGCAAAATGATGAGTCAAACACTACTTTCAGATGCAGATCAGGTCATTAAAAATTTTAAACCGAATCAAAAATTAGATGACCCATTTCGTCAATGTTTTCATATAACACCACCACAAGGCTTACTTAATGATCCTAATGGCTTTGTCTTCCATCAAGGACGCTATCATCTATTCTATCAGTGGAATCCTTTTTCCTGTGATCACAGCAATAAATTTTGGGCGCATTTAAGTAGTGATAATTTAGTCAATTGGCAACAACATAATACGGCTTTAGCACCCGATGCATCTTATGATAAACAAGGTTGTTATTCTGGAAGCGGATTTATTGTTGATGGTAAATTGATGCTATTTTATACCGGAAATGTAAAAGACCAAGATAATCAACGATTCTCAACTCAATGTTTAGCCGAGTATACCCCTGAAAATGACAGCTTTATTAAATTAGGTCCTGCTATTTCAGAACAGCCTGAAGGCTATACATCTCATTTTCGTGACCCTAAAATTTGGCAATATCAAGGCGTTTGGTATGCCGTTGTCGGCGGTCAGAGAAGCTCTTTACAAGGTTGCGTGTTACTTTATTGCTCACTTGAATTGAAAGATTGGGATTTTTTAGGCGAGCTTGCAGGAAGTCAACGTCATGGACTCGATGATTTTGGCTTTATGTGGGAATGCCCAGATTTTTTTGAGTTAGATGACCAAGATATTCTCCTCTGTTCACCACAAGGATTAGAGCCTCAAGGTGATAAGTATCATAATCGCTATCAGGCGGGTTATTTTATTGGAAAGTTTGATTATCAAACAAAAAATTATCAGCATGGCGACTTTAAAGAACTCGACCGTGGATTTGAGTTTTATGCTCCACAAACAACCATTGATAATAAAGGCAGACGATTAATGACCGCATGGATGGGCATGCCTGAAGAAGAAGATCAACCAACGGTTAATTACGGTTGGCTCCACGGTTTAACATTAACCAGAGAACTGAAATATAAAAATAGTAAGCTTTATCAATACCCTGTTGAAGAATTAAAACAACTTCGTAGTGACGTTGTCACTTATAATGATGTGCCAGTAGCAAAGGGAGATAGCTTTAACGATATTTCTGGAAATTGTTGTGAAATTATTCTTAATCTAACGGACATTAATGGGTTGTGCGGAATTCGTCTTTGTCAGTATGATGATTACTATATTGATATTTCATATTGCCCTGAGACTCAACGTTTAACATTTGATCGCAATAATACTGAAAATCAAACAGGAATAAGAGCTTGCCAGTTAAACAGTGGAGCGAATTTATCACTACAGATATTTATTGATCGGTCATCAATTGAATGTTTTGTTAATCATGGTGAAGAAGTGTTCACCAGTCGTATTTTTCCTACCCAACTTGCTGAGGGTATTCAGATTTATAGTCAAGGTTCATGTATTATAAATAAATTATTGAAGTATTATCTTAACTAGATTTCAATTAAGCCAAAATTAAGACGACCTCGTCAGGTGAAAATATGATAGTGATTGACCGTTATTTTTCTAAACTAGTCGTGTTTACCGATTATAAGTTGTTGATACGAGAAAGTTCTTGTAAGCGATAAAGTAGCAACGATCAATCTCTGCTTAGATTGAGTCTATTCGCTTTTGGAGTAGTCCGAGTTTCACTTTTTGCTTGGATATACAACATAATACCTTCGACTTTGACTATCTCGATTACTGTACCTGATTGGATTGCCTGCTCTGAGTAGGCGAGCCATGAGGTATCATTGACTTGAATTCTATTTTTTCCTTGATGACTATTGTATTTTAATATCAATGATTGAGGGATTAACTGTTGTTTTTTAGGTTTAGAGTTTCGTTTTCTTCTGCATCACGATCCTGTTTTTATCGAAGAAAAAAGTACGAAAAGAATTAATATCGTGAAAATAGCAATCACAGTAACAGGCATGTACTCAGTGGGCATCGTATAACTCCAATTATATTTTTAATAAAAACCTGGAGTCAGTGTAAAAATCAAAATCCCAAGGAAGAAGTTTAAGATTAAGAAATGGGTATAATTTGACATTAAGTTGGTGATTATAAGTTATAATCCTAAATATAAGACTACCTTGTCATCGCTTAATGACAAACTAAGATAATACCTCTCTTTTTATTGGAATTTAAAATGAAAAAAATTGCACTATTACTGCTCCCACTCTTTTTATTGGGTTGTGGAGAAAGCTTTGTTGAAAAAAATCCTGACCTCTCAATAGAGTATTTTCAGTCAGTTATGACGGTTAAGCAACAGGTTAACAAGATAGACGAGAAGTATAACAAAGCTGAGAATAGTGAGCATGCGTATCAGGAATATCAAAAAGAGATGACTGATTATCAAACGCAAGTGGCAAAAATTGATAAAGAAAATAGCGCAGAACAACAGAGGGTAGATGCGATTAATGAGCCACTTGAACATGGGTATAAAGAGCAGGTGACCAATGCGGTAACTGCGTATTATAATGTAAAAGCACAGCATGCAAGTAATGGTTTTGAGCGCATCACTGTGCGAACTAAAGAGAAATTTGCGATGTCAGACTTTGACTATCATCAAGATTTTGCATTAGGTGGTAAGACGATAAGTAAACCAGATTATGAGCAAGGGCGATTTAATACTTACCCTGCAAAACCCGTCGAAGTAAAAAACGTTAGTGAAGAGCAGTTAGCAACCCTTAAAATCAAGAAGGAGCAAGAAGAAGATAAGCTTGCTCGTTTAATGAAAAAAACACAAGAATCTGGACTAGAAGTTGATTGGAATAAAGTATTTAGCCAGTATCAAGATAAAGAAGAATTGATGGCCAGTGATCTATTAACGGCTCAAGATGCTGCCACTAAACAACAGATCCTATTGATTCTAAAAGAGAGTGAATAGTTACTTTAGATAAGATAGTTATTTTAGATAAAATAGTTGCTTAAACATTAAGTTATAGAACTAAATTCATGACAGTGACTTTGCTATTATTAAGTCACCATTACTTTAGTGACCGTGGTAACTGATATTTATACCCAAAGTAATTGGAGTTGCTAGTCGGCGACAACTGAATGAAGCCCCATGAGTATAGGTTTTCTATATGATTGGGGCGAATGAATATCGCCAACAACCTAGCAACTTCAAGTAAGAAGGGGATATTACTCTGCGTGATCCGTTATTGGACATTCACATTTAACCACTTTTTGAATCATCTCAAAATCGATAGTTAATTTGCTCTTTTGAATAATCATCGCAATACCAGCTGCTTTTAAAGTACCAATAATCATCATCACGCGAGCGCATAATTCATTATCATCTTCAATGCATTCTGCAATCTGCTCGGTCAGTTTTTTTATGAAGCACTGTTTACACGTACGTTCAGGGTATTGAATTAAATATTGTTGATAAAAATAATCACAAGTATCAAAAAAATCCTTCGAAGTCATATCCGAAATATCAATAGATAAGGGAGAAGGGATTTCTTCATTGAATTGATTAGCGTTATTAAAGATGATTTGAAAACTACTCAAGGGCGGTACCTATAGATTTTTTAGTAAAGGCCAAAATCAATGTCGATTAATTTGACCGGTAAAGTCATTGCCGCGATTATAGCATTAAACCATACATTGAAGTTGAATCTCTTTCTGGTCAATTTAACTGTTTTTGTTTAAATAGAGCCAATTTCGATAATATAACGATTAAAAGTTAGATGATTAATGTTTTAGTAAAAGAGCGGTTGATATCCCCGATGCAATAATGATGGTAATAAACTCCCCTTTACCACTCTTAAATAAATTAAGTGCAAAGCCATCCTTTAAGGTGAAAATGGGGATGGGCTGTTTGTTTTGAATATCCCCTAAAAGGTGTAAACAACCACCAACAGCAAAGCCGAATAACATATAATCGTATATTCTCTCATATTGAAATTGCCAAGGAAGTAGGGGGGTATCGGCAAGTTGACAATAAGAGAAATAGAGTAACATTAGCCATAGTGAAGCGACATGTGTAATGGTTCGATGTTTTATCACTCGGCGAATAATCACCTTTTTACCTTTTTTTTGTTTAATCGGTATTTCTAACCAATCTGGAGCCGTTGAACCCAACAAACAAAATATAGTGCTGAGCATAGCCATAGGAATAGAATGGTCAAATTGATAAGTCATGTAACCCAAACCGGGAGCCATTGCCATTGCTGATAAAATATGACCTTTACCTGTCATTATAATGCCCTAATTAAAATGTAACGAGCTGAATAATATACACTTAATAGTTTTTGTGCAACTGGATTGGTATTTAAGTTTAGGCTTATTTTTAAAGTGATTTAAGTTACATGTTAGTGATATCTTTACCGTATATACCCTTCATGCTTTAAGTTGCTAAGTTGTTGGCTGTACTCGTTTGCCGAGTAGCGACTCCAATTATTTTAGGTATATAAAATTAAAACATAGAGTGATCCTATATATAGAATATCAAGTTCCATAAACGATACTAGCGGTTTATTGGCGGGGTATTTATAATTATCCTAATATTTTACTATTCAAAATCTAGTTATTAGTTATTAGTTATTAGTTATTAGTTATTAGTTATTAGTTATTAGTTCGTTGTTTATTAAATGTTAATATTTTAATGTTGAGAGATATTTTTCACCATAATTTGCAAATTTAACAGTTAGCTGTCATTGGTTTTTGACTGTTTAAATACAATAAAGTCGATTATTAAAAAGTAGGAAAACCCAGATGTCGAATAAATTTGTTTTAGCTGCAATTGCTGTTGCTTCCCTTGTGACTGCTACCGCTTCTCAAGCCGCTGTTGTTGTTAATAACCATCATAATAATGCAGTCGTTGTAAGACCTGCACGTACCGTTGTGGTTAAGCCTGCTCCAGTTGTTGTTAGACCCGCTCCGGTTGTTGTTGCACCTAGACCTGTCGTTGTTGCACCTAGACCTGTCGTTATTGTACCGACGGCTGCTTGGGGGCGTCGTGTTGTTTGGATTGATGGTCGTCGTATCGTTTTACGTGTATCACCAGTCGGCGTGCCTTATATCCACCGTGGCGGCTCTTGGGTTGTTTATCGCTAAACGAAACTATCTTATTGTAATACAATAAATTCCTTTCTGTTTGATGCAGAAAGTAGATAAGCTCTATTTGTTCAGTCTCTGATTGTAGCAATAGAGCTTTTTTATTGCTTGTTATCTTTGTTTTAATTAGATGTTTCTTATAACTTTGCTATATTTAGTAAATAATTGACAATTAATTAACAGGTTAACAATAACTGATGGAAAGACCTTTTAAGCGTTATCGACATTTAATCACCGCAACCTTTATTCTGATCTTATCAGGTTGTGCCATTTATGCTGGAGTTAACTATGACTCTTTGTACGGTAAAGCTAAACCCCAACCCCGAATTGTTGAGTTAAATAATAGCGCTGCAGAACATTATTTAACGGAAGTTAAACCGATTATTGATAAACGATGTGTAGTTTGTCATGCCTGTTATGATGCTCCATGTCAATTGAAGTTATCTTCTCCGGAAGGTATTGATCGTGGCTCTGATAAGAATAAGATTTACCATGGTACTCGTTTAACCGAAGCTGAATTAACTCGACTTTTTATTGATGCACAATCAACAGAAGAATGGCGTAATAAAGGTTTTTCTCCTGTATTGAATGAACGTTTACAAGTTGAAGAGGCGAACACACAAGCTGCAGTATTAGCCAGAATGTTAACGTTGAAGCAAAATAATCCATTACCTGAAGAGAAAATCTTAAAACAAGATGAATGGGACTTTTCATTAGACCGTAATCAACAATGTCCAACGATGGATGAAATGGCAAAGTATGAGCAAGAAAAGCTATTGTGGGGCATGCCATATGGATTGCCGCAAGTCGATGACCATGAAAATGAAGTGCTAATGAACTGGGTTGCGGCAGGCGGTATTATGGCTGATTCCGTCGTTGTCACGAATCTTGAAAAAATTGAGATAGAAAAATGGGAGAGTTTCTTAAATGGTGATTCTTTAAAACAACAAGTTACAAGTCGATATATCTTTGAACATCTGTATGTTTCTAATATTTACTTCAGCGATTTAATCCCAGAAGGAAATAAAAAACAACCTAATTTCTTTAAATTAGTTCGTTCAACAACACCACCTGGTCAGGCTGTGGACATTATTGCTACACGTCGACCTTATAATGATCCGGGGGTTGAGCGTGTCTATTATCGATTAATTCCAGTATTAAGCACGATTGTCGATAAAACGCACATGCCTTATCGTTTCAGTAATGAAAAACTATCTCGTATTAATGAGCTATTCTTCGAGACAAAATATGAAGTGACTAAGTTACCGAGCTATGAGAGTAAAGTTGCCGCTAATCCACTTACTGCATTCACTGAATTGCCTATTGAAGCCCGTTATCGTTTTATGCTGGATGAAGCACAAAATACTATTATGGCATATATTAAAGGGCCAGTTTGTCGTGGGCAGTTAGCGTTAAATGTCATTAATGATCGCTTTTGGGTTTTCTTTATTGACCCCGCTAATTCTAATATGTCTACCGTTAATAAGTTTTTCACGTCTCAAGAAAAGAATCTCCGTTTACCCGCTGAAAAGCAGTCTATAGTCCTTCCTATCACGACTTGGACTGGATATGCAAAAGAAGTCGCTGAATATATTGAAGCTAAAAATACATTTCTTGATCAGCAGTTTAAAGAGGGGAACTACTTAACGCCTTATTTAATTTGGGATGGAGATGGTAATAATAGTAATGCTGCATTAACTGTTTTTCGTCATTTTGATAGTGCTACTGTGACTAAAGGTTTAGTGGGTGATTCACCAAAAACGGCTTGGATTATTGATTATTCATTAATTGAGCGTATTCATTATTTATTGGTCGCTGGGTTTGATGTTTATGGTAACTATGGCCATCAATTAGTGACCCGTATGTATATGGATTTTTTACGTATGGAAGGTGAATCTAACTTTTTAGTTCTGTTACCGCCAGAAGAGCGAACAAAAGAGTTAACGGATTGGTATCAAGATGCAGATTTGACCTTAACAAAATTTATTGGTCGTAATATTGCTCCGATTAAGCAGCCACCTAATATTGAATATTCAACGGATAATCCAAAAGAGGAATTATTCCATTTACTTAAAGCGCGAGTCGCTCCTGTACATATGAATCGTTATGATCTAAATGAAACAGAATTAAGTGAAAACGCAATTGAAGAGTTAAATAAACTTAATCAACTTAAGGGTAAATCAGCTTCGATATTTCCTGAAATCACCTCAATTATGGTGATGCCGACGGATAAAAATGTTGAACCTCAGCTTTTTACACTGCTAAGAAATAGTGCTCATAAAAATATTTCTAGCCTCTTTGATGAAAAGAAAAATAGATTGTACAACAGAGATACAGTGACGTTAGTTCGCGGTGTTTTAGGCAGTTATCCGGAAGCCTTTTGGTTGATAGATGAATCTGATTTGCCAAAATTAACACAAAAAGTATTATCCGTGACAAATGAAACACAATACTCAGAGTTATTGGATGAGTTCGGCATTCGTAGAACTAATCCCGATTTCTGGTCGTTTAGTGATCAATATAATGAGCAGTATAAAAAGAACCACCCAATTAGTTCTGGCCTATTAGATTATAATCGTTTACAGAATAGATAAGTAAACGCACGGCTAAAAAAGCTAGCATTTTGATTATAAAAGATTAAATGTTGGCTTTTCTTATTCATAAATTAAGTGGTTAAACAGTTGCTGCCGAATCTTATTTGAGGTAACTGAAATATCCCCCAGACTGAATAAGGTGGTCTACACTAAAGTGTGTGATATGTAATTGGGAGTAAAATATTGATCTGGATGATATGTAGCAATTCAGTTAAGTTATTTCTGTTATGGAAGGCATACCGCAGACGGAAAGCTGCATTAGAAACGCAATAAACTAAAAGCCCACTTAGATCTTTATTAAACGTCTAGAAGTGTAAGGTCTAAGTGGGTATTTTTATTTTATGTCGTTGAGATTCCAATCATATTCATATTCGATATTTTTAGGGAAAGGTTTTATCGTTGGTTTATATTGTTTTAAGTGTTTAAAAAGTTGCTGTTGAGAGCCAAAGTCAACACTAAACCATTCATAAATTGATGATAATTGAATTTCATCTTCTTTTTCTAAAACACCTTTTTTACTATTAATAAATTCAGCCGCAGCCTTGTCTAATAAAGCTTCACTATTATTAGCCGTAAATACTTTATTTTGTAAATTTGGGCAACCTAAGCTGGCACAATTCACGGCGTAATGCGTTCTTGGATCTTGCCATATAGGCCTCAGAATTCGATGTTCAATATCATTTAATGTTAACTTTTTTCCTTCTACGGTTAGTTGCTCCTCATCCCAAGGTCCAAAGCTAAAGAAGCCACCAATTTTTGTTATAGATTTAACTGGATAATTATCAAGAATAACTTTAACTGTCGTGGCATTGTATAAATTGACCCAATAAGCATATTGTTCTTGTCTATTGAGTTGACGAGGATCTTGTTCTTGTAAGCTTTTTAAATAGTTATTTAATTTTTTGTTATCTGTTTTGGTTACGGCATGATAATCAAATAATGTATATTCACCTTGTTGGTGTAAATAAGTATCGAGCAGATCTTGGTAAGATTGATGTGAAATTATCGTGGCATTGGTTGGATCTGAGTGGTCCCAAAAAGCCCATAATTCTGACTTTTGAGCGGCAAAGCTCTGAAATGAAAGTAAGGTGAGTAACACGGCGAAAAAATATTTCATAAACATCCTTTATTAAAATTGACTCCTTTATTGATAATAAACCATATTGATAACAATTGTTTGATAAATATACCCTTCTTACTTGACGCTGCTAGGTTGTTGACGGCATTCATTCGCCTAATCATATAGAACATCGATACTCATGGGATCTCATTCACTTGTCGCCTACTAACAACTCCAATTACTTTGGGTATAAACGAAGAATGAATAACAGTAAAACATTCTTCGTTTCTAATATTTTTTGTTGTAAAAACAATGACTATTTATCACCTTCTACTTTAAGCTGCTAGTTGTTGGCTGTATTCGTTCGCCCCAACTATATAGAACATCGATACTCATGGGGCTCACTCACTTGCCGCCTACTAACAACGCCAATTATTTTAGGTATAGAAGTAGAAGGCGACTGATTATTGTGCTGGGAAGATTAATTAAATAAAGATAATTAAGCGTTACTGGTTTCTAATGCTTTTTTCTCTTCTTTTGTCTCTGTTTTCGATTCATATTTAGTGAATACATACAATGCGACTACAATCAGAGAAACAATAATGGTTTTACCAAAGTGTAGTTCTTCACCTAGTGTAGCAACAGCGACAACATAACCAACTAATGGCATTAAATTTAGTGCCATTGTGGCTTTCTCTACACCAATTTGTTTGAATGAATAGAGTTGAACTAAGTAACTACCCCCTGAGATACCTGTACCTAAGAAGATAAGTAAACCAATTAATAAAGGACTTGATAAGATAATATTGATTTGGGAAAGATCCAAATCCATGGCAAATACAACGATGATACCCAATGCCGCTACAGAGATGTACTGGAATAACATTGAAACAACAGAACCATACTTATCTGCAAGACTGGCACGTAAATGAGCTGTCCAAGCAAGAGCAAGCATAGAGCAAGTTACATAAACATAACCAAGGATTGGAGTACCACCTTCAATTTGAGTTGTTGGTCCAACACTCATTGCGTAGATACACACCGCAGAAGCAATAAATGCACCCCATTGAACTTTATTCATTTTGAAATTCATGAACATCATGCCAAAGAAGACAGTTGCAAAAGGCTGCATCCCTTGAATGACGCCATTCTCTGTTGCACCAATATGGGACAATGATAAAAAATTGAATAGAGAAAAGACACCTTGTCCAACAATGCCACAGAAAGCTATTTTCAAATAATCTTGCTTTTCAATTTTTAGTTTACCCCCTAAATCCTTACTTAGACTTTCACTTTTCGATGTAAAGAAGAAAATAATGGAAAGACCAATAACCGCAGTGACATATCTAAAAAAGACTAAAGTCATTGGGTCGACAGCCATTGATAAAGGCTTGGATACAACACCGGTTACACCCCAAATAACGGCAACGGCAATCGCTGCAACCCAACCCAAAAATACATTCTTATTACTTGTGTTCATACATATCCTTATATTTTTATTATGATTTTTAGCTGTTTATTCATTTTCTATAATAAACAGCTATGATTTTTGGAAATTTATTGATTAAAGAATGATTAGTTCAGGCTCGGCACGCTCAGATAGCCATTCAGCACCATTTTCTGTAATAACAATATTTTCTTCATGAACCATCGATTTGCCCGGAGCATAAACCATTCCAGGCTCTAATGTTAATACCATTCCGGGTTCCAGTAGTGTGTTATCAGTTGCTGTGTTTGATGGACGTTCTGTTAACTCCATACCTAAACCATGACCAAGACGACCGACATCATTACCTAAAGCGCCATTTGCTTCTAACACACCCCACATAGCGTTATAAATATCAGTTGTTGTTGCGCCGGGTTTTGCTGCTTCAAAGCCTTTGGTTGTTGCTTCATACGTTGCTCGATAAGCAGCTTTAGTCTGCTCACTGGCATGACCAAAAGCCCAATTACGATCAAAATCTGAGAAGTAACCATCACGAACAGCACCAGTATCGATAATTAAGACATCACCGTCTTCAATAATACGGTCTGTTGGACCCATAATAATACTGTCATAACCATCAGGACCTGAACCTGCGATGATATATGGGCACTCATCAGCACCTGCTAATAACATATCAACGCGGAATTGTTTACAAATTTCACGCTCAGTCATACCAGCTTTTGCATATTCAGGGATTTTATTAAAACCGATATTAGTGATACGACAGATTTCACGCGTTTTTTCGATTTCTGCTTGAGATTTGATTTGACGAAGACCATGCATTTCTAAAGAAACATCAACAAACTCTTTTTTAACCATGGTTGTTAAGGCGAGATAATTATTAATTGGCATACGTAAGTGTGACTCTATACCGAGAGTTGCACCGACACGACCATGACGACAAGGTAATGAGTTTAATGCACTGGCGACTAAACTAATGCCATCATCTTCAGGGCGTGGTGATGGCCATGTGATAATATTATCTACCCATGTTGATGCCATACCGCTTGCACCAATCTCAGGAATGATGGCAATAGGTTTACCTTCAGCAGGGATGATCACAAACCAAGGACGAGTAGGGCTATGCCAAAATTGAGTATGGAAGCCGGTAAAATAACGAACGTTAGGCTCAGTAGTAAATATCATCGCATCGAGATTTTTATCGTGCATGACTTTTTGAGCTCGAGCTGTTCTATTTTCAAATTCAGAAATCTCAAAGCCACGTTGTAGGTAATCATTTATCATGTTAATCATCCTTGTCGTTATGATTTAAGTTATATAAAAAGTGGTTATTAATAATTATTATCTGATGGAAATTATACTAATTCATTTCTTAGTTAAATAATGTGACCTTCATCTCACGGTTAACTTTAGTTTACTTTTGGTGTGGGTGATTACTCTTAAAGTGAGGCTGTAATCTCTAATCTGCTGTTTTTTAGATTTATTCTTCTATTTTCTGCGGGGTGTAAGTGGTCTGATAAGTTAACTATTTTTAATTTTAGTATTAATTTCTACATTAGCCATTTTTGGTTAACTTTAGTTGACTATCTGTACTGTTCATGTTTGTCACCAAGTTAAATAATTTTAATGGTGAAATAAAAAACCGCAGAGATGCATGAACACCTCTGCGGTTAACTATTTTTTATTTATTAGTTTAGTTGTTGCTCTACGAGTGTTTGCCAATAGTTCACACCGGGCATTAAAATATTATCATTAAAGTCATATTTAGGGTTATGCAGAGCCGTGCCACCACACTCTCCTTGGCCATTTCCAACTAAGATATAGCAACCTTTAACTTCCCTTAACATAAAAGAGAAATCTTCACTAATAGTAAACGGTTGGCACGCGCCATTAACATTCTCTTTGCCAGCGACTTTTTCAGCGGCTTTCACTGCGTTTGCTGTCTCTTCTGGTGTGTTAATCGTGGATAGGAAGGTGTTTGTAAATTGATACTTATAATCAACACCAGCAGACATACATTGACCCGCGACAACACGTTCAATGGCTTTTTCAATTTTATGAAGTGCTTGATCGGTGAAGCTTCGAGTATCACCTTTTATCTTAACCTGTGATGGAATGACATTGACAGTACCATTTGTTGCAAACTCCGTGACAGAGATAACGGCTGTTTCATCTATGGCACTTAAATTTCTTGATACTATCGTTTGCATTGCAGTGACAATTTGAGCACCGACAACAATTGGATCTGTACCCATATGAGGCATAGCTGCGTGACCACCTGTAGCAATGACATCTATTTCAAAACTACTTTCACTTGCCATCAGAGAGTGGGGACGAGTGGCAAATTGACCGGCTGGGATACCAGGTAAATTATGCATTGCATAAATTTCATCAATCTGCCATTTAGTAAATAAACCATCTTCGATCATGGCTTTAGCACCAAGCCCATGCTCTTCACATGGTTGGAAAATAAAGTAAACAGTACCATCGAAGTTTAGAGTTTGTGAAAGTTGATAAGCTGCACCAAGTAACATCGCTGTGTGACCATCATGTCCGCAAGCATGCATAACACCTTTGTTAACTGAGGCGTGGCTAAAACAATTTTGCTCTTCGATATGTAACGCATCCATATCAGCTCTTAATCCAATAGAGCGACGACTATCACCACATTTCAATATGCCAAGCACACCTGTTTTTCCGATATTACGATGAACCTCTATTCCGAAGCTTTCAAGTTTATCTGCAACTAGCTCAGAAGTTAAAACCTCTTCAAATCCAAATTCTGGGTTTTTGTGAATATGGTGACGCCAATTAATAACTTCTTGTGTAATGTCCATGTTAGTTTCTCTATTCTCTATTTAATAAACGCAAGCAAATAAAGAGGAACGATCTTTATTCGCTTTATATCCTTCATACTTGAAGTTGCTCGGTTGTTGGCTGCATTCGTTCGCCCCAATCATATAATTCACCTATACTCATGGGGCCTCACTCACTTGCCGCCTAATAGCAACGCCAATTATTTTAGGTATAATCTCATTATATCTCTGTAGCAAGTTTTGGTTTTGACGCTTTTTCAGCAGGTTTACCAAACTTCATAAATAGCACCATCGACCCAATAACAACAACAATAGCAAGTAACCGCATTGGTGTTACCGCTTCACCTAAGGCAAATATAGCAAGAACAAATGATGATAAAGGCATTAAGTTAAGTGCCATACCAGTACCATCTACACCAACACGTTCCATCGCAAAGATATAAATTAAGTAACTTGTACCAGAAATACCCACACCAAGGATCACGATACATAAAATGCGTAATGGAGAACTAAATACATTTAGTGCTGATGAGAAGTCTGCACCAGAGAAGAGTAGGTAGATACCAAACCCTAATGAAGCAAAAATAAACTGATGGAACATGGTTGCAACAGAACCATATTTCTCTGCTAATTTAGCACGAGCATAAGCAGTACATGAGAAACTAGCGGCACTTCCTAAACAAATTAAGTGACCAATATTAAATCCATTTGTTTCTGAGTTTGGGTCCATAACAAGAATAGCAACACCGATAAATGCACCAACGGCAGCACCAATTTGTAATAGAGTAAATCGTGCATTATGACGAAAGAAGCCAACAGTTAAAATTAGAATTGGAATTAATCCCTGTATTACGCCATTTTCAGATGCGGTAATATAATCAAGTGATAAAAATGATAAGAAGCTAAAAGCACCTTGTCCAATAATACCACAAGCAGCCGTCCAGAATACGTCAGAACGATTTTGCCAATTGATCTTAAAGTCAGTCTTCTTTTTCATTTTTCCAGTCGATAAGCCAATATTAAAGACTAGGCCTAATGTAATAAATGCGACTGTATAGCGTAACCAAACAAGTACTTTTGCATCCATGACTTCAAGAATGGGCGTACCAACAATCCATGGTATACCCCAAAGTAAACCAATAAATATAGCCGCAGCCCAACCTTTTTTTGTGTTATCCATGGTAATTCCTTTTATTATTTTATTGATACCTTTATTACTAGAAGTTGCTAGGTTGTTGGCGTTATTTGCTTCTTCAATCAGATAGTATATCTATACTCATGAGGCTTCGCGCAGTTGCCGTCTACTAGTCACTCCCATTACTTTAGGTATGATTGAATGATTTGTTCTCTTTATTTTATTTTTGATGTGTCTGTTAGTAAGGTTCCATATCCCGGACAATGGGCTTTTTTACCAGCTAAATGCATTGCATGCCAAAACATAGCAGAATTACTGCAAACAACAGGGAGGTTAAATTTTTGTTCAATTTCTTCTATATGATCAAGCACTCTTAAGTTGGTACAAGACATAAAGACGAGATCGGCTCCAGAGTTAGGCAGAATTTCACCAAGAGCGGTCAACATTGATGTTTTAGATACTGTTGTAATGTCAGTATCTTTCTCTATTCCTAATGAACCTAATACAACCACGTCAAAACCTGCATGAGTCAATTGTTGATATAACGGGAAATTAACATCGGTAGGGTAAGGAGAGAAAATCGCTATTTTCTTAGCATTTAGGTGTTTAAATGCTGACTGTGCGGCTGTCCATGGGTTTGTCGCTGGAATATTCCCACGATTTTTTGTTAACAAGCTGGCGACTTTTCCTTCACCAATCACTATCGAAGCCGATGTACAACCGAACGCCATCACGTCCATAGGAAGGCCTGTTGCAATAAGATCTGAAGCGTCACTAATCCCCGTCGCTATTCTATCTAAGGCTTCTGGGGTCATCTCACTACTATAATAAACACGAGAACTGAACATGCCGGCTTGAGTACCAAGTAGTTTAGCCCAATCCATTTCTAAAGAGTGATCAGTACTAAGTTGAACTAAACCAATATGTACGCGATTTATTCGCTCTTCTTGTTTATGTGCTAATGGGTACTCAAATTTTTTAAAGTCTTCAATATTATTAATCATTGAAGGAGCTAGGCAATCAGTCGTCATCATAACATCCTTGTTTTATACTTTTTAATAAAAGGTCTGTCGTCAACCTATTTGAATTATTTATGTTTAATTATTATTAAATTTTGTTGTCAGTATAATAACTATAAGTATAGTTAAATAATGTGACCTGAGTCTCATGGTTACATATTGTTTACTATTGGTTGGTTTGGATGCCATTGAGTTAACTGCTATCTTGTTGGTCGTTTTTGCTTTTAACTTATTGTTTTTCATGTGATCCAATGGTTATTCTTATGTTGTTTATATTTTAACACCCTTCTTATAGTTAACATTTTTTATTTTTACTTCTATTTTTAATTGTTTTTTTATATTCATCAGTTACAATGGGTACACCAAAAGTTCACTATATTGCACTGAAATGAAAGAGACGAAATTTAGCGTATTTAATGGAACATTTACAGAGCAGGATAAATTGTCATTAGCTACTCATTTTAGAGTGGCTGAAACCATGGCTGAATTAATTGGTCCTCATTGTGAGATCGTTATTCATTCATTTGAGAGTTTAGAACGTTCAGTGGTTAAGATTGTTAATGGGCACCATACCGGTCGTAAGGTAGGATCACCGATTACAGATGTTGGCTTAAAAATGTTAAGTCAAATTGAGTCTACAGGTGAAATGTCTTTAAATAGCTACTTTACTCATACAAAAGATGGTCGCTTATTAAAGTCAACGACCTGTATGTTGACTGATGTTGCAGGTAAGCCAATTGGCCTGTTTTGTGTCAATATTAATTTATCTCACCCATTTCCAGAAATAATGAAAACATTAATGCCTGATAGCTCTACTACCACTGTCACCATTAATGAGAACTTTAGTTCATCAACGACAGAGATTATAAAACACGCTTTAGAACAAGCCGTTGAAGAAGTTGATAACGATCCAACGGTCACAATTAAGGGTAGAAAGAAGACAATTACTCAGATCCTATTTCAAAATGGTATTTTTGAATTGAAAGAGTCAACGGCGATGGTTTCTGCTCATTTAGGGATCACACGCCATGCTATTTATAAATATATTCGTGAATTTAAATCTGAATTAATAACATAAGGAATTGAAATGAAAAAGCTAATACATACAGAGCAAGCACCTGCGGCAATTGGTCCATATTCTCAAGGGTTGATTTTTAAAGATATGGTATTCACTTCTGGCCAATTACCATTAGATCCCAAAACGATGGCATTTGTTGAAGGTGGCATTAAAGAGCAAGCATATCAATCGTTAGCAAACTTAAAAGCCGTATTGGAAGAGAGTGGAGCGGGTTTAGATTCAGTTTTAAAAACGACGTGTTTCTTATCCGATATGGAAAACTTTGTTGCATTTAATGAGGTTTATACTGAAATCTTTGGTGAAGATGTAGCACCAGCACGATCTTGTGTCGAGGCTGCACGTTTACCTAAAGACGCACTTGTTGAAATTGAAGCGATTGCTTATATCAAGTAAATAAAGAGATTGAACCATCTATACCTAAAGTAATTGGACTTGCTAGTAGGCGGCAAGTGAGTGAGGCCCCATGAGTATAGGTGTACTCTATGATTGGGGCGAACGAATACAGCCAACAACCTAGCAACTTCAAGTAAGAAGGGTATATAACCATTTTTAAAGGGACGTATTATGCTTAATGCAGAGTTGAATAGTTTTTATACTGGCGAAATTTCACCTATTTTTAATAATAAATTAGCAAAAAAAGCACGATCTTTTCATCAGCAAATTGAGGCTTATCAAGCAACACCATTAGTCTCGTTGCCAAATTTAGCAAAACAGTTAGGTGTAAAAGAGATTTTAATAAAAGATGAATCTCATCGTTTTGGTTTAAATGCATTCAAGGTTCTTGGTGGTTCATACGCTTTAGGTCGTTTATTAGCGAACTTTTTAGATGTTGATATCTCTGAAATTGATTTAAAAACAGTTGCCGCTAAATTAGACAAACCGTTAGTTTTCACCACTGCAACTGCAGGTAATCACGGTACAGGTGTTGCTTGGGCTGCGAGAGAAATGGGACAAAAAGCGGTTGTTTATATGCCAAAAGGCTCTTCACAAGTGAGTGTTGAGCGAATTCGTGGCTTAGGTGCTGAATGTATTGTTACAGATGTTAATTATGATGATACGGTTCGTTTAGCAAGTAAAACAGCGGATGAGAATAACTGGACCTTAGTACAAGATACTGCTTGGGAAGGTTATGAAGAGATCCCTACTTGGATTTCTCAAGGTTATATGACGATGGCAGATGAAGCTATTGAGCAAATCTCAGAAGGCGATTTTAACTCTCCGAGCCATATTATGCTGCAAGCTGGTGTTGGTGCAATGGCGGGCGGTATTTTAGGATATTTTTCTGATACATTAGGCCCATCTACCTTTAAAGCGGTTATTTCTGAGCCTGAAGCTGCAAACTGTATTTTGCGTTCTGGTAGCAGTGAGCAGGGGATAATGACTAGTGTTGAGGGGGATCTGAATTCGATAATGGCTGGTTTAGCTTGTGGTGAACCTAACCCTATAACTTGGCCAATACTTCGTGATTGTTCTTCATTATTTGCGTCTGTAACTGATCAGGTTTCAGCAACGGGAATGCGTATTTTAGGTAATCCTTTAAAAGGTGACCCAGCGATTATTAGTGGTGAGTCCGGTGCGATTAATATGGGATTACTCTATCTTTTAGCGACAACAGAGAAAGGAAAAGAGATTGCTAAGTCGATTGGTTTAAATAGTGACTCTACGATATTAATTTTTAATACTGAAGGCGATACTAATGCGGATCGTTATCGTAAAGTGGTTTGGGAAGGACTATTACCTTTAGAAAGTTAATTGATAAAATTAGCTAACTGAAAAATAATTATAATTGATTGTTAATTCGTTTAAAAAAAGCCATTAAGAAGCCTATGTTATTACTAGTTTCTTAGTGGCTTTTCTGTATACGGCAAATCTTATATCCCCTTCATACTAGAAGCTGCTAGGTTGTTGACGTCATTCATTCGCCCCAATCATATAGAACATCGATACTCATGGGATCTCACTCACTTGCCGCCTAGTATCGACGCCAATTATTTTAGGTATATTCATATGTTAATTTAGAAAATTGTATGATAAAAAAGATATTCAATAGATTTAGACGATTTTTTATAGAAAACAATAATAACAAAGGACGTTAGAATGGCTAATGTAACAATTTTAGATGGTGGTCTTGGACGAGAACTTCAACGTATGGGAGCACCGTTTGCTCAGCCAGAGTGGTCAGCTTTAGCATTAATGGAAGCGCCACATTACGTGGAAAAAGCTCACGATGAATTTGTGGAATCGGGTGCAAAGGTAATAACCACTAATGCTTATGCCGTTGTCCCTTTTCATATTGGTCAAGAAAGATTTGAAGAAAAAGGTGCCGCGTTGTGTCAATTAGCGGCTAAATTGGCACGGAAATCTGCTGATAAAGGTGAAAACATTAGCGTTGCAGCTTCTATTCCACCTCTGTTTGGCTCATATTCACCAGCGCTTTTTGATAAGTTGGTTGCTAAAGAGATTCTGGCAACATTAATTGAAAATCAAAAAGAGTATGTGGATCTTTTTATCATTGAGACGGTTTCTTCTATTGAAGAAGCTTTATTTGCTATCAATGAGCTAAAAAATATAGATAAACCTATTTGGCTCTCATTTTCTATTGATGATGATCTCTCTCCACTGGCAGTCAATAACGTTTTAGAAAATCAAACGACAACAAAACTCCGTTCTGGTGAGCTACTTAGTGATGCGTTGAAGCTCCTTCCAAGTCAATCTATTTCAGCGTTACTCTTTAATTGTAGTTGTGCTGAAGTCATGGAAAATGCGATTGTTGAGGCGTCGACTTACTATCAAAATGAAGAGATTGAAATCGGTGTTTATGCCAATAGCTTTTTAGATCAAGCTGACGATATTTCCGCAAATGAAGGATTGTCAGAGTTAAGAGCCGATTTAACGCCTCAGCGCTATTTAGATTTTGCTAAACAATGGCAAGCGGCTGGTGCAACGATTATTGGGGGATGTTGTGGCATTACACCTAAACATATAAAGAGTCTAGCTGAAGAGTTATAATGAATTGGATATCTTGAAGTTACTAGGTTGTTAGCACCCTAAACATAGAACTAAGATATACTCATTTGGCCTCACTCACTTGCCGCCTACTAGCAACGCCAATTATTTTAGGTATATATATTTAATAATAAGCCTCGTGACACTTAATGTGACGAGGCTGTTTGCCTCTATTTAGATATTCTCCGTATACAACACTTCTTCTTTTAGTGCTTTTTCATTGATTAATTTAAACTCATTTCCTTCTTTGATGAGTTTATTTTCTTTTTCTAAAATTTGTAATATTTGACGATAACACCGTGTTGTTACGCCTAATTGTTTCGCTTTTAAAGTGACTGGGATCTTAAATAAATCGTTATTAGCATATTGATGTAATTCTAAAATTTGCTCAATGACATTAATTCTTGCCGATAACGTAATGTTATTCATTAACTTAGTCACATTTTTATTATATCTTGTAGAAATAGTTTCTAGCAGTAGAATAGCTAAATCGGGATTCTGTCTTAATAATTCCTGTAACTTTAATTTTGGTATTTTGTAAAGATATCCAGCTTTATTGGCTTTAACATTTAATGTGGAACATGGGTTCTGCTGAAAGAACTCCATTTCACCTAAAGGACCAACATAATGAGTATCAATGCCTAAAATGAACTCTTTACCGTGCTCATTGATATGGTAAATGGTTAAATCGGCATCTTGACAGAATAGTAAGGAATTAATTGGCGAAGATTGCTGTAAAAGAAGCTCATTTTTTACATAAGAGATTTTAGGTAAATTAAGCTCTAAAATTAATTTTCTAAACAGATCCATTTTCATCACTACATTATTTTAGGTAGTTATATGGTAATGGTTTTATAAAAAAAAGCGATAATAAAAAGAGCAAGCAATCTAATATACCCAAAGTAATTGGCGTTGCTAGTAGGCGATAAGTGAAAGAGACCCCATGAGTATAGATGTTCTATATGATTGGGGCGAATGAATGCCGTCAACAACCTAGCAGCTTCAAATAAGAAGGGGATAAAAACCTATTTGATTACTTGCTAGATTGAACGTATTGAATGATAAGTCAGTTTAGTTTACTTTATCACCATCAACCCAAATATGACGAATATTACTTCTCGTGGTATGAGTGATGATTTTTTCTAGTGTATCCTGTGGTGAGTCTAACTCTGGACAGATTAATAAGTTAGAGTCTTCCACATCAGTATCAATGACCAAAGCATCAAAACAATAACCTGCTTTAAATTGACCGACGGGCAACTTTAAGAGTTCTCCACCACCGGTAGTTGCCATCCAATAAGCTTCAAGTAATGAGACACGGCTCTCTGCCTCACCTCTAATTTCAGGAGGTAATTTTGTATTTGTTCCACATTCCCTTGCTCTAGAATGAAGTACTGCATCTGAACAAGCCATAAACAGAGAAGGTAGTGGGCCTCCTGCAATATCTGAGCCTAAGCCTAAATGAATGTTTTGATCTAAATATTCACGTAGTGGAAGCGCTGCATTTGCAAAGTAGATGTTTGATCTTGGACAATGTGCAATACCGGCACCTTTTTTCTTGATGGTTTCAAGATCAGAATCGGTTAAAAATATAGAATGAGCCAAGATAGTTCTCTCACCAAGCAGACCCGCTTGATCATAGATTTCGATGTCTGTTTTACCATACTTTTCTTTACTGAAATCTCGTGCCCAATCACTTTCAGATGCATGAGTTTGAACGGCACATTGATATTTTTTCGCTAAATCCCCTAAACCTTTTAATGCTTCTAATGTGCAGGTTGGGATAAATCTAGGTGTAATGATTGGCTCGACAAGGTGATTGTTATTCGGAAGTTGCGCTAAAGCTTGGATAAAGTTCTCAGCTTGTTGAATTGAGTGTGCTGCACTCTCTTCAACATAATAATCAGGGCACATCTCTTGGTCATCCATGGAGACTTTACCGACTAATGCACGTTGACCAAGTTGAATACACGTTTCGGCTAAGTAAAGAGATGATGGCGTATCGATGGTCGCAAAATAAGCTGCAGTTGTTGTGCCATTCGCTAAATAAGTTTTAACAAGGTGAGGGTAGTATTGTTCCGCAAATGTTCTATCACTAAATTTATGTTCTAGAGGAAAAGTGTAATGGTCAAGCCATTCATTGAGAGGAAGGTCTAATCCTTTACCAGCTTGAGGCCATTGCGGAGCATGAATATGTAGGTCAACCATCCCGGGCAATAAATATTGCTTGGCCGTTAATTGTTGCAAACAGTCATTTTTTTTCAAAAGAGAAAGTGTATTTGAATAATTAGGGTCTGAAGGTTGAAGAATGTCAGAAATTTTACCGTGCTGATCAATAGTAATTAACCCATTTTCATAGTATTTGAACTCGCCTTTGATCGGACAATGAAAGATCTTACCGACGATGCCTTTTTTTATATTCATCACTTGCCTCTATAAATGAGAAAGAGACCAATAAAAATTGGCCTCAAATTAGTCTTTATTCAGTGGGTAGTTTTAATGCTACATTCAATGCCACATTAATCATTTCATGAAGCTCAGTTCGACGCTCATCCGCAGTTAAATGCTGGTGGTTTTTAATATGATCAGTGACAGTACATAAGGCAACGGCATTACATTTATTTTCTGCCGCTGCGGTATAGAGTGCGTTAACTTCCATCTCCACACCTAAAATGCCATAACGAGCCATCAAATCGTAATACTCTTCATCTGGACGGTAGAATAGATCAGATGAAAAAACATTTCCTACGAGGTAGTTGATGTCTGTTGTCTTTAATGTATTAACACACTCATTTAACATATTATAATTTGCAGTGGCAGCAAAATCATGGTCTTTAAAACGGATACGATTCATTTTAGAGTCTGTTGAAGCACCAATGGCAACAATAAGATCTTTCAATTTCACATCATCGTGAATTGCACCACAACTACCGATTCGAATAAAGTTTTTAACTTTATAGGTCGTCATCAACTCATGGAAGTAGATAGAAGCAGATGGTGCCCCCATCCCGTGTCCCATCACAGAAATTTTTCGACCCTTAAATTCCCCAGTAAAACCTAACATACCACGGACATCTGTAATCTGAACAACATTGTCGAGGTATGTTTCTGCGATTAACTTAGCTCTAAGTGGATCACCTGGCATTAAAATGGTATCAGCAAATGCGTCAAGCGGTGCATTAATATGTGGAGTTGTCATAGTTAATCCTTATTAATATGAATATTTAAGAGAATGAAAGAAGTGCACCAGCGATGGTACCTGACATTAAGTTTGCAAGAATTGCAGCCACTAAGACTCGGGGCCCAATTTCAGAAAGAATATGGCGTTTATTCGGACACATTGCACCAAGACCACCAATAACCATGGCTAAAGAACCGATGTTGGCAAAGCCACATAGACTAAATACAACAATCGCTTGAGTCTTTGGTGATAATGTTTCTGCTATCTCGATAAAATTGATGTAAGCCACGAATTCGTTAATTGCTATTTTTTGACCAATTAATGATGCTGCAGTTACAGCTTCACTCCATGGAACTCCCATTAAAAAAGCGAGAGGAGATAATAAATATCCGATAATGAGTTCTAAACTGAGACCATCAATAGATATTAAGTCGCCAATCCCACCCACTAAACTATTTACTAGTGCAATTAAAGCAACAAAAGAGATAAGTAAAGCAGTGACTGTTGCAACTTGATTCATCCCCATAATCGAGCCATCTGTGATCGCATCTAATAATGATTTAGGGCTGGTTTCTTCATCAATTTCTATTTCACTGGTCACTTTTTCTTGTTCTGTTTGTGGGCAAAGTAATTTAGCGAACAGAAGTCCAGCTGGAGCTGTCATGAAACAGGCTGTTAAAATATATTTTGGATCGATACCTAAATTAATGTAACCAATCATTGTACCGCCAGCAACACTGGCTAATCCTCCGGTCATCACGGCAAATAGTTCTGAACGAGTCATCTTTTTAATTAATGGTCGAACCATCGAAGGTGCTTCAATCGGACCAACAAATATATTGGCTGTCGCAGACATTGATTCCGCTTTACTGGTCCCTAATAACTTAGAAAGTACGCCGCCAATAAGATTAATGACAAACTGCATAATTTTGAGGTAGTAAAGAACAGAGATTAATGCAGAGATAAAGATAACGACACAAAGAACATTAATGACAAAAACGAAGCCGACTTTATAATTAGCAAGATCTCCGAATACAAAAGTTAGTCCTTCATTTGAAAAATTGATAATGTGATTAACACCGTCACTCATCATTTGTAGAATTGCTTGACCGAGTGGTACATACATGACAAATGCACCAAAAGAAATTTGAGCAATCAGGGCGATAATAATCGTTTTTACATTAATAGATTTCTTATTCTCGGACAGCAAAAATCCAATGAACAATAACACTGATATTCCAACACAACTCATGACAAATGACATGAAATACTCCAAAAAAGGGCTTTAAAATGTTACGCAAACGATACCATTGTTGATAAATGAAAAAGCGGAAATTTTTCCTTATCTTATCAATAATGGAAATGTAGTATGATATGTATCACAAAATTAATGGTAGTAAGGCTATTTTCTATAACAAAAAAGCTAGCCTAGAAACTATAAAATTTAAATTTGATATATAGAAAATCATTGGAATGGCTCGTCGGCGGAAAATGAGGGAGACTTACATGAGTATCAATGTTCTATAACCTAAAGTAATTGGAGTTGCTAGTCGGCGACAAATGAG
This sequence comes from Vibrio sp. SS-MA-C1-2, assembly GCF_021513135.1. Lineage (NCBI taxonomy): Bacteria > Pseudomonadati > Pseudomonadota > Gammaproteobacteria > Vibrionales > Vibrionaceae > Vibrio > Vibrio sp. SS-MA-C1-2. The sequence continues at coordinate 1,909,469 of NZ_CP090981.1, forward strand.
TGAGGCTCATGAGTCTAGGTTTTCTATATGGTTGGGTGAACGAGTACAGAAAACAACCTAGTGGCTTCAAATAAGAAGGGGATAAATGTTTTTAGGAGGAGAGAAATAGCGCAATAAGCAAATCTCTGTTAACAGAGAAGAGTTATTGCGCTGCTGATAATCAATTCTTTCGTTATATACCTTTCATATTTGCCATCTACTAGCCAATTGAATTACTTTAGGTATAGATGAAGTCATTAATATTTATCGAATTTGATATTTGAGTTGAGCTTCGATATTTTGAAGTGCTTTCTCTACTGGCATACCTTGGATTACTCCTGGCATTTGAGCTGCAATGGCTGAATCTACTTCATATGTGTACATGCCGTAGTTTACATTCGGGATCTCTGAAACCCACTTGTTAAAGTCGGCATAGATTTTTTGACCATTAAAGAATGGGCTTTCGAATTGATAAGCTTCAGTCGTACCTGCTGGAATATATGAACCTACCGCACCGCGTTCTTTAAGAATTTCACCGTAAAACTCAGTATCTGAACCAAACGTTTTTGCTAGGAAATCGATCGCTTGATCTTTTTCTTCTGAGCTGTTTAACACATACCAGCTAGAGCCACCTAAATTTGAACTATTTTTAGCACCAGGAAGATCAAGGCGTGGCGTAGGTGCAATAGCCCACTTGCCAGATTGATCTGGAGCAGCTTCTACCGATGGTGTAATCCAAACACCAGCTGTAATACTTGCAACATTACCTTTTGTTAATACGCCAACCCACTCAGACCAACCTACAGTCGGGCGAGCAATTTTAGTGCTATGAAGTTGAGCAAAGCGTTCAATACCGAGTGCTAGCGCTTTGTTATCTTTAATGTCCAATTTGCCACTTTCATCAAAATACCAAGAACCGGCACTTTGAATCATAATACGTAACAGACCCATATCTGATGGATCATTACCCAGCATCTCAATGCCAGTTTTCTCTTTCACTTGCTGACCGATTTCGATAAAACGTTTCCACGTGATATTTTCTAAGTCTTTTGCTTCAAAACCGGCTTGCGCTAGAATATCAGTACGGTAATAGAAACCGGTAACACCCGTATCAAAAGGTAGGCCATAAACCTCTTTATCAATGGTCATTAAGTTAACTTTATAAGGGGCAAAGTTATTGTAATCTACTTTACCTGTCATTGGTGCAAATGAGCCAGGATATGATTGAAGGTACTTTTGTGAATTATAATCTTCAATTAATACAATATCAGGAAGAGAACTGGTTACGCCAGACGCTAGCATTGTGTGTAGTTTTTGTTCAACATCTGCTTTTGCAAAATCAATAATTTTAAATGTGGTATCAGGATGAGTTTGTTTATATGATTCAGCGGCTTTTTCCATAATAGCGATATTAAAGTTAGGATCCCACGCCCAAACGGTAATTTCTTCTGCCATTGCGTTTGCAGCCATTAATGTTGAAGCTGCTATCATTCCTTTAACAATCTTATTCTTCATCAATTCGATTCTCTATTTTATCAATTATATTATTTGTCTTACATATGGTTACCTCTCTTATCCTAGTGGAGAAATGAGAAGATAAAGAATAGATTTGTATAAAAGTGTGACTTAAGTTTGAATTAATGTCTGTTTTTGAGACTGATATTTTACTTATTATCCATTTTGATTACAAATGTTACAAAATAAATAGACTTAATAGCTGAAGCTCTAAGGTATAATTTAATTAGAACTTAAATCAACATATAAAATAAGGGTATATAGAATGAGAAAACAAGCTTATTTATGGGGCATAATTAGTTCAATTATTGCGCTATTCTCACTATTTTTTAATCTCTGGGATAGCCCAAAAACTAAACAGTTTGATTGGAGTCTATTAATAAGCACACCATCAGGTCTATTTTTCTTACTCTGCTTAATCATTTCATTAAAATACCATTTTAAAGCGAAGTCATAATTAAGGTTAATCTTTATGTGTTTATACGCTTTATGCTTAAAAATGAAGGGTTGCTGGTATCGCTTATTTTTACCAATCATGTAGTTAGCCTACTAACTTCCATTGTTTTAAGTATTTACTGTGCTTTATTAAAGATGGGAGCTTATTTAGATTGTAATATCAACCATTTAGGCTGGATTTTAGACAAAAAAAAGCCATCGATCCTCGATGGCCAAATTAGTGTTGTTTAACCTATCGGGGAGATAAGTTAAAATTTAATAGCGCATGACGTCAACGATAGACAGCACTGCTAACCACTATAATTTCAGTATAGTCAGGATTTTTCTATCCACAAATAAAAGATCAAAAATAATTAAAATTAACTTTCTTTCCGCAACATATACCTAAAATAATTGAAGTGGTAGTCGACTCGAAGCGAGTGATGTCTCATCAGTATGATTAGGGCGAAGGCGTGTAGTTAATATCCTAGCTACTTCAATTATCGAGGGGATACCTAGAGAACTTGAATCTTCAGTTTACATCTTGTCTATAAAGATTATTTAACTTTAAAATTATTCTTGTTTACTAGAGTGTCTGCTAGCATTGTTTTAAAGTGACTTCGTAACTAGTAACTCATTGATAGTTTAATAATTATTAATTTAACGAGGTTGTGATGTATAAAAGTAAATTAACGTTTGTAGCAATAAGTATCTCAGTATTGCTTGCAGGTTGTGACACTCATTCAAAAGATTTTGCCGATAAAGTTTATTCTGGAGGCACTATTTTAACTATGGTCGGTGATACCCCAAATTATGTAGATACAATCGCGATTAAAGATGGAAAAATTATCTTTGCCGGCGAGGAGGAGCAACTTTCTGATTTGGTAGATGATAAAACAGAACAGATCGATTTAGAAGGCAAAACCTTATTACCGGGATTTATTGATGCGCATGGTCATGCATTCAACTCTGGTTTCCAAAGCACTTCTGCTAATTTATTTGCGCCACCAGATGGTGAAGGGAAGAGTATCTCTGAGGTTATCTCTATTTTAAAGCAATGGACAATAGATAATCCTAAAACAGTTGAAGAATTTGGGATGATTATTGGCTATGGTTATGATGACTCCCAATTAGCTGAAAAAAGACACCCTACAGCTAAAGATCTCGACAAAGTATCAACAGAATTACCTGTTATTATCATTCATCAGTCTGGTCATTTAGGTTCAATGAACAGTAAAGCGATGACCCTGTTTAATTATGATAAAAATATTAAAGATCCACTTGGCGGTGTAATTCGTCGAAAGAATGACAATGTAACGCCTAATGGTGTCATGGAAGAGATGGCACTCTTTAATGTACTTATTCCTTATATGGCGAAGTTTCCCGTTGAAGTGAATGAACAGCTAGCCCTTGCCGGTATCGATAATTATGTACAATTTGGTTATACAACGGCTCAAGAAGGCAGAGCAAGTGCAGAAAATAGTGAAACATGGCGCAAACTGGCTAAAGATAACAAGCTTCCTATCGATGTCGCTGTTTATCCAGATATCCAAGCTGCGTTTGATTACATGAAAGAAAGTGGTGTTCAAAAAGAGTATGATAATCATTTCAGAATTGCGGGTGTAAAGTTAAGCCTAGATGGTTCACCTCAAGGAAAAACAGCTTGGTTAACTGAACCGTATTATAAAGTGCCTGAAGGTATGCCAGATGATTATAAAGGTTACCCCGCTATTGAAGATCCTGAAGAACGTCAAAAATATTTCGATATTGCTTTTGATAATAATTGGCAAATGTTAATTCATGGGAATGGCGATGCGGCTCAAGATGCGATTATTGAAGGGGTAAAAAAGGCGGGAGAAAAGTTTGGCAGTGATGATCGTCGTTCAGTGATGATACATGCTCAAATGTTAAGAGAAGACCAGTTAGATCAAATGAAAGAGCTTGAGATTATTCCTTCTTTTTATTCCCTTCATACGTTCTATTGGGGAGATTGGCATAGAGATGAGGTTTTAGGATCAAAACGAGCAGAGCGAATTTCACCAACAGGTTCAGCATTAAAACGTGGTATGAGATTTACTGAACATCATGATGCCCCTGTTTTGCCGCCAAATGCGATCATGATTTTAGACACAACCGTTAATCGAACAACCCGATCAGGAGATGTGTTAGGCGAAGATCAACGAGTTTCACCTTATATTGCCCTTAAATCGATAACTGATTGGGCTGCATGGCAGTATTTTGAGGAAGAGAGTAAAGGAACTTTAGAAGTTGGAAAATTAGCTGACTTAGTTATTTTAGATAACAACCCTTTGACTGTAAATAAAAAATCAATAAAAGATATAAAAGTCCTTGAAACAATAAAAGAAGGTATAACTGTTTATAAAAAGTGATCAAGATAATAAGTGAAATAATTAAGCCGCTTATGTTATTAAGTGGCTTAATGTCATTAATTTAATTCAACCCCTAAAACCAGCGCTTTTAATGTGGCGGAGTTGTTAGTAAATGTTTGGTTAGATGTTTAAAATGTCGCACTTTTGATTGTTTATAAATAATTGAATATACAAATTGCTTAGTACCGTGCATAATAAAAAGGAAATTTTAAATATTATCTATAGGTATTACAAGGATGAGTAATAAAATAGTAAAAAGGGAAGTGTTACTGACTTCTATTATCATTGTTGTAATGATATTTATCACAAACTTTGGTGATCAACCGTTATCAAAGAATTTGGCTGTTGTTGAAATACTAGTTATTATCAGTGGTTTATCTCTTCTACTGATATTTGAATCATTGGTCGCTTCTATTGTTTTAGGTGGTGTATTAATGCTTAAATATTTCTATGAACTTTATTTAGGTATTAAATTTTCATTACTGTTTGAAATGCAATCTATTTTATTGCTGTCCATCTTTACAATAACACTTACTGTTATTATCTATGATAAATTAAAAAATAGAGATAAATTAATTAAGTAGTCATCATCCTTACTATATTTATGTAATGACTACTCTGTAGATGTGCTTATTTTTTAATCGTTAGGGTAGATAACACCTAATGATGCAAGTTTCTTGGCGCCTGTCACCTCAGGAAGGTTACTTGATAGGTGATTAATTCTTCGATGAGCTAACCAAGCAAATGCCATTGCTTCCATATTATCAATATCGACACCTTTATCCTCTGTTGTTAATACGTTCCAATTGGGTAACAGTTCAATAAGGCGTTGCATAATTAATGGGTTATGAGCTCCGCCACCACAAACTAATAATTCAGGTTTATCGCCAAACGTATATTTTTTGACATCATTAGCAATAGTCAAAGCAGTATATTCTGTTAATGTTCTTTGAATATCTGGCGCTGAGTAATGGCCAGTTTTTAAATGTGTCTCTAACCATTCTGGATTAAACAGTTCTCTTCCTGTACTTTTGGGTGGTTGAAGTGATAAATAAGATTCAGATAATAAAGAATCTAGAAGTTGTTGATTAACCTTACCTTGTTTTGCTAATGTCGCGCTTTTATCGAAACTATTTCCTGTGATTTTTTGGCACCAGCTATCTAATAACATGTTACCGACACCGGTGTCATAACCAATGACGGGTTCATTTGGACGAAGGACTGAGATATTTGCAATACCACCGATATTAAGTACAACGATAGATGAATCGATAGATTGAAATAGTGTTTGATGAAATGCAGGTACGAGAGGCGCACCTTGACCACCTAATGCCATATCTTTACGTCTGAAATCGGCTACGGTAGTAATGCCTGTTTGGGCTGCAATAATGTTAGCATCACCAAGTTGAATCGTGAATGGTGTTTGCCCCGTCGGTTGATGAAAAACAGTCTGTCCGTGATTACCTATAGCAGTAATATCAGCAGCTTGATAACCTGAATGTTTTAATAAAGCATGAATCGCATCAGCATAAAGTTGACCCAGTAAATGGTCAATTTTTCCAATTGTCGGTAAGTCTGTCGGTTGACCAGTACAAATAGCAAGAAGTTGCTCTTTTAGGGCATCTGGCATAGGGTAATCTAGATTAGCAATAAGTCTTATTTGTTCATTTTCGACAGAGTCAGTAATTTGAGCTGAGTTCTTTTCTACCTCTTTATCAGGCTTTTGGTCACTGATCTCAGTTAAAACACAATCAACACCATCCATGCTAGTTCCAGACATAATACCGATATAAAGTTGTTTATCCATTTCAAATCTCCATCTTTTATTAACGACGTTTATTAACTGACTGTTGTTAAATCAATAATATAACTATTTTTAAGTCTAAATAAACTATAACAGGAGATCTTGATAAAAGGTATATACTCCAAAGGCTTTGGATATATAAAAAAATACCGCTCGCTTTTCTTAATGAATAAGAACTGAGAGTGGTATTAAAAATATATTATCGTTTAAAGGAGTTTATCAGCGTTAGCAGATAACCTTGATTGCTAACCCACCTTGAGAGGTTTCACGGTATTTTGCATTCATATCTTTACCTGTCTCTAACATAGTCTCAATCACTTTATCTAAAGAGACTCGAGGGCTAGAGGTACGACGTAACGCCATCCGTGATGAGTTAATTGCCTTCACTGCTGCAATACCATTTCGCTCAATACATGGAACTTGCACTTGTCCTGCTACGGGATCACAGGTTAAGCCTAAGTTATGCTCCATCCCGATTTCAGCAGCAATACAGACTTGCTCAGGGCTTCCTCCCATTAATTCAGCTAAACCTGCAGCTGCCATTGAACAAGCAACTCCAACTTCACCCTGACAGCCGACTTCTGCACCTGAGATGGAAGCATTACGTTTGTATAAGGTTCCAATGGCGCCTGATGCTGCAAAATAACGGATATATTCTTGCTCTGTAACAGGGTGAATAAACTTGTTGTAATAAGCTAATACCGCAGGAATAATCCCACAAGCACCATTAGTTGGTGCGGTAACAACACGTCCGCCTGCTGCATTTTCTTCATTGATTGCAAAAGCATACATATTAACCCAATCAATAACTGCCATTGGATCGGTGGTTTGATGTTCGGTCGCTTTTAATTGTTGGAATAACGTCGGTGCGCGACGAGGGACTCTTAATGGCCCCGGCAATACGCCTTCTGTGGTTAAACCACGTTCTAAACATTCATTCATCGTCTGCCAAATGGCGGCAAAACGTTGTTTTAATTCTTTTCCACAATTAACAGACTCTTCATTTTTCATCACAAGAGTACTAATTGATAACCCACTTTCATGACATTGAGCTAGAAGTTCGTCAGCAGTGGTGAATGGGTAGGGGATATCGCCATTAGTTGTTGTACTTTTACCAAAATTCTCTTCATCTACAATAAAACCACCACCGATTGAGTAGTAAGTCTTAGAGTAGACAACTTGGTCATCGATCCAAGCGTGGATCTGCATGCCATTTTCATGAAGTGAAAGATTAGAGTTGTGGAACTTCACTCCCTCTTCTATGGGAAACTCAACACTGTGTTGATAGCAAGTAATCTCTAGCTTCTGTTGTTGCTCAACACGCTTGATGATTGAGGGGATCTCATCAATCACAACAGATTCAGGGGTATTTCCAGCTAAACCAAGAATTGTTGCAATATCCGTATGGTGACCTTTACCCGTGAGAGAAAGTGAACCATAAATATCTGAAGTAATTTTAGTTATTTGAGTTAAACGTCCTTGATGATGCAGATCATCAATAAACTGTTTGCCTGCTTTCATAGGTCCGACAGTGTGTGAACTTGAAGGGCCGACACCAATTTTATATATATCAAATACGCTTATCATTTTATTACCTAATCAATAAAGCCTCTTAACTCATCTTTGAAAGCTAAGAGGCTGGATAATATTCTTATTTTATTTATTTAACTAGCTGACTGACTAATATGTCATTATAGCGCGCCGTAAATAACCGAAGTGATTGCGCCGATACCACATAGAACCGTAAAGATTTGTACAGGTTTAGATGTCTTGAGTTTCGCCATTGCAGGGACTTTATTCATTGCAAATATAGGCAGTAAGAACAAGATTGCCGCAATCATTGGTGCGCCCATTGTCTCAATCATACCTAGGATGCTTGGGTTGATGATAGCAACAATCCAAGTTGTAAGAACGATGAAGATTAATGAACCTTTCTGAATTTTACTTACTGGCATTGCTGAGCGAGATTTAATTAGCCCCGTTAGACCTTCATGAGCACCAAGGAAATGACCAAAGTAGCTTGAAGTAATCGCAGCAAGTGCAACGATAGGACCCAAGTAAGAGATAACGCCAGAATCATGAACGTTAGCTAAGTAAGAAAGAATACTAATGTTTTGAGCTTTTGCTTCAGCAAGTTGAGCTGGGTTTAAAGACAATACAACAGAGAATACAAAGAACATCACGAAAACCATCAGCATAAGTGCAGCACCGCCAGTAATACGGTCTGTTTTTTCTGCTGCTTGCTCACCATATTTTAGGCGTTGTTCTTTTGCGAACTGGCTGATGATTGGGCTGTGGTTAAATGAGAACACAATGATTGGAATTGATAACCAAATAACGCTTGGCATTGTTGACCAGTCTGGTGCAACTTCCATCATTGAGGTGTTCCAATCTGGAATTAAGAATACAGAAAGTGCTAAAAGGATAAAGACAAGTGGATATACCATTGCTGACGTTGCTTTCAGCATCAGTTCTTTACCGAATAGAACACCCATTGTCATTAGTGCAATTAAACCACCAGATAATAACCAACGAGGAATTGATTCCATACCGAACTGGTTAACTAAAAAAGAATCAACTGTGTTAGTGATACCTACACCGTAAATTAAAACAATTGGATAAATGGCAAAAAAGTATGCGAAAGTAATAATGTTTGCGCCAGTTTTTCCAAAATGTTCTTCAACAGTATCCGTGATATCTGCATTTTTATCTTTAGCGGATAAAACGAAACGAGCCAATGATTTATGAGAGAACCATGTCATCGGAGCTGCGATTAGAGCAAGAATAACTAATGGCCAAAAACCACCTGCGCCCGCTTTAATTGGTAAGAAAAGAACACCAGCACCGACAGCGGTACCAAATAATGATAGACACCAAGTGATATCTTGATAGTTCCATTTGCTCGACTTTGCCGTTGAGTTAATAGTTGAAGTTGTAGAATTCATAAATTGATTCTCGTTTGAGGTTGATTACTTAACAGGTGCGGATTTTTGCACTTAATTGCGTATAAAAATGGGATCTTAGTCACATGAAATGTTCAGTGATTAAATTTAAAAGAAAAGCGCTGCTTAAGTCACACAATAGCCCTAGCTGAACTGATTTTAAGTATTAGAAAAACTAATTCGATATTTTCTGTTTTGATTTCTTGTTGTCGTGTGTGAATAAGGGTGTTGCAATGTTAAAATTATGATTTTTATCTTTTTAGACTAAAAGATAAAAACTCGATAATAAGAGTGAAAACTTAGTTATTATTTATACGAGGGGAAAATAAGTCAATTTAGGTTAATTTTCGAACGAAATAACGGTATTAAAAGTAAGGTTACCTATAAAGAGTAGTGCGAGTTTATAACAAAATATATTAATATAGCGGTGGTAAAACAGACAGTTTGAAAGGTAGATTGCTATTCATATTTAAAGTCTACTTATATGATCTTTAATTTCTATATATTTTATATTTGAGGCTTTGATGACAAATTCAATTCTTGCCAACACGTTAAAAAGTGTCTTGCCAGCTAATTCTGTAGAAGACAGCTACTCTCGCCGTTATGCATGGTCTACGGATGCCAGTTATTTTCGAATTGTGCCTGAAGTTGTGGTTACAGCGAATTCCCCAGAAGATATTTTAAAGCTGTTACGCGTTGCTAACCGTTTTGAAAAAGGGGTAACATTCCGAGCTGCGGGGACCAGTCTTTCTGGTCAAGCGATTGGTGAAGGTATTTTAGCTCGTTTAGGTTACGATGGCTTCCGCAAGATTGAGATGAATGACGATGCATCGATGGTTTCATTAGGCCCTGCAGTGATTGGCAATGAAGCAAATATAGCACTTGCACCATTTGGTAAAAAAATTGGCCCAGATCCAGCGACATTAAAAGCGTGTATGATCGGGGGTATTGTCTCTAACAATGCGTCTGGTATGTGTTGTGGGACTCACCAAAACAGTTATCAAACCATCGCATCATTAAAATTAATTTTTGCCGATGGATCGCGTTTAGATACCGGAAATGAGCGTTCAAAACTGCATTTTGCACAACGTCATCCTCAATTACTGACTCAATTAGTCACGTTAGCTAAAAACGTTAAATCAGATCCTGAACTTACGGCTCGTATTGCGAAAAAATTCTCAATCAAAAATACCACCGGTTATAGTATTAATGCATTAATCGACTTTACCGATCCTTTTGATATCTTAAACCATTTAATTATCGGTTCAGAAGGGACATTAGCATTTGTCGAAGAAGCAACCTATAACACCGTTGAAGACGCGCCTTATAAAGCAACAGCACTAGCAGTTTTTGATTCAATGGAATTAGCATGTAGTGCAGTACCATTCTTAAAGAAAACACCTGTTGCAGCAGTAGAACTACTGGATTGGCCATCTATTGTGGGTGTGATGGGCAAAGATGGAATGCCCGATTGGTTAGATACATTACCAGAAGGTTCAACGGTACTATTAATTGAAACCCGAGGTAATGCACTCGTCGAAATTAAACAACAAACGAAAGAGATTCTAGCATCTATCGATCAAATTCCAGTATTACGTCCGACTGAGTTTAGTGATGATCCTGATGTTTACACACCGTACTGGGCTATGCGTTCAGGTATTTTTCCAATCGTCGGTGCTGAACGTCCACTTGGTAGTTCAGTGATTATTGAAGATATTGCTTTCCAAGTTGAGCATCTTGCAGCTGCAGCAAAAGATCTTGCTGAACTGTTTGAGAAGTATGGCTACCACGGTGGTTGTATGTATGGACATGCGCTAGCGGGTAACTTCCATTTTATTATTACACCAAGCTTTAATACAAAAGCCGATCAAGAAAATTTTGACCAATTTATGCAAGAAGTGGCAACGATCGTTATTGATAAATATGATGGTTCAATGAAAGCTGAACATGGAACAGGTCGTGCAGTAGCCCCTTTTGTGGAGCAAGAGTGGGGAGAAAAAGCTTATCAAATCATGCAGAAAATTAAAAATATCTTTGATCCTAAGGGTATTTTAAATCCGGGTGTTATTTTAAATAATGATCCTAAATTGCATGTGAAAAATATGAAATTAACAGGAATTGTTGATGAGCTGGTGGATAAATGTATTGAGTGTGGATTTTGTGAATCAAATTGTCCAACGCGCGCATTTACCATGACGCCTCGCCAACGTATTACCACGTTACGTGAAATCAACCGTCTTAAACAAGAGGGGCTGCACAGTGAAGCAGAGGCACTCGCCAGTGAATCACACTATGATGTTGTTGATACTTGCGTTGGTTGCCAGCTTTGTTTTACCCACTGTCCCGTCGATAACAATACGGGACAACTTGTTCGTACATTAAAACAGGTTGAATTAGAGAACAAACCTGTACAACAGAAGTCGTTGGATCTTCAAGCTAAGCATTATAACTTAGTCAATACAGCAACCAATGTTGGCTTTAAAGCGATCAGAGGAGTGCACTCTGTATTAGGTGATAATGCAACCGATCAGTTGATGAAATTAGCTCGCTCTGTTTCTAGTGGTGTTCCCGCGTGGACCGCTGACTTCCCAACAGGAAGCGTTGTACCAAAATCATCAGTAACAGGAGAGAATAAACCGGTTGTTGTTTATTTCCCATCTTGTGGTACTCGCACTTTTGGGGCGACTAAAAAAGATAAAGATAATCGCGCTCTGCCCGAAGTGATGGTTAATTTAATGGAACGTGCAGGTTATGAGGTTCGTGTGATCGATAATGCACGTAAACTATGCTGTGGCCAGATTTGGGAATCAAAAGGTGACTTTACTAATGCTGACTTGAAGCGCGATGAGTTAATGGATCAATTTGAACGCCAAACGGAAAGTGGGCGCTACCCGGTGGTGATTGATGCAGCATCTTGTACTCATAGTGCGTTAAAAAAACATCGTGAAAATCTTGTGGTATTAGATGCCGTTGAATTCTTACACGATCACTTGTTAGATAAGTTAATGATAACACCGAGAAACACGGCTATTTCCATGCATATTGGTTGTTCTGCTCAACATTTAAATCTGGAGAGTAAACTCATGGAAATTGCGAATCGTTGTACGGATTCTATCTTTAGACCGAAAGGGATTTCTTGTTGTGGCTTTGCTGGAGAGAAGGGATTTTATCAACCTGAAATCAACGCAAATGCTCTTCGGACACTCAAAGCGCAGTTACCTAAAGAGGTGAAAGAGGGATACTACGCTAACCGTATGTGTGAATTAGGGTTAACTCATCACTCAGGCATCTCTTATCGCCATATCGCCTATCTTCTTGACGAGTGTAGTCAATAATCAACTTAAATTAAGCGGTGTTATTCACTGCTTTTAGATTTGGATTTAGATAAACCCATTGCTTATTGATCTTAAGTTAGTCATAAGTTGTGGGTTTATATTTTTTTGTCAGATTTAAATGACATCTTTATTTTTTGAAGTGAATAATTATTGATAATTTTCTTTTTGAATTAGTGTGTATATGTAATGGATGAAAATAAACGTTATTTAAGGCAAATACACTATACCTAAAGTAATTGGAGTTGCTAGTAGGCGGCAAGTGAGTGAGGCCCCATGAGTATAGGTGTACTCTATGATTGGGGCGAACGAATACAGCCAACAACCTAGCGACTTCAAGTTTGAAGGGTATATATAACTAATTGCTGATATAACGATTGAATTATGGTTAATTATATAGCATGTCGTCTAATTAATCAGCGATATTGACCTTGTTTTGTTATTTATATGCTATTTTGTTGTTATTGTAAAAATGATGTGGTAAAAGTAATTATTAAAAATAAATTCAATTATTATGAATAGTTAATCGAAATAGATCTGATGACCGATCTCATTTAGTTAGCAATTTTAATCAATTGGAAAACAACATGTTTAAATGGAATTTGAAGTTATGGATTACTTTTTACCTTTGGCGCCTTCTCTACTGGCGTTATTTTTAGCGTTTACTACTAGGCGAGTGATATTATCCTTGTTTAGTGCTGTATTATTAGGTTCTTTGATTGTACACGGCTTTGACCCTGTTCCTTCTGTGGTTGGGGTTTATAAAGAGGGGATCTTTAATCAACTGAATGGCAGTAATGCTCAAATCGTGATCGTGATTACGATTATTTCTGGTTTTGTCTATCTTTTAGAATCTTCAAAATCGATGACTGCGTTCTCTTCTGTAATTACTAAATATGTCAGTACCCCAGCTAAATTAAAGTTTGGCACTTTCTTTTCTGGTCTTGCTATCTTCTTTACCGATTCAGGAAACTCGCTCATTCTAGGGCCGATTTATCGTCCAATTTATGACAAAATGAAAATCTGTCGTGAAAAGTTGGCATTAATTATTGATTCTACATCATCTCCTGTTTGTGTTTTGATCCCGATTATTAGTTGGGGTGTTTACTCGATGGGATTAATGGAAAAGGCGTATAGCAGCGTTGGGTTAGAAAAAGATGGTTTAACCCTCTTTAAAGAAGTGTGGCTATTCCAGTTCTATCCTCTATTAACTCTAGTCGGCATTTTCTTCATTATTCTTTTTGGTGTGAACCTTGGGAAAATGCGAGATGCACAAAAAGTTACTGATAGTGGTGAATTAGATTTAGATAAAGTGATGAATGCGAAAAGTGGCAATAAAGTTGCAGAGAAAGATCCTGCAATTAACTACTCGGCAGTCGCACATTCTGGTGCAAAAACCATTGCAATTGCCCTTGGCTCGTTGTTCGTCTCTATGTTGGTGATGTTTATCTACTTTACCCAAGGTGAACCGGGTTCAAGTGAAGCAAGATTGGTTGGTTCTGAAATTCGTACTTCACTTGCTATCTCATATTCACTGGCTTCTTTAATTACGATTGCAACACTATCTTATTTCAAGATTCAATCGATGGCTCACTCTTCTGAAAAGTTTTTCAAAGGAATGGGGAATATCATTACAATTATCTGTATCTTAATTTTGGCATGGACATTAAGTGATATTCTAAAAGAGTTAGACACAGGCGCGGTAATTGCTACGATGCTTAAAGCGCTGCAATTTCCACCGTGGTTATTAGCGAGTACAATCTTTATTATTGGTGCATTTTTGTCAATAGCGACAGGCTCATCGTGGGGAACGTTTGCTATCTTGATCCCAATTGTTGCGCCGATTGCTTATCATATTGATGCCAGTATTATTATCTGTTTTGGTGCCGCGTTAAGTGGAGGACTGTTTGGTGATCACTGTTCACCTATTTCAGATACAACCGTCTTATCATCAATGTCATCGGGTGTTTCACATATTAGTCATGTAGAGACGCAAATGCCCTATGCGTTAACAACCGCATTTTTCAGTTTTATCGGCTTTATTGTTGCCTCTTTAACCAATTCAACAATGACAGTGGCCATCATGGCGGTTTTACTTGGTAGTTTCTACTTCTTCTATTCTAAAATTAAAAATCGAGGTATTACTCATGAAAACGCTATATCTGCGAGCTGAAACTAAAAAAGGCGAGTGTCGTACTCCATTGACACCATTAGGAACAAAACAACTTGTTGATGCCGGTATTTCGGTTTGGGTTGAAGCGTCTGCAACACGTGCATTTAATGATGATCTGTATCAGCAAGCTGGCGCAACCGTCACACAACGTCCTTGGACTGAGATGGGCAAAGAAACGGTCATTCTTGGCCTAAAAGAGTTACCGGTTACTGATGATGCGATTACTCATCATCACATCTATTTTGCCCATGCCTTTAAAGGTCAAGATGAAGCGCCACAAATCCTGTCACGTTTCCAACGTGGTGGTGGCAAAATTTTTGATATTGAATTCTTAGTGGATGAAAATCAAGCTCGAATTGCAGCATTTGGTTACTGGGCTGGTTTTGTGGGGGCTGGCTTAGGGTTGTTGGGGTATGCGCATTATCGTCAAGCTGACGCTAATGGAGTGGACACTGTTTATCCAAAAGTGATGCCTTATTTAGATCAACAGGCTTTTGTGACGGATATCCAACAAAAATTATCTGCTGTTGAGCACAAAACGAATGTAATGATTATGGGGGCCTTAGGCCGCTGTGGTCGAGGTGCTAATGATCTATTAAAAGCGGTGGGTATTACGAATATTACGGCTTGGGATCGTGAAGAGTACCAACAAGCGAATAAGCCAATTGTTGAAATTCTCGAGCATGATCTGTTTATCAACAGTGTTTATCTTAAAGATAATATTCCACCCATGATAGATATTGATTTATTGCAACAAAATCAGCGCTTGAAAGTGATTAGTGATGTCAGTTGTGATCCAAATAGCACGAATAATCCTATTGCTGTTTATGATGCAATTACAAAAATGGATTCGCCTTTTGTTACCGCAAAAGGAAGTGAACATTATCCGGTTCATGTTCAAGCGATTGATCATTTACCGACACTGTTACCTAAAGAATCAAGTGAAGAGTTTGCTTCAGCCTTGTTACCTCATTTAATGGCATTCTGTCAGGATAAAGAACTTCCTGCAGTATGGCGAAGAGGGTTGGACAGTTTTGAAGTTGCGATGAGTCAGCATTAAATTGTCGCTCATTCGAAGCTATGAATGATGCACGTATAATTATATTTAAGAGAGAAAAGTTATTGATTTAGCTTTT
The DNA here is from genome assembly GCF_021513135.1 of Vibrio sp. SS-MA-C1-2. Classification (NCBI taxonomy): domain Bacteria; kingdom Pseudomonadati; phylum Pseudomonadota; class Gammaproteobacteria; order Vibrionales; family Vibrionaceae; genus Vibrio; species Vibrio sp. SS-MA-C1-2. The sequence goes on from NZ_CP090981.1 coordinate 1,925,175, forward strand.
CTCTCTTTTTCTTTATTAAGGAATGGAATGAATTTATTTTTAATCTGGATAAGTGCAATGTTTCCTCTTGTATTTAGTCCTGGGCCAGCAAATATCGTCTTTGCGTCTTCTGGGGCGAAAGTCGGTTTGAAGCGGTCGTTGCCCTTACTGATAGGTATTGATGCTACTTTTTTTATAAAATCGATTGTGATTGGTTTTGGTTTAGGTGAAGTTGTCAAAACACAACCTCAAATTATGAATATGATGCAATTACTGGGTGCAATTTATCTAATTTATTTAGCAATAAAAATGATGAGAAGACCATCGTCTAATATTGGTGAGGTTGAGTCTTTAAGCTTTCGTGATGGAGTGATTGTTCAGTTACTTAATAGTAAAGGTTGGTTACTTGTTCTGATGATGTTTACTTTGTTTAGTGTTGAAGCAAATCAAATATTTGGAGAACAAGGTGTTTATGTTTTGATTTTATGGCTATTTTTACTCAATATTTCCGCTCATGTAGGCTGGATACACGTTGGGATTTTACTTGCTAAACTTTCCCAAAATAGTTCATATCAGAAAGGTTTAAATATTTTTTATGGCAGTTGCTTAATTCTAGTTTCAGGTTGGTTATTAATTGATAACTCAATTTGGCTTAATATTTTGTAATAGATTAATGATTTTTAGTATCTTCATTCATTATATTTTTAGAGATACTTTGTTATATACTTAAGATAATTGGCGTTGCTAGTCGGCGGCAAGTGTGTAAGGCCTCATGAGTATAAATGTGCTATATGATTGGGGCGAACGAGTACCGCCAACAGCCTAGTGACTTCAAGTATGAAGGGTATAACGCTACATGAATGTTGGCAGCTAGTGATCGTTAGTCTCTGAGGTTTATTATTTGTTCAGAATGAAATAGGTAAGTTTTAATTAAGACATTTTCTGAACGACTTGATGGTGATGAGTGTAAATATATTGCAAAATTTAGATGAGCTTCAGGGCTCTGTATTTATCTGGTATAGGATTATCAGGATTGAAAAAGATGATAATTTGAATGCTAATCCAAATTTATCATCTTTTTTAATTTTTAATTTTTAATTAAAGCTACTTAGTTATTTAACAAAGTTATCTAATTGACCTTCAGCCAACGCAGGTGCAAGTCCAGGAGTTAGCGGTAAACGAGGAATAACTAAACAGTGCATGAGGTGGTAGATATCCTGCTTACCATCCCATACCTTGCTTGTTCCCGCTTGGTTATTTGCATCAAGCTCTTGCCACCAAGAACAACCTTCATAGTCAATTAAGTAAGTACGGCAGTAATCCCACCAAGTACGGTAATACTCTTCATACTTCTTATCACCGGTAACCGTAAATAACGCATAAGCAGTACCAATCGCTTCTACTGGTGCCCAACGAATACGCTCACGTACAACAGGCTGACCATCCCAATCGACAGAGTAAACAAAACCAGGTGCGCCATCAACAGACCATGCATCACGTACCGTTGCATCAAATAGACCAATCGCATCTTCAAGTAACCATGCTGGCGTTTCTGCACCAATTGACGTTAGTGTTTCACGTAGGTGACAGATCAGACGCGCCCACTCGATCCAGTGACCAGGTGTACCGCCGTATGCACGGAAATGGCTCGCTGGTGTCTCTTTATTATAATCGGGTAATGTATTCCAATCTGCATCAAAGTGTTCATTAACGCGGTAGTTAAGACCTTTTGCTGTTTTATGGATCATGAAGTCAGTGATATGCAACGCACGATCTAACCATTTTTTATCTTTCGTCACATCATAAACGATAAGGAATGCTTCAACTGAGTGCATGGCTGCGTTGCCGCCACGGTAGTCTTCTGTTTCTGAGAATGTTTCATCCCAAGACTCGTAACACATCTGCTTTTCTGCATCCCAGAAGTGATTCTCATAAACATTGATTGCTTCATCTAATAAAGCTTGAGCACGTGGGTGACCCGTCGTGACCGCACTTGCCGCACCAAGAAGTGCAAAACAATGTTGGTAACCTTGCTTAGAAGCATCGATAATACCTTCGCCTTCATTATCGATAGTCGCGTACCAACCACCATGTTTATTATCTTTTAGTGGACCTTCTAATGCAGCAATACCATGCTCTACAAGATCATAAGCACCAGGGCGTCCCATTAATGCGGCTAAAGAGTAACAATGCAGCATACGTGCCGTGATCCAAAGACGAGTTCCCATCTCTTCACGTACATTGCCATTGTTGCCAATCCAACCGAAACCATTAGGAACAACAGAATTACGGCCAAATTCAAAAATACGGTCTGTTTCAACATCTAGCCAAGCGTTATGAGATTTGGTATTGATCCACTTCATGAGTAACTTCCTTCTTATTATTTATTGAGAAAGAATTTATCACCAAGACGATATCAATTCTGTTACCTATGTATCATTTCTTACATAAACACACAAAAATGGACATCTATTTGTGGGTTTAGTCATATTGATAAATTTTTTTTGTTGTTATTTGTTCATTTTGCTTTTTGTAGGTGAGTAAATAACAAATTAACTGATTGAATAAAATCTAAAAGTTAATACTGATATTGTCGTTTTAGAATGTGTCAAAAAATGTATATTTAGTGGGCAGGTATTCAATAATAAATGAAGTTGTAACCCAGTAGCTCAGCTACAACTTCATGAATATAAGAAGTATACCCTTCATACTTGAATTCGCTAGATTGTTGGCTGTACTCGTTCGCACTAATCATATCGTACACCTATACTCATGGGGTCTCATTTGCTTGCCGTCGACTATTCACTTCAATTGTTTTCGGTACAGATACGTATTTATTATTAAAAAACAGCCAAGTAGGAATAAAAGTTGAGGTTAAATGTGACTTAATAAATATTGAGTGAATTGAAATAATCCACTCAATATGACAGTGTGTATTTTATTTAATCCATTAAACTTTTAGATTTGATCGCTTTTTTAGACAATTCATTAGCAAAAGCGGCAATATCTTGTTCAAATGCTTTGGCAGATACACGAACAGTTTCTACGTCAATCGTTTGCATTTGGCGGTCTCGCATAATCACTTTGCCATTAACAATAGTCGTATCTACATTCCCTGGGTTTGCTTGATAGACAAGAGTTGCGTATGGGTTGTAGTTTGGCATCATGTTTGGCGATTGGGTTTCAACGATGATAATATCCGCTTTTTTACCGACTTCAATCGAGCCAATTTGATCTTCCATATGTAGCGTTCGAGCACCTCCCATGGTTGCCAGTTCAATGACTTGTTCAGGGATCATAATTGTACGATCATCATGTTTGAGTCGTTGCATATTTGCGGTATAAGAAAGCGTGCGCCAAAGATCAACTTGATTTGAACTCATTGGTCCATCCGTGCCTAAACCTAAACGGACATCATCACGATACATATTCCAAGCTGGTGCAATGCCTGTAGCACCTTTCGCATTTGCCATTGGGTTATGAGCGACGCTGGCATCTGCATTTTTAATTAACGTTTGATCAGCTTCTGAAAGGTGAATGCCATGAGCTAATACCATACGCTCATCAAGGACGCCAATTTTGTGTAAGTAATCAACGGGAGATTTAGCATTGTTTTCATCTTTGATACGTTCTTCTTCATGAGGGAATTCTGCAACATGAATAAGAACAGGCACATCTTGCTGCTTTGATAACTTATTTATCTCTTGTAATTTTTCTTTGCTGACGGTGTAGACTGCATGTGGCGCATAAGCTGGAGTGATTAGATCGCTATCTTTATATTCCTCGATAAATGATTGAGCATACTCGATCCCGCCGTAAGGTGTTTTTGCATCGACGACGGGGTATTTAATCACTGTTTCACCTAATACGGCACGTAAGCCAATTTCTGTTGTCGCTTTGGCCATTTCGTCCATGTGATAATACATGTCGGTGTAGGTAGTGACACCACTTTGAGCTAGGTCAACCACGCCAAGCTGAGTCGCGTTATAGATCAATTCTCGGCTCAGTTTTTCACTCTCTAAAGGGAAAAAATAGGCAAAAAGACGGTTAGAGATACCTTCTTCACCAAGGCCTCGAAATGCAATCATAGGTAAATGATTATGAGTATTGATCATACCGGGCATGACAATGCCTTCTTCTGCGTCGATAACATCTTTAGCTTGATACTGTTTGAGAAGAGCTTGATCACCAACCGCAATAATTTTATCGTCCTTGATAACAACAACCCCGTTTTTAAAGGTCTCTTTATCATTGTTGATGGTAAGTATCTGACCATTTTTTATGACTAAGTCAGCATTATAATTTGTTGAAAGGGTAGAGCAGCCGCCTAATAGCAGCGTACTGATGATAACAGCAAGTCCTTTTTTCATTTCAAATCCCAATTTACTTATGTGTTTAATTTAATAATTAATTCTAATTATATTGAGCCAGTATCATAACAAATAACAATAATTATAAATAATGAAAATAGGTAAATATGGGCGACTTAACTCATTTTTCGGGTAGACAAACAGGAAATGATGAGTTGATCGTAATTGAACGCTTCACTAAATAATAATTTAAAACCGAGTAAGCGAATGTATTGAGTGTCGGCTCTATTAATGCCATTAAGCTGCTGGCTACCCAATCTCCTGTTAACAAAAAAACGACAGTGAAAGCAACCGAGAAGTGTACTGTAGCGAAACTTAATGTCTTAATTGTCTGATAGAAACGGAACCGATTTTGAATTCTTATCCACGCTTTTTCGTGAAAATAAAATGCCACTGTGTTGATCATTGGCTCAATCAATGCGATTAAACTGCCTAATAAAAAATCGCCAGTTAATAGATATAAAACAGTGGTAGCGATAGAAAAGTGTAAAAGAGCAAAATAAATTGTTTTTCTCATTGGCGTTATCATCGTCGTCGTCCATTAAAGATTAAATACAACTTAACTATAATGCGAATGATTATCATTTGCAATGTTTGCGTGGGTTTATTTGGCTTTCAATGTGATGAGAGCCTTATCCTTTTAATTTGATAAGACTTTATTTTAATGAGGATAGGGATATGAGATTAATGAGATATAGAGTTGAGTGATCAGGTTTAATGACACGCTTAGATGATAAATTTTCAGAAGATAAAAAAGATAGCCCTAAAATATTTGGAGTTGCTAGTCGGCGGTAAGCAAGTGAGGCTCCATGAGTATAGGTGTACTCTATGATTGGGGGAACGAAGACAGCCAACAACCTAACGATTTCAAGTATGAGGGGTATAGATTTGAAGCTCGCCATCCACATTCACTGTCTCAAAATAGATTTTTTGAAAAAGTGAATGTAAATGGTAATTTCCCCATTTTTCTTGATAGCGATTACTTATTAACAGACAACGTTAAACGATTGAAGTTCTCTTCACACGCTTGATACAATACATTAACTTGTTTTTGAAACAGGTCTTGATCTTGTTTGGATAGCGTGAATCGACGTTCTGCTCTCACTAATTCTTCAAGAGATTGTTGTTTAGGCTGTTTACTGTCTAAACGTATTGAGCCATTTTCCAATGTTCTGAATAACGGCCAAATTCCCGATTCAGTGGCCAGTTTTGAGTGTGTTAAGCTGTTTGATAATTCATAGCCATGCTCAATACACGGGCTATAAGCAACCACAATGGATGGACCATTCCAGTCAGCAGCTTCTTTTAATGCTTTAATCGTTTGATTCATGTTGGCACCCAAGGAAATTTGAGCCACATACACCGCAGGATTATTGACATACATTTCAACTAACTGTTTTTGTTGGTGTATTTTGGTATTGGTTGCTAACTTTGAAGACGTTCCCATTAATGATGCTTTTGAGTGCTGCCCTCCTGTATTCGAGTAACACTGGGTATCCATTACCAAGATATTGATGTTATCTTGTTGATTTAATACGTGGTCGACACCACCAAAACCGATATCATAAGCCCAGCCATCACCACCGACAATCCAAACTGCTTTCTCTCTTAAGTGATCAAATTCTTCTTTTAATGATGAATATTCACTAAAGTTCGATGCCAACTCGCTGAGCTTGTGTTGTTGTTCAGCATTGCTGTATTCGCCATCAAGATAAATATCAGTTAACTGTTGTTTTAATTCTTGGTTTTCAAGGCTGTCTAATAAACGAAGAGCGCGACGTCGATTTTGATCGGCCGCGAGTCTAAATCCGAGACCAAATTCTGCATTATCTTCAAACAGTGAGTTCGCCCAAGCGGGTCCTTGTCCAAACTCATTCTTGGTATAAGGTGTTGTCGGTAGGTTGCCGCCATAAATAGAAGAACAACCTGTGGAATTGGCGATATACAGGTGGTCGCCAAACATTTGAGTTAATAGTTTGATATAACCCGTTTCACCACAACCCGAGCATGCGCCAGAGAATTCAAACATGGGATCAACGGTTTGAATTGACTTCACATCGATACGACGTAGTGATTCAATATCACTATCTTGTAATGGCTCAAATTCTTGATAACGACGTTTTTCAGTCTCATAAACATCTGGCTTAGCCACCATATTCAGTGCTTTATGGTCAGGCGCTTTACGATCTTTTGCTGGACACGCCTGAACACACACTTCACACCCAGTGCAATCATCAACAGAAACTTGTAAAGAGTAGAGTAAGCCAGCGTTATCTCGACCTTTTGCATCAACCGTCAATAGATCTTCACAATCAACAATGGTTTCTGGTTCGATATATTTGGCACGAATCGCAGAATGAGGGCAGACAACGGTACAGTAACCACATTGTGTACAGAGGTCTTGATCCCAAATTGGAAGGTGTGAAGCGATATCACGTTTTTCCCACTTTGCGGTATCCGTAGGCCAACTTCCATCAACGGGGAACATTGAAACAGGTAACGAATCACCTTCTCCTTCAAGTAATTTAGCTGTGACTTTTTGGACAAAGTCGGGTGCGTTTGTTGGAATTAATGGTGTAACAGGTTGATTAATTACGGTTAGGTTTTTTAAAGAAACGTGCATTAATTGATCTAATGTTGCATTGACTGCCGCAATATTATTATCAACAATCGCTTGTCCTTTTTTACCATAGCTTTTATTAATCGCAGCGAGTAATGCTTTTTTAGCTTGATCGGTATTGACTTGATCCATAACGGCTAATAGTGACATTTGCAGTATGGTATTCACCTTATTACCAAGGTGACTTTGGTATGCAATTGCGGAAGCATCAATTAAATACATGGGATTATTGTTGTTAATTAGAGCCTCTTGTACCACCGTCGGAATCAACGTCCATAATGCTTCGATTGATAGGTGAGTATTAATCAGTATCACCGAACTTGGTCGTAACAATGTTTCTAATTTTAAGTTGGCAATAAAATTAATATCACTAATCGAGAGATAATCTGCCTGAGTGATCGGGTAGGTTGACTGAATGGGTGACTGACTGATGCGAATGTGAGAGGTTGTCATTCCCCCTGATTTCTTAGAATCGTAAATAAAATTAGCTTGTGCAAATAAGCCAGTAGTTTCACCAATTAATTTAGTGGTACTTTTTGCCGCACCGACTGAACCATCGCTTCCGCGACCGACAGAGATAATTGACTGGTGAGTCAGGCTTGGGATATCAAAATTAACCATTGGCAAACTTAAGTGGGTGATATCATCAATGATACCGCTAGTAAAACGATGTTTAATCTCACGTCGTTGTTTTTTTAATTCATCAAAAATAGCGGTGACACAACCTGGAGTGAAAGCTTTTGAAGATAGACCATATCGGCCATTGATGATGAGGGAAGTTGTTCAAATTCACCTTTTTGATAAGCGTCACTAATCACAGATAACACGTCTAAATAGAGAGGCTCTGCATGAGCACCCGCTTCTTTTGTTCGATCAAGTACCGCGATTTTCTTAACACTTTTGGGTAAAATTGATAGGAAATGTTTTGCAGAAAATGGGCGATAAAGGTGAACAGAGAGTACGCCGACACTTTCACCTTGAGCGGTTAAATACTCGACGGTTTCTTTAATGGTGGTTAAGCTTGAACCCATCGCAATAATAACCGAATCTGGATTTTCAGCACCAAAATAGCTAAATGGTTGATAGAAGCGGTTAGTTTTCTCTGCAAACTCATTCATCACCTCTTCAACAATATCAGCACAATTGTCATAATAAATATTGGCCGCTTCGCGAGACTGGAAGAAGGTATCTGCATTGGCACTGGTTCCACGAATAGTCGGTGCAGAAGGTGTTAACGCACGCTCTCTAAATGCATTCATTGCCTCGTTATCGAGCATTTCACTCATTGTTGAATCAGGTAATAACTCAATGGTTTGTAATTCATGAGAGGTTTGGAAGCCATCAAAAAAATGGATAAATGGAAGACGACTTTTAAACGTTGCCAAATGAGAGATAAAAGCAAAATCTTGTGCTTGTTGAACAGAATCAGCACTTAAAATGGCACAACCTGTTTGACGAACCGCCATAATATCAGAGTGGTCACAAAATATTGATAGCGCATGAGACGCAACCGTTCGAGCAGCAACATGAAGAACGAAAGGGGTTAACTCTCCAGCCAGCTTATATAAAGTCGGGATCATTAATAATAATCCCTGAGAGGAGGTAAATGTCGTTGCTTGAGAGCCTGCCATTGCAGCACCATGGACGGTTGCAATAGCGCCAGCTTCAGATTGCATCTCAACAATATTAGGAATGTCATCTAATAAGTTTGGTGTCTCTTTGGCAGCCCAAAACTCAGAGTGTTCAGCCATTGGTGAACTTGGTGTTATTGGGTACATCGCAATCATATCACTATTTTTATAAGCAATATTTGCTACCGCTTGGTTACCATCAATTACAATCATCTCTTTACCTTTATCTTCAAGATTATTTTTACGATTATAATCTACTCTAATTAAGAAATAGTGTATCTAAATTGAAAGTTAAAATTGATAAAAAGAATAGTTAAATATGAGCCTGATATATTTACACCCTCATACTTGAAGCTGGTCGGTTATTTTCGTTCAATCCCTTAAATAGTACACTTATATTCAAGGGGCTTACTTAATTACCATTGACTAGCAACGCCAATCTCTTTGGGTATATAAAGTTATTTGTTTATTAAGTGGTAGTGATTATTTCTGATTAATTTGAATTCAGCGTCAATAATTCATGAGTTAGATATCTATTGATGAATAGGACTGCGGTGTAAATATGTTAATAAACAATCAGGTAAGTTCACATTATATCTTTAATTATTTATTGGTAGTAATAAACTACCCCTTAATTGGTATTTAAGTTAACATTTGTAAAATCTTATATTCTAAAATGGAACCTACATTATTTAAGGTTAATGTGTTCTTATACGCGTCATCGAACAGATACATTTTATTAATTTAGATATTTAAAGCTACAAAGTTATAACATAAGTAGTGATTGTTTATCTGAGTTAAATATTAAGTTTAATTAACAAATCCATATATTGAGTATTTATTTATGAATAATATCAAGATTAAGGGTTCAGCTTCAAACGGCTTATTGGGTGCAACTATTGCATTCTTTGTCGGTTTTGCTGCTGTTGCTCTTTTCGGTCCAACTGCCGTTAAATTTAAAGCATTAATGCAACTAACTCCTATTGAAGCAGGTTTCTTGGTAGCTATGCCTATGCTATCTGGCTCTCTTCTTCGAATTCCTTTTGGTGCATGGGTTGAATCGAACGGTGGTGTTAAACCAATTCGTATCTTACTTTGCTTATCAGTAATTGGTTTAGCGGGTTTAGCTCTTTTTGTTAATCTAGTTCCTGAGAGTCAAATTACAGCAGCTTATTATCCGTTATTGATTGTTTTAGCTCTATTATCTGGTTGTGGTATTGCTACCTTCTCTCCAGGTATCGGTCAAACCTCATATTGGTACCCACAAAAAACTCAAGGTACTGCATTAGGTGCTTTCGGTGGATACGGTAACATTGCACCGGGTATTTTCTCTCTATTTATTCCATTTGCAATTGCTGCATTTGATTTAAGTGGTGCATATATTATCTGGTTAGTGATTCTTGTTGTTGGTGTGATTATCTACTTCAAAATTGGTTGTAACGCATGGTTCTTCCAGTACAAAGCAGCCGGTAAAACATCTGAAGAAGCGAAGAAGCTAGCTAAGAAAGATGGACAAGAAATCTTTCCTGAAGGTGGTGCGGTTGATTCTCTTAAACTTGCTATCTCTGAGAAAAGTACTTGGTTATTCATCATTATTTACTTCACAACATTCGGTGGTTTCTTAGCACTGACTGCTTGGTTACCAACTTACTGGCATGGCGGTTACGGTTTCGGTAAAATGGCTGGCGTAACAACAGGTCTATTTGCAATCATCTCATCTATTATTCGTGCGCAAGGTGGTAAACTAGCGGATAAGATTGGTGGTGTTAAAGGCACAACGATTGGTCTTGTTATCCTAGCAATCGGTGCATTTATTATGGCTGAGTTTGCTCCTGTTACTATGCAGTTAATCGGTGCATTAGGTATTGCTGCGGGCATGGGTATTACTAACGCATCTGTATTTAAAGTTATTCCTGAGGTTTCTCCTCATGCGGTATCAGGTGTTGCTGGTCTTGTTGGTGGTCTTGGTGCATTAGGTGGTTTTATTATCCCACCGGTTATGTCTAAAGTTATCGGTAATTCAGGTGCTTCTGCTTACCACAACGTACTTTGGATCTTTGTTGCTTTAGCAATTATTTCAATTATTTCAAACTTAATCCTTGGCGCAAGTATTAAAAAAACGAAATAAGTTGAATTAAGATTTACCATCGATGATAGGTCGATGGAAGTGAGTAACCGCTCTACAGTTTGTCATCTAAACGTGACAGGGTAGAGCGGTTTTTTTTGTTTAAAACGCCATTAATAAATTGATTGTAAAATTAACGCCTCCCTCATTAACCGGTAGAATCTGAATAGTTTCGCTATATTATATTTCCTGCTATTTCTCCTATATTTTGAACTATACTTCAGTAAATAAGAGTACATACTCAATAGATATCAGTTATTAAGGTCAACGTTTGCGAGAAAAATACACACTATCTGAAGATGTCATTTTTGATCCTAAAGAACATACAATCACCTCACTAGAGCAGGTTTTGAACCTGGATTCTCGCGTATCGGCTTTATTACTCTATTTGTGTCGGCATGCTAATGAGTTTAACTCTAACCAGCAAATTTTAGATGAAGTCTGGGCAGGAAAAGTCGTTACTACAGCCAGTGTAAGTAAAGGGATCTCTAAACTTAGAAAAGATCTTGCTGAATTCGAACTCGATGATCTGCTTCTAAATAGAAGTAAATTGGGTTATCAATTCTGTTTACCTAAGCAAAAAGAGACGGCTAAAAACACCAATAAATGGTTATGGATTGTCATTATTGCGCTAGTCACGGTCGTGATAAGCGTCGGTGGCTATCACTTGTATCGCGAACATACGAAAAATGAAGACATTAATCCTTATAAAATAAATCTTATCATAGACAAAAAATTATTTAAGCAACGAAATGGCTTAGCTATTGCTTCAAGTATCTATTTTTCTTCTCAATTTATGAGCTATAAGTTGGATGAATCTCGAAACGTGTTAGGTGCTTATACTGTTGAGTATAAGTTAGAAGATGAAAATGTTCATTTTAGAATCATTGATAATTCAAATGATGAGATAAAAGAAGAGCGTTTCTATGATGTAAATGGTGATTCAACTCTGCTTGTTAATAATACTGTCGCTGATTTATTACGTTTCTTTAATCCGACCAAAGAGAATGATTATGATCGTTATATTCATAAAAATAGGGAAGAGCTAACAGTAATACAAAAATATTTACTAGATGGTGAAAGTTATTTTATTGATTATTTAACCGGTGTGACTGAAGTGGATGCCTTCCAAAAAGGGTTGATTCAGACGGTTGAGGAGATGAAGCAAGAAGATATTAACCACCCATTATTTTGGTTCATCTATTTAAATAATGTGAATCATATGTATGCATTGGGTGATGTATCTGTAGATGAGGTAAAAGAACTGACCAGCTTGATTACCAATAAGCTTAATGAAAAAGTTAAATTCCCTTACTATGAACGTTATTACTCTGCGGTAGAAGCGATGACACTTTTTTACAATGGTAAATATGATCAGTCACTTGAACTCCTGTTAAATGATTATAGTCCAAATCGATTACAGGTTACGTTAGTTTTAATTGGTAAACTTTTGCAATATAAAGGTCGAAATACAGAAGCTAAGTTTTATTATAGAAAAGCGTTTGATAAATATAGTGATGAACAAGCTGAAAAAATAGCTGTCATTTATCAATCACTATTTTTTAAATCTGAAATTATTCGCTAAGTTTTTTCTTTTTCCTTTAAAGACTAAAAAAGCCAGAATCTTATTATGTTGAATTAGATTCTGGCTTTAAATTTTTTTTGTGAAGAATATTATACTCTTCATACTTGAAGTCGCTAGGTTGTTGGCGTCGCTCATTCGCCCCAATCATAGAGTACAGCTATACTCATGAGGCCTCACTCACTTACCGCCTACTAGCAACGCCAATTATTTTTGGTATATACGCTTTATCTTTTGAACGAATACTCTAGATAAAACAGAGTGTAAGTGTTGAATAAAGGTTTAATCCTTGATGATCAGAACCTGCTGCATTTCGGCTTCCAGCGGCAACACGATTAAGTAGAGTCATGGAGGGATTATTGATGTCAATTGTGTCTACAACATAACTTTTCATTGCTGAACCGCCATCGACAACTATCGCATTGATTATCTTTTCTCCATCCAATAGGTCATTACGTTCGTTTTGTAATAGGGAAACTAGATTACTGACATCAACAATATTTGCTCCGATGCTCATCTGGTGGCGACCATCAAATAATAGGTAACCGATGCTTTTTTCTGTTTGGAACAGTAGCCCAGCAGGTTCTCGTATTTCTGGATCGAAATTGTTGGTCTCTTTTGCTGTTTTCGCAATCGGAGAGTTAATATTCGCAATTTGATGTAATGACGCTTCAGCATCTTTTGCTGAGTGATTTTCACCGGTAACAACAATGGGTTGGCCATTGATAACAGAAGGAACTAACCCACCGTAGATATGTGAATATTGTTCAAAGTCGATCGTTGAGCTAAATGGAGTCACATCAACGTGGGTACCAATCTTTAGGTCAGTATCAAAGAGTGTCTGATAGTGCTCTTTTGTTATCGATAAGATCACCCCAAAAGAAGGCAGAGGACATTCACCATGCCAGATTTTTACTACTTGTTCTTGCGGTGTATCACCGTCACCTTGATTAGCGATAAAAAGATTAACTCTATTATTTAGCGGAAGTATTGGTGCAAAGTCGATAGACTCACCTGAATGTTCAACATGTAAATTACTGTCAAAAAGAGCAATATCAATCTCTTTAAGTTGAGAGAAATCAGGATTTATCTCTTGAATATCAAAGCTAGTTTTATTGATAGTCAGCTTAAAACGATCAACCTGTAAATTAGCGATAATAGATGTGTTCCCTTTTTTATCAATGGCAACGGCACTGTGATGGGCACTCGGAAATCCGGATCGGAGCCCTGTATCATCATTTATCGCATAAAAGCCAAGATAAGAAAGAGATTCAGGTAGCTGAAAATCAGGATTTTGATAACGATTAGCATGAGACCAAGGATGATTACCACAATTCAACTCTTTGGTCATAAAATATCCAAGATTAGAGATTAACCCATGATATTGTGGTTCATCAAAAAGGCGTTGATTTAGATTAACTAGTTGATCTTGATTAAAATGGTAACGCACTTTGCTGCTTGCAACTAAGTTTTGGTTGACTTTAATAATAGAAATTGAAGTACTGGTTAATGGTTCTGGTTGCTCAATAATTTGATAGTCAAAACGATTAGGAAGTTGTTGAGGATTTACCTTTGGCATTGCAACGTGAATGCGTTTTAAAGATAATTCAGGTCGTTGCTGTTTTAATATGGCAAACTGTTGTTTCAATTCATTTTCAAAAGCAGTCGTGGAATCCCCAAACAGGGGGTTTCCCTTTTTACCTTCTTTTAATTCGTATCCAACTTGAGCTTCAGGATTAAAATAACGACCTGCGTCAATTACCATAGGTTGCCAATCATTGGCTGTTATCTTTTGAAATGATGACATAAATTATAATATCCTGTTTTTATTATTCGATTTTTTAAAGCTGGTATGAAGAGTATAAAGCCTATTAATCTTTTAATAGGCTTTATTTGAAGTCGCTAGGTTGTTGGCTGCAGTCGCTCGTCCTAATCATATAGTACAGCTATACTCATGGGCTTCACTCACTTGCCGTCTACTAGCAACGCCAATTATTTAGGTATAATATTTTTTAATGGCCTAAAAATATTTAGTAGGCGAGTTTATATAAAGGAATCATTGCAGCCCCTGTAGCTGCGACCTTATTTCCTGAAATCATGGCAGGTGTTAATATAGGCATTGGCTGTTCAGGGTTATTTAATTTCTCAAAATGCTGATTACTCATTTTACATAACTGATTTAACAGTTTATTCGGGAGTAAACCACCAATAATGATCTCTTCTGGATCACAGATAGCATTGATATAATAAAGAGCAGAGATAAGCTGAAGATGGGTTTTATCTAACCATTGATCAACACGCTCTTTATTTGAATCTAATAAACCATCTAAACTCTGCTCTCTAAATGGGCTCGGTTCTGGCAGACCTAATTCTTCATATAAACAAGTTAACGATGGACGATTAGTTAAATCGGGGAAAAGTTTTCCGATTCTACCCGCATTATTATGAGCTCCACGATAAGCATTGCCTGAGTGGAAATGACCACCACCGATACCGTAACCCAAATACAGATAGAAAAAGTTGGCATCATTCTGTTTTTTTGAACAGATAAACTCCCCGAGAGAAGCGGCATTAGCGTCATTATCAATCCAACATGGTACTTGAAAGTACTGACTGATTCGTTCTGTCAGTGTTGGATCTTCCCATGCTTTTAAATGGGGAGGCATAATTAATGCGCCAGTATTGTGTTCAAAGTTACAACTGGTCGTTATTCCAACACCAATCAATTTACTTAATGCATCACTATGGGTGATTTTCATCACTTCAAACAATGCAGTTAATTCAGGTATTGCCAGTTCAGGACTAGAAAAAATTCCAGAGATTGAGTGGGAGCTAATAGATTCACCAGCAAAATCTACAAGTTCGATGCTGATTTTTTCTAATTCGATGTTAATACCCAAACTATATGCATAATCTTGTTGAATACCAATTTCAATTCCCGGTTGCCCGCGTTTATTTTTCTGTTTGCCTAACTCCGTTAATAAACCATCCAATAACATCTTTTTGGTTATTTTTGTAATTGCGGCTGGCGTTAAACCAGAGAGTTCTGCCAGCTCTGCACGAGTTATTGGTGCATTACGTTGGATTAAAGAAAGCAATCTTCGTTGTGTGGGAGAACTAAAATCGTGCACAAAATGTCCTATTGTTGAGCTAAAGTGGCCCTACTCAAATTCATGAGCAGGGCAGTTTATTTTACATTAATACGTTTTCAACAAACTCTTTTTTTGCTTCTTTTGCGTAGTCTGATGTGAAAAATTCAGAACTATAACCACGTTGTGCCTGATCAACCAGTGCATTCGAGTCATCTGAGTCTGGGTGCTGTGGAGCCGCTCCAAAGGTTGCATTTAACTCAGTTTGCACTTTTGCTGATGTGATCCAGTTAATAAATAGAGCTGCAGCCGCTTTATTTTTAGCATTTTTTGGGATCATGATGATGTTACCGCCACCAGGCATACCAAACTCAGGAATATAGAATTTGATACGTTTAGTGATAGCCCCTTTCTTTTGAAGACCGGCTAAGTGATCTTCCCACGCGGGTGCCATGCTGATTTCACCATCATTAATACGGGTTAAACTATCTGCATTTGATGATGTGATGATGATGTTGTCTTCATTTTGATCAAACCAATCCCAAGCTTTAGACCAAGATTTAATTGCTGTTTTATCCATGGTATTGGTAAAAAATACGTTGTTCTTACCTGATGTGTAATAAATAGCACGTTGAATGAAGGCGTTACCTGCACCACCTTTGTTTGGATCATTAACACCAAACTGTTCAGGGTGAGTTTGAACCCAAGTTGTTAGTTGGTCAAAAGTCTGTGGTAATGTTGCTTCATCAACACGCATTGGATCGTAAGCAAAACCTGTCTGATTACCCCAGAATGCGTAACCGTAACCTTTGGTATCAACACCAACAAGTTTTGTGCGTAATTTATCGCTTCCCGGAAGAATGTTAGTTAATGGGCCATAAACCACACCACTATTCACCATCATTGGTAACTTAACGGTATCAAGTGCCATGACATCAATGTTGCCTTTTTCGCGTTTTCCTTCAGCTAACAGTTTATTACGGTTACCTGACTCATTTCCTTCTGGAACTCGAACTTTAATTCCATACTCTGCTTCAAATTGGCGGAAGAACTTACGGAATTCTGGCTGTAAATACCAGATATAAGCGCTCACCATTTTTTCTTCTTTCGCTTGAGTGACAATCTCATCCCAAGTCATTTTATTAAGATCGTAAGCAAAAGCTTGGCTAGATAGTGCAGTCAGAGTCGCTGCAAGTGCGATTTTTTTCATCATTGTTATATTCTCTACTTTTGTGTTTGTCTGTTTATGCTTGGCTAGCCCATTAAATGGAACTAGCCGAGTAAGATATCATTAAGCTTTACCGGTCGATTGTGCCAAGTAATTACCTTTAAGTAGGCGTTCAATCACTAGCATTAAAATGACATTTGGAATAACTAAAATTAATGAAACAACAGCCGCATTTGGTCGAATAAACGAATAACCAAGATACGAATATAAAATAGTTGGTACGGTGACAATATCAGGTGAACCTAGTACAAATGAAATATTAAACTCTTCAATACTCACAACCAGACAGAAGATTAACGATGCCATTAAACCGGGTTTTAACATTGGCAAATAAGCATGTTTAAAGGTTGTCCAGTTGTTACCACCTAAATCTCGGCTAGCTTCAATCAGATCCTGTGGGACACTTTTAAAGCTTGCTGACAAAATACGGATAGCATATGGCAGAGCAAGAACCGTGTGACCAATGATAATGCCAATATAAGCATTAGAAAAGTTTAGGTTGATTAACATGGCACTGAAAAATACGCCAATAATCATTCCAGGCATTACAAGTGGAAGTAAGATACTCGCTTCTGCAATTTTTTTACCTGGAAACTCAGTTCTCCCTAATGCATAAGCAGTAGGTAGAGCAAGCAATACGGTTAAGATTGCTACCGCGGGAGCTATCGTGTAGCTGTTCTGCAGAGCTTCAACTAAGCCTGAGTTCTGCCACATGTCAGCCCAACGCCCAAAAGAGAGGACTGAAGGGAACTTATCCGGGTAACTCCAAGGATGCTCTGGATCCACCAATGACCAAACTAATGCCATCAGCATAGGAAGAACAATCCAGAAGAAGTTCACAACTAAGAAGAAGATAATCGCAATTTTATTGATCAATTTACCGTTGATTGTTTTAGCACCTGCTGCGCCGTTCTTTTTTGAAAATATACCGATCATGGTTTTAATTTTCCTTTTTTCTGTGCAAATGGCGTGGTGATTAAAGCAATCAATAATGAAGCAACAATAGCAGTGATCATAATAACCACAGCAATTACAGCACCTTTATTCCATTCAAAAAATTCAGTCGAAGTAATATGCATTAACATCGCTAAAGAGTATGTATTTTTTGGGCCGGCTATTGAGTAGAAGGAGTAGTCTCCTAATGCACCGATGAAGATTAAAATTAGCGATACTTGAAGTGCAGGAATCGATAATGGAAACACAATACTTTTAAATCGACGCCATGCGTTTGCCCCTAAATCGCTCGCAGCATCAAGAACATCATTACGAATAGAGTTAACCGCACCCGATAATAGGATCATCGCAAAGGGTAACTGTTTCCATATTTGTAAGAAGATAACACCAAAACCAAAGTCATCATTTTGCATGCGAATGGGTTTGCTAGTTATTCCTAATCCCATCAACAACTGATTAATAATTCCGTGATAAGAAATGACATTCACTAATAGAAATGCAGCAACCAAACCAGGAATGAACATTGGCGCACGAAGTATTGCTGTGATTGCCGTTGAACCTGTAAAAGGTTTTCTTAACCAAAGTACAAGGGGGTAGGCGATAAGTGTTGCACCTATTGCCCCTAAAACTGACACTTTGATTGAGTAAAATAGCGATTTATGGAGTTTTGCATCAACAAATGCTTCTTTCCAATAATCTAATGTAAAGCCACTTTCACCCATCATGTTGTGATAGCCAAAACTTTGTGAGACAACCATATAAAAAGTTGAACCCATTAGCATCAGAATCATACCAATGCCGGGAATGAGTAATAAATAACTCTTCCAGTGTTTAAGCAAGGTTTTCATTATTTCACCGCCTCTAAGAAACGGATGCTAGTTTTTGGTAGTGATAAAGTTAATAGATCGCCATTGAGTGCAGGTTTCTTTGGTAATTGAATGCGCATTTCAAGGTCATTGGTATTACCGCCTTCAACAATTAGGTCAGTAACATGTCCCATAAATGCCATGTTTTTAACGTTCACTGAAAAACTATTTTCTTGACCGACTACTGCTGTTTCTACATCTTCTGGACGCCAGCTAATAAAAATCTCATCTGCTTGAGGCGTTTCTTCAGAGTAAACCGTAAAGCTACCCAATTCTGTTTCAACAGTATAAATATTTTCAGCATCTGTTTTGGCAACAAAAGCCTTTAATATGTTTGCAGAACCAATAAAGTCAGCAACAAAACGGTTTTTAGGTTGATAATAAATCTCATCCGGTGTGCCGATTTGCTCAATTGAACCTTTATTTAAAACCACAATTTTATCGGACATTGCTAATGCTTCTGCCTGATCATGGGTTACATAAATAGCGGTTAAGTTATATTTTTTCTGAAGCGCACGAATTTCGAAACGAACCGATTCACGCAGTTTCGCATCAAGGTTTGATAGTGGTTCATCAAATAAAATAACGCCAGGTCTTGTTACCATTGCTCGAGCAAGTGCGACACGTTGTTGCTGTCCACCAGATAGTTCACTTGGCATCTTGTGAGAATGTTCACCAAGATCAACTTGTTTAACCACTTCAGTTACACGTTCATATTGCTCATTGGTTGGCACTTTTTTCTGCTTTAAACCGAATGCAATGTTATGTTCAACACTTAAATGTGGAAATAGGGCATAAGACTGGAAGCACATTGAAGTATTACGTTTTTCAGGTGGCATGGTGTTGACGCACTCATTACCGATAATTATTTCACCTGAATCTGGTGTATGGAAGCCACCGATCATCTTTAATAGTGTGGTTTTGCCGCAGCCAGAAGGTCCTAGTAGGGTAACCATCTCACCTTCTTCTGCCACAAAGCTAATATCTTTTGAAGCAACAAAATCGCCAAAGTTTTTACATATATTTTTTATTTCTAATCGCGACATTACTTCTGGTTCCTCATTAATAAAATGGTATGTATGATTATTTCTTAACCATATAATAGTAAGTAAGGAGGCATTTTGCTACTCGATTACTCAAATTGATTTCTCTTCCTTAACTTAACTTGGTTAATTTAACATGGGTGGGATTAAGGTCTACAATTACAGTTGAATAGTGTTGCATAGCTCACAAAATCTATTTATTTTTCATTTTTGTCATGTTTTTGTCATTTATTAAGTTAACTAAGTGAACTTATTTGGCTATCCTAGGTACAGAACCTTTACTGAGAATATAGAACCATGACTATCAATTATGCCCCAGCTGTTGACTTTAAATTTCACAAAGATGGAACGGTAAGAACGTTTAAAGGTAATACTTTTCTTTGCCACCTTGATCAAACAACAGAAACATATAAGACCGTTGTTTGGGCTCAAGAGCAGCTTAAAGCAATGAAATGTGCAGATAACTATGCTTTTTTACCGACATCTAGCTTTCATATGACGGTATTTGAAGGCCTATGTGATCAAGTCCGTGACGAAGCTGATTTATGGTCATCAAAATTAACTAATACGTTATCGATTGAAGAAACTACAGAGATCTTTAAAGAGTGGATCAGTGACATAAAGACGCCTCGTCACTTTGAATTAGTGTTTGATGCCGTGGTCAATACTGCAAATGGGGGGACTTTATTACGTATTAAACCCGCTAATAATGAAACGACTCAGGCAATTACTGCATGCAGAGAGAAAATAAGTGAAGCAACAGGAATCCGTCATGCTGTTCATGATGAGTATTTTTTCCATGTAACACTAAGTTACAAGATTGTTCATCTTGATGATGTTGAACAACAAGAGTTAGCCGATACTTGTCAGCGTATTACAGAACGATTGCAACAAGAGTTTGGTACAGTTCGTCATAATGAAGTTGAATACTGCTACTTTGACAATATGTTTAAGTTTGATATTGTGAAAAAGTTAGCGTTTAACTAATTATAATTATTTAGCCTTTATCTTATTATAATAAAAAAAGAGATAAAGGCTTTTTATTAACCATATTTGATTGAATTTACTCTAATTCGCCAAACTCGGCTAAATTAATAAAACTGCGAATATAATCAACCTCATTATCACTCTTTCTTATCCCGATAAATATCTGCTTATCAATCCCTTTTTTTCCTAAAGAAACCGACGTTATATTTAATTTCTGCTGATAATCTCGCGCCAACCAAGCTGGAAGTGCGGTAACTCCGCGATGACTTGCGACCATTTGTAACATGATATCGGTTGTTTCAATATGCTTATGGATATTTGGCCGACAGTTTGCAGGAATTAAAAAATGTTTAAAGATATCTAACCGTTCAATCTCGACAGGATAAGTAATTAATGTCTCGTTTCGTAGATGGTGGGGTTCAATAGACTTTAGAGAAGCCAAAGGGTGATCGTTTGCCATAACCAAGACTAACTCATAATTAAAAACAGGAGTAAATACAAAGCGATTATTTTTGTTAATACCAACATCTTCGGGATCTGGCGTCACAAGCGCATCAATATCATGGTTTTCTAATGCTTCCATTCCACTAAATTGAAATTGTTGTTTTACATCTAAATCGACATCTCGCCAATGTTGCAGGTAAGGCTCAACAATCCCTAGAAACCATTGATAACAAGGGTGACATTCCATCCCGATTCGTAAATTTCCGCGTTGACCACTTGCTATCTGCTTAATTTGATATTCCGCATGCTCTATTTGTGGCAAAACACGGTTAGCTAAGTCCAATAGTATTAAACCTGAAGAGGTAAAGTGGAGTGCTCGACCTTCTTTAACCCACACTTTTACAGCTAATTGATTTTCCAACTTTTTTATCGCATGACTTAAGGCAGATTGTGTGGTGTACATTTGGTTCGCCGCTTCTGTCAGCGTTTTGTATTGATCGACCATTTTTATGATTGTGAGATGATATTTATCAACCATGCTGTGCACTCCTTATTACAATTAATCATGAGCAGTTTTCATCTTATCATGTATTTTTATCATTATTATTCATGAGTTGTTTATTGTAACTTAAATGTATAACAAATGTATCTAAATAAAGTGAACCATTCTGGTGACGTTGCAAGGAGAAATAAAATGGACAATATCGTAATTTTAGATGGTGGCATGGGTCGTGAATTGAAACGTATCGGCGCGCCTTTCCAACAACCAGAATGGTCGGCATTGGCATTAATGGAAGATGACCAATATGTCACAGATGCGCATAATAATTTTTTAAATGCTGGAGCGTCGGTGATTACTGTTAATACGTATGCTTTAGTCCCTTTTCATATCGGTGACGCCTGTTTTGAACAACAAGGGGAAGTGTTAATTCAACAAGCGACTCGATTAGCGAAACAAGCTGCCAGACCTTTTTCTGCCACTGTTGCTGGCTGTATCCCTCCTGTATTAGGCTCTTATCGTACAGACTTTTTTGAAGGAGAAAAAGCCACGCCGATTATTAATAAATTGATTGAGAATCAACAGCAAGATGTCGATCTTTGGTTACTTGAAACGATATCAAGTTTAGATGAGGCGAAATTAATCGTTGAGTTGATTGAACAAAATACCGCAGAAAGCAATAATAAAGTGAAACCGATTTGGCTCTCTTTATCGGTCAAAGATCAGGTGTCGGATAATCCAGAATTACGTTCAGGTGAGAAAGTTAGGGATATCATTGAAGATATTATTTCTCTACCGATTGCAGGTATCCTATTTAATTGCAGCTGTGTCGATGTGATTGAAGGGGCGTTAAAAGAGGCTAAAAAAGGGTTAGATCTTGCGATTAATAATAACAATAAAGAGAAACACTCGATCGTATTAGGCGCTTATGCCAATGGCTTTGCCCCGTTATCCGAAAATCATCTCGCGAACTCCGGTTGTGCTGCTATGCGAGATAACTTACTACCCGAGGTTTATGCCGATTATGCACAAACTTGGATTGATGCTGGCGCGACGTTGATTGGTGGTTGTTGTGGAATTCATCCAGAACATATTGCAGAGTTAGTCAATAGATTTACACCTCACACTCAATCGGCATTAAATATTAATAATCAAGAAAAATCGGAGGCGGTATGTCTCTAGATTTATCACAACAACTTGAACGTAATCTCATTGAGAAAGATCATCAAGTTGCTCAAAATCAACCGCGGTATAACTACTTGACTATTGGTTTAACGCTGGTGGTGGTGAGCTTAATTTCACTTTATGTGAGTTACTTTCCTGAACAAGGAATTGCGATTGCAGAAGCGATTTTTAACTTTGTCTCGGTTAAATTTGCAACCCCGATTTTATGGTGGGCGATAGGGTTGGTGGTGATTGCTGGATACTTTATTTTCAGTAAATACGGCCATATTCGAATGGGCAATGAGAAGCCTGAGTACTCAACTCTCTCTTATATCTCTATTATGGCGTTTGCTGGTTTTGGTTCTGGCAGTGTTTATTGGGCATTTTTAGAGTGGGGGTACTATATTTCAACACCACCTTTTAATGTTGAACCGCATTCTCAACAAGCTTATGAATGGGCAGTGACTTATACCTTGCACCATTGGGGAGTGATTGGTTGGGCAATTTATGCGGTTACCGCGATTCCAGTGATGTATTTTTTCTATGTTAAAGGCGTCCGATCATTGAAATTGGCTGATATCGTTGAAGCCATTTCACCTAATCCAAAAGTGGGTAGAACCCTTGCTAAATTGACTCAATTCCTTTATCCCATCATGTTAACTCTGGTGTTGATTACCGTGTTGGCATTAGGTGTTCCTGTTTTGTCCGGTGCTATTTCGGTGATGTTTAACTTAACGGATGGCATAGGTTTACAATTACAAATTATTGCTGCGGTAGTGATGTTACTCATTTTAAGTACGATTCTGGGATTAAAAAATGGGATGAGTCGGCTAAGTGATTTAGGAACCTATTCATTAGCAGCACTGCTTATTTATATTTTGCTGTTTGGTCCAACCCAATTTATTTTAGATAATACCAGTTCGAGTATTGGTTTATGGCTGCAAAATGCGATATCAATGAGTACATTTACTGATAGCATTGGTAGCAATGGATTTCCGCAAAATTGGACGGTTTATTTCTGGGCCTATTGGGGTGTGTATATTCCATTAATGTGCATTTTTATCACCAAAGTGTCTAAAGGGAGAACGCTGCGCAATATGTTGATCTGTACCTTAGGGGGCGGAACAGCGGGCGTAGTAGGATTATTCTCTGTGACAGGGTCACTAATGATGAACGCGGAGCGAGAGCAGTTAGTCAATGTTATTGAGATGCTAAACAGTGGGCAAGGGGCTTTAGCGATTACTCAAGTCATTCAACAACTGCCACTTTCTAGTCTAGCCTTAACACTGTTTGCGATTGCGACTTTTTTATTGTTAATTACGACGCTAGATGGAAGTGCATTTACTTTAGCTTGCAGTAGCCAAAATCAATTAGATCAAGATGGTAACCCTAACGTGTGGCTTAAAGTATTTTGGTGTGTGGTCATTGTCTTAGTGCCAGTCTCTTTTATGGTTGCTGGTGCTTCCGTTAAAGCGATTCAAAGTGCGGTGTTATTATTTATTTTACCGATTGTTGCGTTAACCTCCTATATGCTTTACTACACCATCAAACAGATCAAAGCCGACTTTGGTGATTATTCAGAACAAGAGATTATCTCATTAGGAATTAAAAAATAATGCTTTTCTGTTGATAATTAATGAAGCTTTTATTCATTTTTTGAGTCGAGGCTTCTCTATTTCTCGCATTAAACACATTGCTTTATTTGATGTTAATTATTACTATCTACTTAATTAATAATGGATATTTAAACTTCGTCGAGTTTATTAAGTAATAATTATATGGATATAATATAAATGAAAAACTTACCATGGAATGCATGGCTTCTTGCTTCAGTCCAACCATTTGTCTTATGTGTGGGCTCTCTCAATGTCTTCCTTGGTGGGATCATTGGTGCTCAACTTCATGATTCTCCTGAATTAGCGACACTCCCTGTAACGACACTGATTATTGGTGTCTTTGTAAATATTTTTCCTGCAGCAAAAATTCAACACCTAATTGGTCGTAAATATGCCTTTATTATTGCGGCGGTTATTAGTAGTTTTGCTGCATTTTTAGCGGGTTGGATGGTTGAACAGCAATCATTTTGGGGCTTTGCTTTTAGTACATTCTTATTAGGTACTCAGCTTGCTTATGTTGGTCAATATCGTTTTGCTGCGATTGAGAGTTGTAAAAATGCAGCACAACATCCAACGGTAGTAAGTTTAGTTTTGGTTGGAGGAATCGCTGCTGCTTGGGTTGGCCCTGAATTACTCAATTTGGGCCAGATATTACCCATTTTTGATTCTGAATACGCTAAAGCTTATGGTTTTCTGGGAGTGCTGGAATTGATCGGGGCTTTAGTTCTATTTATCGCAATGAAGCCAATAAATATTGCTGAAATCGATAAAAAAGCAGGTGAAGTTCGTCAATTAAGTACGATTTTTAAACAACCGATGCTTTGGTTAGCCATTGGCTCTGGCTTAACCGCTTACGGGGTAATGGCTTTTTTGATGACGGCAACCCCATTGGCAATGTCAGGAGATGGCCACGGCATCCACGATGCTAAGTGGGTAATTCAAAGTCATGTGATGGCAATGTATCTCCCTTCATTGATCACCCCACTGATTATTAAACGAATTGGTATTTATAAGTTAATTACTGTTGGTTGCGTGGTGATGTTGAGTTGTATTGCGATTGCACTTTCTGGCCACTCTGTTCATCATTTTTGGTGGGCTTTGGTATTATTAGGCGTAGGTTGGAACTTCCTCTATATTAGTGGCACCACATTATTACCAAGAACGTATCGAGCGAGTGAGCGCTTTAAAATTCAAGCAATTAATGATTTCTTTATTACTGCTTTTCAAGCAGCAGGGTCTTTAGGGGCCGGGGTGATTTTATTTACTCAGGGCTGGTCATGGATGTTACTGGTCTCCTTGTTACCAATAGGTGTTCTTTTTATATTGAATATGGTCGTGAAGAAAGAAAATTAAAATATCATGACTACGTTGTCGATAACGCTTAGTTTGCAATTATAAGAATGTTACTTTTATTGTTGTCTATTTTTAACCTCTTTCATTACATTTATAATCCTCGCTCATAACAAGATTGAGGTGAATGTAATGAAAATTGATGCGGTATTAATTTCTAAGTGGATAATTAGAACTGTTATTTCATTGATTGTTTTAACAGGAATTATTATTGTACTTTCTAATATCTATGCCCCTTTTACTACCCAGTCTCAAGTACAAATGCCTACAATTAACATTCATCCGGAAGTCTCTGGTAATGTAACGGCTGTTTATGTTGAAAATGGACAATCTATTCAACAAGGTGACGCGATTTATTCCATCGATAACAAAGAGTATTTGATTAATGTTCGCGATGCAAAAGCAAAATTAATCGCCGCGCAAACTAATCTTGAATCAATGAAAGCGCAACTTAATATTGATAAGTCGGCACTCGCTCAACAGAAAGCAATTTATCGTCAAGCCTTAAAGCACTTTCATCGATACAATGACTTATTTGCAACCAAGCAGATAAGTGAAGAAGAATTCGATCAAGCACAAAGTGATAAAGAGAGTAATTATTTCCTTGTTAAGCAGAAAGAAGCAGAAATTAGCCAAACAAAAAGCTTAATCGGTCTACCTAACCAAAATCCAGATATTCTACAAGCGAAGTCCACGTTAGCGACAGCTGAATTAAACCTCGAAAGAACCACCGTTTATGCGGGTGGCAGTGGCATTATTTCTAACTTACAGATCGATTTAGGTGATTATGTGAGTGCTTCGACAAATACCATGGTGATTGTTGATGATCAGCAGCAATATTTAGCGGCCAACTTTAATGAAAAAGGCTTAAATACCTTAACTAAGGGAAGTTCTGTTGCTATTATTTTTGACGCATACCCTGGAAAAATTTTTCCTGGCACTGTATTAAGCTCTGATAAAGCGATACAAAGTGGCGTTAGTCAAACCGGTAAGCTTTCGACAATGGACGCGAGTGATCGTTGGATCAGAAAGTCTGAGCAATTCCCGATCCGTATTGAATTACAAAGCCCTCCTAATGCACTAATCGCAGGCTCAAAAGCAACGGTCATGGCTGCTGAAAATACGCATCCATTTTGGCACGCTTTCTCTGGTTTTGTCATGACAACAATGTCGTATTTGCGTTATGTTTATTAAACCTTTTCAATTTGATAATAATGCGGTTATTCGACGTGCATTAATCACGACTTGTGGCTTGTTGTTAGCATGGGGAACCGATATTAGTAGCCCAGTATTTGGTGTGCTCATTGCTTTACCTATTACAGCACTAGATAGATTTTCCTTAAAAGTTTTAGCGAAAAGATATGGGATACAAACCGGTTATATTGTTACGGGTACTCTCATTGCGGAGCTATTTTCTGCTTCCCCATTTATGGTATTTGCTTTGTCGATGTTGTTTCTTGCGACGATTATTTATCGCTTTAAGTATTGGCATCAAACATTAATCCTTCCAACAATGATTTTTTATTATCTATATGCTGTTGTTAATATGAGTTATGATCATACTCTTGAACATAGTGTTTATAGTTTAATTGAGTGTGTTTTAATGCAAGTGCCTATAGCTTGGCTGCTTTTTGCACTATTTCCCAATCATAAAGTAAGGAAAAAAGGAAATGAGGCACAAGCCGTTGAGATACCGATAAAGAATAAACATTTTGCTTTTGTATTAATGGTGGTTGTATTACTTGTTTTTCAAATAGTCAATTTAATAACCTCCATCTTTTGTACCTTAGTCGTAGGCGGCATTGCTTTTTCACGAACCAAAGAAACGCTTATTTCCAATGTTAAAGCGATTATACCTATTCAAGTAGGTGGATGTTTAATTGGTCTTTTTATTAACTATTTACTCGCCATTGATATAGGTAATTTGCTATGGGCAGGGCTCATCTTGTTGCTATTGACTAGCTTTTATACTTATTTTGCTTCTAATCCTCAGTTAAGAGTCTCTATTTGTAGTGATGTTAACTATGAAAATAATATATTAAGAGCGACTCTTGTTCCATTGTCACTTTATACTAAGCCTTATGAGTTAGCGGTTGGTTCTTATTATCATCGTGCTTATGACATGATTATTACAGCGTTGGTGATGTATATCATTTATTGGTTAATGACTAAACTAAAGTGCTTTAAACAAAATAATCTTAAAACAGTATCATCGTTAAATTAACGTTATTATCAAGTTAGAAGGGAATTATTATCATTCAAATTGGAGAAGTATGCGGTTATCGCATCGATAAATAATCGCTGGTGACTAGGTAACTGTTTTCTTGAACGATAAATCATATTAACGGGAAGGTTAGGGATAATCCAATTTGAGAGAACTTCAACAAACTGACCAGATTGTAACTCTTGTTGAACCATACTTTTAGGAACGAAAGTCAATGTATTTTCCATGTTTAAACTGGTTTTAATCATGGAAAATGTTTTTAACATCAATTTTTGCTCATTCGCTCTGTAGTGATACCAATGGCTATCACCTTTTATCTGCATTGGTAGATTAATCGAATCAAAATAATAGATGATATCTTTACTATCTAACCATGTTTTAACCAGTTCAAAGGTATCAAGTTTAAATTTTCGAGTAGGTGGTTGTGTCGATATGAAAATTTGGTCAAGATTAAGTAATGTTTTGGAAATTAAATCTTGTGATGTTGGCTCTCTTACTCTAAATGTAATATCAATATCATCGGCAATGTCTACCTCTCTATCATAAGTCGAAGATAATGTGATTTTTATCTTAGGGTATTCTTTTTGAAATTGCTCAATGACGGTCATTAAATATTGTTCATATAAAAAATTAGGTAAACTAATTCTCAAATGTCCAACAGGACTTGAATTGGCGTAACGCAATAGATCAATTTCTTCACCCAGTTGCTCTAATAACGGAGATAGCTTCTGATAATAATGCTCGCCATCATTGGTCAACGTTAAACTCCGCCTTGTTCTGTTAAAGAGTTTAAGATTCAATTCATCCTCTAACGTGACCAATCTTCGACTTATGGTCGCAATTGATAGGTTTAAATGTTCAGCTGCTGAAGAGATAGACTGTAATTTAGCGACTTGCTGGAACAAGTAAAAATCATCAAAATTGGTTCGTTTCATAAATTTCCTATTGTATTTTGACTCATGACAACCTGAGTATATTTAAATATAGACGAATCTTTTCAATCGTTAAGCTTATATTTCCTGATTTTTTTGACTACCTATGAAGCTGAATTGACTGAAAGGAATCAAAGATTCACAGACAAGTGTTGTGGTAAAGGCTATAATAGCAGGCGCTTATATTATTAAGCAATTTGATGGGGACCAAGGTAGTCATCAACAAAGCAAAAGAATTTCAAACCAAAAGGTACCAAGATGAAACTAGATAAAATCGAGAATAAAAACCGCCGTTTACGTAAAAAGTTATATTTAGGTGAGTTTGCAATCCAAGGTTTTGCAATTAGTTGTGCAACTTCAATTAAAGAGTTTAAAGAGTACGACCAGTTCGTCGATGAATTTGTTGATTTTATTGATAGTATTGAATTAAGTTTTGGTGGTGGCGGTCTAGAGCTGTTTGATGGATTCTTATGTTCAATTCATCGTTATGAATCTGCAACCGAAGAGCAAAAAGAAAAAGTGGCTACATGGCTTTCTAATCACCCATTAGTCAGTAAAGTTGAAGTCAGTGATCTTATGGATGCGAATTATATTTTTTAATTTTAATTTCTATTTTTGCTAATAAATGAGCCGTTAATTTCCCTTTGATTAAAGGGATATATTAACGGTTTTTTTATATCTTGCTAATTAATAATACTCATTAATTTAGTCTCAATGAGGATAATATTTCATTATCTACTGTCTAAATGAAGAAATCAGCATATACTTGATTTGTATGCTTTAAATTGTATTAGAAGGAATAGTTAAAAATGGAAAGTAAATACACACCACCTAAAGTATGGGTCATGGAAGAAAAGAATGGCGGAGAGTGGGCTAATATTAATCGCCCTGACTCTGGGGCTCGTTTTGAACGAGAATTACCCGTAGGTCAGCACCCCATCCAACTCTATTCTATGGGAACGCCGAATGGTCAAAAAGTGACAATTTTACTAGAAGAGTTGTTAGCTTTGGGCATTGAAGGGGCAGAGTATGATGCATTTATCATTAAAATTGGTGAAAGTGATCAATTCTCATCAGGCTTTGTCGATGTTAACCCAAATTCAAAAATTCCTGCTCTAGTCGATCG
Organism: Vibrio sp. SS-MA-C1-2; assembly: GCF_021513135.1. Classification (NCBI taxonomy): domain Bacteria; kingdom Pseudomonadati; phylum Pseudomonadota; class Gammaproteobacteria; order Vibrionales; family Vibrionaceae; genus Vibrio; species Vibrio sp. SS-MA-C1-2. The sequence goes on from NZ_CP090981.1 coordinate 1,955,004, forward strand.
ATCAGGGGTTGAACCAATCAATGTGTTTGAATCCGGTTCTATTTTGCTCTATTTAGCTGAAAAATTTGGTCACTTTATTCCACAAGATCTGTCTACTCGTACTGAAATGATGAACTGGTTATTTTGGCTCCAAGGTTCAGCTCCTTACCTTGGTGGCGGTTTTGGTCACTTTTATGCTTACGCGCCTGAGTATTTCGAATATCCAATAAATCGGTTTACGATGGAAGCAAAACGTCAGTTAGATGTTTTGGATAAACGGTTAGCGAACAGTCGTTATTTAGCTGGAGATGAGTATTCGATTGCGGATATCGCAACGTGGCCTTGGTATGGGAATTTAGTTTTAGGTAAAGCTTATAATGCGGCTGAATTTTTAGACGTTGAAAGTTATACCCATGTCCAGCGTTGGGCTAAAGAGATTTTGGCTCGTGAAGCCGTTCAACGTGGAAAAATTGTTAACCGTACTTTTGGTGAACCTTGGGAACAAGTTGCTGAACGCCATTGTGCTGAAGATATTGATGCGGTATTAAAATTACGCCCTTAAATCTAATGTGTATACCCAAAATAATTGGCGTTGCTGGTCGGCGGCAAGTGAGTGAGGCCCCATGAGTATAAGTGTACTCTATGATGAGGGCGAACAAATGCAGCCAACAACCTAACGACTTCAAGGATGAAGGGTATATTGTTATTTGATGAGGCTAAGCTGTTGAATAAGTCAGTGCTATCTGTTTTTAAAATTGTACTGACTATTTTTCATCATCAATCAAGATGATCTTTTTAGAGTAATTGAAAAAATAGTGCAGTTTTTATGTAAACTATCTGTTTCATCTATTTGAAATTCAATGTAAATATAGACTTAATGACATCCCGCTGACAATTCTTCTTTTGCCTTGCACTAACTTGCTTATTCTTCGTCATTGAAAACTCGGATTCAAAAAGTAAGCATGAAAAAATCCACTTTGATTATCGCCACAACCTGTTTCTTAGGTTCATTATTGACAGTAAATTTAGCCTCTGCTACAAATTTAATTATCGATACACAAGGGTTAGATCAAACGCAATACAGTGCTGATATGTATCAATGTCAGCAGTTGAGCTACCAAGTTCAACCTCAAATGGCTGTGGCTCCTGTCGGGGGAGCAGCGGTAGGTGCCGCGAGAGGAGCCGCTGTTGGTGCAGCTGGTGTTGCGATTGCAGGCGGCTCAGGTTCTGAAGGTGCAAAAATCGGTGCTGGGATCGGTTTAGTTCGTGGAATCATTGGGAGCCGACAATCTCGCGCCGTAAGTCAGGTATCTTATTCTCATGAAGTAGACCAAGTGATGCGCAATTGCATGATTAATCGTGGTTATAAAGTGCTTAATTAATGTGCCAATTTGACTAAATAGTAGATAAACTTTTCTCTGTTATTTATACCCTTCTTACTTGAAGTTGCTAGGTTGTTGGCTGTGCTCATTCGCCCCAATCATATCGTACACCTATACTCATAGGGGCTTATTCACTTGCCGCCTACTAGTAACGCCAATTACTTTGGGTATAGTCATCTGATTGGCGAGTATTTTTGCTTATATTTTAGTGATGAGGCTGAGATAAGTTTTACATTAACTCTATTCAAATGCATAATATCCAGTAGCTTTTTACTATAATGATTATTATGACTATTTTTCAATCCCCACCAACCTCGATCTGTGTATTACGTCTCTCTGCTATTGGAGATGTTTGTAATACTATTCCTGTTGTGCAAGCAATTCAAAAAGAGTGGCCAAACTGCTCAATAACATGGATTTGTGGCAAATTAGAAGCGCAATTAATCAATGACCTTCCTAATATAAACGTCGTTATTTTTGATAAGAAAAAAGGCTGGAGAGGTTACCTTGAACTTTGGTCGCAATTAAAAGATCAACGTTTTGATGCCTTGCTTCATATGCAATATGCGCTTCGATCGAGCATTGCGACTCTTGGAATTAAAGCTAAATATAAGTTGGGGTTTGATAATAAACGTAGTCAAGATATGCAGATGCTATTTACTAACTTAAAAGTCAAATCACCAACATCTTTGCATGTGGTCGATACGCTGTTGGCATTTGGTTCAGCTTTGGAATTACCGAAAGAAAAAGCCTCTTGGAATTTATCTTATTCTCAGCAAGCAGGGCAGTGGGCAAAACAACAGCTTTCTAGTGATAAAACGAATTTAGTTGTTGTGCCTGCCACCAGTAAAGCATACAAAAATTGGAATGCTCAAGGTTATGCCGACGTTATTATCGACGCTCAAAATAAAGGGTTTAATGTCATCATTGCAGGCAGCCCTGCACCTATTGAAATTGACTTAGCGGCCAGTATTGAAGAAAAATTAACTCAGCCTGTTTTCAATTTAGTGGGAAAAAGCTCAATTAAAGAGATGTTGGCTCTGCTTGATCACGCGGATCTTGTGCTTGCGCCAGATACAGGGCCAACTCATATGGCTAGTGCGATGAATACACCTGTTGTCGGTCTGTATGCCCACTACAATCCAATGCGTTCAGGCCCTTATCACTATCTAGATTACGTCGTTTCTGTTTATGCAGAAGCTGTTGCAGAAGAACACAATAAACCGATTGAAATGTTACCGTGGCGTACACGTGTTCAAGATGAGTCTGCAATGGATCGAATTAAAGCCCCTGTTGTTATTGCTATGATAGAACGAATTGTCAAAGAGCAAAATATCGTAATTAAATAACAAACCCGTTTTTAATCTTTGAGTTTGTCGCCCTTTACTTCTGACTACTGAACTAAAAATAAAAAGTTAGATATATAATAAATAGATACTCGATTGAATACTTTCAACCGAAATGATTAATGTGAGCTGTTGCCTTACTCTTACTCAATAACAGCTCACTCTTTGGAGAGAAAAATGAAGCCAATTTTACCCAATTATGAAGATGCAAATGTATTAATTATTGGTGATGTCATGCTTGACCGTTATTGGGTTGGGCCAACGAGTCGTATTTCTCCTGAAGCGCCAGTTCCCGTCGTTAAGGTTTCAGAAGTCGAAGATCGTCCTGGTGGTGCAGCGAATGTCGCGATGAATATTGCGGTGTTGGGGGGGAAGCGACAACCATTAGTTTAGTGGGTAAAGATGAGGCTGCAACTCTGCTTGAAAACTCGCTGAATTCATTAAATGTTCATTGTGATTTTATTGCTGTTGATGAGCAACCCACTATCACAAAACTGCGTGTATTGAGTCGTGGACAGCAGCTTATTCGTCTCGATTTTGAAGAGAAGTTTGCCAATGTTGAACCTCAGTTGTTCTTGGATAAAATGGACGCGTCTCTGCCTAAAGCTAAAGCTGTTATCTTTTCCGATTATGACAAAGGCGCATTGTCAGACGTTCAAGTGATGATTCAAAAAGCCAAAACCGCTAATATTCCAATCTTTATTGATCCTAAGGGTGATGACTTTGAACGTTATCGTGGAGCGACACTATTAACGCCGAATATGTCTGAGTTTGAATTGGTGGCAGGTCGAGTGAAAAATGAAGAAGATCTTGTTGCTAAAGGCCAATCACTGATTAATCAATATGATCTTGAAGCGTTGCTTGTTACCCGAAGTGAACATGGTATGACGCTGCTTCGTCGTGGCCAAGAGCCGTTTCATTTGGCAACGCAAGCGCAAGAAGTTTTTGATGTTACCGGTGCTGGCGATACGGTCATTTCTGTTTTAGCGTCTTCTGTTGCTGCCGGTAAGTCTCTTGAAGAGGCGTGTGCGTTAGCTAATGCTGCGGCGGGAGTTGTGGTGGGTAAATTAGGAACCTCAACGGTTTCAGCTATTGAACTGGCCGAGGCTATTCATGGTGCACCGGATACTGAATTGGGCGTGGTTCCTGAAGCCTCTTTAATTAAACTCGTTCAAGCTGCGCAAGCTAAAGGTGAGCGGGTTGTAATGACCAATGGCTGTTTTGATATACTGCATGCGGGTCATGTCTCTTATTTGAATCAAGCGGCGAAATTGGGCGACCGCTTAATCATTGCAGTCAATGATGATGCGTCAGTGAAACGATTGAAAGGTGCATCTCGTCCCATTAATCCGGTTGATCGCCGTATGACGGTGCTTGCTAGCTTAGGAGCAGTCGATTGGGTGGTACCTTTTGCAGAAGATACCCCTCAACGTTTAATCGCCAATATTCTGCCAAATATTCTTGTTAAAGGTGGTGACTATAAACCTGATGAGATTGCTGGTGGTATTGAAGTTGTTGAAAATGGTGGTGAAGTAAAAGTGTTAAATTTTGAGAATGGTTGTTCGACCACTGAAATTATTAATGCGATTCAGAATAAAGAAGATTAAAATATTACATTTTCTTATTACTGGTGAAACATGACCAAGTGAATAAGCCTATAGTATGTTTTCATTAGAGTATTTTATTTATAATCAAAGAGTTGATATTCATGGTCGATAATTTTGATAAAAAAGCCTACCATCCCCGTTTTTCATGGCACTATTTAAGGATTAAGTATTGGGGTACTTGGTTAGGCATTTTGGTGATAATGGTCTTATCATTACTGCCGTTTAAGGCTCGTTTATCGCTTTCCCGTTGGTTAGCAAAACGTTTGATGAAGTTTAAGAAGGGGGTTGCACGAAAAATTCGTATCAACTTACTGTTATGCTTCCCAGAAAAGAGTCATCAACAACGTGAAGAAATTGTTTTTGAAACCTTAGTGACGGCGGGTTTCTTTTTGATGTCTTTCCCTCTCTTAACGGTAAAAAGTAAAGAGTGGCTTGCTAAAAATACGGATATTCATGGAATTGAACATGTAAAATCCTTACGTGAACAGAATAAAAGTGTGATCTTATTGGTTCCACATACTTGGGCTATTGACATTCCAGCCGTGTTATTAGCATCAAAAGGATTACCTGTTTCTGCAATGGCAAAGAAACAAAAGAATGAGTTGGTTGACTGGATGATGCATAAACAGCGTGTGCAATATGGCGGTCGTGTTTATGAGCGTTCTGGTGGTGTGAAACCCTTCATAAAATCAATCCGTGATGGTTATTTAGGTTACTATTTGCCGGATGAAGATTTAGGTGCTGAACACAGTGTTTTTGTCGACTTTTTTGCAACAACTAAGGCGACGATGTCGGGTTTAGGACGAATTTCAAAAGTGAGTCGCGCTGAGATTGTGCCACTTTTTGCTAAAATAGACCCTTATACGGGCCGTTTTGCGATGGATTTTTATCCAGCACTTCCTTTCCCTACGGATAGTGAAGAACAAGATGCCAGAATGATGAATGAAACGATTGAAAAATATATTGGTGAACAACCTGAGCAATATATGTGGATTTTAAAGTTCCTTAAGACGCGACCTAATAATGGCAAGACACCCTATAATAAAAAATATGACCAATTCTAATCTAATTTGAATTGTGTAAAAAAAAACCATCAACTCAATAGATATTTTTTATCTTTTTGTTGATGGTTTTTTTTGGGCATTAAAAATTGAGAGTATTAATTAATCAAACTTTACTTTCGTTTAATATGTTGAAAAATAAGCTAATATTGATTTATTTCTGCTCAGTGCAATTAATCAATATTGACTATTTCCATCCAGTTGTTAACGGCGAGCTTACTTTCATATAACATTTTGGAATAAAAATGCCATTTTAATTATTTGTTGTTATAACTGACTCTGTTTATATTTTATCCATCAGTTTGACACGGATAATCAACATGAATAAGACGGAATTAAATGCAGCGATTACACCACTATCAACATTGCAAGTTGATAACCTCCAACAACTAATTAATCACTCTTCAACCATTGAACTAAGTTGGGTGAGCGGTTATTTGGCTGGGATAACTCAAGATCTCTCTAGTAAGATAAGCACTCAACAATCTACGGTATCTCATTCAGTGGCTCAAGCCGCGTTTGCCAGTAATCAACCGTTGAGATCTGAGCCGTTAACCATTGTTTATGCTTCTCAAACCGGCAATGCAAAAGGATTAGCCACTCAAATACTCTCTCAAGTGGAGCAAAAAGGGCTGAATGGTGAGTTGATCAATATTGCTGATTTGAAAGCAAAAACATTAAAAAAAATCTCTCAACTTCTTTTAATTGTCAGTACTCATGGTGAAGGTGAGCCACCAGATAGCGCACTCTCGTTGTTTAAATTATTAAAAAGTCGTAAAGCGCCTAATTTAGACCATTTAACCTTTTCAGTGATTGGTTTAGGGGATTCTAGTTATGATTATTTTTGTAAGGCCGCCAGCGATTTTTCTGAACGTTTTTTAGCTTTAGGCGCGACAGAAGGAAAGCCAAAAATTGATGCTGATCTCGATTATGTGACGAGTACCAAGCCTTGGGTAGCGACATATCTAAAACAACTTGAAGAGAGTATTCAAGTTGACGCTTTACGACAAACGCAGCAAACAGGGGATAATTCCGTTGAAAACAGTGTAGCAGGCTCACTTGATGAAGAAACAGTCGAAGCAAATACTGCATCAACTGTTAATGGAACCGTTACTGCAACTGTTATCGCTAATCAAAAAATCACCGGTCGAGACTCCTTACGAAATACGCGTCATATTGAACTTGATTTAGCAGACTCTGGGCTCACATATCAACCGGGTGATGCTTTGGGGGTTTGGTATAAAAATGATCTGCAATTAATTGGGCGTTTAACTGAGTTATTAGGATTAGAACTTGATGAAAATGTTGAGTTAACCGATCCTGATTCAGACGAGGTCACCAAGACCACGTTAAGAGATGCATTAAGCACTAAGCTCGATATTACTCGTATTTCAATCCCGCTATTAAAGTGGTGGCTAGCTCAAGGGCAGAGTGAAAAATTAACCGAGTTAATTGCCGATAAAGCCAGTTTAAAAGCGTATCTCAATCACCATCAAGTTATTGATTTAGCACTTGAGTATCCAATTCATCTCAATGCTCAGCAACTTGCCAATGCGTTAATTCCTCTAAAGCCACGACTTTACTCGATCGCCTCAAGTCAGAGTGAGGTAGAAGATGAAGTTCATTTAACGGTGGGGTTATTGGAAAACAGTCATCAGGGGCAAGATCAACAAGAGACCCGTCTCGGTGGCGCATCGAGCTACCTCTGTCATCAATTGGTTGAAGATGATCAAGTTGACGTCTTTGTCGAACCGAACCCTTACTTCCGCCTCCCTGAATCGGATAAGAATATCATTATGATCGGGGCAGGAACCGGTATTGCTCCTTATCGTGGCTTCTTGCAGCAGCGGGATGCAGAACAAGCAACGGGTAAAAATTGGTTAATCTTTGGCAATCAAACCTACACGCAAGATTTTTTATATCAAACGGAATGGCAACAATATTTTAATCAAGGTTTGCTAACCGATGTTGACTTGGCTTTTTCTCGAGATCAGCAACAGAAAATCTATGTTCAAGACAAATTAGCAGAGCAAGCCGAAAAGCTATATCAATGGCTTCAATCTGGCGCTTATATCTACCTCTGTGGTGATGCACAGACTTTGGGCAAAAGTGTCGACCAACAATTGATAAATATTGCACAAACTAAAGGGGATCTAACGTCTGAACAAGCAGAAGAGTGGTTAGATGAATTGAGAGTAAATGGTCGATATCAAAAGGATGTGTACTAATGGAAAAGCAGAAAGAACAGGTGATCTATCAATGGCCACTAGATGGAAAGTTAGCTGACAATGAACGTTTTAAATCTGAAAGTAACTATTTACGAGGGACGATAAAAGAAGATTTAGACGTGCAAATGACCGGCGGTTTTTTAGGTGATAACTCTCAATTAATTCGCTTTCATGGTATGTATCAGCAAGATGATCGCGATATTCGTCAAGAGCGTATCGATCAAAAGTTGGAACCGTTACAGAACGTTATGCTACGCGCTCGTCTGCCTGGCGGTATTATTCAGCCTAAACAGTGGTTGGCGATTGATGAATTTGCTGAAAAAAACAGCATTTACGGCTCTATTCGATTAACCACTCGCCAGACATTCCAATTTCATGGTGTGTTAAAGCGAAATATTAAATTGATGCATCAAACATTAAACCGTATTGGCATTGACTCAATCGCAACGGCGGGGGATGTCAATCGAAATGTCCTTTGCACCTCAAACCCAATTGAGTCGGAATTGCATCAACAAGCTTATCAATGGGCAGCAAAGATTAGTGAGCACCTATTGCCTAAAACTCGTGCTTATGCCGAAATTTGGTTAGATGGGGAAAAGGTTGAAACGACCGATCAAGAGCCAATTTTAGGTCAAAGTTATCTACCAAGAAAATTTAAAACCACCGTCGTTATTCCGCCAAATAACGATGTTGATCTACACGCCAATGATCTTAACTTTGTGGCGATTGCCAAGAAAGGAAAGTTAGTCGGTTTTAATGTACTTGTTGGTGGTGGTTTAGCGATGACTCACGGTGATACAGCAACGTATCCTCGTTGTGCTGATGAGTTTGGCTTTATTCCATTGGCGTCGGTATTAGACGTTGCTGGTGCGGTAGTCAGTACTCAACGAGATTGGGGTAACCGTACCAATCGTAAGAATGCTAAAACCAAATATACCTTAGATCGTGTGGGTGTCGATGCCTTTAAACAAGAAGTTGAGCATCGAGCCAATATTCAATTTGCGCCAATAAAACCGTATAAGTTTACCACTCGAGGTGATCAATTTGGTTGGAGTGCAGGTATTGATGGTAAACATCATCTGACACTGTTTATCGAAAATGGACGCTTGCTAGATTATGACGGTCGTCCTTTAAAAACAGGAATGAGAGAGATTGCAAAAATACATCAAGGGGATTTTCGTTTAACGGCGAATCAAAACTTAATTATCGCAGGTGTTAGTGAAGATCAACGTCCACAAATTGAGGCGTTAGCGGTTAAACATGGTCTATTAGATTCCGAAGTCAGTTCACAACGTGAATCATCAATGGCGTGTGTTTCACTGCCAACATGTCCATTAGCAATGGCAGAAGCGGAAAGAATGCTGCCTAAGTTTGTTACCAAAATTGAAGAAATACTCGAAAAACATCAAGCAGTGATGCCGATTATCACCAGAGTAACAGGTTGCCCGAATGGTTGTGGACGCGCGATGTTGGCTGAGGTGGGTTTAGTCGGTAAAGGGCCAGGTAAATACAATTTACATCTTGGTGGCAATTTAATTGGGACACGAATACCCAAATTGGTAAAAGAAAATCAAAGCGAACAACAGATCCTCGATTATCTTGATCAGTTAGTCGAACAGTGGAGCGCAAATGGCAATAAAGGTGAATGTTTTGGTGACTTTGTTATTCGTGAAAAAGTAGTGAGTGAAGTGGTAATAGCAAAGAGGGATTTCCATGCATAATTCAGCCTTAAATAATGATGTTTTTATTTCTCAAGCTCAACAGTCTGATGCTGGGTATGAACTGTTGTCTGTTGATATATCAGAACAGAAACTCGATGAAATTAACCAAACGCTGGAAAAAATGACCGCTCAAGAGCGAGTTGAGTGGGGAGTGAAATACTTGCCAAATCATCAAGTTTTGAGTTCTAGTTTTGGCATTCAATCAGCGGTAATGCTGCATTTAGTGACTAAGGTTAACGCGACAATGCCAATCATCGTGGTAGATACGGGCTACTTATTTGCTGAGACTTATCAACTCATTGATCAATTAACCGATAAATTAAGTTTGAATCTTCATATCTATAAAAGTGAGCTATCTCCTGCTTGGCAAGAGGCTCGTTATGGACAGCTTTGGCAACAAGGCGTTGAAGGGCTTTCGGAGTATAATAATCGAAATAAAGTCGAACCAATGGAGCGTGCATTTCAGGAATTAAATGGTCAAACATGGTTTTCTGGTTTACGTCGACAACAGTCATCAAGTCGTGGAACTTTACCTGTTCTTTCACTACAAAAAGGACGGTTTAAGTTATTACCGATTGTGGATTGGAGTAATAAGCAAGTTTTTGATTATCTAGCACAATATGATCTTCCTGTTCACCCATTATGGGAAAAGGGCTATGTTTCAGTGGGTGATACTCATACCTCTCGTCCTTTGCAATTAGGTGAAAGTGAAGAAGATACGCGGTTTTTTGGTTTGAAGAGAGAGTGTGGCTTACATGATGAACAGAGTGGTAGTGGGATTTAATTTTACTTCAAGTATGAAGGGTCTATATTTCATGTAAAAAAGGTATATACCTCATTTCACAGAATAAGGAATCATTCGATGAAAAACAGTATCACTTATTTTAGTCAGGCTTTTAATCAAAAGGTAAATAGAAATAAGAGCCAGAAAAATAACTTAATAAGTAAGCAAGGAGTGGCTGAGCCCATCTCTTTATGGGCAATGTTTCGTCACTATATTGGTGAAATAAAATTTCCTATTTTTATTAATAATGCATCATCAAAACAAGATTTAATTAATCAAGCGGTGAATGGTCGTAATATAAAATCGGGCGAAGTTGTTTTGATTGGATCTGGCCCTGGTGATGCTGGATTATTAACACTTCATGCACTGGCACTTTTGCAACAAGCGGATGTGGTAGTACATGACCGCTTAGTTTCTCAACAAGTGTTAGATTTAATTCCAATCAATACCCGTTTAATACATGTGGGCAAAAGAGCAAGCTTTCACTCTTTGCCTCAAGATAAAATAAATCAAACTTTAATCGAACTGGCTCAACAAAAATTAAAGGTCGTTCGTCTTAAAGGTGGTGATAACTTTATTTTTGGCCGTGGTGGGGAAGAGTTACAAGATCTCGTTAAAGCAGGGATTTCTTTTCAAGTGGTGCCTGGTATTACGGCAGCATCAGGTTGTACGACTTATGCAGGAATACCATTAACCCATAGAGATTATGCACAATCAGTTGCTTTTGTGACAGGTTATGCAAAAGAAGGAGGAATAGAGGCTGATTGGCAACGTCTTGCGAATAGTAAACAGACGTTGGTTGTTTATATGGCAAAACCCAATGCAGTAAAAATCGAACAGGCATTAATCAAGCATGGTTTAAAATCCAATACTTCCATTGCACTGATTGAGAATGGGACATTAAAGAGCCAAAGGGTGGTTAAAGGTCAATTAAATCAGTTATCAGCTCTTGCGGAACAAGTTAACTCACCCGCGATTGTGATTATCGGAGATGTGGTTAAATTATCCGATGATTTAAATTGGTTTAATACCGATAGAGAATTAAAGCATGAAGTTGAAGCTGAATTAGTTAATTAAAGATTTTATTATTCTCATTATTAAATATATAGGGTTTGAATATATAAAGTTTAAGTGTATCTAGATTAAATATATGAAGTTGAAATAAAACTAATGGATGAATTAAGGTTATTTTAATTCATAAGGATTTCTGCATTAAAAATTTAAATATTCTATTTATGGTAATCAATGCGATTAATAGTAAATAACGAATATTAAAGCGTCATTTCAAATAGGAAAAAGGTGATGGACATGGAACAACAATCAATGACACAGATAGAACCAATCGAAAGTTCAACAGCCGTTGATTTGTCATTAACGGATGAGTCGAGAGCCGATAACGTTAAAATGGACAATTCCAAAATAGAGAAAACGAAAACATGGACTCACTTAAAAGCATTAGAAGCCGAATCTATTGCGATCATGCGTGAAGTGGTTGCTGAGTTTGATAATCCTGTGATGCTTTACTCTATAGGTAAAGACTCTTCAGTTCTTCTCCATTTAGCGCGTAAGGCATTTTATCCCGCCAAGATCCCATTTCCATTGTTGCATATTGATACGAATTGGAAATTTAAAGAGATGATTGAGTTTCGAGATCGCTTAGCTAAAAAATACGATTTTGATTTATTGGTCCATAAGAACCCTCGTGGCATGGAGATGAATATCAACCCTTTTGATCACGGTAGCGCAAAGCATACCGATATTATGAAAACAGAAGGATTAAAACAGGCATTGAATCAACACGGTTTTGATGCGGCATTTGGCGGTGCTCGCCGTGATGAAGAGAAATCACGCGCTAAAGAACGGGTTTACTCATTTCGAGATTCAAAACATCGCTGGAATCCGAAAGATCAACGTCCAGAATTATGGAATATCTATAACTCAAAAATAGACAAAGGTGAAAGCATTCGTGTATTTCCGCTATCTAACTGGACTGAATTAGATATCTGGCAATATATCTACCAAGAACAAATTGAGATGGTGCCACTCTATTTTGCGGATAAACGGCCGGTGGTAGAGCGTGATGGTACATTGATTATGGTTGATGATGAACGGATGCCGATTGAAGAGGGTGAGAAAATCGAACAGAAAATGGTGCGCTTTAGGACCTTAGGCTGTTACCCATTAACAGGGGCGATTGAGTCACAAGCAACAAGTTTAACCGATATTATTCAAGAGATGCTACTGACAACGACTTCAGAACGACAAGGACGAGTCATCGATAGCGATGCGTCAGGTTCAATGGAAAAGAAAAAGATGGAAGGATACTTTTAATATGTCACACAGTTCAGAATTAATCGCACAAGATATTGAGCACTACCTACAACGTCATGAGCAAAAAGAGCTTGTCCGTTTTATTACTTGTGGCAGCGTTGATGACGGTAAATCGACCCTAATCGGTCGTCTATTATTCGACAGCAAAATGATCTTTGATGACCAGATGGCCGCCATTGAAAATGAGTCAAAAAAGTTTAATACCACGGATCTTGATTTTGATTTAGCGTTATTGGTTGATGGTTTGCAATCAGAGCGTGAACAAGGGATTACCATTGATGTTGCCTATCGTTATTTCTCTACGGAAGAGCGAAAATTTATTATTGCAGATACCCCGGGGCATGAACAATATACCCGTAATATGGTCACAGGTGCATCAACATGTGATCTAGCCATTATATTAATTGATGCTCGACATGGAGTGCAAGTACAGACGCGCCGTCACTCTTATATCTGCTCACTATTGGGAATTAAGCATCTGATTGTAGCGGTCAATAAAATGGATGCCGTCGGTTATGATCAGAAGGTCTATCAACAAATTAAACAGCAATATCGTCAGTTTGCTAGTCAGTTAGAAATTGAAGATATTCGTTTTGTCCCAATCTCTGCACTTCATGGCGACAATGTTGTTAATAGCAGTGAAAATATGAGTTGGTATCCAGGCTCTCCATTGATGAAGCTTTTGAATACCATTCAGATAAAAGGGGCAAAAGAGCAAGATTTTCGTTTCTCTGTGCAATATGTCAATCGTCCAAACCTGGATTTTAGAGGGTTCTGTGGCACGGTGTTATCTGGTGAAATTCAAGTTGGTGATAACATTACAGTGCTGCCATCAGGGAAAAGCAGTAAGGTAAAAGATATTGTCACATTTGATGGTCGTTTACAGCAAGCTCATGCTGGTATGGCGATTACTTTAACGTTAGAAGATGAAATTGATATTAGCCGTGGAGATATGTTAGCGCATCAGAGCCGTACTCCGATTTCAACCTTTGACATTGCTGCTGATGTGGTTTGGATGGGAGAGCAACCACTTCATCCAGATCGGGAGTATATTATTAAAGCGGGAAGTCACTCGACCATCGGTGTTGTGACTAAAGTGGTTGATACCACCGATGTTAATACTATGGAGCGAAATGAAGCGGCACAGTTAGGGCTTAATGAGATTGGACGCTGTCACTTCACCTTTAATGAGCCTCTACAGATTGATAACTACCATCAAAATAGACAAACAGGTTCGTTTATTATTATCGATCGTTTATCCAATGCCACTGTTGGTGCTGCGATGGTTATTGGTGAAATAGCTGGCATTGATGGTGCTGACGTTAAACACTCGCAAACAACTGATTATTCGGTATTTGAGTTGGAGTTGAATGCGTTAATTTGCCAGCACTTTCCTCATTGGCAAGCCAAAAATTTAAATTAGATCCAGTTACATTAGAACAAGTTTAAATAAAATGATGCATCTGAATGTTGAGTTGTAGGGAGACTTCTGCAATTCAACATTAAATTGATTAACTAACTTAAGCTTAATCTAACTTATAAAATGAGTATTCAACTGGGAGTGGAGAACATCGATGTCATTAAGTTTATTGTTTGTCTTAACCCTGTTTATCCTGACAATTATTTGTCTGATCCGATTTCAAAAACAACCTGCGACGGTATTTGGCATCTCTTTAATCACCCTCTATATGACTAATCAAATCTCTACCGAGCAGCTGATTTTAAGTGCATCTAATCAAGGGGTGTTGACTTTAATTTTACTGCTAATTGCATCTATTGGTTTAGAAAAAACCCGTTGCCTTAACTTAATTGCTCAAGTGATTATTAAGCCTAACTTTGAATCGACATGGCTAAGAATGTTCGGTTTAACCGCATTAAGCTCGGCATTTTTTAGTAATACAGCGGTCGTTTCAACACTGTTAATTCCCTTAAAAAACAATCCGTACCACAATGCGAGTCGGCTACTTCTACCGCTCTCGTTTGCCGCAATTTTAGGGGGAACATTAACGTTAGTTGGCACCTCGACCAACTTAATCGTTAATAGCTTAATGGAGGAGAAAGGTGAAGCTTCTTTAAAGTTTTTTGACTTTACCGTTATTGGTCTTGCCGTTGTTGTTTCTTGTGGCATCGTTTTATATTTATTAAGAAATAGGCTGCCCGATATTGATCAACCGCTTTTATCTCCAGAGGTATTATCACATCAGAACTATGTTATTGAGGCGAGAGTTGAACAGAATTCATCATTAGTGGGACAAACCATAGAAAGAAAAGGGCTAAAGCATTTAGAGTCTCTCTTTCTGGTCGAAATCTCAAGAGAGAATCAGACGATCTATCCTGTGAATATGAGTGAAGCTTTGCAGGTTAATGATAAGCTAATTTTTAATGGCGATGTGACGAAATTGAACCAACTTGACCATTTTGATGGTATTTCACTTTTTGCAGGTAGTGAAGGTTTAGATCTCGATAATTTAATCGAAGTGATCATTAGGCCGAGCAGTAGTTTAATTGGTAAAACGTTAGAGAATTCAAATTTTAGAAACAAATTCAACGCGGCAGTGGTTGCAATAAAGCGAGATGGTGAGCAAATCTCAGGAAAATTACACGATCAAACATTATGTGATGGAGACTATCTAGTATTAGCTAAGCAAACGTTGCCAACAAAAAAGGCAAAAACTGGAGAGAAGAAAAAGAGAGAGACATCGACGAAACAGCGAGAGTTTTACCAACAACCTAAATTTAATCAACACTTTATTTTACTCTCTGATCTAGCAACAGAGACTAAATTGTCAGGCTTTAAAGAGTTGTTTACCGTTGTCGGTTTCTTCTTTTCAATCTTTTTAGCCGCACTGGGTCTTGTTCCTCTGTTTAAAGGGCTGATAGTGTATATCAGTATGATGTTGTTACTCGGACTTTTTTCTATTAATGAGCTGATTCGTCGTCTGCCAATTAATTTATGGTTAATTATCACCTCGGCAATTGGTCTCTCTTATGGCTTGCAAAATAACCATTTTATCACTTTTTTATCGCAACATTACTTAGAAACAATCAATACCATTGAGCCATTTTATGCACTCTGTACGATATTTTTTTGTACTTTAATATTAACAGAGTTAGTGACGAATAATGCAGCAGCTGCATTGATGTTTCCGATTGCTTTTGCTGTATCTGAGCTTTTACAACTGAATTTAATGCCCTTTATTATGGCTATCGCCTTTGGTGGTTCCGCCAGTTTTATTACGCCTTATGGTTACCAAACAAATTTAATGGTTTTTAATCTGGGGGAATATAGTTTAGGGGATTTTATTAAGGTTGGGTTGCCTGTCAGTATTGTTTATAGCATCACTGCAATTACTACTATCTATTTCTATCTCCCTCTTACTTAATAATAAAGGAAGTCTAATCAATGCTAACTGAATTACAAATAACTGATGATAAAGCTCAATTCCCTGATAGACAAAAAAAATCACCTGATGTGGTGTGGCACCAAAGTTCAATTTCTCAGAAAAATCGGACTCAACTCAATGAGCATCAATCTGCATTATTGTGGTTTACGGGTATCAGTGGGTCAGGTAAATCAACCATTGCTAATGCGGTGGAAGTTGAATTGTATCGCCGAGGTGTACGAACTTATCTGTTAGATGGTGATAATGTTAGACATGGCTTAAACAGTGATTTAGGGTTTTCGGATCAACATAGAACGGAAAATATTCGTCGAGTGGGAGAAACCGGTAAGTTATTTGTTGATGCGGGATTAATTGTACTGGCTGCGTTTATCTCACCTTTTCGCGTTGATCGTCTAGCAGTGAGAAATAAACTGAGTGCAGGGCAGTTTATTGAAATTTTTGTCGATACACCGATAGACATTTGTGAGCAGCGAGATCCTAAAGGTTTATATCAGAAGGCGAGAAAGGGGCAAGTCAGTGCTTTTACTGGAATAGATTCAACTTATCAGCCACCTAAAAATCCAGAAATTAGATTAGAGAGTGGAAATAAAAATGTTGATCAGTTAGCAAAGGACGTCGTTAATTACTTAGAGGATAGGGGATTACTTGAATTCGTCATCGAACAGTAGATGGATAAAACACTGAAACTTTTATCGTTAAAAATTTCAGTGTTTTTAAATAACTAGATAATTATTTAAGTACTACTTCATAACAACAGGACGTTGTTCTTTTGGCGTAACGTACCAATATCCTAGTCCCATAAAGACCACACCAGACACGATATTACCTAAAGTAACCCACAATAGATTATAACCAATACCACCTAAGGTAAAATCAGCGCTGTGATGACCAAACCAAGAAAGAGCAAAGATAGTCATATTTGCAATGGAGTGTTCATAACCACAACCAATAAAGGCTAATAGACACCACCAAATTGCAATGAATTTCCCAGTACCTTCCACACGCTGACACATCCAAATCGCAAGACAAACTAACCAGTTACAAAGAATCCCTTTAACAAAAAGTGTTAGCGCTGGCGCAGATACTTTAGCTAAAGCAACTTTATGTACCAGACTGTTGGTATCAGGTAGAATTTTACCACCACCTGCATAATAAAAGAGCAGAGCAACACCAATAGAACCAAGAAGATTAGCAATCCAAGTTTGCGGCAAGATGCGTAGGTTATCAAACCATGTGATAGCTTTAGTTTTTGCACCAAAAGTTAAAAACATGGTGTGACCAGTAAAAAGCTCAGAGCCCGCAATGATCACAAGAGTTAATGCGATACCAAATGTAGTCCCCATTACTAATGGACGAATAGAAGGATCGACGACGTTACCAAAAGTGAAAATTAAAATGATACCTAATCCAACATATGCGCCAGCCATCGCGCCACTGATCCAAAAACCAATTGGATTCTTATCCGCTAAGTTAACTATTCGTGTCGCATTGTCGCTACACTTCTTAATCGTTTCTCCGAACATCTATTTTCCTTTCAAGTTATGGTTACCCCAAACTGGGTATGCTACACATTGACTATAGTTAATAATAATTAAAATGAAAGTGCTATTTATTACATGCAGCAAAATAAATTATTATATTTACAACTTTGCTTGGAAAAGTGCGATATTAGTGAAGTAATTTAACAATGATAGGTAAAAATAGATAATCATTGAGGTGGGATAATTAAAAATGAAAAGGCACCGTTAATAATATGAATAATAGCTGTGCAAGTCATTGATGGTAAATGGTAACGGTTTGATTATTATATTCTTTGACGTCGTTACGTTAACAGAATGGGCTATATACTCTTCTTACTTGAATCTGCTAGGTTATTGGCTACGTTCGTTCGCCCCAATCATATAATACATCTATACTCATGAGGCCTCACTCACTTGCCGCCTACTAGCAACGCCAATTAATTTGGGTATAGGTATTATTTTTTAGATTTTTTTCTGGGTGCATTTGCACGTTTAATCAAATTTTCAATGTTCTTAGGAAAAGAAGCTTTTGCTGCAGCTAAAATTTCTTCATCAGACGTATTGGGATCGACCAAGTCAAAATTATTTCCATATTTAGTATCTAATTTATAATTACCAATTTTAATACTAAAACTATTCTTACCTTCGTCTCGAACAACACGCAAATCAGCTTCTTGTTTTCCTTGAAGTTTTGGGTCTTTAATCAACTTTAAAAATTCGCTCATTTTTATCACCTTAAATTATTGTTTGTTAATGGTTTTTTTAAGCTTTAACTTGTCTATTACTATGCCTTATTAGTGTGATTATAACATGCTTTTATTTTCATGTTAAATCCACCTTTAATTCGTGGTTGATTGAGCTTATTATCTGTTTTATTTTTTATCTATCTATAAGTAATAAGGGGGGTATGAAGGCAGTTTCACAAATGTCTGCTATATTTTAATCATTTATTATTGCAGTTATTAAGTAATGTAATAAAGTGTGAGTTTTTGAATAATAAATAAGCACAATAGAGAAGAAATTGACATATAGAGTGAATATACTATATATTCCTGCCAGCTGATTATTTTATAAAGGATATAATTCTTTTATTAGATGATTATAACCCTCTATAACCATCGAAAAGTTATATGTTTTTATGTCTTATAACTGATATCTAACCAAGTTACTTTTAGTGATGCGTTTTAGAAGCTAAAAGTCTATAACATAATAAAAAATAATAAGTTATAGAAATAAGAATTACAAATACAATTGGAGAGCTTATGAACAATGCAAATGAGAGTTGGATAACAGCACTTAATGACGTGCTAATGTCAATTATAGGTGCAATAAATGGTCTTCTTTGGGGACAAGTTCTTGTCTACTTATTAGTTGCAGTTGGCGTTTATTTCACATTACGTCTTAGTTTTATCCAGATCCGTCAGTTTAAACACGGCATCAGTGTTTTAAAAAATGGTAAAGACACCAGTGAAGGAATTAGCTCTTATCAAGTATTCTGTACTTCAATGGCTGCTCGCGTGGGTACCGGTAATATGGCAGGGGTTGCAGTTGCATTAACAGTAGGTGGACCTGGTGCTATATTCTGGATGTGGGTAATCGCAATATTTGGTATGGCAACGGCCTTTATTGAATCAACCTTAGCGCAAGTATACAAAGTCCGTGATTCGGATGGTCAATACCGTGGTGGCCCTGCCTATTATATGGAAAAAGGGTTAGGTATGCGTTGGATGGGCACCCTTTTTTCTATCTTCCTTATCATCGCATTCGGTTTAGTCTTTAACGCAGTTCAGGCAAATACTATTTCAGAAGCGTTACATCACTCATTTGGCTTCGATCAAACTGTAATGGGGATCGTGATTGTTATTGCATCAGCTTTCTTTATTATGGGCGGATTGACTAAAATTGCCCAAGCTTCATCTAAAATCGTCCCTGTCATGGCTGTCGGTTATTTAGCGATTGCGATTATCGTTGTGATTATGAATATCACTGAACTTCCTGCTGCAATCTCTTTAATTGTTAAGAGTGCGTTTGGCTGGCAAGAAGCGGCTGCTGGTGGTGTTGCTTATACGATTGCTCAGGCAATGCAAAGTGGTATTGCACGTGGTCTATTTTCAAATGAAGCCGGTATGGGTTCTGCAGCGAATATTGCTGCGAGTGCAACACCAAATCCAAATCACCCAGCCTCGCAAGGTTTTGTTCAGATGATTGGTGTATTTGCTGATACTATCGTTATCTGTACCGCTTCAGCAGCAATGATTATGCTATCTGGTGTGATGAATGAGCCTAATGCGGCACAAGGTATCGGTCTACTACAGCAAGCATTAAGCAGTGAGCTAGGTGGTTGGACAACCTACTTCATGGCTGCGGCAATTATTCTGTTCTGTTTCTCATCAATTATTGCAAACTACAGTTATGCAGAAACGAACATCATGTTCCTAAATGGTAACTCTAAAAAGGGGTTAATGATCTTCCGTTTAGTCGTTCTTGCCATGGTGATGTTTGGTTCAGTTGCTTCATTGCCAGTCGTTTGGAATATGGCAGATGCATCAATGGGCTTAATGGCATTAATCAACATTGTTGCACTAGTCCTATTATCTAAGTTAGCGATTAATGTAATTAAAGATTATGAGTCACAGCTTAAAGCCGGTAAAGTGCCAGAGTTTGATGCAACTAAATTCCCTGAATTACACAAGCATGACCATGAATGGACGCCTGAAAAACAGAATATTAAGCGTGTTTAACCTGAGCTGATATTCCAACGTTAAGTTAGAGTTTGGTCTAAATTGCAAGTTTGACCAACAAAATAAAGCCAAGTACTACTGATTTGATTCTTGAAGATGATAAGAAAGTATACTTGGCTTTTTTGGGTTTAGACCCAAAGTAATTGGCGTTGTTAATCGGCGACCAGTGAGTTAGGCCTATTAGTATAGGTGCGCTATATGATTGGGGCGAACACCGCCAATAACTAGCGACTTCAAGTGTGAAGGGTATAGCCGTATTTTAAGCTCACTTTAAATTATTCCTCATTATTCACCTTAATACATATAGCGAGAACTTGTAAAACACACTATCTTTAAAATAACGGATTAGTTGTTATGGAGATGTGGATGGTTACAATCAATTTATTATGCTTAATGGTTACTGGTATTGATGTGGATTCAATTCAGCCTGCGTTAAATAATATGAAAGAGTTTGATCGCCATATTGGAAAAGAAGACCAATGTTTTATAGCCTAATTTTATGATCCCTTTTTTTAAAACCTTTGGATTCATGATACTTTTATTCAGCACTTCATTTTCTTGTTTTAGCGCCGTTGTCGGTTTGCAAGGAAGTGAAGTGTTTCGATTGGGAGTAGAAAAAAGCTTGCAGCAACAATTACCTTATCGGTACCAGATTAATCAACAATTCTTACGTTATCGTCCTACCGTTCAATTTATTTTAGCTGAATTGAAACGCCGTGATTTACCACCTGAATTAGCCTTATTGCCAATGATTGAGTCGAGTTATAACCCAGATGTCATTTCACCGGCAAAAGCGGTGGGGTTATGGCAACTTATTCCTTCTACCGCGAAAAGGTTTGGGTTGGAAATAAATAATTTCAATGACCAACGATTTGATGTGGAAAAAAGTAGCCAAGCTGCCTTAGATTATCTTTCATTTTTATATAATAAGTTTGATCAAGATCTTTACTTTACTATTGCTGCTTATAATAGTGGGGAGGGACGAGTAAGTCGTGCAATTAAAAAAATGATAAATCATCAAATGGCCAACCCGATGAGTCATAAAGAGATTACGTTACCCGGTGAAACTCAAAGTTATATCTATAAGTTTTTTGCTCTACAACAGTTGGTTGATGAGGCAGTATTGCGACTTGATGTGGATTATATTTGGTTAAATAATAAGTCGAAAAGCGGAGTAATGATTGAGCAAATTGAAACGGATAGCTCAAAACCCAATTTATTAATTAACGATGAAGTGGATAAACATCAAAAGGCATTGAGTAAAAAAGAGCAGGTGGAATTGATTAACTTGTATAACCCACAAGCTATTATCAACATGAACTCGGTTAAGCCATTAATAGATCTTAATTGATATTTTTTCTGTTTTCTTCTTTATTTTATTCTTTACTTTCTTCATTGTTGTTTTCTGTTTTATCAAATTCTGGAATATTAAAGTGGGGAAGAGGTGTGGGTTTTAAATGACCAGCACCTTGTCGCCAACGTCGGAGTTGATTGACATAAGTAAGAACATGAGCAACGGCGACAAATAGCTGGTTTGGGATCATTTGATCATTTTGGGTTGAATGAAATATCGATCTGGCTAGCTCAGGAATGACTAAAACTTCAACATCACTTTTTTGCGCAATCTCTCGAATATAAAACGCCACTTCATCTTTTCCCTTCGCCACTAAATAAGGAGCTTGGGCGCGCTCTAAGTCATATTTAATCGCTACTGCAAAATGGGTGGGGTTCATTAGCACGACATCGGCAGTGGGCACCGCTTTATTGATTGAGCCTTGTGCCATTTGCATCTGAATTTGTCTTACCCGCGCTTTGATTTCTGGACGACCCTCTGACTCTTTATGTTCATCTTTTAGCTCCTGTTTTGACATTTTCATCTTCTTACCAAAGTCATAAATCTGGTAAGGAACATCAAGTAAACTAAAAAAGATGATGACACTAAATAATGCGACAATATGCCAGAAAAAACTATCCAAAATAACGGCAATCGCTCCGGTAAAACTTGCCCTAGAAAGAACGGATATTGCGCCAATATTTGAAGAGACTGAGTGATATAAAATATAAAAAATAAGCGAGACTTTGACCACATTCTTAATAAGTTCAACAATAGAATTAAGTGAAAAAATACGTTTTACACCAGCAATCGGACTGATCTTTTCAAATTTGGGTTGTAACAACGAAAGATTAAAGACCCAACCACCTAAAATGACACTACTAATAATGACGGAGATAAATTTATAAAGAAAAAGGGGGGCAAAAAGTTGAATAATAAGAAATAGCGCTTTACCCGTAATATGTTGCAGGTAGAGAGGGTTATCAATGGTTTTTAGATCAAATTGGTAAGTGAGACTAAAAAGCTCATTAATGCTCTGCCACATCATCCCAGCAGACTGATAAAGATAAAGTACGGTTATGATAAGCGCAACGGCAGTCGTAAACTCTTTGGCTCTGGGGAGTTGGCCTTTCTTTTTTGCTTTATCTAGCTTTTGACTGGAGGCCGATTCACTTTTATCACCTGCGGTATCTGACATCTACAACCCCATAATATGACGCATGTAATCTTGCATCTCTAATAATTTACTTAAATAGCTGTCACCAACTCCGGTTAATGATATTGCTAGGGCAAACATGCCTAAAACCATCGTCATTGGGAAACCTAAAGCAAAAACGTTTAAAGACGGTGCCGCTTTATTCATCACACCAAAGGCGATATTACTCATTAACATAATAACAATAGCGGGTAGTGCCATCATTAAAGCAGAAGCAATAACCCATGAAAACATTTTGGCTAGCTCTAATAAACTTTGATAAGGGATTGGATTATCTAAAGGCCAAAGTTCAAAACTCTCTTTAAATATTGCCAGAATCACCAAATGAGCATCAAAACTTAAAAAAAGCAAAGTACAAAGAATTAAAAAGAAACGACCAATAATCGCCACACTAATTCCATTGCTTGGGTCATTCATAATCGCCATCGCTAAACCCATTTGCATCGAAATAGCCTGTCCAGCCATGGTATAAATGGTGAAAAAAAGCATAATCGAAAACCCAATCATGGCACCAAATAACAGCTGATAAAAAGTGATTAATACGGTAGTAAACGAAAATGGGTTAAATGGTGGTGCAGACTCAATGATTGGCATTAAGAGAAAAGCAAAGATCATTGCTAATAATATTTTTACTCGGCTGGGAACGGCACCGTCACCATATATAGGGCTAAAAATAAAGAAGCCAGCACAACGGACAAAAGGCCACCAGAAGTAGCCTAACCATTGGGTAATTTGTGCAAAAGTTATCTCCATCTTCTGGTTCTCAACCTAACCAATGCTGGTGGGTATAGAGGTGAAGATAAAATCAAAAAGCTCGGTGATCTGTTGCAATAGCCAATGACTGGTAACAATAATCGTTAATAAGGTCACAATCAATCGTGGTAAGAAGGAGAGTGTTTGTTCATTGACCTGAGTAACAGCTTGAAAGATAGCGACAACTAAGCCAACAAGTAGACTTGGAACAATTAATACTCCAACAATAATGACAATTAACCAAATGGCTTTTGAGACTAATGTAACCGCTAATTCAGGTTCCATACGCTACCCCACAGCAAAACTGGTGGCAAGACTGCCGACTAACATTTCCCAGCCATCGACAACGACAAACACGAGAAGCTTAAATGGTAGCGATACGATAAGAGGGGATAACATCATCATACCCATCGACATCAAAACGGATGCAACGACAAGGTCAATGACCAGGAAGGGGAGGAATAACATGAACCCAATTTGAAAAGCCGTTTTCAACTCACTAATAACATAAGCAGGCAACAGCACTAAAAAAGGGGTTTCTTCAACAGGCGTTGCTAAAGGTTCATCCGCAATTTTCATCATTTGCTCAATAGCACTTTTTTGAGTTTGATTAAGCATAAATTGACGAAGTGGAACCTCAGCCACTTTTAAAGATTGCATTAACGTCTGTTCATTTTGCTCATAAGGGACATAAGCTTTATCGTATATTTCAGTCCAAACAGGACGCATAATTAAAATAGTTAAAATAAGCGCTAAACCGACCAATACCTGATTAGGTGGCGATTGCTGTAGACCAAGCGCTTGACGAAGAATTGCAAGGACGACAATGATGCGAGTAAAACTGGTACACATGATGACAAAAGCTGGCACAAAGCTCAGCAGCGTCATTAATATCAATATTTGTAGTTTTACCGAATACTCACTCTCACCGTTAGTATCTTGAACTGTAAGTACAGTAAAATCATTAGCATTTACCGCTGTTGAGATAAAAAACAGTAAAAGGGTAATCAGAGGTAGTGTTAACTTATTTTTCATTACCATCAACACTTAATACTTTAACGCCAAGCACGCCGTCTTGTTCGATAATTTCTCCAGTGCCTAATTTGACACCATTAACCACGATATCAACAGGTTCACCTTCTTGCTTATCTAACATGAGAACTGAACCGGTATTTAAAGTGGCGAGTTCACTTAATAGAACAGATTTCTTACTGACTTGAACGGTAATCTCAACAGGGATGTTATTGATTGATTGGAAATGGTCTTTAGTTGATACATTCCCTTTCTCTTTTTTCTCATCATCTTGGGTGAAATCTAGACCATCAAGATCGCTCTCAAGATCGAAGTTGTCATCTAAATCAAAATCACTCATGAATTTTTACTCCATATTGGCGGTTTACTAATTGCAGTTCACCATTAAATATTTTTTTGTTATTAACTTTAATGTCAATGTTTGATTGTTGAGTTAAAGGTATAAAGCTCCCTTTAGTTATCGATAACATATCGCTAATTGGCATTGTGCCTTTCATTAATGTGCAATCTACATCTGTGGGGATTTTGCCAAGCATTTGAATCCTAGTACTCTCTGATACCGGTTCTTCATTTGAAAAACTGGTACGAATGTTTTTCATCAAAACATCATTAACAAAGAGGTAGAAAAAGTGGGGACGGTTATCAATAATAATTTTGATTTCCATACCAATATTAGTGATATCTTCCTCTGTGGGTTCAGTAATTAATTCTGTCCCTTCACCAAAGAGTTGTTTACTGACTAAAAGCGTTAATTTCTGTAATAAACGAATATGAGTTTGTGTCACTGGGTTTTCAGTCTCATTGGTTAAGTTATTACAAGAGAGATGAAGATCTAACAGTGAGATGATCGTTTCTGGCGTCGTGAAACTGTAGATCTTGCCATACTGATTGACAGAAACTATTGCTTGAATTGCTTCTTCTGGGTAGTGACTTGCCTCAGTCAATGTTAATGATATTGAGCTAGTATTAAAAACATCCTTGAAACACTCAACAATATGAAAAGTTTGTTCCTTGGTTGTTTTCACCAGCTTTTTCCTGATAGCGGGTTCTACGTTCCCGAGTTCCGTTAATTTGATACTTTTCACAATATAGGCTCTTTAACTCATTGTTAAATACAATGTTATAAATTGATAATAAATTTATTCATTGCGTTAAAAATAGCAGACAAGTAACAAGAGTGAAACAAAATGTTGAATATTTTTTATTGTAATGATTATTGTTTGTATTAAATTTTAAGGCGTACATTTTACCAGCAAAAATGGCATTTATTTGCATAAAAAACAATCAGTTGTTACTTGATTTACCAAATCTGGTCTGACCATCTTTGTATTTTTGGCGGATTCAGTCAATTTGTTGCTGTTGTTAATATTCTGTACTACCTTTGTATTAATAATGTGTTTATGAATCGGGTATTGAAACAATGATTAATTTAGATGATGCCTTAGGCATACACCCACAAATGCTTCAATACCGTACTTCAAGAACGGCAATTTTAACCTCAAATATTGCCAATGTTGATACTCCAAATTATAAAGCGAAGGACTTACAATTTTCTTCTGTATTACAAGGTGTCGGAGCTGAACGAAGTTATCAAATTGAAACTAACCAGTTATTCCGTATCCCGATTCAACGTTCAAGAGATGGTAATACCGTTGAGTTAGAGTCAGAACAGGCTCGCTTTGCGCAAAATGCGATGGAATATCAACAGAGTTTGCAATTTTTACGTTCTAAAATTTCAGGTCTAAATAAAGCGATTGAAGGACAGTAAAAATATAAACAAGGTGACGGAGTGAAGAAATGAGTTTTTCTGGAATTTACGAAACAGCAGGATCTGCAATGTCGGCACAAACGGTTCGCTTGAATACCATTTCAAGTAACTTAGCCAATGCTGACTCAGTATCCGGCAACCCTAATGATGTTTACAAACCCTTGAAGCCAATCTTTTCTTCCATATTTAATGCAATGAATACGCCTCTAGAGCAAGGGGTGGTTCCTGTGCGTATTGCGGATGTGATTGAAGTTGATACTTTAATGGAAGGCAAGTTTGAACCGGATAACCCTATTGCTAATGAAGAGGGCTACGTTTATTACTCTGGTATTAACGTTGTCAATGAAATGGCCGATATGATGTCAGCCACACGAAGCTTTGAAGCGAATGTATCGGTGTTAGGGAATGTGAAGTCGATGCAACAATCACTGTTGAGAATCTGGGAGATTTAAAATGCAGATAGGACAAGATATAAGCTCAAGGGTAGGAACGGATGCAAATAACAGTATTCAATCTTCTTCAACGCCTCCACCTACGGAAAATGCCAATAGTGCTGACTCATTAAAAAATGAATTCTTAACATTAATGGTTGCTCAAGTGCAAAATCAGGATCCTCTAAACCCTGCTGATGGTACGGAGTATGTCTCTCAACTTGCTCAATTCTCTCAAGTCGATAGTACTGAATCGTTAGTTACCTTGATGAAAAATCAGATGGTGATGTTAGATAACATGCAAGTGTTAACGACGGCTGGGTTAGTCGGTAAAGATGTATCCGTGCGTACAGATAGTTTTGTGGCTGACAACGAATCTACTTTTACCGGTTCTTTTGAATTAACCAATGCTTCAAATACCGTGACGTTAGAATTAACTGGAGCAGATGGAAAAGTCACCACGATTCCATTAGGCCCACATAGTAAAGGAGATATTCCATTTTCGATCGACAGTGATCAATACGATCTTTCTGGGGTACAGCAAATTAAAGTTGTATTGGATGATGGTCAAAATTATAACCCTCAAATTGTCATGAGTGGCAATGTAGATGAAGTTTCAATTCCTTCATCAGGAGGAGCCTCAATGCTAAATATCGCAGGTATTGGAGAGGTTCCATTTTATGACATTACTAATTTCGGAAATTAATCGAGTAATTCAATTGAATTAGTAGTTAACCAATAAAAAGTGAACAAGGATATACGGACATGAGTTTTAGCATAGCATTGAGCGGATTAAGCGCTTCGAATACAGAATTAAATAATATTTCTAATAACATTGCCAATGTGACAACCAGTGGCTTTAAAGGGGCAAGAGCTGAATTTGCATCCGTTTACAACGGCCAAGAAGCCGGTGGTGTTGAAGTTACAGGTATATCCCAAAATTTTGATAAATCAGGGAGTATTACAGGAACGGGAAGAGCCTTAGATATGGCGATTTCAGGTTCAGGTTTCTTTGTGACTGAAGACGCAAAAGGTCAAACCATGTATACCCGTTCAGGGATTATTAATATGGATTCTGATGGCACTTTGGTCAGTAATAGTGGTGCAGCACTACAAGGTTATCCTGTTGATGGAAATAATAACCTTCAACAAGGTACTGTCGGGGATCTGGTTATTAATACACAATCCCTTCAAGCAGAGCAAACAACGAATCTTGATTTTATCGCTAATTTAGATGCAAGAGAAACGTCGCCAATTAACGCCTTTGATGACACCGATTCAACCACTTTTAATCATTCATATACAACCCCTGTCTATGATTCATTAGGTAACCAACACACAGTTACCCAGTACTTTGTTAAAACAGCAACTGCGAATGAGTGGGAAGTTCATTTAAAAGATAACTCAACCAATACCTCGGTAGGCCCTGAGACGATTACTTTTAATAGTGATGGTACCTTAGATACATCTTCTTTAACCTCTTTTACTTTTACCCCTCCTAATGGTGCTGATCCTGTAAATATTAATATTGCATTAACCGGCATGACCCAGTTTGGTAGTGATTTCTCAGTATCAACCAATAATCCAAATGGTTATGGCGCTGGTGATTACGCAGGTCTTCGTGTTGAGAATGATGGTTCAATCTATGCTTCATATACGAATGGACAATCTCAATTACAAGGTCAAGTGGTGCTTGCCAATTTCACCTCTCCACAAGAGTTAGTTAAAACCTCTGATACAGCATGGTTACAAAGCTTTAGTTCTGGTGTTCCGGTTATAGGCACTGCAGGAACAGGAGTTTTTGGTGACTTAACCAGTGGTGCATTAGAAGGTTCAAATGTTGATTTAACCTCTGAATTGGTTAATTTGATGACAGCTCAACGTAACTATCAAGCTAATACTAAATCAATCTCGACGTCTGATCAGCTAACTCAAGCACTGTTTAATGTGGTGTAAGGTTAGTCTATGAATCCGATACTTTTTAGTGCAGCAAAGGGAGCAGAGCGGGTTATGTTGGCGCAAAGTGTGCGTGCAAATAACCTCTCTCAAGCTGATACCATCGGTTTTAAATCCTTAATGGAGCGTTCAACGGCAATGAAAGTTGAAGGTTCAGGGTTTTTAACCTCGGTGACGGCAAGAACAAACTCCGCAACCAATAATTTTACAGAGGGTGAACAACTTCGTACTGATCAACCTCTTGATGTCTCTATTGATGGTAAAGGTTTTTTTACCCTTCAAGGTTTAAAAGATGAGCCGGCAGAATTGTATACTCGTGCGGGAAGTTTCACTTTATCACCAGATGGTCAGTTACTTCTTGGCCAGCGTAAGGTGATGTCGGATGAAGGCCCACTGATTTTACCTGAGTTTCAAGCCGTCAATATATCGGAGACGGGGTCTGTTTCAGTGACACCAGCAGGTGGCGGTGGTGCGATTGAAGTGGGGAATCTAAAACTTGTTCGTCCAGAATATCGAGAGATGACCATGGATAGAAGTGGTCATTTTGTCCCAAATGAAGGCGGAATTTTACCTGCGGGTGAAGTGACCGTTCGTTCTGGTTACTTAGAAGCAAGTAACGTATCAAGTTTAGAAGAACTGATTAGTATTATGTCACTAACTCGACAATATGAGATGCAAGTCGAAGTGATGGCAACCGCGGATGAAATTGCTCAAATCGGCAACAAGTTACTGCAAAGTTAAGGAACTATTATGCATAGCGCTCTATCAATATCTAAAACCGGCATGGCTGCTCAAGATGCAAAAATGACGGCGATTTCAAACAATTTAGCGAATATTAATACCGTAGGCTATAAGCGTGATCGCGTGGTATTTGAAGATCTTTTTTATTCCATAGAAAAACAAGCAGGCAGTGAAACAGCCGACCTTAATGATCATCCAACCGGTGTACAGTTGGGTAATGGTGTTCGAGTTGTCGGCACAGAAAAAGTCTATACCCAAGGCTCAATTCAAAATACCAATCAACAATTTGATCTTGCCATCATGGGAGATGGTTTCTTCCAGATTGAGAATGGTGATGGTGAAATCTTTTATTCACGTAATGGTCAATTTAAAACCAGTGCGGAAGGGCAGTTAGTCAATAGTCAAGGTTACCCATTGGTTCCTGATATTACTATTCCTGCAGAAGCTACGTTAGTGAGTATTAGTTCTGATGGTAATGTCTCTGCTACGATTCCCGGTCAAGTCGCGCCTGAAGAACTCGGTCAAATTACTTTGATTAAATTTATGAACCCTGCTGGCTTAGAAGCGAAAGGTGGAAATCTATTCGCAGAAACTGAAGCATCGGGTGAAGCTTTCGAGTTAGTTGCAGGCACAGAAGGTGCGGGAATGATTAAGCAAGGGGCATTAGAAGGATCTAATGTTCAAGTTGTTGAAGAGATGGTTGATATGATTGCGACTCAGCGTGCCTATGAAATGAGTGCCAAAATGGTGTCAGCAGCGGATGAGATGCTGCAATATATCGCACAACAAGCTTAATGGTTTTTAAGCTTTATTTTAATCAATAAGAACAGAGGGATAACAGGATGTTTGGTCAATATAAATACGTCGTCATCGCTGTACTAACCGTTACCGTGTTAGTGGGTTGTGCGGGTCGTAAAGATGACTTTATCCCGCCTAAACCCAATGATGCAGATTATGCACCGCCTGAATTAAATTATGATGTGAATCGAGTTAGTACAGGGAGTTTATTTACGGGGGCAACGGCATTAACACTGTTTCAGGATCGTCGTGCTTACCGTGTTGGAGACATTCTTACCGTTACCCTAAATGAGAGAACGGAGTCAGATAAAACAGCCGCAACTCAATATGGAAAAAGTTCTTCTATTGACGTAGGTGCGCCGACCTTTGGCAATGCAACGTTAGATAACTTTTCTGCATCAGCAAGTGGTGAAAGAGATTTTGATGGCTCAGCGGCGAGTAGCCAAGGTAATAGTTTGACAGGTTCGATTACGGTTACCGTTTATGATGTTTTGCCTAACGGTGTTTTACGAATCCGTGGTGAAAAATGGTTAAAATTAAACCAAGGTGATGAATTTATACGGCTAACAGGAAACGTTCGAGTGGATGATATTCAATCGGATAATACCCTCTCTTCTCAACGTATCGCAGATGCAAGGATCACTTATGCT
The DNA here is from genome assembly GCF_021513135.1 of Vibrio sp. SS-MA-C1-2. Classification (NCBI taxonomy): domain Bacteria; kingdom Pseudomonadati; phylum Pseudomonadota; class Gammaproteobacteria; order Vibrionales; family Vibrionaceae; genus Vibrio; species Vibrio sp. SS-MA-C1-2. The sequence continues at coordinate 1,985,786 of NZ_CP090981.1, forward strand.
GGTCGCGGTGCATTCACCGATACCAATACAGCGGGTTGGATGACTCAATTCTTTAACTCACCATGGATGCCATTCTAATGAATAGATTAATCTCAAAAAACGTATCCATCAAAAACAGCTTGAAATTGATGCTAAGCACTATTCTTGTCTCTTTATCCCTATTTCTTAGTCAACTTGCATTCGCTCAACCGATACAAACATTGGTTGATATCTATGGCGATCGTGATAACCAATTAATCGGTTATGGCTTGGTGGTTGGTTTAGATGGTTCTGGCGACAAATCACAAGTTAAATTTACTCAGCAATCTGTTGTCAACATGATTAAACAGTTTGGTGTGCAATTAGAAGGTGGCACAGATCCTAAACTGAAGAACGTTGCAGCTGTATCCGTCACTGCAACGCTGAGACCCAATATGGGGCCAGGACAACGATTAAATATTACGATCTCTTCTCTTGGTGATGCAAAAAGTCTACGTGGTGGCACCTTACTCTTAACCCCTTTGCGTGGTATTGATGGTGAAGTTTATGCTGTCGCTCAAGGTAATGTCGTTGTTGGTGGTTTTAGTGCTCAAGGGTTAGATGGCTCAAGTGTTACTAAAAATACCCCAACAGCGGGTCGAATCCCTAATGGTGCGATTATCGAAAGAAGTATTGATAATCAAGATAATAGTCAAGTTATACGTCTACAATTAAAAGATCCCAATTATAAAACGGCGCTCAATATCTCAAAGTCTATTAATAAAACCTTTGGCCCTAAAGTAGCAAAAGCGATAAATAAGGGGCAAATTGAAGTTTCAGCACCGAAAGACCGTGAAGATCGGGTGATGTTTTTGTCGATGATTGAAGAGTTAAATGTTGAAGTCGGACAGAAATTACCTAGAGTTATTTTTAATTCTAGAACAGGGACGGTCGTCATTAGTGCAAAAGTCACCGTGTCAGAAGCCGCCGTTAGTCAAGGAGGATTATTGATTTCGATTACTGAAAATCAACAAGTCTCACAGCCGAACAGTTACAATTTTGGTGATGGTGCAGAAACCGTCGTGACAGATCAATCTCAAGTTAATATTAATGAACAAGAAAGCGGCATGATGATCTGGCCAGAGGGAACGAATTTGCAAGATATTGTCGATGCAGTGAACAGTGTAGGAGCAACGCCTGACGCTCTGATGCAGATTCTACAAGCCTTAGATGAAGCCGGTGCACTCAATGGCGAGTTAATGGTGATTTAATGTTTAATCAAATTGGATTACCTCAGTTTAATGGAAGCCATGCAGTTAATGGTGATATTGACTCGAAGCAGCAGGTTAGACCTATTCTAGATAATCATCATCCATCGCCTGTGCAACCGTTCAAAGCGGCTAACAACCGTTTTGATACGTTATTAGAACAGACAAGAGAGACGCTGAAACAACACGTTATCGTCGCTTCTCCCGTTGAGACTAAAGTAGAAGTCGGTGTTTCAATTGAACCAGAAGCACTTAAAACCCCCCAAAATATCCAAGCTTTAACTCAAGTAGACGAATTAATTGCGAAAAAATCAGATTTAAAAGGGTTAGATTCTATTCAAGAACAGTTAACTAAATTGAATCAGAAAGGGGTCGTTGCGGGTAAAGGTGATGACTTTTACCTTGATAACAGCTCATTACAAGCGATTAAACTGCAAGGTGATAGTGATGAGGGGATCCGAGCGGTTTCCGAACAATTTGAAGCCGTCTTTATCCAGATGATGTTAAAGAGAATGCGAGCAAGTTCTGAAGTTTGGTCAGACAAAGATAACCCATTGTCAACGCAGTCTGGTTCAATGTTTCAAGAGTTATCAGATAACCAAATGGCGCTAAGTATGGCGAAAAAATCAACACTAGGAATAGCTGATCTTATCTATCAACAGCTATCGAAGGGATAAGGAGTGTACTTATGAGTATGATTAATATTGGGTTAACGGGTGTTTTAGCCAATCAAATTGCGATGAACACCACCGCTCAGAATACCGCAAATGTGAATACTGAGGGTTACTCTCGCCAAGAAGTCACTCAGTCAGCACTGATTCTCGGTGGATTAAGCAATTTAAATATCGGTTCAGGTGTGACTGTCGATAGTATTCGACGTGTAGCCGATCAAGCCCTTGTTACCCGTTTAGAAACCAGCAGTGCTGAGCTCTCGTACAGTAATCATTATTATAGTGGCATGTCTGGATTAGAAGAGCTATTAGGTTCAGAGAGCTTAAATTTAACGAATAGTTTCAATGATTTTTTCGCTTCGGTAGATGAAGCGACGGTTGCCCCTGAATCTCCCGCTTATCGTGAACAAATTCTAGCAGCCGCTAATGGGGTAGCGAGTACCTTTAATCGTAGTGTTAATGCAATAGAAGAACAGATGCAGAACCTGAATAATCAATTCTCGGTCTCTGTTAGTTTAGCTAATGCTCAATTAGAGAACATTTCACAACTTAATATCTCAATTAAAGAAGCTCACGCGAAAGGACAAAGTACAGCAGGGTTGACTGATCAGTTAGATTTATCACTGCGAGATTTGACTGAAAATATGGGCGTTAATGTGCTTCGTAAAGGGGATGGCACTGCAGAAGTTTCTTTGCCTGACGGTCAACCATTAGTCATTGGTGAAAGTGTTGCCTCTATTGAACGTGTTTTTTCTAATACCGATCCCTATGGTACCGAACTGACTCTTAATTTCTCCGGTGCAAGTATGCCTGTCAATGAAATGGGTGGGACATTAGGTGCTTTAATTAAATTAAAAGAAGATGAATATGAGCCTAATACTGAAAAGTTGAATGAACTTGCTGAAGTTTTCGCTACGGCTGTTAATGATGCTTTAGCAACAGGTATTGATTTAGAAGGGAATGTGAACACTATTAATGCTGATGGAACCAATGGCTCACCTTTGTTTCAATTCAATGCTTTAGATCCTGCTGCTTCTTTAGAAATAACAGATATTTCAGCGGAACAATTAGCATTATCAACCAGTGGTGAAATTGGTGATGGTGGAGTGTTAACTGATATCACGAGTATTATTACTACTACATTTACTTCTACTACTTTTAGTAATAAGACCATATATGATACCTACAGTCAGATGTTAGGGGAGTTAGGTATCAATACCAATCAAGCTCAACAATCATTAACTACCGCGCAGATTAATCAGAATGAAGCTCAAGCGGCTCGTGATAATGTCAGTGCGGTCAATAGTGATGAAGAAGCGGCTAATTTAATGATGTATATGAATGCTTATCAAGCGAACATGAAAGTCGTCAGTGCAGCCAATCAAATGTTCCAATCAGTTTTAACTGCATTTTAAGGAGTCAGTATGCGAGTTACGGATAGTCAATTTAACAACCTTATGCATACATCACTGCAAAAAAATAATGTGGCATTGAATAAAGTTTTTGAGCAGTTGTCGACGGGAAAAAAGATCAACCACCTGTCGGATGATCCTATAGCATCAATTAAGCTTCAAGGACTTTCTCAAAGCATTTCCAAAGGTAACCAATATGAACGTAATATTCAAAATGTCACCTCTAAAATGCAACAATATGAGACCTATCTCTCAACTGCAGAGAGCATTTCTCAATCAGTGAACGAACTTTTATTACAAGGTAAAAATGGAACTTTAGATGTAAATAGTCGTGAAGGTATTGTAATAGAACTTGAGTCTTATAAAGATGAGTTAATCGAGATATTTAATAAACAAGATCAGGGCAATTTTATCTTTGGTGGAACGGCGATTGACCAGCAACCTATCACTGTAGCAACTGGGCCCACAAGTTACACTTTTTACAATAACAGTGATAAACGTTTAACATCAATTAGTGAAGGTAAGTCGGTAGAAAATAATATCACCGCAGTTGAGGTTTTAGGGACAGATCCAGCTAATAATATATTCACACAATTAGATACAGTTATCGCTGAGTTCTCATCTGCGACACCAAATTATACTAACGTTGATAATGCAATCAATGCTAACCAGGATTTTCATGGTCGTGTTTTATCGACCATAACAAAGATAGGTAGTGAAATTTCTGGCCTTGAACGCTATTCCGAGACAACTCAAGATACGATTTTATTTGCTCAAGTCATGGAAAATGATCTGGTTGAACTTGATTTTGCCGAAGCCAGTATTCGATTAAACCAAGGTATGTTGGCGTTAGAAGCCACCCAAAAAAGTTATATGAGAATCAGCGGTGCTAATCTTTTCTCTCTACTTTAATTGAGATTTAATCGGGAGTTGGTAAAGAATGAGAAATCGGCTAATTGCACTTTTATTTCCTTGTTTATTTGCTACTAATGCTTTAGCAATTGAGCAAATAGAGCCCTTTGATAATGTTAAATGGCAAAGCAGTCAAGGGGTTGATTTTTGTCAAATTACCTTGGGTGATGAAAGTGCGGATTTATATATTGCTATTAAGCAGGTGGCAGGAGAAAAAATAAGACTCACTGCCACCAATAATGGACATTTTGACCTAAGCCATAATCAAATTATCTTAAGTAGTGAAAGTGCGCCATGGACAAGAACACAACAAACGCCATTATTAATTCGACTAGAAAGTGTTAGTCACAATAAGAATCAAGCTCAAAATGTTAGAGAACAAACCTTAGATGTACAACAGTTATTAAAATTAATGAATCAAGGCAGTTGGCTTTCATTAAATAGCCGTGGACATAAAATTATTTTACCGACAACCAATGCCAGTGAGTACCTCTCTAAGTTTTGGTTGTGTAGTGGACAGTTACCTCAAATATCTATTGATCAAGCGAGTGATGTTACCTATTTTTATCCCAGTGGTTCTGTGACAGTAACGAAACATGAAAAAGATAAATTACTGATTATTACCGAATTAATTAAACGAGATAATCGCATTAAAAAAGTATTAATTGATGGACATAGTGACAGTGCTGGCGATCCCGTTGCAAATTTACAGTTATCAAAAGAGCGCGCCGCAAAAATGGCCATTATTTTGGTTAAGAACGGAGTAAATAAAAATATGATTGAAGTGCGAGGGCATGGTAGTCGATATCCTCTAACAAACAGCCAAGGCAAAAAAATTAATAACCGTCGAGTACAGATGCGTTTAGTGATGGATTATCCAAACACAACCAACTTAGTTGAAGAGTTAGATATTAAGGAAACAAATGAGTAAGCAAGATGCGCTAAAAGCAATTTATACCTCTATTATTATCAGCAGTAAAATGTTTGACCAAATGAATAGTTTATTAGACCAATTAAGAGTAGCCACGATTCAATTGAATCATGAAGAAACAGAAGTATGTAATCAAAAAGTTCTGCAACTCACAGAACAGTTACAAAAAGAACAAAATAGAAGAGGGTTACTGGCTGAAAAGTTGGGCTGTAAAGGTATCGATTACTTTTCCGAATTAATTGAAATGACTCAGGGTAAAACCAAGGATCAGTTATCCTCAGTTATTGAAGCATTAAAAGTAAAAGCAGAAGAGGGACAGGCTAAGTTAACATTAAATAGTACGATTCTGCAGCAGCAACAAGAAGTTTTAAATAATGCGATTGAAAACATTCATTTAACCATTAAAGCTTGATTTTTTACCAATACGCTCGTTAATTAATCAGTTAATTATTTTTGGGTAAAAAAAGTAGATATTTACGTTATTTAACATTATGTTGTATTTAGGTAATTAAATTGTTGATATTTCATTTTTAATTAAAGTTAAAGCTGAAAGGTAAGGACATTATGAACATATCTTCCATAGGAATGGCAGAAGCTCAAATCTTAGAAAAAATGCAATCGCATAAAATGATTGCTGATAATCAGTCTTTTGCTATTCAAAATACCCCGCAGGTAGGAATGTTAAATTTTGGTTCTGCGATGGGTAATATTTTAGATAACCTGAATAACCAGCAACAGAGTGCCAGTCAAAAAGTACAAGCTGTCGAACTTGGACTAAGTGATGACTTGATCGGTGCGACTATCGCTAATCAAAAAGCCAGCCTAACCTTTAACGCATTGATGCAAGTAAGAAATAAAATGGTGTCAAATTTCAATGACATTATAAAAATGCCTATATGATGGAGTATTAATAGATGGCAACTGAAGTGAAACCCGCATTAACAAGTCCAACGCCCAATAAGGTCGCTGGAGAAGGAAAGAGTAAACTCTCGCAAATAGGGGGTAACTTCCGTGTTTTTTGGGCTAGCTCACAACGAAACTTAGTTGTTATTACTATTTTTGCCTCCATTATCGCTGCCATTATCGTCCTTTTGCTTTGGTCTTCCACTGAGCGTTATCGTCCTCTTTATAGCTCCTCGTCGAATTACGATACCAGCCAAGTTTTACAACTTCTTGATGAATCAAATATCCCTTATCAACTCAGTTCCGATGACGGTCAAATACTCGTCGTAGAAAAAAATGTCGCTAAGATTCGCATGATGTTAGCGGCAAAGGGGTTAAAAGAGCAGCTGCCGAGCGGTTTTGAATCATTGGATTCAGGGGCTAATATTGGTGAAAGTCAATTTATGGAGACCGCACGTTATCGACATGCCCTAGAAGGGGAGTTAGCACGTAGTATTACTACCATGGACCAAATTAACCTCGCTCGTGTTCATTTAGCGATTCCAAAAGAAACCTTATTTGTTAGAACTGATGCAGAAGAACCAAGAGCTTCAGTTATTGTCAATATCATCGAAGGAATGGATATTAAGCCAGCTCAAATTGACTCGATTATTAATTTAGTTTCTGGGGCCGTCATTGGATTAAAAGCTGAAAATGTTCAAGTGGTCGATCAATATGGGCGTTTACTGTCTGATGATGCTTCTTCTGGTGATTATACGGTTGCCTCATCAAAGCAGCGTGATTTTAAAACCAATCTAGAAAACCGTCTGGTTAAGCAAGCATCGGATATGTTAACGCCGATTCTGGGTGCTTCAAACTTCCGAGTTCAAGTTTCAACGGATATTGATTTTTCCAAACGAGAAGAGACATTAGAAACTTTTGATGAGCCTAAAATTCAGAGTGAATCGATAACCACCGATAGCAATGACTCATCCGTTGCACTTGGTATCCCTGGCGCATTGAGTAATACTCCACCTGTTACAGGCAACGATCAAGCGCCTGATACCAACTCAACGGTAACAAAAAGCTCTACCGATAGAAAATATGCGGTAGGTGGCAAAATTACCCATATTACTCATCAACAAGGTGTTCTTAATCGTCTCTCTGTAGCAATTGTTCTTAATGACACTGCGAATACAGAGGGCATATGGACGCCGGAGCAGCTTAATAATATTCAGGCAATTGTAATGCCAGCAATTGGATTTAACCAAGCGCGTGGTGACTCGATTAATATTCAAAGCTTCCCGTTTATTTCCGCATCATTTCAAGAAGCAACACCTCTTCCTTGGTTTGAAAATAGCAGCCTTATTCAGCCAATAAAATACATCATAGCTTTGATTCTAAGTGTATTAATGATTCTATTGGTTCTTAGACCGTTAGTTAAATACTTGATTAATCCACATAATAAAACCCCTGAACAGTTATTGGCTGAAGCTCCATTTGAAGTGGATATAGAAACACGAGCAGAACAAGCCAGAGAGAGTGCCCTTAAATCTAAAATGGACTCTTTGGGTATTGATGCCTCAGGAATTAAAGCCCTAGAAGATGATTTGCCACCTGCGGATAGCCCTATTGAAGTTCAGATTCAACACCTTAAGTTGATTGCTTCAGAAGATCCACAGCGAGTGACGGAAATCTTACGAACTTGGATGAATGCATAAGATGAGCGAAGATAATAAAGGTTACCAAAATGTCCACGGTGTCGCGTTAATGATATTAACCATGGGTGAAGATATTGGTTCTAAAGTGATGCAAGGCTTTAGCCATGAAGAGATCAAGCGTATTACTCATGCGATGAGTGATATGACAGACATTAAAGCGTCAGATGCACATCTCTCTTTAACTCGATTCTTTGACGATTTCCGAAAACACTCAGGTATTTTGGGTGGGACACGTAATTACATTACCAATATGTTAGAAAAAACATTAAACGGTAACTTAGCCAAAGATTTAGTTTCAGAAATTTATGGTGATGAGATTCGCGCGGAAGCGGAAAAGCTGGCATGGATACCTGCGGATTTATTAGTTTCTAATCTAAAGAAAGAACATATTACGATGCAAGCTTTGGTCATCGCCCACCTTCCTTTAGATTACGCCCCTAAAGTTTTAAAAGAGTACAGCACTGAAGAGTGTAATAAACTGATTTATTTGATCTCTAAAACCGAAATTCTAACCGCTTCTTTAGTGGATTCGGTTAAAGAGTTAATCGCTAAGTGTCAAAGTTCTTATCGCGCAAGTACCACATTTAGTCTTCACGGCTCTGAAATTGTGGCAAATCTTATTAACCGTTATCCAGGTGATAAAGCGAGCTTATTTGATTATATCCATGAGCAAGATGAAAGTGCAGCTGGCGCCATCGAAGAAGCGATGTTCGATTTCAACTCTCTCTTTAATCAAGGTTTAGAGACCTTTAATGAAATTAATAAAGAGGTCACTATCGAAATGTGGGCATTAGCACTCAAAGGGATTGATGATACTCGTCGTAACTTTATTTTTAATACCTATCCAACACGAACAGCCAATGCACTGAAGGAACAGATTGATATGTTAGGTGCGGTTACGGTGTCCGTTGTTGAAGAAGCGCGCAAAGATATTTTAGAAATAGTTAGAGATATGCAGGCGGATGGCCAAATCAAAATTGATTTCACCAATGAGCAGCGTTTACTGTAATCTGAAACTCGAATAGGGAAGATGGAATAACCCGTGAAAACACAAGGTATTAAAACGTCGGTTGGCGGAGCTGTTAATGCTCAAACTAGCCGAATAAAAAAAGCCAAATCAACGGCAGCGGTTACCTCTTCAACAGCGGTGCAGGCTTCAACACCTCTTTTTCCTAAATTACAGTTAAGTGAAAGACCACAACTGATCGCGGAGTTATCGGATAATCACAAAATTCACAGTAGTTTAGCGTTAGCACGTGAATTAATTAAACAAATCCTCTCTGGTTTACTACAAATTAAAAAGATCGCACTGTCTGGTGAATATACGCCAGATTCCATGAACCGTGTTGATATCTATAAAAAACAGATCATGGCCGCGGTGAATACTCAACTTTTCGGTCACTATATTTTAGATTCAAGCTTTAATGCGGTAGGCAATAGTAGCAGTTTTATTGAATTTACCATCCCTGGTTTAGATCTGAATCGAGAACGATTAACCGATGAACTCGTCACACTTTATATCAATAATAAGATGGTGCCGTTAGCCTTTGACCGCACAGAATCAAAACAAACCCTGTTCACTAAATTCAGTTTAATGTTTGGTTATAGTCAATTACAACTGCAACTCGGTAGTGAAAAAGAGCTGATTATTGGTATGAACGATCAATTGTGGAGAAAGTGGAATGGGGTGGTTTATGTCTCAGGTCAAGGCGGTCGTTTTGCCTCGGGTACACCGATGACCATTGAGGTGATACCCAATCAAGTCACAGTAGAAAATATCACTACCTTAGATATGAATGATAAAGCGTTACCTGAAAAGGTAGATCTTATTATCAAGGGCTTACAAGCTAATTATCAATTAACTCTAAATAATAGCCAATCCCAAAATCAAGCCTCTGAGCATTTAATTGCCCTCTGTTCTCAATCCAGTATTGCCGATGCTGCAATGATTCGTCATCAATTTATTACTGATCCTCAAGTATCGCTGATGTCGGTTTATCGCCAGTATCAAGGCCCTAATCGCACTAATGTGACAAAGCTTCTTAATAACAAAAAATTGTGACCGCTATACCATTTTTATTCGATTTCAAATTATTTTTAATTTATTTGTCGTAAAAGTGATAAAAATAATTCATTCTGCCGTTATACCAATTAGGTAACACGACTTATGGAGAGATTTTTATGAGCAATATACGTTTGGATGGTGTATCCCACATACAACAGACCAATAAAGTCAATCAATCAGCAGCACCGATCAATAAACCCATTGATGAGAAAAAACGCACCAAGCAACTTGAAATCAGTGGTAAAGAAGCCGAACTCTTAAAAGCCAGCAAAAAGCTCTTTGATGCAGCCCCTGATGTTGATATGGACAAAATTAATCAGATCAAAGCACAAATAGAGAGTGGAGAAATGAAATTTGAGATGAAGAAGGTGGCGGAAGCATTAGTACGTAAATAAGATGTTGTCATTCTCAATCAAAATTGTCTTAATCAATCGTGTTATCTATTTTACTTTTTATCCGAACTTAAAATTATTTATACCCTTCTTACTTGAAGTTGCTAGGTTGTTGGCTATATTCATTCGCCCCAATCATATAGAAAACCTAGACTCATGGGGCCTCATTCACTTGCCGCCTACTAGCACCTCCAATTACTTTGGGGATAAATCTCTAAAAAAAGGCTAACTCACTTGAGTTAGCCTTTTTTATTCTAAATGGTGATGAATGTGTTTATGTCTGAAACACTACGCAATTTCTCCTACGATATTTAATTGGTAATCATCAGGGATTTCATTAAACGATAAAACAATTAACTCTTTGGAAAAAGCTCTGGCTAATTTGGCGGTAATCGGTCGGGCAACAGGTGTCACTAATAACACCGGAACCATGCCTTGGGTTTGCATCGTTTGAACGATTGATGGCATTTTATTTTGAAACTTCTGCAAAATAGTCGGATCTAAATTAACGCCATCAAGGGGGGCTGCGGCATCATTCTGTTGTGAAAGATTGATCGCGGTACGAATATCTTGTTCTAACTGCTGACCAAATGAGAAAACATTGATATTTTTCGATTGCGGAGAAATTAAATTAGCAATGGTTCGCTTAAGTGCAACACGGATATCTGCCGCTAATAGGATTGGATCTTTGGTTTTATCGATGCTTTCAATCAGGGTATTGGCAATGGTTCGGACATTGGTGATCGGTACTTGCTCCACCAATAGATGACGAATAACCTGCATCTGCAAATTGGGTGTCACTAATGTGGTGAGATTTTCTGCTAATTCAGGATGATAAGCGGCTAATCGTCCATTGACGGCTTTAACATCATCATAATTGAAGATCCCTGCTAAATGCTCACCACACACTTTACTGACATGGGTGGCAATCACATCATGGACATCGATAACTTGAAAGCCTAAGTTGATTGCTTTGGTTTTGTCATCTGGAGATATCCAAAGAGCAGGAAGTTTATAAGCTGGGTCGTTACCGATCACACCGTCTAGATCTGGATGATTGACCATACCGACCGCCATCATTCGGTCGGTATGCACTTCACCTTGATCTATTTCGTCACCATCAACATAAATTGAGTATTGATTTGGACGCAGTGACAGATCATCGCGGATCACCACTTCTGGAATAACAAAGCCGATCTGTTCACTCAAGGTTTTACGACAGCCTCGAATACTCTTAATCAATGAGTTCTTTTTCTTTTTAGTCGCTAAAGAAACTAATTTAAATCCAAGAGATAACGAGATGGCATCCACTTGAGGAATAATACTCCAATCCAAGGTTTCACTATCTTCGAGGTTATTTTTTAACGGCGTTAATGCTTGTTCTGCCTGTTCTAATTGGTCTTCATCATTATTTTGACTCTGCCTCCAACCGACAAAACCGATAATAATAGCAAAAGAATAAAAGGCAAGGTGTGGCATATTTGGCACACTACCGATAATAAACATCACCCCCGCTGTCATATAAAGAACCGCAGGGCGAGCTAAAATCTGATTATTCACGGTTTGCGCGACATCATTATCGTTATCACTAATACGGGTAACGATAATGGCAGCTGACGTGGCTAATAAAAGAGAAGGAATTTGTGCAACCAGACCATCACCAATAGTTAATAGGGCGTAAGTCTGAAACGATTCTGTTGCGGTTAAGTCATACTCGAAGATACCAATTAAGATACCACCGATTAAGTTAATAAACAGAATCAATAAGCCTGCGATGGCATCACCGCGAACAAATTTACTGGCTCCATCCATCGCACCATAAAATTCCGCTTCTTCACCCACTTCTTTACGACGCGCTTTGGCTTGAGTTTGATCGAGTAAACCGGCATTTAAATCTGCATCAATCGCCATCTGTTTACCGGGTAGGGCATCCAAGGTAAATCGTGCCGAAACTTCGGATATACGTTCACCACCTTTGGTAATGACCACAAAGTTGATGATCATTAAGATGATGAAGACCACGATACCGACCACATACGAACCGCCGATCACCACTTCACCAAAGGATTGGATCACTTTACCCGCAGCATCGCCCCCTTCATGACCATCTAATAATACGATTCGAGTCGAGGCCACGTTTAAGGTTAATCGCAATAAAGTTGCGATTAACAGCAAGGTAGGGAAGACAGAAAAATCCAATACCTTTTTGATGGTGCTACTCACTAACAGCACCAATATGGCCAAGGTGATGTTAAATGTGAATAAGGCATCCAACAAAAAAGGGGTAAAGGGAGGATAACCATTGCCAAAATCATCAACAAGACGAAAGGGATAGCAATACTGGAACGAATGTGATGGAGGTTTTTTAACATTTTATCGATCTTTTTATAAAAAATATTAATTTAAATTTATCATACAATTCTCTTTTTTTCAATTGATTATCTTATTTGTTGGTAATGAATGTGATTTTTATGTAAAAAATTTAAAAATAAAGCGATAAAAAAAATGCGGTTGCCGTAATACCTAATTGAAAGGTGATGATGATGGGTTAATAACCTAATTTAAAAACAGGCTTAACAACAAACGTCATTACACCGACTCAAAACAATCTTAGTGAATAAATAGATTCAGTTGAAAAACCAATAGTGGTTTCAGCTGCCAATAGAACTCAGGAGAGTCATTATGGGTATTTCAGTACAAACAAACTATGCAAACCTTGTCGCACAAAACACGCTACAGGGAACGAATATGGACTTGTCTAAGTCTATGGAACGTCTATCTACTGGTTTCCGTATCAACTCTGCTTCAGATGATGCTGCAGGGCTTCAAATTGCAAACCGTCTTGAATCTCAGGCTCGTGGTATGGGTGTTGCGTCTAAAAATGCACAAGATGCTATCTCAATGATGCAAACGGCAGAAGGGGCGATGGATGAGATGACCAATATCGCTTTCCGTATGCAAGATCTAGCAACACAAGCTGCAAATGGTACTGCATCTGATGCAGATCGTGCTGCTATGGATGCAGAGTATACTGAACTTGGAAATGAATTAAGTAGTATTATGTCTAATACCAATTTTGGTGGACAAGCTCTATTAGACCCAAATGCCGGTAGTTTTTCTTCTGGTGTAACCTTTCAGATTGGTGCTCAGAGTACTGAACAACTTAATGTTGATGTATCGTCTAACCTAGGTGTTGTTGGAACAACGATTAATAGTTTAACGGATGCTGCAGACTTACAATCTGATTTATTGGCAGCAAGAGATACTGCAGCGTCAGGAGGTGCTGGTGTAACTGGAACATATACTGATTATGCTGATTTTCTAGCTCAAGTTGATGCTGGTACCGCGACTGCTGGTGATGATGCTATAATTTCTGGCTTAGTCGATACAGCAGCTGCTGGTTTCACATTAACATCTGATGGTACTACCAGTACAGCAACAGTTACACAAATTGAAGAAATGGGGATTGGTTCACAAGCTGGTGCTCAAAACGCTATTGACTCAATGTCAACATTCGTTAATGATTTAAGTTCAACTCGTTCCCAATTTGGTGCAACAATTAATCGTCTAGAACATACTATTACTAATTTAGGTAATATGAGTGAGAATATTCAAGGTGCGAAAGGTCGTATCATGGATACAGATTTTGCCGCAGAATCTGGTGCAATGTCTAAATCACAAATGTTAATGCAGTCTGGCGCTTCTATGCTGGGTGCAACTAAGATGGTTCCACAGTTAGCAATGTCAATGCTAGGATAATTGAACCGTTAATGGTTGGTGATATTTACAACGTTGACCATTAAAAATAATAGAGTAGTTAAACTATCAACTACTCTATTAATATGAATATTGAATAAAAAAGTATTTATATTAATAGAGTAACCCGTATTACTTCACAAAATAAAGAAATAGAAAAGTAGAGAAGGAGTTCATTATGAATATCGATGCTGCAAGTATTGCCCAACAATTTGCCCAATACGATATTGCCCCTTTTGAACAACGTTATACACGACAATTGTCACAAATTAGCCAACAAACCAGTGCGATTTCAAAATTGAAGTCTGCATTGAGCACGTTAGAAAATAAGATGTATGACTTTACTAAAACGGGTTCTTCTCTCCAGCAAAGTGAAGTCAAAATCGAAGATGACAGTTATTTTGATGTTGCTTCTTCGGGTACTGCTTCTTCTGCTAATCTAGATATCTTTGTCAAGCAGTTAGCCACTAATCATCAAGTTGCTGTATCAGCAGGTGTGGCCGATGTGAATGATAAAATGAGTGGTGGCGGTAAATTAGATATTACCGTGGGTGGTTCAGTGACAACGCTCTCTATTCTTGATGGTGACAGTGATGGTAATGGCGAAACGAGTTATATCGAATTTGTCAGTTATTTTAATGAGGTGATGGGCGATCAAGTTGAAGCTTCTTTGGTTAAAAGTGGTGGTGAAATTACCATGGTCTTTTCTTCGACAGAAGAAGGTGCGGATAACAACTTTACCCTTGAAGGCAAGAATTGGCAAAATGTCATCGATATGTTTGACGGTCAAGTTGAATTGGTGGCAGGCCAAGATGCAGAGATTCATTTGGGTTCAGAAAATTCATCTGTAGTACTCACCAATGGTTCGAATACTTTTGAAGATTTAATTGAAGGTTCTAGTGTTACGATTAAAAAAGCCCATGAAACCGGTGATGTAGCAACCAACTTTACCGTAGGTGGTGATATAGCAACCACCATGGCAAGCATGAAAGAGTTTGTTGATGAATATAATACCCTCCTCGATGAGATTAATAGTTTAACTACGACTGGCTCTGAAGATGAATCTCGCGGAATTCTTGCATCAGATAGTTCTGTTCGTTCAATTAAAACTCAGTTACAAAGTTATCTGCGAGATACCTTTAATGATGGTAGCCAAGATGTTTCCCTTTCTTCATTGGGTTTGGAAATTGATCGTGATGGCAAATTAGAGTTGGATGAAGATAAGTTTGAAGAGGCGAGTAGCCTTTATAACATTGAAGAGATCTTTACTGGTGAAGCTGGCCTGTTCAATGTGATGTCAGACAAGATAGATACTTATACCGACTTTACTGATGGTTCACTAAAAAACAAAACCGATACGCTAGATTTACAACGTGACAGAATTAATGATTCATTAGAAAAACTTGATATGAAGTATGAAGCCAATTACAACCGATATTTGGCTCAATATACTCAGTTGAATATGATTCAAGCTCAGATGGATCAAACGATGTCGCAGTTTTTATTCTAATGATACTAATAGCTTGAAATATAATAGGAAATCAATAATAACTTGAACTATGATTAATAAAGAAAAAATTAATCAAAAATAATTGCTTAAATAGATAAAAAAGAAGGGAACCATATGTTATTAGGAAATCGCCAACAAGCCAATTATGCTCAAGTTCAAGTGGAAGCCAATGCGTCAGTATCATCAAGTTTTGAACTTATCTGTATGTTGCATGACCGCTTAATTGTCGAGATTGATTCTTTAAGTTTTCATATCGACAATAAAGATTATGAAGCTAAATCTCAATCTGCGCAAAAAGCGATTGATATCTTAGCGGCGTTAGATGCGTCACTGGATTTAGATAATCCCAATGAGTTGATTACTAATATTCATAAACTGTACGAACACGGTATTGCCTCTATTTTTGCCGCCTCTAAAGATTTAGATACCTCAGGATTACCTGAACTTAAAGCGTTAATGCAAGAGTTAAAAGAGGGTTGGGAAGGCGCAATGGCGGTGCTCGATGTCTAAACAGACGTTAATTAAGTTATTACGTCATTACCAAGTTGCAGAATCGAAACAAGATATTGATGCGATAGAGAAATCGAGTCTCTACTTATCAAAAGTATTATCTCAAGTCGATCAACATGATTCGGACTTGAGACCGGTATTAGTGGAATTAAAAGCAGTTCATCTACGCTGTGCTAAACTTATTGATCAGCAGTTGCATGAGTTAAAAGGAAGTATGATGAACAATTCTCAACTCAAAATACGCGAAAAAGCGTACGCTAAAACTCAAATGGGCAGGGAGGAGATATGAGCTTATCATTGAATATCAATCACTCTTCCCAGTTTTCGAATAAGTTAGCTTCTAGCGAAGGGTCTATAACAGAGCAGTCCACAACAGGTTGGGCCGTCAGAGAACAAGATAGTTTAATTACAAATGGTGCCGAGACTAATTTTAAATCTCTTTTTTCTGCAATTAGCGATACAGAAAGCGAGAAACTGACAGAAAGTTTAAGTCTTGACTCTGCTCCTGTTGACCTAGTTTCAGTCGATCTAGCTTCTTTAGACCTAGCTCTTGTCGATCTAGATACAGCATTGTCTGGTTTATCAGATGATCAGTTAAAAGACCTGACTGAAGAACTTGTTAGTTTTCTATCCCAATATCTATCAGAAAACAGTAGTGATGAAAGTAATCCGAATAGCCAATTGAATCAATTAGCGTTAATGGTTAATCAACAAGTTTTGGATAATATCGGCTCTGGTGAGAATATTACCATTAATCAACTTATATCGACTGTGATTAATCCGTTTACTGTTAATGACGTTAATGCCAATGAAGTATCAAGAAGCCAAGACTATTTAAATACCCAACAGTTAGTGAGTAACTTTAAACAGTATTTGCAAAGACAGCAAAGCCCTATTTCAATCAATAATGTAACTGGTCATATTAACGCAAATAGCTCACTAAATGTTGACAAAGGAAATCAGCAACACGTTGATGTAAATAAAACGCAATTGGCGAGCTTTATCTCACAAATGAAGGCAGCAAAAGGTCATCTTAGTCAAAATGGATCAGGTTTAAATTTAGCAAGTTTAAACAGTTCAAATATTAATACTGCCGGGTTATCGCGTAGTTCGAACAATGATCCGAATGGTTTATTACTGCCAAGTCTAGGGCAAACATCTGCGGAATTTGTTGCTAAAGTCGGTGTGAGTTCAAATAGTACGTCTGGTGACATTGCCAACAAATTGCATTCTATCTTAGCGGATAAACTGACGTTTCAAGTACAAAGCAAAACACCAGTTGCAACGATTAGATTAGATCCACCCGAATTAGGTAAGCTGGATTTAATGGTAAAACTAGATGGTGATAAGTTATCAATACAAATCACGTCAAATAACAGTGCAGTTCGAGAAGCGATTCAGCAAACATCAGAACGCTTACGGAATGAATTGGTCAATCAAAATTTTTTAAATGTTGATGTTAGCGTTAATCAAGAATCGGGAAGTCGGGAATCATCAAGTTTTTCACAACAGTCACATGATGATGAAACAATAATATCTGATAATAACTCCCAAGTTAACAACCAACTTGATGAGAATACGGATTTTTTAGTACGGGTATAACAACATGAAGATTATTCTAATAATTATTGTTTCGATTGCATGCACCATTGGCGGTATGTTTTTCATCCAAGGTAAGGATGGTGTGATAGGCCAGAAGTTTGCTTCTATGTTAGATGAGCAATTACCAGGTCGCGTAGATATTCATGATGTCCCTCTTTCTATCGAGAATTTAATTATTCCGATTAATAATGGCAAGCGTCAAAGTTTATTATTATTAGATTTAACCTTATATATGTCACCAGAAGATAAAGAAGGTATTAATGACAATGTGCCTTTAATTAAGAATGTGATTATTAAATCGATGACCACCAAAGATCCAAGTTATTTTTATAATCGTGATTTTATCGCTAATGTTGAAGTGGAATTAGACAAAATTCTAATAGAACAGCCAACGAAATCACGTATTAATCGAATTATATTAACTAAAGCAATCTATCAATAATGTTATTAAAGCAGAGTTATCAACAGACGGAGCTTAAATCTTCTGCCGAACTGATGCAGTTAGAAACGGCAGCGATAGAGTCTCATATTGGTTTTGTGAAGAGCGTCTTAAGACAATATAGCGCAGTGCTTGATAGTGGGGCATTAGAAGATCTCTATCAAACGGCGATGATGACGTTGATTTTAGAGTTTAGAAAATTTAATCATATTGATAATGATGATTTCCAAAAGTCAGTAAAAGTTAAAATTCGATTTGAATTAATTAATGAATTAAGACGACAAGACTTTGTTGAACGTAATAAACGTAAGTTAATTAGAGAAATTAACAAAGCAGAGATGACGTTAAGTCAAAAGTTAAAAAGAGTCCCCGAACATAGTGAGATTTGTGCTTATTTAGGTATTGAAACTCAACAATTTCATAATGCTTTAAATTATTCATCGATACAAGATGATACAGACCTTGATCAGTTAGTGGTTGAGAAGTTAGATGATGTCGACAGAGAATTACTGGTTGATGAAATTCAACAGCAGTTAGAAGCCATGCCATTAGAAGCACAAAAGGTCATGTATCTGATGTTCGAGGTCGGGTTAGGATTTGAAGAGGTTTCCATCGCTTTAGATCTCAGTATTGGCAAAATTCAACGAATTAAAGAGAAGGCAGTTAAATTACTAATTGCTGAGTTAGGAAGGAGAGACTAATGCAGAAGATTGTCGGATTTATCGTTATTGTCGCCGTGGTCTTTGGTGGTTTCTTTGCTGCGGGTGGTTCTTTTGGTGTTATTTTTAAACCCCTCGAATTAATGATTATTTTCGGTGCAGCGATTGGGGGATTGGTCATATCATCATCCATGAATACGCTCAAGCTCATGATGAGTCAAATTAGGTTATCTATTGGCTCGACTTATTATGATGCAGCTTATTATCGCGACCTTCTCTGTTTAATGTATGAGTTGATCAATGTGGCTCGACGCCAGAATGTTAAGGTGTTGGATAATCATGTTGAAAATCCAAATGACAGTGCAATTTTTAATAAATACCCAAAAATTGTAAAAGATGGCACCACGTTTAACTTTATTATTGATACTCTGCGAGAGTGTATTAGCCAGCAACAAAATCATCACCAACTTGAAGCTGAACTTGAAGAAGAGATTGAAGTTCTCGAAGCTGAATTAGTTAAACCGTCAGAAAAAATGCATGCAATGGCAGAATCTATGCCGGGAATTGGGATACTTGCGGCGGTAATGGGGATTATTTTAACCATGCAAGGATTAGACGCGGAAATTACCGTCATTGGACGCAATATTGCAGCAGCCTTGGTCGGAACATTTACGGGCATTTTCGGATGTTACTGTATGTTTGGCCCGTTATCAGCAAGTTTAAGAGATGTTGCTGAGAGCCAAGTTGCCCCTTTGCAGTGCGTTAAATCGATGGTGATTGCTTATGCGATGGGTAAAACGGCGAACTCTTGTGTCAATGCAGGGCGTAGACATATCGAAGTAACTTATAAACCGACGTTTACTGAGTTAGAAGGTGTGATAGAAAATTTAGCCACGACATCTCAGCAAGAGCGTCGGGCTGCAGATTAATAATATCTTTACGATAAGAGGGCATTATTATGGGTAGAGTACCCCCAGCAACGGTAATCGTTAAGAAAAGCCGTAGAAATAACAAAAAAGAGTTATCTCATGGTGGCTGGAAAGTGGCTATGGCCGACTTAATGATCTCTATGATGTGTCTATTTCTCGTACTTTGGTTGATTCAAACCATGACCAGTGAAGATAAGAAGAAATTGAAAGGGTATTTCACCCAAGGACATTTTGAATTAGGTGAAGAAATCGGCGCGTTACAAGGAAAAAATTCAATCAGTGAACTAAATCTGCCTGAATTAGCAACTAGCTATCAACAAGCTGAGCTACATCGAGTCCGAGATACTGCGTTAATTGAAGGTGAGTATAACAGCCAGCAGCAACTTGAATCACTGGCTGATTTGATAGATGAAAAGGTTTATGCTTTAGGGGCTTCTGACTCTATTCGAATTGAAGTGACACCACAAGGCTTAAGAATTACTTTAGTTGATGCGGGTGAAGGGCCAATGTTTTACCGAGGTGGTACGGCAATCAATCCATTTTATGAGGATCTACTACTGAACCTTGCCCCAATATTTACCACCGTTAAAAATCGAATGATTGTTTTGGGTCACACGGATGCCAGCCGTTATGCTGGTGCCAAACGAACTAATTGGGAATTGTCTACAGAGCGTGCCAATATCGCGCGTAATACCTTAGAGCAAGGTGGGATGGAAGCTTCACACATCTTTCAGGTTTCAGGGATGGGAGATCGATCTCCTCTTGATATGAATGACCCATATAGTGAGGTTAATCGTAGAATAGAGCTTTATATTTTAACTGCAGCCGCAGAAGCGTCACTACAGTTGGTTTACCAGCAGTCAGAGGCAAATCAAAATATTCAAGTTGCTCAGCAAGTGGATAGATCTGATCAACAGAGTTTAGATATCATTAATCAACAGAAAGCGATTGCATTTCAACAAGCTGCGTTTAATCAACCGGTCACAATATTTGATGCAATCACTGAATAGTGGGTTAAAATCTAGTATTGAAGTGTTCCTATTTATATCATTTTTTATCATGATCGCAATTTAAGACTTAAAGGTACGTTAATGGAAAATGAATTAGTGCTAGATAGACCTAAAAAACAGGTGGCTTGGTTAATTACGCTCTCTTATTTAGCACTTTTTCTCATCGTTGTCTTTCACTCTGCGTTCTCTAAATTAGGTGTGTTTTCGGCGTGTGCTTTGATTATTTTATTAAATGTAATTATGGTTTCATTTGTTACTCGAATACCTAAACAGCAATTCTCTTTAAATGGCGAAGGGTACCTCCTTTTTCCTATCTTATTAGAAGTGATACTGTCCATTCTTATCTTAATTCTGTTGATTATTGCTTAGGTTTTTCCTTTCAATTTTTCTCTTTCAATCTCTCTCTTTTAATTTTACCCTTTCAAATTTTTAAATTAAATTTAATTGATTAAGATTGTTTGGCTATCGATTACCCTTCCATGTACCACTTCACCTGATTGGCTATTTTTAACTTTTATTTCATCACCCAGTAGCCCATTTTGCAGTGAAACTCCTTCAGTCACTATCGTTATATTACGCCTTTGAAGTTTGATATTAATGATTTCACCTTTAGTTATGTCGTAATCGATATAAAGGTAACGGGGTTGAATCATGGTGCCGACTCGTAATGAACGACGAACTTTGCGATTCATTACTGGCTTTAAATTACGGTAGAACTGTTGCTGACTATTATAAATCTTGGTTTCAACTAGCTGTGTATTTTCATTATTTAATAATTCTCCTTTTTTTATTGGCAACTTTGCGGTAACCACTTTGGTCGTAAAGCGTGCATTAACAATATATTTTACATTCCATTCTGGAGTTATACAGCTCACTTGCCAACGATTCTTACCAATCATCTCTTTAGGCATTTTAATTTTGGGAGATTGACAGATTAATGTATTTAATGCGGTAGGGAATTTATAGTTGATGTCATAATTTTCATCTATATTAATCGGGTAGTGGAATGAAATGATTTTCTCAGTTCTAGCTTGAATGCGCTGTTTTAGGGTGATTACCTCTGAATCGTTAATATTCTGTTCTATTATCTGTTCATACGAAGCGGTTTCTGCTGCAAACAACGTCGAGGAATTTACCACTAATAATAAAGCGAAAAGTACTCTGTTTGATGAAATGGCTTGTTTAGTTGCCTTTACTTTTATTTTAAATAGCGTCATAGCTTCTTGTATTTTAATCCATTATTCCTAGTACCTATTCTTTCATTCTATCTAATAAATTGTAAATTACTTATATATTTTTGTTTTTAATTCGCATTAACTAACCATTTGCGTTGACTGTTAACTTTGTTACTCTTAGCTTTTATTTTTATTGATAATCGATGATATTTCAGATGATTATCATCTTATAAGGATGTATTTTGTCTTCCAAAATTTATCAACACCTCTCTATGGTCTGTTTTGCACTTTCTATTGTTGGGCTTTTTAACTATTTTAGTTGGCAATTGCTCATACTTTGCTATTTAGCGCTAACCGCGACCGTGCTTTCTTCCTCTTTGATTGCAAAAAGTTGGTTGATCTATAAAAGCCAACACTCTTTATTTCGCTATCTTGGTTTTTCTCTTTTTTGGTTTTTATCTATTGGAGCTTCATGGCGTTGGGTTAAAGCCAGAATAAAAGACAGTGAAGAGATACCTGCTGAGCGGAAAATAGAGTTTATTGCTTATTATTCTCACCTTGAGGAGGATATTTCTCTACTTAATCAAAAAAGCATCAAGAAATAAAAACAGTCAAAGAGCAAAAATCAATCAATCGAGTTTAGGGTGTATTCTCTAACACACTGATTATATAGAAATGTTATTTATATATATTTTTCTTTCTAAAATAAACATTGCATTATGCTGGGTTTTCTTGTTATAAGTAAAGTATAACTGTTAAGATTTTGTAATTTATAATTAGTATTTAATTATAATAGGTTACATAAAACTTCAATTACTTTAGGGATGATATGATGAAGAAAACTCTGGCAGCACTTGCTGTATTTGCTCTTTTTTCGACTGGAGCAAATGCTCAGCAGTCACCAGCGGCACTACAACAAATTGCAAAAGATAAAGAACTTAAAGTCTGTTTTGAAGCAGGATATATGCCTTTTGAAATGACTGCAAAAAACGGAAATTTCATCGGTTTTGATATCGATCTTGCTAAAGGCATGGCTCGTGCGATGGGTGTGAAATTTATTCCTGTTAATACTGCATGGGATGGTATTATTCCTGCACTACTAACGGGTAAATGTAACGTTATTATGGGTGGTATGACAATTACCGCTGAGCGTAATATGCAAGTTAATTTTGCTGACCCGTATATCGTTATCGGTCAATCAATCTTAATTAACCCTAAGCTTGAAGGTAAGATCACCAACTATAAAGATTTAAACAGTGCGGATTTCACAGTGGCAACTCAGCTGGGAACCACAGGTGAAATTGCAATTAAACGTTATATTCCAAAAGCAGAACTCAATGCGTTTGAGAATAAAACTGAAGCGGTTTTAGACGTAGTGAATGGTAAAGCTGACGCATTTGTTTACGATCTTCCGTTCAATGCGACTTATGCTTCTAAGCATGAAGGACAATTTGTTCACCTAGATACGCCATTTACTCATGAACCTCTTGGTTGGGCGATTCCTCAAGGTGATCCTGATTTCTTAAACTTCTTAAATAACTATCTTCGTCAAATTAAAGGCGACGGTACGTATGACCGTTTATATACAAAATGGTTTAAACAAACTAAGTGGTTAAGCCAAGTACAGTAAGTCTACTTTTTAAGCTCCACAAGGTGTGGGGCTTTTTCTTTATTTAAGAGTTTTTTATGGAAAGTAAGTCCAAGAATTTATTTTGGAATGGTGTCTTTGTTTTTATTCTTGCGATTATCGGGTCTCTGATCTATTTCTCAGCTCAGAAAATTGATTATCACTGGAATTGGGAACGTGTTGTTCCTTATATTGCAAACAATGCCGCCACGCCAATCGCTGCTCCTGAAGATGGTAATATTATAACTAATGACCAAGGAGAGTTAGTATTAGAATCATTCACTGGTGAAATAGTGATGAATCTAAGCCAATATACTGAAGCAACCGTTTATGAGGGTGATCTAGTCTTTGAAGGCGATGAGATCGCAGCCATGAAAGAGTGGAAGTTGGGTGCGATTACTGAAGGTATTCTCGTTACCATCGACCTTTCACTTTGGTCGTTATTATTCTCTTTAATTATCGGCCTGATTATTGGTTTAATGCGGATATCCTCAAATATTGCATTAAAGAAATTGGCCATAACCTATGTAGAGATTATTCGCGGAACACCATTATTGGTTCAGATATTCCTTGTCTATTTCTTTATTGGTACGGTTCTCGATCTAGAACGTTTTACCGCAGGTGTGATTGCGCTATCAGTATTTACGGCCGCTTATGTTGCAGAGATCATCCGCTCTGGTATTCAAGCTATTCCTAAAGGTCAGATGGAAGCGGCAAGATCATTGGGGATGAATTATCCTAAAGCGATGATTTATGTCATTCTACCTCAAGCGTTTAAGAAAACATTACCGCCATTAGCGGGGCAGTTAATTAACCTAATTAAAGATTCCTCTTTGGTTTCTGTTATTTCAATTACTGATTTAACAAAAGCGGGACGTGAAGTGGTGAGCAGTAGTTTTGCCCCATTTGAAGTTTGGTTTACTGTTGCAGCCCTCTATTTACTATTAACTAGCAGTCTGTCGTGGGCAATCCAAGTATTAGAGAAGAGGTTATCAAGCAGTGACTAATTCAATTTCAGATATTATTATCGCCAATGATGTTAATAAAATTTATCCTAATGGCTGTCATGCATTAAAAAATGTCTCAGCCTCAATTAAACCTGGTGAAGTGATTGTTATTGTTGGCCCTTCAGGTTCAGGTAAGTCGACTTTTTTACGTACATTAAATCAATTAGAAGTGATCAGCTCTGGTGACATTACGATTGATGGTATGGATATGTATGCTAAATCGACGAACATTAACGAACTTCGTGCTGATGTGGGAATGGTGTTCCAAAACTTTAATCTCTTTCCTCACAAAACAGCCCTAGAAAATGTGATGCTTGCACCATTAAAAGTGGCAAACCGTGATAAAAAAGAGGTAGAAGAGCACAGTAAAGACTTGCTTTATAAAGTGGGACTTTCTGACCGAATGACCAATTATCCAAACCATTTATCTGGTGGTCAACAACAAAGGGTTGCGATTGCCCGCGCATTAGCAATGAAACCTAATATTATGTTGTTTGATGAACCGACTTCTGCACTTGATCCTGAAATGGTTGGCGAGGTTCTGGATGTCATGAAAGATCTTGCTAAAGAGGGGATGACCATGGTGATTGTGACTCACGAAATGGGTTTTGCCAAAGAGGTGGCTGATCGGGTGTTATTTATGGAAGATGGGGAGTTAGTGGTTTCAGATAATCCTGAAAACTTTTTCACCAACCCGACTAATCCAAGATTAAAGCAGTTCTTATCAAAAGTACTTTAATGTAATTTTGGCGATCATCACTCTCTTATTTTTCTGTTCTTTTTGAATGGTGATGAATAAGAGAGTTTTTTAGCTATTTCCTTTCAAAATATCTTACTTTTATTTACATAATTTCTTAATAATGGAATCTTATTTCTGTCAGTTTCAATGGTATTTAAAGCACGATTAAATGGAATCAGAGCGTTTGTGCTACTGAAATTTTATTCTACAGTGTTATGATGTGGTTTCACTTAATATTGAAAGTACATGACTATGAATACGCATCTGCTCCTCTCTTTTTGGTTAGCAATTTCGATGTTTTCAACTGGGACATTGATTACCTTATCAATGTTAAAAACCAGTAAATCACTCTATCCATATATAGGGAAGACGATCCTATTCTGTTTGGCATTGCCACTTTTAGCATTAATTTTTATCTATTTTTCACCACAACCAGGAAAACCTGTTTTAGAGGGAATTTTTCTCTGTTATTTGTTTATTGGTAGCCCGATTGCGATTCAATCTGTGCAAAAAAATTGTGAAAACAGCTCTATCGTCCTATTTTCTGTTTTAGCGACACTTATCGCCTTAATAGTAAGTTTAGTTAGCACACCGATTGTTATGACTTTAGCTAGTTTTGTTACGCCATTATCATTTAAACTATCACCGTTGTTTGTCGCTTCAATGATTTTAAAACAATTGCTGATTCCTATTATTTTAGGTATGGCTTTTGCTGCTTATTTCCCTGAGTTGGTTGAGGTAGTTAGGAAGTGGGCAGGCAAGATCTGCAATTTACTTATTTTACTTATCGTTATCTTTGCTGGAATAAAGTTTTATCACCACACATCAATAACATTGCCTGAGCATCTATTTGAGTACTGTCTATTCGCGACATTGATTCATGTATTGTTTGCTTATTTATTTGCCAGAAAAAATAAAGTGACAACAGAAGCAGTGAGTCTTTTGTTTATGAGAAATACGGCACTTTGTTTAATTGTTGCAAGTCAACTTCATGGTCCAGCGGCTGTATCTTTACAACTTTATTCTATTTGGTTAATTATCTTCGGCATGATCGTGCAAAAAGTGGTTAAGTATCGACATGATACAAAGTTAAAAACTAATTAACTCCTTTTACATACCAATTGCTGATTTAAGTCACTAACTGATACCTTGACTATTGATACTACTTAAGTGGTAGTGTAAGGTTCGCGATAATTACTTAATCCAGAAGTTGTATCTCAGTGTATCCATTTTTTCATTTTACCCTTTACTTAATTTATGGGCTGATATTTTTTGCTATTGGCTTTTCAATTTACTTTCATAACTTTAAGCTGAGTAATTTAGCTTTGGCTCGCGCATTACCAGCATTAGCTCTTTTTGGTTTTATTCATGGTGCTCATGAGTGGGCTAATTTATATCTCAATATTTATCAACCTCAACTTGAAATGCAATCAACGGTAATTATGCTTAAAGCGATTAAACTTTTTGTTTCTTATATTGCTTTGGTTTATTTCGCTCTAAAAATGTTAATGATGACTCGCTGGCGCTTAAAAAAGCTCTTAAGCTTAAGTTTAAAAGTTGCGGTGTTTTTATTTCTAATTTATGCGTTCATTTATCATATTCAAGGATCAATGCCACAACATGCTGATTTATTGATGTTACAAACTCGATATATTTTTGGCTCAGCGGCTGGAATTATTGCTGGAGGGAGTTTAATTGATTACTCATATAAATTGGCAAATGATGGAAAAAAATGGTGGGCTCACTTCGCCTTCTCGGTTTATCAATCATTGCTTATGGTCTGTTTTCTGGTTTTTTATATATAGATAATGTGATTTTAGGTCCGATTACTCGCTTGGTTTGTGCTTTCTTTATTTTAATCTATTTGATTAAAACCTTAACTATTTTTGATAATGAACGAGTACATAAAATTGAATCTAGGTTAGAAGCTGCATTCCATAATAAAAAACTTCAAGATATTGGGGAGTTAACAGCCTGTATTACTCATGAAATTAAAACACCGTTAAGTAGCAGTCTAATGCGGTGTGATTTATTAGAACAACAACTCTCTCAAATCCATCAAAATAATGTTGAACTCAATGAGCAAAGTTTTACCCGTATTAATAAACAATTATCCCATATTAGATGTGGTGTTTTGAGTGCCGCTCAAATTAGCCAAGAGCTATTACAATTTTCTCATCGTGGGGATGTTGAATATTCACAATGTCATGTTATTAGCCTAGTTCAAGATTCAATCGCTTTATTACAGCATAAACTAGAATTATTTAATATTAATGTATCCATTCCTAATCACCTTTGTGTATATGGTAATAAAAATCAGCTAGAAGAAGTGTTAATTAATATTATCAATAATTCTATCGATGCCGCTAAAGAAGAAAAGCGTATCGATATTTCTGCGACTTTAACCGACCTTTCTGTTGAGATTGTTATTCTAGATTATAGTGGTGGTATTGCTATCCATCATATCGATAAAGTTAAACAACCCTTTTTTTCCACTAAGGATAAAAAAAGTGGTACAGGTTTAGGTATTCCTCTTACGATTAAAATTTTGGAGTATAACAATGGCTTTTTGCAATTTGTTAATAGTAGCAAAGGCCTAAAGAGCACCATAAGATTACCGATTGATTCAATATGATAGATATCCCACCGACGAGTCACTCCAATTATCTTGAGTATACAATATAAATAATTAAAGGAATAATGATGAAAAAAATATTAATTGCCGAGGATAACCAAGAGTTACGGGAAGCCATAGTTGAAGCGTTACTGTTGGATAATTTTACTATCACAAGCTGTGAAAGTGCAGAACAAGCGATTAATTATATAAATCGAGACTATTTTGATGTTGTTATTTTAGATTATATCATGGCAGGGATGACAGGAATTGATGCCGTTCCTGTGATAAAGCATCAAGCACCCAAAACGGCGATTATTCTTATTACCGCCTTCGGCACCATAGATATTGCTGTAGATGCAATGAAAAAAGGAGCGGATGAATTTTTAGTTAAACCCTTTAGTCTAAAAGAGCTTAATACAACCGTACGTAAGGTGATGACTAAAAAGCAATTAAATCAATCTGCATCCCAAGATGAAGATAAAGTATTTTCAGCCTTAGCAAACCCAATTAGACGACAAGCCATTAATATTCTAAAACAGTATCGACTATTAAAATTTATGGATCTGTGCAGACTTCTTAATCTTGAAGATCATTCTAAATTTAACTTTCATTTGCGCCAATTAATTAAAAGTGATTTAGTGAGTCAGGATGAGGATAAAAATTATTTTCTTACTCGGCAGGGGATAGATATTGAGTCTAGGTTATTATAAAACCTATATACCCCTCATACTTGAAGCTGCTAGGTTGTTGGCTGTATTCATTCGCCTACTAGCAACTTCAATTATTTTAGGTATGTATTTTTATAGCTTACTTAAACTTCAAGTTATATGCACCACGGTGGTAAAGGTGGTTGATCTGTGAGTTATCAAATACAGCAAGACCAAATGGGTACTGTTTCGTTAGATCATCAAATTGTACATCTTGAGTTTTAGAGTTTGTATGCGTCGTAATTAGCTTACGTTTGATTTCTATTGTCCATACACCCTCGGCCCAAACACCCTTAGTGACAACGTCACCTCTTGAGCCGGTGTATGCAGAAGTGATAACACCAGGGATGCGAGAAGTTTGATCATAATCTGCCGTGAATGCGACTTTCTTATTATCATCGATAATTACAGACTCATCCGTCAAGTCAGACATCACATAGGCTGGTTGGCCATCTTTCTTATTATTAACGTAAACACCGCCCGTTTTATCATCGCCTTTACGTCCCCATCCTTTATTTTTCTTTGGATCTGTATTGCTATCAACATATTGATCATCTAACTGAGAAAACTCATTACGACGAACACCTTTCCAGTGCCACATATCGATATATTCGCCAGCATCAGTATATTTTCTAGCCGGGTTTTTATCTTCAATTCCATTTATTTTGCCATCTTTAGCACGGTGACAAGCTTCATTACACCCTTTTTTAGCAAAACCTTCTGTATTGATATCCCAATATACGGCAAATTTATCTTCATAATAGGTATTTTCGTGGCCAGTTTCATCTTTATTGATTAACTGCTTCCAAGTACCGTCTTCTTGCTTAACCCATGGGAAGCGATTTAAGCTCTTTGTTGGGTCTTTATAAGTATATAAAAAGTAAACATTCTCATTGTCATATAATGATTTAACAAAGACATCTGTTCTTTTGATTCCGTCATAACCATTTTCAGGTTTATAGGGCAGTTTATTCAGTTTTACTTTTAGGCTTTCAGCACTGTCCCAGATCCCTTCTGCACTACCGTCGATCATGATTTCTTGATCAATCTTAACACTGTTAAGAGTTTTGTTACTTGCATGAGCTGTTGTTATGGTTGCCGATGCTAATGCAAGCGTAATAGCCGTCGTGATGATTGTCTTATTCATTATCTATCCCTGTGAAGTCATATTTATTTTTATATTTGAATTCATATTACGGTTAAAGTGATTTAAATGTTTGATTTAAATCATTTTAACTGGGGTGTTGAGCAGCCGGGATGTAGTTTTGTGATGCTTATAATTAAAAGTGATAATTATAATTATCTAAAATGATTTGATTGATAAACATATTTATCATTAATTTATACTGTAGAAAGTAGAAAGTAGAAAGTAGAAAGTAGAAAGTAGAAAGTAGAAAGTAGAAAGTAGAAAGTAGAAAGTAGAAAGTAAAAAATAGAAAACGATGGTATAGAATGATGCGGAAAGGATGAAAGAGATTAGATGTATATTAAAAAGCCGCAATTATTATTACCTCTGTTGAGTTTAAATGATTGCGGCGTAAGAACATCAATCAACACCCTAATTACTTCAAGTAAGAAGGGTATCGTGATTTAATCTAATTTTAAGCTTGGTCTAATCTTTTTGTTTAATCGACTTGCCAACATAATAAAACCTGTACGCATATAACCGTGAAGCGCTAATTGGTGCATACGATAAATTGAACCATACATAGTATGTGCAAGTTGTCCTTTAACTACGACTGACTTCTTGGTTACACACCCAACTGTATTAAAGCGACTTAATGAAACAAGCGTCCCTTTATTTGTGTAACTAAAATTATCTAAACGTTGATAATTTAATTTTTTACAAATGTTTTTATAACAATGCATCGCCATTTGGTGTGCAGCTTGACCTGTAGGTGGCACAGTTGTGTTATCTGCTTGCACAAAGCTTGCACAATCTCCGATAGCAAAAATATCTTGATCCATCGTGGTTTGCAGGGTGCCGTTAATAACCAATTGATTGATACGATTAGTTTCTAAACCATCAATATTTTTCAAAAATTCAGGGGCTTTGACACCTGCGGCCCAAACCATGATTTTAGCATTGATTTTTTCACCGTCACCAGTAATAAAACCATCGGCTTCAGCTTGAGTGACACGCGTATTACAACGGACATTAACCCCAATCGCTTCTAAACCTTCTTGCGCTTTGGTTGCGATTTTTTCTGGTAATGCTGCAAGTAAACGAGTGTGTGATTCAATCAGATTAATATTCAATTTTTGAGAATTCAGTCCGGACATACCATAGTTGTTTAATTCTATAACGGCATTATGAAGTTCTGCTGAAAGTTCGACACCTGTCGCACCACCGCCAACAATTGCAACATCAAGCGTCTCATCTGAATTCGATGAGCTATTGGCTGCATTGATTCGGGTGAATTCATTATTGATGATTTCACGAAGGTGTAAGGCCTGTTCTGAACTATCCAAAAATAAACAGTGTTCAGCAACACCTGAGGTATTAAAGTCATTGGCTTTTGAACCAATCGCAAGGACCAAAATATCATAATTGATGGTACGTTGGGTAATGACTAAATTACCGGCATCATCTTTTATTGGGTCGATCGTAACGGTTTTATTCTCACGATCTACTGCGGAAAGGTTACCGCGTTTAAAAGTAAAACCGTTATGATGACCATGTGCTAGGTAACTGACACCATCAATATCTGAATCAAGTGCCCCCGTTGCGACTTCATGAAGTAAAGGCTTCCAAAGGTGAGTTTTGTTTCTGTCAATGAGTGTGATTTGCGCTTTCTCATTGCGCCCAACACTTTTACCTAATTTTGTAGCAAGTTCTAAGCCACCAGCGCCACCGCCAACAATAACAATTCGGTTCATAATAACTATCCTGAAATTCAAAAAATAATATAAAGTGGGTATATATAGGATTAATAAACCAAAGAAGTTATTCATCTCAAAATACAATACAGATAAATGAGCTGCACTTTGAAATGAATAAAAGACTCTCTGTTACGGTATGTAATTAAGCAGCAAAATGCTCTTCAACATTGACTGGCTGACCATTTAAATCTAGTTTTAAATGTGCAATAGAACGTTTGATCAATTGAGATGCAATTAAAGGTGTTACTGCACATGTGAAACCTTTATGGAAGTGAAGAGCTTGACTCCATGGAGCTTCTTGATGGATACCAGTTTTATCGAATTCTACAACTATTTTCATGATGCTTTCCTATTTAAATATTTTGTCTGATTAAATTTGTCTGATTAAATTTGTCGTTAATCATTGCCTCGCAACCTGTTTAACGACAACTGAATCATACGTTAAAAGGTTTCTAACATTCAAAGTAACTTAAGATTTCAAAAATGTACTTGCTCACCTATTCGCGATAGAAACAAGTTGAATACAAGTTGAATACAAGTTTAATATTCACTAAAAACGAATAAATAAGTATAAAAAAATCGATAAATGAATAGGGAGCATTAAGAGTTGCAAGTTTAACTTTCAATTTTGGAATTTAAATTTCGCTTTGAAAATGTGATCTCAATCATTGATTTATTTAGCGAATACCTATAAGAGGTTGGAGGGTTTCTATTGCACACCTATAAAGGACTACCCCTTGTGAGAGGGAGGGGTTGTGCCTCTATTTTAAGCTTATTTGAAGGGCGTGTTTTTATTGTTCAAAAGTTGTTTGATTGTCGAGCGCTTCTGTTCTTTAATAATGAACGGTGAGAATAATCTTTAAGAAAAGAGTTTAAAACAGCTGATAAGAAGATACTTATCAGCTGGATAAATAATGAGGTATTTATAAAAAAAGAGCTAGCGTAAAAGCCACCGTCTTAATTGACTGTTGTTTATTAGATTAACAATAAACCACGAAAGAATAATGGTAAAAGTAAAAACGGTAATATCAGCAATAATTGGACTGAACTGCAAAATACCAACTACATTTTTCATTAAGATAATAATAATGAGATGAATAACATAAACACCCAAAATATTAGCTGATAATTGATACACCCATGTTCTATTACCCCAGTTTGGTTTTGCTAATAGCATTATAAATAGCCCTAGCCCCCAAAGTAGAGTACCGAATAGAAAGTCATGAATAACGAAGGCGATATTATCTTGAACTAAGCTTAACGCTTCATAAAAGTGTAACCCCATACCGACTAACATGATGACTAACCCCTTACTAAAACTGATTTTAATATTGTGCTTTCGAATGATAAACCCAAGAGTGACCATTAATGTACTGAAGAAGGGGCCATTACGAGTAAAAAATGGAGAACTCAGTTCAGTTAAAGGTTGATAGCTGCCAGCAAGCACACCATAGAGATAGAGTAAAATACTAAGCGGCAGTAACAGTTTAAGTTGCTTGAAGTGCACTAATACCGCAATAATCCCAACTGCAATAATTAAGGCAGGCAAAAACCACAGATGAACTAATCCACCTTCCATAACACTGTTTAAAGGCTTCATCATCAGATAATTAAAATATCCAGTACGTTCAGCGATATAACCATGCTCCATTACTTTTCCCATATTAAAGGGAGTCGCGAGTGAAATAAGGCTCCATACAATCCAAATTTTGAATAGAGGTATGGAGTATTGTTTGAATGTACTAAATGGGGAATTAAGTAGTTTGGGCGCAATTAAGTAACCAGAGATCAAAAAGAACAGTGGCACCGCAAAACGAGCACCTTGGTTAATCAATTCGCCAATAATCGGTTGATCATTAATCAGTGGCGCTTTCATAAAAAGCTGACTATGAATAGCAATAATCGCCAGCATGGCAATTAAACGACCTAGCTCTAAGCTCGATATTTTTTTTGAGTTCATATTGTTAATTAAATGATAAATAATAATCTCTATCTTAATGATATACAGAGAGAATTAAACTAAATGTTATTAATTTTGTGACTCGTAATAAATAATTGATGTATTTTATCGAATTCAAAAAAGAAACGGTAACAATAAGTAAAAAGCAGACTTTCTTTTTTACGATAGGTTGATTTTAGGCTTAGTTATTGAAGTTGCAGTGGGGAAACTGCAACTTAAAATAGATGAGGTGTAATCAGTTCGTAGAGTTATATTGCGTGCACTGTTGGAAGCTGGGTAAAGATTAACCAAATGGCTAAAGCAAAGAAAACCAGTCCCATCACTTTATGTTGATAATGCTGAACCTTCGGATTGGTTAATAATACTTTTCCAAGGCTTCCAACTAGGAGTACTAATATGAGATTAAACAACAGACCCATCACATTCAAGATTAAGCCTAACGTTAACATCTGAATGCCTGAACTTGCAGCAATATGATTTGAGACAAATTGAGGTAGGAACAGAATGAAAAAGATCAATGCTTTTGGATTTAATAAGTTACTAAATACGGCGCGTCGATAGAGTAATTTTGCTAAATTATTGTTCTCTTTGATTTCAGGTGCTTGACTATTATCGGCAGTAAAGCTGTCCCAACCCATTTTTAGTAAATAAAGTGCACCAGCAATACGTAAAAACTGTAAAGAAACAGGATAGATACTGATTAAGGTCGAAACACCAAGGGCGGCAAGTAACGTTAATATTAGTCCAGATGTGCAGTTACCTAATGTGGCGAATAAGCCTACTTTTTTGCCATAACTTAAACTTGAACTGGCAATTAATAACATATCGGGGCCTGGAATCAGTAAAAGGGCGATAATGGCAGTGAAATACACTGGTAATATGGCTAAGTCTATCATTTTACACCGTCTTGATTTAAAGAGGCGCTATTTTAATGTAATTTTGATAGAAATAAAGCAATATTATGATGATTGATAGCAGAAGCTTTAATTCATGGTTAATTATTTAGAGTTTATACTTTAATTACTTCAGTCAGTTAGCTTGAGTTTAATCAGATTATCGAAGTGACTATTTATATTGTAAACTTCAGGTTATTTTGGATATTAATTGTAATTGCTCTTCTTATTGGTAGGATTTTGAAATGACAAAAAACCATCTAACAGCGGCACATTGGGGATTAATCTCTGCGAAAGTTGAAGATGGCAGGGTTATTTCATCTAAAGCTGACAATCGTTGCCAATTTCCGAATGGAATGCAGTCTCAAGTGGCTAATCAGATTTATTCTAATCGTAGAATAAAGCAGCCAATGATTCGCCGATCCTGTTTAGAACATTGGCCAAACCATCAATCATTACGTGGTAAAGATGACTTTGTTGCCATGAGTTGGTCACAAATCTATGAATTTATTCATCAACAGCATTTAAAAATTCGAAATAAGTTTGGTTCACCAGCAATTTATGCTGGTTCCTATGGTTGGGCATCAACGTCAACACTTCATCAACCTCAAACTTTACTTCGTCGTTATATGAATCTTGCTGGTGGCTATGTCGGCTCAACAGGTGATTATTCTACTGGTGCATCACAACTTATCATGCCTTATGTGACGGGGAACAATGAGGTTTATGACCAACAAACCAATTACCCTGACATTATCGATAATAGTGAATTAGTGGTTTTTTGGGCTGCAAACCCAAAAGTGACGTTAAATGTCGCTTGGACAGTGGCTGATGAGGAAGGGCAGACGTTTCTCGCTGAATTGAAAGCGAGTGGCAAAAAAGTGATTGTCATTGATCCCCGATTCTCTGAAACAGCAGAATATTTATCGACTTCAAACACTCAAGAGAATCAGCACTGTCAATGGATTGCCCCTAAACCCAACAGTGATACCGCTTTAATGTTAGGTATTGCACATACCTTGATTAAAAATGGTCAACATGATTGTGAGTTTATTCAAACGTACAGTGTCGGTTTTGACCATTTAAATCGTTATCTTAATGGGGACGAAGATGGTATTGAGAAAACAAGCAGTTGGGCGGCAAATATTTGTGATGTTTCTGTCGATGAGATCGAAGGTTTAGCCGAGAAATTCTCCTCTCATCGTACGTTTATTATCTCTGGTTGGAGTATGCAACGTCAACAATTTGGTGAGCAGAAGCATTGGATGTTGGTTACCTTAGCGACATTAATGGGGCAGATAGGTTTACCTGGTGGGGGTTTTGGTTTAGCGTATCGATTTAATAAAACGTCGTTAACAGCAGATAATAAATTAAAAATAGGTAATCCTTTAACTGATAATACTAAACCGTTATTTACTATTCCTGTTGCCAGTATTGTTCAAGCCTTAGAAACACCGAATAAAGAATTTAACCATAATGGTAAACAATATACTTATCCAGATATTAAGATGATTTGGTGGGCGGGTGGAAATCCTTTTTCTCATCATCAAGATACCCAACGATTAATTAAAGCTTGGAAAAAGCCTGAGTTAATTATCGTTTCTGATCCCTATTGGACGGCCACTGCTCAATATGCTGATATTGTTTTACCTATTGCGACGACTTATGAGCGTGATGATTTAGTCTTAATGGGAAGTGAAAGTCATCATCGAATCGTCCCAATGAAAGCGTTAATTGAACCGCAATATCAAGCTAAAACTGATTTTCAAGTTTTTAGGGAGTTAAGTCATTTATTAGGAAAAGAGGATCAATTTACCGAAGGGAAAAATGAGTTTGAGTGGTTAAACGCATTCTACAGTTCACTTGAAGATCAGCCGTTGAATTTAAAAGAAAGCTTGCCGTCGTTTAATCAATTTTGGGAGCAAGGCGAGGTTTATCCAATATCATATATTTCTGACAGCAAGGTTTTAATTAAATATCATAGTTTTAGAGCTGATCCAGATCGATTTCCGCTGAAAACAGCCAGTGGCAAGATTGAAATATATAGTCAAACTATTGCCGATTTTAATTATCGAGATTGCCCGCCATTTCCACAATGGATGGAGCCTGAAGAGTGGGCTTTAGAAAATAAAGAGAACGGTTTCCATCTCGTTACACCCCATAAATCTAATCAGTTGCATAGTCAATTAGCGGATAAAACTATGTATAGTGAATTTGTTTATATCCACCCTGAAGATGCTAACTATCTCAGTGTGAATGAGGGGGATAAAGTGCTTATTAGTAATCTGCGAGGCGCAATTGTTGCCGTAGTTAAAAAGACAAACAAAGTTCGTCTAAAAACCGTAGCCATTTATCAAGGTGCTTGGTTAACATTAAACTATAATAATATTTGTCTAGCGGGGGCAGTCAATACATTGACTGCAGATAGAAGAAGCTCTCAATTGGCTAATGGTTGTGCTGCGGGATCAACGTTAGTCTCGATAAAAAGCATTCCCGATAATTTAAATTCATTGGTTAAAGATTCAAGTTTTATGAATAGATGATTCAAGGAATTTAAATTTTATCGACCAAATAGATGATGTATAAAGATGCTAACTAAATTTTATTGGATAGTGTTGTTATGACGACGTTTAGGTATAAGGACAGAGCAATTATTTCAGTTGTAGATATTCAAAATGTGAATAGTTTTGACGTTATCTCTAAATCCATTGAAATAGCTCAAGAATTGAATGCTGAATTGCATTTAGCGTATTTTCCACCAGATAAATATATTGATAAAAAAGCATTGATTCAATGGCCACAGTTGAGACTATTTATTGAAGAAAATAGTCATAAAGAGATGAATGATAAAGGCAAAGCGGCATTTAATGACAGTCGTTTTATATTAGAAACTTTCCAGTTTGCAGCTTCGAATGTTCATTTAATGCTAGGTTCACTTTATGATGAATTAAATCAATTAGTTCATCAATATGAAGTACCATTAATTATTGCTGAGAAAGGTTGTCATCGGAGTTATATTCTTCATTGTAATACTCATGAAATGAGCGAAGAGATAAATGCTGATTTGATTTTAATTTAATACTTTTACGTTAATATCTGGCTGTAAATCGTTCATGTAAAAAGAGGATAGATTAGTAAACGACGCTTATTTACTCTCTGTCTATCCCCTTATTACTTGAAGGTGCTAGATTGTTGACGACGTTCATTCACGTGCAACTTACTAGCAACTCCATTGACTTAAGGTATAAATGTCATGCTTACAATCGGAACTTTAATGGATTGTTGGTGCTTGATCCCCGTATGGATTGATAATATGCGGCATGATATTTGGAAGATCTATCGTCACATCTTCATCTGAAGTTACCGCTTCAATTTGAATGTGATACCAACCTAATAAACCAAAAATAGCGTATCCACATGCATCATCATCTTCTTGGGTGGTGTCTTGGTGCTCGATAATTATCTGTAAGAATCGGGTAATTGCACCATCACTGCTCTTAGTTAATAGTTTTGTTTCTTTATAAATTGATTGAGCTTCTTCAATTAATTCAATGCTATAAGGAACTTCCACAGCCAATTCAAAGCTGCCACCTTGTATTGTAATTCTCATTTTAGTTACTTTCGAAATTTTAGATAATTTATAATAGCAATATACTAAACTAATTTGAATGAGATTTATCATTAAATAGTACCAACTTATCTTCATTTTCGGGATAATCTATTAATAAGTAAAGCTATCATCCACTGCTATATAAGGACTCAATGTTATGACAATCAAGAGTAGTTTTCCGGAAGGATTTTATTGGGGTGGGGCAATTGCCGCTAACCAAACTGAAGGTGAATATTTAACCGATGGTAAAGGGTTATCAACGTCAGATCTGTTGCCTCAAGGTATTTTAAGTGACCACCAACCCAAAGAGAGTAAATCGGAAGGAATTAAAGATCTCGCTATCGACTTTTATCATCGATACCCGGAAGATATCGAACTATTTAACGAAATGGGTTTTAACTGTCTTCGTCTTTCTATTGCTTGGACGCGAATTTTTCCCAATGGCGATGAATCCGAACCCAATGAAGCAGGACTCGCTTATTACGATAAAATATTTGATGAATTAGCTAAGCATAATATTACGCCATTCGTGACGCTGTCACATTACGAGATGCCTTTTGGGCTAGTTGAAAGTTATGGTGGGTGGGGAAATCGAAAACTCATTCAATTCTTTATTAACTACGCTACCGCCGTTTTTGAACGTTATAAAGAGAAAGTAAAACTGTGGTTGACGTTTAATGAAATCAATATGTCACTTCATGCGCCATTTACCGGTGTTGGTTTAGATGAACAAGCCTCAGAGCAAGAAATTTTCCAAGCGATTCATTATCAGCTGGTGGCAAGTGCTCAAGCGGTGGAGTTATGCCATAAAATTATTCCTGATGCGAAAATTGGTAATATGTTATTAGGGGCGGTTAATTACCCTTACACTTGTCATCCCAATGATGTACTAGCGGCAATGCATGAAAATAACCAATGGCTGTTCTTTGGTGATGTACAGACGCGTGGTAAGTACCCAGGTTACATGTTGCGTTATTTCCGTGATAACAATATTAATGTTCAAATGACTGAACAAGATATTACCGATCTTGCCGCCGCAAGTGTTGATTTTATTTCGTTTAGCTACTACGCCAGTGGTTGTGCAAGTGCTGATCCTAAACATAAAGAGACCGGAAATATTCTTGCAAGCGTTCCAAATCCTCATTTAGAAAAGAGTGAGTGGGGATGGTTAATTGATCCGAAAGGGTTACGTTACTTATTGAACCTACTTTACGATCGTTATCAAAAGCCGCTTTTTATCGTTGAAAATGGATTAGGCGCAAAAGATACGGTGACGGAAAGTGGTGAAATTATTGATGATTACCGCATCTCTTATTTAAATGACCATTTAGTTCAAGCTGAAGAAGCGATTTTAGATGGGGTGGAGTTGATGGGCTTTACCAGTTGGGGACCGATTGATTTAGTGGCGAATTCAACGGCTGAAATGAGTAAGCGTTATGGCTACATCTATGTTGATCGCCATAATGACGGTTCAGGTACCCTTGAAAGAAGTCGCAAGAAGAGTTTCTTTTGGTATCAAGATGTGATTAGTTCGAATGGTGCAACGCTGAAGCGTTAATTAGTTCAATATTACCTACAAAATCCATAGTTTTTCTTTTAAATTGATTAAAGAAAGGCTGTGGATTTTTTTATTCACATAAAAAACCACTTTGTTATAAATTAATTCCATTCATGTTATTTTTAAACACAAGTGCTTGAAATGTATAAATAAAAAGATAAATATTGTAAGTAAATGTGTCATTCGTATTACTCCATTCAACTGCCTGATATTTAAGTGTTTATCTTTATTTAAGCTTGTGGATTAAATAATATTTAATTGACCTTTAAAGCTCATCATCTTCTCAATCTCCTTGAAATCAATAAAAATATACCCACTTGAGCCGAGTCGCTCGGAGTCAAGCATCTTTTTTTAACAATG
Source organism: Vibrio sp. SS-MA-C1-2 (assembly GCF_021513135.1). Taxonomy (NCBI): domain Bacteria; kingdom Pseudomonadati; phylum Pseudomonadota; class Gammaproteobacteria; order Vibrionales; family Vibrionaceae; genus Vibrio; species Vibrio sp. SS-MA-C1-2. The sequence goes on from NZ_CP090981.1 coordinate 2,025,549, forward strand.
AATGGTAAATTTGATGAACTTATTCAGTAAAAAAACATTTAAGAAAAAACTGTTAACGTCTGCTTTATTAGCAACGGCGACAGTGGCTTCTGTTGGTGCTCACGCAGCAACTGAAGCGCCAACGGCTAAGCCAAACATTCTTGTAATGTGGGGTGATGATATCGGTACTTGGAACATTAGTTTCTGGAACCGTGGTCTAATGGGTTATAAAACACCTAATATCGATAAAATCGCTAACCAAGGTGTAGCATTTACCGATTATTACGGTGAGCAATCTTGTACTGCAGGTCGTAGTGCATTCATTACTGGACAGGATGGTCTTCGTACAGGTATGACTAAAGTTGGTCTGCCAGGTGCTCCAGCAGGTATTGCTGATGATGATTTAACAATCGCAGAAGCTTTACACAAGATGGGTTACATGACAGGCCAATTTGGCAAAAACCACCTTGGTGATAAAGATAAAGATCTACCAACGAACCACGGGTTTGATGAATTTTACGGATTCCTATACCACTTAAATGCGATGGAAGAGCCTGAGCATGATTGGTATCCAAAAGATCCTAAGTTCCTTGAGAAGTATGGACCGCGCGGTGTTATTCATGCAACAGCTGATGGTGAGATCAAAGATACTGGACCATTAACTATCAAGCGCATGGAAACTATTGATGCAGATATTACTGCTCGCACAATGAAGTTTATGGATAAGGCAATTGCTGCTAAGAAACCATTCTTCGTGTGGTGGAACTCATCTAAGATGCACTTTAAAACTCACATCGATCCAAAAGACAGAGGCATCTCTGGTCAAGGGTTCTATAATGATGCAATGGTCGCTCATGATAGAGATGTTGGTACGCTTCTTAATTATTTAGATGATAAAGGTATTGCTGATAACACTATCGTAATGTACGGGACGGATAACGGTCCTCATTTCAATGCATGGCCTGATGGTGCAACAACACCATTCCGTTCAGAGAAAGAGACAAACTGGGAAGGCGCATACCGTGTACCTGCATTCGTAAGATGGCCTGCTGGTCACTGGAGTGGTGGTCGTGTTCTAAATGGCATGGTTTCTGGTCTTGATTTCCTACCTACTTTAGTTGCTGCTGCGGGTGATCCAAACATCAAGCAAGAGCTGTTAAAAGGCGGATATAAAGCAAATAACAAAGAGTTCAAGATCCATTTAGATGGTTATAACATGAACGATTACTTTGCTGGCCGTGTAGATAAGACACCTCGTAAATCAGTGTTCGAATATAACGCCGATGCACAAATCGTCGCAGTTCGTTACTCTCAAGATAACTACGTTGGTGGCGGTAAAGGTACAACAGATTGGAAAGTGGTTTATGGTGAACAACGTGCTAAAACAATGGCACTTTGGGCTGAACCGTTCACATGGTTACGTCTACCTAAGATCTTTAACTTAAGAACTGACCCGTTCGAAAGAGCAGACCATAACTCTAATAACTATTGGAGCTGGGAACTTGATAACGTATTTGTTTTCTATAAAGCGAACGAATTAGTTAAAGAACACCTAATGACTTATAAAGAGTACCCACCTTCACAGCGTCCTGGCTCATTCACTATGAGTGGCGCAAGTGAAATGGTTTATAAGAACTTCGGTATGGGCCCTGGTGGTTCTAAAGTTGACGCTAAATAATTAGTTGTTAATCATCGTTAATCTTCAATGATTTAATGAGTAAGTAAGGGTGGATTCTATTCACCCTTTTTTTATTTTGTGAGTTTATATTATGAAAAAATTATTGTTATTAGTTGCACTTTTACCTTTTTATTCAAATGCAGGTACAAATGCCACGTTAGATAATGGTGACGCTAACAGTGCGTTATATCAGAATATGCAAAGAATGGCACAGTATGATAATACCGCCCAAGATATTTCAGCGGGTAAATTCAATATGCCAAAAACAGCAGAAGAGAATGCGTATCAGACTGAAAAGCCCTCAGCAAATACTCAACAACAAGCGGCATTAAAACAGGCTCAACAACATCCGGTTAGTCAGCCATCAGAACAACGTTATTCTCATCAAGTTCAAGAGCCAACTTTACAGTCAACTTCAACTACGGCCAGCGTGACTAATCATGCTTCAACAAGTAACGATGGTGCTTATCAATCTATTTTATTGCTTATTCAAAATACGCAGTTAACTGAAAGCCAAAAAATCAATTTAATTAAAGCTATATCACATTGATTTTAATATCTTATTTTTGTGGATTAAGTATGACTTAATTACTGCATAAATGAGGTTGCATGGACGCATTATAGTTTTGGGTTATATTGCTTATCACTAACTGTCCAGGTGATTTTATTATGAAAAATAACGATTTTGTTCTTCAAGCTGCGCCACAATTTAACGGAAAAGCGTCTAAGCGCATGCATTTGATGGCTAAGCCGATTGGCGCTGCTTGTAATTTAGATTGTGATTACTGTTATTACCTTAGTAAGCAGGATCTTCTCGAATATAAAAAAGGCTGTACGCCAACGCTAAGTGAAGAAAACTTAGAAACCTATATTCGTATGTATATTGAAGGACAAAATACACCTGAAATCATCTTCTCTTGGCAAGGTGGTGAAGCAACCATGTTAGGTGTTTCATTCTTTGAAAAAATTGTTGAATTACAGAAAAAATATAAGCCATCTGGTATTAAGATTTCTAATGATTTACAAACTAATGGCATGCTTTTAAATGATAAATGGTGTGAGTTCTTAAAAAAGAATAATTTCTTAGTGGGTATTAGTATTGATGGCCCTCAAATGATGCATGATGCCTACAGAACAACTCGTTCAGGCAAAGGTACATTTAAACAAGTAATGGCATCGATTGAACTTCTACATCAATATGAAATCCCTTTTGCTACCTTAACTTGTGTCAATAACTTAACGAGTCGTAATCCTTTGGAAGTGTATCGCTTTTTACGCGACGAAGTAAGATCACCTCAAATGCAGTTCATTCCAATCGTTGAAACTAAAAGTTTTCGTGAAACAGCACCTAATACTTGGTCTGTTGATGAACGCTTAACTCAAGGGGATAAACGATTATTACCTAGTTCAAAAGATTCTGTTGTTGAATCATTTTGTGTTTCAGATCAGGCTTGGGGTAACTTCCTGATTGCCATCTTTAATGAGTGGATCTGTAACGATTTAGGTAACGTCTTTGTTCAATACTTTGAAGCTTTTTTGGAAGCATGGATGGGGAATCAAAACCCACTTTGCACGCTTGGGGAGATGTGCGGTAAAGGGTTGGCAATGGAACCAAATGGTGATGTTTATACCTGTGACCACTATGTTTACTCTGAATATAAAGTCGGTAATATTCAAGACAGTAATTTAAGTGAGATGGCATATTCAGTGTCCCAACAAAAGTTTGGTTTAGCTAAATCTAAAACGCTGCCAACTCAATGTCAAAAATGTGATTATAAATTCGCTTGTTTTGGTGAGTGTCCCAAAAATCGATTTATTAAAACTAAAGACGGTGAAGAGGGGCTTAACTATCTTTGTGCGGGTTGGAATAAATTTTATCAACACGCCGATGCTGGTTTCGCTTTTATATTAAGACGTCTGGGTAAACCTGTCGCACATGGTAAACACAGTGATGCGCTTTTAAAGCAAGTTGGTATTAAATAATATCTGGAAACGGATTCATTTTTTAGCTTCTGATTTACTAAGCACTATCAGAAGCTTTTTTTTAAGGTATAAGAATGTTTTCTTTTAATCGATTGTATTTTAAATCTTGTCTTAGCCGACTTTCAAAAATTTTATCGACCATCATTTTTTCAATATTGGTTGTAAGTTCAACTCAAGTGATTGCAGCACCGCTTCAAGAGGGATTACAACCAGAAGTCCCACAAATTCATGCAACTGAGGCAGAGTTAACTGCGGTTAATCAAGCTAATTCGGCGTACTATAATGCGTTGAGTCAACAAGGTGATGCCAATTGGGTGATGGATTTATCAAGAAAAGGACAACTTAAGCAAGAGTGCTACCTGTCTAAAACTGAATCCGTCGTATTAGGTAAGCGTCATCAAGTTAATAACCTAGATATGACGTGTGTTCAACTAGGTACATCCACTCGTATATTTTGGCCAACTCGTTGGTTTAAATTCTGTATGGAGACAAAAACGGATTTACCGACTTGTATGATGCAAAAAATTCACTAAATGATATCCATATTTATTCTGTTTAAGTTTTAATATTTTTATATCGTTGATTTATTAATGTTATAGCTAGCTGTAGACGATGATTTTTTTCATGTTATTTGAAAAAATTGATTAGTTTTTAAAGAATTATAAGCCATACTAAAAACATATTTAAAACTATGTTGGCTAATTATGGATCTTAATTTATTTAAAACCTTCGATCTTGTGATGAAAACCAAGAGCATTAGTGAAACAGCTAAAATTCTTGATATAACCGCACCAGCGGTAAGTTATGCTTTGAATAGATTACGTGAACAGTATAAAGATCCTCTTTTCATTCGAAAAGGAAAGGGGATTATTCCTACTAGTTTTTCAGTCACGCTTCATGCACAAATTGAAACCTCTCTTTTAACGCTCCTCGATAGTGCAAATGAATTTGAGAGCTTCGATCCTCAAACATCGACCAGAGTATTTCGTATCTCAAGTCATTCCGATATTGATTACTTTATTATGCGTGATTTCTTTGAATATAAAAAAGATAACCTTCCTCATGTTATGTTACGTGCGGTTCCTGTTGAGTTAGATGTTACCGCAAGATTGCAGGATTTACGTTTAAGAAAAGTCGATTTAATCATTTCAACGTTACGACCGACTGAGCCTAGCTTCTCTAGTCAAATGATTATGAATCAACGGTGTTGTATTATCGCTAGAAAAGATCATCCAAGAATCAATGGTAATATTACGATTTCACAGTTTTTTTCAGAAAAACAGATCCAATGGTCGACGGATGAATTTCAAAAGGTTTTATTCAGCTCTATTATTGAACAACATCCTGAGGCGCCTAATTTTGTTTATCGTAGCGATAGCAGCTTAAGTAGTTTAATGATGGTGAGTTCTACTGATTTATTCTCAGTTGTTCCAGAAATATTAGCTAAAGAGTATGCTGATGCATTGAATCTTCAGGTGATTCCTCTGCCTTTTGCAGCAAGTAAGATTTCTATCTATGCAGTGTGGCATCAAAGTCAAACGGATGAAGAAGGGAATAAGTGGTGTCGAGAGATGATAAGTCAACTAACTGAGAAATATCGTTAATATGCTCGATGTTTTTAGACAGTGATGATTGTTATCTCTATATAATCAAAAGTTATTCTTTTTAATTAAATACAGTTTAATTGACGTTTAAGTTACCGTATCTTTATCTTTTATACATTTAAATTACTATGATTGAAAAATTTCATAGGTGATTTATGTTGAACGATATTGGTAATCATACTGCATTACAATCTTTAAAAAATAGTTTAGAAGGCGAAGTGATAGGTCAGGAGCATGTTGTTAATGCACTGCTTATTGCGCTACTTGCTGACACTCATATTTTATTAGAAGGCCTTCCTGGTACGGCTAAAACACGCTCTGTTCGTTCATTAGCAAGCAGCATAGATGTTGAACTTAATCGTGTTCAGTTTACCCCAGATTTGATGCCCACCGATGTGATTGGCTATGAGTCTATTTCTGAAGGCTCGACACTTTCATTTGTTCAAGGCCCTGTTTTCACCAATATTCTTCTTGCCGATGAAATTAACCGTGCGCCACCAAAAGTGCAATCTGCATTATTAGAAGCGATGGAAGAACGCCAAGTCACGGTGAGCGGTAAAATGTACCCTTTGCCCGATATCTTTATGGTGCTTGCTACTCAGAACCCGGTTGAGCAAGAAGGCACTTATCCTTTACCTGAAGCTCAGTTAGATCGCTTTTTAATGAAAGTGTCTGTTGATTATCCAGATCGTGACCAAGAGTTAAAAGTTTTACGGTTAGTAAAAGGCGAGCAGATCACTAAAAAGATTCTAGAAAAGGTCTCCCCTGAATTTATTAAAAATGCCCGTGAAGAGGTGAAAACTCTTTATACCTCAGAATCTATAGAGCAGTATATTGTTGATCTAATTATCGCGACACGAACCCCAGCACTGGTTATTGATGACCACCAAAACCTATCAAAATCTATCTCATTTGGTGCAAGCCCACGTGCAACCTTAGCGTTAGATAAAGCTGCACGTGCTCATGCTTATATTGAAGGTCGTGATTTTGTCAGCCCAGAAGATGTTAAGGCGGTACTTCATCAAGTGTTAGGTCATCGCATAAAATTAAGTTTTGATGCTTTATCTCGAGGACTTACGGTTAAAGATATTATTGATGAAATTAACCAAAAAGTCTTATTAGGTTAAGGTGTCAGTTATGAGTGATCACAGAGTTTGTCTCGACTATTCTCGTTTATCTTATTTAGAACAGTGTTCACGCTTTCTGTCTCTGAATGTCAAGTTTCGTCCTAGTGGGTTATTTTCAGGCCAACATCGCTCTCTTTTACGAGGGACGGGATTAAGCTTTGAAGAGTTAAAACCTTATCAACAAGGGGATTCGGTAAAGAATATCGATTGGAAATGTTCTCAACGAAGTCAAAAATTAATCTCCAAAGTCTATACCCAAGAGACAGATCGTCCTGCAATCATCCTTTGTGATCAACGAGTTGAGCTTTTTTTTGGTAGTGAGCAATATATGAAGTCGGTGATTGCAGCTGAGTTAGCGATCATGATGGGGTATCTTTTTAAAGCGCAGGGTGATCGTGTGGGTGGCGGTGTCCTTGCAACGGATTCAAATGCCTTTTTTCCATCAACTCGCGCTTCAAGTAGCTTTAACGCTTGGTTATCTGAACTCGTTAAATCAAATCAAAGCTTATCAAGTAGTGCTCTCGGTGTTGACAAAAAAACGGGAAGTCGCACAAAGGATCATCTTAAGTTAATCGATGATGCCATTCAAACGTTAGGAATGAGTGGTACGTTTGTTTTTGTGACGGATGGCTTAAATCTGAGTGATGAGTTGTTAGCGAAATTAAAACAGAATGCGCATCGTCATAATATTATTCTCTTTTTGATTAATGATCCCTTAGAGCTTGATTATCAACAAGCGGTTGGTCTGGCGATTACTGATGGTCAAAAACAGGTGATGCTTGATGAAAATAGAGATGATTTGATTTTATATCGTCAAGCGATTGATAAGCGTCTCGCTGATATTAAAAAAGAGCTAAATTTTAGTGCATTTCCTGTGATTGAATTTAATACAACAGAATCGTCATATTTGCAGTTATCTAAACTGTTGGGCGGTGCATATGCTTAATCATTTTGGTCAATCTATTTTTGATATTCCTGCGGGTTTTGGTAACTATCTGCTAAAAAATAACCAACAGGTTTTTCAGCCAAACTCTTTGCCTATTTACTCTCTCACTTTAACGACGAAGTTATTGATGGCCTGTATTCTTTTACTGCTTGTTGTCTGGGGAGTAAAAAAATAAAACGTTGGAAAAAGAATGCTTATCGAAGAGAAGCAGTAAAAGCAATATTAACTGTCGATGAGAATCTGGCCATTAAGTCATTAATGCGAATATTAAAAAAAGCAGCAATTCTTGTTTACCCTTATGATTTTCCAAATGGTTTATATCACCATCAATGGTTTGATTTTCTCGACAGTAAAGTGGATCAACCTCTGTTTAGTGAACAGATCCGTGATTATTTAATTAAAGTTGATTATCGACCTAATGAACATTTCAATTCGAATTTGAATCATTTGGCGATAGCAGCCGCTGTGAATTGGTTGAAACAGCATAAGGAAGAAAGATAATGACATTTTTATCGCCTTGGTGGTTACTACTGATCTTTTTAGCGCCATTAATCTATTTTTTTGCTCCTTCTTATAAGCGTCAGGAAGTGTCTGTGTTTGCGCCATTTTTTAATAAAGTGGTCGATGAAACCAGTAAAGAAGCGTCTGAGCAGAGTACGGTGCCAAAACGTCAAAAAATTCAAACCTGGTCCCTAATTATGACTTGGCTATTATTAGTGATTTGTACCGCACAACCCGTGATATTAGGGAAACCTATTGTTGAAAAAAGTCAGGCAAGAGACTTAATGGTGGCGTTAGATTTGTCACAATCTATGGATAAAGTCGATTTTACGGCACCGAATCATCGCAAAATCTCTCGCTGGCATGCATTACAAAATATTGTGCAATCCTTTGGTGAGAAGCGTAAAGGTGATCGTTTAGGCTTAATCGTTTTTGGAAGTGGCGCCTATCTTCAAGCCCCTTTTATTAACTCGACCTCAACTTGGGTACAAATCGTGAAGAACTTATCAACAGGTGTAGCAGGGCCAGCAACGACGATTGGTGATGCTATCGGTTTGAGTATTAAAGCCTTTGATGGTTCAAACTCCAAAGATAAGATGTTGATATTGGTGACAGATGGTAATGATACTATGAGCCGTCTTCCTCCTGTAGAAGCGGCAAAAGTGGCTAAATCGAAAGGAATAAAAATTTATACCATTGCGATTGGTGATCCAAAAACTGAAGATCCAAATACAAAAGTAGATGTCACGGCATTAAAGAAGGTCGCTCAAATGACGGGGGGTAAAAGTTATCTAGCCTTGGATAGAAATTCACTTGCAGATGTTTTTAAACAGATAGATAAGATTGAACCAAGTAACTTTAGTTCGATTTCTCATCAACCTTATCAATTTTTGTACCCACACATTCTATTGGCACTATTACTCTATTACTTATTGATGTGGGTTGGGTTAATTACGCTTCAATACAAAAGAAGGCGCGCGTAATGAGTCATTTTCATTTTTTAGATATCTCGTTATTTTGGTTATTAATCCCAATTATTGCGCTCCTTGTTTGGCAATTATTAATCCGAGAGAAACAGTCTCCTATGTTAAAGGGGGCAATTGCACCCCACTTATTACGTTATTTAATAAAAAAGCCGAAAAGAAGTAAAGGATTGCAGCCGCTGATTTTTGTCACCATTTTGTTGTTTCTTTTAGTGCTGATTATTGCAAAACCCGTGTGGCGAATTGCTGATAATAAACAGAGCAGTCATTCACCGCTTTATATTGTGTTAGATCAATCGCAGTCGATGAAAAAGAGAGATGTTGCACCCGATCGAACGACAAAAAGTAAATTGCTAATCAATACCTTAATTAATGCTGGAATTAATCGACCAATCTCAATTATTGCGACGGCGGGTTCATCTCATGTACTGATCCCTCCAACAAAAGATGAGGCATTACTTTCATTATATTTAAGTTATCTATCTCCGGATGTTATGCCCGAGGATGGCGGCGATCTAGCGCGTTTAGTGAAGCGATTTAAATTGACTGATGGCGCTGTTGTCGATAATGCCGCGATCTTGTTAGTGACGGATGGAATGAGTTCAGGGCAAAAGCAGTTAAGCTATTTTGCAAAAAAACATCATATGGATCTCAATGTGTTATACCTAAATGCATTGGGTAAAAGTTTAGCCACTGAACTCAATGTTTCAGGATTTAATGCCAACTCAATGAGCGTCAATGATAATTCACTCATTCGTTACTATATGGCACTTGGCAATGGTTCTGAAACGGGCAGTTGGCAAGATGAGTCTCATTTCATGATCATTGTGTTAACTCTGATTGTTGCTTTGTGGTTCCGTAAAGGATTCACGTTACAGTGGGTTTTCTCAATTCTGTTATTTTTACCTTTAGGCCAACAGGCACAAGCTAGCCCATTGGATTGGTTTGTTACGGCGAATCAACAAGCGACGTATTATATGACCCAAGGGAATTATAAAAAGGCCAGTGAGTTGTATACCTCGCCAGAGTGGAAAGGGTTGGCTTGTTACTATGATGAGAACTACACATGTGCCATTAAAGCGTATAAAAAGTTGGGGACCAAAGAGGGGCTTTTTAACATGGCAACGGCGTATGCACAAAATGGCCGTTATCAAAAAGCCAAAGATCTCTATCAAGCCTATTTGACGTTAGAGACTGATGATAAACAAGCGATCGCGCAAGCAAAGGCAAATTTAAAAGCCCTAGCACCTATTTTATTAGAGATGAAGCAGTTAAGCGAAAATCAGCATGATCAACATCCACCGTCACAAGATGCACCACCGCCGCCGGATGATGTTAATGATATCTCTAAAGGCGCAAAGAGAAAGTCATTCGGTCTACTGCCAAAATCGAAGCTGAGTGCTAACCAAATATTAAGCAGTGATAAAGCAACCAATAAATGGTTACGTGATATTAGTAAAGATCCTAAAGAGTTTGTTCGTAAAAAGTTTTTGGCTGAATATAATCGGGAGAATAACGAATCATGAAACTGTTTTCTTCTTTCAGATTAACGTTTAAGTTAAATATAAAGGTCACCTTATTGTGTCTGATCTTTTCATCCACTGTTTTTGCTCGCAATGGGCTTGATTTAACAGTTGAGCAGAGAGATTTTGCACCCAATGAACAGATAACGCTCTCTTTTGAGGCGTATACCGACAGCTATTTTGTTGATAGCCCGAGAGTTCATATGCCAATGATTAATCACGCATTGGTTAAGCAAGAGGATCCTCAAACCCATTCAGGTTTTAAGATTATAGAAGGAAAGAAATTTACTGTTCAACGATGGAAAACTCAAATTTATCCATCACAAGATGGCATTTATACCTTACCTGAGATTCCGGTCACTCTAACGATTGCTGGGAAAGCAGGTAAGAGCGTTAAAGTGGCGCTGACAACTAAACCATTGGCACTGCTGGTTAAGACACCTAAAGCAATGATAGGCAATAAAGATTTTATTACTTCTCAGCGGGTGAATATTAGCGATCAATGGCAAGAGGACAGTAAAAAAGTACAAAAAAGCCAGAGTACACAAGGTCATTCTAATAACGGCAATTCGAATGCCAACGTAAATTTAGATTTAGGACAAAAAGCAGGGTTAAACCAGAATAGAGTATTACTTAATAAAAAGTACCATCAAGGTGAGCTGATTACTCGAGATATTACGATTACTGCTGATAATACGTCTATTCTAACTTTACCTGATTTTACACCGAAATCTCAAAAAGGCATTGCGGTTATTTTAAGCGAACCCGTTGTGAGTTCTCATTATCATCGAGGGAATCATTACGCTTCAATCACTCAGAGGATAACCTATAGTATTGAGAAGAGTGGCCGTTATCATTTAGGTGGAGAAACTGTGAGCTGGTGGAATCCGGTTATCAAAGAAAAGCATACTTGGCAGGCGAAAAAAGTTGAACTTAACGCGGGGGAATTAACTATCTCTACCTTGCTTATGGACTATTATTGTTAGCTATTATCTCTGTTGTATATAAGGTTCGCGGTTATTTTTATCATATAATTAAATCATTGGTGAATACCCAATATACTTTATTATTTGGCTCATCAAGAATGTGGTTAAATAGCTGTTATCAAAAAGTCGCCAAAAGGAAAGGGTTACGTTTAAATGATAAAGTGAAATCGCCTGAAAATATCGTTCAAGTGATGAAAAATGAATACAGTGAACAGACTAAAAAGGTTGGGAGCTGGCGACGTATCGCGCTTTTCTTATCAATAAAATAACTTAAAACTTAAAAAACGACGTGATGTTTTCAATAAGAAAGCGTCGCGTCGTTTTTTCTATTTACCCATTAATATCAATTGAGTGGATTAGTGACTGATGCGCTCAAATCCGGCAGCCAAATCTTCAATTAAGTCGTCACAGTTTTCTAAACCAACATGAATGCGGATTAAAGTTCCTGTAAAGTCAACGCCACCAGCAGGCCGCATACTTTTTACCTCTTCAGGTTGGCTGGCTAAGATTAACGATTCAAATCCACCCCAAGAGTAAGCCATACTAAAGTGTTCAAAATTATCTAAGAAATCCTCTAATTGTTGAGCGGTTAATTTCTCTTTTAATATAAAGGAGAATAGACCGTTACAGCCTTTAAAGTCACGCTGATAAAACTCATGCCCTTTCGATTCTGGAAGAGCAGGGTGATTGACGCGTTCAACTTCAGGGCGAGCAGATAACCAGTTGGCAATGTTAATACTCGATTCTTGATGCTGTTTTAAACGAACGCCCATGGTACGTAAACCACGAGAGGCAACATATGCGGTGTCGGCATCACACATTTGACCCATTAAGTAAGAGCGTTCACGGAGTTGATCCCAACAACGATCATTGGAAACTGCAGTGCCTAACATCGCATCAGAGTGGCCAATAATGTATTTTGTCCCTGCTTGAATAGAGATATCGATATCATGTTCAAAGGTTGGGAATAAAATGCCCGCTGTCCATGTGCTGTCTAACATAATGATAATTTCAGGCGCAACGGCACGGACGGCCTTAACTATCGACGGAATATCTTGAATCTCCATGGTGATTGAGCTTGGCGATTCTAAAAATAGTACCTTGGTATTCGGCTGTACCAGATTGGCAATTTCAGTACCGATTAATGGATCATAATAGGTGGTGGAAACACCCATATCGTTAAGGATGATATTACAAAACTCTTGGGTAGGTTCGTACGCGCCACCAGTCATTAATAGATGGTCACCGGTTTTGACGAAAGAGAGAATGGCATTGGAGATGGCCGCAGCACCACAAGGATATAGAGCACAACCCGCGCCACCTTCAAGTTCTGTCATCGCTTCTTGGAGAGCAAAGTGAGTTAACGTTCCGCGGCGGCCATAAAAAAGTTCACCATGGGCACGATTTTTTGCAGCTTCTTTTTTGGTTTTAACCGAATCAAAAACGATAGATGAAGCGCGTTGAATAACAGGGTTAACAGAACCTGCGGTGAATTTTTTGCCACGTCCGGCACTGACAAGTTGGGTTTCGATATTTTTAGATGACATACTTAATCCTTTAACGCTATTTTATTATGATCCTTATTGCTTCAATTAGTAACACATCACACTGTTATCATCAATGAATTCAATGTTGTTTGCTGTACTTTTATTTACAACTCATTTACTTATTGCTGAAATAAGCGACGAATTAATCTGGGATTTGGCTTTTTTCTCTATTTAGTTTAATTTCCTCTCTCAAGGCGTTGGCATTTAACCTTAGTTTTATTACTATGTTGGTTACGTTTACCTATCTGTCGAAGATTTCGAATAATCGTTGAAAGTTCGGCAGGTAATCACTCTTCCCAACAGGGCCACTGATAGGTGGATGAGGAATCGATGCAACATTTAGAACAAATCATTGCGAATGCAACGACTGCGATTGAGAGTGCTGACTCTCTCGTAGCACTGGACGATGTACGCGTTCAGTACCTAGGTAAAAAAGGCGAGCTAACGGCTCAGTTACAAAGCTTAGGTAAATTACCACCAGAAGAGCGCCGTAGTGCTGGTCAAGAGATCAATAAAGCAAAAGGTGTTGTCCAACAGACAATTGCAGCTCGCAAAGATGCACTACAACGTGCCGAGCTTGAAGCTAAATTAGCCGCTGAAACTATTGATGTGACACTGCCGGGACGCCGTATTGAAAATGGTGGTTTACACCCAGTGACACGCACGGTTGAGCGTATTGAGCAATTTTTTGGTGAGCTTGGTTTCAATACAGAAGCGGGCCCTGAAATCGAAGATGCATTCCACAACTTTGATGCGTTAAACATTGCCGCTGATCACCCAGCGCGTACTGATCACGATACGTTCTTCTTTAATCCTGATCTTATGCTACGTACTCACACTTCTGGTGTTCAGATCCGTACGATGGAAAATGGTAAACCTCCTTTCCGCTTCATCGCACCGGGTCGTGTATATCGTAACGATTATGACCAAACTCACACGCCAATGTTCCACCAAGTGGAAGGGATGTTAGTGGATGAAAACGTCAACTTTGCCCAGTTAAAAGGTATTCTTCATGAGTTCCTTTGTAACTTCTTTGAAGAAGAGGTTGAAGTTCGTTTCCGTCCTTCTTACTTCCCATTCACTGAGCCTTCAGCAGAAGTGGATGTTAAAGGGAAAAATGGCAAGTGGTTAGAAGTATTAGGCTGTGGCATGGTTCACCCTAATGTTCTACGCAGTGTGGGTATCGATCCTGAGAAATACTCTGGCTTTGCATTTGGTATGGGCGTTGAACGTCTAACCATGCTTCGTTACGGCGTAAACGATCTACGTGCGTTCTTCGAGAACGATCTTCGTTTCCTAAAACAATTCAAGTAATTCTGAGGATTAATCACAATGAAATTTAGCGAATCATGGCTTCGTGAGTGGGTGAACCCTTCAGTAACGACTGATGAGTTGACGCACCAAATTACAATGGCTGGCTTAGAGGTAGATGATGTTCTACCTGTCGGGGGTGAGTTTACTGGTGTTAAAGTGGGTCAAGTGGTTGAGTGTGGTCAACACCCAGACGCTGACAAATTACGTGTAACAAAAGTGGATGTGGGTGCAGAAGCGCTACTTGATATTGTTTGTGGTGCTTCTAACTGTCGTCTTGGTATCAAAGTTGCTGTGGCAACGGTTGGTGCTGTGTTACCGGGTAACTTTAAGATCAAGAAAGCAAAATTACGCGGTCAACCTTCTCACGGCATGCTTTGTTCATTCACTGAACTAGGTATTGATGTTGAGTCTGACGGTATCATGGAATTAGCGGATGATGCGGTTTTAGGTACTGACTTCCGTGAGTTCTTAGGTCTTAATGACGTGACGGTTGATGTTGACTTAACGGCAAACCGTGCTGATTGTTTCAGCATTCGTGGTTTAGCGCGTGAAGTGGGTGTTTTAAATCGTGCCGATGTGACTGAGCCCTCTATTGAAGCGGCAGCAACGTCAATCGAAGATACCGTTTCTATCGAAGTTAAAGCAACAGAAGCGTGTCCACGTTACCTTGGTCGTGTGATCAAAAACGTTAATGTTCAAGCGACAACACCGCTTTGGATGCAAGAGAAATTGCGTCGCTGTGGTATTCGTTCAATCGACCCTGTTGTTGATATCACAAACTACGTCCTTCTTGAGCAAGGCCAACCAATGCACGCATTTGATCTGGCTAAGATTGAAGGTGGGATTGTTGTTCGCATGGCAGAGCAGGGTGAAAAGCTGACTCTTCTTGATGGCAACGAAGCTGAACTAAATTCAGATACATTGGTTGTTGCGGATCATAACCAAGCACTAGCTATTGCCGGTATCTTTGGTGGTGAAGGTTCGGGTGTCACCTCTGAAACAAAAGATGTGATGCTAGAGTGTGCCTTCTTCGCGCCTGACCATATTCGTGGTCGTGCACGTAACTATGGTCTACATACTGACTCTTCAATGCGTTTTGAGCGTGGTGTGGATTTTGCACTTCAAGCAAATGCAATGGAACGTGCAACTCAGCTATTAGTTGAAATTTGTGATGGTGACGTTGCACCTGTCGTTGCGGTTGAATCTGAAGCTGATCTACCAAAAGCAAATTCTGTTGCGCTACGTCGAACTAAGCTTGATAACTTACTGGGTCATCATATTGAAGATGCAGATGTTGTTGAGATTTTAGAGCGTCTAGGTCTAACGGTTGAAACAACAACTGAAGGCTGGACGGCGATTGCTCCAACTTGGCGTTTTGATATCGCAATTGAGCAAGATCTGATTGAAGAAGTGGGTCGTATCTACGGTTACAACAACATTCCTAATCAGTATCCGGTTGCTGCACTGAAGATGAACGACCATGTAGAGGCAGATCTTCCTCTTAAACGTGTACGAAACCTGCTTGTTGACCGTGGTTTCCAAGAAGCGATTACTTATAGCTTTGTTGAACCAGAACAGCAGAAATTGGTTGTTCCACATCTTGAGCCATTAGTGTTACCGAACCCAATCTCTGCGGATATGTCAGCGATGCGTTTAGGTCTAGTTCAAGGTCTATTAAATACCGTTGTTCATAATCAAAAGCGTCAGCAACCACGTGTTCGTTTATTTGAATATGGTTTACGCTTTATCCCTTGTGATGCAGCTGAAAATGGCATGCGTCAAGAGCCAATGCTTGCGGGTGTTATCGCGGGTACTCGTAGCGAAGAACATTGGGACATCGAAACTAATACGGTTGACTTCTTTGATCTGAAAGGTGATTTAGAAGCGGTTCTTGAGTTATCAGCAAATGAAGCGAATTACTCTTTCGCTGCACTTTCAGCTGAAGTTCGTGCTCAAAACCCTGCGCTTCACCCTGGACAATCAGCAGCAATCGTTGTTGATGCGGGTCTTGATACAGAACGCGAAGTGGGTGTTATCGGTACGGTTCACCCTGAGCTAGAGCGCAAGTTTGGCTTAAATGGTCGCACGGTGGTATTTGAGATCGAATGGTCTGCAATTAATACTAAAGTGATCCCAGAAGCGGTAGCACTGTCTAAATTCCCTGCAAACCGCCGTGACTTAGCGATGATTGTTGATGAGTCTGTTCAATCTGATGTTATCGTTCGTGCATGTTGTGATGCTGGTGGCGAGTTAGTGACTGCGGCAAAACTGTTTGATGTTTACCAAGGTAAAGGGGTAGAAGAGGGCAAGAAGAGCCTAGCTATCGCATTAACTTTACAGGCAGCGGATCGTACATTAGAAGATGCAGATATGACAGCAGTTATTGAACAGGTTGTTTCAACGTTAGCCGCTGAACATAACGCACATCTTCGTGACTAATTGATCAGAAATTAGTGATACTAGCTAGTTTTTGTTAATCTTTTGAGATAAAAAAGCAGTCTTTGGGCTGCTTTTTTATTTTCTTTCATTAATGGTTTTCTAACCCTTCTTACCACCGATTGACAACTCAATTATTTTGAATATAAAAGCTAAATTTATACTTTTTACAGATTATGCGCTCAATTTTTATGATATTTGGAGCATACTGGTCAATAAATAACTTTTATCCATGTTTTTTGTTTAAGTTGCTGATTTAAGGTCTTAAATTTGCTATAAATAGTGGTAATGAATAAAAAGTAAGAAACTTTTTTATATTTTTTTGAAAAAAACAGCTTAAAAAATAGAGAATATCAATAAGTTGGCTTAAACTTTATGTAAGTTAAGTAACGCAGGGCATTCAAAGATTGTCAAGAATATAAGTAACTTAACATTTATAACACAATTGCCTTTAAACAGAAATTAGCGAGTTTAATGGTGATATTTAATTAAACATTGTCTTGAGAGGATTTTCTATGGCGCTCACAAAAGCCGAATTGGCAGAGAACCTGTTTGAACAACTTGGAGTTAGCAAACGGGATGCCAAAGACTTGGTGGAAGTATTTTTTGAAGAAATTCGTCAGGCGTTAGAAAATGGCGAGCAGGTAAAACTTTCTGGTTTTGGTAATTTTGATCTAAGAGATAAAAACCCTCGTCCAGGTCGTAACCCTAAAACTGGTGAAGATATTCCAATTACAGCACGTCGAGTCGTAACTTTTAGACCTGGTCAGAAGTTGAAAGCTCGTGTCGAGACGATTAAAGCTGACTAACTTTTAAATACACTCTTTTATTTATTAATACTTAGCAAATAAAAAAGCCACAGAGATATTGATTATCTCTGTGGCTTTTTATTGTTATTGTTCAATTTTTATCTACTGTATTTCTATTCAGAAATAAGGCAATTAATCGCGGAAGTTTTCAAATTGAAACGGTTGATCAAATTCACCAGCACGCAATAGTGCCATAGCACCTTGTAAATCATCACGCTTTTTACCCGTTACTCGAACTTTATCACCTTGAATTGATGCTTGAACTTTTAGCTTCGCTTCTTTGATCTCTTTAACCACTTTTTTGGCCGTTGTCATTTCAACGCCTTGTTTAAATGCTACATCTTGGTGGAACATTTTACCAGTGCGAGTCAGGGTCTTAACGTCTAATGATTTAGGATCAACATTACGTTTGGCTAAGTTACCACGTAAAATTGTCATTAACTGGTTAAGTTGAAAATCAGATTCAGCAGTCAGTTTTACGATATCATTTTTATATTCAAGTTCAGCGACAACGCCACGGAAATCAAAACGAGTATCGACTTCACGGCGAGAGTTATCAATAGCATTGCGTACTTCTACGTTATCAACTTCAGAAATAATATCAAATGAAGGCATGGTTATAATCCTTTTTTACTTGAGTAAATATTGTGGTTAGTTTACCAGCCTAAAGGCATAAAATTAAGGGTTTTACCTCTACAAACATCATTTTTTGATGTTGTTCTGGTAAAACCCTTTTTAGATTAAATTTAATCGTTAATTGTTATTGGTTCATGATGCTTTGATGACGGTCATTTAGATGTTGTACCAAATTTTCATTGAATCATCATGTTAGATTAAAATTATTGATTACGTTCTATTATTGCCGTTGCTAACATCTCCAGCATCACTTTGGTATCTTCAATATTAATACAAGGATCGGTAATAGATTGGCCGTAAGTTAATTCTGGGTTATCAATTTTTTGATTACCTTCGACAATAAAGCTCTCTGCCATAATACCTGCGATAAATTGGTCACCGTCGGTAATTTGTTGACAGATATCTTTTGCAACATCTAATTGCTTACGGTGTTGTTTTTGACAATTTCCGTGAGAGAAATCGATCACTAAACGTTTTGAAAGGTCAAAGTCACCCAGTTGATGAGCGGCTTCACAAATATCTTCACGTCGGTAGTTTGGTGTTTTACCACCACGCAAAATAATGTGACCGTATGGGTTGCCTGACGTTTTATAAATCGTCATCTCCCCATTTTTATTTGGTGACAAGAAGATATGCGGTTCTTTGGTGGCACGAATCGCATCAATAGCAATTTTGGTGTTCCCATCAGTACCATTTTTGAAACCGACAGGACAAGAAAGGGCGGAGGCCATTTCGCGGTGAATTTGTGATTCAGTGGTACGAGCACCAATTGCGCCCCAACTAATAAGATCAGCAATGTATTGTCCGATGATCATATCAAGGAACTCAGTTGCTGTCGGCATGCCAAGTTTATTGACATTAACCAATAATTCTCTTGCTTTATGAAGCCCTTTACTTAGATCACAACTGTTATCTAAGTTTGGATCTGAAATCAGACCTTTCCAGCCAACAACGGTTCGTGGTTTTTCAAAATAAGTACGCATCACAATCAGTAATTGATCTTTATACTTTTCTTGTAATTTAATTAACTCCGCTGCGTAATCTAAAGCCGCATCGGTATCATGGATCGAACAGGGACCGACAACAACAAGTAGACGGTTATCATCTCCTGATAAAATCTTCTCGATTTGTAGTCTTGCTGATGCAATGTGCTTAGCAATCTCTTCCGTGATTGGATACGCCGCTTCGAGTTCTGCTGGAGTTGGCATTACTCCAAGGGGAGTGGTACGTAATTCATCTGTTTTAATGGTCATAAGAACTCTTTTTCAGCGTAAATGAATACTCTTCTACTTGAGGTTGCTAGGATGTTGACTGTGCTGATTCGTCCCCATTGATATTCATGGGATCTCATTCATTTCCAGTCGACTAGTCACTTCAACTACTTTGAGTATTGTTAATTATTATAGTAAAGATAACGGAAATTCGAGTGGGAATAAACCATGATATTAATTTAACCTAAAAATAGTTTTTAATATTAAAAAAAACAGCTTAATAACAGATCATTTGTAACATCATAATCTCGATTTGGATTGAATTAATATGTTGCTTTATTGAATTATAAATCGCTTTTTTGGGAAAATCCTCGGGGATATATTTCATGAAAGTGAATTTTTATGCTTGAGAGTCGGAGATAAATTTAGTAGTGTAAACATTTGGTATAACAGATGTTATCATTTACACTATTGTTAGTGTTTTTATAAGTATAAAGTCAATGATGACGGATAATAAAAAAGGATTGATATGAACGTGGCTCTACACTCTCACCAATATGCAATTACGGTAGATAACAGCGACCAACTTTTAGATATTCAACAATTACCTGAACAAGGAGTGGGTATTTTTTCTCTCAATAGTTTGATTCAGCAGCTAAATTTATACCCTGCTACTTTTCTGTCAAATAAAGAGGGGCATGAAGAGATTGTTGAATTGGCGAAACAGCGCCTGGGTAATGAAGATGACTTAGCGCAAGGCTATATGGATTATATTGTTGATGCATTAGAGTTGATCGCTTCGGTCGATAAAGAGAAGCCTGTCCGTATTTCTCTTCCTGATTTAACGACAAACAAAATTGCTAATCTAGAAGGTGGACAACCATTAAATAATAGCGATAGTGGGTTAGGGATCCGTGGTGTGTCACATTTACTTTCTGATACCTACCAACAAGCATTTAAATTAGAATGTAAAGCCATTGCGTATACCCGTAATGAGCTCGGTCTAACTAATATTGAATTAGTCGTCCCTTTTGTTCGTACTGCGACTGAATCAGCTCAAATAATTGATAAACTGGCAGAGAACGGTCTGTATCGAGGCGTTAATGGATTAAAGGTTTCTTATCATTGTGCAACACCAAGTGCCGCTCTACTTTCATCAGCGCTATTAAAATATTTTGATGGTGTCGTTATTGATACGTCATTATTAACTCAATTCACCTTAGCGATTGATCTATCCTCTGCGGAGCTTTCTTCACAATTCGATCCAGCCAATAAAGCGGTCATTGATATTATTGAAAAAACACTTCAAGCAGCAAAATCAGCCAATAAACCCTCTGTTTTGATGGGATTAAATTTAACGGCTGAAAGTAAACTGTTTGATCAATTGGAAGATGACAATATCGATACCATTTCACTTTCAACGATATAAGTTAACTATCGTTGATTTTTATCAGTCATAACGGCGATATTTTAAGTTAAATAAAAAGGCGCATTAGTACGCAACATCGCGTACAATAGCGCCTTTACTATTGCAACAGAGAAATTTCATGATCAAAATCGGCCAACTTAATACCCTTCCTATTATCAAAGAAGTTCCTTTTGGTGTCTTTTTAGATGCAGGCGAATTCGGTAATGTATTATTACCTAAACGTTATCTTCCTGAAGGTGCGAAACTGGGTGATGAAGTTGAAGTTATTGTCTATTTCGATACTGAAGATGATCTGATAGCGACGACAGAAAAGCCGATTGCCTATGTGGGTGATTTCGCGATGCTAAAAGTGGTTGGTATCTGTGGTGTTGGTGCTTTTGCTGACATGGGATTAGTGAAAGATCTTCTGATTCCTTTTAACGAGCATCGTGGTCGTTTAGAGGAAGGGAATACTTACCTTACTCGTATCTATATTGATAAAGTCACTGGCCGTTTAGTGGGCAGTACTAAGATCAATAAATTCTTAGATAAGACCCCAGCAAATTATAAAGCAGGTGAAGAAGTTCAATTGATCGCAGCTGAACGTACCGATATGGGTATGAAAGTGATCGTCAATAATGAACACCTTGGTTTGATTTTTAAAACTGAAATCATTGGTAATTTAAGCCCGGGTAAACGTTTAAAAGGATACATCAAAAATATCCGTCCAGATGGTAAGCTAGATATTACTCTACAACGCCCAGGTCAAGGCAAAGTGGATGATTTAAGTGTTAAGATTTTAGATGCCTTAGCACGTTGTGATGGCTTCTTACCATTGAGTGATAAGAGTTCACCTGACGCTATCTTTAGTGAGTTCCGAACCAGTAAAGCGACCTTTAAGCGTACGATTGGTGGCCTTTATAAGCAGGGTAAGATTACTATTGCTAAAGATGGGATTACGTTAGTTAAATAGTCACTAAACCTAGTCTGTTATTGAAATGAGTCAATCTTTTGTTTGTTATGATCACAAGCGAAAAGGTTGGCTTTTTTTATACCTATGGTTTATCAACTAATAAGATATCAGTCGTTAAGTGAGCTAAATGTCTTCGCCAAAGCAAAAAAAAACCTAGAACTAATCCTGTTCTAGGTTTAAAAAAGGTTCAGGAGAACCAGTGCATAAATATGGAGTAACACATGAACTTCATAAATTAAGAATAGACCAAGAATGTAAAAAATCTAACTTAAGTAAGATTTTTTTAAAAATGAAACAAAAAATGCCTATAAGTTGTTGAAAGTTAATCTGGAATTTTTACTAAACGGAAATTATTTAGGATGGGCATAAACAAGCAATAAAGAAGCGACTTTTCATGTGTTATTTAGGGGGTAGTTGAATCATTTTCAAAAAGCTCAACAGAATATTGTTTAATATATCTAATGAAATTATCCCTGATAGGATCATTTATAGACTGATTCCATACCACGCCTATATTCCATTCTGCTTTAGCATGTTGAAGCTCAAAATATTGGATTTGTTCATATGCCAATTGCTTAGCACTAACAGGTATAATGGTATAGCCAAGGTTAGCAGAAACCATTGAAAGTAAGGTTAGTATATCTTTTGCTTCTCGTGCTATTGGTAAGTTCAAATTAACTTCGTATGAGTATTGTTCGATTTGTGTTGTAAGCCCTGGGCCTCTTTGTGGAGTAAGCCTCATGTAATCCAGTTTATCAATTGTCTCTAATAAATTATCTTCATTGACGCTTACTGATTGGTGCATCGCTATCGCTAATCTATCAATTCCAATAGGTATAGAAGTTAACGGAAAAGAGACAGGCACTCGATTAAAACTGACTTGAAGTTCACCCTCTAACAGCATCTCATTTTGTTTACAAGACGGTATATCATCAAGACTGACATGCACTTTTGGGTAATGTTTTTTAAATTTAGCGATACACTTTGGTGCTAGTTGATGAGAAGATATCCCATAACCTATTTTTAATACTCCAGATTTTCCTTTTGAAATACTTTTACTTAGAGTTTCAAAAGAAGAAAAGTTTAGATCTAATTGTCTTGCAGCAGGTAGTAATGTTTTTCCCGCTGTTGTCAATTTAGCGCCATTCCTGCCTCTTTCAAATAGTTTGCATCCGATATTATCTTCTAAACGTTGAATTTTCTTAGTAAGAGCTGATTGGGACATAAATAATGCTTGTGAGGCTAATCCATAATGCTCTTTCTCTGCTAGTTTACAAAAAGCTTTTATTTGGTCTATATCCATTCCAGAACCTCATCAAAATATGAAATTAATTCATTATATTGAATAGGAAATGTTAGATCAAAAAGCAATGATTATTCCTATCACATGTTCAGCAGAGAATAGTTCTCAGGCTTTAAATATATATAAAGATAAGATTGTAGGAAATTTAGATTCCTTAATGGTTATTACTTCAAAGGAGTCATTACATGTTAAATAATTGTGATGCTGTATTATTTGATATGGATGGGACATTGATTGATTCTAAACCTGTGATTGAATTGGCGTGGACTACAGTCGCTACCAGGTATGGTTTAAATATTAGTTCAGATCAATTAGAACAACATGTTCACGGACGAAATGGTCAATATACATTATCTTATTTTTTTGGCAAATTCACCCAAGCTGAACAGAGGAAGGTGAAAAAAGAGGTTGATTTAATAGAAGAAAATAGTCCGGTAACATTAATTCCAGGAGTAAAGCATACATTGGATTTTTTAAAGAGGCATGATGTTAAAGTTGGATTAGTTACAGCAAGTTGGCCAGAACGAATTAATTTTATTTTCGATTATCATAATCTACATGGTTATTTTGAATGCGTGATTAGCCGAGAAGATGTGAAAAAAGGCAAACCGGATCCTGAAGGTTTTCAACTTTGTTCAAAAAGACTTAAAGTGCCGATTGAGAAGTGTATTATCTTTGAAGATTCTTTTAGTGGTTTGGAGGCTGGAATTCGTAGTGGTGCAAGATGTATCGGAATAAATACAATTAAAATACCTACATCAAAAAAATTAATTGCGAATTATGATGATTATATTAGTTTCAATACAGAATATCTATTTATTGAATGTTAAATCTATAATATTTATACCTTTAATACTTGAAGTGCTCGGTTGTTGGCGTCGCTCATTCGCCCCAATCATATAGAAAACCTATACTCATGGGGTCTGATTCACTTGCCGCCTACTAGTAACTCCCATTGCTTTGGGTATATACTTAATAAACTTGGTTTAGCTCATCAAAAAAGTAAGGGCGCCGATTTAAAATATGGCGCGCTTCTTTGCTAACCAATTAAAACACGAGAATGCTTTAAGTTACTATTCTTATCTAGGTTTTATCCTAAAGAGGCTTATTGTCCTTAAACAGATTTTTGTCCCTAACTAAATCTCTCGGATAACCATTTTTAACTCGATTACCGACCCATTTACCTAAACCAATTGGGTAATTTTGGTAGCTAACAATCACTTCCCCTTTGCCAACTAACTCTGGGCGAACATCTCGTCCCATATACCATTCAATTGCTTGTTCTGTTGTCAGTTCTACCATCTCTTCTTGGCGGTGATTACTTAAAGCGATAACCGCTTCATGTTGCCATTTAAACCCTTTCTTGTGGGTTTCTGCTAACTTAACGCCAATACGGTCAAACTTGATTTCACTCAGTAATGGAACGAGGGCAGAAGGGAATAACCAAACCTCGCTATCGCGTAACCAAATTTCAGACTCAACGGGAATTTCAATCTGTAAGCTTGCTCTTAATGCATCGGCAATTTCTCTACCTTCTCTCGTTTTCGCTGGTGAGAAAGGAAACTTACGCAAGCGTTTTTTGACCTTCGGTGTTTCTACGGAGCCATTTTTTTGGATTTTAGCTACAAAGAACCCTTCGCAATCAAATATTTGAGGGAAAATATGCAAGAAGCCTTGTTCAGTAATGGCTTTTTCAGCGCCATCAAAAAGGGTATTGAGGGGTTCAAACGTGACCGCATCACCAAAAGTGGATTGTAAATATTCTAGTACTTGATGATTTTCTGTTAGGTTAAGGGTACAAGTCGAGTAGACCATGGTTCCACCAGGCTTTAATGATTGAAAAGCGCTGATAATTAACTCTCGTTGGGTTTCTGCAATCTCATCCACACTTTCAAGACTCCAGTTACGCATCGCAAGGGGATCTTTTCTAACTATCCCTTCACCAGAACACGGAGCATCTAATAAAATAGCATCGAAAGACTCTGGTGCCCAACCACCAAAAACACGACCATCAAAGTGAGTTAGGGCTGTATTTTTCACTCCACAACGTAAAATATTGGCATGTAGCACTTTGATTCGACTTGCTGAATATTCATTAGCAACGAGTGCACCTTTATTATCCATTAATGCAGCAATTTGCGTCGTTTTTGAACCGGGCGCTGAAGCAACATCGAGAATCGTCGAAAATTTGTGTTCAGGGTCACTGAATAGTGCAGAAACAGGCATCATCGAACTGGCTTCTTGAATATAGAAAAGTCCGGCTAAATGTTCAGAGGTATTTCCTAATGGTGTTTCGTCTGTTTCAGGGCGTGTTAACCAAAACCCAGTGTCACACCAAGGTACTGGCTCTAATTGCCACTGTTGTGCTTCCATCTTAGTTTTAAAGTCATCAACCGTTATCTTAAGGGTATTGACTCGGATGCTGGTGCGCAATGGTCGTTTACAGGCCGCTTCAAATTCAGCTATTGATAGATGTTCGGGAATAATTTCTTTGATCTGTTGGATAAATTTGGCTGGAAGTTCGATATTTTTGTGCACTAGCGGGCTCTTTTGTCATGCATTTGATGCGGGGTAGTTTAACAAAAGCCGCTGTATAGCGTTAATAAAATATTTTAATAAATAATGATGAAGAATAAAAGTGAGTCGGAGGTGAAACATAAAAAAAGGACAATGAGCGAACTCAGTTGTCCTATTTCTATTATCGTTTTTGAATGATGTAGCTATGAAAACGTTGTTATCATTCACTCTTTAGGGATGGCAGTTCTCCACTTTAACCATTCAATTTTAGGTTCTTCATTGAGAATAAAGTGGGTATTTGTTTTAGCAATCGGCAATAGTGGTTGAATATCTGGTGTCGCGAATGCAATACCACCGCGAACTAAATGGTCAATCGTTGGTGTTTTGAGTTCAACACTGGTTAAACCGACAGAAACATCAATCCCTGAAATATTCCAAAATACTGAATTGGCGCGAGCTAAATGTTGATACTGTTGTTTAATATTGATAGTCAGTAAAACGCGATCGCTTAACTCTCCTAGTTCAATGTCGATAACTTTGCCCACTTCTATATCACGAAAATAGAGAGGACTTCCTACTGATAAGCTTCCACGATCAACGGTTTCTAGCACAAGCGTTAATCCTTGGTCATGTTCAATCTTATTGGTTTGTAATTCAAAGTTACGCTTCAGACTTTTTTGCGTCCCTGGCTCAACCTCAATATAACGGCTAATTAATGCATCTAAATTTGATGCTCCTTTGATCGAGATATGGGGCGTCACTACCCAATATTGACTATCAGTGCGTATCAGCAAATCACTGGATTTAGCGTACAGTTGTGCTTTAATTTGTACTTTTTGCTGTTTAAAAAGTGGTGTTAATTGAGTCACTTCACCCACATTAATACCACGGTATTTTATTTTACTTCCAACAGAGAGCCCCTGATTTTTATTCGCTATAAAAGTTATCGCTTTACCAAAATTCTGTGCTTGATTCATGTTGTCGTAAAGGATCCAATGATTCTCTTTCTTGTTATCAACATAATCAATCGTATCAAATGCAATACCGCCTTCAATTAACGTTGCTAAAGGACCTGTTCTCACTTTTATCCCAGATAGACTAGCATCAATCTCAATACCTGATTGCAACCAAAAAACGGTGCTGTCATTCACTAAATGACGATATTTACTGTTAACCTTAACCAGAATTTCGAATTGATGATCATCATTTTCATCTTTAAGCAGCTTGTAACTTAAGACTTCTCCCACAGGCAGGTTCTTAAATAGTAATGGACTGCCTTTACTGACTGAAGGTAGTGATGAGGTGATCAATTTTAAGGTACTGAATCCTTGTTCGTTGCTGGTGGCTAATGACGCTAAATCCTGATTTGCAAAAAGCGGGTAGAGCGCTTTGATTTCATTTCGGCCTTCAGAGGTAAAGCTGACTTCGCCTCTTAATAGCTGGTCCATAGAGGGTAGAGTGAAATCAATGCCATTTGCACTTATATTACTGTGTAATCCACTATTAATGTAAAACTTACTTTGGCTTTTAACTAAATTGGCATACTCAGGATCAATCAATGCTTTAATCTCAATGAGATTAGCTTTTAGTTTGACACTGCCGATTTTACCAACGGTGATCCCCTTATGCGTAATTGGATTACCTTGGTTAAGCCCATAACTTTGGCTTGCCATTAATGTCACTTCCAACGCACCAGGTTGTTCCGCACTGAGTGCATGTTGGCTAATTGCGACAAATTGATGTTGCTTGTTTCCTTGGCCAGGATAAAGTGATATGAAATTACCTGCGATAAGGTTTTTAACGTTTTTCACTCCAGTTAAGGAGAGTTGAGGTTCCTCTAAAACAAAACGACTTCCACTATTTAGGTAGTCACTGAAGCTTGGGGCTATCGCGGCATGAGCAATAACTTTTGAGCGTTCCTTATTCAACTCTAAACGATTTATCTGTCCAATCTCTAACCCTTTGTACATGATTGGCGCACCATTTGGCGAAATATTATTGCCTGCTGGTAACTCAATGGTGATGGGTAAACCACGACCCGCGGTGTTGAGATCTGGGTAGAGTTGATAACGGTGGTAGCTCTTTATACTTTCCCCAGCGCCTGGAGAGTCAAAAGCAATCGCACCACCAATTAATGCAGCAATACCTGCAAATTGAATATCAACCCCATTAAACCCGATGTCAGCACGGAAACCACTAACATTCCAAAAACGACTCTGTTCGGTGATTAGGTGAGCGTAATCCTCTTTGATATTAACATCGATAACCACACTTTTAATATTATCCGCTAAACGGTAAGCATAGACTTTGCCGACGGGAATTTTTTTATAAAATATTTGAGAGCCAACCGTTAATGAACCAAGGTCGGGAGCAGTTAACTGTATATTTAATCCTTCATTTTTAGGGAGAGAGAGGAGAGGTTCTCTTAATGCCGTAAATTCGGTTTCGGCTTCACCACTACCGGGTGCCATACCGATATAGTTCCCGGAAACGAGTGCATCTAAGCCTGATATACCTGTAATTGAGGCTTGTGGCTTAGTTAACCAAAATTTTGTATTTTTCTTCAAAATACTGGTTGCTTGAGGATAGATATCCGCAATAACGTAAATACTCTTTAAATCTTTACTGAGCACGATATCCTTCACCATTCCAACTTCAAGACCTTGATAACGAATCGTGGTTCTACCTGCAGTAATACCATCAGCTGAAGTGAAGTTAATTTTTATCCGTTGCCCTGCTTCGCTCATGGACTGGTAAAGTAACCAACCTGCAAGTGAAAGGGCAAGTAGAGGGAGTAACCAAAGAGGTGAGAAGCCACGGTCACGTTTCACAGTCACTTGAGCAAATGGCTGCTCTTGTGCCGATGTTGACTCTGAATCGCTATTTTGTTGATTTTTTTGCTCATAATTATCCCAAATTAAACGAGAATCTAAACTTTCTGTTGCTAACATAGTGAAAAGAACAACTAACCCAAAAGCCACTGCTCCAATACCCGGTGTGAAATCTAAAATTTGGCCTCTATCGATTAATTTCATCATCAAGGAGATAACAAAGAGATCAATCATTGACCATTTACCGATTATTTGAATTGTTCGATAAATTTTCATTCTAAATAGATAATGAGATCGACTCTTAAGTTGAATGGTTATCAGTATATAAATTAAACCCAGTATCTTCATTAATGGAACTATAATACTGGCCGTAAAAATGATAATGGCAATGCCCCACATATCGGCATTGATCAAAGATGCGACACCTGAAAAGATAGTATCTTTCAGCAGCTGGCCATTAGTAATCAATATTGAAATAGAATAGACATTTGCAGGTATAAAAAGGACGGCGGCTGAAATAACAAATGCCCACGTTTTTTGGAGGCTTTGTGATTTACGTTTATCAATTTTTGAATCACAACGGCGACAAATAGTCACTTGACCTTCAGGTGAACGCTTTTGGTGGTAATGACAATTTAAACAGACAATCGAGTTTTGCAAGTTAGCTTCGGGGTACTTATGGTAGATATCACAAGCATTGGCACTAGGAGCATCATGATTGAGGTGTTGGTATTTTTCTTGCCATTTACGCCAAAACTTATTTGCACTAATTCTAACTAATAAGAAAGAGATTAATATCTGGGAGACCACAAAAGGGTAGAGACCAATGCCGACTTCAATATCTGCATAGTCTTGAATCTTGAACCAAGAAATACCTAATCCGACGAGAAATACATCAAACATCACCCACTCTTGCCCATGCTTTATCAGCTTAAGTGCATACTTAAACGGTTTAAAGTAACCATAAAAGAGAGAAAGATGTGCAGAGAGAAGTGCCAATAAAACAAACAAAGGAGCGATAACACTGGCAACAAGGATCAATGTTGATAAAAAGTAAAAGCCAGAATCAAACAGGATCAATGAACCAGAACTTACGGAGGCAGATATATTGACCCC
The DNA here is from genome assembly GCF_021513135.1 of Vibrio sp. SS-MA-C1-2. Lineage (NCBI taxonomy): Bacteria > Pseudomonadati > Pseudomonadota > Gammaproteobacteria > Vibrionales > Vibrionaceae > Vibrio > Vibrio sp. SS-MA-C1-2. The sequence continues at coordinate 2,054,960 of NZ_CP090981.1, forward strand.
CAGAAGGTTAATTTTAATGACTGGATAGAGTTGTGCTGGAAAATAAAGTAATAAGCAGGTAATAATTACGGCCAATTCGCCCGATGAAGTGAGTGTCGTCCCTTTTGCAAGACGGGTGTCACACCGTGGACAATAGCCACTATTTCCCGGACGTATCTTTCCTTGAATCGAGATGAAAAGATCACATCCATGGCATTGGACCGATTTGTTGATTAAATGATTTAACATCAATTTTCCACTGAGTATAAATGGATCATAAAGTAAGACCTATCGTTAACAGGTTAGTATACAACCTGATCTTTTATTTTTACAGATGGTCGATTAATCTAACATTTTAATAATTAGAGATAAAATTATTTGATATAAATTGCGATTATTATGGGATTATTTAGAAAAACAATAATGCTAGGGTATTAACTGATTGATATTCTGTCTTGCATTACAACATCTATATCACCTACAATCTGTCCCACTTATGACCTTAATGGTCTATTCCATCGGTTTTTATTCGATATTTAAAGGACTAACCAACAAAATGGATAAAACGAAACTCTATTCGCGTTTAGCTATTCAACTTGAAGGCTTGCTGGATGGTGAAAGCAATATGATCGCCAACATGGCAAATACCAGTGCGCTGCTATTCATGGAAATGGAACAAATTAACTGGGTTGGATTCTATATTTTTGACAAAAATGAAGATGAACTAATTTTAGGCCCATTCCAAGGAAATCCAGCATGTGTTCGTATCAAGCCAGGTAAAGGGGTTTGTGGTACGGCGTTTGCGACTGAAACAACACAAAGAGTCGATGATGTTCATCAGTTTGCCGGCCACATTGCCTGTGATGCCGCAAGTAATTCTGAAATCGTTATTCCTGTGTATCATGGTAACCAATGTATCGCAGTATTGGATATAGATTCGCCAATTTTGAATAGATTTGAGATCGAAGACCAAAAAGGGCTAGAAAATCTCACAAAAATTGTAGAAAATACATTTAAGTTGGACTAAGCAGTGGTTTTTCACTCTAAGACAACTATAATAGCATCACTTATTACTAATTAATTGTCACTTCTTGTGGAGAAAAATCCACAGCAAGTCAGGAAATTTCATGGAAAACACTGAAAAGCTTACTAACAGCAAAGCTGTAATCACATATGTCGCAACGATCTTCCCTAAATGTTTTATTATGGAAGGTGAAGCAAAACCATTGAAAATTGGTATTTTTCAAGATCTTGCAACACGTCTTGCAGATGATGAAAAAGTAAGCAAAACTCAGCTTCGAGCAGCTTTACGCCAATACACTTCTTCTTGGCGCTACCTTCACGGTGTAAAGCCTGGTGCACAACGTATTGACCTTGATGGCAATGATTGTGGTGAACTAGAAGCTGAACATATCGAGCATGCACAAAAAGCCCTTGCAGAAAGCAAAGCTAAAGTTCAAGAGCGTCGTAAGGAAAAAGCGGCTGCAGAACGTGCTGTACGTAAAGAAAAATCTGATGCTGCTAAAGCTAAAGCAAAAAAAGCTAAGCAGATCAAAGAAAAGACAGCTAAACTAACAAGTAAGCCAGCTCCTATTGTTACTCGCGAGATTAAAAAAGAAGAAGTGATTCTTGATCGTGAAGTTAAAGTCAATATGGGTAAAGGCGATATGCCAGCTACGATTGTCGAAATTCAGAAAGATGGGGTGCGTGTACGTTTAGCTAATGGATTAGTGATGTTAGTTAAACAGGAGCACCTGCGTCTGTAAAGGAGATACCCTGACGCATGAAATCCAAATTCCGCGTCTCAATGATTGCTGCTAGCTTAGCGCTAGTAGCATCTTCAGCGTTTGCGCTAGAGGCCAAATACAGTGAGAGTGATATCCCAACTCTTACATCAGATAAGCAACATGCTACCGCAAGTAAACGAGTTACATCTCAGTTTACCCGTTCTCATTATAAGCATTTTCAACTTGATGATGCCTTTTCAGAGCAGATCTTCGATCGTTATCTAAAGTCACTTGATTTTAATCGCAGTGTGTTAACTATCTCTGATGTCGAAAAATTAGATAAATGGCGCGACAAAATTGATGATCAATTAGTGTCTGGTGAAACCAGTGCTGCTTATGATATGTTCAATTATACGATGAAACGTCGATATGAGCGTTATGCTTATGCGCTATCTCTTCTCGATACCCCAATGACGTTTGATGGCGATGATGAGTTTGTTCTTGATCGTAGTGAACTTCCTTGGCCTAAAGATACTGCAGCTTTAGATGCAATTTGGTATGGCAGAGTGAAGTACGATGCACTTAACTTAAAGTTAGCCGATAAAACTTGGCCTGAAATTAAAGAGACGTTAGGCAAACGTTACAACAATGCAATTAAACGCCTGACACAAAGTAAGAATGAAGATGCATTTCAAGTCTATATGAATGCCTTTGCTCGTCAAGTTGACCCACATACTAGCTATCTTTCTCCTCGTAACGCTGAACAATTTCAAACTGAGATGAATCTCTCTTTAGAGGGGATTGGTGCAGTTTTACAGCTTGAAGATGACTACACGGTGATTCGTTCTTTGGTTGCTGGTGGCCCTGCGGCTAAATCTAAGCAACTAGCAAAAGGGGATAAAATTGTCGCCGTTGCACAAAAAGATGGCGAGATGGTTGACGTTGTCGGTTGGCGTTTAGATGATATCGTTGAATTAATTAAAGGCCCTAAAGGGAGTGAAGTTCGTCTTCAAATTCTTCCTGAAGCTAAAAATGCAAAAGTCTATACAGTCACTCTTATTCGCGACAAAATTCGTTTAGAAGATCGTGCTGTTAAGTCGAAAGTTATCGATGTTAAGGGCGAAAAAATTGGTGTATTAGAAGTACCTAGTTTTTATGTTGGTCTTTCAGAAGATACCAAAAAGCAGATTGCTGAACTAGAGAAGCAAGACGTGAAAGGCATTGTTGTCGATCTTCGTAATAACGGAGGCGGTGCATTAACAGAAGCGACAGCGTTAACAGGACTATTTATTGATAGTGGCCCTGTTGTTCAGGTTCGTGATGGTTATGACCGTGTTCGTGTAAATGGCGATAATGACAACTTGAGTTATTACAACGGACCATTAACGGTTCTCATCAATCGTTATAGTGCTTCTGCTTCAGAAATTTATGCTGCAGCTATTCAAGATTATGGTCGTGGTGTCATTATTGGTGAACAATCCTTTGGTAAAGGGACGGTTCAACAGCATCGCTCTTTAAATCACATCTATGATCTTTATGATGAGCCTTTAGGATACATTCAATATACAATTCAAAAGTTTTACCGTATCAATGGTGGTAGTACGCAGAACCTAGGTGTTGTCCCTGATATTGCTTTCCCTTCTGCGGTTGATCCTGCAGAAACAGGGGAGAGTGTGGAAGATAATGCTCTGCCTTGGGATAGCATTAACCCAGCGAAATACAATAAGCTTGATGATTTTAGTGTATTGATTAAGCCTTTAACTGTTGCTCATCAAGAACGCATAGCAAAAAATATGGAATATGGCTTTATCTTTGAAGATATCAAGCATTACCAAGAACAGAAAGACATTAATGCTATTTCATTAAATGAAGATGCAAGATTAAAAGAGCAGGAAGAAGAGCAAGAGCTTCGACTATCTCGTCTTAATCAACGTCAAAAAGCGGAAGGAAAAAAACCTTTTGCCTCTTTAGATGATGTACCTAAAGACTATGAAGGACCGGATCCTGTATTGGATGAGGCTGCTGCGTTAACTTTAGATTTAGTAGATGCAGATAAAGAGTAATCTCTTTTTGTAAATAGTCTTGGTGATTGATTTAAGGTTAATCACAGAGTGACAACCTATCAAAAGCAATCAATGTGATGTTGATTGCTTTTTTATTTGCCGATTAAATGAGTAATAAGGATATTTTTTAACCTGTTTGTGTGATCAATGTCTATTTTTTTATTAAATGTCGACTAAATTTAATTATATGACGGTATGAAAATTAGATTAGGTAGTCGATATGAAAAAGTTAGATAATTCACGTCTTTCAAGGTTAACCTTTACACCGGTGAAGTTAATCTTAGTTGTTGTCGCATTATTGCTTTCAACATTAATACAAGCTAATGAGATGAAAACTAATCAAACACGTAAGTCGGTGAGTCATGAGGTTTTCTTATCGGAAACCAAGAAACAACCCGATCTGACTCAGTTTGATTACCCTTTCTTAATTGGTGATTGGTATTGGTTTGCTCCTCAAGATAAATCCATCAATCATAAAGGTACAGATTATAAAGCGATAAGTTTAAAGTTTAATTCTGACTATCACTATTATGGTCGATTACTAACTTCAAATAATATCGTTGAGCGTTGGCAGGGTATTTATCGTATTGATGATGACATGATTACCTTTATTCGCCAAGGATCAGATAACAAACAGCAATATCAATATCGTATCAATCATAACAAGATCCAACTTGGCAAAGCAGTATTCACCAAAGTGGTACCTAAAGAGCTCAGTGGCCAATGGTATTCGGCGACAATTAAAAGTGAAGAGCAAGAATACGAGCAGATAAATCTAAATTTAGGCAATAACTTTATATTTTCAGTTGAAGTTATTGGAGAAAATGGCAAAAAGGTAATGCATGAAGGTGTCTATTTTTATGAGGATGAGCAGCTAGTGATGCTCTATAAAGGTGGACAACAATTACACCATTTTACGATTGAAAATAATCAGCTAAATATTTCGAACTTAAGTAAAGATATCTCTGTGGTGATGACACGTCAGCAATAAAATCAATATTAATGCTTCTTTAAAACAATAAAAGAGAAAACAATTATCAGTTGTTTTCTCTTTTTTATCGATAAAGCTTTTATTGACTATCTAGCTCTGCAAACCAAAAGCCTGCTTTAACTGTTTAATGTAATGAGCATCTGTACAGTGAATTTTACCGGGCTCGTCTGAAATTTTAGCAACAGATTGACCATCGCACTCAGTTAACTTCAATACAATATTTAATGGTGAAACCCCAGGTATATCGCAAGTAAGATGAGTCCCTATACCAAATGCAGTTTGAATCTTTCCTGTGAAGTAGGTATTAAGCTTTTCTGCTTTTGCTAGTGTTAAACCATCAGAAAACATCAGCATCTTATCTTTTGCCTCAATACCTAAGGTTTGATAATGTCTTAACGCTTTATCACCCCACTGAAAGGGATCGCCTGAGTCATGACGTAAACCGGTAAATTTCTCCGCTAATGGTTTTGAAAAATCCTGTAAGAAACTATCCATATTGATGCAGTCAGTCAGCGCGACCAATAGAGAATCAGGGTATTCTTTTAGCCATGCTTCTAATGCTTCAACTTGAAAATCGACCAGTTTTTCTGATATCTGCTGGTGCGCTTGGAACCACTCGTGAGCTTGAGTACCAAAAGGTTTCAAATGATGCTTCATTGCCAATGCGTAATTCGAGGTGCCTAAGAATCCTGGATAGTGGGAGACTAACTCTTCTACGATAGTATTTTGCACCGCTTTCGAATAACGACGTCGTGTACCAAACTCAATCAAATTAAGGTGTTGTTCTTGTTGATGAGTCAACTTCGATTGCAGTTGTTGTTTTGCACTATCAAGATGATCGTTTTCAGTTTGATGAAATAATTCTGAGATAATGGCCAATAATGGGACTTCCCACAAAATAACATCTAACCAACTCCCTTCGATGGTAATAAAGAGCTGATGGCCTTGCACTGATACATTGACAAGTTCTGGATTAAAGCGAAAAGTGGAGAGATAGAGAAGATAATCGGCTTTAAAGTAGTCTAACTGCGATAAATAATTAAACTCATCGTCAGATAGCTGTATATGTGCCATAAATTCGATCTGTTCGATCAGCTGATGATATAAGTGAGTTAAATTTTGTGTACCTCGAGATTTAAACTCGGCTTTTACTTGTGTGTTTGGATAAAGATGAAACACGGCTTGCTGCATATGTAGTTTGTATGCATCGGTATCAAGTAGAGAGGTGATTATAGAGATTTGCTTATTCACGAATATGTTTTGATTCTTAAAAGTCTATTTATTTGATCTATTTTACCTTAAAAATTCATTTGGTGTTAGATTTTGCATTAAATTATCGAATAAAAAGTAAAAACTAGAGTTGCAGATTTGATTAAAATAACTTGATATTATGTTATTTATCAAAAGTTAGATACACTTTACTTAATATCAAAAAAGCTTAGTATTAAGCGAATTAAGACTTTATTAATATTCTATTAATGCGATTAATCGAACCTCTCTATTGTAAAGAAGGACTTTAGAATGACAGACGTAACGACTGCAGCTCCACAAGCTAAATACCGTAAAGATTACCTCCCACCTGTATATACCATTAGCGATATCGATTTGGATTTTGATCTTTACGATAACGACACAAGGGTGATTGCAACTTCTAAAGTTCAATGCTTGGGTGATAATAGCAAGCCATTGGTCTTGATTGGTGAAGATCAACAGATTGTTAAAGTGGAAGTGGATGGTCAAGTTTGGACAGATTACCATTATGCGGGTAATGAATTAACGATTAATGCCGTTCCTGTTCAATTTGAGCTGAAAATAGAGACAATTATTGATCCAAAAAATAACACCTCATTAGATGGTTTATATAAATCGGGTGATGCATTTTGTACTCAATGTGAGGCAGAAGGCTTCCGTCGTATTACTTTCTATTTAGACAGACCTGATGTGCTCGCAAAATTTACCACTAAAGTGACGGCAGATAAAACGGCTTATCCATTTTTATTAAGTAATGGCAACCCGATTGCAAAAGGTGATGTTGCTGGTGGGCGTCACTTTGTTCAATGGCAAGACCCATATCCAAAGCCAAGCTACCTATTTGCACTAGTTGCAGGCGATTTTGATCTACTTAAAGATAGTTTTACAACGGTCAGTGGGCGTGAAGTTGCACTTGAAATCTTTGTCGACAAAGGAAACTTAGATCGTGCTGAACATGCGATGACCTCGCTGAAAAACTCCATGAAGTGGGATGAAGAGCGATTTGGCTTAGAGTACGATCTCGATATTTATATGATCGTCGCGGTAGATTTCTTTAATATGGGAGCGATGGAGAATAAAGGGTTGAATGTCTTTAACTCTAAGTATGTGTTAGCGAATTCTCAAACGGCGACAGACACCGATTATTTAGGGATTGAAGCGGTAATCGGTCATGAATACTTCCATAACTGGACGGGTAATCGTGTCACTTGTCGTGATTGGTTCCAATTGAGTTTGAAAGAAGGTTTAACGGTTTTCCGTGATCAAGAGTTCTCTTCAGACTTAGGTTCTCGTGCCGTTAATCGAATCAATAATGTTCGTATTGTTCGTGGTGCGCAGTTTGCCGAAGATGCGAGTCCTATGTCTCATCCTATTCGTCCTGAAAAAGTCATCCAGATGAATAATTTCTACACATTAACGGTCTATGAGAAAGGCAGTGAAGTGATTCGTATGATGCATACCCTTCTGGGAGAGACGAACTTCCAAAAAGGAATGAAGTTATACTTTGAGCGTCATGACGGTACAGCAGCAACCTGCGATGACTTTGTTGCTGCAATGGAAGATGCGTCAGGAATTGATTTAACTAAATTCCGTGGTTGGTATAGTCAATCGGGTACACCAAATGTCTCTTTAACCAGTGATTATCATGCAGAGACTAAGCAATTTAGTTTAACCGCAACTCAAAAAACAGCCGCTACAGCGGATCAAGCTGAAAAGCATTCTTTACATATTCCACTAGATATTGAACTTTATTATCAAGATGGTTCGATTGTTGAACTGATGTCTGAGGGTGAAGCGGTTCATCATGTCTTGAACTTAACAGAAGAGTCTCAAACATTTGTATTTGATAATGTTGAGACAAAACCTGTTATTTCTCTATTTAGAGAGTTCTCTGCACCAGTGACTTTCGATTACCCTTATAGCGATGAGGAGTTAAGTTTCTTAATGGTTCATGCTTCTAATGAGTTTGCTCGTTGGGATGCAGGTCAAATGCTATTGGCTAAATATATCAAACAAAATGTTGCAGCAATTCAAGCAGGGAGTGACTGCCAACTTCCAGATTCAGTTGTTGATGCTTTCCGTGGTGTTCTATTAAATAAAGATTTAGATCCTGCATTAATTGCAGAAGTCCTTTCTCTGCCAAGTGAGAATGAGATTGCTGGTTGGTTTGATACTGTTGATGTTGATGCGATTTCTACTGCTCGTGGTTATATTCGTCAAGTCTTTGCAACAGAAATGGCAGATGAGTTTGCTGCACTTTATCGCAGTCTTGCTCAAGAACGTTATGATATTGATCATGCTGCGATGGCAAGCCGTTCGTTACGTAATTTAGCATTAAGTTATCTATCATTAACCGATAATGGTAACAAACTTGTTGAAGCGCATTTTAATCAAGCGACTAATATGACCGATACGATGGCGGCAATGTCTGCGGCAAATAGTGCATCTTTAGTTTGTCGTGAATCGTTAATGACCCAATTTAGTGATAAGTGGCAACATGATGGTTTGGTGATGGATAAGTGGTTTATCTTACAAGGTACAAACCCTGCATCAGATAGTTTAGCCAACGTTCGTCAACAGATGTCTCATCCGGCATTTGATATTACCAATCCAAATAGAACACGTAACTTGGTGGCTAGCTTCTGTTCTAATAATCCAGTGTATTTTCATGCTAAAGATGGCTCAGGTTATCAATTCTTAGTGGAAATTATGGAGATCTTGAATAAAAGTAATCCACAATTGGCGTCACGTTTACTTGATCCACTATTGAAGTATCGTCGATATGATCAAGCCCGTCAGCAATTGATGCGTAATGAACTTGAAAAATTAGCTAATATGCAGGATCTCGCTGCTGATCTGTTTGAAAAAGTCAATAAAGCATTAAATGTTTAATTATCAGGTTAATAGTTCGATTAATCGGTTGATGTTTTAAACGTTTCCATGAATAATACAGCCCCGTTTATGCGGGGTTTTTTTATAGGAGGTTCAATGCTTTACCGTATTGCAAGAGAAGCGATTTTTCAATTAGATCCAGAAAAAGCACATGATTTAACTATCAAAAGCTTATCGAAATTTACGGGGACACCCCTAGATCTGTTTTATCGTCAAAATTTACCCTCTAAACCTGTTACGGTGATGGGATTGAATTTTGATAATCCGGTGGGGTTAGCGGCAGGATTGGATAAAGATGCTGAATGTATTGATGCATTTGGAGCGATGGGGTTTGGTTTTGTAGAAGTTGGAACCGTCACACCTAAACCACAAAGTGGTAATGATAAACCTCGTCTATTTCGCGTGCTTGAAGCGGAAGGTATTATTAATCGAATGGGATTTAATAATAAAGGGGTAGATAACCTGGTTGAAAATGTGAAGAAGAGTCAGTATAAAGGCATTCTTGGCATTAATATCGGCAAAAATAAAGACACACCCGTTGAACAAGGTAAAGACGATTACCTTATTTGTATGGATAAAGTGTATCCTTATGCCGGTTATATCGCAGCAAATATCTCATCACCAAACACACCTGGACTACGTTCTTTACAATATGGTGAAGCGTTAGATGAGTTATTATCAGCACTAAAAGAACGTCAAGAAAAACTAGCAGAAAAACATAATAAATACGTGCCATTAGCACTTAAAATTGCACCTGATCTCGATGATAATGAGTTAAGTCAGATTGCTGAAAGCTTATTACGCCATAAGATTGATGGTGTGATTGCGACCAATACCACGCTAGATCGTTCTTTGGTTGACCAACTTCAATATGGTACTGAAGCTGGTGGGTTAAGTGGAAACCCACTTGTTAACCGTTCAACCGTTATTATTCGCAAACTCCATGAACAGCTGAAAGGTGAGATTCCAATCATTGGTGTTGGCGGAATTGATAGTTATGTTTCAGCGAAAGAGAAAATGTTAGCAGGTGCATCGTTGGTACAAGTCTATTCTGGCTTTATCTATCAAGGACCTAAGTTAGTTAAGAATATCGTTAATAATATTTAAAATAGATTATTATTTTAAAACGATGTTTATGGTTAATTTATTGAATGTAAAAGACTTTAAAAATCTTCACTTCAATTATTTAAAAAAAATAGAGGAGCGGGTTCGCTCTTTTATTTTATAATTTCAATTTTTGTACTAAAGTTAATATAGAGTTGAAAATAAATTTAATATTAATTGGGTGGGTAATGTTAAAACCAAATAATGATTGGGAATGGTATTATGAGTCAGAGTGCAATTCATTACTGCTAGATCTAGGTAATGAGTATGTGTTTCGTGTCTCGATCCCGATGAAAAACTTGGTGCCGACTGCTAAAGAGTCTAGCTCATTTTCTGTCAATGATGCGGCGACGTTTCAAATATTTAATGAAAGTTTAAAAGATCTAGATATTGTAGATAATCGTGGCCCCGAAGTTTTGTTAAATGCTATCGCAGCGGTTCGATACCACAAGCCCTTAATGCCAAAAAGTTGGTTTTTCACTGACTCTGGTGTTGATTTTTCTCCTCAACAGGGAGAAGTTGTTACTATGTGTAATGATCTTAATTGTGGTCGTTTTCTTATTTTAGAAAACAGCGGTGCAGCAAGTTTATGTATCTGTATTGAAGCTTCTTTTGAGCTCAGTGAAAGTAAGACATTACATTTTTGTGAGACAATCAAAGTAATGAATGATCGTATGTCTCAATATCAGCAACAGTCTCATGCCAATAACTACGCATTAGTTGGTTAACCCCCTTCAAAAATAGTATTCCCCGCCTTAGTTGTATTTGTTAACTTACTGTAATTATTGTACTTTTCTTAATGTTTCGATAAAGTTTAGATTTTTATCTTCTTATTAAAGGAATGCGTCTCTTTTTGCGTTATAATTGAGGCAATTTTCATTTAAAAAGAATGCCATGAATCATTATTTAGCTATCTGTGCTCGCGGTCTTGAAAACCTTCTAGCCGAAGAACTTACTCAACTTGGTGTTGAGTCTCCAAAATTAATGCATGCTGGGGTTAAATTCTCCGCTGATGCTGCAACAGCAATGCGTTGTTGTCTCTGGAGTCGAACGGCTTCTCGCTTTATCCATATTTTAGGTGAATTTGCTGTTCGTGATGACCTTGATCTTTATTTAGGTGCAACAGCGATCTCTTGGTTTAACTATTTTGATTCAGACACTAAAATCGTGGTTGATTTTAATGGTACCAATAAAGAAATCCGTAACAGTCAATATGGCGCATTAAAAGTAAAAGATGCCATTGTTGATCGTTTCAATAAAGCGGGTTTAGAACGTCCAAACATTGATAAAGACTCTCCGGATCTTCGTATTCACATGCGTTTATTTGGTGAAAAAGGTATTTTAGGTTTAGACATGGTCGGCAGTGGTCTACATCAACGTAGCTACCGAACTGATGCTGGTCTTGCTCCTTTACGTGAAAACTTAGCAGCAGCACTGGTTATGCGTAGTGGGTGGAAAGAGCCTCAATCTATGTTAGATCCAATGTGTGGTTCAGGAACCTTATTGATTGAAGCTGCGCTTATGGCGGCGGATGTTGCACCTGGTTTGAAACGTCACCGTTGGGGTTTTGAAGCAATCAAAGGCTTTGATAATGAGCAGTGGTTAGAAATCGTTTCTGCCGCCAAAGTTAAAGCTCGTAAAGGTATTGCTCGTTGTGAAACGCGTTTTTGGGGCTTTGATTCAGATAGCCGTGTTCTAAGAACCGCTAAAGATAATGCCAAACGTGCTGGTGTTGAGAGTTTAATTACTTTTGCTGTTGGAGATGCTGCGCGTATTTCTCGTCCTGAAGGCTTTGATGCCGGCGTTATTTTATCAAACCCGCCCTACGGTGAACGCTTAGGTACAACCCCTTCGCTTATTGCTCTTTACAGTGAGTTTGGTCATCGACTTAAAACTGAATTCAGTGGTTGCCAAGCTTCAATCTATTCAGGTTCAGATGAATTATTAAGCTGTTTACGCATGCGTGCAGAAAAACAGTACAAAATTAATAATGGTGCCTTAGCTTGTACGCTAAAGAACTACCAAATTACAGGTGCTGGCGCGGCAGAGAAAACAGAAGCCGGTGATGCAAATGTTGCTCCTGATTTTGCAAACCGCCTTAAAAAGAACATAACTAAGTTAGATAAGTGGGCAAAACAGCAAGGTATCGATTGTTACCGTATTTATGATGCAGATTTACCAAATTATAATGCGGCGGTTGATCGTTACAAAGATTATATTATTATTCAAGAATATGCTGCACCTAAGTCTGTGCCTGAAGATAAAGCGCGTCGTCGTTTAATGGATCTGATGCGTGCAACGATGCAAGTTACCGGTGTTGATAGCAACCATGTTGTTATGAAGGTACGTGAAAAACAAAAAGGCACGAATCAGTATAACAAACTGAGTGATGCAGAAAGATACATGGAAGTTAGCGAATATGGCGTTAACCTAGAAGTGAATCTTTTTGATTATCTTGATACGGGTTTATTTCTTGATCACCGCTTAACACGTAAAAAAATAGGCGAGTTAGCGGCAAGTCGTGATTTCTTGAATTTATTTGCTTATACCGGTTCTGCAACAGTGCATGCTGCGGTGGGTGGCGCACGAACGACAACAACGGTTGATATGTCAAAAACGTATCTATCTTGGGCTGAAAGAAACATGAAGCTCAATGGGAAAGTAGGGCGTCAGCATCAGTATATCCAAGCAGATTGTTTGAAATGGCTAAAAGAAGCGAAACAACAATACGACTTAATATTTATCGATCCGCCGACATTCTCTAACTCAAAGAGAATGGAAGGGACTTTTGATATCCAACGCGACCACCAGTACTTAATGAAGAATCTAAAACGTCTTCTTCGTGAAAATGGCACTATCGTTTTCTCGAATAATAAGCGTGGTTTTAAAATGGATTTAGAGGCGATTGAAGAATTAGGTTTACATGCTGTGAATATTTCAGCTAAAACCTTACCACAAGATTTTGCTCGTAATAAACAAATCCATAACTGTTGGATTATTACTCATAAAAAATAGAGATATGTAATTTGAAACTTGCTTTATACAGCACGGATGGCTGTCACCTTTGTGAGCAAGCATATTCACTCATCGAGCAGGCAGGAATTGCTTCGCTCGTTGAGGTTATTGATATTGCTTTTGATGATGAACTGTTTTCTCGTTACGGCGTCACAATTCCTGTGGTGGCTTACTTCCCTGATAATCAACAGCAAACATCTTTTACTCACTCACAAAATGAACTTGGGTGGCCTTTTGACTATCCGCAACTTATACAATGGTTAAATTCTCATGGCATTATTAACAATTAGTAACGCGCAACTCGCGTATGGTGACCATCCTTTACTTGATAAAGCTGAATTTATCCTTCAGCCAGGTGAAAGAGTCTGTTTAGTTGGACGAAATGGCGCTGGAAAATCAACCTTAATGAAGGTTATTTCTGGCGATGTCACACTTGATGATGGAACGATTCAATTCCAGCAAGATATTAAAGTTTCTCGTTTAGAACAAGATCCACCCAAAAATGCTGAAGGGACTGTTTTTGATTTTGTCGCTCAAGGTTTGCAAGAAGTCGGTGAAACGCTAAAAGAGTATCACCATTTATTAGAGTTAATTACCAATGATCCTTCAGACAAAAACTTTAATCGTTTAGCTCGAGTACAAGATAAGCTTGATCACTCGGATGGTTGGCAACTTGAAACGAGAATTGAACAGGTTTTAGGTAGCCTTCAATTAGATGGTGATACAAAGCTAACCGAACTATCAGGTGGTTGGCAACGTAAAGCGGCTCTTGCTCGTGCGCTTGCTTGTAACCCTGATATTTTATTACTTGATGAGCCAACCAACCACTTGGATGTTGCTGCGATTGAATGGTTAGAAAAATTCTTACTCGATTTTTCTGGTTCTATCGTCTTTATTTCTCATGACCGTGCGTTTATTCAATCGATGGCAACACGCATTATTGATCTTGACCGTGGTAACTTGACATCTTGGCCAGGTATTTATACCGCTTATCTTGAAGGCAAAGAAGAAGCCTTACGTGTTGAAGATGAGCAGAACGCACTGTTTGATAAGCGTCTAGCTCAAGAAGAAGCGTGGATTCGCGAAGGAATAAAAGCTCGTCGAACGCGTAATGAAGGGCGAGTTCGCGCACTGAAGAAACTGCGAGTTGAACGTTCTGAGCGTCAAAATGTTGTCGGTAAAGCTAATATGCAAGTCGATGATGGCGCGCGTTCAGGAAAAATTGTCTTTGATGCTGAAAATGTGACTTATCACATCGAAGACAAAAAATTGATCAGTAATTTTGATTTTACTATCATGCGTGGTGATCGGATTGCACTTATCGGCCCTAATGGGTGTGGCAAAAGTACATTGCTCAAACTGATGCTTGACCAATTACAACCACAAGATGGTAACATCCATTGTGGAACCAAGCTGGAAGTGGCTTATTTTGACCAATACCGTGAAAAGTTAGATCCAGAAAAAACCGTCATGGATAACTTGGCGGAAGGTAAAACTGAGGTTGAAGTCGGGGGCAAAAAACGTCATGTTATGGGGTACCTACAAGATTTCCTTTTTCACCCGAAGCGTGCGCGTGTTCCAGTAAAAGCATTGTCAGGTGGTGAGAAAAACCGTCTACTTTTAGCTAAACTTTTTCTTAAAACCAATAATTTATTAATTCTTGATGAACCGACCAATGATTTAGATATCGAGACATTGGAACTTTTGGAAGAATTACTTGCCAACTATAAGGGCACTTTACTATTGGTGAGTCACGACCGTCAATTTGTTGATAATACAGTGACTAACAGTTGGATTTTTGAGGGTAATGGTGTTATTGATAAATACGTGGGTGGTTATCATGATGCACAACATCAACGCGCGAATGTGATTGCTTCACGTGCGGCTTATGCACCAAAAGTAGACACTAAACCCAAAATTGAAGAGCCGATTAAAAAAGATCCTAAGCCAGTTACTAAGAAAAAATTAAGCTATAAACATCAACGTGAATTGGAAACATTACCTATAACGATTGATGAGTTAGAGACGTTAATCGAAACGTTACAACTACAGATTAATGACCCAGATTTCTTTGGTCGTCCAAGCAGTGAAACAGAAGATGTTTTACAAAAGTTATCGACGGCTGAAAATGATTTAGATATCGCCTTCGAACGTTGGGAAGAACTAGAAGCGATGCAAAAGGATGGATAAAAGCCAGATGAAAAAAAATATTTTTAAACTTTCTGCATTAACAGTTTTAGTGGCTGGGGCTTTACCTGCTCAGGCTGCACTTTATAAAGTTGTGGAGGTTAATCCTTCTTCGAGTGACACGAGTATCAATACATATGGTCAAGGAATTGGTCCCTCTGCTATTTCTACTAGCTGTTTTGCCGATGGTGCAAATTGTGGCGACGCTGATGATACATCAGTTGTTGGTCAAACTCTATCCGCAGACCCAGGAATGGATTTACAAGATACTTTCCCATTCCTTTATGATTTTGATTACACAATCAATAGTGAATCTGACTTCCGAAGCGTTTGTTATACCTTACATGATTGGGATAGTGACCTTTGTGATGATTGGGCAAATCGTAAATATTATGGTGTTTTAGATAACGGTAATGCAGCTGACTCTGGTGATTTTGATGATGGAACAGCAACCATTGGTGGTTATGTTAAATATTATCAAGCTTGGGTTAATGGGTACCAATCTCTTGGTAATGCCTTATTAGATAGTGATATATCAATTTCTCCTTTTGCAAATGGTAGTGCAGTCGATGGCAATAATCCAACTGGTGTAGCAATTACTAACTCTAATGAGTCAATTTTGAATGCTACAAATGGAACCTATTCGGTTGGTACAGGTAGCTCGGCTTATTTTGACTCTGGAAGCGTTAATGCAAGAGCATTTGCTAAACGTGGTTTTGTGACTGATTCTGACGGTGCTGTTATTTCAGAATTGTTACCTGATCAAGCGGCAACTGATGGAACAAATATCACTGGTCAATCAACCGCAAATACAGTCGTAAATGATGGTACTGACACTTATGTATTCGGCTCTGCATCAGTTACACTTTTTGATACTACTGATGGTGATAAGTTAGATAGTAATGATTCGGATCGAGGTATAAATATCCAAGATGGTAGTAATTTATCTTACTGTTTAGGGGCAACCACTGGTTCGGTATATGCTTATCAAGCTTGTCAATATTTAGGGTTTGCGAACCAAGCTGCGGGTTGGAAAATTGCTGGTTCATCTAATACTTTAACGCCTTTCTTTATTGCAGATAATTGGGGGACGAATGGCTCTATTACAGGTAATAGAGATGAAGCTTCCCCACAAGCTGCAATATTAGGTGCAAATACAAGTTTAAATCTTGTTGGTTATTCCACTTATGACTGGGATGACTTAGATGGTGACGATGGCGATCGTTTCCGTGCATTCGCAACGTATTACACTTACTCTGGAGATGGAAGTACTGACTCTTGGAGCTCAACACGAATTCCAATGGATGTTGAATCTGATGGTGATCTAAAATATAACTTCTCTGTCGCTAATGATATTAATGAAGATAACGTGATTGTTGGTAGTGCACAATATTATTTAAGAGAATCTCGTGCGATTCCAGAGGTTTCATATATTTATAAAGCAGAAGATAGTAGTGTTACTTACTTTAATAATATAGATTCTTCGATCTTTTTTGATGGTTCTAGTAGTGTAGCAAAAGCGATAAATAATCGTGACCAAGTAGTGGGCTGGGTTGATGTTGACACCAATGCTGAAGTTGATGGCAAGTCACGTCGTCAACGAGGGTACATATTAAGAGCTGATTCCTTATATAATATTGATGATGGTGATAGTTCTGCATTCGGTGATAAGAAAGTCTATATGTTAGATGATCTCACCAATGGTACTGGTGCTGAATCAGATGCAAATGATTTCCGAATTGCTCAAGCTACGGATATCAACGATGCCGGTGTCATTTCTGCTTCAGCACTAAAGTGTGAAGGCGGTTACTCTGATACTTATAGCGATTCAACCTGTAGTACAACAGAAACTGTGGTTGCAGTTAAGTTGATTCCTATTTCTGATTCAGGGAACAGAGATATTGAACCTCGTGGTAAATCACCACAGACAACTGAACGTTCTGGTGCTTCATTGGGTTGGTTAGGTTTGATCTCATTAATGGGTTTATTTGGCTTTAGACGTCGAATTAAATAATAAATCTAATTTTAATAGATTCTTAATAAAGGCATAGTTATCAACACTATGCCTTCTTTTAATTCAGTTAATGCACTATAACTTCTAGGGTGGTTGACAATGCTACATTAGAAAAGAGGTATACACTGATATATAATTAAAAAAAACTCTTTAATGGTAAAATTAATGGAAGCAATACAACATATAATCAATGAGCTTTCACCACTGCTACAACAATATGGATATTTCATTCTAGCACTCGCTATTGCTATCGAAGGGATCGGGATACCGGCACCCGGACAATCTTTATTAATTGTTGCAAGCCTTTTAGCATCACAAGGAACAATGTCATTAACTAATGTTTTGTTAGTGAGCGGGGTAAGTAGTGTCGTTGGCAATACCTGTGGTTATTTCTTAGGCAAAAAATTTGGTCACTTCTTTATTCGTAAAAAATGGTTAAAGCCAAAGACTTTAAATAAAATTCATTCATTTATTGATAAATATGGTTTACTTGCTCTGATATTAAGCCGATTTATTGAAGGTGTTAAACAGTTTATTTGTTTAGGTTGTGGTGTCGCACAAATGCCATTCAGATACTTTTTTATTGGAAATGTATTGGCGGTTTCAATTTGGTTATTCTGTTTTAGTTGGGCACCTGCTTATTTTTACGGTGAAATTGGTCATATCATCAACTTTTATCATACCTATCAAACAGAGTTTTGGGTTGCTGGCTGTTCTTTGCTTGCAATTATCATCTTGCTTTTTGCATTAAAGATTAGAAAAAAGAACTTTAAATCGTAGCGTTATACAAACTAAAAAAAGAGGTAAAAGTCCTAATTCTTTTACCTCTTTTTTTATAAATCTGTTATGTGTTTTTTGTTATCAACTGTATCTGTTTTTTTTTAATCAGTTTATTAAAATACTTTTATATATTCATCATACGTAATCCAATATTCGTTTTTCATCTTCACTCATTTACTATTAACTCCTAATGATATGTCCTCATAATAAGATATTATCGGAGGAAATTATGAAAAGCTTAACTGGTAGAGTAAAAAAATTAACGCATCAAATAGACTTAAATGGCTTTGTTGTCACGACTTTTAAAATATTAAATACAACAGTCAAAGTTAGTCTAAAAGACAAATCTGAAATAGAAGAAAACGATGAAATCACCGTAGCCGGTGAGGAACGTAATAAAATATTTTTTGCTCGTGCATTGCGCAATATTTCTAAGAATAATACCAATGTTGACGATACTACCACGAGCTGGTTGACCGCAGTTTCATTCCTAGTCATTGGAATTTTATTATTGCCTAATTTTGTTGGATTTATTTTGATATTTGCTTCGTTAGTTTTCTTCGACCAAATTTATCTTCTCCATAAAGCTTTACGTTTACTCAGTTAAATTTACATAGTTATTAATCTTTTATCGACTTAGTGGGGTCTATTATGAGCTTAAAAAATTATTTAGAAAAACATGAGCACAACTTTGAACCTGGTGGAAAATATGAAAGATGGTTTTCACTCTATGAAGCTGTCGCTACTTTACTTTATACACCAGGAACAGTAACTAATAAAGGTTCTCATGTTCGTGATAGTATTGATCTTAAACGAATCATGATCATGGTTTGGTTTGCAGTCTTTCCTGCCATGTTTTGGGGGATGTATAATGTTGGCCATCAATCCATTGAAGCGTTACACTTCACTTATGACTCTAATGAATTACAACGTATTGTTTCTAGTAATTGGCATTATGAGTTGTTATCGACCTTAGGTTTATCACTTGAATCTAGTTCTGGTGTTTTAAGTAAAATAGTACTGGGTGCCAGTTATTTTTTACCTATCTATCTGACTGTTTTTATTGTCGGAGGATTTTGGGAAGTACTCTTTAGTATTGTTCGAAAACATGAAATAAATGAAGGTTTTTTTGTTACTTCCATCCTTTTTGCACTCATACTCCCAGCAACAATTCCTCTGTGGCAAGCAGCTTTGGGCATTAGTTTTGGTGTTGTTGTTGCTAAAGAACTATTTGGTGGGACGGGTAGAAATTTCCTTAACCCAGCACTAGCAGGACGAGCATTTTTGTATTTCGCTTATCCTGCACAAATATCAGGAGATTCAGTTTGGACCGCCGCCGATGGGTACTCCGGTGCTACAGCATTAAGTCAATGGGCTCAAGGTGGGGAAGGTCAACTGGTGCATAATGTATCTCAAAAAAATATTTCATGGCTAGATTCTTTTTTTGGAAATATACCAGGTTCAATTGGTGAAGTGTCAACAGTTGCGATATTCATTGGTGGAGCCATGATTGTTTATATGAATATTGCATCTTGGAGAATTATTTTAGGTGTATTTATTGGTATGGTAATAACTAGTCTGATTTTTAATGTGATAGGTTCAACCAGCAATGCAATGTTTAGCATGCCTTGGTATTGGCATTTAACATTAGGTGGATTTGCGTTTGGAATGTTTTTTATGGCCACAGATCCGGTTTCTGCAGCATTTACTGATAATGGTAAATGGCTATATGGCTTACTGATCGGTTTTATGTGTGTACTCATTCGAGTATTGAACCCAGCATATCCAGAAGGCATTATGCTTGCGATCCTTTTTGCTAATTTATTTGCACCTTTATTTGATTACTTTGTCGTTCAGAAAAATATTGCCCGTAGGTTAAAAAAGCAGATAAATTTCAATCAATCAATTAAGTGACATAAAAAAGATCATAAGATATATTCATAATCTACTTTTTATCCATTGGGCTATCCACTCAATGGATTTTTTTGTCTTTGAGTCATTGCAAAAGAACTATTTATCCTAATACTCATCGCGGTATTTATATCTTTATTTAACTCGTCATTACCACCTTCAAAACTATTATTGATAAACATACAGTCAGGTGCAATCGTTATATTATTTTTAAACGCCATATGATAGAGATCTAAAGAACTGACTGAACGAGGTAATGTTAACCAAATAAAATATCCACCTTTATGATCACTTATGTGAATGGAGCTCGGCATTAACTCTTTTAATAGAGAATATAAAATTGCCTTTCTATTATTTAAAGTATTTCTGAGTGTGCGCAAATGAGTCACATAGTCTTTGGTCTGTAAATAATGAGCTAAAGCCAACTGAATGGGGACACTAGTTGTAAGACTACTTAACAATTTTAATTTTTGAATTTTATATTTATGCTTTCCCGCTATAACCCAGCCAATTCTGTAGCCTGCACCTAAGGTTTTTGAAAATGATGAACATAACAATCGATTTTCATTATTTAAAAAATAGCTGATGGTTAGTGGTGGTTGATCATTAAAATAAAGTTCAGAGTAAACATCATCCTCAATCAGTGGTACTTGATGCAAGTTGAGTAAATTTGCAATCTCTTGCTTAACGTCATTACTTAATGTTAAGCCAGTTGGATTTTGCATATTCGACATAAGCCAAACTGCTTTGACTGGATATTGATTTAGATACATTTTAAGCATTTCTAAATCAAGTCCGGTTAAACTACTGACATTGACGAACAGTGGTTTCAAGCCCAAACTTTTTACCGTTTGTAATGCGCCGTAATAGGTTGGTTTCTCTAAAATAACCCAATCTTCAGCTTGCGTCACTGCTTGTAAACTTAACTTTAATGCTTCTAAAGCACCAGTTGTAATCACAATATCTTTAGGGCAAACATCTAAACCAGTAGCAGAATAACGTTGAGATATTAACCTTCTTAATTCAAGGTTACCTGGAGGTAAATTATCTGCATCACTATTAGCAGGCATATATCTAATGGCGTGGGTTAGGGATTTATTTAATTGTTGGACTGGGTATAAACTAGGATCTGGGTAAGAGTACCCTAATGAAGTGATGTTTTTATTTCTTGATGCTTGTAAAATATTAACAATAATATCGTCATTATCAAACTCTTTTAGTGGTCTATTTTCATCAGAGTTATGTCTTTTTAATGCTTTTGTTGAAACATAATAGCCAGAGCGATGAGAAGAATAAATCCAGCCTTGACTTTCTAGTAGGCGATAAGCATGCATCACTGTCATGGTACTTAAATGACAATCTTTAGCTTGTTGTCGAATTGATGGCAGTTTATCGCATGAATTCCAAACCTCAGCTTTTATTTCACGTTTAATTTTATTAACTAACTGAATATATTTTATCATAACTTTTAAAATGCCAAATAATTAACATTGTAATAATATTAGCAGGTATAACAAAAATTGGAGTTATTCGCAGGCGAAAAGTGTATGAACATAGGAGAGATATGTGCTTTTGCGAGTACTTTATGAATATGGTGATTGAATAGCTTCAAGTATGAAGGGGGGATAGATTCTTTATTTAAAAAAGCCGCCCATATGAGGCGGCTAATATTATTAACATCGTATACGAAGTTAATATTATGTTTAAACGTCAATTAGAACGAAGTGGTATCTTGGAATAGACCGACTTTTAAATCTTTTGCTACGTAGATTTCTTTACCATCAACAAGAACGCGACCATCAGCAAGACCCATAACTAATTTACGATTGATGACACGTTTCATTTGGATTTCATACGTTACTTTTTTAGCTGTTGGTAATACTTGGCCAGTAAACTTAACTTCACCTACACCGAGTGCACGACCTTTACCTTCGCCTCCAACCCAACCAAGGAAAAAGCCAACTAATTGCCACATTGCATCAAGACCTAAACAACCAGGCATAACAGGGTCACCCGGGAAGTGACAATCAAAGAACCATAAATCAGGAGTAATATCTAATTCAGCAACGATACTACCTTTACCAAAATCACCATCTGAATCACACATATGTGGAATGCGATCCATCATTAGCATATTTGGAGCTGGAAGTTGAGGGCCAGTTGGTCCAAAAAGCTCACCTTGGCTAGATTTTAATAGGTCATCTCTGTTATACGATTGTGTTTTCATTTTTTTTCTACTATTCGAAATAAGTTATGTATAGATTAGCGAACACGTGTACGCTAATCAAGTAGCTTTACGCTGGACAAACCAGTCAATAATTTTTCCTACTAATGAATGACTTACAGCATGCTCATCAAGTTGCTGAATTCGTTCTGCAATTTTATTTAATAACGAATCACCATCTGCGTCATCAAATGGTATTCCAGAAATTATCTTCAATGCTTGGTCAACTGAATTGACACTCCAAATATGAAATTGATTGTTTTTTACTGCATCTATTACATCATCACTAAGACAAAGATTAGATAAATTCGTTTCTGGGAGAATAACACCTTGAGATCCTGTCAAACCACGATATGAGCAGAGTCTAAAGAAACCTTCTACTTTTTCATTTATTCCACCCACTGCTTGAACACGGCCAAATTGATCGACTGCACCTGTCACTGCAATTTGTTGATTTAATGGTTGAATAGCAAGGGCACTGACTAATGCACAAAGTTCAGCTAAAGACGCACTATCGCCATCAACCTCACTGTAGGATTGCTCGAATACAATTGATGCTGAAAAGGGAAGTGGGTGTTCAAGTTGTAAAGCAGAGCTTAAAAAAGCCTGCATAATCATCATACCTTTAGCATGAATATTACCACCTAGCTCGGCTTTACGTTCAACGTCAGCAATATCGCCATCACCTAAATGGACCACGCAAGAAATTCGAGCTGGTTCCCCATAAGATTTAGGATGGCCAGCAATATCAATAACCGTTAGTCCATTCACTTGACCAATTTCGCTACCTTGGCAATCAATAATCACTTGCCCTTGCTCAATATCTTCACGGGTTCTATTTGCCAGGTAGCTTTCACGATAATCTTTTGCTAATGCGGCTTGTTTTATGTCACTTGCAGTAATCATCTCATGATTGGATTCAACCTTTGCTTCATTGATACGAGCTTGATACCAAACAGGGCAAAGTGGTGCACGTAACTGCTCTTCTTTATAGCGAGAAGCCGTTGCTAACAATGAAAGATAAGTAGGAATATCTTTCATTTTACCGTGACTAAGTTGTTGCGCAATTCTATCTGTATAATCACACCAAAGATTTATGTTTTGTTTATTGATTTTTATGTCATTTTCAAAATCTGAGAATATTGTCGCAAAGTGATAAAGGTCTGGCTCAATTTCGTTAAAATCAGCCAATTGATAGCGATCCCCCATCAATACTAGTTTAAATTTAGACTCAATCTTCGCTGGATGGTCAGCAAGGGCAACTTTATTATTTATAGGCCAGCCTGCAAATTGATTTGCTAAAATTAACTTCAGTTGTTGCCATTGTCTAGGATCCGCGAGTAGTGCAGCGACAGGTAAGATAATAAAACCGTTATTAATATGGTGAACAACACCTGAATTGACTGTGTGATCGTCATTATTTGCAATATAACCAAAAAGCTCTTCTTTGCTTTTATATTCACAATTAATAACTTCTTGATTGGTTCGACTTCCTAACCAATCATTCATTAAGTGGCGATAAAGTGGATGATCGATTGAATTAACCATCATTACCGATGAGCTAGGTAATGAAATGAAACGTTGAATGGCATTCTCCAATCTCGGTTGCAGATGCAGAAGATCGATTTTATTACGTAATGGTGATATATGTTCCACAAGTTCAGAAAAATCAGGAGAAAGAGATTGCCAGTTTGAATTCATTACGGACTTCTTAAATTAAAATTGAAGAACGATTATAACTTAACTTCTATCAATCAACCTATAGTTTTATACACAAAGTCATTGAGTTCAACCACAAATCACCTTATAGCAGTTGTACTTATCCATTATCATAGTTACACTGTCACTAGGTTGATGTGTTTAATAATAAACAAGAGAGTATGGAATGAAGTATCAACAACTGGATAATCTGGAAGCTGGCTGGAAGTGGCAATATTTATATAAAAAGCATCTAGCTGGTGAAAGAGTCACTCGCTATATCGACTCAAGTGAGATATCTTTCTATATTGAATCATTAATTAAAATTGAACATCAACCGACACTAGTTTTAGCTTGGATAGATCAACATTTAAATCCAGAGCTTAATAATAAACTGAAGCAAGCTATTCGAGCTAAAAGAAAACGCCACTTTAATGCAGAACAAGAACATACAAAAAAGAAATCAATAGACTTAGATTATCGAGTATGGGAACGTTTATCTGAAAAAGCCAACTCTTTAGATTCAACACTATCGGATACCATTGATTACTTATTATCTGAACTAAACCATTCTATTGATCAAGATTATGATAATGAATTAAATTAATAAAGGAGATGATATGATTTACGTAATATTATTAGCAGCCGTTTTACTTATTATATTTTTTTCAATCGACAGACCGATTGTTAAGCTAATTTTTAAAGATGGAAAATTAATTAAAGTAAAAGGAAAAATTGCAAAAGGATTTATTCATGATTGTCAGGACATTGGATTAAGAAAGCCATTTACTGGTGTGATTAAAGTTTATAAAAATAGGTTTACGACTAAATTAAACTTTAGCAAAAGTATCCCAAAAAACATTCAACAACGGATTAGAAATGCATTTCCATATCCAAGTTCAAATAATAAGAAACACAATAAAAAACGTGTTTAGGTTTTCTCTGATTTAGAGTCTAAGTCGTAAATATCCCCCTCAAGCCCGATCTCTCGATTGGGCTTTTTTGTCCCAAAATTAGACTTGGAAAAATTTGAATTGCTATCAACGACAAGTAAGTGTAAGTCTATGAGTCTAGATACTGCATTCTTATTTACCCCTTCGAAGCTAATTATTAAGTGACAGCGTCACAAGTCTAATTGTGTAAATTTAACCTATTGAATTAAGCGATCAGTATTTTTCCATCATTTTACCCGTAAAAATAACTATTTTTACGGGTAACTATTTGGATTAAAATGAGTTAAAATAGAATTAATTTGTTGAATTAAGTGTTTATCGGCTACTTTTTGAACAAATATGGTAGATTTAGTTCCAGTTGTAAATGACTGTCAAAAACAGTTAAAAAAGGGAGTTTTGAGCATTGAAAGGCGTTAAAAGAAGGATAAATCGTGTCGATCTTAATATTGATGATACCGGTGTCATTAAAAAAGAACGAAGAAAAGTCCCATCAAAGCCACCTAAAAATAGCCATATTTTAGACTCAATTCTTCTACAAGTTGAAATGAAAAATGAGATATTAAGCCTAATTTTAAAGATGCAAGCAATAACAGGATTACGTTTTAGCGATGCGTCATGGTTACGATTTGATGATGTTATTGAGGATAATCGTTATAAAGATAAGTTTATTGTTTATCAACAAAAGTTATTTAATTCAGCTTTGACAAGATTGAAAAAAAGAACCAGAATAGGGAAGAGCCTTTATCTTTGGCCAATATGAAAACCATCGCAAAAAAACGATCTTCAGTTACGATATATATTACAAAACAAGTCATCGATGTTATTGAAGAGACAAAATATTTAAATCGTAATAATGAATTTATGTTTGCTAATCATCATCACCATAGTGCTGGGTTACCAATGAATATTCGTTCTGCAAATGATATATTACGAGATGTTGGTGAGAAATTAAAACTGGATGCATTAGGAACTCACTCAATGCGCCATTATTATGCCGAATCATTAATTCGCAGTGGTGCAAATCCCGTACAAGTCAAAGATCTGTTAGGTCAACGTTCTTTAAACTCAACTCAAGTTTATCTGAGTACCCAAGATGAAGAGTTAAAGGCTTTAGTTGAGTTACTTTAGCTTACATATAATGGCTAATAGTGTTGTTTATTAATAAGAATCAGAAATACCAATCACAATGCTTTTGATTAGATAAAGTATCTAAAGTTATCGTGATACCAGTGGTTAGTTGATTTTCCACTCTGACCATGAGCTAGTCCCGAAGCAACGTTAGTTTGAAGCTTAATTAATAAACGACGAATTTGACGAGTTGATAGATTCAATAGTTTTGCAGCATCGGTTTGTTTTAATCGTTTATTGAGAACATCTTGGAGGACTTTAAACCGATTTATTTCATTATTAGACATAGTAATTAGCATCCGGTTTTTCCTCATTAATGATTAATACATTAATCATAAGAGGACATTTTAAAAATGGGCAAACCGGACATTACTAAATTGCAGTTACACAAATAATGCGTATAATGTATATTATGTTAAATACTGTGTGAGTTAAGATAACAGCTTTGTTGTCCTACTCGTCATTTATACAGTTTATCATTCAGATTTCCTCCATATTTAACATAATTTCTATTTACCATAAAATAGCTAATCTACATTAATATTTAATAGATTGAAATGATACCTTCGCTATCATTTCTACTATTCAATATCTTTGTAATTAGCTTCAATATATAAGTATTAGTTAAATAAAAAAGCATATCGACAAAGATATGCTTTCATGAAATTTATTAATACTAAAACAACGCGAGATCAAATTACTAAAGATCCTAAGTTGATAATTATATCCATTATTATAAATGATTAAATTTACGAATAATGGCTAGAATCAAAGTACATTACTTCACTTGACCATCAGCAGTAAAAACAACGTTATAATTTTTATCGTTTATTGCTATCTCCATTTTCCAGTCCATGGTTGGATGCATACAGGCTGGAACAGAAAAATTCGCAATAACTTGGTTATCTTCATTAATGGTAAACTGTAATGGAATTTTCCCCATATCCATGGAGACACCTTCAATGATTCCACCTTTTGGAACTTCCGATAAACCTGACACAACGAGTTCTACTGGTTGCATTGGTTTGACTCTTTTCGTATCAAGATGAAAGTTAATCTCATGAGTACCATTTTTTACAATACAATGCCCATCAACCATTTTACATCCATTTTTAAATTCTAAACCTGTTGTCTCTGCCATTGGCTTCATTTTATGATTTGAGTGATCCATTATTTCATTCTTATGACCATTCATATCGTTAACCCCATTATGGTTATCATGTACAACATGAGTTGTGACTTTCTCAGTTGTTACGTTGTCACCTGAGCTTGCTGTTTCAGGGCTCTTCCATATATAAAGACAGATTAAGACAATTAGCATAACAATTATTTGTATTAAACGACCTTTGGTCAATTTCTGTGCTGGCATACTTATTTCCTATACTCTCTAGTTCAAAATCTTTGAATTTTCTATGTTATTTATAACAGATTATTGCATATTTACTGTTATTTATTTGTAACCTAAAGTAAAATATTTCCCAAGGTGCTTTTTAAATTACTATAACGTATTAAATTACAAATCAATAATAAAAAAGCATTTATGATCAAAGGATTTTGATCATCAGGGAAACGTAAAGTGTAGTTGGATAACTAATAGCGGAAATAAATATGAGCCAAGAAAATCAACTTGATCAGAACTATAACCTCACCGTCGTTCGACAATTTACCTTAGTAACTGTGTTATGGGGAATTGTTGGAATGTGTGTTGGAGTCTTGATCGCCGCCCAGTTAGTATGGCCGCAACTTAACTTCGATACACCTTGGTTGACATATAGTCGTTTACGACCACTTCATACCAATGCAGTCATTTTTGCATTTGGTACAAGTGCCCTCTTTGCAACGTCTTATTATATTGTACAGAGAACATGTCAAACTAGGTTGTTCGGTGGTAAGTTAGCGTCATTTACTTTTTGGGGTTGGCAAGCAATCATTGTAGCAGCGGCTATATCGTTGCCATTAGGGTTTACCTCAGGGAAAGAGTATGCAGAGTTAGAGTGGCCTATTGATATCGCAATTGCGATTGTATGGGTATCTTATGCTATTGTCTTTTTTGGAACCTTATTCACAAGAAAGACGTCACATATCTATGTGGCAAACTGGTTCTTCGGAGCTTTCATTTTAACAGTTGCTGTTTTACATATCGGTAATAGTTTAGCTGTACCTGTATCGATGACTAAATCTTACTCCGCTTATGCTGGCGCAGTAGATGCAATGATTCAATGGTGGTACGGACATAACGCCGTTGGATTCCTATTAACAGCAGGCTTCTTGGGTATGATGTATTACTTCGTTCCTAAGCAAGCAGAACGTCCTGTCTACTCTTACCGTTTATCGGTGATCCACTTTTGGGCGTTAATCTCTCTGTATATTTGGGCTGGTCCACACCACCTTCATTATACAGCGTTGCCTGATTGGACTCAGTCTTTAGGTATGGTGATGTCGCTAGTTCTATTTGCTCCATCTTGGGGTGGTATGATTAACGGTATTATGACCTTGTCTGGAGCTTGGCATAAACTTCGTTACGATCCCATTCTTCGCTTCTTAATTGTCTCTTTATCATTCTATGGTATGTCTACCTTTGAAGGTCCGATGATGGCAATTAAAACAGTGAATGCGCTTTCTCATTATACCGATTGGACTATAGGTCACGTACATTCAGGTGCATTAGGCTGGGTAATGATGGTAACAGTGGGTTCACTTTACCACTTGATCCCTCGCCTATTTGGTCAAGAGAAAATGTACTCCACTGCCCTTGTTAACGTTCATTTCTGGTTAGCAACCATTGGTACAGTGCTTTATATCGTTGCGATGTGGATTTCGGGTGTAATGCAAGGTTTAATGTGGCGTGCAGTAAACTCTGACGGTACTTTAACTTATAGCTTTGTTGAATCATTAAATGCGTCATATCCTTTCTACTTTGTTCGCTTCCTTGGTGGGGTTATCATTGTAACGGGTATGTTCTTAATGGCTTACAACACGTATAAAACAATCACGGCTAAACAAGGTAGTTTAGTTAAAGATCGCGAACAGCTAGCATAAGGAGCATGACAGATGAGTTCTAATTCAAATAATCGTCATGAGATCGTAGAGAAAAATGTCGGTTTACTAGCGATTTTAATTATTGTCGTTATCAGCTTCGGTGCATTGGTAGAAATTATTCCACTAATGTTTCAAAAGCAAACAACTGAACCTGTAGAGAATCTTCGTCCTTATACTGCTTTAGAGATGGAAGGTCGTGATATCTACATTCGTGAAGGCTGTACGGTATGTCATAGTCAAATGATCCGCCCATTTCGAGCAGAAACCGAACGTTATGGCCACTATTCCGTTGCTGGAGAAAGTGTTTGGGAGCACCCATTCTTATGGGGTTCAAAGCGTACAGGTCCTGATCTAGCTCGTGTTGGTGGTCGTTATTCTGATGAATGGCACCGAGTTCATTTAAATAACCCAAGAGATGTTGTGCCTGAATCTAATATGCCTTCATTCCCTTGGTTAAATGAAAACATTCTAGATGGTAAATTAACCAGTGAAAAACTAGCAATATTCCGCGACCACTTTGATGTTCCTTATACCGACCAGCAGATAGCCTCTGCTGCCGATGATGTAAAAGGAAAAACTGAAATGGATGCATTGGTTGCATACCTTCAATCACTTGGTCATGCAATGAAGTAAGGATACATCATGGATATTGCAACAGTAATTAGCGTATGGGAAGTCGCACTGTTTGTCTGTTTTATTGGTATTGTCTTCTGGGCATATAGCAAACGACAAAAGTCCTCTTTCGACGAAGCAGCAAATTTAGTCTTTGCTGATGAGTCAAAAGTTGGTGAATCACCATCACAAGCTACAGCAACAGATAAGGGAGCGTTAAAATAATGAGTACTTTTTGGAGTATATGGATATCCATTATTACTATTGGTACCCTTGTTGGGTGCGCTGCTCTACTTTTATGGTGCTCAAAAGATCTTAAAGGCATTAAAGATGGCGATGATATGGGCCATTCTTATGACGGGATCCGCGAGTTAAATAACCCATTACCTAAATGGTGGAAATACCTATTTTGGGCAACGTTTGTGTTTGCGATTGTCTATTTAGCGCTTTACCCTGGTTTAGGAAATTGGAAAGGCTTTTTAGGCTGGCAGAGTTCAAATCAGCAAGTACGCTCTATTGAAGAGTCAAAAGCTGCGGTTGAGCAAGCTCGTTTAAATAAAGAGTATGTCCAATATGATCAAGAAGTAGACAAAGCTTCAGAGCAGTTTGCTGAAACCTTTGATCGTCTTGCATACAAACCAGGAACCACTGAATTCAAATCGATTACTGACATCGCACAAGATGAAGAAGCGATTAAAGTGGGACAACGTCTATTTGGCCAAAACTGTTCGCAGTGTCATGGTTCAGGTGGTCGTGGTTTAGTTGGCTTCCCGAATTTAACTGACAATGCTTGGTTATATGGTGGAGAGCCAGAGACAATCAAAACAACCATTATGCATGGTCGCCAAGGTAACATGGCTGCATGGAAAGATATTCTAGGTAAAGATGGCGTTCACGAAGTGACATCATATGTACTGAGTCTTTCTGGCCGTAAAGTCAATGTTCAAGATGCAGAGAAAGGCAAACAACGCTTTGTTATTTGTGCAGCTTGTCATGGTACAGATGGCAAAGGTAATCCAGCATTTGGTGCACCAGATCTTACTGACCAAGTTTGGCTATACGGCGGTAGTCGACGTGATGTTGAAACAACCATTAATTATGGTCGTCAAGGTGTGATGCCAGCATGGAAAGATATCTTGGGTGAAGAAAAAATCCAGTTAATTTCAGCTTATGTTTGGCAATTAAGCAATAAATAAAAACTATAACATCTAACTTTTAGCCCCTACTTTTTAGGGGCTATATTTCTAATTTGGAATATTTAAAATGGTAAAACCTTGGTACAAACAGTTTTGGCCTTGGGTACTCATTGCCCTCCCTGCATCCGCTGTTATCGGTAGTCTATTCACTTTTTATATCTTTTCGCAAAATAGTGTTGAAATGGTAACAGACAATTATTACAAGAAAGGTAAAGCCATTAATAAGGAGATCGGTCAACTTAAAGAGGCAGATAAACTTCATATTAAAGCCAATGTAAAAGTAGATGAACACCAGATCATTCTCCATTTAGATAAAGGTCAATTGGTCTCACTTCCAACATTAAATATTAAATTTAGCCACCGAACTTTATCAAAGTATGATTTCCACCAACTTGTCAATCCTGATGCCAATGGCAATTATCGTATTCACTTAGATGAACCATTAATCGGCCCTTGGTTTGTCCAAATATCACCTCACGATAATCAATGGGTGATGCAAAATAGAATCTCTTTCCCAAGCGTTGATACATTACCACTTTACGGACAGGATAAAGGATGAGTAAAGATTGTTATCACTGTGCTGAACCCATCCCAAAAGGATTTCAACAATCTATCGAAATCCTTGGTGAAGAACGAGAGATGTGTTGCATCGGTTGTCATGCTGTTGCTACAACCATCGTTGAAAGCGGCTTAACGTCTTATTATCAATATAGAACGGAAACAGCCACTAAAACCGATTTAATTCCTGATGAGCTTAATAATTTAATTCATTATGATCATGAAGAAGTACAGCTAGACTTTGTGCGTAATAATCAAAACCTAAAAGAAGTGACACTGTCACTTGAAGGTGTCTCTTGTGCAGCTTGTGCTTGGTTAATTGAAAAGCAATTATTTAACGTTAGCGGGATTCAATTTGTTGGTGTCAACACGGCAACTCATCGAGCTATTATTCGTTGGGATCCAGAAAAAATAAAACTCAGTGATATTTTACGACGAATTCAACAGATTGGTTATAAAGCTGCACCATTTGAAGCGAATCAACAAGAGCAGCTCTACCATAAACAAATGAAGCAGTATCTTTATCGTTTAGGTATTGCCGGAATTGCAACAATGCAAGTAATGATGCTTGCTGTTGCGCTCTATTTTGAACTATTTAGTGATCTTGACCAGGAATTTAAAGCTTACCTTCGCTGGATCAGTCTTATTTTCGCCACACCAGTCCTACTCTACTCTGCTCAACCTTTCTATATCAACGCTTGGCGAAACTTAAAAGCAAGAACTTTAGGAATGGATGTTCCGGTTTCTATTGCGCTTCTCATCGCCTACTTTTCAAGTGTTATTGCCACCATGACTGAGCAAGGTGAAGTCTATTTCGAATCTGTCTCTATGTTTACTTTCTTCCTATTAATGGGACGTTATCTAGAGATGCGAGCAAGAAGAAAAGCCGCCGCAGCCAGCGCCAATTTACTTAAATTAATCCCTTCAATGGCACAGCTTGAAGATGGTAGTAAAATTGCTGCAAAGACATTGATTATCGGCCAACGCGTCATTGTCAAACCGGGTGAGAACTTCCCTGCTGACGGTATTATTATACAAGGTGATACCAGCGTTGATGAGTCTATGTTAACGGGTGAATCGGTTCATATAAATAAAATTGTTAATGATCCTGTTTTTGCCGGAACCATCAATGGTGATGGTAATGTGACTGTCGAAGTCACTGAAACAACACAACAATCATTAGTTTCTAAAATTATTCAGTTACAAGATGAAGCGCAACTTTCAAAACCTCAAGTTGCTACCTTAGCTGATAATATATCTCGCTACTTTGTTGCCATCATCTTAGTCATTTCGTTAGGAACTTGGCTCTATTGGCACTTTCATCATCCTGAAGATGCATTTTGGATCATGCTATCTGTATTAGTTGCGACTTGTCCTTGCGCATTATCTTTAGCGACGCCAACAGCCATTACATGCTCGACATCAAGTATGGGTGAATTAGGCATTTTATTAAGAAAAGGTCATGTACTTGAAACATTATGTAAGGTAAATAGGCTCGTTATCGATAAAACAGGAACCTTAACCGAAGGTAATATCAAACTTGTTGATACCGAACTATTTTCACATTATTCACAACAACAAGCATTAGCGATAGCTGCAGGGTTAGAACGCTTTGCGAATCACCCAATAGCCAATACCTTTACACCTTATTACTCGCAACAAATTCAATTCCAGCAGGTCAATAATGAGATTGGTTTAGGATTAAATGGTCAATTAGACAATGATCATTGGCGTATAGGCCGATTAGAATATGCAATTGAACCCTCATACCTTGATGAATTAAAGGCTAAACATCAACAAGCTGAAATGCAAGTTTGGCTTTCTTGTAATGGCGAACCTGTTGCTCAATTTATTTTACAAGATCCAATTCGATCAGAAAGTGCAGAATTTATTGCTCAATGCCAACAACAAGGTATTACGGTAACTATGTTAACCGGTGATAGCAGTCATGCTGCACAATCTGTAGCCAAAAAACTCAATATTGATGAGTTAGTTTCGGGGGTATCACCACAACAGAAATTAGCGTATTTACAAAACTTACCGAAAGATCAAGTAAGCTTAATGGTAGGTGATGGTGTTAATGATGCTCCCGTATTAGCTGGCGCTCACCTCTCTGTTGCGATGGGAGGAGGAACCGATATTGCTAAATCTTCAGCAGACATGATTTTATTAGGCGATGACTTATTAAAATTGCTGAAAGCTAAAAAGTTAGCCCAATTTAGTCGTAAAATTATTCGTCAAAACTTAGCATGGGCTTTAGGCTATAACATTACTATTTTGCCATTGGCTTGCGCAGGTTTAGTCATTCCTTATATTGCAGTAATAGGCATGTCACTCAGTTCACTGCTTGTCGTCTCAAATTCATTACGACTGTTAAAAGGAAAATCATAATGGAAAGTTTATATATTCTGATCCCTGTTGCGATAGTTTTTGTAGCCATCGCGATTGTTATCTTTATCTGGGCAGTTAAATCTGAGCAATTTGAAGATCTTGAACGTCAAGGTCATAATATTCTATTTGAAGAAGATGAACCCATTAAAAAAGAGAGCTCAGACCTACTCAATACAGAGAAAGAGAGTCAACATTCACCCTCAAAAATAGATAATTAATCATGCTAAATCTTGATGCTTTTAGTGCTTTTCTTATCGGTTTAATGGGCGCGGGTCATTGTTTTGCAATGTGTGGCGGCATTTCGGCTGCAGTGACAGCAGGAATACCTCAACAACAAAGCCATGTTGTTCGCCATTTTTTAACATTAGCGAGTTATAATTTTGGCCGAATTATCTCTTATATGATTGCCGGTGCGATTATTGGTAGTACAATTGCTAGTGTCTCAGATTATGGTATCGAAACAAATGGCTTAATTTATTTAAGGTTATTCGCTGCACTGCTCATGTTTTTGATTGCACTACATATTGGTCAATGGTGGAGTGGTGTTAATAAAATAGAAGTGATTGGAAAATTCATTTGGCCGAAAATATCACCATTCGCTAAACGATTTTTACCTATTCGAACACCTTTACATGCTATACCTTTTGGATTTATCTGGGGTTGGCTACCATGTGGTCTTGTTTATACTACTCTAAGTTGGGCAGCAGTCTCAGGAAGTGGTACCGAAGGTGCTATCGTGATGTTATCGTTTGGTTTAGGAACACTCCCAGCGATGTTAACAATCGGTGTTATCGCTGCAAAATTAAAATCTATTTTCTTAAATTTGAAATTTAAACGAGTAAACTCTTTGTTTTTAATAGCTTATTCTATTCATATTGCTTATATTGCAATCAAACAGTTAATTTAATGTCGACCTTTTACTCAATAAGAGGTAAAATTGATATGAATCAATCTTTTTAAGTGATGCTATGACTTCTGATAAAATTATAACAAAACGAATCCAAGCCGGTGGGTGTGCAATCCATTGCCAAGATTGTAGTATTAGTCAACTGTGTATTCCATTTACACTTACTGAACCAGAGTTAGATCAACTCGACCAGATTATTGAACGTAAAAAGCCGATCCAAAAAGGCCAAGAACTATTTAAAGCTGGTAAAGAACTCAAATCACTCTATGCTATCCGTTCTGGTACAATCAAAAGTTATACCATTACAGAACAAGGTGATGAACAAATCACTGCCTTCCATCTAGCCGGTGATCTAATTGGTTTTGATGCGATTACTAATATGAAACACCCTAGCTTTGCTCAAGCATTGGAAACATCAATGGTATGTGAAATTCCATTTGATACCCTTGATGATCTTTCAGGAAAAATGCCTAAACTTCGTCAACAAGTTATGCGTTTAATGAGTAGCGAGATTAAAGGTGATCAAGATATGATTCTCCTTCTTTCAAAGAAGAATGCAGAAGAACGTCTTGCCGCTTTTATTCATAATCTATCAACTCGTTTCTCACAACGTGGCTTCTCACCTAAAGAGTTTCGTTTAACGATGACCCGTGGTGATATCGGTAACTACTTAGGCTTAACCGTTGAAACTATCAGCCGCCTACTTGGCCGTTTCCAGAAAGCTGAAATTTTAAGTGTTAAAGGGAAATACATTACCATCCTTGATAGCCATGAACTTGCTGTTCTTGCTGGTATCAGTAAAAGTGATAAATAGCATTAACTTCCAATAGCACGATTCATATTTGATACAGCGAAGCTTGCGCTGTATCAAATTATTCAATTTATTCCTTAATTACCATTCAAATTTCCTTTTTTTACGCTACTTTATATATAGATGTTAAAAATATGTAGGGGTAAATTTATGGATAAATATTCAAATATTTTGGTTGTTGCAAATACGAACCACGAATCTCAACCTGCACTGTCGCGCGCGGCCTACCTTGCCAAAAAACAAGAAAATGTCTCTATCACCCTCTTTCTCGCCATCTATGATTTCTCTTATGAAATGACCTCGATGCTCTCGTCTGATGAAAGAGATGCTATGAGAAAAGGAATGATCCAGCAACAAAAAAGTTTGTTGGCTGAATATTGCGAATCCTATCCAGAATTAAATATAGATATTCATGTTATTTGGCATAATCGTCACTATGAAGCGATTATTGATTATGTTCATGATAAGAATATAGACTTAGTAATGAAAGCGAGTCGACATCATGACATTCTTGAAACCATCATTTTCACACCAACAGATTGGCACTTACTCCGTAAATGTCCTTGTCCAGTGCTACTTGTTAAAGATCACGAATGGCCTGAAGGTGGAAATATTTTAACTTCAGTTAATATTGCAACCGAAGATGATAATCACCATTTATTGAATGATAAGCTGGTAAAAGAAAGTCTTGAAATATCTCAACTCGTCAATGGAAATGTCAATTTAGTCAATGCCTACCCCGCGACACCAGCTAATATCGTGATAGAAATCCCTGAGTTTGATCCTTCCTCTTACACTGATGCAGTACGAGGCCATCATCTTACTTCAATGAAAGCATTGCGCCAAAAATTTAGCTTAGCGGAAGAGGATGTTCATGTTTTAGAAGGCATTCCAGAAGAAATTATTCCTCAAGTAGCAGAAAAGATTGATGCTGAGCTTGTCGTCTTAGGTACCATTGGTCGTACTGGTTTATCAGCTGCATTTATAGGGAACACTGCAGAACAAACAATTGATCAATTAAATTGTGACTTATTAGCGATTAAACCTGATGGCTACATTTCACCACTAAAACCAGAAACAAAAATAGAAGATTAAAGTTAAATATTATTCGTTAAAGTTGAACTCTCTCCTCCCCTTAATGACATACAGCTATTAAGGGGATTTATACAAAATTCTCAAAAAAGAAATCATAGCTTTAACTAATTAATATATAACTTATAAGTCAACTGAATTATATTTAAAGATACTATTTAAATCAGTCGGTGATGTTATATGGAATTTGAGAGTATTTTGTTTGCGAATAACAAAACAAGTAATGAACTTTCTAAATCATTACCTTTGTTTATTGATCTCCAACTCAATTCTGTATTTGATTACATTGTTGATAAAAATGATCATTCAAACACTCTTAGCTATTTCTATCAACCATTAGATAACCTCAAATTAATTAATTACCGCCAAGCTATTTTTAATGACTTAAAAAATCCTCACGTTTTCATGGCTATCTCGACGATATATAAGCAATTAAGAGACATAGATGAGCAATATACTCAAATAAAAAAAAGTGCTGATAGTAATCATGTCGCCTCTACCCACCTTTTTTTACTCAAAAGTTATTTATCGATAATTGATAATTTTTTAAATTCTAATATTATTGATAGTTGCCAAAGTGAAGGGCTTAAGTGCTTTGAACGATACTTACATCAGATTATGGCATCTGAAATTATGCTTAAATTAAAACAGCGGATTCAAGAGGTTGAACTCGCTTTATCTGAAATAAATATTAATTTTGCTATTAAAGACAAAGTTATCGAAGCTTATCTAGCAAATAACCCGTCTGACTACTATTCACGCTTAAACCAATGCCTCAGCAGATTGGAATTATTTCCTTCTAAAAGTAATTTATCATCAAACCATGACAGTCGTTTATTTAAGGCAGGGATCATTCATTACGACTTAATTCAACTGGTTGAGAAGCTATTTCCT
Organism: Vibrio sp. SS-MA-C1-2; assembly: GCF_021513135.1. Taxonomy (NCBI): domain Bacteria; kingdom Pseudomonadati; phylum Pseudomonadota; class Gammaproteobacteria; order Vibrionales; family Vibrionaceae; genus Vibrio; species Vibrio sp. SS-MA-C1-2. The sequence continues at coordinate 2,092,377 of NZ_CP090981.1, forward strand.
GATACTTTTTCGCAATTAAAATGCTTATCTCAAGATAACTTAAACTTCTTTGATTCAAAGTTACTGTTATTTACCAAAGAGTTTGGTTTTTACCTTAGCTATCACAACTTTATGATGAAACTCAAAAGTCCCTTTACTGTACCTTCATTGAATTCCATCGATAAACAAGAAAAAGTTATAGGTAATTACGATATAAATTTAGCTATCTCAATGATGGATTCAAATAGAGAAACGGTTAAGAATGATTATCAACTAGATGAGCAACAGAGAATAATCTTTATCAGTGGGCCTAATCAAGGAGGTAAAACAACCTTTGCTAAAGCGATTGGGCAGATTCATTATTTATCTAAATTAGGTGTTCCTGTTCCTGCAACTTCAGCATCTTTATACTTAGTTGATCAAGTTTTAACCCACTTTGAACGAGATGAGGTGATAACAACTGCAGATGGAAAACTACAAGATGATATCAATCGATTATTTCAAATAGATCAATTAATGACAAATCGAAGTTTACTGATCATCAATGAAATATACTCATCAACGACATTAGTGGATGCGACATTATTGAGCGAAAAATTGTTAACTAAGATAATTGAGAAAGGTAGCTTGGCTGTAAATGTCAGTTTTATTTATCGACTAAGTCAATTTTCACCCGCTATTACATCAATGGTAAGTCAGCTTGATAACTCCAACCCAAACCGTAGAACCTTTAAGATTATAGCTGAACACTACTCACAAGATGCTTTAGCATTAAATTTAGCCGCTCAATACCAATTAACAACAACCGAAATTATAAACACAATAAAAAATAAAGGGATAGTATCATGAAAGTCCATTTACTCTATCCTAGCCAGGAATATGACAAGTCATTAGCGCCTTATAATAGAGATGAATTATTATTTGATTTAGAGTTACAAGTAATAATTGATAAGATCTTGCAAAATAAAGAGCTTGAAGAGTCATTTAAAGATATTCTTACCTCGTCTTTAACCACGCCAGATGAGATTCACTATCGACAAGAAATAGTAAAAGATATATCCAATCATCAAGAACTTTTTACAAAATTATTGGAACAGACTTTTGAAATACAAGAGCAGCAAAAAAAATTGTTTTTTCTTTCAACAATTGATCGCGCAGGCCCTATTCTCTATTCAAGTCAGCGTTTTTGCCAATATGGCCTAGAACAGATTTTATCTATCATCAAAAAATTAAATCGTATCCATCCAGAAATAAAATCAAAAGGATTAAACAACTTTATTGGTAATTTAAATAAATTGTTCACTCATGAATATTGTGAAGAACTAAAATATCATCTTGATTTTGCGAGATTTGATAAACAAGTTGTTATTAATGTAACATTAGGTGATCAGCTTTTGTTTCCCAAATTAATCATCAGTGATGAAGTTCCCATTGCCAATCCATTTAAAAATCTATTTAGAAGATTAACCCAGACAGCACCTAGTTTTCCTATTCCAGAGCGTAGTGAATCTATATTTAGAACATTAGGTCAAATGAATGATACGGCTAAGCATGACTTAGCTAATTTATGGCTACAGGTTAGTCAAACGTTTCAATATTTTTTTGAACAGTTACAAGTCCAATTGAATTTTTATTTGTCGATAGAAAACCTAAAGTGTCACCTATCAGAAAATGAATTCCCATTCTGCTTTCCAAGTATCCTTCCCTTAGGAATAAATGATAATCAATTTATCAACCATTATGATTTAGCGTTAGCAATTAAAGATCAAAAATTACCTGTAGCAAATTCTTTAAAAACAAGTAATCAACCTTATCTGATTATTACTGGTGCCAACCAAGGTGGGAAAACTACTTTTCTGCGTGCTAGAGGACAATTACAATTATTAACACAGTCTGGATCTATTGTTGCCGCAGAATCAGCAACAATAATGCTTTGTGATGGATTATTTACTCATTTTAAACGACAAGAAGATCAAACTAATAGCAGTGGAAAGCTTGACGAAGAGCTAAAAAGAATAAGCCAAATAATCCCTTACTTAAAAGCTAATTCAATGGTATTGATGAATGAATCTTTTACTTCAACCAATGAGTTAGAAGGTTCGGGACTCATTAAACAGATCACCGATGCATTTGAACAATGTGAAATAAATTATATTAATGTTACTCATCTATACAGCTACGCTAAATTATTACACGATGAGAGCAATAAACAACGACTATTTTTACGGGCAGAGAGAGATGATACAACCCAAAGAAGTTTTAAATTAATACCTAATCCCCCACTTGATACTGGTTTTGGTATCGATATATATGAAAGAAAATTTGGCGGTAAAGATTAAAAGCAGAGGAATAAAAATAAAGGAATAAGAAGAGAGCTATCCCCAGAGCAACCTTTAAATGAGGTATCGAGGATAGCTAAAAAACGTCTATTTCTTAAAGCCAATTAAAATATAGCCAAAAGAGTACAATTTACCTGTAATGAGTAATTAAATAGCTTTAAGCTTAAATCATATAATCACGTAAAACATAAGTTAATGTGTATTTATCACCTTTTAGAATGAGTTGTTCCTTAGTCAGCGTCACATCACTCCAATCTGATAATGTTGCCGTGACCGCATTTTCAATATCCACAATATTGCCAATACACATCATTCTAGTCATCCCCATACCATCGATACGGAGTTGGTCACCTTTAACCTCAATCTGCCCAAAGAAGTTATTACAACCCGCTCGACCTGTTGTTGTTAGCTTTTCATTGATCTCAATATTTGGCACTTCAAAATTTTCTGGCACTTTAAATTTGTTATCATTTATTTTAACTAAAACCCAGTTATGATGCTGTAGGTTCTCAGCTGTTAAAGCCAGTTTAGAATTTGATGGTTGTTGGTTTTCTTGTTTTGTCGAAGTAGCTGTAGAAGAGCAACCATAAACAAATAAAGATAGTGTCAATACAGCAAGTAGCTTTTTCATAAAAATCCCTTAATCACAATTAAACATAGTTAAAACATCCTCATTATAACCAATTGATTTATATTCGTTGTCGCAAATTCAACTCATGAGCGAATTCTTTCGTAAATTTAACAATCCACCAGCAATTCAACGCGCTATTTTAATCAAGATCTCAGTTTATAGCTAAAGTAATTAAAGTTGCTTGTAGCCAACAACCAAGCAACTTAAAGTAAAAAAGGCAGATAACTCAGGTTATCTGCCTTTTTAAATGTAAAATAGATGCAGTGAATTAGACGTTTGTTACATCAATAATTTGGCTATCATCAAAATCTTCTACAGCAACCATTACCGATGTATCTAAATTTGAAGAAGAAACTTCAGCCTCAGTAAATTGATATGCATCTCTTTCAGTAGAACGATCAATCGGAAGATTGATAAAATCGAACAGCTCTCGATCAGCTAATTGACTTGGGCTAATATTTTGAATTGATTTAAAAATACTCTCTACTCGACCTGGGGTTTTCTTATCCCACTCAAGTAACATTCCTTTGATATTTTGACGCTGTAAGTTCTCTTGAGAACCACAAAGATTACAAGGAATAATTGGGAACTGACGCTTTTCAGCAAACTGAATCAGATCTTTTTCACGACAATAAGCCAAAGGGCGAATAACGACATTACGTTTATCATCTGAACGTAATTTCGGTGGCATCGCCTTGAGACGTGAACCGTGGAACATGTTCAGGAACATCGTTTCAACAATATCATCCATATGATGACCTAAGGCTAATTTCGTCGCACCAATTTTTTCAGCAAATGAATATAACGTGCCACGACGAAGACGAGAACAAAGACCACAAGTTGTCTTCCCTTCAGGAATCTTCTCTTTTACTACCGAGTAAGTATCTTTATCAACAATGTAGTAAGGAACACCCATCTTTTCGAAATACTCAGGAAGAATATGCTCAGGGAATCCAGGCTGTTTTTGATCTAAGTTAACCGCAATAACATCAAATTTAATCGGAGCTGATTTTTGTAATGATAAAAGAATATCGAGCATTGCAAAGGAGTCTTTCCCTCCACTGATACAAGCCATTACCACGTCATTTTCTTCGATCATATTAAAATCACTGATTGCCGTCCCTACTTGGCGACGAAGACGTTTAGACAATTTATTAAATTCAAGCTTTTGTTTTTGGATATCTGATTGATTCATTACTTTTCTCTCTCGGATACTTAGTTAACCGAAGATTTGCAGGCTATTAATTTTGGCGTGATTATACGGTGTTTATATAAAAGGTGGCAACAATTGATTGAGCATAGAGATAGAAAGAGGCAGTCTTAGCTACCTCCTTTTGATCTCTATTCAAATAACTCTAGATTAATTCATTATTTGAATATTTGATTATTTCTTTTCTGATGTTAATTCCGCAATTTTGACAATGACGTCCACGGCTTGTTTCATACCATCAATAGTAATGAACTCATGGATACCATGGAAGTTATAACCCCCCGTAAAGATATTTGGGCATGGTAGCCCCATAAACGATAGACGAGCTCCATCAGTTCCACCACGAATAGGCTTAATCATTGGTTCAATATCACATGCAAACATGGCTTGCTTAGCGACATCGATAATATGCATATGAGGAATCACTTTTTCACGCATATTAAAGTAACTATCCGTGATTTGAACTTCCACTGAACCTTTTTCTAATTCTTCGTTCAATTGTGCAGCTTGATCTAACATGAATTGCTTACGTTCTGTCATTTTATCTAAGTCAAAATCACGAACAATATAGCTTAACTCTGTAGTTGCAACGGCAGGAATCATTGATTTCAAATGATAAAACCCTTCATAACCTTCTGTGCATTCAGGTGTTTCAGTTTTAGGCATACGCGAAATAAATTTACCTGCAATGGTCATTGAGTTAACCATTTTATCTTTAGCTGAACCAGGATGTACATTATTCCCGTGACAAATAACCGTCGCAGTAGACGCGTTAAAGTTTTCAAACTCAAGCTCACCAACTGGGCCGCCATCAATGGTATAAGCCCATTCAGCACCAAACTTCTTAACATCAAAGAAATTTGCACCGCGACCAATCTCTTCATCTGGCGTAAAGCCAATACAAATATCACCATGAGGAATAGAAGGATTTGCTTGTAGTGTTGCAATCGCCGTGATGATTTCAGCAATACCCGCTTTATTATCCGCCCCTAATAGAGTTGAACCATCAGTGGTAATCAAATCATGACCTAATAGTTTATTTAGATCTGGATATTGAGAAGGTGAAAGGAATTGCTCTCCATTCCCTAGCGCGATTTCACCGCCTTGATAATTTTCTACTAGTTGAGGTTTAACATTCGCACCAGAAGCATCCATTGCTGTATCCATGTGAGCAATAAAACCAATCGCTGGGACAGAGTGTACGACATTAGAAGGAAGACGAGCCATTAAATAACCATTCTCGTCTAATGAAACATCAGCAAGCCCCATTGAAGTAAGCTCATCACGCAAGAATTGTGCAAATGTTAGCTGCTTACTGGTACTTGGTGTTGTCGTACTTTCAGAATCTGATTGTGTATCAAAAGCGACATAACGCATAAAGCGATCAACGAGCTGGTTCATAATAATATTCTCTATAATTTATTAAATTCTTTTTAGATTGAATTATTATGCGATGCTTTTACTTATGTTTTATTGCGTTATGTCATTTTTAAGAGTGTATTTTCTACAAATTATTGTTATTTATTTTGCGAAAATAGAGGATGAACCTAAATATTAAGCGAGTATTTAATATTAACTTTACTATATTTCTAATAGATACCCTTCATACTTGAAGCTGATCGGTTGTTGATTGCGTTCGTTCCCCTACTAGCAACGCCAACTATTTTAGATATAGAAAGCCTGAATAATAGACATGAGAATGGTTGATTTTTCTTCACTATTTAGTTGAAAACCAAGGCGTCACTTTTACCGATGCTTGAGAAAATATCAAAGAGTCATCTTCAAGCTGACCAAGAGATAAGTATAGTTTATTCTCTTTTGTTTCTATTACCTTCCCTTGTTGGCTATCAATAAAAGTTGGCTGATCGAATGAAATAATAATGCCCGTAGCTTCAGGGACAAACCATGATGACATCATTCCACCGAGTTCTTGATATAGACTAGAAAACTGCTTGGTTAATGAATCCAATGTCTGGCCATTAATCTTTGTTATATGATTATCTTTTGCTTCTACTTCTATAGACATATCACAAGATAAGTTATTTGGGCTTTGATAATGGATAAAAATATCTGGATTCACTTTTCGTAATGTACTATCCATAGGAATCATAAGTTGATTAGTTTCAGGTATAGCAATTATTTCAAAATGTTCTTCTTTCCGCATTTCAATTTGATTTATTTGACACACCTCACCGCGTTTTGTTTTTAGATAAAAGCTGACATTCAGATCTTGAAACTCTTCAGCTATATTATATTTTGCACGGTTATAAAAATCGTTATAGCGTAATGAAAGCTTGTCATCCGCAAAGGTAGAGAATGAGGTAGAGAGTAAAGAAGCCAAAAGTAAGCTTGGTATCAATTTTATGCGGGAGTTAGAGCTTAATTGAAAAAATTCTTTTAGCATCGTCCGTTGATTCATTGTTATTATCCCTTTTTAATTATTGATAGAATCAGTAAAAAAAGAGCTAAAAAGTCACCCCTTTAGCTCTTTCCATGTTCATGTTATGCGTCGAAGGTATTACTGCCACCAGCGCTTTGATTTCCGCTCGTTCCTTGATTACCACCTTGAGGTGATTTTGGTGGTCTTTGATTATTCTCTGGCTCTTTAGTCTCAGAGTCTACCGCGGTTGAGTCAGATTCAGAGTAATCAGAAGTAGCAGATGAATCTACATCTGTTTTGCCACTATTTGAATATTCTTCATTAGTATATTGATCGACAGGTTGTTTGTGTTCATCATTGGCGTTCACCTCACCGACAATCTGCACATTCACCCCGAAGATTCGACGATATAACACACCTTTTAAAGTGAAGAAGAATGGGAACGCTAAGATTAATGAAATCCCCATTGTCGGAATCGCAGACAAGAAGAAGATCAACGCCACAAGGAAAATACCGGTCAACGGAATAATCTTACGAGTTACAACACGAACCGAAGTAACTACGGCTTGGAATGGACGCATACGACGTTCGCACACTAATAGAATGACAAAAGAAAGCGACATTGTTAGATATAAACCAATGATTGGGAAAATTGCATTACCCGCACCTTCAATTAAGGTTAACAGCATCATTGATATCGTGACTGGAATTAAAAAATTCATCCCTTTTAATATATGACGAGGTTTTGTTTTCAAACCAATCGCATGACTCATTGCCATCAAACTCACACCCGCATAAATTGGTGCTGATAGAATTTCGGCACTGACGTTGGCAATAATCAGATTATCAAGCATGTCGGTAGTAAAATTATTACCACTGATTAATGCTTGAAATAACAGACGAGGCTCACCGACTTGAATCTTTAATGAAAGCCAGAAGATAATAACCTGAATACAGATTAGGAAGATAACAGAGGGTAAAAAAGAGAACAAGTTCTTCCACATCACCTGAATGGTCTCTTTTATCACAGTCGAAACCGGAAGTTGGTAATCCCCACTGAGAGCTTTCTCTAAACTTCCACCAACTATAAATGATTTCTGGTTCTTATTATCAGACATATGACTTCTTTATCGAGTAAAAAAAGAAATCATTATACTGAATAGTCAAAAGCGACAAAAACGTTTATTTGCCTATATTTAAACTTTTTTACTTAAAACCCATTGCATTAACAGTTTGGTAACCTATTAATTAGAAGTTCCAACACTTTTGCGTCAAACCTGCTCTATTATTAATCAGTAGAGGTTGAAAAGATGATTTTATCATTAGCTTGCTAAATTTATTGAATATTTGCTTTAAAACAGGTCAAAAAATACTTTAAATAGTTGCATTAGGCGTCTATTATGCGCACTTTCAATCGACAGATAATAATAGGTTACGATTTATCGTACTCTAAGGCGGAGATAACAGAGCATTGAACCAGACAGTTTCCCATCAAGACACGCCCGTTATTCGACTCACCAACTTAGCAAAAAGCTTTGATGGTAAACAGATCATTGACCATTTTAATCTCGATGTTAATCATGGAGAATTTATTACCATTCTTGGCCCTTCAGGCTGTGGTAAAACAACCGTATTGCGAATTATTGCAGGCTTAGAAGAAGCCGACGCAGGTACTGTGTTGTTAGATGGCAAAGATGTGACTCAGGTGCAAGCTGAACACCGACATGTTAATACGGTCTTCCAAAGTTATGCCCTTTTTCCACATATGACGGTATTTGAGAATGTTGCATTTGGTTTAAAAATGCAAAAAGTTCCTACCTCTGAAATTAAACCACGAGTAATGGAAGCGCTTCAGATGGTGCGCTTGGCTGATTTTGCAGAACGAAAACCTCATCAACTATCAGGCGGTCAGCAACAACGAGTCGCTATTGCCAGAGCCGTGGTGAATAAGCCTAAAGTGTTATTACTTGATGAGTCCCTCTCTGCGCTTGATTATAAGTTGCGAAAAGAGATGCAGCTAGAACTTAAGCGACTTCAACGTAAATTAGGGATCACTTTCATTTTTGTGACCCACGATCAAGAAGAAGCCCTTTCAATGTCAGATCGTATTATCGTTATGCGTGACGGTAACATTGAACAAGATGGCTCACCAAAAGAGATCTACGAAGAACCAATCAATCTATTTGTTGCGCGTTTTATTGGTGAAATTAATGTCTTCACGGCTAATGTATTAGAACGTATCGATAATAAACGCATCAAAGCGAATGTTGAAGGTCGAGAATGTATCGTCTACTGTCCAATTGATGTGGTGGCTGGAGAACATATTAATGTTCTACTTCGCCCTGAAGATCTTCGTCTTGAAGAGCTCAATAAAAATCAAGCTAGTGATGCGATTATCGGCTATGTCCGTGAACGTAACTATAAAGGCATGACCTTAGATTCTGTCGTTGAATTAGAGAATGGCAAGACTTTAATGGTTAGTGAATTCTTTAATGAAGATGATCCAGACGTTGACCATTCACTAAACCAAAAAGTCGCTGTGACTTGGGTTGAAAGCTGGGAGGTGGTGCTCGCTGATGAACAAGTCAATTAACCTACAAAAAGTCATTGTTACCGTCATCGTTGGCTGGTTAATCTGTTTTGTCTTTATCCCCAACTTAATGATCATCGGTACCAGCTTTTTAACCCGAGATGATGCAAAGCTAATCGATCTCACCTTGACGTTGGATAACTATTTACGCCTGTTTGATCCTTTATACGCTAAAGTGGTGTGGCATTCATTCTATATGGCAACAGTCGCTACCTTACTGTGTCTTATTATTGGTTATCCATTTGCTTTCATTGTGGCTCGCATGAAAGCAAAGTGGCGTCCAATCATGCTCTTTTTGGTGATTATTCCTTTTTGGACTAATTCACTGATCCGTACTTATGGCTTAAAAATTGTGATTGGTACTAGTGGTGTATTAAATAAATCACTATTAGCGTTAGATATCATCGATAAACCGATTCGCATTATGTATTCAGAGTATGCAGTGATGATTGGTTTAGTCTATATTCTATTGCCATTTATGATTTTGCCCCTCTATTCAAGCATTGAGAAGTTAGATAACGTCTACCTAGAAGCTGCAAAAGATTTAGGTGCGAATAAGATCCAAACTTTCTTTAGAGTTATCTTACCTCTAACCATGCCAGGTATTGTTGCCGGTTGTCTGTTAGTACTGCTTCCAGCCTTGGGGATGTTTTATGTCTCTGACCTACTCGGTGGTGCAAAAAATCTATTAATAGGTAATGTGATAAAGAGTCAAATCCTTAATATGCGAGACTGGCCTTTTGGTGCAGCGACTAGCATTGCATTAACAACAGCAATGGGGTTATTGCTCTATATCTATTGGCGAGTGGGTAAAATGCTCAATAAAAAAGTGGAGTTAGACTAATGTTAAAACTATTACGCTCTAGCTATCTAAGCTTGGTATACGCATTTTTATATATTCCTATCATTGTATTGATTGTTAATTCTTTTAATGAGAGCCGCTTCGGTATGAAGTGGAAAGGCTTTACTTTTAAGTGGTATCAAGAACTGATTAATAATGACAGTTTGATGCAAGCTGCTGGCCATTCGTTAATCATTGCACTTTTTTCGGCAACTGCGGCGGTCATTCTTGGTAGTTTAGCCGCGATTGCACTCTATCGTTACCGTTTCCGTGGTAAAGGATTCGTCAACGGGATGTTGTTTGTGGTGATGATGTCTCCAGATATCGTAATGGCAATTTCACTATTAGCCTTATTTACCGTTGTCAGTGCGCAACTAGGTTTCTTTACCCTATTAATCTCTCATATTACCTTTTGCCTTCCTTTTGTGGTGGTGACCGTTTATAGCCGCTTAAATGGCTTTGACGTTAAAATGCTAGAAGCCGCTAAAGATTTAGGTGCCAGTGAATGGGTAATATTATCTAAAATTATTTTACCGTTAGCTAAACCCGCTATTGCAGCTGGCTGGCTACTTAGTTTTACATTGTCACTTGACGATGTCATTGTTAGTTCCTTCGTAACAGGGCCAACCTATGAAATTTTACCACTGAAAATATACTCAATGGTTAAAGTAGGCATCTCCCCTGAAGTGAATGCATTGGCAACCCTGATGTTAATTGTCTCTCTAATCTTGGTGCTCACATCGCAAGTGATCTCCCGAGATAAACTGAAATAATTAATACTATCTTTTAGGAGGGGCGGAAAACGCCCTATGATAAATAAGACTTAGATCTGAGTCTTTATCAAATAATACAGACTCTTCTATCCGAGTTGAGTCTAGGAGTAATTTAAAATGGCAAAATGGAAAAAGACACTCATTGGTTCTGCATGTGCACTATCAATGTTTTCTGGTGCAGCGTTAGCAGCTGATAATGAACTCTACTTCTACAATTGGTCTGAATATATTCCTACCGATATCTTAGAGCAATTTACTAAAGAGACAGGAATCAAAGTCATCTACTCGACTTATGAGTCCAATGAATCTATGTATGCTAAATTGAAAACGCATCCTGAAGGTTATGATCTCGTGGTCCCCTCGACTTACTACATCTCGAAGATGCGTGATGAAGGCATGCTACAAAAAATCGATCACAGTAAATTAAACCATTTTAAAGACCTAGACAGTAACTATTTAAATAAACCTTTTGATCCAAACAATGATTATTCAATCCCTTATATTTGGGGCGCGACAGGTATTGGCGTCAATACAGATATTATCGATAAAAGTGAAATCACAAGCTGGGCTGATCTTTGGGACCCGAAATGGGAAGGTCAGTTAATGATGATGGATGATTCTCGTGAATTTTTCCATCTAGGACTTAAGAAGCTCGGTTATTCAGCAAATACCGAAGATCCCGCACAAATTAAAGCGGCTTATGAAGAGTTGAAGAAACTGATGCCAAACGTATTGGTATTTAACTCAGACTTCCCTGCTAACCCTTATATGGCGGGTGAAACTGCTTTAGGTATGCTGTGGAATGGCTCTGCCTACGCTGCACGTCAAGAAGGCGCGCCTATTGAGATTGTTTGGCCAAAAGAAGGGGCAATATTCTGGATGGATAATTTAGCAATTCCAGTCAATGCTGAACATACCGAAGCGGCACATAAGATGATTGATTTCTTATTACGCCCAGAGAACGCAGCGAAAATTGCCTTAGAGATTGGTTACCCAACGCCAGTTAAATCTGCTTATCCGCTCTTACCTAAAGCGTTTATTAATGATCCAAACGTCTACCCGCCACAAGAAGTGATGGATAACGGTGAATGGCAAAACTCAGTGGGTAAAGCCAATATTCTTTATGAAGAGTATTTCCAAAAGTTAAAAGCAGGAATTTAATTTCTGAGTTTTAATCTCTGAATAGAAACAAGGCGATTACCTACAAACCGTATTAATCGCCTTATTTTTAATAATCTATACCCAAAGTAATTGTGGGTGCTAGTCGGCGGCAAGCGAGTGCAGCTAACGACCTAGTTACTTCAAGTAAGAAGGGTATAAACTCAATAAATGATGGAATAACGATGAACCAGATTAAATTTATAGCGACAGACATGGATGGCACATTACTCGATGAAAACAGCCAACTACCTACTGAATTTAGTTCGATATATCAACAGCTAAAAGCGCAAGGGATTATCTTTTGCCCTGCCTCTGGTCGTCAATATTATAGCTTGTATGAAACCTTTGGTGATATCAAAGATGAACTGGTCTATATTGCCGAAAATGGCACCGTCGTTATGCATCAAGGCAAAGAACTGTATAGTAACACCTTAGATAAAACCACAATTCCTGCAATCATTGAACACGTTCGACAACTTCCAAATAGTTACTTAGTGTTATGCGGTAAAAACTCTGCGTATATTGAAACCCAAGAGCCAGAGTTACTTGACGAATTTAAAAAGTATTATCATAAATGCCAATATGTTGAAGATCTTTTACACGTTGATGATGAATTTATCAAGATAGCAATTTGTAATTTTGAAGGAACAGAAGAACATGTATTCCCTACCCTAAATCAACATTTTGGCGCAGATATGCAGGTTATTGTTTCTGCGCATATCTGGCTAGATATCATGAATAAAACCGCATCCAAGGGTGATGCACTGCAATTTTTACAGAAACATTTTAACTTCAACAAAACTGAAACCATGGTATTTGGCGATTACCTCAATGATCTTGAAATGTTAGATAATGCTGAATATAGCTATGCCATGGCAAATGCTCATCCTAAGGTTAAAAATCATGCCAATTATACTGCGCCATCTAATCAGCAACATGGCGTAATAACCATATTAAAAGCATTATTAGCAGAAAATAAATAATGGCTATTAGTGAAAGACGTTGTTTCAAGACCTAGATTGAGAAACAATTGAAATTATTTATAATGAAATTAGTGCCATCACTCCCCACTTTGGCATATAATTACCCCTATATATCTTTAAGAGTAGAATTTAAAAATGAGAATTTGTGGTGTAGAACTAAAAGGTAATGATGCAATCATCTGTTTATTAGGTAAAAACGATGGTCTGTTTGAACTACCTGATTGCCGTGTAAAGAAGATTTCAATCAATAATGCATTAGATACACAGCAAGTCAAAGACTTTCAGTTTGCGTTTAAAAAGCTTTGTGAAGATTATAAAATTGAAAAAGTAGCGATTAAACAGCGTCAAACCAAAGGTAAATTCGCTGGCGGTTCTGTTAGTTTCAAACTTGAAGCTGCAATTCAATTAATCGATGACGTAGAAGTAACATTGCTTTCAACGACAGAACTAAAAGAAATCCTAAAACGTAATCCGTTACCGATTGATTTCCGTGAAACAGGCCTTAAGCAATTTCAAGAGCAAGCTTTTGTAACTGGTTTCGCTTTTCTTTCTCAACGAAACTAGTATTTCTCCCAGTGCAATTAGATCAAATCTAATTTAAATTATTGTTGAAGAATAATTAAAAAGCCATATGAAAATATGGCTTTCTTTTTTTATCCACACTTTAATTTATGAATAAAGTATTGGAATATGATTTAACTCATACCATCACTGAACACTAGGTTTTCAATTTGAAAAAACATCTAAAAACGAAAATTGTAAGAACCTTTATTCTACTGGCGACTTGCTACAGTCTATCGGGTTGTGTCATTGCAACCACCAGCGCGATTGTTTATTATAAAAAACATCACCCTAAAGATGTTAACTTGGTTAAAAGTCAACAAATTGACCCAATGTGTCAACTTACACAGAAAGGCAATAACACAAAAGAAAGCTAACCGTTAGTTTTCTCACTTAATAAAAAGCCCCATAGTGACAGAAGTCTGAATACTATGAGGCAGTTTTCTATTGTTTTAACTCAGTCTTTAATATAACCGGTTATTCCCACTCAATCGTTGCTGGGGGCTTTCCTGAGATATCATAAACAACACGAGAGATTCCATCGACTTCATTGATGATACGGTTTGAAACCTTACCTAAGAAGTCATAAGGAAGATGAGCCCAATGCGCTGTCATAAAGTCAATGGTCTCAACCGCTCGTAATGAAACAACCCAATCATATTTACGACCATCCCCCATCACACCTACTGAACGTACAGGTAAGAAAACAGTGAATGCTTGAGAAACCTTATGATAAAGTTCGGCGATATGAAGCTCTTCAATAAAGATCGCATCTGCACGACGCAATAAATCACAGTATTCTTTTTTAACTTCACCAAGAACACGAACCCCTAAACCAGGACCTGGGAAGGGATGACGATAAAGCATGTTATACGGAAGGCCTAACTCTAAACCAATTTTACGTACTTCATCTTTGAATAGTTCACGCAACGGCTCAACCAAGCCCATCGCCATATCATCAGGAAGTCCGCCAACATTATGGTGAGATTTAATCACGTGCGCTTTACCTGTTTTAGATGCCGCAGATTCAATCACATCCGGGTAAATTGTTCCTTGTGCTAACCATTTTGCATTTTGTAACTTCTTGGACTCTTCATCAAAGACATCAATAAAGACATGCCCAATCGCTTTTCGTTTCTCTTCAGGATCAGATTTTCCTTCAAGCGCCGATAAGAAACGTTGCTCAGCTTCGACTTTGATAATGTTTAGACCAAATTGATCACCAAACATATCCATCACTTGCTGACCTTCATTGAGACGTAATAAACCGTTATCAACAAAAACGCAGGTCAATCTATCACCGATAGCACGATGAACTAACATTGCTACAACTGATGAATCGACACCGCCTGAAAGCCCTAAAATAACTTCATCATCACCAACTTGCTCTTTAATACGAGCAATCGCATCTTCAATGATCGATTCTGACGTCCATAAGCGTTGACAACCACATGCTTCAAGAACAAAGTTCTCCAACATTTTTAAGCCATTTTTTGTATGTGTCACTTCAGGGTGGAATTGCACGCCATAATATTTTTTTCTTGATTTTCCATCGCCGCATATGGACAGGTATCAGTTTCACCTACTTTGACAAAGCCCGATGGAATTTCAACAACTTTATCACCATGACTCATCCACACATCTTGGCTGTCTTCAAGATCCTTAAAAATAGAAGAGGTATTATTCACTGCAACTTGAGCATAACCAAATTCGCGCTCATCAGAACTCGCAACACGGCCACCTAACTGCTCTGCCATTGTCTGCATACCATAACAAACCCCAAGAACAGGTACGCCTGAATCAAAAACATACTGAGGAGCACGAGGAGAGTTAGCTTCTGTGACGCTTTCAGGACCACCCGAAAGAATAATTCCATCAGGATTGAATTCACGAATATCCGCTTCATCAACATCCCAGCTCCAAAGTTCACAATAAACACCAATTTCACGAACTCGACGCGCCACTAATTGAGTATATTGAGAACCAAAATCTAAGATTAAAATACGATCATTATGGATATTTGTCATTTTAAGCCACTTCATTAATAGGGGTAGAAGATGATTGTTCATGCGTTTCAGAATCTAACTCTTTAGAGTCAAGGCTATCAGAGCATAAATTAAGCTCAATGCCATTCTTTAACGAACTAATTCGAGCAAGAGATAATGAGGCAATACCATTACTCTCTAAAAGTTGATGACCTTGTTGGAAGCTCTTTTCAAATAAGAATCCACCACCAACAACCGTTGCTTCAGCTTGCTCAGCGATAGATAAAATACCCTCTAAAGCATTGCCATGAGCTAAAACATCATCGATAAACAGTAATTTACTTCCCTCTGGAAGGTGTGATTTCACACAATTAAGCTGATAACTTATATTTTTAGTGAAACTATGAACATTGGTTAGCAGCATCTCTTGATCATCAAGAATACTTAACTGCTTTTTTAATAATACTAAAGGTAAACCTAACTTTAAAGCAACCAAGGTTGAAATTGCGATACCGCCGCTTTCAATTGTCACAACACGGGTCGCACCGCTCTGTTTAAATTTATCTGCAATCATGGTCGCACAGTAATCAAGCAGAGAGATATCAATCTGACGAGTTAGAAATTGACTCGCATCTAAAGCAACTCCGTTAAATGCGCGACCTTGTTCTAAAATACGTTTCTCTAATAAATTCATCATTTAATCCTTATAATATAACAAGATAAGCGAAAAACAGCACGCCTAATCCATAAATCAGTGGGTGAACTTCTTTCCCTTTTCCAAGTACTAACATCACAAAGCAGTAACTAATAAAACCAATTGCCATTCCATTTGCTGGTGAAAAGGTTAATAAGCTAAAGATCATGGTAAAGAAAACGGACACTCTAAATTGTGGTTTTTCCCAATCAACATGTGCAACATTACCAATCATGTAAATTCCGATAATAACCATGGCTGGTGCAACAATAGCAGTAGTAAAAATTGAGAACAGTGGATATAAGAAAAGTGACAGTAAAAAGAAAGCTGCCGTAGTAATCGCACTTAAGCCGGTTTTAGCACCAAGAGAAGACGCAACACCTGATTCAGAAAAACAAGTAATTGAAGTTGTACCTAATAAAGTACCAATAATCGTACCACCAGAATCTGCAACGAGTGCAGCTTTAGCATTTGGTACTTTATCATCCGTGATAATACCGGCATCGCGACCTACCCCTACAATCGTACTTAATCCATCAAAAAAATCGACAATAAAGAAGATCAAGACAATAAAAAATAGTGAAGTTAAATCAGGTAACGTTAATTGTGACACATCAAAAATCGCACCAAAGGTAGGCGCAATTGATGGTGGAACTGAAAATAACGCATCAGGTAATGTTAATAACGAAGTCCCTAGTACCTTATCAGACAAAATACTTAATAGTACCGCAGCGACAAACGAGATGACTGTTGCTAACTTAATGCCGCGAACCATAAAACCGATAGCAATAAAAATACTAATTAACGCTATCGCGACTTGTGGATTGAAAATATCACCAAGTTGGACAAGAACAAAAGGATTGGCAGTGATAATTCCAGAATTTTTTAGCCCTAAGAAGGTTAAGAACAAGCCAAGAGAGACTGCAATACCATATTTAAGATCATTAGGAATAGCTTCAATAATAATGCGTCGAGCTGGCGTTAAACTAAAGAAGAAGTAGATAACCCCTGAAATAAATATACCTAATAACGCTTCATTCCAAGCTAAAGTAATGGCACCACTAACAAGCATTCCTTTAAAAAAAGAGTTCATGCTCATTCCAGGCGCTAACATCACAGGATAGTTAGCAAAAAAACCCATGATAAAGGTTGCGATTGCTGCTGAAAGTGCGGTAGCAGTAAAAACTGCGCCTTTATCCATGCCTGGAATACTACCAAGAATAGCCGGGTTAACCGCCAGAATGTAACTCATTGCTAGAAAGGTAACGAAGCCAGCGTAAATTTCATTTTTTACATTAGCGCCACGTGCTTGTAGCTGAAAATATTTGTCCATCATAATCTCAAAGTAGTTAAAGAATTAGAAAGACAACATTGTGGAGTATAAGGATCTACTGACTGATAGGAGAATACAAAAAATTGGTATGACATTATCTACAAAGTAAAAAACTAAGGTAGCATCATTCTAACGGTTATATTGTATTACTAGCCTATCTAAAATTGTAGTTCGGAAATTTACGGATTCCGAGTAGAGACTTTATGGCCCATATCGCCAAAATTATACAACTCAATATTGCTATGGCGCGGATACTAGCAAATGGATTTTGGTCTGACAAACAAAAAGATATAAATTCTTTTTATTTGCTTAAAATGCAGTCAAATGTTAAAAATCCTCATCCGAAATCGTTTGCGGGTGAGGATTTTATTAACAAGTTATGATACTTGGTGTGTATAATTCAGATTCAATTTTTTCTTAAATCACGCTATCATTGTCTTTCATCTCAACATTTTCATCGACGATTGACCATTCTCTTATATTGATGTCGTCGACCTCGAATTGCCATACCCATGGTAATAATGTTTTCTGGTGGTGCAATGCCACCAAATCCACCATCACCAATATGTACAATGTCTGCACCCGCCGCTTTAGACTCCATTGCTACTTTTTCAATATAACTCTCTGAAGCACCTTCTTGAGATGTCCCGATAGCCAGCATCCCTAACATTTGATTTTCATGAACCTTTTTCATCATCTTTGCTGCCAGTTTTGGTGATACCCCTGGTGTTGTATAAGGTGCAGGGAACATCATAATGTCGGCGCCAGCTGATGCAAAATCTGAAATACAATCTAAATTATAGTCATTACCTATGCCACCACCGTGCATTTTTCCTGCAATGATAACTATCTCGTCAGAAAGTGATCGAACAAGCTTGATCGCGGCTAATATTGTCTCTTGTGACACTGCCATCCCTGGATTACCCGTTAACATAATATAATGTAAACCTAAATCGATGGCTTGCTTAACAGATTCAACCGTGACGGAACGTCCAACTGCGATATCTGTAATATCTTCAGGAACAGGTTCTAAGTTACAACCAACAATTCGCCCCGTTAGCTGTTTGACTTTAGCAATAGAGAGCGTTGTTCCTCCTAAAATTTTCACCTCAGGCTTAAAGACATCTAAACAATTAAATGTAATCATATCGGCACCAAACCCAGCAGCTAACTCAACACCAGAAACAAGATCGATAGGTGGTTCCATACTAACGACATTTTCAACCATTAAGGTTCGACCTTCAGATCGCTGAATAGATTGAATTAACTCTATACGATTAAGTGAATCAACGTCTTCTTTTGTTAAATCAAAAACTCTTTTTTTCATATTAATTAACCTGCGTTATATACCTTTCCGACTTTAGATATATACTCTTCATACTTGAAGATGCTAGTTTGTTGGCGTCGATCATTCGTCCCAATCATAGGCTCTCATTTACTTAGCGCCTACTAGCAACTGCAATTATTTTGAGTATAGTCAATAAGAAAGCTTAAATTAAAGTAAAGCCTGACAACGGTTTTGATGGATAAAAACTATTTCATCTGCAATATCCCGACACAACATAGCGGTCATTATGTGATCTTGAATATGGGTGAGAATTAAAGTCATTTTCACCTTACCTTCTCCTTGATCAAAACCAATTAATGATGTTTGTGTTTTATGGACATTGGCAAGTAAATCATCAGCAGCATGAAGATCCGCTTTTGCATTAATAATATCGCCAACTCGTGCTTTTCTCATTGCTTCCATGATTAACGATCTCGCCTCGCCAACTAAGCAGAGTAACGTCATTAAAAACTCTTCATTAATATCTTGATTATTTTTAATATCCATATTTCACTCTCCATAGAGTTAATAGTCATTATTATTTGAAATTCTTCAATTGAAATAGATAGTTGAAGTAATTTACACAGCCGCCTCTTCAGGCTCGCCAACACCTTCTTCTAATAACAATTGTTTCTCATGTATTTTAAAAAACGGATAATAAATGGTGACACTAACCAAAACACACAAAACAACAACAATGGCAGCAGTGCCAGAGTTTGTCGCAATAACAGCTCCAATTGGCGCTGGCATTGTCCAAGGTGGTAATGCAATAATTTTTGAAACCAATTCCATTTTAAACGCCATCCATACAATACAAGTATTGATCATTGGAGAGAGCATCCAAGGAATAAAATAGTTTGCGTTCATAACAATTGGCGTGCCAAAAATAACCGGTTCATTGATATTAAAGGTGCCCGGAATTATCGACATCCTACCGATAGTTTTAAGATGGGAAGATTTTGAACGCATCATCAATACAACGAATCCCCACGTTCCGCCCGCACCACCAACAAAAATAAAGAAGTCGAGTAATGGGTTAACAAATATCTTAGGAAGTACTGTTCCTGCCGCTAATGCATCTTGGTTCAAGCCTAAATTGATAATAAGGATCGGATATAAAATTCCGCTAACAATCACGGAAGAGCCATGAATACCACCAAACCAAAGTAACTGAATTAACACTACCGCCAATAAACAGGCAAAGAAAGAATCTGACGCAAAGACTAATGGTTCAAATAACGACATAATTGCCGTTGGGATATTTAGATCATAGTTACCTAAAAGGGAATTAATACCGACAACGATAATCGCGATAATTAGAACGGGAATTAACAGATCAAAAGAGGCTGATATTTTTGGTGGGACTGCATCAGGTAATTTTAATCTTATATTTTTATCACGTAAAAAACGCTGTAATTCCGGCGTAAATAGACCAGCCATAATCGCCGTAAATGCTCCCGTTCCTCCCATGTTAGCAATTGGCATGATCCCACCCATCTCAATGAACTGAACAGGCGCAACGGCAAGAAGAAAGGTAAACATGGATAATAAGCCAGAGTTAAGTGCTCTTAATTGATAAGACTCAGCTAAGTTATAACCAATACCAAAAGATGCATAAAGCGCAAAGATCCCCATACTAATTTGAAACGGAGCTAAGATTTTATCCTGACCAATCAAATTAACTAAACTATGCCAACCATCTAAGAAAAAGTTTCCTTTACCAGGAGGAAATGCTAGAACAAGCAATAGTGAGCCAACAATCAAGAATGGCATCGTTGCGACAAATCCATCTTTAATTGCGTTAATGTGTCGTTGTGATGAAACCTTTGCAGCGACAGGTGACACTCTATTTTCTACAAATTCCATAATTTTATTAAAAATAGACATTTATGCCTCCTTCTTTTCGTATAAATCAATAGCTTGTTTTAAAATTTTATCACCGCGTAACATACCGTAATCCATCATTTCGATTAAACCACAGCTTTTACCACTCTGTTCTGCTCGTTGCTTAAAATCTTCATATTTAAATTTAACTTGTGGCGCAACAAGACAAACATCATTTTCAACTAAACAAGCTTCAAATTCCGAAATGGAGTAAGCATTAATCGTACAATCTAATTTTAATTTTTCAGCTTCCTCCCTCATTTTAGTGACTAACATGCTGGTTGACATACCCGCTGAACAACATAAAAATACTTTCATAAATACCATCCTTTTTATTTAAATGATTAGATTTAATTATTTGTTATAAGCATTCACCCACCTCTCTCCATGGGTCTCCAGAGCCTGGTTGTTCTTTATCTGAGTACCATTTTGCTTCATAAATAAATCCTTCATAAGTGACTCTATCTCCACCTTGATAAATTGTGCCGAACACCCATAATGCTGGACATTGACCCCCCTGTTCAAAACTGATTTTTAAGGAGAAGTTATTAGTTATATTTTCCACAATAAATGGATTTACGATAGGTTGCTCAATATTATTTAACAAAATTGTGGCGACTCTGTACTCATTCTCAGGGATTAAATCTAGCGTTAAACTCACCCCCCTTTTATGGAAATAACACCGTCTTCATTCGGTAATGGTGAAATTGTGCCTCCAGATGTCATTATCTCTACTGAAGCTGAGTAATAGACTGGAATATCAATCGTTATATCTGAAAAATCACCAGTAAACCCAGAGAAGTGGCTAATATTTAAATCAGACAAGTTAACTTTATTTAATATAATTTTTTTACTATCACCATTAGCGTAAGGTTCTAGTAAACTTAGCTCTACATTACGATCATTCTGACTTAATTGGATTGCACTAAATGGAATTTCTTCACCTGCAGGTAATGTTAATACTGTATTTTCTAAATTAAAATAATCGACAATGAGTGTTGAGTTCCACCCCCAGAACGTAGTGTTTAGCGGTACGATATAGCCTAGTCGATCAAAACTACCCGTAATATTAGTAAACATATCAGGATCAAGATCAGCCAGTGTCAAGTCAATTAACTCATAAGAGGAATAAATACCACCATCGGCAGCTTGAGGCCCAATAACAATTGAATTGTCTGTTTGATATGCTTTTAAATGTTTGAAACCAATTCCTGATGTCCCTTTAATCTTATCAACATTAGGGTTAAACCCTTCTATAATAAATTTACCTTGCCAACCTATTGGATAAGTTTTAGATTCAAATAAAATATTATTAATACCAACAATATTGATCATTGATGAGGTTATATTATTAAGAACTAAACTTTGTTGACCAATTATGATTTCTACGCCTTTCTGAATATCATTAATGCTTAAATCATTAAGGTTTAAATTGGTCCAATTACTTAAAACAATCTTGTCATTATTAAGGTCAAAATCAATTATCTCTGTTTCTGTGTTAGGGGCTTGATTAAGGTAAATATTATCTATTCCACCACCAGTAATAACTTTATCATTACCCCAACCAGCAAATAATGTCTCATTATATTTAGAACCATGAGTAATGCTATCTCCAGGAGAATCAAAAATAGTATTAAATCCGCCAAATTTATCAACATACTTTGTTATACAGGTACCAAGTTCATCACAAGTAATATTATCAGCAATTAATAATTCAGCAGTGCCCCAAGCTCCTCGTAAATGGGCGGCCGCTAAAACACCTGACATGGTCGACTCTACGGTGGTTATTTCACCACCCTCACTACTCACTTGCCAGCTTTTATTTAATGCTTGTTCCCATGTAACATTAGCATCTTGCATTAACTTTGAAATGATTTGATAATTAAAATGCATTGCATCTCTGATGACAAGCTCTTGTTTATCTATGACTTTTAGATCTTCTAAAGAGTTAACTCCATTTTTTCCAGTAAATTTACCTTCCCATTTATTTGTATCAGTAACATAAACTTGATTACCGCCAGAGCCTTCAATTTCAGCTAACGCTTCTGTTTTACACCCAATCCAAGTAGAGTCTGGTACAAACATATAAAAGCTATCATATTCTTTATTGTTTATAACGGCAGTATTTGGGGAGTAATAACCCGAATCAATTAATAATGCTTCTCCTAATTGATATCCAATAAAACCCCAAGCATTAGTAGAGTTAAACTGCATTGTTTTAAACATCTCTCTAGAATTAGGGGTTGTTGGATCATAGATATTATCTAGTCCAAGCTTTTGAAAAAATTCTCTAATTGTTGTCGGTTCTGAAATCATCGAACCGGTAGAACAATCTCGAACTAATCGTCCAGGTTTGGTCACGATTGCGTAATTATAAACAGGTACATCATAATTTTGTGAATAAAAACCAGCTAATTCAGGGTTAATCCCTGACTCAAAATCTCGTAATGAATCTAGAAAATCTTGCATCCCTCCTGTTGATTCATTTGCATGACTCATATTTGATAATAAAGCAGAAGAGATTAAAAGTGCGATTAAATTGATTTTCATAATATTATCCTTAATTCTATAATAATTAAATTTAATGGACTTCTTGATAAGTCATCATACTCCATAATTAGTTAAACAAACTTGATAAAAAGGAACAGCTATTCCTAAATGAGTTTCTGGATGATTTATAACATCTCGCTCGACCAGAGCATTAAGTACCTTCCCCTTACTGTGAATAATTAATTTATTTAGTGATAATAATTCTGTTTTGATTTTTTTATAACAAATTAGCATGGAATTAAAAATAAAATAATTAGAATGAAGTTCAGAATCATTAATTTTATAGGTATTTAATAATATTGAATTTAGATTGGATATTAGATAAAATAGATGATTGTTAATACTATTTTCAAACAATAAAGATATTCGTTTAACAATACCCATATCTATTCTCCTTAAAAAATTAATGTTCAATTTATAAGGAGTGAGAATAAAGTATTCATCGACTTTATAATATAAAGTTCAGGTAAAGTTGTGGAGTATAGTTTACTATTTCTATACGTGATGCATAACAATCAAATATTTTCTCGTTGTGCATCACAATTTAAAGTATTTTAATATTTTTTTACATCAACAATATTTGAGATAATCATCAAATAAATCTTTAATTTAATAATGATAACTTAAAATAGCAGTATATTGAGTTCGTCCTGTTCCCCATGCCCCTTCCATTGCTAAAGAGTAGGTTCGTGTAATCGTCCAGTTAGCTCCCACTAATCCGGTATACTTATCACTATTTTCTTGATCGATAGAGTAACTTAATGAGTCTAGTGTGTAATCATCACTTAATTTAAAGTCTTTTACTGTATCTTTTGCTGTTCCTTTGTTATTCATATATGAAAAGCCAACATAAGGGCTGATAGAACCCCATGAGTGAACATCAAAGGTCTTTCCGATACGAGGAGAGACTAAAAAAGAGGTATTACTGGTTCGATCTGTTTTTGACCAAGTATAACTAAATGGTAAAACAACAAAATACCCATTTAAACCAGTAACAAAATTGGTAGAAAGGCCATAATTATAGCCTTTAATGTCAGGATTAAAATCTGCACCCACTTTTCTTGTATATTCAGGGCGACAAGTAAGACTATGAACATTATTATTATCACAAATCGTATTGATAATAGAGAGAGGAACTTCAACAAATAGATCAGTATTTCCTTTAAAGGTTCCAATATGCGCCCCAACTTGCATAAAAGGAAATAACCAAGCTGCAGCACGAAGTTGTAACGTGTTATTTTCGACTTCAGGGCTCACTAAATTTACCTGGTCGGTCACATTATTGGCAATATCAACCCCATCTAAAACTGAACCATCAGGACCTGAAACGGCAATATTGCCGACCTTTAAATTTGAGAGCGAGATATCTTGTGATAAATGACTTGGGATTAAAGATAAAGTAAAAGGTAGAGGAAGATCAAAGCCTAAATCAATCACATTTTGGGCATAAAAAGGAAGTACTCGCTCCCACTTATTTCTTTTCTTTGGCTTTTTTTCTGCTTTTAAATCTGAGTTATATTCAAAAGTGGCAATAGAGTCACCGACAGTTACGTCTTGTCGTGCTTCTTTATTTTTAGCTCGACGCTTTTCAGCTTTTTGTTGGTGTTGCTTATTATATTGTTGTTGCTGACGGTTATAGTCGGCTTGCGTGACAGTCGAATCATTTTGAGCGGCAAAGGCTGCAGATGAAGCCAGTAAAGTAAGTAAGACACTTTTTTTTATAATATTTATAGAACGCTTATTCATAACCAAGTTCTCACAATCATGCCTAGTCAATTTCAAGCAAAGAAATAAGTCATTAGCAGATTTCAATCTTAAAACTAGATAATCAAAGGATTTTAAAAGAAAAAGGATATTAACAGAGAGGAAATATTTCGCTATACGTAATAATACTAGTTATCAGTAATAATGGCAGACTAGATATTTGATTTTATTATTTTGTAAAAAAAGGCAATAGATTGAGTTAACAATCTATTACCGCTTCGATATCATCTTTAATCGTATTTTTAGATACGTTAATTAATTTTTACCCATCATTTCTTTTTAAGAAGGCATAGCCAAAACCTGTCACTAGTGTACCTGCCGCAATAGCAACTAAGTAAAGTAGTGGTGGTGTAATTGCATTCGGGATCAGTAATACAAACAGACCACCGTGTGGAGCCATTAGTTTCGCACCAAATAACATTGACAAGGCACCCGTTAATGCACCACCCGCCATACATGCTGGAATAACGCGCATTGGATCGCGAGCGGCAAATGGAATCGCACCTTCAGAGACAAAACATAAACCAAGGACAAAAGAGGCTTTACCAGCTTCGTTCTCTGCCGCCGAGAATTTACGCTTGGCAATAAACGTCGCTAATCCCATGCCTAAAGCTGGAACCATGCCCGCAGCCATAATAGCAGCCATTGGCGCATAAGTTTGTGAAGCAAGCAGACCAACACCAAACGTATAGGCTGCTTTGTTTACAGGTCCACCTAAATCGAAACACATCATAGCGCCAAGAATAATACCTAATAACACGGCATTAGACGTTCCCATATTGTTTAGGAATTCAGTTAATCCGGTCATTGCAGCTGATACAGGGCCACCAACAACATAGATCATAATCAGACCAGTAATTAAACTCGCACCCAATGGAATAATTAAGATCGGTTTAAGCGCATCCATAGATTGTGGCAGTTTAACTTTATCAGCGATAAACTTAGCTGCGTAACCCGCCAAGAAACCAGCAACAATCCCCCTAAGAAACCTGCACCTGTCGATGAGGCAATCATACCGCCAATTAAACCAGGGGTAAGACCAGGACGATCTGCAATTGAAAATGCAATAAAGCCGGCTAGAACTGGCACCATCAATGCAAATGCTGAACCACCACCAATAGTCATTAATGCAGCTGCTAATGTACCCGGCTCTTTGAATGCTTCAATACCAAAGACAAAAGAGAGGGCGATAGATAGACCACCAGCAACCACGAGAGGCAGCATGTGAGACACACCTGTCATCAAGTGCTTATAAACCCCTACTTTCTCTTGCTTTACGGGTTCAGCTGAAGCATTACCACTCTCTTGCCATATCGTCGATTTAGAAAACGCATCCTGATAAGTTTGATCGGTTTTTTTCAGTGCTAAGCCTGTGGAGGTTTTAAATAACTTCTTACCTGCAAACTTTTTCAGATCTAATTCAATATCCGCCGCGATAATGACTAAATCTGCATCCGCAATCTCTTGATCGGTTAATTGATTTTTTGCGCCTACAGAGCCACGGGTTTCAACTTTTACTTGATAACCCAGTTCTGTGCCTTTCTGTTCTAACGCTTCAGCGGCCATAAAGGTATGAGCAACACCGGTAGGACAAGCGGTAATCGCTACCACTTTTTTCACATCATTATGAACGGTTTCAGAAGCGGTTGTAACGTCAACCTTTAAGCAGTTTGACTCAGTAATGACAATTGACGATTCTACCGCTTTCGTTAATAGATTTTTAGCATCCGCGATGACTGATTTAATCTCAGTAACAAACACTTTTTTACCGATAAAGCGTTGTTGATCAACAGGCTTATCAGACGCAATAATAACAACATCAGCATCGTTTACTTGTTGCTCAGTTAAGGTATGAGCAGTAACAACCGTTGAATGACATTCAATTGATGCATCAAATTTTAATTCTTCTGCTGCTTTTTGCAAAAGACCTGCAGCAATAATACTATTTGCAACGCCACTATGGCATGCGGTAACTATGGCTATTTTCATCTTATTCCCTCTTCGTTAGCATTGGCTGACGATGACTCTATTAAATTTTTATTCATCAGTATTTTTAGAACTCACTGACATATAACGGATATCATTCAGCTTATTAGCTTAATTTAACTGATGTTTGTAATGTTTTAACTGCATTTAAGTCTGATATGCCTACACCCACTTGAGTAACCGCTAATGCAGATAACGCAGTAGAAAATTGAAGGGTTCGTGGTTGGGACCATCCATTAAGCTCTCCCCAACATAATCCTGCCACTAGGGTATCACCGGCACCAACCGTGCTAACAACATCCATTCTAGGTGGACGAGCAGTTAAACAACTTCCGTCTTTAAACCAACCACACCCTTTCTCACCAAGAGACAGCACCACGTTATCAATACCTTGATGATTGAGTGATTGCGCATAATCAAACAGTGCTTGCTCTGAATCAAATGAGTGTCCAGCTAATTGCGCTAACTCATCATCATTAGGCTTAATCAACCATGGTTTTTCTAAAACACCCGCTTGAAGTGCAATCTTACTACTATCAAAAACGACTTTTTTACCTTTTGCTTTAAGATTAGCAATAATTAAAGCCGCATCATCTGGTGTCATTCCTGTAGGCAAACTACCCGCAATAACAAACAGATCATGATTCTTAGCCAGTATTTCTATGATTTCGGTTAATTGGTCAATATCTTGCTGAGTGACTGAAACCCCAGGAAAGTTGATATCAGTCACTTCATTTTGATGATCATTATCGACTAACTTAACATTAATTCGTGTAGCACCAGAGACAGTAACAAATTGATCATTAATCGATAACTGCTCAAAATACGATGTAAATGTACCGCGATTATCTTGGCCTAAAAAACCAGTGACACTCATATCTGCCCCTAATTGAGCCAAAACTTTAGCGACATTGATTCCTTTACCCGCAGGATGAAGCGTGCCAGTTTCAGCAACGTTTACTTTCCCTTGCTCAAGGTTATTTAGGTGTCCGGTCAAGTCAAGCGCGGGATTTAAGGTAATTGTCACCGCTCTAAGTTTGCAGTTTGATTCTTGGCTCATAATGTTTCACCTAAGCCATTTTCAATCGCCTCACCAATCGCTTGGATAGCTTGTTCTGCATCAGCACCATCGGCAACAAATTCAAGGCTATTTTGAGTTTTAACCCCTAAGCCAATCACTTTCATTAAGCTTTTACCATTGACTGACTGACCTGAACCATCAAGATTTTTAACGGTAATTTTTGATTCAAATTTCTTTGTTACATTAATGAGCATTGCGCCGGGACGAGCATGGAGTCCATGAGGATTACGAACGGTAAATGTTCCCGTGATAGCGCCAACTTGCTGTACTTCAGGTTCAGACGTTAGCAGTGTCATCACCTGTTCAGCCGTTGCAGAAAAGAGAGCATCTAATTGACCAAGATAAATAAGTGACGTTAAGTGATGAAGCACAGGTAAATGACTATCGTTATTTGAAGCAATTGCAATAATGCCTTTAACTTGTTCACCACTGTTCAATGTATAAGCTTGTCCTGACACAAATGAGATTGCACTCTCTTTAACACCTGTCGCACTAGATACCATCCATAGACCAGAACCTAAATAAGTCGGAGTTTGACTCACAATATCACTAACAAATTGACTAGAAGCCAAACCGTTATTTTTGATCATTCCGGCTGCAACGGCAGTTAATTGAAGTAAATCACTGACTGGAAAGTTAAGTGCGATCAATTCAGGCGTAAGATGTAGATTTTGTTCTTGCTTGTTATTTAACACATCAATGATTTGTTCAACAGATGTCGCCGAGGCCAACTTCTGCTCAACGCCATCAACAGAAAGAACATTGGTTAATTGTTTTAAGATCTCTAAATGTTCATCCGACTTAGCAGCAATACCAATAGCAACAAAGACTCGATTACCATCTCCCCACTCCACACCATCAGGAAAATGAGAGATTTGCACGCCTGTTTGTTTAACGAGATCTCGCGTATCAGTCGTACCGTGAGGAATAGCAATGCCATTACCTAAATAGGTTGAAGTCTGTGACTCACGAGTCAACATTCCCTTTTGATAACCCTCACTCACTAAACCCGCATTGACAAGTCGATCGCCAATCGCAGTAATGGCTTCACTTTTATCATTTGCTTTTTGATTAAGTACTATGTTGTTTTTAGAAAGTTGCAACATGTTCGACTCCACGTTATGCTAAACAGTAAGCTGAATCGATTCAGCTATCGATTAAATTAAAAGTTTCAATTAGAAAATAATAAAAATAGTCCAATTGAAACTTAATTTCCTTCATACTGAATCGATTCAGCAAAAAATACAAGGAT
Source organism: Vibrio sp. SS-MA-C1-2 (assembly GCF_021513135.1). Taxonomy (NCBI): domain Bacteria; kingdom Pseudomonadati; phylum Pseudomonadota; class Gammaproteobacteria; order Vibrionales; family Vibrionaceae; genus Vibrio; species Vibrio sp. SS-MA-C1-2. The sequence continues at coordinate 2,121,681 of NZ_CP090981.1, forward strand.
CAAATTGGAGTTTATTTGATCGAACGCACACTTTTGCATAACAAGCCTTAGTAACTGGATAAAAAATGACCTTAGATGAAATCGCAAAATTAGCCAATGTATCTAAAACTACGGCAAGCTACGTCATTAACGGCAAAGCTAAAAAGTACCGAATCAGCGACAAAACCACCAACAAGGTCTTATCGGTGGTTGCGGAACATCAATACAGCCCTAACCATGCCGCGTCAACATTAAGAGCTGGCAGCAGTCGCTCGTTTGGTTTGGTGATTCCCGATTTAGAAAATCACAGTTACGCACGAATTGCTAAATTACTCGAAAAAAGCGCACGGGAAAAAGGTTATCAATTGATTATCTCTTGCTCTGATGATGAGATAGCCACAGAAAAAGAGGTCGTTAATACCTTGGTTAGCCGTAAAATCGATCTTTTATTTGTAGCAACCTCACTCTCAATTGAGGATTCCTTTTATCAAAAAATACAAAGCTCAGGCACACCAGTAATCGCCATTGACCGAGCATTAAATGATGAGTACTTTAGCTCTGTCATCAGTGAAGACTTAGAAGGGGCATTTGAATTGACAACCACTCTACTCTCTGATGATATTCTTTCGATTGGATTAATTGGAGCCGTTGAGACATTAGGCGTTTCAAAAGAGCGTCAACAAGGCTTTTTAGCGGCAATAGATAAGTTTTCAGACACAAAAAAACTCTCCGTTCAGATCAGTCATGGTGAGTATTTTTCACAGCAGCAAGGGTTTAAGCAGATACAAAATTGGTATCAAGAAAATAGAGTCCCAGATGCGATCTTAGTGACTTCGTATAGTTTACTAGAAGGAATCCTTGATTTTCTTTTGACTCAGCCCGATATACTGAGAAAAAACGAACCAATGAGTGACATTGTAACTAACTCTGAACCATATGGTTCACTGAAACTAGCGACTTTTGGGGATAACCGCTTATTGGACTTCTTACCAATTAAAGTTAATTCATTATCACAGCAGTATGACATTATTGCTCAACAAGCACTGAATCTTGGATTCAAAGCCATTAAAGGCGAAAAGATGACGGGTATTGAGGTCATTAAAAGAAAGTTGAAATGTCGATAATTAAAATCAGAATCAAACTACAATAACAATGAAAGCTCTGTGAATCGCATTTAACAGAGCTTTTTATAGAAACCGTTTTAACTGATTAGCTTAAAGATTTAATTATTTAGCTCCATGGAAACAGTGATTGTGTCATCAGTTACCGATGTGGTAAATCTGACTTTGTATTTTATCGCCATCAATACATCGCTCTGTTTTTTATCTAGATCTATCGTTTGCTTGACCTCTTCATTTTTAAGTACCAATGGCATAAATTTATCATAATTTAAATTTATTGAGAAAAGAGCGTTAGATGATAATTCAACATCACTTAAGCCTTCGCTCAACTTCTCACCTTGCTCGCCAGTATATAAAGTAAAATGAGCCCCTTTAATTGCTACTTTATTTTCACTGCCCACCTCAACATACTCATCAATCACAATCGGAGTACCATCTGTCGGGATATCTATGGCGTACTCAGGTAAAAAAGATTTAGCGGTATCAATTAAAAACTTAGGGTCATCAGCAGAAATAGTTATTATCCCATCTAATGTTTCAAAATCATCATTTTTATTCAAATGATCAATCAATAAAGAAATGCCTTTTAAACCGCGAGTAAAACCCGTGATAAAATTGAGTTCAGCGACGGAGTTGTTGCTAATCTCATCTTGAATCTCAGATAAAAACTGACATTGATATGTTGGTGTGGCTAGCTCGTCTTGCAATGCCATTGTTGAACTAACTAAGTTATCAGCATTGATACCTACCCCGATAGATAAAAGAGGATCTATACTCTTGGTGATGAAATCAGGAATAAATCCCTGTAATTCATTAAGGGCTTTCATGATATGTTTATTTTTACTTTCAATGATAAAACGATAAGCTAAACGACCTTTTTCTAAATCAAATTTATCGGTACCTAAAACCGTCCTAGGCCAATTACCAGCAATACTGGTGAACGCCTTATTACAGATCTCACTGACTGTCTCATCACTTTGAGTAAGGGTGTAAACGTGTTTAGCCAATAAACTTTGATCTTTGGTTGTTAACGCTGTAGCAATCGACTGATGATTGATAAAGCCAATCGACTCATCGATAAAATTATGTTGTTTGATGATCTGTTGTAAATCGTCTAATTGTAACGGTGTTGCCGCGCGCACACCACCTAAAGCCATTGATAAAACTGAGTCGGATAAGGTTAATTGATCATTATTGAGGAATAATGTCACAATATTATCATTAACTGATACATAGAGTGATGATGAGTGCGCTGAATTTTGTTCTGGTACAACTAACTCTTGCAAAGTATAAAATCCACCGGGCATATTAGAAGAATCAAATTGGTATCGGCGATAGTTTATACCATCCACATTCCCACCTTGATAAGTGAAATCAGCTTGATTGCCTGGCGTTTCAGCATTAAAATCTTCATTGACTTGTTTTTCTACTTCATCGAGTAATGCTAAAAATACTTCAGGTTTCTCGGCTTTAAATTTAACAGCTGGCATTGCGCCTAACATATAAGCATAGAAATTCATCTCTTCGCTAAGACCTAAGCTATCAATATAAGTTTGTCCATCTGCGAGCTTACTGTTGTTCAATGCTAAACCAACTCTAAGAATAAACTCTTCTCCTGCTGATGATGTTTCATATTGATAGATTGAGCTTATATCCGTAACGCCTCGCTCCTTAAGCATGGTGACTTGTGTATCAATATATTGTTTAATCGGGAAAGGCTTTAATTGACCAAAAAAGAACAGCGTATCGGAGGGAATGTATTCGAGCAATTGATGGAATTGTGACTCTTTAGTACCAATTTTTGTTGTGGTACTTTGATTATCGCACCCAATTATGGATAACGTTGTAATTGCAGCAACTGCATAGCTAATTAATTTTAATTTATATCGCATAAGGCTTCCTTACTTTCCATAAAATTCATCATTTCATACAACGATGAAGTATCCATAAAATGATAAAATGAAAAGTAAGGGTAACCAAGAGCCAACAAAATTAACACTAATACACTGAATAAAAAGATTTAATCATAAAGCATAATTAAGAACTCATGATTTATGATTGAAAGAATATTAACTGGCTAAATGGATAGAAATCTCTTTATTGACACTTTGAATTGAAGATGAAACTTCAATCATCAACGCCTCCTCGGGTAGTTGTTGATTGTGAGTCATCATCTCAATTGTCTCCAGTTTTTTAGCAACATCAGTAACACCAAAAGAATTAAGCATGCTTTTTAAAGAGTGACTCATACTGTGTAAACCTGAGATATCTTGATTACGATAAAGGGTTAGTATCTCTTCATAATACTCACCATATTCATCAATATAAATTTCAAAGAGAGAGTTAATCATCTCTTGGTCGCTATCAAACTGTTCATTTAGCAGTGAAAGATCTAACATAAACTACGTCCTTTGCCATTTAATTAATACTTAACTACTGGACATTTAAAATACAAAATTAACCATCACAGTGTATAAATTTGCTCTTCCAGGGTATTTATAATTGGGATTGAAGGCCTTTAACTGCTCCCAAGATTCTGCAACAAATGGGCCTTGTGAATCACTATCTGTCATAAAGGTTTGCCATTCGACATTCAGTGAGGCGTTCGGTGCAAAATCAAGACGTAATCCCGTTGTCACACTTTGATAGGGGTTATATTCATAACTTTGACCATAAAGTAAATAGGGAGTGAGTTGATCCATATTATAACTAGAACCTACATACCAACTGCTTGATGTATCGTTGGTCTGCCCTTCTGCAATGAGTGTTAAATCATCTATATTATATTCACCACCAAGGGTGTAAAAATTGATACTTTGTAGATTTTTATTTTTTATTGATGAACCATTGAAATCAATGGTTGAATTAATATTTGACGTGCCATTTAAAAAGGTGAAATTAATTTTATAATTTTCACCAATGACTTGAGAGTTAAGCCCAACGGTGTAATCAGAGTCGATCTTAAGTTGAATAGCATCAAGATCGACATTACTTATGTTTTGGAAACCATAAAAGGGGGAAACAGATAGAATAGTTGAATCATTTAATTCATGATTCCACTGCACCGTAAAACCATTATATGACGTAATTCCTAATGCACTATTATACACTTCTTGCGGAGGTCGAGACCAAGTATAAGCTTGACCAACATAATAGTACTCAGAAAGCAAAAATAGTGGCAGCCTTAATATCCCAGCTCTAAATTCAAATTCATCATAACTGTATCCTACATATGCCCACTCTGGTTGTGGTGAGACGAAATCATCTTGAGGACGTTTAACCACCTGAGCTGACACTTTAAAATTATCGTAGTAATAATCTAGCTGCAATCCAAACGTTAAATCACAATCAAAACAGCCGGAATCATCAATTTGACGATTAATTAATAGGTCTTGAGACGTGTCAGAATCTGCCCATGATGTTGAACCAAATCCACTTAATGTAAAATTTTCAGTAATGTCTATCACTGCAAACGAGGGTGATGAAAACAGTAGCGGTGATATAAAATAGAGTGCCTTCTTCATTAATTAGCTCCTGCTTTTAAAACGTAAAGTATATTTACATCTGAAGGGACTAATGATTGTGGTGCATAACCGATTCGGTTGTTTTTCTCTTGCAGCCACTCAATCAATGTTCCAATATCCGAATGAGAAAGTTCTTTGGGCGGCCTGGCTTTTCCTGAGAAAGACATACTTGCCCAATATGAATTCATTTGTGCGGGTGTTTTTCCTAACAAGTTTTTATAAAATTCTTCTCGTTGCTCTGTATCACTAGGCCAATCACTAAGCTCGACTCTTTTCCCTGAAATAGATTTGGTTTTGCCACGATATAGCATCCTTACCCGACTTTTGGAAATATCTTTTAGATCATTATTCATCGTAAACACGACAAAATTTTCATCTTCATTTATTTCGTTTGCCAGAATCGGTTGAGAATAAAAAAGAATAAAAACTGACAGGAAAATAAAGTATATCTTAGATAGATCAGGCATTTCGTCAATCTGTCGTTCCATAACCTTGATGCCCTTTTAAAGTAATCTTTATATTAAACATAGTATTAAAATAGAATATTGCAAGTACATCACTGAACTAACAATATTCATTTTTAGTTTAAAAGCTGTGATTTATACATTCCTCGCATTATTTATTTTATCGAGAAGAAGCCCACGATTAAATGGTTTGGATGCATAATCATCCATACCTGAATTAAAACACTCTGCGATATCATCATCTAAAACACTGGCAGTTAGTGCAATAATTGGCGTTTTCTCTAAGTGATGCTCCGCTTCATATTTGCGGAATTCACGAGCAGAAGTAAATCCATCCATTACCGGCATCATGCAATCCATCAAAACGACATGATACTTATCTCTATTTTCAATCAGCATGTCTAAGCCTTGCTTCCCGTCTGCGGCAATATCACATTCAAAACCCGCCTTTTTCAAAAATATGGAGGCCACTTTTTGGTTAACCAGATTATCTTCAACTAGCAAAATATTCTTTTTTATTACCGTATTTTCATTAACAACTTGAGACGCCTCTCCATTTAACTTACGACGTTTCTCTTCTTGTTTATCATTAGCATCTTTTATACCCGAACTGATCGCATTAATTAGCCTATTTCCAATGAGTGGATAGCTAACGATACCATTGATCATCGAATCATCTTTCAGCATCTCTTCATCATATTGCTGCAATAGAATGATCGGATTATCTGTAATTTTAGCGCGAAGTTGATTGAGAGTTTCAACGGTCTCTTTATTCTCTGACGTACAAAAGATATAGCAACGCTTATCATTATTAGTAGCTGAAATTGTCGATATATCATCAATCACGGAATAATTATTCATTTCAAAAATGGTTAAATCATCGGTAATTGTTGAAATAAAATCTTGTTGATTGCCAATAATGACAACTTCATAATCTAATACTTCAGGTTGAAGATGTTGTGGTTGAATTTTGTCTTCAACGTCAATGGTGAAATAAAATTGACTTCCTTTGCCCTTGGTTGAATCAATTTGAATTCGACTGTCCATTAATTTGACTAATTGGGAAGAAATAGCAAGCCCTAGTCCAGTTCCACCAAATTGGCGTGTAATTGAACCATCTTCTTGAGTAAATGGATTAAAAATTGATTGCTGTTTCGCTTCGTCTATCCCAATCCCTGAATCTTCAACTCTAAATTCCAAAGAATATTTATTTTCACCAATATGGGTACTAATTAAGCTTAATTTAACATGACCTTGTTCTGTAAATTTAACTGCATTTGACATCAAATTCATCAATATTTGACGTAGACGATGATCATCAAGTTTGACCGTCATTGGTGTATTGGGAGAGATATAAACCTGAATATCAATATTTTTTTCAACGGCTTTTGCTAACACAATGGCAATAGTGTCGTAAATAATTTCACGTACATTGGTATTATGAATTGAAAGCAGCAAATTTCCCGATTCGATTTTTGATATATCCAAAATATCATTAATCAGGATTAGTAAGGTTTGCGATGACGTTTCAATGGTACTCAAATAATCTTTTTGCACTGGTGATAACTTTGAATCAGCCAAGATCCCTGACATTCCAATAATACCATTCAAAGGTGTTCGTATCTCATGCGACATATTGGCAAGGAACGTACTTTTTGCAACATTTGCCTTTTCAGCCTCTTCTTTTGCTGAAATCATATTGGATTCACTCACTTCCCTCTCAGAAATAAGCGAATTAACTTTAACCCCAAATTCGGTAAATTCATCGTGACCGGAGGTTTCAACTTTAATTGAGTAGTCATGCTTCTCTTCAATTAGTTTAAAAGTAGAAAGGATATCAGTTAAAAAAGTAATAATTCGATGAACAATATTAAAGCTTAATACCAACAATATAATAAAGATAGCGGCTATTATCGTAATAAAGAGGGTACGATATTGGTGGGCAACGGATATCTCTTTTGACATCTCACTCTGTAATTGGAGATTAATTTTATCTGTCGCTGTTCGAATTAAATTTAAACGCTGATCCAAGGCAACAAGTCCATTATTAATGACATCTTCAGATAATACTTCTTCTGCAATAACCTGATCACGAAACACTAAACTGTTTATAAATGAGGGAGTATTAAAGGTTTGTAACAGTAAGTCGACCTGCATTGGATCTGCATTTAATGTTAAAAACTTTTCTATCAAGTATTGTTGACGTTGAAAAAGGATAAATAACTGCTGATTAATTTCATCTTCTTCCAGCGTTCCATTATTTTTCAACTGATAATGAATTAACCAATTTTCTTCCCGTGCCCACGACGTTATCCAGTGTAGTTGAGATAATGCTAAATAGTGTCCTTCAAGAGTAATAACACCTGTTGCTGTCTGTTTTTTATCTACCGCGGTATATAGTTGTGAAATAAGTTCAGAGTGCCAACCAACCCACTCTTTTAACTCATCTAAACTTTCTAATAATGAAACTTCATCTAATGCACTCTCCATCTCATCAATGGCTGAGATCGAGGATTGATCCGCCGCTAAACGCACTAACTGTTGGTTTAACTCAATAAAAGATTGTTGGAAAGGTTCAATATCTATCTCTAATACTTGTTTATTAGATAACTGATCCAACGCCCTCGTTTCAATGGTATGAATAGAGGAACCATAATTTGAAGTGATATTTAGAGTATCAACCTTGTCAGATAATATCCCCATTTGTGATAACTTTTGATTCAACTTATTTATTTCATAAGCTGAAAAGCCTGCAATTATCAGTAATGGAATAAATGCCAATAAAATGACACGAGATTTAATAGAGAGTCGGTTTAAAAAAGTCATTACTCATCCTTGGGACTATACGATAGTTAAGAGTAGTTCGAAATTTTATAAACTGACAACCTTCATCAATAATAATCTGTTTTTAAATACATTTGATTCACAATATAAAAAAGCGAAACAGTAAGAGACTGCTTCGCTTTTTTATATTGGAGTTATGTTTTTAAATGATTAACTTTTTGTGGTCTCTTCAAAAGCCCATACTGTGCGAGAGACTTTTTTTCCATCTTTAATGGTGACTTTAGCGGCTTTAGTGCCATTTTCATACCACTTCATCACTTCACCATTTTTATGGTCTAACTCGTTAAACTTAACTTCTGTACGCTTGTTACCATTGGCATACCAGTTAGTATTGGTTTTGTACTGCCCTTTTTGATATACAGTCTCGACCGCTTTTTGTCCATTTTCGAACCAGATATTGGCTACGCCGTCTTTTTTACCATCAATAAAGGTCGCAACGTGCTCTTTCTGGCCATTTTCGAACCACTTGGTTGCTGTACCATCTAATACACCATTGTTATAAGTCAATTGTTCTGCTTTTTGACCATTGTAATACCACTGAGTTGCGGTGCCATCTAACACCCCATTTTTATAGGTTGCTTCAGATGACTTTTGCCCATTTTGATACCAAGATGTTGATAAACCATTCTCATGACCTGCACTAAATTGAGTCTTAACGGCAGGTTGTCCATTATCATACTTTTGTGCATAGGTGCCGGTAAATGGTGTCTCGGTATTAACTTGATAAGCAACGTTATTACGAGACTGAAGATAATCGACTGTATTTGAAGTTGGAGTCGCGGCAAAAGTGGCACCTGATAGAGAAAAAAGTAGAGCAGCAGCTGCGATTGGAAGTGTTTTTTTCATTTCAATACCTATGATAATTAACTTGAGTATAGGTATGACCGCCGCATAAACATAAAAGTTCATATTAAATTAAAAAATTATTATAAATGAAGATTAAGTCGATAAAAAACGCCACTCAACATATTTAATGAAGAGTGGCGTGCTAGCTTTTCTTTAAAGATTATTTAAAAGAGAGAGAAAAACACAATCAATTCATCGTGATTAACTCTTTTTGCTCTCTTTAGGCTGATTCTCTGGTAAGTCTTTAACTTCTTCATACCAAAGGTCATGGTGCTCTTTCGCCCATGTTTCATCAACTTCACCAGTTATCATGCCATCAATACCTGCTTCCATACCAAATAAACCGATATAGATATGGAAGATGAAACCTGACATAAGAATCAAGGCTGAAATCATATGTAATAAGTTAGAAATCTCCATGGTCTTTCTTATTTGACCAAAATTAGGGAAATCTAAAACCAAACCACTGACTGCGGCACAAGCTCCAAACCAGATTAACAACCAGAAGATTGCTTTCTCACCACCATTAGAGAAACCTGCTGATGGATGAGTCCCTTTATGTTTTCCGACCATACCACCGAGTTTCAAGAACCACTGGATATCAACTTTATTCACAATCGATTTACTGTACCATTTAATTAATACAATGATTAATAAGATACCAAATAGAGGACCTACGTAGTTATGGTACATTTTCATACCATAAATTAATGAACCCCAAATATCAGTTGAAACAACATGTTGTATCGTAAACTTACCATAGGTTACACCTAATCCCGTAAAGGCTAACGATAAAAAGGTAAATGCCATTAACCAATGTAGTAATCGATCAGTAAAAGACCATCGTTGAATTTTTTCGTCCCGTTTTTGGCTTACTTAACTTAAGTGGGCCAAGAACAAAGTAGGCGAAAGAGACAACAATTAAACAACCAATTAAAACTGCCGCACCAACGGGCATGATCCAACCTTCTTTAAGGTGGAACCATATCTCATTGGGAGGACTGATTAGTTCACCATGCTCAGGGAAAGATGACGTTGTTGTACCAATCACCCCTCCTCGAACATCACGCCAATAATCAGCACCGGCAAGTTGAGTCATTTCTACTTTAGCCGTGTTATTTGCTCCTTTCTCTTCTGCCATCGTAGCAGAAGAGAAAAGGGAGGTAATAGATAACAGCAGCAAAAGCATAAAAGCAAAAATCGAATCTTTTGTTTTATGCATAACTTCTATTCCTATTATCCTTGCGTTGCGTCATAGGCGATATCGGCACCGTCAGACCAACCAGCACCTTTAGCACCGCGTTCAACAATACGCTTACGGAAAATGTCTGAAACAACACCTGCATCGCCAGCTAATAGTGCTTTGGTTGAACATAACTCAGCACACATTGGTAGTTTACCTTCCGCTAGGCGGTTAGCACCGTACTTCTTACGCTCTTCCTCAGAACCAGGTTCAACATTTGGACCACCTGCACAGAAAGTACATTTATCCATCTTACCACGCTCAGCAAAAGCACCCTGTTGAGGGAACTGAGGCGCACCAAACGGACAAGCAAACAGACAGTAACCACACCCGATACATAGGTCTTTATCGTGATGGATAATACCTTCATCAGTTTCTACAAAACAGTCTGCCGGACATACCGCCATACAAGGTGCATCAGAACAGTGCATACAGGCCACTGAAATTGACGTTTCACCCTTTTCACCATCGTTTAAAGTTACAACACGACGACGTTGAATGCCCCACTCTAACGCATCATCATTTTCATTTTTACAGGCCGTAACACAGCCATTACACTCGATACAACGTTTTGTATCACACATAAATTTCATTCTAGCCATGATAACTCCTTACGCCTTTGAAATTTTACATAATGTTACTTTGGTTTCTTGCATCTGCGTTACCGGGTCATAACCATAAGTTGTGACGGTATTCGCTGCTTCACCAAGTACATACGGGTCTGTCCCTTCTGGGTATTTAGCGCGCAGATCTTTACCTTGGAAGTGCCCACCGAAGTGGAACGGTAAGAAGGCTAAACCAGAGTTGACTCGACGAGTTACCATTGCTTTAACAAGAATACGTGCTTTCTCTGGGCTCTCAACCCAAACCATTTCCCCATCTTTAATACCAATATCATTCGCATCTTTCGGATTGACTTCAACAAACATCTCTTGTTGTAGTTCGGCTAACCAAGAGTTTGAACGGCTCTCTTCACCACCACCTTCATATTCAACCAAGCGACCCGTTGTAAGAATGATTGGGTACTCTTTCGAGAAGTCATCCTGCTGAATTGATTTATACAGCGTTGGCATACGGAAGATAGACTCACTATCATCATAAGTTGGGTATTTCGCAACCAGATCACGACGAGGAGTATAAAGTGGTTCACGGTGAGTCGGTACACGGTCTGGGAATGTCCAAACAACCGCACGCGCTTTACCATTACCATAAGGAATACAACCGTGCTTAATAGCAACACGTTGAATACCACCAGAAACATCAGTCTTCCAGTTTTTGCCTTCAGCCGCTTTTTTCTCTTCAGCTGTTAGATCATTCCACCAACCTAATTGCTTAAGTAGCTTGTCACTAAACTCTGGGTAACCATCTTCGATTTCACAACCTTTCGAATAGCTTCCATCAGCAAGCAGACTCTTACCTTCAAATTCAACACCGAAACGAGTACGGAAGTTACCGCCACCGTCAGCAACGGGAATTGATGGGTTATAAAGAATATGTGTACCTGGATGCTTAAGCTCTGGCGTACCCCAACATGGCCAAGGAAGACCATATGTCTCACCATTAACAACACCACCTTCTGCTTTAAGCGTTGTATGATGGAATGTATGCCAATTTTTCTGGTGATCTTTTAGGCGCTCAGGGCTTTGACCGGTATAACCGATTGTCCACATACCTTTATTGAATTCTCGGGTTAGATCTTCAATTTGAGGCTTATTGTCTGTCACTTTGATGTTCTTGAATAACTGATCAGCAAAACCTAGCTTCTTCGTTAACAAGTACATGATTTCATGATCAGGTTTCGATTCAAATAACGGCTCAATAACTTGGTCACGCCACTGGATTGAACGGTTTGTTGCCGTAACAGAACCATACGTTTCGAACTGGGTTGTGGCAGGAAGTAGATAGATACCATCGCTACGATCATTCATAATCGCTGCAACAGTTGGGTATGGGTCAACAATAACCATCATATCCAATTTTTCCATCGCTTTTTTGATGTTAACACCACGACTTTGTGAGTTAACTGCATGCCCCCAATAGAACATCGCACGGATATTATCTTTCTGGTCGATCTTGGTTGGATCTTCAAGAACACCATCAGCCCAACGAGATACTGGAATACCCACGCTGTTCATTGGCTTCTTGCCACGATATTTAGCTTGGTCGAAACGGTTAGCAACCCATTCGAAATCTAAATCCCAAACTTTTGACCAGTGTTTCCAGGCTCCATCAGATAGACCGTAGTAACCTGGCAGCGTATTTGAAAGTACACCTAAATCCGTTGCACCCTGTACATTATCGTGACCACGGAAAATGTTAGCACCGCCGCCCTCTTTACCCATGTTACCTAAAGCAAGTTCAAGTACACAGTAAGCACGCGTATTCATGTTACCCGTATGGTGCTGAGTACCACCCATACACCAAACGATACAACCTGGACGATTTTCAGAAAGTAATTTAGCTGTCTGGTAAACATCCTTCTCAGGCACGCCTGTTACACGCTCAACTTCAGCAGGTGTCCACTTCGCTACCTCGGTACGGATCTCATCCATACCAAATACACGCTGGTGGATAAACTCTTTATCTTCCCACTTATTATTGAAGACGTGCCATAACACACCCCATACAAACGAGACATCAGTACCTGGACGAATAGAGACATGAAGATCAGCTTTTGCTGCAGTACGAGTATGACGTGGATCGGCCACGACAATCTTACAACCATTTTTCTCTTTAGCGATTAAAATGTGCTGCATTGCAACCGGATGAGCTTCTGCTGGGTTTGAACCAATAAAAAGGATTGACTTACTGTTATGCATGTCATTAAGGGAGTTGGTCATTGCACCATAACCCCAAGTATTTGCTACACCAGATACGGTGGTTGAGTGACAAATACGAGCCTGGTGGTCAACGTTGTTGGTTCCCCATAATGAAGCCATCTTACGGTAAAGGTAAGCTTGTTCATTATTGTGTTTTGCAGAACCTAACCAGAAAACAGAATCAGGTCCTGACTCCTCTCTGATTTTTAATGCTTGTTCACTGATCTCAGTTAACGCTTGATCCCAAGAAAGCTTCTTCCATTTTCCGCCTTCTAGCTTCATTGGATACTTAAGACGCTTCTCACCATGACCATGCTCACGTAACGCAGCACCTTTTGCACAGTGTCCACCAGCATTAAATGGGTGATCAAATGCAGGCTCTTGTCCTGTCCAAACACCATTTTGAACTTCGGCGTAGATACCACAACCAACAGAACAGTGAGAACAGATTGTTCTTTTAATTTCCGTTGGAACACCATCTAGCGTTTCATCAGCTGCTTGGGCTTTCTTCATCATACCTGGCGCAAGCATACCCGCGCCGGCAACGCCACCAGCAGCAATCGCACTATTCTTAATAAAATTACGTCGACTTACACCATATAGAGATTTTTCTGGTGATGCGGACGGAGATCGTTTTGTTATCTTCATCACTTAATCCTTATAACGTGTTGTAGTAATCGCGGATATGCTGTGTTTCGCTATATCCTGTTTTTACTTCTTTCTTTGCGGGTGTCACTTCGGCACCTGATACCGCTTTTGCCGAAACAGAAGTTGAAACTAATGCTGCTCCACCTGCAACGGTAGCCACGCCCATTCCAGTTAAGAACTTGCGACGACTAACTTTACTTTTATTATCTTCACTCATAAATACACACCTTCTACTGACTACCTATCGATATGTCATTATCTGTTTATGCCCTGACTCATTTCAGTTATTAGTCTGTTAGCCGTAGGCTTTCAGCGACTCTTAACTGCAATCACTTTGGGTATTATTGCGGTACTACTTTTACACTTATTGTTGAACTACTTTGACATCTACTTTAAGTGGTAACAACAAACCTTTTTCTAAATGCAAGAATTGGGTTAACAATTCCGCAACATGGGTATAATAATAGCTGCTTTTTGCCTGTTTGACATCAAAACTAAACTTTTGATACCAAGGTAGAATATGTTGCTCAAAGAAATGGCACTGTTTCTCAGTATCATTTGTCTGAATTAACATAGCCATAACCTCTAACAGAGCAGCCATATGATCTTCTGGTTCAAATACATTATTTTGTCTACTGAACCCGAATTCTTTTAAATTTTGTCGTAATTGCACCAATGGTTTCTCCATCAAAGTGCCTGATAAATACCAAGAAAGGAATGGTAATACTTCACCTCGACCTATCCCGATAAAGAGATCCTGATACTCTTCTTCAATTTGTGCAGTAGAAACTTTCGCACTCGCCTCTTTAAGCTGAGACCATGCCATTTCAATATTGCCATCTTGAGTTGGTGGTAGATCATTAACAGCAGGCACTTCTATTTGTTGTAACCACTCTAGTAATTCTTGAGATGGCGCCGAACGAAGTAGCGTAGCTAATAAGCCATAAATATCAATTCGCATTAACTGCTCTTCGGTTAGTTGAGCCGTTTCAAATTGGATTGGATTACTCTTTTCCATTACTTAAATCTCCAACTGTGATTCAGGGTTGTCATTGATATTTTGGAAGATATCCTTAACACGACAATCTTCACACATCGCAATACGTTTAATAGCATCATCTTTAAAGTGGCTGTGCCCGGCTAATTTTTGTTGTAATTTATCGATTAAAGAGGCTGGAGCAAAAGGCTTACCACATGTCAAACATTCAGCAGCGGGTTCTTTGTGAATCACTCTTGGCTCTTGACGCTCTTGGCGATCCCACACCAAACGAGGTTCAAGGGTAATCACTTTTTCAGGACAAGCTGATTCACAAAGCCCACACTGAATACAATCTTGTTCAACAAACTGCAAACCATGTTGATTATCAAATCCATGAATGGCTCTTGTTGGACAAACCGCAACACAACTCAAGCAGAGCGTACAATCTTTAGTTTCGATATTGACACTGCCATAAGGTGCATCATTAGGAAGTAGAGATACCTTCTGTTCAGGTGTCGTTTCAAAATCTAAATGGTCTGCAGCAATTTGATCTAAAGCATCAAAAATACGTTCACGTTTATTTCCTAATGATTTGTCACTACTGACTTTCCAATTAATTGCTTCTACGGTTTGAATTTCATCTAAACCGACAAATCCAATACGATTCGTATCGATATTGACGTGTGACAACATAGACTGTGCAATTTCAACTTCACTGGTTAAAATGTCATAAATACTAGCAGGAACAGTGGCAGTTTTAGCTAAAGTGACTTGTTCTGCACCATAAAGGAGTGCCGTTAACCAAGTATCAAGACCTACAGATCCCACTTCTTCTAATGCAATAGGCAGAATAGAGGTAGAGGCGGTCGCTAAAAACGTATTGACCTGTTCAAGATCTTCTTGACCAAAGAAAAGGATCGAGGGTGATTGACCATGACTAGCACGATAATTATTTAATAGATTAAAAAGGTAGTGCTGAGATTGTAATGCTTCGGGTAGTGCATAACTGATCGCCTCTGTCGGACAAGCTGTTGCGCAAGTTCCCACACCCTGACATAAAAAAGGATCAATGTTGATTGAGAAATCATCAGAACTGATTGCACCCGCAGGACAAACCGATAAGCATCGTGTACAGCCCTTAACACCACGAGAGTTATGAGCACAAATGTCACTATTTAATTGGAAATATTTTGGCTTATCAAACTCACCGATTAATCCAGAAACAGATTCAATAACATCCGCTAACTGTTCACTTTCTGCTGCGATATGGTAATAACCAATTGGAGCAACAGGTAGTGCAATCATTGGCTTTTCAGAGAGATCGATTATCACATCGAACTGTTTTCTATTAATTGCAACTTCCGCTAGGTTTGCACTGCCGATAATCGCGTTTTCCAGCATACACTTAACGCTAAAGTTACCTAGGTAACCAGCAACTTCAATATTATTACTGTAAAAGGTAGAAAAAGTGTTTTCAGTCACTTGTTCAGGCAGTTCTGCTTTCTCGGTACTTAATAAAGTTATTGAATTTAAGCCTTCAACTTGTTTTGCAACGGTAAGTATTTCAGACTCTTTACCAATGATAACCAAATGCCCATGGCTATCGTAACTGACTGTCGGTGGGATCAAATTTGAAACTTCAACTGTTTTGGCGAAAGCTTCTTTTCTAGCGATTCCATTTTGACATGTAAATTGGTCAAATATATCGTATTTCATTATTGATTATTCCTATCACCTAAATCATCATGTTGCAGCGGAGCAAGTTGATCTTCTTGTTCAGGCTGCGCTAAATTTTCATCTACAGATTGATGAGGTTGTAATACTTTTTCATCCATCACATTTGGACTTTGCGTGGGTAATTCTTTTTCTGGTCGCGCTTCAAGTTCTAAATCAATGTCAAGATCAGAACTGGCCTCAAATTCCCCCTCTTCTGATTGAGCAACAACATCGCTATGTTCTTCTACGCTAGTATCTTCATTATTGTTTTCATTCATGATGCTGCTCTCAGAGTCATTAACGATTAAT
Organism: Vibrio sp. SS-MA-C1-2; assembly: GCF_021513135.1. Taxonomy (NCBI): domain Bacteria; kingdom Pseudomonadati; phylum Pseudomonadota; class Gammaproteobacteria; order Vibrionales; family Vibrionaceae; genus Vibrio; species Vibrio sp. SS-MA-C1-2. Next base: position 2,138,173 of record NZ_CP090981.1, read on the forward strand.
TCTGATTCATCATCGATAACTTCTGTAGCCAGATTATTTGAGCGTTCATTCTCATCAGTTTGCGCCTTAAGCATATTTTTAAGTCGCTCAGAAACATCCGCCGGTAATTTTTTTAATGTCGTGTAATCATCATCATACTCATTTAATCCGTCTCTAAAGTTATAAGCAGATTGATGGAATACTTTTCTCAATGCGGCTTTTTTTAATGCCTGACTGACTCCTGCAACGAGAAAATCACTGACATTTGATGATTCATCTATATTTTCGATTGAACGAGAGAGCGCTTCTTCATCTATTTCTTGTTCATTTTCCGAATTATTTATATTTAATTCGGAAGGATTCTCAACTCTTGAGTTTAATTGAGAATCATTATCCTTGTCATTCTCGATATTAATGACTTGGTTTTGAATTAAGCTTTGATTATTATTTAATTCAATTTCACTATCGTTAATTAAACGCTGATCAGAGTGATTGAATTCAGTCGTTATCTGGTCATTAATTTCATTGACTTCAGCGTGAACATTTTCATCTACATCCTTATTTTCTTGCTCTTTAGGTTGTAATTTCCGTTGCGACCAACGAGATAAAAATGAGCCTTCATTATTTTCCACTAGAACGCCCCTTACCTTTTTTCTTTTTACGTCCCATTTCAAGCAATTCACCATGACGGCCAATATAGGCCTCGACCCATGCTTGGATTGGTAATGGCATTGGCATTGATAATACTTGATAATCTGCATCAAGAAATTGTGCAGCATTAGTTTGTGACACCGTCACCAAGTCTGGGACAAATAACTCCTCTTCCTCAAAACAAGGAATAAAAAGAGTCGGATGTTGTGAACTTAAATTAAAACGATAATCAGTACGTTCATCACGGTGAAGTTCAAGCTCTAAACAATACGTTGTTGTACACCTATTCTCTTCCGTGGATGTTTGATGAAGATGAGTAAGTTGCTCAAGAAATAGAACTTTATCCTCTGGCTGATAAAGAGAAACATTCTCAATAGACCAATTCCAAGATGCCCATTTCCCAACAATTGATTCGATACCCACAATATCAAACTTAATTGACCAAATGCTCTCACTTTTTATCAGCGCATTTTTATCAAAATCTAATTGATTACTCACTTATTATTTCCTCAATGTTAGATTGCATATGATGAATTGAATTAATTTGTTAGATCATAAGTTACAAATCAGTACGCGTTGATAAAGAAACATGACAAATCGAATAAAAAGTTAATTCAAATTGAGTATAGTTAATGATTACACAGATTTGTTGATCTTAATAACTAGCAGTGTGAATTTATTTGATGCAAAGCAAACAAATAACAATATAAAGAGTACGTATTCAAGCAAAATACCTAAATGTGAGTAAATGAAAATGATTTTGTTACCTTCAAGCCACTGACTTGAAAGGTATTTCACTATGAACACCATTGTACACCCCGACAAATATAGAGTTTAAACTCTATTAATGGGTAAGCTATTTGTTTGTATAAATTTTCCTTATAGAATTGATTCACTAACAAATAATCAAATTTTAAAGATTATTTTCATCGTATTCTTAACAATATTAATAACAAATTGTTGTCTTATTATTATAAGTGTCTATTATCTATAGACTATCTATTAAATTCACTAGGTAAAAACTGCTATGACTAAGCGAAATCTTAAAATTTTAATGGCAACAGACTCTCCGACCCAAACTCTCTCTGTCGACGTCATGGATGAGTATGGTGAAATATTAACAAGAGAAATTGCCTGCGAACGTCCCTTAACCGTTTATTTAAATTGGGTCGAGGTTGTTACATTAATGACGTTGGGGTCTCGTCCAGCCACTTTAGTATTAGGTTATTTAAAAAACCAACATTTTATTAAAGATATTGATGCAATCGAATCAATCATTATTGATTGGGATAGCTCTTCAGCTGCGGTCATTACTAGTGAAAAGACTCAAGATGTAGAAAAAAAGTTAGAAAAGAAAACCGTCACCTCTGGTTGTGGTCAAGGCACCATGTATGGAAATGTGATGAAGCAACTTGAAGGTTATAAAGTTCCTCAAGTTAAAATATTACAATCTAAACTTTACGAACTATTAGAAGCATTAACGCATCATAATGATACTTATAAAGCAGCAGGAGCTGTGCATGGTTGTGCAGTCTGTAGAGACACATCTATCGTCTCTTTTGTTGAAGATGTTGGTCGCCATAATGCAGTTGATACTTTAGCTGGAGAAATGTGGCTCAATGGTGAAGAAGGGGCAGATAAAATCTTTTATACCACCGGTCGTTTGACGTCAGAAATGGTGATTAAAGTTGCACAGATGGGGATACCTGTTCTTCTATCCCGCTCAGGTGTGACCCAAATGGGTTTAGATTTAGCCCAGCAGTTTGGGATTACCATTATTGCTCGTGCAAAAGGTCATCGTTTTCAGGTCTTTACTGGACATGAGAATATGAATTTTGATGTCAAAGGCAATACCGAGAAATAAAAATGAATTGAATACTTAAGTAACCCATTAATAAACAATGGGTTACTTTTTCAACATCAATATTCTTCTCGAGTAAAGCATTATATTATCTACTCTCCATTAAGGATCTATCATGTTTAAAAAATTAGTCAAAATTGGTATTGTCACCTCTTTGCTCTGCTCTTTTTCCAGTTTTGCGAATGATAATTCAATTATTCGTCTCGCTACAACCACCAGTACTTACCATTCTGGATTATTAGAGCACCTATTCCCCACTTTTGAAAATGAGACGGGTTATAAGGTTCAAATTTTTGCTCAAGGTACAGGAAAAAGCTTGAAAATGGGTGAAAGTGGTGATGTTGATTTAGTGATGACTCATGCCCCTAAAGCAGAACAAAAATTTATTGATGATGGCTTTGGTATCTTACCGCGCCAGCTGATGTATAACGATTTCATTATTGTTGGACCGAACAATGATCCTGCAAAAATCAAAGATACACACAATGCAACTGCGGCATTAAAAGCCATAGCTAATAGTGACTCTATCTTTGTTTCTCGAGGTGATGATTCAGGCACCAATAAAAAAGAACTGAATCTCTGGTCTAAACTTAATATTAAACCTGACTTTGACCAATATCGTTCAGCAGGTCAAGGTATGGGGCCAGTATTAATTATGACCTCTGAATTTCAGGGCTATACTTTAACAGACCGTGGAACCTGGCTCGCCTATCAAGATAAATTAGATTTAGAATTAATGGTTGAAGGTGATAAAGCACTCTTTAATCCATATCAAGTTATTATAGTTAATCCTAAGTTATATCCTTCACTTAATACTAAAGGTGCTCGAGCCTTAAGTGACTGGTTAGTCGGTAATGAGGCACAAGCGATTATCAATAACTATAAAGTCAAAGGACAGAAGTTGTTTACCGCAAATGCTAATGCTAAGTAAAAGGTAGTTAACAATGAGTATTATGGATACGACCAAAGAAGCGATAAATCTACTTTTTAGCGGCGATCACGACTTATGGAGCATTGTGGCCGTCTCTTTTTCAGTTTCTTTGTTATCAATTGCCCTTGTCTTAATTCCAGGAACGCTACTTGGATTTTTACTTGCTCGATTTAAATTTTTTGGTCATACCATTTTACTCACGTTAGTTACCACCTTGCAATCTGTACCCACAGTTGTTATCGGTCTGCTACTCTATATGTTGTTATCTCGTTCTGGTCCTTTGGGTGATTGGCATTGGTTATTTACCCAAAAAGCGATGATTTTTGGGCAGATGCTCATTAGCTTCCCGATTATTGTCTCGATGAGTCATGCCGTATTCCAGAATAGTGATCAACGAGTTTGGGAGACAGCAAAAACGTTAGGCGCCTCTAACATTCAGGCATTGAAAAAATTGTTATGGGAATACCGATTTCCACTTCTGGCTGCTGTTATTTTTGCTTTTAGTCGAATAATTACCGAGGTTGGTAGCTCAATGATGGTGGGAGGTAATTTGTTAGGGAGTACACGAAACATCCCTACTGCTATCGCATTGGAGAGTCAAAAAGGCTCCTTTGCACAAGGTGTTGCGTTAGGAATAGTGTTATTAATTCTTGCGCTAGTTTTAAATTTAGTCCTTTCTATTGCCCGTGGAAAGGGTTATTTAAAGAGTAATTAATTTGGATCTGTTATGAGTAAAACACATTTAGTTAATTTAAATGCCCAAGATATTTCTAAGCAGTTTGGACAACGTTTACTTTTTAATATTGAATCATTAGAACTTCAATCTGGCATTGCAACCTATCTCAATGGAGCAAACGGCGTTGGTAAAACGACATTATTAAAAATTCTAGCCGGCATTATTAAACCAACTACTGGTAGAGTTAAAGGCACTTTGCATCAAAAATGGTATCAAAAATACCGCTCTAACACTTTGCAACAACAAGTGATTTATATGCATCAGAGTCCTTACTTATTTGATGGCACAGTGTTAGATAATGTTCGTTATGGTCTCAAGTTCACTAATATGAACAAACAGCAAACTTATATCATGGCATTAAACAGCTTAAAATTGGTTCACTTAGAATCATTTGCTAATGAACATATCTCTGTTCTTTCCGGTGGAGAACGTCAACGTGTTGCCATGGCTAGGGCATGGGTATTGAAACCCTCTGTTTTATTGATGGATGAACCTAGCGCAAATCTTGATGAAGAGTCCATTGTTGGTCATGTTGACTTGGTAAAAGACCTGCTTAACCAAGGAACAAGTATTATCATTACCAGTCATCAACAAAATGCTTTGACAGATCTTTGTAAACAACATTTAATATTGGAAAATAAAGTACTTATTCAGAAACCTGATCTGCAAATAATTAAAGGAAAGAATTATGCCTACGGCTGAACAGACTAGCTGGGTAATCCTAGCTGGTGGACAAGCAACACGAATGGGCGGTAACGATAAAGGGTTGGTCAAATTAAATGGTCAGCCTTTTATTCAACATGTGATAAATTCACTTTCCCCACAAACCGATAATATTTTCATCAATGCAAATCGAAATATAGAACAATATCGTCAATATGCCACAGTATTTCATGATCAGTTTGAAGGTTATCCTGGTCCACTAGGTGGTATTCATGCAGCACTACAAAAAATTGATACTGACTGGGTTGGATTTGTTCCTTGCGACTGCCCTAACCTTCCCGTTGATCTAGTATCACGAATGGTTAATGCCTGTCATGAAGAGACGGATATTGCGGTTGCCCATGATGGCCAATATATTCAACCGGTTGTCACCCTATTCCATCGCCGTGTTTTTAGTAAGTTAGATGCTTTTTTACAACGCGGAGACCGAAAGATTATCCTACTCTATAAAGATTGCAATACAGTAGAAGTCGATTTCTCAGACCAACCAAATGCATTTATTAACCTAAATTCAATGGATGACATTTCGAAATACGGAAACTTATCATGATATCTCAAACACCGATTGTCGGTTTTGCTGCCTATAGCGGCACAGGTAAAACAACGTTATTAGAGCAATTAATCCCTGTTTTACGTAATAAAAATCTAAAACTTGCTGTGATTAAACATGCCCATCATGACTTCGATATCGATCAAGATGGTAAGGATAGTTACCGTTTACGTAAAGCAGGCGCAGATCAAATGTTGATCTCTTCACGTTATCGCAACGCATTAATTAGTGAGACACCTGATACTGAAGCTGATCTTAATAGCTTATTGGGTCAGCTTGATCATCAAGATTTAGATTTGGTATTAATTGAAGGATTTAAGAAACTTAACTTCCCAAAAATTGAACTTCATCGTGATGTCATTGGTAAACCTTGGATTTATCCAGATGATAAAAATATTATTGCCATTGCAACAGAATTAGCGACTCAAACAACGTTGGACACATCATCCAATTCAAAAAAACTCCCTTTAATTGATATTAATGACGTTGACGCTATCGCTGATTTTATTACTCACAATGTTATCTCAGCACCAGTAGAACCAAGTGATCAGACAAATGTTGATCCATTTACTGCCGGTTTTCTTTCTGTTGATGAAGGATTAAGTAAAATTCTTGCTGAAATTACTTTACCTGAAACAGCAACAGAAGTGGATCTTATCTCCAGCATTGGACAGGTATCAGCAAAAAACATTTTATCGCCAATTAATGTTCCACAGCATAATAATTCAGCAATGGATGGTTACGCTATTCGTAATGAAGATATCGATCTTCCCTCTTTCACTGTTGTCGCAGAGGTGTTAGCGGGTCATAGTTATGACGGTGAATTAAATGAGGGCGAAGCCGTTCAGATCATGACAGGGGCACCTGTACCTAAAGGTGCAGGAACCGTTATTATGCGTGAGCAGTCTGAGAAAATTGATAATCAAGTCAACTTCTCTGCTGCAAAAGGCAAAATAAAAGCGGGTCAAAATGTTCGTTTAGCGGGTGAAGATTTAGCGATCAATGAAGTTGCTGTCGCCAGAAACAGTAAAATATCTTCTGCTGAAGCAGGATTAATTGCCTCCCTTGGAATTAATCAAGTTGCAATCTTTGCACCGATTAAAGTTGCAATTTTCTCGACTGGTGATGAAGTTCAAGCTCCGGGGACACCGTTAGAAAAAAACTGCATCTTTGACTCAAACCGTTACACTGTCACTGGAATGTTAAACCGCCTTGGTTGTCAGGTCATTGATTTTGGCATCATTGAAGATACCGAGAAGAGTTTAATCGATACCTTACAACAAGCATCAGAGCAAGCTGATCTCGTGATCTCATCTGGTGGGGTTTCTGTTGGTAATGCCGATTATATTAAGTCAGCACTAAACCAGCTTGGCAGTATCGATTTTTGGCGTATCAATATGCGCCCCGGTCGCCCTTTAGCATTTGGTAAGCTAGGCTCAACCGATAAAACCCCTTTCTTTGGTTTACCCGGAAATCCCGTTGCGGTCATGGTGACGATGCTACAATTTGTTGAACCGGCTATTCGTAAATTACAAGGTTTAAACAATTGGCAGCCTGAGACCTTTTTGGCAAAAGCCGGTGAATTTATCCGTTCTCGTCCCGGCCGTACAGAATATAGCCGCGGTATCTACTTCATTAATGGCAATGGCCAACTTGAGGTGAAAACGACCGGTCAACAAGGATCGGGGATTTTACGCTCAATGTCCGAAGCAAACTGCTTAATTGAAGTTAAACCGGAACAAGCGAATGCAGACGTCGGGGATTTTGTCACTATTATTCCGTTAGAAGGTCGAATTTAATTTAGCTGAATTTTTTCGAATAAAAAAGCCAGTGGAACTTTTCTCTTTCTAGTTAAAAGTTAATTCCACTGGCTTTTTCTACATCTACAGTTTAGTGCTAAACTTTTAATATCGAACATTAATCATCGTTCAATTATTCGATTTGTTTACCACTTGATTACGCCTATAACAGTCTTTACTATGATCATTCACCATACCGCAGGCTTGCATAAAGGCATAAACCGTTGTGGAACCTAAAAATTTAAAACCTCGCTTTTTTAATGCTTTAAACAACTTATCTGACTCTGGTGTCGTTGCAACTTGATAATCTTCAAGGGTATTAGAGTGTCGAATAATCACTTTATGGTCAACAAATCCCCATAAAAAGTCAGAAAGAGAACCATGCTCTTTTTGAATCTCTAAAACTAATTTAGCATTATGAATAGCGGCATTGATTTTCTGACGATGCCGAACGATACCACTATTTTGGAGTAGCTCTTCAACTTTCTCTTGGTCAAATTCAGCGACTTCAATAGGATCAAAATTAGCAAATGCGGTGCGATAGTTTTCACGTTTCTTTAAAATCGTATACCAACTTAACCCTGCTTGCGCTGACTCAAGAGTTAGGTACTCAAATAAAGTTTGATCATCATAAATTGGTACACCCCATTCGGTATCATGGTAGTGGACGTAATCTTCTTTACTTAAATCTAACCAAGGACAACGTATTTTTTGCTCAGCCATTTTTCAATCCTCAATAAAAAAACACCTTAATCTCTACGATAAACGTAATTATTCAGGTGCTTATAGCGTCGCTATACCTTTAATATTTGAAGCGACTAGGTCGTTTCTTCGCCTACTAGCAACTCCAATTATTTTCGGTCTATTTAAAAAATGTTTATTACTTAATCATTCATAAAGCATTATTTAATATTTAGGAATGCAGCACCACGAACACCACCTGAATCACCATGCTTTGCTTTAATCAGCTTAGGTGGTTTAGCCACAGATAAAAGATGTTTCTGCATACGAGTTGGAACTTCTTGATAAAGTAGTTCGTAATTAGATAAACCGCCACCCAACACCACAACATCAGGATCTAATGCAGTAAAGAGATTTGCAAAACAGATCGACACCAACTCCATAAAGCGATCAACATGTTCTACTGCTTTTTCTTCACCCTCAGCCTGTTTTGTAATGATCTCAATAGCCGATAACTTTTCGCCATAATAGTGTAGATACAGTTGTTCAAAACCACGGCCAGAAAGATAATTATCCATACAGCCTTTGTTTCCACATCCACAAGAAAATAACGGCGCTTTTTCACCAAGATGGAACCAAGCATCAATAGGTAAACGCATGTGCCCTACTTCGCCAGCTACATGATGGGATCCAGAAAAAACTTGCCCATCAAAAATTAAACCGCCACCAAAACCAGTACCGAGAATAAGACCAGCAACACAATCAACGCCTTGTAAATCTTCATCCCAAGCTTCAGAAAGCGCAAAACAGTTTGCATCATTCTCAATTTTAACGGGTCGATTAATCGCTTTTTCAAGATCCTGTTGTAATGGCTTATCACTTGCTGCTGGTACATTAACCGTTAATACTAAACCTGTTTCAGCATCTGTCATCCCAGGGATCCCAAGACCAACACTTCCTTTACAATCAAATTGTTGGTCATATTTGTTAACCAGCTCTGCAATGGTATTAACCAAGTTATCATAGTTATCAGTAGGTGTCGGGACACGCTCTGTTGCCACTCGATTTAATTGCTCATCAAATGCACCAAATTCAATTTTTGTTCCACCGACATCAAAACCGTAATACATATAAACTCCATTTAAAAATAATTTAGGGTTATCCCTAATTTTGAAATTGTTATTAAACTTTAGGGTGTTCAATTTGTGAAGCAGCTACTTTTTTATTATTTTTGGTTAGTTAAAGCAACATACTTATCTAGTGAACACTCTTCCGGAAGTTGACGACTCATCTTCCCGGCAATATATCTCTCTTTAAAGCAGTCAAACCACAAGTTTAATTGATCTGCCGCTTTTTGTTCATTCGCCAAAGATAGCACGATAGCAGCGACTTCTGCTGTAGCAAGCTGATTATCATGAGAAGCGGATCTCATTTTATAACGAGAAATTTCCTGTGGAGTAATAGAAAGAATCGGTAAATCACGTAAATATGAACTTTTATGGAATATTTTACGTGCCTCACGCCAGCTACCATCCAGTAATATAAATAGGGGTTTCTTGTTCGGCTCTCTTTCAACGTTAGAAATAACTGTTTGTTCAACCGCATATTCACCAGGAAAAACAAGAAAAGGCTGATATTCAGAATTCTGTAATAAATTTAATAACATCTGATCAGGCTTAGTTCTGGACCATATAAAAGCATAAGTTTCTTCAATATTATCAGCAATTAAACGACCAGTATTACTCGGTTTTAACACTTCATTATCATGCATTAATAAAATAACCGCGGCATTACATTCAACTGTTTGACGATATTGGCATAAACAGAAATCAGGTTTAAGCATACACAAAGGGCAACGAATTAATTTAGCCCCTCTCGCTCTAAATGGTTTTTTTGAAATAGCGAGTCTATTGGCATGTAGTTTTTGAATAGCGTGAGGCTTCATTACTGTTTATCTTTATTCTTAAATATGGACGACTGATTATACTTTTATTTGTAATATTTGTAATGATTTTCCTCACTGACTGCTTGTTATTAAGCGGTTTTCATTTTTTCCACTTTCCAGGTTGTTTGTTTTATATACAAACAACCATTTGCTTATTGATTATTTGCATACAACATATAAAGTTATAGTGCACTAGTTATTATGATGAACGAGTACAGGTGATAAAAAAGAAATCTATCATTAAATAATTGAGGAGTTAATTATTTAATGATAAACCGTTATACTCAAAGTAATTGGAGTTGGTATTAGGCAGCAAGTGATTGAGCTCCATGAGTATAGATATACTCTATAATTACGGCGAACGAACACAGACAACAACCTAACAACTTCAAGTATCACGGGTATATAATACTCGAAAATAGACAACTGGATTTAATATGTTTATATAAGTAGAATAAATTATGACAAAATATTGTGGCTTAGATTTTGGTACATCAAACTCTACAATTGGTAGTTTTTTAAACAACAGCAATGCAACTTCTCAATTTTCATTAATTCCAGTTGAAGAAGGAAAGAATACCCTTCCAAGTGCTATTTTTTATAGTTTTGAAGATGGTGAACAATTTTTTGGCCGAGAAGCCATTAATGAATATACCGAAGGTGAGTTTGGGCGTTTATTACGTTCTTTAAAAAGTGTTCTCGGTACACCCTTAATGCATGAAAAAACTCAAATTCGTGGTCAACTTCTCCCCTTTACCGCGATTATTGAATCTTTTCTATCTGAACTGAAGACAAGAGCAGAAAAGCAAAGTGGCCACCAATTTAATCAAGTCGTTTTAGGTCGTCCGGTTTACTTTGTCGATGGTAATCAAGAAGCAGATAAATCCGCTGAATTAGCATTAGTGACGGCGGCTAAAGCTGCTGGCTTTGATCAAGTTCAACTCCAATTCGAACCAATTGCCGCAGCGCTTGATTACGAAAATACGATTAATAAAGAAGAAATTGCGATGATCATCGATTTAGGTGGTGGTACCTCTGACTTTTCAATTGTTCGTATCTCGCCAGAAAGATCTAAACTAGATGATAGAAAATCGGATATTCTCGCCAATGATGGTATTCATATTGGTGGAACCGATTTTGATAAACAGTTGAGTTTAAATGCGATCCTTCCCGATTTTGGCTATAAAAGCCAACTTATTTCTGATTCAGGAAAATTACCTAAATCAGGATTATTTGGATTATCTGAAGAAGATAAATTTGTCAAAACCATAGAGATGCCATCTAAATATTTTATTGATCTTGCAACTTGGCACCGAATTCATTTCTTATATGAACCAAAGATTGCAAATGAAATAAAAGCATTACTTTTAAAAACTACGGATAGGAAGCAATTAGATCGTTTATTAAAGCTGATTAATCAAAAAGATGGGCACCGTCTTGCTTTAGATGTCGAAGCATTGAAATTTAATTTAACAAACAATGTACAAGCAAACCTCTCTTTAAATTATATAGAGCAAGGTTTTCAAACAAACATCAAACGTGAGCAGTTTGAGTCAGCGATTAATCGTGATCTCAATGAGATTAAAAATAAAATACTTGAGACTATCCAACAAGCCGGACTAAAAAAGAATAATATCACTAAAGTCTTTATGACCGGTGGTTCTACTTTTATCCCTGTTATTAATCAATTAGTACATCAAATATTTCCTGATATTGAAATTGTCAGTGGCGATAAATTCGGTAGTGTAGGTTTAGGCCTTGCTTTAGATGCTCATCGTAAATTTCAATAATCGTATTTATTCATTCTCAATTTACATTTAATCTAAAGTTATTGAAGTTGCTAGTAGCAGAAATCAGTAAGACCCCATAAGTATCGATATTCTATATGATTGGGGTCGTCATCAACTTAGCGGTATCAAGAGGAGATTAGTAATCAGTCGAAATATTAACCACATTAATGTAATTTATCGTCAAGTTCTATTTTAATCAGTGATTAAATTCATAAGCAAGATCACACTTTCTATTTTGATATGATACTCTTCTCTCTTATCTGCTCAATCTCTATTTCTATTTTTAGATAAAGTCAGTAATATCCCTATGAATTATTGTTCATAGGATTTTTCTATGTGCAATGTAATAAAAATAAAAATCAGGGAATATTGCTATGAATTTCAAACGCACCTTTTTATCATTTGCTATTGCAGCAAGCTCATTTTGTGGATTGAATGCAAATGCTGCTGAGCAAGTTGATCTTATGATCACAGATGCCACAGTACTCACAATGAATAACACCAAAGAGACATTCACTCACGGTACTGTAGTAGTAAAAGATAATAAGATTATTGCTGTTGGTGATGAAGCATTAGCGAAACAATATCAAGCAAAAAAGCTTCTTGATGTTGATGGCGATATTGTCATGCCAGGATTAATTAATACCCATACTCACGTATCAATGACGGTATTTCGTTCGTTAGCGGATGATGTACCCGATCGCTTACATCGTTATATTTTCCCTCTTGAAGCGAAATTAGTTTCTCGAGATATGGTTCGTATTGGGGCTAATCTGGGTAACGTTGAAATGGTAAAAGGCGGTGTAACAACTTATGCTGATATGTACTATTTTGAGGATGAAGTAGCAAAAACCGTTGATAAAATCGGTATGCGAGCAATCCTAGGTGAATCGGTCATTAAATTCCCTGTCGCTGATGCTGAGAATGCAGAGGCTGGTATCGCTTACGCATTAAATTTCATTGAAGAGTACAAAGATCACCCTCGTATAACTCCTGCTTTCGCTCCTCATGCCCCGTATACCAATACCACCGAAATCCTTCAAAAGATTGCTAAGCTTTCAACTGAAATGGACGTCCCTGTTATGATCCATTTAGCTGAATCTCATCGTGAAGTAGAAAAAATATCTGAGCGTTCTGGTGGCCTTTCACCCGTTGCTTATATGGATAGCATTGGTGCGTTGAATGATAAATTAATCGGCGCGCATATGATACTGGTTGATCAAGCTGATATTAAATTAGTTAAAGCATCTGATATGGGTGTCGCCCATAATATGAGTGCCAACATTAAATCAGCAAAAGGTGTATCCCCCGCTCTTTCAATGTACGATCAAGATGTTCGAATCGGCTTAGGCACAGACGGTCCAATGTCTGGAAATTCATTAAGTACTATTGATGAATTCAATCAGGTAGCCAAAGTTCATAAGCTTGTAAATAAAGATCGTGCTGCCATGCCACCAATTAAAGTCATTGATATGGCAACAATGGGGGCAGCTAAAGCCCTTCATATGGAAGATAAAATTGGCTCTCTAGAAGTAGGTAAATTGGCTGATATTATTGTTATCGATACAAAATCAGCGAATATGACACCAATGTATAACCCATATTCAGCACTTGTTTATTCTGCAAATGCAGGAAACGTAAAACATACTATCGTTGATGGCAAGATCTTAATGGAAGATCGTAAAATGCTAACTGTTAATGAACAAGAGATCATTGATGAAGCGGTTGCATTTACCGATATCGTAAGAAAAACGGTTATCGAAAGTGGTGAAAAAGTACAATAATAACGATTCTAAAAAGCTTTAACATCGATTAATCATAGCTTTGCTCATTTGATGATGGACTGTTGCTATAAATTAAAAAACTCCAATCACTAGTTAACCACTAGGGTTGGAGTTTTTTTATATACATTAAGTCATTTGAATAACGAGCAAGAAAAAGTAGACACGCCCCTATTAGTATCTATGCCTAAAGTAATTGAAGTTGCTAGTAGGCGTCAAGCGAATGAGGCTCCATGAATATAGATGTACTATATGATTGGGGTGAACGAGTACAGCCAACAACCTAGCGAATTCAATTAAGAAGTGTATAAACTAAAATAAATACAATCAACAACCTAGCCTCTTAAACTGAGAGTAAATGACAACAAATAGTGCCATTCTCACACTGTCATAATTAAGTCATAATCTACGATTCCATATTTGAAATTAAAGATGTTTAAAACAAACCAGAAAATGAGTTAATAATCATTAAACAATGGGTTATTATGTCCAACTATTTTAATTTATCGTTAATCATTCGACTATAATGAAGATATAGCAAAGTATTTAATCAATATTTAGATACCTATTTCAATACTGGGATTATCCATTAATGTTTATACAAAATCTGTATCGGAAAGTACATTCAATTTCGATGCTTAATACCATTGCTTTATCACTTTGTGTATTGAGTGCTTGTGCTATCCTTAGTATTTCCGCTTCGATCTATACCACCATTGAAATTCAAGGTAACGCACACGCAATTAACAAAATTGGTCACATGAGAATGAAAGCTTATGAGGTTCTCACGTTATTACCAATTAACACGCCAGAAAAAGAAACTTCATTATTAGAAATAGATGAGGATTTAAAAGCGCAGCAGTTAACATATTTATTTAAAGAAAAGAAATTACAGCCTGCTTTTAATCACATAAAAGGCCTTTGGTATCGAGATCTAAAACCTAAGTTTTTATCAGCACAACACGCTGATGATATTCGTATTGATGTTGTTAAATTTGTCTCTCGTTTAGATGTTTTAGTTGAGCGTATAGATCGAAAAACCGAAGCAAATGTCTCTATTTTAAAAACGATTCAAACGGCATTATTAGTTGCCATTTTCTTACTCCTATATTGCGTCATTTCACAATTAAAAAGTCGAATATTTGATCCTTGGCGTCAAATTTTAGTGATGACAGAAGAACTCACTAATGGTAATTATAAGTTTCGCTATGAAACTCAAACAAAAAATAATGAGATTACTCAACTTGGCTTATTACTTAATAATATGGCTGAAGATATTAATGCATCTCAAACTAATTTGATTGAAACTATACATGAAAAAACTAAGAAACTAAGCTATCAAAACCAACTATTGGATCTTATGTTCAGAGCCAGTGGTTTGCTTATTTCTGATAATAGTAAAGATTACTGCTCATTGTTTAACCCAATTTTGAGTGAATTGAAAGAGATTACAGATTACGAAGGTATTAGTATCGAAATATTCGATCTAAATCAAGTGGCAGAAAATCAATTGATCTCAACAAATAATGATTCAAGTACATTTAATACAGAAGAGAACAAAATTTTCGAATGGCCTTTGAATGATAACCTACATCATTATGGTCTATTTAAAGTTGCGATTAGGGAAGAAAAAGAGGTAGAAAGTATTGAAATCAATTTACTTGCTTCTTTGGTAAAACAGATCACGCTTTCACTTTCTGCTCGTCATCAAGAGACGTTAACGCATAGTTTAATATTAGCCGAAGAACGAACAGCGATTGCTAGGGAATTGCACGACTCAATTGCCCAATCCCTCTCATGTCTAAAAATTGGCATTAGCTGTATGCAAATGCATCCAGCAATGAATGAACCTGAATTAAAAGAGCAATTAAAACAAGTTCGTAATGAAGTTGATCAAGCTTATACCCAACTTCGTCACTTATTAACTACGTTTAGACTTTCGTTAAATGAACCGGGATTATTCCCAGCCATTAAAGAAACAATCAATGAATTTAATAGCAAATTAGGGTTAAATATTGGTCTCGAGTACAAATTACCTGCAGATTTACTCTCTCCAAACCAATCTGTACACATTTTACAAATTATTCGAGAAGCACTGGCAAATATCCATAAACATGCAGAAGCAACAGAAGTCGATTTAAGCATGACGGTAAACCCAACCAAGGATAAGGTGACGGTTATCATTTCAGATAATGGTCGTGGAATGGAAGAAGTCAAATCGATAGAAAATCATCATGGCTTAAAAATCATGACTGAACGAGCACAATTTCTCCCTGGAACGATTGATATTCAATCAAAAGTTAACCAGGGAACTAACATATTGATTTCGATTGATATAAACTAACAGATAATTAATCACTAAACTGATAGAGCACTCATTATGAATGATACTGATCAAAAAGCGAGCATCTTACTTATTGATGATCACCCAATGTTATGTCAAGGCTTAAAACACCTTATTAGCATGAGCCCGAATATGGAAGTTATTGCGATGGCTCACAGTGGAAGTGAAGGTATAGAGTTAGCAAAAGAACACGATCCAGACCTTATTTTATTAGATTTAAATATGCCTGTTATGAATGGTCTTGATACTTTGATCGCTCTTCGTAATGAACATGTTTCAAGTCGCATCGTTATGTTTACTGTATCCAATTATAAAGGTGATTTGATCACATTAATTAAATCGGGTGCAGATGGCTACCTTCTTAAAGATATGGAACCTGAACAATTACTAGAATCCATTGATAAAGCCTGTAACGGAGAGATGGTTCTAAGCAATGAGTTAGCACCAATGTTACTAGAAGGTTTACGAGAAAAGAGCAGTAGCCAGCAAAATATTGCTGATCTAACTCGTCGTGAACTGCAAACCGCTAAGCTTATTGCTAAAGGCATGACGAATAAGATGATCGCTAAGAAGCTAGAGATCTCGGAAGGAACGGTAAAAGTTTACGTTAAATCTATTTTAAAGAAATTAAGTCTTCGTTCTCGTGTAGAGCTAGCGATCTGGATTTTAGAAGAGAATTAATTAGAAGCTAATATAAATTGCGCCGAGATTATTCTCGGCTTTTTTTCTTTAATTTTTGCTTGAACACTACCAACCAAAACAGAAATGCCGATCTTAAGTAGAATAAGATCGGCATTTTTTATTTTATAAATGGTTAAATGGCTAGTTCACAAATGATAACCGTCCCATATACATCAAGAATTCAATTCAAGATCTAACCACTCTAAATCAGATTCTAACCAAGAAAGTGTCAATCGAGCAACAGCAGAATAAAACACCCCATCTTGTCCTTTATCGACTTCAACAACCTTATTAACAAAACTATTTAACCAAGGTGTTAACGTCGTAGTGATAAATAACTTCTGCTCATCAAGTGGATCTTTGGTACATAGATGAGATAAATAAGCCAGTATAACTGCAACATGATCTGCTGGTTCACGAAATTCTGACTGCACAGACAATTCACTTTGATTTAAAAAAGTCACCATTTGTTGATGTTGAGGGCCAAAAAGAGTTGGCTCTTGTTCAGCAGTTATGGTTGTCTGATAAAGGCCAGCATAGGGTGAAGCACTATGTTTAGTCCCCACTAAAAACAGGCCACAATAGTCTGCAGCAAGTTCTAACAGATCTCGTTCACTATTTGCTTGTTCCAATGTTTTCGTGATGATTTTTATGTCATGACTAAACTGTGGATCAAGAGATAGCTGTGACCAAAATGCCATCATCTCAGTTGTTGTAAGATCTAAACGCTGTTGCGTCGAAATCTCCTTAGCAAAAAAAGATGAAAGCAATTGGTATACCTGACTTCTCACTAAATTTAACTCATCGTTCATAATTTAATTTCTATTGGTCCACCAAAAGAGCTCACAGCAGGAACTTTACCGGTAAATTTCTCAACGTCAACAACACATGAATAAGCTGCACAAGCTTGTGCAAGTTTAGAGGTACCGATATCTTGAGTTAAGGTATTTGGATCGCCATAACTACAAAGAGCGCCAATTTCATTACCGCCTTTAACGCTGCCATTTTTACCTACAGGACCAAACCAAGCCCCCTCTTCAATGCGTAACACGCCTTTCGAGTAGTGCTCAGATACAACAGCACCCGCTAATAGTTGACCACGCCCGTTGAAAACTCGAACCAGATCACCATTTTTGATCCCTTTACGCTTAGCATCTTGAGGGTTCATATAAACAGGCTCACGCCCCTTCACTGCATAGGAATAACGGAACTCTTCTGATTCACACATCTGAGAGTGCAAACGCTTATTTGGATGGCAAGATTGTAACCAGAACGGATGTTTATCTGAGCCTGGTCCACCATGACTACGTTCAGATTTCTCCATCCACATTGGGTGTCCCTGACAATCATCATATTTATAGGTCGCAATTTTACGACTATAAATCTCAATCAAACCAGACGGCGTGCCTAAAGGATTAATCTCTGGATCATCACGGAATTCAGCATGACGAACCCACGGTTTACCAGCGCCAAAATCAACATAACCTTCTTTCCAGAACGTTGCAAAGTCTGGCATAGGGAATTTACCCTTGTTGGCATTTTTACAATCGTTATACAGTAGCTCTAACCACTCTATCTCGTTCATATTTCGAGTATATTCACTTTGCTTACCTAAGACGGCTGCAAAACGTGTGAAGATATCAAAGTCACTTAAGCTATCAAACAGCGGTTCAACCATCTTATGCATCGCAATGACACCACGGTTCGAATAACTACCATATACATCAACGTCATTACGCTCGTAAGTGGTACATGCAGGTAGAACAATATCGGAGAAACGGCAGGTTGCCGTCCAGTTGACATCAACAGTAACCACACACTCTAGTTTACGGAACGCTTCTTTCATTTTGTTACGATCTTGATGATGACTCCAAGGGTTATTACCTGAAAAGACCATCATCTTAATATCAGGGAAAGTAAACTTAGAGCCATAAGCATCAATCGTTTCACCTGGGTTTAAAATAGCATCAACAAAACGAGCTACAGGAATTACCGAGCTTGCACCTTTAAAGTCATTGCTAGGGAACAGAGGTTTCTGCCCCTTATCAATACCACCAGGAAATGCACCAAAAGTTGAAGCACCAGATGATGGAACGCCAATACCAGAATAGTGGTGACCATAACTCACACCACCACCCGGAAGACCAATCTGTCCGATCATTGTCGCTAATACCGCGCCCATCCAATAAGGTTGCTCGCCGTGTTGCTGACGTTGAATACACCAACCAAACATCATTTGCGTGCGATCGGCCGTCATGCTCTTAGCCAGTTCTCGAATCACATCAACAGGTACGCCTGTAATCTTCGAAGCCCACTCAGCACTCTTCTCGACACCGTCATCTTTACCTAATACATACGGTTCAAAACGATCGTAGCCTAAACTATAGCCATCAATAAATTTCTTATCATGTAAGTTATTACTGATCATCTCATGAGCAATACCCAGCATTAATGCCACATCAGTTTGTGGATTAACATAGATATGCTCACAACCTAAATAAGCTTGAGTCTTTGTCACAACAGGATCAATGCTGATAACGCGGATCTCTTTATTCGCAATTTTCTTTTTCAATTCAGCTAAATAAGCAAATGACTCATGGGTCTCTGCATTCCAACCCACTTGTAGATTCTTAACTGGATCATTAGCCCAAAGTACCAAGGTCTTAGTCTGCTCTAAAATCACAGACCAAGAAGTACCTTGAGAGTAGACTTCTGTAGAACCAAGTACATAAGGAAGAATAACCTGCCCTGCTCCTGTCGAGTAATCGCCAGATTTCTTAACGAAGTTACCATGCATACTTACCGCACGCTGCATATGGTTAGTGCTTGAATGGAATTGACCTGTTGCACGCCAGCCTGTTTGACCTGCATGCAGAGCTGATGGGCCATAATTTGTTTGAATTTCATCTAACGAGTTTTTAAACAAATTAAGTGCTTTATCCCAAGTGACACGAACAAAGCGGAAATCACCACGTTGCGTGGTATCGCTCTTATGTCCATTTAATAAGAAATCTAAACGAACCATCGGATAACGGACACGTGATGGGTTATAGACCTGCCCAATTAAACCATTCATCATATCGGTTGGATAGTGATCAGTGAATGCATCCGTCGTTAACGGGCGCACATCTGCAATCACACCATTGTTTCGTTGCATTTGATAAGCACCAAAATGCGAACCTGTTGTTAGCCACTTCTCTTTAGGAGCCGCAGCTAAAGCTTTCATTGGCGCTAAAACCGTTGAACTACCAGCTGCAACACAAGATGTAGAAAGCAGCCCTTTTAAAAATTGTCGTCTATTCATGGGTAAGTTCCTATTACTCGTGTTTGCCGAAAGTCGATGAATGTTCTTGTAAGTATTTCTGAATTAAAGCTTGCGTCTCTTTATCCATAGAGGTAAATGAAACCATGCCTTGGAAAATACTTGGCCACGTATTGGCATCATAATGCTTCACATCTGGTTGGGCGTGACAAACACTACAGCTTGATTCATAAACACCTGACGCATAATCCCAAATTCCATCCGCACTTGGCGTTAAGTACTGATTATCAGTCCAAACTTTGGCTTCAACCTTCTGCCAAGTAAGACCAGTCAATGGATCTTCTTTTTCATCAAACGTTTGAATAACACCATCGGCTAATGCTTCTTCTTTCGTTAACTGAGCAGAGAGAATATTGACACCAAAATCGAAATAAATCACACGACCTGCACCAATACGCTTACGCCAACCATCGATACCAACTAAAACGCGGTCACCTTCAATTTCTAACACTTTCACTTTGGTCGCAATATTTAACTTACCTGCATTGGTATCACCCGTTGCAGCAGTATAAAGAGGCTTAGAAAGAATCGAGTAGTACTCTTGCCCTTTCTGTAATGAGCTTTCACCAGAACCTACCGCACTAATTAACTCTGGTGAGTTTGAGTTATCCATATCAGGTAGTTCATGAGCAATACCTTTATGACAATCCATACAGCTTTGATCTTTAGCGGCGGCTGGGATCATGCGTTGCTGCGCTAAATCGGACATCTGCTCCCAATTCATCTTGTCATAAGCATGGCAATTTTTACAAGATTGAGAACCATCAGCAGCAAAACGTTTCCACTCTTTTTGTGCCATCTCTAACCGTTTAGCTTCAAATTTTTCGTCAGTATCAATAACCCCAGTCATTTCACCCCAAATATCATTCAAGGCCGCAAACTTGCGTCCTAATTTAGGTCCTAATTCGTGAGGGATATGACAATCTGCACACTGAGCAGTCACACCTGTGCGATTCATGCCGTGAATTGTGTGTTGTAGTTCTTTTGCATTCTCTTCCATGCTATGACAACTAACACAAAATTCATCTGAACTTGTATGTTCAATGGTGGCATTTAATCCGCCCCAAAAAAATATACCTAGAGCAAATGAAGTTACTGCAATAGTACCAACAGAGAGATATTTAGCAGGACGAGTAAACGTTCGCCATAAATCAATTAACCATTTCATATATTATTCTCCAATAATCAGCCTGTTAAGAAATTGCATTGTGTTGAATAATAAATTCAACAATTGACCAAACACCAATAACAGACAATGCTAATACTGGAAGAATAATAAATAAAATAATCAAGAATTTATTGCGCTCTGAGGTTTTTGTAACATTTCCAGAAGAACTTGGCTGAGATTTCATACCATGTATACCTAAATTGAGTATAACTGATCTAATAAAGAATCCATTTCCTAAACACTTAAAACTGTTGAAAAAAATAATTTAGTGTTCTAGATCAGTGCATTAAGTTTAATTAACGATAGTAAAAAACTATTTACTACAAAAATATTGAATATTCTAAGTGCTCGACAAGTACCTATTATACGGTAATCAATTGAATTATAGTGGTAAGTTTTATTTTTATCAATTATTAAATATTAAACACACACCTTAATAACACACTTAACATTGGCAATTTTTTAATCGATTAATCAGTTAATTAACACATGTTTGTTATTAAACCTTACCTTATTTAAGGTCTATTTTATCCATATTGAGAAATTAGTTTATTACCTATTTAAGATAAACCCAGCAAATGGTAAGTTGTTTTGCCTTTGTTAAAATAAACAACTCAAAACTCCAACATATTAACATTTATAAAAGTAATTAAAGAATAATTACAAAATAATTAGAGTTATTGCCTTATTTATGATGTAATCACAAACTAGTTAACAAGTACACTTTACACAAGGTTAATATCTAAAATGAACCAAACTGATCAAAAGAGCCCTAAGTCTTCACCTCATATCCTTGGGGGTGCAATGATAATTGCCGGCACAGCTATAGGCGGCGGTATGCTTTCTTTACCTATTATTAGTGCTGGAATGTGGTTTGGTTGGTCGATATTAATTCTCATTTTCTGCTGCTTTTGTGCTTATAGTTCAGCAATGTATCTAGCAGAAGCCAATATGAATTACAAAACTGGTGTTAATTACGCCACCATGGCAAAAGATACCTTAGGAAAACTAGGTAGCGTTGGTTCATTTATCTCAGTTGGATTTGTGAGTTATATTCTTTGTTACGCTTATGTTTCTGGTGGCTCATCTGTTCTCTCTAGTACCTTTAACTCAGCCTTCAACATTCAATTACCAACTTGGCAGTACAGTGTAATTTTTGGTGCTGTTTTAGGTTTAATTGTCATGTTGGGCTCCCGTACAGTTGATCGTGTCAGTACTATCATGATAGTGGCAATGGTGATCTCTTTTGTTTGGTCCATTGTAGAGTTATCATCAAATATCAAAGTCAATTATCTATTTCCAGCGACTCCAATGAGTGACTTTTTACCCTATATTTGGGTCGGAATTCCTGTTTTAGCCATCAGCTTTGGTTTTCACAGTACCGTGCCAAGTATTGTTAAACACTATAATAAAGACATTAAAAAATCACAGCGCGCGATACTCTATGGCAGCCTACTGACGTTAACCATTTATATTATCTGGCAGTTAGCGATCCTTGGTAGTGTAGATAGGGGTGATTTTAATGCCCTAGTTTCACAAGGTGGTAATGTTAATACGCTGATTCAATCCGTGAGTGGCTCAACGGCAAGCTCATTGGTTGATGGACTATTAAGTTTCTTCGCTAAATTTGCCTTAGCAAGCTCATTTCTAGGTGTCGCTTTAGGTTTATTGGATTTTATTAAAGATTTATTTAATTTAAATGAAACTAAAGCACAACATTGGGCAGCGGGAGCCATTACGTTTATCCCTGTCATTGTTCTTGGTGCAGCGATTCCAAATGGCTTCATTGTTGCAATTGGTTATGCTTCTTTATTAGCAAGTATTTTTGTCTTTATCTTGCCGTGTAGCATTGCTTTAGTCTGTCGCCAACGTGGGAAGAGCAAAACTTATCGGTTAGCCGGTGGACAAGCAAGACTCTACTTTGTTCTATTATTTGGAGTATTGGTCTTTATCTGTGAAGCATTGGCGCTTTTAGGTTTATTACCAACATTTTTATAAATTGGAATTAAATCGTCAATATACCTAAAATAATTGGAGTTGCTAGTAGGCGGTAAGTGATTGAGGCCCCAGGAGTGTAGGTGTACTACATGATTGAGCCGAGTGAATGTAGCTAATGACCTAGCAGCTCCAAGTACGAAGGGATAAATATAAAAGTGGTTTATCACAATCAACAGCTTCACCTAAGCGTTAGGTTATAAACAGAAAAAATTCAACCTTATTTTTCAATAATAACTAGAAATACCTCACTTATAGTTGTTAAAATACGCCTCTTTTTTCAATCATTGTTGATCATGTCGTTAAATATATCATTGTTATTTCAAAAAAAATCTTTACCTTTCACTGTATTAGCATTTTTAGCACTAACTCCCTTTTTTAATTCACCTATTGCACTTATCTCTGGGTTTATCCTTTCATTGTTGGGCTTAATTCCCAAAGAGATTAATATTCAAGCTTGGACCAAAAAGTTACTCTCTTATTCCATTATTGGGCTAGGATTTGGTATCAACCTTGACCAAGCCATCTCGGTAACCTCTCATGGCTTAGGCTTAATTGTTAGTACTATCGCCGGCACACTAATCATTGGAATGCTAATAACTAAAGCTTTAAAATTAGAGAGTAAAACGGGTTACTTAATTGCATCAGGCACAGCTATTTGTGGTGGGAGTGCAATAGCGGCAGTTTCTCCAGCAATTAATGCACGAGGTGAACAAACAGCCCTTGCTCTAGCCGTCGTATTTGTACTTAACTCCATAGCATTGGTTCTTTTCCCTTTATTAGGCCATTGGTTTGGTCTTAGCCAACAAACCTTTGGTATGTGGTCAGCAGTTGCAATCCATGACACATCTTCAGTTGTTGGAGCTGCGTCAGCTTATGGTGAAGAAGCCTTAAAAATTGCAACCACATTAAAATTGGCGCGCGCACTATGGATTATCCCTGTTGCATTTATTAGTGCTATTTTATTTAAAAGTGAGAGTAAAAAAATCACCCTACCTTACTTCATCTTTTTTTATTGTGCCGCAATTCTGACTCATCATTATGTACCTCAATTTGAATCTATTTATCACACCATATTCGTTGGAGCCAAACAGTTATTGATCTTAGCCTTATTTCTAATTGGCTGTGGAATTTCAATACAAAAACTCAAACAAGCAGGGATCAAACCATTAATATTAGGCGTATCCTTATGGATTATTATCGCTACATCATCATTAATCTGGTTGATACTGACAAACTAGTTAAATTTAAATTGGACTCTTCAATAAAACTAACTAATGCAGATTTCAATAAAAAAATGAAATTAACAACTTTTAAAACAAACACTTAATCAAAAAATTAAGTTTATCACCTAGTAGTTTGTCAGTTAAATTTAACCCTATATTTAATAATTTAAATCATTATTTACTCAAATAGGGTTTACTTATCTCTTCTACATGGTAATCTACACGGGCTCTGTAGTTTGGAGTTATTAAATACCGTAAAAGTACAAGATAATCCGTAGATACATTATTGTTCTCTGTGTTTCCCTTAGCTTTATCGTAACAATTAATAATTCGATTGCTCAGACCTTCGCATAAAGCGATTTTTTAACGAATTTAAATAAGGGACAATTATGTCTAATACAAATACTGGTACTGTTAAGTGGTTTAACGAAGAGAAAGGTTTTGGTTTCATCACTCAAGACAACGGCGGCGCTGACGTATTCGTACATTTCCGTGCAATCGTTTCTGACGGTTTCAAAACTCTAGCTGAAGGCCAAAAAGTATCTTTTGGTGTTGAGCAAGGCCAGAAAGGTCTTCAAGCTGTTAACGTTTCTCCTTTATAATTTCGATTATAATTTAGAATGTTAAAAAAAATACGGGCTAAGGTCCGTATTTTTATTTCTGCCATTTAAATCCTCCCAACGCAAGTTCCTTTACTCTCCTCTCGTTATTTCAAATTACCACTATTGTATCCCTATTTGTTGTTTCTTCTCTATTGCATTTCAAAATCGTCAGTGAGATTATAACTCTCTATTCAATTACTCTTTTTTTTGATGATGAAAACAATTATAGGTTTTGCCGGTTATAGCGGTTCTGGAAAAACAACACTATTAGAAAAATTAATTCCTAAGTTAAAAGCAAATGGAATACGAATTGGTTTAATCAAACATAGCCACCATCAAATAGAACCTGATAAACCAGGGAAAGACAGTTACCGACTCCGGCATGCAGGTTGTGATCAAACCTTACTTGCAACTAAAGAACGTCACATGCTCTACTTTGAGTACCCGGAATCAACTAGAAGTGAACCCTCTCTTAATGAATGTCTTCAACAATTAGATCATAGTCAGCTTGATCTTATTCTTGTTGAAGGATTTAGAGATCAGGCAATACCAAAAATAGAAATTCACAAGCAGGATTGTCAGCGTCCAAAATTTTATCTAAATGATAACAATGTAATTGCTTTCGTCACTCAAGATATTAAAAACTGTCAACTCCCCATCCCCGTATTTAATCGAAATAATATTTCAGAAATATCTCAATTTATACTAACGTTTTACCATCAGAATATTCATTCATAATTATATATAAGGTTTAATTCCATGGATATAACTACCAGAATAATGCAGAAAAACAAACATATTGCGCTTGTTGCTCACGATAATTGCAAAATAGATCTCATTCGTTGGACGGCTGAACATAAAGAGACATTAGAACAGCATACCCTATACGCAACTGGTACCACAGGCTATTTATTAGAGAAAGAGAATAAACTAGAAATTACAAAGTTAATCTCTGGTCCAATGGGTGGCGACCAACAACTCGGTGCGCTTATTTCTGAAGGTAAAATCGATTTAATGGTATTCTTTTGGGACCCGTTAAATTCAGTTCCTCATGATCCAGATGTGAAAGCTTTATTACGTATCTCTGCGGTATGGAATATTCCCGTAGCAACTAACAGAGCAACAGCAAATTTCTTAATTAGTTCGCCGTTAATTAAAGAAGAAGTAGCTATCGAAATTCCAGATTACGATAGCTATATTCAAGAACGTACAAAATAAAGCTATTACTCAAGGGTGACTGATTTGATTGTATCAGTCACTGCTTTTAAATCTGGTTTATCTTCAGTTTTCGCTGCCTCTTCTACCTTTTCAGTAAGATTGTTTTGCAACTCCTCGGCTGATTTTTGTAGCGACTCATTGACTTCAGCAACCTTTTCATTTGCCGTTTCAACTTGTTCTGAAACAGCGGCTTTAACTTCTTCCGCTTTCTCTTCGACTTGCTTCTTCGCTTCCTCGACAGCCTTATCGACCACTTCGTCTAGTTTCTCTTCAGTGACATCTTCTTTATTGCTTTCATCTCTCACAGCAGGCTCACTATCACTTGCCGCAGGTTGAGCGTCGGCAGTATTCGTCGTATCCGTTTCTACAACGTCTTCACCTCCTGTCGCGACAGGGCTCTCTGCTTTGTTATTAAAATAATAAAGTGCACCAAATGCCAACACAACCAATATGATGACCAACTTAAAATTTTTCATTGATTTAAACTCCTTAATTTATGATAAAGAGTTGTCATCTATTTGAGATTAATTCTCACCCCACAATTGACGTTATAATTATTAAAAACCAATTCCCGAATAAAAGGAGAAGCTTTATTTTTATCACAACAGAGCCAAACTTGCTTTTTTGCTCGAGTCAAAGCGACATAAAAAAGCCGACGCTCCTCAGCAAACTCAAATGATTCCAACGAAGATAATAGTACGGATTCTAAGCCTCGTTGCTGTCTTAATGGTGGGAAAATCCCTTCATCAACATCAATAATAAAAACATATTCAGCCTCTCTGCCTTTACTGCTGTGACAGGTCATTTTTTCAATCTGTAGATGATTATACTGGTTTTCGCTGACAGCAAGTTGTTCTAACTGTCGATTATTACGTGCTAAAATCAAAACTGAACTCTGTTCTGGCAATTTTTGTAATGTCTGCTCTAATTTTTTCATCTCAATAATTGAGATCGCTTTTTTCTTCTGCTGCTTAAAACTATTTAATACTTTCTTTAACTGACTAGGATTTTGTTGAATGAAAAGATTAGCAACCTCTCCAATCATATTATTAAAACGATAAGTCGTATCTAGAGATTGAATTTCACTATTAACAAAACGAGTCGAAAACTCAGTCGTTAAAGCGAGTTTAGCTCCTGCAAATTGATAAATGGCTTGCCAGTCATCACCTACCGCAAAAATAGAAGCGGTTTGTTGCTGGTTTTTATTAAAACAGAGCGCATCAATCAAATCCAAACGTTCAGGCGATATGTCTTGATATTCATCGACCATAATATAGTGCCAAGGAGACTTAAATCGGTCACTTTTGGCATATTTAGTTGCTAAGCTAATTAAGGTATTAAAATCTTGGCTTTGTGTTTTTTTGAGTTCGGCAAGATAACTTTTGTAAAGCGGCCAAATTAATTCCAGTTCACTTCTTAATTGTTCAATTTTTTCATTACCTTGTTCATCAATTTTACTTTGTAACGCTTTTTTATTAGATCCATTTTGAACTAAAAGCATGATTAATCGCCAAATGAAATTGAGTAATTTCTCATCATGCCGCTTCTGATTCAGCTGCTCTTCGGATGCAATATTTTGCTTCAAGCTTGCTAACGGCCAGGCTTTAATATGTTTTAGCCACCGATTGAGTTTGGCTTTTTGTTGCCAAGTAACTTCAAGCTGTGATGATAACCAAACATGCTGCTGTTCTTTATCACTCGCTAATGAAGAAATTTTTACCGCATTCCCCTCCACCTCTTTAATGATCTGCATCGCTAAATGGTGGAATGTACAAGACAACACACGCTGCTGACTAAACTCTTTTACCCGTTGCGATAACTCTTTTGCCGCCTTATTACCAAAAGCTAACATTAAAATTTGATCTTTTTCAGCTTGTTCAGAGGCTAATAGGAATGCAGCCCTTGCGGCTAACACACTTGTTTTTCCTGATCCTGCACCCGCTAAAATAAGATTAGCATCCTCATCACATAACAAAGAATCAACCTGCGAAGAATTTAGCGGGTGAGACTCAATGCTATCTAGCCAGGGTTGCCATTGTGCTAAAAGTTGAACTTGGTTTTGACGGTTAAATATTGTTTGAGCTTCAATCGGTTGATTTATCCAGCATAATATCGGCTGATAACGTTGATAATCATGTTTTAATGCAAAACTAAACGAAAGATTATACTCAATGAATGCCGCAGTTAACTGTTGCTGTAACTGTTCTAATTGCGATGAACGCAAATAGGCACTGGGCTTTACCCACTCTCGGATCAAATCGATTAACGGGGTATAGGCTTTATCTAATTTACTCATCTCCGTTTTATGCCATTGTTGATATTGTCGATCAATCTGTTGACAAAATTCAGCACATTGTTGCCATGGGAGTCCATAAACAGTAGATCTCAATACTTTTGATGAGGTCTCTATCATCCTTTCATTGTATTGCTCATTTTCATCCTGATCAGGGAGATTAAATTCCTGATGACCAACAACGTACGCTTGTTGATCTGTAATATATCGATAATCGATTTTTTTCTCTAAAGGTTGAGTATTTTGACGGCTAAAATGCGTTAATGAGGTGATAGTGAATGTATCTTGATTCGACAGTCCATCAATACCACGAAATGTGACTCGTCCCCAACGAAGGCCTCGTTGTAACTGATAATCACCATTCCAGCACTCAAATGGAATAGTTAATATATAATGAGAGGAGAGAAGACGGATCTGATTATCATTTAGGCAAATTTTAGAAAAGTCCCAACGAGACATAAGTGAAGCCAACCGTGACGCATTAATTTCCATCTTAAAATCTCAACTCTTTCTTTTTATCATCATTATCTTTGATATTAACCATCTAATTTCAGCCCTTTTTTAGTACAATAATTGAGATAAAGAACAATTTAAATGATTAAAATGTATGAGTAGGTTAAATTCCAGCCATAATCTCATATAAGTTTAGCAAATCATGGAATAAATACTGGAGCTTAATTGAAAAGTATCACTTCACAAATTGCACAATTCTGGTCAAAAGATCATATCAATTACAGCTTTCGTGTGCTTATCGCATTAACTGGTGCAGCGTTAACTTTTTTGTATTTTAATGAACTCGATTACGTGGTTCCCATTATATTAGGCGTTATTGCCTCCGTACTTGCTGAAACTGATGATAACTCAAAAGGGCGCATTAACGCATTGATTATCATGCTAAGTTGCTTCTTTATTGCTTCATTATCAATAGAACTGCTATTTGATACCCCGCTACTTTTTGCAATAGGACTTTTTACCTCTTGTATCGGTTTTATTATGATTGGCGCAATCGGTCAACGGTACGCCGCTATCTCATTTGCTTCAATCCTATTAGCCGTTTATACCATGATTGGTCATCAAATTAGCCCTTCATTCTGGTTTCAACCCACATTTTTGTTAATTGGTGCCGCTTGGTACAGCTTAGTTTCACTTGTTTGGCAAATGATATGGCCTTATAAGCCCGTTCAACAAAGTTTATCGAATCTCTTTACTCAGTTCGCCGATTATCTAGAATATAAAAGCGAACTATTTATTCCAGTTTCCAATTTAACGCCTCAACCTTATAGAATCAAAGCAGCAGCCCTCAATAATAGAGTTGTCGCAGCATTAGAGCAGACTAAACAGACGATCCAGCATCGATCTAAACAAGGAAAAACAAATCAATTAAATGATCGTTATTTAAAAATTTACTTTCTTGCCCAAGACATGCACGAACGAGCAAGTTCTAGCCATTACCGCTATCAAGATCTTGCCAACGCATTTAATCGTAGTGATATCTTATTTAGGTTTAATTTATTGATGAAACTACAATCTGAGGCTTGCCGTGATATTTCCAATGCCATCTTATTGAATCAAACTTATCACCATGATGACAAGATCAAAACCACTTTACTCGATATCAAGGCTGCTCTTGATTTCTTACAACAACAAGAGCGTGAAGAATGGCAAATACTGTTAATGCAGCTTGAGTATTTATTCGATAATTTATCTGCCATTGAACAACAATTGGCGAATATTACCAATAATGATAAATTAAATGCAGATACTCTCGAAGAAACTAAACTCTCAGACACCTTGCCACACAATTTATCAAGTATGGCATCTGCCGTTATCAATGATATTCGTCTTAACTCATCACGATTTCGTCACAGCGTTCGTTTAGCGATAGCATTGACCGTCGGTTATGGCATTGTTCAACTTTTTGATTTAGAACATGGTTATTGGATATTATTGACCACATTACTCGTTTGTCAGCCAAACTATGGTGCAACGAAAAACAAGTTAACCCAGCGCATAGCAGGAACTATTATAGGTTTATTAGTTGGAGCTCCCCTGCTCTATCTATTAACCAACTCCGCGGCTCAGCTCACCATGATCGTTATTTCTGGTTTGATATTTATCACTTATCGAACCAACAGATATACATTAGCCACCGCTTCAATTACCATTTTAGTGTTATTTTGTTTTATTGAGCCAATCGAAGCGTTTGAAGTCATGATACCTAGGTTAGGTGATACCATTATTGGTTGTGCCTTAGCCGTTATCTCAGTAATGTACATCCTTCCTGACTGGCAATATAATAAATTGCATAAAGTGATGGCTTCGGCGATTGAAGGGAATTGTCGCTATCTTGATCAAATCATCGCTCAATACCGTATTGGCAAAAAAAATGATCTTAAATACCGTATTGCACGTCGAGATGCTCACCATGCAGATGCTAATTTATCAACAACCATCAGTGACATGTTAGCTGAACCAGAGCGTTACCAAAGTCACAAAGCAGAAAGTTTCCGCTTCCTCACCCTTAATCATGCATTATTAAGTTATATTTCAACGTTAGGGGCACATCGACGTCAATTGGATTGTGATAATACCCATCTATTGATCTCTCAAGCTCATCGCCAGATTCATTTCGAGTTGGTATTTATTCAACAAACCTTGCTCGATAATGCCGATCAGATTGCGCAAAATGAATTAGAACACAATCGAAAACTTCTTGAGAATCAATTGAATCAATGGAATAAACGAAGTCAAGATCCTTCGGTCATGGTATTTCAGCAATTACATTTGATTTATATGATGCTAGAAGAGATGAGAGAGTTAGCGGCCACTTTAAAATCGGTGCATTAATTGCCATAGTCTGCATCTTGTCATGGCTATAAACTGCGGTTCCATATTAAAGTTTGTGCAATATTCCTGGTCATTAAAGCAAGCAGTAATCGAAGTATAGATGTTCTATTTAATAGGCGCTAACTGACGCTAACAACCTAATAACACCCAGCATTAAGCGCATGATTAAAACGATTGCAGTGAATATACCTAAAATAATTGGAATTGCTAGTAAGCGACAAGGGAGTGCAGCCCCATGAGTATAGGTGTGCTATATGATTGAGGCGAGCGAGTGCAGCCAACAACCTAGCGACTTCAAATATGAAGGGTGTAGAGATGATTAAAGCAAATCAATGTAACCGTATTGAGTATAAATATCGAGACTTTCATGTAATAAGTCGATAAATAGAATGCATCAAATTATCTATATATTAAATAAGAAAAAACCGCCATTTGGTTAAACTATAGCTAGTCAACCAAACGGCGGCTTCTTTATTCAGTAAAGTGTCAGATTAACGACGCTTACGAACTAATTGGTAACGACGAGTTAAGTATTCAACTGGAACACTCCAGATGTGCACTAAACGGCTGAATGGGAATAGAACAAACAGCGTCATACCTAAAATTAAGTGTATTTTGTAGATTGGTGCAACATCATGGATGAATTGTGCTGGATCTGAACCAAACGTCACAACACCCTGTGCCCAATGTACCAGTTTCATCATTTCAGTGCCGTCCATATGTTGGGCAGAGAAAGGAATCGTTAATACACCTAAACATGCTTGAATAAATAGCAATGCAATAATTAGAATATCCATTGTGCTTGATGTAGCACGGATACGTGGATTAGTTAAACGACGTTTTAGTAGCATGAAACCACCAATAATCGTTAAGATACCTGCACCACCACCACCGATCATTGCCATTTTTTGTTTAACAGCAATAGGCAACCAAGCTTCATACATCCAATGAGGCGTCAACATACCTAAGAAGTGACCCGCAAATACACCTAAAATACCCAAATGGAATAAGTTAGATGCTAGACGCATGTTCGACTTATCTAGCAGTTGGCTTGATCCTGCACGCCATGTGTATTGACCATGATCGTAACGGATCCAACTCCCGATGAAAAAGATACCAGCCGCAAGATACGGATAAATATCAAAAAAGAAACGGTCGAAAAAACTCATTGTTTATCTCCAGTAATAGAACCTATATCAATGTACTGTGGTTGTACTTTGTCATTAAAACGCTTCTGGTGAGATACCTTTTGCGCAGACTCACAACCCTCTTCGCCAAGGAACTTAACTTGTTCCTCTTCCCATACTGCATCTAATGCTTCTGGGGTATCGTCACGAGCTTCTTTACTCACTTGCTCATCAAGCGCGTTAGTTGCAATGCCTGTGGTCGATAGCTCAAGTAGAACATCGAAAAGAATACCGTACTGACTATTTCTTGAATGTAGACGTGAGCCTAACAGCGCAAGAATCGGTGCAATATCTTTTAAACCTTGTGTTGCTTCTTCATTACTTTGAGTCGATAAATACTCTAAGTAAACAGGAAGGTGATCAGGTAACTCTTTGCTGCTGATCTCTAAACCGGCTTCTTTATACTGGTTCATTAAGTCAACCATCGCTTGACCACGATCACGAGATTCGCCGTGAACATGTTCAAACAATAATAAAGATAACGAACGACCACGATCAAATAGCTCGGTGAAGGACGCTTGGGCATCCATCTTATTTTGATCAGTTAATGACGCAAGAAACGTATGCAATTGTGCTTTCTGAGAAAGTGACAAATCTGCATCTTCATCGATTGTCTCATTAAATTCTTTAAGATTAGTCCAGAGCGGAAGCTCTGGATAATCAAGAAATAACGAGATTAGCTTTAAGCAATCCATTATTTCCCCTTAGTACTGTTAGCGCCAACATCGATTGCATCAATGCGCTTGCTGTCAAATAAGTTGAATTTAGTATCGCTACCGTGACAACCATCACCAAAGCTAAATCCACAACCTTTGCTTTCAGGGAATGCTTCACGAGCTTGTTCTCTGTGGCTAGTTGGGATAACGAAACGATCTTCGTAGTTAGCAATCGCTAAATAGCGGTACATCTCTTTCGCTTGTGCTTCAGTTAAACCGGCTTCTTCTAGTGCAGAGATGTCATGAACACCGTCTACTGTTTCAGCACGTTTATAGTGACGCATTGCCATCATGCGGTTTAAGGCACTTAATACTGGCTTCTCATCACCTGCAGTTAACAAGTTAGCAAGATATTTCACTGGAATACGCAGCTTAGAAATATCAGGCAGTACGCCTTCACCATCAATCATACCCGCTTCAGAAACAGCTTGAATTGGTGATAGTGGTGGCACATACCATACCATTGGTAATGTTCTGTATTCTGGGTGTAAAGGAAGCGCTAATTTCCAATCAACAGCCATTTTATAAACAGGCGATTGTTGAGCGGCTTCAATCACACTCATAGGAATATCTTGAGCAAGTGCTTCTTTAATCACTTCAGGATCATTTGGATCCAAGAAGATACTTAACTGGCTCTCGTAAAGATCTTTTTCGTTTTCAACTGATGCAGCCTCTTCAATGCGGTCTGCATCATAAAGAAGAACACCTAAGTAACGAATACGGCCTACACATGTTTCAGAACATAATGTTGGTTGACCATTCTCAATACGAGGGAAACAGAATGTACATTTTTCTGATTTTCCGCTCTTCCAGTTGAAGTAGATCTTCTTGTATGGACAGCCTGTCACACACATACGCCAACCGCGACACTTATCTTGGTCAATAAGTACGATACCATCTTCTTCACGCTTGTAGATTGCGCCACTTGGACATGTCGCTGCACAAGCTGGGTTCAGACAGTGTTCACATAGACGAGGAAGATACATCATGAATGTATTTTCAAACTCACCGTACATCGCTTTTTGAATTTCGTTAAAGTTGTAATCTTTAGAACGTTTTTCAAATTCACCACCTAAGATATCATCCCAGTTTGCACTGTTTTCAATCTTATCCATACGCTTACCTGTGATCAGGGAACGTGGACGAGCAATAGGCTGATGCTTCACTTCTGGTGAATTCTGTAGCTTTTCATAATCGAACGTAAACGGTTCGTAGTAATCATCAATGGTTGGCATATCTGGGTTACTAAAGATATTTGCCAGCAGGCCGACTTTACCGCCCATTTTAGGTTCTAGTTTACCGTTAATTTTACGGATCCAGCCACCTTTCCATTTTTCTTGATTTTCCCAATCAGCGGGATAACCAACACCAGGTTTACTTTCAACGTTGTTAAACCATGCATATTCCATACCTTCACGGCTGGTCCATACATTTTTACAGGTGACAGAACAAGTATGACAACCAATACATTTGTCTAGGTTTAAAACCATTCCGACTTGAGAACGAATCTTCATTATTTTATCTCCTCGCCGTTATTCTTTGATTGTGAATAGTCATTACCTTCACCATCCAACCAATTAATATCTTTCATCTTACGAACAACTACAAACTCATCACGGTTTGAACCCACGGTTCCGTAATAGTTGAAGCCATAAGATTGTTGCGCATAACCACCAATCATATGAGTTGGCTTAGGCGTGATACGTGTTACAGAGTTATGGATACCACCACGTTGTTGAGTCACTTCTGAACCCGGTAAGTTCACAAGACGCTCTTGAGCGTGATACATCATTACCATACCTGCTGGAATACGCTGGCTGACGACAGCACGTGCAGTTAATGCACCATTACTGTTGAATGCTTCTAGCCAATCGTTATCTTCAATACCGAGCTCTTTCGCATCATCTTCACTCATCCAAACAATTGGACCACCACGTGACAACGTCAACATCAGTAAGTTTTCACTGTATGTTGAGTGAATACCCCACTTCTGGTGCGGTGTTAAGAAGTTAAGCGCTTTCTCAGGGAAGCCATTACTCTTCTTATCTGCGATTTGTGCGATAGAACGGGTATCAACTGGCGGACGGTAAGTGACTAAGCTCTCACCGAATGCACGCATCCACTCATGATCTTGATACAACTGCTGGCGACCAGACAGTGTACGCCATGGAATCATCTCATGAACGTTGGTGTAACAGGCGTTATAAGAGACATGTTCATCTTCAAGACCAGACCAAGTAGGACTAGAGATAATCTTACGTGGTTGCGCTTGAATATCACGGAAACGAATTTTTTCGTCTTCTTTATTCAATGCTAAGTGAGTATGGTCAAGACCAGTTTTCTTACTTAGTGCATCCCACGCTTTCACTGCTACCTGACCATTGGTTTCAGGTGCAAGAGAAAGAATAACTTCTGCCGCATCAATTGCCGTTTCAATCTTAGGACGACCTTTGTTTGCCCCCTCTTCATGAACGTAGTTAAGCTCTTTTAAGAAATCAACTTCTTTCTTTGTATCCCAGTTGAT
The DNA here is from genome assembly GCF_021513135.1 of Vibrio sp. SS-MA-C1-2. Taxonomy (NCBI): domain Bacteria; kingdom Pseudomonadati; phylum Pseudomonadota; class Gammaproteobacteria; order Vibrionales; family Vibrionaceae; genus Vibrio; species Vibrio sp. SS-MA-C1-2. Next base: position 2,173,723 of record NZ_CP090981.1, read on the forward strand.
ACCTTTGCCACCATTACCTTGCTCATCCAATAGAGGACCAAGCGCAGTGAATCGTGCGTAAGTATTCGGGTAGTCACGCTTAACCACTTTAAGGTGAGGTGCCGTTTTACCAGGGATTAAATCACACTCGCCTTTTTTCCAATCCAGAACATCAAATGGTTGCGCCATTTCTGCTGCTGAATCGTGCTGAATAGGTAGTGTCACTAAGTCAGTCTCTTCACCTAGGTGACCAACACTCACTTCAGAGAATTTCTTCGCAATACCTTTATAGATATCCCAATCACTCTTCGCTTCCCAAGCAGGATCAACTGCCGCAGAAAGTGGGTGAATGAATGGGTGCATGTCAGATGTATTCATGTCATCTTTTTCATACCATGTTGCAGTTGGCAATACGATATCTGAGAATAAACATGTACTTGACATACGGAAATCAAGGGTAACAACAAGGTCTAATTTGCCTTCAGTTGCTTGGCTTTCCCAATCTAATTCGTTAGGGATTGTGCCATCTTGCTGACCTAAATCTTTACCTTGGATACCATTTTCAGTACCTAGTAAATACTTAAGTAAATATTCGTGACCTTTACCTGAAGAACCTAATAGGTTTGAACGCCAGATAAACATGTTACGCGGATAGTGCTTTTCAGGTTGCTCAGAAGCAAAACGAATTGAACCATCTTTAAGACCATTGACGGTGTAATCTTCAATGCTCTCACCTTTCGCTTCAGCTTGTTTCGCTAAAGTTAATGGGTTGACATTAAGCTGTGGAGAAGATGGTAACCAACCAAGGCGCTCTGCCTTCACGTTTAGGTCAACCAAGCTTTCACTATAATCCGCTTTATTGGCCATTGGAGATAGAAGCTCTTCAGTCTTCACGGTCTCATAACGCCACTGACTTGAGTGGTTATAGAAGAATGATGTACTGTTCATGTGGCGTGGCGGCTTCTGCCAATCCAGACCAAATGCTAATGGCTGCCAACCTGTTTGTGGACGAAGTTTTTCTTGTCCAACGTAGTGAGCCCAGCCACCACCACTCTGACCAACACAACCACAGAAGATTAGCATGTTGATTAGACCACGGTATGATGCATCCATGTGGAACCAGTGGTTTAGACCAGCACCCACGATGATCATTGAACGACCACGAGTCTTCTCAGCATTTTCACCAAATTCTGTTGCAATACGGATAATTTCAGAACGCTTAACGCCTGTAATTTTCTCTGCCCATGCTGGAGAATATGCTTTTACTTCATCATAGTTAGCTGCACAATGTTCATCATTTAAGCCACGATCAACACCGTAGTTAGCCATGGTTAAGTCATAAACACTGGTTACTAGAATCTCTGAACCGTCAGCGCCTTGTAGACGTTTAACAGGCAGTTTATGTTTAATCACATCTTCAAGTTCTACACCAGCGAAGTTATCACTTGGCAGACCACCGAAGTATGGGAAGCCCACATTCACGATATCATCAGCAGAGTCAACAAGACTTAGACGTAAATTACGCTCTTTGTCACTCTTACCATCTTTAATTTCTAGGTTCCACTTGCTTTCATCAGTACCCCAACGGTAACCAATAGAGCCTTGTGGTGCAATTAGCTCACCGGTTTCAGAATCGATAGCAATCGTTTTCCACTCAGGATTATTCTCTTGACCTAAGTTATCAACTAAATCAGAGGCACGAAGCATACGACCCGCGGCATAACTGCCATCTTCACGTTTCTCAAGTGCAACCAACATTGGCATATCTGAATACTGTGCTGCGTAGTTTTGGAAATATTCTACAGAGCGTTTAGTGTGAAATTCTGTTAGTAATACATGACCCATTGCCATTGCCATTGCACTATCAGTACCCTGTTTAGGGTTTAACCAATGGTCACAAAGTTTTGCAACTTCGGCATAATCTGGAGTAATCGCAACAGTTTTTGTACCTTTATAGCGAACTTCAGTGAAGAAGTGAGCATCAGGAGTACGTGTTTGAGGAACGTTAGAACCCCAAGCAATGATATAAGAAGAGTTATACCAGTCCGCTGATTCAGGTACATCAGTCTGCTCGCCCCAAGTCATTGGAGAAGCAGGTGGTAAATCACAATACCAATCATAGAAGCTCAGACAAGTACCACCAATCAGTGATAAATAACGAGCACCTGCTGCGTATGACACCATAGACATTGCAGGGATTGGAGAGAAACCAACGATACGGTCAGGACCATGCTCTTTTGCTGTATGAACGTTAGACGCTGCAATTAGCTCATTCACTTCATCCCAGTTGGCACGAACAAACCCACCACGACCGCGCGCTTTTTTATACTGCTTCATCTTCTCATCATCTGATGCAATAGATTTCCATGCATCAACCGGATCAGCGTGAATTGCTTTAGCTTCTTGCCATAACTTTAATAAGCGCTTACGGATCATTGGATATTTAACACGGTTAGCACTGTATAAATACCAAGAATAACTTGCACCACGAGGACAACCACGTGGTTCGTGATTTGGAAGATCTGGACGTGTACGAGGGTAATCAGTTTGCTGAGTTTCCCATGTTACTAGGCCATTCTTTACATAAATCTTCCAGCTACAAGAGCCAGTACAGTTTACACCATGGGTAGAACGTACAACCTTGTCATGTTGCCAACGAGTACGATACCCGTCTTCCCAATCGCGGTTAGTAGAAAGTTCTTGGCCATGGCCATTTGAAAAAGTATCGCCTAACTGTTTAAAGTAACGAAACCGGTCAAGAAATTTGCTCATCCGGAGATCTCCTCATCACATATGTGATTTTTAATATTAACAACAGAATAACTATGCGGCAGAGAATAAAGATTTATCTGCCATAATAACTTGATCCAAATCAAGTTACGTTTAAGTTAAAATTTTGGAACAACTTTATTACTCATTTGGGGGTACCTATCCAACCCCACTAAATAAAAAGTAAACCATTGAATTAAAAGGCCTTTCATAAATAAAGAACAAGATAGTTACTTTAAAAAATATTTTTAAAGTAATTTTTAGGTAATTTCACTAAATGGTTTTGTTTAAATTATCACCTTTATTAACATCTCATTTGCAAGCCATAAACCCTCACAATTATGCAATTTTAGTCATCAAAAATGAAAAATTACTCATCATTCATGAAATGTTAAATACCAATAATGAAAGTAATTGATATCTTATACTCCCAGTAATTAGAGATTTTACATGTTCTATTTATATAACAACGAGCTCAAGCAAGGAGATATGTATCCCCTTATTAGTTGAAATGGGTAGGTTAGGTGTATAACAGTAATGGTTACGTTCGCCCCAATCATAGAGTACACCTATTCTCATGGGGCCTCACTTGCCTGACACCTATTAACAACTCCACTTTTTAGGGGTATTCACTCGCTCTTCTTCTCATACTTTCCATAAACCAACCAAGTAATAAAAATACAAATAACATAAAAGCATAAAAATAGTTTTAACGCGCCAACAGGAGATCCTGTCAATGCAAGCGAGGTACCAAATGCTTTTGGAATAAAGAACCCTCCAATCGCACCAATAGCTGAAATAAATCCTAATGCAGCCGCTGAATCTTTCATACCTATGTGTGCAGCAGCTTCATCAGAAACTCCTGATGCTTTTTCTCGTCTAATCGTAATTTCTCTGAATATAACCGCGATCATTTGGAATGTTGAGCCACTTCCTAATCCCGACGTTAAAAATAACAACATAAATGCACCAAAGAATAAGATAAAGCTTCCTTGCTCACCGACAGCTGGAATCGTTAAAAAAACAAGAACGGTAAATACTGCCATAGCAACAAAATTAAAGGTTGTGACTTTAACTCCCCCAAACTTATCAGATAGCGCGCCGCCAACAGGACGAACTAACGCACCTAATAACGGACCAATAAAGGCATACTTGATAATATCAACGTCAGGAAACTGAATTTTAGTCAACATGGCAAAGCCAGCAGAAAATCCAATAAATGAACCAAATGTCCAAAGGTATAAAATACTCATCAACCACATATGGGGTCTTTTGACAATTGGTAACTGCTCAGAAAAGGAGGATTTGGCCTCAGAGAGATCATTCATTCCAAGCCATGCTGCCAATGTTGCAATGATAATGAATGGGATCCACACAAAAGCTGCATTTGCTAACCATAACGAACTCTGATCTGATTGTGTTACACCGTCACCTGGGAAAATCGAAATATTGATAAAAATAACGATCGGAGCAACAAATTGCATGGTGCTCACACCTAAGTTGCCTAAACCGCCATTTAACCCTAATGCTCCACCTTGTTTCTGCTTAGGAAAGAAAAAACTGATGTTTGCCATGCTAGAGGCAAAATTACCACCGGCGATACCACATAAAAGAGAGATAATCACAAACGTGGTATAACTGGTTGTTGGATCATTAATGGCAAAACCCAACCATAAACATGGAACAACTAAATATAGCGTACTGATCGCTGTCCAACGACGTCCTCCGACAATAGGAACCATGAAAGAATAAGGGATCCTAAATAATGCGCCAGAAATTGCAGGCAATGCGGTTAACATAAATAGTTGATCATTGGTAAAGTTAAATCCCACCTTGTTAAAATTGATTGTCAGGGTACTGAATAACATCCAGACACAAAAAGAGAGTAAAAGGCAGGGAATTGAGATCCAAAGATTTCTTTTAGCTACACTTTGACCAGTGTTTTGCCAAAATGAGCTATCTTCAGGATTCCAGTCGGTAATAACTAAAGGAACTTTCACTTTATTAGTCATATTTTCTCTCATCTTAAATATACTAGATTAAATATAGACCTTATTTTTCTTATTTTTTTACTACTGGATTATTCATTTTAAAATTCAAACAGACTACTCGATAACAATTATCATTTAATATTTCAAAACTAATCATCTTCTTTCCATTCATAGTTAGCCAATTGATTTTAAAGAAGAAAATAAAACTCACAGGAAAAGGTATCTCTATTTAACCTCATTGAATTTTTTATTCAAATGTAAAAAATTAAATTCATCAAAGAGTAAAAATGTGATATTGATCACACATAATCTCTGATGTAAAAAGGGTTATACTTAAAATAATTAGGATTGCTAGTAAGTGGCAATTGAGTGAAGCCCCATGAGTATAGGTGTACTATATGATTGAGGCGAACGAATGCAGCCAACAACCTAGCGATTTCAAGTATGAGGGGAGGGATTAAATCCTTATTTACTAACATGAAATATGCGAACGTCGAAATACCCCTTTAAAAAAGATTAAAACTCACTAAATTTTTATTGTTTTTTTAGCGGAAAATGTCTAATTAACGTTTATTTGATCTATATCAAATTTATTGAATTCTTATTTTCAATAAATTTTGATTAATTAAAATAAACCAACACAACCACCCACAAAGGGCTAACCTATCAATATTTAATTACTCAGATTTAAATAATTTTATTTATTTAAATGGAAAAAATAATTCCAAATTTATAATTAAGTTTATAATTCCCATTTATTCCACAAATGAAATAAAAGATACCAATATTATATGGAACATCAAATGATCACAATAACCCATTGAACCACAACACTTTAATTAAAAAATCAAATAAAATTAATTCACAAGAAGATAATAAGCATTACCATTCATATAATTTAAATAGCTGGATGTAATTAATTAATTCGTTATTATATCTAGTAACTAACCACTATCTAATTATAGAGACGTCATTAATGGAAAATATAATTATCTCAGTCTTTCCAATTTTATTACTAATTTGGATGATGACAAAAAAGAATGCCTACCCTTCATATATTGCACTACCCGCAACCGCAGTATTAGTTGGTATTCTACAACTATTCTATTTTGACGCTAACCCAATATTAGTCGGTGCAAATGTAATTACTGGTGCTTTATCAGCCATTACACCTGTGTCGATTATTGCCGGTGCTATTCTTTTAAATCGTGTTAATGAAATTTCTGGTGCGCAAGCGATTACTAGTCGCTGGCTTGAAACCATCAATAAAAATAAAATTGCTCAATTAATGATTATTGGTTGGGCTTTTGCCTTTATGCTTGAAGGTGCTTCTGGTTTTGGTACACCTGCGGCGATTGCTGCACCAATCTTAATGGGACTTGGTTTCAATCCATTAAAGGTTGCAATGCTTGCATTAGTCATGAACTCTGTACCCGTTTCATTTGGTGCAGTAGGAACACCTACTTGGTTTGGTTTTGGTAATCTTGGCTTAAATGATCAAGCACTACTAGATGTTGGGCGCACAACAGCATTAATTCATACTATTGCTGCTACCATCATCCCTTTATTAGCGTTACGATTCTTGATGAGTTGGAGAGCGATTCGTAAAAATATCATCTATATTCAACTAAGTATTTTCTCTTGTACTTTACCTTACTTAATTCTGGCACAATGGAATTACGAGTTCCCTGCTCTTGTGGGTGGTGCGATTGGTTTTGTACTATCAATTATTCTTGCTAATTATAATATTGGCCTATCAAACAATGATGAAGAATCAAATCCAACCGATTCTCAATTAGTTGAAAAATCCAAGGTTCCTTTTACACATGTTGTAAAAGCAATGACTCCAACCATCCTATTAATTGCAATACTAGTTCTAACTCGAATTAAACAATTAGGAATAAAAGGATTATTAAATGATGCAACTCAGCTGTTTAGTTTTGACTTTGGTTCATTCGGTCATTTAAGTGTCAGTCGTGCTTTAATTATTAAGTTTAGTGATATTTTCGGTACTCATGCAGCCTGGGCTTATAAAACACTCTACGTTCCAGCAATTATACCATTCTTAGTTGTTTCAATTATTTCAATTATCATCTTCAAAATGCCCTCTAAAGATGCAAAACGTGCATTTACAGAAACGGCATCAGGCATAAAATTACCATTTATCGCCCTAATCGGTGCATTAATTATGGTTAAATTTATGATGTTAGGTGGTGAACACTCACCAATCATGACTGTCGGTACGGCATTTGCGGACGTGATGGGTAAAAATTGGCAATATGTGGCAAGTTACCTTGGTGCAGTCGGTGCATTCTTCTCAGGCTCTGCAACCGTTTCGAATTTAACGTTTGGTGCGATTCAAAACACGATTGCAACAACTGTAGGTCTGCCTACTCATTTGGTCTTAGCATTACAATCAGTGGGCGGTGCGATGGGGAATATGGTCTGCCTTAATAATATTATTGCTGTGTCAACGATACTCGGTATTAAAAACCAAGAAGGATACATAATTAAGCGTACCGTTAAACCTATGATTGTTTATGGCGTTATCGCGGCAATTGTAAGCGCATTCTTGTAAATAAAATTGAAAACTAATATTGGGTTGTTAATGTTATTAACAACCCACCCAATCATCTAAAATAGATGATATCCAGCAAATGCCCTAGTTAACCCCGGAGTCGAATAATGAAAGTAAACTTTTTTGTCACTTGCCTTGGAGACACTGTTAAAGCAGAAGTTGCCAAGAAAACCGTACTTTTATTAGAGAAATTAAATTGTGAAGTCATTTTCCCAGAAAAACAGGGTTGTTGTGGTCAGCCATCATTGAACAGTGGCTATATCAAAGAAAGTAAAGCAGCAATAAAAAATATGATTACTGCTTTTGAAATAAATGATTACCCAATTGTTTCTCCTGCTGGCTCTTGTGTTGCCAGTATCAAAAAATACCCAGAATTTCTCGCTGATGAACCTGAATGGGTAGAACGTGCTCAAAAAGTGTCAGATCGATTTTTTGAATTAACCCAGTTTATCGTCAATCAATTAGGTGTCGAAAACTTAGGCGCACGTTTAAATGGTCGTGCTGTTTATCACCCATCGTGTAGCTTAATTCGTAAACTAGGTGTTCGCGAAGAGCCTTTAAAACTATTAGCGAATGTTGAAGGTTTAGAGATGGTTGGCATTAAAAACCAAGAAACATGTTGCGGTTTTGGTGGCACGTTCTCGGTTAAAATGTCTGAGATCTCGGGTGAAATGGTGAAAGAGAAAGTATTACACATCTCTGAGGTTGAGCCTGATTATTTAATTGGTGCCGATATCAGTTGTTTAATCAATATTGGTGGTCGTATTAGCCGTGAAGGTAAACCGGTTAAAGTTTTACACATCGTCGATGTATTAATGAGTCACTGAGGAGTAACGGCTATGTCAATGAAAACAAGTGATATCAAATTTAAAGAACGTATTGAAATCCAAATGAAAGATGACAATATGCGTCAAGCCGTTGCAGGTGCTCAAGAGCGTATGTTCGCTAATCGTCAAAAAGCCGCTGATGCATTAGGTCATTGGGAAGAGTGGCGTGATATGGGGATGGATATCCGTAACCATGTCCTTGAACATTTAGATTATTATCTCGATCAACTGAGTAACAATGTTGAACGTAATGGCGGTCATGTCTTTTTTGCTCAAACCAAAGAAGAAGCCTCTGATTATATTGAAAATATTATTCAGCAGAAAAATGCAAAGAAAGTCGTAAAATCTAAATCAATGGTGACGGAAGAGATTGGTCTAAATCAAATGATTACTCGCAACGATTGTGAAGTGATTGAAACGGATTTAGGTGAGTATATTCTTCAAGTGGATGATTACGATCCACCATCCCACATTGTTGTTCCAGCACTACACAAAAATCGTACTCAAATTAAAGATATCTTTAAAGAAAAACTAAATTACCAAGGCACAACTGACCCTGAAGAGATGACGCGTTTTGTTCGTCAACACATTCGTCATGATTTTCTTGAAGCTGAAATTGGGATTACCGGTTGTAACTTTGCGGTTGCAGAGTCAGGTTCGATTAGCCTTGTCACCAATGAAGGAAATGCCCGTTTAGCGACATCACTACCAAAAACTCACATTGCCGTCATGGGCATGGAGCGTATTGTTCCGACCTTTGAAGAGTTAGACATCGTCGTTAGTTTGCTTTGTCGTAGTGCTGTGGGTCAACCATTAACAGGTTATGTGACCGCGTTAACTGGCCCTCGCGAAAATGATCAGTGTGATGGTCCAGAAGAGTTCCATTTAGTGATCTTAGATAATGGCCGTTCTGATATTCTAGGCTCGAAATTTAAAGACATTTTACGTTGTATTCGTTGTGCGGCTTGTGTCAATACTTGCCCAGCTTATCGACACATTGGTGGTCAATCTTACGGTTCAATCTACTCTGGTCCAATTGGTGCAGTATTATCTCCTCTATTAGGCGGTTATGATGATTTTAAAGATCTCCCCAATGCCTGTAGCTTATGTAAAGCCTGTCATGATGTTTGTCCTGTGAAAATCCCATTATCGGATCTCCTATTAAAACACCGTGAAAATATCGCCAAAGAGGGTCGTAGTGCCTTTATTGAACGCGCTTCAATCAGTGCTTTTACCTTTGTTAATGCACATCCTGCCATTTGGGATACCACAGTGAAAGTGGGTGCGCGGTTTGCGGGTAGCTTAATCCGTAACGGTAAAATGCCATTTAATGTCGGTGCGATTGGTGAGTGGGCTGAGACTCGAGATCTTCCACAACCTGATGGTCAATCTTTCCGTAGCTGGTTTAAAAATAGAAAACAAAACTAAGAGGTATCAGATAATGTCTACGAATACAAAAAATTCCAGTGAACAATCTGGTCGCATCTATAATAAATCCAGTTTTCTAGATAACTTAGCGAAAAAGCTAGGTAGAGAGAGACAATTAACACCTGTAGCGAAGCCGGCTTTTCGCTCAAATTGCCATCAAGATGTAATGGCTGATTTTAGCCAAGATCAACTTAAAGATGTGTTAGTGGAATATACGCAGAGCACATTAGGTGCAAATGCAATTGTGACGACTCAAGCTGACTTAACTGCAACATTAAAGCAAGAGTGTCTCAATTATTGTCAAAATGATGATGCTTTAACCAGTAAGCCGGAAACAGATAAATACGATATCTCTATCTCAGCGGATACACGATTATTGGGTTTAATTGAGGTTGAAGAGTTACAAGATAGTATGATGATGCCTATTGTTTGGGATCAGTCATTAGGTTATCAAGGCAATATTGAAGTGGCAGAGCGAGCAAAAGTTGGGATTGTTTTTGCTGAACAAGCACTAGCAGAGTCAGGCACCATGGTACTTTATAGCCAAGCAGCACAAGGACGAGCGATCAGTTTATTACCTGAAGCATCAATCTTTGTCGTGCCTAAAAGCGCACTCGTGCCACGCATCACCCAAGCAACAGAAAGACTCCATCACCAAGCCCAACGTGGTGAACGAGTTCCTTCTTGTGTTAACTTTATCTCGGGCCCTAGCTCGACAGCAGATATTGAATTAATTAAAGTGGTTGGTGTTCATGGTCCTGTTTATGCGACCTATGTCATTATTGATGATTTATAATTAAGTCATATCCATCAACCTTGAAAGGGTAAAATAAAGCCCCATTGAAATTAACTTATTTGATTTATACCTAAAATAATTGGCGTTGCTAGTAGGCGGCAAGTGAGTGAGGCCCCCTGAGTATAGGTGTACTCTATGATTGGGGCGAACGAATACAGCCAACAACCTAGCGACTTCAACTATGAAGGGTATAGTTAATTTCAATGGGGCTTTTTATTATTCGCTCATCGTTTATTGAGACATTCATTTCAAAATATTCACGTAAAGATCGGCAATTAAAGATTAAGCGCAGTAAAAATCATTCTGAAAGCTAAAAATGTCAAAATAATCGATAATACTACTGATAAATATTTAATATTTGCTTTCCCTTGCAGTTTTTTACCGACATAGGACCCCGCTATTGCCGCAATAATCATAAAAGTAATAAGTGGTAGATAATTGATAAAAGCAAATCCGAGCAAAATATAGATCACCAACTTAGTCATATGGCTAAAGGCTGTAAAAATAGCGGTAGTTGCAACTAGCTGTTGATGGTTGGAATATTTTTTCTTCATTGCTGAGATAATCAACGGACCCGGCGCACCGATAAACAGCCCGATACTACCTTGAATTGCACCTAATAAAAATAGGCTTTCAACTTGGCTAAATAGCTTCATCGCCGGCTTACACCAAAGATTTAACAGAACATAAATGCCCATAATCAAAGGAATATACTCCAACGAGATCTGTTTAAGTATCAAGCCACCAGCAATAGCGCCTGTGGTACAGCCAACAATAAACAACGGGATAACGGAGCGATCAATACTGTTTTTCATAAAATAAGCACGGCTTAAATTACTAAACAATTGCACAACGCCATGGACAGGGATAATAACCGCAGGGGCTAACCATTGTGGTAGCAGAGTTAATAACACCAATCCCCCACCCGCACCAACAATGGCAGTAAAGGCAGAGGTAAAAAAGGTCAGTGAAGAAAGAATAATAATTTCAGAAGTCATAATTAAGTCATAATTAAGTCATTATTTTAATGGATTTTTATATTTTAATATTTTTTTCTATTAACTGGCAAGATAATAACTAAAATGTTTAGTCAAAAATAAGCAACCCCCTTTTATTAAGGATTAAAGTTTTAGACTTAAAATAATTCGCGTTGCTAGTAGACGGCAATTTATATACTAGCAACACGAATTATGATTTGAACATAGAATTAATGAGTCACTTCCGCGATGGGAACAGCCGCAATTAATCGCTTGGTATAAGGGTGTTTAGAATGAAAAATTACCTCATCAACCGTCCCTTGTTCTACTATTTCCCCCTCTTTCAAAACAATAACACGATCACAAAAGTACTTAACGGTTGCGATATCATGGGTAATTAAAATAAAAGAAGTACCATATCGGTTCTGATACTCAATTAATAAATCGAGAACTTGCGAACGTAAAGAGACATCTAATGCTGCGGTTGCTTCGTCAGCAATAACCACTTTAGGCTGTGTAATTAACGCACGAGCAATGACTATTCGTTGTCGTTGCCCACCTGAAAAAGCATGAGGATACCGACTAGAAAAATCAGCTTTTAACCCAACCCAATCCATCATATCTCTGACTCTCAATGTTCGCTCATCTTTATTGAGATCAGGTTGTAACTTAATTAACGGCTCTTCTAGGATATCGAAAACAGTCATTCTTGGATTAAGTGACGACCACGGATCTTGAAAGATTAAACGCAGTTGAGAAAACAGGATGTCTCGAGGTTTTCTTTTGTAATTGGAAAGATCGACGATCTCACCATCATGACTTGCTAAATAGCTAATACGACCTTCCGTTGCAGGAGATAGTCCTAAAATAGCTCGACCCAATGTGCTTTTCCCTGATCCGGACTCTCCAACAATTCCTAAAGACTCTCTTGGATACAGTTCTAAATTGGCATGATTAACCGCGGTGATAAATTGCTTTTTTTCGAAAAAACCACTTGGCTTCTCAAATTTTTTACTCAGATTTTTGATGGTTAATATTTGAGAATTTGTCGTATTTTTTTCAAATTCAAATGGTATTTTAATAATGGATTTATGCTCTAAGGCTCTTGTTGCATTCATTAATTTACATGTGTACGGATGTTGTGGCTTCTCAAAAATCTGAGCGACTTCTCCACATTCAACCAGCTCTCCTTGTTCCATAACAGCGACACGATCTGAGATTTGTGCAACCACACCCAAATCATGAGTAATAAAAAGAATTGCCATGCCATACTCTTTTTGAAGATCAGCCAGTAGAGATAAAATTTCCGCTTGAGTCGTGACATCAAGTGCAGTCGTTGGTTCATCAGCAATTAAAACATCAGGTTGCGAGGCAATCGCCATTGCAATAACAACCCGTTGCCTCTGGCCACCAGACAGTTCAAATGAATATTTATTGATTAAACTCTCAGGTTCTGGCATTTGAACTTGATATAACAACTCAATCGCCCTTGAATGCGCCTCGCCTTTTGTCATAGTTGAATCGATTAAGCAGAGAACTTCTTTAATTTGATCACCCACTTTATGGACTGGACTTAATGCAGACATCGGTTCTTGAGAGATCAGAGAAAAGTTAAAACAACGTAGTGAACGACATATCTCAGACTTAGGATCTAATTTCGCAATATCAAGGATTTCATTCTCTTTATCGGAATAGAAGATTTCTCCAGAATCTATTCTTCCAGGATTATCAATAAGCTGCATCAATGCAGAAGCTGTCACTGATTTTCCAGATCCTGACTCACCAATCAATGATAAGGTTTCTCCTGAATGTAAATCAAAACTGACGTCTTTCACTGCATGAAAAAGTTCCGTACTGGTAGGAAAGCTAATATTCAAGTTTTTAACTTGTAAAATAGGATGACTCATTATTATCTCTCCTGATCATGGTAAGGGTCACACGCATCCCGTAGACCATCGCCAACAAAATTCATCGCAAGGATCACTAATACAACAGCTAAGGCAGGAATAAGTAACCAAGCGGCTTCTGCTAAGGCTCGAATATTTTGGGCTTCTTGCAATAAGACACCCCAACTGACTATCGGCGCTTGTAATCCTAATCCAAGAAAACTCAATGCCGTCTCTCCTAAAATCATTGCTGGGATCGCTAACGTCACAACCGCGATAATATGGCTAAGAAAATTAGGAACCATATAATTTCTTATAATCTCAATCGGACTATTACCATCTAGCCAAGCCGCTGCGACATACTCTTCTCCTTTTAGTGACATAAATCGACTTCTTACCACTCGAGCTAAATCCGGCCAAGAGATCAGTCCGAGTAATATTGTAATTAAAAAATACTTAGTTAAAGAGCTCCACTCAGCTGGAAGTGAGGCGGATAGTGCCATCCATAATGGTAACGTTGGAATAGACTTCATAAATTCAATACTTCGTTGAATAAAGTTATCCACCCCCCCCCAAAGTAGCCCGATACTCCGCCAATAAAGATACCTAAGATGAAGGTGGTTAATACGCCAATTAATCCAACTGAGAGTGATATTCTCGCCCCATAAATCAATCTAGATAACATATCTCTGCCCATTCGATCAGCACCTAATATAAAAAAAGGCTGACTAGGGTCATCTGGGTAAATAAGTTTGTGACTCATCGGAATGAATCCAAGTAATTTGTACTTCTCAGTTTTAGCAAAAAAAGAGAAGTAAACTCGATTATTTTCATCTTCTTGGTAGATTCGCTTTAATGTACGAGGATCAACTTTATTGGTATACAAATTAAGATGAGGAGCCCAACTCCATCCGTCATTACCTTTTTCAAAAAAACTAATGGATTGAGGCGGCGCATAAGTATATTTTCTCCAATTATCACTAGGATCGAAAGGCGCAAAAAATTCTGCAAATATCGCAATTAAATAGACCCAAAATAAAAACCACAAACTCAACCAAGCTAATTTATGTTGACGCAATTTTATCCAAATTAATTGCCATTGAGTTGCAGTAGTAAGATCGATACTCTTTTTTTCTCGATGAAAAAGGGTGTTAAATGAACGTAATGTTATATTTTTCATCTTTTAGAATTCCTTCTCTATTCCTACTCTCACTCTTGGGTCAACCCAATAGAGCAGTAGATCTGAAATAAGGGTACCAATAATAGTAAGTAGTGACATAATCAATAGAATATCCCCAGCAACATACATATCTTGCGAACGTAATGCTGAGAGCATTAATGGGCCTAACGTTGGGATATTTAATACCTGACTAACGATAACATCAGCACCTAATAGTGCCGGTAGCATCCAACCAATCGTTGAAACAATAGGCAAAATTGCAATTCTAACCGGGTATTTTAATAGTAACTTAGTTTCGGTTTGCCCTTTTGCTCGTGCAGTTTTAACGTAAGGTTTCTTTAACTCATCTAACAAGTTGGCCCGCATTATTCTAATAATGCCCGCTAAACCCGCAGTACCAACAACTAAAATATAGATCCAGCTTCGAGATGCCGCATTGACAAATTTCTGCCAAGACATAGGTTGATCAAGAAACTCATCAGAGAAGAGCCCAGAAACAATGACATCAAAGTTATAATAGCCAATCAATAATGCGATTATAGCTAAAACAAAGTTAGGGGTAGCCATTCCAATAAAGCCAACAATGGTGGCAATATAATCACCCCAAGAATATTGACGAATTGCCGAATAGATTCCGATTGGAATCGCAATTAAAAACTGAAATAAGAAGACGCTTGCAGCTAAAATGATGGTAGGCCAAATACGGGGTTTTATCGTATCCCAAACAGGTTGATTGTTGGTTAATGATATTCCTAAATCCCCTGTCATTAATCCTGACATCCAATAGCTATAACGTTCTAACAATGATTTATCTAGACCGTACATTTCTCTTAATGTATAAATCATCTGAGGATCAACGGTTTGCCCCATTGATTGCAGTTCTGCGATCTTCGATGAGGCAAAATCGCCAGGCGGTAAATCAATGACAGCAAAAATTACAATAGAAACGGCAAAAATTGTAATAAAGATAGATAACAGCCGTTTGAACACAAAGAGCAAAAAACTACTCATTATTTGTCCTTAATTCCATTTAGATTAATGGATGCTGCTGATGTCATCTTCTGAAACAGACGCTTTCACATCAACAGCTATCCCTCTCATACTTGAAGCTGCTAGATTCCTGGCTACATTCGTGTGCCCCAATCATATAGCGCACCTATACTCATGAGAGCGTACTTGCTTGCCGTCTACTAGCATCCAATGACTTTGGGTATATATCTTATTTTGTCAGCCCATGATTAAGAGTTATTGCTCCTTCCAGAGTTGTCCCATTCTCATTGGCCCTGGAGTTGGGAATGTCCATGACTGTGGCATATTGTCTGGTACATTTTTTAATTTATTACTCATAACAACACCAGCAGGGAGTGCTTCAACTGTCCCAATAACATAAAAATTATCTTTTGCTATTTTCATTATCTGTTGCATATATTTAAACTGTTCATCTTGAGACGAACTATTTTCTATTTCATCCCATAATTGCAATTGTTTTTTAATATGTGCCGGTGGTTCAACAGCAAATTCATTTGTGGGTTCATTCGCCCAGAAATAGTAACCAAGCCCCCATGTGGATTCAGGGCTAAAGGGTAGATAATGACGCGCTTCATCAATAATTCCAACACCACCATCACCTTGAATTGGAATTAAATCAAAATCATTAGTTAAACGTAAATTAACAACGTGGTTAATCTCTAAAACTCTAATATCAAGAAATACACCAACCTCTTTCCATTGGTTCTTTATCAACTCTAGGGAGTCAGCAATAACACCTTTATCATTGGTTTTAGAGACTGCATCAATCCTTAATCGTCTTCCATCACTTAATAGCCTGTATCCCTCTTTATCCTTCTTATCTAGACCGAGAGAGTCTAATAATTGATTGGCTTTTTTTGGATCAAACGCCGTGTATTGTGTGGCCATTTCTTGATCAAAATAAGAGGAAATTTCTATTGGCGAGGCTTGATGAGCATCGACAGCACCAGAGAAGATAGTTTCACTAATCTCTTCTCGATCAATGGCATGAGATAGCGCAACCCTAAAATCTTTCTGCTTGAATAATTCGCGCTTGACGAGATCTTTGGTTGTTTGATTTAAACCTATCGCTAATGCGGTACTTAATGTATTTGGACGAAACTCATAGGTATAATCACTTTTTTTCTCATTATCGATAAGCAATGAACGATAGTTCGGCTTACCAATATGACGAAATTGATAATCTGTTTCTCCATTGGCTGCCCGTAAAACCATCTCTTCTAAATCTTCGCTGAAGCGCCAACGTACAGAGTCTAAATAAGGAAGTTGATTACCTTCTGTATCAACTTGCCAGTAATAAGGATTTCTTTCATATTCCGCAAAACTGGCATTTGGTCCGGGAGGTGTTTTCACTTTCCATGCAGTTAAAACAGGCCTATCAATATTATTATAATGCTCTATAAAATAGTGTGCCTCACATTTAGTCGATGCATATTGACGCCAAGAATCAAACCCGGCGTCTTTGGCATTACTTTCAGCCTCTTTATTAAACTTAGGCAAAAATTGAGAGCAATAATGCTTTGGAAAGGCAGTAAAACTTTCACTATCAACGGTCGCTAAACTACGAATAAATAGGCCATTCGGCTTAGCTAATGTTATCTTTATTTTATATTGATCAATAACTTCAGCCTTTGCTGAGTCATGGGAAGGTAAAGCTAATGGTCGGTTACCTGCGTGTTCAGGATCACCAATAATATCATTAATATAAAAAGCAATATCTTCTGCCGTAAAGGGATTACCATCAGACCACTTTACCCCCTTTCGTAAAGAGATAATAAATTCACTGTTATCTTCATTAGCCGTAAACTCTGTCGCTAAATTAGGTATTACCTTGGTATATAAATAATCAAAATTAAACAGGTTATCATACGCGATGGTTCTTATTCGGTGCCCATTATCTCCAGACTTCCCCACTAAGTTTAAAGTACCGCCATATTGACCGATTGCTTCAAAAGGTTCGATGACTAAAGGTTGTTCGGGTAATCTATTCTCTATTGATGGTAACTCCCCAGTCTCAACTAATTTTTTCAATTCAGGTGATTCATTATAACTTGCAGCCCAAGTCATAAAAGGGATTGTTAAGGTCGTTAACGCCACTGTTTTAATCAAATAAGATAATTTATTTTCATTACTCATACTAACTCCATATTATTTTAAAATACAAAATATTATTAATAAAAATATCGACCAGTTGTAAATAGAATGCACTTTTACTTATATTTAACACTTATACCCAAAGTAATTGGCGTTGCTAGTAGGCGGCAAGTGAATGAGGCCCCATGAGTATAGGTTTTCTATATGATTGGGGCGAATAAATATAGCCAACAATCTAGCAACTTCAAGTAAGAAGGGGATATTAAAACACAACTTACTCATCCATTTTATAAGTGATCTTATTCTCCAACGTTTAATCGTGTTTATTTTTAAATATGAGACAAAAAAGAATAACTATAATTGATATCGTAAAATAAACATCGTTCAACTAAGAGTGACAATGAAAAATATAAATTTAATTTATGTATTTCCAGATCAATTTCGACAAATGTCATTAGGTATTTGGCAAGACTCTCAACTCTCTCACTTAATACCAGGAAATGGCGATCCGGTAGAAACACCAAATTTAAACGCTTTTGCTATGCAATCCACAATCTACCCCAATGCAGTCAGTAACTGTCCACTCTGCAGTCCTTATCGAGGAAGTCTATTTACAGGTCAGTACCCAGCAAAAAGTGGGGTGCCTTTAAATTGTAATTCGGAACGTCCTTTGTCAGAACTTCCTTCAGATGCTGAGTGTTTAACCGATTTACTCGCAGCGTCTGGTTATGATATAGGGTACATTGGGAAATGGCACCTCGACTTTCCAACTAAAAATGATCCTGCTAATCCATTAAATTATGTCGGTGTAAATTCATCGTCTGATAAAGAAATGAACAGTTTTCAAGCTGTTTGGGATTCATACACCGAACCTCATAGACGTCATAACATTAATTATTGGTACGGTTATGGAACATTCGATCAGCACAATAATCCACATTATTATGACAATGATGGAATTCGTTCGATACCAAATTGCTGGTCTGCCGAGCATGAGGCCAACAAAGCCATTGATTACCTCAAAAACAGTCATCATCAGAGAGATATCAATAAGCCTTTTGCACTATTTATCGCAATGAACCCACCTCATACTCCTTATTCCAGTGTCGATGATTGTAGAAAAAGCGATTGGTTGACCTATAAAGATCGCGCGCCTCATGAACTATTATTAAGGGATAACGTAGATTTCAATCTTAATAAAACCCAATTTGCACAATTTTATTTTGCCAGTGTCACTGGTGTCGATCAACAATTTGGCAGAATTATCCAACAAGTTAAAGATATGGGCGAATGGGATAATACCGTCATAATATTTACTAGTGACCACGGTGATATGCTGTGTAGTCATGGTATTGAAGAGGAAAAAAACTGTATTTATAATGAAGCCTTTTCTGTTCCATTTTTATTAAAAAGTGCAAAGGCTAACGGTCTTGAGATTAACTCACTTTTCATTAATAGTGCAGATATCTTTCCTACAATTCTAACTGAATTAAATCTAGATGATATATGCCCGATAAATATTGATGGTAAAAGTCGTTCCAAAAAATTAATAAATAATATAAACCATAAAGAAAACAATCAAGATCAGGCTGCACTTTATATTAAAAATTTAGATGGAGAAAGAGATAAAAATAATAATTTCATTAATTACTTCCCTTGTAGTCGAGGGGTAAAAACAACAACGAAAACCCTAGCACTAGAAATTAATGAACAAAATAAATTAATTAATACACTTTATTTTAATAATATTAAAGACCCATATCAACTCAATAATTTGCCATTTAATCCAAACGGTAAAGATGAAATAGAGTTACTCCGTATTCTCGCTAAAGAATTAATCCGAGTTGAAGATCCTTGGTATAAGCGTAAAATTCTGTCCAAGATTGTTCCTTATTAAATGATACCCAACGTAATTGGAGCGGCCAGTAGGCGACAAGTAAGTGAAGCCCCATGACTATATACCTAAAATAATTGGAGTTGCTAGTAGGCGGCAAGTGAGTGAGGCCCCATGAGTATAGGTGTACTCTATGATTGGGGCGAACGAATACAGCCAACAACCTAGCGACTTCAAGTATGAAGGCTATAGCTGCACTATATGATTGGAGTGAACGAGCGTAGACGTTACTACTAATGCTACTAATCTAGGCTAGCAACTTCAAGTAATAGGGAGAACAAAACCCCATTGATATAATTTCAATAACATCAATGGGGCGAATAAGTAGCATTTCAGTTGCTTCTAATTACTCATCAATGGTAATCATTAATTTAGCCCCCTTCCCCACCTCTCGACTGGAAAAGCTCATATCAGATTTACTGTCTTGAATTCCATTATTTTCTATCAATAAATTTAATCTGCCCGTTGTTATGATATCGGTGATATCAATGTCAACCCACTGATCTAACTGACTATGATTTACGGTAAATGTCTGACCAATAAGATCTTTGGCTAATTGTGAACGCCAAGTCAGTTGTTCTTCATTCCAATCAGAAGCAACCAGTCTAGAGAGAGTTAAATCTCGCTCTAAGCTATCATTGATATTTTTCACATGTAAACGTAATTTCGCTGACAGAATATTCATTGACTCTAAGCTTGATGTATCAAACTGAAGTATTGTTTTTCTTGAATACCCTTCGGTATCATTTTTGACCGCTAAATAACTGTTTTTTCCAAAAGCTTGATCTTTATAAGCACCATCTCGGATAAATGCATCTTGTGTAACATCAATTTCAACTTGTTGAGTTCCAAAATTTACGGCAACGCTACTACCTAACCATTTTGTTTCTGAAGGCGTTAACACTGTTGTCGTCCATTCATTAATGCCATTATTAATAGTTAAATTCACAACCGTTCCACTTCCTGGTGTTGATAATGTCAACTCTGGCTTTTCCTTTGATTCATCAATCAGCACTAAACTCGCTTTATCAACAGTTAGACGAGTTCCACTAGGTAATTGAATGGTGCCTGGTTGATAAAAAATAATTCCAGCCACTTGGAGGTCAGTTTGTGATACCGCCTGTATTTCATCCGTATTCATCAATACTGTAATTGATTGTCGTTGTGCATAAGCTTGAGTCTGCTGTGCTGTCATCTCTGGCACAATAATATATTGATATTTAGCATTTGTTGGTTGCCAGCTATGTCCTATTTTTAATAAAAAAACATCATCACTAACCTGTTGTTTTTCTTGTGAACGGTTGATATCGTACCAATTACCGCTCTTGGAATCGTTATCTAGTCGTCCATACCAATTCGCTGGAAATACATATCCAACGCCATCATGATGAACCCATGATGTATTAACTAATTGACGACTTCCTACTGAATAGATTGCGCCATCCACAGTAACGTCACCGTTTAGCCTAGTCTGATTGACTGTAGTACTGACATACTTTTCATGAGAGGATGAAATACCCGCACCGAGGGCAACTAATTCATTATTAAAACTAAACCAACCTTTTTTTGCCTCAGTAGAGTAAGCATTCATATCCATAACCGCAATACCAAACCGACCATTTGACACCCCACCGACAAATGAGGTATCCATCATAATTTGTCCCCAATTAGTTGGTTTATTGTCGATCTCAGGTCCCGTTACTCCAGGAATTAACCGCCAATCCCAAACAGGGAATAAATTGTAATATTCATCACCCGTTTGCATAATTGCCATACTACCAAAACCAAGCCACTGACCTTTTAAATTTTCATTATTACCAGCCTCAGTCGGTTCTGTTCGATTAGAGTTCATTTTTATCCCAATAAAATGTCCAGCTCCAACTTTGGCAACATAATCTGAGCGCCAGAAAGATTTGAATCCATTTAATCCCGCACTTTCTCCATTTATATGTTGCTTAAATAGCAATACTTCCCTTGATCTTTCAGGGTTCAAGTCAGCAATATAATCTGTATTTAATATGGGTAACTTTTTAATTTCAGCTTGTTTTCGGCTAATTCCACGACCATTGACATTAAAGTCAAGGACCCCTTTTGCGTTCATCCATTGGACACCATCTAATAGATAACTCGACAATATATCAACTTGCTCAGCGGTGAATTTCCATTGCAGATCCCTGACCTGATAAGCCCAAAAAACAGCAGTATTGAAAAAAACCTCTCCGTAACCCCCATTATACAATTGTGGACCATGTTGCTGAAAAGAGTAGTCTTGTTGAATTCCTTCATTGTCAGTAAGAAATATAGTTTCAGATATTCCATTTAACCCACTTTGAACTAATGCTTCATCTTTAGCAATCAAGCCACCATATATAACAAGCTTCGAGATATCTGTTCGATTAGCCCCTGTTTTATAGGGTTCCTTCGGCATATCATTTTGAATCATAAGTAAAACATTGGAGGGAAGCGTTTCATTAAGCATTAAAGCTACAACACCTAATCGGAGCTGTTTACCAATTTCATTCCACCACCAATTACTATTTACCCTTGACTCGGAATACCAAAAGAGTAAGGCATCAATAACTGATTGAATATAAGCTGGATTATCGATTTCATATGCTGCAGCGGCAATGGTTTGCACCCTGTCTAAATGTGTTCTTATTGGATAGTCATTATTTGATATCTCCTGATAAGGAAGATCTGGCCAACTGCCATCAGGTTGCAACGATTGTTGGTACTCATTAGCAACTTCCTGAAGATTAACACCACCTCGTTCTGCAAAAGATTTAGCATTATTAAATACACTCGGAGTTACCCGTTCGGTTAAAACCATTAAGTCATTAGCAAATACACTATTTTGAATAAAGAATAGAGAAAGTAATAAAATTTTCAATCCATGTATCAATTTCATCTCAACCACCATTTCATTAAAATGTTAAACAGACTATTAAGGATAAGCGGCTAGGTTGTTGACTACGTTTACTCGCTCCAATCATATCGTACACCTATACACATGGGACCTCACTCACTTGTCGCCTACTAGCAACGCCAATTCTTGGAATATATTTATTAATATTTATAATTCACCTTCCTCCCCTCGCCATATCCATTCATAAGGCGCTAAGTGGATGATCTTATGAATCCCTTGAATATCTAAGATTTCTACCACTTGTTTTTTCGGTGTTGCATTCATTGCTGTCGCCCTCTTTGTTGTTGGAAAGTAAGCAACATCTACGTTCGGATTGTTAGATAACCAAGGGTGAGTTCGATACTCTTGCTGAGCAAGCCAGATCAAGATATGTTGTAATAAATAAGCATTATCCCGACTAAAAGGTAGATTGGCTAAATAGACCGCTCGCCCTTGTTCATATTCCCTAGCGGTTAATGCCAAATGTTGTTCTTGGGCTGCAATAATAGAGAGGTTATCAGCTTGAGGATAAACGTAACTTAAATTTCCAAAGTCACTTTTTGTTGAAACAAAATGACTGAGGTAATGTGTTTTATCATAACTAATTGGAGCAGCAACTCGCCCCATTGTTAATGAATTTTCTTTTTCAACACCTAAAATATCGCCTAATTGAAAGTATCGCCCGCCTTTGTCATAAGCTGAGGGATCGGTTACTCCCAAAAAGCCTCCACCTTGTGAGACAAACTGACGGATTTTTATAATTATCTCACTATCATCCCACAACTGAGCGCCACTCCATACCGAGTTAGCATCACCACTATTAATGATAATATCGATAGTCGGATCAATACCACGATGACGTATATCCTCGAAACTAATAAACTCAACATCAATCGGCAACCCGGCTAAACACTCCAAGATATTATTGCCAACAAAATCCATGACGTCTGGACGAGGAGGTAGATAGAAACGTTGGTCTCGACTCTGGTTTTGTAACCAGCTTCTCGATTCTCCCCATCCATTAAGAATCGCTACCTTAAATGGAAGTTTTAATGATTCAGTCGATTGACTGTTTTGCAAATATTGTTCAAATTGATCAGAGATCTCTTCGATATGCTGAATAAAATGAGGAAACTGATTTGCTAATGAGAGATAGCCACCATAACCGATCCGATGTAATGGCTTTTGCAACATGGCTCTTCGAATCTTATTCCAATTACCTTGAGATTCAATAACGGGATCATGACTGGTTTGAAATACATCGGGAAAGAAATAAGGGTAAAAACGGGCTTCTCGAATCTGGCTCCCTGGTGAATCGGTTAAACGTCTTAATGCCACGCCATCTTCTACAGCGCCAATATTAATATCCAAACCAATATCTTGATATTTGGCTAAAAAGGGTTCAGTTCCAACCCAATGATCACCTTGAAACATCGCAGATTTTTTCCCCGCTTGATGTGTCATAGCCACAAGTTCAGCAGCAAATTCAACCACAAAGTCTTGAATAAAGGTCATCCAATCTAAATATTCTTGAGAAGGTAATTTATAAGTTCCGTTGTAATATCCCGCATCGACAAAAACTTCTGGTGATAGTCGGTAACCAAACCTTTGTTCAAAATCATTTAATGCTCTCGGACTGACCGTTTCACCATATCCCGTCCAATCACGATAGATATCTTGATTTTTTTCCCCAGTGTCGATCACAAAAAGATAAGCAAACGTGGTAAATCGAACCACTGTGGTTGCAGGATGATCATCAAGCCACTTCTGATAGTAATCAATTAAATGCTGACGACATGAAGGATGATAAGGGTCTAAACTTTTTATCGGAGGCCCATCCCAATCATTGGTTAATGCATTATACATTGAGACACTATCCCACACCTGCCTAACTAAAAATGTGACGGTATACTCATGGAATTTTTTGCAATTTTCAATGGTTAATCTGTCATGACTAAAATCAAAGAACCATTGTTCACTATCAATAATTTCATCCGTTGTACGATCTCTCACTTCCCACCAACAACTCGGATCACTAAAGTCATCGATTTCATATTTATCTTTACTATATCCATTAAGTGGGCTAAACGTCATTGAATCACTAAAAGCAATAACTCGTTCAGAAAGTAAATATTTGCGATGTAAAAACTCTGGATGGTGGTTTGCATAACTTTGATCTGCACGGACTAGGCAGATTATTGAATAAATATCTCGGTCAGATTGAAGTAATGAATCCGGCATTTCAGTACCATCACAGTCACGTAATGCATCAACATTCCAACGATTAACGAGATTTAAAACCAGTTCTTCTTGTCCAACTTCGACGGGAAGGGTCATGTGGCCTTTCCGTTTTTTAGATGACTTAAATTTATTCATAATTAATCAACCTTGCTATCTAGCAAACTAAACAACTCATTATAAAATCGAATAAACGATTAAATTGGAGCGCTCAATAATGTAAAAATAAGTTGGTAAATTATATAGCAAGGACTTATGAATCAATGAATTTGCATAGACAAAAATGGAAATAAACAGAGCGAGTTAAATAACTCGGACTCTGTTTATCATAAATAAGAATCGATTAAATTTTATTTAGATTTATTATTCATTAACTGTTTAGCTTTATTAATCGAATTAATAATGGTGACTCTATCGACATCGGTACGTTCTGAATCCAGCACTTTTTGCCATAAATCAATTGCTTGTTGGTATTTAAACTCAACAAACTTATCATTGGCTAACAATGTCAACGCGGCTTGATTATAGGGATCAATATTTAATGATGCGGTCAGTAATGCTGTCACTTCGTCTGTCATAGATTGCTTAGATAGATAATAAAGTACCGTTGCTTTCGCCGCTAACTGATTAGCAGATACATCGTTACTCAAACGAATACTGTAATTAAAACACTGAAGTGCATTTTCTAACTCATTTTTAATTAAGTAGCCTTCTCCCAATTGAAACCATAACTCTGAATTATTGGTATCTTCTCTTAGCTTATCTTGTAACGAAGTCATTTGAGATTCATAGGTGACCACTTGACTATCTTGTTCTATTTGTTGCTGACTTTTATTAATCAACGGTTGATGAAAAGCATTAATAACAAAATATAGAGTTGTAATTAAAGTTAATACGGCAGTAACCATTAATATCAATGGCCGTTGACTATTTGCTTTAGTACTTACAAATTGCGTATTTTTAAAGTGTTTTTTGTCATGAATAAAAATGGCCAAAATAACAATGAGAAGGGAAATAATCGCAATAATGAGAAATGGCATAGTCAGCTCCTTAAGTAACTCTGAACCGTGAAAACGATACTATTCTAGTCTTCTTAATGAAAAAAGAGAGCCGAACATCGAAATGGTCGGCTCTTAATCATCGATTGATATTGTTATAAACTAGATATCATTGGATTAATAGTTATACATTGCTTCGCGTTCTTTCGCTTCAGCTTCCCATTTAGGAACCACTGTTTCTAAGAACTCTTTCTTCTCAGCGTTTAGTTTATCCATATCCCAACCTACTGCTTTCTGTGCTGCAGCTTTCGTTGAGATATCAGGGATTTCAATGGGTTCAGTAATACCATGTTTAGCAAGAACACGAACTAACTTGGTACGTGCATCCGCAGACAACTCTAAAGAAGTCCCTAATACTTCTAACGCAACTTCAGGAGCATGCATATGAATACCATGTGAAGCGATTGCATAATCCCAACGCCATTGTGAATGACGAATATCTTTAAGGATTGGTTCCATCTCTTCTTTGGTTGCGCCTACTTTCCAAGCTTCACCAGCTTCAAAGTGAGCGGCAACTAATTGACGTTCTGCTGCTAACTTAAGTTTAAGCACTTGATCTTTACGTGATTTAACAATGTCTTGCATCTGCTTTTTAGACTGAGTGTGACACTTTGAACAAGTATCTTCGAAACGGTCAAATGGGTTACCGACTTTATGATCAGTAAACACCGTACCATCTTCGTTCGTCACTTTAGGCATGTGACAATCGATACAGGTTACATTATTCTTACCATGAATACCCATACTCCAAGTTTCATACTCAGGGTGCTGTGCTTTTAGCATTGGTGTTTTAGAGATCTTGTGAGTCCAGTCAACAAACTCAATGCTGTCGTAGTACTCTTCCATTGAATCAACGTCCATACCTTGATCCCATGGGAATTTAACAAAACCTTTTTTACCTTCTACTTTTTCAAAGTAATACTCAACGTGACACTGACCACAGATTTGAGACTGTTGATCTAGTCGAGATTGATCTTCAAAAGGTTTACCAATCGCATTCATTGCACGATTTACGTGCGGCTTGTTGATTTGTAGTGCTGGCCCACCATTTTTGAACTCTTCAGTATTCGTTGCATGACAATCAGCACAGCCAATTGGGTTGCTAACTTCTGCACCTAAACGAGCCCACTTACCAGAGAAGTATCCCTCTTCACCACGTTCTTCGATCAAACGACCTACATCCGGACTTTTACAGCTCCAACATGCCATTGGCATTGGGCCATTGTCAGGTCCTGTTGGACCACCTGTACGTAATGTTTGACGAATATCATCAATCGCGTAAAAGTGACCGCGTGGTGCATTATAGTCTTTAGAGAAGCCGTAGCCAGCCCATAGAACGACCATATTCGTATCACCACCGATACCATCGGTTAATTTTTCACTTTCTGAAGTAGCTTTCCATGTCTCGTATTGATCAGCATGTTGAGCAGCGAACTGGTCATTACGCGGATCGCCTTGTTTCATGGTTGAACTATCAGCAGCGCTTGTTAACCCACTAAATAAAATTGTTGCAGCAAGAGTGAGCGTGGTTAAAACACGACGATTAAACTGTATTTTCAAAATTTTTCTCCGTAATTCTTAATACATTTATAGAGCGTTGTGTGGATCTAAACAATGAACTAGAGAATCACAGATATCATAATTTATTATAAATTTAAAAATAGGGGGCGCATGCAATGCAATTGATCCAGATCAATTTTACTAGGTGATCTATTGCACATAATTTAAATAATGCCAAATAGGTAGTTAAATAAAATTGAACTATCAAAAATTGTAGTAATTCATGGAGTGATAATAAGTATCATTTGAAAGAAAACTATGAAATCTAACTCATTTATTTCATTGCGTTACTTTAAAATATCATTTATGATGCAATTTATAGCGTTGTGGCTAACAATTGAATTATTGCATCATTTAATGACGGAAAATAATAAGTATAAAATTACCTATTTTGACTTATATTTCTGTTCAAATTGGTAATATTTATACAAAAAATCATTACACCAATAATGAAGCAAAGGATATCTAATGAGTAAAATCAATAGTATTCTAGTTAAAATGTTAATAGGAATATTAGCCCTTTTTAGCTATGGATTCTCGCTCACAGCGATGGCTGAAACACCACAAGTTTCAGACTCGACCCCCTCAACTCGACATGTCGTTACATTAACACGTGATCGTGATGTGGCTTGTACTCAGTGTCATAAAGACGCCGAGCAAACCATCAGTACCTCTCATAATGATCATGATGTTTTCAATAAAATAAATAAAAATATCAACTGTGTCGATTGCCACAGTAACATCGGTCCCGATCATCGTGATGGTGGTTCAACGGTAATTAAATACAGTGCAGCTCAAACTGAAGTTGGAACAGATAAAAAGGTTGAATCACACAATCAAATTTTAGACGCCAATAAAGAGTGTAGCGACTGTCACACCCCTCAGAAATTGCAAGAAGATAATTGGACACATGATGTTCATGCTGATGAATTGACCTGTTCTTCTTGTCACAGCTTACATAGCAGCAAAAATTCTATCCTTGAGTTGAATCAGAAGCAAAAAGTGGGTGCTTGTGTAGCTTGCCATAGCGACTTCAATCAAATCAAAGCAAAAAATGAGGAGTCAGAATGAGTTGTTCAAGACGTAAATTTTTAGCGGGTAGCGGTGCTGTCATTATGACGACCGGCGTAGCTGCAACTTCAATGAGCTCTCAAGTTCTTGCCTACACCATGAAAGATGGTAAAAAACGTTACGGTATGGTTCATAATGAATCTGCATGTATTGGCTGTACTGCTTGTGAAGAAGCGTGTCGTGAAGTAAACCAAGTTCCTGAAGGTGTTTCTCGTTTAGAGATTATTCGTAGTGAGCCAAAAGGTGAATATCCAAACGTTGAGTATACCTTCACACGTAAATCTTGTGAGCATTGTGAGAACGCACCTTGTGTCATGGTTTGTCCAGTAAATGCGGCTTATAAAGATGAAGAAACCGGCATCGTTGATGTTGATCATGATATGTGTGTCGGCTGTGGTTACTGTATTGCCGCTTGTCCTTACCAAGTTCGTTTCTTCCACCCAGTATCAAAAACTGCAGATAAGTGTAACTTCTGTCGTGATACTAATTTGGCAGAAGGTAAACAACCGGCTTGTGTTGAATCATGTCCAACTAAGGCACTAACATTTGGTGACTTAAACGATCAAAATAGTGAGATTAATTTGGTGCTCAACCAAAATGCTTACTATCGCGATAAAGTTGAACTTGGAACACAACCAAAGCTATTTAAAATTCCAAGTAAGCCAGGGGAGATAAAACGATGAGTGCATGGGAAGCCGCGTTTAACTTTGATTCTTTAGTTTGGGATTGGATTATTGCCATTTACCTATTTTTAGCCGGTGTTTCTGCTGGTGCGGTAATGTTAACAATCTACCTGAAGAAAAATGTTATCAAAGGTGATGCATCAGAGAGTGGAATTATTAAAGCCATGGCTTTATTAGCACCTCTTGGTATTATCATTGGTTTAACTATCTTAATCTTCCATTTACACCGACCGCTGACATTTTGGCACTTAATGTTTAACTTCAATCCATCATCAATTATGTCGATGGGTGTGGTGTTATTCCAAGTCTATATGGTGGTTCTGTTTGCTTGGTTGGCGATAATTTTTCATAAGCAACTTCGCGCTGTTCTTCCTGAAAAGTTAGACTTTGTGAATGTGATTATTGAAAAAATCCAACCATTAACGAAAACCATTGAGTTTGTATTAGCTATCTTGGCTATCTTACTCGCTGCATATACTGGTTTCCTACTTTCAGCATTGAAAACTTATCCATTGTTGAATAACCCAGTATTGCCAGTTCTATTTCTATTCTCTAGCTTATCATCAGGTGCTGCGGCATGTTTACTGTTTGGTATTATCGGCTTTAAAGAGTCTAGTCATAGTGACGCCGTTGCTTGGTTACACCGAGTTGAAAAGCCAGTCGTTCTATTTGAACTCTTCTTATTGGTAACTTTCTTTGTTGGCCTCATTTTAGGTGGTGGACAAAGTGAAGTCGCAGCTTGGAATGCAATTGGTCATGGCTTCTGGGCAACCTGGTTCTGGGTAGGTGTCATCGCAGTTGGAATGATTATTCCTTTAGCGATGAACTACTTTGCGCCAACAAAAGTACAAAAAACCAATGGTTTTGTGCTGGTTGTGACTTCATTAAGTTTGATTGGCGTACTGATGTTACGTATCTTCATTCTATATGCTGGTCAAATGACACTGGTCTAAACGCATAAGTACTATCTTCATGCCGCTTTATTATTTTAAATAATGAATAAAGCGGCATTTGTTTTTAGTTTCTTTTTTATTGTTTATTTTTATTTTTTTCGTTACGTTACATCATTTATTTTTTACTATTTGTTTTTATATTATTAATAAGTTAAGTTTTATTTTGTTATTGGTTACTATCCTAAATTAAATTATTAGGATGATATGATAACGCTTTGTTAAATTAAAATAGGTTTTATATGATTTCACAGTTAGGACAACTTTGGTTGGTTTTTGCCACCGTTCTCTCACTCTCTTCAATCTTTGTTGTTGCTATTGCTCGTAAGCCTAAATTTAATTATTTACAATCCATTATTTTCCCTCTTTCTAAATTAACCTTTCTGTTTACTTTATTGTCGATTTGTATCCTAGGTTATGGGTTTTATGTTAATGATTTTGCAATTAAATATATTGCTGAACATTCTAACTCACACTTACCGACTATGTTCCGTCTTGCAGCTGTATGGGGAGGGCATGAAGGCTCTCTGCTATTTTGGGTGCTGACATTAAGTGGCTGGTGTGCGACCATCGCATTTAAACGTAAATCCTACCCACAGCAATATATTATTTATGTTCTTGTCATTCTTAACGCCCTCACCTTTTTATTTGCTCTGTTTACATTAATGGCATCAAACCCTTTTCAGGTCTTTGCTTATCCATTAACAGAGGGGCGTGATCTCAATCCAATGCTACAAGATATTGGTTTAATCATTCACCCTCCTCTACTCTATTTAGGCTATGTGGGATTTGCAGCAAGTTTTGCTTTTGGTTTAGCTTCTCTTTTTGTAGATGAAGAACAACGAAAAAATCTAGACTGGTATGGTTACTGCCGTAGTTGGACAATGGTTGCGTGGTTATTCCTTTCACTTGGTATTATTCTTGGAGCATGGTGGGCGTATAATGAGCTAGGCTGGGGCGGTTGGTGGTTTTGGGATCCCGTAGAAAACATGTCTCTACTTCCTTGGCTTGCAGGCACAGCACTACTCCATTCGCTTATTGGCAGTCAAAAACGTGGTATTTTAAGGCACTACACACTTTTATTGACGATGATTATCTTCACACTCAGTATTTTAGGCACGTTTGTCGTACGTTCAGGTGTGTTAACGTCAGTTCACGCATTTGCGGTTGATCCGACACGAGGGTTAATCTTGCTCGCTATCTTAATGGCGGTTCTCTCTATCGCCTTTATTATCTATGCATTGCGCTATCAGGCCATCAAATCGACATTAATCACCTCATTTGTCAGTCGTGATTTTCTGTTTCTATTACTGAATGCACTGTTCTCTGTCACTCTTTTTATGGTCTTGCTCGGCACCTTCTATCCGATGATTTTCCAAGCGTTTAATTTAGGACGAATATCTGTTGGCGCACCTTATTTCAATGCCCTTTTCTTGCCTTTGGTGATGATAGCCCTTATCTTTATGGCGTTAAGTTATTGGTCTAACTGGCAAGATAAACCTGTTTTAGCAAAAAAGACATTTTTTAAACAAGTTACGATGACTTTTGTTGTCGCCTTTATCTGTTCTGCTATTTTTTATCAAGCACAAGCGAATACCTTGCACCTTGTTCCACTATTGGTTATTGGATTGAGTTTTTGGGTGGTTATTACCAATCTTCACCTACTGATTAAGAGTAAAGGAACAAAATCAGCGATGGTCTTTGCTCATATTGGTATTGCCATCATAGCGATTGGGGCAGCGATGAACAGTTATCACTCATTTGAAGTCAATGCTAAAATGGAACCCGGTAAAACAACAGAAATTGCAGATTACCAAGTTAACTATCTTGATACTGAGTTAATTGTTGGTGCAAACTATACCGCGGAACAAGCGCAACTTGAGATAAAAAAAGCCGGTAAATTTGTTACTTTAATTCAGCCAGAAAGACGCTTTTATCAGGTTCGGGTCATGAATATGAGTGAACCTGCGATTTACAGCTTATGGAATGGTGATATCTATATTACACTGGGTGAAAAGCTGGATGATGGTAGTTATGCATTAAGAATTCAATTTAAAGCTTATATCTCTTGGATCTGGTATGGCTCTTTTATCGCGATGTTTGGTGGGCTCTTAACCTTACGTAAGAAATTCTATTCATGAATTGCTCATTTAAAACCTCGATTAAGAATCATAAAAATAAGGTTTAACCATCAATGAATAAAACTAAACCTAAAGGTAAATTTGCCTTAGTTCTCGTTATTTTAAGCCTGTTACTATTAGCTGGATTATTGTGGTTTGGCTTAACGAATAAAAGTGATGAGCAATATCAACCGATGCAAGGAAAACCCGTACCAAAATTCTCAATTTCATCGTTAAAAGATAAAAAAATTAAAATTGATCAATCTATCTTCTCTCAACACAATTGGTCATTATTAAATGTGTGGGCGACGTGGTGTGCGCCTTGCCAGCAAGAACACCCTTATCTTATTGAACTAAAAGAACGAAGAGTCCCAATTTACGGGCTTAATTATCGAGATACACCAAGCTTGGCCAATAAATGGTTATCAGGCAAAGGTGATCCTTATATTGCAACATTAAGTGATACTAAAGGTCAGTTAGGGCTTGATTTTGGGGTTTATGCAACGCCTGAGACATTTATTATTGATCAATCAGGTACAATACTCTATCGCTACACCGGTGTCCTTACTGAAGAAATTTGGCGACAGCATTTTAAACCGATCATCCAACAAATAAACAGCAATCCAAAAACGGTCAATTAATGAGAAATACCACAATGAAATCGATGATAAAACCTATTCAATTAATGCTGTTTTCTGTAATGATGCTATTCTCTCAGTATGCAATAAGTGACAACGTCACTAACCTATTTAGTGCAACGGATAAACAGGTCACTGAACAGGTGGAGTTATTTCAGTTTAATTCTCCAGAACAGCAAGCTCATGCAATTAATTTAGCGAAATCTCTGCGATGTCCTCAATGTCAAAATCAAAATTTAGTTGAGTCAAACTCCCCCATTGCCAAAGATCTTCGATTGTTAGTGTATAAAAAAGTAAAATCTGGCGAAAGTGATCAACAAATCATCGACTATTTAACCTCAAGGTTTGGGGATTTTGTACTTTATAAACCGACGATAGAACCAAAAAACTATCTATTATGGTTCTTACCTTTTGGACTATTTCTTTTATTAATCTCTATTTTTGCTCGAATGATACTGAAACAAAGAAAAGCGATAAAAGATCAATAAATCGATATTAGAATACCCAACCAAGAGATTAATTTATTTGCTTATTTAAGGGCTGAATTTGGATATGATTAATTAAGTCGATTAACGAGCGGTAGCTTTATAACGACTTTTAGTCCTTTTAATCTTTTGTTTGAATTTACCCCTGAGGTTATCTCTAATTTACCACCATGATGCTCTGCTATCGCTTTAACCATTGGTAGTCCAAGACCAAACCCCGACTGTTGACGGCTTGAATCAACTCGGTAAGATCGCTCCACCAGCCGATCAAGATGTGAGCTTTCAACACCTTTACCACTGTCCTCTACAATGAGATCGATTCCTTCCCTATTTGACCAATAATTCACAGAAAGCTGTATTTTATCACCTTGTGAACAGTACTTTATCGCATTATCCACTAAATTAAACAGTGCTTGAAAAAGTAATCGTTTATCACCTAAATAGCTAATCTCAGTGTATTCTGAATTAAGCTGTTCTCCACACTCTTCAGCAGAAAATGATAACATATCGACCACATCGTCAATCAAATCATTTATTGAGATCTCTTGTCGAACAACAGGTTGATGGTGGCTTTCTAGTTTTGTTAACGCCAACATTGCATCGAAAGTGTGGATAGTATTATCCAACTGTTCTATCTCAATTCCAATGCTTTCATCTTGGCTCAAACGCTGTTCTAAGCCCAACCTCACTCGGGTTAAAGGCGTTCTAAGGTCATGGGCTATATTGTTAGTGATCCCTCGAACGGTTTCTAAATTAGTCTGGAGAGTATTAACCATATTGTTAATTGAAAGTGCAAGTTGATCAAACTCATCCCCGTTAGGTTGATAAGTGAGTCGTACTGCAAGATCACCCAGCTCGACCTTCCTTATATCATGATTAAATTGATTCAATCTTTTAAGTTGCTTGGATGCAAAAAGGTACCCGATCAACAAGGTAAGTAATAAAAGCCCGCCACCAATCATCGCTGCAAGATTAATAAAGCGTTGTATAAGTTGACTTAATGCTTCAGTAGGCAGCGCAAAAGCAAGTTTGCCATAACGAGTATTGACTTGCCCTGCCGTGAGTAACCGAATACTTTGTCTTTTGGGATCGTAGGTAGGGATTTCACTGGTTTTTGGTAATAATGGTACACCAGCAGGGAAATGATTGAGGGCACCGTGAATTAATTCTCCCTGTTGCCAGATAATTAAGATCCTCTGATTATCGGCAACGAGATTAAATTGTTCTGTAAACTGTGACTCACTACTACTATTAGCAACCGCAATAAAATGATCCCTTTGTTGTGTTAATTCATTAATCACTTGCCGCTTCTGCTCACCGATTAATAGTTGATAAAGCAAAATCGTCATTAACAACAGCATCAAAGTAACGATGAACGATAACCCTAATGTTAACCGCCAAACTGAATTAAATTTAGGATTAAATGCTTTTTTAAATGATCGCAATAGACTAACGACACTACTCATGTTTTATACTCAACCGATAGCCCGCCCCTCTTACCGTTTCAATGATTACGGTTGCTCCAGCCGCAGTTAACTTTTTACGTAAACGGGCGATATGAACATCAATCACATTAGTACCCGGATCAAAATATTGGTCCCAAACTGATTCAAACAGTAACGTTCTTGTCACCAATTGGTCTTTATGTTCAAGTAAAAATCTAATTAATTTAAACTCTTTTGCTTGCAAATCGACATATTGATCATTAATAAAGAGTTTATGAGCCAATATATCGAGAGAAAGGTTCCCTAATAATATTTCTGTTCCTTCGCTCTGATCTTGTGGCTGTTTAATTAAGCGTTCTGCCCTTAATAACAACTCAGCGAAAGAAAATGGTTTAACCAGATAATCATCACTCCCCGCTTTTAATCCCTTGATACGCTCATCAACATCGCCTAAAGCAGATAAAATAATCACAGGTGTTTTATTGCCGCTGGCTCGCAGTGCAATAAGGATCGATAAACCATCTAATTTAGGTAGCATCCTATCCAAGATAATCAAACGATAGCTTTCAGACGTCGCCAAAAATAGACCTTGTTGACCATCATCGGCAGTATCAACGACATACCCTTGCTCTTTAAACCCTTTTTCTAAATATCCAAGGTTAGTTTTATCATCTTCAATAATTAATACTTTCAAATTAGGCTCCAAAAATCATTTTATTCGAGGTGAACAATCGCAGGCAGCAAGCTAACTACTTCAAATATGAAGGATATATATGACTGATTTAAGTATATACCCAAAATTATTGAAGGCGAGCAAACGGTTTCAAGTATGGAGAGTTCTTCATCGATCAGAATCATTTTTTATTACGTTATTCTGCTTTCTTAAGCAAAAAAAGCCCGTTAATAGAAGATAAGTCTCTATCAACTAACGGGCTTTTATCTTGCAAATTTTCATCACAAGTTAATCTTATTTTTAGATAAAATTAACTTAAATCAACATCTTTAACACCAAAGAAGTGAGTAAAGATATAACCAGCAATGTATGAAATTAAAATACCCGCCGCGTAAACAGCCATTCCCATAAAGATACCCGCATTAGACGTCATCAATGGTAAAGCAACCAAACCAGAAGGGCCAAAGACAGTATTAAGTCCAACAGGCATCCCTAAATATGCAATAAGACCAATAAAGAAGCCGCCTGTTGCGCCGCCTAAACAAGCGGTAATGAATGGCTTCACTCTTGGTAATGTCACACCATAAATCAATGGTTCACCAATCCCTAAAATACCGGGAATAATTGTGCCTTTAATTTGTGTTCTAATTAATGAGTCTTTCGCTGCTTGCTTATAAAGTGCTAATGCGGCACCAACTTGACCAGCTCCTGCCATTGCTAATATTGGGAACAATGAGTTAAACCCTTGAGCATCCATTAGAGCAAAATAAACAGGCACAAAACCCTGATGAATACCAAACATGACAGAGATTAAGAATAAACCCGCTAAGATAGCACTACCAAATGGGTTACCATTTAAATTTAGAAACAGCCAAGTCATCCCTTGGTATAAATAACCACCAATTGGCATGATAACCACAAAGGTAACAACACCCATGATTAACAATGTCACAAATGAAGTTAAAATCATATCTAAGCTATCAGGCATGATCTTACGTACGGCTCGTTCCACTTTCGCACCAACAATTGCCGCAATCAATACACCAATGATATTTCCTCGAGGATCTATCGTATGTCCAAAGAACGAGCTAATACCAGAATAAATACCTTTTGTTGCTTCAGGATCATAGCCTAATACAAAAAGTGCCGCTATTATTGCCCCATTAACACCTGAACCACCGAAGGCTTTTTGAGCGTTATAACCAATAAGAATACTTAAGAAGCTAAATAGACCTTTACTGAATATCTTCATGTAGCCAATAAGATAAATAAGATCTTCATTTGGTGTTGACGTGTTATGAACAAATAGTTGTTCAAATAAGGTGGCAAAACCTAACAATAAACCCGCAGCAATAAAGCCTGGAATTAAAGGGGTAAAAATAGTGGCAAATTTAGAAAGAAATTGATGAATCTTAGAAGTCTGCTTTGCTTTTAACTGTTTTTTATTACTTTTTGCAATATCATTAAGATCTGCATCTGTCGTCATCCCTTCTGGTGTGACGATTTGTCCTACCGGTGCGCCTATTTCAGCCAACATTTCGCTCATTAGTTCAGCAGCAGTTTGTGCTTTACCTGGACCAAGGATAATCTGTAATTGCTCATCACTTTCGACGACACCTAAGACACCACTAAGGCGTTTAAGTTTATCTTGGTCAACAACATTACTATTACTCAACGTTAAACGTAAACGAGTCATACAGTTACCACATTGAGTAACATTCCCTGCCCCACCGATTACAGCAATAATATCGGTTATTAACTCTCGGGTTATTTTTGCCATTTTTCAACGCTCCTTGTATGAAATTATTTGAGTGCTTGACGAATGAAACCATCTTTTGCTTCAAGTCGACTTGCGGCTTCTACTGCATTGGTTTTCGTTAATATTTTTACAATCGCAGTTTTACAATGGTTGTTACATTCAGATAACGCCTCAGCTGCTTGCTCATAGCTGCAATCTGTCGCTTCCATCACAATCTTTTTTTGACGTTCAATTAATTTGGCATTGGTCGCCTCAACATCTACCATCAAATTGCCATAAATTTTACCTGAACGGATCATTGCACCGGTCGAAATCATATTTAAAACCAACTTTTGTGCCGTTCCTGCTTTCATGCGCGAAGAGCCTGTCACAACTTCTGGTCCAACAACCACAACCATGGGGAAGTCAGCTAACTTAGCCATTTCACTTTCTGGATTACAACTAATGGAACCCACTTTAGCTCCACACTGTTTGGCATACTCCATTGCAGCAATCACATAGGGCGTACGTCCACTCGCAGCAATACCCACTAAGGTATCATTAGCGTTGAAATTAAGATCTTTAAGATCCTGTTGCCCCATTTCTCGATTATCTTCCGCGTTTTCTACTGCGCTTAATATTGCTTGATGCCCACCAGCAATAATGCCAACTACCTGTTCTTTAGGTGTACCAAAAGTCGGAGGACATTCACTCGCATCTAATATACCTAAGCGCCCAGAAGTACCTGCACCGATGTAGATTAAACGTCCACCTTTTTTAAATGAATCGACGACTGCATCAACAACTTGAGCAATGGTCGGTGTAATCGCTTCAACAGCCAACGCCACTTTTTTATCTTCATTATTGATGATTTTCAGCATCTCTTCTGTCGAAACCATATCAATCATTTCGCTTGCTTTATTACGACCTTCCGTAACTAAGCCATTAAGCTCAATTTTCATTTTTAATTCCTTTCCATACCGGATTAATGAATAATTAATTCCATTATACTTAAAAGTAAGAAATAAAAAATTCAAAACGTTAAAACAGACTCTAATTTATGACTAAGGTCACAACCAAGCTATCAAGAATATAAAGAGGTAGATAAAAACTGAGGAAAATAGACCATTACTCCTACCTGTTTTTATGGCAATATAAGATTCAGAACAGGTAATAACAGAGCGTTGAAATGTCCGTATTGGTTAAAATAAGTAATCTACAATCAGAACTGTCCACCAATGGAAAGAAAATTGCTCAGATGATTTTGCAGCAACCTGAGTTTGTTATGGGTGCCTCTTCTATGGAGCTTGCTGAACGAGCTGAAGTCAGTCAATCTGCAATCATTAAGTTTTCTCAAAAAGTAGGTTTTAAAGGGTTTACCTCCCTTAAAATAGCTATCAGTAAATCGGTAGGCGAAAACCATGTTCGTCAACAAAGTACCCACTCCCCGATTCATAACCAAATATCTTCCGATGACGCTTTATCGACCATTGCGGATAAATTAGCAAACGAGAAGATACTCGCCATTGAAGCAACGACACGCTCAGTTAACGATGAAGTTCTTCATCAAGCGATCGCTTTAATAGACCAAGCAAAACGAGTTCAAATTATTGGATTAGGCGCATCAGCTCTGGTGGCTCAGGATTTTAGCTATAAGTTACTAAAAATTGGTGTGACGCCTTTAATAGATCGAGATTCACATGTTCAATTAGCGACCACAAAAATATTAACAAGCGAAGATATTCAAGTCGTGCTGTCATTTTCAGGGAAGCATCAAGAGATAAATAATATTGCTAGTATAGCAAAACAACAAGGTGTCACCGTGATCGCATTAACCTCGGTAAAACAAAGTAAATTAAGAACCATCGCAGATATTACTTTTGATTGTATTGCTGATGAAGCAGAGTGGCGTAGTTCGTCTATTTCATCACGTGAGGCACAGCAGACGCTGATTGATTTACTCTTTTTTGGTTTAATTAAACGTCGAGGAAAAAGTGCTGAAGAATCAATTATTCATATATCCAATGCAGTAAAGGAGCTAGATTAGCTCCTTTACATACCATAATTTATGAGGAATGTAGCTTAATTTAGTCCCACTTTAGAATAGGCAAAACTTGGCCATTGTTTAGGTCAATCGCTAATCGTTTTTTCCCCGTTTCACTAATTTGTTTTAGCTGAATATAATTAATTCCAGCATCGCTCTCTAGCTCAAACTCAACAATATAACTCGGATTTTTAGTTGCTGTTTTAGCGAGTAACTCACTCAGTGCCATATTTTGTTTATTAAATGCCGCCACTGCCGCTAGGGTATCAT
This sequence comes from Vibrio sp. SS-MA-C1-2, assembly GCF_021513135.1. Classification (NCBI taxonomy): domain Bacteria; kingdom Pseudomonadati; phylum Pseudomonadota; class Gammaproteobacteria; order Vibrionales; family Vibrionaceae; genus Vibrio; species Vibrio sp. SS-MA-C1-2. The sequence goes on from NZ_CP090981.1 coordinate 2,213,029, forward strand.
TATCATCATGATCAACGTCATCATATTCTTGCTCAACGATATTTCCTTTTGCATCTAGATCTAATTCAAGAAAACGGTTTTCATCTTTATTATATAACGTCACTTCATAGGTTGCTGCACCGCGTTCCATTTCGAATTCAAACTCGGTAATAACCGCTGTTGTTTTATATTCAGTTTCTACCTTTTTAACTATTTCCATCACAGAAGGCGAAGGTAACTGACTAATCTCTTGAAATTTATTGCCGTGATGTCCAGCCATTGCAGACGCAGTAAATGCGATAGCTGGAATGGTAATCAATGGTGTTAACGCTGCTGATTTAATCTTCATAGTTTGTACCTTCTTTTTATCAAATATGTATTTATTAAATGTTCGATGCCTAACCGATGAAAGAAGTATAGAACACCCCAACTATCTTCAAGATGAATACAAGATTAAATAAAGTTAATGTTCTCTTCCAACGGTTAGCACACTAATTTTAATAGTGATTAAAAAACCCAGCAAAAAGTTGAATATCAACGCCACAAATTTAAATGATCAACTAATATTAAATAACAATAATACACATATCACATATCACATATCACATAATATTTAGGGATTCATTATGGTGCAAGAAACAAAGGTAATGAGGTATTTTATTATCGCCTCATTGGTCTGGGGGGTTATTGCAATGACAATAGGAGTAGCTTTAGCTGCTCAACTCTACTGGCCAGAATTAAACTTTACATCAGAACATTTTCAATTTGGCCGTCTCCGTCCACTCCACACTAATGGGGTTGTTTTTGGCTTAGTCTGTAATATATTAATTGGTGTTTCATTGTATGTGGTCTGTACGACATCAGAGACCAAATTAATATCGACTAAACTAGCATGGATTCTCTTCTATGGTTGGCAAATTTTATTGGTTATGGGATACATCACATTACCTTTAGGTTTTACCTCCACAAAAGAGTACGCAGAGTTAGAGTGGCCGCTTGATATTTTGATGGCTCTGTTATGGTTACTTTATGGCTATATCTTCTTTGCAACGTTAGCCACAAAAAAAACGAACCATATCTTTGTTTCTAACTGGTTTTTTGGCTCAGTCATTATTGTTATAACGATGATTTTTGTTGCCAATAACCTTGCCCTTCCTGTCACCTTAACTAAATCTTACTCTATCTTTTCAGGTGCCAGTGATGCATTAGTACAATGGTGGTGGGGACATAATGCTGTTGGTTTCCTTTTAACAGCTTCTTTTATCGGTATTAATTATTACACTATTCCGAAGGTGACCGGCCAGCCAATCTACTCTTATCGTCTCTCTATGATTAACTTTTGGGGGATTATTGGATTTTATACTTGGGCGGGAACTCATCATATGGTTTATTCGTCGATACCAGATTGGATTCAAAATATCGGTATCGTGATGTCTCTTCTTCTTTGGCTTCCTTCTTGGGCTGGCGCATATAATATTCTAAGAACAGTCACGGCAGATAAGAAAAAACTAAAAGAGAATTATATCCTCTGGTTCTTCTTATCAGCGATTATCTATTACGCACTTTCAACGGCAGAGGGTCCACTCCTGGCTATTCGCTGGTTTAATGCCATTGCCCATAATACCAACTGGATTATTGGTCACGTACATTCTGGCGCGTTAGGTTGGGTTGGCATGAGCTGTATTGGTGCGTTCTATTACATGATTCCAAAACTGTTTGGTAATAAACAACTCTACTCGATGCAGTGGGTAAAATATCATTTCTACTTAGCCAGTGCTGGTGTCTTGTTCTATATTATCGCGCTTTGGATTGCCGGAATTGGTCAAGGTGTCATGTGGCAGGCGCAAGAATCGACTGGCGCACTGAGTTATAGTTTTGTCGATACCTTAAACTTTATTTCTCCTTACATGTTCCTTCGCTTCTTCGGTGGTCTACTTTATGTTTCTGGAATGCTATTAATGGCTTTCAATCTCTATAAAACCGTCACTAACAAGCAACTATCAACAACGACTGTGGAGGGTTAAGCGATGAGTTTTAATATCACTAAATCGGTTACCGCTTTTATTAGTATCTCATTTGTTGTCGCCGGCTTCTCTTTTTTAGTGTGGGTATTACCTGGCTTTTTTGTAAACCCTCAACTCGCTAAAGTGACAGATGCTAAACCATTAAACGCATTACAACTGGAAGGACGTGATGTTTATATGTCTCAAGGTTGCCATGTTTGTCATACTCAGATGGTTAGAAATATTGAAGCCGAACGTATCCGTTATGGTCGAGCTAATAAAATGGAAGATGATATTTATGAATACACTTTTCTATGGGGCTCTTCTCGTATCGGGCCAGATCTTACCAATATCGGCTTGAAATACACCGCAGATTGGCAGATTAAGCATTTGAAAAATCCACAAAGTGTCGTACCTGAATCTATTATGCCTCCTTTCCCTTGGCTATTTGAGCAACCTATCGAGGCTTCAGTTACCAGTAAAAAAATGGCAGTAATGAAAAAATTAGGTGTTCCTTATACCGACAAACAGATTGCGAAGGCAGCAGATGATGTCAAAGGGAAAACTAAAGGTGATGCACTGGTTGCTTATTTAATGAGCTTAGGCGTTGATACTCACAATAATCAGGAGGATCTACAATGAGTAATTTTTGGCATGATTGGTCGAGCGTTTTTACGCTCCTCTTCTTCCTTTGTATGGTATTAGCGGTTGTTGGCCTCTTTCGAAGCAATAATAAAGCGGATTCCAAAAAAACCTTAGGGACATTTGATGGTATTAAAGAAAATGATGCCCCTATCCCAAATATTCTATTTTTAGGGTATCTCACCTTCTTTATCGGTGCCGTTGTCTATTTAGTTCTATTTCCAGGCATTGCCTCTTGGAAAGGGCTTTTAAATTGGACTGGCGAAACAGATTCGGTCAAAGGGCATGTAGTAAATGTTGATAAGGTGATTGAGACCACATTAAAGACACCAACTAACACCCCCTTACCGTATTAGCAAAAAATCACGATTTGACTCAAGCAGGTGAAGCACTCTTTAAAGATAACTGTGCCGCTTGTCATACTATTTCGGGACAAGGTCAGTATAATTTTCCTAACCTAATTGATAGTGATTGGCTGTATGGTGGTAATGACCAACACATTATTACCAGCATCACTCATGGCCGACATGGCATGATGCCGGCTTGGGATACTCAATTATCAGACAAACAAGTCACCCAATTGACTCAATACGTGTTAAATATTAATAACGTCAAAGATGTTGATCCGCTATTTACCGCGAACTGTAGCTCTTGTCATGGACCCGATGGTAAAGGCAATCAAGCGATTGGCGCGCCAAATCTAACCGATGATATCTGGCTTCATGGTGGAACAGAGCAAGAAATTCATCACAGTATTGCTAAAGGTCTCAACAACCAAATGCCGGCTTTTGATAATCGTTTAACGGATAATCAAATCCTGCTGGTTGGTACTTATTTAAGAAGTATTCAGACTGACTATCCAGTTCAAGCATCTGCTCCAATAGTTGCTGGAAACACATCATCGTCAAAAATAGCAATGCCAGCAGCAGCTGCAACTTGTGTCGGTTGTCATGGCCAACATGGTGAAGGGTCTGGTGATGTTGCGCCAAAACTTGCTGGTTTATCTGCGCTCTATATTGAGAATCAGATTAAGCACTTCCAAGTTGGTCAGCGTCAAAATGTGACAATGAAATCTATGGTTGCCGCTTTAGACGCCAATTCAATCAAAGAAGTGGCGGAATATTATGCAAAACAGCCTGCCCCGCTTAAAGATAAATCACCGCGAGGCACCACGGTTATCTATACCGATCCCGCAGCAAAACTGGTTAACCAAGGTGACTGGCGTCGTCAAATTCCATCATGTGTCACTTGTCATGGTACGGCGACATTAGGTGTTGATGAATTCCCACGCCTAGCCGGTCAAAATGCTAGTTACCTTGAACGACAACTTCTAGATTGGCAACAAGGAAAACGAACCGGAGATCATGACAACATGATGAAAAATATTGCCGTCAAATTAACCAAAGATGAGATTAAAGCCGTTGCGCAATATCTCGCTAAAAAACAATAGGAGGTTGCAATGAAATATTTGATTACGCTAATTCCTCTGCTCTTTTCTTTCTCTGCAATGGCTGACCATTCAGATTTGATCGAAAAGCAACCCGATCTCCCATCAATCAATAAAATTGATGGTACTGAAATACTTTTTCCTTATGAATTGTCAGAGATCCCTGATACACCATTTGGTAAAAAGGTTAAACGTGGTTATCAATTAATGACTAACTCTCAAAGTGTGCGAGATCAATATGTCTTTAATGAGCAAAACTGTTCTAACTGCCACTTATCATCTGGCCGTCTAGCTAATGCAGCACCAATGGGCGCTTCTTATTTTGCTTACCCTGCGTACCGTTCTAAAAATAAGCATGTCAACTCTTATCAAGAACGTATCCAAGGGTGCTTTATCTATTCAATGAATGGAATCATGCCTGAAACCGACAGTGATATCTTAGTTGATTTTTCGGCTTATGCTTATTGGTCGGGTGTAACCACCTTATACAATATGTATGACCTAAAAGGTGTTCCCGTCCCTGAACTAACTGACAAGCAACTTTTAGTCGGTGGAAAAGTAGATAACTTCCCTTTCCATCCTGAACTGCAAAAAGCACTCGACAAGGCTGAAAGCACCAAAGATACAAGAGCAAAAATGCCAGGTCGTGGCTTCCCTAAATTAGCAAAACCTAAACTAAAACCTGATTATCGACGTGGTGAGCAGGTCTTTACTGAACACTGTGCTGCATGCCACGGCGCGGATGGTCAAGGTAAAGAAGTGGCAGGTATTAAATCTTTACCGCCACTTTGGGGGCCGAATAGTTATAACTGGGGCGCAGGTATGCATAAATTCAAAACAGCAGCTGCCTTCATTTATGAGAATATGCCTCTAGGAAAAAGCGTACAGTTAACTAAACAGCAAGCGTGGGATGTGGCTATATTTATGAATTCCCATGAACGTCCACAAGATCCACGCTTTAAAGGCACAATGGAAGAGACCAAAAAAGCCTATCACAGTAAAGGGGATGCCTACGGTCAGACGATCAATGGAGTAACATTAGGGAGCTCTGCTCTTGAAGAACATCATAAAGCAAACCCTCATTAAATTATTTCTAATCAGTCTTTAAAATTGAAACCCAATAGATTCATCATCTATTGGGTTTTTTCTTTATTTTGTTGAATTTTAAGACATCGAGATTATGAAGTGAATAGTTCAGAAAAGACTCTCTTTTCTATCTATACTCTATGTTACGATTTACTGGCAAATAAAAAACCAAGCATTTATCTTAAAGTCTTAATAGAACATAAGTTAAATGCTTGGTTTTCTACATCTCTTTTAAACGCTTATTTCTTAATTTGATCTTATAGACTTATACCCAAAGTAATTGGAGTGGCTAGTCAGCGGCAAGTGAATGAGCCCTCATGAGTATAGGTATACTCTATGATTGGGGCGAATGAGCGTAGCCAACAACCGAGCAACTTCAAGTAAGAAGGGTATCGTTACTAATCAGAAAGCAATTTCTCAATGTCCGTTCTATCAACAAACTTGGTATTGACTAACTCTTTATGTATTAAGCACAAAGCATAGTCTGAAGGGGACTCCAGCGCCTCTATCGAGCCCCATAAAGAGACGGCCTTTTGATCATCAATCTTTCCGGTATTTTTAATCTCATTATATTGACCATTAGATAAATCATATATTCGAATTAAACTCTCACCCATCATACGTTCCTCTGTTTTTTTAGACTATAAAATCAGGTTAGTTTTGTTCGAAAATAAATCAATATACGGACAAAAAATAATCAATTATTTTATCTAAAAGTGCTAGCCTTGTAGCAGTTTTAGAATTAACTGATCAAAGAATGAGAAAAATGGATAACAATTTGCTACTTGAAATTTAATGCTTTCCAAGCAGCAACCTAGCGACTTCAAGTATGAAGGGTATAACCGATTCAAGTCAAACCAAGTTAAAATATCAGATAATTAACAATGTTTGATAATATAATTCAAGATTGTACGTAGCTTATCATCATCTAATTCAACTAAGGTATCCCCAACATACCACTCGACCACCGATTGGTTCGCTAATTCACCCTGTCTTGGATTACCAAACCAAACCTTCTGATCAACCGCTAGTTGATCTCGAATCTCAATTGCACGTTTAGCACTCACTGGAAGATGAAGATGTAGCATACTTGCTTGTGGCGCTTGAGGATTTAATTGTAATTGAGGATATTCCGCAATAATCTGATACAACGCCTTGGTTCGCTCAAAGCAAGTAGGCATGGCAGCTAAACGTTGATCAAACTGCATCGCAGCAGAAACGATATATGGCGTTCGATGATAAACACTCCCCCCTTGGCGTTGCATCCAAAATCTCGCATTATCTATAAACTTCTTATCACTTAGGAGCATCGCACCACCAAGCCCATTAATGCCTTTATATAAAGAGATGTAGCAAGAATCAAAACCATTGGCGATCTCATTATACGCTTTTTGGTAGTATGCCCCCGTCTCCCATAAACGCGCTCCATCCATATGAAGATGGATATCTTGTTCTCGACAATAAGCCTTTATTTCATCTAACTCCTGCCATGACGGCAATTGCCCACCAATTTCACGCATCGGTAACTCATAAAGTGCGGCGGCAATTTTATCTGGCCATTTTTTTAGATCCGATACTTTCCAAGGCTGATATGGATTTCCTACAGGTAAAATATTAAAACGATTTTGTAACTGATAATTCTGCTTTTCATGAATGTAGATATGAGAAGATGGATGCATCGCGACAAGATGACTTTGGCGAGCTTCACATGCTAACTGTAATGCCGTCGGTTGAGTCATGGTTCCAGTGATAAAAAATAGACCACATTCAAACCCTAGCAGCTTTGCAACCTTATCCTCAAACTGTTGTATGGTTTCTCCTTCACCATAGACATCATCTTTAATATTATGTTTTTCACACCACTCAGCCATAGCTTGGTATAACTCACTTGGTCTTGGTTGTTTATGTCCAGATAAAATTGTTTCACAGCTATCACGCAAGCTTAATGTCATTATTTGTTCCTTTAACTCTTGAGCACCCAAAATGGATAATCATCATAACATAGCGGTATAAATTAAATCGTGCCTCTTTGTCTCTGTTTTTAAAGCGTTTATTTATCCATCAATATTCCAAAACGTTATAAGTAATATCTTTTATGCCTTATTTATTTACTATTTTGTGACGTAAGATGTAATTATTAATTTTTCTTCTATAATTTATGAACACTATGTTAATGGAGCTACCAATGTTTAAGCGCATAATCACAATCGCATCCCTTGTTCTTCTTACAGTTGGACTTGTTGGTTGTAATGGTGAGAAGAAAGATACCGCGACTCAGGCTGAACCAATTCGAGTGGGTATGTCTGGTACTTATTACCCTTTCACTTTTGTTAAACAAGGTGAACTTCAAGGTTTTGAAGTCGATTTATGGACAGCAATTGGCAAAGAGTTAAATCGCCCCGTTAAATATTCAACGGCAAATTTCTCAGGACTATTTGGGATGTTAGAAGCGGGTAAGATCGATACAATATCAAACCAAATCACGGCAACTGATGCAAGAAAAGTAAAATACAATTTTAGTCAACCTTATGTTTATGATGGTGCTCAAATTGTCGTTCGTAATGACAACACAACCATCAAAGGTATTGATGATTTAGCCGGTCATTCTGTGGCAGTTAATTTGGGTTCAAACTTTGAAGCTTTACTTCGAAACCATGATAAAGATAATAAAATCAAAATCTTGACTTATGATTCAGGTATTGAACAAGATGTCATTGTTGGCCGTACTGATGCTTTCGTGATGGATAGAAATTCAGCACTTGCATTAATTACCGATGGGGATAAACCACTTAAATTGGCAGGTAAGCAATTTAACGTTTTAGAGAATGCATTCCCATTTGCTAAGACCGAAAAAGAAACCCAATTACGAGATCAAGTGAATCAAGCGTTAGATACACTTCGTAAAAATGGAAAATTAGCTGAAATTTCAGTGAAGTGGTTTAAAACGGATATTACTAAACCACATTAATAACGAATTTAAACTCAGTTACATAAAGAGTATTAAAAAATTCAAACACCCAAGGATTGGCAGTGACTTGTTTTAAAGTCTCTGTCAATTTCTCGTTTTAAACCTAGTTGAACCTACGATAATAATTATATGAATATTGATTTTAACTATATGCTTGAGCTTGCTCCCTATGTGATTAAACATTTAGGGACAACAATGGGAATGACAGTTAGTGCAACGATAGTTGCTTTAATAATTGGCCTTACCGTTGCGCTTATTAAAGTTTTCCAGCTCAAACCATTTGTTTATATTGCTGACCTTTACCTCTCCTTTTTTAGAGGCTCACCCTTAATTGTTCAAATGTTTTTGATCTATTATGGTTTACCCCAACTTTTCCCTTCATTGGTTTCAATGGGGCCATTTACCGCCGCGATCATTAGTTTAAGTTTACACTTTGGCGCTTACATGGCGGAAAGTATGCGTGGTGCAATTATTAGCGTTGAAAAGCATCAATTAGAAGCCGCTTACAGTGTTGGTATGACACCTTGGCAAGCGATGCGTCGTATTATTTTACCACAAGCTTCTCGTGGCGCTCTTCCTCCATTGATGAATAATTTTATCGACCTATTAAAATCAACCTCTTTGGCTTTTACATTGGGTGTTGTAGAGGTAATGGCTTCAGCACAATTAGAAGCTGCAAGTAGCTTTAAATATTTTGAAAGTTACCTACTTGTTGCTCTAGTCTACTGGGCTGTTGTTGTGTTCTTTACTCGACTACAACATCGTTTAGAAAAAAATTAAATGAGGCTTATTAATGTTAACGCTAAAAAATATAACAAAGAATTATGCTGGTAAGCCAATACTAAAAGGAATTGATTTAAATATTAATAAGGGTGAAACCGTTGCGATTATCGGTCCATCAGGAACCGGGAAATCGACATTACTTCGTTGTACTAACTTTTTAGAACAACCAGATACAGGAACAATCCAAGTTGGAAATATCACCGTTGATGCTGACACTAAAGATACAAAAAAACTGGCTAGACTACGCCAGCATTTAGGGTTTGTTTTCCAACAATATGGTCTTTTTAAAAATAAGACGGCATGTGAGAATATCACTGAAGGGTTGATCACGGTTCAACATCTGAGTAAAAAAGAAGCGGAAAAAATAGCACTCCAAGCACTAAAGGACATTGGTCTTAGTGATAAGGCAGATTACTGGCCTTCTCAACTTTCTGGCGGACAACAGCAGCGTGTTGGTATTGGACGAGCAATGGCACAAGGGGCTGATGTCATACTTTTTGATGAACCCACTTCAGCACTCGATCCAGAGATTACCGGAGAGGTACTCGATGTTATCCGTGAACTGGCAGAGCGTCACGTCACCATGCTTATTGTTACTCATGAAATGCAGTTTGCTAGAGAGGTTGCGGATCGTATTATCTTTATGGAAAATGGTTATATCGTTGAAGATGGTTCTCCTGATCAGATATTCAACCGTCCTAAAGATCCAAGAACCAAGGCATTCTTAAACCGAATTGCTTAATTATATGAAGAAAAAAATGAGGCTCTATAAGGCTAGATATAAGCGACAAACGAGCACGCCAATAACCTAGCCGCTTCAAGTCTAAGCAATATATACCTAAAGTAATTGGAGTAGCTAGTAGGCGGCAAGCGAGTGAGACCCCATGAGTATAGGTATTCTATATGATTGGGGCGAACGAGTATAGCCAACAACCTAGCAACTTCAAGTAAGAAAGGTATAGCCTCAACTTCATATAAAAAGGCATATTACAGTTAACCAGTAATATGCCTTTTAAACTCAGATTAAAACTAAAAAATCATTTAGATTGGTTCATTAAATTGAATAACCAACTTACCGAAATTTTTGCCTTCTAACAATCCCATAAAGGCTTCAGGTGCTTTTTCTGCACCTTGAATAATTTGTTCTTTATATTTTATTTTCCCTTCAACTAGCCATTTTTGCATATCCGTCGCAAATTCATTGTATCGTGGAGCGTAATCATCAAAAATAATAAAGCCCTGCATCTTAATGCGTTTAACTAATAACAGCCCCATCAAAGCAGACATACGATCAGGGCCATCAGGTAAACTGGTTGCATTATATTGAGAAACTAAACCACAAACAGGGATTCGAGCAGAGGTATTAAGTAACGGCATGACGGCATCAAAGACTTTACCTCCGACATTTTCAAAATAAACATCAATCCCATTTGGACATACTGCTGCTAATTTTTGAGCAAAATCATCCGCTTTATGGTCAATACAGTGATCAAAGCCTAATACTTCTACCGCATGGCGACATTTCTCTTCACCACCAGCAACACCGACAACATAACCCCCTTTTAACTTGCCGATTTGACCAACTGTAGCTCCAACAGGACCTGTCGCTGCACCAACCACGATCGTTTCACCTGCTTTTGGTTGTCCGATATCAAGTAAGCCCATGTAAGCGGTAAAACCAGGCATTCCCATCACACCTAATGCAAATGAAGGGTTCGTTGGGGTCATTCCTAAACTAATGACATTTTCACCCGTTGAAATAGCAAAATCTTGCCACCCACTATAAGCCAAGACCCACTCTCCCTGCTTAAACTTGGGATGTAATGAAGTCTCAACTTGGCAAACCGTTCCCCCTACCATAACATTACCAATAGCAACCGGATCAGCATAGGATTTTGTATCACTCATTCTCCCTCTCATATATGGGTCTAACGAGAGATACACCGTTCTTAACAGCATCTCACCTTCTTGCGGGACAGGTTTATGCTCTTTATGAATAGCAAAGTTACTTTCTACGGGTTTTCCTAATGGTCGAGAAGCTAAAATAATTTGTCGATTGAAATCAGTCATTGGAACATCCTTGCTTAGGTTGAAGAGGCTAAATATTTCACCTTTATCAATATCATAGTTCTAAATAGAAAAAGGTCAATAAATCCATGACTTATTGACCTTTCAAACTGACTATTCATACTTTAGCTAATCGATCGAATCTTAACGATGAATAAGCACCACGACTTTAAGTATGAAGCGAGTTAGCTTATTGATATAAACCACCACCATCGATATGGTAACTTACTATACGTTTCGGCGCTCCACACTCAGGAAGCATCGCCGATTGATCAAAGATAAACCAATCACGTCGATGAGCATGACCAAGAGGGATAGCTTTAGTCGTATCGAAACAGATCGTATGCTCAAGATTATGGGTCAAAATATAACGCTTTTTGTTTTCTTGATTTGCCACGTTATCTTTACTCATCCAATGCCAAGCATTTTTATACTGCTCTTCAGTTGAGCTAAGGTAACTAAAATGTGTTAAGCCAATCGGTGAAAACAGCAAGAACTGCTCTTTAAATTTCACTAAACCTAACTCCCCATCTTGACCAACAATATCGGCAGCTTTTGTCATGATCACCTTTGCTGGAGTACGAACAGGATTTAACAGCGAGTAACCCCAAGAACTATAAAGTACCCATGTTAATCCCAATGCAAGAGCAAAACTATAGAGATTCTGCTGAAACCTTTTACGCCAGAAGATAACAGCCCAAATAATGGTTGCCGAGATAAAGAAGAAGAAATATTGAGTATGATTGCCCGCCACATACTTTGCTAACTTTTCAATATCAAACAAACTAACGACAGCCACAATTGGGAATAAGATAGCTAAAAGCAGAATAATCCCAGAAAGAATTTTATTAAACCATTTTGGTGTTTCTATCTGTGACATCACCGCAGCGATAGCTAAGGAGAGCATCGGAAGTGCAGGAAGAATGTACACACCACGCTTTCCTGGGCTAATGCTGAAGAAGATCACCACTAAAACAACCCACATTAATAACGTTTTAATTAGCGTTGAGTCTTTAACCACTCGCCAAAACTTACCGTTGGCAAAGAATAGATACAGAGGAAACCATAAGGTTGGAATCACACTCAGAACAAAATAATAGAAGGGTTCACGGTGACCTAAAGATTTTGCGTAACGCTCCCCTGTCTGCTTAAACAGAATATTATCTCTGTATGCAGCAAAATCTGGATTATCACTGGTTGCTGCATAATAAAGTACAGGCAGTAACCATAAAATGAGTACCACTAACATGGCCAAAGGACCATAGAATAGTTTTTTGCTTACCGCTTCACCAAAGTCATGACTTTTTCTGAAATGAAAGTAGAAAATGGGCAACAAAGCAAGAATGGGCAAGAAACCGACACCTTTGGTAATGATACCCAACCCCATAGCAATCCAGCTGATGATATACCAATTCAAGCTTGGTTTTATAAAGAAATGACGGATAAATCCATACATTCCAATCGTTATCCAGCAAGCGACCATCATGTCTATTTGTGCAGCTTTTGCTTGAATAATAAATTGTGGTGCAATCATTAAAAGAAGTGCCGCATTACGACCTGTTTTCACATTCCATAATTTAGCACCAAGATCAAACACACAAAGAACGGTAATTAAACCAGCAATGAAATTGGGAATTAAAAAAGTATCGGAAAGGTTGCCTGTAAGCCAATATAAAAACGCAATTGACCACATAAAAACAGGCGGTTTATCGGGATATAACTCGCCACCACGCATTGGGAAAAACCAGTTTCCTGAGTTGACCATTTCTCTTGCAACTTCAACAAAACGAGGCTCATCTGCAGGCCAAGGGTCTCTAATCCCAATACCCGTACCAATAACCACAAATGCAACAATAAGAATAAAAAGGAGGTTTTGTGTATATTGATCTTTCAAGAAAGCGTCATTATTCATCTATTAAATCCATGTTTTAACTAATTTGTGTCATATTATATAGTAAATGATTAAAGATTATTACTGTTATAAATAAGATAAATTTGTTAAAAATTAAATATAAAAAAGGATATCTAACAGTGATAGATACCCTAAATTTACTCTTTTGAACCCCATTCTTTTTCGATCAGGCGGAAAGTAAATGAGGCGCCCTGAGTATAGATTAATTCTATGAGGAGGACGAATCTGCCCAGTCAACAACCTAGCAGCTTCAAATATTAAAGGGGTAAACCCGTCAATTATAATAAATGATTTTTCTTCATTAGCTCTTTATCAATGCCTTTTAACTTCATTTCATCCATAATAAAGTTAACCGTATTTAATAGACGCTGCTCATCATCTTGAATTAAATAGCCAAACTGGCTCTTTGTGAAAGGGTTATCTTCACGTACCGCATCTAATCGTTTATCCGTCACTTGGTAAAATTGCGCTTCAGGCGTTTCGGTTACCATGACATCTACTTTACCTTCTGCAACCGCTTTAGGCACATCTAAATTATTATCAAAGCGGATAATCGTTGCTTTACTTAAGTATTTATCAGCAAAAGCTTCATTGGTTCCACCAATATTGACACCGACTTTGACTTCTGGGCGATTCACTTTTTCGATGGTATCAAATTGCTTTTCCGTCCCATTCGCCACTAAAAAGCATTTGCCAAATGTCATATAGCCTTGCGTTTGCTCTGCCGCTAATTGGCGTTGTATTTTACGAGTAATCCCCCCCATGGCGATATCATACTTTTCAGCATCCAGATCTGGGATTAAATTTTTCCATGAGGTTTTAACTATTTCTAATTTCACACCTAACTCGGCAGCTATGTGTTTAGCAACATCTATGTCATAACCTGAATATTCCTTGCCATCAAAATAGGAGAACGGCTTATAATCTCCTGTTGTACCGACTTTTAATACACCATCATGTTGAATATCTTCTAAAAGGTCAGCTTGTGCATAAAAACTACATGCTATAATAGAAGCTGCAATCACCTTTGGTACAAATTTCATTCTCACGTAACAATCCTTATCTCTTATTATTTAAATTCACTTTCTCTACCCTACCAGTATCCCTGTATCAATTGAATAGTACAAACTGTAGATGCTTAATAAATAATCAAGATTAACAACAGATCGGATATGTTCATTAGAATCAACTTACTTTGTTTTAATATATACTTATTACAATAAATAAATACTCAGGTGTTCTAACTACCTCATTACTTCAAGTAAGAAAAGTTCGTACTAATTTATACGGAGATAGAAATGGTCATTTCAATTATAGGTACTGGCTGGCTCGGCTTACCTTTAGCAAAAAAATTAACTGAAGAAGGTCACACCGTTTTTGCCAGTAAACAGACCCAAGATGGTATCAGCCAATTAAAACAGATGGGAATAAATAGCTTTTTTTGTCAATTAACAGATGAGAACAATCAAATAGAGACAGAAGCGTTAGCAATGACCTTGAAGAAGCAAAATTGTGAAATACTTATCGGAGCTTTTCCTCCTGGTTTTCGTCGAGGTGCCGGTGAGCAATACTCTCATCAATGGCAACAACTGGTTTCAGCTGCACAACAAACCAATATAAAAAAAATTATTATGGTTAGTTCAACCACGGTTTATCCAAGTGAACCAGAGGTCATGGAAGAACCAGAAGCGTCCCTTGATAAAGCAAAAGAAAATACTGCCTATTCAGAAAATAGCAGAATAATGCTTCAAGCAGAGGATTATCTTATCAATTCCGAGATTGATTACTCAATTCTACGTTTTAGTGGGTTAATTAACCAGCAGCGTCACCCTTCTCGTTTTGTATTACACCTAAAACAAGTCAGTAAAGCTGCTCCTGCAAATATGCTGCACTTAGATGATGCAATAAGCTCTATTCAATTTGCTATAAACCAGCTTACTAATGAGATCGTTAATGTAACGACCCCAAATACCGTCAGTAAAGCCGATTTTTACCAAGCAGCGTTAAACGCAGTTAACTCTGAGAATAATTTACCCCCAGTGGTTGATATACCTGATAAATCAATCAGTACTAAAAAGTTAATTGCTCAAGGTTTTAAGTATAAATATCACCATATCTTAGAGGCGATTTAGCCTTGATGAGCCATTCATGAATATTCACCGGTCAGGATGGCTAATAATTAATCTATATTAGCTATGTTGCATTTTTCAGTTACTAATATTGCAGATAAAAATGTTATTTTGCTAGATTACTGTGATCGATGTAGGTATATTTAGTAAAAATTTAAATCAACCCAATGACGGTTGTTTAAACTAAACTTAGAACCATATTAAATGTAGTGATAAATTATTGATCATGTGAAGTATAACTTTACAGGTTTTTAAACGTCATATTTATACTCGCAATAAAAAATATAACTAAGGGGGTAATATAAATACCCAAAAAGTTAGCTATATTAAACAGTGAAGTATTAATTCTATTTTTATAGGAAAGATAATGATAATTCCAGATAACAGTAGCATCGTTATTTTCGGTGCATCAGGTGATTTAACTTATCGTAAGCTAATCCCTGCGTTATATCATCTTTATGAGAACCAGCAACTTCCTGATAACTTTGCAATTCTAGGTGTCAGCCGCACTTCTTATAGCGACGAATCCTACCGAGAAAAGCTCACGAAATCACTACACGAGTTAGAGCAAACCCAACCTGATATCCTCGAATCTTTTATGCAACATGTCCATTATCAAGCCATTGATACTCTAGATGTTGATGACTATGTTAATTTAGCCAACCGCTTAGATAAGATAGAAAAAGATTATCAATTCGAACAAAATAATGTTCTGTTTTATTTAGCAACACCACCAAGTTTATATGGTGTGATTCCAACGAGTCTGGGTAAACATGGCCTAAATAAAGAAGATAATGGTTGGCGTCGTATTATTATCGAAAAGCCATTTGGTTATGATTTAGCGTCTGCCAAATCTTTAGATAAAGAAATCCACGAACACTTTAATGAAGACCAAATATACCGTATTGATCATTATCTAGGTAAAGAAACGGTACAAAACTTATTGGTTTTCCGTTTTTCTAATGCAATGTTTGAGCCTCTATGGAATCGCAACTTTATCGAGTATGTCGAAATCACCGGCGCAGAGCCACTTGGCGTTGAAGGTCGAGGCGGTTATTACGATGGTTCTGGCGCAATGCGTGATATGTTCCAAAACCATTTATTACAAGTCCTTGCGATGGTTGCAATGGAGCCACCGGCAGAAATCAACGCCGATGCACTTCGTGATGAAACGTATAAAGTCTTACACTCATTGCAGCCGCTAACAGAATCTGATCTAAAAAATAATTTAGTATTAGGTCAATATACAGGTTCTGATGTCCGTGGTAAATTCTTACCAAGTTACCGAGACGAACCCGGCGTTGCTGATGACTCACGAACAGAGACTTATGTCGGTTTAAAAATGTTTATTAATAACTGGCGTTGGAATGGCGTGCCTTTCTACGTAAGAAGTGGCAAACGTCTTCCGACTCGAGTGACTGAGATTGTTATTCATTATAAGAAAACGCCTCACCCGGTATTTGGTCAATCAGCACCAGAAAATAAGCTAGTCATTCGAATTCAACCAGATGAAGGCATTCAAATGCGCTTTGGTTTAAAAGAGCCGGGTGCTGGTTTTGAAGCGAAAGAAGTCTCAATGGATTTCCATTATCAAAATATGACGGAAACCAAAATGCTTACGGCTTATGAGCGACTATTATTAGATGCGTTAAATGGTGATGCAACACTATTTGCACGTACTGATGCAGTAGAAGCTTGTTGGAAGTTTGTTCAACCTATTTTAGATTACAAACAAGATCCTCAAGCATTATTTGGCTATGCATGCGGTACATGGGGACCAATTGAGTCCGACCAACTGCTTGCACGTGATAACCGAGCTTGGCGATTCCCTTGTAAAAATTTAACTGATACGGATTATTGTGAATTATGATAAATCATCGAATATTTGCTACTGCTGATTTAGTAGTTGAAAGTTTAGCGAACGATATGTTGGATTACAGCAAGCAACAACGCCCTGTACATATCTCGCTTTCCGGCGGTAGTACTCCAAAAATGTTATTCAAGCTACTTGCTACAGACAGCTATGCAAAGAGTATTGAGTGGAAAAATCTTCATTTTTGGTGGGGCGATGAGCGTTGTGTTGCACCTGATGATGCAGAAAGTAACTTTGGTGAAGCCAATACCCTACTTTTCTCTCAAATTGAGATTCCAGCAGAAAATATTCACCGTATTCGTGGTGAAGATGAGCCAGCAATCGAAGTAGAACGTTTTGCAAAAGAGATGGCAGATGTTATCCCTTGTGAAAATGGTATTCCTGTTTTTGATTGGATCCTATTAGGTGTCGGTCCTGATGGTCACACGGCATCTCTATTCCCTGGTGCAACGAATTATCAAGATCAAAACTTAGCGGTTCTTGCTTCTCATCCAGAGTCCGGACAGATTCGCGTATCAAAAACAGCACAAGTATTAGAAGCGGCTAAACGTATTAGCTATTTAGTACTTGGTGCAGGTAAAGTTGAAATTGTTAAAGAGATCAATTCAACACCGGCTGAAGCGTTACCTTATCCAGCCGCTAAAATTAAATCAAAGAATGGAACTACAGAGTGGTTCTTGGATTCAGATGCAGCTCGTGACATTCAATAAACCCACGTGCTGACAGGAGAGAAATAATGAAAAATGATATTGGTGTAATTGGCTTAGCGGTAATGGGTCAAAACCTAATTTTGAACATGAACGATCATGGCTTCAACGTTGTCGCTTATAACCGTACTGCTCAAAAAGTAGATGACTTTTTAAATGGTCCAGCAAAAGGCACAAACATTGTAGGTGCACACAGCCTACAAGAGTTAGTTGATAAGCTAGAAACACCTCGTAAAGTGATGTTAATGGTTCGTGCAGGTGATGTTGTAGATTCATTTATCGATCAACTGGTTCCTCTTCTAGATGAAGGTGACATCATTATTGATGGTGGTAACACTAACTACCCTGATACCAACCGTCGTGTTACTGCATTACGCGAAAAAGGTATTTACTTCATCGGTACTGGCGTATCAGGTGGTGAAGAAGGTGCTCGTTTTGGTCCGTCTATCATGCCAGGTGGCGCACCTGAAGCTTGGGAAGCAGTAAAACCTATCTTCCAAGGTATCTCAGCGAAAACTGAAAATGGTGAACCGTGTTGTGACTGGGTTGGTAACAATGGTGCTGGTCACTTTGTTAAGATGGTTCATAACGGTATCGAATACGGCGATATGCAACTTATCACTGAGGCTTACCAGTTCATGAAAGATGGACTTGGTATGAACCACCAAGAGATGCAAGCTGTTTTTGCTGATTGGAATAAAACTGAGCTAGATAGCTATTTAGTTGAGATCACAGCAGACATCTTAGGTTACCAAGATCAAGATGGCGGCCCATTAGTTGAGAAGATTCTTGATACTGCTGGCCAGAAAGGTACCGGAAAATGGACAGGAATCAATGCGTTAGATATGGGTATTCCATTAACGCTTATCTCCGAATCTGTATTCTCTCGTTGCCTATCAGCACTTAAAGATCAACGTGTAGAAGCCTCTCAGTTATTCAATAAGACAGTAACTCCTGTAGATGGTGATAAACAAGCTTGGATCGATGCTTTACGTCAAGCACTCCTTGCCTCTAAGATCATCTCTTACGCACAAGGCTTTATGTTAATGCGTGAAGCGTCTAATGAAAATGGTTGGGATCTAAACTACGGTAGCGTTGCCTTAATGTGGCGTGGTGGTTGTATTATCCGTTCTGCATTCTTAAGCAACATCCGTGATGCATTTGAAGCAAACCCAGAGATCGCGTTCTTAGGTTCAGACCCTTACTTCAAAGGAATTATTGATAACTGTCTAGCAGCATGGCGTAAAGTGGCATCTAAATCATTAGAAGTCGGTATTCCAATGCCTTGTATGACAGCAGGTTTGACCTTCCTTGATGGTTATACTACTGCACGTCTTCCAGCAAATCTACTTCAAGCTCAACGTGACTACTTCGGTGCTCACACGTATGAGCGTACTGATCGTCCACGTGGTGAGTTCTTCCACACCAATTGGACAGGTACTGGCGGCGATACTGCATCAACAACGTACGATGTTTAATCACTCGCTAAAGTTTATGACTGTTTATTGTTAATAAATAGAAATTAACAAAAAAGCCTCAATAACCTGATTCAAATATCAACGTTATTGAGGCTTTTTATTTGTCTGTTCTATTTACTTGAAGTCGAGACATTCAAAAAAGAAGATGAATCAGCTTAATGACAACGCTTGTTGCTTTTCAGTTTGATGATGAAGTACTTCACCATATAAACCTTTCTTGATCCACTCCACAACACCAGAATCACTCAATGAATAATAAGGGGCCATGGTCTCTTTTTGATAAATATAAATCCATGCCTGATGTTGCTTACCTTGTGAATCAACAACTAGGCGCTGTTCGCGACAATAGACGGCAGGATGTTCTTCTAATTTATCTAATTCTGTAAAATCATTGACTCGATAAAGCTCACCCACTAATCGGTTATTGCCATCAGGTGTTGCGGCAGGATAAAGTCCAACAGAAACCATATTAAAAATTGAATCACAACTTTCAACAGTCGTAATAAACTCTGCTTGGTCATGATCTAATAAAAAATGGTTATGAAACCCTTGCTTCAATGAACCATAGACCATAATAAGATTTGAACTCATTAACATTATATAAACCGCTCCAAACATTTCCATCACACTTTAATAATAAGTATAAAATCAACTGTATAGCATATTTGAAATCCAATCAAAAATGACACGAGAGAATTATTATCAGTGAGAAGTTATAAATAGGTATAGACGGCGATTATACACATACAGCGACAAATGAAACAAGTTTTATATTAACCACCAATAACCAAAATATAATTAAAATAAAAATCAAACAATTAGAACGTTCACACTTGCTAAGTAGTATTAACAAAGCGATAATTTGACGATAATAATAATAACTAAAGTTTATATATGCTTTCTTCTAAATATACTCTTGCCGGCATTGGTGCCATTATACTATGGAGTACCACCATTGCGTTTGTCCGTAGTGTGACAGAACAACTCGGGGCTATCGGGGGTTCGGCACTCATTTATACCGTCAGCTCAATTCTGTTAATCATGACGATTGGTTTGCCTAAAATAAGCTCTTTTCCAAAAAAGTATTTATTAATCGGAGGGGGATTATTCATCAGTTACGAAGTCTGTTTATCATTGGCACTAGGGCTTGCAAACTCACGTTCTCAAGCTGTCGAGATGGGGATAATTAATTACCTTTGGCCTTCATTAACTGTGGTATTCTCGTTATTAATTAGTCGTAAACCCATATCAATTCCCTTATTAATCGCTATTTTACTCTCTTTTTTTGGTGTTGCTTGGACCAGTAGTGGAGAAAACGGTTTATCATTTACTACGCTATTAAACAATTTTCAAAGTAACCCAATAAGCTATTCACTAGCATTAACCGGCGCATTTCTTTGGGCTATTTATTGCAATATTACTAAATATTTAGCTAACGGAAAAAATGCCATCACTTGGTTTTTTATTGGCACCGCAATTAGTTTATGGTTCAAATATTTAATCAGTGATGAGGCTGTAATGGTTTTCACTACCTCTGCTACGATTGACTTATTTCTAGCGGCTGCCGTCATGGCGGGAGGATATGCATTATGGAATGTCGCGATTATTCATGGAAATATGGTATTACTTGCTATCTTGTCTTACTTCACCCCATTGTTATCAACCCTATTCTCAGCTTATTTATTAAACCTAACATTGGGCATTATCTTTTGGCAAGGAGTATTGATGGTGACGATTGCCTCCCTACTCTGTTGGTTTCTGACTAGGAAAAAGTAGAAAATTGAACAAAAGATAACCGAATAAAATTTTAGGCAATAAAAAAGAGGTCAACTCTGACCTCTTCTTTGCCGCATCCTGTACTGATAATATCCATATCAATGTCCATTTATTTTGTTGTTAAGCATCCATGTAAGATTGAATAATCATGTTGTCATAACGAAATCTCATACGCCATAACGCCATTCCTACATTGATACCAAGCTCTATCGTTTTCATCATTTCGCTCCAAAATCATAACCACTTCACATAACCATTAAAGTATAGAGTAAAAAATGTGATCTAGTTAAAAAACTAGAAAAAAATAATAGCAAATATATATGTGTAATTTTTCAATTACTGAAGACCAGTTCTAATGTTATAATCTAGGCAATTTAATAATATTGGATTTAGAAATGTTTAAAAAAAATCAAGGGATTAGTACTTATTTTGTAGTGAATAGTATCATTGCGATGCTAATATCCCTAAGATACTTCTATTTTATGCCTCAGATACCAAATGACTTTTTGGGTATTGTTTTTGTTGGTGTATCGATCATTGGTCAAATGGCTATATTTACGCTTTTAGCATTTATAGTCACTTCACCTATTTTACTTTTAAAAAATAAAATACAAAAAATATTAATACCAGTTATTACAACATTATTATTATCCCTCTTGATCATCGACACTTTGGTATTTGCGCAATATCGTTTTCATATAAATGCAATCGTTCTTGAACTAGTTCTATCAGGAGATGTTGTAGATTTTCCATTATCAACTATATTTACCGTAATCTCATCAATTGTAAGTATTCTTATTATTCAATACCTATTATTTTCTTATTGTACTAAAAAGAACACAAAGAAATCTGTCTTAAGACTATTTATTAGCCTTTCAATTGTTAGTTTACTTCTTACTCATGGCTTACATATTTGGGCAGCAGCGAATGCATTTCAGCCAATTACAACCTCGAAGCAATACCTACCTCTATTCTATCCTGCAACTTCTAATAAGTTAATGAAAAAATACGGCTTTATAAATGAGAAAGCATTACAAGAATCACAGGCGTTAAAAATTTCGAAATCAAATAATCTTCATTATCCATTAAAACCATTAGATAAAGAAGAACCTAAAAATAAATTAAATATTATGCTTATCGTTATAGACTCTTGGAGGTACGATACTTTCAATAAAGACAACACTCCAACAATATATGATCTAGCAAAGAATTCGTGGGTTTTTAACAATCAAATTTCAACGGGTAATGCAACAAGAACGGGGATATTTGGACTTTTTTATGGCCTACCAGGTACATACTGGCATTCATTTTTAGCAAACCAAGAGTCGCCACTTTTAATTGATAGACTACAAGAATTAGACTATAACCTCGGAATTTTTGCATCAGCAAAATTGACAAAACCAGAGTTTAACCAGACCGTTTTTAAGAATATTAATCACTTAAGGATTAGATCGGAGGGAAAAACTCCATCTGAAAGGGATATTAATTTAACGAATGATTGGATAAACTGGTATAAATCTCAACCAGAGAATCAATCAAAATTCTCTTTTTTATTTTATGATGCGCCACATGGTTATGATGCCCCAAAGGATTATAAACAGGTATATAAACCAGCTGCAGAAAATATAGATTATTTAGCATTAAATAATGATTATAATGTCACACCATTATTTAACCGGTATAAAAATAGTGTCCATTTTGTTGATAATGAAATTGAAAAAGTAATTAAAACAGTAAAGCAATCCGGTGATTTTGAAAATACAGTATTTATTATAACCGGGGATCATGCTCAAGAATTAAATGATAATAAATTAAATTATTGGGGACATAATAGCAATTATACAAATGCACAAATACACATCCCTTTAATTATTAAATCACCAACTCTAAAAGGAAAGGTTAATCCTTGGAATAAAGGTTACTTTACTTCACATTATGATTTAGCTCCAACTTTAATGAAAAATATTTTAGGTGTAAAAAGCTCAATCCATGATTATTCTACAGGTATTGACTTATTTACTAACCCTATTGATAGAAAATGGTTAATATCAGCAAAATATAGTGGATATGCGATTATAAATAAAACAAGTATCTTGGAAGTTAATGGTTTAGGTCAATCAACCTTAATGGATAGAACTAATCATAATAATCCAGATTTAAAGAAAAATTACAAACAAATTAATGAAGCATTAAAAATGATAAGTGCTTATAATCAATAGGATCAACAATAATATGAAAAATAGTAAAAATATAGCTATAGCTATTGATAGTTTGAACGGAGGTGGAGCACAAAAAGTAATGCTTTCACTGGCTGAAGATCTTTTAAAACTAGGTCACAATATTCATTTTTTAATAATGAAAAATGAAATTGACTACACGATCTGTAAAGATATTCATACTCACCTTTGCTTAATACACAATAAAAACAAATTCAATAGCCTTTTCAACATCAATAAGGTTGTTGATGAAGTAAAATCAAATATATCTAAAATAGAAGATTCATACGGAAAATTTGATTTAGTTATTTCTAATTTAGACCGAACAAACCTGATTATGTCTAAATTACAAATTGAAAATATATTTTTTGTTGTTCACGCTTCTGTTAATGAGGAATTAAAAAGAAGAGCTAAATTAGGTCCAATACAATATTATAAAAAGCTTCGTTGCAAAAAAGCGCTTAATGGAAAAAAGTAATTACTGTTTCAAAAGGAATTGCTAATGAAATTATCAGTAATAACGTATTTAAACCAGAGAGTATACAAACAATTTACAATCCTTTTGATATTAAATCTATAAAAATGAAAGCTGATGAGATTAATAGTGAAATCCCTAAAGGGGATTATCTCATCCACATTGGCCGATTTGTCAAACAAAAAAGGCACGATATATTATTTCAAGCTATTGCGAACATGGAGAATAAATTACCGGTTGTAATACTTTGCCATAAACCTGAAAAAGCAATGGCGCTTGCTAAAAAATTTAATATTGAAGATAGATTAATATTTCCATCATTTCAAAAAAATCCATATCCATGGATTAAAAATGCTAAGGCTTTATTATTGAGCTCAGATTTTGAAGGCTTACCAACTGTATTAATTGAATCGTTAATCTGTGATACGCCTGTAGTCAGTACCGATTGTCCGCATGGGCCTAAAGAAATATTATTAAATGAACAAGAAGAATTTCTTGTTCATAGAGAAAATTTCGTGAATTTAGCACTAAAAACAGATAAAATATTAAAACAGCCACCAAATATCAAAAATGCAAAGATATTAGATTTAGTAACTGCTGATAATATATCGAGACAATACTTAAATCTTATCTAAAATATTTATAGGCTGGATTTAAGTATTAAAATATTGATAAGTACCTCGCTAGTTATACATTCTTTTAATAGTATTAGTGAGGTATTATCAAATTACTTTTAGATATATTATCCCTCAGTTTTTTATTTATGTTATAGACATAGAATTATTAGAAAAGCACATATATACTCTTTAATTTTCACAAATTGATACATTATTTTTATTACGAAGAACAGTCGTTCTTCGTAATATAGTGGTTAGTATTTATCTAATCCATTAGCTTTAAATATTGTTCAACTATAACATCCCCTCTGAACATATTTAAATCATCTAAATTTATTAAAGGCGGCTTTAATAAACATTCATCAGTCTTCTTAGCTAACATGTTATAATCACCAACTGAGACCAAAAAGTTCTTCTGATTATTTATTAATAACTCACTTGGTCCATATGGACAATCAGTACTTATAACAGGAGTTCCACAGATTAAAGACTCTGCAATTACAAGACCGAAACCTTCAAAATCTGATGATAAGAGCATCAACTCGGCATTAGCAATCCAATTATATGGATTATCTTGAAAACCAGGAAGAATCACTCTTTCTTCGACATTGTATTTTTTTGCTAACGTAAATGCCTTTTTATTATTATTCGTTAATATAACTAATTTAAGATTATTCTTCATTGATTTTATAGCTTTGAACAAAACATCTAGTCTTTTTTGTTTTGTCACTCGACCAATATAAATCATATAAGGTTCAGTTGGAATCACCGGATTTTCTATAATCATTCTTTTATGAATTAAATCAATATCTAATGGATTATAGATAGTTTGAATGCTTTTACTTTTTAACCATTTATATCCTGTTAATTCCTTTTCTAAACCTTTAGATACTGTTATTAGCTTCTTATCTCTTAATGCATGTATTTTTTTAATTTTTCTATATAGATGGACTGGTCCTCTTTTTGCTTCCATAATAAATTCTTCTTTTAATGCACAATGACAAAAGAAGTAAACATTTGTTAACTCACAATGAGAAACAATAAGATCACAATCGGTTGAATTACATAAAAAAAGATCAAAAGTACCTATGCTTTTTTCAAAAAATTCTATTTCTTTTTTTAACTTATCAACTTTACTACTAGTTGACTCTTTTTTTATAAAATTCAAATAATGTACATTAACATTACTAGGAATTGAAAATAGTCCTCTATCTTCAAAAAGAAATAAATGTACATCACATCCAAAATTAGACAGCAAGTCTGCTTGAGTGAGAGCAGCTTTAACTGTACCATTTTCTAATAAATTATGGCAAAATATTGCAACTCTTTTCATCTAAATTTCAACCTTAAATATGTTAATCTTTTGGCTTCTCTTTTAATCTTTTGTAAAAAGGAAATTTTAACTTTTTCGTCTAATACTCTCCCATTATCTAAATCACTTTTAAAACTTCCATTATTCTTATACAGTTTATAATCTTGTATGCAAACTGCTGGATAAATTTGGTAACATTGGATATCTTTATTTAAAATAAGATCTTCAAAAATAACCTTATCAATCGGTTTTAATAATAAACTTTTAGACAATATTCTTAAAACCTTTTTTGCAGCAGATAAAGTAATTATATATCCAGCCGCACCAAGATGACGTGATTTTAATTTATATAAAGAATGATGATTAAACTTTGTTTTTTTCGAAACCCTGACTCGTTTGTTGAACATCTCTAATTTTAGAATATCAATGCCGATAGGAATACTAGTAATATTATTAAATATATGTTGAACATCATGACCTATATGTACATCATCTTCAAAAATTGCAGCTATTTTAATGTCTTTTTGTATCATATTTTTATATATTTCGATATGACTAAAAAAGCATGACAGTTCTAAATCACTCATTCCAATTTCACATGTAAAATTATTTTCCTTTATTAGTATTTCATTGTGATTAGGTTCAATCGCGTCAAAAAAGTCAAAATGAATATTAGCACGCTCAAATTCCTTACATATATGTAATCTTCTTTCTGTATTTCTTTTTAAACTAATCACGTAACTTTTCATAATAATTTCATCTCAACTTAAACCAAAGCATCGTTATATCTTACTAATAAATAAACTAATTTCTTTTTCCTGCACTTTAACCATACCTTAATTATGATATCAGTAATTTTATTTCTAAATTACGAAAAATGGAACCATAATAGACATAACGCCATCACATCGAAGTCAATAATTATCATTAATTTTTTCAAAAATTTTCCCTAGATTAATAACAACCATTAAATTATCTAATATATCATTATATCGTTAATTATAAAATGTTTCGAGTGATTTTAGTTGAAGACTACACAATATTAATACCAATTAATCACTATTTAAAATATGTAACTAGATGAATACTTTTATTCATAATCTACCGATTAATACTTTATCTTAAAAAATCTAGAAATCAGACAAATGATTGTATGATACTCACTTATACGAAGGTAAATTAGACTCTGCATTTAGTAATCATTATTCTCTTTGAAAAACCGATTTGATAGCTTATTTTAATAAATAAGCTAAAATGGCATATTAGTAAAAAATAATTAGTCTATCCACTCGAAATATATAAAGAGTTGAATTTTCCAGATCAGACTAATTCTATTCTTTATATAAACATAAAAGGACTAATTTTTAAGTATACGATTCCTTGCGGATACTAAGTGCATCCATTTAAAGTCATGGACAAGTGTATGTTTAGTTTTACCCTTTCTTTTATTAAAAATCACTTCAGAACGACTAGCTAATGGAGCCCACTCTTCATAATTGCGATTATATTCACTATAAATAGCTATAGTAGGACAATTTATTGCACTAGCTAAATGTACAACTGCTGTATCCGGTGTAAAACAAATACTTGCTTGTGATAATATAGATAAAGTCACCTCAAAAGAAGGGGCTAAATTTGGTAGAATCACACGTTCAGATGAGAAGTAAGATTGAATAAATCTTAATTCATTTACTTTTCCAGGTGTTGGAATTAATACTAAATTATCGTCTGGAAACTCTTGTAACCAATTACTTATTAGCTCTATCGCAGATTTATTATCAAATTGACGGTATTTCACTGCACCATATAGGTTTATTGCTATAACGTTCCTAAAACTCTGAAATGGCAAAGATACTAAATTGTTATCATAAGGAATTAGAGGTATACAAGGTAATATATTCTCATTGATAAATAATTTCGCTGCAGCTAAGTATCTGTCTCTAAAGTGAATGTTACTTTTATCAATATTTACATTAAAAATTTTTAATGATTCTTTATCATAACCTATATTATATCGAGAATTTAAATTATGTAATCCAAATAAACCCTTAACACCAATACCTGATGCTAACTCAATAATAGCATCATATTTTCCATCAAGTTTCGATAATTCATTAGCAGTTTCGTGCTCTCTATTTTTACAAAGAACCGTATTACAACCTGTAGCCTTGCTGAGCCAGTCAATTGTGGTGGAGGTTCCAATAACAGTAACCTCAATATCTGGTCTATACGTATGTATTGCATTTATAAATAAACCAGACATAATACTATCACCCAATTTATTATCCCAACGAAGAATTGCGATAGACTTTATATTTTTTAATACATTCAAATCACCTATAGGTTTATTCATAAAGATACTATATAACCTCAACTTCAAATGTTTTTTAATTTTATTTAGTAACATATCTTGTCCAATCCATCAATGGCTATGAAAAAAAGAGGTCGACAGCTTGCAATTCTTGTGCTCAGTCAAGAATAGCAGCATGAAATATAGATTAATTATAGGTGAGTGTGTTAAAGGAACATCAGTCAATGATGCAAAAAACAGTACTAAAGATATACTTAGCGGTATTATGGTTCTTACCATTTTTTTATTTTTAAATAAATAAAATGGTAAGAACAAAGTAAATAAAACTAAAAGTAACTCTATTACACCTCCTTTAACCATAGCATTTAAAAATAAGTTATGGTAATGATAAAAAGGTACAACTTGTTGAGTAATAACTCCCTGATCGGCCAATAACTGCTTCTCATGTATATTATCATCACCAAATCCCACAATTGGCTTTTCTTGCATTAATATAATTGCGGTCTTCCACATTTGCAAGCGTAAGCCGACTGATGAATTCATATTAGAGTTTTCAATCTTCACAGCCTCAACACGTGACTCAGTTATTCTTTTATTAATAACTGAATAATTTGTAATCATTGAAGCAGCAATAATCACAAAAATATAAAAAATATGTTTTTTTGTTATCTTTTTACAGATACTCATCATCATTAAGATAACGAGAAAAGCACAAAAAAATGCAAGTATAACTCCTCTCGACTCACCAATTAAAAGTGAATTAAATGAAAGATAGAAAGATACTAACATTAGTTTTTTATTTTTTAAAAATAAAATAACAAGACTTGTAATAGCTATAGATGCACTCATAGTAGTATATGTAATTGGGTTAATTCCCCAAGAACGGCCAAGCTCTAATACGTAATATTGATAATAACTATAAGTAAACATACATAGTGAACCTATAAAAATCAATAAATACAGCTTTCGTCTAATAATAAGTACAATGTGTTTTGGTATAAAGAGAAAATAAATAAATAATGTAAAATACACTCTAATACTATTAGTGCTATATCCATGATATACTTTTGATATAGAAGAAAAAAGAAATAGTAAAAATACAAACCATAAAACTCTAGACATACCTGCATTATAAATGCAAGATTTAAACCCGTACCATTTGTAAGAAACCAGTATTGCTACAATGCTAATTGCCATCATATCAATTTTAGAGTGTTTATATAAAAGCATGCCTGTAAATGTCCAAATAATCGGTAACATTATAAATAAGTCTATTATAAACTTTTTGTTGAATATCTTCATAATATGAATTCCAATGTGGTTCTTACAATTTAATAAATAATTTCAGATTTCTTATCAAATTTATAGGTTTTCGAGTTTCACCAACAGTACTCAATTCAATTATATTATCCGTTTCACTCAACACCCTCTCACTCGACATGCCATCTCGATAAGGATGTAATTCCTGACAAAACTTGTTGATGGCTGCCATTAAATTTTCAGGTCTAGAAAGTGCGTTTTGTAATGCATCTTCGAGCTCATTAACGTCGGAGATATTAATCAATGTATGATTTGGTGCTTGATTATTAAAAGTTACCACTGGTTTTCGTTGTAACATAAACATCAATAATATTGAGGAAGTATCACACAGCATTACATCAGCAGCTTGAAGCAGTGGGATAACATTATCCGTTTCAATAAACGTTAAATTTTCATTTTGCAATGATTTGTACTTCTCTACAATTTCGACGGGCATTTTAGGGTGAAATTGAATTAACCAGCGATACTTCCCATTTGTTGAAAGTTCTTTTATTTTATCAAACAGTATTGGCGCACAAGTTAGATTCTTAGAGAATGTAGAGCACATTAAAACCGTTGAACGTTTGTCTTCTGTATCAATATAAGGATTATCTTCAGTCACAGTAAATAATGGATCAAGCGTCGGCCACCCCGTCTCTTTTACCTGAAAGTACTTATATTCATCAGCCAAATTCTGGAAAGTTTCCGTCGTATTTGGTCCCTGAGTACAATAGAGATCAAAACAGCCACGGATTCTAAAATGCTCCATCGGCCCACGTTTATTAGAATTGAAACCATGGAAAACTTCAACTTTTATACCAGGGATAAAACTAGGAACCATATTACCAGGAACAAACACCGCATCGGGCTTCCAGCGACGAACGTCTTTGATGGACTTTAAATGTATCTCAGAGTCCTCAAGGTGATTAGTTGAAACTTCTTTGCCTTCCAAAAACCAACAGACTTCATCTCCACGCGCTAAAATCACCTTTTGTAGAGGGCGTAAAATCGCATATGAATAGTTTTGAGCTATGTACATTAAATAGCGTTTTGATTTTTGAGACACGTTGTACCCAAGTCTTTTGAAAATAATGATTTATTATAGTTGATGAGAATTCCACACGCAATTTATCCATTCAAATTGATAATAAAAGTTGGTATTAGACAATTTTTGACCTAAAATTGTCTGTTCAATGCGCAAAACACAATTTGGCTATCTCTATTTAGGGTAACAACCAACAACTTTTGACAATCATTGATAACCACCTTTTAAACAATGGCTATCAGTAAATACATTTATTTTACAACCTAAATAAAATATCTAAAAACGAGATACCCGTCACCCTCTTCTATGAAAAAGATGACACAGTTCATAGCAAGAAGGTGATGAAACGTGTATTGTGCACTCAATATCGCATTCTAAATAACATATAAGGTTTTAAATATGTCTGACGTACCCGGCTCTATCACAAATATCGCAGCAGCAGCACAACCTGTTGCAGAGTCTTCCGGTTCTATCTGGGGTTATATTGCAGGCGGTGTTGCTGTACTCGTTATCGCGGGTTTCTACGGCTACAAGAAAATTAACACACCGAAGTTTATTATCAATCAAGTAAGAAAGAAAAATCTAAAAGAGATGAAGAAGCAGGGCCAGGAAAACTCTGAGTTCCTTGTTGATTTAGACCGTCTACTTGATTCTGTACTGGTTAATGCAACTGAAAATGGCCATAAAGGCAAAGATGTGATTAAAACGATTAGTCCATTAAATGATAAAGATCGCATAAAGACCCCTAAAGATATGTACAACTCTATGGTCTATATCGCCAATGAGATTAAAGATCCATCACTTGCTCGTGATCTAAAAAACAAAGCGAAACAAGTCAAATCTAGCTCTTCACTAATGAATGGTTTGTTAAAGCGTGCTGGCATTTAATTAGCGAGCAAACTTTACTTCTCATTATAGAGAAGTGACTAAAAATCCAAATCCGATAATAAAACCTCTCTTTAATCGAGAGGTTTTTTATAACCTGCTGTTTATAAAGAGTAATGCTTCTATTTCTTAAATTTTACATTTAAAATGAACCTTTTTATAAATCTACACTCTATTTTAAGGTAATTTTTAAGGAAAAACTGAAATGTACCACAAAATCTATCTTACCTTCGTCTCATTCTGTGTGGCGTTCTCTGTTATCGCTATGCTGGTCTCTGATAAAAATGGCTCTACCATTAGCTTTATGATCTGTGGTGCTGTTGTTGCTATCACAGCCTTTGTTGTGCGCCATATTTTCAAACATCATTAGGTTGACTCGTTAACCTTACCTATCTATGATGCTTTAATTATCTAAAACCAGCGCCTCACCTGCTGACAATAACGAGAATACTTTAACTTAAATATTGTTAGTAAATATCGCTCTTCGGGCATAATTTGAAACCGGGTAATAAATAAAACAAAAATAATCCACACTATTACTCCCCATATAGTTCCGAGAAAGATCACCCAAGCAAGCAACATGATCGCTAATGATAAATACATCGGGTTACGACTTAGTGCGTAAACACCTTGACTGACTAATCTCGTTGAGTTCTCAGGATGTAACGGATTAACGGTAGTCTGATATTGACGGAACTGCTTAACAGCCTGAATACTTAGCCAACCACTCAATAGTACTAACAAAGCAGAGGCAGCTAACCGAAGTATCAGATACGCTTTGATAACAGGATAAGAATACGCTAAATAGCCAATAAGGACGAAAGTGAGGCTAAACAGTATGGGAGGAGGAATTCGACATTCAAGCCATCGCATCTTCATTTTCTTTCCTTTCCTAAGTTAAACATGTGAACAGCTCAAAAAAATCCACACCAATAAAACAGATTAACGTTTTATCCGTGTGGATTATCGGCTATTTTCTTACCTATTTTGTCTCTTTGAGTATCTCTTTATACCAAAGTAACGCAATAATTAAGATTGAGCGTTAAGGGCTCTTTTAATTGCTGCTTCAAGTTGATCTTTTGGCATATAACCAGGGATAATCTGCTCACCAATGATTAAACTTGGTGTACCACGTAAACCTAGGTTCGAGAAGATCTGGCTATTTTGTTGTACAACCCCTTTATATTTAGGGTTCGGTGTTAAAGAACTTTGAGTGCCTGTACGCTCAGTAATCTTAATCATCGCAGCTTTGTCAAGTTTACCCGGTTTAGCTAACATCAGTTTATGTACTTCCGCGAACTTATCTCTGTGATTTTGCCACACATCCATCGCAAATTCCGCAGAACTGATATTCATACCCGTAATGATTCGCTGCTGAAATGGCAGTAAAACATTAACAACCTTAATTTGTGGGTAGTCTTTCAGTACTTCTACCATGCCGCCTTCAAGCTTCTTACAGTAATAACAGTTATAATCAGTGAAATTAATAATAGTCAGTTCAGGCTTATCAGAACCTAAAGTAGGATGAACTGGATTGTTGTATAGGTAATCATGACTCGCAACTAAGGTATCTTCCATCGTGACCTGAGATGCAAGGTAACTCTGTAAACTTGCATGTAACGCTTCAATAATATCTGGGTTCTCAGTCAGAATTTTATTGATCTGCTCTAATTCTTGTTTTTGACTGCTTGTTAACGGTGCAGCAGAAACAAAAGGAGTGACCAATAAGTTAATTGCCAAGATTGATAAAGCTAAAAATTTTCTCATCACAGTTCCATTTAGTTTTTAGCCGGCAACGATAGCTTCTTTAGAAAATTAAAGTACCGGCTAAGATTTTTATTGATTAATTTAATTATTGTCCAAAATTTGGATTTACGCGATCTATTGCCGTTAATACATCTTTATCCGTTAAGATAACAGGCAGTGTTATGCCATTTGGGTATTTAGGCCCATAAACGATATTCAATGGAACACCTGCGCTATTATGCTTTTTAAGGAAGTTAGTGATTTTTTCACTTGGACGTGTCCAATCCCCTTTCATTAAAATCATATTTTGATCCTGTAATCTTGAGTTGACCGGATCTTGCAGAATAACGCCCAATTTATTGGCTTTACATGTGATACACCAATCAGCAGTCACATCAACAAAGACCGTTTTCCCTTCAGCTACATATTGTTGAATACTCTGCTCTTGTAGAGGTTGCCATTCTAATTCATCCACTATCGGTGTTGACCAATGTTCACTGGTCATGCTTGCAACAAAGAAGCCACAACCACCAATAAGTACTAATGAAGAGAATAAAATGGCCGCCGCTCTTACGCCTTGCTTTTTAATCAACAAACCAAAGAAAATCACAATAAGTGCAACCAGCAACCCAATTGTCGCTGCTGTTCCAATATGAATCGTTAATAGGCTAAGAAGCCATAACGTTGTTGCAAACATCATCAAACCAAAGAAAAGTTTAACTTTGTTCATCCACGCTCCCGGTTTCGGCAATATAGCAATGCTTTTCGGGAAAATAGCCAGCAGTAACCAAGGTAGCGCCATCCCCAACCCTAAGAAGGTAAATATCGCAAACATGGTCAAGATGTTCGATGTTAATGCAAAGCCAACGGCAGTTCCTAGGAACGGTGCACTACAAGGTGTTGCCAATAAAGTCGCAAACATCCCTTGAACAAAGTATCCAACAACAGAATCCCCACCTTTATTCGCGATGGATGTTGAAAAACGTCCCGGTAATTGAATCTCAAAAATACCGAATAAGTTTGCAGTAAAGAGTACCGTAATGATTAACATAAAGGCTAAAAAGATCGGGCTTTGAAACTGGATCCCCCAACCGATGACATTACCAGTGAGTTTTATGGCAATTAACCCTGCACTCAATAACCAAAAAGAGAAAATTATTCCCGCTGCAGAAGCTAAAAATTGCATTCTAACCAGTCGGCTACTTTTATTATTGTTGAGTAAAATAGTATTAATTTTCAATCCAATAACAGGTAACACGCAAGGCATAACATTGAGAATTAAACCGCCAATCAAAGCAAAAAACAGCAGTTTTATTATCGAACTATCTTTTTGAATAACAAAAGGCGCACCATCTATCTGAGCCGAAAGCTCTCGATTAAATTGGTTATCTGATACTGTGATTTGAACATTTTTACCAACAAGTTCAGCCTCACCTAGCCAATTAGTTACCGCAAAGGTCGCGGTTAATTCTGTACCTTCAATTTTAATATCAGGCTGGAGAAAACTATCATCTTCAACATCTTTACCATCAATTAATATTTGTGGATTTTCCCAAACTTTATCGTTAGTAAGTTTAACTTGTAATTTTTGACTATTTTTATCAAAAGATGCAGCCTCTACTTTGGTTTGATTACTACTAACAGGTACCTTAGAGAGTGCTTTCTGATATAAAAAGAACGTGTCACTATTGGTGTTTAATTGGTTTGCAGGCGGCAAATCTAATGAAAATGGATAATCCGTCAATACACAAATATCAGTACAGGTGGGCAGCGTTAGTACCCCTTCTACTTTAGTTGCGGTATTGAGATCATCAACCTGTACTTGAAGCGGGTAAACCACCTCATGCTTATAACCCAACGTCATTAAACCTAACTGTTCATAGTATTTAGGTATCGGCCATAACCAATTGATAGCCGCTACATTACTTGAAGCTTGCCATGCTAAGCTTGGTGAAATACCCCCTTCTCCTGGAGTACGCCAATAGGTTTTCCATTCGTTATCTAGCTCAACATCGATGACTGCATTTAACGTATTGGTATTCTTATCAACTTCACCGGTAAACATCACATTGACTTTTGCCGGCGGGTGATTAGGATTGGTCAGCCATCCTGTCGATAATGGCTCAGAGGCCATAGTCATATGACTAAATAAAACCATAACACCTAAAATTAAGGTGCTAAAAATAGGAGTTAATATTGTAAATCGCTTTCTTGCTGTTTTAATTAACATAGATTTTCCAAGTTATAAATTTTAAATCGCTTTTTTATTTGGTAAATCTAAAAAGCTTACTCTCGAAAAGTGCAGAAGGCTAAATGACGCCGAACGCCATAACTGGTGTTATAAAGGTGTACAGAGTATTTATGTGGTTTAAATCGTAGTTGGAACTGAAAGGCAAAGAATAGAAGAATCAGTGCGCAAATAGCAAGGTAAAGAAAAGAGAGATCATGATTGATCAACTGCTCGGCACTATGGCACTCACCATTAATGTTACTATTCTCAGTTATCTTTCCTAATTCAACACTAGATAGAGCGTCATTTTTTACAATCTTAGACGTCGAAAAGGTACTATCCGCATTTACCGGACAGTAATTTGAGTAATCATAATTTTTAGATAAACAGACAAAGACCACTATCATCACCGAAAATAATGACCAGATAGCAGCTTTATATTGTCGTTGTTTTAAATAAGTAAGACTCAAGCTTAACCCTAACAAGGTAAAAAGAAGATTATAGTAAGGAAATTGACATAAATTTCAATTTGTTTTTATTTATTCTGCTTAAACATCCAATAAATGAAAAATTAATAATAAAAAGCCTATTAATTCGCATCAAAAAATGGAACTAATAGGCTGATTATCAATCGAATTTTAATAAGTTATTTTTTAATGAGCATCACTTAAAATAATTTAACTTTTATTCACATACGCATTCAATCTAAAGCAACTACAAAGAGAATATTGGCAAAGAACAATGCATCAATTATAACATGTAAATTTATTTACTTTTCAATACCCATAGAAAAAAACCAGTCCGTTCATTCAAGTTATGAAAAAACAAACTGGCTTTTAATGTGGCATCTTTTGATTAATGATTAGATATCATTTAACGCTTTAAACAACTCAACATGCTCACTGTCTTTACGGTAGAATACCGCAGGCTGACCAATTGGGGCATCAACCGTGATGTGACCACCGGTGTAAGTATCGCCAGTCCAAACATGAACCCACTCATCGTCAGGCAGGTAAACCGCTTTTTCGACTTCACCTTGGTTATAAACCGGGGCAACCAGTAGATCACGGCCGAATAGGTACTCAAACTTAATGTCGTACGCTTCACTATCTTGCTCATAATGCATGAACAGTGGTCGCTGAACCGGAATACCTTTGGCTGCATTTTCTTCAACGGCAGCTTTAATGTAAGGCTTAAGGTGCTTATACATTTTACTCATGCGTGACGTGTGCGCCAACGTCTCTGCATCGGTATCATACTGGTGGTTATCACCCGGACGGTTACCTTCATGGGTACGCATGATCGGGGTAAATGCCGCCATCTCGAACCAACGTTGCAACAACTCTTTATCACGCTTCATGCCGTGCAGTGTGGTATAACCACCGATGTCACTGTGGTGAATACCATTCCCCATTAGGCCTGAAGAGAGCGCAGCTGGGATCACTGACGCTAACCCATCATCAATGCACCAGTCAACAGACTGATCGCCCGCCCATAACGTGTGACAGTAACCTTGAATGCCCGCACCGCCTGCACGCATGAAGAACAGAATATCGTCGGTTTTACCTGACTCTTCAATCGCTTCGTGCTGTACTTTTGCCCAACGGTATGGCCATTTATTATGTTCAATTTCTGCACTCACGCCGTTGCTTAATGAACAATCTGTTGGCAGATATTCCCCAAAATCACCCATCCAACCGTCTAGGCCGAAATCGATCATGTTGGTTTTTATCACCCCTTTATACCACTCACATGCATCCGGGTTGGTAAAATCAACCACGCCACAGTAGAACTCACCAAAATCGACCACATATTTCGAGCCATCTTCTTTGGTCGCTAAATACCCTAAGGCTTTGGCTTCGTTATAAAGTGGGAAATCTTCCAGTACATACGGGTTGATGTAACCTAAGAAACGGACACCGTCTTCTTTAAGTTGGTGGATCTTCGTATCAAGCTCAGGGTACAACGCTTTGTTCCACTGCCAATCCCACTGAAGACGCTTACCGAACGACGTCATCTTGATCCCTTGCCAGTCTTGGTTCCACACTGCAGCTAGCTCAATATCCGCGTCTTTTGCTTGTTGGATCTTTTCAAAGGTCAGGTCAGTGCCCCCTTGAATACCAAGGATGACGCCATTATAGACCCAATCTGGCAACGCAGGTTGGCGACCAAAGTGGTCAGTAATATTGGTCATTAAATCAACAAAGGTCTCTTCACTGCCAAGCAATAAGTATTGTGGAATGTCCCAACACTGCAGCTCATGGAAGCCGTCATTGGTGAAGTTAAAGTCGGCATAGGCGGTGGTTTCTAAATGACAGAAATACTTCTTATCGGACACAAAGGTCGGCTGTGGGTAGTTAGTATTGTAGTAATCACCGCCCGCTTTATCATGAACGTCCGCTTGCCATGTCACATAGCTATTTTTATTACGACCCACACCCGGCTCAGAAGACCACAGTGGGAAGTTTTTACCGCGCAGGTTGAAATACGTTAACTGCTCACCACAACCGAAGACTTTTTCCTCTTCTGTTGCAGCAACACGGAACCAAAAACGGTTAAAGGTCTTATCAGCCGCTTCAAACGCCACTTTTAGGCGCTCTTCTTTGGTTTCAGACACCAGAAGATTCAACGCAACGTTTGAGTTTGCAAAAAATGAAATGCTGTAGCTTACTTTGCCATCATTCTCAATTTCTTCCACTTTAAATTGACGCAAAGCGGTACGCTCAACCACGTAGTCTGTGATATCAAAGTTACCACGATACATATCGAAATTACCTTCACCGACACCCAAGAAGATCGCTGGCGCGTCAATTGAGTGGCTAAATACGGTGTTATTTTTATGGGTGATGGTGAGGTGGTTGTCGCTATAAGATAGTTTCACTGTTTATTCCTTAGTCACTCTACTCGTTTAACCTGAGTATAAAGTGGGCACCCTCGCTGTGTGATGGCGCCCTATTGCTTATTATTTTTATTGTTACAGGACGAATAACACGTCGCTATTTTGTTTGGATATCGTATGAGGTTTGGATTTTCGCTTCACACAAGCCAATTTGATCTTCAACGCGTTGTAACCATGCCGCGCCTTCAGCACCCGACTCTTCTAAGAAGAAATCACGAACCGGTTTTGCCGCCGTTTTAAAGGCTTCACGCTCTTCGGCTGTTGGGTTATAGACTTTACCCCCGGCTTTACGGAACTCTTCGTAAGCTTCAAATTCTTGGTGTTTAGGGTAAGCACGCAGGTACTGGTTCTGTGCCGCTGCGCCGTCGATAACCACTTTTTTCAACTCATCCGGGAAAGCGTTAAATTTCGCGTTATTGAAGACCCATGCCCCGCCCATGTAGGCATGGCCATCAAGCACGATGTAGTTTAAGCTTTCTTGGAAACGGTTCATCACGATGTCTGTAATGCCATTTTTGGTGCCATCCACGACACCCGTTGACAATGCGGTATACACTTCTGGCCACGCGATAGGGGTTGGTGCGCCGCCCAACTGCTTCACAAGCTCTTGTTGGATGGGTGCCGGCACGGTACGTAACTTCAGGCCTTCCACATCCGCAGGAGAGTGGATCTCTTTTTTGGTGGTGGCAATGTTACGCCAGCCGCCTGAGTTAGAGACCATCATTAGACGAACATTCGGCATTTTTTGCAGTAACTTGCCACGCATTTCACCGACAAACTCATCGTTGTTATAAACACACTCAGCAACGCGATCGTTGGGTAAAATATAAGGTAAATCCAATGCACTCATTGGCTCCCAGTAGTACGCGAGCTCTGGCACCGTGGTTTGGAAGTAATCAAACATCCCCGCTTGCACACCCGCTAAACACTCTTTGGCGGTACCACAAAGCTGGCCTGATGGGTAAATATCCACTTGGATCTGACCGTTTGAGCGGTTTTCTACATAGTTTTTAAACACAAGCAGCGACTGGTGGTTATACCCATCTAAGTTGGTCACGTGGGGAACCGTTAGCTTATATTTGGCTGCATTGGCCGCGCCTGCCATTAACAGGGTGGTGGCTGCAACGGCTAATAATGTCTTTTTCATTTTTATTGTCCTTTAAAAAAAATCCGTATCACGATTGAAAATTAAATTGATTACATCACACCTAACAACTTCGGCAGCCCAATCACTAATTGAGGGAAGAATGAAAGTAGGAAGATAATTAAAAACTCGACAATTAAGAACGGGATAATCGCTTTCGATATCTTCTGCAGTGAGACACCGGAGACCCCCGAGGCAACAAACAACACCAAGCCCATCGGAGGGGTTGCTAAACCGATTGATAAGTTAGAGACCATCACCACACCAAAGTGCACAGGGTCAATCCCGGCATTGATCATGATTGGGGCAATGATTGGGGCGAAGATTAAGATCGCTGGGCCCGCATCCAAGAACATGCCCACCACAAACAAGAAGATGTTGATGATGAAGAACAGTAAGTATGGGTTATCAGTAATGCCATTAAAGAAGTCAGCCACGTCTTTCGAGATACCCGAGAAACTAATCGCCGATGCAAACCCACTCGCCGCCGCCACGATAATCAGTACCGCGGCCGCATTGACCGCCACTTTTGCAAATAGGGCGTACGTTGCTTTTAAGTTGGTCACTTTTAAAACAAAAACAGACAAGAAGATGGCGTACAGCACAGCAACCGCAGCGGCTTCTGTCGGCGTAAAGATACCACCATAAATGCCACCCAAAATAATCACAGGCGTCATAAGAGGTAAAATAGCCATCTGCAAACTCTGCTTACGCTCAAGCTTGGTGGCACGCTCAATTGGCTGAACATCCGGGAATTTGGTAATTTGAATACGGTTCACCACCATCAGACCGAGACAGAAAATCAGTCCCGGGACGATACCGGCCATGAACATCGCCGCCACCGAGGTGTTCATCACAAAGGCATAAATCAGCATGATACCCGATGGAGGAATAATCGTTCCCAGTACCGTTGCCGCCGCCGTTAATGCCGCAGAGTAAGCCGTGTCATACTTATACTTTGTCATCTCTGGGATCAACATATTACCAATCGCTGACGTTGCGGCCACCGCGGAGCCTGTCAGTGCACCAAACAGGGTCGATGCCAAGATAACCACATGACCCAATCCCCCTTTCATGTGTTGAACACGGGTCTGGGCAAAACTAATGATACGAGGCGTAATACCGCCGCTTGACATGCACTCACCCGCCAACATAAAGAACGGCAAGGCCAGTAATAAGAAGTTATCTAAACCAGAATATAAACGCTGGTAAAGCATGTTAATAAAGAGCACTTGGTCATTCTGGAAAAAGGTAATAATCGGGGATAAACCCAGTGCAAAAATAACCGGCACACCGACAAGTAAAAAGAATAAAAAATAAAGAATGAAAATTGGAGAAACCATAATAAAACCCTACTTAGCGACGTTAGCAACAAATTGTTCTTTTGATTTATTAAAATGAATAAATAAATCGAGAGAAATACACAGTTTTTGAACTGCGTACAGGCATGACACCCCTAACATCACCGGTGGAATGATATACACCACGTACATTGGGATAGGTAAACTGTTGGCACTCACCGCACCGGTTTCAAAAAACACCATGCCAAATTTAATCCAAACAAAGAATAAGATTAAGCTAAGCACATGGGTAAAGATCATCATCAAGTGATAAACGCGAGAGCCTTTCACTTTGTCAGTAATAAAGGTCATGGCGATATTTTTATCTTGAAGATAGATAATCGGCAGACAGAGATACGTCATGTAGATCATTAAAAAACGGGAGGCTTCATCGGTCCAACTCAATGGTAAGTTGAAGATATAACGACACCCCACCTGAAGGAGTACGATAACCGTCATAATTAAAAGCAAAACACCACTAATTTTAGAGGTAAGTTTAGCAAGGGGCGCATTGATTATATTTAGCGTATCTGCAATTTTGTTAAACATGATAGTTCCCTTATCGCTTCAAAGAAGGAACATCAAAAGTGGGATACCCTAAAATATTTTTATTGGTACGAGGCTCAAAAATGGTAGCCATAATTAATTCCTATTTATAATGTATTTTTCCTATGACCAAATCCTAACAATCAAGTCTAATCTGATCTGTGACCCCCCTCTACTTTCTGTCTATTTATGTCCACTTGTGTATTTTAATGTAAAAAGTGTGACGTGCATTGTGTTTAATAACAGTCAGACGCTTATAAAGTAAGCAGCTGTTATTTACACAAATAAAGATATAAACAAAACAGCTATTAATTTGACAAATCAAGACCATCAGTTATAGGTATCTGTTATATTGTAGATAAAAAAGGCCTTAGACCCATTACTGTCAAATTAATTGACTGAAGTAACGGGACTAAGACCTGATTAAGTGTTCAGATATTAATCTAATTTAAAATACTTTAACTTCTACATCATGTTCTTTTGCAACCAAAGAGACTGAACTAGGCGGTTCAACATCACTAAAAAATGTTGTTATATCGCCAATATTAAACAATTCAATCGATCCTTTAGGAATAAACTTAGTCGAATCAAGTGCAACAATGGTTTGACGTGAATTTTGTTTAACCATTTGTACGACTTCGACTTCATTCATATCATAATCAAGAAATGAGCCATCTGAATCAATAGAACCAGCACTTGTAATTAAGTAGTCAAAGCGAAACTTTGAAATAAAGTTCATTGCCTCACTACCCACAATCCCCCCATTGAAGGCCTTAATTTTTCCACTCGGCGTTACAACATCATGGTGTTTATAAAGAAGATTTGCAATACGAACACTGTTGGTCATTATCTGCAAATTCTTTTTATTTACAAGGTGTTGGGCTATCGCCTCGGTTGTTGTTCCTATTGTTAAGAATAAGGAAGCACCTTCAGGAATAGAGTCAGCGACCATTTTTCCGATAGCATCTTTTTTACTAACATCAGTATTCTTTCTGATATCAAAATCAAGATTAACGGTTGAGGAAATTGAACTAGCGCCACCATGATGGCGAATGATCATTTCAACATCGCTCATTTTTTTGATATCACGACGAATTGTCTGAGTTGATACATCTAACTCTTCAGCTAACTCATCAACAGAGCAATATCCTTGCTTATTAACGAGTTTATATAGATGTTCTTGTCTTGGGTTTCTAATCATAAGTCATCTTTTATATATTGTTCAACTTGAGTACGTGTCGGGATTCCTTCCCTTCCACCTAATTTAGTACATTTTAATGCAGCAACACTGTTAGAGAAGTTAACAGCATATTCATTTTCCATATTTTCAGCCACAGCCACTGCTAAAGCACCATGGAAAGTATCGCCAGCACCTGTTGTATCCACAACTGTAATTTTCTTGCCAGCTTTATGACATAAATTACCACTTTCCAACCAATAACAGCCTTTTGAACCTACTGTAACATAAACTTGACCATCTGTTTTAGCTTGAGCAATTAAAAGTCCAGCTTCAGGGTCTGTTTCACCACTAAAGTTGACTAATCCTACTTCTGAGAATGCAACATGATCAGCGAGTGCAACAAGTTCATCCATTGGCTCAGGTGTAATATCTGCATCAAGTATAGTTGGTATATTAAATTTACGCCCTTGTTCTAGGGCATATTTCGCACCTGCAACCCAACGAACATCACATAAAATCGCGCTAAATTTAGAAAAATCGATATCTTTTAATGCTTCAATAGATGTAGACAGTGTTGAATCTTGGTAGTTTATAATCATTCTTTCACCAGAATCATCTACCACAACAGCAGAGAATGCAGATGAAGCATCAGGAATAACAACTTTATGATTTAGCCCAACACCATATTGTTCAAATTCAGCTGACATAGCATCAGCAACGGAATCACCACCAAAACGACCTATAAATTCAACATCATGCCCAAGGCGTTTAACTGCAACAGCCGCAGTTGCCGCAGGTCCTCCACCAACTTCAAAGTAGTTATTCGCAACAAACTTACCACCATGATCAGGTAAGTTATTCACTTGAAATACACGATCTAAAACAGTAATACCAACACATGCGATTGTCATTTTTATCCCTAATTATTCTTTTAATTGCTAAGTCGTTGATTATTTAGCTTTACCATTATTAATTATAATTTAAGTACGCTAACTCAATGATGACTAATTTACCTATTTTTTGCCTTTTTTTCTATGATCGCACTCACAAACAGACACAAAACAACACAAATAAACAAAATGTGACACAGCTCATCTTTATGATTGATAAAATAAGTATACTTATCAGCAATCAAATACATATCTAAAGGAATATATAATGTCTAGTATTGGTTTTATTGGCCTTGGTCAGATGGGAACACCAATGGCAACTAACCTTATTAAAGGTGGCCATGAAGTAAAAGTTTTTGATATCAATCAAGACGCAGTCAATCAACTTGTTGCTCTTGGGGCAACTGCAGCAGAATCGCCAGCAAAAGCATCTTTAGACTCAGAGTTTATTATTACGATGCTGCCAAATGG
Source organism: Vibrio sp. SS-MA-C1-2 (assembly GCF_021513135.1). Taxonomy (NCBI): domain Bacteria; kingdom Pseudomonadati; phylum Pseudomonadota; class Gammaproteobacteria; order Vibrionales; family Vibrionaceae; genus Vibrio; species Vibrio sp. SS-MA-C1-2. Next base: position 2,256,485 of record NZ_CP090981.1, read on the forward strand.
TTCACTTGTCAAAAATGTTATCCATGCAGATAATGGGATTTTATCAACAATGAGTAAGAGCTCTTTACTTATTGACATGTCAACAATTCATCCATTTGAAACTGATGCTTTAATTAGCGAACTAACTTCAAATGGTTATTCAATGATGGAAGCGCCAGTTGGACGAACTTCTGATCATGCAGTTCGTGGCGAACTACTTATCCTAGCCGGCGGCACAAAGGAACAAATTGCTCTTGCACAACCTCTTTTCGACTGTATGGGCTCAGAAACGGTTGATGCTGGCGGTCCAGGTAAAGGTATTCGCGTTAAAATCATTAACAACTACATGAGTATTGCACTTAATGCCCTATCTGCTGAAGCAGCGACATTATCAGAAGCGATTGGTTTAGACTTTGAAACATCGTTGAGTGTCATGAAAGGAACGCCTGCCAATAATGGCCACTTTACGACAACATGGCCGAATAAAGTACTTTCTGGTGATTTAACACCTGCCTTTATGGTTGATTTAGCCCATAAAGACTTAGGTATCGCATTAGACTTAGCTAACCAAGTGAAAGTACCAATGCCATGTGGTGCAGCATCACGAGAGCTTTATAGCATGACCTCAGCTGCTGGCCGTGGCCGTCAAGATTGGAGTTCGGTATTTGAACAATTACGTGTTCTTTCTGGTCTAGAAGCTAAAATTAAGTAAGCGGAAATGATGAAGCATTCAATTCAACCTTGGGGACATATTCCTCAGCAAGCTATAGATGTATCACTGATCACAATGACAAACAGTCACGGAATTTCCATTTCTGTTTCAAATTTTGGCTGTATTGTCACATCTATTATCGTTCCAGACCGAAATGGTCATTGTGAAGATATCGTTTTAGGTTATGAAACATTAGAACAATATTTAAATGGCCATCCTTTTTTTGGTGCGGTTGCTGGTCGATACGCAAATCGAATTAGTGATGGTCAATTCCAATTAGATGGCGTTAAATTCCAATTAGAAACCAATGAACTACCGACTAGTCAGCATCTTCATGGTGGGAAGCAAGGTTTTGATAAATTCGTTTGGGATTATGTTATTGAAGAGAGAAGTGAAGCAACTTATATTCACTTTACTCGTCTATCTAGAGATGGTGAGTCTGGTTATCCGGGTAATCTAATGGTAACACACACCATCGGTCTTGATGAAAAGAACCAAGTTCACTACAACTTTAAATCAGTGACAGATGCTCCAACAGTTATTAATTTAGTCAACCACAGTTATTATAACTTAGCGGGTCATAATTCGGGTTCAACTGAAAACCAAGAATTGAAATTGAATGCGGACTTTTACACTCCAGTAAAAACAAATAATATTCCAACCGGTGAAATCAAAGCGGTTGTTGGCACTTATTTTGATTTCACTTCAAGTAAAACAATTGGTGAAAACAGCCTGCAAGCAGAAAATAAACTCATTGACCATAACTTTATTATTAATAAAAAAGTTATGGAAGATCAATATGCACTTGCAGCTGAAATGTTTGACCCTGAATCAGGGCGAAGAATGAGGGTGTTAACAACTCAGCCTGCTTTTCAGTTTTATAATGGTGCAAAACTTTCAAATAAACATTGGATTGGCAAAGGTGGCTATAAGTATGAATCACTCTCTGGTATCTGCTTGGAAACACAGCACTATCCAGATAGCCCTAATCAACCTCATTTCCCTTCAACTCGTTTAAATCCTAATGAGATATTTGAAGAGAAAACGATTCATCAATTTTTTATTGGTTAATATCATCGTTCTACCTCTAGTCTGAGCTATAAAATAGTGTGGTGAGATAGAACAAAAATAATTGGAGTTGCTAGTAGGCGGCAAGTGAGTGAGGCCCCATGAGTATTGGTTTACTCTATGATTGGGGCGAACGAATACAGCCAATAACCTAGCAGCTTCAAATATAAAGCATAATTTATTAGATTATTAACAGTAATAAACCATTTTGTTATATCTATATTTAAAAATATTACCGAAAAATCATCTAATAATACGAATTTAAAATCAAATAACTAGATATACCTAGAAATTGCTGTTGCTTGTAGGAAACGAAAAAACAGTAACAACAAGTTAAGTAGGTACATCACAAAATAGGCAAAAACATGGATAATGTTGTAATTTTAGTTTCGCTAATTATTTTACTCGGCGGGTTTACACAAGGTTTGACAGGATTTGGACTAGCACTTGTCTCTGTTCCACTACTCTCTTTGGTTGTTGATGCAAAACTAGCCATTCCAGTAGCTGGGATTTTTGGTTGGTTAGTGACCTTTCCAGTTGTTTGGAAAATGCGCCAACATATTCAATTTAAAACAGCTTTAATTGTTGTAGCAGGTTCTGTACCCGCTTCTTTCATTGGTGCAAGACTTCTTGCGGTTCTACCTTCAACTTATATCTTAATTGCAATGGGTATTACATTAGTACTGTCCAGTATTCAATCTTTACGTAATTCAAAGGCGCTTTTGAATAAAGCATCTACACCTGTAAGTTTGGGCGCAGGCTTTACTTCTGGTGTACTAGGTGCAAGTGTTGGGGAACCAGGACCACCAGTTATTGCTTATACATCAATGATGCCTTGGACTTCAGATCAGACGAAATCAACACTAGTTTTCATCTTCATGTTACAAATGATTGGCGCTATTGCTGGATTCTGGAGTCATGGGTTAATTACTGAGGATGTCACGGGGTTAGTTGTCAAAGCAATGCCAGCTTTCATTATTGGAACATCAATGGGAATGCTTGGGTATTACTTACTTCATAAATTTAAAATCGATTATCACAAAATTGTACACAGCATGTTATTCGCAATCGGTATTCTACTTATCGTTAAAAATATCTAAACAGCAATAAAAAATAATAAAATTGACAAATAATGCAAGAAAATAAAAATTAAATCGTAATTATGTGACTAAACTTACAGAAATTGACAGAAATTGTCGTATAATTTACACATTACTACAAAAGAACAGATAACCAAATAAAAGGGACTACAAATGCCATACGTATCTGGTAACACAATGATTCACACTGCATGGAACAACAACTACTCAATTGGTGCTTTCAGCGCACACAATGCAGAATCAATCAAAGCTATTTTAGTAGCAGCACAAGAAGAACGTGCTCCTATCATGATTCAAGTTGGCCAAAAAGTTATCCAAACTATGGGTCTTAAGCCAATGAAAGATATGATTGATACTTTCATGACTCAAGAAAATATTACCGTTCCAGTCTGTATTCACCTTGACCACAGCCGTAACTTTGATCAAACAATGGAAGCGGTTCGCGCTGGTTTTGATTCAGTCATGTTTGACGGCTCAGGTCTTCCATTTGAAGATAACGTTCGAATCACTAAAACAGTATGTGACGTTGCACATGCACTACAAATCGGTTGTGAAGGTGAAATCGGTAAGATCGGTGGAACGGAAGATGACATCACTGTTGATGAAGCTGATGCAATGATTACTACCGTTGAAGAAGCATTAGACTTCTCTAACCGTACAACAGTTGACTACCTTGCTGTATCTATCGGTACTGCACACGGCGTTTATAAAACAACACCTCAACTTAACTTCCAGCGTCTAAAAGAGATCCGTGAAGCGGTTAAGAAGCCTATCGTACTTCACGGTGGTTCTGGTGTTCCTGATGACCAAATCATGGAAGCGGTAACGTGTGGTGTTGCTAAGATCAACGTAGATACTGAGCTTCGTCAAGCATTCACTAAAGGCGTTCAAGCACATTGGGCAGCGGATAGCGAAGACTTTATCCTAGCTGACTCTCTAGGTGCTGGACTTGAAGCAATGAAAGAAACTGTTAAGCAAAAGATTCGTCTATTCGGTTCTGCAGGTAAAGCTTAATATTGTTAAGCCGTTAGCTTACTAATAATATCTCAAGTCTACTTTCGTTTTTAATAGACTTGGAAAACAAAAAAGCCTTATTACAAATCACTTTTAAAATGATTGTAATAAGGCTTTCTTTTGCTTGTAACATTAAATGTTACCACCTTTGATTGTCCGCTATCTATAACCACGAACATCTAATAATAGGGTTATTCCTTACCCATAATATCGTCTTACTAAGCGATTAATTTTTCAAAATATAAAATGTTTGATTAACGAGCCCACTGTAGAGCTATAAAAAATGTTGGAACAGCAGCAAAGGCAAATAGGGCTAAAAGAGAAAGTGCTTCTTTGGTGAATTCTACCGTTGCAGATATTACTGAGTTTACTTTAGCATCATCAATGTTAATTTCGTTTATTGCTGTATTATTCATTGTTGTTGTGTTATTCATCGTTACTCTTCAGTCAGTTAAGTGGATTTATTCTATGGGTGTAATATACGTAAAAGTGTGACACATGTCAAAGTTTTATCATCTAAAAAACAAAATAAATGCTTAACCTCACAAAACAAGAGAATCACTAACAATAAATCAACACTCTCCTTCCATCACTATTTAAAACGCTTAATCACATTCAAATTAAACTAACAAGATTATTTATAAAACCTTATTCTTTATTGTTTAATTATCAACCTAGATTTTAATCACAGAATCAATTTCTCCAAAGCATAAACTTAGCCTTACTGTATGGATACCATAAGGTTCATACCTTGCCGATATCTATATTTCCCTTTATTTATGACGACAAGAATAATGTCTAAGGAGATGACATGTTCACATTTATAAGTGCGGTTGCATTTATGGCCTTTGTTGCCTACTACAGTTGGAAAAAAACAAAAGGTCAAGTTGATACCGCTAATGGCTATTTTTTAGCTGGAAATGGCTTAACCAGCTTATTCATTGCAGGCTCATTATTACTAACCAATATATCTACAGAACAGTTAATCGGACAATCGGGGGCGACTTATCACGGTAACTTGACCGTCATTGCTTTCGAAGTTTGGGCAATAAGAGGAATTATTTTATTAGCCTGTCTTTTTTTACCTATGTATTTAGGTGGGGCATTTTCTACCGTACCTTCTTTTTTACAATCACGTTATGGTGAAAGCACACGTAAAATGGTGAGCAGTCTATTTATGTTCGGCTACATTTTTGTATGGTCGCCAACCGTCCTGTACGGGGGCTCCTTGGCGCTAATGAAAATATTAAATATTGAGATTTGGTTAGGCTTATCACAAATTCAAGCTTTATGGTTAGTCACCATTATTGTTGGTTTTATTGGTGCTATTTATGCGGTCACTGGAGGTTTACGTGCCGTTGCAATCTCTGACACCTTAAATGGTATTGGTTTATTGATTATTGGCTTACTGGTTCCTATTTTTGGTTTAATGGCTGCCAGTGATCAATTTAATATGCCCGTTATAGATGTATTACACCGTATCGCGACAACAAATACCGAAAAACTCAACGCCATAGGATTAGGTGCTGAAGCCGATGCAATTCCAATCTCGGCGGTATTTACCGGCTTAATGGTCATGGCAACATTCTATTGGGCGACCAACCAATTTGTCATTCAACGAGCATTAGGGGCTGAAAGCTTAAAATCAGGGCAGCGTGGTTTACTTACTTCTGGCTTCTTTAAAATGATTGTCCCTATTATTGCAATGTTCCCAGGCATTCTTGCATTTCACATGTATGGTGATGGGCTTTCACCACGAGATATTGCCTACCCCACTTTAGTGAGTGATGTATTACCAGCTCCGCTTTTAGGGCTATTTATTGCCGTGCTTTTAGGCGCGATTTTCTCAACCTATAACTCATTACTCAATTCTGCGGCTACTCTCTTTGCGATGGATATTTACCTTCCTCTTAAAAAAGAGAAAGTCAGTGATGAGAAACTAATTAGAGTCTCTAAGATTTTTGCAATTATCTGTGCCGTATTTACGATCATTGCTGCACCCATGTTATTAAATGCGCCCGATGGATTATTTATCTTCTTGCAAAAATTCACCGGCTTTATTGCTGTCCCCATTTGTACTTTGGTCTTAATGGGATTATTTACTAAGAAATTACGTATTCCTGCTGTGGCTGCAAATACGGTTATTTGTTTTCACGTTATTACCTACTGGTTCTTAGTCTGGGGAGCCAAATATGTAGGTATTGAAGTGAATATCCATTGGATGCACATTTTTGCACTACTTTTCTGTATTGAAGTTTCAACCCTGACTATTTGGGCTCTTGTCGCACCAGCACAAAAACGTTCTCTGGCTGAATATAAGCCCAAAGTGAACATGTTGCCTTGGAAATATGCCATGCTAACCAGTATGATCCTTATCTCTCTGGCTATCTTGATATTTATCCTATTATCACCCGTTGGTCTCGCTTATTCTGATGCGGTATTATCTCCGACATTCCATACTTGGTTTGCACCAGCGTTAATTATCTGTGTCGCCCTTTGCTTTGTTGCCCATCGATATGTACAACCTAAATATGCTGCTTATATCATTAGAAATTATGTTGATAGAGAGAGTTCATCTGATTCTGTTGAACTGAATACACAAACGTCATTAGATGAGGATTGCGTATGACAACCATCACTCAACCTAATATATTATTTATCTTAATTGATGATATGGGTTATAAAGATCTTGGCTGTTTTGGCAGTGATTTTTATGAAACGCCTTATTTAGATGCATTGGCTAAAAAGAGCATTAGGTTTACCAATGGTTATGCAGCAAGTCCTGTTTGCTCTCCAACCCGCGCTGCATTTTTAACGGGGAAACACCCAACTAGACTTGGGATTACTCAGTGGTTAGGTGGAACATCTCAAGGTCGTTTATGTGATGTTCCCACGGTTGATCATCTTGCCACGTCCCATACATCTTTAGCTCAAGCATTAAAGGATGGCGGTTATAAAACTTGGCATGTCGGTAAATGGCATTTAAGTACTCATGATAAACATCGGTTTAAATACTACCCAGACAAACACGGTTTTGATCTTAATATTGGAGGTTGTGATTGGGGGCATCCTAAGCAAGGATATTTTTCACCATATGGGATAGAAACATTACAAGATGGACCCAAAGGTGAATATTTAACAGACAGATTAACCGATGAGGCAATTAACCTGATCCAAACGGTTAATGATCAGCCTTGGTTTATGCAATTATCGCATTATGCGGTTCACACACCAATTCAATGCCATCAAGCATTGATAACTAAATATCAAAAAAAGGCGAAAAGGTTAGGCAGAAACGAAGGTAATGCCTTTGTTGTTGGCGACCATTTCCCTTGCCAACATAAACAAGATGAACGAATTGTTCGAAGGGTGATGCAAAGTGATCCAACTTATGCGGCAATGATTGAAAATTTAGACTGGAATATTGGTCGAACCCTAGAAGCATTGGAGTTAAATGGTCAACGAGATAATACCATTGTGATATTTTACAGTGATAATGGAGGCTTAGCGACTGCCGAAGGATCACCAACCTCCAATGCGCCATTAGCTGAAGGAAAAGGTTGGCTTGCTGATGGTGGGATCAGAGAGCCACTGATTATTAGTTGGCCAGAAAAGATCAAGCAACCTCGTATTGAAACCTCACTGCTAACCACCATGGATTTTTTTCCAACCCTGTTACAATGTGCCGGTCTTCCACCTATGCCAAGTGCTCATCTAGATGGTATCAGTTTTGCTGGCTTACTTTCCGATTCCCCGGATGAGAACTTTGAAAGAGGTCCACTGTTTTGGCAGTATCCTCACTATTCAAATCAAGGTGGAACCCCCTCTATTGCGCTTCGTGAACATGATTGGAAGCTGGTTTTCTTTTATGAAGATAACGCTACCATGCTATTCAACTTAACCGATGACATATCAGAAGCTAACAATATTGCTAAATTTCATCCAGAGCGAGTCAATAAAATGTTGGACAAAATAAAAGCATGGGAGCAAGATATGTCTGCTCAAATTCCTCAACCAAATAAACACTATATTGATATTAGAACAAACTACTAGCAAGCCATTAAACCCCTCTCTCGATTGTCTATTTTTGTAATAACAGTCGAGAGACTCTTTACTCAAATAGCCATCTTTTTTTAATTATATCGTCTTCAGATACTCATTTAGCCACATTCCCTTCTAGCCCCTCGTAGTTCAATTTATTTAGGTATATACCGGTGTTCATTGAAGTTGCTCGTCGGCGGCAAGTGAATATGGCCCCATGAGTATAGGTGTACTCTATGATTGGAGCGAATGAGCGACGCCAATAACCTAGCGACTTCAAGTATGAAAGGCATAAATAGCTAAAGCTTCATTCAAGAATAATCATACCCCACTCCATCACTAGCTTGAAATCAGTCATTTTTAATATAAAACCTATCGAAGAAGAAGAGAGAAAGTAAGAAAAGCAGAAATGATTGTCAGGTAATACTACAATTATGATAATAGGTGTGTTTAACTGGTGTAATCTAACATTTCGGGTTAGATTTCTCAGTTATAAAACAGATGATTTAAAACAAGAGGTATTTTTATCATGGCTAAGACAGTTACCATGGAATTCCCGGCTCATTTTGAAGAGCAAATGCAAGCTAAATTGAATAGTCTCGTTGCAGAGGAGCGTTCTATCGTTCAAGGTGCTGCTAAGCTTAGAGAGCTATTATCAATGGACAGTTTATCTTTAGAAATGGAGGTCTATGCACTAAAACAGCAAGAATTACTCGACCTGGCAGCAATTACCATCAAGATTAGTGGCACTGGCAACAAACTCCTTCGTGATATTATTAATAAGTTCTCTGGTCGTGCAAAACCACTCTCAGAAAATCAACGAGTTGCCGTAAAAGAGAACCTATTTAGATTACTTAAAGAGCCTTCAACGTATTCAGCATTGAATGATTTAAAATTACCTTCATAGACTGTAATAAATAAACTGTAGTAACGAGAGGAGATCTCTTAATTATCGTTATTGAAGTTGCTAGTAGGCGGCAAGTGAGTGAAGCCCCGTGAGTATAAGTATACTATATGATTGGGGCGAATGTGCGACGCCAACAACCTAGCGACTTCAAGTATGAAGGGGATATAGAACTAATTCTTTATTCACTGATAAGATCTAAAATCTGTTTAACCTGTTGTTGCTTTAATTCACTAAACTCAAAGTCTTGATAACTTAACCCTTCTCTTTCAATTTCAACAATGGGAGGCTCCTTAATGGGTGTCGAGTTTAACGCTATCACACGCCCAGAAAGCTGTACCGCTTCATTAATATCATGCGTCACTAAAACAACAGTCACTTGGTACTCTTTCACAATCGTTTTTATCAATCGATGAAGTTTTCTTTTGGTCATCGCATCGAGCTGACTAAAGGGTTCATCTAACACCCAAAACTTGCGATTTAGAAAAAGTGTTCGCCCAATCGCAACCCTCTGCGCCATGCCACCCGATAAACTATTGGGTAATTTATCCTTTGCATCATCAAGCTCGAGATCTTTTAATAATTGATTCAGCTGTTTATGACGATTAATTGGCTTTTTTTACTCCAAGGATAAACCGGTTTCTGCACAAAATTAATATTTTGTTCAACATTCAACCAAGGCAATAACAGGGGGTGTTGGGTTAAATAAGCAATGGCTTCTGTCACATTAATCACACCATTGCTTGGAATCAACTCTTGGTTAATCAAGTTCAGTAATGTCGTTTTCCCAATGCCCGAACGACCAACAATCGACAACCACTCCCCTTCATTGACAGCTAAACTGAATTTTTTGATTAAAGGATATTTATCATAAGAAAAGCTGACGTTATCCATTTTAAATACCAAAGTGGTCATTCACTCTCCTTAATGAGTAAATTAGCGCTTACGATTGTGATTGCCGTTAATTGTTATTGAGCCTTATCTGGATAACTTTCTGACCAGATAAATTGTTCTGTAGTCAGAAGTTTATCAATCATATTTTCGTTATACATCCAGTCAGAGAATTGTTGCCAACGTACTTTATCATTATGACCCCATTGATTATCCGCCAAGTAGAGTGGTGATAGATATTCTTGGCTCGCATAAACTAAATCAGCACGCAACTCAGGGGCTTGCTTTAACAATAAATCGGCTGCTTTCTTGGGGTGGTTGACTGCATACTCAAACCCTTTTCGGGTAGCAGAAATAAACGTATTCACTAATTCAGCATTTGATTTAAGCGTATCAGAATGGGTGATAATAATGGGTTCTGGCGGAGAAAATCCAATATTCGCCTCTCCTCCCAAAACATCATTCAACGAGAAGGTTACAATATCGATACCGCGCAATTTGGCTTCAACCCCTTGCCAGCCGTCATATCCCCAAACAAAGTCCCCTTGTTGCTGCTCTAATAACGAGATGATGTCACCATTTGATGAGACCACTTGTTGAATATCTGTCCCCTTTTTACCTAAAGATGTCATCATAGTATTAAAAATCCCATCCACCAGCGGACTAGACCAGCCAACGTAAGTTTTACCTTCAAAATCCTCAACCTTGTTTAATGGCGTTTCAGCTAGAGAGTAAAAGCTGGACGTATGAACCGGAAGAATCGTGGCAATATTAACTACCGCTAGACCATTGTCGACAGAACGAAGATGTGAATAGCCCGTTGTTATTCCAAAATCGACTTGTTTTGAGTCAACTAATTGATTAGCACTACTTTGATGCGGCTGAACAATTTCTAAATCAATCCCAACATCATGATAATATCCAAGCTCTTTAGCAACATAGAATCCCGTATGATTGGTATTCGGCGTCCAATCTAAGCTTAATACTATATGGTTATCTTCCCTGGTTTCAGACGATTTATCACAACCAAATAACGTTAAACTCGAGAATAATAACAGGCCAACTTTTTGATAAATTTTCATTATTACTCTCCTGAAAATCTTTCAACACGTTGCATTTTTTCAACCATATCCTGTTCATAGCTGGCATAAGTCACATTTGCCAACAACATAAATCCGGTTGGTGATTCAGCACGAGAAATCGATTCTACCTCTTTGAGTAATTGTAAAATCAGATCAAAATTATCAGACGTGACGGTCGTTTCACTGACGCCAATAGTATGGGTCAAGCCACTTTTTGCTATACAGGCTAAAACTTGATCCACGCTATCATAAGCTGAATATTTTTCGGATTTTTGAGTGATATATTTTAATGAAAGTGAGTAAGACATATTATTTCCTTATAATGTACAGATGTAAACGCTCCCTCAACTAAATGAGTAGAGATAAAGATAAAAGTTTATTGCCAGTAAATAATTCTCTTTTCACACCAACGGGCAAACTTGACTAACAGCAACGCCATTAATGTGACATAACAGGCAATAATCGTGACTCGCAGGGATGAAAAGCTACTTAGTGCCCGAGCAAGATAAATACCTAAGCCGTACTTTCCCCCCAACCACTCAACAAATATTACCGTACCAAAACTGTAAGTTAATGAAAGTCTCAGACCCGTCGCTAATGAAGGGAGCGCATGCCAGAGATCAATTCGCCAAAATCGTTGATTTTTATTCAGCCCTAATAACAAATGAAACTTTTGCCATTCTTTGGGTTGAGATTTTAAAAAACTATTGGCATAAAAAAAGATGGGAAAGAAGCTAAACGTTGCAACAAATAAAATTTTAGGTACAAAGCCCAAGCCAAAATAGCTAATAATAATAGGAGCTAATGCAACAGATGGTATCGCCTGCCCCATAATCACAACGGGCAAAATCACTTTATCACAACGACGGGAAAGTGAAGTTAGCCAGAGAAGTAAAACAGCCACCACAACAGAGCAAAGCAGACCAGAAAAAAGGAGTACAATAGAATAATAGGAGTGATGCAGCAACACACTAAGATCACTCGCCAAGAACTGCTTGATAGCAAGAAGGCTGTGTTGTACTGATTGACTCATTACCCACTCATTAGCAGCCGAATAATGATAAAAAATTAAAGCGCCACCAGAAAAAAATGGAGTAATAACAAGAATTAAAATAATAAAAAGAGTTGAAGATAAGATCTTCATTGAAGTTGTTTGCATCTATCATCCCTACGTTGGTATTAGCCAAATCAGGTTATAATGGTCGCTTGACGCCTCTCAGCCACAAATTATTTATGGCTCCCACTGAATCAATGAAAATTTAACGATAATTAAACTAGATAACAACATAGAAAAAGTAAAAGTGAGACTCTAATCACAATTAAAGTAAACGGAAGATATAAAAAAACCGACTGCAAGAGTCGGTTTATATAAATCAAATAACGATTAATATTAGCTATAAAATGCACGTTTCAATGCTAATTCAACACCACGAATTTCAGCAAGACCTTTTAAACGACCAATACAAGAATAACCAGGGTTAGTTTTCTTATTTAAATCATCGATCATTTGGTGGCCATGATCTGGGCGCATTGGGATCAAGCGAGTCTCTCCGTTATCAATACGACGTGTTTCTTCTTTTAGAAGTGCATTGATAACATTATACATATCAACATCACCTTCTAAATGAGCGGCTTCATGGAAGCTCATTTGATTTTCTTCACGTTGAGTTGAACGTAGGTGTGTAAAGTAAATACGGTCACCATAAGTTTCAATCATATTAACTAAGTCATTATCACCACGAACGCCGTAAGAGCCCGTACACATAGTAATACCATTCATTTTACTTGGTACTGCGGTAGTCAACGCTTCAATATCTTCAATCGTCGAAACAATACGTGGTAAACCTAAGATTGGACGGGGTGGATCGTCCGGATGAACCGCTAATTTTAATCCATACTGTTCACAAGTTGGAATTAGAACTTCAAGGAATAATACCATATGCTCACGCAATTTAGCTTTATCAATACCTTGATAAGTATCTAAACGAGCCTGAAACTCTTCTAGTGTATAACCTTCTTCTGCTCCTGGTAAACCAGCAATAATATTTGATGTCAATTTAGCAACATTAGCTGGGCTCATCGCTTCAAAACAAGCTCGTGCTTCTTCTTGCTCACCGGCAGAATATTCTAGCTCAGCACCAGGGCGTCTTAAAATAAACAACTCAAAAGCTGCAAATTCGATTTGATCAAAACGTAATGCTTTTGAACCATCTTCTAATTGATATTCAAGATCAGTACGAGTCCAATCAAGAACAGGCATAAAGTTATAACAAACAGTATCGATACCGCATTCAGCAAGGTTGATTAGAGATTGATTATAATTTTCAATCCACTTAGCGTAATTGCCAGTACGAGTTTTAATCTCTTCATGTACAGGAACACTTTCAACCACAGACCAAGTCAGTCCTTTTGCTTCGATGATCGCTTTACGTGCTAAAATTTCTTCCTTTGTCCACACTTCACCATTTGGAATATGGTGTAAAGCATTAACAATACCAGTTGCTCCAGCTTGTTTAATATCATCTAATGACACATTGTCATTTGGGCCATACCAACGCCATGTCTGTTCCATTTTATACCCTTACTTCTTTGACTGTGAGTCGAGTTATTCTCAATTCACTTTATAAAATTCGATTATCTAAATAAAAAACCATCAAAATTGGGATCATCAACATCAGATAATTTAAACAAAGTCTGTTTTACATTTTCTAAATGTTGCCACATCGCATCCCTTGCACCATCCGGATCTCGACGTTGCAAGGCTCTTAATACTTGTTCGTGATCATCTAGCCACGCAATTCGATAATTCTTATTCGTAATATGTGTGTGTAGTTGTCGCCACATTGAGCTATCAGTACGACGATTCCATAAATCATGAGCAATATCGCTCAATACACTATTTTGTGAAGCTTCAGCAATTGTTAAGTGGAATGTTTCATCACCATCATAATCACTGTAACCTGTTTCTAATTGTTGTCGTTCTGTATCGAGAGCTTCACGTAACTTTGAAATATCATTTTTTGTCACATTCAATGCAGCAAAACTCGCAATTTGGCTCTCAATCACTTGTCTTGCTTGTAACAACTCAAAAGGACCGATATCTGCCGTATGGCTAGGTTCATGAAAGGCGCTTTCAGTATGACTATCTAAAGTAGAACTAATCACGTAAACACCAGAACCTTTTCTTACCTCTACGAGACCTTTTAGTTCCAACATGATAATCGCTTCTCTAACAACCGAGCGACTGACTTCCATTTCTTCAGCAATTTCACGTTCAGGTGGCAATCGCTCTCCAACACTTCTTTCACCATTACAGATTTGATTTTGTAATGTAAAACCAATCTTTTGATAAAGCCTTTTTGGTGGTGTTGAACTATTCATATTTTGCTATCCCCGTCCTCACACAGAGTGAAATCCATTTTACCAGCAAATTTTGATTGGTCAACCAATTGGTTAACCAATCTTCAATTTAATTATTTTTGTTCTTTTAATTTTTTGTAGAAAGTCGCTAGAATATCAAATGCTTCTTTCTTGGTTGATTTATTGTTTGAAATGAGTCCTTTGCCATTCCAGCCTTGTTGGAAAACATTCTGACGACGCTCTACTCGAAAATCGTACATGATCCAAGGAGAAATACCTTTAATATAATCTAGTCTTTCTAAATATTGAATCTGTTTACGATACACTTCAGACATGTAAGATTCACTAAATAATCCAGTCTTAGGTCCTGTAGCGCCGATAAAACCATCTGCCCCTGTCTCAGAAATGACAACAGGTTTACCTGGGTTTGAGTTTTCACCAATTTCAATCAAGTCATCAAAGACTTCTTCATACCAACCGTAATATTCATTAATACCGATAATATCTAAATGTTCAGCAAGACGATCTTCAATCTTATTTTTAGCATGGTTAACTAAGCAAGCAGCTGAAACTAAGCGACAAGGATCGGCTTCTCTCGCAGTTTTAACAAGATTAGACATAAACTCTAAACGTGCATCAGTATCTGCATTTTCATTACCAACAGACCACATAATGACACTTGCACGGTTACGGTCACGTATAACCATTTCTAATAATTGGTTCTTCGCATCTTTATATGTTGCTTGATTTTCAAAATCGATCGCCCAATACACAGGGATTTCAGCCCAAATCAAGAAACCAAGCTCATCAGCCATTTTGGTCGCCAACTCATGATGAGTATAGTGAGCAAAACGCATATAGTTACAATTTAACTCTTTAGCATGAGCAAAACGGCGCTTAAGGTCTTCAACAGTAACCACTTTACCTATTTCTTTGTCATCTTCATGAACGCTGATACCACGTAAGAAGATATTTTCTCCATTTAAAACAATTTCAGTACCTTGTACTTCAATTTGACGGAACCCGACACGATCAGTGATTTGATCATTTAAATAGGTTGCTTCGATGTCATATAGTTTAGGGTTTTCAGGAGACCAAAGCTCAGGTTCAACTGATATTTCTACCGAACCTTTACCATCTTTGGTAGTAATCGTTTGATTGATATTTAGTTCATCGATCTTGACAATAACATCCTGATCTTCACCAGCCACTTCCACATCACAATGAATCAGATTGTATTGACTATTTGGTACCAAATAAACGTGAAGATCTTTTAAATAACTTTTAGGAGTACGAACAATTTCTACATCACGGTAAACACCACCGTAATTAAACCAATCTGTATTGCGCATAGGAACTCTGTCTAATGTACGTGCATTATTAACACATAACATAATCCAGTTTTGTCCTACGTTTAATTTATCAGTAAATTCTGCAAAAAATGGGGTAGAACCACCATAGTGATTACCAATAAATTCACCATTTAAGAAGACTTTACAGTCATATTGTGCCGCACCTACGCGTAGGAAAAGACGCTCAGCATCATCTCCTTCTTTAAATTCCCAAGCACGTGTATACCATGCACTTCCTTCAAAGAAATACCATTTTTCTTTTTGCATCTGCCAGCAAGATGGAATGGGCGTTGTTTCGCCAACATGTGGATCATAATCCCAAGGTTCAATACGTTGCTCAGCTGGCATTGGCTTCATATCATACCAACGTTGACGAAGACCAGTGTCCAACAAATCTACAGCAAAATTCCAATGTCCATTTAGAGATTCCGTACCACGGCCTCCCATAAATAACATATTAGTGTGATTTAAATTTTGTAAATTGAATGGAACATCATACTGTTCATCATGAAGACAATTAATCGCATTTTCAGCTAATTCAGAACGTTCTAACATTGTAAGGCAGACTCCAAAGTTAGGGCGTAAATACGCCCTAGATATTAATTAATTATTTATTATTATTTAGTTGTCGCTAATGCATCGATGCCACGAACATAATCAGCAATCGCTGGATTCTGTAATGCTTGATCATGCATAGGTTTCACTGCATCAACAAATGGTTGTTTTTCTACAGTGACAAATTGAACATCCATGCTGTTTTTTGCTTTATCAATTGCAGCATCAGTCATCTTAGTCCATAGATCTTTATGATACATCATTGAATCTTTTGCTGCTTTTTTCAGCGCAACTTTTTGTTCTGCAGTTAACTTATCTAGCGCTTTGTTACTAATTACAAGCACATCTGGAATCATTGTATGCTCATCTTGGCTAAAGAATTTAGCAACTTCACCGTGACGAGCGGTTGTTAATGCAGTTGGATTGTTTTCAGCACCATCTACAACACCTTGCTGTAACGCAGTGTATAGTTCGCCATAAGAAAGAGGAGTTGGTGAACCACCCATTAATTTAATCATTTCTACAGCAGTTGGACTTGGTTGAACACGAATCTTCATGCCTTTTAGATCCGCTGGAGAATTAATCGCTTTACTTGCGTAGAAACTACGTGCACCTGCATCATAGTATGTTAAACCAACAAAACCTTTAGCTGCTGATGCTTCTAAAATCTCTTCACCAACTTCACCACCAATAACACGATAATAATGGTCACGATCACGGAAGATATAAGGAATATTGAATGCGCCATATGCTGGTTCAAAAGACTCTAATTCGCTCGCATTTGATTTAGCAATATCTAAAGCACCATTTTGAAGAAGCTCCATTGATTCACGTTGAGTACCAAGCTGTCCATTTGGATAAATACGGATACGCACTTCACCATCCGTTAGCTCTTTCATTTCTTTAGCCATATATTGCATTGACTTATGAACCGGATGGTTTCTATCTTGGTTGTGACTTAATTTTAAAGTTGTAACAGCAGCAGCAGAAAATGAGGTAGCAGCTAAAGTGCAAGTAATTAATGTTGCTAAAGCTTTTTTATTCCATGACATTGTGAGACTCCAAATGAGTAAACGTTTATTAAAATAATGTATCATATCGGTTTACCAAAATAACATTTGTAAACCACATCTCTAAACACCTATCTAATTTGGCCTACTGCAAACCAATAATCAATAAAAAAAGGTCAATTGGTTGACCAATGCCACAAAAATAACCCACAAATTGGTCGAACCAATTCAAATGTGATCGCCATCACGGTGTTATGCGTATAAATTCTTATAATCACGGTAATTAATAAATCTAATTAATAATAAAAACGAATTTTCGTGATTAAGGAGAAAATATGAATAAACTCATTTTGATTTTGAATAAAGGTCTTTCTTTGTTCTGTATATCATTGAGTACCGTCCTTGTTGCTTGTGTTGTTTGGCAGGTGTTTTCACGCTATGTGCTGAATGCACCGAGTACATCAACCGATGAAGTCGCACGTTTTCTCTTCATATGGGTTGGTTTAATGGGGGCAGCTTATACCTTGGGACAAAAACGTCACCTTGCTATCGATTTATTAGCAATGAAGCTTGAAGACAAACCAGCTCAACATGCAAAACTTAAAGTCATTATCAATGTAATCAGCTTCTTCTTCGCTGGCGTAATTATGGTATATGGTGGTGGATCATTAATGTTGAAAACACTTGCAACTGGTCAAGTTTCCCCAGCTTTAGGCATTGAAATGGGTTTTGTATATGCTGCAATCCCCCTAAGTGGTTTGTTTATGCTTATTTATCTATGCCAAGATTTATCAACGAATATTTCAACCGCATTTTCTTCAACCACTACAAAATAAATCACTCTAATTTATAAGGAATATTATCGTGGATTGGCAAGTAATTATTGTACTCTTTGGTAGCTTTTTTACATTTTTAGGACTTGGTGTTCCTATTTCTTTTGCAATTGGTATTGCCTCTTTATTTACCGTATTGCTTTCATTACCGTTCGATGCTGCTATTGCAGTTATCTCTCAAAAAATGGCGTCAGGCTTAGATAGTTTTGCTCTTCTTGCAATCCCATTCTTTATCTTAGCTGGTAACATCATGAACCAAGGTGGTATCGCTATCCGCCTCATTGAATTTGCAAAAGTTCTAGGTGGTCGCCTTCCAGGTTCTTTAGCGCATGTTAATATCATCGCAAATATGATGTTTGGTGCAATTTCTGGTTCAGCTGTTGCTTCTGCCGCTGCGGTAGGTGGTACAATGTCCCCTCTTCAAAAGAAAGAAGGTTACGATCCTGCATACTCTGCAGCCGTTAACATTACCTCTTGTCCAACAGGTCTATTGATTCCACCAAGTAATACCTTCATTGTTTACTCATTAATTTCGGGTGGAACATCTATTGGCGCTCTTTTCTTAGCAGGTTACATCCCTGGTCTACTGATGGGGCTAAGCTTAATGTTTGTTGCTGGCTTTATTGCCAAGAAACGCGGTTACCCGGTTGATCCTAAGCCAACCATGGCTGTTGTTGTGAAGAAAACATTCGATGCTCTACCAAGTCTTGGCCTTATTGTTGTCATTATGGGTGGTATTATTGGTGGTATCTTTACTGCAACGGAGGCTTCTGCAATTGCTGTTGTTTATACATTGGTTCTTGCTGTTTTCTTCTACCGTGAAGTATCAATTAAGCAACTTCCAAGTATTATTTTAGAATCTGTCGTCACCACGTCTATTGTATTGTTATTAATTGGTGCATCTATGGGTATGTCTTGGGCTATGGCAAATGCTGATATCCCATATATGATCAGCGACGCATTATTGGCTGTTTCTGAAAACCCTATTATCATCCTATTAATTATCAACATTGCTTTATTGGTTGTTGGTGTATTCATGGATATGACACCTGCACTATTAATCTTTACTCCTATCTTCTTGCCAATTGCAATGGATTTGGGTATGGATCCGGTACATTTTGGTATTATGATGACATTCAACCTTGCAATTGGTATTTGTACTCCACCAGTGGGTAGTGCTCTATTTATAGGTTGTTCAGTGGCAAAGGTTCGTATCGACAAAGTCATCAAACCTCTACTTCCATTCTACGCAGTGCTAATCCTAGCATTGATGTTAGTTACCTTTGTTCCACAAATTAGCTTAACTTTACCGCAATTATTTTTAGGTTATTAATCGTTACTTTATAGTTAAATAAAAAAGAGTGATTACAGCTTTGTATTCACTCTTTGTTTAAAAGGACAAAAAGATGAAATCAGTTAAAAATTGGCAATTTATTAATCATAAAAATAATGAGATCATTTTATCTTGTGATAATAAGCATTCACTTCATATCTTTGTATTAGAAAACCACCTTATTCGGGTGCTTTTCAAACGTAAAAATGAACTTAGACTTGATCGTACTTGGACCGTGACTCCAGATGCTGCGGATACACCTTGGGAAGGTCGTGATCGTCTTTCAACAGCTGGATTTACACTGCCAGAATTTGCTTTAGATCAACAAGAAAACCAATTACAAATTTCAACTGAAACCTTACGTTTAACTATCCATCAACCATTATGGATGGAGTGGGAACATAAAGTTAATGACCAATGGCTTCCTTTAACTAAAGACCGCAAAACAGGTGCATACCAATTAGGTGTTTCTGACCATAATGTTGCTCACTTCATGAATCGTGGCGATGATGAGTTTTACTATGGCCTAGGCGAAAAAACAGGCGATCTTAACCGTAATGGCCGTCGTTTTGAGATGCGAAACCTTGATGCTATGGGTTATGATGCAAGTAAAACAGATCCTCTGTACAAGCACATTCCATTCTATATCACTCGTACAACTCAAAATGATGAAACAGCAAGTTTTGGCCTTTACTATGATAACCTCGCTAGCTGTTGGTTTGATCTAGGCAATGAATTAGATAACTACCATATCAAATACCGTAGTTACCGTGCCGAAGATGGCGATCTTGACTTCTACTTCATGTATGGCGAGACCATTAATAGTGTTACTAAACAGTTTGTAACCTTAACTGGTGGCACTATTTTCGGCCCGAAATGGAGCCTTGGTTATAGTGGTTCTACTATGCAATATACTGATTCTGATAATGCTCAGGAACTGCTAGAAGGGTTTGTCGATCAATGTCAAGATAACGGAATCCCTTGTGATTCATTCCAGTTATCTTCAGGCTATACCTCTATTGGTGATAAGCGTTATGTCTTTAATTGGAACTACGATAAAGTACCAAATCCGAATGCTATGTCGGATCACTTCCATAAAAATGGTTTAAAACTAGCAGCAAATATTAAACCTTGTTTACTGCATGATCACCCACGATTTGAAGAAGTAAAAGAGAAAGGGTTATTTATTCAGGACTCTGAATCTGATCAACCAGAAAACTCCGTTTTTTGGGATGCTGATGGCTCTCACCTTGATTTCACCAACCCAGAAACCGTGAATTGGTGGCAAACTAACGTTAAAGAACAGCTATTAGAAAAAGGTATCGATTCAACTTGGAACGATAACAATGAGTATGAAATTTGGGATAAAGATGCCCGCTGCTTTGGTTTTGGTAAAGAGATCCCAGTTAGCCTAATTCGTCCGATGCAACCTCTATTAATGATGCGTGCATCATACGAAGCTCAACAAGAGTTTGCTCCTGAATTGCGTCCATACTTAATCTCTCGTTCTGGTTGCCCAGGAATGAATCGCTATGTACAGACTTGGAGTGGTGATAACCGCACTAACTGGACAAGCCTTCGTTATAATATTCGCATGGGATTAGGTATGAGCCTTTCTGGGCTTTATAACCTAGGTCATGATGTTGGTGGTTTCTCTGGGGATAAACCTGATCCTGAATTATTCGTTCGTTGGGTACAAAATGGGGTTATGCACCCACGCTTTACTATCCACTCATGGAATGATGATGGCAGTGTGAATGAACCTTGGATGTATCCATCTGTTACACCAATGATTCGTGATGCAATGAAGTTACGTTATCAATTAATGCCTTATTTATATAATGTCCTTTATCAGGCGCATAACGAGGCAGAACCTATGCTACGCCCCACTTTCTTAGATCATGAGCATGATGCTAAAACATTTGAAGAAAGTGATGATTATTTATTAGGTCAGGATCTGCTTGTTGCTTCTGTTGTTGAAGAACATCAACGCCAACGTGAGATCTACTTACCAAATAATAAAACAGGCTGGTATAACTACTACACAAACCAGTGGTTTAGTGCGAGACAAACAATTACCGTAGATGCGCCATTAGAACAGATTCCATTAATGACACGTGCTGGTAGTATTATTCCAACAAGTCAGCGAATTGATCACATTGATATCACTGAAGATGATACGCGTTGTTTAAATATCTACCCTCACATGGGTCTAGGGTCTTCTCAAGCAACTATTTTTGATGATGATGGTGAAAGTCATAATTATAAAAATGGCCAATTCTTAAACCTTGATATTACAATGAACTGTAATAACCAAGAAATAAGATTAACCATTAAGAAAGATGGAAACTATACTCCTGCGTATAATGCATTAACGTTACGTCTACCTCAACAAGATAATCGTCAATTAGTTGTTAATGGTATTAAACGTGATAACAACACCGTACTTTCTTTGAACGAAATTTAATGAATAGGAATGAAAAGATGAAAAATATTAGTAATACTGAACTTAGCTCTACTATTAACGTTCCTAGTTATGACCGTTCTAACCTGAAGACTAAAATTGTGCATTTGGGTTTTGGTGCTTTCCATCGAGCACATCAAGCGCTATATACCAGCGAACTTGCCGATAATAATCAAAGTGATTGGGGTATTTGCGAAGTAAACTTATTTGGTGGTGAACAACTAATTAAAGATCTTCGAGCGCAAGATCACTTATATTCTGTTGCAGAAAAAGGGGCAGAATCAACCGTAATGAAGATTAGTGGTTCTGTTACCGAATCACTTCATCCAAGCTTAGATGGACAACAAGCCGTCTTAAATAAAATGGCAGAAGAGCAAGTTGCCATTGTCTCAATGACAATTACAGAGAAAGGTTATTGTGCTGATCCAGCAACAGGTAAATTAGATAAAAACAATGCACTTGTGATTGCTGATTTAAAAACCCCTGAAGCACCAAATTCAGCATTGGGCTACATTGTTCAAGCATTAAAAATACGTCGTGATAATGGCTTAGCACCTTTTACGGTCATGTCTTGTGATAACGTACAAGAAAATGGCCATGTAGCAAAAGCCGCGATACTAGAATTTGCTCAACTTCTAGACGCTGATCTTGCATTATGGATTAAAGAGAACGTGACGTTCCCTTGCACCATGGTTGACCGTATTGTTCCTGCTGCAACAGAAGAGACATTAAACGAAATCACCACGCTTTTAAGTGTTGATGACCCATGTGGTATTGCTTGTGAACCCTTCCGTCAATGGGTGATTGAAGATAACTTTGTCGCTGGTCGTCCAGATTGGAACCTTGTTGGTGCTGAGTTTGTTGCTGATGTTGTGCCATACGAAGAGATGAAACTCCGTATGCTTAATGGCTCTCACTCATTCCTTGCTTACTTAGGTTACTTAGGTAGCTACCCACATATCTCTGATACGATGACAGATAGTGGCTATAAAAAAGCCGCTTTTGATATGATGATGAAAGCCCAAGCACCATCACTGAATATGCCAGAAGGCACCGATCTACAATCTTATGCTGAGATGCTGATAGATCGCTACACCAATCCAAGCCTGAAGCATAAAACGTGGCAGATTGCGATGGATGGCAGCCAAAAGATCCCTCAGCGTATGGGGGGTAGCTTGCGTTTTCATTTAGAAAATGGCTCAAACTTCTCTTGGTTAGCATTAGGTATTGCAGGTTGGATGCGCTATGTCTCAGCAGTAGATGAACAAGGTAATGAGATTGATGTACGCGATCCTATGGCAGAACAACTTCGTAATATTTGTGACCAACATGGTTTAAATAGCTCAGTTGTTCCGGCTTTGTTGAGTATCGAAGCTATTTTCCCTACAGATATCGGTCAAAATGCGATTGTTATTGAAGCGGTGACTCAAGCCTACCAATCTTTATTAGATAATGGTGCTCGCGCATCAGTTGCTGCATTATAAGGAAACATATATGAAAAACTTTCTATGTGAAGACTTCTTATTAACCAATGAAACGGCTCGTCGTCTATACCATGAATATGCCGCTCCACAGCCAATCTATGATTATCACTGTCATCTAAATCCGGCTGAAGTTGCAAATGACCGTCAATTTGACAACATGGCGCAAATTTGGCTTGAAGGTGATCACTATAAATGGCGAGGCATGCGTTCTGCAGGTATTGAAGAACGTTTCATCACTGGTGATGCATCTGATTATGAAAAATTTCAAGCATGGGCAAATACCGTTCCTAAAACATTAGGTAATCCACTGTACCATTGGACGCATTTAGAGCTTCGTCGTCCATTTGGTATTACTGGTTTAAACTTTGGTCCAGATAATGCTGAAAAAGTTTGGCATGAAACCAAAGAGTTACTTGCAACGCCTGAATTTTCGGCTCGTGGCATCATGAAGCAAATGAATGTTGTTATGGCAGGTACAACGGATGACCCTATTTTCTCATTAGAAGATCATAAGAAAATAGCCGAAGATCAGACAATTGATATCGAAGTCCTGCCTAGTTGGCGTCCAGATCGCGCATTTAAAATTGAGCTTGAAGGTTTTGCTGAATACATGACCTTACTTGGTCAAAGTGCTGATGTTGAAATCACAAAGTTTAGCGATCTTTTAGTGGCACTAGATAAACGCTTAGCACACTTTGACCTACATGGTTGTAAAGCGGCTGATCACGGGATCGAAGTTGTACGTTATGCCGCTATTCCATCTGAAGTTACGCTTGATTCTTTCATCAACCGTCGACTAAATGGCGAAACGTTAACAGAATTAGAGTGTGCACAATTCTCAACCGCAGTACAAGTTTGGCTAGGTCAGCAATACGCTAAACTCGGTTGGATTATGC
Organism: Vibrio sp. SS-MA-C1-2; assembly: GCF_021513135.1. Lineage (NCBI taxonomy): Bacteria > Pseudomonadati > Pseudomonadota > Gammaproteobacteria > Vibrionales > Vibrionaceae > Vibrio > Vibrio sp. SS-MA-C1-2. The sequence goes on from NZ_CP090981.1 coordinate 2,280,563, forward strand.
AACTTCATATTGGTGCTCAACGTAATAACAGTACTCGTATGTTCAAGTTACTGGGTGCTGATGCCGGCTTCGACTCTATCGGTGACCGCCCATTTGCTTTTGAACTTGCTCATTTGTTAGATGAAATGGACAAAAGCAACGAGTTACCAAAAACGATTCTTTACTGCCTAAATCCACGTGATAACGAAATGATGGCGACAATGATTGGTAATTTCCAAGGTGGCGGTATTGCGGGTAAAGTGCAATTCGGGTCAGGTTGGTGGTTTAACGATCAAAAAGATGGTATGCAGCGTCAGATGGAACAGCTTTCTCAACTTGGATTATTAAGCCAATTTGTAGGTATGCTAACTGATTCACGTAGTTTCTTATCTTACACTCGTCATGAATATTTCCGCCGTATTCTATGTAATATGGTCGGAGAATGGGCAGAAAAAGGCGAAGTGCCCAATGACTTAGCACTGCTTGGTTCTATGATTGAAGATATTAGCTTCGGTAACGCAAAACGCTACTTTGATATAAAGGGATAACATTTTAAATGAAACGCATCGCCATTATTGGTGAATGTATGATTGAGCTAAATGGCGAACCATTTGGCTCAATGCAGCAGACATTTGGCGGTGATACGCTAAATGCTGCTGTCTACCTAAATCGTAGCTTACAAAACAGCCAATTTAAAACCAATGATATTGAAGTCAATTACGTCACTGCTTTGGGGCAAGATCCAATAAGTAAAGGGATGTTAACCCGTTGGCAGGATGAAGGTATTAAAACTGATCTTGTATTAGAAGATCAACACCGTACACCGGGCCTGTATCTCATCCAATTAGACAGTGAAGGTGAACGAACTTTCTTATATTGGCGTAACCAATCACCCGCTCGTTACTTACTTCAGCATCCTAAATTTGAAGATATTGTCAACCAACTCATCAATATGGATATGGTCTTTATTAGTGGTATTAGTTTAGCTATTCTGCCTGATGCAGACAGAATAAAGCTACTCGCCTTGCTAGAAAGATTACGTAGCCACAATGTTGAAATAGCGTTTGATAGTAATTTCCGACCTGCTTTATGGCCTCAAGATGACCATGACTTTACGGTAAAATCAATCTATAAAACCATGTACAGTCATACAGATCTCGCATTAGTCACGTTTGATGATGAACAACTGCTTTGGGGTGATGCCTCACCTGAAGTGACATTAGCTAGATTACAGAAGCTGGGTGTTCAAAAGGCGGTGGTCAAGCTGGGTGCTGAGGGGTGCTTAGTTCAGGATTTCACTCATCAAGATAATGCACAACTTATTGCTACGACACCAGTAAAAAAAGTTATTGATACAACATCAGCTGGAGATTCATTTAATGGTGGATTTTTAGCTTATTATCTTAATGACTCAACATTAGAGATATCTTGCCAACGTGGTAATATGCTTGCAGGCCTAGTCATTCAACATCGTGGCGCTATTATCAACAAAGAAATCACAAATACTGTGACTCAATTATAATTCAGGAAGTTAAATGTCTACTATTAATCAACAACTACAATCTCTTAAAGTTATCCCGGTTATTGCTATTGAAAATGCTCAAGATATTCTTCCGCTTGGTAAAGTATTAGTTGAGAACGGCCTTCCTGCCGCTGAAATCACTTTCCGCTCTGATGCTGCTGTTGAAGCAATTCGTCTACTACGCGAAGCTTATCCAGAAATGCTCATTGGTGCAGGGACGGTATTGAACAAAGAGCAAGCATTAGCCGCTAAAGAAGCTGGTGCAACCTTTGTGGTATCTCCTGGTTTTAACCCAAACACAGTCAAGGCATGCCAAGAAATTGGAATCGATATCATTCCTGGCGTCAACAACCCTAGCGCAGTTGAAGCGGCATTAGAAATGGGCTTAACGACCTTAAAGTTTTTCCCTGCTGAGGCATCTGGTGGTGTCAATATGGTTAAATCACTGCTTGCACCTTACACCGCGGTAAGTATTATGCCAACAGGTGGGATCAACCCAAAGAATATTCATGATTATTTATCAATCCCACGCGTATTGGCATGTGGTGGTACATGGATGGTAGATCAAAAATTAATTGAAGCTGGTGAGTGGGAAGAATTAGCACGCCTTACTCGTGAAGCCGTTGAATTAGTTAACGCTTAATTCTTTTTGCATTCATAATTCAACCCCAATTACTTCATGTTATTGGGGTTTCTTTTTATCTGAGCGTCGTAGAGAGTAAATTATGTTTCTCGCACAGGTTATCGGCGGTCTTGCCTTTTTCATTGGTATTGCCGCCTTTTTACAAAAAAAAGATATTCGATTCAGATACCTAATGACGGCTTTCTGTTTAATTATGTCTGTCCATTTCCTATTAATGGGGGCATTAACCGCGGCTATTGGTGTGACTATCAATGCAGCAAGAATCTATATTTCAATAAAAACTCAATCTAAAAAGGTCATGTGGGCGTTTATTTTTTTACTCACTCTATTCATGTTACCTAGTATTGAAAATATATATCAATTTTTGCCTTATTTAGGGTCTGCGATTTGTACTTGGGCACTTTTTTCAACAACTGGGATAAAATTACGTCTTTTCATTCTCTTTAATTCAAGCTGTTGGTTTATCCATAACTTATCAATTAGCTCTATTGGAGGTTCGTTAATTGAAGGGCTGTTTGTTCTCACCAATTTATATACAATAGTCTTATTATATCGACAACATGAAGCAATGCATAAAGGACGCTAATGAAAGTATTATTCAGCCACACCCTCGCCACCAGCATTAATGTATTTCAACCTTATATAGATCAGCATCTATCTGAGATTAAAATTGAACACGATGTACAGCCTGAGTTTTTAGCTTTAGTCCGTCAACAAGGTGAAACAGATGAAATAATTCAACAAATTCATCAATACTTAGATAATAAGTTAACCCAAGGGTATGACCTTATTGTTTGTACTTGTTCGACTTTGGGCGGAATTATAGATCAATATAATGCTTCTCGTAATGACACTACACCAGCTACAAAAGAGAATGTTATTCGAGTTGATATGCCAATGGCACTGAAGACAAAAGAGTTTAAGCAGATCTTAGTTGCTGTTGCTTTAGAGAGTACAATTTCCCCGACAGAAGCGTTAATCAAACATTACAATTCTAAAGCTGAACTTAAGTGCCTTTTTGTTGAGGGAGCATGGGCTCATTTTGAAGCTAAGGATATTCCAACATTCCATCAAATGATTGCAAATAAAATTGAACAAGAAGTTGAGAAAAATAAAACAACGCCTAACGACACAAGGTTAAAATTTGATGCGATTGTTCTTGCTCAAGCATCAATGACGGGAGCTGCAAAACAACTCAACACAGATTTACCTATTATAACGACGCCTGAAGCTGCGATTTTATATATTCTCAACTATCTATTAAAATAAAAATTAGAGTCGATTCAAACTTACTTACCTATACACTTAAATAAAAGTTTAGAATGGACTCTTTAGATCATTTCAAATTATTAATAATAAGTTTTATAACAAACGAATGCGATCTTTAAATCTTGTTATAAATTGCTGATTCCAATCATCACCACCAGTTGCATTTCCACTTTTCCAAATAGGTGGTTCAAAATCTTCATTTGATAAAATATTGACCGTTTCAATCACCAGTGAATTTAAAATAAATGAATTAGCAAATGTCGACATCGCTGCAATTTTTTGAGTAATCCCTTCAACTTCCATCACTGCGTCACCCACTTGTACATTACAATCAAGGACAATATCAGCAACCTCACACAAATTTTTCTTTGAAGGGTGTCTTGCTGGGTGGTCTTTAGGCGTTGCTTCAGCATGAGCAATAGATGTTACAGCAATAACTGTAACCCCTTTATCTTTAGCTCCCAGCGCTAAATCTAATATTGCCGCATTAATTCCATAAGCATTAATAAGAACCATCACATCGCCATTGTTCATTGGATTATTATCCAACACAATTTTTCCGTAATCAGGTAAACGTTCAATCGCCATTGAGCGTAATGCCCCATTTGTTAATAATGTACCCTCATCCATAATTGGATTAATATGCATTAAACCACCAGCACGGAAAAATATTTCTTGTGTAGCTAAATTTGAGTGTCCACCCGATGCTGCAACATGAATTAACTTATCTTGTTTGATCTCATCAGCTAATAGTCTTGCTGCTTTGAGAACACTTTCATGATTATTATTATGAAGGCTGTCTAAATGTGAAACGATTTTATCTAAGTATTGTTTTGATAGATTCATGATGTATTAAGCCGTGTAAACGACATCTCCTGCAATAATTGTTTGTTTTACTTCTAATCGTCGTTTATTTTTATTTAGAACGACTAAATTAGCTAATTTACCTTTTTCAATTGAACCTACTTGATTAAAACCCATATATTTTGCTGGATTTAAACTGACTAGATCCCATGCTTCACTTGGTGTGCAAAGTTCTGATTCAATTAAAAAATTCACACAATCTAATGTTGATTGGGCAGATCCGGCAAGTAGTTCAGGATTTGAAGCTAAATGTAACTTACCTTCCTCAGTTAAGATAACCTCTCCACCAATATGCGTGATATAAGAGCCTGGATCCATGCCTCCAAATGCGGTCGTATCACTAGTGACAAACACTTTTCCTTTTTTAGCTCTTAGAATGACCTTTAACAAGGTTGCAGGTAAATGAAAGCCATCTGCAATCACGCCACTCCATAAATCATCCTCAGCCAATTGCTGCCAAATATAGTTATGATGTCTATGAATTTGTAATTCACAACCATTACCTAAGTGGGTAGACATAGAAGCACCCAAATTAACTGCTCGATGAATTTGATCTGGTGATGCCGCACTATGCCCAATTGCAACTTTTATGTTGTTATTGGTGCAATAGTTTATTGTCTCATCTAAGCCTAAGTCCCACTCTGGCGATAATGTTAATATCTTTAAAGCACCTTCCGATAACGTATTCCACTTTTTAATTAATTCAACATTAGGCGCTTGCACATAATTTAAATTATGTGCACCACGAGGACCATCTTTAGGAGAAATAAAAGGTCCTTCTAAATGATAACCAACAATAGCATCAGAAAGTGTTTTATCGCTATTTTTGATTCTATTTAAATCTAAAATCAACGAGCTAATATTATCATCACTATTGGTAATAATTGTTGGGCAAAAACTCGTTACACCCTTAGAGAATAATTGGTATGCACTATGTAATAATTCATTATCATTTAATGGTAATGTATTATAATCAACACCAGCATAACCATTAACTTGTAAATCAACCATTCCTGGCGCAATTATAGGTAAGCTTTCTAGATCATCCGTTTCAAAAGTTTCAACTTTTGTAATTAGTCCATCATTACAATAAATTTTAATGGGTAATTCTTTAAATGTTTTTCCTGTTAAAATCATATAAAATCAGCACCCGAATCTGCATCTAAATATAAATAAGCATTAGAGTGATTTCTTAGAATTGATGCAGGAAGATCCTCATTAATCCCCTCATTCAACATCCTTGTAATCGCATTTCTTTTCGTCATTGCAGGTACAATGCACACCATATACTTTGCAGAAAATAATGTTGGGATTGTTAGGGTCAAAGCATGAGTCGGTACTTCGCTTAATTCATCAAAACATTTATCATTAACTTGTTGTTGACGGCATAATTCATCGAGTTTAACCGGTTTAACAACTTTTGAATCAGTGAAATCAGCAACCCATGGGTCATTAAATGCAATATGACCATTCTCCCCCACACCAAGACAAACTAAATCAATAGGCGCTTCATTTAAAAGTTCACTATAACGAATACATTCCGCTTCGGCATCAGATGAGTCTGCTTTAATAAAGTGGGCTTCTTTAGGTTTAACGTCATCTAATAAATTTTCTTTAATATAAGAGCTGAATGATTGTGGCGATTCGCTTGGTAAGCCCGTATATTCATCCATATGAAAAGCAACAACTTTAGACCAATCGATATCTTGATGCTCTTTTAAACTCATCAAAAACTCATTTTGAGAAGGTGCTGATGCAAAAATAATTCGAATTGTATCTTGTTTATTTTGCAACGCTACAAGAATTTCTCTGACTTTCTGAGCCGCTGCATGCCCCATAGAACAACGAGTGTTATAAACTTCAAATTGTAATTTATCCTGTTTTTTCAATGTTATTAACTCGCTCATCATTTACTCTCTAGTATTAAATTTTTAAATTGTATTTTTAAACTATTTTCTACATCTGGCAATAGCGTAGATTTCAAATAAAAATAGTAGGCTGAATCATTAGGTTCATAGCCCCCTTCTTCTATTTGTTTTTTAGTTGGAATGTACCCCAACATGCCATTACTATACCCCACACATAAAATGTCTTTGTCGATATACTTTGAAATATATTGTTGATATGCATTCACGACTTCAGCATTAATCGTTAATAATTTTATTACGTTACCAATATTTAAATAGGATATAGTTGCTTTATTATTCTCGGTTTGATCTTTTCCTTCTTGAATTTGACTTAATTGGTGATTTGCCCATTCCCAATATATCTCTGTTGGTTTAAATTTAGATTTAAATTCAACCAATTCGTTTTCATTCATTAATCTCGAAAAAGGTAATTCAACACTTTTTTGGTTAAAGTACTCTACATCGTCAGTTTCTATCTTCTGAGATTTATTTAAGGCGTTTAAATATTGAATCGCGATTTTCTTACCTAATTCAATAATATCACTATAAGATCCTCGATAGAACTTACCATCGTTTATCAAATTAGGTCTTATATCTCCACAAAAACCTTGTAAATATAGACAGACTGATAATGGGTACGCTTTTTCCAATTCATCACAAACAACACCAGGATACTCTCCTGAAAGGATGTTATCTCCAGAAATGGTTGGATGACACTGTCCATGAAGAAGAACGGCTTGAGTCGTTCCTTCTTCATTTACAAATTTCAGTAATTTAACCTTTTTATCAATATACTCATCATAGTTTGGCGCCATTAAGACGGTTCGATCAGAATTAACCACTCTACGATAAATCGCCATATCACACTGACTATCTGCTTCTTCTATAGTGACGTCAGTTAAATTATCAATTGCTTTTTTTATACCAATAATGACTTTATCAGCAATAAAATTACAATAATCCACATTAAACTCACCTAATTTAGGAGAGTGATCACTCGAAGTTTGAAAACTAGAGTGCGTATGTGTCGCGGTTAAAGTTACTGATAAATGTGATAATTGTTGATCAGCCTCTATCTGTTTTTTAATTAGACTATTTAAGTATTCCCCAACAAATAAAAGTTCTAAGCTGACAATGGCATTCTTGTTATTAAGAACAAAACAACGTGCATAAACATGATACCCAATACGCTCATACTTATCAGTTCTAAAATCAAAACCACCTAGTTTCAAGGGTTTTGTTGGCGTAATGTTTACTTTACTAACACCAATCCTCATTATGACACCTTATACAAACGTTCTATTATCAATTGGAAATTACGCATAATATGAAATGGGTCTTTAACAGGTAAAGCAACGACTTTATCTAATGGTTTACCCATTCTATCTCGAATTTGTATCCACTCACCATTCACTCTGTCTGGAAATGTATCTAACACATATTGCTCTGTTTTCTGATACATTGATAATAGTTCTTCATCGCCTGTAAATTTATATAGTAAAATTAAAATATATAAAGCTTCTGAATGCACCCACCAGATTTTTGTATCCCAAGTATCCATGATGAGTTTTTCATAAGGATCAGAACCTAATAATTCACCTTCAGGCTGAATGCCATCAACCGATGTATATCGATATATACCGCCGTATTGATTATCCCATCCCATTTGCCACATTTTTTTTGTGACTAGAGTTATTTTAGGTAAATAATGATCTAAACAACCAAGAAGTTCTGCCGCATGAAAACAAAACCACATATTTTCTAATGTATGTCCTGGCGTTTTATGCTTTGCCAATAACGTATCCCTATTAGACCCACTTGTTCTCATCTCATAGGGAAGTAATGTATCTTGTTGGTGAAACTCATTAAAAATACGCGTTAAGCTCTTCTCACACTCAACCGTTAAATACTCTAGCTCACTATGCTTCATGATTTGAGCATATCTCAGTAGCTCGCCGACTAAACCTAGCATGATCATCTCATAAGCATAAGGTTCAAAGCCTTCTGGTGCTGGGTAAGGCTCACTTCTAATATTACCATTAGCAAGCCTACCCCTTATTTGCTTGTACATAGAAAGCGCCTTTTCAAAAAAAGAACCATCCTTAGAAACAAGCGAGTACTCACAAAATCCAATAGCAACAAAACAATCAGCGTAAAATGAGGTATCAAACCCCTCGCCATCAACAGGTTCTAATTTCTTACCTTCTTTGCTTAATATAAATGCACAATGTCCATTCTCTAAAAAAGCATTATCCAATAAAAAATTCGCTGTCTTTTTTGCTTGAGTCAAAAAAGCATCTGCATCACCTTTACATACACCATTTTGAACCAGTGTAGCTTGACGACTCCAATTCCAAAGAAAACGACCTTGTGACCAGGTGAATTTATTTTCACTTAGTAATGTTTGACCATCATTGCTATAACAAGTGAAAATACCACCTAAATCTTTATCTAGTCCTTTCATCCAAAACGGAAGAATATTTGTTTGTAGTTCATTATTCCAAATATTAAATAAATGCTTAGGTTGGTTTTGTGAGTGACTCATAACTACTTACTCTCAGCTAAATTTAACGTTGCTTCTGGTTCATCTTTACTTAATTTCACCATTAACTCTTCAATTTCAGGGCGTAAAGCAAATCGACGATTATAAACAGCAGCGACACTAAAGAAGATAAGAGAACAGATAACTGGACCACCAATAGAAAGTGCCATCGATGGATCTGTAATAAATAACTTAGTACCAACAAATACCGATAAGCCAACAGCCATTGAACCTAGTGCAGACTTCGAACCACAATGCTTATAGAACGGTAATAACCCAAGAACCATCGGTATAGACGCAGGTCCAATCAATCCACCAAACCAAACTAGGATTAAACCAATAATGCCACCAAAATGATCTTTATTTAAAGCAATGAATATAGTAACCAAGGTAAATGTAAAGGTTACAATTCGAGCGACTTTTAACGGAGTTTCACCATTTTCATTTTTAAACTTCTTACTAAACAGAGGCAAAATATCGCGTGACAAAACAGAACTGATGGCATTAGCATCAGAAGCAACCATTGATAATGTTGCTGCAAACATTGAAGCTAATACAATACCTACAAATCCAGCAGGTAAGTATTTCACTGTCAGCATTGAATAAATCTGAGTTTGCTCACCACTAGCAAGATCAGGAATTAATAATGGAGCCGCCCACATTGGAGCAAATAAAATTAAAGGCCAAATAATATAAAGTGCAGATGAAAGGAACATCGCTTTTCTAGCATGACTTCCGTTTGGAGATGCTATGAATCTAGATGCTAGGTTCCATGTACCACCTGTATAACTTAAAAATATAACTAAGCTAAAACAAATAAAGAAAGCAGGCGTATATTTATCATTAAACCAATCACCATTGCCAATCGGTAGCTGATCCCACATAGTGAAATAGTCTGTACCTATAGACCCTAATTGGTTTTGAATAATGAAGAACATCGCTAAACCAGCTGCAACTTGTACGATAAACTGGAAGAAATCATTCATCGTATCAGCCCATAAGCCACCTACTGTTACATAAAGCATAGCAACAATACCAGCAATCATAATGCCGTAATGAATTGGCACACCAGCAAACCCATAAAGAAGCAGACCAATTGCAGCGTACTTACCCGCAGTGTCAAGCAATTTCAACAGAACACCCAGCCAAGCTATAACTTGTTGAGTTTTAACATCATATCTCATTTTTAAATATTCAGTAGGAGACTGTATATTTAAGGCATTACGCAATCGAGCCCAACGTGGAACCACCAACCAAGCCCCCACAAAGCATGCTAGGGCAACATTTAATGCCCACCAGATATAAAGGTTAAAGCCAGTTGCATAAGCTATAGCTGCATAGCCAGTAAACACAACACCTGAGTACCCAGATACATGATGTGAAACACCAGCTAACCACCAAGGTAATCCACCACCCGCTACATAAAAATCTTTTGAACCACTAATTCTTTTATAAGCATTGAATCCAATGCCAACCATAACTAGAAAAAACGCGATTAACGCCACCCAATCAAGAAACTGCATTTTACATCCCTATATTTAATCTAAATTAAAATTACTTATCTGACTGTCAAACTCATTCAAATAATCAATCTTTCCACTATTAGACTACATTAATTACACCACCTGTAAATAATGTTATTTACAGTCGGTGTAATTAATTTGACGTGTATCACTAGGATGTGTCTTTTTGCTCTATATTCTGTGATCTATGTAAAGACTTTCACATTACTTTGTAGTTAAAATCACCAGTGATTGATTTAAATCAATCACTGGTAATATATTGTTATAATTATTAATTACAGGTATTATATTTAAAATGTTTCTTTTTTATAGTAGTCATTCGTGCATTCTGTTAGCTTATCAACACAAAGAAAAATAACTCTTTTTAATCAGATCGTTATGGGTTTTTGTAACAAAAAACTCTATACACGAAAGAGTTTAACAATAATTAATAAATATCGTGCAGCAACGGTTACGGAGTTGATTACTGACCTTTTAGAAAAGGACTTAATTAAAGAGGATATAAAATCACATCCTTCGCGACCTGGTCGTCCTGAAGTATGTTTAATTCCCAATATGAACCGACTCAATACGATATATATTCATATTGATGCTCAAACTATAATAGCATCTATTGTGAACATTTCAGGATTAACCACCCATACAACTAACATTGAAATTAATAATAACAAAATTTCAGCTAATCATTTATTAAATATAATCAATGACCTTATTAACGATTTACTTTCACTTAAAGAAGCATCATTAGGTATCTTAGGCATAAATATCTCTCTTCCCGGTGTTATAGATAAGAAAAATAAAATTTGGAAACATTCTAATCGCTGGCCATTAGCACAAGAGATCGACTTCAAATCATTGGAAAGTAAATTATCTTTACCCATTTATTTAGTAAAGAATCTTCAATCTGAATTAAAATCTTATATTTCAGAATATAATGAGCTACAAAATAGCGATATATTATATATTCATTGGGGTGAAGGCATTGGTTCTGCTAGTTATATTAATAATAGAATTTATAATAATAATCGAGGGCTTTTTGGAGAAATAGGGCAAACAATTATAGATAGTGATAACAATACACTAGAGAGTAAATCATCATTAAAAGCTTTAAAACCCGACTTAACAAGTATTCTTAATGAAGTGCCTATAAATGAGAAAATTTGTGCAGATTTAATAAAAAACAAATCACTCAATGAGCTAACATGCATTAAAAAGGCAATAAAACATCTTGCTAGATCCATGGCAAACTCATACTTAATACTATTCCCAGATACAATAATATTATCCGGTCCTTTTGTTCAGAATAAAGATATATTAGATAAACTCAAGGAAGAAATCCTAGAACATATACCAAGCTACTATGATTCAAAGATAAATTTCATCATCAATAATCAAGGTTCAGAAAATGAGTTAAAAGGGACTATTCACCCATTTTTTGAATATTATTTACTTGAACAGTTAACTAATAGTCATTAAGCCATATATAGAATTCAATGAATTAACTATTTAAAACTGACACTTTCACCGTCCGCGGTTAAAATCTCTACGCGTTCAGGTTTGCCTTTTTTATCAAGATAAAGTTCTCCAATTGCACAACGGTTAATCAATCGATTAAAGTTTTTGGTACTCGGCTCCCTTTTTTTAATTAACAAACGTTTACGTTTAGTTAAAATATTCAATGGTGAATAGGCAGAATAAAGCACTCTATCCATAAAATCGCACACTCTTAGTAACTTGTTAGGAAACTCATTTTTAAAGCCACTGCAAGTAATTTGGTAGATATTAAATTGTCCTTTATTCATTCTCAGCGTAATGTCATAAGCAAAGGAATAATGGACATCACCAGATAAAATGACAAAATTAGTTGGCGTTTTAGTATGAGTGAAGATATTCAATAGCGTATTAGCTGACCCTGGATGTGCCATCCAATTTTCAGCATCGATCAATAAAGGTTGCCCTAAAATAGTCATTCCCTTCTGAAGCATTTCAATAAACTTCACCCCAAACATTGGGGCAGCAGAAACAATAATCACAGCATCTTGATCTAATAACTCCTGTTGCATTTCAATTAACGCTTCCCAATCCATCAAGCCTGACGGTTTACTCATTTTCGACTCTGAACGCCAACGTCGAGTACGCGTATCTAACACCACAATTTTAGGGTGAGTATTGATGGTATAATGCCAGCGTTCAAAACGAAACAATAGGTCAATAAACGCTTTCTTATCCTCTATTTGTTGATGAGTTATATAATTTTGTGCTTGCTGAATAAAATTTGGGTCAAACCTTTCAGGTGCATTCCCCCACCCTTGGCAAAGCCAATAACTTGCTAAACCGTTAGTAATGATCTGTCTTGAAAAAAGATTTTGATAACTGGCATACTCCCATGCCGCAGTTAAATTCCAATCATCCGTAATGTCATGGTCATCAAAAATCATATAGGTTGGAATATGCGCCATTAAACGACGCACATAGGGTAAACCAGCAACAAATTCTTCAATTATCACTTTTTCTTGACGATAAACCTGTTGCCATTTTTCAGATAAGATCGTATCTCCACACTTAAATTCATGCTGTTCTAGTCGATCAAGATCAATAAACTGCCATAATGTAGGAGACCAAACTAACAAATACATCGCAAAGTATTCACCAAAGGTGATGAGATGATTCTCACACTCAGAAGAGGTAAAAATAGCACGTCGTTTAGGCACCAATTTATTACTTAACGTTTCACTGTTTTCTTTAAAAGTGGGAAGTAACTTTTCTCTTTGATAGAAATTAAATGAGTCTTGATAGAGTTGTTGACTAGTTTGGACACCTTCCGAATTCTCAAAATTTTCATCATACAAACCTAATAGAGCAATCACTTGCTGAATAGCATCAAGCATTGGCCCTGCAACATGATCAGCATAAATCTGGTCGCCACTCATCATCAATAATGACGGACGCTCAGAGATAGTTTGAGTTTTAACTTTGAGATCAGCGGTAACGAGACTATCTTTACCAGGAAAGTGTGGATTACGACAAGAGCCATGTAAAACATAATCTGCATCAGATTTAATAATAAAAGTGGGTCGCGATTCAGCTTCATACATTAAATCAGGAATTAACGCACCAAGATCGCCACAGCTTGTTTCTATTTGATATTGCAAAGGTATATTCTCGGGAAATTCCCCACTAAGTTGAATCAACGTCACCCAAGCTGCCTGTCCAACCTGAATAGATTGATGGCTTACAAATTGAGTATAAAAAGCAATCGACTCACCCTCATAATATAAGGAGACCATAGCCTCAAGCTCTTTACTTGTCACTAACCAAAGAGTGATCGATGAATTGGTCACTTTTCTCAATAAAGGACCACAAATGATTGTCGGGAGATGACTATTTTCTTTGTTACATTTTTGTTTATTTTTAATCATTTTTATAATAAAACTCTTCAGTGGAAATCAAAACTACCGACTGTAATAATTCATAATTAATTAATTTTATACATAATGTTGCTTATATAATCCAGTAATAGCTTTAAAAAATGCCAAATTAGAGTAATCACTCTGCGGTATTCTTCGACGGAGATCAAATTTTTCCGCCTCATTCCAAGGTACAATAAGCTATTGTTTTTAATGATATAAAATTCATGACTAAGTATGTCAAAAAATTAACATAGGACGTTATCCACATGTCAGAATTAATGAAATTACAGCCCACTATCTTACACTTCACAAAGATGTTATCTCTGGTACTTAAAGTTGATATTGAGATAATAGATTCTGATTTAGTTCGAGTCGCTGGCACCGGTCCTTATGGTAAGAATTTTGGTCAAAAACTCAATACAAGTTCACGACTATTTCGTTATGTGTTAGATACAAAAGAAGAAAAAGTCGTTATCAAACCTCGAATTGATGCATTATGTACAGATTGTAAAGATCAAGGTTGTTGTAAAGAGAGTGCCTTTTTAGGTGTACCTATCTTAATGAATGAACGTTGCATCGGCGTCATTAGTCTTGTTGCCTTCACTGCAAAACAACAAGCGCATATTAGAGATAACGTTCAAACCTTTTCTAGTTATGTCCGTCATATTGCACAAGTATTTGTAACCAATATTATTGAAGATAACAAAGGAAATACCCCTATTGACTCACTTTTTATCAGTTTAATTGAAAATATGGATCAAGGCGTTTTAGTATTAAATGATAACAACTTTGTTCAATTTGGTAATCAAAAAGCCCTAGATATCCTCAATTTAACATCGGAGAAAATCAATTCTACGCCCATTAATATCACTTCAGCTTCAATAGACAATCATGATCTTGAAGGCCACCAGCAACACGTTATTGCTTTTGATGATCATCAAGAATTAGTGCTTGGGTTATTTCATAACATTCAAGGTCAAAAGTTGTTTTTAATGGCTTTTAATCAACCCAACAATGCGGTTAAAACTGACCTGCCAAAAGCGTTAAAATTCGATTCTGTTATTGGTGAATGTCAGCAAATGCAGGCAATAAAGCGCTTAATTGGTCGAATAGCTAAGAGTCCATCAAGCGTATTGATCAATGGCGAAAGTGGAACAGGTAAAGAAGTCATTGCCAAGGCAATTCATATTAATAGTGAGCGTCAAGACCATCCATTTATTGCAATCAACTGTGCTGCCATTCCAGAGCAATTATTGGAAAGTGAATTATTTGGTTATGTTAAAGGTGCCTTTACCGGAGCATCATCTAAAGGAAAGATTGGTCTGATTCAAGCTGCAAATAGTGGCACCCTTTTTCTTGATGAGATTGGCGATATGTCAATGACGTTGCAGGCTAAATTATTGCGTGTCCTTGAAGAACGAGAAGTCATGCCTATCGGAGCAAATAAGTCAGTACCGGTTAATATTCGAGTTCTTTCGGCCACCAATAGAGATTTTTCAAAGATGATTGAGGAAGGTAACTTCCGTGAAGATCTCTATTATCGCTTAAATGTTATCCCTATTTTCTTGCCTCCTCTACGTGAGCGTGCAGGTGATATAGACAAACTCCTTGTTGCATTTTTAAAAGCGCATAGTCGACGCCTTAATATCCCAGTGCCTCCGATGACATCAACGGTCGAAAATATTCTTAATGCCTATAAATGGCCAGGTAATGTCCGAGAGTTAAGTAATTTAATTGAATACTTAACGAATGTAGTGCCTGAAGGTGAACCTATTGATACCGATCTACTTCCTCCTTATATCAGTTCTATTGAGGTAAAAGAAAAACCAGTATCAAATATTAATATCATCAAAACCTATTCACAAACAGATGAAACTTTACAAGATATTGAAGCTGAGAAAATCAAAGAGACGTTATTAAGAGTTAAAAATAGAAAGCTGGCAGCCGCTGAATTAGGGATTGGTGTTGCGACACTTTACCGAAAAATAAAAAAATACGAACTCAATAGCATTAAGTTCTAAGCAAAATAATTATAAGCGTAAAATAATTTTCAATTATTAGACAATAACAAACGAGATCCCACAGACGTAACGATATTAAGTTTGTGGGTTAACTGAACTCAGCAAATAACCTAACTAAAAAATTTAAATCAAAGGCGTATCATTTTTCGCTTAGCAATAATGAAGTAAGGCTATATCCTCTCTTAACCTCCTTAACTCTCATCTTCTAAAGCCTTTCATGGTCGAATATTCACGATAATCCCCTAAGCCTTGAGTTCAAATCAACTTTGATACTCAACCATACCCCTAAACCATTTGAATAAATACTCAGTTAAAGTAAATAAATATCGAAAAATGTAAATGGTATGATATGTATTTAACAAAAATTAAACCATTATATTGATGAAGATCAATGTTTTACAATCAAATCTAAGTTAAGTGACGACAAGTCAAGTTTACAAGGTATGATGTAAAAATTGATTCACTTTAGTATAGATCATTAAATTATTTTGATAACTAAATTGGAAATAATTTCATTTCAGCAAGGAGCATAATATGAAATCCCCTTTTATAATCACCAATATTACCCTTTATAATATTGATGAAAATAAAAGCTACGTCGCTTTTATAGAAATAAATAATGCCTTTATTGCAAGAGCTTACAGCACAGAGTTAGAATCGAACACCCTTATTATTCAAGATAGTGTCGATGAATATTTTGCCATTAGTGATCAATGGCAGCGCGATGCATATACTCACCTTTCAGAAAAAGAAGTTGAACTAGAATTAGTCAGCGAAGGCTTTAAAAACAATTTTGATTGGTTATCAAAAAATGCCAGTTTAGTTTTGTGAATTTCTCTTTCATCAGCAAAATATAATGAGCATTATCAGAATATTAATACTAAATAACAGTCTTTTAATGTTTTGAATAGAAATAGAAAGTAGCAATAATGTAATTGCAGTGTTAAATTAAATCCCTATTTACACGGAGGTTAAATATGTATTTAAAAATACGCAACACACTTATAGTTAGTTCTCTACTTTTACTCCCTCAAACGTCAGTATTGGCAAATAATAATGCCACAGGCCAGATTGCCGACTCAGTTGCACCTGAAGTCAGCAGTGGTCTTGAAGAAAAAGCGTTAGTTCATGCCAAGAAATGGATGGTCACCGCAGCAAATCCTTTAGCCTCACTAGCTGGTGCAGATGTTCTTGCTAAAGGTGGTAATGCGATTGATGCAATGATTGCTATTCAGTTGACCTTAGGACTTGTTGAACCTCAGTCGTCGGGTATTGGTGGCGGCGCATTTCTAGTGTATTGGGATGCAGATAAGAGCCAATTAACCACATTTGATGGTCGAGAAACAGCCCCGATCAATGCCACCCCCCAACTATTTTTAGATGAAAATGGTCAACCTCTAAAGTTTTATGACGCGGTTGTCGGTGGTCGTTCTGTTGGGACTCCTGGTACTGTTAAGCTCATGTGGGAAACTCATCAAAAATATGGAAAAACAGATTGGAAACAGTTACTTCAACCGACTATCAAGCTTGCTAATGATGGTTTTATAATTAGTCCGCGTCTTGCGACATTGATATCTCAAGATAAAGATCGTTTAAGCCGTTTTTCAACGACAAAAGCCTATTTCTTCGATTCAAATGGTGACCCCAAACAAGCAGGTACACGCTTAAAGAACCCAGAATACGCCAAAACACTTCAAGCCATCGCAAAAGGTGGTGCAGATGCATTTTATAAAGGTGAAATAGCCAACAATATTGTTGATACTGTACAAAACCAAACCAATAACAAGGGTGTTCTTAGTCAACAGGATTTTGATAATTATCAGATAAAACAACGTCCAGCTGTCTGCTCTGAGTACCAAATTTATGATGTTTGTGGAATGGGACCTCCCAGTTCTGGTGCATTAACGGTCGGCCAAATATTATCAATGACCGCTAAGTTCGATCTGAAATCGTGGGGCGCCTTAAATCCAAAATCTTGGCAAGTCATTTCAGATGCTTCTCGTTTAGCCTTTGCCGATCGAGGTCGTTACATGGCAGATAGTGATTATGTTCCTATGCCAACAGAAGGACTTGTCGATAGTGGCTATATGGCTCAACGAGCTAAATTAATCACTGCCGGTAAAGCATTAACAACCGTTGAACCAGGAACGCCACCTTGGCAACATGCTCAACGTCAAAGTGATGATCAATCAATCGAATTACCTTCGACCAGTCACTTTAACGTCGTTGATCAATTTGGCAATGTTATATCAATGACGACAACGATAGAGAATGGTTTCGGATCACGTTTAATGACTAACGGCTTTTTATTAAACAACGAATTGACTGATTTCTCATTTAAAACTCATAGTAATGGGTACCCAATCGCTAATCGAATCGAACCCGGGAAACGTCCAAGATCTTCGATGGCTCCAACGATTGTAATGAAAGATGATGCGCCTTATATGGCAATTGGCTCACCAGGTGGCAGTCGTATCATTGGATATGTTGCTCAAGCAATTATTGCTCATACACAGTGGGATATGGATATTCAACAAGCCGCTTCACAGCCTCACTTATTGAATCGTTTTGGTACATTAGATATCGAAAAAGGAACCAATGCGGAGTCTTTTGTCTTACCTTTACAAGAGATGGGAATCAAAACCAATATTAGAGACCTTAATTCAGGTCTACATGCGATTCGAATCACTAAAGATGGTTTAGAAGGCGCGGCTGATCCACGTAGAGAAGGTGTTGCTATCGGGCAATAATTTAGATTCATCTGAAATAATTTCAATGATGAAATTTAAAATAACAAATAAAAAAGAGTCGATTTATTGACTCTTTTTTATTTTATGAAAATCACTTGATAACTTTCAGGTAATTAAGAAAAACTCACGCTAAATTAAACGACTGAATAGCGTCCTATTCCATATTGATTAACATTAACAATACAGTGCTTAGTTAGCAGCGTTTTAACCAATTGCTGGATCACATTTTGCTGAGTATTCGAAGCATTAGATAGCTCAAGACAAGAAACGCCATCCCCTTTATCTAATTCAAATATTTGAGTTAATAACGATTGTTGTTTACCCGTTAATTCCATCATCACGTACTATACCTTTATTGCTTCAATTATTATTTATGAAGATATCACCAAAAGATGATGGCAATCAATGGTGCTAACGAAATAGTGCCAACTCCTGCAAATAGCATCACTAAACTTGCGACTACACCTGCTTCAGAATCAATTTTATACGCTTGTGCTGTACCCGCCCCATGCGAACTTCCTGCTAAACCAGCCCCCTTTGCAATCGAGGTTTTGATTGAAAAGAAACTTAAAATCAAATCACCGATTAATATCCCAATCACGCCGGTAATAACAACAAATAGTGCCGTTAAATCAGGTTTTCCACCGACAAGTTTTGAAGCCTCAATTGCAAAAGGAGTTGTAATCGAGCGAACCGACAAACTACGTTGCAACAGCTCTGGTAATTGAAATAATTTAGCTAATAGTACCGAACTTCCTACACCAACGACCACAGCAGTAAAAACACCAACAGAAAGAGATAGCCAATGTTTGACGACAATATGACGATTCTCATACACAGGAACCGCAAAAGCTATCGTTGCAGGGCCTAACATCCAAAGTAACCATTTTGAGTCATAAATATAGTGACTATAACTGATGTTTAAACCATATATAATTAATAGCAAGAGTAATGGAGCAAACAGTAATGGGGTAAAAAGAACAATATTTTTCTTCTTGTATAGCCACTTGCTTAGGTAATAACAAAAAATAGTGACAAAAAAAGAGAATACAGTGATAAAAATTGTCATGATTAAAGACTCCAGAAAATATCGATTAACATATCAAGCTGACAATAAAACAGATTTAATGTGGTAAATGAAATAAGTTTTTTTTAACTTTAACTGTTCCGTCTAAATGCCCTTTTTTACTTTTTAACTTTTTTTCAACCTTGAACAATTGATCCACCACGATGGCAGTTGAAACCATCACTAAACTGGTGCTAATAAAAAGTAATAAAATAATTTTACTTCCTTGAGTCAAAAGTAGGTCTTTGTAATTCATTACCGATTCCACCGCTGGAATAAAAAAAAGCAACATCTCAGCCAATAACCAGTTTGCTCCAAATTTAAACCATTCAACTTTTACGACTCTACAAGATATGAGTAACAGTAATAAAAGCATGCCAAAGACATTCGCAGGAATAGGGATTCTAAATGCATCAACGAAAAAATGTGAAAATATCGTCAATCCACCAATTAAACAAACTTGTCCAATAGTATGTAAAACGACCTTATTCATGCTGAAACCTTAAATTAATAGTGACTTGTTATGATATAAACGATTATATTTTTAAATCATCTATAATATAAATGAATAATAAGCATGAAAACCATTCTATTTAGGCATGCTTCAACAACAAAAACGGAGCATAAGATGGATCTCAAATCACTAAACTATTTTATTCAATTAGTTGAAACAAGAAACTTCACTAGAGCATCAGAATTAAGCTTTGTCTCACAACCGACCATTAGTAAAGCTATTAAATCATTAGAGAATGAATTTGGTGAGAAACTAATTCATAAATCAGGCCGTCAAATCGAATTAACCTCAGTTGGTGAGTTAGTTTATCAACGTGCCATGGCTATCCAACGGCAAAGTGACACTCTTAAACAGCAATTAGCCGATTTAAAAGGACTCAATTCAGGTACATTGTCGATCGGTATTCCTCCAATGGTTGGTTACCTCTTTGCTGATTTAATTTTTCAGTTTCGACAAAAATACCCTAATATTCAGCTTAAAATTTCAGAATATGGCAGTAGAAGAATTGAACAAGAATTAAAAAATGGAGAGTTGGATTTAGGGGTTTCAATGTTACCACTCGCTGAAGCGGATTATTTTAGTTGTTACCAAATTTTTAGTTATCCTATTCGTTTAGTGGTTCCCAATAAAGCTCATTGGCAACAATCAGACACGATTATGCTGACACAATTAAAAGCTGAGTCATTCTGTCTACATAATAGCGAGTTTGCCTTAAGCGATATCATTGAATCTCACTGTTTAGCACAAAATTTCAAACCTCAAGTTAGCGTCCGCTCAAGCCAATGGGATTTTTTAGCCGCAATGGTGGAAAAAGGAATGGGGATTACTTTTCTACCTGAACCTATCTGTCATAAATTAAGCCATCATCAGCTTTTGTTTAAAACCTTATCACCAACTCTCAATTGGGATTTAGGTTTAATTTGGGGACTAGATCGTTACTTATCTCATTCAGCATCGGCATTTTTAGCTTTAGCTCAACAAGAAAAGAGATAACTCGCTTCGATAGCAAAGAGTCACTCAAATCAATTAAACATTTAATCCTTGATAAATTGCAGAAAAGCCACTGACTAAACAAAGTACAAGAGCAGCGATTCGAACCTTCTGCTTTGAAAGCCGTTTATTCGTCAAAAGTGCAATACGGTACCCTAGCCAAGCCGCAGGAATAAGTGGAATTGTAATGATCAAATGGTGCCAATTAAATAATCCTGCAAAATAAAGAATAATTAATGAAATTGTAGAGCTAAACATAAAGAAAGCCGATAAATTCCCCCTTAATTGATTGGCTTCTTGATGTTGCAATAAAATAGCCATCGGAGGTCCTCCTATTCCACTACTGGTTCCAAAGAAACCTGAAAAGAAACCTGCAATTGAGAGTTTGGCTTTAGTCGGTTCAAGCCTAAAGGGTAAAACACTAATTAGTACCGCAAAGACTACCATCAAGCCCAACCACAATGAGAGAGTTTGCGTTGAGACATATAGCAGTAAAAAAACACCCGCAATTGAACCTGGTATTCGACCAACAATCGCCATCTTTAAATCACCAATCTCTATATTTTGACGATACTTATGAGCAGAAAGAATGGATATAAGTAAACCAATAATACTGACAGGCACTGGAACATATTCAGGCGAGATTTGAAACAATATCGGTGCTGAAACGATAGCAAGACCAAAACCAACGGAAGTTTGGACAAAAGCACCAAGGAAAATTAATCCTGCTGCCATTAAAGTGGTATGGCTCCACCATATATCAGCCATTAAGAGCTCCAACTAGTAATAAATCAATGATTTGAAATCATTATACCTAAAATAATTGGAGTTGCTAGTAGGCGGCAAGCGAGTAAAGCTCCATGATTCTAGGTGTTCTATATGATTGGGGTGAACGAGCGACGCCAACGACCTAGCAGCTTCAAGTATGAGGGGTATATGATGAATATAGAAAGAGAGTATACCTTAACCTAACAACAATATAGGAATACTTTAATTTAATATTGATTTCAATCGTCTCTGTCAATCAAGGCATCATAAGAATATTGAAGATAAAATTCGAGAATATAAAAAACTTCACTATTCTTTAATAAGTCACTTATTTTTATCATGCTATTTGGAAATTAACCATGCGCCCTTTTGAAATTTTCCTCAAACTATCTCTTAGTATTAGCCTATTTTCTATTGCAGTTGCTATCGTAATTTTCACGGTCGAACTTAAAGCTATTCGAACAGAACTTCCGATCCTATTGGATAAAGTTGATAGAACTACCAATAAAATCACTCCGCTCATCGCTGAGATTAATCAAGCTCAAATGCAGCTTCCTGAATTGATTGCTCAAAGCGAAGGTTATCAAGAGCTTATTCCTCAGATATTAAGACGTGTGGATGATATCAATACGCTTGTTCCTGATTTATTACAGCGAATTGATGATATTAACCAACAAGTACCCACATTCGTTGACCAATCAAACCAATGGCAAAAGCAGATCCCAACTATCACCAATGAGCTAAATAATACAAATAGATCTATTCAAGGTGTTACAACCCAAATCCCATCAGTACTAAAAGAAAGTGAAGCATTAAGAGCGGAACTCCCCGTCATCATCGCTCAAGCTGATAACTTGGTTGCAAATGCCGAAACTGCAGGACGAGAAGCAAGTAAAGGTGCTGTAAGTGGCGTTATTGGTGGCATTTTAAGCTCCCCATTTCAATTAGTCGATAAACTAGGTAACGCATCAGCTGAAAAACTTGGGTTGAAGAAAGATCAAAGTTTAACTAAAGAAGATACAAGCTTGAATAAAGATGCAATCGCCCGCGTCATTGAACTAAATAAAGTCGGTGCCGTAAGTCAATGGACAAATAAAAAGTCAAACAACAGTGGTACCGTATCAATTGTCAAAATTGATAATAAAAAATATCAAGTCTGTTATACCATCACCAATCAAATGGAGATAGCAAAAGGCCCCGATCAAGGTCAGCATAAAATAACGATATCTCAGTGTATTGAGAAATAAATCTCTATATTTATTTTCGCAAGAAATCCTATTCATTCTAACTAAAAAACGAACAAACCTGGAAAAAACATACCTCCTAGTTTGTTTATAACTCAATAAAACTCACTAATTGATACTTAAAATAGTAATATCTCATTAAAAGCATCTATTCAGATCAACAATTACTACTTAGACAAAACAAATATTACATAAATAATGTGATATAGAGCTAGAACTCAGTTTATTATCAATGGTAAGGTATGCGGCATAATAAACCAGCTATATAAAGAATAGGCGATATATAATTATGTGGAATAAGTTAAACAAATCCATGATGTTCTGCCAGATGATGTTTGGGCTTTCATTTTACGGAGTCATGGTCACTCTAACTCGATTCTTTTTAACAGAATTGAATTACAGCGAAGCAGATACCATGATGGTTGTGGGAGCTTTCTCTGCTATTGGGCCACTTTTTGCAATCGCAGGTGGCTTTATTGCAGATAAATTTCTTGGTGCATATCGCTCATTAACCATTGCATATATCGGTTTTACTGCCGGTTATGGTCTTCTTGTTTTAGGTGCAACGACGCTTAATGTACCACTTTCTCTTTCTGGGATTGCATTAGCAAGTTATGCTCGTGGCTTAATGTCACCGTCTTACCCTAGCCTATATAAGCGTACCTTCAAATCTCACGAAGACTTCGAAACATGTTACCCAGTTAACTATTCGGTTAATAATATTGGTGCCTTTTTAGGACAGTACCTCTTCCCAATGCTAGTTTTAGTTGTTGGTTTTAATGGTGGATTCTTACTTTCAGGCTTATTGGCTTGTGCTGCATTAATAACTCTTATTGTCTTCCGTAAAGGGTTAGTGAGTGTTGGTGCCGATATCGATAAAAGCAGTGTGAGTACAAAAAACTGGATTTCATTCTTAGCGATTTCTGCTGCGATGATTGCGCTTGTATTCTTCATGTTTTCAGACATGGATATCGGCCAAAATATCGTCTACTTTATTGGTATCGCAGCAATCGTATATTTCATCTACTTAATGACTAAAGCAACCAAAGCGCAGGCATTAAAGATGGGAACAATCTTAATCGTCACCTTCTTAACGACGTGCTTCTTTGTTTATTATGGTCAAATGATGACGTCGATGACCATGGTAGCAATGAATACCATGCGAGGGGATCTCTTCGGCTTTATCCCTGTTGCACCTGAAGCTTCAATGTCTATGAACCCATTATGGTGCATGGTTGCAGGTCCATTATTAACCGCAGGGTTTGCGGCATTAGAAAAGCGCAATATCACCTTTACGACAGCGACTAAAGTGGCCTTCTCCTTTGTTTTAACAGCCATCGCTTTCGGTATTTTAACTTTGGCCGTCACTACCGTTGGTAAAGATGCCGTTATTCGCCCAGAAGTATTCTTACTTATTCACTTCTTCCAAGCATTTGCAGAAGTGATTGTCGGTTCAATGGTTGTTTCGTTCATTCTATCTGTTGCTCCAAAACATATAGAGAACTTCTCAGTCAGTTTATTCTCTGTTGCAATTGCGCTGAGTGGGATCGTCGGCGCCGCTTTCTCTACGACAATTGCATTAGATAAGGGTCAGCAAATTACCCAGCAGATCGTTCACACGTTATATGGTAATTATTTCCAGCTATTAACTGTTCTAGCCGTTGTCATGGTGGGTATTGCTCTATTAGCATCTTATGTAATTAAGAAAATGTTAACTGCAGCTAAGAAGCATGAAACGGAAGAAGTCGCTTCTTAAGGTCTTCTTTGAATTAATTATCTTTTACAATAAATTTAAAGCCTAAAGATCCAGTCGGTGATGGTTCTTTAGGCTTTTTTTTGTTAACATAAATACAAGAACAGCCAAACTAAAACCAAGCCATTGTTTTATTTGGTAAAAATAAAACAATGGCTACCAACTTCATTGCATATTCTTTTTTTAAATTACCAATAAGTTTCCATAAAAACTTATAATTTAAATTTTTATCACAGTAAATGTGACCTAAGTCTTAATTTTTTCACCTTTTATTGAAAAACACTAGTCAAATGAAAGCACTTAATTTACAATAAAAAATAACTAGTAACACATTCAATTACATACTTAGAGGCTTATCATGAGACTGATTCCATTAACGAATTCTGAGCAAGTTGGCAAGTGGGCTGCACGTCATATCGTTGACACAATTAATGCATTTAATCCGACTGAAGAACGTCCATTTGTTCTAGGTCTTCCGACGGGTAGTACTCCCCTAACGACTTATAAAGAGTTAATTGAACTTTATAATCAAGGTAAAGTGAGCTTCAAAAATGTTGTTACTTTCAACATGGATGAATATGTTGGTATTGATCCGAACCACCCTGAATCATACCGTACATTCATGTACACAAACTTCTTCAACCACGTTGATGTACAAGAGCAAAACATCAATCTTCTAGATGGTAAAGCAGAAGACATCAATGCACATTGCCAAGCTTATGAAGAGAAAATTCGTTCATATGGTAAAATTAACCTATTCATGGGTGGTGTTGGTAATGATGGTCATATTGCATTTAATGAGCCTGGTTCATCTTTATCTTCACGTACACGTATCAAAACGCTAACTGAAGATACGCGTATCGCGAACTCTCGTTTCTTTGATAACGACGTTAACCAAGTGCCTAAGTATGCATTAACGATTGGTGTTGCAACATTACTTGATGCTGAAGAAGTGATGATTCTTTCTCTAGGCCATAACAAAGCACAAGCGTTACAAATGGCAATTGAAGGTTCAGTTAACCACATGTGGACTGTGACGGCACTTCAGATGCACAAGAAAGCCGTTATCGTTGCAGATGATCCAGCACAGCAAGAATTAAAAGTTAAGACCGTAAAATATTTTTCTGAATTAGAAGCAGAAAATATCAAAGGCTTATAATTTAAAATTATTTATCCATTTAATCTTGTAATCACAAAGATTAAATAAGATATAAATGACAAAAAGGCGTGGCTACTACTATTTTAATAGTGGTAGCCACGCCTTTTTTATCAATATAAAATTAAATTTAGATTAACGCATTATCTTCACAAAGCTTAGTAACAATATTTGTCACAGCTAGAACAATTGTCGAAATAACACGTTGATTATGACGATGCAAGAACATCTCTAATGATGAATCATCTAACGTTTTTAAAAATTCAGTATCCAACTCGATAGGCATAATTGCGTTAATCGCATTAATTCGATTTAACTCAAACATAATATCACGATCAGTAAAGCTAATACTCCCTTCTTGGATCTTTAACCATTCATGTAGCGTGACAAAAATCTCAATATCATCGTAATCTTCTTTACCGATAACACCAAGGCCTAATAGTAGTTTAATCCTCACGAATACATCACCCAGCGGACCTTGATTATCAAGCAAAGGATCAACGACATACTTCACAGCATAATCATCTTTGTGGAAAATACTTTGAATCAATAATTCAATGGTGTCATTAAGGACTTGATATGAAATACTTAAGCAATCTGAGGGGGATTCTGCATTAGACAGTCTCTCTAAGAGTCGGGCTTCATCTAATTTTTTCTTTGCCATAGTAGACCTATCATTGTTTATATCTATTTAGAGCAAACTTGCTAATTATAAGATTAAGTCTCTGCTCTAACCATAATATATCTACAACTGCATAATATATCGATTATTTCTGGTTGATTATAATAAATGAATAAGAGAAAAGATAGAAATAAGGCGGTGTTGCCAAGGGGAAATGCAACACCGCCTTATTATTTATCACTAAGTTTAACGAGATATTGGTCTTTTTTAGTCAACGATAACGTATTTATTACAGTGCAAGATAAGCTTGTTCTGCTCGTTTAACGGATTCAGAATCAACAGCTAGACCAGAATAATGCGCGAGTGTTTTAGCAAAGCCTTCTTTTGCAAACATATCTTGAAGTTCTACAGCTTGAGGATCTTCACTATTTTGATAACGGAATGCCGCTGCAATGCCTTTGATAATATGAGCATTTGGAAGACCATATTCAAGAGTACCATTTAATGGTTTCACTAAACGTTCTTGTGCCCCTAATTTACGAATCGGTTGACGACCAACACGATCAACCTCATCAACTAAGAATGGGTTTTCAAAGCGACCGATAATCTTTTGAATATAGGCAGCGTGAGCATCAGCATCAAACCCGTAACGTTTGATCAGCACTTCGCCACTTTCTTGCATTGCCGCAATAACATTCTCTCGCACTGAAGGATCTTTGATTGATTGTTCAATGGTTTCATGACCAGCAAGAATACCTAAATAAGCGGTGACTAAGTGCCCTGTATTTAAGGTAAATAATTTTCGCTCAAGATAAGCCATTAAATTATCTGTACGTTCCATCCCCGCAATCTCTGGTATTTCACCGTGAAATTGTGTTTCGTCAACAATCCATTCACTGAACGTTTCAACCGTAACTGCGAGTGGGTCCGCTTCACCCGCTTCTGCTGGCGGAACAATTCGATCAACGGCAGAGTCAACAAAACCAACATGAAGGTCTACTTTTGCTTTTAATTCATCTGAAAGATAGGAATAAACAGATTCTTTAAGTTGTGTTGAACCACGAACCATATTTTCACATGCAATAATATTAAATGGCTTTTCATTGCCTAGTTCAAAACGTTTCTCTAAACCCGCTGCAATTGATTTTGCAATAATTTTTAATACATTTGGTCCAACAGCCGTGGTTAAAAGATCAACATTCGCAATAACATCAATCACATCATCACTGATAGAGCTAATTGCTGTGACATTTGTAACGATATCAGTGGTACAAGTCTCACCGACAACTTTTACTGGGTACTCATTACGCGTTTGAAGCGCACTAACCACCGTTTCGTTAACATCTGCAAAGGTAACATGAATACCGGCATCAGAAAGTAATTTACCGATAAAACCACGACCAATATTACCTGCACCAAAGTGTAAAGCTTTCATAATCAACTACCTTATCTATCAAAAAAACAAGGAGACCAAACGTAACTTGATCTCCCTATAACTCGTCTTAACCTAAATTACTTACCATTTAGGATTCTAAGTACATCTTCTTTATTCGATGTAGATTTTAAGCACTCAATTGCATCTTCATCATCTAAGGCATTAGTAATCGCACTGATAACATGAATATGTTCATCACCTTGTGCAGCAATACCCATTACCATTTTAGCTACATCATCTTCATCATCGCCCCATTGAATACCTTCTGGGAACTGACAGAATACAATACCTGTACTCTTAACAAACTCTTTTGCTTCAATCGTACCATGGGGTACTGCAATTGATTCACCTAAATAAGTAGAAACTAATTTCTCTCTCGCTTGCATTCCTGCGACATATTCAGGACTCACATGATTCAGCTTAACAAGTTGATCACCTGCAAATTTAATTGCCTCTTCTTTACTTGTTAACTTCATACCTAAGAAGATATTGTCATCAGTCAGTTTTAATGTTCCTTTAGATTCTGGAGCAGCTTCAACCGTTTTAACTTCTGTTGCACCTTGAGCTTGAACAAGTTCAGCAACAAGGCTGTCATAAGTTCCGCTATCTAGGAAATTAGTTAGTGAAATATGATGAGCAGATGGCGCATGTTGACGTGCACGCTCAGTCAAATCTTGATGAGTCACAACAATATCAACATCACCCGGCAAGTTGTTAATCGCCAAATTAGTGACTGAAATATCTAAACCAGCAGCTTGAACTTTTTTGCGTAACAAGCTTGCTCCCATTGCACTTGAGCCCATACCTGCGTCACATGCAACAATGATTTTTTTCACTGCGGCTAAATCTAATGCAGCACTAGCTTTAGATTGAGATTTCATCGCTTTCATTTTATTCGCAGCGTCTTCTAATGATTCGTCCTCACCATTATCAGCTTGAGTCTTCATTAATAGAGCAGCAACACCAAATGAAACAGCGGTTGCAGCGATAACAGAAAGTGAAACACCAAGCATTGATTTGCCAGGAGTCATTAATAAGATTGCGATAATTGAACCAGGAGATGCTGGAGCAATTAGGCCTGAATGAAATAATACGTTAACGAATACACCTGTCGCACCACCAGCAATTACCGCTAAGATTAGGCGAGGGTTCATTAATACGTATGGGAAATAGATTTCATGGATACCACCAAAGAAGTGGATAATTGATGCACCAGCCGCCGACTGTTTCGCACTTCCCTTACCAAAAGCCATATAAGCAAGAAGAAGACCTAAACCTGGACCAGGGTTTGCTTCAATAAGGAAGAAAATTGAACTACCAATTTCTTGAGATTGCTGAATACCAAGCGGTGTGAAGATACCGTGGTTAATTGCATTGTTTAAGAATAGGATTTTTGCAGGTTCAACAAAGATTGAAACTAAAGGTAATGCACCTAATTGAACCATTGCATTAACACCAGCAGCTAGGCCAGTAGAAGCGATATCAACGGCAGGACCGATTGCAAAGAATGCAATAATGGCACAGAACATACCAATAATACCTGCTGAGAAGTTATTCACTAACATCTCAAAACCACTTTTTACTTTACCATCGATAGCTTGGTCAAACTTTTTAATCGCATAACTACCAAGAGGACCAGCAATCATTGCACCTAAAAACATTGGAATGTCTGTACCAACAATAACACCCATCGTTGCAATAGTACCGACTACAGCACCACGCTCACCAAATACAATTTTACCACCCGTGTAACCAATCAATAGAGGTAACATGTAGGTAATCATTGGACCAACCATTTTGGCTAGCGTTTCATTTGGTATCCATCCCGTCGGGATAAATAAGGCAGTGATCAAACCCCATGCGATAAACGCGCCGAGATTAGGCATAACCATGTTCGATAAGAATCGACCTAAGCTTTGAACTTTAATCTTTAAATCTGAAGACATAAGAACCTCAATTAGTAAGTGCAATCAATGATATTTGTTAGTCATTATTTCTTAATAAAATTAGCATATATTTTTCTCTTAAGGTAATCACTCACAACTATGTGATCATGATCACATAAACTGCCAGTAAATCGAGAAACAAATGTGATACATGTCACATTGTTTTTTGATCATAAAACTACATTGTTCGTTTTATGCTCAAATAAAGAAAAAACAGTGATCTTGATCACTATTAAAAGTCAGCTTTAGTTTTACTTGTTGTGATCTAGATCACTTAATGAGAGAAAGTAATTTATCAAATTTTTATTCAAGTCTTTTATAAATAATTTTCCCATAAACCACATTAAGAGTAGATTAAATTTTGTAATAAACTTTCACACCTAATAAAAATTTACTCTCTTCTATAAAACAACCAAATCCTAAACGCTTCATTTGATAATCTGTACCTTTTGTCGCATTTCCTAAGTTACGAAAAGAAACATGTTGATAAACTAAGTTTCTTTTCGTAAGATGTGCTCATTCGAATTATCAAGGTCTTTTAGATGAAAAGAAATACAAATCAGAGACGTGAAGCGATCGTCAAAAGGGTAAATAGCTCTGACCACACGACAGTTGCTGATTTAACACGGTACTTCTCTACCTCTGAAGTAACAATTCGTAAAGACCTGACGGAGCTAGAGAAACAGAATAAATTAATCAGAAAGCATGGTGGCGCGATTCCTATTCCAAACTCTTCTTTATCGGCAAACTTTATTGTAGAACAAAAACAGGTTTCGAAACGAAAGCTAGAGTTATCAGATTTAGCAAACTCATTAATTAAAGAAAAAAGTCGAATTATTATCGACAGTGGAAATACCACAGCAGGTCTTATTGATAAATTAAACAATAAAAAAGGGTTAGTTGTGATGACAAACTCGCTAATTGTTGCCAATAAGATAGATAACCTTGCAGCTGCCCCTACTCTTTTAATGACAGGTGGAACTTGGGATAGTCAATCTAATTCATTCCAGGGTAAGGTCGCTGAGTCTGTACTTCGTGCTTATGATTTTGATCAGCTTTTTATTGGTGCCGATGGGGTGGATTTATCCAGAGGTACCACTACTTACAATGAGCTTATTGGATTAAGTCAAGTCATGGCTGAAGTCGCAAAGCAAGTGATTGTGATGATTGAGTCAGATAAAATCGGTTACAAAATTCCAAATCTCGAACTGGCTTGGTCGAATATCGATATTTTAATTACTAACAGTGATATTACCGAACATCAACGACAAGAGATTGAATCTCACAATGTCACTGTAATAACAGCATAAACAGTTTATTTTTTCTATTTTACATTTTTATAAGGTTTTACTATGTGTGGTATTGTTGGAGCAGTGGCTCAAAGAGATGTTATTAATATTTTAATCGAAGGTCTTCGTCGTTTAGAGTATCGTGGTTATGATTCAGCCGGTATTGCCGTATTAAATCAAGATAAAGCGTATACCCGTGTTCGTCGTTTAGGCAAAGTTCAAGAGTTGGCTGATGCTGTTGCTGAAAATCCAGTTTCTGGTGGTACGGGTATTGCTCATACTCGTTGGGCAACGCATGGCGAACCTTCTGAGGCCAATGCCCATCCTCATGTGTCCAATAATATTACTATCGTTCATAACGGTATTATCGAAAATCATGAACCATTACGCGCAATGTTAATCGAGCGTGGTTATCAATTTAACTCTCAAACCGATACTGAAGTTATTGCTCACCTTATTGAGTGGGAAATGCGCACCAGTGAAACACTCACTGAAGCAGTACAAAAGACGACACCTCAATTAGAAGGTGCTTACGGTATGGTTGCGATGGACAGCACAAACCCAGATCTTCTAGTTACCGCTCGTTCAGGCAGTCCTTTGGTGATTGGTTTAGGAATGGATGAGAACTTCCTAGCGTCAGATCAACTAGCTCTTCTAAATGTCACTCGTCGTTTCATTTACCTTGAAGAAGGTGATATTGCCGAGATCACTCGTCACAATATTAATATTTTCGATATTAAAGGTGATGCTGTCGAGCGTGAGGTTGTTGAATCTACCGCTGAACACGATGCAGGTGAAAAAGGTCAATATCGTCACTTTATGCAGAAAGAGATTTTTGAACAACCGACAGCCTTAATCAATACCATTTCTGGAAAAATCAATAACAGTGAAGTCATTTTAGAAAGCTTAGGTACTAACGCGGCCGAATTATTAGCAAAAGTTCAACACGTTCAAATTATTGCATGTGGTACGTCTTATAACTCTGGTATGGCATCTAAATACTGGTTTGAATCGCTAGCGGGTGTCAGTTGTGATGTAGAAATTGCCTCTGAGTTCCGTTACCGTAAGTTTGTCACTCGTCCAAACAGTTTATTAATTACCCTTTCACAATCAGGTGAAACTGCAGATACTTTAGCAGCACTTCGTATTGCCAAAGAGTCTGGTTATATGGGAGTTATGACGGTATGTAACGTTGAAGGTTCTTCAATGGTGCGTGAATCAGACATTGCTTTTATCACTAAAGCAGGTACCGAGATTGGCGTTGCCTCTACTAAAGCATTTACCACGCAACTTTCAGCACTACTCTTGTTAGTGACCGCGATTGGTAAACAAAATAGTAATATCAATCCTGAATTAGAAAAAGAGATCGTTCACGCTCTTCACACTATTCCTAATCATGTTGAGCGCGCATTAACGTTTGATAAAGAGATTGAAGCTTTAGCGATTGATTTTGCTGATAAGCATCATACTTTGTTCTTAGGTCGTGGTGAGTACTACCCTATCGCAATGGAAGCGGCATTAAAACTAAAAGAGATCTCTTATATTCATGCTGAAGCTTATGCAGCAGGTGAACTTAAACACGGTCCACTGGCATTGATTGATGCCGATATGCCTGTCGTTGTTATCGCGCCAACCAATGACTTACTTGATAAGCTTAAATCGAACATTGAAGAAGTTCGAGCTCGCGGCGGTTTACTGTATGTCTTTGCAGATGAACAAGCGCAGTTTGAAGCCTGTGATGGCATGAAAATTATTACCATGCCTCACGTTGATCCGATTACGGCTCCAATCTTCTATACCGTCCCAATGCAGTTATTGTCTTACCATATTGCATTGATCAAAGGCACAGATATCGATCAACCTCGTAACCTTGCAAAAGCAGTCACCGTTGAGTAACTTTAAGACTCTTTAGTTATTAAAATCTAACGAGAAGCCATTTTTAAATGGCTTCTCGTTTTTATTCCTATCTAATAAACCGAATTCAAGCAACAATTTTCAACTATAATATAATCAACTTCATTAAGTTTTACTAAATACAAAAATGAGAACAATATGGAAGCACTAACAGAAAAAACAATCTATTGCCCTTATTGTAATGAAGAGCAAACGGTCGTCGTTGATTCAAGTGATATTGGTAATGAGTATATTGAAGATTGTCAGATTTGTTGTAAGCCGATCGTATTCTCAATCAACATTGATGAGCAAGAGCAAGTCTGCATTTCAGTTCGAGATGAAAATGAAGCCTAATTACCCATTCTCATCTCAAATAAACTATACCATTAACTTAAACATCACTTAACAACACTGATATTAAAATGGTTGATTAACCATAAACCAGATATTTGCGCCTTCATTCGAGATCCCAAGATCCGAACGTACGACAATACCACCAGCAAATGCACGTAATGATACCCCGCCATCAAATTTCATGTTTGAGGTTAGATCTTTAATATCATATTCACTAGCCACTTCCCCCAGCTCTAAAAAGCCAACTAACTGAAACCAATCCAGATTTAAAAACTTCAACCAAGAAACGTCTTCAATCGGATTATATTTCAGTGTGTAGCGGTATTCAGCACCGAAGTAAATACTGGCTTTGTCATGAAAACGATACATATCATAACCCCGCATTCTCTCCCAACCACCTAGTGTTGCACCTTCGTTGTATGGAGGACCATTCGTGACGATCACTTGATCATCTGAATAACTTTTTAAATCCCACGTAGGTGAATAGCCCGTCCAAAAGTTAAACGCTAAAATCCGTTGAGAAGCCCAATCTGACTCCCCCAACGATAGATATTTACTGGTATCTAATTGAAGAAAATTCCAATTAGTCTCTGAATCAAATATTTGACCGTCGCGAGAA
Source organism: Vibrio sp. SS-MA-C1-2 (assembly GCF_021513135.1). NCBI lineage: Bacteria > Pseudomonadati > Pseudomonadota > Gammaproteobacteria > Vibrionales > Vibrionaceae > Vibrio > Vibrio sp. SS-MA-C1-2. The sequence continues at coordinate 2,314,642 of NZ_CP090981.1, forward strand.
AAGCTAAAAAATTGACGGCTACCAACTGAGGGGTTTGAAGTGAAGTCGGTATTATCATATTGAATCCCTAATTCAACAGCATGGAGGTTACCGCTAATTTTTCCATCATCGTCTTTAAAAGACTGATAACGATTAAACTGGCGAAATACCACCGTTGTTGTTCCGTTTTCTAACGGATTCCATTGACTCTCTGTAGATTGATTAACTAATAATCCATCAGACATTTTATAACGTTCGATTACATTGTTTTTACGATCGCCAATCGGTAATAAATACTCTAATTTGACATTAAACCAATTGGAGTAACCTTTACCTTCAATGTATTGATCATTACTTGAATTCGAACTTCCAGGAAGAGGTTGACTGCTATCGGTAGGCTCAAATGCACCGCCGCCATAAGCTTTCTGATTAGGATAATAGGCATACATCCCATCAATCGAAAAGAATAATCGCTCCACATATGGAACTTGATAATTCCAAACACCTAAGCCAAGTCCATAACTATCAGATCCTCCGCCATAGACCGTGCCACCTATAGTTAATTGCTCTTGACCTACCCCTTGCATAACGGTACCAACGCCTGCATTGAAACCCATAGAGTCGGTACTAAAAAGATAAGGGAGAATCATCTGATTCTTTTTAAGGTGCCCTTTGTCTTCTCTTTCTATGATATGTTTACTGGTAACAATGGTCGTCGCAAAAGCAGAAGAGTTCATTGACAATATCGCCATCAGTGTTAATAACTTTTTCATTTCAACATCCTTGTATTGCTAACACTTATTCGTACCACCAAATCAATTAAATAAGCCGCGATGATTAAATTAACCCTAACTCTTTTAATCTTTCTGTAAGGTACTCCCCTGCCGTATAATTATCAGAAAGACGAACATCTGGGTGAGGATGTAAAAAAAGTGGTAATGAAATGCGCGAATTCTGCTGGGCTTCACCCGTTGGATTAATCACTCGATGCGTAGTTGAAGGAAAATAACCTTGTGAAGCCTCTTGCAGCATATCACCGGTATTAATAATTAAATTACCAAAATCACAAGGGACATCTAACCAAGTTCCATCTTTTTTCAATACTTGTAAACCTGGCTCGTTAGCCGCTGGTAAGATCGTTAATAAGTTAATATCTTCATGGGCAGCTGCACGAATCGCGCCCGGCTCTTCTGTCCCAAGCATGGGAGGGTAATGAAGAATACGTAACAGAGTATCTTCACTTTTGGCAATCATTTCTGAAAGTTGAATTGAAAATTTTTCTGCAACTTCTATTGGCGAGTGAGCTTCAACCCATGATAGTAATGTTTCAGCAAAAAGAGAGGTTTGTTTATAATAGGCATCAACTTCCTCTTTTAATTCTTTAGGGACTTGTCCCCAAGGATAATAGTGATAGAACTCTTTAATATCTTTGACCGTTGCACCTTTTGCCGTTTCAGACACGGTTGCAGGAAAAAATCCATCTTGTGTTTTGGGATTAAAACGGAATAACTCTTTTTGCTCTGAATTAAAAAATTGCTGCCAATGACTATAAATCGATTCTAAAGATTCTTTTTTTATTGGATGATTGGTTAGAACTGCAAAGCCAGTGTGACGGAGAGAATTGACAAATTGTTCAGGTGCAGTAGATGATTGAAAGTCAATGGTTGTTAAGTTCATTAGATAATTCCTTTATCAATGTATACCCGTGTTACTTGAAGTTGCTAGGTTGTTGGCTGTGCTCATTCGTCGCAATCATATAGAGCGCCTGGGCCTCATTCACTTACCGCCTACTAGCAACTCCAATTACTTTAGATATAGTTAGTTATTATTTTGATTGGTTTATTTAACTGATAATTTTACCACTATGCAAGTTTTTCATTTGAGTATTTATCTATCTTAACTCGTTTCATTTTATCATTAGCGCTTAAATAAAGCGCTAAACAATAGAAAAAGCCAATAGTAAACCCAATTAAGAATGGCTGATCACCAAAACTTATATAGTGATAAAAAGAATAAAGTAGCTTACTGATTAAAAATACAAATAAAATTATTGATAGTTTTATATTCTCGATTAAAACAAATATGATCAATGAAAATATAGCCGACAACAGACCATAAACTAAGGCTATAGGAGCAAAAGGCTGGTGAGTGGTATTGGTGGATAAGAGAACAACCAAAACACTGAGAAGAGAAAATAAAGCTTCAACAGTAAAACGAGAGATTTTCATGTGTCTAAATGACTTCCTAATACAAAAATAATTTTAAAGCTCTGTCCAGTAATAATACCCACAAATTAACATATTTACAACATCGACACCTAAATAATATACATGCGAAACATATCGTTTTTACTTATAATTCTGTTTTAGCTTTATCTTCCACATGCTACTTAACAAAAAAACACCCCTTAACAAATGAAATTAATTCCATATTGGTTAAGGGGTGTCCTTAAAGATAATTAATTAAAGCGGTGTAATACGTGGTTTAAATTAGCATCAGTTATAATATATCGGTTAATGCTACACCTATACCAACCGTTTGTTGATTATGGTCATAATCAATCAAACTTTCACCATAGCCACCAGTATATTGCACATAACCACGTAAATGTCCCCACAATGGGAAGGTCATCCCTAACTCAACGTAACCCTTGCCTTCAGAAAAATTTTGTCGCCCTAAAGCACTGAATTCTACATGTTCCATTTTATAAGCACCGGCTAGCTCGAAGTGTCCCATGTAGTCTTGAATATCGGGATTATCATCACCATCCGACTGAAATGGATCACTTTTGTTCTCCTCAGGAAGTCGCCACCATGGTTTAAAAGAGAAGGCATAATTATCTTTCTCAAATAGAAAATCAAGATAGATACGATTCCAGCTTCTTGATAATCCTTGAGTTCGACCGTTAGATTCATGCTCAAAACCTACACTTCCCCACAAGTTAAGATCGAGGGGTTTCCAAGGCATGGGTGCCATATAAAAAACTTCCGGTTGATAATTGGTTTCTCTAAAAGGACTGGAAATATCATCGGCGTATAATTGCCACCAAGACTTAATTGTAAAGGCAAAGTAAAGCCCATCATCAGGTAAGAGCATATCACCCCAATTTAATGGCACTTTGAAGCTGACTTGGAATTTAACCTCCGTATTTTTTAACCCATCAGGCCACTCTTCCGTGATATCACCATCGCCATATACTTTATAAACATCTTTATTAATATCACTGGTATAACGAGCAGGAAGGATATAGTTCATTTTATGAGGCGTAATAACAAACGGATCAAACTCTCGCGAACTTTCGTGAACAAAGCGTTTTGCGACAAGACTATCGTTCTCATCGGTTTCAAAATTATTCTTCTCTTGACACAATTTTTTTATTTGCTCTAGAGTAATATTTTCATTGGTTTTATCAATTTCATCCAATAAACACTCAGAATAAGGATCATTAGCCAGAGTGGGTATTGGTAGTGTAAGGGCTGCCCCCATCGCTATTAATAATGTCCTTTTCAACATACTGTATCGTCCTTATTTAACTCATTCATATTGCAACAGTTATGTTGCTTTAGCTCTTAAAAATAAGTATATGTCAGTTTTTTTTGATATTTTTAAAATACAAAAAAAAGTCATAAATCAGATTGAGTTATGACTTTTTCTAATAATTTATCCACTAAGGCAGATTTAATTATTTAAATGGATTTTTTGCAATCGGCGCAACAAATACTTTTAGATTAAATTGTGGTGTATATGCGATTGAATCAGCATCCCATGATTCAAGGTCAGTCATATCATCAGTATCAGATCTCATCACATAATATTGAGCTTCAACGCCCCAACGCACAGGCATTTGGCCAATACGAGCCATGCCGATATAACCTAAACCAACTGGCACATTAAAACGATCTTTACCGTGTTTTTTCCAGTCAATAGAGATATTTGGCGTCATACCAATTAACCCTGTATCATTAACTTTATAGTTAATAAAATATTGAATATCCGATTGACTGGTATCTTTACGGTTACTGGTTCCTGCAAAACTCCACCATTGTTGAGCTAAAATACCCAGATTCCAACTATCAATACTGGTTATATCACCAGATTCACTACCTAAACGCGCCACTAAAGCAGCAGGACCCACTTGCCATTTCTCTTGGCCCAAATTATCTTCTGTTGCCGTTGGCGCGATCATCGTTGGACCCACTCCCCAGATCCAACCATCATCACGGTTGGGTGCCGCTAACGACATAAAGACAGTATCCCCTAACCCATTTGTACGGCCATCGGCAAAGATGTCACTCGGCGTTGAATCTTCAGCTACACCTTGACCTGGTGAACTATATTGTTGCAATACCATACGGTTTACTAAATTCCATTCACCATCCATGATTGGCACTGGCATAACGGGTTGGAAACTAAAACGGTTTTGCATTTCATGACCACCACCACGCGTTTTTAACGTGGTGTAATCATTTTGAGCAACCAACATCCATGCGTCAGATACTGGGTTAGCCGATTTTTTTGCAGCTTGAGCTAATGACATTTCGCCGCTGTTATCTGCAGCCATAGTTGTGGAACTTAAAAGAAAAGGAATTGAAGCAGCTATCGAGAATTTTATTATTTTATTTTTCATCACGTTTCCATTCTTATTGTTATAGATATGAATTCTTTTGCTGTGAAATATCTTAAACGATCATAAAAAACGATAAACCGTGATTGATAAAACAGATTGTTCTAATCTATAGGACAATACAAAACACAGATAATTATTATGTATCAATTGATTAACAAGCAACTTAGTGAAAATTTCAGATAACAAATTAAAACTAAAGTGTTGATCAAATCTGCTCTCGAATAGCTGTTTAATATTTCCGTTTTTGCAGATTTTTCAAATTTGTTTTGGGTGATTATAGTTAAAGACAATAATAAATATTCAATAAAGGTATACGATGAAAAAACTTCCTTTAATTTTTTGTAGCTCACTGTTGGCCAGCAGTGTTTTTATCAATGTACAAGCTGCAGAGACTCAGCCAAAATTAATTTTACAAGTAACTGTTGACGGTTTAAGAGCTGATTTAATCGAAAGATATAAACATCATTTTTCAGATGATGGTTTTAAATATTTAATGGATCAAGGCGTCTATTATACCAATGCGAATTATGAACATGCGAACACTGAAACTATCGTGGGTCATGTTTCATTAGCGACCGGTGCTCCGCCAAGTGTTCATGGCATGGTAGGTAATGTTTGGTTTGACCGTAAATTAGATCGTCTGGTCTATAACGTGGAAGATCCGAATTATCACATGTTAACGTCGGGTGCTGGCGTAAATAGTCAAACCGAAGTGGATCCAACCCAAAAAATCGCTAAGGGAGATGGTCGTTCACCTCTGCCTATGCTCTCTTCTACTTTTAGTGATGAGTTATCGATTGCGACCAATGGTCAATCTAAGATTTTCTCTGTTTCAGTCAAAGATCGCGGCGCAATCTCTTTAGGCGGTGATAATGGCAAAGCTTTTTGGTTTTCAAAATCTAAAAATCAATTTGTCACCAGTAATTATTATTATGATGCTTATCCGACTTGGGTTGAAACCTGGAATGCACAACAATACCCAGACCGATATAGCGATCAACAATGGCAGTTATCATTGCCGAATAAAGAATACTTTAATCGTAATCAATCGTTAGCAGATAATGATCATATTATCGATCTTGCTGGTTTCAATAAGCATTTCCCACACTCTTTTGGTCATTCATCTGGTAAATATTTTGGTACGTTACTAACATTAAGCCCAGCGGGTGATGAATTGACTTCTGACTTTGCCAAACAACTGATTAAGGAAGAAGAATTAGGACAAGATAATGTTACCGACTTCTTAGCCGTCAGTTTTTCATCTACCGATTATATTGCCCATATTTTTGGCCCTTCAACGTTAGAAGCGGAAGATAACTTGGTTCGCCTCGATAAAACACTTGCAGATCTCTTTAACAGTGTCGATAAATCAATTGGTCTCAAAAATGTATTAATTGTGCTTTCGGCCGATCACGGAACACCTGAAGCAGCCCCTGTCTCACATGAAATTGGCGATCATGATGCCCACTACTTTCAAAAAAATGCCTTAGTTACCGCACAAATGGCGATACGATTAAAGAAAGAGTTTGGGCTATCTACTGATGTGATTAAACTTTACAGCCAACCTTATATTTATTTAGATCATGAAATATTAAAAAAGAAAAAGATAGCACCGGAGCAGATAGAAAATTTAATCGCTGAAGAGTTAGTGAAGATTTATGGTGTTTCATCCGCCGTAACTCGTCATCAAATTGAAAGCAATCAACTACCAGAATCACGAGTTGGGAAGTTAATCATTCAGAACTACCACCCTCAACGTTCTGGGGATATTCATGTCATCTTCTCTCAACGCACATATATTAATGATATGGATGGTTTGACCATTGCCTCTACTCATGGCTCACCTTGGCGTTATGATACCCATGTACCGGTTATTTTTGCGGGTTTATCTTTAGACTCAAAAATGATTGATCGAGAAATAACACCTTATGATATTTCTCCAACATTATCTAACTTCCTTGGTATTAATCAACCAAGTGGTGCAACCGGGAATGTTTTAATTGAAGTTACAGAAAATAAATTAGATTAAAAAGCAGGCTTAATTACTATTTGATGGTCAAATAAATTAGATTTTTGAATCAAAGGTAAGTGAGTATACCTAAAATAATTGGAGTTGCTATTAGGCGGCAAGCGAGGCCCCATGAGTATAGGCGTTTTATATGATTGGGGTGAACGAGCGACGCCAACGACCTAGCAGCTTCAAGTATGAAGGGTATAAAGCCCCATAAGTATAGGTACGTTATATGATTGGGGCGAGCAAACGCAGCTCATTACTTTTATAAACTGAGTCTAGCTAGTAACTTCAAGTAAGAAAAGTATATAATTAATCATAAAGCGAATTTAAAGCGCGTTAAATTAATCAGTGTGCTTAAAGCAGGCTATTTATACCTAAAATAATTGGAGTTGCTAGTAGGCGGCAAGGGAGTGAGGCCCCATGAGTATAGATGTTTTATATCATTGGGGTGAACGAGCGACGCCAACAACCTAGCAGCTTCAAGTATGAAGGGTATATCAATAATGCTGAAATTTATTTGAATAGAGCTGGGGTTTCTTTGAAGAGTGACAATTTATATCAAGTTAATTTTGACACCTTGAGAGACACCATTGAACCGATGGTCAATGGTATGTTGTTGTTTGACTATGACTGTAACTCTGTCAATCTGGCCAAAAATAAATCAATGAAGGATAAAGCCTTTACTTTAATCCAACTCACACGACCAAATGTTCAATATACCGTTTTACAGACAACTAAAAAATTATTTTTATATTCTAAGCACTTTCAATGTTATAACGCCTCACAAGAAAACAGACAAACAACCTTGATCATCACGGCATTGAACGATATTCCTATCTGCTTTAACGGCTTTTGGCTTAAAGAGACACAAATTGGACTAGTCTCAAACCGTTCTCATGTTCCTTTCTCTTTGATTGTTCCTGCAAACTGTTTAATTATGATCGCTGAACTAAATATTCAGGATAATAAACTAACACGTTTTAGTGATGCGATGGTGCCACTAAACATAAATAATCAATATATTAATAAATTACGAGGTGCCGCGAAAATCGTTTATCAAACCCCGTCAATAAATCCAGGTATTGGCGGAACAGAAGCGTTACTTAATCTACTATATGATCTGGTTCAGCAACTTCCACCATTACGTCCTCAGTCATTAAAAGGTCCAAGTCGATTATCGAGAAAAGATTTAATTCCGAAAGTTCTCAATCATATGGAAAACGATGAAAGTCAATTATTAACCTTAAATACCCTTGCTGATAATTTAAATATCAGTAGCAAAACCATTAATCTTCTCTTTAAACACTATGTTGGAATTGCCCCTAAACGTGCGTCACAGTTAATCAAACTATTCAAATTTCGAAAAGTACTCCAGCAGTCTGATATTCACTCAGTGCTAGATGCGACTGTTTTAGCAAATATTGACCATTGGAGTCGATATTCAATACGATATCAGCAACTCTTCCTTGAGAAACCAAATCAAACACTTAAAACGGCAAATTCTACTTCAACCTAAGACTAAAAAGCCGATGGAGAATTAACGTGATGAGCGCTAATAAAAATAACAGAGTAAAACTCCCACCTCCGCTATAACCTGATTTAAATTCAATATCTGCAATATTTTCTTCTTTCACTCTTAATTTAAATGCTTCTAGTTCATGCTCCAAACTGATAGCCATATCAGTCACCGCCAATTCAAAGCCTTTATAAGATTGTTTGTTGATAGATTTATCAATACCGATAGCCGTCGTTGTTTTCTTTAGAGCACTGACTCCTGCCGCTCTCATTAACATCTGTCTAGATTTCACATCAAAAACCGTCGTTTCAACAAAGGTCTGAGTTAAATTTTGACTGCCTGGAATGGTATACAGACCAACAATGGTTAAATAGAGTAATGAAGCACTATTATTATGACGCTGTATCAATTGGTCGTAAGAGATAAGTGCCATGGTATCGACTTTATAGAGTCGCGCAATTTGTTCTAAAGTATCAAACCCACGCTTTTTCTTTAGATAACTTTGAGGGATAAGTTCAATACGAGCAATAAAGTCATGGCTAATAAATTTAGATTTTACTTGATTCAATAATTGCTGTTGTTGTTGATAGGTTAATTGATTAACTGAATGACTATTAGGTGGAACAAATGCAATACCAACACTCAGTGGCAAGGTTAATTTCGGTTTTTCTGCGGTTTCATAAGTCGGTATATCGCCACTGGGGTATAAATAATCCACCAAACTGCTGGAGGTTGTCGTACTGCCTTGATCACCACTAACCCATGATGAACAACCACTGATAAGCACTAGACTCAATAATAGTAAAAGTATCCGTTTCGTCATGAAACCCTCTCCATAAAAACATCAATGTAATGAAATTTTCTCTATAATATGACCACGGAGAATATATGTCATAAGTGAATAACTTTGTGATTCAGCTCAGACTTACAGTAATCAAAATAAATTATAATTCATTGATATAATTAATAATTTAAAACAAAGGAAAGATCATGAATTTAAAAATAACCAATCGAAAATTAACACCACGTGATATTCAACAGGTTAAAAAGCTTCTATTTCATGATGCTATCAACCCATGGAATTACATTACGGAAGAGAGTATTAATCACCAATTGACTCTTATCGCTCAAAATAGAGCTGCCATTGTTATTGCTGAAAAAAATAAACAAATTAATGAGAATTCAACATCAACTTTAGAGAGTAAGATCATCGGTCTTGCTGTTTTGATCTTTGAACAAGATAGCCACCATTATCGACAATATCAAACATTGACCTCTACTTCAGACGTAAATCAGAAAATGAAATCTTTAGGCTATATCAATGATGTTGTTGTTGATCGTAACTTTACTGGTCAAGGAATCGGGCCTACGTTAATGAAAGAAGTAAAAAACTTAGCTAAACAAAGCGGCATTCAACAACTTTTTGTCGAACGCCATGAGGAGAATATCCCCTCTAAAAAAATGTTAGATAAAAGTAATTTTAAAGTGATTAAAACGTTTTTTGATGATCAAAAAAGATCATCTGGCTCGATGAAAACAGTCATATCTGTCTGTGACCTCTAATCTTGTCAGACTTCTTGTCTAATAAACCCGTTTTAAGGTAACTTACAATTCAAAACTGTGCTGCAGCTCAAGTTTTTATTTTATCTGTTTCATTAATATGTCACCAGATTCTTATACTACTAAAGAGATATTCATGGATATACTATTATTAAGTAATGGCAAAGTAGCTGGTAACACCAAAGTCATGGAGTTTGCATTACCTGCAATTACTGAAGTATTCACACGTAAGAAAGTATTAAATGTTGTCGTTATTCCTTATGCGGTAATTCGCAGCAGTCATGATGACCGCACCGCGATGGTCGCCGATAGTTTATCTCACCTGAATGTTAATGTAACTGGTCTACATCGAGCGGAAGATCCTGTTGCTGCGATTCGTCAAGCCGATGCCATTGTTGTTAGTGGTGGGAATACTTGGGTACTGAATAAAACCCTGCACGATCAAGGTCTAATTGGTCCAATTCAACAAGCGGTTAAAGAACGCGGTGTTCCTTATGTCGGTTGGAGTGCTGGTGCGGTTATTGGTGCGCCAACAATTAGAACAACCAATGATATGTGTATTGTTAGCGCGGCTATCACTCCTTCACTTGGTTTTGTCCCATTCCAAATCAATGCGCATTATATTGACGCGACAATTGAAGGACATATGGGTGAAACCCGTGACGAACGTATCGCAGAGTATTTAATTGTTAATCCACATCAATCGGTTATTGGTATACCAGAAGGCTCTTGGATCGCGATTCAAGATGACAAAATGAGTTATCACGCCGCTAATGATAAGCCTTTATATTGGTTTAAATTAAATCAAGAGATACAAAAAATTGCATCAGGTAGTACATTAAATCAATTAAAAGACCTTGATTGCTAGTGACTGATTATTAATAGAGCATGAATCAGAAAAGCGCTAAAGTCGAAATTAAGACTTTAGCGCTTGTTATCATTTTCGAATAAACTCCCGCTTACTCAGACGATTGACACTGCTCAAGCAAATATTGATTACTACCGATCAATGTTAAAATTACAGCAATGGTTTGACAACTAATAATCCCTACCATGATTGCAATTTGATACTGTATTGCCGTCATCGGATTACTGCCTCCTAAAATCTGTCCCGTCATCATTCCCGGTAAAGAAACTAAGCCTAGCGTCGCAATGCTGGCGATTTGAGGGCTAACTGAAGCTTTAACGGCTTGAACCATATGACGTCGTGTTGCTTCAAATGGCGTCGCTCCCATTGTTAACCACTGTAGGATCTCAATTCGATGATTATTATGTTGATTAAAAAAGCTATTTAATCCGATGACAACGCCTCCCATTGCATTCCCTAATAACATACCACCAATCGGGATTAAATATTGCGCTTGATACCAAGGTGTGGGTTTTGATAATACCGTTAAAAACAACAATACAACGGGAATCAAAGCGATAAAAAAACCAAGATAGATTTTAGGTAACAACACACGCCATGGTAGCTTAGCCCGACTCATTGCAGAAAAAGAAGCCACTAATATCATCAATAATAACCACAGTAAATTAAGCCATAACAGATCGAGCTTAAAGACAAATTCTAGATAAAGTCCCACTAACAATAATTGTACGGTCATACGAATAACCGCAATAACAAACTCTTTTATGGTCTCTTTTAATTGCAACCAACGAAGCAAACCAAAGGGAATTAACAACACTAAATAGAAAGAGAAAAATTGTAGCCAATTAATTGATGTGGTCATACTTTTACTCCGATATGTTTTTCAACCTCTGTCGACCGTTTCTCCATGACTGATATCCCATTAACACCGAGTTGCCAAACAATAGGAAACTGCTCGGCAATATCTTGGTCATGAGTGATGATGATCAATGTTTCAGTTCGAGCTAGTAACAGATCAACAATTAAGTCTGAACGCGTTTTATCTTGGGCCGAGGTAGGTTCATCGACTAACCATAAAGGACGATTTAATAATAAGCCTCTAGCAATAGCTAAACGTTGCTGTTCTCCCCCAGATAAAGAATCAAAGCGTTGAGTTAATGAGATATTATCTAAAGAGAGATCAGCCAACGCAGATAAACACTGTTCATCTGTGGGTGTATTCTGTTTATTTATAACTAAATTAAAAGGGGCGTAAATTGCCTCTTTGACCGTTTCACCTAACGATTGAGGGGATTGTGGTAACCAACAGAGATTTTGATGTAAAGTTTGAATTACCTGAGATGAATAAGGTTGATTATGATAATAAAGTCTACCGCAAGTTGGCTGGTTCACCGCAGCAATCATCATTAATAAACTTGTTTTTCCCAAACCTGATGGTGCCATTAATGCAATTTTATCATTTTTTTCACTTCGAATGATACATCACTAAAGAAAGGTTTTCCTTGATAAGTTAACCCAAGTGAATCCGCTTTTATCATGATACTCCTCATATTATCCCTATAAAAAATCCATCGCAGCTATTAAATATATTTAACAATCTCAACCCAAGTTACCTTACAGTAATTATCTAATATTAAACAATAATTATAAAATTCCTTTCATTAAGGTTGATTTTTTATCCATTCAACATGAATGATTATCTCCGCAACACTGTCAATTCATATCAAGAACAAAAATTCAACCATTGTCTAACAATTAAATCCAGAGTAGGATAGCCATTCCGTTAACTAATTATAAAAAATAAGGATTTTTATGGTTTCTAAATTAGCCTCTGTTTTTCAAGCTTTAACGAAAGGAAGTCTAGTTGGACAAATTATTGTAGGTATTATTGCTGGTATCGGTATTGCTACTATTTCCCCTTCTTCGGCATTAAACATCTCATTTTTAGGATCACTTTTTGTTAGTGCATTGAAGGCTGTTGCCCCTATTTTAGTTTTTGTATTGGTCGCATCATCAATTGCTAATCAAAAAAAAGGCACTCATACCAACATGCGTCCTATTATCTTTCTTTATTTGATTGGCACATTTATGGCGGCTTTAACCGCAGTATTAATGAGCTTTATGTTCCCTACTACATTAACATTAGTAACAAATAGCGCAAGTGCAAACCCACCAGAGGGAATTACCGAGGTTATTAATACCTTACTCTTTAAGATTGTTGATAATCCAATTAGTGCACTAATGAACGCTAACTTTATCGGTATTTTAGCTTGGGCGATCGGTTTAGGTTTAGCACTTCATCATGCATCAGATGCCACAAAACAGGTATTTAGTGATTTATCAACTGGTATTTCGACGATTGTCCGCGTGATCATCCGTCTGGCTCCGATTGGTATCTTTGGTTTAGTTGCGTCCACATTTGCAACAACAGGTTTTGATGCTCTCGCAGGCTATTCTCACTTATTAGTTGTGTTACTTGGTTCTATGTTTGTTATCGCCTTGATCGTCAATCCACTGATTGTGTTTATTAAACTTAAACAGAATCCATATCCATTAGTTTTTAGGTGTCTACGAGAAAGTGGTGTAACGGCCTTCTTTACCCGTAGTTCTGCGGCTAATATTCCTGTCAATATGGAATTATGTAAGAAACTCGATCTTCATGAAGATACTTATTCAGTTTCAATTCCATTAGGTGCAACGATTAATATGGCTGGAGCTGCAATTACTATTACAGTATTAACTCTCGCTGCCGCTCATACTGTAGGGATTTCTGTCGATTTACCAACTGCAGTATTACTTAGTGTTGTTGCTGCGATTTCAGCATGTGGAGCCTCTGGTGTTGCTGGAGGATCTCTGTTACTGATCCCATTAGCTTGTAGTCTGTTTGGTATTTCTAATGATATTGCAATGCAAGTCGTCGCGGTTGGCTTTATTATTGGTGTTGTTCAAGATTCAGCTGAAACGGCTCTTAATAGCTCTACCGATGTTTTATTTACAGCAGCAGCATGTAAAGCAGCAGAGCAAGAGGATTCATCGTTAAAAACCGCTTAGAATTGTCTAAATAATTAAAGTTAATCCTAACAACAAAGCCACCTATACACTTTTAGGAAAATTCCTTTAACGTATAGGTGGCTTTTTAGTCGTTTTAAACGAATTAATAATAACAAGCCAACTCTTCAATCCTTTGACGCCCACGAAGAAGTAAGAATTGAACAAACTGCCCTGGCGTGTGAGTGATGATCTGTTCAACAGGCATTTCAACTTTTTCCAACAATGTTTCTACTCGTTCAAACTTACCGATGTAGCTACAGAAATGGGCATCACTTCCTGTTGTCACATAAGCACCTATCTGTTTAGCCACTTTTGCAATCTCATAACAGCGTTCAACACTCCCCACTCGACTTTTGCCACCTAAAGAGGTGTTATTAATTTCAATCGCCACATGATGCTCTTTAGCACATTGGATCACCGTTTCAAAATCAAAGTCAAAATTTGGATTGCCTAGATGCCCTAGTGCATCAACACGCCCACTTTTAATCACATTGAGTAACGCCTCGGTATGGATATCTTTCGTTGAAGGACGAAATACCGGTTCATGAAAACTTGCAATAACCCAATCGAGCTCATCATCTAAACGTTCAGGGATATCAATTTCACCCTCTATATTCATAATGTTACTTTCCACACCGCGAATAATAGCGACCCCTTCAATAAAACGAGGTAAGACACGTTGATTGCTGAAGAACCAAAAGTGCGGTGCGCCTGGCATCGACTCAGAGTGATCGGTGGTACAAAACATCGCTAAACCATGTTCCTTCGCACTTTTCGCATTTTCAATAATAGTGCTATATGCATGGCCGCTGGCATAAGTATGAGTATGAGTATCTACAGCAATTTTCATAACGCCTCTAAAATTAACAGCTTAATACATTATGGTAGTCGTTTAATTCCAATAAATACAGCTTAAAAAAACACCCCCATTATTTCATCAAATATTGATGAGACAATGAGGGTGTTATTAATACAAATTGAATTGAGTCTTAACGTTATTAGTAAATAATTAAAATAACGCTTATTCTACTCACTTATAATGCCCAACCGCCCGCATAGAAAGCAACTAAAGCGATAGCAATAAGTACGACACCAACGTTTAACTTCTTAATCTCACCCGCAAAGATACGACCAATCACTAACGTTAAGAAACCTAACATGATACCTGTTACGATATTACTACTAAGTACAATAAACACGGCACAAACTAGACCTGCTAATGCATCAACATAGTCATCAAAATCAATCTTAGTGACATTACTTAGCATTAATAGACCAACATACATCAGTGCTGGAGCTGTGGCATAAACAGGGACTAAGTAGCTTAATGGCGATAAGAAGATCATCAGAACAAACAGGCCACCAACAATAGTTGCTGTTAAACCAGTTTTGCCACCCGCGGCTGTCCCTGCTGCTGATTCAATATAAACTGCGGCAGGAGAACCACCCACAAAACCAGAAAACATAGAAGAAACTGAATCTGCGGTTAATGCTTTGCCACCGTTAATAATTTGACCGTCTTTGTCTAAAAGATTCGCTTGGCCAGCAACCGCTCGGATAGTCCCAGTCGCATCAAAAATTGCCGTCATCACTAAGGCTAATACTGCAGGGAGAACAGCAATATTCAGTGCACCTTTAATGTCCATTGTTGCAATCAGTGAGTTCTCTCCACCAAATGAAGGCATAGCAAAGAAGCCATGATAAACAACGTTAGGATCAAAAATCAAACCAATAATAGAGATTGCAACAATCACCATTAGAATGCCACCAGGAACACGTTTACGTTCTAGGCCAAAAATAGCCGCTAGACCAAGTACCGATAAAATAACAGGTAACGAATCAAAATTCCCTAATGCAACAGGAAGTCCTTCATGTGGGTTTTTAACGATAAGTCCAGTTCCGTTAGCGGCAATAAGAAGTAGGAAAAGACCAATACCAATACCAGTACCATGAGCAATACCTGATGGTAAATTATTTAAGATCCACTGACGTAACCCAGTTACGGTAATTAGCGTAAAAATAGCACCCATTAAAAAGATGGCACCTAAAGCGACAGGGATGGATACACCTTGCCCAAGCACAAGACTAAATGCAGTAAATGCCGTTAATGAAATCGCACAACCGATAGCCATGGGTAAATTAACCCATAAGCCCATTAGTAACGAACCAAATGCAGCGACCAAACACGTTGCGATAAAAACAGCACCCGCATCAAAACCTGCGGTTCCTAGCATTCCAGGAACAACAATGATGGAATACACCATTGCTAAAAATGTTGTTAAGCCGGCAACGACTTCTTGTTTGACTGAACTTCCTCGCTCAGAGATTTTAAAATATTTATCTAGCTGGCTTTCCGATTTCATTTCTTAACTCACTTATTATTGAATATGGTTTAGTTGATTAACATCACAATCCATGTTTTTACTTCATTTATCGCCCTTAATGATGGAATAAAAACAGATGGTCTTATTCAGCATAGACGATAACGATGGAAGCCATTAAATTTGCAACCCTATTAACGCCGCCATTTTAACGATTGCGCAAACGATTGATAGCTTTATTTGCCTGACTATGAACTGTTTGGACAAATAATACGCAACGTGTTTTTTTTAACTGGATTTGTGGGTAATATCACACTTTCAATAGTAACCATAAAGAGGTAAGCAACTTAAGATGATAGGCACAAGAAGGAATAATAAACAGAAAGTCAACGTTATTGACGCGGAGAGTCGGCGAGCAGAGAGTGAGGTAAAAAATGATGAGGACAGTTATCAGTCCAATAAACGGAAAAAGGGAGAGCAAAAGCTCTCCCTTTCATTAACTACCGTCTAAAAATTATAGAGCAGCTTTTGCTTTTTCAACTAGTACTGTAAAAGTCGCTTTGTCGAATACTGCAATGTCAGCAAGGATCTTACGATCGATTTCAATAGATGCTTTCTTAAGACCGTTGATGAAACGGCTGTAAGATAGACCATTTTGACGTGCAGCAGCGTTAATACGCGCAATCCACAGTTGACGGAACTGACGCTTACGTTGACGACGGTCACGGTAAGCATATTGACCAGCTTTAGTAACTGCTTGGAAGGCTACGCGATAAACACGTGAACGTGCTCCGTAGTAACCTTTTGCTTGCTTTAGAACTTTCTTATGACGTGCACGAGCTTGTACACCACGTTTTACGCGAGGCATGAATCTCTCCTAAACTAAATTCGTTAAATAAACTAAGAATGATAAGTTAAAACTTATCCGATCATCTTGATAACTGCTGCTACTTCACACTTAGGAAGAAGAGAGTTAGGACGTAGTTGACGTTTGTTCTTAGTAGTACGCTTAGTCAGGATGTGACGTTTAGTTGCGTGCTTAAATTTGATACCACCAGCAGTTTTCTTGAAACGCTTAGCAGCACCAGAGTTTGTTTTCATCTTTGGCATGATGAGTAACTCCGCATTGTTGAGTTAGTTAATAAACATAGTAATCCAGGCGAATAAAAAAGATACCACTCTAACGAGCAGTATCTAAGATATTACTTGTAGGCCTTAAATTACTTCTTTTTAGGGGCAAGTACCATGATCATCTGGCGACCTTCAATACGAGTTGGGAAGCTTTCAACAACTGTAATTTCAGCTGTATCTGCTTTCAATCGATTAAGAACGTCAACACCGATGCTCTGGTGAGCCATTTCACGTCCACGGAAGCGGATAGTTACTTTGACTTTGTTGCCTTCTTCAATAAAGCGAACCAGGTTGCGTAGTTTTACCTGATAGTCGCCTATATCTGTACCGGGACGGAATTTAATTTCCTTCACCTGTATCTGTTTTTGCTTTTTCTTTTGCTCTTTTGCAGCCTTGCTCTTTTCATAGATGAACTTACCGTAGTCCATTACACGGCAAACTGGCGGCTCAGCATTTGGACTAATTTCGACCAAATCCATACCAGCTTCAGCCGCAGCGGCTAGAGCGTCATCTATTTTAACAATACCTAATGCTTCGCCATCTTCGCCATTTAATCGAACTTCGCGAACTCCGCGAATTTCTGCGTTTAGACGGTGTGCGTTCTGCTTAGCTGCAGGAGCTTTTCTTGCGCCTTTAATATTTTATTCCTCCACAACATTAAGGACACGGTTGCTAACTTCTTGCTTGATTTGTGCAATGAAGTCATCAACTTTAATTTTTCCTAAGTCTTTACCACGACGGCTGCGAACAGCAATCTCACCAGCTTCGGCTTCTTTATCACCGCAGACTAGCATATATGGTACACGCTTAAGGGTATGTTCACGAATTTTAAAGCCTATCTTCTCATTTCTCAAGTCAGCTTTGGCTCTAATACCCGCTTTTTTCAATTTATTTTCAATTTCTTTGACGTAATCAGCCTGTTTATCAGTAATATTCATGATTACGGCTTGCTCTGGAGCCAACCAAGTAGGGAAGAAACCGGCGTACTCTTCGATAATAATACCGATGAAACGCTCAAGTGACCCCAAAATAGCACGGTGGATCATAACTGGTGTGTGACGTTCGTTATCTTCGCCAACATATGTAGCGCCCAAACGACCAGGTAGAGCAAAGTCGAGCTGGATAGTACCACATTGCCACGCTCTGTCCAGACAATCATGCAAAGTAAATTCAATTTTTGGTCCGTAGAAGGCACCTTCGCCCTCTTGGATTTCAAAATCTAGCTCATTTTGCTTCAAGGCTGCAGCAAGACCTTCTTCCGCCTTATCCCACATCTCATCAGAGCCAACTCGTTGATCTGGACGAGTTGATAGCTTAACAGCGATGTTTTCAAAACCGAATGTGCTATAAACATCATAGACCATTTTGATACATTCAGTCACTTCATCCATGATCATATCTTCAGTACAGAAAATATGTGCATCATCTTGGGTAAAACCACGAACACGCATGATTCCGTGTAACGCACCTGATGGCTCGTTACGGTGACATGAACCAAATTCTGCCATACGTAATGGAAGATCACGGTACGACTTTAGACCTTGATTAAAGATCTGTACGTGCCCAGGACAGTTCATCGGCTTAATCGCGTATTCACGGTTTTCAGAATTGGTTGTGAACATCGCTTCAGCATACTTGTCCCAATGGCCAGAGCGCTCCCACAACACACGATCCATCATTAATGGACCTTTCACTTCTTGATAATCATATTCAGTCAGTTTTTCACGAACAAATACTTCAAGATCGCGGAAGATAGACCAGCCATTATGATGCCAGAACACCATACCCGGCGCTTCTTGCTGCATATGGAATAAGTCAAGCTGTTTACCTAGTTTACGATGGTCACGCTTCGCTGCTTCTTCTAAACGCGTTAGGTGCGCTTTTAGTAACTTCTTATCTTGGAATGCCGTACCGTAAATACGTTGTAGCATCTTATTGTCGCTATTTCCGCGCCAATAAGCACCCGCAACATTTAATAACTTGAAGTTTTGGCAGAAGCTCATGTTGGGTACATGAGGTCCACGACACATATCAATGTATTCTTCATGATGATAAAGACCAGGGCGGTCATCTTTACTTACATTCTCATCAAGAATCTCAACTTTATAACTTTCACCACGAGATTCAAAAGTATCACGTGCTTCTTGCCAGCTAACGTTCTTCTTAATAACTTGATATTTTGTTTTCGCTAATGCCTTCATCCGCTTTTCTAAAGCATCAAGGTCATCTTGCGTCAATGAACGATCAAGATCGATATCATAATAGAAGCCGTTGTCGATTGTTGGGCCAATCGCCATTTTGGTCTCAGGGAAAAGCTGCTTAATTGCATGACCAAGTAAATGCGCACAAGAATGACGAATAATCTCTAAACCATCCACATCTTTTGCAGTAATGATTTCAAGGTTTGCATCTTGTTCGATAAGATCACAAGCATCAACTCGCTCACCATTAACACGACCAGCAACACAAGCTTTCGCAAGGCCAGGACCGATATCAGCAGCGACATCATAAGTTGATACAGGGTTGTCGAATTGACGTTGGCTTCCATCAGGAAGAGTAATTAAAGGCATGATAATTCCTTACAGTGGTGCCGCATACCAAGCTGCACATGTTAAAGTTGTATTGTATATAAATACGGAAAAATTTGAATAATGAAGATTAACGCAAAATAATGGCTGTTCAAATACTGATGAATAACCACTAATATAAAATTCATTACCTAAATAGCGCTCAAAATGAGCGAACCAACATTTTAACCGAATTATACAAAAAATAAAGTGAAACTCCCCTTTTACCTTCTGTCACCGTTTCTTTGGTGAAGAAAGCAACAAGCCCGAGAATAAATTTTCATCTATACCCTTCATACTTGAAGTGGCTAGGTTGTTGGCTGCGCTCATTCGCCCCAAGCATCGAGTACACCTATACTCATGAGGTCTCATTCACTTGCCGCCGACTAGCCACTCCAATTATTTTGAGTATATCTATCAAAATTCATCCGTATTTGATAAAACACTGACGTTAAATTGACGTTGAAGAAACAATTCAAGCCGATGAAGCCCTTATTATCCTCTACTTATAAATACTATAATTAACAGGACGTTAAACTTGCCTACTTTCCTTTCTCTAATTTTCACCTTAGTTATTTTCTTTTCTGGCTCAGTTATGGCTGATCATGGCAAAAATAAAGAAAAATGCGTTTACTATAAAAATCCTGAGTCTCACTATCATCACGGTTATAAAGATACGAGCCCTCATAAACATCAACATAAAAAGTGCAAAAAGAAGAAAAAACATCACCATAATGAGCACCATCATGTAAATCAACCACCGGTTGTTTACCCTCCCGTGGTTGTCTATCCACCGAATGCACATCCACCATCCAATAACACCACGGTGATCATTAAGAACGATAATGACTACTATAAATGGAAAATCGCAGCTGCGGTATTAGGGATTATTTTAACTCAAGATAGTCAAGGAAATTTGATTAATAGCTATGGTCAGCCTGTAGCAATTAAACAAGCTGCGAATAGTGGCTATAATATCGAAGTGAAGAATAACGATGGTTCAATTAATGCTTATTCTCTCCCTCAGATTTGATCACCTTGATTAGCATTTGAAATAGTCTAATTAATCAACGCTCAAAAGAGTGATAGTTGTGGTTGGTTCTGCAAAGAAATGTTAGTAGGATCGACCACATTAATATAATGATTAACCCATACTTGATGACTTCGAGGAAATTCACTTTTAAATGCTTTTTTAATCCATCGTTTCATTTCAAAGCCAGTGCCGATTAGACGCTGATTCTTAAAACCAAATTGGATCAGCTCAAAACTTCCTTCTTTATTTCTATATAGAATAAATCCCCGATCTCGTTTATACGTTTTCATGACCATTGCCTCCTCTAGTTGCATTTTTTTTAACAGACAATCACACTGTCTTGTTGCTTGGTTAATCGGCATCATCTTCATCGATGAGTACCACTGATTAAATCTGTTTTTTCTAATAAACGACAAAAATGTGCCTTAATAATTGTTGTACTAATAAAGAATACTGAAATAATATTGTTAGTAAACGTGTACGCAACGCGGCAATCTAAATTCTTCGCTAATGGAATTTTATACTCATAGATCGACAAGTTATGATGTTTCATCCGATGAACCATTTTGATTTTTGGACTATTAGATAAAATTAACTGCTCAAGTCGGATCGATATATCTGAAAAAATCAGTTCTCTGTACCCAGCATATTGATGGAGAAATTTTTTCATATAACGGTTATTTTCATATTCGATATTAAAATTAGATATCAACGTCATCACATCACCTTATCCTTCTCTTTATAAGATACTCAGCTTAACTAACTTACCTATTAGAAAAAATACAGTTTCAATGAATAGAGGTTTCAATAGAGCTTAATCTCACATTGTTAATAATTGTGAGTTACATTTCTTAATCAAGATCAATAATTCAACAATTAGCTCTGTAAAATTAGCCAACTTCCTGCATCATGAACTAAAATTAATCTGTACCATAACCTTAAACTAATGGCTTAAATTGAAGAAATAAAATGTAACGACTGATCTATCCCCAATAGTCTGACAAGGAGTTAATTATGTGGCAATCAATCTCTCTCCAACTATCTGACGTTCTTGAGCACTCTTTTACAATAAAAGAACACACGACGGTGAAAGGTGGTGAAATCTGCGACTGCTTTTGTATCAGTGATGAACAAGAACAGCGTTTTTTTGTCAAAGTAAATAACAGAAATTTTATTAAGCTTTTTCAATCTGAGGTTGACAGTCTTCAACAATTGACTAAATCCAACTCTATCCAAGTCCCTCGCGTTATTCATCTTGGTCGAGCCAAAGAGATGGCTTTCCTTGTCCTTAATTTTTTACCTACCAAACCATTAAATAGTCGTACAGCGGCTCAATTAGGCGATGATTTAGCCGCTCTCCATTTATGGGGCGATCAACTAGAATATGGTTTCGACAGTGACAATTATATTGGCGAATCAATCCAACCGAATAAGTGGCGCAAACATTGGAGTCGATTTTTTTCTGAACAGCGAATTGGCTGGCAACTACAATTAGCTAAGGAGCGTGGTATCGAGTTTGGAGATATTGACTCTATCATTGAAAGAAGTAACGAAATCCTTCATGGTCATCAACCAAAGCCCGCGTTACTGCATGGCGAGCTATCTAAACATAATGTCGCCATGACGGTGACTGGCCCAATTCTGTATGATCCTGCTAGTTATTGGGGGGATAGAGAGTGTGACATTGCTTTTACGGAACTAGAGGCTTCACTACCCGCAACCTTTTATGAAAGCTATCAACAGGCTTATCCATTAGATCCCAATTATGAAAATCGTAGAGAGTTATATCAGCTTTACTACATTTTAAATCAATGTAATTTATACGGCGGAAAGTACTTAGATAAAGCGGATCAATATTTACGGAACTTAGGGTTGATTTAAAGACCCCATTTAAGATTTAACTTGCAGGATCAAATTCTAAAGTATCATAAACATTTGATCCTGTTTTTTTTAAAATTATTTTAACATTAATTAAACCTGTTTCGATGCCAATACTCGTTCCACGGTATCAACAATGGCTTGTGTCGTAGGATCGACTTCAATGTTGACTTTATCCCCCACTTTTCGTTCGCCGAATAAAGTTCTTTGCAAGGTCTCAGGAATTAAATGAACACAGAACTGATTATCACGCACTTCACCAATCGTTAAAGAACACCCATCAATACCTATGTAACCTTTGGTTAAAACATATTTGCTTAATGATTCAGGAAGCTCAAACCAGAGCGTGCAATTATTTGGAGTCTCTATTCGCTCAGAAATAGATGCAATAGCATTGATATGTCCAGACATACTATGCCCACCGATCTCATCACCAAATTTCGCTGCCCTTTCAATATTAACGCTATCCCCATTTTGTAGTAACCCAAGATTCGTCACTCGCAGCGTCTCTTGCATTAAGTCAAACGTCACTTGATTTTGTTGTATTGCTGTCACGGTTAAGCAACAACCATTGTGTGCAACTGAGGCGCCAATTGCTAATCCTTCTAGAAGAGAATTTGGAAACTCAAGAGTATGGGTTTGAAACTGTTCTCTCTTTGCTATTTTAATGATCATTACTTTATCTTGCACAATGCCTGTAAACATTTTTAAGCCTCTAATGCGTTTTAGTTTTTTTAGTTGAGAGTATTGCCACTATCTTACAACTTTTCATTTCTATAACTCAATATCCAAAAAACAATTAAAGAAAAACCAACAAATATAACGAGTATTTATTAACACTAATCGTTATACTGATTTCTTTTTATTCCACTTTTTTTGAGGTATATGCCTTGCAAAGATACATGCGCGAGTTCCGCACTTTAGCAAAATTAGCAACACCGGTACTGCTCGCCCAAGTTGCACAAACATCGATGGGCTTTGTTGATACGATTATGGCTGGCGGTGTTAGCCCAACAGATATGGCAGCCGTCGCTATTGCTGCCAGTATTTGGTTACCTGCCATTCTATTTGGCATTGGGTTATTAATTGCTTTAGTGCCCGTTATTGCTCAATTAAATGGTTCAGGTAAAGAGTCTAAAGTCCCTTTTGAGGTTCATCAGGGTGCCTACCTTGCCATTTTAACTGCGATTCCTATTATGTTGTTACTCTATAACTCACAACATATTATTGGCTTGATGGATATTGAACCTTCACTTGAAGAAAAGACAAATGGCTATCTTCATGCTGTGATCTGGGCTGCGCCTGCATTTTTGCTTTTTCAAACACTGCGTAGTTTTGCTGAAGGACTCTCTTTCACTGTACCCGCTATGGTTATTGGCTTTATCGGACTTATCGTCAATATTCCATTAAACTGGATTTTTGTTTACGGTAAATTCGGTGCGCCCGCTTTAGGTGGTGTTGGTTGTGGGGTTGCAACAGCGATTGTTTATTGGGTGATGTTTTTATCAATGTTAGCTTATGTACTAATTGCGCCTCGTTTACGTAAAGTACAATTATTAAAAGTGATTCATCCACCTAAGTTTAAAGAGATCTGGCGTCTGTTTTCACTTGGCTTTCCCGTGGCATCCGCAATGTTTTTTGAAGTGACACTATTTGCAATTGTCGCATTAATTATTGCACCACTAGGATCGGTTATTGTCGCAGCTCACCAAGTTGCGATGAGTTTTTCTTCAATGGTCTTTATGATCCCATTAAGTGTAGGTAGTGCTTTAAGTATTCGAGTTGGATATTTATTAGGGGCTCATGATGCTGAAAAAGCAAAAATATCCTCTTATTGTGGCATCATAATGGGCTTACTTCTAGCCATGTTCACCGCAATCATCACTTGGTTGTTTAATGAACAGATCGCTTATCTTTATAACAAAGAGCCTGATGTGATTTTATTAGCCAGTCATCTAATGATATTTGCGGCAATCTATCAATGCACCGACGCTATCCAAGTTGTTGCCATTGGTGCTTTACGTGGATATAAAGACATGAATGCCATCTTTGTTCGTACCTTTATTGCCTATTGGTTACTTGGTTTCCCAATTGGCTACATTCTTGCAATGACGGATTGGATTGTCTCGCCAATGGGACCATCGGGTTTCTGGATTGGTTTTATTATAGGATTAACTTCCGCAGCTGTTATGTTATGCCAGCGCTTACTTTGGATTCATAAGCAATCTGATAAAGATCAGTTAGCCTTAGCATTAAGATAAGATATATACCTAAAGTCATTGAAGTAGCGAGTAAGTGAGGCCCCATGAGTATAGAGGTTCTATATGATTGGGGTGAACGAGCAACGCCAACAACCTAGCAGCTTCAAGTATGAGGGGTATATATGATTGGGGCGAATGAACACAGCTAACAGCCTAACGACTTCAAGAAAAAATATTTCATCAAACCTTAAAATAGATATGATTAATTAAACTACAATTAATTATATTCTATTTTAAGGTTTTTTTTATCCAAAATAACCAATTTAAATATGGCTGAAAAACAATCAATTATATTAATTAACACAATGAAATCATATTTACATTTCGTTTCATACTTAACAAAACAATATACATAATTAATACAACCAGATTCACCAATAGGTAATTGATTTAACAATAACCTAAAGAAATTAAACTAAGGTTAATTTTGTATAATTTTGAAATATTTACATACATTTCACTTCATTATAGAAATTGATTTATAACTTCCAGAATGTATATTTATATCTCTTAACAAATAATATTGTTTCTTAGACAAACTTTAAATTAAGGATAAATAATGGTTACTGGAAGTATTGTCATTGGCGTTGTGATCGGTGCAATTATCGCTGCTGTTGTTGGTGGTGTTGTTGGCGGCGTTGTTGGCGAGACACAAGAAGAACCAGCTGTTGGTGCTGTAGTTGGTGGTGTTGTCGGTGCATTAGTTGGTGGTGTTGTTGGTGGTGTGATAGGTAAAGCCGCAGAACAATCAAGTACAATTGCAGCAATCGCCTTAATCTAGCTCCCTCTTTTTAATCAATCCTCAATTCAAGTTTAATAAGGTAAATTAACTACAAGTTAAAGTTAATACCTTATCGAAACAATATAAAAGGCTCATTTATACTTTTAATTAGAAAGTGAACGTTCAATGAGTCTTTTTTAACTTCTCTCTTACACCTAAATTATCATCTATTTATTTTTTATTAAATATCACAATAGTTACATTAGATTAAGCTACAATAGGTAAAATGTATCTAGGATGTTAATTGACGATAATGAACGTAAAAAAAATTAAAAACCTTATTCTGATTATAATTACACTCACATTTATCTCTGGTTGTTCAAACTCAGAAAAACAGATGAGATCAACAAACAAACTCGATCGCTCTAAAGATATCGCTATCCAATATAATAAATGGCGTGGTGTACCGTATCAATTTGGCGGAAATTCATTTTCTGGTATTGATTGCTCGGCATTCACTCAAATTACTTTCAATGAACTTTACAACGTTTCTCTTCCGAGAACGACCGCACAACAAGCCAAAAGTGGAGTGAAAATTGCTTATGAAAATAAAAAACCGGGAGATTTAATATTTTTTAAAACAGGAATAAAACAACGTCATGTCGGTATTTATGCAGGAAAGAACCAATTTTTACATGCTTCAACGTCTAAAGGCGTTATTTTATCCCGATTAGACAATCCATACTGGCAATCTGTTTTCTGCCAAGTTAGACGAGTTGGGTAACCTAACCCCCAAGCTCAATTATATTTTACAATTGAATTTTTAACACATTAATAATCATATTGATAGCCAGTAAAGTTAGTAAGGAAGTTAGTAGCCATTGTAGATATCTGGTTGGTATTTTTGATTGTAACATTTTACCGACTAATGAGCCGATAATAGCAGCCCCAATCATCACTAAACCGATTTGCCAATATGCTTCAAAAGAAAAACCAATAACGATATAGATAACGAGTTTACTAAAATGACTAATACTGTTAAAAACAGCGATAGTAGCAACCAATTTTGCGTAGTCATTACAATATCGCTTTTTCATTGCAGATATGATTAATGGTCCAGGTGCTCCTACAAATAGTCCAAATGCACCTTGTATTGCCCCTAAAACTACCGGGTGTTCAAATCTAGCAAGTGCCTTAATAAATGGTTTTACCCAAGTATTTAAAAGGATATAAATACCAATGATTAAAGGAAGCCACTCTGTTGGAAAGTCTTGTAGTAATAGCCCCCCAAGAATAGAACCTAATAAACAACCAATCACAAAGGTTTTAAGACTAGCGTAATCTATATTTTTACGAAGAAAGTAAGCTCGGCTACCATTACTAAATAACTGAACTAAGCCATGAATAGGAACAACGGCATTACTCGGTAGCCAAATAGGTAATGCCCCCATCATGACCATTCCTCCACCAGCCCCAGCAATCGCATTAAAGGCTGAAGTTGTGAAACTTATTAGCGCAAGTATCGCTATTTCACTATACATAAGTGTCCTCAGTATCCAATATCATGGCTTATAATGGCTTTAAAATATTATTTAAGTATATTCATTTCTGTTCACAATATCTAAAGTCATCCAAATTGCTAGGCAGCACCAAATAAAACCCCATGAATATCGATCTATTATCGGATTGAGCAGTGATTTATCCTTTAATTTTTAGGTTTGTTATCTTTTCCGATAAGTTCATAATCCATAATTTCTTTTGCTAACGGTGCGGCATTTTTACCCCAACCAGCATGCTCTAAAACAATAGAGACCAAGATTTTAGGATTATTCAATGGTGCAAATGCAGTAAAAAGAGCATGATCTTGAAGATTTTTTGCTAACTTTTCCGCATTGTATGTTTGATCTTTAGCAAGCCCAAAAACTTGGCTTGTTCCTGTTTTCCCTGCGACTTTGTAAGACACATTTTTAAATGCAGATCTAGCTGTTCCTTTTGTAACAACAAGGTGCATTCCCTCACGAGAGATATCCCAATATTTTTTAGGAACATGAGAAAATGCTTTACTATCTTCATGGTAAGATTTAGCTGGTTGATCCTTGAATTGTTTAAAAATATGTGGGGTTCCAATCCGTCCTTCAGTAGCAATAACAGAGGCTGCTTTCGCCATCTGCAAAGGCGTTGCCGACCAATAACCTTGTCCAATACCGAGAGAAATAGTGTCGCCTTTATACCAAGGTGTATCAAATCTTAAATGCTTCCATTTTCTAGTGGGCATATTACCATCAGACTCTTCTTTAATATCAATCCCGGTTGAATGACCATAACCAAACTTATTCATCCATAATGATAATCGATCGACTCCAAGATCATAAACGACCTGATAAAAGAAAGTATCAACTGATTTTTCGATCGCTTTATAGATATTAACGTTGCCATATCCCCAACGTTGATCGTCGCGAAATTTTCGACTGTGTGTATCAGGTATTGTCCACCAACCTGGAAAATTATAGGTTGTTTTTGGTGTAATGACCCCTTCAGTTAAAGCCGCGATAGCAATTTGCGGTTTGACGGTTGAACCAGGAGGATAAACCCCTAAAGTGGCTCTATTTAACAGTGGACGATCTGGATTATTAAGCAACGCCTTATACTTTTTCGATGAAATACCCGATACAAAATCATTAGGGTTATAACTAGGGCTAGAAACCATAGCCAATACCGAGTTATCTTGAGGATTAAGAACAACAATTGCCCCTGGTCGTTGTTTAACGGTAACCAATCCTGTCTTGGTATCTTTTTGCTTTTTAATCAATAAATTGAAGGCATACTCTTGAAGATGGACATCAAGATTAGTGACAATATCTTTTCCTTTAATTGGCGCCTGATAGTTCAGCGTCCGAATCACCTTGCCAATATTATTGACTTCAACAACTCGGTAGCCCGGCTTACCATGAAGATCTCTCTCATAAGAACGCTCTATACCTAACTTACCTATAAATTTAGAGGCTCTATAATCTTTATATAACTCAGCTTTCTTTAGTCTACGTATATCACGATCGTTAATTTTACCCACATAACCCAAGACATGGGTAAAATACTCGCCATAAGGGTAGTAACGAATATAACTGGTTGCAATACTAATACCCGGGAAGTGAAACTCATTTGCTGCATATTCAGCAACTTGCGTCTCACTTAATAGATCCAATACATCCACTTCTCGAAATGATGATTTATGCTGTAACTTTTTATTAATTTGATCAATTTTCTGATCAGATAATGATAATTTTTGTTGTAGCAATTCAAGCTCATGATTGAGATTTTCAGTTTGATCTTTACGAATAGATAAATGATAAACTAAATGATTAATCGCTAACGGAATACCATTTCGATCAAATATTTCTCCACGCCGTGGCGCAACAGGTATAACTTCAATACGGTTATTTTTAGCCAATAAAGAGTAATGAGTAAATTGATCAACTTCGAGATACCACATTCGAAACAAAAGTGCCGAGGTGAAAATCAATAGAAAAAGAAAAGCGACAATAACACGTCGAATAAAGACAGATTTTTCATGGGGGTAATTGCGAAAATGGAGGTGTCGATAAGGCATATTTTGAATAAAAAGCAAACATCAAACTAATTGTTTAGCTATGATAGGTAGAAGAAAATAATGAAATGGTTCCTTTATTTCATTGAGCTTAATTGCAAGCATGAGATTAATCTATCTATTGTTTTATTGCTACTATTTAAATGGTAATTACGCCTCAATAAAGAGTACTTAGTTTCCATTTTATCTACTTTTATCTACTTTTATCTACTTTTATACAGAATAAGTTTCAGGCAAAAAAAAAGCTACTTTATAAAAAGCAGCTATTTAAGAAATTTATCACTATTATTCGAAGACTAAATTTCTTACTTTTTTATGGCAAGTACTGCAGTTTTTCTGTTCATTACACTCTTGAGAGGCAACAAGATCTAGTAAATTTAATGTACCCGCCTTACAACCGACATTAACCATATTGACAATATGACAAACATTATCGCCAGGAACATCTACAACACCAACGAATGAATAACCAAGTTTGTTACCTTCTACCATAAGATTTTGTAGTTGCTCTTTAAATTTTGTATCCATACTCGCCTAGCCTTCCTTCAAATCTATTAAAACAGCTTTATGAGATAACTTTAGCACAAGATTTCAAGTTTTGTATGTTTTTTTAAAAAAACCACACATTTAAATAACATTAAAAATCAAGGGGTAATGTAGAGTTAATACTCTGTATAGTACAGTACCTCTAAAAGTTATTCATAATAACATAGCTATAGAAGCAGATTATATCCATGCAGTATATGAAAGGTATATACTGATAAAACGGACAAAAATGGAGTGAAATATGATTAAATTTATAACAGGATTTCTTTTTTTAATACTGTCTTGTGTCGCTTATGCGCAATCACAATCAGTCATTTTAAAAAATGGTAAAATAGTTATTCTTAATGACGATTTTACATGGCACTATAAAAAAAGCTCTTTATCTGGCGACAAAACAACAAAACACTCGGCAAACACGCTGTCTCAGATTACGGCTAGTTCAGTAGCAGCAAGTAAGATGACGTCAAGCTCAACATCTGAAACAGTTACGACTCCAGTGAAAGAAACACAGACTATATTTCCTTCAACTCAATCGATGCCATCAGAGCCATATCCACCTCAAATTATTATTACAAAGTCGCCAATAATAATGAATACAGTGACTGTTTCAAATACTGCACAACAAAAGCATATCTTATTAGAAAATGACCGAATTATCATTAGCAGTGACAATATTCATTTTGATAAAGATCAACTCGTAATACCGACCAGTGTCAAAAATATCAGTAATGAATCCATTATCTATATCGCAGTTGACTTATATGTATCAACTGAAGATGGGCAACAAATAAAACAAGAAAAAGTTAAAATATGGTCATCTATCAAGCGAATGCCTGAAACTTATTTACGAGAAAACACCACCCAAAAAGGGCATACAATTAAGATAAAGATGAAGAAAGCATCAGGTTACCATCTCTCTTTCAGTATTAATAAAATTTTAGAAAGATAGAGACAGAGATAGAGAAAGCATATAATTAGGGATTACACACTTAATAAGATTAATAAGCACCGAGTTGTGATACATCCATCAAACTTCAAATTGTTAGCATCGCTTATTTACCCTATAAATATATACTCAAAGTAATTGGAGTTGCTAGTAGGCGGCAAGTGAATGAGGCCCCATGAGTATAGATGTACTATATGATTGGGGCGAATGAGTGACGCCAACAACCTAGCAACTTCAAGTATGAAGGGTATAGTACACCTGTATTTATAGGGCATTACCAATTTCTACCGACAAACAACCCCAATTGCTTTAGGTATAACTAACCGGTATAAGCCTCTGTCAACGTTTGGGTTTTAACTTTTGCTCTATTACGCCACGCTTCTAGTGAACATAAAATTAATCCTAACCAAATAAAAGAGAAACTAATAAATTTACTTAATTCCATTTGTTCATTAAACAATACAACAGCTAAGACAAAATGGATACTAGGCTCAAGGTATTGAATTAATCCAATAACAGTTAATGTTGTTTTCTTCAATGCGATCGCAAAAAATATTAAAGGAAGTAACGTAACTGGCGCTGCACCAATATATAAAAACAACGTCATTAAATCACTATTAAAGGCTGTTGAGTCTCCATTGAAAATCGTTACTAACATATAAATTAAAGCGAAAGGTAAAATAGTGAACAATTCAAAATAGAGGGTCGTAAATGTATCAAACTTAATGTATTTTTTGACTAAGCCATAAACAGCAAAGAAACTCCCCATAATTAATGATAACCAAGGTAATTCTCCATTAGAGAAGACCTGATAGCTCAATCCAATAATGGCTAGTAAAACAGCAAGTTTCTGCATTATTGTTAATTTATCTTTTAAAAATAGAATTCCTAACATAATGGTAAATATCGGTGTCATAAAATAGCCAAGACTGGCTGCTAAAACTTGTCCGGTAGTTAAAGCCCAAGTAAAAGCATACAAGGAGACGATATTTAATGATCCAGCAATAAAACAGAGTAAAAGAGATTTTTTATTTTTTAAAGCTGTTGATAAAGAGACACTCTTCACTCTAAACAACTTTTTAACCAACCAAACTAATGGAAGAGAAAAAATAATCCTTAGAGAAATTAATTCATTCATATTTGCTTGATAAAGAAAATGAAAATAAAGAGGAATTAACCCCCATAATAGGTAGGCAATAACAGCATGAGAGCTGCCCTTTAAGTTTGAAAACATCCCAGTAAAAATCCAAAAAAACAGTATGAATAACAATATTAACATAATCATTATTAGTAATTATCTTATAAGTTGGAAATAATTATGATTTAAATCAAAACAAATGCCAGTTTTCCAACAGAACCACCCAAAGTAACCATAAAGTGGTATACTTGTTTTTAGCAAAGATAGTTAATAATTTATTATTTTATATATAATGTAACTATCAATAATGATTTCTTTGAATCCATAATCATGACTTATTTTAACAAAAACCTTGAGATTCTTAATCATTAATACCATATACTATTAAATAGTATCCTTTTAGTGAATAGCGCCTCATTTTTGATCTCTTTTGCGACTATTCTCATTATTTATAAGAAGAGAAATATGATTACCCATGTTGGTTTGATAGACCCAGATCCAGTTAGATTGATTACACCGCTTCTAGATGAAGCAATCCCGAGTGAAAGAATGATTTTTATCGGTGTAGAATCTCAGCAAGAACAGTATGTACGTCTTGCCTCTATACTTGAAAAGCGGAATATTGTTACTGAATTCTTTTTAATTCCTGATGTTATTAATATCACTCAAATCCGCTCTAGAATACAAGTCCTAGCTGATCGATTAAAAAATGAGAATTGTGACGTTCGATTTAACGCGAGTTGTGGTCTTCGACACCGTCTGCTATCAACATATGAGATTTTTCGTAGCTATCGTTGGCCGATTTATGTCATTGAGCCACACAGTGATGCTCTTTGCTGGTTATTCCCTGACGACCAAGAACAACAACAAGTTCATGACCGTATCAAACTCTCTGATTACTTAACCATCTTTGGTGCACGTAGCGAATTCGTTGAAACAAATATTACTGAACATCTTGATCTTCAACTAAGTGAACTAGGTCACCGTTGGGCAAGTAATGCGCTTGAGTTAGGTCCTGGCCTTGCAACTCTGAACTATTTAGCAACCACTTGTCGTAAAGAGCAGCGTCTAGATGTTGAATTAAGTGAAAAGCAACAAGGCTATCGTGAGCTTGGTATGTTGCTTGATGATCTTCAGCAAGTTGGTATTGCTACTTATCAACAAGGCGTATTAACGTTTGCTCATGAAGAAGCTCGCCGATTTGCCAATGGTGAGTGGTTAGAAACACTTGTGCATAGCACCGTTAGAGCAATCCAAAAAGAGATGCCAACCATACAAGATCGCTCATTAAACGTTCAGGTTTACCGTAAAATTGGTGAACGCGAAGTACGAAATGAACTTGATGTCGCTTGTATTGTGAATAACAAACTTCACATCATCGAATGTAAAACTAAAGGTATGAGCCACGATGGTGATGATACACTTTATAAACTTGAATCACTCCGTGACTTACTCGGTGGCTTACAAGCTCGTGCAATGTTAGTCAGCTTTAGACCACTGCGTCACCATGATTTGACTCGAGCCGAAGATCTTGGTTTAGCCATTATCGGTCCCGACCAATTAGGTGATTTAAAAACGTATCTTCACAAATGGTTTATTGCAGCTGGTGGTGATGAGACTCCAACCCTTTAATTGATTAGAGATTTGTTCTCTCAATGATTAATTGATAATAAAAAGCCGCCTTAAGTTTATTCTTTGGACTTAAGGCGGCTTTTTTAATTTTTACCTATCAGAAACAATAACGAATTACAGTAGTTCGACTAACAAATCACCATCATAAAGACGTTGTTTTACGAGTGCAGCTCCCGCCATCGATGATTCAGTATAAAAATCTGTTTGAGCGATCTCAAGATTTTCGGTAAAAAATGGCAAGGCTTGCTCTTTAACACTCTTCATAATCGAGGAATACAATATCTTTTTTGCAATATTGTACTCACCACCAATTAAAATCTTATCCGGATTAAAAATATTGACCATCATAGCAATCGCTTTGCCTAAATACTCACCTAACTCTTGAATAACACTAACACAAAGCACATCACCCTCTTTTGCGGCATAACAGATATTATCAATATTAATGGATCTTGATGTGAGTACGGTTGATTGCCCTTCTTTAATCGCTTTTTTTACTTTATTTTCAACATTTTCCCAATTTACAACGGTATCTAAACATCCGATATTACCACAATAGCAACGTTTACCATTGGGCTCAATCTGCATATGACCAAGCTCACCTAAGTTGCCAGTCCCACTACGAAGCACTCGTCCATCTAAAATAATGCCTGCGCCCACACCATGATGTGCAGAAATCAATAAGGTATTATCAACATCTTTAGTATGACCAAATAGACGCTCAGCCAATGCCCAAGCTTGAATATCATTATCAATAAATACAGGAATATTAATCTCTTGAAAAAGGAGTTCTGCAAGATGAAAATTAGAGACTTGATAATGAGGCATCTGATGCACAATTCCTCGAAGACTATCTATCTGTCCCGGCAGCGTAATTGCAATAGCACAGACTTCGGTTACTTCTGCATTGTAACGCGTAAAGAACATATTAATTTCGTAGCAGAGACGAGTCAGTAAAGCCTGTTCTTCAATTTGTTCTATATCTCGATGCTGCTCGACTAAAATTGCACCAGAAAGCTCATGAAGAGCAATGGTTAAATAACCTCGACCTAATCGTAAAGATAAAATTTGTTTTTGATTTTCACTAACAACCAGTCCTGTTGCTGGGCGACCTCGTGTGCCCGACTCTTGACATTCAGCCTCTTGAACGAGATTTGCTTCAATTAACTCACGTGAAATTTTGGTAATACTTGCAGGTGCTAATGCACTTTGTTTGGAAAGTTCAATTCGAGAAATAGGACCGAAAAGATCGATAAGCTTATAAACACTGCCCAAATTATTTCTTTTTATATGATCAATATGCCCAGGTTGTGCTTGTTGCATCGACAGATCCTTAACTAAAAGTTTTATTAAGCCTAATTCTTTTACTTTCCGAAGTAATTGTAAATTTAATCTCGCAACATCGTGAAGTCGATCACAATCATATCTTTCTTTTAGTTTTAAATGAGCAATTTATGGCATGAGTTCAAAAAGCAAATAGGGTTCTGCAATAAAGACTCCAATATTTAACCACAGAATATTAATTAAATTTATCCGTTAAATAACTTAAACAGATAAATGCTGAAAACATCAATTTTTTTGTTATGCCGTCTATACTTAAAGTCATTGAACCGCTAATCGACGGTAAATTTGACATACATAAAAGATAAAGGATCATCAATGGCCCTAGTAAGAAAAGCAGATAGTTTACAAAAACTTTTCCAATTATTAATTGCAATAGATTATATTTTACTACTTGCCCTGTTAGTAAAAATGACAACGATTGGATTTTCAGTCGGAATTTCAATCTCATTATTGCTTGTTGTTTATAACTTTTTCTTGATCTTTTTCTGTTTTAAACGAGCAACGCGAGCGAGTGATTCTCATATTACATCTCTAGTTTTATTAGCTACGATTTTGAGTTTTATATTCTTGATTAGTTTTATTATTTAGTCCAGTGACTCATTATGATGATGAACGCCAACATCAAATCGACGCTTCATACTGGAAGCTATCCCCTTCTTATTTGAAGTCAATCGATTGTTGGCTATGTTCATTCACCCCAATCATATAGCACACCTATACTCATGGGACCTCATTCACTTGCCGCCTACTAGCCACTCCAATGACTTTGGGTATATAGTCATGGTACTTATTCACTTGTCATCTATTAAACGCTTAATAATTCTTGGTATCAACGAAATATAACGCTAGTAATCGCGCTTAAAATCATTAAGATCATGCAACAAACCACATATCTAACGTTACAAATATACGTAAGGTAAATAATGTTCTCTTTTAATAGGTAGATAATGAAATCGAATAAACATATTAGCAAAGACCAATTACCTAACAATCAATTAGTTAAAGGTTTACATCCTAATAATCGACATCATGGCCGATACGATCTACCGCTACTGGTGAAAAAAGAGCCTCAACTAGCGAACTATTTAAAATTATCACCAACAGGTAATCAAACCATTGACTTCTCAGAACCTGAAGCTGTTAAACTGTTGAATAAAGCTATTTTAGCCGCTGATTATAAAATTAAATTTTGGGATATTCCTGTTGGTTATTTATGCCCACCGATCCCAGGAAGAGCGGACTATATCCATCGACTTGCCTCTCTAATCAACCCTGAAGGTGTAAAGCAGAAGATAACTGCACTGGATATAGGTACCGGCGCAAGTTGTATCTATCCAATTATCGGTACCACAGAGTACAATTGGCATTGGGTTGCTACAGATATTGATCCAATTTCAATCAAAACCGCTCAATTTATCGTTAAAAGTAATAAGCCGTTAAATAATAAAATTGAATGTCGATTACAAACCAATGCTAAACAGATTTTCAACGGTATCATTAAAAAAGGAGATAAGTTTGATGTTACTGTTTGTAATCCTCCTTTTCACAAATCTCTTGCTGATGCCACTAAAGGTACTCAACGAAAAATCGATAACTTATCAGCCAATCGAAATAAAAAGGGACTGACTGAAACTAAAAAATCAACATCACAACTTAACTTTGGTGGACAGAAAGCCGAATTATGGTGTGATGGAGGCGAAGAGGCTTTCATTATTAATATGGCAAAAGAGAGTCGAGATTATGGCTCACAATGTCGGTGGTTTTCTACATTAATATCCAAAAAAGAGAATGTTAAACAATTAGAAACTCAATTAAAACGCTTAAAAGTCACTCAGATTCATCACGAAGAGATGAAACAAGGCAATAAAGTAACTCGATTTGTGGCCTGGAGTTTTCAGTAGCAGTAAATTCGTTTAAATGTGATTAACTTTTCTTCAGATCAAGACCCAAGTAAATGTAAAAGCAAGCAACTCGAATAAATACGGTATACAATGGTTCACAGATACTTTTAATTGGAATAAAAAATGAGCAAATTAACAGCAGATATTCAAGCAAACCAAGAGTTATTCATTAAAGAAACGGCGGCAAACGAACTAGTTTGGGGTCTAAAAAACGAAGATGGTTGGTTAACTTGCGACTCAACTGAGTTTGAAGAAAGTGAAGTTATGCCATTTTGGTCTTCTAAAGAAGATGCTGCAGCTCATAATGTGGAAGAATGGTCAGATTTCGAAGTATTAGAAATACCACTTGATATCTTTGTTCAAGACTGGTTAGTCACACTTTCTGAAGATGGTGTATTACTTGGCTTAAATTGGAATGCACAACTTGAAGGTGTTGAAATAGAGCCAACGGCTCTTGCCAAGTGTTACCTATAAGTGGACTCTGATTTTATATCTTTCTTACATGAATATCCCTAAAATAATTGGCGTTGCTAGAAGGCGGCAAGTGAGTGAGGTCCCATGAGTATAGGTGTACTCTATGATTGGGGCGAGTAAGTGCAGCCAACAACCTAGCGACTTCAAGTATGACGGGTATAGGTATATAAAAATCGAAATAAGTCATAAGGGTTACATACTTTTAACGATCAACGTTAACAGTATGTAACCTTCTTTTTATTAGCGTGATGCCCCAAATTTAAGATTCAAACCTGATACGCTGTTTTATCGCCAATGTCATAATGCAAAGGCATTTTGAATTTATAAATACCACACAAGATCAGCAAGCCTCCCCCTATGATTGAAAAAGCTGTCGATACCATTATTTGGTTTGGAATTGCACTAAAATTGATCGCCGAAAAAAACCAATAACCAATTAATGCGATTGGGATCAGCAATAATATTTTCAATCTAAAACAGAAGTACTCTTTAAATGCCAATCCACTATAAACAAATAAAGCAGCACCAATGGCTAAATGAGGCATCAATCCACTTATCCATAATACAGTGGCAAAAATACCTGCACCATCAAGTAACCATCTGAAAAATTTATTATAGATATGCAGACATCGAGAACTAAATACCACCGAAACAATTAAAATTATTGCACTTAAATCTGGCATCCAATAGGATAGGATTAATGCTCCCCCTGCACTAATTAGCGCAAGGCGATAAAAGATGACAGTAATCAGATCAATAAAATCTAACTGACTTTTTATATGTGGATCGGCCATTTTTACCTCTTTATAAAATTTCATCAATGATTGATAAGGAAGATTCATAATAATTTAATCATTATATCTCTTTTATGTAATAATAGTGATTAAATATTCTTAACCCCCAATACTTAAAGTTATTGGAGTTGATGGTAGATAAGGCAATAAAGTAAAGCCTACAGCCGAACAACTGTAAATAACATGGGTATATTCAATTGGATCTGATTGTGGATATCTCTCTTTATTACGCGCTACTTCTATTAGTTACTGGATTTTTTGCCGGCATTATTAATACACTTGCTGGAGGAGGATCAAACCTGACTTTACCTGCACTCATGGTAATGGGTATGCCAGCAGAGGTGGCTAATGCGACGAATCGAGTTGGTGTCTTTCTTCAATCATTAACGGCTTTATTTGGTTTCAAGAGAGCCAAGAAACTACCATTGAATGACGCTCCTGCCATTATCTTACCGACGATTGTTGGTGGCCTATTAGGTGCTGTTTCAGCATCTTATCTCCCAACATCGTTAGTTAAGCCCGCTTTATTGATTACCATGTTAACCATGTCATTAATTATTTTATTAAAACCCTCTGTCATCTCGCCAGATCCAGGAACTACAATCAATAAAGTTGCAGATACTCCTCTCTCTTGGATTTGGTTAACGATTGCAGGATTTTATGGCGGATTTGTTCAAGCTGGTGTTGGTTTTATTCTTTTAGCTGCCCTTTCTGGAACTCTTCGTTATGATTTAGTAAAAGCAAATGCATTAAAAGTATTATGTGCACTGACCTTTACCACGGTATCTCTTGCTGTCTTTATTTATAACGACTTGATTTTATGGCTACCAGGTCTAATTTTAGCAATGGGAACGATGGCAGGTGCATCAGTTGCAGTTAAAATTGCTATTACAATTAAACCTTCAACCTTAAAGTGGTTCCTGTTTATTATGACGTTAGTAGGATGTATTGCTGCATTGTTTTCATAATCGCATACCTAACGTCACTGGAGTCACTACCGACAAGTCAATGAATGCAGCCAATAACTTAATAACGTCACGTAACAAGGTGATACCCATATTAACTAGATTCAATTGATTTAACTCGTAAACAAACTAAAAAGCCACTGAACTTATTACATATTAATAATAAGTTCAGTGGCTTATATTAGACTATTGATATTTGAACCAGTCAGGCTGTTGGGGTTTATCACTCGTCCAATCTATACCCATCGGTCTCACACGCTTGCCACCGACGAGTAACATCAATTATTTTAGATATAGGTATTATATAGCAAGCTGATGAGTACAAATATTGTATTTATTTAGATTCGGTTGAGAATCTAACCAACGAAGAAATTGACGCGATGAGCTAATATCAATACTTTCCATCTCAATATTATCATTAGTTGAACTTTCAGCAATACGATACGTTAAAACGACATTGCTTCTTTCAAAGAAAACAACACCATACTGATTATTGTTTACCTTAAAACTAGCCTTGATTGCTTGTTGAGGTAATTGATCTAAAAGAATTCCTTTCATCTCAAGCTCTGCAACAATTCGATTCTCATCAACTAATGTTTCAACTTGCACTCGATTAATAACACTGTGGTCAATTAACTGACTTTGGATCGTGGAAAGTCTATTTTTTTGTTCACTATTTGTTATCATAATCTTGTTCCATCCTATTGCTGTTAAAGTAACAATAACACTAACAAGTACCAATTTAAACATTTCATTAACAATAATTAATAAAAAAGTAACTTTATTGATCCAAGTCAAGATCATTAAGATGAAATCCGCCTTAGCAGGCTATTTTTTAAACATTAAGTTTATTAAACAAGCAAATAGCCTTGATATATTTTAGACGTATTTAGCTTATTTTGATTTGTGTGAGGGTAATCTCATTTATTTGTAATGAAATCACCCTCACTACATTTGTTCAAATAAATATATTTGTTAATGATATGTTAACACCCAGATCCATTAGTTACTATATTTCCATTTTGTTCTTAAACGCTTTTTTACACTTTCATCAGCAAAGCATTGTTCAATACTATTGGTGTAAATTATTTGGTAATCCTCATGTGTGAAACTGAATTGCTCACAAACTTTTTTCACTTCATCAGTCATCGTAGTATTCGAGACCGTCCGATTATCACTGTTGATAGTAATCGCAAGACCATCGTTATAAAAGTTAGCACAAGGATGAGAGGCTAACGATTCAACGGCTTTAGTTTGTATATTACTGCTTGGACATGTTTCTAGACCGATGCGTTTATCCTTAACAAGATCATAGGCAGGTTGATACCCTGAAATGTGAATGCCATGACCAATGCGTTCAGCACCTAACTCAGTGATAGCATCATAAACATTTTGTCCAACACCTTGCTCTCCCGCATGAATTGTAATTTTATAGCCTAACTCTTTTGCATATT
Organism: Vibrio sp. SS-MA-C1-2; assembly: GCF_021513135.1. NCBI lineage: Bacteria > Pseudomonadati > Pseudomonadota > Gammaproteobacteria > Vibrionales > Vibrionaceae > Vibrio > Vibrio sp. SS-MA-C1-2. The sequence continues at coordinate 2,354,967 of NZ_CP090981.1, forward strand.
GAGTAAATGGAATATATTCAGATGCGAAACCTGCAACTTCACTGCCAGCAAGATCAAATGCAACCACCCCTTTCGATAAGAAGTGACTACCTGCTTCAAGTAGCTTATTGATATTATCATTCGGCATGTTTTTAACTGCACAAAGAATGTAGTTACCTTCAATATCATATTGTTTTGTCGCCCGATCCATACCTTGCAATACGCTAGAAATAACCTGCTCTAGAGTTAAACCTTGCTGTAAATGTAATAGGGGCGCAAAACGAACTTCTAGATACTTTACATTCTCTAATGCTGCATCTTCGAAAAGCTCAAAAGATATCCTCTCAAGATCAACAGCGGTTTGCATAACTAACAAAGGAGTATCAAACTTTTGCAGGTAAGTATCCAAGTCAGGACATGTCTCTGGTGCAATCAACAATGACGTTACAGTAGCAAGATCATAGCTTGGTAATGAAATCTTGTGCTGAATGGCAAGATCAATAATAGTTTGAGGACGGACACTTCCGTCAAGATGACAATGGAGATCGATTTTTGGCAGGTTGAAATAGTTCATAAGCCTCTACCTTTATAAGTAAAATAAAGTTACAGGCCTCATAATCAAGAGTTAATGGCTCTTGGTAGAAACTCCCAAACCGTATCATTGGGATTATACGAAGCAATTTCGACAGAATTTTAGCAGTAGATGCCACCCATATCAAGAGGGTGGCATAAAAAATACCGTAAAAATAAATTAAGTTAACAAATTAATTAGCTCGAATGACGCGGGTCAGTTTCGGGGCGATAATCATAGTAATCAAGGCGATAACGGCTGTTGCAATACCAATTTGACTAAATACATGGCTATAAATTGCTAATGTTTGTGTTGGATTGGTAGCATTTGCAGGAGCCGCAGTTAATGATGCAACCCAACCTGCAATTACAGCAGCTGTTGCAGATGTTAAGAACCACATTCCCATCGCAAAGCCCATCATACGTTGTGGGACAAGCTGAGCAACCATTGCTAAACCAAGACCAGAAACAAATAACTCGCCAATAGACTGAAAACCATAACTCAATACTAGCCAGTTAGAATTCATAATCCCATGGGCATTAGCAAACTTCGCCCCAATTGGGAGCACTAAGAAAGATAAACTACACAGTGCCATACCTAAAGCAAACTTAAATGGCATTGAGAATCGGTCACCCATTTTATTATAGATAACCGCTAAAACTGGGCTCGCTAACATAATCCAAAATGGATTCAATGCTTGAAATTGCTCTGGTTCAACTTTAAAGCCAAAAATATCGTGACTAATATTATGAATAGCAAAGAAATTCAATGAAGTTGGCATTTGGAAATAAAGAACAAAGAAAACCACACCTTGTAACATTAAAATAAACGCAACAAACATTTTCGCTCTTTCTGCGCTAGATATTTTAAATGCTTCTTTGAAATATAAGAAAACAATAGTAACGCCAACAACCACTAAAATAACATGAGCATAAAATACATGTTGTAATAAATAAGCACTGACTAAACTTAACACTGCGGAGCCTAAAACAACGGCACTATAATATTTTTTATTAACTGGTTTCAAATCTGGTTCAGAACCGATATCCCCTACCATTTTTTTACATAATGCAAAATTTATTACTGTAATAAGTAGACCAATTGCGCTCACTCCAAATGCTAAACCATAGCCATACTTTTCAGCAATTAATGGCGTTAAAATCATTGAGAAAAAAGATCCTAAATTTATCGCCATATAATACATGGTAAATGCACCATCTAAGCGAGGATCATCTTTCTTATAGACTTTAGACAACAAGCTTGATGGATTTGCCTTAAACAATCCATTTCCCATTGTAATAACACCCATTGAAACATAAATCCACAATGGGCTCCCATCTTTACCCAAATATGCAGAAAAGCCTAATAGAAAATAACCAACAGTTAAGAAAATCGCACCAAGGGTGATCGTACGTTTTGTTCCTATGACTTTATCTCCGATCCAACCACCAATTGCCACGGAGCCAAAAATAAGGGCAGAGAAGGCAGCAAAAAGGATAAAAGAGCTTGATTCATTAAGTCCTAAAATTTTCACCATGTATACAGTTAGAATTGCCTGCATACCATAGAAGCCGAAACGCTCCCAGAATTCGATAGAGAAGATCAGGTAAAACTGCTTCGGTTGTTTCATTACATTAAGATCTGACATAGTTTATCCACACGTTGTATTATCGTATACCTATTTAGTTTAGGTATCTCATTTTCAACTTCTTGCTATTAATTTTTTATGATTAATGCATAAGCTTTTGTAATGTGAACAAACTACCTGTCTTAATTAAATAATGCATCGAGCAAATATGGAATGTAAAAAATTAATTATGGTATGAATTTATTTTTATTATATATATCATTATCTAACTAACTATTTTAATCACTATCCAGTATAAAAATCATTAAAAAAACATCCTTCATTCCATTTTAAAACAGTTGGTTATAAGAAAATAAAATACTCTTTTTTTGTTTTATTTATTAGTAAAAAACCAGAAGAAAATTAATAAAGTTTTCTACTGGCTTTAAATTATAGTTTAGTTACATTAAGCACTACCTATTAAGCAATATTATCTATGCTTTCTATCTCTAATTGCATTAACCACTCTTTTAATATATTTAAAGATGCCGCTCTTCGATATTTAGCCGTTGAGCGTTGATCATCAATAGGCATAATAACTTCATTATATTGCTCACTAAGCTCATTAATATTAACTTGCTCTGGTCGTTTCCCTACAATTAAAGCTTCAATATCGCGATTCCTGATCACCGTTGGCCCTACCGCACCAAAGGCTAAACGAAAATCACTGATTTCCCCTGTTGAATGTAAAGAGACCAAACCGGCAACAGATAGTTTTGTTAATGCATTAGCAGAGCGAGTACCAACTTTGCGATAAAGTGAATAATCTATTTTAGGGACAACAAACTTTACAGCTGTAATCAATTGTTCCGGTTGTCGAGTCGTTTTTCCAGGCCCCGTAATAAAATGACACAAAGGAAGCCATTCACAACCTTTCATCGTTGATAGTTGAATTTGGCAATCAAACAAATATAAAACAGGCAATGAATCCCCAGCCGGAGATGCATTACAGATATTTCCAATCAAGGTTGCTCGGTTTCGTAAAGCCGGTGCTGCTATCTGTTTAATGGCATTTTTTAATAATTCAGGCACTAACGGATCGTTAATAATTTGCGTTAATGTACATCCAGCACCAATCTGAAGACATTCACCATCTTTAGTGATGCTCTTCAATTCATGAAGATGATCAGTAACCAAGAGTTGGTAGGGAAACTGAGGAACTAAACTAGAGTGGTGAGCATGCTGCACCATCAAATCCGTTCCACCAGCTAAAACAGTAAACTTTTTTGTCGCCATTTGCTTAAGTGCATCGATGACAGTTTCTGGACGATAGACTACTTCCATAACTCACCTCCTTTACTGATTGCGATATGAGCAGCATCAATTAACATGCCGTATCCAGTACAGCGACATAAGTTTCCAGATAACGCAATTTTAATCTCATCATCGGTTGGCTGCGCATTCTGTTCTAATAACGCATATAACGCGATGATCATTCCTGGAGAACAGAAACCACATTGAACGCCTTTAGCTTCTAAAATGGCATCAATTAAACAACGACCTTTATCCGTCTCTTTCAATCCTTCCAAAGTGACAATATGTTGCCCTTCGGCTTGAATCGTTGGTAAAATACACGTATTCACTAACTCATTATTAAGTAATACTGAGCAAGCTCCACATTCACCTTCTCCACATCCCTCTTTAGTTGCCGTTTGCTGTAATACATCACGTAATGTACTTAATAAGGGTTGCATCGGATCAACATCAACCATTGTCCCTTGACCATTTAAATTGAAATTAATCTTCATTGAGTACCTCCATCAAATACTCGGGCGTAACAGGAATTGATGAAATCGAACGATTAACCGCACATTCTACCGCGGCAGTTAATGCTGCAGCACCGCCATTATGGGTTAGCTCCCCTCCCCCTTTCGCACCTAATGGTCCATAAGGGTAAAGGTTTTCAATTTGTTCACTTTCGATGCTTGGAACATCTAAAATGGTTGGAATAACGTAATCAGCCATGGTTCGTTGCGCAAACATCCCGGTTTTACGATCAAGTTCCATTTTCTCACAACTGCCATAACCTAAAGCTTGAACTAAACCGCCATCGATTTGGCCACGAAAAACCTGTTCATCGATCACTTTACCGACATCGTACAATGCCCAAGCTTTTTTAATATCTATTTCCGCCGTCATTGGATCAACTTCAACTTCAACCACATTAACGCCATAACTGGTTGCTTGATACGCATTGCCTGTAAAGGTTTCCTGATCCCATTGATGATATTCAGGCTTTTGATAAACCTCTTCAATTTCTTGATGTTGTCCTGAAACCCATTGTTTTTGTAATTTCTTTGCTGCTTTTTCTAATAGGTAACCGACAATTAGAATCGAACGAGATGCCACCGTTGGCCCAGAATCTGGCACGATTCCAGTATCTGGGAGATAAATCGTCACATCATCCAATGGCTTATTCAAAACTTCTGCGACAATTTTTCTAAAGGTTAGTGTTAATCCTTGACCGATATCGGTATTCGAGGCATGAATGTGTAACGTATCATCCTCTAACTTTAATAACCGAACTCTCGCTTTAACTAAGGTCTCCTCTAGATCCCCCGCAAAACCACAACCATGTTGGAAAACAGCTAAGCCAATCCCTTTATTGCTATCGTCTCCACATTTTCCATAGGTTTCTAATTTTTTATAGTAATCTGAGAGCTCTTCTGCTCTTGCCAACATCTTATCCAGCACTAACTCTTGATGCATTGGTGCACCAGTTAAAGAGATCGAATCAGGTCTTAATAGATGTGATTTTTTAAATGCCAGCGTATCGATCCCGACTTGTTTGGCGAGATGTCCAATATGGGTTTCCATCGAAAAACAAGTTTGTGGAGAACCAAAGCCTCTAAATGCGCCAGTAGGTACCGTATTTGTTCGATAGGCTGTTCCTGTTACTCGAACATTGGGGATATCATAAACATTGGTTGCAGTCGTAATCGCTCGTTGAATAACAATGCCTGAAAGACTAAAAAATGCCCCGCTATTCACCGCAAGATTCACTTCCATCGCGATAATTTTATTATTTTTATCTAATCCAGTGCGATAACGAAAACGTGACGGATGTCGTTTTGAAGAGAACGCGATATCTTCTTGTCGATCTAATATCACCCGCACTGGACGTTTAAGTTTATTAACCGCAACCGCAACGGGTGCCGCTAATACATCTGGATAATCTTCTTTACCACCAAACCCGCCACCAGTGGGCGTTTGAATTGCTCGAACATTATCATGACCTAATACGACAGCCATACAATGATGAACATACCAAGGACATTGCATCGAGCCCTCGATTACCACTTTCCCTTGTTGATAAAAGCCAACAACACCTTGAGTCTCAAGATAAATATGCTCTTGATACCCTGTTGTACACTCTTCTTCAATAATAGTTTCCGCTAATTCAAAACCTTGATCAATATCACCTCGATTGATGGTATGCGTATCAAAAATATTACTCTCACCTTGTATTGCCCCACCGATTAAATTTTCTGACTCTTCAATCGAGTAAATGGGTGTTTTCTCAATATACTCCACTGAGATTTGCTGCAAAATTTGGTCAATAACGTTAGGTTCTTCACCCACAACAAGAAAGATAACTTGTCCGACATGAAAAACCTCGTTTTCAGCAAAAGCGGGCCAATCGAGTTCAACAATAGGAAGTGCATTTTGTCCGGGTATATCGTCGGCACCGAAGATATAATACCCATCAGGGAGGGTGGGAAGAGTAATATTTTTAATTATCGCACGAGGAGAGGTTGAGCGGTAAAATCGTCCGTGTAATAAATTGTCGTATTGGCGATCAGCAATAAACTTTGCTTCGCCTGTTGCTTCTGACCATTTAAATCTATTATTAATTTTTTCCATAACAAGACCTTCTATCCTGTTTAAAATGGCTGCCTAATAGCAGCCATTTTATATTTAGAAATTAATCTAAATTATCCATTCTTTGCCATACACGTTTAGCGACCTTACGTGCTTCAGCATAAATTGGTTCAATATCAAATGGGAATTCACGATCTTGATATACAAATCGACCTTCAACCATTACTGAGTTTACATTTCCTGCATTCAATGCAAAAGCAAAGTGCCCAGGTAAATTGTCAGCCACAAATGGCGTTGGACTGGTATAATCGCAGACCGTTAAATCTGCTTTATATCCCGCTTCCAAACGACCAAATTGTGAACCAAAGTTACGAGCTAATAGCTCATTACCATTATATAGGTGACGTAAGAAGCTATCTGGCCATAACGGACCATTTGCATCACGATGTTTAAAGAATGCAAACTTCAGCTCTTCAAACATATCCGCACCAATACCATCCGTACCGAGCGCCACATTTTTAAACTTAGTCAGTTTATGGTTGTATCCCACACCATTGTTCATATTTGAACGTGCATTATGAACAAGGAATGCATCACGATCATTTAAGATATCAATGTCGTTGTCTGATAAGAACAGACCATGCGCTAATAAAGTCTTATTATTAATTAGGCCAAAGCTATCTAAACGCTCAACAATATCTTGTCCATAATGGTGATGACTATGAGAAACATCATAAAGATCTTCAGCACAATGAATATGCAAACCACGCCCTGTGGCTTGAATCGCTTCTTGCAACATAGATAAACCATCATTTGTGACAGTAAATGGTGCATGAGCCCCGATATGAGCTTCAACTAAGTGTGGCACTTTTCCTTTTTCAGCATCAATTAACTGAGCAAAAGCAATATTCTCTTCGACACCGGCTTGCATTTCAGCTACACCACCATTACGATCGGTGGTTTCAAAACAAGTCATACCGCGTAAACCTACATCTAAGAAGCTTTTACGCAATGTCGCTAAAGATCCACCAATATAGTTTGGTGATGCATGGTGATCGATAACCGACGTTGTCCCGCTACGAATCGCTTCTAATGAGCAGACCATACCGCTGTAATAAAGTGCTTCTTCATCAAGTGATCTATCTACCTTCCACCATAAATTTTTCAAGGTAGAGATAAAGTCAGGGCTTGGCTTGATATCCGCCATGATGCCGCGCGATAAACCTGAATAAAAGTGATTATGAGAACAGACGATTCCCGGCATCACTAACTTGCCCTTCATATCTTTGACTTGAGCTTGAGGATAATTAGCCGCAATATTAGAACCTACTGCAACAATAAGATCGTTATCAACAACGATATCAACCCCTTCTTGTACCAATGCCGGTTCAAATTGAATCGCAGTGGCATTTTTCAATACTAACATTTGATTACTCCTCAACAGCGCCTAATAGATAGTGATGGTTTTGGTGAACATAAGTGATAATGTCGCACATTTCAGCCAAAGCTGTTGGCGCATTGGCAACTTTTCCTTGGTTATCAATAGATAAAGTATAAGTTTCACCTTCAAGACGAACCAATAACTCTTTATCCTCAACGTAGAAGCCTGGGTTTGTGCTATCTGCAAAATCACCACGTAGGCTGTAGATAGTTACCTTATCTTTATAAGGCTTGCTATCCCAAGGACAGAAGCGAGCACAGTTACCACACTCATTACAGTAAGCATCTAAATGTAATGTTTGATACGGGTCACGGAAGCCAGGAATTGGTAAAGAGATGTTAGCGCGGTTAGGACAAACATCCACACACTTGCTACATACATATGAACACTCTAAGCAACGCTCCGCTTCTTGTGCAATAAAGGCATCTTTATCATCAGCAGCAATAAGTTGCACTGGGATTTGACCTTTACGAGCATAAACTTCGGCTACTTTAACTTCTGACGTCACATCAAATTGATCAAACACTTTTTGCTCGCGCGCTAAAATAGTATCAGCGGCTTTACGACCACCTGAAATTGCGCTAACAATTGATGATGGACCTGTCGCGGCATCCCCCATTAGGAACACATTCTCAACACCAGTTTCACAGGTTTCTGCATTGACTTCAGGCCAACCATCAGTCCCCATTGGGATACCCATCTTGGTTAACACATCACGGTTAGCTTGCTCACCAACAGCGGTAATCATTGCATCAATTTGTAATTCAACTGTCTTATCCGTTGCAACAGGACGACGACGACCACCTTGATCGGGTTCACCTAACTCCATAACACGAGCGGTTAACTTGCCATTGGTTTCGAAGCTTTCAGGGTTAGTTAAGAACATGAACTTAACGCCATCTTCAACCGCTTCTTCATACTCTTCTTTATAAGCAGGCATTTCAGCTAGTGTACGACGATAAATTACTGTCACCTCTTCCACACCTGGCACTTTAAGCGCCGCACGAGCACTGTCCATCGCAGTATTACCCGCACCAACAACCGCAACATGACGACCTAATGATGCCACTTCTCCATCATTGAATTCACGTAAGAACTCTAATGATTTATGGATGTTCTGGTTTTCACCACTGATTTGGATTGGATTACCTTTGTTTGCACCTATACCTAAGCAAACATACTTATAGCCACTCGCTTTTAATGCATCAACGGTAATGTCATCTTTGCAGCCATATTCAAATTGAACACCGTGATTGGCAACAAACTCAATATCATGTTCAATCGATTCAGCAGGAATACGGAACTGAGGAATGATATTTTTAACCACACCACCTGCATTTTGTTCCTTCTCAAACAACGTGACAGGGTAACCTGCGCGAGCCATAAAATAGGCTGCTGATAATCCAGCGGGCCCTGCACCGATAACAGCAACGGGTTGTTTGTCATTTATTGCTGGTTGATGCCATTTCGCTTGATACTCATCCCAACCTTTTTCAAGAGCAATTTTCTTCATTTCACGAATATTCAATGCACCATCATAATCTCGACGAGTACAGTTGTACTGGCACTGATGGTCACAGATCTCACCGGTAATTGCTGGTAATGCGTTACGTGCATAGATTAGCTCTAATGCTTGAACATACTTCTGTTCACCCATCAAACGAATATACTCAGGGATATCCTGACTAATTGGACATGCCGTGACACAAGGTGCAACATAACAATCTGTTAATGGCACACTCTCTTTAACGGTAATCTCTTCAGGACCGCGCCACTCTTTCTGGGTATATTCCATTGAAAGTGATTTAGCTGCTAATGCTTCAAGCTTCACTAAATCAATCTTATTATTAGCCCAATCATCACTGCTATCTAACTCTTCAGCACAATCAACAAGACGTAAATAACCGCCAGGCTTCAATAAATCTGTCGCCATTGTGATTGGACGAATACCGGTTTCAAAAATCTCTTTGATATTGAATTTTGCGGCACCACCTGAGTAAGAGATAGGTAAAGTTCCATTAAATTCACGAGAAAGCTCTAAAGCAACATTAATTGATAATGGAAATAGTGCACGACCAGACATGTACATTTCATCGCCAGGTAACACGCCTTTTAAGTTCATTGTGCCTAATGTATTGGTTAACTTAACACCAAAGCCCAATTGTTTCTCTTTACCTAAATCAACTAAACGATGAAGCATCGCTTTTGCATCTTCAATCTTAAGATCATGAGAAAAAGCTTCTTCACTTAAGCCGATATAATCAAAACCACTGTTGTCTAAAATTTCACGTACACGTTTAAAGCCAAGAAGTGTTGGGTTTAATTTTACAAATGTATTGATGCCTTTCTCTTCCAACATATAGCGACAGATCGCTTCAATTTCATGTGGAGGACAACCATGCATCGTCGATAAGGTCACGCCTTCAACTAATTTCGTTGGAATCGCATCAGGTAGCGCTTGCAGACGATCAGCTCGATCTTCTAAACCCATTGATTTTAAAAACGCTTCATCATTCACCCAGCGGCGAAGTTCTTCTTTATGAGCAGCAAAAACATCACTGTTGCTTGAATCCATCATGTTATCGATAAATTGCTGCATTGGTGCTGTTTTAATGCCATCTAAGTCATAACCGACACTCATATTAAAAGTGAACGATTTTGCTTCTCCACTCATGCGTGGGTCAAAAATTTCTTCTAATAGGTAAAGCGCCATCCAAGCTTTTACATACTCATCATAAGCTTTAACTAAAGTAAACTCTGTCGACCATTCTGTATTAAAACACTCATCTTCTGCATCAATACAGGGTTTTTCAAGTTCTAATCGGTCTAGTTTCTGAACTGTTTTAAGTTCCATGAAACGACCACCCGCTAACCAAGAGGCAATAATATTTTGAGTTAGCTGAGTGTGAGGACCTGCTGCTGGACCAATTGGTGTTTCACATGTTTCACCAAAGACATCAATTTTTCTTTCATCTCTTTTTTGGTAAAACTGCTTCTGTGGGATCCCAAAAATAGATTGGCTCTCTTTATATTCGCAAAAAACACGATTTAAGATCTCACCAAATGGTACGGGACGCATAATGTCACCCATATTACTCTCCTTGCTTCTGCAATAAGATCAAACAGTTATCATCATTGTTATTCTGTTGATCATGGTAAATGCTAATAGTTCAATCACTCGGTATAACCTGTGATAATGATATTTAAACGAATTAACTTTTATTCTTGATATACAAAGAGCAACAATCGAGCCAAAAAGTCATAACACAATAAGAAAGGGATATTTTTCGTGATGGGAGTCTAATCTTAGGATCAGATTGTGAGTTGGCTCAAAATAAAAAAAAGGGTCTATTTTGAGCCAAATGAGAATGATAACTAACAAACAAGATGGCTTTATCAATTAGGTAGTAGATCACTATCATTATGATATTGATAGTGATTTATTGGGAGAAGTCATTAAATAAGCAGTAAAATATACCGAGATCTAGCGCTGTTTTAATAGCGTCTGATAAGCATCTGGCGTATCGATATCATGCAGTATTTCAGCACTTTCAAGAGTAACAAACGTCGGGTTACTGCTCATCACTAACTTTTTCATTTTACTATCAAGAGGCTGAGACAGTAGCACTGAACGCCATTTGTTAGGAAAAATAACTGGATGACCATTTTTGTCACCATAAATTGGCATCACGACCTCATCTCCACGTTGCTGCCACATCTGTTCATAAATATGATAGGTCAAACAAGGTAAATCACCATGGGCGATAAAAAAGTGTTCTGTCTCCACTTCAGCAACACCACGCTGAATCGAACTAAACATCCCAGATAAATAAGTTTCATTAGTTACCACTAAGATCTCAGCACGGTCTTGATAGCGTTCAATCAATTGCTCAGCATTAAACCCCGCCACAAGAATCACTCGACGACAAAAAGTTAAAGCATTATCGATACTTATATCAAGGATTGTCCCTTCTTTATAAGGTAACATCATCTTCCAGTCACCCATTCGAGAAGATAGACCCGCTGCAGGCATTACACAGTCAATGTCATACTGTTTGGTCGTCATTTTTTATTAACCTTTTATTTTGATGAGAAGTTTCATGATGGAAAAATTTTTACTGCCTAATTCAGATCTATTGACACCGATCACCATTTCATTAATTGGCGGAGGAGGGAAAACCTCTTTAACATTTTGGCTCGCCCAACAAATGGCAGCACAAGGACATAAAGTCTTAGTCTCTACTACAACCAAGATGTTCGTACCGACCTCAGATCAAATATCTAACTTAGTGATTAATAGTGACAATGAGAAATTACTATCACTATTACAATCTGACACTCAAATTGATAGTCACTCAATTACCTACTGTGCCAGTAAAATAGATTATGACAAAGATAAGGTCTTGGGTGTTGATCCGGAATTAATTAATCATATAAAAAACCTCGATTTGTTCACAGTTCTAATCATTGAGGCAGATGGAGCACGAAGAAGACCCATCAAAGCACCACTAGGGCATGAACCTTGCATTCCTTCAAGTACAGATATTGTTATTGCGGTAACGGGGGGAAGTGGTACTCCAACCTATTGATAGTAAGAACTTTCATCGATGGGAACACTTCTCAACCATTACTGGATCAATCGAGGGCGAGCTATTAGGCAGAAATAGACTGACCTCATTGATCAATCATCCCAACGGTATGTTTCAAGGGGTGACAATTGCAACAAAAATGATTTGGGCAATCAACAAAAGTGATTTACTTGAGGATTATCAAGCCACATTAAGATTGGCAAATGAAATTCTCAATGATTGTCCGGCATTGAGTCAAGTGTGGCTAACGTCGATGATTAATAACAATTCTGAACCTAAATTAGAACAGGTAGTAAGAACAGAATAACGTCTTTGATTTATATTAATGTTGCTGGCAGGTCGCCAATAACATTGAATAAGAGAGATATTCATGTTCTGAACTACCAAACATTAAAGGCAGACTATCATGAATATCTTTTCACACGCAGCAGAATTAGAAAAACAAAATATTCCCTTTGCACTCGCAAACATTATTGAGACTCGAGGCTCAACACCCCGTCATTCAGGGCAAATGATTATAAAACAAGATGGTTCAATTGTCGGAACCGTGGGTGGCGGTATGATTGAGCGTCATGTAATTGATCAATCAATTGAAGCGATTCAAGAAGGTAAAGCACGCATGGTGCAAGGACGAATGGCACAAACAGGCGCACAAGCCATGGGAATGGATTGCGGTGGAGCAATGAGTGTCTTTGTCGATGTTTATGGGGTTCGCCCTCGTCTTATTCTGATTGGCGGAGGTCATGTTAACCGTTCTATTGCCCACTGCGCCAACACCTTAGGTTTTGCTGTCACCGTCGCTGATAATTATATTGGTAGCTTAGATCCACAACAATTTCCTGAAGGGACTCGCCTAGTCCTCGGTGACACAATGATTGATGCGATAGATAAAACAGATATCGATCAAAACAGCTACGTGGTTATCGCCACTAATCATCAAGATAAAGATGCTATTTGTCACGTGATTGAAAAGCCCACTTTCTACACAGGTTTACTCGCCAGCAAGCGTAAAGTTCAAACCTTCTTTAACTCATTAAGAGACAACGGAATTAGTCAGGATCGATTAGATAAAATCCACTCTCCTATTGGCCTGAACATTGGAGCAGAAACCCCCGAAGAGCTTGCCATTAGTGTGATGGCTGAAGTGTTAAAGTTCAAAAATCAAGCTAGTGGTGAACAGTTGAAAGATGATGTTCGCTTACAGCAAGATAAATTAGTCTTTATGCGTGGAGCGGGTGATATGGCAACCGGTGTTGCTCTTAGACTGCATAAAGCGGGTTTCAAAGTCATCATGAGTGATATCGAAAAGCCAACTGTGATTCGTCGTACAGTGGCGTTTGCTCAAGCTATTTTTGATCAACACAGTACCGTCGAAGGTGTTACCGCAGAAAAAGCAAATAACTTAAAAGAGACATATGCCATTTTAGAGCGCGGCAATATTCCTGTACTGGTCGATGCTGAAGGCGTTAGTTTAAAAGCTTTAAAACCACGGTTTGTTGTTGATGCTATTTTAGCAAAACAGAACTTAGGCACAACAAAGGATATGGCATCGATTACCATTGCCTTAGGCCCCGGCTTTAATGCAGGCGTTGATTGCGATGCGGTTATCGAAACAAATCGCGGTCATCATTTAGGACAAATTATTTATCACGGTGAAACACAACCAAATACGGGGATTCCGGGCAGTATTGTCGGTTACTCCCACCAGCGCGTCATGCGAGCACCCGTCGCAGGTATCTTCCGTAGTGAGCTATCACTTGGCGATTTAGTTAATGAAGGCGATTTAATTGCCATGATTGATGAAACGCCCATTTTTTCGCCATTAACTGGAATGATTCGCGGTTTACTCAATAATGACTTAACGGTCACTGAAGGTTTTAAAGTGGGTGATATCGATCCCCGTGGCGTAGATGCTGATTATACAACGGCATCTGACAAAGCTAGAGCCATCAGCGGAAGTGTCTTGGAAGCGATGTTAACGTTAGAGCAACAGTTATAGGCTGTTTTCAAACCTAAAAAAGTAGGAGTTGCTGCGTAACGAGCGGCAACTCCAATTACATTGGGTATATATATCATCTCATTCACGCTACTTTTTTATGAAACAATACTCATTCACATTGTCTAATAATCGTCTGTTTGTTATTGTTATTTTCTACTTTAATAACCAATGTATTGAATGAAAATGGACTTATATTCTCTCTTTGAACAATTTGAAATTAACTATAAAAAATTTGACCATCCTGCCGTATATACCTGTGATCAAGCAAATGAACTAGGTTTAGATATTCCAGGCATCAGCACAAAAAACCTCTTTTTAAAAGATAGAAAAGGAAGAAATCACTTCTTGGTGGTTATGTCTGATAATAAAGAGTTAAAGTTAAACCTCCTCTCAGAACAGCTAGGTGTTAATAAGCTAAGTTTTGCTTCTTCGGAACGACTCGATAAATATTTAGCGTCTAAACCCGGTTCAGTTTCTATTCTTGATATTCTCTCTGATCCTAATCACGAAGTTGAATTGATTATTGACCAAGATGTTTGGAATTCTGAACAGGTGCAATGCCACCCCAAAACCAATACTTCAACTCTCGTTCTCTCTCTTGAAGATATTAAAAAATTATTTAATACTCAAAATCGAGAAGCTAACGTGTATAAGCTATAATCATCATGACATTATTTGCTTGAGTAACATTATGAATAAAAAACTTGATACCCTTCATCATACTGCAATACAAGTCGAGAATATTGCAGAATCTGTGACTTGGTACACTGAGAACTTTAATTGTGATGTTACTTACCAAGATGGGAGTTGGGCTTTATTACAATTTGAAAATACTGCTTTAGCTTTAGTTTTACCCAGTCAGCACCCATATCACTTTGCAATTATTAAAGAAAATATCGATAAATATGGTCAAGCTAAAACTCATCGGGATCAAACTCGTTCCGTTTATATTCAAGATAAAGATCATAATTACATCGAAATACTAAAACTATCACAAACAGAATCTAATTCTATTAAATAACAAAGAGTAAAGTAAACATGTCTAAAAATAGTCCAGTAGTCAAAGATGTTTTTGTCGCATTTCAAATTATCCCAAGACTCAAAGAGGGAAATAACTTCGAAGTTGTCGATAAAGCAATTGAAGTGGTCAAAAACGCGGATGTTCCTTTCCAAGTAGGTGCCATGGAGACAACAATGAAAGGCGAACTAAACCATCTATTAGAGATCATTAAAGACGCCCAACAGGCGTGTTATGATGCCGGTGCATTAGAGGTCATTACCAATATTAAAATCCATAGTAAAACCGAAGCAGCTACTGATACCTTTTGTACTTACGATCGCGGTGTTACCAAAGCTAATCATATGTTTGTTGATAAATAAAAATATGAAAATCGATGAGATCACAGTATCACATTGAAATCTCATCGACTTTCGTTTTTATTTAAGTTTTTTGACGTTTACATCATCACTTGAAAATAACGAATTATCTTAATTTGTTGCCGTGATTAACTCTTCTTTTTTAGTAATCATCTTATTAATCATAAAACTAATAATCGCAATCACAATTGCCCATTGCCATAATGCAATGATATTCAACGACAATGCATAACCAATTAATGTCGCGGTAACCACACCAATAAAGCCCGGTAATAAGAAGCTATGATTCAATACATACTTACCAATCTTTGTTGTGCCCGAACGGTCAAAAGTAATTGCCGCGAGATCACTTGGATAGAATGGGAAGAAGAAGTAAGCATAACAGGCTGGTAACACACCAATTAATACTTCAGCTGGGATACCTAAAGCAAAGCCAAGTGGTAACATAATAGTTAATACCGCAGCTTGGCTTTTCAGGAATACCGAGCTGGCAAACATTGCAATCGCAAAGCTCCAAGGGTGAGACTTAACAACACCTTCTACTAAACTAATAATGTAAGGTTTATTGTAAGAGATGATCGTGTCACTCATCCAAGCAATACCAAATATGATAATAACCGCCGTCATACCTGCAATAAAGACATTACTGTTAACGATTTTCTTCGGCTCTACTTTGGTGATTAACAGAATAATCGCGCCTACAGAAAGCATTAAGAACTGAATCGCGACTGACATTTTTACGCCTTCAGGAAGCAGACCTAAACTCTTGCCAAACATCGCCACAAAAATAACACTTAAAATACCCAATACAAAGATCATCAACCCTTTCTTCGCCGTATCTTGAGCAGCTTTTGGTGCTTGCTCATCAACAGGTTCAGATTCATCAATTAACTGTGCTTTAAACTCTGGGTTTTCACAACGCTTAATGAACTCAGGATCATTAGCCAGATCTTTACCACGGTTTAAACTCCAAGCTGAAGCAATAATCACACCGGTTAATGTTGCAGGAATTGTCACCATTAAGACATCCACTAAACCAATATCAAGGTTATTGGTGGTTGCCGTTGCCATCACAACGGCGGCCGCGGCAGCAATAGGGCTGGCAGTAATCCCCATTTGAGATGCTACGGTTGCCATTGCCATTGGACGCTCAGGACGAATCCCTTTCTTATAAGCCACATCATAAATCACAGGAAGTAGAGGATAAACAGAGTGACCCGTTCCCACTAATACCGTTAATGAGTAAGTACAAAGAGGGCCCAAAAAGACAATTTTATTCGGGTGTTTACGTAGCAGTTTTTCAGCATAATTAACTAATAGTTTTAAACCACCGGTTGCTTCTAGTGTTGCCGACGCTGCGACCACGGCAAGGATGATTAACATCACACTGATTGGCGGCTTACCCGGTGCCACATCAAATACGAATGCTAATACTGAGACACCTAAACCACCTAACAGACCAAATGCAACACCCCCATACCTTATCCCAATAAATATGACACTAAGTAGCAATAACATATGAATATAAAACATATATTTTCCTTAATTTTAAAATGATTAATTTCTATGAATTGTTATAATTTTTCAGGATTATATGCCGATGTTGCGATTCAATTATTTGAGCAAGATCTCACTCCTAATGAATACCTACAAAGTGTTACATTGGATTGATTTATATCAATAAAATCAATAAGAAATAAGATGCATAAAGTTATCGTCATCTGGGTACATATCGGGCAAAAAAACATCATGGTAAAATTTCAGTCCAAATAGTGCTCTAGATTTATGAATCTCTTTTTTAATAAACAATAAATTAAACTGTTTAAAAATGGTCCTTAGGATTATATTGAGGAGTATGACTCATAAAAAATTAAATCTGCCCGAGAAGGTCTGCCCTGTTTGCCAACGTCCTTTTAGTTGGCGAAAAAAATGGAGCAAAGATTGGCATCAGGTTATTTATTGCTCTAAGCGTTGTCGGCAACAAGGGGTAAAAAATTAATGACTCAGTTTCTCTGATGTTCAATAAATGGTCTTGGTTACCAAAGTAAATGCTCACCATCATAAGCAAGAAAAGATCCAGACAGCTCAGGCGTTGATTCAAGTAGCAGTTTTATTATATCTTTAGCTACTTTTTCTGGGGTAAATAATTTTTCAGCAGGAATATTTTTATGAAAGGGTTTAGAAAGCGGGGTATCTGTCGTCCCGGGATGTATTGACAAGACCGTCGCATTTTTATTGGTTTTTTTCCACTCAATGGCTAACGTTTTTAACAACATATTTAATGCTGCTTTTGAAGCACGGTAACTATACCAGCCGCCTAACTGATTATCTGTAATACTCCCTACTTTAGCTGAAATAGTGGCAAATTTAGCCTGTTTACTCAACCGTAACGACTTATCAAAATAATTGGCTAACAATAAGGTGGGTAATGTGTTGATGGTCATAGAGTGAATAAAATGGTCTTTTGTCGCTTCAGTAATTCTTTTTTCAGGTCCTCTATCATAAATATGCAATGCCCCTACACAATTAATTATCCAATCGATTCTTTCGAATTGTGCACTTAAGGCTTGTACTTGATTTTCTTTCGTTACATCGAGTTGATACCAAATAACCGTCTCTAATGTTAGAAGATCTGATTTATTAAAATCAGGATTTGAAGAGTGATAAGTTGCATGTATTTGAGCTAAAGGGAATTGTTGTAACAACGCAATTAATAGTGCTTTTCCTATTCCACCATTTCCACCGACAATCAAAATAATCATGACTGAACCTTATTAACTAAGAGTGTAAACTAAGTGTAGTCTTTATTTATCGAACTATATTTTTCTGACTTGAAGTTACGTTCGGTATATTAATAAGGGATGTCGGTAACAGAGATAAATGAAGCTAAAAATCATTAGCTTCATTTCTATAAACACGCCATTACATATAACTTTTCCAGTATCGAATTTCGCGACTGTTATTTTAAGTTAAGAAAATGCTCGACTAAAGAGACCCAATAATTGGCGCCCAAAGGTAATATTTGATCGTTAAAATCATAATTAGGGTTATGTAAACTATAGTTATTCTTTTGATGGCCATTACCTAACCAAATATAACAACCCGGATTATCTTCAAGCATGAAGGCAAAATCCTCACCTCCCATACTTGCTGGTGGATTAATCATTACGTTTGCGACATCAGACTGAGACTCTAAAACAGCACGACACAACTCAGCCTCAGCAAAGGTATTAATTGTCGCCGGATAGCGTCGACTATAATTAAACTCAGCTTTGCATCCTTGTGCTTCAGCAATAGAATGAACAATGGTTTTCATTCTCGCTTCTATTTGATCTCTCACATCAGGACAAAAAGATCGCGTGGTGCCTTTTAGCTCTGCTTTTTCTGGAATGATATTGTATGCATTCCCGCCGGCGATCTGAGTAACGCTCACTACACCCGCTTTTTGAGGATCAATATTTCGACTAACGACACTTTGTAGCGCTGTGGTAATTAAGCTCGCAGCAAGAATAGGATCACAACTCATATGTGGCATTGCACCATGTCCACCTTGACCTGTGATCGTGATATCAAAAGTATCAAATGCCGCCATGACTGCACTGTGATGAACAGCCGCTTGTCCTGCTGGAAGATCCGGCCAATTATGAAGTCCAAAAATCGCATCGACAGGAAACTTATCAAATAGCCCGTCTTCGATCATCGCTTTTGCACCAGCTTCATTCTCTTCTGCTGGTTGGAAAATAAAGTGAATGGTGCCAGCAAAGTTTCTCTCTTTAAATTCAGGCGAGCTGGCTAAATATGAGGCAGCACCAAGTAACATAGTGGTATGCCCATCATGGCCACAGGCATGCATTTTTCCTTGATGTGTCGAACAATGACTGAAGGTATTCAATTCTGTCATTGGTAGTGCATCCATATCTGCACGTAAACCAATTGTTTTACCCTGACCTAACTTACCTTTTAGCGTTGCAACAACGCCAGTTCCACCTAATCCGCGATCCACAACTAAGCCTAAGTTAGTCAGTATTTTTGCAACTTTATCTGAAGTTCTAAATTCTTGATAAGCAATTTCTGGGTGGGCATGTATATCGTGACGCCAGTTAATCATCTCATTATGGCGTTCAGAGCCTGTTTGAATTCTATGTTCCATATAGCGCCTATTGTTTTAATTTTAAATTCACAAAACAATAAAAGTTATATAGAAATAAGGCAATCAGTTTCGGCAATGATCCCTTAACTTCAAATAACTCGTCATTCCCCATAACGAGCAATCAATGTCGATAACTATCAATCAATACCAATATCAATAAATTATTCTCGCTTTTACTTTTTGTTTCACTTATCACTCTTTAATTCTTCAATCAAAAATTCAAGCAGAAGACGAGACGCATAACTTAATCGTTGTCTTGAAGGGAACACGAGCCATACTTTTTCAGGGTGAGAGGCGATATTGGGAAAAAGGTTGATTAATCGACCGCTAGCAATATCTTCTTCACAAAGCTCTTCTGGCAGATAACTAATTCCTTCGCCCGAACAAGCTGCATGGTGAACGATTAAAGCACTATTGCAGATAATTTTACTTTTTATTTCGACGGGAATTCGCTCGGGTCCAATAATCCACTCTTTCTCGATGATGCCATCAGGAGTACGAAAGCAGAGGCTATTATGGTCAGATATCTGCTCAATGGTTTCAGGATGCCCATAATTTGCAATATAAGTAGGGCTTGCAACAATAATTCGCTTAAATTCACCAAGTGAACGAGCTACCATCGATGAATCTGGTTGAATACCCACTCGCATTGAGAGATCAAAACTATGTTGTTCTAATAATACTTGTTGATTGTGAGCGGTAATATTGAGGTGAATATTAGGATAACGTTGCTGAAACTTATAAAAGCATGACATAAACATGATGGCTTCATTAAAAATTTGCAATCGGATATTTGCTTTAATATCTTGACCACGATCCATCATATTTTCATTTAATTCGACAAACTCATTCATTAATATTCGAGTTCTTTCGTAGTATGTCTTGCCCTTATCTGTCAGGAATAATTTTCGCGTCGTTCTTTGGAATAGCGTGACGTTAAGGTTGGCTTCTAATTGACTAACTCGGCGGCTAATATTAGATTTCGGCAGGTCAAGAACATGGGCAGCAGCAGTAAATCCCCCCGCCTCGACGACGGTGTGGAATACTCTAATATCATCTAATCGCATCAATAACCTCCCTTTTATCATTTTCACTTAAAGGTATTTTTCACTTCAAGATAATTTCAAAAAAATGAGTGGCTATAGATTCCCTATGCCACTCATTTCAAAATAAAACTTTATTTGGTTTGATATTTACCCTTAGCAACTGGATAACCTAAATGCTCTAGAATTTGAGCCATATATGGGTCGATATGTTTGTAGAAACGGTACCAGCCTTCACACAGATAGTTATGCCCTTCTTCACCATCACGAGATTTAATAAAGCGGTTCTTCGGACACTCACCATAACAAGCAAATTGATAATCACACTGACGACACTGTTTAGTCAGGGTATTTGATTTGTTACGACCAAACGTCTCTTGCGCAGAAGAGTATGCCATCTCACCTAAGTTAGTCTCTTTGATGTTACCAATCTTATATTCAGGATAAACATAATGATCACAAGCAAAAACATCACCTGTCGGCTCCATCGCTAATCCTTTACCACACATTGGACCCAGCGTACAAAGAGGATTATTCCGTCCCATCCATGTTTCGACAAAAGCTTCAAAATACTGTACATGAATACGACCAAAATCATGGCTCAACCACTCATCAAAAACAGTACATAAAAACTCACCCCAATTCTCAGCAGAAACAGACCAAGACTCCATCACACTGCCTTCAACCTGAGGAATTAGCTCAATACTGCCTTGGACTGCGATATCACCTTTATCCCAGTGTTGCGGTGCCGTGGTACGGAATGTTTTCTGCTCAACAATCGGAATAAATTGCATTTGTGGTGAACGAACTTCATCACGAAGAAAACGATAAACTTCAAGTGGGCTACGGCTTGTTTTGTCATTGATACAAGTCAGGGTAGCAAAACTGACTTTATGACGATGTAGAAGATCGACGGCTTCCATCACTTTCTTGAAGGTGCCGCGTCCCGCTTTATTTTTACGGTAAGCATTATGAAGATGCTCTGGCCCGTCAATACTTAAACCGACTAAGAAATTGTTTTGCTTTAAAAATTTACACCACTTATCATTTAGTAATGTGCCATTTGTTTGCAAATCATTAGAGATAATCACACCAGATGGCTGATATTTTTTCTGGAATTTTACGATCTTTTCAAAATACGCCAATCCTAATAACGTTGGCTCACCGCCCTGCCAAGAGAAGATAATTTCAGGCGTATTTTGATTTTCAATATATTGTCGAATATATAATTCAAGCGTCTCTTCATCCATTTCAGGAGAACACCCTTTCTTATAATCAAGTAATTCTTCTTTACTTAGATAATAACAATATTGACAGTCAATATTACAACTCGCTCCAATCGGCTTAGCCATAACATGTAATCGACGCCCAGGTTTTACCACAACGCTTTGAATTGATTCACTCATATTTAATCTCTTAATTTCTGATCATAAGACCATGATAAAATGCATATTGGATAAGTTCTGCACTCGTTTTAACGCCAAGTAGTTTCATCATTGAATATTTATGGAATTCAACAGTACGTGATGATATATAAAGTTCATCGGCAATCTGTTTTGCTGATTTTCCTTGAGCAAGTAGTTGTAATACACTGATTTGACGATTTGAAAGGGTTGGTTTTTCAAGTTTAAGATCGATTGATTTTGAAATATATTGCTCGCCTTGTAACACACAAGAAACGGCCACCAATAACTCTTCACCAGCTTGATGCTTTAAGACATAACCATTCGCACCTGCAGCAAATGCACCTTCTGCATACTCAACTTCATCATGCATAGTTAAACAGATGGTTTTCAGTTGTTTATGTCTATTTTTCAATTTAGTAATCGCAGCGATACCGGTCATTCCCGGCATATTAACATCAGTAATCACCATATCTGGCGAGTACTTATTGACTAAATCAATCAACTCATCACCATTCTTTGCAATCGCAATAATATTGTGCTCAGTTTCTAATAAGGTTGCTATGCCTTGGGCAACTAATAAATGGTCATCAGCTAAAATTAAATTACTCATATCGTCCTATTCTCGAAAAATTTTCACAAGCCACATTGCCTGTTTATATGGTTATAAAACGCAACCATGCATCCCTGCTATTACTATTGTTATTGTTATTGTTATTGTTATACCCATCGTTATTTGATGTTTTCGAAATGTTAGTGCACTTCACTTGCCATCGTTAAACCACATCAATAACCCTGAGTACCTTTTAAAATAACCTTTCAACTTGACTTAAAACGTTAACCTAATGATGTTTAATAAAATCTATTTTGATGGAAATATTGATAAATAGGTACTGGTAGAATTACGGTTTTTATTTCGACCGTGTTCACCATCACAAAGTGAAATATAACATTCCATTTATAGTAAATTCCCTAGTATGAATTTTTTTGCAAATCACCTTTAATAGCTTCATCGGCAGTGAGCGCCCATTCTTATAAATAAAGCTCACATAGTTACATTTCATATTTTTATTCAATTATATTTTTAAGGTTTCTTATGATGAAGTCATTAAGTAAAGTTGCTGTTGGGGTTGGTTTAGTTCTCTCTTCTCATGCTGCCATTGCCGCTCAAGATACAACTCGTCCAAATATTCTTGCGATTTTTGGTGATGATGTTGGTTACTACAATATCAGTGCTTATAACCAAGGAATGATGGGCTACAAAACACCAAACATCGATCGTATTGCTAATGAAGGTGCTCTTTTTACTGACCATTATGCACAACAGAGCTGTACCGCTGGCCGCGCCTCATTCATTACCGGTCAAGAACCGTTCCGTACTGGATTATTAACCATTGGTATGCCGGGCTCTACTCACGGTATCCCAGATTGGGCGCCGACCATTGCTGACCTACTAAAAGAGCAAGGCTACATGACCGCTCAGTTTGGTAAAAACCACCTTGGTGACCAAGATCAACACTTACCGACTAAGCATGGTTTTGATGAGTTCTTCGGTAACTTATACCACTTAAATGCGGAAGAAGAGCCAGAAACATACTACTACCCTCAAGATCCAGAGTTCCGTAAACGTTTCGGTCCTCGCGGTGTTATTCACGCTTTTGCGGACGGACGTATTGAAGATACCGGCCCAATGACACGTAAGCGTATGGAGCATGCCGATGAAGAGTTCTTAGACGGAACTCTTGCCTTCATGGAAAAAGCGGTAAAAGCAGATAAGCCATTCTTTATCTGGCATAACTCAACACGTATGCACGTTTGGACACGCCTACAAGAGAAATACCGCGGTATCTCTGGTGTCAGTATTTATGCAGATGGCATGATGGAAGCCGATGATCATGTCGGTGTGTTATTAGACAAACTTGATGAGTTAAAGATTGCTGATAATACCATTGTCATCTACACCACCGATAATGGTGCAGAAACATTAACATGGCCAGATGGTGGTACCACCCCATTCCACGGTGAAAAAGGCACAACATGGGAAGGCGGTATGCGTGTTCCTCAGCTTGTTCGTTGGCCAGGCACTATCGAAGCGGGTAGTCAATTCAATGGTATGATGGCACAACAAGATTGGCTGCCAACCTTACTTGCAGCAGCCGGTGTTCCTGACGTGAAAGAGAAACTGGCTGAAGGTTACAGTGCAAATGGTAAAGAGTGGCGCGTACACCTTGATGGTTACAACATGAAGCCATATTTTGAAGGTAAATCTGAAGAGTCACCACGTAATAGCATGCTTTACTTCTCAGCAAACGGTGAATTAAATGCCATCCGTTGGGGTGATTTTAAATTGAACTTTGCGGTAATGGAAGGCGCTATTTCTGATGCGGTTCGTTTCCAACCAAACTGGCCACAAATCATCAACCTACGTGCAGACCCATTTGAGAAAGCACCGCATGAATCTGGTATGTATCTACGCTGGATGGCCGACAATATGTGGTTATTTGTCCCAGCAGGTGAAGTCATTCAAGACTTCATGAAGACACTGCCTGACTATCCAATGCAGAAAGGTCAAACAATGAACCCATCAAACATCAATTATGGGTCAATGACACTGCAAAGCAAATTACAACAGATTGAGACACTTCAACAGCAAGTGAATACCATGAAGTAAAGCTTAAATAAATAATTATCTAGGTGTTGTTTCAGCACCTAGAATTTTTGTTATAGATATTCGTTCTAAAATTATGGTTTATCCTCCTTAGAACTCATATCTATAGCTTGAAAAAATTAGATGGAAAATATCATTATCATTCCATTTCACTTCTATTAATTATTGGTTACTGTTATGAAATTACGTTATCTGCTAATCCCCGCTCTTTTTGCTCTTCAAGGCTGCTCTCTTCCTGTGACAAATAATGTCGATAAATATGATAACCCTCTAACACAACAGATCATGGGAAGCATGGTTTTAGTCCAAGGCGGTCGCTTTGTTATGGGTAATGATCAGTCTACCAGTGAAGCTGAAAAGCCCGCTCATCCAGTTACTATTGATAGCTTTTACATGAGTAAATTTGAACTGACCCAAGATATTTTTACCGAAGTAATGGGGCCTTCATACACTTACTTCCCGGGTGATAATAACCCAATGAACAATGTTAGTTGGCAACAGGTTCAATTTTTTATTGCTGAATTGAATAAACGTACTCACCTGAAATTTAGATTACCAACCGAAGCCGAGTGGGAATTTGCCGCTCAAGGTGGTAATCAAAGTAAAGGCTATAAATATAGCGGCTCTAACAACATCGATCAGGTGGCTTGGTATGCGGGAAATGCCAACAACAAACTTCATCCTGTTGGCCAGAAAAAACCTAATGAACTCGGTCTATACGACATGACGGGGAATGTGGGTGAATTAGTCTCTGATGCTTATGACAAAGATTTCTACTTTATTTCACCATCAAATAATCCAAATAATAATATTGATACCGACCGTAACTTAGCTCATAAATCTCTGCGTGGTGGCGGTTACTCTTATGATGCAAATGAGTCAGAAAACTACCGACGTGATTTTGCTAGTCAATCCACCATTCTTGTCGATATTGGTTTACGTTTAGCGATCGATACTAAGTAAAACAGAGACGATACCTAAAATAATTGGAGTTACCAATCAATGGTAACTCCCCACTTTAAATCGTTATTAATAAAAACCGCCCGCTAAAAGAGGTAAAAAATGAACCCATCACAACACGCTGTTCAACAACTAATGAGCTCGATTAACCAATCCGTTGTTGGTCAACAACATGTAGTCAAAGCATTAGTTATTGCGCTATTAGCTGATGGGCATATTCTTTTAGAGGGATTACCGGGAACCGCAAAAACGCGATCAATTAAAGCCTTAGCAGATAGCTTATCAGCCTCGTTTGGTCGAATCCAATTTACGCCAGACTTGCTTCCTTCCGATGTGACAGGCACAGATGTATATCAAGAGATTAACGGAAAACCGAATCTTACATTTCAGCCAGGGCCTATCTTTAATTCCATTGTCCTTGCCGATGAAATCAACCGAGCCCCCGCTAAAGTTCAAGCGGCACTCCTTGAAGCGATGGCAGAAGGGACATTAACAGTCGGTGATATTACCCATCAATTACCGACGCCATTTATGGTGCTTGCTACTCAAAATCCCATTGAACAAGAGGGAACCTATCCCCTTCCTGAAGCACAAATGGATCGTTTCTTAATGAAAGTGACGGTTAATTATCCTGATGATCATGCAGAGCTGGCGATCATCAGAATGGTTCGAGATGAAGAACAAAACAGTCACAATGTAACAGTCAAAGTCGACCCAGAGCATATTCTTGCAGGGCGTGCAGAACTCAACCAAATTCATACTTCAGAGATCATAGAGCGTTATATTGTCGGTTTAGTGATGGCGACACGTCACCCAGAGCGTTACTCCAATTCACCATTAGCCAGTTGGTTAACCGTAGGCGTAAGTCCTCGAGCTTCTATTGCATTAGATCGCTGCTCTCGTGCCCATGCTTGGTTATCGGGTCGAGATTATGTTGAACCTGATGATGTTCGTGCCGTTGTTCATTCTGTCTTAGCTCACCGATTAATTGTTAGCTTTGATGCGATTGCCGATAACATCTCTCCTAAGCAGGTTGTCGATGAGCTATTAAACTCCGTGATCATTGGCTAGTGAGCAAACGTCCCTATGTTGTCATCAAGAGTCTCTTCAACAAAAAAATCGCTTGAGAACGAAGATCGATATCAAGATCCTCGTCTCTACTGTCAATATCGCAACCTACTCAAGCTAAAACAGCAAGCGAGAGGATTTACCCTGCTTCCTCGTCAACAATCAGGAAGTCTATTGGCGGGTAGACATCAATCTAAATTTCGCGGTCGCGGACTCAATTTTGAAGAGTTACGCCACTATCATGCTGGAGATGATATTCGCTCCCTTGATTGGCGTGTAACGCTACGCACCGGTAAACCTCATATTCGTGCTTACAGCGAAGAGAAAGATCACAATGTCATTATCTGCGTAGATCAACAGCAGAGTATGTTTTTCTCCTCGGTTGATACCATGAAGTCAGTGGTTGCTGCGGAAATTACTGCGCTAATTGGTTGGCGGGTTATCGCGGATAATGACCGAGTGGGCGCATTGATCTTTAATGAACATCAACAACACTGGTTTAAATCACAACGAAGTGCCAATCAAATGATGCGAATTTTAAAAACCGTTGAGACGTATAATCAGCAGTTGCATGCAGAAAATTCAATAGCGGGTGCTAGTCAGCCATCGCCAGCAAACTCGATAACGGATTCGATAAAACTATCTTCACCATTTTCACAGGCTCTACAACGGATTTATCAATCACAATTTAAAGATTCTGTGATTATTTTGATCAGCGACTTTCAACAGATGAACGCCACCGACTTACAAAAAATGAAGCGCTTGCAATATCACAATGATCTTCTCTGTATTCAAATTTCAGATCCATTAGAGCAATCGTGGTCAAAAATGCATCCTGATTTTTCTCAACACGCTTTTATTGCCAGTGATGGGCAATTACAGCTCAATATTGATGCTAAAAACCCTCGTTTAAAAGGAATTGAAACTCACTTTGAGCAACTCAGTCAGTCTTTATCTAATCTTTTATCGATTCAACAACTTCCTCTGATTAGCTTAGATACCGCAGGTGATCATCAAAAAGCCTTTAAATCTGCCTTGGGAGGTCGTTAATGAGCAATGAAAACCCAATAACCACCAGCAGTTATATGTTAAGAGACTTGGTCGAGATAAAAACACCCGAATCGATAAGTTGGATGCCACAAACGGTTGGCTGGCAAGTGCTTGCTATTCTTACATTGCTCCTCACTGGTTGGTTTATTAGCTATAAAATCAAGCAATGGTACCGTAATCGCTATCGTCGAGAAGCCATCGAAGCGATGAATCACCTGAATTCATCTCAGCTTTCAGTTCAGAAAACAACTCAGCAATCTATTGGTATAAATCAAGATGCAGAAACGGAATTAAATAAAGCAGAGGCGAGCTTGGATTTTAATTATCAACTCTCTCGTATCATCAAAATAACAGCTAATTATGCTTATCCAAATTCAGGGGTTAACCAATTAATGGGCGAACCGCTGCTGATTTTTCTTGATAGCAAAATGAACAAAAAAACCAATCAATTAAATAGTGAAGAGGGGCAATTGTGGCAACAGAGGCTTCTATCCCCATCAGCCCCCTCTTTAACTGAAGAACAACAACGACAATTAATTAAAGCGTTAATCTATTGGTTACAACACCATAAAAGTGAGCTGTCATGATAGAGTTTACTCATCCTTGGCTATTGGTTTTACTGCCTCTGCCCTATTTTGTTTATCGATTTTCACCCGCTTATCAAACTCAACGTTCTGCGGTTAAAGTGCCATTTTTTCAACTATTAATCACTATTCTTGAACAGAAACCAAGCTCTGGAGCTGTTCGATTGAGTGCAAAATGGTGGCAAAAACTGACATTAGCCCTCTCTTGGTTACTGCTCGTTATCGCGATGATGCAACCGATGTGGTTAGGTAAACCTCAAACTCGTGAGCTAACCGGCCGCGATGTGATGGTGGTGGTCGATCTCTCTGGCTCCATGGATACCAATGACTTTATTGCTCCTGACGGCAAAAAACAGTCCCGTATTGATGCAGCGAAAAAAGTATTAGGTCAATTTAGTGAAAACCGAAAAGGCGACCGTTTAGGGTTAATTTTATTTGGTGATCACGCCTATCTGCAAGCGCCTTTTACCGCCGATCATCAAGCGTGGTTAGCACTACTAAATGAGACCCGTGTTGCGATGGCAGGCCAAAGCACTCATCTTGGTGATGCGATTGGTTTAGCCATTAAAGTGTTTGAAGAGGGCGAGGATTTAACTGACAGCTCAAAAACCATTCAGGATCAGCAACCACAAAAAGTCGCGATTATTTTAACCGATGGTAATGATACCGATAGTCTCGTTCCACCGATTGAAGCAGCAAAGATTGCAGCAAGTCGAGATATACGTCTTCATATGATTGCGATGGGAGATCCACAAACGGTCGGTGAACAAGCCCTTGATATGGCGGTGATTGATCGTGTTGCTAAAATTACCGGTGGCGAATCTTTTCAAGCTCTATCACCTGCAGAACTGCAACGCATTTATCAACAAATTTCAAAATTAGAGCCCGAAGTGTATAACAGTAGCCATTATCAACCGAAAGTGAGTCTTCATTATGTGCCACTTATCGCTTGCTTATTGATCTACCTGCTCGCTTTCACTCTCTCTATTCTCAATACAAAGCGAAAGTCATAATGTTTGATTCAATTTTTTGGCAACAATTTCACTTTATGCGCCCAGAGTGGTTATTTTTATTGATCCCCTTTTCACTGCTGCTGGTGTGGCGGTGGAGACAAGAACAACAAGAGACGCTCAGTAAACAACTCCCTGAACATCTTCTCAAAGCGCTGACGGTGGGTGATAGTGGTTGGAAGAAACTGCTACCTTTAAAACTACTCTATCTAATTATTCTTCTTGGGGTTATTGTCGCTTCAGGTCCAACGTGGCAACAGCAACTCTCTCCTTTTGGTGAAGATAAAGCGCCACTGGTGGTCGTTCTAGATAACTCGTCATCGATGCAACAAAAGGACTTACCACCCAGTCGTCTTATTCGAGCAAAACAGAAAATTGAAGATCTTTTGACGTTAAGGTCAGGCGGCAACACCAGTTTAATTGTCTATTCAGGCAGTGCGCATTTAGCAATGCCTGCCACTCAAGATAGCGATGTTTATAAACCGCTGCTTCATGCAATTAAACCAAATATCATGCCAAGAAAAGGGAAATTTGCCGAGTACAGCTTGCCGCTCATTGATGCTGAATTTAAAAATAGCCCAACCTCAGGGACAGTGCTGTTAATTACAGATGGTCTCGGATCACAAACCGTACAGAAATTTAGTGACTATTTTGCTCACTCAGATCATCAACTGATTGTTTTTTCAATTGGAAATAATGAAAAACTGTCCGATATTCCAATGGATTATACTGGGCTCAAACGATTAGCGGATCAAAGTAACGGAGAAATCATCACCATCAGCGTTGATAACCAAGATATTGAATCGATCAATAAACAGATCACTCGTCATATGTTATTAAGCTTAGATAAATCGCTGCCATGGAAAGATGTTGGTTATTACCTATTATTCCCTCTCGCGGCGTTATTCCTGTTGTGGTTTAGAAAGGGTTGGCTGGTTCAATGGTGTTTAGCATCGATGTTGATTCTTGGATCTTCTGCGCCCAATCAAGTTCAAGCCGCTGAATGGCATTTTGCTGATATCTGGCTAACTGCCGATCAACAAGGCCAATGGTATTATCAACAGCAAGATTACCTTACCGCAGCTGAACGATTTATCGATCCATTATGGAAAGGGGTCGCTTATTATCAAGCCCAAGAGTATAAGAAAGCCCACAGTTATTTTATGCGCGTTGATTCGCCAGAAGCGTTATTTAATGCCGCCAATGCCCTCGCCCACCAGCGAGAATATATTGCCGCCAGAGATCTGTATAAAGTATTAATAAA
The DNA here is from genome assembly GCF_021513135.1 of Vibrio sp. SS-MA-C1-2. Classification (NCBI taxonomy): domain Bacteria; kingdom Pseudomonadati; phylum Pseudomonadota; class Gammaproteobacteria; order Vibrionales; family Vibrionaceae; genus Vibrio; species Vibrio sp. SS-MA-C1-2. The sequence continues at coordinate 2,385,572 of NZ_CP090981.1, forward strand.
AGCAACTCCTGATTATCCTAATGCAAACCATAATCTGAACGTATTACAGAAGATTATCGATGACATCAATCTAATGAGTGAGAGTCAAGCAAATACCGAGAATGAGGCATCTAGAGAGTTAGGTGATGCCCCTAAAACCTCTGATGGTGCAGAAGAGAGGGTGGCAAAAGAGTTTATTATGGAAGATCCCCTCACCGCAGAACAGATATTACAAGATGAGGCGTTAAACCAACGTTGGATGAATCGTGTTGCGACTGACCCATCTCGTTTTTTAGCCACCAAATTTCAGATCCAACTCAATCAAAAGAGTGCAACCTCTTCACAAATTGAAGCAACATTATCAAATCAGGAGAACAATTAATGCCTTATTCGATAAGATCACACCTAATTCGCACCCTATCATTCTCTTCAATGAGATGGTTTGCAATGCATTGGCTTTTAGTGGCTTGGTTGACTGTGACGGTGCTATTTTGTCGTACTGCATCAGCCACAAATATCCAAGAACTCAGTCAACAAGGGCATGTGACGATTAATAGTTGGTTGGATAGCAAAAAGAATGTTGCCACAACCGAGCAAGTGAAACTGTATATTGAACTAGGCACAGATCGATGGTTTAGTGCTGGCACTCGTATCCGTGATCTAGAGCTAAAAAATGCCATTGTTCTACAACGCAACAAACTGGCCACTAACTACACAAAAAAAATCAACGGTAAAACTTGGACAATGCAGCGTTGGGAGCTCACTATTTATCCACAAAAAAGTGGGCAATATCAGATCCCACCGATTGCGGTTTCGCTGCAAGTCTCAACCGAGAGTTCGGGAAATGTTCGCGGGGTGCTCGTCACGCAACCGATGACTTTTAGTGCTAAATTACCCTCTCCATTTATTACTGATGAAACGCCGTGGGTAGCCGCCTCTAAACTAGCATTAACCCAAAAATGGTCATCTAATATTCAAGATGAAAAGTTAAAGATTGGTGATGCTATCGAGCGCACCGTCATGCTAAAAGGCACAGATACCACAGCGATGCAGTTTCCGGCTCTTAGCCCAAATTGCCAAGATCATTCTCAAAACTCTATATTATCCAACAACAGTCATCAAACATGTGGAACCGATGTCTCCCGACTCTATCAAGATCCAGCCATAATCAAAGATGGGCAAACACGAGGTAATTACACGGGACAAAAATCGGTAAACTTCACCTATCTTATCGAAAAAAGCGGTGAGATAACGATTCCTGCAATCACTATTCAATGGTGGGATACCAAAAATAAGCAGTTAGTGCCCCTTACCATTGCAGGACAAACATGGTCAATCATCCATACTCCAGCCAGTTTTATTAAAGCCTATTGGCTGGTATTAACTCTGCTATTGATTGTGGTTATATTCCTGATCTATTTAATCTTATCATTACGGAAGAGATATAAAAATCAACAACTGCCCGCTTGGATTAATTACCGATTAGCATTGAAAAAAGCCAATTACCCTCTGGCGAGATTACTTCTCTACCGTAAATTGTATCAGGCTAATAAGCAGCAACAATTAAGCCGCTATCCATCAGGTAATAAAGATTGGAAAAATGATTTGAAAGCATGGAATCGACAACAATTCTCCGCAATAAAAGATGAAAAAGATTTTAGTAAGAAGAATACTGGTAATAATACAAGAACCCAACCATCAGAGAGACTTTATAAAGCCTTGTGGCAGCAAATTAGAGCAGCGAAACAAAGAAGGTTTGCTAAATATACAATCAAAAAAGCGTTACCCGATCTTGATTCAGGAGCCGATGATAGGAAATAATTTATTATCAGATAAAAATGCCCAAAGTGATTACCCTTGGGCATTTATACTAATTAATAGATTTAGTTTTTAATGAGTTTTAAACCTTGTAACGAAACTTTCAATTCATCAATACCATTAACTTGGACTGCATAAATACCTAAACTTTTTGCTGCCTCAACATTACTCAGGTTATCATCAAAAAATAGTATATCTTCAGGTAGAACGTCCACTTGAGAAAGGACGTATTGGAAGACATTAATATCTGGCTTTGCTTTATGCATAAGATGAGAAGCAAAGATCGCCTTGCTATAATCCTTTAATTTAAACTCATCAATTAATCTTGGCCAGTGTGTTTCATTCGTATTGGTTAACACGACAAGTTGAAAGTTTCTCTTTAATTCATTAAGGAGTTCAGGCGCACCTGAGTAAAAACCTTTAGGCCATGCACGAAACGCAGCTAGCGTCTCTTCTACCGTTGCATTCAACGTTAATGCTTTATTCATTCCTTGAGCAAACTCTTGTTCACTGATCAAGCCTCGTTCGAATTTCATCGCTAACGGAGAATGAAAATAGTCAGCTAATTGGAAACTATTCCCTTCGTTATGCCATGAAGTAGGAAATAAATTTTCGCCCAACTCAATTAAAACACCTCCGAGATCAAACAAGATAACTTTAAATTTTTTCATTAACTTCCACACCTTAATATTTATTTTTTATTCGTTAAAGACTAGAACAACGTAACAAATTAACGTCCTCCAACCAATTCAGATCTTAACGTTTTATAAGGTGTCTGTGACGAGAGCCAGATATCTATGAAATGTTGGGAGAATTCGCTATCTAAAACCTGACCTATTGATACCCCATTATAATAAAAATGACTCTTACCTTGCTTATCTATTATCAAGGTTATTTCATCGCCATCACTCACATCAGGGAAAATAGTATTGAGCTTCTCTAACCATTGTACTTGATTCGGATGGCTTAATTTTTGTACTTGCCATTGATCAAGTGTTGCATCGACTAAATCTTCACTGTCTATGCTCCGATAATAGCGAATATTTAATTTAAGTGGCCACTGTTGATTGCTTGGTTGATCTAAATAACGCCCAGACAAAGAGTATAATTTTACTTTATAAATCTTAAATATAAACCAACGAAATGTAGTCTCCCCCACTTTAAGCATTGATTGATCATATAACTGCTCACTGGATTGCGTAATTAAATGCTTATCTCCGATGATTTTAGGGCTATCGGTTAAATGATGACTTTTTGAATTAGTTCCGTCTGGTGATTCACTCTTTGAATAGGGTAACTCAGTAGATGATAGTGTTGAAAGTGATGTTGAATTAGCATCAGCAGCAGAAAGTTCCAACGACAACAGAGCGAATACAAGAGCAAAAAACTGCGCCAGCAACACCACTAATGATCGTTTCAACCTTAATTGCGCACCTTGGGGTTTTCTTTGGTTATCTTTATCAAGTTTGTCTGCTGAACTTGTATTTACCGGCTTATCTAAAGTAGACGATACGGGAAGAAATCTACTGACTTTTCTTTGAATCATCATAAATAACACTAAAGAAATCAACCAAATGGTTCCAACAATCGTTAATGTGATGCCAACACCTTTATCGAAACTCACTGCCCCTAACTTTGATGCAGCAAAGTAGTTCGCTGAACCAACAACCGCGCCAAGTAGCGCCAGCCATATCATCGGCAATCGATTGAGCCAAACTAGACTATAATTCAAAGCAATCGCAAAGTGTAACCAGATCATCACTAAAAATAGTGGCATAATCTGTTGAGAATAAAAGGTAAAATAGCCAAGCTGAGCAAGTGTCGCATCAATCAAGATTCCAATCGAAGCCACCAGCAACATCACTAATATGTCTCGTCGCCATGCTCCTAAAAAGTAATAACTCAACGTCAGATGTAAAAAAATAGAGAAGAGAAATAACAGAGCAGATGTTTCAGGGGCAAGAACGGCAATAAACCAAACGCCCTGAAACCAAACAGCATTTAGGAAAGGAAAAACAGGATTAACCCATTGATTAATATCGTACCTAGACATAATTCCCCTTATCTAATTTGCTGTTTATAAACTGATTCCTAAAATAATTGGGACGAATTAAATAAGTCGTTACGGTTATATACCTAAAATAATTGGAGTTGCTAGTAGGCGGCAAGCAAGTGAAGCCCCATGAGTATAGAGGTTCTATATGATTGGGGTGAACGAGCGACGCCAACAACCTAGCAGCTTCAAGTATGAGGGGTATAAATCTAGCTTATCGACTTTAAGTGATACGTAAATATCACACGATTAATGAGTCACTCGATACAATGGCTTTTCACTCACCATATGTACTGTACTGATTTTACGCTCCAAAAATCCACCTTCACAATAGCTAAAATAGAAACGCCAGAGACGAATAAAATCATCACCGTAACCCAACTCTTTTAGCTCACTCTCTTTCTCATTAAACCGCTTTTGCCACTCATTAAGTGTTTTAGCGTAATCAATACCAATATCATGAATTTCAGTAATTAACATATCAGTACGGTCTCTGACTTTTTCACTCATCACGGACACTGAGGGTAAAAAACCACCGGGGAAAATATACTTTTGAATAAAATCGACCCCGTTCTTATAGCTTTCAAAACGTTGATCGGCAATAGTAATCGCTTGTAGCAACATTTTTCCGGTTGGTTTTAGTAAGCTATTACATTGGTCAAAGAATTGATCGAAATATTGATACCCAACCGCTTCAATCATCTCAATAGAGACTAACTTATCAAACTGCCCTGTTAACAATCGATAATCCTGTTTTAAAAGGGTCACTTTATCGTTTAATCCCAGCTGTTCAACACGGGCTTTGGTGTACTCATATTGCGCATCAGAAATTGTGGTAGTAGTAACATTCACACCATAATATTTAGCAGCATGAATCGCCAAACCACCCCAACCAGTCCCGATCTCAAGTAAGGTTTCATTCTCTTTTAATTCTAGACGCTGGCAAATCAGATCCATTTTATTGATTTGCGCCTCTTCTAATGTACTGGTTTCAGAAGGATAAATTGCACTAGAGTAAAGCATGTTACTATCAAGGAACAGCTTGTACATCTCATTGCCCAAATCATAATGCGCTAAAATGTTCTTCTTAGATCCCGCTTGGCTGTTGTGATTCAATTTGTGCTCAAGCAAACTACCCCATTTAATCAACTTACTAAAACCGCCTTCAACTTGATCACAGGTTCCTTGTTCTCTTGCCATCACTCGAATCACTTGGGTTAAATCTGGTGTACTCCACAATCCATCAATAAATGCTTCGCTGGCACCAATATCACCTCCCAAGGCTATTTTCTGATAAGCTCTTGGATCATGAATAATTATCGTAGCAGTAAGGTGTACACCATCAATATGTTGCTCGTTTAAACCAAATACAAATTGTCGGGAACTATCTTTAATCTCTTTAGACGAATTAGATAAAATAAAATCTTCAATAATGACTAATTTAACTTGTTTAAGAGACTCTAGAGCCTTAAATAAACTTTTACGGAATAGCGTTTCAAGAAGCGTTAACTTTCTTGCTGATTGGTTTAGATTACGAGTTGTTTGCGCTACGTCATTCATCTTATTCTCCTAACGCTCAGGATGAGAAACAAAGGGAATTTTTTTGAGAAAAATCTTTAGAGCTTGCCAATAAATTCCAATAACTATTTTTACGGTCATCAATGGAATTTGGATCACTTGTTGTTGAATATTTTTTGTCATTAATGGCTCTCGCTTCATTAAAAGTGTCGCATCAAATCGCTTAACCGACTCTTTTTTATCACCAAATCCATTTAATTTCGGGTCTATATCATGATTTTCTAAATGGAGGAAAAAATGCTCATCTGGAGACTTTATTTTCCAATGATAGCGCATAGAGAGCTCCATGAAGGGAGAAACATGAAATGCTTTGTCGACAATCTGCTCACTATCCATATCAATACGGTAATAATGGCGTTCATTCCAAGGCGTATTACTCACCTCTGCCAACAAGGTCACCAACTGATCTTGTCTGTTATAACAATAATAGAGATTGATTGGACTAAAATAGATCCCAAAGCAGCGAACTTGACCGACAAATAGTACCCGACCTTGATTCGATTGATGATTTAGCACTATAGAGTGGCTCGTTGCAGGAATTTCTCTAACTTTATTCCAAACCCGTTGTTTTAGACTCAATTCCGTGTTTTTTATCTGGTTATCGACAACATAGTCAGATGAATTAAACCATAACGGATTAATTAATCGGTGAAAATAGCTCAATTGATTAGAGAACGAAAGCCAACTAAACCTCTCTCCCTGATTTTTTTTGTAGTGATCTATCTCATCAAGATCGAGCGCTAGAAAAAACATCGAATATTCAAAGCGGTGTAATTTGGGTAAAAATCGTCGATGGCGAACTTTCCCTCGATAGAGACAAGAGTTCCTCCATAACTCATCAGATAAAGTCACTGTCCTTTTAGCTCGACTATCGAGCTGCTGAGTTAACCCTGCTCGACGATTCATGGTTATAAACTCGTATCTGAAAGAGTAAGACCAAAACGCCGACAAATATCTAATGCACTTTTCACCCCGTCTTCATGAAAACCGTTATACCAGTACGCTCCTGCAAAATGGGTGTGATTATGACCACATATCTCCTCTCTGCGTTGTTGGGCTGAAATGGTATTTTGATTAAAAACAGGGTGATCATAAAGATAACGACCGAGGACTTTATCTGGATCAATTCGATGACCATTATTTAAACTGACACAAAAAGTGGTATGGTCGGTCGTCAATCCTTGCAAAATATTCATATTATAAGTGACATAAGTTGGACGACGATTATCAGAAGTATCTAATGAATAATTCCAAGCTGCCCATGCTAATTTCGCTTCAGGTAACAGTGATTCATCGGTATGGAGCACCACCTCATTCTCTTGATAAGTAAGCATCGAGAGGATCTCATCCTCTAGCTCGCTCTTATCTACTAACATTTTCCGACTTTGATTACTGTGTGACGCTAAAATGACCTCATCAAACATTTGCGCTTCATTATCATTGCCATTGATGGTTAATTTGACTTGTCCATTGACTCGCTCAACTTTTGTTACCGCCGAATTTAACTGAACAATAGATTCGATATCTTTCAATAAAAGAGGTATATAGGTTTTAGACCCACCAGGAATCACCGACCATTGTGGACGATTAGTAATATCCAATAAACCATGATTATAAAAAAACTGAATGAAGAATTTGAGAGGAAAAGCACGCATATCATCCAAACTTGCAGACCAGATAGCGGCACCCATCGGTAAAATATAATGCTCAGCAAAATATTGGTTATAATTATGGTTTTCTAGAAAGTCACCAAGGGTAATATTAGTGAGTTGTGAAACTTCACCACTGTTATAAAGTAATTTACATTGATGATTAAATCGAAGAATAGAACGAATTAAAAACAAGAACTGCGGATTCAATAAATTACTACGCTGAGCAAATAAAGAATTAAGGTTATTTCCGTTGTACTCTAAACCCGTATGAATATTTTTGACACTGAAACTCATTTCAGTCTCTTGACCTACCAAACCAATTTTCTCTAATAAGCGATTAAAGTTTGGGTAAGTACGGTCATTAAAGACAATAAATCCAGTATCAATATTCCAATCACGTCCCTCAGCATGGACGGTTTTAGTGGCGGTATGCCCACCAATATAGTCATTCGCTTCAAATAATGTCACTGCATGTTGTTTAGATAACAAATGCGCGCAAACTAGACCTGATATTCCACTTCCCACTATCGCAATTTTCTTCATTTCTTCATCCTGTTGGCTAAATTCGTCCAAAAAAGGCTTGGTAAGTGCGCCATAATTTTTAAGAAGAGAGTAAATCCATAAGGAAAACGGATCTCTTTTTTTCGGCTAGCTAAACCATCAATAATTGCATTTGCAGCTTCTTGGGCTGTTATTAAGTTTGGCATAGGAAAGTCATTTTTGTCGGTTAATGGCGTTTTGACAAATCCCGGTGCAATATAGCTAATCTGACAACGCTCAATGGGAATATCTAGTTGTAATGTTTTAGCAAGGTAGTGAATCGCCGCTTTACTGCTACCATAAGCTTCAGCTCGAGGGAAAGGAACATATGCCGCACTTGAACCCATTAATGAGAGCTGCCCACCTATCTTAATCTTTGGTAGTAGAGCCGCAATAGCGTACCCCACTGAAATAACATTCGTCTCGATGACACGTTGAAACAGAGCACCATCAAAATTGATCGCATCATTGATATACTCACAATTCCCTGCATTTAAAATCACTAAATCCAGTTCGGTTTGCTGGGACAATTTCTGTTCTAGTTGAGAATAGTCGGTGAGTTCAATCTGTAATGGTGTCACCGAATAATGATCAACTAAATGATCGAGTTTAGAAATGTTACGTCCACATGCGATAACTTGGTTGCCTGCTTTACCATACGCTTCAGTTAGCGCCAATCCAATTCCCGATGTTGCTCCAGTGATAAGAATTTTCATCTTGGACTCCTCTTACGACGGTGACCCTTTCTCGTTCTTTAAACAACGTAGTCGAACAATAAAAGGATCACTTTCTAATAAAGCATCGTTGTAAACGGGTTGATTAACCGATTAACACCTTGAGTAAAAGAGATTGGCGCATTCTGCACTGTGTAGCAAAGACAACCTTCTGTGGTTTTAGGTGAATGACTACATTTTTCATCTAACCAAATAAAGTCACCAGCTTGATATTCACCACACTGATCTCGAAAACTTCCTGACAATAAAAGCGTCAATTCAAATCCTTGATGTGTGTGTTCAGGAATTGCTTTATTCGCTTCTATATAAAGAAGGTTACTACGCAATAGATTATTTTGATTTAGCGAGGCTCTACTCACTCCTGCGATTTGTTTCCATTCTTGGATATCGTAATTATTTAGTGCTTTTGGCAAGGAGAAATATTTCCCTTGTACCTTAATTTCTTTAGGTTCTTGAGGTGAAAGTATTGTTGGCTTTTGCTCCGAAGAGAAAATATCATCAAGCAGAATATCGAAATTAACATCTAAAGCATTCGTTGAAGTTAATGATATGTCATCTTCAGTAAAAAAGGCTTGATGTGCTTCCTGCTGGGTAAGGAGTGTGACTTGTTCATTGCACTGTTCACAAAGCTCGCAATGAGCACTCACTGCGATTGCTAAGGATTCATCAAGTTCACCTTGCACAAATAATGTTAACAACTCAAAAGTTGGATGATGCTTAATTAAGGCCATAACTTAACTCCTTTCTCAATCGACTCAGCCCTAAACGCAGACGTGACTTAATTGTACCAAGCGGAAGGTCTAACCGTTCAGCCAACTCCTGTTGAGTTAACCCTTGGAGATAGATACCATCAATAATATGTCGTTGTTCCTGCGGTAACTGTTGAATTTTATTTTTCAATTCATGAGATTGCTGCCAATCTATTGGTGATTCTTCGACCTTATTTTCATAAAGAGGCCAAATGTCATAACTTATACAATCTTCACGATTACTCTGCATCTTACGCAACATATCGAAACATTGGTTTCGCATGATGGTATAAATCCAACCACCAGCATCACCTCGACTTGCATTATATAATGCCGCCTTGTGCCACACCGTCATCATCGTCTCTTGTACTAACTCTTTTGCCATCTGACTATGTTGAAAACGCTTGAGCCCAAATTGATAAATTCGTCCTGTGGAAAGATGAAAAATCTCGGCAAAAGCTTCCCGATCCTGAAATTCAGCGACCCGCGACAGGAGTTTATTCAATCGCTGTTGTTCATCTTGTTGATGATTATCTGAATTGCTTATTGAGTTGGTCATTTTATACTCGATACTAACAACTCTTCGCAATAATGTAGTCGTGTCCATATTCATCCAGTATTCACCTCTGTTCAGACTTAGACCTTTGTCACCGACTAGCAACTTCAGTAACATTAGGTATAAATTGAGTTGGCTAGCTATATCAAAGATTTCATTGTGTTTTCCGAAAACGATGGGTGGAGTAAATTTTAATGACACTAACTATTACGCATTTAAGAGTTAAAAGGATCACGCCCTATTTTAAAATTACTTAATTAAAATTAGTCCTCTTCATATCTTTAAACAAGTTAATGGGTTAACTGTTTACTACACAACCCTCTTTTTACAATTTAGAAATAACGCAAAATGATTTCGGTGAAAAAACGTACCCTTCACTTTAATTAATATACGCGTTGAGTGTTTTTAAAAATAAGAACTGAATATGAGTATATACTTGATGATGATTACCCATATACCTAAAATAATTGGAGTTGGTAGTAGGCGGCAAGTAAGTGAGGCCCCATGAGTATAGGTGTACTCTATGATTGGGGCGAAAGAATACAGCCAGAAACCTAGCGACTTCAAGTATGAAGGGTATATCAAATTAAAAAAGAGGCTAACATGAGTAAATTAATTGATGATTTCTGCAAATATTATCAAGATCTCTCAAAAGATAAGATCTCATCGTTATCTACTTTGTACCAACAAGATGCCGTTTTAGAAGATCCTGTTCATAAACTAACTGGACTGAATAATATCGAAGAATATTTCTCTCGATTATTAGAAAATATCTCATACTGTCAATTTGATATTGAGACTATAGTCATTCAAGATCAAACGGCTTTTATTACTTGGGTCATGCGTTTTGCCCACCCTAAAATAAACCAAGGTAACGAAATTGCAGTCCCCGGAGTTAGTCATCTACTATTTATCGATAAAATCAATTATCACCGAGATTATTATGATTTAGGAGGGATGTTATATGAGCATATTCCATTATTAAATATGATTATCAAGAAGATAAAAAGCGGTCTGTCTTAATCAGTTGATGATTAAAAATGCTAAAACAGACCAAATATTTTTTAACTAGAAACAGATAATACTAGGCTTTTTTCTTATGTTCATCAATTGAGTAAGCACCTGCCCCATTGATAACTAAGAGTAAAAACCCACCAGCCATAGATACATTTTTCATAAAGTTTATAAATTGCATTTGATCCGCAAAATCATGATGGAAGATTAATGCCGTTAAAATCGAGTAGCCTGCTAATAAGAATGCCATTAATCGACATTTATAACCGACTAATATTAATAAAGAGAAGCCCAATTCTGTAATAATAACTAAAGGTAATAGAAATGTAGGAACGCCCATTGCTGCCATATACCCTTCAGTAGCACCATACCCCGTTACTTTACCAAAGCCTGAAATAAGAAATAAAAGAACAAGAAGTAGGCGCGCTAAAGGTGATGCTAATTTTAATGAAGTATTCATAATGTAATCCTATAAGTGTTTTGTTTAATATTCGTAGTTGATGTAGCGAATATTACACATTCAGATTAAACTAATAAACAAGCACGATAAGAAGACATTATTCTTGTTTTACGAACAATTAAAAACAACATCAGGGTTCGATAAAAAGATGCTCATTGATGCTAACAGTAAGGGTTTATAATCTATGGGCGAATTAGAGTACATGCGGTTGTTTATTACCATTGTTGAATCCGGCAGTATTACCAAGGCTGCGGAACAACTTGATATGGCAAAATCTGTGGTCAGTAAACGATTAAGTGAACTAGAAGAGAACTTAAAGTGTAAACTAATTAATCGTACAACTCGTACATCAAGTCTGACCGATGCCGGGGAATTCTACCTCCAACGAGCACATCAAATCCTTTCTGACGTCACTCAACTAAATGAAGCGGTTGTTTTAGAACAAACCTCCGTGAAAGGAATATTGCGTATCTCTGCTCCCTTAGTCTTTGGATTAGAGCACTTAGCGCCAGCTTTTGATCTTTTTTATAAAAAATATCCGGATATACAATTGGATATCGACTTTTCAGATACAAAAATAGACTTAGTTAAAGAGGGCTATGATCTTGCCTTTAGAATTGGAATATTAGAAGACTCTTCTCTTAGATTTAAGCGTATAGCACCAGTGAGTTTTAAAATTTGTGCGACAAAAAAATATTTAGACCAACATGGATACCCTGAAACTATTGAAGAATTTAAGCAGCATCATTTAGTCAAATATTCATTAGTCAAGCGTGCTGGTTATACGGTTCATGATAAAGATGATCGTGAATATACACTAAAGGGTAAAATTAATATTTACGCCAACAATGGGACCTTCTTAAAAATGATGGTTCTTAACCATCACGGTATATCCGCATTTCCAACATTTAATGTGTGGCAAGAAATCAAAGATAAGAAGCTCATCGAAATCATGCCAAACTATAAAATTAAACGTACCCATGCCTATATTGTCTATCCAAATAGTCGTTACCTCCCCCATAAAAATCGAGTTTTCATTGATTTTATTCAACAGTATTTTAGTGGCACACCTTATTGGGAGAGTTAAGCATTACTCTTTATCGTATTGATTAAAAAAATGAAAAATTTCATTTAACGCTTTATTTCTACATTGATCTTTATCGATTAATATATCGTGAAATGCGTCTTCTATCTCCATTATTTGGCTCGTTTGACATTGTTCATTGAATTTATCTTGTGCTTTGTTATCAACCACTGAATCATTCGTTGCTTGCAAGATCAAGGTTGGCGTATCAACCTTTTCTGCATTTTGAATACATTGCTTGCCTGCTTTGATTGATTCACTGACCCAGCGAGCACTTGGCCCCTCTAATTTAAGGTGACTATTATTTTTATAAAGCTCTTTAAAGAGTTTATATCTAATTTTACTTTGAGTGAGAACATTCTTTTCAAATGGAGCATGTTTATATTGAATAGCACCTAATGCATAATTTGGCTTTTTAGTGAAATATTCAAATATATTCAGAGCTGGCTTTTTTATTACCGAAGCCGCTTTTGGGATGACCACTCCAAACATTGGTGCACTTAAAATCATCGCATCGATACTGTTTTCAAACAGTGTCACATATTTTGTCGTAACAACCCCACCCATAGAGTGTCCAAGAAGATAACACTTTCCATCAATATTTGGGTAGACTACTTTTTCCATAAATATGTATAAATCCATTACATAATCAGCAAAGTCATCAACATGCCCTAACTCTGGATTGGTTGTGAAGCGATCAGATTCGCCTTGACCTCGATGATCATAAGTATAAATATTATAGTGTTCACTAAGCTCTAAAATTAACTCTTGGTATTTCCAAAAGCTCTCATTTCGACCATTAACAATAACAATCGTATCTTTTTTATTTTGTGGGTTTATTCGTAACCAACGAACTTTCACTTTATCAACACCAATAAATTCACCTTTTTCGGCCGTCTGCCAAAGAAAGTTTATATGATCTTTAATATTACTAATCAAGCTTTGCTCATTGGTAATTAATGGCAACAGATTGTTTTTTACATTCAAATTAGAATTAGTGAGGTGCAGCTTTTTGGCTACAGTGGAAAGAAAAAACTGCCCCATTCTCTTGCCTAATAAATAATCAGAATGAAGATCTTTTTTACTGGAAGAAAGAACATGAGACCGTAATTTTCTCCGTGGGTAGATCTCATAAATATTGACATCTTCAGGGGGATTTTTTAAAAATTGCTGACTATTAATATAGTTGTTTTCATGGGTCATTAACATCTCAGCTAATTTGGGGATTTTCTTACCTAAGAGGTTAAATTTAGTCAGGAATCGAACCCAATCATGACTACTTGTATCATCTTCATGAATACTGCGAATAACAACAATGTGTTTATAGCCTTGACGATATGCTTCTTCCGCTGGAATTGCTGAAGAAACACCACCATCAACCCAAGGATGATTATCAATCATTACTTGTTGATTACTCACTAAAGGTATTGCCGATGTCGCTTTCAAAGCATCTTGCCAACGGACATGATTAATATCAAAAAATTTGGTTTCTAAGGTTTCCGCATGAGAAGCTGTTGCTAAAAATGTTTTACTTTTTAGTTGCTCCCTCCCTCGTCCCCAACTCAAAGGAAAACGATTTTCTGTCTGTTCAATCAAATAGTCTAAGTCCATTCCAACTTTTTTAAGTAGATACTTATTAAGATCAAAAAATTCAGGGTGACGGCTCACTTTAGTGATCATATTATAAGCATGACCTTGATCTTCGCAGACATAGGAGGCCAGATTCAATGAACCTGCAGAGACACCAATTAATAACGAGAATGGATTAAAATTTGCTTCAAGAAAGGTATCTAAAACGCCAGCAGAAAAGATAGTACGCTGCCCCCCCTTCAACGATTAAAGCTATCTTATCTATATCTTGCTCAAACAGTTTAAGAATATCAAAACTATGTTGATTAATTGTATAATGCGCGCCCAAAATAACCCCTTACCTATTTTTTGAGAATCATTGATTAAATATCTCACTCTCTACGACTAGTGCTTAATTATAGTAATTAATTAGATAATTTATCACTCAAATATTTTTAATCTCCATTTAAGGTAAGATAAATCTATTCTTCCACTCATCTAGAATAACGGTTAATTAAAAAACTAAAATTAGTAATTTTAACATTTGAAAAACGATAATTTCACATCTAAGTTTAAGTAACTTAAATAGTAGAGTGTACGCATATGAAAAAATATATCACTGGTATTGTCATTACCTTTATAA